>CAVXSL010000013.1:0-17773 GCA_963764435.1 uncultured Actinomycetota bacterium | reverse complement strand
CACTGTGGGTTGAGGAGCCGCGCAGCGGCGTCTCGAAACGCCCGCAACCCTGTGGGTTGAGGAGCCGCGCAGCGGCGTCTCAAAACGCCCGCAACCCTGTGGGTTGAGGAGCCGCGCAGCGGCGTCTCGAAACCCCCGCAACCTGCGGGTTGAGGAGCCGCGCAACCCTGCGGGTTGAGGAGCCGCGCAACCCTGCGGGTTCTAGGAGCCGCGCAGCGGCGTCTCGAAACCCCCGCAACCGAGCCGCGCAGCGGCGTCTCTCGAAAAGCCGGCCGACGGGCAACGATGATCGGAAATCGAACCGGTGGTGCTGCACGCGGGCGCAAGCGCGCCTGACGCCGGGGTGGCGCGAAGAGCGCCTCGGTGATACCTTGCAGATCTATGTACCTCGTTGATCTAGGTATCAAGGACGTCGAAGTATCCGCGACGGCACGATCGGAGCACGCATGCGCATCGGCAAGGATCTGGTGGCTGCGGCGGCCACTCCGGTGGGCCTTGGCATCCTCGCCGAGGGCGAGTCGTACGGCTACGCGATCCTGCAGCGGATCACCGAGCTTTCGGGCGGTGAGCTCGAGTGGAGCGACGGCATGCTCTACCCCCTGCTGCACCGGCTCGAGCGGCTCGGCCACGTCGACTCCGAATGGCGGCAGTCGCCCGGCGGCCGGCCGCGCAAGCACTACCGACTGAGCGCGCAGGGCGCGTCGACGCTCGCCGACCATCGCCGGCAGTGGTCGATCATCGGCGGCGTGCTCGACCAGGTCTGGCCCGACGGCGCCGACCACCGGCAGCCGCGGCTTGCACTCGGACTGGACTGAACGATGACGACCGAACAGGCCCCCGCTCTCGACGAGCTCATCGCTTCATGGCGCGACTGGATGGAGCGCCGCGACGCCCTGAGCCTCGCTGACGTCGACGAACTCGAATCGCACCTCCGCGATCGTGTCGACGCCCTCACGGCGGCAGGGCTCACCGAGGACGAGGCGTTCCTCATCGCGGTCAGGCGCCTCGGCAACTTGGACGAGCTCTCCCGCGAGTACGCCGCCGAGCACTCGGGCCGGCTCTGGAAACAGCTCGTGCTCCACGACTCGTCGGACATCGGGGCGCGGATGCCTCGACCGGCACGATCCCGTTCGCGCGCCGTGCCAACGGGCTCGCCGTCGCCCTCCTGCTCGGCGTAGGCGCCGGCATCGCCGTGAAGGCGACCGAACTCCTCACAGGCGAGCCCGAACTCGTCTTCCGGAACATCGCCGTACTGGTGCTGCCATTCCTGGCCGCGTGGTTCGCCTGGCGGCGGCAGCCGCCTGCCGGCACGCTCCTGGGCGTCGCCGCGGCGTTCGCCGTCGTGGCGCTCGCACTGAACCTCTACCCGTTCGACGGAGGCTCCTCGAGCGTCGTGGTCGGGGCGCAGAACTCCGCGACCGCCGTGATCGCGACCATCGGCTCGATCGTCGGCACTCTGGCTCGTCACGGGCATCGTCGAGGCCGGCGGCGACTGGCGGAGCGACCACGCCCGGATGGACTTCCTCCGCTTCAGCGGCGAGTGGCTCGTCTACTACGTGCTCATCGCGATCGTGGGCGGCGCACTGAGCGGGCTCACCGTCGCCGTGTTCGCGTCGATCCAGGTCGACGTCATGCCATTCATCGGCGAGTGGGTGCTGCCGTGCGGGGCGGCCGGCGCCGTGCTTGTTTCGGCCTGGCTCGTGAGCGCGAAGCAGCGCGTCATCGAGAACATCGCCCCGGTCCTCACGAAGGTGTTCACCCCGCTCTTCACGCTCATGATGCTCGCGCTCATCGTGGCGTCCGTCATGCAATGGAACCTCGTCGACGGCAGCCGCGACCTGCTCATCGCCTTCGACCTCGTGCTTGTCGTGGTCGTCGCACTCCTGGTGTACTCGATGTCGGCGCGCGACCCCGCGCTTCCCCCCGGCTGGTTCGATCGACTGCAGGTGCTCATGCTCGCGGCCGCGCTCGTCGTCGACGTCATCGTGCTCGTCGCGATGATCGCCCGCACGGGCGAGTTCGGGTTCACCGCGAACAAGACGGCCTCGCTCCGGCTAACGTCATCCTCCTCGCGAACCTCGCATGGGCCACGTGGCTGCAGGTCGGCTTCGTGCGCCGGCGCGTGCCATTCGACGGCATCGAGCGCTGGCAGACCGGCTACCTGCCGGTCTACCTCGGCTGGGCGGCGATCATCCTGTTCGCGTTCCCGCCAATGTTCGGCTTCGCCTGACCGGCCACTCCTGTCCGGTGAGTGGATGCCGCGACACCCGGCGGTGGCGCCCGTAGCGTCCCCGCGCGGGAGGATGGGGGCACCGACCGCCTTGGAGTGATCGCCTTGGGAACGACCGTATTCGAACGACGACGGCCTCCGGCATCCGTCATCGAGCACTGCTCGCGACGAGCGAGCCAGCCGCGTGTTCTGGCTCGACCACCTGGCCCGACGCGGCGAAGCGCCCGCGTCAGAGGCTGACGGAAGATCCAGTCGCCCGGCTCGCGATCGTCGGTGGCGGCTATACGGGCCTCTGGACGGCAGTGCTCGCGAAGCGCCGCAATCCCCACGCCCACGTGATCCTCGTGGAGGCGAAATCGATCGGATGGGCGGCCTCCGGCCGCAACGGCGGGTTCTGCGAGGCGAGCCTCACGCACGGGCGCGAGAACGGCATGGCGCGATGGCCCTACGAGATAGCCCACGCTGGACCGGCTCGGCATCGAGAATCTCGACGCGATCGAGGCGGCCGAGGCGGAGTTCGGCATGGACTTCGAGTTCGAGCGCAACGGCGCGATCGGCGTCGCCGTCGAGCAGCACCAGGTCGATTGGCTGCTCGAGGAGGTCGCCCAGGCGGTGGCGCGTGGCGACCACACGGTGCGGCTGCTCGATCAAGGCGAGGTGCGCGCCGAATCCGCTCGCCCACGTACCTCGCCGGCGTCTGGGACACCCGTGGCAGCGCCATCCTGCACCCGGCGAAGCTCGCAGCGGAGCTCGCGCGGGTGGCGGAGGAGCTCGGCGTCGAGATCTACGAGCGCTCCCCCGTGCGCCGGCTCGAGACCCCCGGCTCGACCGGAGCCGTCACCCTCGTCACCGACCACGGCCGTGTGCTGGCCCAGCGGGCGGTGCTCGCGACGAACGTGTTCCCGAGCCTGCTGAGGCGCAATCGGTTCATGACCGTGCCGGTCTACGACTACGTGCTCATGACCGAGCCGCTCTCGGCCGAACAGCTGGCGTCGATCGGCTGGTCGCGCCGGCAGGGTCTCAGCGACCTCGCCAACCAGTTCCACTATTACCGGCTCACGCGCGACAACCGGATCCTTTTCGGCGGCTACGACGCGGTGTACCACTACGGCCAGCGCGTGCGCGCAGAGTACGAGCGGCGGCCGGAGTCGTTCGAGCGGCTCGCCGCGCATTTCTTCACCACGTTCCCGCAGCTCGAAGGGCTGCGGTTCAGCCATCGGTGGGCCGGCGCGGTCGATACGAGCACGCGGTTCTGCGCCTTCTTCGGCACCGCGCGCGACGACCGCGTCGCGTATGCCGCCGGTTTCACCGGCCTCGGCGTCGCGTCGACCCGGTTCGCCGCGGTGGTCATGCTCGACCTGCTCGACCGCCGCGACAACGAGCGAACGCGCCTGCGGATGGTGCGGGAGCGTCCGCTGCCGTTCCCGCCCGAGCCGGCCGCCGCCGTCGGCATCAACGCGACGCGCTGGTCACTCGACCGCGCGGATCATACGGGCGGAAAGCGCAACATGCTGCTGAAGACGCTTGATTCCCTCGGCCTCGGGTTCGACTCATGAACGATGAGCCGGCCCTGCTGCGCCTTCATCCGGGCAGGATCACGGATGCCGCATCCGTCGAGCTCGAGCACGTGCCCGTGGATCCCGACCAGGTCGTCGCCGGCGCGCCGACAGTCGGGCACCTCGTGCTCGACGACGACGGCGGCCGCACCATCGGCGTCTGGGAGATGTCGGTCGGCGCAATCACGACGTCGAGGACGACGAGGTGTTCGTGATCCTGTTCGGCGCCGCGACCGTGGAGTTCGAGCACCCCGCACGAGTCGCCGATCGTGCTCGCGCCGGGCTCGGTCGTGCGCCTGAATCGGGGATGCGCACGATCTGGGCGGTCCGTCGCACGTTACGCAAGCTGTACGTGCACGCCCATCGCTTGCGGGTCGAGGAGCCGCGCAGCGGCGTCTCGAGACCGACTCCGCCTCGGCCTTGGGCATACTGGTGCGGTGACCTCCGCCTCGACCGAGCCCGCCGTCGTCTCCGTAGCCCGCGATGACGCACACCGCTTCTCGAAGCCCGTGCGCGACGAGATCCGCCTCCTCGCGGGCCACGGCATCGAGGGCGACGCGCACGCGGGTGTCACGGTCCAGCACCGATCGCGCGTCGCGCGTGACCCGAGCGCGCCCAACCTGCGGCAGGTGCACCTCATCCACGCCGAACTCCTCGACGAGGTGCGGCGCGACGGCTTCGACGTGCACGCGGGCCAGCTCGGCGAGAACGTGCTGACGCCGGGGTCGACCTGCTCGGGCTGCCGCGCGGGGCCCGCATCCGGCTCGGCGATGAAGCGGAGGTCGAGGTCACCGGGCTCGCAACCCGTCACGCAGATCGACGGACTGTCCGACGGGCTCATGAAGCGGCTCGTGCATCGCACGGATGACGGCATCGTCCGCCTCGCGGGCGTGATGGCCGTCGTACTCGCAGACGGCGTCGTTCGCCCGGGCGATCCGCTCACGATCACGTTGCCCGCAGAGCCGCACGAGGCCCTGCAGCCGGTCTGAGCGCGCCTGGACGGCACGCGACGCGAGCGCGGCGCGGGTCAGGCGACGGATGCCGCGTCGCCCGACTCGCTCGCCGCCCCGGTCGGCGGCGCGACGAGATCGATGTGGAACGTGCGCAGCCGAAATCGCCGAGCAACTCCGGCCCACCCGCGAGGACGGTGACGCTCTCGTCGCCACGCGCCGCCACCGGTGCCGCGAGCCCGCCCGAGACGAGCTCGCGGAATCCCCCGGGCGCGACGAGGAGCTCCAGCACCGCCTCGGGGATGACCTCGGGCACGCCGCGCCGACGCGGCTGCGGCAGGGCGCGCGGCCCGATCGGCACGACGTCGAGCTCGCGACCCGCGACGATCGCCGACATGGAGACCTCGCCCACGTGCAGCACGTACTCGGTCGGCGGCATCGCAGCGGCGGCATCCGCCTGGAACGCGGCGGCCAGCGCGATCGCCAATGCGTCCTGCGGTGACGAGCTCGCCCTCGGCCGGCTCGCCCAGTGTCGACCAGCCCCAACGCTCGAGCGCCACGACGACGGGCGCGAGTGCCCGGCCGAGCTCGGTGAGCTCGTAGCCGCCGCGCACGGTGGGCACGCGCCGGATGACGCCCGCCTCCTGTAACTCCTTCAGCCGGTCGCTGAGGATGTTCGTTGGGATGCGCGGCAACCCGGCCTTCAGGTCGCTGTACCGGCGCGCACCGACGAGCAGGTCGCGGATGATGAGCAGTGCCCATCGCTCCCCGACCCGCTCGACGGCTCGTGCCACGCCGCTGTACTGGCCGAAGCCGCGGGCGGCGCGAGTGGCCACGACTCGGTCAGGCCGACGGCGACGACGCGCCGGCGCCCTGCTCAGCGAGGTACGCTTCAGGGCCCATCTCGGCGGCGGCGGGCTCCATGAACAGGAACGAGAGGTTGTTGCCGTCGGGGTCATCGAGGTCGCGCGAGTACATGAATCCGTAGTCCTGCACGGGACGCGGCTCGCTGCCGCCCGCGGCGAGCCCGTTCTCGAGGACCTCGTCGACGGCCTCCCGCGAGTCGCGGCTGAGCGCGATGGACGCCTGCGCGTGGGTCTTGGGGTCGATCACCTGCTTGTCGGTGAACGTGCTGAAGTACTCGCGGGTGAGCACCATGAAGTACACGTTCTCGTCGAGCACGACGCAGGCGGCGTTCTCGTCGGTGAAGAGCGGATTGATGGTGTAGCCGAGTGCCGTGTAGAACGCCTTGGCACGCTCGAGGTCGGTCGTGGTGATGTTGACGAAGATGCTGGTGGTCATGATGTCCTCCGGGGATGCTGCTCGGTCGTGTGTGTTCCGGGGTTGCGAGACTTAGCTTGCTCTTTGCAAGTACACTTGTCAATAGCAAGTAGAACGCGCCCGGCCGTACGGTCGCCGACCGCCGCGTTCAGCCGGGCGCCCGCACGTTCGGGCGAGCGCGGTCGCGCAGCCGAGCCACCGCCGAGGCGGTCGGCTAGCCTGAATCCCATGGACTCTCGGGCGACGCCCGGCGGCATGGCCCGGCGAACCTTCCTTGCCGCGTCGCTTTCCGGGATCGCAACAGTCGCGTTGTCGAGCTGCATCCCGCCGCAGCCGAGTCCGACACGCACGCCGTCGGCGACCGCGAGCCCGGCGCCCACGCCCACGCCCACGCCGACCGCGCCGAACGGCGTGCCGGTGCCCACCGCCATGCGACGGTCGGCGTGGAGTGCCGACCCGTTCGCTCGCGGAGCGTTCTCGTACGACGCGGTCGGCACGACGCCCGCGCTGCGCGAATCCCTCGCCGAGCCCGTCGGGGAGCGCCTCTGGTTCGCAGGCGAGGCTTGCTCCCCCGACGCGCCGGGCACGCTCACCGGTGCGCGCGACTCCGGGCGGGCGGCGGCCGAGCAGGTCGCCCGCCTTGCCGAGCCGAACGAGCGGATCGCCGTGATCGGCGCCGGCATGGCCGGGCTGACCGCCGCGGCGCACCTCGTCGATGCCGGCTTCGAGGTGATCGTCGTCGAGGCCCGTGACCGCGTCGGCGGTCGAGTGTGGTCGGTAGACGATGACGGCTTCGACCGAGCGGTGGAGCTCGGCCCGGTGCTCGTGCCCGACGACGAGCCGCTGGTCGAAGCGCTCGGCGCGGCATCCGTCGACACCGTGCTCTTCGACGGCGTGATCGAGGCACGCACGCCGGACGGGACTATCGTGCCGATCCCGTCGATCGGCGACGACGCCGTCGATGCCGCACGCGCCTGGGCCGAGTCGCAGCCGCAGGACGTCTCGCTCGCGGCCGCGTTGGTCGACTCGGGCACGGTGCCCATGTCGACCGCGCCGGGCGCCGACGGCGTCAGCCCCGGCGCGTGGCTCGCGCACACCATCACGAGCGGCGTCCAGCCGGCGACGGGCGCCACGTCGAACCTGGTGTCGGCACGCTCGGCTCCGACCACGGCGTTCCCGCCAGGGTCGCGGATCGCCTCGGGCAGGCTCTCGGACCTGCTCGACGGGATCGCCGACCGCGTCGACATCGCCGTGTCGAGCGCCGTGACACTGGTGACCTACGACGACGAACGCGTGAGCCTTCGACTCGACAGGGGCGAATCCGTTACCGTGGACCGCGCCATCGTCACCCTGCCGCTCGGCGTCCTGAAGTCCGACACCCCGCGCTTCTCGCCCGCCCTGCCCTACGCGCACCAGCACGCGATCGCCGTGCTCGAGACGGGCGACGTCGATGTCGTGTGGTTGCGATTCGAGGAGGCGTTCTGGCGCGCCGGGGCGGATGGCGTTACCTCGGGCGACGGCACCGCGGGCGACGGCAGCACCGGCCCCGAAGGCCAGGACGCGGCATCCGACCTGCCGGATGTGCTCACGGTGGTGAGCGGGATCCCGCGGGTCGCGGCTTGGCTTGATGTCGGACTCGCGACGGGCGAGCCCATCCTCGTCGGCGTCATCGCGGCGACGCAGGTGTCGCGGTTGGAAGCGCTCGACGATCAGGAGTTCCTCGAGGTGATCCTCGCCGATCTCGCGCCGTTCGCCACAACGCGCGGTTGACGGCCACGAGGAACGCCGTGACAGCCACGAAGATCACGAGCACGAGCGCGCAGTAGGCGGCCACCCCCAATGGCCCGCCGACCTGCGCCTCGTCGAGGAAGAAGTACGGATACCAGCCGACGGCGGCGCCGCGCATGAGGGTGTACGACAACCAGAGCGACGGGTACACGAGCACCCAGCCGACCGTCGACCATGGAACCGGAGGGTTCACGGCGAGGATGCTGTCGGTCGTCCACGCGATCAAAGCGAGCGCTGGTACGACGAAGTGCAGCAGTGTGTCCGACCATGGCACATCGACGCGGTAGGCACGGGTCGAGGCCTGACTCACGATCAGCGCGAACACGATGCCCGACACCAGCAGGTATGCGGTCACGACGGTGCGGAGGATGCCGAGCCACGGCGGATCGTCCGGCGCCAGCAGGGCGTAACCGGCGGCGATGCCGAGGGTCACCACGGCGGCCATGGCGGACTGCACGGTGAAGTAGCTGAAGAAGTTCGCGGTGGCGAAGAAGCGGAAGCCCAGCACGTACTCGAAGTTGCCGACCAGCGCGACCACCTCCACGACGGCGATGAGCACGCGGAACACCCCGAGGATGCGCCTGGCCAGGCGTTGCGGGATTGCAGCCCGCTGACCCGGAGCGCTGACTCCGGGGGTGCTGGCGGCCATGCGTCCACGCTACGCCCGCTCAGGCGCTGAACCAGCGCGCCCGCCGCACGACACCGAACTCGGCCTTCTCGGCCGCGCATCGCAGCTCGCATGCGCGACGCGGCATACACTCCCCGGCGTGTCGCGCGCAACCCCGCCCCCGGGCGGCAGGCGCGTCGATAGGCTGACCGCGTCGTGGGAGTCCCCTCCCGCGTCTCGGTGCCCCAACACCAATCCGAAGGATACCCATGATCGTGTTGTCCTGGCTCCTCCTCATCGGCCTCGTCGGTGGCGTGCTCGCCCTCGTCGACGGCATCTGGCGTCTCCGTGCGCGCGGCGGCTCCGTCGTCGTCGGCATCATCGAGATCGTCGTCGCCGGCTTGTTCCTGCTCTCGCTGTTCGTGCCGGGCATCCCGTGGGGCTCGCTCGTGCTCGGCGTCGCAACGCTCATCGTGCTCGTCGTGGCGCTCTTCGCGGGCGGACGCACGGGCCGCACCCTGACGATCGTCGCGCTCGTGGTGATGGTCGTGTGGATCATCCTCGCGAACCGGTGGCTCATCATCCCCGGCGTCAACTGACGCCCGCGTAGCCCGATCGGAGGCCGGCGCCGCCCCTGGGCGTCGGCCTCCGGCATGTCTACTCGAGCCCGAACTCGCGGCGCGCCTCCCCGGCGCTAGGAGCAACGGACCCGGTTACGGCATGAGGACGAGCTTGGTGCCGGCGCCGGTGCGTTGCCGTTCCCAGGCGCGCGCAACGTCTGCGAGCGGCATCACCTCCCGGGACACCGTGATCTCGCCGCGTGCGGCATGCTGCGTCAGCCGCACGAAGCCATCCCGACGCACCTCGACCGGCGCATGGAACACCGCATGGCCCATCACGTCGACCTTGTTCGCCCGCAGGATCGGCGCGGCGAGCTCCACCGTCTCACCCGCCATGTTCCCGATCTGGACCAACCGGGCCCCGGGAGCGGCGGCCTTGAGCGCCGCGAGGGCCGGCTCGCCCCACACCGGGTCGATGATGAGGTCCGCCCCGCCTCCGCCCGACGCGTCGCGGAAGCCGGCGGCCCAGTTCTCGCCGGGTGTCAGCGTCACGACCGCGTCAGCGCCCGGCGGTGGACGCTCGCCCTCGAGAATGGCCGCGATCACCCGACCGGCACCGAGCAGCTGCGCGGCCTGCACGGCCACCGAGCCGACGGCCCCGGCCGCGCCCAGCACGAGCACGGTCTGCCCCGGCTGCACGGGCGCCCGCCAGGCCAGAGCAAGCCAGGCCGTGAGGCCACTGTTGGCCAGCGCGGCCGCGGTGGCGTCCTCGACGCCATCCGCCACGTCGAGCAGGCTCTCCGTGCGCACGAGTGCACGCTGCGCCCATGTGCCGAACGGGGCGACGGCCGCGTCGACGAACACTCGCCGCCCGTCCGCCAGGCGACCGACGCCGTCGACCCCGAGCACCGACGGCAGCGGCGGCGGCCCCAGGTAGAAGGTGCCCGAGGCCCGCGCGAGATCGACGTGGTGCACAGCGGCCGCCGCGATCTCGACGACGGTCTGCCCCTCGCCGGCGACCGGGTCCTCGAAGTCGTCGAATACCGGTGGACTGTTCAGCTCCTTGAGCACCGCAGCCTTCATGAGCGCCGTCCTTCCGTGCAGTGGGCGGGAACCGACGCGGCCGGCGCGGGGTGCTCCGCGGTCATCTGCAGGCGCAGGTAGTCGCCCAGCCCGGAGAGCTCGATCATCGCCGATGCGGCGCCGAACAGGTACTGGTCCTCGGTGAGTGTTGGCGTAATCGTCACTCACGAGCACCTGCTCAGTCAAGGGCATCTGAGGGATCGTCATTTCTGATGGACCACGCTCTGCTCATCAGGACCCAGCTCCTGGCCCGGCACGACGCCACCCTGCCAGGTCAGGGGGCGGGCGGCAACCAGACGGCAACCAGGCCCTGTGTCCTCGAGCCGGTCCAGTTCCAGGGGCTGTCGGACGCTCGGTTGGGCCGCGGACTGACGGGCGCGGCCCCGTCTGCCCGGGCAGGGGTCATCCGGCTCGTCTCGTCCGGTCGGGCGTCCTCCGCCCGGCAGCCGGGATGCCGAGTCGGTCGAGGTCCGTCTCCGCTGTGAACCCGCTGGTCATCAGCGCGGTGTAGTCGGCCAGCCCGGGCACCAGGAAGTCCTGGCCGGTCACGGTCGGGGTGGTCGCGAGGCCCAGGGTGAGTCGACCGACGTGGTCGGAGTTGAGCCAGGTGGGGTCTCCGTGCGGTCGCTCGCGATTGAGCAGCGGGGCGAAGGCGAGGCTGTTGACCCGCCGCTGCGGGCCGACCTCGGTGGAGAGGGTTTGGCGCAGCATCCGGAGGGCTCCGCCGTGCATGGCCCTGGGGCTGGTCGCGGGCATGCCGAGGTAGGCGGACAGGCCGAGGATCATGGTGTAGCTGCCCCCGTCGGCCATCCTCGGGATGAAGGCGCGGGCGGCTGCGAAGTGGGCCCGGCTGGGGTCGACGAAGTAGGTGTTCCAGGCCTGTTCGTCGGTCTGCCAGACCGGCTGGCCGCCGAACCAGCCGCCGATGCTGGCCACGAGGTGCGTCGGCACGCCGGCGCGGTCGACGGTCTCCTCCGCGATCTTGGTCATGCCGTCGAAGGTCTGGGTGTCGCCCTCGATCCCGACGAGTCGGTCGGCGCCCACGTCGAGGGCCTGGCGGACGACCTCGATGCGATCGGCGTTGCGGCTCGGGACGACGACGGTGGCGCCGGCGGCGATGTGGGCCCGGACGATGCCTTCGCCGATGTTGCCGGTGCCGCCGAGGATGACGGTGGTCTGCCCGGACAGGTCGGCGGTGATGGGCTCGTTCATGAGGTGTGCTCGCTTTCGTCGACCCCGGCGGGGTCGATGTTGAAGTTGTCGCGGAAGAGGTTGTGCGGGTCGTAGCTGCGCTTGAGACCGCGAAGCCGGGCCAGGGTCGCCGGAGGGAACGCCTCGGCCAGTCGGCCCGGCCGTTCGTCGGACTGGAAGCTGATGTAGCCGCCGTCGAACTGCGGACGGAGCCGGTCCCACTCGCGGTTCATGCCGTCCCGGCTGCGGCCGAGTGCGCCCGGGAGGAAGTTGGCGTCCCGATGGGCGTACGCCGTGGCATCGGCGGGGACGTCGGCGACCGCGCCGCCGAGGGCACGGATCTGGAAGTAGAACGCCTCACCGCCGGCCAGCAGCTCGGCGAAGCCACGCGCGAGGTCGGGGGTGATGTGCCGGACCACGGCAGCCCGGGCGTGCGGCTCGCCCATGCCCCGGTGCGGCCCCGGGTAGATGTTGTCGATCACGTGCGAGTAGGGCACCACCTGGGCGGACTGCTGGGCCAGCTGCCCGACGGCGGCGAACGGCGCCAGCAGCTCGCGGATCTCGTCGGGTTCTCGCTGTGTACGACGGTGTTGACCTGCGCCATGACCGGTTGGCCGGGGCGGGTGGGCCCGAGGATCACCGAGCTGGTGACCTTGCGGGGCGAGGCCTCCAGCGCGGCCCCCCAGTCGACGAGCAACCGGGCGGCGTCGTCGGCCACCAGCATGAACTGCGCGTACCCCACGGCCGAGACCGGCGACGCGGCGATCTCGAACGCGGTCACCACCCCGAAATTGGACCCGGCCCCGCGGACTGCCCAGAACAGGTCGGGGAGGGTGGTTGCGTCGGCGCGCACCGACGAGCCGTCGGCAAGCACCATCTCGACAGCTCGGACTCTGTCGATGGTCAGGCCGTGCTCGCGGACCAGCCAGCCCGCACCTCCTGCTGTGGCCAACCCCCCGACCCCGACGCCGCCATAGTCGCCGCTGCTGATTCCCAGCCCGTGGGGCTCCAGCGAGCGCGCGACGTCGAGCCACTGCGCGCCCGGTTCGACGCGCACCAGGCCCGTGCCGGGATCGGGAAGCGCGATGTCGTTCATGGCCGCGAGGTCGAGGACGATCCCGCCGTCGTTCGTCGAGCGACCGGAGACACCGTGGCCACCGCTGCGGACGGAGAAGGGCAGTTCCGGGTGATTCGCGGCGAGCAGGACGGCCGAGCGCACGTGCTCGGCGTCCCGGGCCTGCAGGATGACCGCCGGCGCCCCTCCTCGGAAGAACGTCGGCGCGTGGTCGGGGTAGGACGGGTCCTGCGGCGTGAGGGCAACCGCCCGCAGATCGTCGGGTAGCTGTGCGCGGGTGAGCGCGCGCTCCCGCGCAGAGGTGGTCACGGCCGACCTCCGGTCAGCCCGACGACGGCGGTCTGGACAAATGACATGGCAGTGCCTCACAATCGAGTTGATGTGTCACCTGAGATTCTATCGGCTAGAGTTGATGTGTCAACTCGACGAGGACGACATCGCCCTCCGTCACGTTCGTGCCGCGAGCTGACGGATCATTCCGGGAGAGAGGTTGGCTACATGTCCGACGCCGTCTGGATGAGCCCGCGGGAGCAGGTCGACTGGCAGGCTTTCATGCAGATGCAGGAGCAGTTGCGATCCCGTCTCGAGCAGGGGCTGATGTCGCGCTGCGGCCTGTCCATCGCTGACTACGCGGTGCTGGCGGTCCTCTCCGAAGCGCCCGAACGAGGCATGCGACAGTTCGACCTGAGCCGGGCACTCGGCTGGGAGAAGAGCCGTCTGCACCACCAGCTGACCCGGATGTGCAGCCGCGGCCTTGTCGAACGACGGCCCGACCCCGACTCCGGGAACGCGCGCGCAGTGCAGGTCGTCCTGACCCAGGACGGCCTCGCGGCCATCGCGGCGGCCGCCCCTGAGCATGTCCGGGACGTACGCCTGCTGGCGCTCGACGCACTGACCGACGACCAGCTCGCCAAGCTGGGCGAGATCTCACGCGCGATCATCGCGAGGCTGATCGCCGCCTGATGGCGCTCACCCCCGCCCACCGTGAGCCCGGCACGGCGTCGGGTCGGACGAGTTCGAGAGCTCCAGGCGGGTGCCGTGTGTCTACTCGAGCCCGAGCTCGCGGCGCGCCTCGGCGGCGCCGTCGACCTCGAGCGTCCATTCCGGGCGGACGAGCCACTCGGGCTCCAGCCGGAAGCGCACGTCGAGCGAGACCTCGCCCGGCCGAGTCTCGATCCGGCTCACCCCGTTCTCGCGGTAGCCGAGCCCACGCGAGACTCCCTGGGAGGCGCCGTTCCAATCGGCGGCGCTGGTCTCGGCGACGTCAGCGCCGAGGTGATCGAAGGCCCACAGGAGCACGGCCGCACGCATCTCCTTTCCGAGCCCGATGCCCTGCTTCGACGCGGTGAGCCACGAGCCGGTCGAGATCGTGCGGCGCGCGGGGAACCGGTGCCCGCGGACGTTCTGCACGCCGATCGGCACCCCCTCGTGGAGGATCGTGAAGATCAGCGACCAGTCGTCACGGGTCAGCTCCGCCCGCTGGCGCCACTGGTGCTGCACGAGGCCCCGGCGGAGCATGTCGGGCTCAGCGTCCGTCCACGGCGCCGCGAACGGCATGACCGCGGGATCGTGGATCCCGGCGAGCGCGGCGTCGACGAGCGGCCCCAGGTCGTCGTCGCGCACGAGCCGCAGCTCTAGCCTGGGCGTGCGCAGGCGCAGGCGGAACAGGGGCCAGGCGTCCTCGAGGTCCATCGCACGAGGCTATCGGGCGACGGATGCCGCGGCATCCGCTCACCTCGCCTCCTCAGAACGCGCTGAGTCCCGTGAGCGCGCGGCCGATCACGAGCTGGTGGATCTCGTCGGTGCCCTCGTAGGTTCGCACGGACTCGAGGTTCGCCGCGTGCCGCATCACCGGGAACGCGTCGGTGATGCCGTCGCCCGCCGAGGATCGAGCGTGCCTGATGCGCGATCTCGAGCGCCTCGCGCACGCTGTTGAGCTTGCCGACCGAGATCTGCTCGGGCGTGAGTGCGCCGCGCTCCTTCAGCCGCCCGAGGTGCAGGGCGAGCAGGATCCCCTTCTCGACCTCCACGAACATGTCCGCCAGCTTGGCCTGAGTGAGCTGGTTCGCACCGATCGGCCTGCCGAACACCTCGCGCGTCACCGAGCGGTCGAGCGCCGCCTCGAGGCATGAGCGGGCGGCCCCCATGGCGCCCCAGACGATGCCGTAGCGCGCCTCGTTGAGGCATCCGAACGGCCCCGAGAGACCGGATGCCCCGGGCAGCACGGCGTCTGCCGGCAGGCGCACCCCGTCGAGCACGACGTCGCACTGCACGGAGGCGCGCATCGAGAGCTTGCCGTCGATCGGCGTCGCGGAAAAGCCCTGGGAGGACGTCGGCACGAGGAAGCCGCGCACCGCATGGCTGCCCTGCCCGTACTCGCCCGTCGGGTCGTCGACACGCGCCCACACCACCGCGACGTCGGCGAGCGACGCGAGGCCGATCCAGCGCTTGGCGCCGTCGAGCACCCACTCGTCGCCGTCGCGACGGGCGGTCGTCGTCATCGCGGCGGGGTCGCTGCCGCCCTGCGGCTCGGTGAGCGCGAAGCATCCGATGAGCTCGCCTGCGGCCATACCGGGAAGCCACCGCCGCTTCTGCTCCTCGGAGCCGTACTTGTGGATCGCGCTCATCGCGAGCGAGCCCTGCACCGAGACGAACGTGCGCCAGGCGCTGTCGGCTGCCTCGAGCTCGAGGCACACGAGCCCGTATGCCACGGCGCCCGCGCCGGCGCATCCGTAGCCCGTGAGGTGCATGCCGAGGAAGCCCAGTTCGCCGAGCTCCCGCACGAGCTCGTGGCGGAAGTGCTCGGCCTCGAAGTCCGCGTCGATCACGGGCAGGATGCGCTCCTGCGCGAAGCGGCGCGCCCGGTCGCGCCACTCGAGCTCCTCATCGGTGAGCAGCGCGTCGAGGTCGAACACGGCGTCGATGCCCGGAGGGTTGGGGGCAGTCGCGGCGGTGGGGGCGGTGTGGGTCATTCGAGGTCCTTCGATCCGCGAGCGTCATGGTCGCATACGGGCCGGCGAGCGTCATGGTGGCATACGGGCCGGCGAGCACGCGAGCAATCGGCGACGCGGATGCCGCTCAGCACGCCGTGACCCATTCCGCCCTCCCGGCTCGACCACACGCCACGATACCCAGCCGCCGCGAGGGCGCGCTGAACCCCCCTGCAAACGGATGCCACGGATGCGCCAGGACGTCGATTTCCGGGGACGGCCCGTCGGCATAGGCTTGACGCAGGTGTGCACCGTCGTCGCCGATCGGTTGGCGTGTCCCGTGCACCTTCGAGCAAGGAGTCCTATGAGTTATGCCGTGGTCAATCCGGCTACCGGAGAGACGATCAAGACCTTCCCGACCATCAGCGGCGAGGAGCTCGAGGCCGCCATCGCGGCTGCCGACCTTGCGTACCGCACCTGGTCGAAGTCCACGTCGGTCGAGGAGCGCGCCGCGCTCATCCGCCGCGTGGGCGAGCTGCACGTCGAGCGCCGGCAGGAGCTCGCCGAGATCATCGTGCGCGAGATGGGCAAGCCCATCGAGCAGGCGCTCTCCGAGGCCGACTTCGCCGGGCGATCTACGAGTACTACGCCGACCACGCAGCCGACTTCCTGAAGGACGAGCCGATCCATCTGCTCGACGGCGATGGCTCGGCGATCATCCGGCGCTCGTCGCTCGGCGTGCTCCTCGGGATCATGCCGTGGAACTTCCCGTACTACCAGGTCGCCCGCTTCGCCGGCCCGAACCTCATCATCGGCAACACGATCCTGCTGAAGCACGCCGAGCAGTGCCCCGAATCGGCCGCGGCGATGGAGCGGATCTTCCACGACGCGGGCTTCCCGAGCGGCGCCTACGTGAACATCTACGCCTCGCACGAGCAGATCGAGAAGGTCATCGCCGACCCACGCGTGCAGGGCGTGTCGCTCACCGGCTCGGAACGCGCCGGCGCCGCGGTCGCCGAGGTCGCGGGCCGGCACCTGAAGAAGGTCGTGCTCGAGCTCGGCGGCTCAGACCCCTTCATCCTGCTCTCCACCGACGACCTCGACGCGACGGTGCAGGCCGCGGTCGACGCACGCCTCGACAACAGCGGGCAGTCGTGCAACGCGGCCAAGCGGTTCATCGTCGCCGACGAGCTCTACGACCCGTTCCTCGAGAAGTTCACCGCGAAGCTCGCCGAGGTCGAGGTCGGCGACCCCACCGTCGGCCGAGACCGCGCTCGGGCCGCTCTCGTCGCTGAAGGCGGCCGAGAACCTCGACGAGCAGGTCAGGCGTGCCGTCGAGCACGGCGCCACGCTCGTTCGCGGGGGTTCGCGCGACGGCGCGTTCTTCCAGACCACGGTACTGACGGATGTCACGCCCGAGAATCCCGCGTCGAAGGAGGAGTTCTTCGGCCCGGTCGCCCAGGTCTATCGCGCAAGGGACGAGGCCGACGCGGTGCGCCTCGCCAACGACATCCCGTTCGGCCTCGGCTCCTACGTCTACACGACGGATCAGGAGCAGGCACTGCGGGTGGCCGACGGCATCGAAGCCGGCATGGTCTTCGTCAACGTGGTGCTCGCCGACGGCGCGGAGCTGCCGTTCGGCGGCGTCAAGCGCTCGGGTTCGGGCCGCGAACTGGGTCGCTACGGCGCCGACGAGTTCGTGAACAAGAAGCTGATCCGCATCGGCTGACGCAACCTCGTGTGCGGCGTCCGGGGTCTGGGCCTCGCCGCCGCCGTTCGCATTCTCGGCGCTGCGTTCACATCTCAGCGCCTCATCGCCACTTCGCGTCTCAGCGCTCTTCGTCGCGTCGATCTGATCGCGGCGCATGAGGACGATCGGTCGACGAGCGAATCGGGAAGCGGATGCTCCGCGGTGAACCGGATCGTCCCCTTCGACCACGAGTATCCGTCGAGCTCTTCCTCCACCGCGGAGACCACCTCGGGGCTGAACGGGTACAGCCCGATGTGATCCTTGGTCGACATCAGTGCGACGAGCGGCGAATCGCGATATCGGAGCGCCGGCATCCCGTAGCTCATCCCCTCCACTGCCTCGGGAACGAGTGCGACCGCTCGGGCGCGGATGCGCTCGATCAGGTCGCGATCGGACGCCTCGAGCCGGCGATGTAGTCGCTCATCTCCCCCATGACGCACATCGTACGCTGGAGGAATGATTCGCCGGAACGTCGTCGTCCATGGCGTGGTGCAGGGCGTGGGGTTCCGCTACTCGGCGCGTATCGAGGCCCGACGGCTCGGTCTCGCCGGCTGGGTGCGCAACCGCCGCGACGGACGGTCGAGGCCGAGGTCGAGGGCGACGCGGCATCCGTGCAGGCGATGCTCGACTGGCTCGCAACCGGCCCACCGGGCGCGGCGGTCCACCGCACGGATGTCTCGGAGCGCGACCTGCGCGGCGAGCACGGGTTCGATGTCGTCGCCTGATCCGGGTCGACGAGGGCCCGCCGGGCGAGACCGGCAAGCCCTTCGCA
>CAVXSL010000012.1:0-311813 GCA_963764435.1 uncultured Actinomycetota bacterium | reverse complement strand
TCCTGCTCAGCCCTGGTCTTCGTCGATGAGCTCGAGGAGCTTCTTCGCCGCGTCCCGGATGTCGTAATGGTCGTACTGGGCCGCACGGCTCTCCGCCGAGATCACACCGCCGCGTCGCACACGCGCGAAGTCGCCGTACGGGAAGCTGTAGTGCCCCTTCGTCTCGCGGTCCTCGTCGTCGTCGACGCCGAGGTGCCAGTGACCGTACTCGGTCCAGCCGTGCTTCTCGATGAAGTCGTTCTCCTCAGCTGCGCTCGGGGCGGCTTCGCTCCAGTCGTCACGCTCGTCGCGCACGACCTTGCCGTCGCGCACCAGCGAACGTGCTTGCCGGAGTCCCGGCTCATTGAGCTTCACGGACATGCGATGCTCCCTTCTCGAACGTCGGTCGCAGCCCTCCCTGCGGTCACCCCTCTGTGTCTACGACGGACGTCGGGGCGCGTCAACGGGTTGCGCGCGTGCATGGCCCGCCCACTCGGCAGTGGACGGGGCATCCGCTCAGAAGCTCGTCACGAGGTCGCCGAGCACGTCGCCGACCTTGGTCGCGTCGGTCGCGTCGTAGAACTGGGCGCCGGTGGCGCTCGAGATCGACTGCAGGGTCGCGACATCCGCGTCGGCGCCGTAGGCGAGCGTGAAGATGAGCACCGGGGTGTCGTGGTGCATCTCGCCGAGGTTCGCGATCATCTGCTCTGCGGTGATCGTGGGCGTCAAGGTCTCGTTCTTCCCGTCGCTCAACAGCACGATCGCGTTGATCCGGTCGGCCTGCCAGTCCGCGGCCCGCTCGCGCGCGAAGGTGTCGACGGCGGTGTAGAGCGGCGTGAACTCGATCGGGCGCAGCAGGCCGAGGGCACTGAGGAAGTCGGTGCGGCTGCTTTCGACGTCGGCGACCGGGCTCACGAGACCCGGCGTGATCGGACCGTCGTCGACCGATGAGAATGCGGCGAGGCCGACGTTGTCGCCGGCCGTGAAGTGATCGAGCGCCTGCGTGATCGCATCCTTCGCCGCGGCCAGCTTCCCCTTGCCGCTCCCGATCGTCTCCTCCATCGACCCCGAGACGTCGAGGAGGAACAGCGCCTGTGCGCGCTTGCGCACCTCGGGGAACGCGGCGTGCGTCGCGCGGACCGCGTTCGAACTGGGGAAGGGCAGTGCGCCCTGCGCCTCGGCGGCGAGTTGGCCGACCGACTTGACGATCGGGCTCAGTTCGCCGTTCACGTCCCGGTACCCCGACTCGCGCACGATGTGCTGGCCCTGGCTGGTGCGGGCGTAGCGCACGAAATCCTCGGAAGCGGCGCGCTCGGCGTCATCGACCCAGCGGCCCGTGAGCACGTGCGCAGGGTTGTCAGCGACGAAGAAGCCGTCGCTCGGATAGATCGGCACGAGCGTCTCTTCGGGCGGCGCGCTCTCGATGCGCGTGACGCCGTCGCGGCTCGTGACACCGCGGTTGTATTCCCATACCGACTTCTCGTCGACGATGACCGCAGAGAGGAAGTCGGCCACGGAGCCATGTTCGTCGGACTGGCGAACGTGCCAGAGGAATTGCTCGGGGGTCGCCATGTAGTGGCTCGTCGCGAGCTCGTACTCACGCACCTGTCCAGACACCTCCTCGTCGACGACCTGGTCGCTCGTCAGGTCGCTCACCGAACCCGCGGCCGAGCCGTAGGACGCGAGCAGGGCCGCCGTGCCCGAACTGGCGATGAGCGGACTCGTCTTGCCGAGCTTGAACGTTCCCCACTCCGGATGGCCGAGATCGGTCCAGGTATCCTGATCCCCGGATGCCGCGAACACCTCGTGCCAGGTCGGGCGCTCCGCGTTCCAGCCGACGGCGTCCGCGAGGGCATCGGGCATGGCGAGCACGATATTGGAAGACCCGATGCTCGTGCCCGCTGCAGGAACGCTCGCGCCGGCGCCGGTGGCGCGCACGAACGGGATCCACGAACTCGCATCGGGGATCCACACGGTCGGGCGCTCATCGTCGGGCAGCTGCGCCCAACTGTGCGTCGCATCCTCCGCGGCAAGGCCCGACTTGTCCTTCGTCGCGACAACGGTCACGCAGCTGCCGTCGACGTCACGCGGTTGCGCGTTGTAACCCTCGACGAGTCGTGAGACCATCTCCGCGTTCTCGAGCGAGGAGAGCACCCTCACCGTGGTGCACGGCTGGGCGCCGGCCGCGGCGGCCGGCTCGTCGTCGGGGAAGGCGATCGGCTCGGCCGCGGCATCCGTCTTCGCGGTGCTGCTCGCCTCGGCTGCTCCGCCCTGCCCGTTGAGCATGACGGCCGCCGCCGTTCCGCCGGCCACGAGGATCAGAATCGCCGCTGCCCCCGCGATCACGGCCCAGCGGGAACGCGACTGACGCCGCCGCTGCTCGCGCAGACGCCGTTGTTCATGCCGGGGCGCCGGGCCACCGGCGCTCAACGGACCGTTCCCATGGTCACGTCGCGACCGTCACAGGGGTTACCGACAACGGTCTGCGCCGGCGATGCCGCTCCCGGCGCGCGAACAACGAGTACTCGGGGCATCGTTCTGTCCTCGAATGGAGGGTGCAGACCCTCGGATGGGGGAATGGGGATAGGGACGATGGCGAGCATATATCGAGGACCGAGCAGACCCAAAGCGTGCTCTATGTGGACCACTCGACCGCCCCGGTGCGACAACCCCTGCGAACCTGGCGGCTCGTCATCCGGCAGACCTGAAGCATCCGTACCCCGAACGGGGTACGTGACCCGCGACGACACGCCCATCATGCTTGCGACATGACCAACGTCGGCGAGCCATCCGTTCCCACGACGACCGGACCGCTGGCCGTACACCGAGAGCACTCCATCCTCGTGCTCGAACACCTCGTGGTGCACGGCCCGGCGACCCGCAGCGAACTCGCCTCGGCGACCGGCCTCGGGCGCGGGGCCATCGCCGGTCTCACCTCGCGGCTGATCGACGCGGGCATCCTGCGCCCGGCCGAACACGATCCCACCGGCGACGGCCGCGCGACACCGCTCTCGCTGTCGACCGCCGACCACGTGCTCGTCACCGCGCTGCTCCGCCCCGACGAGGTGGTGGCCACTGTGGCGAGTCTCTCGGGCCACGAGCTCGCGCGCTTCGCGGTTCCGGTGGAAGCCGCGCCCGAGGTCGATGCGGCTCTGGAACCCCCGACCGTACCCGCAGCACCGGCGTCCGTGCGCTTCCTCGACGCGATCGGCACCGCACTCTCCAGGGCGCTCGCACAGGCGGATCGTTCGCAGCATCCGGTCGCCGTCGTCACCGTGCTCGTCGACGGCGCCGTCGCCGGCACACCCCCGGTGGTGGTCGCCGATGCGCGCCTCGGCGCCGAGCCGGTCGACGTGCTCGCCGAGCTCCGCGCCCGCATCTCCGCGCTCGCCGAGATCGAGTCCACGCTGCTGCTGCCCATCTCGCTCGAGCCCGCAGCCCTCGCCGCTGCAGTCGCCGAACGCGGCGAGCTTCCCGGCGTCGACGACGTGCTCTACATCAACGGCGACACGGGCGTCGTCGCGGCCGTGATCTCGGGCGGAATGCCCCTGCGCGGCGCCCACGGCCTGGCCGCGACGTTCGGGCACCTTCCGGTGGTGCAGGAGGGCGTGCGCTGCGAATGCGGACAGCGCGGATGCCTCGCCACCGTCGCCGCGCCCGACGTCGTGCTCGAGCGCGCCGGCCTCGACGTCTTCGCCGCCACGCACGGACGAGGCGCGGCGCTCGACGAGTTGGTCGAGCGCATCGTCGCAGCCGACGACCGCGCCCGCTGGTCCTGGCACGACGCCGCACTGTGGATCGGACGGGCGCTGGAGGTAGTGGCGCCCACGGTCGACCCCGCAGTGGTGGTCGTGGGCGGATACTGGTCGCGGCTCACCGGCGACATCGACACCGCGTACCGCTCGAACCGCCCGACGATCGGCGCTGGCGCGCTCGAATCCGTGCCCCCGATCACCTCGGCAAGGCTCGGGGCCGACGCGCCGATCGTGGGCGCGCGCCGTCAGGCGCTGGAGCGTCTCGTCGCCGAGCCGTCGCTGCTCGCGGGCTGATGCCGACGGGTGAACCGCGACTGCAGGCCCCACGCGGTGACGCGCACCATCGCCTCGACCACGATCGCCGCGCTCATCTTCGACCGCCCCCTCACTCGCTCCACGAACGTGACCGGCACCTCGACGATCGTGAGCCCCGCATCGCGCGCATGCCAGAGCATGTCCACCTGGAACCCGTATCCGCGCGTGTGCACGTCCTCCAACCGCAGGCGGCGCAGCGCGTCAGCGCGGAACGCACGGTAACCTGCGGTCGCGTCCCGGGTGTCGAGCCGCAGGATCCACCGCGCGTAGGCGCTCCCCCACCGCGAGAGGAGTTCGCGATGGCGCGGCCAGTTCTCGATCGAACCGCCCGGCACCCACCGCGAGCCGATCACGACGTCGACGCGGCGCCCCGCGGCATCCGCCTGCTCGAGCCGTTCGAGCAACCGTGGAAGTTGCTCGGGCAGATGGGAGCCGTCGGCGTCGAGCTGCACGATCGGGTCGTAGCCGCGCTCGAGCGCCCACCCGAACGCCTCGAGGTACGCGGCGCCGAGTCCCTCCTTGCCGGCCCGGTGCAGCACGTGCACGTTCGCATCCGCCGCCGCGAGTTCGTCGGCAAGTACGCCGGTGCCGTCGGGCGAGGCGTCGTCGACCACGAGCACGGATGCCGCGGGCACGGCGGCGCGCACGCGGGCCACGGTGTCGGCGAGGCTCTCGCGCTCGTTGTACGTGGGGATCACCACGAGTGTGCCGGCCATTCGCTCCCTCACGTCGGGCGTCGTGTTCGCGCTATCGTATCCACCCGCGATGACCATCGGTCGCACACCGGCTGCGGGCGCTGGGCCCGCACTTGTGGGCGTCCGCGCCACGGTGTGGACTGGCGGGGCGGGCGGTGGATGCCGCGCCGCATCCGCCAGGGACCTCACAGGGAACCATGCCATTCACACTCACCTCGGCGCATCCCGACGCGTTCGACCGAGTGCGGGCACTGTGCCTCCTCGGCGAGGCGAACGGATACGCGCCGCGGGCACCGACGACACCGGTCGTCGCGACCGCTTCCTGCTCGGGCGCATGCTCCTGCGCGACCTCGCCGCGGAGGCCGGCGGCGTGCGCCCCGAGGAGGTGACGGTGACCGCGACGTGCGAGCGCTGCGGCGCCGAGCACGGCCGCCCCGTGCTGCGGTGGCCGGATGCCGCGGGGCCGCCCCCGAACGCCAGCGTCGCGTCATGCGCGGGGCTCGTCGTCGCGGCGCTCGCGCCCGCGGGAATTTGGTCGGCGTCGATGCGGAACCGGCGCCCGCGCCACATGGCGACGACGCGGCCCGGCGGTCCGACCTCTCGCGCGTACTCGGCGGGCCTCAGCGAACGGCGATCCGTCGCTGGGTGCGCCTCGAGGCAGTGCTGAAGGCCGACGGCCGCGGGTTGCGCGTCGACCCGAGCCGGGTCGCCTTCCATGGCAGCACCGCGCACGTCGACGACGACCCGGCCGCCTTCCGCATCTCCGATCGCCGGATCGCCGGATGCCTCGTCAGCGTCGCGGTCGGCCCGGCCCCGCGCTGACCGCCGGTCCACCCGGCCGCGGCCCTCCGGGCGCCGCCGGCAGCGGCGGCAACTCGGGGTGGTACAGCCACCTCTCGAAGAGCGTGCCCAGATCCCGTCCCGTGCGGGCGTGGACGAGGTCGATGAAGTCCGCCGTGGTCGCGGTGCCGTGCCGGCGGGTCGCGGTCCACGCGCGGAGCACGTCGAAGAAGGCGACGTCGCCGAGCTCGAGCCGCAGCGCGTGCAACGTGAGCGCGCCCCGCTTGTAGAGCCGGTCGTCGAACATGCGCGCCGGGCCGGGGTCGCCGATGAGCAGGTCCTCCGGCAGGCGCGAGAGGCGCGCGTGGTGCTCGCGGGCCAGCCGGTCCGCGGAAGCGTCACCCGCGGCATCCGACCACAGCCACTCGGCGTAGCAGCAGAACCCCTCGTTCAGCCAGATGTCCTGCCAGCGAGCGACGCCGACGCTGTTGCCGAACCACTGGTGGGCGAGCTCATGAGCGATGAGGCGCTCCTCGCCACCGCGGCCGTCGATGTGATTCGAGCCGAACACGGCGAGGCCCTGCGCCTCGAGCGGGATCTCGAGCTCGTCGGGCAGTCACGACCACGGCATAACGCGCGAACGGATACGGCCCGAAGGATGCCTCGAAGACCTCGAGCATGCGCGGCAAGGCCTCGAAGTCGGCGCGCACGCGGTGCTCGAGGGGCGGGGGAAGTGCACCTTGCACTCCACCCCGTCGAACGCAAGCGAGTGCTGGGCGTACCTGCCGATCTGCAGCGTCACGAGATAGCTCGCCGTGGGCTCGCGCTGTTCGTAGACCCACTCGCCCTGTCCGCTGATGACCCGCTGGTCCTCGAGCTCGCCGATGGCCACGACGGTGTAGGCGGCATCCGTCTCGACGCGGATGCGGTAGCTCGCCTTGTCGAAGGGATGGTCGTTGCACGGGAACCAGGTCGGCGCCCCCGACGGCTGCGACGCCACCAGCACGCCGTCGTCGAGCTCCTCCCAGCCGATCGTGCCCCACCGGGTGCGTCGTGGCTTCGGAGCGCCGCCGTACTCGATCACGACGAGGAACTCGACGCCGGGCTCGACCGTTCGTTCGGGGGTGATCCGGACCTTGCCGTGCGCCTGGCGGAAGTCCGCGGTCCGCGCCGTCCACCCGCACGTGCGAGACCGAGAGCCCGACGAGGTCGAGGCTGAACCGCGCGAGCCGCTGGTTCGCGCGGAGGAGCAGCTCGGCGACACCGTCGAGGCGGTTGCGGGCGATGCGGTACCGCAGCGAGAGCGAGATCGACACCGTGCGGTACCCGCCGTTGCCGCTCTGGGGCAGGTAGGCGTCGCCCGCGGTGTCGGCGCCGATCTCCGAGGCATCCATCACCGCACCTGCGCGTGGTAGTCGGCGATGCGCACGGCACGCCATGGACCGATCGGGTTGCCGCTCCAGCGACTGCCGATCGGCACCTCCTCACCGCGCATCACGAGCGACGCCGGACCCCACGGTCGCGTGCGCGCCGATGCGGGCCGCGGGAAGGATCACGCTGTGCGGCCCGAGCGTCGCGCCCGGTTCGAGGGTCGACCCGGTCCATGCTCATGATTCGATCATGGAAGAGGTGGGTCTGCACGACGCATCCGCGATTGACCGTGGACCCGTCGCCGAGGGTCACGAGGTCGGCCTCGGGCAGCCAGTAGCTGTCGCACCAGACGCCGCGACCGATCTGCGCGCCGAGCGTGCGCAGCCACGCGGCCAGCGCGGGGGTTCCGGCGGCCGCACGAGCGAACCACGGCGCGGCCACCATTTCGACGAACGTGTCGGACACCTCGGTACGCCACACGAAGCTGGACCAGAGCGGATACTCCCCCGCGCCGGATGCGGCCGACGAACGACCCACTTGGCGACGGTCGACGCGAGTGCTGCCGCGGCCCCCGCGGCGAGCATCACGATCGCCGCTGAGCGAGGAGCGGCGACGAACGCGCCGAACGCGGAGGTGAGCACGGCGAGCACGAAGAGGACGCCCAACGCCGATCGCGCAGCTGACGATGACCGGCACGATCCGGCAGAGCTCCCACAGCGTGCGCGCGACGCGCAGCCGAGTGGGCGGTCGGTACGTGCGGCTCTCGTCGGCCTCGAGTGCCGAACGCCGCAGGCGCACCGGCGGGGAGCCGAGCCACGACGTGCCCGGCTTCGACTTCGACGGGCGCCACCGAGAGCACGGCCACGAGCGCGTCGCGGGCGAGTCGGTGGCCGGGCGGCCGCGATGCCCGAGTTGCCGAGGAACGCGCGCTTGCCGATGCGCGCACGATCCGAGCCGCATCCAGCCGCGCTGCAGTTCGTACGAGGCGACCATCGTGTCGTCCGCGAGGAACGCATGGTCGTCGATCGTGGTCATCGACGGGATGAGCAGCACGGTGGATGCCTCCACGTCCCGTCCCACCTCAGCGCCGAGCGAGACGCAGCCACACGGGGGTGAACAGGCTCGAGTACAGGGGGAACAGGATCGTGCGCGAGGCATCCATGCAGTCGCTCGATGGTCCACGCCTGCCAGCCCGACGCGGCTGCGCACGGGATACCGTCCCTCGTGCAGCCCGATCGCGAGCAGCCGCACGGCGATCACGACGAGGCCGGCGAACGACGACGCCGGCGACCGAGCGTCCCCGGCACCAGCCAGGCCAGGGCCCGGAGTGCGGCCTCGCCGAGCGTCGCCGAGCCGGCGATCCCCGCCGCGATCACCGCGCCGCCGGTGGCGAAGGCCACGATGGGCAGCAGCGCGAGGAAGAGCGAAGACGCACCGTAGGCCCAGAGCCAACGGCGCGGCCGGGGCGGCTCGTCGGTCGTCAACTCGGCCGGCCCCACCCGCTCCGCGGGCGAGCCCGGCCCAGAGCTGGCCCGACGGCACCCGTCCGAACACCGCCGACCCCGGCGCGATCTCGGACGCCCTTGCCGATGCGGGCTCCGGGCAGCAGGGTGCTGCGCGCGCCGACCGTCGACCCGCGCCCCGATGCGCACGCGTCCGATGCGCACCACGTCGCCGTCGATCCACGTGCCGGCGAGGTCGACCTCGGGCTCGATCGCGGCGCCGTCGCCGATCGCGAGCATCCCGGTGACCGGAGGCAGCGTGTGCAGGTCGACGTCCCGTCCGATCTCCGCGCCGAGCGCGCGGGCGTAGTTGGTCACCCACGGCGCTCCAGCCATGCCGACCGCATCGACCTGGTGTGCGATCTGGTCGGCGAGCCACATGCGCAGGTGCACGGAGCCGCCGCGGGGATAGTCGCCCGGATCGAGCCCGGTGAGCAGGAAACGCGCGCCGACCACCGCGATGCCCATGCGCCCGAACGGGGTGGCGAAGATCGCGAGCCCGACGAGCAGGAGCCAGAGCGGCACCGTGGGAAGGAACGCGAAGCCGAGGGCTGATCGCGGTCAGGATCGCGCGTCGCGGTGAGGAGGTAGAGCAGCCAGCGAGCACCGCCCAGGATGAACAGGGCACGCCCGACCAGTGTCTGGATCCACTGCGTGCCGCGCGGCGTCGGCACCGGCCGCCGGAAGGTCGTGCGTCGGCACCGTCGCCGGCTCCGGCACCCGTGCCATGCTCGGCCGCGCGAGGTCGATCTCCTCGGCCATCGCGCCGAGCCGAGGATGGTCGTAGATGTCGGCGACGGTGAACTCGGGGTCGCGGGCGCGGATCCGGCTGACGAGCTGTGCCGCCGCGAGCGATCCGCCGCCGAGGTCGAAGAAGCTCGCGTCCGGGTCCGCCACCGGTACCCCGAGCACCGACTGCCACTGCTCGGCGAGCCACGCGGCGGATGCCCCGAGGCCCGCGGCATCCGGCTCGACTCCCGGCGAGCGGCCAGGGCAGCGCGGCACTGTCGACCTTGCCCGAGGTGCGCGTCGGGAGCTCATCGACCACCGCCAGGAGCGGCACGAGTGCGGCGGGAAGCTCCTCGGCCGAGCCTCGCCCGAGCTGCGGCGCGGTCGAAGCTCGCCGGTCGCCGCGAGATAGCCCACGAGCACCTGGTTGCCCGCCTCGGTGCGACGCACGGCCGCCGCGGCTCCGGTGACGCCGGGCAGCGCCTGCAACGCCGACTCGATCTCGCCGAGCTCGATGCGCCGGCCGCCGACCTTGACCTGATCGTCGGCGCGACCCTGGAAGACGAGGCCCGCGGCGTCGAACACAACGAGGTCGCCGGAGCGGTACGCGCGCTCCCAGCCGAGGGCGGGCATCGGGCGAGTACTTCTCCGCATCCTTCTCGGGGTCGAGATAGCGGGCGAGGCCGACGCCGCCGATGATCAGCTCGCCCGTCCCGCCGTCGCCCACGGGCCGGCCGTCGGCGTCGACCACGGCCAGTGCCCAGCCATCGAGCGGCAGGCCGATGCGGACCGGGCCGATGCCGTCGAGGAGCGCGGCGCACGCGACGACGGTGGCCTCGGTGGGTCCGTAGGTGTTCCACACCTCCCGTTCCGGTGAGACCAGGCGCACGGCGAGCTCGGGTGGGCACCGCCTCGCCGCCGAAGATCAGCAGCCGCACGTTCTCGATCGCCTCGACCGGCCAGAGGGCCGCGAGCGTCGGCACCGTCGAGACGACGGTGATCCCGTGCGTGACCAGCCATGGACCGAGGTCCATGCCCGCTGCGCACGAGGCTTCGCGGCGCCGGCACGAGGCACGCGCCGTGCCGCCACGCCAGCCACATCTCCTCACAGGACGCGTCGAACGCCACCGAGAGCCCCGCGAGCACTCGGTCGCCCGGACCCAGCGGCGCGTCCTGCACGAAGAGCCTCGCCTCGGCGTCGACGAACGCGGCAGCCGAGCGATGGGTCACGGCCACGCCCTTCGGCAGGCCCGTCGATCCCGAGGTGAAGATGATCCACGCGTCGTCGTCGAGCCCGGGGGGCGTCGCGACCGGGATCGTGTGCGCGCTCGGGTGCGGGGCGTCCGTCGAAGACGGCGTGCTCGGGCGGCATCGACGTGCTCGGGACGCGGAACATCCGCGCCGATCTCGCCGATCGGCGCGTACGCCGCGCCCCCCGAGATCACACCACGTACCCCGGCCTCGCCGAACACCAGGCGCGCGCGCTCTTCGGGGTCGTCCGCGTCGACGGGAACGTACGCGGCGCCGGCGGCCATCGCACCCAGGATCGCGATGTAGAGCTCCCGGGAGCCCGAGGGCATTCGGATGCCGACGCGGTCGCCGCGTCGCACTCCCGACTCGTGCAGGCGCGCGGCCGTGCGGACGACCCGGGCCATGAGCTCGCGGTAGCTCAGCGCGCCGTCGGCGTCCTCGATTGCGGAGGCGTCGGGGTGTGTCCGCGTGGACTCTCGCAGCACGTCGAAGAGGGTCCGCGGCGATGGCGCCATCATCGAGCGGTCGAGGATGCCGTGGGCGACTGTGGTCACGGTACCTCCTGCTCGAGACGGCAACGGGGCACCACCCTCCTGCTTCGCAGATGCGCTGACGGCCAGACGCCCAGTGGCTCAGCTGCGGAGCGAGGCGAGCAGTTGGGCCTTGGTGAACCGCGAGTAGCCGGCCACACCCCGCTCGCGTGCGAGCCGCCGCAGCTGTGCAACGGACTGCGCGTCTCGAGATCAGCGGGGCCGGCCTTCGCCGACCCCTTCGTCGACCCCTTCGCCGCGGACGGCTTCGCGCGCGAGTCCATCGACGACTTCGCTCTCGTGGCCTGCGGCGACTTCGCCGCCTTCACCGCAGAGCTCCTCGCCACCTTGTTGGCCACCTCCGCCGCACGGGCTGCCGTCGGAGCGGTGACGACCGTGACCGCGGCAGCCTTCTCGCGCTTCCCCGACGGCTCGGGTTTCGTCTCCTCGAGCTGCTTCGCCTTGCCGGCAGCCAACGACTCGGCCACGGGCGGCCGGCCATCCGCGGCCACCGCCGCAAGTTCCGCCTCGACCTTCGACGCCTTCTTCCGGGCAGCCTTGTCGGCTTTCCCGGCCAGCCGCTTCGCCTCCGCCACCGCGTCCTTCGCGGCATCGAGCGCCTTGGCTGCGGCCTTCTCCTTCTTCGTCTGCGCCATCGTCCACCCCCGAACGAGCATCCCCGTCGAGCTTCGACGGTCAGGCGCCCATCGTATCGCGGCCGGTCGCGTCGCGCCTCGTGGCCGCGGGCCCTCCCATCGGTGGTGGCAGCGTCCCGATCGCGGTAAGGTCGGCGCGATCGGATACCGCGCTGCCGCCGACTGGTCGCGAGGGGGAGCATGGAAGGGTTCGTGCGTGCGACGCTGGCTGCCGCCGCGACTGTGCTGGTCGTCGGCGGACTCGGCGGGTGCGGCTTCCTCCAGCCGCCGAGGCAGTTCAGCGACGAGACCACCATCGACGACACGATCGCCTCGATCGAACTCGCCGACCCGGCAGGCAGCGTCACCGTGCGCGGAGTCGTCGGCGCCACTGAGACCTCGATCGAGCGCAGGGTGTCGTACTTCGGGCAGGAGCGCTCCATCGGCGAAACCCACTCGGTCGACGGCGACACGCTCGAGCTCGGGGGCTGCGGACGTCGATGCTCGATCGCCTACGTGATCGAGGTGCCCGACGGCGTCGACGTGAACGGCTCGACGGCGAACGGGTCGATCAGGCTTCGGGCGGTCGGCGAGGTCGATGTGCAGACGAACAACGGACGCATCGAGCTCGAGGACGTCGCGGGAGACGTGCAGGTCGAGACATCGAACGGCCGCATAGACGGGCGCGACCTGAACGGCGACGGCGTGCGCGCCGTCACGTCGAACGGCGCGATCCAGCTCGAGCTCGGCACAGGACAGGACGTGGAGGCGCGCACCTCGAACGGCGGGATCCGCATCACCGTGCCTGAAGGCGACACCTACCGGGTCACGGCCGACACCTCGAACGGTCGCACCGACATCGGCGTGGCCAATGACGCCGACGGTCGCTTCTCGCTCGAGCTGCACACGTCGAACGGCCCGATCACCGTCGACGAGGACTGACCCGATCCGAGCGCGCGGGTTCAGACGCCGCGCAACTCGGCCAGCACCGCCTCGAGCTGGTCGATGGCCCAGTCGAGGTCGGCCGGCTCCACCACGATCGGCGGCGCGAGTCGGATCGTCGAACCGTGCGTGTCCTTCGCGAGCACCCCGCGTTGCATGAGCGCCTCGCACACCTCACGCCCGGTCCCGATCGCCGGGTCGATGTCGACGCCCGCCCAGAGCCCGGCGCCACGCACCGCGACGACGCCATGGCCGACGAGCGATGCGAGCCGGTCGTGCAGCTGTGCACCGAGCAGGCGGGCCCGCTCCTGCGGCTCGCCGCCGGCGAGCATCCGCACGACCTCGAGCCCGATCGCCGCCGCGAGCGGGTTGCCGCCGAACGTCGAGCCGTGCTGGCCGGGCTGCAGCACCCCGAGCACGTCACGGTCGCCCACCACCGCCGAGACCGGCACGATGCCGCCGCCCAGGGCCTTGCCGAGCAGGTACAGGTCGGGCACGACCCCCACGAGCTCGCACGCGAAGGTCGTGCCGACGCGGCCCAGGCCCGACTGGATCTCGTCGGCGATGAGCAGCACGTTCCGCTCCCGGGTGAGCCCTCGCAGCGAGGGCAGGAAGTCGGCCGGCGGCACCACGATGCCGGACTCGCCCTGGATCGGCTCGACGAGCACCGCGACCGTGTCGTCGTCGATGGCCGCCGCGACGGCGTCCGCGTCGCTGTACGGGACCATCCGGAATCCGGGCGTGTACGGACCGAAGTCGTCGTGCGCGTCGGGGTCGTCGCTGAACGAGACGATCGTGGTGGTGCGGCCGTGGAAGTTGCCGGTCATCACGATGATGTTCGCGGCATCCGGTGCCACGCCCTTGACGCGGTAGCCCCAGGCACGAGCGACCTTGATGGCCGACTCCACCGCCTCGGCGCCGGTGTTCATCGGCAGCACCATGTCCTTGCCGCAGAGTGCGGCCAGCTCGGTGACGAACGGGCCGAGCCGGTCGTTGTGGAAGGCGCGGCTCGTGAGCGTGATGCGATCGAGCTGCTCACGTGCGGCCGCGACGAGTCGCGGGTTGCCGTGCCCGAAGTTCACGGCCGAGTAGGCGGCGAGGCAGTCCAGGTAACGGCGGCCCGCGACATCCGTCACCCAGGCGCCTTCGCCCGAGGCGACCACGACCGGCAGCGGGTGATAGTTGTGCGCGGCGTGCTCGTCCTCGAGCGCGATGGCGTCGGCGGTGCTGTCGGTCGTCGTCGTCATCGGCGCAGCTCCAGGGTGCAGCACTTGACGCCGCCGCCGCCGAGCAGCAACTCGGAGAGGTCGACGCCGATCGGGTGGTAGCCGTGCTCGCGCAACTGCCGCTCGAAGTCGGTCGCGCGCGATGCGATGACCACGTTGTAGTTGTCGCTGAACGCGTTGAGGCCGAGCACCGCGGCATCCGTCTCGGTGACGATGATCGCGTCGGGGAACCGCTCCTGCAGCACGGCGACGGATGCCGCATCGAACGCCGCCGGGAGATACGCGATGTGCTCCTGGCCGGGGGTGGAGTCGAGCACGGCGACCGCGGTGTCGAGGTGGTAGAAGCTCGGGTCGATGAGCCGCAGCGTGACGACCTCGCGCCCGAAGATGCGCCCGAGCTCCTCGTGCGACAGCGAGTGGCTGCGGAACCCGGTGCCCGCGAGGATCGTCTCGCCCACCAGCAGGAAGTCGCCCTCGCCCTCGTTGACCTCCTCGGGCTCGCGCACGTCGAACCCGGCCGCGCCGAACCACTCCATGTACGCGGGGCCCTCGGGCTGCCGCTCGGGGTGGGTGAACCTCGCCCCGTAGGCGATGTTGTCGATCACGAACCCGCCATTCGCGGCGTAGACCATGTCGGGCAGCCCCGGGACCGGGTCGATGAGGTGCACGTCGTAGCCGAGCGCGAGGTAGGTGTCGTGGAGGACTTGCCATTGCGCGAGTGCAAGGGTCGTGTCGGTGGGCATGGCGGGGTTCATCCACGGATTGATCCGGTACACGACGGTGAAGTGCTCGGGGCGGCACATGAGCACGCTGCGCCCGGTGGGGCGGCGCTCGGGTCTCGCGCTCGGCTGCTCGTGGGTCTGGATCACGGTCGACATCTCACTCCTCGGCGGGTCGGCGGATGTCGCGGCGGGTGGTGCGGCGACATCCGCTCTATTGTCAGTGCCGGCGGACCAGGTCGCTCTTGCGAGCCTCGACGGAGGCGCCTCGGGTTCGCGCCGCCGTCGAGACGCCACTCCCAGTGTTACCCATGGCGTGCTCGAAGTTCAGGTCGTCGCGCGCAATGTTCGTGCATGTTCGCCGAGCATCCGGCACATTCGTGCGTGCTGCGAACCCCGGATGCCGCGGTCCGCGCGTGTACTACCCGTTCTTGGCGTCGCGCCACGCGAGCCACTCGGGCACCGCGGACAGGTCGTAATCCGGCCCGCCGATCCCGAGCGTGAAGAGCCGCACACCGTTGTCGTAGAGGGCATCCGCGTAGTCGAGGTCGACCCGGCGCCGCGTCAGCTCGTTGGAGACCGTGATCTCCGAGACGTCCCGGCCCAGCTCGTCGCCCCACCGGGCGAGCACGTCGAGCTTGTGAGGCAGTTCGTCCGGCGACACGAAGGAGTGCCAGATGTCGGCGTGCCTCGCCACGATCTTCAGCGTCTTCTGCTCGCCCTTGCCGCCGATCATCACCGGGATCCTGCGGGTGGGCGGCGGGTCGAGCTTCGCCCAGCGCGCCTCGATGCGCGGCAGCGCGGCGGCGAGCGCGTTCAGGCGGGTGCCCGGTGTGCCGAACTCGTAACCGTACTCGTCGTAATCCTGCTGGAACCAGCCGGAGCCCGTGCCGAAGATGAATCGGCCCTTGCCGTTCCTGGCGCTGATGTGGTCGAGCGTGCGGGCCATGTCGGCCTGCAGGTCCGCGTTGCGGTACGAGTTGCAACTCACGAGCGTGCCGAACTCGACGCGCTCGGTCTGCTCGGCCCAGGCGCCGAGCATCGTCCACGCTTCGAAGTGCATCCCCTCGTGGCCCCGCGTGAGCGGGAAGAAGTGGTCCCAGTTGAAGACGATGTCGACGCCCATGTCCTCGAGGCGGAGCACGGTGTCGCGGATGGCGGGGTAACGGGCATGCTGCGGCTGCACCTGGATACCGAGGCGCACGGGCTGGTCGAGACGCATACGGTCCAGCCTAGGGTCGAGCGGATGCTCCGAAGTCCGCCGTCAGATCGACCTGGCCGAGGCCCGCCGCCCATCGCCCCTGGCGCCGCTCTTTGGCGTCCACCGCGCACGAAACACGCGTGAAGACCTGTTCCCGCGCAACGATCCGACGTACACTCCGAAGATGGACAACCTCGACCGCGCGATCCTCGACCTGCTCCGTCAGAACGCCCGCGCGGGATACGGCGATATCGGGTCATCCGTCGGCCTGTCGGCGTCGGCCGTGAAGCGCCGCGTCGACCGTCTCGTCGCCGACGGGGTCATCCGCTCGTTCACGATCCAGGTCGATCCCACCGTCGACGGCATGAGCACCGAGGCCTACGTGGAGCTGTTCTGTCGCGGCACCGTGGCCCCCGACGAGCTGCAGCGCATCCTGCAGGGAGTGCCCGAGGTGGTCTACGCCGGTACAGTCACGGGCAGCGCCGACGCCATCGTGCACATGCGGGCCCGTGACATCACGTCGCTCGAGGACGCGCTCGAGCGCGTGCGCATCGCCCCCAACGTCGACCACACGCGCAGCGCGATCGTGCTGTCGCGGCTCGTGAGCCGCGACCGGGACTGACCATGACGGATGCCGCGCCCACGCCCATCGAGTTCACCGCCGGCGAATCCACGCCGAGCGAGTCGGCCCCGAACGCGCTCGACCGCGAAGGCCGCCAGCACGGGCATTGGCAGGAGCATTTCGCGAACGGCCACGTCTCGGCCGAGGGCGAGTACGACCACGGGATCGCGTGGGGCCCGTGGCGCTACTGGTACCGCAACGGGCGGCTGAAGGCCGTCGGCACGCGGGTCGACGGCACGCTCGACGGCCCCTGGCGCTGGTGGCGGGAGGGGGGCGGACCGCTGCAGGCGGGCGCGTTCGTGCGAAACGTCCAGGTGGGACCGTGGAAGCGGTGGCACGTCACGGGCGAGCTCATCGACGAGGGCGAGTACCACGACGGCCGCAAGGTGGGCGTCTGGCGCAGCTATCACCCCGACGGGTCGCTCAAGCACGAGAAGGACTTCGGCCCCGCAACGGATGCCGAGGCCGGGGCGAGCGGCGAGTGAAGCTGTCGGTCGATCCCGCGGCATCCGCACCGCCGTACGAGCAGGTTCGGCGCCAGCTGGCCGATGCCGTGGCCGAGGGCACCCTGGTGCCCGGCACGCGCATGCCGACCGTACGGGCACTCGCCACCGAGCTCGGCCTCGCCGTGAACACGGTGGCGAAGGCATATCGCGCGCTCGAGGCCGACCACGTGATCGAGACCCGCGGCCGTGCCGGGAGCTTCGTCTCAGCGACCGGCGACCCGACCGTGCGCGAGGCGCAGCTCGCGGCGATCGCGTACGCCGACCGGGTGCGCCACCTCGGCCTCGACCGCGTGAAGGCGCTGGCACTCATCGAGTCGGCGCTCGACGCGGAACGCTGACACGGCTCACCCCTCGGGGATCGGCTGCTTCGGGAGCTTGCGCACCTTCGCCCGACGGCGACGCCGCTCGGGGATCATCGAGCGCATCTCCTCGAGCTTGCCGAAGCACAGCAGTCGGTCCCCGGCCTGCAGCTCGACCCCGCGCCGCGGGTTCGGGATGACGGTCGTGCCCCGGTGCAACGTGAGCACCGTGATGTCGCGATCGCCGAGGCCCGACTCCCCGAGCTTCTTGCCCACGAGGCCCGCGGCGCCGTGCACGAGGAGCTCTGCGACCCCGTACCCGGTCGAGACGGTCAGGCGCTGCCGCACGTCGATCTCGGGGAACGCGACCTGGTTCGCGATGTAGTCGACGATCGCGCCGGCCACGTCGAGCTTCGTCGCGGTCTCGATGCCCTGCAGGCCCGGCGACGAGTTCACCTCCATGACGAGCGGCCCCTCGGCGCCTTCGAGCATGTCGACGCCCGCGACCTTCAGGCCCATGATCTGCGCCGAGCGCACCGCCGCCTGCTCATAGTCGGGCGTGAGCTCGACCCGTTCGACGGTGCCGCCGCGGTGCACGTTCGAGCGGAACTCGTCGCCGCTCGCCACGCGCCGCATGGCCGCGACGACCCGGTCGCCGACGACGAGCGCACGGATGTCGCGACCGCGGCTCTCCTTGATGAACCGCTGGATCAACACGTTCTGCTTCGTCGAGTGCAGGGTCTCGATGATCGCCTCGGCGACCTTGACCTCGGGCGCGAGGATGACGCCGATGCCCTGCGTGCCCTCGAGGAGCTTGATCACCACGGGGGCGCCCCCGACTCGCGCGATCGCCGGACGCACGTCGGCACGATTGCGGACGAACGCCGTCGCCGGCATGCCGATCTGGTGCCGGGAGAGGATCTGGTTCGCACGGAGCTTGTCCCGCGCGTTCGTGATGCCGTTCGCGGTGTTCGGCGTGTAGACGTCCATCTGCTCGAACTGCCGCACCACGGCCGTGCCGAAGTACGTGATCGAATTGCCGATGCGTGGCAGGATCGCGTCATAGTCCGACAGCGGCCGACCCCGGTACTGCAGGTCGGGCTCCGGTCCCGAGAGGTCGATTGCGAACCGCAGCGTGTTCAGCACCCTGACCTGGTGGCCGCGCTGCAGCGCCGCCGCTCGGAGTCGCTGCGTGGAGTACGCCTGCGGGGCGCGCGAGAGGATCGCAAGTTTCATGGATTGGGCCCTGAGAAAATGGACGGATGACGGAGCCACCCTATTCAAGCATCATCGCCGGATGGCGCGAATGGGTGAGCCTGCCCGAGGTCGACGTCCGCTGGATCAAGGCCAAGCTCGACACGGGCGCACGCACCTCGTCGCTGCACGCGTTCGACCTCGAGGAGATCACGCTCCCCGACGGCCGTGACGGCGTGCGGTTCGGAGTGCACCCGTGGCAGGACAGCGAAGAGGACGCCGTGGTCGTCGAGTGGCCCGTGCTCGACCGCCGGGAGGTGCGGAGCTCGTCGGGCCACAGTGAGGAGCGCATCTTCGTGCTCATGGACGTCGAGCTGCTCGGCCGCACCATGCCCACCGAGATCTCGCTCACGAATCGCGATGAGATGGGGTTCCGCATGCTGATCGGACGGGAGGCCCTGCGGAACGGGTTCCTCGTCACCGCCGGCGAGTCGTTCCTCGGCGGCCGCGCCCCGCGCCGCGTGCGGCAGCAGAACCGCGGGCGCTGACGCCGCGTCTCGAAACCGCCCTGCGGGTTGAGGAGCGCCGCGACCGCCCTGCGGGTTGAGGAGCGCCGCGCGCAGCGCGCCGCGTCTCGAAACCCCTAGATCACGTCGTCCGAGAGCGTCGTCGGGTTGCCGAACCGGTGGTTCGTGATCGAGATGGCCTGCTCGTGCAGGAACGGCAGCAGCTCGACGCGGCCCGATGGCGTGACGGGATGCGACCACACCGCGACATCCGGCGTGCCACCGAGTGCCTCGGCCAACGCGGACGCGTCGCCGCCGACGAGCCGCACCCGCGAGGCCCCGACGCCCTCCCTCGCGACTCTGCTGAGCCAGGCGGCATCGCCCTCGCGGACGACCCGCACGTCGCGCGCGGCGAGGATGGTGTGCACGGGGCGAGGCAACTCGATCGCCGTCGACACGCTGATCGGCGACTTCGCGAGTACGCCCGCCGCGATGATCCGGAGCCCGGCCACGAGCGTCGACGACTCGCCGATGCGGATGGTGACCGGCAGCGGCCGGTAGCGGAACAGGTTGCGCTCGACGCCGAGTCCCGAGACATCCTTCACGACGCCGTACTCCTCCGCCCAGGCGACCTCGTCCGAGAGCGCCGAGCGGCGCAGCACCTCGAAGGCGCCGTAGTCGAGCGACGGCTGCGACGCCTCGATGAGCTCGGTGACGCGCTTCTCGAGGCCGCGCAGGTGCAGGGTGCTCGAGGAGGTGCCGTGCTGCGGCATCCACTCGCCGAGTCCGAACAGGTAGTTCGGTCCGCCTGCCTTCGCGCCCGCGCCCACCGCCGACCGCTTCCAGCCGCCGAACGGCTGGCGCTGCACGATCGCGCCCGTGATGCCGCGGTTGACGTAGAGGTTGCCGGCCTCGACGTGGTCGAGCCAGATCGCGAGCTCATCGGGATCGAGCGAGTGCAGCCCGGCGGTGAGGCCGTAGTCCACCGCGTTCTGCATGCGGATCGCCTCGTCGAGGTCCCTCGCGTGCATGACGCCGAGCACCGGCCCGAAGAACTCGGTGAGGTGGAAGTAGGACCCTTCGGCCACGCCGGTGCGGATGCCGGGCGACCAGAGCTGGCCGGTGGCGTCGAGCTGCCTCGGCTCGACGAGCCACTCCTCGCCGATGCCGAGCTGGGTGAGGGCATGCAGCAGCTTGCCGTTCGCGGGCTCGATGATCGGGCCCATCTGGCTCAGCGCCTCCTCGGGCCAGCCCACGCGCAGCGAGGTGGCGGCGTCGACGAGCTGGCGGTGGAACCGCTCGGACTTCGCCACGGAACCGACGAGGATCACCAGCGACGCGGCCGAGCACTTCTGGCCGGCGTGCCCGAAGGCGCTCTTCACGACGTCGGATGCCGCGAGGTCGAGGTCGGCCGACGGAGTCACGATGATCGCGTTCTTGCCGCTCGTCTCGGCGAGCAGCGGCAGGTCGTTGCGGAACGAGCGGAACAGCTTCGCCGTCTCGTACGCGCCGGTGAGGATGACCCGGTCGACCGCGGGGTGCGCGACGAGCTGCCTGCCGAGTTCGCGTTCGCCGAGGTCGACGAGGGTGAGGAGTTCGCGTGGCACGCCGGCTTCCCACAGCGCCTCGACCATGACGGCGCCCGAGCGCTGAGCGAGTTTCGCGGGCTTGATGATGACGCCGGAGCCCGCCGCGAGGGCGGCGAGCACCCCGCCGGCGGGGATCGCCACGGGGAAGTTCCATGGCGGCGTCACGACCGTGAGCCTCGGCGGCACGAACGTGGCGCCCTGCACGTGATCGAGCTCACGGGCCCGCTCGGCGTAGTAGTGCGCGAAGTCGATGGCCTCGCTCACCTCGGGATCGGCCTCCGCGATGGTCTTGCCGGTCTCGGCGGCCATGACCTCGATGAGGCGGTCGCGATTCGCGGCGAGCGCGAGGCCGGCGCGATGCAGCACCGCGCCGCGCTCTGCGCCCGGCAGCTCGCCCCAGACCCGACCGCTCGCGGCCACGGTCTGGATCACGGACTCGAGGGTCGCCGCGTCGTCGATCCGCGCACGCGCGATCGTGTCCACACCCAGCTGCGACGCGGGCACCCGCGCCAGGATGCGGCGTCCCCACTCGCGGTTGGCGGCGAGTGCGGGGTCGGTGTCGGACTCGTTGCGGAAACCGGGCGTCGCGCCCGCGCCCGCTGGGGCGGCGGGGGCGGCGGGCGCACTGCCGATACCGGATGCCGCGGCATCCGACGTCTGCAAGGCGAAGCCGCCCGACGAGCCGCGGGTGATCTCGAGCACGGTGCTCGTCAGCGAGGCGTCGTCCTCGTGCTCGATGCCGGGTGCCGGGGCATCCGGAATCGCCATGGCTGCGGCGAACGAGGCATCCGTCCACTCGGTGCGGCGGTTCTGGGTGCGGTTCGGGGTGGGCACTCTCCCGGCAGTCCCGCTGAACTGCGTCGAAGCGTCCGCTTCGAGGGCGGCGAGCGAGCGCTCGTAGCGGAGTCGCTCGCGCTCGAAGAGCCGCTCGTTGCTCGCGAGTTCGAAGACGGCGGACATGAAGTTGTCCTGGCTCGCGTTCTCCTCGAGACGACGGATGAGGTAGGCGATCGCCACGTCGAACTCGGCGGGATTCACGACGGGCGTGTAGAGCAGCAGATCGCCGACGTCACGACGCACGGCCTCGGCCTGCCCGGTCGCCATGCCGAGGAGCATCTCGAAGTCCACGCGAGACTGCACATTGCGCTCGATCGCCATGAGCCAGGCGTGGGCGACGTCGAAGAGGTTGTGGCCGGCGACGCCGAGCCTCACGGCGTCGGTGTGCTCGGGGGTCATCGCCCAGTTGAGCACGCGCTTGTAGTTCGTGTCGGAGTCCAGCTTGGTGTCGTAGGTCGCGAGCGGCCACCCGTGGATCGTCGCGTCGACGTGCTCCATGGCGAGATTCGCGCCCTTCACGACGCGCACCTTGATCGGCGCCCCGCCAGCACGGCGACGGGTCGTCGCCCACGCCGTGAGCTCCTGCATGGCGCCGAGCGCATCGGGCAGGTAGGTCTGCAACACGATGCCCGCTTCGAGACCGCGCAACTGCGGCTGGTCGAGCAGAGTCGTGAAGACCGCGATCGTGAGATCGAGGTCGCGGTACTCCTCCATGTCGAGGTTGATGAACTTCTGTCTGCTGGTCGAGCCCGTCCAGGCCGAGCCCGCCGAAGCCTTCGCGGCGAGCTCGTAGAGCGGGGTCAGCTTCGCGACGACCCTCGCGACGGCCTCGTCGAACGACCACATCGAGAGCTGGCTCACGACGCTCGACACCTTGATCGAGACATAGTCCACGTCGTCGCGCGCGAGGAATTCGTAGGTGCCGCGCAAGCGCCGGTCGGCCTCGTCCTCACCGAGCACCGCCTCGCCGAGGAGGTTCAGGTTCAGGCGGTTACCCGACTCGCGGAGGGTCTCGATCGCGGGCCCCAGCTTCTCGGGCGTCGCGTCGAGCACGAGGTGGCCGACCATCGCGCGCAGCACCCGGCGGGCGACGGGGATGACGACCCACGGGAACACCGGGCCGACGAAGCCCCCGAGTCGGATCGCCGCGCGGAGGTACCAGGGCAGGAACTTCGGCGTGAGCCTTGCGACGTGCTCGAGATTGCGGCCCGCGACACCCAGGTCTTCGGGACGCATGACGCCGTCGACGAAGCCGACGGTGAACGCGAGCCCGTTCGGGTCCTTCAGCACGCCGGCGAGGCGCTCGGCGGCGGGGTCGGCCGTGTGGTCGGCACTCTCGGCGACCCAGCGGCGCACGAGGGCGACGACCTGGTCGGTGCTCGGCGCGAGATCCGTGGCAACGTTCGACATGGTCACGAGGGTAATGTCCTTTGCTTCGGGCGCGCCGGGCACACACGCCTCTGGCATCCAGTCTGCGACGCGACGTCCGCTCGGTACAGCGAATGGATCTGACGGATACTGTTCGGAGTAGCCGAACGATCTTCACCCGCGGAGGCCGCCCATGCTCGACGTACGACGTCTGCGGCTGCTCGTGGAGCTCAGCCAGCGCGGCACGCTCGCGGCGGTGGCCGAAGCGCTGTCGTACAGTCCGTCCTCGGTGTCGCAACAGTTGAGCCAGCTCGAGAAGGAAGCCGGCGTGCCGCTGCTCGTGCAGGTCGGGCGGCGTGTGCAGCTGACGCCGCAGGCCGAAGTGCTCGTGAGCCACGCGCGCGCGGTGCTCGATCGGCTCGAAGAGGCCGAGGCGGATGTCGCGCGCTCGCTCACCGCGGTGGGCGGCACGGTGCGCATCGCCGTGTTCCAGTCCGCCGCCCACGCCATGGTGCCGCAGGCGCTCACGCTGCTGCGCACCGAGCATCCCGGACTTCGCGTGGAGGTCACCGAGCGCGAACCCGAGCTCGCGCTGTTCGACGTTGCGGCGCGCGACTTCGACCTCGTGATCGCCGAGCAGTACCCCGGCCACACCCGCGCGCACCGCGCCGACCTCGACCGCGTGCACCTCGCGGCCGACGCCATCCGGCTGGCGCTGCCACCGCATCCGACGGAAGGGACCACTCGCGAACCGTCGATCTTGGCTGCTTCCGGAGCCCGACCTTCGCCAAGATCGACGGTTCGCGATGTCTTCGCTGCGGCATCCGGAATGCCCTGGGTGCTCGAGCCGCAGGGCACCGCGTCGCGTGAGTGGGCGGAGCAGCTGTGCCGCGACGCCGGGTTCGAGCCCGATGTGCGCTTCGAGACGGCCGACCTCATGGCGCACATCCGTCTCATCGCCTCGGGCAACGCCGTGGGACTGCTGCCCGACCTGGTGTGGGCCGGCGAGGCGCCGCGCGTGACGCTCGTCGACCTGCCGGGGCATCCGGAGCGCGAGGTGTTCAGCTCGACGCGGCTCGCCGCCGCCGCCCGACCCGCGGTGGTCGCCTGCCGCGACGCCCTCGCCCGTGCCGCGCGCGCGACCGCGACGCCGGCAAGTCGCTGAGCCGACTGCGGCTACAGCGACAGGTGGAAACCGGCCTCCTGCGTGGACTACCGATCCTGGCGAGGCGGCACTGAGGCCACCGCCTCCGCGAAGCGCTCGGCCTGCACGCCGAGGAACTCGACCACCTCAGGCGGCCCTTCGACGTGATAGCGGATGCCGCGGGGCATCCACATGAGCGCGATGACCAGGTTCTCGACCATGTCGGCCTCGAGCGGCCAGATGCAGCGCGATGGGCCGTCGGCCACGACGTCGCGCCCGTACCACCCGAGATGGTCGACCAGCTCCGCCCGCGAGCACTCGGCGACCACCCGCATCGAGACGGCGCGCTCGCGGTAGCGGAGGGCGCGTTCGACCCGCCTGCGCGCGTCCTGGTCGCTCATCGGGCGCGGCTCGAAGTGCACGCGCGTCTGGAACACGTCGCTGATGCGGTCGAGCCGGAACGTGCGCCAGTCCTCGCGCTGCCGGTCCCAGGCGAGGAGGTACCAGCGCCGGGCGACCGGCACGAGCCGGTAGGGCTCGACGGCACGCGACGACGATTCGCCCGCGGCATCCGTGTACCTGAATCGCAGCCGCTCGGAGTCGCGGCATCCGAGGGCGAGGAGGCCGAGGAGCTCCGTGTCGATCTCTGGCGCAGGGCGTCCGGATGCTTCACGCCCGCTCGCTCCGACCGCCGCATGCGACGCCAACGCATCGATCCGGCGGCGCAACGCCGATGGGAGCACCTGCTCGATCTTGGCCAGCGCGCTGAGCGTCGTGTGCTCGGCACCCCGGATCCCGGCCGTCGCCTGCGAGCGCAGCCCGACCGCGATCGCGACGCCCTCGTCGTCGGTGAGCAGCAACGGCGGCAGACCCGTGCCGGCCTCGAGCCGATAGCCGCCGGCGCTTCCCCGCATCGACTCGATGCCGTATCCGAGTTCGCGCAGCCGCTCGACGTCGCGGCGCAGCGTTCGCTCGGACACGCCGAGGCGGTCGACGAGTTCGCGCGCCGACCAGTGCCGGTGACTCTGCAGGAGCGAGAGGAGTTCGAGGGTCCTCGACGTGGTCGCGGCCATGTTCAAAGTATCCCGCCAATGAGGACAGGAAGTGACCGGATGCCTCGGAAGACTGCCGGTATGACGAATCGAACCAACCGAATGATCACCGCTCGAGGCCTCACGAAGACGTTCCGCTCGAAGGGGCAGGTCGTCGAGGCCGTCCGAGCCGTCGACCTCGACGTGGCCGGCGGCGAGCTCGTCGCCTTCCTCGGCCCGAACGGCGCCGGCAAGTCCACCACGCTCCGATTGCTCACGACCCTGCTGCCGCCGACCGCCGGCGAAGCTGTCGTCGCCGGCTCCGACATCCGCCGGGACCCGGCGGGTGTGCGCCGACGCATCGGGTATGTCGGCCAGGGCACGTCGGGCGGGCACACCCAGCGTGTGCGCGACGAGCTGCACGCGCAGGGCGCGTTCTACGGCATGGGCCGGCGCGAGACCCGCGCCCGCGCCGCCGAACTCATCGAGTCGCTCGAATTGGGCCAGATCCAGGGCCGGCAGGTGCAGTCGCTGTCGGGCGGCCAGAAGCGCCGGCTCGACATCGCGCTGGGGCTCATCCACCAGCCCGAGCTGCTGTTCCTCGACGAGCCCTCCACGGGCCTCGATCCGCACAGCCGTGCGAACCTGTGGGACCACATCGTCGACCTGCGCCGCACCACCGGCACGACGATCTTCCTCACCACGCACTACCTGGACGAGGCCGACCAACTCGCCGAACGCGTCATGGTCATGGACCACGGCGCGGTCATCGCCGACGACACTGCGGCGGCGCTCAAGGCCTCGCTCGCGGGCGACCGCGTGACCCTCACGTTCAACACGGCCACGGATGCCGCAACCGCCGCGGCCCGCATCGGTGGCGAGGTCGACGGGGTCGACCCCCGCGTCGTCACCGTCACGGAGCCCGGCGGCGACCGCGCCCTCCCCCGCTATATCCGCGAGCTCGGCGACGCCGGACTCGAGGTCGTGGCCGCGACGCACCGCCAGCCCACGCTCGACGACGTGTTCCTCGCGCTCACGGGTCGGAGCCTTCGCGAGGAGGCCGCGACCTCGGAGCCGGCTGAGCCCGAGCGCGAACTCACCCCTGCGGGTTGAGGACTCCGTTCCTGTGGGTTGAGGAGCGGCGAATGCCGCGTTTCGAGACGGCCTGTGGGTTGAGGAGCGGCGAATGCCGCGTCTCGAAACCCACAATGCCGACCAGACCGGGTTTCGAGACGGCCCTGACGGGCCTCCTCAACCCGCACATCATCACTCACCAGACGGCCCTGACGGGCCTCCTCAACCCGCACATCATCACTCACGAGACGGCCCTGACGGGCCTCCTCAACCCGCACAACGAAGGAGCATCCTCATGAACACGATCAGCCCGGCCTTAGCAGGCGCCACCGCGACCGAGCGGCCCGCGGCATCCGCTCACCCCACCGGATTCGCGCGCGACACGGCCACCGTGTTCGTGCGCGAGTCCCGCCCGCTCGTGCGCGACCCGTTCAGCGTCCTGTTCTCGCTCGTGCAGCCGCTCGTCTTCCTCGGCCTGTTCGGCCCGCTGCTCGTCGGCGCGTCGGGCGGCGATGTCTCGGGCACGCTGCAGTGGTTCGTCCCCGGCGTCCTCGTCATGGTCGCGCTGTTCGGCACGGCAGCGACCGGATCGAACCTGCTCTTCGAGATGCAGACCGGCTCGCACGAGCGCACCCTCGTCGCGCCGCTGTCGCGCAGCGCGCTGCTGGTCGGTCGCGCGCTGAAGGAGGTCGTGCCGCTCGTCATCCAGGGCACCATCGTGGTGCTCGTCGCGGTGCCGTTCGGCTTCCGGCTCGACGTGCCCGGGCTCGTCGCCGGCCTCGCCGTGCTCGCCGTCTTCGGCATCGGCTTCGGCGCGCTCAGTCACACGCTCGCGCTCGCGTGCCGCAACCGCGACTGGATGTTCTGGATGGTGCACCAGACGCTGATGTTCCCGTTGCTGATCCTCTCGGGCATGCTGCTGCCGCTCGAGGACGGGCCCGGGTGGATGCAGGTCGCGGCGGCGGTGAACCCGCTGAGCTATCTCGTCGCTGCGGAGCGGGCGCTGCTCGCGGGCGACTTCGGCGACCCGGCCGTGGTGGGAGGCGTGATCGCGGCGGCCGCGACCTGTGCGCTCGGCATCGTGCTCGGCGTCCGCGCCATGCGCCGGGCGCGCTGAACCGGCGAGCGCCGACGTGCGTAGGCGAGCGGATGCCGCATCAGCTCGCCTACGCTCGGTGCATGCCCCAGCCTCACCCCCTGCCCCACCCCGACCGCGACGTCGTGATCATCGGCGGCGGCCACAACGGCCTCACCGCCGCCGCCTACCTCGCCCGCGCCGGACGCTCCGTGCTCCTCCTCGAGCGCGACGACCACCTCGGCGGCGCGGCCGTCTCGGCGCAGGCGTTCGACGGCGTCGACGCTCGCCTCTCGCGGTACTCCTACCTCGTGAGCCTGCTGCCGCGACGCATCATCGACGACCTGGGGCTCGACGTCCGACTCGTGCGGCGCCGCTACTCGTCGTATACGCCCGACCCGGCCGACCCCGAGCGCGGGCTGCTCGTCGACCGGGAGGCCGGCGACGCGGCATCCGTCGCTGCCTTCGCGCGCGTGGGCGCCGAGGCCGACGTCGCGGCGTGGGACGGGTTCTACGACGACACCGCGCTGCTCGCCCAGCGGCTCTTCCCGACGCTCACGGAGCCGCTGCTCACCCGGTCGGAGGCGCGCGAGCTCGTGGGCGACGACCGAGTGTGGGAGCAGTTCATCGAGCGGCCCCTCGGCCGCGTCATCGACGACCGCTTCACGAGCGATTTGGTGCGCGGCGTCGTCGCCACCGACGGCCTGATCGGCACCTTCACCGACCTCGACGACCTCGACCTCGACGCGAACCGCTGCTTCCTGTACCACGTCATCGGCGGGGGCACCGGAGACTGGGACGTACCGGTCGGCGGCATGGGCGCGGTGACCGGCGAGCTGGCGCGGACGGCGCGCGAGGCAGGCGCTGACCTCATGACCGGCGCCGAGGTGCTCGCGGTCGATCCCGATGGTCGCGTGCGCTACACCCACGACGGCGCTGAACACGTCGTCTCAGGCGGCACGGTGCTCGTGAACGCCGCTCCGGCGGTGCTCGACCGGCTGCTGGCGGCCGGGGCGACGGATGCCCCGCGCGAGGTGTCCCCGGTCGTGCGCGAGCGGCTGCGACACCTCGCCGAGCCCGAAGGCGCCCAGGTGAAGGTGAACCTGCTGCTCACCCGGCTCCCCCGCCTGCGTGACACGGAGGTCGCTCCTGAGGCGGCATTCGCCGGCACGTTCCACATCAACGAGCTCGAATCGCAGCTGGACGCGGCGTTCTCCACGGCCTCCCGAGGCGGCATCCCCTCGCCGCTGCCGTGCGAGGTCTACTGCCACACGCTCAGCGACCCGTCGATCCTCTCGCCCGAGCTTGCGGCATCCGGGACGCAGACGCTGACGGTGTTCGGGCTGCATGTGCCGCATCGGCTCGCGGAGCGCTACGGCAACGACGAGTTGCGCGAGCGGCTGCAGACCGCCGTGCTGGCCTCGCTGAACTCGGTGCTGGCCGAGCCCATCGAGGACGTGATCGCCACGGATGCCGCGGGCCGCCCCTGCATCGAGACGAAGACCACGCTCGATCTCGAGGAGGCGCTCCGGATGCCGGGCGGCAACATCTTCCACGGGCCCCTGTCGTGGCCGTGGGCCGAGGATGGGGCTCCGCTCGCGACGCCTGCGGAGCGCTGGGGCGTCGCCACGCGGCATCCGCGGATCCTCCTCTGCGGCTCCGGTGCGATGCGAGGCGGCGCGGTCAGCGGCATCGGCGGGCACAACGCGGCGATGGCCGTGCTCGAAGGTCGGCACGACTGACGCAGCTCAGACGCGACACCACCGAAGAGCTCCGCCAGGCGAACTCACCCGAGCACGACCCACCCGACACCGACCGCGAGCGCCACCGACCCGAGCACGACACTCGGAACGATCGGCTCCGTGCGCTTCACGTGCAGCGCCGTCGCGAGGCCCATCGTGACGACGAGCGCGAACGCCGCCACGGGCGTGAGCCACGGCAGGATTCCAGTCGCGGCGGGCAGCACGAGGCCGAGCGCCCCGAGGAACTCGAGGATCCCGATCACCCGCGCCTGCCCATCGGAGAGGTCCTCCATGTACCTCATCTTCGGCACGAGCTTCTCGCGCGAGGTCGTGGACTTCACAGCGCCTGCCGCGAGGAAGACGAGGGCGAGCAGCACAGTGACGATCCACAGCGCGATGATCATGGGTTCTCCTGACACGTCGGTTACGATCAGTGCGTAACGCACGATCGGTGACTATAGCCCACGGATGCCCCACACTTCACCGTGCATCACGCACCTCGAGGTGCGTAATGGAGGAGGACCAACATGACGATGACGGATGCCGCCGGCCGGCCACTCCTCGCCGACCACCCCCACGTCGCTGCGTCGACGTGCAGCGCCGACCACCCCGCGAGCGAGGTGATCCGCGACGTACTCTCCCGCGTCGGAGACAAGTGGAGCCTCCTCGTGGTCGGCCTCCTCGACGACCGGCCGTTGCGCTTCACGGAGCTGCACCGCCGAGTCGACGGCATCTCGCATCGCATGCTCACGCAGACCCTCCGCAATCTCGAACGCGACGGCCTCGTCTCACGTACGAGCTACCCGGAGATCCCGCCCCGCGTCGAGTACGCGGCGACCGACCTGGGCCGCTCGCTCGCCGAACCCGTGCTCGGCCTCGTCGGATGGGCCGCCGCGAACCACGAGGAGATCACGACCGCGCGGGAGACATTCGACGCGGCATCCGGCGCCCAGTGACTCGCGCTGTGCGCTAGCGCCTCTCGCGACGCTGAGGTGCCTTGCGCGGCTTCGACGACTTCGGCGGCAGCGCGGCCGCCTCGTCGAACGCCAGGGCGACCCACTCGGCGATCCGCTCGGACTCAGCGGCCCACGCCGAAGGCGCCGCCACATATCCGCCCATCGGACGTTCCTCGGGACCGAACGGCCCGGCGCCGTCCGTGCTGGCGAGCTTCTCCCGACGGGCCTCGTCGACGATCCGCACGCCGATGCTGTCGCCGTACAGCCCGGCGAACATGTTGCCGTTCACGAAGGCGCCGAGGTTGCCGAACATCGGCTTCACGACGACTCGGGGATCATCGGGCACGACCGAGATGAACAGCGCCTTCGCGGCATCCGATGGCTTCGGAACCTGCATGACTCCCCCGATCGGGCGGGCCGGGCCGGAAGCCCGACCGGGTCAGAAGATGACGAAGACCTGCCCCAGCACGAGGATCGCGCCGACGAACAGGACGATCACGACGCCGACGATCGCGAGCGAGCGGCCCGACATCCGCGCAACGCCATAGCCCACCAGGAACGGCAGCGCGAAGAGGAAGATCGTCACGATCCACCAGAACGTGACGTATCCGCCCTCCGACGCCTCGTTGAGCCGGCCGCCGAACAGCTGCTGGGTGCTCGGGTGCGTCGCGAATGAGAAGGCGGCCGAGAGCGGCACCGCGATGAGTGCGAAGACGATGAGGCCCGCGAACACGCCCCACAGCCCCGACTTGCCCTCGGTGACGACCGAGGTCCCCTCTCGAGCAGCGCTGCCGGACTGGTGCCCCTGATCGGACTTGCGCTGTTGAGCGGATCGATTCTTCCCGCGAGTCGCGCCCCCCTGTGAACCCATGGCGCCAACTCTAGTGGTTTGCCGTACGCCGGGTTTAGCCTGAATTCACGACGAGCGGGGGGCGAAGATGACCGCGAAACCGACCGGCCACTACACGTTGAAGCCTGACGGACTCTACCTGCAGTTCGACCGCCTCTTCTTCGCGCCGATCGTGGACGTGTGGTTCAGCCTCTCGAATCCCATGGCGATGCAGGCGTGGATCGGCACCTACACCGGGCGTTCCGAGACAGGCGGCGTGCGCTTTCGCATGAACGAGGAAGGCGCGGACTGGATCAACGTGAGCATCCTCGAGTGCGTGCCGCCGTACCGCTTCCTCGCCGATTCGGGTCCTGCCCCCGACGGCATGCGGGTGTTCTTCCACCTGCACCACGCGCGCGGCATGACCACCCTCACGCTCGGGCAGCGGCTGTGGAACCCGGCGGATGCGCCGAGGATGGGCCCCCACTGGGACTACTACCTCGACCGTCTCACCGCCATTCGCGGCCGACACCCGATGCCCGCGCGGGAGCAGTACCACCCCCGGCTCGCCCAGCACTACCGGGACCTGCCGGTCCCGCAGGGCGCTCGCACCTGATCGCCCTGCCGCGTCCCCGACCTTCGCCGCGTCCCCGACCTTCGCACGCACCGGAGGCAGGCGCGGTCGTAGGGAGGGTGTCCGTCAGTGCCAGACCGACGGCGCCTCCGCGCGCATCGCCGGCAGCGCGACATCCGCGCCCCACCGTTCGATCCACTCCGGGAGGTCGTCGCCCCGCGTCGCCCCGAACGCCTCGATCAGGTCGGTCACCGGCACGGTGCCGCCGGTTCTGCGAAGAAAGCGGGCGCGGATGAAGCCCTGCGCGAAGACCTCGGGGGCGCCGCCGGGGCCCGGGCGCACGAAGCGCTGCTCCACGTACACGGCCTTGTCGTCGTATCCGACGAGCTTCGACTCGATCGTGAACCGCTGCCAGGGCGAGAGCGACTTGCGGAACGTCATGGTCTCGCTCGCCACGACGGGGTACCAGCCCCGCTCGCGCATGATCTTCCAGACTCCGTTGCGCACGAGCATGTCGAAGCGCGCCACGTCCATGATCGAGAAGTACACGCCGTTGTTCATGTGCCCGATGATGTCGAGGTCCGTCGGCAGCGTGATGAAGTTCGTGCGGGCGACGTCGTAGTGGCCGAGATCGGGCTTGCGACGTGAGAGGAAGAGCAGGTGCAGCAGGGTCCGGAAAATCATGTGCATGGTTCACGACTGTAGGACGGATCCGCAGTCGTGTGCCGTTCTTCGCGGGTCGCGACAGTCGCGACACGGATGCCGCCGTACCGCCTTGTGCGGATACGGGAAGCGCGAGGCTCAGGCCCTGACGGGAACGTGCCGTTCCTCGGGGCCGTTGTAGACCGACAGCGGCCGGATGAGGGCATTCGACGCGGCCTGCTCCATGATGTGCGCCGTCCAGCCGGTGACGCGGCTGGCGACGAAGATCGGCGTGAAGGTGCCGATGTCGAAGCCCATCAGGTGGTAGGTCGGGCCCGTCGGGTAATCGAGGTTCGGCTTGATGCCCTTGCGCTCCTCCATCGCGGCCTCGAGCGCCAGGTAGAGCTCGAGCAGGTCGGGTCGGTCGTAGTACTCGACCATGCGCTCGAGGGCGTCGCGCATGGTGGGAACCCTGGAGTCGCCGTGCTTGTAGACCCGGTGTCCGAAGCCCATGACCTTGCGCTTCTCGGCGAGCGCGGCGTCGAGCCAGGCGTCGGCGCGGTCGGCGCTGCCCGGCCCCGGGCCGATCTCCTCGAAGGTCTCCATGACGGCCTCGTTCGCGCCGCCGTGAAGGGGTCCCTTGAGCGCGCCGATCGCGCCGACGACGGCGGAGTAGAGGTCGGAGAGCGTCGAGGTGATCACACGGGCCGTGAACGTGGACGCGTTGAAGGAATGCTCCGCGTACAGGATCATCGACACGTCGAACGCGTTCGCGACCACGAACTCGGGCGTCTCGCCGAAGGCCTGCCAGAGGAAGTTGGCCGAGTAGCCGAGGTCGTCGCGCGGCTCGACGAACTCGAGCTCGTGGCGACGGCGCTGGTCGTACGTGATGATCGACGGGAGCTTCGCGAGCAGGCGGATCGACTTGTCGAGGTTGGCCTCGCGCGAGTCATCGGGGGTCTGCGGGTCGTCGGCGCCGATGACGCTGACCGCGGTTCGCACGACGTCCATCGGGTGCGCTGAGAGCGGGAGCTCGTCGATGATGCGCTTGACCCGGTGGTCGAGGCCGCGGTGCGACCGCTCGCGCTCCTCGAACTCGGCGAGCTGCGTGTCATCGGGCAGCTCGCCGAACCAGAGCAGGTAGGCGACCTCCTCGAAGGTGACGGATGCCGCGAGCTCCTGCACCGGGTAACCGCGGTACAACAACGAATTCGTCTCGGGGCTGACCTTCGAGACGGCGGTGTAATCGACCGGCACGCCCGCCAGCCCCTTGTAGATGACCGGGCCCTGCTCGGCTGGTGCAGCCTCCTGCTGATCACTCATCGTGCTCCTCGCGACTCGGCGCGACCGCTGCGGCGCGACCGCTCCCCCAGCCTAGAGCCACCCGCCTCCGTTTCGCGGTCGGGGAGCGCGGGTCAGCGGGCGACGTTGAAGTTGAAGATGTCCGAATCGAAGTGGCTGTAGCCCTCGTAGTCGATGAGCTCGTAGAGGTCGGCGCGATGCTGCATCTCGGGGAGGAGGGCGTTGAGGGATCCCGTCATCTCGAGTTCGTCGAGTCCGCGCATGGCGGCGCCCATCGCGAGCCGCAGCAGGGACACCGGCCAGATGACGAGGTTCATGCCGACATCCGCCAGCTGCTGAACCGTGAAGAGCTCGCTCTTGCCGAACTCGGTCATGTTGGCGAGCAGCGGCACGTCGACGGCGGCGCGGATCGCGGCGAACTCCTCGAGCGAGGCCATCGCCTCGGGGAAGATCGCGTCGGCGCCGGCGTCGACGAGCTTCTTCGCGCGGTCGACCGCGGCGGGCAGGCCCTCCACCGCGCGGATGTCGGTGCGCGCCATGATGAGGAAGTTCGGGTCGCGGCGGGCGTCCACGGCGGCGCGGATGCGCTGCAGCGCCGTGTGCTCGTCGACGACCTCCTTGCCGTCGAGGTGGCCGCAGCGTTTCGGGTTGACCTGGTCCTCGATGTGCAGGCCGGCGAGCCCCGCGTCCTCCAGCTCCTGCACGGTGCGCGCGACGTTCATCGGCTCGCCGAACCCGGTATCGGCGTCGACGATCGCCGGCAGCTCGGTCATCCGCGCGATCTGCTTCGCACGCCCCGCCACCTCCGTGAGCGTGGTGAGGCCGATGTCGGGCAGGCCGAGATCGGCGGCGAGGACCGCGCCCGAGATGTAGACGCCCTCGAAGCCCCGCTGCTCGATGAGCCGCGCCGACAGCGGGTTCAACGCGCCGGGGAACCGGAGGATCTCGCCACCCGCGAGCCGCTCACGGAAGAGCCGTCGCTTCTCGGCGGGCGGGGTCTGGGCGTAGAGCATGGTGGGCCTCCTGGAATCCAGCCTAGCTTCGAGCGGATGCCGCCCGGCCGGCGCCGCGGCCGAGCTGCGGCGTTGCGACCGGCGCGGGTGGGCTCAGCCTCGGCCGTAGACGCGCAGGATGATCGCGTCGAAGGCGCGATCCGTGAGGACTCGCCGGAGGAGGATGATCGCCTTCGCAGCCGCAGGGACCGCGTACCGCGTGCGTGGCCGCCGCGCCGTGACGGCCCTCGCGATCGCCGCGGCGACGACCCGCGGTTCCGCTCCGAAGCCCGGACGGTCGGCGGTGTCGTAGACCTTCGCGAGTCGTCTCGCCTGCTTCGCATAGGCGGTGGCGCCCGATCTGGCGACGGCGCTCTCGCGGGCGATCGCGCCCCACTCGGTGCGGATCGTGCCCGGCTCGATGATGATGACATGCACGCCGTGCGGTTCGAGCTCGACGCGCAGCGAGTCGCTCAGGCCCTCCAGCGCGAACTTCGTGGCGTGGTACCAGCTGCCGAGCGGCTCGTAGAACTTGCCGCCGACGGACGAGATGTTCACGATCCTGCCGCGTCGCTGGGCGCGCATGTGCGGGAGGACGAGCTGGGTGAGTCGCGCGAGACCGAACACGTTGACCTCGAACTGGCGGCGAGCCTCCTCGATCGGCACGTCTTCGAGGGCGCCGTAGGACCCGTAGCCGGCGTTGTTCACGAGCACGTCGATGCGACCCTGCTCACGGAGGATCCGCTCGACCCCGGTCGTCATCGACGCGTCATCCGTCACGTCCATCTCGAGGGTGTGCACGCCGCGGGCGGCGAGACCGTCCATGCGATCGACCCGTCTCGCGGCGCCGTAGACGGTGAAGCCGCGCGCCACGAGTTCGAGTGCGGTCGCCTGGCCGATGCCCGACGATGCCCCCGTGATGAGGACGACCGCCGCCGTCACGGGACCTGCTCGGAACCCGCTCTGCAGAGGCGGCGACTTGCTCGCCGCCGGACACGGGGACCTGAGGAGTCGACCGCGGCGCGCGGGGCGGGGACCGGCGCGTCATGGGCTCAGAACAACCCCGTCGGGATCTCGACGCCGACGAGCGCACCGGGCGCCGCGGTGATGGTGAGGCCCACGAGCTCGTCGGGGCCCAACTCGGGCAGGCGCTGCGCCACGTCGAGGAACCGCTCGATCTCGGCCTCCTCGAGCACCCACTCCGAGAGCGTCCGGAACTTCTGCACGTACTGCTCTCGCGCGAACGGCCGTGCGCCGAGGGGATGTGCATCGGCGACGGCGATCTCATCCACGATCTCGCCGCCGTCGGCGAGCTTGATCACGACCTGGCCGCCGAACGCCTTCTCGTCGATGTCGTTCGAGTGGTAGCGACGCGTCCACTCCGGGTCCTCGACCGTGGACACCTTCTGCCAGAGGGCGACGGTGTCGGGGCGGTGCGCCCGTTCGGGCGCGTACGAATCGGCGTGGTGCCAGGTGCCGTCCTGGAGGGCGACCGTGAAGATGTAGGGGATCGAGTGGTCGAGCGTCTCGCGCGAGGCATCCGCGTCGTACTTCTGCGGGTCGTTCGCACCCGAGCCGATGACGTAGTGGGTGTGGTGCGAGGTGTGCAGCGTGATCGACTCGATGCGGTCGGGGTCGTCGAGGATGAGCGGGTACTCCTGGTGCAGCTTGCGAGCCAGGTCGATCCATCCCTGCGCCTGGTACTCGGCCGAGTGCTCCTTCGTATAGGAGTCGAGGATGGCGCGCTTGACCTCGCCCTCTTCGGGCAGCGGCACCTCGTACGTGGCATCCGGCCCGCCCAGGAGCCACGCGATGACCCCGTCCTCGCCCTCGTAGATCGGCACCGGGCTGGTCTCGCCGCGCATCGCGCGGTCGACCGCCTCGACGGCCATCTTGCCGGCGAAGGCGGGGGCGTGCGACTTCCACGAGGAGATCTCTCCCTTGCGCGACTGGCGCGTGGCGGTGGTGGTGTGCAGCGCCTGGCCGATGGACTGGAAGATCGTCTCCTGGTCGAGGCCGAGCAGCGTGCCGATGCCCGCCGCCGCGGATGGCCCGAGGTGCGCCACGTGGTCGATCTTGTGCTCGTGCAGCGAGATCGCCTTCGCGAGGTCGATCTGGATCTCGTAGCCGGTGGCGATGCCGCGCACGACGTCACGACCGGTGAGTCCGCGGCCCGCGGCCAGGTGTTGTGCGACCGCGATGACGGGCGGGATGTTGTCGCCCGGGTGCGAGTACTCCTCGGCGAGGAACGTGTCGTGGAAGTCGAGCTCGCGCACGGCCACGCCGTTCGCCCAGGCGGCCCATTCGGGCGACGTACGGCGTGCGGCATCCGCTCCGAACACCGTGGAGCCGTCGCCGCCGATCGAGACGGGGTGCGCGAGCGCCTGGCTGCGTGCCGAGACCACCGGCTTCCGTGGCGAGCGACGCTGCGGCGACGGCGGCGTTGTCGATCACCCGGTTCACGATCATGTCGACCACGTCGTCGTCGAGCTCGACGGGGTCGATCGCGACCCCCGCCAGCTGCCAGGCGAGCTGACCCTCGCGGGCCAGGTTCTCGTCGCTTCGATGCGTGCGCAGGTGGTGGGTCTTCACGCCCCCAACGCTATCCCGTGTGCCCGCCGGTCGAGTAGCGCGGCGCGAAGCGACATGCGCATCGAGACCGCGGGTGTGGTCTCGATGCCCCCTTCTGCGCTACTCGACTGACGCGGGCCAGACCCGATCGTGCTCCTGCGCCTTGATCTCCTGCGCCGCGAGCTCGGGGTTCACGCCCTCGAGCGTCGCCGGACTCCACTTCGGCGAGCGGTCCTTGTCGATGACCTGGGCGCGGATGCCCTCCCGCAGGTCGTGCTGCTCGATGAACCACGACACGAGGCGGAACTCCTGCTCGAGCGCGTCTTCGAGGCTCGGGAGCGTGCGGGCCCGCCGAACGGACTCGAGGGTCATGGTGAGCGCCGTCGGCGAGAGGGTCTCGAGCTCGTCGGCTGCGGCGCCGGCGTATGCGAATGCCGCGGGGTCCAGCGGATGCACCGGGAACGAGCTCGACGCGTCATCCGGCCTTCCGTCGGCGAACGCGCGCAACCGCGTGATGATCTCCCTGACCGTGGGGGCGGAGTAGCAGGCGTCGACCCAGTCGCGGGCCAGGGCGAGCGCCGACGGGCCAGGGGTCTCGTCGAAGAGCACGACGATCTCGGCGGGGCTGCCGGGATCGGCGCGCTCGGCGAGCGCCTCCACGAGGTCGGTCAGCCGCTCGGACGGCACGAACGCGTCGGCGAAGCCCGCGTGCAGGGCATCAGCCGCGTCCATCGTGCGCGAGTTCAGGGCGACGTGCACGCCGAGCTCGCCCGGTGCGCGGGCGAGCAACCAGGATCCACCGACGTCGGGCGTGAATCCGATGCGCGTCTCGGGCATCGCCACCCTCGAGCGCTCGGTGACGATCCGGATCGCCGCATGACCGGCGAGTCCGATGCCGCCGCCCATCGTGATGCCGTCCATGATCGCCACGACCGGCTTGGGATAGCGCGCGATCATGGCGTCGAGCCGGTACTCCGCGCGGAAGAAGTCGCGGGCACGGCCCGAGTCGCCGGTCACCGCGAAGTCGTAGAGCTCGCGGATGTCGCCGCCGGCCGAGAATCCGCGTTCCCCCGCGCCGTCGAGCACGATGACGCCCACCTCGGGGTCGTCGCGCCAGAGTTCGAGGATGACGGTGAGCTCGCGGATCATCTCGTAGTTCAGGGCATTGAGCGCTTGAGGGCGGTCGAGCGTGACGTGGCCGAGTCCGTCGGCGACGCTCGCGGAGATCTGGTCGCTCACGAGTCACACCGTAGCGGCATCCGGCCCGCTGGCGTAGCCTCCCGATCGGGGAGGCTGCAATGATCGAGTCCGCATTCCCGATTCTCGAGGTCGACGACATGGGGACGGCGCTCGCGTTCTACCGCGACGCATTCGGCGGGGTGCTCACCTACCAGTATCCGGTTCTGGGTGAAGGCACGCCCGTCTACGTCTCCCTGGCGATCGGATCCTCATCGCTCGGCATCGGGCTCGCGGAGTCGCCGTTGCCGCCGGGCAACCTCCTCCTGTGGTTCTACGTCGACGACGTCGACCGGGTCACGTCGGAGCTGGCCGGCGCCGGGGCATCCGTCGTCGAACAGCCGGTCGACCAGCCGTGGGGTGAGCGCACCTCGCTCGTGACCGACCCGTTCGGCACGCGCATCCGCCTGGGCGCGGCGATCTCGCCGCCGCCCGAGGAGGAGTAGGCCGGCAGGAGGTCGGACGCCGTCAGCTCGCGACGAGCGCGAGCACCTCGACCGGGATGCGGAGCACGAAACCGAGCCGCTCGTAGAGCGCGACTGCGGCCCGATTCGATGTGAAGGCGTGCAGGAACGGCGTCTCACCCCGCGCGACGATGCGCTCGGCGACGACCGCCGAGAGCATGGCAGCGTATCCGTGTCCACGGTGGTCGGGGTGGGTGCATACGCCGCTGACCTCGGCGTACCCCTCGGGCCGCATGCGTTCGCCGGCCATCGCCACGAGTCGACCGTCGTCGTCGCGCACGCCGATGAAGCCGCCGAGCTCCGGCGTGCGGGCCTCGAACGGACCCGGTTCGGTGAGCTTCGCGAGCGCCACCATCTCGTCGGCGTCGGCGGCACCGAGCGCCACGACATCGGCGGTCACCGGCACGGCGGGGAGGCGATCGAGCACGAGCTGCACACCCGCCGCACGCAGGCGCGGGGTCGTGCCCGGCGGCACGGGGATCGCGCCGCGCTGCAGCAGCACGACCGGCCCGTATTCCGCCACCAGGGCCGAGAGGGCAGCGAGGTGGGCGGGGTCGTCCTCGGCGATGGCCGCGAACGGCCCGATCCCGGGGTCGAAGCGGCGGGCGAGGTCGTCGCCGAGCGCGAGGTCGCGCTGCCTCGTGGTGAGGGAGCTCCAGACGGGGCGGTCGAGCGGATGCCGCGCCTCGCCGCCCTGAACCGTGCCCATCCGCTCGCTTCCCCCGCCCGCATCGGCCACGACTCCGCCGTGGCATCCCCTGACGAAATCGTAGTCGGATCCGTCTCTCGGGCTCGCGGGCGCCATCTGGCGGCCCCGCCCGCTCCGGCAGCCGCCTATCAGGCGATCGAGCAGCGGAGTAGCATGCACGGGTGGTCCCCATCGAGAACCTGTGGGCCTTCGTCGCCGCCTCCATCGTGCTCATCCTGATCCCCGGCCCGAGCGTGCTGTTCGTGATCGGGCGCTCGCTCGCGCTCGGCCGAATCGGCGGGCTGCTGAGCGTCGTCGGCAACGCGATCGGAATGATCCCGCTCGTCGCCGCCGTCGCACTCGGCATCGGGGCGATCGTCGCGCAGTCGGTGGTCGTCTTCACGACCATCAAGTTCGCCGGCGCGCTGTACCTCGTCTACCTCGGGGTGCAGGCGATCCGTCACCGAGCGGATGCCGCGACCGCCGTGAACGGCGACGTTGCTCCCCGTTCGCACTGGCGCCAGCTCGGCGAGGGCTTCATCGTCGGTGTCACCAACCCGAAGACCATCGCGTTCTTCGTCGCCGTGCTGCCGCAATTCGTCGACTACACGGCCGGCTCGATTCCGCTGCAGCTGTTCGAGCTCGGCGTCGTGTTCGTGGTGCTCGCACTCCTGTGCGACTCGATCTGGGCGCTCGCGGCGAGCGCAGCGCGCAACTGGTTCGCGCGGTCGCCGAAGCGCGCCTCGCACCTCGCGGCGACGGGCGGCGTGATGATGATCGGCCTGGGCGGCGTCCTGGCGTTGAGCGGCAACAAGCACTAGCAAGCACCGAGCACCGAGCACCGAGCACCGAGCACCGGCACAGGACGGGGAGGACGCATGACGAATCGACGCGGATCACGCATGAAGTCACGCACTGAAGTCTCGACGGGAAGCACGCCCGAAACGCTGGAGTGATCTCACGCCCGGCCAGCGGGCGGGAACGCTCATCACGGGATTCGTCCAACTCGCCCTCGCGTCCGCGGCGTGGACCGACCTCGCGAAGCGGCCCGCCGAACAGGTGAAGGGACGAAAGGCCGTGTGGGCCGTGGTCATCGCGGTCAACTGGGTGGGGCCCATCGCCTACTTCGTCTTCGGGCGACGCCGGGGTATCGCGTAACGACGGCCTGACCGGCCGCTCAGTCGCGTGAGGCCGTCCCCAGGAGGATGCCCCGCGCGATGCCGTGGAAGAAGCACCGGTTGCCGAGCACGGCGGGCGTGGCATCCGCGTCGAGTTGAAGGCCGGGCACGTCGAGCGCGTGCACGACGAACAGGTAGCGGTGCACGCCGGTGCCCCGCGGGGGCCCTGCGCCGGTGAATCCGCGCTCGCCATCGTCGTTGCGCAGCACGAGTGCGCCCTTGGGCAGCGGTGGACCGCCCGGCGAACCGGCGCCGGCCTCGAGGCTCGTCACCGACGCGGGGAGGTCGGCGACCGCCCAGTGCCACCAGCCCGAGCCGCTCGGCGCGTCGGGGTCGAGACACGTCACCGTGAAGCTCCGCGTGGCGTTCGGGAAGCCCGACCACGCCAGCTGCGGCGAGCGGTCGGCGCCGCCGGCGCCCGCACTCAACTGTGCCCGGCCGAGCGGCGCACCGTCCTGCACGTCGGTGCTCGTCACGGTGAACGTGCCGATCGGCCGCAACCGCTGCAGCGCCTTGTACGGGTCGACGTCGAGCATCGCGATCCTCCTCGGGGGTGGTCGTCTGCGTTCACCGCCAGCCTACGCAGTGCGAGCAGCGGAGGGCCATCGCGTTCGCGTCATCCCAATGCATGCGGCCGTCGCCGCGGACGCCGCGCGTAGGCGCGGGCCGCTCGGCTCGACAGCGCGAGCATCACGAGAATGTCGAGCGACAACGTGAGGAGTGTCGTCTGCAGTGTGATCTCCTGGTCCCCGACCCACCACGCCGCGTACGCCGCGCTGATGCTCACCGTCGAGATCACCATCACCACGATCCGCGGCCAGTTGAACCCCAGGAAGATCAGCACCGCGAACGCGAGATCGACGAGCACGAGTGCGCTGCCGAACGCGAGCACGACCGCGAGACCGGCGTCGGCGACCGCGTCGAGCTCATCGGCCGACATCGGCGCGCCGGTGACGTCGTCGAATCCCTCGGTGAGAACCTCCGGCCACTGGGCCGCGAAGCTGATCATCCACACGACGCCGGCCAGTGCGCGCAGCACCACGAGTGCGGCGCCGATCACCGTCGTGGCCGGGCGACGCATGTCCGGCGGCGGGGTGACCGGACGGGCGAGCCAAGCCTCGAACGAGGCGCGCTTCTGGACGGCCTCCATCACCCATCACCTCGCTGGATGACGGATGCCCCATCGGCATCGATCTCCCGGGGCACGACCCCGCGCACGTCCACGACGGGCAGGTCACCGTCGGTGACGATCGTGTCGCCCCCGCCGTTGCGAGAGTGGTACCCGGTGGAGAAGTCCCGGAGGACATCCACGCGGATCGCCGGGTCGGCCGCGCGCAGCCCCGCCACGATGTGGTCGCGTTCGACATCGATGTCGGCGTCGATCTTGTGGGTGACCTGGAGTGTGAACAGCGAGAATCCGACGGCGCGGTCGAACGTGCCCGCGGCGAGCCAGTCCACGCGATACCCGCCCGGCAGCACCCAGTCGTCGGGGCAGCGCCAGAAGCGCACGTGATGCCGCCTGGCCGGATTGCCTTCCACCTCCTGCTGGTAGGCGGCATCCTGCTGTCGGCCGAACAGGAAGAGCGGGCTCACGGGTGCCTCGTCGTAACTGCGTCGCGAGAGCGTCGAGGCGACGATGCGCCAGCTCGACGCGAGCGTGATCTCGTCGGCGCGGGTCCACCCGGCCTCGAGCATCGCGGTGTGGAGCTGCCGCTCGTCGCCGAGCACGGCGACGTTCACCGGATCGCCGAGCAGGCCGTCGCTCGTGCGGGCTCGCCCGATGAAGTAGTCGGGCACGTAGATCCTCGTGAGGATCCGGTGCACGCGCGGCAGCACGAGGTAGGCGAGCACCAGCCAGAACCCGAGGAAGCCCACGATCCCCCACCATCCGAACGTGAACGACTCCGTGAGCAGCAGCCACGCCAGCCAGACCGCGGCCAGCCCGGCGAACACGAAGAAGAAGCCGTCCAGGATCGTGTTGAACGAGAACCGCCGCCGCGGCGGCTCAGCGGCCTCGGACGCCGTCCCTCGTTCGGTTGTCGCCCGTTCCGCCGTCGGTTCCGCCGTCGGTTCCGCTGTCGCGCCGGATGCCTCGGCGCCCGCCCCGCCCATGCCTGCATCGTAGCCCGCACCATCCGTCGTCGCTCCGTGCGACCGCCGCCGTAGGCTCGGGTTCATGGCCTACGACGTCGCCCGCGTCCGCTCGCTGTTCCCGTCGCTCGAGAGCGGCTGGGCCCACTTCGACGGACCGGGCGGCACGCAGACGCCGCGTGCCGTGGGCGACGCCGTGGCATCCGTGCTCACCGGACCGCTGTCGAACCGCGGCACCGTGGGCGAGTCGGAGGAGCGCGCCGAGGCGGCGGTGCACGGGTTCCGGCTCGCGATGGCCGACCTGCTCGACGCCCACCCCCGGGGCATCGTGCACGGCCGCAGCACGACGCAGCTCGTCTACGACTTCTCACGGCATATCTCCCGGGAGTGGGGAGGCGGTGACGAGGTCGTGGTGACCCGCCTCGACCATGACGCGAATGTGCGTCCGTGGGTGCAGGCGGCCGAACGTTCGGGGGCGACGGTGCGGTGGGCCGACTTCGATCCCGACACCACCGAGCTGTCGACGGATGCCGTGACCGCCCAGCTCTCGGACCGCACACGCCTCCTCGCCGTCACCGGCGCGTCGAACCTGATCGGCACGATCCCCGACGTGCCCGGCATCGCCGCCGCGGCGCACGACGCGGGCGCACTCGTCTTCGTCGACGGCGTGCACCTCACCGCGCATGCACTGCCCGACGTCGAGGAGCTCGGCTCGGACTTCTTCGTCTGCTCGCCGTACAAGTTCCTCGGACCGCACTGCGGCGTGCTCGCCGCTCGCCCCGAGCTGCTCGAGCGGATCATGCCCGACAAGCTGCTGCCCGCGACGAACGTGGTGCCCGAACGGTTCGAGTTCGGCACGCTGCCCTACGAGCTGCTCGCGGGCGTGACCGCCGCGGTGGACGTGCTCGCCGGGCTCGATCCCGGCGCCGCCGAGGCCGCGGAGTCACGGCGCGAGCGGCTCGCCGCGTCGTACGCCGCGCTCCACGAGCACGAGGAGTTGCTCCGCGCTCGGCTCGAGGACGGGCTGGCAGCCCTGCCCGGCGTGACGATCCGGTCGCGGGCGGCCCGGCGAACGCCGACGCTGCTCGCGACGTTCGACGGCCACGTGGCATCCGACCTCGCCAGGTCGCTGGCGGACGGCAAGGTGCTGGCGCCGTCCGGCAACTTCTACGCGCTCGAGGCCTCGCGGCGCCTCGGACTCGGCGATGCCGGCGGACTGCGCATGGGCCTCGCGCCGTACACCGACGAGTCCGACGTCGACCGCCTGCTCGAGGGGCTGGCCGCCGCGCTCGAAGGGCCGCCGTACGCTCGAGGGGCCGCCGTAGGCTGAGCGGATGACCCTCGCAGATACCGCTGCCGAACTCCGCCGCCTGCACACCGCACCCGAGCTGCTCCAGGTCGTCAACGTCTGGGACGTCGTGAGCGCCCGCGCCGTCGCCGCCCTCCCCGAGACGCGAGCGATCGCCACGGCGAGCCACTCGATCGCCGCGATGCTCGGCTATCCCGACGGCGAGCAGATCCCCGTCGAGCTGATGCTCGACATGGCGGGCCGCATCGCCCGCGCCGTCGACGTACCCGTGAGTGCCGACCTCGAGGCCGGTTACGGCAACCCTGGCGAGACCATCCGCCGGGCGATCGGCGAGGGCATCGTGGGCGGCAACCTGGAGGACCTGCTGAAGCCGCTCCCCGAGTCGGTCGCTGCGGTCGAGGCCGCGGTCGCCGCAGCCGACGCGGAGGGCGTGCCGTTCGCCCTGAACGCGCGCACCGACGCCTGGGCGCGCGGCAAGGAGCGCCCGCGCGAGGTCTGGCTCGCCGACGCGATCGCACGCGGACGCGCGTTCCTCGAGGCCGGTGCCACCTGCGTGTTCGTTCCGGGGAACTTCGGCGAGGACGTCGTGGAGGAGCTCGTCGCGGGCATCGGCGAGCGGCGCGTGAGCCTCGTCGGGCTTCCGGATGTCCCGCCGCCCGCGCGTCTCCAGGAGCTCGGCGTCGCCCGTCTCTCGTATGGCCCCGTGCCTCAGCTCGTGGCGCTCGGGGCACTGCAGGACCTCGCGAGCGACCTGTATCGCGGAGGCGTGCCACCCCGCGACGTCCGCCCGCTCAACTGACGGCCACCCGACGTGTGCGATGGATTCCTCGGCCGGCGGATGCCTCGGGCGGCGCCCGCTCGATAGGGTGTGTGCAGTAGCGCGGTTGCACCGGCGGACCGTGCGGGGCGCGGCGGCCCGTTCGCGGTCCTGATCATCCCCGACGCCAGGAGCGTGCGTGAAGAGCGGCATCCCCATCGAGATCACAGGGCTCAGCAAGCACTTCGGTGCCGTGACCGCGGTCGACGACCTCAGCTTCACGGTCGAGCCCGGCCGCGTCACCGGATTCCTCGGCCCGAACGGCGCCGGCAAGACCACGACCCTGCGCGTGCTGCTCGGGCTCGTGCGCCCCACGGCCGGCACCGCGACGTTCGGCGGCACGGTGTATCGCGACCTGCCGAGGCCGCTCGAGACCGTCGGCGCCGCGCTCGAGGCGGACTTCCACCCCGGGCGCACGGCGCGCAATCACCTGAAGGTCTACGCCACTGCGGCGGGGCTCCCGGGCGCCCGGGTGCAGGCGGTGCTCGAACAGGTGGGCATCTCCGAGTTCGCCGACCGACGGGTCGGCGGCTACTCGCTCGGCATGCGCCAGCGCCTGTCGCTCGCCTACACGCTGCTCGGCGACCCGGGGGTGCTCGTGCTCGACGAGCCGGTCAACGGGCTCGATCCCGAGGGCATCAAGTGGATCCGGGGCTTCCTGCGGTACCTCGCCGCCGAGGGGCGCACGGTGCTCGTGAGTTCGCACCTGCTCAGCGAGGTGCAGCAGAGCGTCGACGACAGTCGTGATCATCTCGCAGCGGCCGCCTCGTCAAGCGCGGCACGCTCGCGAGCCTCGAGCTCGACGTCCGCGCACCAGCACGGTCGCGGACTCGCCCGGATCGGCCGGACGCTCGCCGCAGCCCTCGCCGCGCCGGGCCTCGACTACACCGAGGGAGCGACGGGTTCATCGTCGCCACACCCGACCCGGCGCGCGTCGGCCATGCCGCGTTCGTCGGAGGCGTCGAGCTCAGCGCGCTGCATCGCCTGACATCCGGGCTCGAGGAGTCGTTCCTCTCGCTCGTCGGCGGGGGTGAGGAGTGATGCCGTTCCTCCGCGCGATCGCCGTCCGAGTTCCAGAAGGTCTTCACGACGCGCACGGGTGGCTTCTCGCCATGTCCTGGTCGTCTACGTCGCACTCCTCGCCGGCGGCTTCGGTGCGTTCCTCGGCTGGGTGATCGAGAACCCGGATGCCGCGGCGGCTACCGGAGCCGCGACCGCCCGCCGCCCGGGCATCGCTCTCGCCCTGCTCCTCTACAGCTTCGCCTCGTCGATCGGCTACGTGTTCCCGGTGCTCCTCGGCGCCCTCGCCGTGACGGGCGAGTTCCGGCTATCGGACGCTCACGCCGACCTTCCTCGCCGAACCGCACCGCTCGACCGTGCTGCTCGGCGCGAAATTCCTGTCGCAGTTCGTGCTCGGCGCGGGCTTCGGGGTGATCGCCTTCGCAGTCCTCCATGGCCACGGGTGCCGCGGCGCTCGCGGCCTTCGGGCTGGACACGGACGCTCGACGAGAGCGACACCTGGACGCTCGTCGGCCGCGGCATGCTCGCGATGGCGCTCTGGGCCGCCGTCGGCGTCGGCCTCGGCGTACTCGTGACCAACCAGGTCGCCGCGATCGTGATCGTGATCGCGTTCACCCAGTTCCTCGAGCCGATCCTGCGCCTCGCCGCGTCGCTCAACGAGGTCACCGCGAGCATCGGCAGTTCCTGCCGGAGCGCTGCGAGCGACGCACTCGTCGGGGCATCCTTCTACAACATCGCCTCGGTCGGAGCGACGGAGTTGCTCGAGTGGTGGCAGGGCGGGCTGGTGCTGCTCGCGATCGGTGCCGTCGCGACCGTCATCGGCGGCGCGACGACGTGGCGGAGGGACGTGACGTAGCGGTGGACCTCGCGACGTTGCGGCAGCTACGGCTTCGGGTTCAGGGGCTGCGTGCACCGTTCGATGCATCCGCTCCCGAGGTCGTGCGCCGACTCGTCGCCGTGCAGGCGCAGGAGTTCCTGCCGGCACAGTGGGGGCTCGCCGTGCGCGTGCCCGTCGAGCAGCGTCCGGATGCCGCATCCGTCGCCGCCGCGCTCGACGCGGGCGAGATCCTGCGCACCCATGTGCTGCGCCCGACGTGGCACTTCCTGCATCCCGCGGACGCGCGCTGGGTGATGGAGTTGTCGGCGGAGCGGGTGCGCCGAGCGAACCGCACGTATGTGCGCCGCCTCGGCCTCGAAGGCGAGACCGCCGCCCGTGGGCTCGACCTCATGGCCGCGTCGCTCGCGGGCGGTCACCGCACGCGCGCCGAGCTCACGGCTGCGCTCGAGGCGGGCGGCCTGCCGCTCGCGGGGCTCGCATTCACGTACCTGCTCATGCTGGCGGAGCTCGAACGCGTGGCCATCAGTGGCGCGAACGCCGGCAAGCAGCGCACCTACGCCGCCTTCGACGAGCGTGTGCCGCCATCGGAGCCGAGGCCGCGCGAGGAGGCGCTCGCCGAGCTGGCCGCCCGGTTCATCGCGTCGCGGGGTCCCGCGACCGAGCGGGACTTCGCCGCGTGGTCGGGGTTCACGTTGGGCGACGCGCGGCGGGCGTTCGCCGACGCCGCCGAACGCGCGGGCGACGGACGCTTCGAGGTGATCGAGGTCGAGGGGGTCGCGCACGTGGTCGACGCGGCATCCGTCGCCTCGGCGAAGGAGCGCAGCGGCGCTGCGACGACCGATCGGAACGTGGTCGACCTGCTGCAGGCGTACGACGAGTACATCATGGGGTACGCCGTTCCGCGGACCTACCTCCTGCCGCCGGGCCGCTCCGATCCGGTTCGCCCCGAGTTCCCGCTGCACTCGTTGACCGTGGACGGCGTGATGGCGGGGCGCTGGGCGCCGGTCGTCGAGGCGAAGAGCGCGCGAGTTCGCATCGTGCCGTGGCGCGAGTTCTCGCCTGCCGAGGAGCGCGGGCTCGCGGCATCCGTGCCGGAACTCGAGGCGTTCCTCGGCGTGCCGGTGGCGGTGGAGCTCACCGCGGGTTGAGGAGGCGCGGCGCCGTCTCGAATCCGCGGCGCCGTCTCGAAACCCCGCGCACTTTCGGAACCCCACGCACTCTCGGAACCCCTCCCGGACGCCGCGGCCCGCTACGATCGCGCCATGGCCGTCATCGCGAGCATCTTCGTCGCCCTCGCCGCGTTGCTGCACGGGTACATCTTCCTCATGGAGACCGTCTGGTGGACGCGGCCCGCGATCTGGAGGCGGTTCGGCGTCGCCGACCAGGCCGCCGCCGATACCACGCGACCGATGGCCTACAACCAGGGCTTCTACAACCTGTTCCTCGCCATGGGCGCGGCGCTCGGGCTCCTGTTCTACTGGGCGGGCCTGGCTGCGCCGGGCAAGACGCTCGTGCTGTTCACGATGGCGTGCATGGTGCTCGCCGCCCTCGTGCTCACGACCACCGGACGCGGCTACGTGCGGGCCGCGCTCGTACAGGGCACACTGCCGCTCATCGCGTTCGTGCTCTTCGCGCTGGCCTGAGGCGCTGCGCGGTCTGGCGGGTAACCCCTCAGTCGGTCGAGGTCGACGGGTCGGTCGAGGTCGACGGGTCGGTCGAGGTCGACGGGTCGGCCTCGGCCGGCGGCTCGGTGAGCTTCAGCCTGTCGATCAGCGCCGCCGAGTGGTTGGTGCTCAGGATGATGCGCGTGAACTCGCCGTCCGCGAGCTCGAGCACGACCGCCTGGCGCTTGCCCTTCACGATCACGAAATCGGTGCCCCCGTGGTACTTCCACACTCCGACGGCCACGACGAGCGGGATCTCGGTGCCTCGCCTGCGGATGCCGCGGATCCACACCCACGGGTCGTCGGTGACGACGGCCGAACGGATGTCGTCTCGCTGCACGACGATGTCGTCGCCGCGCAGCGCGAGCACCTTCTCGGCCGGCGTGAGGTGAACCTCGATCCGATCGTTGTGCACGCGAAGCATGGCCATGGTCCCATCCTGCCCGAGCCGATCATCGAGCGCGGTGTCGCCACCCCACAATGGCGTAACGGTTTCATGCAGGGTTCCGCTGAACTCGCGGGCTCCTCAGCCGGCCGTGGCGGATGCCGCGGCCCGCGCCGCGGCCGGCAGCGCGTCGACGATGCGGCCGATGGCAGCGTCGTCGTGCGCCGCGGTCACGAACCACGCCTCGAACACCGAGGGTGGCAGCGAGACGCCTGCGTCGAGCATCGCGTGGAAGAACGGCGGATACCGCCACGACTCCTGGCGCTGCACCCCCGCGTAGTCGCGAACCCCGGATGCCACGTCCTCGCCGAACACGAAGCTGAAGAGGTTGCCCGCCCGCTGCACGGCGTGGGCGACGCCCTCGGCGGCGAGCGCCTCGGAGACGGCGGTGCTGATCGTCGCAGCGGTTGCGTCGAGGTGCGTGTACACCGCGGCATCCGCTGCCCTGAGCGTGGCGACGCCCGCGGCCACCGCGACCGGGTTGCCCGAGAGGGTGCCCGCCTGGTACACGGGGCCGAGCGGGGCGAGTTGCTCCATGATGTCGGCGCGGCCGCCGAGCGCGGCCACGGGCATGCCGCCGCCGATCACCTTGCCGAACGTGAGGAGGTCGGGGGTGTACTCGCCGCCGGTGCGACGCTCGAGGCCCCACCAGCCGGCTTCCGAGACGCGGAAGCCGGTGAGCACCTCATCTGAGATGACGAGTGCGCCGTGCGCGTGCGCGAGGTCGACGAGCGCTCCGTTGAATCCGGGCAGCGGCGGCACGACGCCCATGTTCGCGGCGGCCGCCTCGACGATGACCGCGGCGATGCGGTCGCCGTGCTCCGCGAAGGCCGCGCGCACCGCGTCGAGGTCGTTGTAGGGCAGCACGAGCGTGAGCGCCGCGATGTCGGCGGGCACCCCTGCCGAGCCGGGCAGCGCGAACGTCGCGAGCCCCGAGCCGGCCTCCGCGAGCAGGCCGTCGGAGTGGCCGTGGTAGTGGCCGGCGAACTTCACGAGCAGGTCGCGTCCGGTGAATCCGCGAGCGAGGCGGATGGCGCTCATCGTCGCCTCGGTGCCGGTGGAGACGAGGCGCAGCCGCTCGACGGGCGCGACGCGCTGCTCGACGAGCTCCGCGAGTTCGGTCTCGGATGGCGTCGACGCGCCGAACGAGAGACCCCGGCTCGCGGCATCCGTCACCGCCTCGATCACGCGCGGGTCGGCATGGCCGAGGATCGCCGGGCCCCACCCCGCGACGAGGTCGACGTATTCGCGGCCCTCGGCGTCGGTGACGTACGGGCCCCTGGCCGAGACGAGGAAGCGCGGGGTGCCGCCCACCGAGCGGAACGCGCGCACGGGCGAGTTCACGCCGCCGGGGATCGCCGCCTGGGCGCGCGCGAAGAGCTCGGCGTTCGTCCTCGCCGCTGGTTGAGGACGAGCGTCGGAGACGCCGTCTCGAGACCCGCTGGTTGAGGAGGCGTCGGAGTCGCCGTCTCGAAACCCTTGGACTGCCTGGCGTCAGGTTTCGAGACGGCGCTGCGCGTCTCCTCAACCCGCCGAGGGTGCTCGCTCATGCGAGGTCTCCGTTCCGGATCCAGCCGGCGAGCTCGACGGCCCAGTAGGTGAGCACCGCGTCGGCACCGGCTCGGCGGATTCCCCGCACCGACTCGATCACCGCGCGCTTGCGGTCGATCCAGCCGTGCGCGGCAGCGGCCTCGATCATCGCGTACTCCCCCGACACCTGATACGCCCAGACCGGGACCTCGGATGCCGCAGCGACGTCGGCCAGGACATCGAGGTAGCTCCCCGCCGGCTTCACCATGACGATGTCGGCGCCCTCGTCGATATCGATCATCGCTTCGCGCAACCCCTCACGCCGGTTACCGGGATCGAGCTGATACGAGCGGCGGTCGCCCTCCAGGGTGGACTCGACGGCGTCGCGGAACGGGCCGTAGAAGGCGCTCGCGTACTTCGCCGAATACGCCAGGATCGCGACCTCCGTGCGGCCCTGGTCGTCGAGCGCGTCGCGCACGGCAGCGACCTGGCCGTCCATCATGCCCGAGAGGCCGAGGAGCTCCGAGCCCGCCCGTGCCTGCTCGAGGGCCATCGCCCGGTACCGCTCGAGCGTCGCATCGTTGTCGACCCGGCCCCGCTCGTCGAGCACGCCGCAGTGGCCGTGGTCGGTGAACTCGTCGAGGCAGAGGTCGGTCTGCACGACGAGGCGGCCGGCGGATGCCTCGACGGCGACGCGGGTCGCGACGTTGAGGATCCCGTCGGGGTCGGTGGCGCCCGAGCCGCGTGCGTCGCGCACCTCGGGCACGCCGAACAGCATCACGCCGCCGACGCCGGCATCCGCGGCATCCGCCACCGCCTGCGGCAGGCTCTCGAGCGAGTGCTGCACGACGCCCGGCATCGACGCGATGGGCACCGGCGCAGCTCGCGCCCTCGCGCACGAAGATCGGCAGCACCAGCTCGGCAGGCTGGAGCCGGGTCTCGGAGACGAGGCGGCGCATCGCGGGCGCCTCACGGAGCCGGCGCGGACGGATTCGGGGAACGGGCGTGGAATTCACCCGAACAGCCTACGTCGCTGCGCGTCGACGCCGGTCGAGTAGGCGCGCAGCGCCGTAGCGAGACCGCACCGCGTCGGGGCTCGACATGCGAGGGGCTGCGCCCCCCGCTACTCGACCGGCATCACGCCCGGGCGGTCGCGGCCTCGACCACCGCATCGATGAGCGACTCGGCGGTGCGTTCGCGTGCGATGACGTCGACGCGGAGTCCGAGCTTCGCGGCATCCTCGCGTGTCTGCGGGCCGATCGCGGCGACGAGCGTGGTCTCGGGGATCGGACCGAGCTGCTGCTGCACCTGCTCGGCCACGCTGCCGGAGGTCACGAGCACCGCGTTGACCCGGCCGGCCCGCACGTCCTCGACGACCTTCGGAGCGACGGGCACGCCGATGGTGCGGTACGCGACGACGCCCTCGACATGGTGCCCCGCCCGCGCGAGGCCGACCGAGAGCACCTGCTTGGCGATGGCGGAACGGAGGGCGAGCACACGCAGCGGACCGGCGCCGCCCGTGGCGGCCTCCCACTCCTCGAGCAGACCCCTCGCGGAGTTGTCCTCCGACGGCACGATGTCGGCGTGGTAGCCGGCAGCGACGAGCGCTGCCGCGGTCGTCTCCCCCACCGCTGCGACCTTCGTCGTGGCGGGGATGACGACGCCGTACGACGACAGCACGTCGACCGTGGTGGCGCTCGTGACGGTGACCCAATCGAACTCGCCGGCCGAGAGCCTGCGGAGCGCCGCCTCGAGGGCGGGCTGGTCGTCGGTGGGGGCGAAGTTGATCATCGGCGCCACGATCGGCGTCGCGCCCCGCGCTCGGAGCGCCGCGGCGACGCCGTCGCCCCAGGGTCCGCCCCGGGGCACGAGCACACGCCACCCGGCGAGGGGCTTGCCATCGCGGAAGGGCAGGTGGATCGCACCGGTCACCGGCTCGAATTCGGTCACTGCGACTCCTCACGAGGTGCAAGATCGGCGGCGCCGTTGCCGAGGAGTTCCGCGACGACCCGATCGGCGACGTCGCGTGCCGCGTCGGCCAGGTGGGCGGCCGAGCGGCTGTCGGGAGTGGCGGCGTGCGAGCTTGTCAACCGTCGCGTCCCGTCCGCACTGTACACACTAGCGCTCAGGAACAGGAGCTCGTCATCGACGAACGCGGTGACCCCCACGGGGGCGGCGCATCCGGCCTCGAGCCCCGCGAGGACGAGACGTTCCGCGAGGACCGTCGAGCGGGTCGTGCCGTGGTCGATCGCCTCCAACGCCCGCTCGAGGATCGGGATCGCCGCGCTCGCGGCGGACCTCGATCGCCAGGGCGCCCTGGCCCGCCGCGGTGGGCCAGTCGTCGAGCGGAAGGAGCTCGGTCGCGGCATCCGCTCGCCCGAGACGGCCGAGTCCTGCGGCGGCGAGGATCACGGCGTCGAGTTCTCCCGACTCGACCTTGCCGAGACGCGTGTCGACGTTGCCGCGGATATCGACGGCGACCACGTCGGGCCGGGCGGCGCGGAGCTGCGCGATGCGTCGGGGCGATCCCGTGCCGACGCGCGCACCCTCGGGCAGCGTCGCGAGCGTGAGGCCGTCGCGGGCGCAGAGCGCGTCGCGGGCATCGGCGCGCTTGGGCACCGCGCCGAGGCGCAGGCCCTGGTGCTCGGCGGTCGGCAGGTCCTTGAGGGAGTGCACCACGACGTCGCACTCACCGCGAAGCAACGCCTCGCGAAGTGCGGTGGCGAACACGCCGGTGCCCCCGAGCGAGGCGAGCGAGGCACGCGACGTGTCGCCCTCGGTCGTCACTGGCACGAGCTCGATCTCGGCCTTGGCCGCCTTGGCGAGACGCTCGGCGACCTGCGTGGTCTGCGCCATCGCGAGCGCGCTGGCGCGGGTGCCGACTCGGATGACGCCGCCGGCCGACCCGCGTGGCCTGGTGGCGGACGGGGTCGAGCGGGCGCCGGTCCCGGAGGACCTCGCGGCGCTCACGGTGCGATCCCCGCGAGTGCCGGGCGGAAGCCCAGGCGCTCGTTCTCGCAGCATCCGGGGCGGCACACGTCGTACCAGGGTCCGAGCTCGGTGACGGCCGGCCGCTCGGCGACGGGCGTCGCATCGATCCGCTCGAGCACGAGGTCGACGAGACCGGAGACGTAGGCCGGGTGGATGCCCGGCGTCGGTGTGCGCACCGCGGCGAGGCCGTGCTCCTCGGCCGTCTCGAGCGCCTCGTTGTCGAGGTCCCAGAGCACCTCCATGTGGTCGCTCACGAAACCGAGCGGCACGATCACGACGGCCTTCCGTCCGGCGGCCGGCAGCTCCGAGATCACGTCATTGATGTCGGGCTCGAGCCACGGCATCGACGGGGGTCCGCTGCGCGACTGGTACACGAGCTGCCACGGCACGTCGGACGCGCCGGCCTCGCGCATCACGACCTCGGCGACCGCGAGATGCTGGGCCGCGTACGCGCCGCCCTCGCCGAACCCGCGCTCCGCCGGGCCCGACTTCGCGGCATCCGTCGACGGGATCGAGTGGGTGGTGAACAGCACCTCGACCTCGGTGGTGCGGTCGAGGCCGGGGTTGCCCGCCTCGAGCCCCGCGATCCCGTCGCGAACACCTTCGACGAACGGCTGCACGAACCCGGGGTGGTCGAAGAACAGGCGCACCTTGTCGATCTGGATGGCATCCGGACCGTCGCCGAGCCCGGTGTCGGCCAGCGCGTCGGCGAAGTCCTCGCGGTACTGGCGGCAGCTCGAGTACGAGCTGTAGGCGCTCGTCGCGATGGCGATGAGCTTCGTGCAGCCGCGCTGCTTCGCCTCGGCGAGCGCGTCGTTGAGGTACGGGTACCAATTGCGGTTGCCCCAGATCACGGGCAGGTCGATGCCGCGCTGCGCGAGCTCCGCCTCGAGCGCGGCCTTCAGCCGGCGGTTCTGCTCGTTGATGGGGCTGACGCCGCCATAGTGGCGGTAGTGATGCGCAACCTCCTCCAGCCGCTCGTCCGGGATGCCGCGACCGCTCGTGACGTTGCGAAGAAACGGGATCACGTCGTCCTGACCCTCGGGGCCGCCGAACCCGGCGAGGAGGATCGCGTCGTACGCGACTGGTTCCGTGACGTGCTCCGGGCCCTGCTGGGCCGCGGGCGTCGCACCTGGAACGATGGCGCCGGGGGCGTAGGGGGCGGATGCCGCGCGCCCCGGCTTGTGCCCGAGGTTCGTCGCCGCCACTACTGCAGCACCTCCACGAGCTCCGCGGTGGAGACGCGACGACCCGTGTAGAACGGAACCTCCTCGCGCACGTGGCGGCGCGCATCGGTGGCACGCAGGTCGCGCATGAGGTCGACGAGGTCGAGGAGGTCGTCGGCCTCGAGCGGCAGCAGCCACTCGTAGTCGCCGAGCGAGAACGATGCGACCGTGTTGGCGGTGACGCCCCGGAATGCGGCGCCCTTGCGGCCGTGCTCGGCGAGCATGCGTCCGCGCTCCTCGGGTGGCAGCAGGTACCACTCGTAGCTGCGCACGAAGGGGTAGACCGTGAGCCACGCCTTGGGCTCGACCCCTCGCAGGAACCCGGGCACGTGCTGCCGGTTGAACTCAGCCTCGCGGTGCACGCCCATCGCGTTCCACGTGGGGAGGAGCGCCCGGAACAGGCGCGCTCGGCGCAGCTCGCGGAGCGCCCACTGCAGGCCCTCGGCGGTGGGGCCGTGCAGCCACAGCATCACGTCGGCGTCTGCGCGCAGCCCCGACACGTCGTAGATGCCGCGCAGCACGACCCCCTCGTTCTCGACGAGGTCGATGAGGTCGTCGAGTTCGCGCACGAAGTGCGGAACGTCATGACCGTCGAGGTCGTCGGGCCGGGCGGGGTCCTTGCGGAGCACGGCGAACACCGTGTAGGCCTCAGGAGACTGCGCGGCGTCGGATAGGGTCTGGAGCGCGTCGGCTGCCGCTTCGGCAGCGGGGGATGACATGCCTCCAGTCTCCCCCTTTCGGGGTATTCGGCCAAAAAGGACCACGCCTCGGATGCGCCGCGGCGGCCAGCGTCCAGCGGACCGAGGCTCCGCGGGAGCCGTCCGTCCAGCGGGCTGAGGAGGCTCCGCAGGAGTCGTCCGTTCAGCGGGTTGAGGAGGCTCCGCAGGAGCCGTCTCGAAACCCGTCATCCGCTCAGCGCACCAGCCGGGTGAACCGGAAGAACGCGAAGTCCTCGATCGGCAGCTCCTCGATGCCGGTGAATCCCGCCTCCCGCGCATAGCGCTCGAGCGTCGATTGCCGCATCACGGTACCGGTGCCGACCGAGCCCGTGGTCGAGAGACTGTCGGGCAGGCAGATGAGGATGCTGTATCCGTACATGAGGCGCTCGACGTCGTCACCGCCGGGGGCGAACGCCGGCGCGACGGCCTCGTCCATGATGACGACCTCGCCGTCAGGACGCACAGCACGACGTATGGCGTCGAGCACCTCCACCGGGCGGGGCATGTCGTGGAGCGCCTCGAACACGAATGCCGCGTCGTATGCCCCGGTCTCGGAGAGCTCCTCGCCGGCGGCCAGCCGGAAGTCGACCCGGTCGGCCACGCCGGCGTCCTCCGCGTTTCGTCGCGCGGCCTCGATCGAGGGCTCGTCGACGTCGATCCCGTCGACCTCGGCCGACGGGTAGGCGCGGGCGAGCGCGATCGTCGACCAGCCGTGCCCGCATCCGACATCCGCGATCCGCGCGCCCGGCCGCGCGAGGACGGCGTCGAGGGTTTCGACGGAGGCGAGCGCCTCGGCGAGCCGCCCATCGAACCAGGGCCGGTTCATGTCGGCCTGCGATTCGTTCGCGTCGGTTCCGAGCTGCTGCCACGAGACGCCGCCGCCGTGGCGGTAGGCCTCGAGGAGCGCACCGCTCTGCACGGCGGCCGCCGTGACCATGCGGGCGAGTGGTGCGAGGTAGTCGAGCGACGACGGGTCGGTGAGCACCTCCGCATGCCCGGGCGGGATGGCGAACCGACGGTTGGCGGGGTCAGCGGCGGCATCCGCCGGCTCGACCGTCAGGATGCCGCCGACCGCCTGCTGCTCGAGCCACTCGCGTGCGTACCGCTCTTCCGTGCCCGTGCGCTCGGCGAGCTCGGACGACGAGAGCGGTCCGGCCTCGGCCAGAGCGCGATACCAGCCGAGGCGGTCGCCGAGGTGGATGCTGAGGATCTCGAAGGCCCCGAGCGCCGAGCCGAACACGCGCTCGGCGAACTCCGAGGACGATGCGCCGCGTGACGCAGCCGTGGCATCCGACGTCTCGGTCATGCGATGCCTTGCCTTCCCCTGAGACGCGGCCGACCGACCCCGTCGCTGCGGGCTACCGGTCGGCGACGACCGAGCGCACGATGAGCCATACGCCGACGCCCACCACCGCGGCCACGCCGACCGCGGCGGCGATGGCGGCCCCGGGCTGCTCGTCGGCGAACCGGCTGAGCCTGCGCCTTCGCTCGCTCGGTCTTGATCGCCATCTGCTTCGGCACGTTGAGCTTGTCTTCGAGGGCGTTCAGGGTCCCCGCGAAGCTGGCGCGGGCGCGCTCGGAGTTGGCACGCGCCTCGAGCCGCGTGAGGTTCCGCTGCTGCGACTTCGTGGTGCGGCCGGTGGGCTGCGGGGCGGCTTCAGTCACGGTCATATTCGCCAGTCCCCTTCACCATGTCGAGATCCTTGCGCAGGCTCTCGATCGACTCGAGCGGCTCACTGCCGCGCCTGAAGTTGAGCACCGCGACGCCGACGAGGATCGCGATGATGAGGAGCAGCACGCCCGAGACCACGAGCGCAGCCGCCCAACCGGGCATCACGAGCGAGAGCGCGAGGATCCCGGTGGCGATGAGCGTGCCGAGCAGGAAGATGCCCACGAACGCCGCGCCGGCGATGAGTCCGGCGCCGATGCCGAAGTGCTTGGCCTTGTAGCTGAGTTCGGCCTTGACCTGGTCGATCTCGGCACGCACGAGGTCGGAGACGCGGTCGGGAAGCTCGCCGATGATGGTGAACAGCGAACGATCGTCGGTCGACTGTGCAGTCATGATCGCCTCCGGGGATCAGGCGTCGGATGTCGCCGACGAGCCGCCGCCAGGACTCGTGGTCGAAGCGCCCGAACCCGCACCGCCGGCCGTGGCACCACCCGTCGTGGCGCCGCCCGCGTCGTGGTCCGCTTGGACGCCGAGGGCACATCGGAGGCCTCGTCGACTGCCTGCCCGAACTTCGACGTGGCGGTATCGACCGCCGACTTCGCGGCGTCGGCCGCCTTCGAGATGTTCTCCTTCGCCGAGCGTGCGGCGCGGTTCACATCCTGCTTCGTGACACCCGATTGCCTCGTTGCGGTGCCGATCAAGCCCTTCAGGTTGTCGAGCAGCGTGTCGCTCAAGTCGCCGACACGAGTCGTCGCGAATTCCTTCGCGGTGCCGACCCCCTGTTGGACGGTCGGCGTGTTCCACAGCTTCTGGGCGGACTGCCGAATCTGCTCGTAGCGCTCGCGCCCCGCTCGCGTGCCGAGCACGTATCCGACGCCGAGACCGACGACGAAGAGGACCTTTCCCTTCATGGCATTCCACCTTCCCTCTGTGGCCGACCACAGCGACGGTTCCAGCGTAGACCCAGAGTCAGGCGGCGCAAGGGGGTTGCGCCAGAGTATTCCGCTCGGGCTATGCGATGTCGCCGGGGTTCACCGCGAGGTGCCGGATGCTGCGCGCAGCCGCCAGTGCATGCGGGACCACCGACGCGAGGCCCGTGCCCGCAACCCACGAGCCGGTGACCTCGATGCCGCGCTCGGCGGCGAGCACGTCCTGGAGGGCGTGCACGCGATCGCGCTGTCCGATCATCGCCTGGGAGGTGGCGTCGCGCCACGCGGTGCGGCCCGAGGCGCGGAGCATCGCGGCGTCGAGCGGCGTGCCGAGCAGCGTGGCGGCATCGGCGAGCGCGAGCGCGGCGATCTCCTCGTCCGAGCGGCCGTCGAGCGGGTTCGGCTCGCCCGCGCGACCGTAGGAGAGGCGCACGACGTGGCGCCCGCCGGCGAGCTCCGCGAGCCACGGCCACTTGGCGGTGGAGTGGGTGAGCGCCTTGGCGGAGACGCCCGGGGTGTCGGCGGCCACGAGCACGCCCGTGCCACGCGGTGCCGGGTCGAGAGCGGGCGCGTCGAGCACGAGGGTCACGAGCTCGACGGATGCCGCGGGCGGCCAGTCCGAGGCATCCGACCAGCCCAATGACGCATCGTGGATCAGCCGGCGCGACGCATCGGCGGGCGCAGCGAGCACGACGTAGGGCGCGTCGAGGAGCATGACGGTCGGCTCCTCGGCCGGGGCGGTCGCGTCGCCGGATCCCGGAGTGGCGGCAACGACGCGCCAGCTCTCCGTGGATTGAGGAGCCCGCTCGGCCTGTGCGTACGATCCCCTCTGGAGGCGCAGTGACCTCGGCACCCGTGACGACCTCGACGCCGAAGCGGTCGAGTTGCGCCGCGAGCGCGTCGACGAGCCGGAACATGCCACCGCGCAGGCCGAGTATCGCGGTGCCGGCCTTGCGCTCCTCGAGCAGCTGGCCGACCCCGCCCGAGAGGGAGCCCATGCGGGTCATCGCCCCGTTGAGGCCCGGCGCGACCACATCGAGGTCGAGGTCGTCGGGGTTCGTGGAATAGACGCCCGCCGAGATCGGGCGTGACGAGGCGGTCCAGCACCGCGTCGCCCATACGCGTGCGAACGAGCTTGCCGAGGCTGTGCGCGCGACCGATGCGCATGATCGGCATGAGGCGGTCCGCATACGCGCGCGTCGCGCCGCTCCAGCCGATGATGCGGCGCACGTCGTCGCCGAGCGGGTTCGCGGGGATGCCGAGCACCCCCGTCTTCGGCAGCGGTGCGGCGTCCGTCACGCCGCCCCGCCCGTGCCACACCAGCCAGGCACCTGCCGGGTTCGGCTTCTCGATGTCGTCGGCGAGCCCGAGCTGCTCGAGGAGCTCTGCCACCGCACCGCCGCGGGTCGCGAACGACTCGGCACCGCTGTCGAGCGTCAGGCCGTCGAGCTCGATGCGGCCGACGCATCCGCCGATCTCGTCACGCCGTTCGAGCACGGTCACCCGCAAGCCGACCTTGGCGCACTCGAGCGCGGCGACGAGACCGGCCACGCCCCCGCCGACCACGACGACATCGGTGGTGCGATGCTCGACTTCGGCATCGGGTTTCGATACGCCGGCCTCGCCGGTTGCTCGACCGGCATCTCCGGCGTGCAGGTCACTCATATGCTCGCCCCCACCTCGTGCACGAGCTCGACCACGCGGGTGAGCACTGTCGGATCGGTCTCGGGCGGCACCCCGTGGCCGAGGTTGAAGACATGCGCCGGAGCAGCCGTGCCGCGGGCGAGCACGTCGCGCACCGCCGCCTCGAGCACGGGCCAGGGCGCGGCGAGCAGCGCGGGGTCGAGGTTGCCCTGCAGCGGCACGCCGGGGCCGACGCGCTGCGCGGCGACATCGAGCGGCACGCGGTAGTCCACCCCGACGGTGTCGACGCCGATGCCGTGCATCGCGCCGAGCAACTCCCCGGTGCCGACGCCGAAGTGCACGACGGGCACGGCGCGGGCGGACGTCGCGCCCGAGGCATCCGCGCCGTCCTGAGGCCCTCGAAGGGCGACCTCATAGGAGAGGTCGTGCACGAAGCTCAGCGCCTTCGCCGATGCGGGCGCCACGTGCGTCTCGTAGTCGGCGAGCGACAGCGCACCCGCCCACGAGTCGAAGAGCTGCGCCGCGGATGCCCCGGCCAGCACCTGCGTGCGCAGGAAGCGTCCGCTGAGCTCGGCGGTCCAGTCCATGAGCGCCCGCCAGGCGCCGGGGTCGGCGTGCATGAGCGTGCGCGCGGCGAGGTGGTCCTTCGACGGACCGCCCTCGGCGAGATAGGCCGCGAGCGTGAACGGCGCGCCGGCGAACCCGATGAGCGGTGTGCTGCCGGTCGAGGAGTGGCCGCTCCGCTGGTTGAGGAGTGGCCGCTTCGGCCGCTCGCTGGTTGAGCCTGTCGAAACCATCCCACTCGGCGCCGTTGCATTCAGCTCCGCGATCGTGCGCTCGACCGCGTCGGTGATGGGCGCGGATGCCTCGTCGAGGCGCGCGGGGTCGATGCTCGTGAGCTCGGCGACGCCCGCGGCATCCGCATACGCCTTTCCGAACACGGGGCCGCGACCGGGCTGGATCTCGACGTCGACGCCGACGAGCTTCAGCGGCACCACGATGTCGCTGAAGAAGATGCCCGCGTCGACCCTGTGGCGGCGCACGGGCTGCAGCGTGATCTCCGACGCCATCGCCGGGTCGAGGCAGGCGTCGAGCATGCGCGTGCCGACCCGGAGCTCGCGGTACTCGGGCAGCGACCGCCCCGCCTGCCGCATGAACCACACGGGCGTGGTGTCGGAGCGCTCCCCCCGGTAGGCACGCACGAGGCGCGAGTCGGCGGTGAGGCCGGCGGAGAGCGGATGCTGCGGCGAGAGGATCACGCGTGACATTGTCGCGTATCGGGCTGAGGGCGGCTGCCGCAGCAGCCCGACGCCGCAGCCGCACGAAACGGCGCATGCTCGCGCAGCGGAGTCCCGGGCAGTTCCGACGATGCGTGATTCCGCGCGTTTCACCTGTCGCCTGAGAGCGCTCGCACGGTACAGTCGAATCCGTCGTGTTCCCCGGCACGACGACGTGCCGACGACGGCGCGCCTCCGCCCCCACGGAGAAGAAGACGACGTGTCCCCGATCGTGTCGAATGCCCTGTTTGTTCCGTCTCACTGCGCCCGGATGCCGCGAGTCGGAGCCGAACGATGAACCCCGCCGCGGAGCACCGCGCCAGCCTCACCGTCCTGGTCGGCCTGGCCGCCGCAGGCGTCGTCGCCGGACTCGTCGTCGGTGCGCCCATGCTCGAGCGGTACATGCGGAGCCTGCCGGCGATGCCGACCGGTCGCATCGCGATCGGCTTCGCGATCCTCGGGCTTCTGGCCTTCGTCGTCTGGGCGATCGCGCAGCTCAGCCGGGCAGCGCGCACGCGTGCGCGGCGGGTCGCGCTCACGGCCACGGTGCGGGGAGAGCTGAGCTGCGGCATCCGGAGCGGGCTTCTCCTGCAACGGCTGAACGAGCTCGCCGATGACGGGAAGGGCAGGGTGCGCCTCGGCGCTCGCTACTCGATCGTGGCCGACGAGCTCGGTGTGGCGTTCTGGAGCGGCGGCCGCCGGCCGCGACGCGTGGCGTACTTCCCGTGGCGGGAGGTACGCAACATCCGTGCCGACTCGATGGTCATCGGCGGATCGGTCGAGCCCGTGCTCGTGCTGCGGGTTCGCCACGGCGGCGCGAGCATCGAGCTGCCGATCATCCTGTCGGCCGGTCGGTTCGGCCGATACGCCCTGAACGAGGCGCCGTTCTTCGCGGTCGTGCGCAGCTGGAAGGCCAAGCACCGTGCAGCCCTCGCCGCCGAGGGACTCGAGCCCCCACCGCTCACGGCGCCGATCCCGATCATCCGACCCGAGATGGCGGCCGCTGCGCGCCGCTGAACGAAGCTCCCGGATGCCGCGCCGGGCACCGCTTCGGGACGTTCGACCCTGTTGCGTGGGAGTCCCGCCTCATTGACTGGACGCGAATCGCGTCGACCGTCGACGCACGGAGAGCGGGGGATGCACCATGAAGGCGCTCGTCTACAAAGGGCCGGGGAACAAGAGCTGGGAAGAGGTGCCGGACCCCGTCATCCAGCATCCGACAGACGTCATCGTCAGGATGGTGGCCACCACCATCTGCGGAACGGACCTGCACATCTTGAAGGGCGACGTCGCGGCGGTCCAGCCCGGCCGGATCCTCGGCCACGAGGGCATCGGCGTCATCACGGAGATCGGCGGCGGCGTCACGCAGCTCGCGGTCGGCGACAAGGTCATCCTCGCGTGCATCAGCGCGTGCGGCGTGTGCTCGAACTGCCACGAGGGTCTCTACAGCCACTGCCTGAACGACGAGGGCGCGGCTGGCATCGGCTGGATCTTCGGCCACCTCATCGACGGGACGCAGGCCGAACTCGTGCGCGTGCCGTTCGCCGAGAACTCGGTGTACAAGGTGCCGGAGGGCGTCAGCGACGCCGAGGGCATCGTGCTCTCGGACATCCTGCCGACCGGCTTCGAGATCGGCGTGCAATACGGGCGGGTGAAGCCGGGTGACGTCGTCGCGGTGATCGGCTCGGGTCCCGTCGGCCTCGCCGCGGTGATGACCTCACGCCTCTACGGGCCCTCGCGGATCGTCGCCATCGACCTCGACGACGCCCGGCTGGCGCGCGCGCGCGACTTCGGCGCGACCGACACGGTCAACTCGGGCGCCGCCGACTGGAAGGAGCAGGTGCTCGCCGCCACCGACGGCCTCGGGGTCGACGTGGCGATCGAGGCGGTCGGCATCCCGAGCACGTTCACCATGGCGACCGAGCTCGTGCGCCCCGGCGGCCACGTGGCGAACGTCGGCGTGCACGGCAGTGGCGTGGAGCTCGCGCTCGACCGCCTCTGGATCAGCAACATCGACATCGCGATGGGGCTCGTCAACACCAACACGCTCGGGATGCTCCTGAAGCTCGTCGCCGCGAAGCAGCTTCCGGCCGAGAAGTTCGTCACGCACACCTTCAGGTTCGACCAGATGCTCGAGGCCTACGACGTGTTCGGCCATGCGGCGGAGCACGATGCGCTGAAGGTGCTGATCAAGGGGTGACCGCGGAGCGGCGGTGAGCGGGTCGGCCGGTGTGGGCACCGACCGTCCCGCGCATTCCAAGGTCGTCCCTGATCTGACCGGCATCCGCGGCGAGTAGAATCCCCTTCGTGCTCATCTGCCTCTCCGCGAGTCACAAGAACGCGGCGTTCGACCTGCTCGAACGTCTTTCGGTGAACGCGGAACACGCAGCACCACGCATCCTCGGCGGACACGATGCCCTGAAGGGCGCGGTCGTCGTGTCGACCTGCAACCGCTTCGAGGCGTACCTCGACCTCGACACCCCTGAAGGCGCGTCGCCGGTGGACGCGGTGCACGGCGCGATCCGTGCCGTGGGCACCGTCGCGGGTCTCGAGCCCGAGGAGCTTCGCAGCACGTTCGAATTCGTGCACGGCAACGCCGTGGCCGGTCACCTCTTCGCCGTGGCATCCGGCCTCGAGTCCGTCGTCGTCGGCGAGGGCGAGATCGCCGGCCAGGTGCGCCGCTCGCTCGAACTGGCGCGCTCCGAGGGCACCACGACGACCGAGCTCGAGCGCCTGTTCCAGCGCGCCTCGCAGACGTCGCGCCGGGTGAAGAACGAGACCGGCATCGGGAGCGAGGGCCGCTCACTCGTGCGCCTCGCGCTCGATCTTGCCGAGAGCCGGGTCACCGACTGGGCCCAGACGAGCGTGCTGCTCGTGGGCACCGGACGCTTCGCGGGCGCGTCGCTCGCGGCCCTCCGCGACCGGGGCGTCACGGACGTTCGGGTCTTCTCGCCGTCGGGCCGGGCGGCCCGGTTCGCGGCCAATCACGGCATCGAGCCCGTCGTGCGCAGTGAGTACGCGGCTGTGGCCGCCGGCGTCGACCTCATCGTGACCTGCACGACGGCCGAGCACCACGTGGTCGACCGGGCGCTGATCGCCGCTGGACGTGAGCAGCTCGCGGCATCCGTCATGCCACTCGTCACACCGCTGCCGGGCGCCTCGATTCCCGGGCTCGAGCGCCGACAGCTCGTGATCGACCTCGGCCTGCCGCGCAACGTGGCGTCCGACGTCGCCGAGCTGCCGGGCGTCGAACTGCTCGACCTCGAGACGATCAAGATCCACGCGCCGCTCGAGGAGTTCGGTGCCACGGATGCCGCGCGCGCGATCGTCGACCGCGACGCCCGCGCCTTCGGCGACACGACCGAGGAGCGCGACCTCGCCCCCGCAGTGGTGGCGCTGCGCCGGCACGTCTTCGACATCCTCGACGAGGAGATCGACCGCGCTCGCGTGCGAGGCGACGAGGACGGGCGCACGGAGGCCGCACTGCGCCACATGGCCGGCGTGCTGCTGCACACCCCGATGGTGCGCTCGCGCGAGCTCGCCCGTGCCGGCGAGCAGGCCGCCTGGATCGACGGCCTCGAGGCGCTCTTCGGCGTGAAGTCCGACGACGCGGCCTTGTCGGTGCGAGCCGAGCGGGCGGTGGCGGATGCCTCGGGGCAGGCGACGCGGGCCGAGGGGACTGAACAGGCCGCGCAGGCGGCGCAGGCCGCCCGGGCCGCGCAGGCGCCGGCTGCCGGGCCGCGCAGGCCGACGCGTCGTGACCGAGTCCGTCGACGACCGCGCCACAGCGGACCGGACTGCTGCCGACGTGGGCCATGGTCCACCGGCGCTCCGATTTCCGTACGACGCCTCTGCGCTCACGGCGGCCCCGCTGCACACCGATCGACTCGTTCTGCGGCCGCTCGAGGCATCCGACGCGCCCGACGTCTACGAATACCAGCGCCTGCCCGAGGTGATCCGGTACCTGCCGTGGCCCGAACGCGACCGCACCGAGGGCTTCGCCCACACGGCCAAGCGTGCCGCCGGGCGAGTGCTCGCCGCCGACGACGATTTCGTCGTGCTCGCTGCCATCCTGCCGGGTACGCCGTCGACGAGCTACCCCGGCCGCCACCGCGTCATCGGGGATTTCATGGTTCGGGTCTCGAGCGTCCAGCATGCTCAGCTCGAGCTCGGGTGGGTGCTGCACCCCGACTTCCAGGGCCGCGGCTACGCCCGTGAGGCGGCGAATGCGGTGCTCGACTTCACCTTCGAGGTGCTCAACCCCCACCGGGTGCAGGCGTTCCTCGACGCGCGGAACGCGGCATCCGCTTCGCTCTGCGAGCGCCTCGGCATGCGCCGGGAGGCGACGCTCGTCGAAGAGGAGTACGCCGACGGCGAGTGGACGGACACCGCCGTGTACGGCGTCCTGCAGCGGGAGTGGGCGGCCCGGCGGGCCGAAGGCAGCGCCCGGCGGTAGGCGGACGGGGCGGGCGGCCCGGCGGGCCGAAGGCAGCGCCCGGCGGTAGGCGGACCGGGCGGGCGGCCTTCCGCGCATCTGCGGCTCGGCGGCCGTCGGGCCGGCTGCGCCGGGTTCGGGCGGCATCTGCGGCTTCGGGCGGCATCTCCGGCTTCGGGCGGCACCGCGGCTCGGCGGCATCTTCGGGCGGCACCTGCGGCTCACCCCGCTTTCCCCTCATCGGCGCAACTCCTCCTCCCCCGCTTTCGGCCGCGACGAGTCATCCACAATCTGTCGAACACTCGTTCGCATGCCACCGGGCCCGCGAAAGAATGAGCCATGCCCGATTCGCTCCCCGATTTCGTCGCCCTCGCCGGCGAGATTGCTGGGCGTGCTGTGTCATCGACCTCGTTCGCAGCGCTCGACGACACCGATCTCGTGAGCGTCGTCGAAGCGGTCACGCGGCTCCGGCATGAAGTGGAGCGGTGCCAAGCGGTCGCCGCTGCTGAAGTCGCGCGCCGCTCGCGCGTCGGCTTCGGCCTCCGGGGTCTCGCGCAGCGCGCCGGCCATGCGACCACGGGCGAATTGCTCCAGTCGATCACCCGGTCATCGAAGCGCGACACCGCGGCCTTGGTCGAGGTCGGGCACATGATCGCCGAGACGGATGCCGCGGCCCAGCTCTCCCGAGAACGGCGGGCCGACCCGGCGCTCGCCGATGTGGTACCCGAGCCTTCGCCGCCGTGGTTCGCTGAGCTCGGCACCGCCGTCGCCACCGGGGTGTTGACGGTCGCCGTGGCCGATGCCATTCGCGCCGGCATCGGGGAGCCCAGCGGTGATGCCGATGAGGTGATCCTCGCGCGCGAGCTCTCGTCCGTGATCGCGGAGTGCCGGCCCCTCCACGCTGACGCCGCGAGGCGCGCGGCTCGTCAGGCGCGCGATCGCATCGACGCCGCCGGAGTCGCCGCGCGCGCCGATCGTCAGCGCCGCAACCAGTTCTGGCGCCTCTGGGTGAAGCCCGACGGCATGGTCCGGGGCGAGTTCGAGCTCGAACCGCAGGGCGGCATGCTCATGAAGGCCGTGTTCGACCAGCTCACGCACCCGCGCCGTCTCGACGTGAAGACCCGGCGTGGCTTCGGCCACCCGCGGCTCGGCGACGCGAACTATGCCGAGGCTCGCGCGTTGCGTGAGCGGGACGCGGCGGAGGGGCTCGTCCAACTGATGCGGGCCGGGGCCAGTGTCGACCCGGGCAAGCTGCTCCACGAGCGCAAGCCGAGCGTCCGAGTCATCGTCAACGCGCACTCGCTGCAAACCGGACGAGGCTCGGGGCTGATCGAGGGCCATCCCGACCGTCTTCCGCTCTCCGATGTTCGCGCCGGCCTGTGTGAGGGCTACCTGCCGATGTACTTCGGCGCTGACGGCGAGTGTCTCGACCTCGGTCGTGAGAAGCGGTTGTACACCGAGCGCCAGAAGGCCGTGATGGCCGTCCGCGACGGCGGCTGCATGGATCCAGACTGCACGAGGCCGCCGTCCTGGACCGAGGCGCATCACATCGACCACTGGCAACGTGACGACGGTCAGACCAACCTCGCCGACGGCATTCTGCTGTGTCGACGAGATCATCTCCGGTACCACAACGAGGGCTGGGAAGTGCGACGGAAGGCCGCGACCTACTGGCTCATACCACCCCCGGGCGTCGACCCCGAGCGCACACCCAGGCTGATGAAATCGAAGACGCCTGCCGACATCATCAATCCGATCGATCCGGCGCTGCTGCCGGCGCCGGGGGAGTCAGCGATCGCTGCGCACCAACGAGAACGGGAGTCGCTCGCGGGGTAGGAGTCTGCCCGGTGTCGGCACGGCACGTGGCGTCGCCGTCGACGGGTGCATCGACCCCGAGGGCCCAGGTGAGCCCGCGACGCGCCGTGTCAGGCGCCGCACGCGCCAGGTAGGCGCCCGCTACGCGCCGACGAGCCGCCCGGCCAGGTAGCCCTCGAGTTCGGGAATCGGCACACGCTCCTGCGCCATCGTGTCTCGGTCGCGCACGGTCACCGCGTCGTCGTCGAGCGAGTCGAAGTCGACGGTGACGCAGTACGGAGTTCCGATCTCGTCCTGGCGACGATAGCGACGACCGATCGCGCCCGCATCGTCGAAGTCGACATTCCAGTGCGCGCGGAGCGACGCGGCGACCTCGCGGGCAAGCGGCGACAGGCGCTCGTTGCGGCTGAGGGGCAGCACCGCTGCCTTCACGGGAGCCAGCCGCGGGTCCAACTGCAGGACTGTGCGCGAGTCCATGCCGCCCTTCGCATTCGGCACCTCCTCGACGTGATACGCGTCGACGAGGAACGCCATGAGCGAGCGCGTGAGACCCGCCGCGGGCTCGATGACGTACGGGACCCAGCGCTCGTTCTTCGACTGGTCGAAGTACGAGAGGTCCTTGCCGGAGTGCTCCGAGTGCGTGGTGAGGTCGAAGTCCGTGCGGTTCGCGACGCCCTCGAGCTCGCCCCACTCCCCACCGGTGAACCCGAAGCGGTACTCGATGTCGATCGTGCGCTTCGAGTAGTGGGAGAGCTTGTCTTTCGGGTGCTCGAACAGGCGGAGGTTCTCGGGGTCGATGCCGAGGTCGACGTACCAGTTCCACCGGTAGTCCACCCAGTACTGGAACCACTCGTCATCGGTGCCGGGCTCGACGAAGTACTCCAGTTCCATCTGCTCGAACTCCCGCGTGCGGAAGATGAAGTTGCCGGGCGTGATCTCGTTGCGGAATGACTTGCCGATCTGGCCGATGCCGAACGGGGGCTTCATCCGCGCAGCCTGCAGCACATTGGCGAAGTTCGTGAAGATGCCCTGTGCGGTCTCGGGGCGGAGGTAGTGGAGGCCCGCCTCGTCCTCGACGGGGCCGAGGTAGGTCCGCAGCATCATGTTGAAGTCGCGAGGCGGCGTCCACCGGCCCCTGGTGCCGCAGTTGGGGCAGACGATGTCGGCCATACCCTGCTCGGGTGCGCGGCCCTTCTTCTCCTCGTAGGCTTCGAGCAGATGGTCCTCGCGGAATCGCTTGTGGCAATGCAGGCACTCCACGAGTGGGTCGGTGAAGACGCCGACGTGACCGGATGCCTCCCACACCTGCTTCGGCAGAATGACGCTCGAGTCGAGGCCCACGACATCGTCACGCCGCGTGACCATGTAGCGCCACCACTGACGCTTGATGTTCTCCTTGAGCTCCACGCCGAGCGGCCCGTAGTCCCACGCCGATCGCGATCCGCCGTAGATCTCGCCGGCCTGGAACACGAATCCACGATGCTGCGCGAGCGCAATGACGGAATCGAGACGGCTGGGTGCGGCCACGGTGGCTCCAATGGTCGAGGGTGGGCGAGGGCCCGGGAAACGAAATAGAACCCCACCATCCTACGGGCGCGTCACGGCGCGTCCGCCCGCCCCGCAGCCGGGCTCGCCCGGGGGGCGACCTCACGGCGCCGTCACCCACCACGCACAGCTGGCCGCGGTTCGCGCCGCATCTCGCCCCGCAGCGAGGCATTCGTGGTTGCAGAACCCAGCTGCCAGTACGCTGTGCGCATCCGACCATTGGGCGAGGGGGCGACGATGTGGGATCTCGTGGTTCGCGACGGGATCGAACAACCGTTCCTGTACACGATGTACGCGCTGTCCGCCGCGGTGTTCATCTATCTCCTCGGCCGCGGCTCCGGATGGTCGTGGGTGCTGACGGTCCTCGTCATACTCATCGTCGGCGCGATCGTGGGTGCCGGCCTGCTCTGGATCGCGGTCAACGTGCTCGGCGCGTTCCGCCGGCCGATTGACGAGGCCGCATGGTGGTGGGTGCCCGCAGCGTCCGCCGCCTGCGCCCTCGCGATCTGGAACCTCTGGTACTCGCGCTGGTGGCGCAAGCTCATCGCCCTGCTGGCGATCCCCCTCTTCGCGGTCACCGCGCTCCTCGGCATCGTGAACGCCTGAGCCGGCTCGGCGGGCCCGAGGCTCGGGGGCGCGGAACGGCTGACGGCCGGCGGCGCGAGCGGGCCGGCGGGCCGGGCGGAGTCTACTCGGGAGCAGGACGCAGCGACTGGAGGCCGATCTCGGCGATCGACCGGTGCCCCGCGAGGGCCATCGTGACGTCGAGCTCGGCGATGTGGTTGCGCACCACCTCCCGCACGCCGGCCTCCCCTGCCACCGCCAGCCCATAGGCGTACGGACGGCCGATGCCCACGGCGGTGGCACCGAGGGCGAGCGCGACGAACGCGTCGGCGCCGCTCCGGATGCCGCTGTCGAGCACGATCGGCACGCGCCCGTCGACCCGCTCGACGATCGCGGGCAGCGCGTCGAGCGTCGCCACCGATCGATCGACCTGACGACCGCCGTGGTTGGAAACCACGATGCCGTCGACGCCGGCGTCGAGGGCGCGGCTCGCGTCATCCGGATGCACGATGCCCTTCAGGAGCACGGGCAGTGAGGTCCACTCACGCAGGGCGGCGAGCTCGTCCCAGGTGAGGCTCGGATCCGCGAACACGTCGAGGAACGTCTCGACCGCCGCACGTGGCAGCGGCGAGCGCAGCGCATCCCGCACCCCGCCTTCGACGAGGCGGGTGCCGGCCGCGTTCCGCGCGATCGAGAACGCCGATGCGAGGAGCGTCGGGGTGACCTTCGGCCGAGCGCGACCGCCGCGCGCGCCACCGCCGCGACGGCGCCACGACGCGCTGGCGGACGAGCTCCGCGAACACCGGGTCGCTCGTGTACTGGGCGATGCCCTGCCCGCGCGTGAACGGCAGGAACGCTGCGTCGAGGTCGCGGGTGCGCCAGCCGAGCAAGTGCGTGTCGAGCGTCACGACGATCGCCTCGCATCCGGATGCCTCGGCGCGCTGCACGAACGACGCGTTGAGCTCGTCGGAGGCGCTCCAGTACAGCTGAAACCAACGCGACCGGTTACCCATCGCCGCGGCAACCTCCTCCATGGACCGGGACGCCTGGTTCGAGAGCACGTACGGTACGTCGAGCGCGGCGGCGGCGCGGCCGACCGCGACGTCGGCGTCGGCATGGGCGAGCTCGGCGACGCCGATCGGCGAGAGTACGAAAGGGGTCGCTCGCCGTCGCCCGAGCAGCTCGATCGAGAGGTCGCGCTCGGCGACGTCGTGCAGCACGCGCGGCCAGATCTGCCAGCGCCCGAACGCGGCGCGGTTCGCCGCCATCGTCGCCTCGGCGCCCGCTCCGCCTGCCAGGTACGCGAACGCCTCGGGCGAGGCCGCCTTCCGCGCTGCCCGCTCGAGCGCCTCCTGATCCACGGGGACGGCGGGCTTCGTGCCGCTCAGGCCGGCCCGGTACACGTCGGACTGCACGGCCCGCACATAGCCGCGGTGCGCATCGGTCATTCGGGTCGCTCCTTCGCGATCGGACTGCGATGAGCGTATCGGCCGCGGCGACGCCCGGCGATGCGGTCACGCGGAGAGCTCTGGACGGCCCAGCCGCTCGCCGGGCGGCCTTGCGGTCACGCGCAGCTCGTCGGCGGCGGCCCAGCCGCTCGCCGGCCGGCCATGCGGTCACGCGCAACTCTTCGGGGCGGCCCAGCCGCTCGCCGGCCGGCCATGCGGTCACGCGCAGCTCGTCGGGGCGGCCCAGCCGCTCGCCGGCCGGCCATGCGGTCACGCGCAGCTCGTCGGGTCGGCCCAGCCGCTCGCCGGGCGGCCTTGCGGTCAGCGCAGCTCGTCGGGGCGGCCCAGCCGCTCGCCGCCCTATGGTGGATGGGATGCCCCAGCTGCCCGACCTCCTCGTCGCCGCCATCGCACTCGTGCGCGACCGGCGCGTGCTCATGGTCACCGCGCGTGACCGCGACGTGCACTACATGCCGGGCGGCAAGATCGACTCCGGCGAAACCGCTGCGCAGGCCGCCGCCCGCGAGGCGCGCGAGGAGGTGGCGCTCGATCTCGACCCTGAAGCACTCGAGGAGCTCTTCGAGGTCGTCGTGCAGGCGCACGGCGAGCCCGACGGACGGCTCGTCCGCATGCGTGTCTTCCGCGCTGAGACGGACGCCGCGCCCGCCGCATCGGCCGAGGTCGGCGCGCTGCACTGGGTGACCACGGCCGACGCCGGCAGCTGCCCGCCGGCGGGAGCCGAGGTACTGCGGCGGCTCGCGGCATCCGGGGTCATCGACTAGCGGGGATCGCCGAGCTGGTCGGGTCGGGGTCGGGCAAGGTCGGGCAGGGTCGGGCTCGGCGTCGACTGAGGCGCCCGCCCGTAGACTCCCGTCATGGCGACCACGCGCGAGTTCCGCAGCGGCGAGCACGTGGTCGTGATCCGAGAGTCGGGTGTCGCCGATGGGGTCCGGTACGTGCTCGTGCATGGGCTGGGAATGGCCCATGAATACTGGGATGGTGTCGCCGACGCGTTGGAATCCACGGGCACCGTGTGGGCGATCGACCTGCCGGGGTTCGGCGACGCCCCGGCGCCGAGCGAGCCGCTGGGCATCCCCGAGTCGGGTGAGCTGCTCGCAGAGCTGCTCGTTGCCGAGGGCATCCGCCCTGCCGTGCTCGTGGGCCACTCGACCGGTGCACAGGTCGTCGCGGAGACAGCCGCGCGGCATCCGGAACTCGTCGACCGGCTCGTACTGATCGGGCCGACCGTGAACCCGCGCGAGCGCACGCTCGCGAAGCAGTCCATGCGGTTCCTGCAGGACATCGCGGTCATGAACCCGAGGGTGCTCGCGCAGGGTCTTGCCTCGTACGCCGAGACCGGGCCGCGCTGGTATGTCGCCAACCTGCAGCCGATGCTCGAGCACCGGATCGAGCTCGTCCTGCCCGAAATCGCAGCACCGACGCTCGTGATCCGCGGTGAGCGCGACCGCATCGTGCCGCGGTACTGGGGCGAGGAGGTCGCCGCCCTCACGCCGGACGGACACTACGTCGAGGTGCCCGGCCGCGGGCACGAGGCCATGGTCGACACCGGCCGCCGAGTCGCGGGGCTCATCGCACGCCATGCTCGCGGTGAGACCGTCGGCCGAGCAGTGACGCAGCCCGACGAGCCGCTGAAAGCCGAGAGCATGAACATGCTCAGCGCCCTCCGCTGGTGGGCGCTCGACTATGCCTATGCAGTCGGGCGCCAACTCGGGGTGCTCGGCGCCTGGCGCGCGCCGGCGGCCTGGGGCACGGGCCACCCCGACGAGCCCGACGTCGTGCTGCTGCCCGGCGTCTACGAGCACTGGTCATTCCTGCGCCCGCTCGGCGACGCGCTGAACGCCGACGGCCATCGGATCATCATCGTGCACGGCCTCGGGTCGAACCGCCGTTCGATCGTCGCGACCTCCGACAAGCTGGCCCGGGCACTCGTCGACGCACGGGTGCGTCCCGCCGGACGCATCATCGTCGGGCACAGCAAGGGCGGGCTGATCGGCAAGCACCTGCTGCTGCGCGACGACGCAGACGCGCTCGGCCTGCGGGGGCTCGTGGCGATCTGCACGCCGTTCGCCGGGGCGAGACTGGCGCGCATCTTCGCCGACCCGAGCATCCGGGCGTTGCTGCCGAGTGACGAGACGATCGTGATGCTCGACAACGGGGCATCCGTCAACGCCCGCATCGTGTCGGTGTTCGGCACGTTCGACCCGCACGTGCCCGACGGGAGCGCGCTCGACGGTGCGACGAACGTGCGCGTGCCGGTGGCCGGGCACTTCCGGGTGCTCGGGGCGCGCGAGACGCTGCTCGCGGTACGTGACGGCATCGCCCGGCTCAGCGTGGAGTAGGACGGGGCCTCGCAGCACACGCTGCTGCGTCAGTGCACGTACTCGATCAGGTCGAGTCCGACCTGGCGCATGCCGTCGAGCACCGCGAGACGCGAGGTGAGCATCGTGTCGGCGAAATACATCGACACCGCGTAGGCGACGCCAGCGCGCGGGCCGCGGAGCACGCCCACCTCGCTGCGCACCCCGCCGTCGGTGCCCGTCTTGTTCATGAGCAGCAGGCTGTGGTCGGGCGTCCGGTGCGCGAGCGGATCGAGGCCGAACGCCGATGCGACCATGGACAGGTCGGAGTTGAGCGAGAGCCAGCCGACCACGCGCTTCGACACGTCGGGGCTCACGATCTCGCCACGGGCCAGCGACGCGAAGAGCCAGGTCAGCTCCTTCGCCGAGCCGATCGACAACTGCGGTGCGTCATCGGGTCCGCGGTGGTCGCGCACGAGGTCGAGCAGGGCCGTGCGGGTGAGGCCGAGCGCCTCGGTGCGGGCTCGCACCGCATCGAGGCCGACGTAGCGGATGAGCACGTTCGTGGCGAGATTGTCGCTCGTGGCGCCGATGAGCGCAGCGAGGTCCGCGATCGGCAGTGACGGCGACTGGAGGTGCTGCCAGATGCCGGAGTCGCCCACCGCATCGCGCGGAGCCCGGTCCAGCACGGTGAACGACTCGGTGCTCGTGTCGGTGAGCCGCGACGCCACCTCGACGAGCAGCAGCACCTTGCCGATCGACGCCGTGGGCATCACGACGTGGTCGTCGACCGAGAACAGCACCTTGCCCGTCGTGAGGTCGGTCGCGCGCGCGGAGACCTGCACCCCTGCGAGGGCGAGCTCACCGAGGGCATTGAAGCCGCGCGAGAAGTTCTCGTTCGGTTCCTCTGTGCGGTGCTGCCCCCGTCGCATGCCGGTGTGGCGCGCTCGCCGCTCCGAATCCTGCGACGACCTCACCACAATGCTTGCATGACCTTCCTCTGGCGCTCGGCGCTCCCCTGCCACGGCGTGCGGCGCGCTCGAAAGGGCTGGACGGGCTGATTCTCCTGGAGCACTACCAGATCGAGACTCGCTCGGCCGGATCGAGCCAGAGGGTGTCGTCGGGGGTCACTCCGAAGCCAGTGTAGAACTCGTCGATATTCCGCACGATCTGGTTGCACCGGAACTCGTTGGGCGAGTGCGGATCGATCGCGAGCAGGCGGATGACCTCCTCGTCGCGGCCCTTCATCTGCCAGGCCTGCGCCCACGACAGGAAGAATCGCTGCGCGCCGGTGAGCCCGTCGATCACCGGTGGTTCGGCGCCGTCGAGCGAGAGCATGTACGCCCTCCAACCGATCGCGAGACCGCCGAGGTCGCCGATGTTCTCGCCGATCGTGAGGGCGCCGTTCACGCGGTGCTCGGGCACCTGCGCCGGTGCCAGCGCGTCGTACTGGGCGATGAGTGCCTTGGTTCGGTCCTCGAACGCCGTGCGGTCGGCCGCGGTCCACCAGTCGGTGAGGCGCCCGTCGCCGTCGTACTTCGAGCCCTGGTCGTCGAAGCCGTGGCCGATCTCGTGCCCGATCACCGCACCGATCGCGCCGTAGTTCGCCGCGGCATCCCGGCCCGAATCGAAGAACGGGTACTGCAGGATCGCCGCGGGGAACACGATCTCGTTGAAGCCGGGGTTGTAGTACGCGTTGATGGTCTGCGGAGTCATGAACCACTCGTCGCGGTCGATGGGCTTGCCGATCTTGCCGAGCTCGCGATTGAACTCGAACTCCGCCGTGGCGCGCACATTGCCCACCAGGTCGTCGACGTCGATCTCGAGCTTCGAGTAGTCGCGCCACTTCACCGGGTAGCCGATCTTCGGCGTGAACTTGGCGAGCTTGTCGAGCGCCTTCGCGCGGGTGTCGTCGCCCATCCAGTCCAGTGCGTCGATGGACTGGCGGTACGACTCGACGAGGTTGGCGACGAGGTCGTCCATCGCCGCCTTCGCGGCAGGCGGGAAGTGCCGTTCCACGTAGATGCGCCCCACGGCCTCGCCCATCGCGCCCTCCACGAGCGAGACGCCCCGCTTCCAGCGCTCGCGGAGCTGCGGAGTCCCGGTGAGCGTGCGGCCGTAGAAATCGAAGTTGGCCTCGACGAAGTCGTTGGAAAGATACGCCGCGTTCGAGCGGATCACCTGCCAGGCGAGCCAGTCCTTCCACGCCGGCAGCCGCTCCTCGGTGAGCAGGGCGCCGAGCCCTTCGACGAAGGACGGCTCGCGGAGCACGAGCTCGTCGAACGCGCCTTCGGGCACGCCCATCGCGTCGCGCCACAGCTGCAGGTCGACCCGCCGACCGGCTTCGGGGGAACCGGATGCCGCGGCCGCGGCATCCGCCCACCCGTACAGGTTGTACGTCTTCTCGCTGTCGCGGGTGTCGACGTTGTTCCAGTGCACCTTCGCGAGGTCGGTCTCGAGGTCGAACACGCGCACCGCGCGGTCGGCCGGGTCGTCGAGGCGGGCGAGCGCGAACATGCGCTCGAGGTGCGCGCCGTAGGCGGTGCGCACGCCGGCGAACCGCTCCTCGCGGAAGTAGCTCTCGTCGGGCAGGCCGATGCCGCCCTGCTCGACGAACACGAGGTAGCGCTCGGGGTCGCCGGGGTCGTTGTCGACGTACAGCTGCATGAAGCCCGAGACGCCCTGCCGCTCCAGGCGACCGAGGGTCGCGAGGAACTCGTCGACCGAGCCGATGAGCGCCACGTCGACGAGCTGGCCCGCGATCGGCGTGGCGCCGAGCAGGTCGGCGCGCTGCTCGTTCATGAAGCTCGCATACAGGTCGCCCACCTTGCGCGCCTCGGTGCCGGGCTCGGCCTGCTGCGCCTCCTCGATGATCTCGCGCACCGCCTCCTCGGCCTGCTCGTGCAGCACGAGGAACGATCCGTAGCGGGCCTTGTCGGCCGGGATCTCGGTGCGGTCGATCCACTTGCCGTTGACGTGGCGGAACAGGTCGTCCTGCGGACGCACGTCCGCGTCGAGTTCGTCCTTCGCGATGCCTGAGGAGAGCGTGACGTCGGTCATCCCCACAGCCTACGTCGGGGTGCCGGGCCAGCGGATGCCACGACGGCATGTCTCTCGGCGCACTCGCAGCGACGTGGCATCCGCTCGTTCCGCGGACGTGCGGCTTCGAGGCATCCGCTCGTTCCGCGGACGTGCAGCTTGGAGGCATCCGCTCGGCTCCTGCGCACGCACAGGATCGCGGCATCCGCTCGCCTCCGGATCGCGCCTGCCCTCAGCGCAGCTGCGCGAAGCCCTCGGCCTTCCGGGTCGGACCGACGATGAGGATGGTGTCGTCGCGCCCGAGCACGGTGTCGGCGTCGGCGTTGTGCCACTCGGCACCGGGCTTCTTGTATGCGGCGATCGTGACCCCGAACTCCTTGCGGAGGCCGGTCTGGCCGAGCGGCGTGCCGCAGAGGCGCTCAGGCGGCGACGACTTCACGACCGCGTAGCCGCGTTCGATCTCGAGGTAGTCGAACGCGGCGCCGCGCACCAGGTGCGCCACCTTGCGGCCCATGTCGGATTCCGGGTAGACCACTCGATGCACGCCGAGCTGCTCGAGGATCGTGCCGTGCTCGTCGGTCACAGCCTTCGCCCAGATGACCGGGATCTTCATCGACAGGAGGGCGGAGCAGGTGAGGATCGACGCCTCGAGGTGGGAGCCGATCGCGACGACGACCCGATCGAACTTGTCGATCGAGAGCTGGCGCAGCACCTCGATCTTCGTGGAGTCCGCGCGGACCACCTGCGTGAGCATGCCGTTGAGACTCTGGACGATGTCCTCGTCGGTGTCGATGCCCAGCACCTCGGTGCGGCCCGCCATGAGCTCGAGGGCCAGCGCGCGCCCGAAGCGGCCGAGCCCGATCACGGCCACCGAGTCGGCCTCGGCGAGCCTGCGGGTATCGTTCGTCTCACCGAACCGGCTTCGTCTAGCCAATGACGGGCCTCTCCTTCGGAAGTTCGTAGAGTATCCGGCGTTCCCGCACCGCCAAGGCGGTGCCGAGCGTGAGCGGCCCCACACGGCCGAGGAACATGACGACGACGAGCACGACCTTCGCTGCATCGGGAAGGTCCCCGGTGATGCCGGTCGACAGCCCGCTCGTGCTGAACGCCGAGATGACCTCGAACAGGATACGCCCGAGGGGGAGATCAGTGAGCTGGAGCAGCAGCAAGGTCGGCCCGACGACCGCCGCCACGCTCATGAGGGCGACGGTGATGGCCTGCCGGTGCACGGAGCGTGAGAGCCGCTTGCCGAAGATGTTCACCTGTGGATCGCCGCGCAGCTCGCTGAGCACGATGAAGAACAGCACGAGGAAGGTCGTCACCTTGATGCCGCCGCCGATGCTCGCCGGCCCGGTTCCGATGAACATCAGCACGTCCATCGCCAACCAGCTCTCCCCGTTGAGCGCCGCCATGTCGATCGAGTTGAAGCCGCCCGTGCGCGTCTGGACCGACATGAAGAAGCCCGCCAGCACGCGAGTCGCAGGATCGAGCTCGCCGAGCGTTCCTGGATTCCTCCACTCGACCGCGGTCAGGTAGACGCTGCCGAGGACCAGCAACGCGACGGTGCCTGCCACGACGAGATTCGTGTTCATGCTCCAGCGCCGCGGATGCCGCCAGTCACGCCACAGCTGCACGATGACCGGGAAGCCGATGCCGCCGAGGATGACGCCGAGGCAGATCGGCAGGCACACGAAGGGGTCGCCGACGAACCCGACCATGTTGTCGGAGTGGAGCGCGAACCCGCTGTTCGCGAACGCCGAGATGGAGTGGAAGAACGCGTACCACATCGACTGCGCGACATCCCAGCCGTAGTACGTGAGGTATCGCAGGAAGAGCATGGACGCGACGATTCCCTCGATGAGGAAGGTGATCCCGACGACGCTCCGCACGAGCTGGCCGGTGTCCGCGAAACCCTCGGTGCGGAACTCGCTCGCGGTGTTGAGTCGCGCGCGCAGGGAGAGGCGGCGAGTGAGCAGCACCCCGATGAGGGCCGCCGAGACGAGGATGCCGAGGCCACCGAGTTGTGTCAGGCCGATGATCGCGAGCTGGCCGATGAACGACCAGTGCGTCGCCGTGTCGAGTGAGGCGAGCCCGGTCGTCGTCACCGCCGAGGCTGCGGTGAAGAACGCGTCGGCGAGGTCGGTGCCCCGCCCGTCGGCGCTCATGACCGGCAGCATCAACAGGCCCGTGCCGACGACGATCGCCGCCGCGAAACTGACGACGACCACCTGGGACGGGTGCAGGCGGGACCGACGTCGAAGTCGCGCCCACGGGCGCTCGTCGACCGGCTGCCGAGTGGTCACGTGGGTACTCTATTCCGCTCGAACGGATGCCACGGGCCGGTGCGCCGGCGGTGGCGGCTAGGCTCGTGAACTCATGAGCACCGCCGGCTCCACGCCCGTCTCACGTCGCGCCGTCGACCGGGACATCCTCCGCCTCGCCGTGCCGGCGCTCGGCGCCCTCATCGCCGAGCCCCTGTTCCTGCTCGCCGACACCGCGATGGTGGGGCACCTGGGCGCGATCCCGCTCGCCGGGCTCGGGCTCGCCAGCGCGGTGCTGCAGACGATCATCGGCCTCATGGTGTTCCTCGCCTACGCGACGACTCCGTCGGTGGCGCGTCGGCTCGGCGCGGGCGACGAGCGCGGCGCCGTGGCATCCGGCGTCGACGGGCTCTGGCTCGCGGCGGGGCTCGGCGTCGTGCTCGCGCTCATCGGGTGGCAGGCGACCCCGTGGCTCGTGGGCGTGTTCGGGGCGCCTGAGGCGGTCGCGTCCGAGGCATCCGTCTACCTCTCGATCTCGATGGCCGGGCTGCCCGCGATGCTCGTGGTGTTCGCCGCGACCGGCCTGCTGCGCGGCCTGCAGGACACCCGCACGCCGCTGTGGGTGGCCGGGATCGGCTTCGCCGCGAACCTCGCACTCAACGCGCTCTTCATCTATGGACTCGGGTGGGGCATCGCCGGCTCGGCGGTCGGCACCGTGGTCGCGCAGTGGGGCATGGTCGTGGCCTACCTCGTCGTGGTCGGCGGGCACGTGCGCCGCGTCGGCGCGAGCCCGTGGCCGCACCACGCCGGCGTGTTGCGCGGAGCCAGGTCGGGCGGCTGGCTGTTCCTGCGCACCCTGAGCCTGCGGGTGGCGCTGCTGCTCGCCACCTGGGCGGCGACCACGCTCGGGCCCGACGAGCTGGCGGCCTACCAAGTCGCCATCACGATCTACTTCACCATCGGGTTCGCGCTCGACGCACTCGCCATCGCCGCGCAGGCGCTCATCGGCAAGGGGCTCGGCTCGGGCGACGTCGCGAACGTGCGGGCAGTGCTGCGCAGATGCGTGCAGTGGGGCATCGCCGCGGGTGGCGTGCTCGGCCTGCTCGTCATCTCGACGGCTTGGGTGCTACCGGCGATCTTCACCTCGTCGTCCGAGGTCGCCGCGCTGCTGCCGCCGTCGCTCGTGGTGCTCGGGCTCTCGGCGCCGCTCGGAGGACTCGTGTTCGTGCTCGACGGCGTGCTCATCGGCGCCGGCGACGCCCGCTACCTCGCGTGGACCGGTCTCGTGAACCTCGTCGTCTTCGTGCCGCTGGCGCTCGGCACGGTCTGGTGGGCGGATGCAGCGGGGCTGCCCGGTGCGGCCTCGCTCGCGTGGCTCACCGCCTCGTTCGCGATCGGCTACCTTGCGGCGCGGGCGGTGACACTGTCGCTGCGGGCTCGCGGATCCACGTGGATGGTGACGGGGACGCCGGCCTAGGAACCGCCGATCCGAAATGCATGAGAATCCGCCCGAAGGGTCGCGTGGAGGCCGGCGGATGTCATATGGTCGTTGCAACTTTTCGGGCGAGGAGTTGCATGGGTGAGCGGCGTTGTATCCGGCTGCGGTGCGGTATCGGTTCGAGGGTTTGGGTCGGGGGGCGCCGGTTTCGGTCGTGGCCTGGATCTCGGCGCCGGGCCGGCGTGGAGCGGGGTCCCAGGCTTCCAGGTCGGTGTGCCCTTGGTGAACAGAACCGCAGGAGCCGGTTCGTGTTCCCGTTGACCCCGCCGCATGGTAAGTGCGGGTCGGAAGTATCTCTCGGCGCCTGATCAGGGCGAGTTGATCCAGGCGGTTGCGTCGGCCAGTTCCACCGCCGCGGTCGGCACGTGATCGGCCGGCGCAAGTGATCGGGCAGTTCGCTCATCCGGTCGATCATGCGGTCGCAACGGGGTCTACCGGGCGTGCCTTGGCGGGTCGGTGCTGCAGGCTCGCGAACCGGTGCCGTCCGAGACGCTTCAAGCTCGCAGCGTAACCCGTTGCTGCGGCGGCGGGTCGAGGCCTGGATGGATGATCAGGTCGGATTCCCAGTGCCCGGTCGCGCGCCCGATCGCCGCGACCTCGGCGGCCGGTCAGCTGATCGGGTGAACCGTCCTCGTAGATGGTCTACCCGGCCGCTGACGTCCACGCTGCCGCGTGCCTTGCGTTGGGTCCGGCCCGGTGGACTGTTTCCGGGCCAGGTCCCGCCGCAGCAGCCCGCGGCGCCTGGACGTCCAGTCGGCCCTCTAGATGTCTCGTTCACCCGATCAGTCTGATCGGCCGCCGGGGTCGGCGGCGATCATCCGCGGTGCCCGGGCACTGGAAGGCCACCCGTCATCCATCCACGCCTCGACCCGCCGCCGCAGCAACGGGTTACGCTGCGAGCTTGAAGCCGTTTCGTGACGGCACCGCTTCGCGGCCGCAGCACGATCCGCCAACGCCGCCCGGTACACCCCGTCCGCGCCACTGTTCCGGCGCACTTCCCGACTGACCACCGACTTGTCCCGGCCGATCATCGCGCCGATCTGCGACAAGGTGAGCTGCCACGCCAACCCCGCCTGGATCACCGCCCGATCCGCGTCCGAGAGATACCGACCCGACTTGCCATGCGACGGGGGCAACGGGTCCACGACCCCGCCCCGCCGCCCCTTCCGCAAAGGCACACCCACGCTGGCAGCCTTCCACCACCGCTCCACCGTCGGCACCGGCACGCCGAGCACCCGGGCCGCGGACGAAACCGACTCCCCACCCAACACCAAACCCACGAACCGATCCCGCACCGCATCCGGATACAACCGCCGCGCACCCATGCAACACCTCCCGTGTTGCAACGACCGTATGAATCCGCCCGCGGCCCGTATGCCGGATTTTCATGCAAAATCGGCGCGGTCTGCGGCGCGGTCAGCCGCCGTAGCGCCGTCAGCCGCGGGGCGGCGCGGTCGTGTCGCCGATGTGCAAGGTGCTCGTGAACTGCACCGACTCGGGCGGCTTCCCGGGCTCGCCATCGAGCAGCCGCACCACGACCTCGCCCGCGGCGCGGCCCTTCGCCACCGACGGCTGCACCAGCGTGGTGAGGTCGTGCTGCAGGCCGTCGACGCGGATCCCGTCGAACCCGACCACGCTGAGTTCGGCGGGCACCGCGATGCCGAATTCCTCCGCTGCCAGCAGCACTCCGGCGGCCAGCAGGTCGCTCTGCGCGATGATCGCGGTCGGACGATTCGCCGGGTCGGCGAGCAGAGCACGTCCGGCCTCGAGGCCCTCCTCGATCGAGCTCGCCGCGGCCGCGCGGCCGGTGGCGTGCGGGAACACGTCACGCGCACCGAGCAGGCGCTCGCTCGCGGTCTCGGCGGTGCTGCTCCGTTCGAGCTCGGGAGTCAGCGGGCCACGCGTGCGGGCGGCGTCGAACGGGAGCGTGACGAGCGCGACATCCGTGTGGCCGAGCCCGCGCAGGTACTCGGCGCCACGACGGGTCGCCTCCCGGTTGTCGATCGAGATCCTCGGGATGTCCTCCCCCGTCGCCCCCTCGATGGCGACGGCGGGGATGCCGCGGCGACGCAGCGCCTCTACTGAGTGGGCGAGTCGTGGGCTGCACCCGACGAGCACCACCGCGTCGACCGGCGCGCTCTCGATGCCCACCGCATTGCCACCCGCCTCGCCGATGTCGGTGAGGAGCAGCAGGCCGGCGCCGAGCGGCGCGATGCCCTCGGTGATGCCGTCGAGCATCTGGATCTTCACGGGGTCGAGGAAGGCTGCGCGCACGCGCTCCTCCAGCACCACCCCCACGATCCCCGAGCGGCCCCGGCGCAGCGACCGGGCACGGGGGTCGGGTCCGCCGTAGCCCAAGTCGGATGCCGCGGCGAGCACGCGCTCCTTCGTGGCATCCGACACAGGGCCCGAGCCACTGAACGCGAGCGACGCCGTGGATGCGGACACGCCGGCCTTGGCGGCCACGTCGGCGAGCGTGGGACGAGCGGGCGCATCCGGCTGCATGCGCGCATTCTATGCCGAATCGATTCGAGCGGGCCCAACGCGCCGCCGCGCAGTTCTGCCGACGCCTCCTCGAGCGCGAGCTCACTCCGACGAGTCGGCCTTCCCTTCCGGAAGATGTACCCTTGCGGTTACGTACCCACTTGGTTACACTTTCTCCATGGATGAGATCTTCCTCGCGTTGTCCGACGGGCATCGTCGGCGGATCATCGACCGTTTGCGAACAGGGCCGGCCACGGTGACCGAGCTCGCTGAGCTGTTGCCGATCGCAAGGCCCGGCGTTTCCCGCCATTTGCGTGTGCTACGGGCTGCCGGGTTGGTAACGGCGGTACAGGACGGGCAGTTCCGCATCTACGACCTGGATGAGACACCGCTGAGAGCTTTGGACGAGTGGCTTCAGAGCTACCGCCAGCAGTGGATGCAGCGCCTTGATGCGCTGCACACCGAAGTCGCGCGTGGCAGGCGGAACGCCGCCCGCACACCTGAAATCGCTACCGAGGAGGCATCATGATCGTCAATGCCGTGCGGGGTGACACTCGAGTCGAGGACGGAGTCGGAATCGTCACGGTCAGCAGTGTCTATGCCACGTCGTCCCAAGATCTGTGGGAGGCGATCACTGCGCCGGACCGGCTACGTCGGTGGTTCGGAGAGGTCCACCCACGAGGTGAGGGAACGGCTTCGTACGACGCCGCACTGACCACGGGATGGAGCGGCACCGTCGTAGTGGATGAGTGCGACCCACCCCGCCGTATCCGTGCCACCTTGCGGAACGACACCCCAGACGTGACTATCGTGTTCGCCGTGCTTCAGCCCACGACCGACGGCACGAGGCTGATCATCGAGGAACGGGGACTACCGGTCGACGATCTACCGTCCTACGCCGCCGGATGGCATGCCCAACTCGACCAGCTGGACGCGACCCTCACTGGAGGACCGACCGTCGACTGGCGGTCACGATGGGAACAGCTGCGCACCACCTACCGAAGCATCGAGTAGAGCTCGCTCCACCAGGCGAGATCGCAGTAGACCATCACGGCGCACCCGAACGCAGTGCCTGCTCGGGTGTCGTAGGCGTAGGCCATGGGGTCGGCGTCTCGGCGTCGACCATGTCCCACTCGCCAACGTATGCCGAGGCACCCGTCCGCGATCGGGTTGCAGACATGCCGCAAGCCGGTTATCGTTCACGAAGCGATGGAATCGAATCGATTCGATTTCGTCACCTCCGGAACTCGAGTGACGAGCGGGAACGATGACCGAGACACCACGCCGGACCGCCGAACCACGGCGGTCGACGCGCGAGCTCGCCTCGTGGCGCAACGCGATCTTCACGATCTTCTTCCTCTCGGGGCTGAGCCTCGCGAGCTGGGTCGCGCGCATCCCGGCCGTGCGCGACGACGTCGGCCTCAGCACGCAGGGCGTCGGCCTGGTCATCCTGGCCGGATCGATCGCCTCGATCTTCGGTCTCATCGCGGCACCGTGGCTCATGGCCCGTTTCGGCGCTCGACTCGGGATGGTCGGCTCACTGGTCACGGTCGCGGTCGGCCTCGTATTCGTCGGGGTGGGCGGGTCGCTTCTGCCGTCGGTCACGCTGGTCGTGATCGGCCTGGTCATGTTCGGCTTCGGCAACGGGGCCGTCGACGTGATGATGAACGTCGAGGGCGCCGAGGCCGAGCGGGAGATCGGCAAGACCGTGATGCCCCTGATGCACGCGTTCTTCAGCTTCGGCACGGTCGCCGGAGCCGGGCTCGCTGCGGCGGCATCCGCCATCGGACTCCCGCTCTCGGTGCACCTCGTGATCATCGCCGCGCTGATCGCCGTCACGGTGATCGTCGCCGTGCGTTTCGTGCCGGTACGCGAGGAGCTGGGCGACGACCCGCACACCGCAGCTCCACGCGACCCGTGGACGGTACGCCTCAGGCGCAGTCTCGGCGTCTGGGCTGATGTCCGCCTCCTCCTCATCGGCGTCGTGCTGCTCGGCATGTCGTTCGCCGAGGGCAGTGCCAACGACTGGCTCGCGCTCGCCGTGGTCGACGGACACGGCTACGACGAGACCACGGGCGCCGCGGTGTTCACGGTGTTCACGATCGCGATCACGGGGGCGCGCGTGCTCGGTGGTCCGTTCATCGATCGGTTCGGACGCGTCGCGATGCTGCAGGCCATGTCGGTCATCGGCGTGGTCGGGCTCGCCCTGTTCATCTTCTCGAGCGCGCCGTGGCTCATCATCCTGGGCACGCTCCTCTGGGGCATCGGCTGCTCGCTGGCGTTCCCGGTGGGCATGTCGGCCGCGGCCGACGTACCGGATCGAGCGGATGCCGCGGCGCGCGTCAGCGCCGTCGCCATGATCGGCTACTGCGCTTTCCTCGTCGGTCCACCGCTCATCGGCTTCCTCGGCGAGCAGTTCGGCATCCTCAATGGACTCATCCTGCTCCTCGCGCTGATGGCGATGGCGGGGATCGCGTCACCCGCGGCGCGGGAGCAGACGGGCCCGCGGGCGCGGCGGAAGGCCGACACTCCGGCGTAGCCCCGGCGCGATCACCCGCCGGCGGCGTAGCCGTCTCCGTCGTCGGGAATGCGAGTGGGTCGCCGTACACTCGAACGGTGCGCCTCGTCATCGCCCGCTGCTCCGTCGACTACGCGGGGCGCCTCTCCGCCCACCTGCCGCTCGCGACGCGACTGCTCATGGTGAAGGGCGACGGGAGCCTGCTCGTGCACTCCGACGACGGCAGCTACAAGCCGCTCAACTGGATGAGTCCACCGTGCATCCTCGAGACGGTCGAGCCCGATGTCGAGCAGCGCTCCGACGGCGTCGTCGAGGTGTGGAAGGTCACACACCGCAAGACCGCCGACCAGCTCGTGGTCTCGATCCACGAGATGCTGCATGACTCCGCTCATGAGCTCGGCACGGATCCCGGCCTGCAGAAGGACGGCGTCGAGGCGCACCTGCAGCGACTTCTGGCCGAGCAGATCGAGCTCCTCGGGGAGGGCCACCGGCTGGTGCGCCGTGAGTACATGACGGCGATCGGCCCCGTCGACATCCTCGCGACGGATGCCTCGGGCGCATCCGTGGCCGTCGAGCTCAAGCGCCGCGGCGACATCGACGGCGTCGAGCAGCTCACCCGCTACCTGGAGCTCATGAACCGCGACCCGCGGCTCGCTCCAGTGCGGGGCGTCTTCGCCGCCCAGGAGATCAAGCCACAGGCCCGCACCCTCGCGGAGGACCGCGGGATCCGCTGCATCGTGCTCGACTACGACGCCATGCGCGGCGTGGAGAGCGGGCACGCCCGACTGTTCTGAGCGGGCACTCCCGACTGTTCTGACCGGGCACGTCCGCTTGTTCTGACCCGGCACTCCCGACTGTTCTGACGCAACCCCTTGCGGGCGGCATCCGACCGTGAGAGCGTTCCCTTCCTGAGAAACGCTCAGACTACCTACCCGTAGGATGTCACGGTGAATTCCACGATGACCACCCAGACCCTGGCGCCCACCCGCACCTGGTCGCCCGTGCTGTTCGATCTCGACGGCACGATTGTCGACTCGGCCGCTGATATCACGGCGTCGCTTGCCCACATGTTCACGAAGCTCGGGCTCGATGTTCCCTCCGACGACGTCCTGCGTTCCTACGTCGGGCCGCCCCTGCTCGACAGCCTGCGGCTGACTGCGGGCTTCGACGACGCCGAAGCATGGGAGGCGCTCAAGATCTACCGCGACCACTACGGCGAGCGCGCGCTGCGCTCGCCCGTCTTCCCCGGCGTCGCCGGCGTACTCGAGCGACTCCACAGCTTGGGCATTCCCATCGCGCTCGCCACCTCGAAACCCGAGTCGATGGCCCGGAAGGTGCTCGACCACGCCGACCTCACCAAGTACTTCACCGTCATCACCGGCGCCAGCGACGACGAGGAGCTCAGCACCAAGGCCGACATCGTGGCCGAGGCGCTACGCCGGCTCGAGGCGCTGGGCGTCGACGTGTCGAACCCGGTGATGGTCGGCGACCGCGGTTACGACACGCTCGGGGCCGCCGCCAACGGCGTGCCGACGATCCTCGTCGAATGGGGCTACGGCTCGCCCGCCGAGGCCGCCGACGCGATGGCGATCGTGCACTCCGCCGACCAGCTGCGCAACCTGCTGGTCCGCTGACACCCGGGATGCCAGACGGATGCCGCGGCAGCCACGCCGCGGCATCCGTCACCCCCGCAGTCTCGCCGCGGCATCCGTCACCCCGTCAGGTCCGTCGCCGCGCGGCATCCGTCACCCCGGCAGGCTCGCCGCGGCATCCGTCACCCCGTCAGTCTCGCCGCGGCATCCGTCACCCCCGCAGTCTCGCCGCGGCATCCGACCGCTACTGGATGAACCGCTGCACGAAGGCGAGCGTCTCGTCGGCGACCTCACGCCAGCCTGAGTCGATGGTCAGCGAGTGGCCGCGATTCGGGATCACGATCTCCTCGGTGGTGCCGGGGTTGTTCTTCGACTGGATCTTGTAGCTCGCGTTCGTGACCGCCGGCGGGACGGTGTGGTCCTTCTCACCGCCGATGATCAGCAGGGGCCCGCGCTGGGGATTCTTCGAGTCGACTTCGGTCTCGCCGCCGAACGGGTTGAAGTTCGCGAACGCCGCCTGGAAGAGCGGCGCGCCGGAGGCGGGCACGTGGTACGTGTCGTAGAGCCGCCTCGCCTCTTCCTCGTCGACCGCGTTGGCCCAGCCGTACTCGAACTGCTCGAAGGTGAGCGACACCCCGCGCCCGCGGTTCGCCGGATTGGCCAGCACCGGGGCACGCCGACTTCAGCGACGACGCGGGAAGGGGCAGCACGCCCTTGAAGGGGGCGTTGTCGATCGACACGGTCACCGCCGCGACGCCGCCGCCGGCGAGCTTCTGCGCGATGAGCCCGCCGAACGAGTGACCGATGACGACGGGCGCCTGGTCGAGGGCCTCGATGGCTGCGAGGTAGTGGTCCGTGACCTGCTGCACCATCTTCTTCGCGAACACCTCGGGATGCTCCCGCGCCTCGGCGACCGTGGCCGGGTCGTCGGGCCACCCGGGCGCAAGGGTGATGAAGCCGTTGTCCTCGAACAGGTCGCGCCACGGCTGCCAGCTGCTCGAGAGCAGCCAAAGGCCGTGCACGAACACGACCGGCGTGCGATCCGAGATGTTCGCGCGATCGATCTCGGCTTGCTCCCAACCGGCCAGCATGGGTTCTGTCAGAGTCGCTCATATCTCATCCCTCGATTCGAAGCGGGTCGCCGCGCGGCCCGTGGCTCAGGCTAATCGTCGCCGTGGACCACGGCCATACCCACGGCCATCCCCCGCCGGTGCGAGGCCCCGACCGGCTCCGCAGCGCCGAGGCGTCGACCACACGGAGTTCGGCGTCTCGTCGCGTCCGCGGGGACACGACAGCGCCGGTCAGGCGGCATCGCGTGCGAGTCCATCGAGCAACCGGTCGAGGCCCCAGCCGAAGCCATCGGCCGCGAACCCCGCGGTCGCTTCTGAGAGCGGGAAGGCCGCGGCATCCGACCACAGCATGTCATCGGCGGCGACCGGCCCCGACGTTCCGTCATCGCCCGCGCGCTCGGCGGTGTCGAGCGCCGCCGCCCCGAGCACGTAGGCACGCACGGCGTGCGCGGCCCGGGCGGCGTCGCGGTGAGGCATCCCGTCGGCGACGAAGCCCGCGATGAGCGCCTCGTTGAGGCCGAGGGCGTGCGGCCCGTCGAGGGGGCCGCTCGTCACGAGCACGATCGCCCCGGCGTGCTCAGCGAGTCGCGAGCGTAGAGCCGCGGCATGCGCGTGCACGCGCTCCCGCCACGTCGCGCCGGCGTCGGATGCCGCGTCGAGGTCGATCGTCGAGAGGAGCTGCTCGACCATGGCGCGCAGCAACGCGTTCTTCGACGGGAAGTACGTGTAGAGCGCCGTGGGCGTGAGGCGGAGCGCCGCGGCGACACCGCGCACCGACACGGCGGCGAGGCCTTTCAGCTCGAGGATCTCGAATGCGGCGTCGACGATGTCGGCCTGGCTGATGCTGCGCCTCGGTCCGGGCTTCATGGTGCTCCTCGGGGTCTCCCCCACCGTATCGGCGGTCGCCGGCATCCGCGGGCCGGTGCACCTCGCCTCTCCGAGGACATGTCGGCACGAGGTTCGGACCATCCGTGTCTAGAGTTGGGTCGAACCTGCATTGAGGAGAGTTGTCCGTGACACCGAGGTCGAATGCGACGTTCTCGAAGGTCACCGCGCACGAGGAAGGCTGAGCCGATGACCGACGTGATTCCCCCAGCGAAGCGGGTCACCGTCGTCGGGGATGCCCTCATCGACGAACTACGCGATCCGCGCGGCTCGCGTGAGTTCGTGGGCGGTGCGGCGCTGAACGTCGCCGTGGGCCTCTCGCTCCTCGGCGAGGATGTGACGCTCGTCGCGATGCTCGGCGACGACGAGCCTGCCGAGCGCATTCGCGCCTACCTTCGGGACTACGGCGTGCGACTCGTCGAGAGCCCGTCGGCGTTCGGAACTTCGCGGGCCGTGTCCGACCGCACCGACGGCGAGCCGCGTTACGAGTTCAACGAGGCTGCGAAGCGTCGCGGCATCCGCTTCGACACGGCCACGCGTGCCGCGCTCGACAACGCGGACCTCGTGGTCGTGAGCTGCTTCCCGTTCGACGATGCCGCCCAGGCCGCCGAACTCGCCGACACGATCGCGCGCCCGGAGGAGCGGCTCGTGATCGACGGGAACCCGCGCGCGGGCATGCTGGCCGACCGCGCCGCGTTCCTCGCCGGCTTCGAGGACCTCGCCGCGCGGTCGCTGCTCGTGAAGGTGGGGGACGAGGACGCGGACTTGTTGCTCGGCGACTCGCTCGATGCGTTCGTGCAGCGGCTTGCGCACATCGCACGCGGTCACACGGCGCGGTGCTCGCGACGGCCGGCCGCGCGGGCGCCACCGTGTACGCCGACGATTCGGTCGTGCACGCCGACATCGTCGCCCTGCCGGGCCCGATCGTCGACACGATGGGCGCGGGCGACGCCACCCTCTCGGCGATCGTGCACCACATCGCGATGCATGGGGTGCCGCAGACGACGGATGGCTGGGCGGCGGCCCTGCGGGAGGCGATGACGATCGCGGCGGCGACGGTGCGGCACGAGGGCGCGCTGCTGCGTACACCGACACACGAGACCGTCTACCCGAGCTGATCCGTCATCCGGCATCCCCTGAAGGAGCTCGAGCCCGAGCGGCGGCGCGCGCACGGGATCGAGCGGCCGCGGCTCGCGCCCGTCATGACGGATGACCGCAGACGACGACGGCGCGGCGTCGATGTGCAGGGCGCCGCCGCCGGGCTCAGCCGAGCCGCGCGAGGAACGTCAGCACCGAGCCGTCCTCGACGATCAGCGGCCCGAGTGCGGCGTTGAACTCCGCGCCGTAGTCGGCGGCCAGGTGCACGGCGAAGGCAGCCTCGTCGCGATACGCCTCCACTACGGCGAAGCCCGTGCCGATCGGCTCGGGTCCGGCCGCCGCGACCGAGCCGTTCGGGGCCGCAGCCACTCGGTGCGGCTCGAAAGCGAGGCATCCGGGCTCCAGACGCACCTTCGCCGCGAGGGCGAGGAGGAGGTGCTCGACCTCCCCCTCGCGCCCGGGGATCGCAGTGAACCGCGCGATGAGCTCGACCCGGTCCTCCTCGCTCGACCAGCTCATTCGCGAGCCGCGCCGGTCATGATCGCGACCGCGTCGGTCATCGAATGCGACTCGGGCGTGATCGTCGCCGCGCGCTTGCCGAGCCGCTGGATGTGGATGCGATCGGCCACGTCGAACACGTGCGGCATGTTGTGCGAGATCAGGATCACCGGGATGCCCCGGTCGCGCAGGTTCCTGATGAGCTCGAGCACCTGGTTCGACTCCCGCACGCCGAGGGCGGCGGTCGGCTCGTCGAGCACGACGACCTTCGATCCGAACGCCGCGGCACGGGCCACGGCGACCGCCTGGCGCTGGCCGCCGGAGAGGTTCTCGACGGCCACGGTCACGTCCTGCAGGGTCGATATGCCGAGCGCCTTCAGCTCGTCCCTCGCCTTCTGCCGCATGCCCTTCTGGTCGACGACGCGGAAGACCGAGCCGAGGATGCCCTTCTTGCGCTCCTCGCGACCGAGGAAGAGGTTCGCGGCCACGTCGAGCGCCGGTGAGACGGCCAGGTTCTGGTAGACCGTCTCGATGCCGGCGGCGCGGGCGTCCTGCGGGCGCTTGAAGTGCACCTGCTTGCCCTCGAGGAAGATCTCGCCCTCGTCGGGAAGCTCCGCGCCGGTGAGGCACTTGATGAGCGTCGACTTGCCCGCGCCGTTGTCGCCGATCACGGCGAGCACCTCGCCTGGGTAGAGCTCGAGGCTCACCCCGTCGAGGCCGACGACACGGCCGAACGTCTTGACGAGACGACGGGCGCGGAGGATCGGCGTGCGCGTGTCCTCCGGCGCCGGCGGTGGGGTCCCGGCATCCGTGAACGCGCCGATGGCCTGGTCGACGTGTGCGTCGACGAGTACGTCGCCGGCCGTCTCGGCCGGTTCGTTGGCGGTCATTTGCGTACCCTTCGGATCCACTGGTCGACGGAGACGGCGACGATGATGAGCACGCCGACCGCGAAGGTCTGCCAGAGCACGTCGAGCCCCGCGAGCGAGAGGCCGTTGCGGAAGACGCCCACGATGAGGGCGCCGAGGAGGGTGCCCCACACCGTGCCGCGACCGCCGAAGAGGCTGGTGCCGCCGATCACGACGGCGGTGATGGAGTCGAGGTTCAGGTCGACGCCCGCGTTCGGCGAGGCGGCGTTGGTGCGTCCGATCTGGATCCACGCGCCGACCGCGAGGATGGCGCCCGCGGCGAGGTAGACGCTCATGAGCACGCGGTCGACCCTGATGCCTGCGAGGCGCGCCGACTCGGGGTCGTCGCCGACCGCGTAGACATGCCGCCCCCATGCGGTCTTCGACAGGATCAGCGCGATCACCACGTAGAGCAGGAGCATCATGACCACGCCGATGGTGAAGTTCACCCCCAGGATGTCGAACGTCGCCCCTGTCCAGGTGAGCAGGTCGGGCATCTCCGCGCCGCGAACCGTGGCGCCGCCCGAGTAGAGCAGCGTGAGCGCGACGAAGATGTTGAGCGTGCCGAGGGTGACGATGAACGGCGGCAGCTTCAGGCGGGTGACCAGGAAGCCGTTGAGGGCGCCCGCGCCGAGCGCGACGACGAGGCCCAGGAAGAGGCCCAGCACCGCGGGCAGTCCCTGGTTCACGGTCGTCTGGGCGATCACCATCGAGCTCAGCACCATGACCGCCCCGACCGAGAGGTCGATGCCGGCGGTCAGGATGATGAGCGTCTGGGCGACCGCGAGCGTGCCGACCACGGCGACCTGCTGCGTGATGAGCGACAGGTTCGCGGGGTTCAGGAAGCGGTCGTTGAGCAGGCCGAACACGATCACCGACAGCACCAGCACGATGGCCGGGCTGATGGCCGGGTAGCGGTGCAGCGTGTTGCGGATGCGGCTGAGCGGGGTGGTGCGGTCGAGGAATTCATCGGCCAGGTCGAGCGCCGACGTCGGCGGCTCGGTCTGCCGAGTGCTGCCGGCAGCCGCCGGCTCGGTCGTGTGCTGACTCACGTGTGCTCTCCGTTGTCTGTGCGGTGAGGTGAGGCGATGCGGATCGGGCGGGGACTGGCGGATGCCGCGGGGCTCGGCCCGCTCGCGACATCCGCACCCGATCCGCACCGCGCTCACGGTTCGTAACCGGGGCTCAGCCCCAGCAGTTCTTGCCGCCCTCGGCGGTGTCGATCGACTCCACGCCTGCCTGCACGTCATCGGTGACGAGTGCGACGCCGGTGTTGTAGAAGTCCAGGCCCTCGGTGACCTCTGGAACCTCGCCGGTCTTCACCAGGTCGAAGATCGCCTGCACGCCGAGTTGGGCCATCTTCACCGGGTACTGCTGGCTGGTGGCGCCGATGAGGCCGTCCTTCACGGCGTCGATGCCGGCGCATCCGCCGTCGACCGAGACCACGACCAGGTCGTCGGTCGCGCCGGCCGCCTTGAACGCCTCGTACGCGCCGTAGGCCGCGGGCTCGTTGATCGTGTAGACGACGTTGATGTCAGGGTTCTTCGACAGCAGCGTCTCGGCCGCGGTGCGACCGCCGTCCTCCGCGCCCTGCGACGCCTCGTTGCCGACGATCTCGTACTCACCGCCGCTGTAGGTGCCGGTAGCCGCCTCGTCGCCGTTCGCCTCGACGTCGGCGGTGTCGATGCCCATGCCGTCGAGGAAGCCCTGGTCGCGGTTGACGTCGACCGAGACGACCTTGTCGTCGAACAGGTCGATGAGCGCGATGGTGGCCTTCTCGCCGCCGAGCTTCGCCGCCGCCCACTTGCCGATCTCCTGGCCGGCCAGGAAGTTGTCGGTGGCGAACGTGATGTCGACCGACTCGGGGTCCGACGGCGGGGTGTCGAGCGCGATGACGTAGAGTCCGGCGTCGCGCGCCTTCACGAGCGCGTCCTCGACGGCGGGGCCGTTCGGGGTGATCAGGATGCCCGCGTCGCCCTTCGAGATGGCGTTCTCGATGGCCTGGATCTGGGTGTCCTCGTCACCGTCCTCCTTGCCCGCGGCCATCGTGAGCTCGATGCCGAGGTCGTCGGCCGCGGCCTCTGCGCCCTCCTGCATCGCGACGAAGAAGGGGTTGCTGGTGGTCTTCACGATGAGCGAGACGCTGATGGCCTCGTCATCGTTCGCGTCGGAGCCCGCTGCGGATCCGCCCGAGGCGCATCCGGTGAAGGCGAGCACGGCGGCCGCAGCCAGCGAACCCGTGGCGATGAGGCGACGACGGAGCGCGCCGGGTGCTGTGTGATTCATCGATGAATCTCCTCTTGTGTGGGGGACCGTTGTCTCCCTGACAACGATGTCAGAGTCAGAATTAGACCATCGTGGTATGTATAGTCAAGCCGAACCTGCACATTGGAGAGCGGATTGTGACATCGTTGTCAGATGCAACGCCGTCGTCGGCGGGGGCGCACCCTCCCGCCCGACGATGCGGCACGTCGCCGCCCTCGCCGGTGTCGGCGTGAAGACCGTTTCCCGCGTCATCAACGGCGAGCCGAACGTCTCGGCGTCGACGATCGCGAAGGTCACCGCCGCCGCGCGGACCCTCGACTACCAACCCGACCTGCACGCCGGGAACCTCCGGCGTGCCGACGGGCGCACCCGCACGCTCGGGCTCCTCGTCGGCAGCGTCGACAACCCGTTCGCCGGGGCCGTGCACCGCGCGGTGGAGGACGCCGCCCTCCAGCGCGGCGTCGCTGTCTTCGCCTCGAGCCTCGACGACGATCCCGACCGCGAGCAGGAGGCGGTGTCGGCGTTCCTGCGCCGGCGCGTCGACGGGCTCATCCTCACGACCGTGTCCGAGAGCCAGTCCTACCTCGCGCCCGAGCTGCGCAGGGGCACCCCTGTCGTCTTCGTCGACCGAGAGCCCGCCGGCATCACCTCTGACGCCGTAGTGAGCGACAACGCCGACGGCGCCGCGCAGGCCACTCGCCACCTGCTCGAACGCGGCCACCGCCGCCTCGCGTACCTCGGCGACCGACACACCATCCAGACCGCGCGCGAACGACGACGCGGCTTCCTCGAGGAACTCGGCCGTGCCGGCGTCGCCACGCGCGGCGTGCCCGTCGTCGAGGACCTGCACGACGAGGAATCCGCTCGCGCAGCGCTCGTCGCGCTGTTCGACTCCCCCACCCCGCCCACAGCCGTCTTCAGCGCCCAGAACCTCGTCACGATCGGCGCCATCCGCGGCCTCCGCGAACTCGGCAGGCACCACGACACCGCGATCGTCGGGTTCGACGACGTGCCGCTCGGCGACCTCCTCGAACCCGGCGTCACCGTCGTCGCGCAGGACCCGCAGGCGATCGGGCGCATCGCGGCCGAGCAGGTGTTCGCACGGCTCGGCGGCGACCACAGCCCACCGGCGCGCACCATCGTGCCGACCCGACTGATCGAGCGCGGCTCGGGCGAGATCCCGCCGCGCGAGGAAGGCTGAGCGGATGACCGACCCAACCCCTTCGGCGAGGCGGATCACCGTCGTCGGCGATGCCCTGATCGATGAGTTGCGCGACGCGCACGGCTCCCGCGAGTTCGTCGGCGGCGCCGCGCTGAACGTCGCCGTGGGCCTCTCGCTCCTCGGCGAGGACGTCACGCTCGTCGCGATGCTCGGCGACGACGAACCCGCCCAGCGGATCCGCTCGTACCTGCGCGACTACGGGGTGCGGCTCGTCGAGAGCCCCTCCGCGCACGGCACGTCACGTGCAGTCTCCGATCGCACCGACGGCGAGCCGCGGTACGAGTTCAACGAAGCGGCGAGGCGCCGAGGCATCCGATTCGACACCGCCGCCCGCGCCGCCCTCGACGACGCCGACCTCGTCGTCGTCGAGCTGCTTCCCGTTCGACGACGCCGTGCAGTACGCCGCGCTCGTCGACTCGATCGCCAGGCCCTATGAGCGACTCGTGGTCGACGGCAACCCGCGCGCGGGCATGCTCGCCGACCGCGACGCGTTCCTCGCGAACTTCGAGGACTTCGCCACCCGGTCGTTACTCGTGAAGGTGGGCGACGAGGACGCAGAACTGCTCCTCGGCGACTCGCTGGACGCGTTCGTGGAGCGGCTGCGCGACGCCCCCGACACGCGGGCCGGGGCGATCCTGGCGACGGCTGGCGGGGCGGGAGCGACCGTGCACGCCGACGGCTCGTCGGCGCACGCCGACATCGTGGTGCTTCCCGGCCCTATCGTCGACACGATGGGCGCCGGCGACGCGACGCTCTCGGCCGTGGTGCATCACATGACCGTGCACGGCGTGCCCAAGTCGACGGATGCCTGGACGGCGGCCCTGCAGGAGGCGATGACGATCGCGGCGGCCACGGTGCGGCACGAGGGCGCGCTGCTTCGCACGCCGACGGCCGAGACGGACGGTGTCCCGGGCTGAGCCGGGCTGACCCGGGGCGTCGCGCCGCGGCATCCGTCAGCGCACGAACCGCTTTCACCCGCGGTCGAATCCCGCGCGACATCCCCCGCTCGGGTGCTGGACGGGCACGGCCTCCGAGCCGACAATGGCAGGATGGGGGCGCCGATGGGGATGCACCACGGCGATGCTGCTGGTGTCGCCGTGAGCAGCAGCGCCGCGGGTCCCCCGATTCGCACGCCCGACCAGCGGTTGCGGGTCTTCGTCAGCTCGACGCTGAAGGAGCTCGAGGCCGAGCGTCGAGCGGCGCGCTCGGCGATCGAGCGGCTGCGGCTCGCACCCGTCATGTTCGAGCTGGGCGCCCGGCCACATCCCCCGCAGCGGCTGTACCGCGCCTACCTGGAGCAGAGCGACGTCTTCGTCGGGATCTACTGGCAGCAGTACGGCTGGGTCGCACCCGGCGAGGAGATCTCGGGCCTGGAGGACGAGTACCGGCTCGCCCCGCCCGACATGCCCAAGCTCATCTACCTGAAGCGGCCCGCCCAGCCCGAAGAACGCCTCGGCGAGCTTCTGACCCGGATCCGCGACGACGACACCGCCTCGTACACCCCGTTCTCGAGCCCCGACGAACTGGCCGACCTCATCCAAGCGGACCTCGCCACCCTCCTCGCCGAACGCTTCGACGCGTCACGCTGGCCATCGGCACAGGTTCTCGCGGAGGCCACCGCAGCGGCGGATCACCTCCCCATGCCGTATACGGAGGCCGTCGGCCGCGAGCAGGATGTCGCGACGCTGCTCGAGTGGCTTGCCGACGACTCGCAGCGGCTCGTCACGCTCGTCGGCCCCGGCGGGATCGGGAAGAGCCGGCTCGCGATCGAGATCGCCCACAGTGCCGGGGAGCCGTTCGATCGTGTGACATTCGTGATTCTCGAGCACGTGAGCGACCCAGCCGAGGTGCTCCCCGCGATCGCACGGGAGCTCGGCGTGCGAGACGCCGCCGACCGACCGCTCAGCGAGCAGCTCGGCGTCGCCCGCGCCGGTCGACGGGACCTCATCGTGCTCGACAGTTTCGAGCAGGTCCTCGCCGCCGCCCCCGATATCGTGGCACTCCTCAACGACCTCCCCGACGCGACCTTCCTCGTGACGAGTCGTGCCCGCCTGCGCGTGCGTGGTGAGCGCGTCTTCGAGGTGGCGCCGCTCGGCCTGCCACCCGATCCCGCTCGGGCATCCGTCGAAGCGGTCTCGGCGGCTCCCAGTGTCCGGCTGTTCCTGGCCCGCGCACGCGCGGCCGACCCACGATTCGAGTTGACCGCCGAGAACGCCGAGGGTGTCGCGAGCATCTGTCGAGCTCTGGAGGGCGTGCCGCTCGCGATCGAACTTGCGGCGGCCCGCATCCGTGCGCTCACGCCGGCGGCGATGCTCGGACGACTCGACCACGTGCTGCCGCTGCTGGTCACATCCGCCCGGGACATTCCCGAACGCCAGCGCACGATCGAGGCGACCGTCGAGTGGAGCATCGACCTGCTGAGCGACGAGGCGTGCTCGCTGTTCGAACGCCTGGGCGTGTTCGCGGGTGACTTCAGCCTCGACGCCGTCGAGGCTGTCACCGAGGGCGAACCGTGGGCCACCGACCTGCTCGGCACCCTCCTCGAGCTCATCGACGGCAGCCTCCTGCGCCAGCACGACGATCACGGCGTGCCGCTCTTCTCGATGCTCGTTCCAGTGCGCGAGATCGCGTCCGAACGGTTCGAGCACGAGCCGCATGCGGCGAAGGCTCGCCGGGCATTCGCCGACCACTACCTGCGCTTCGCCGCAGAGATCGGACCGCAGCTGCAGGGGGCCACGCAGGCGGATGCGCTTGCGCGACTCGAGGTCGAACGCGACAACCTGCGCGCCGCGGCCCACCACCTGATCGCGAGCGGAGCGGTCGACCAGGTGGCCGACGGGGTCTGGCGCCTCTTCCTCTACTGGTGGATGCGCAGCCAGCTGCCCGCGGCGAAGGCCTGGATGGACGAGATCCTCGGTGCGGGGGTACCGCTGCGCACGCGTACGCGAGCGATCGCGCTCGGCCTTTCGTCGTGGGTCTCGCTCTCGCAACCGGGCGCGGACGTCGACCTCGGTTCCATCGAGTGGAGCGTCGCACTGTTCCACGCCGTCGGCGATACCTTCGGGGAGAGCTGCGCGCTCACCACGCTGAGCATCGCCTGCACGTCGGTGTCCCCACCCGATCTCGAGCGGGCCGAGGGGATCCAGCAGCGGGCACTCGAGCTCGTCGACGTCGACGAGCAGCCGACCTTCGCGGCGCTCTTCCGCCTCGCGCTCGGCAGCCTGGCCACGCTTCGCGGCGACGCCGACCGCGCGGTCGAGATCCTCGACGGTGTGTTGGAGGATGCCAGGCGACTGGACGATGTCTTCGTCGAGAGCCTCGCGCTGGCGAACGGCGGATGGGCGCGGCTCGCACGCGGCGAACCGCGCCCCGACCTGTTCGCCCGGAATCTCGAGCTGTCGCTCCAGCTCGGCGACGAGGATGGGGTGGGCGTGGCCTTGGAGGGGCTCGCTGCCTGCGCGGCGGCGACGGGCGACATCGAGCGTGCCGGGTTGCTGCTCGGCGCGAGTGAGACCGTCCGCCTCCGGACCGGCCTGGTCGACCGGCGGCCGGACCTCACCTACCGGCCGGTCGTCGATCGGATCCTCGCGTCGGATCGCGCAGACGAGTTCGAGACGGCACGCGCACGCGGGCGACGGATGTCCCGGCGCACGGCCCTCGACCTCGTGCTGGATCCGGCGGGGACGGCGCCGTGAGGGGTAGCGCCGCGGGTTCCCCGATCCGCACGCCCAACCAGCGGTTGCGGGACTTCGTCATGCCCGCGCGGACAATGGGCACCATGGGCCGCCGATGCGGATGCCCCCAGTGCTCGAAGGTGCCGTCGCCATGACGGGCGCCCCCGAATCGCGCGTCATCCGCACCCCCGACCAGCGGCTGCGGATCTTCGTCAGCTCCACCCTCAAGGAGCTCGGGCCCGAACGTATCGCCGCGCGTGCCGCGATCGAGCGCCTGCATCTCGCACCCGTCATGTTCGAGCTCGGTGCCCGACCCCACCCGCCGCGTGAGCTGTACCGGGCGTACCTCGAGCAGAGCGATGTGTTCGTGGGGATCTACTGGCAGGAATACGGCTGGATCGCGCCCGACGAGGACGTCTCAGGACTCGAGGACGAGTACCGACTCGCGCCGCGCGAGATGCCGAAGCTCGTCTACGTGAAGCAACCGGCTGAACGCGACGAGCGACTCGCGGAGCTCGTTGCGCACATCCGCGACGACGACACGACGTCGTACAAGCCATTCTCGACGGCCGAGGAGCTCGGAGAACTCGTGGAATCGGACCTCGCCGTCCTGCTCGCCGAGCGGTTCGACGCGTCGCGAGCCCGGGATGCCCCGAGCGACACGTCCGACGCGCGCGCGGACGACGCGGCCGACCATCTCCCGACGCCGCCAGACGAGGTGCTCGGCCGCGAGACCGACCTCGGCACACTGCTCGAGTGGCTGGGTGGCGACGACCCCAGGCGACTCGTCACCCTCGTCGGTCCCGGCGGGATCGGGAAGACCCGTCTCGCGATCGAGGCCGCCCGGCTCGCCCGCGACCGGTTCGACCGGGTGACGTTCGTGGCCCTCGAGCACGTCCGCGAACCCGGCGGCGTTCTGCCGGCCGTCGCGCTCGAGCTCGGCGTGCGCGACGACATCGGCGTGCCGACCCTCGAGCGCCTCGCGCTCGCGCGCACGGGGAGAAGGGACCTCCTCGTGCTGGACAACTTCGAGCAGGTGATCGGCGACGCGCCGGACGTCGCGTCACTGCTCGCCGCGCTTCCCGATGCCACAGTCATGGTGACGAGTCGGGCCAGGCTTCGGGTGCACGCGGAGCAGGTCTTCGACGTCGAGCCGCTTGCCCTCCCGATCGATCCGCGCGAGGTGTCGCTCGCCGAGATCGCCGACGCGCCGGCGGTCCGGCTGTTCCTCGACCGAGCGCACGCCGCCGACTCGAGGTTCGACCTGACGGCCGAGAACGCCGCGGACGTCGCGCGCATCTGCCGGGCACTCGATGGCGTGCCGCTCGCGATCGAGCTCGCCGCCGCGTGCATCCGGGTTCTCACGCCGTCGGCCATGCTCGTGAAACTCGACCGGGTGCTCTCCCTCCTCGTGACGTCGGGCCGTGACCTCCCCGAACGCCAGCGGACGATCCAGGCCACCGTGGAGTGGAGCATCGACCTGCTCAGCCCGTCCGCCCGTGCCCTGTTCGTGCGCCTCGGGGTCTTCACGGGCGACTTCAGCCTCGACGCGGTAGAGGCGGTGGCCGCCGGCGAGCCCTGGGCCGTCGACCTGCTCGGTACGCTCCTCGAGCTGGTCGACGGAAGCCTGCTGCGCCAGCGGGACGTCGCCGGCACGCCCTTCTTCTCGATGCTGGCCCCGGTCCACGAGATCGCGGCACTCCGCTTCGAGCACGAGACGGATGAAGCGGTGGTGCGCCGCGCGCATGCCGCGTACTACGTTCGTCTCGCCTCCGAGGTCGAGCCGATGCTTCACGGATCCACCCAACAGGCCGCGGTCGAACGGCTCGCGGTGGAACGGGACAACGTCCGCGCGGGCTACCTCTACCTCATGGCCATCGGCGAGGTCGATACGGTCACCGACGCGGTGTGGCGACTGCGCCTCTACTGGCGGATCCGGAACCTCCTGCCGACGGCCAAGGCCTGGATGGACGATCTCCTCCAGTCCGGCGTGCCGCTCGCGCAGCGCACTCGCGCGATGGCGATCACGTTGTCGTCGTGGGTCTCGCTGTCGCAGCCCGGTACACCGGTCGACCCCGAGCCGCTCGAGGAGGCGGTCGAACTGTTCCGCGACGCCGGCGACCGGTTCGGCGAGGGCGCGGCGCTGGCCGTGCTCGGCGTCGCCTGCGCCATGTCGTCCACCCCGGATCTCGACCGCGCCGAGGAGCTGCAGCGGCGGGCGATCGACCTGGTCACCCCCGACGTCGACCCGACCTTCAACGCCGTGTTCCGCGGCCAGCTCGGGAGCATCGAGCTCCTGCGCGGGCGCGCCCGCGATGCACTCGCGATCTACGACGGGGTCATCGAGGACGCCGTGCGCATGGGCAACCGTTTCGTCGAGATGATCGAGCTCACGAACGCGGGCTGGGCGCGGCTCGCCCTCGGCGAGGCCCGCCCCGAGTTGTTCGCCAGGCACCTCGAGCTCACGCTTCGCCTCGGCAACGAGGACGGGGTCGGGAACGCGCTCGAAGGCCTGGCCGCCTGTGCGATCGTGCTCGGCGACCTCGACCGGGCGGGGGTGCTCCTCGGCGCGGTGGACACGCTGCGGACGCGCACGGGACGGTTCGACCAGCGCACCTACCCCACGTCGGGGCCGATCGTCGAGCGCGTGCTCGCCTCGGCGGGCGCTGCCGCGTTCGAGGCGGGGCGCGCCCGCGGACGCGCGATGCCGCGCCGCGCCGCGCTGCAGTTCGCCCGCGAGTCCGCGAAGGCGGCTGCCGCACCGGTCGCAGCCGGTGCGGGCGCACGAGCGGATGCCCCAGGGAGCGGGTCCCCGGAGCATCCGCCGACCGACCTCTAGTTCACGTGCCACCCGAATCGACGTCGAGGTTTGCGCCTTCCTCGACGACACGTTCCAGCATCCGCTGCACCGGCCGGCCCGGGGCATACGATCCAGCCATGACCGCACCCGTGAAGGCGGACGTCACCCCCGCCGACCCCCAGCCCCGGCGCCGCGTCGCCGTCGAGTCCGAAGCCCTCCTCGCCGGTGCCGTCACTGCGGCCCTGACGGGCGTCACCTCATGGTTCATCTTCGCCGGCGCCGTCTGGCCTCTCTGGGGCGGACTCTCGGTCGGCATCGTCGCGGCGGTCGCCGTGCTCCTCACCGGCATCGCCGCCGGCGCGACCGGCTACTGGCGCTCCCGCGACCTGCCCGGCCAGGAGTGGCGCCGTGGATTGAAGCCCTGGAAGTTCGTCGTCGACGTCGTCGCGGTGGCGGCGGTGCACGCGATCATCGGCTTCATCCTCACGATGACGACGTTCGTGCTCCTGCAACGCAGCTTCGAGGGACTCGTCGTCGACGTGTGGGCCTCCACGGGCGCCGTCGCCGTGGCCGCCGGGCTGGCGGCGTACTGGATCTACCTGTCGGTGTCGGCCATCTCGACCCCCAAGCTGGCGATGCTGCTCATCGTGTTCATGTCCTCGGCCACCCTCGCGAGCATGGCGACGGCACAGGACCCGCAGTGGTGGGAGTACCACTTCAGCCAGCTCGGCACGGCCGACGACTTCTCGAGCTCGCTGTTCAACATCGCCCTCATCATCGGCGGCGCGCTCGTCACCACGTTCGCCCTCTACGTCGACCGTGACCTCACGACGCTGGTGCGGCAGGGTGTGCTCGAGCACGACTGGGCGCCCCGGTTCGTCTCGGTGGTGTTCATCGTGATGGGTGTCCTGCTCGCCGGCGTCGGGCTCGTCCCCGTGAATGTCAGCATGGCCATCCACAACATCTGTGCGATCGGCATGTCGCTCACGTTCCTGACGCTCCTGATCGGCGCGCCACGGATCCTGCGCGGGATGCCGCGCCGGTTCTTCGTGTTCTGCACCGGCGGGATCGTGCTGCTCCTGGCGTCGGCGCTGCTGTTCGAACCGATCGCCTACTACAACCTCACCGCGTTCGAGCTCGCCGCGTTCTCGATCATCTTCGGGTGGATCTCGGTGTTCATCCGGTTCGTCAACGCGCTCACCGTGCGCGAGCCGGTCGGCCGGACCACCGAGGTCAGCGCCGCGTAGGGCGACACGCAGCGAGGCGCACCACGGGAGCGCCGGGCAGTAGCGACGCGCGCCGACGACCGTGCGGTACTCAGTCGCAGTGCAGGCGGCGCTTAGCGGCGTGTATCCCTGACAAGGGATAGGAAGACACGAAGTCCTGGTCGGCGAGCTCGTCACTGATCAGCCGTACCCGAAGTCAGGGTCATCACGAGTTTCTTTGCGACGCGTCACACTTGGTGGCGGTGGCGGACAGGAACAGGGTATGGACGAAGACCGAGTAGCGAATACTGATCAATTGACCCGTCGGCTGGTCGCAGCCGGTCGTACCAAGTTGAGCGTGTCGGTGGATGCGTCCACCGAGGCTGTCGCCCGCGTGCTCGAGGATCCCGAGATGCGGGCGGACCTCAATGCCCGGCGACGCCGGCTGACGCCTCGGGCGAAGGCCGTGATGACGCTCTTGGTCGCCTCGCTCGTGACGGGCGTGGGTGTCGCTGCACCGGCGATCGCGTTGGCGACGTTCGCAGCGCAGACCGGCCGGTTCGTCGATCCGTCGACCAGCACGGAGGAGGACTCGACGGAATGGCTTGATCTCTCGGCATCAGACCTCCCCGATGCGGTGGCCGCGGCCTACCCGGCCGGCCTGCAGCTCCCACCGGGCGTCGATGCGTCGGAGGCTGTGCGGAAGGTGCAGTCGATATTCGGTCGGTTCGCGGCCGGGACCGCGAAGCACAGCACAAGTAGGGCTTGCCACGACCACCTATGAGTTCTGGGCGACCTGCGCTTGGACGAACGAGTGGCTGATCGCGGATGATCTCAGCGATGACGAACGGCGCGATCGGGCAAGCTCGTGGCTCGGGAATCCGGAAAACTTCCCGTCGATCGTCGCGCACGATGGCGGAGGCGTTGTCGATCAACTGTTGGTGTTCGCGGATGCCGCCGCTCACGGTGATCGGGATACCGTCGAGGACGCTTACCGGTACGGGTCTTGCGACCAGGTGCTCGGAGCCGACGAGTGACGGGCACGTGGGACGCGCTCCAGACGGAGTCGCGCGTCGAGTCGTCCACTGAGTTCGCGGCGTTCCTCCGAGAGATGTCGCCGGAGCTTCTGCGGTACTTCGTCCGACGGGTACCTGACTCGGAGGACTGCGCCGACTGCCTCGCCGAGACGCTGCTGGCGGCGTGGCGCCGCATCGATGACCTGCCGTCGCGCCTTGAGGACCGCAGGGCCTGGATCTACGGAATCGCACGCTTCGTTGTGGCGAATCTGCGTCGCGGAAACGCGCGCCGGCTCGCGTTGCTCGATGAGCTCGCGGCGCATCTCCGAGTGTCCCAGCACTTCGCTGACCCGGCTCGGGACAGCGACGCGCTGGACGCGCTTCGGCAACTGCGCGCAACCGATAGGGAACTCGTTCAACTGGTGGTGTGGGAATCGTTCACCCTTGCAGAAGCCGCGTCGATCCTCGGAATCACCCCGACCGCGCCCGGAAGCGGTACTCACGCGCGCGACAACGCCTCCGCCGGCAACTGACTTCGGAGGATCGGTAGTGCAAGGCATTGGTAGCCCCTTCAGGTGAGGGGTCGCAGCACGCGAGGTCGGCACAAGTTGTGCCCCTCCGTACAGGCGATTCAGCGTTCAATTCCCCGAGGATCGGAGTACCTCAAAGGGGAGAGACTGAAACGAAAGGCAAGACGCCGTTCAAAACGTCGGTGCTGTCGGAGGAGCACCGCAGGGCGTGCAACGACGCCTGCCGACGAGAGTAGCCTGCCCGGTCGACGAGAAGCTGCCTGCCGTCAGCGCAGGGCGCCCGCGCGGTAGGCCGCTTCGGTGCGGGTTGCGGCGCCGAGCTTGCGCAGGATCGCCGACACGTGCACGCTCGCGGTCTTTCCGCTGATGAAGAGGCGCTCGCCGATCTGACGGTTGCTGAGGCCCTCGGCGATCAGCTCGAGCACCTGTCGCTCGCGAGAGGTGAGCTCGGCCGTCGCGGCCGCATCGGCATCGGATGCCGCAGAGCCCGCCACACCCGATTCGGGCGCAACGAGCCCGGCGCCGCCCCCGACGCCGTCGAGCGGGAGACCGGCGGCCGACGCGACGCGCACGACCCGGTCGCGCACCGCGTGCACACCGCCGGACTCCGCCATGTCGAGCGCGCCCTGCAGCGATACCCGAGCGGACTGCCGGTCGGCGGCTGCGAGTTCGGCCTCGGCCTGGCGGAGCAGCGCGTACGGCGCGAGGAATCCCGGCGCGGTCGTGGCCGCCGACGCCTCGACCGCTGCGCGCCAGGCCGCGACGTCGGTGCCCGAGACGCCCGCGCCCGCACCCTCGGATGCCTCGGCGAGCTCGGCCTCGAAGAGCGCCACCCAGATCTCGTGGGCCGGCCAGAATGCCTGCCGTTCGAGCAGGGATCGGAACTCGGGCACCGCGGCCTCGACCTCGGCGACGGTGGCCTCGCTCACCGCCCGTGGACGCGCGCGGATCGCAGCGACCACGCGGGCGGCCACCCAGAGGAACGGCAACGCGTACCCGGCCAGCGGCATGGTCGGCTCCTGCAGCATCGGCGCGGGCCTCGCGCCAGGCGCTCGGCAGGTCGTCGTGCGCGAGCGCGAGCTCCGTGATGACGCGACCGGCACCGAGCCTGGTCTGCATCTCGACCTCCATGACGGCGGTTATCGAGTGACGGATGCTGCGGTACACCTCCGTCGCGTGCTCGAGGTCGCCGCGCCAGAGCATCGCCCAGATCCGGGCGCGCTGCAGGTACATCGTGAACGGGGCGGGCGGGTCGAGCGCGAGCGCACGCTCGATCAGCTCCTCGGCTCGATCCCACTCGCCGAGCGCGAAGAGCGGATCGACGGCGTTCGAGGCGAGGATGACGCCCGAGCTCCGCTCGATGCCCTGCGCGCGAGCCTGTGCGAGACCCTCCTCGGCGAGCTGGACGGCCTTCGGGAAGTCGCCGACGAGGTAGTACTGGTCGGAGGCGTTCACCCAGTACCGGAGCAGCGCCGGCCCGTCGCCCTCGGCGATCTCCCGCGCGCGCTCCAGGAGTCCGAGTCCGACTTCGACCTCGCCGCGCTCGGTGCGGCTGATGCCCAGGATGTTCGTGGCGATCGACGCATATCGCGCAGACCCGATCACCGTCGCGACCTCGAGCGCCCGCCCGGCCGTCTCGACGGCGTCGTCGAGACGCCCTTCGATCATGAGGCGGCCCGCGAGCGCGGTGAGCGTCGTGGCACGGAGTTCGCTCGGGCCCGAATCGCCGAGCACCTCGAGCGCCTCCTCGAGCAGTGGGATCGAACCGGGCTTGCCCACATTGGCGAGGTACAGCGCCTTGTCTCGAAGCAGCCTGGGGTAGTGCGGATCGTCTCGCGGGCACTCGGCGAGCGCCGCCTTCACGAGCGCCAGGCTCCGCTCACCCTCACCCGCGTTGCGGAGATGCGACGCCGTGCGACCCATGAGCTCGAGCTTGTCCATTCCTGCGGCTGCCACCGGGTCGGGCACCACGTCCCACAGGCCGAGCGCCCGCTCGCCGAGCTGGGCGGCGGTGGCGTACGCACCGGCGGCACGCGCCTCGCGCATGGCCTGCATCGTGGCGGGGAACGCTTTCGCGGCGTCGTGCGCGCCGAGCCAGTGATAGGAGATCTCGGCGGCGAGTCGGCGGGTGCCTGCCGCGGCCGCGGCTTCGAGAGCCTGCGCATATCGTGCGTGGAATCGCGCCCGCTCGCCGGGCAGGATGTCGTCGAGGATCGCCTCCCGCACCAGCGCGTGGCGGAATGCGTAGTCGTCGCCGTCGACGGTGAGCACGCCGAAGAGCACGGCCTGCCGTGCGGCGGCGTCGAGCTCGTCTTCGCTGCCCTGGTACACCTGCGCGAGCATCGCGTGCGAGACGCGCACGCCGCCGGTGGAGATGAGGCGCAGCAGCTCCTGCGCCGGCTCGGGCAGTCGCTCGTAGCGGGCGAGCAGCAGCTCACGAAGGGTGTCGGGTACGAAGCCCTCGTCGCGGCATCCGTCGATGCCGACGAGCTCCTCGACGAAGAACGGCACGCCGTCGCTGCGGCGGAACACCGTGTCGAGCGCGCTCTCGCTCGGCGTCTCGTCGACGATGAGCGACCTGGCGAGCTTGCGAACCTGACCGCGCGTGAGCCGCGCGAGCTCACGGCGCTCCACCCAGCGGTCGCGCTCCGCTTCGGAGAGGAAGGCGCGTACCGGATGCCCCCGCGTGACGTCTTCGGTGCGGTAGCTCAGCACCGTGAGCACCCGGCTCGAGCCGAGTGCGCGCATGAGGAAGCGGAGCAGTGCCAGGCTCGCCGCGTCGATCCAGTGCAGGTCCTCGATGACGAAGACGATGGGACGCTCGCGCGAGAAGGTCTCGAGGAGCACCGCGATCGCCTCGTGCAGCTGGCCGGTCGCGGCGCCGGCGGCGGGAGTGTCCCTCGGCGTCGCAGTCTCGGAGGCGGATGCCCCGAGCTCGGGAAGGAGCGCGACGAGGGCCCCGCGCCCGGGGCCGACGGCGTCGAGCACACGCTCGGCTCCCTCCTCGGCGACGAGCGTGCGCAGCGCGGTCTTCACCGGCGCGTACGGCGATGCAACGCTGCCGAGGTCGACGCACTGCCCGGCGAGCAGGCGCACGTCACTGGGAAGGCCGGCTTCGAACTCGCGGATGAGCCGTGTCTTGCCGATGCCCGCCTCGCCACCGATGATGACGGTGAAGGGCGCGCCCGCCCGCACCTCATCGAGGCGTTGGTCGAGCCTCGCGAGGTCGGTGTCGCGACCGATCATGGCAGGTGCTGACGTGGTCACCATTCCATGGTGCCACTCACCACCGACACCGCGCTCGGCAGCTGTGTCGCTCACCGTAGGGCGAGCTGCGGCGAGCGACCCCCCGCGCGGAGTCGGTGCGACGCCGGCTTCGTCGATACCGCTGCGTCAGCTGCGCGGCGTTCCTCGGCGCTCAGGCGACGGCCGATCTCGTGCTCGGCACGCAGCACGTCCGCCTGGTGGATTCCAAGTGCGACGAAGCCTGCTGTGAACTGCATGATTCCTCCTGGTCGAGTCCGACGGGTCCCATCGGACGCCTTCAGCGTGCTCGCTAAGGCACCCGAGGCCCATCGGGCGATCGCCCTATTTCAGGGCAGGGTGGAAACTCGGGGCGCCTGGAACGCCTGAGTCGCCCGGGCGGGTAGGACCCGAGGCCGTGCCGGTCGACCGGGGTAGGCCGACCGGGCGGCGCGTACGTTCGTCGGGTCGTGTCGGCTCACTGCGGCAGCGTCGGCGTGCGGCGGTAGCCGTCGCGCCGGAACTGCACGAGCGCGCTCGTGAGCCCCGAAGCGGCGAGCAGTCCGAGCACGAGCATGGTCGCGAACATCGCCCACCTCCTTTCCATCAGGGGAGTCCGTGCTCCCAGCGGGAGCGCGTCGTCATGGCGACCACCGAGTCCGGCGTCGGCGTGTCCTCCGGCGTCAGCGGTGAGGGTTCGGGCGCACCCCAGGTGCGCACGAGCGGCACGACGCCGGCCCAGACCGCGTGGTCCTCGCCGTCGTCGTGGGCTTCGGATGCCCCGGCCGCACGCGTCTTCATGACGACGTCGTCGAGGGCCAGGCGCAGCACGCGGGACGCGGCGGCCTCCTTGCGCGTGATGGCGCGCACCTCGGCGGCCCGTCCCGGCATGAGGCGCTCGGAGAGCGCGAGGAGCGCGGCATCCGTCTCCTCGGTCGGCACCGCCTCGAGCACGCCGTAGACGACCGCACTGCGGTAGTTCATCGAGCTGTCGAAGAGGGTCCGGGCGAACACCAGCCCATCGAGTGCGGTCACCGAGAAGGCGACCGGTGCGCGCTCGGTCAGGGCCCGCAGCGCGAAGCCGCCGCCCGTCGAGCCGTGCACGAGCACGTGCTCGCCGACACGGGCGTACCCCATCGGCACGACCACCGGCGCCCCGTCGACGACGGCCGCGAGGTGTCCGACGAGTTCCTCGTCGAGCAGGGCGAAGAGCGCGTCGCGGTCGGTGGTCTGCCGTTCGGCGAGTCGGCGGATGCGGCGGGGGTCGGTGGTGTTCGTCATGGTCACGCTGCTAGTGTCGCGAGCGGACTGGTTCGTCGTGCAGTCCAGTTCTCGCAGCATCCGGCAGTCCAGTCGAGCAGAGGGGAAGCCCATGGACGGACCGATCCTCGTCATCGAGCGCGACGGCGGCGAGCCCATCGGCGTGCAGCTCGTGGAGGGGCTGCGCCGCGGCATCCTGGGCGGAACGCTGCGCGCCGGCGACCCCGTGCCGTCGACCCGCGGCCTCGCGGCGGAGCTCGGCGTCTCGCGCAGTGCGGTCGTGGCCGCCTACGAGCAGCTCGCCGGCGAGGGCTACCTCGAGATGCGCCAGGGTGCCACGACCCGCGTCGCAGAGCTCGAGCGCGGGCGCGCCTACGGGGCATCCGTCGACGATGCCGAGCGGTCGGATGCCGCTGCCGGGCACTCCCGCGAGGCGATCCCTCCGCGCATCGACCTCCTCCCCGGCCGCCCCTCGACCGCGCGCATCGACCAGCGCGCGTGGCGTGCGGCGTGGCGGGAGGCCGCGTCCGCCGAGATCCCCGCCGCGTCGCCGCCCCCATTCGGCGTCCCGCGCCTGCGCGAGGAGATCGCCGACCACCTGCGCCAGGCACGCGGGGTCGCGTGTGACGCCGACGACGTGGTCGTCACGGCGGGCACGAGCGAGGCGCTCGCGCTGGTGGCATCCGCTCTCGCCGTGGTCGCGGGACGCGAGCCCGTGGTGGCCGTCGAGCACCCCGGCTACCCCTCGGCGCGGCGCACGCTCGAGCGGCACGGAGCCCGGCCCGTTCCCGTCGCGGTGGATGCCGACGGCCTCGTCGTCGACGCTCTGCGACGGATGCCGCGGCCGCCGGATGTCGTCATGGTGACGCCCAGCCACCAGTACCCGCTCGGCGGGCGACTGCCGGTCGCGGCCAGGCTCGAGCTGCTCGACTGGGCCCGCGGCGCCGGGGCGATCGTCATCGAGGACGACTACGACAGCGAGTTCCGCCATCTGGGCCCTCCGCTGCCGGCCCTCGCTTCGCTCGACGACGGCGGTCGCGTGGTGCTGGTCGGCAGCTTCTCGAAGGTGCTGACGCCCTGGCTGCGCCTCGGATACCTCGTGCTGCCGGCCCACCGCGGGCTGCGCGAGGCGGTCGCCCGCATCCGCACCGACGAGCCGGGCCCCGTGGCGGGCATCGTGCAGGATGCCGCGGCGGCGCTCCTCGCCAGTGGGTTCGTGCGGCGGCATATCGCGGCGACCCGCCGCGACTACGCGCATCGGCGCCGACTCGTGATCGAAGCGCTCGACGGGATCCCCGGGGCGCCCCTCTCGGGGCTCGACGGCGGACTGCACGCCGTGGTGCGACTGCCGAGCCACGCGGCATCCAATGCGGTGGTGGCGGCGCTCGCGGCGGAGGGCATCGCCGTCGCGGACCTCGGCGAGTACTCGGCCGTGCGGGGCGACGAGGAACCCGGGATCGTGTTCGGCTATGCGGGGCCCGGCGACACGCAGCTCGCCGAGGGCCTCGCCCGCATCCGGGCGGCGATCCTGGCGGTGGTCTGAGCACGCCGGTGCGATGACGCCATGTGCGCCGGGCGCCGCTCGTCTGATTGCTGATTGCGCGTCCCCGACCGATCGGTAGGCTGGCCCGAACGGCGTACCCGATCCGGCACCGCCGTTCGACACGTCGATGGGGAGGCCGGGTGGGGCGGCGCTTCAGCATCGCAGCGGCATCCGCCGGATTCGCCGCCGTCCTGCTCACCGGATGCGTCGCCCAGCCGATACCGACTCCACTGCCTGTCACCGTCACCGCGACCGTCACCGTCACGCCCACGCCGAGCCCCGAAGCGGCTCCACCTCCCGCAGAGCCCGTCCCGGCCCCCGCCCCCCGAACCCGTCCCGAACGCACCCGCACCGGTCGTCGAGTGGGGTCCCGCGTACGACACGGGTGTGCGGCCCGGCGCGACCGGAACCCCCGTGCTCGACGGCAACGGCGTCCCGGCGAGCTACGTCGTCGTCGCGGGCGACAGCTTCTTCGACATCGCTCAGCGCTTCGAGCTGCCGCAGCAGCAGTTGCTGCGCATGAATCCGCAAGTGCACGACTTCGGAGAGACGGTCTACATCGGGGACGTCATCAACCTCGACTGGACGAAGACGAGCTGATCGCGTGGACGAGGTCGTCTGGCGGATCGCGATGAGTCACGTCAGCTGAACAACGGGCCTGGAGACCGATCCACTCATTCCTGGTCCTTGCGTCGCCTGAGCCAAACGGCCAGAGCGAAAAGGCCTGCCGTGGCGATGGCGGCCGCTCCCGAAGACTGAGGTGTTCCAAACGGCGAAAGTGTCCACGGCAGATGGTCTCAGGCCGCAGAAGCCGTGCGCAACGGTTCGCCAATCGGCGTCCTCACTGAGGATCCATCTGTGGGCGAGGTCGTTCGCGGTTGGCAACGAAACCCTGCGCCGAGATCAGCGCGGGAGTAGCGTGTGCGCCAGTTCCCCCAGACGACGCGGACGGAGGGGATGATGGCCGGGAAACCGCTGCGTTGCCGAATGGGCATGCACAAATGGGTGGTCCAGCACCAGGTCGAGACCGGAGTGGGCTTCTACGTCTGCGCCCGTTGTGGAATGGACCGGGCGCCCAAGGGACCCTCGGTGCCTCACGGCTTATCGGGCTGACCGGCGTGCGCGCAGGGCGCCATTTTTCCGCTGGTGAAGGCTCGGATGCGGATCATTGGGTCACATGGGAGCGATAGGTTCGACGCGAAGAGGAACAGTCACGAAGGCCAGTCTGCTGCAACAACGGTTATGACTGGACGCGCGATGGTCGATGCCCGGCGCACCAGTCCAGTACGTCTATTGGAGCTGGCCGAGCCGTGCGAGGAGCAATGCAGCGGCATGGTTGATCCCGTGCAACGACCAGAGCGTGACTACGATCGCGATCACCGCGAACGTTGCGACAGTCGAGGCCTGCTGGCGAATCCGACTGGTCAGCACGGCGATCACCGTGACGATCGCGACGGTACACCCGCAACCGAAGCGAACGCCATTCGCACGTATGCTTCCGCGTCAGGCTCGCTCCAGCTGTTGAAGAGGACGGTCAAGAGCGTGGGAATGACGAGGATGCCGCCGATCAGGACGAGCGGAGCCAGGAGCTACCGCCGACTCGCGGTTTGTGTTGACGTCGCTACATCGCTCATGTTCGAGAGCCTAGAGATGTCGCCGGCTCGGTGAACGAAAGAATCGCGCTCAGGGATCCGATTCGGGCGCGCCGGCGGATCAGTCGACGGCTCCCGTTCTCGCCGGTTCCAGTCCACTGTCGGTCGTGGCGCCGGGGCGCTCGCGCTCGGTACAGTCCTCGCATGAGGGTGTTGTTCCTGACTGCGGACTTGGGTGGAAACGTGCCGCCGACAATGGCGATTGCCCTCGAACTCTGCCGCCGCGGCGTACACGTGGATGTCGCCGGGATCCTCGTCGGCACAGGTTCAGCAGCGGCCGCGGGTGAAGACACGAGCGACGATGCCGCCACACCGACCGAGATTGATGTCTCGTGGGGGCAGCAGCGCGACGCGACGGGCGCTCCTCAGCCGACTTGGGCCGGCGCTCTGCGCATCTTTCTCAGCCGCAGTCTCGCCACGGAGGCCGAGTCGCTCATCCGGGACCGCCGACCCGATGTCGTTGTGGTCGACTGCATGGCGCTCGCGCTGATCAAGGGCGCGAACCGCAGCGGGCTGCCCGTCGTGGTGCTCCTGCACACGTTCGCCGAGTACTGGCGTCGCACATTTCTTCGGGGTCCGTTCGCGGCGATGGTCGGAGCGCTCGGATTCTCTCCTCGCGCGCTGTGGGGGGCCGCGACGCTTCGACTGCTGCTCACCGATCCGGTGCTGGACCCGGCGAGGCAGGAGCCCGAGTTCGCCGACTACATATGGACAGGGACGACGGAGGTCAGCGCGGCCGAATCCGCACGCGGTTCTGCCACGACCGCGCCCCGCGTGGTCGTGTCGTTCTCGACCACTTCTCTGCCGGGGATGCGGCGCGCGTACCGCAATGCCATCGAGGCGCTGCGAGATCTTCCCGTCGAAGCGATCGTCACGACCGGCGGGTTCGACCTGGGGATCCAGCGCCGGCGGCGCCGAATGTGCAGATCCACGGCTACGTGCCGCACGCCGAGGTGCTTCCGGGAGCCGCGCTCGTGATCGGCCATGGTGGGCACTCGACGACGATGAAAGCCCTCTCTCACGGGATCCCGCTGCTCGTGATGCCGCTCAATCCGACAGCTGACCAGGGCCTCATCGGAGATGTGGTCGAACAGATCAGGGCTCGGGCGGCGAATCTCGGCCCGCAGCGATCCCGCGACGATCCGGCGCGAGGTCGCGGAGCTGCTCCAGAACTACGCGGTTCGGGAGCGCACACAGACCACGGCTGCACGGTTGCGCTCCGCTCCACCCGGCGCGGAAGTCGCAGCAGATCGAATTCTCGAGGCCGCCCGCAGCTGAACGTGGAACATGGAAATGGGAACGTGTCCGCAGGCGGATCCCTCAACGACGACGGCCCGTGCCTATGCCGGACGGCTCGCAGGGCCGAGTAGCCGTTTACGCTTACGGTCACACTTCTCACGTTGGCGGACAGGAACAGGGTATGAGCGAGGACCGAACGGACTCCGATCCCCTGATGCGCCGGTTGGCCGGTGCCGGTCGGGTGAGCGTGGATGCGGGCGCCGATGAGTCAGCGCTGGCACTCACCCGCGTGTTCGAAGACCCGCAGGTGCGAGCGGCCTTCGATCGAGGAGGGCGTCGGCGCAGGTGGTCGCCGCGCGCCCAGGGCCGTGGTCACATTCGTCTCGGCGTTCTTGGTGGCCGGGCTGGGGCTCGCGGCGCCCGCGGTCGCGTTGGCGACGTTCGCGGCTCAGACAGGGCGGTTCGGTGACCCGACTGCCAGCACCGAAGAGGACGCCACGGAGTGGCTGGACCTGTCCGCAGCCGACCTCCCGGATGCTGTTGCTGCGGCATACCCGGCGGGACTCCGCCTGCCTCCGAGCGTGGAGAGGACCGACGCGGTCGCGAAGGTGCAGTCGATCTTCGATCGTTTCGCCGCCGACGTGGTGAGGCGCAGACCGGGCTCGCTGCGACCACCTTCGAGTTCTGGGCCACCTGTGCATGGACGAATGAGTGGTTGGTCGCGGATCAGCTCGGCGATCAGGAGCGACGCGAGCGGGCCGTCCAGTGGCTCGCCGATCCCCGGAACTTCCCGTCGATCGTCGCCAACGACGGCGGCGGTGTGGTCGACCAATTGCTTGAAGCAGCCGATGCGGCAGCCCAGGGCGACTGGGAGGCCGTTGAGGACTCCTACCGGTACGGAAACTGCACCGACATGCTCGGAGACAAGGAGTGACGGGCGTCGAGCGGGATGTTCGTGCCAGCGGCGAGCAGGCGTGCACCGACGCCGACTTCGCTCAGTTGCTGCGCGAGCTCACCCCAGAGTTGCTGCGGTACTTCGCGCGTCGGATTCCCGATGCCGAAGACTGTGCCGACTGCCTCGCCGAGGCGATGCTTGCCGCGTGGCGGAGAATCGACGACCTTCCCGCTGCACATGAGAGCCGACGGATGTGGATCTACGGGATCGCACGGCTCGTCGCATCCAACCAGCGACGTGGAAACGCCCGGAGGATCGCGCTCACCGACCAGCTCGCGCAGCAGCTTCGGATCACTGGTCACCATGCACAACCCGAGCCTGACGTGGAAGTACTGGATGCACTGCGGCGGCTTCCCCAGTTCGATCGAGAAGTTGTCCAGCTCGTCGTCTGGGAGTCCTTCTCGCTAGCCGACGCGGCGACAATCCTCGGCATCAGCGCAGCGGCGGCACGCAAACGCTACTCCCGAGCCAGAGTCCGACTACGGGAGCAACTGGACATCACGCCATGAACGGGTCTTGCTCGGTCCGGGGATGGCGAGGCCACGATGCGCTGGTATCGCAGCGATGACGGGCACATCAAGCGACGACTACCGTGACCGGCACATCATCGGCGCACCCGGATGCCTCTTCATCTTTGGTGGGGTCCTGCCCTTGCTTTGGGCAGTCGGTCAAGTGTTTACCACCGCACTGGGCAACAGCGCCACGTTCCGACCCTCGAATTCGCCCGCTGTATACACCCCCTTCTCGCAGGTGCCTGGGCTCTGGGAGACTGCCGGCGTGCTGACACTGACCGCTCTCGCGCTCGCCTGGATGATCATCCGCCACACCACCGCCCGACCTGCGCCGACTATCGCCTTCGCGATCGAGTCCACCGTCGCCGCCCTGGGCAACTGGGCGATCCTCCTCCTACCTGACCGACCGTCTACGGCCCGGTAGCCGGTCCCTCAACGGGCGATTCCGGCGATCTGGATGTCCGCTTCGCCCTGAGGCCGCGCCATCGCGAGCCTTCAACCGCCCGACGTCCCGATGCAAACAGCAACGGGGTCGCAGCGATCGAATCGAACTCGTCGTCTAGGCCCAGAGCTGCCGAGACGGAACCGCATCCCAGGGCCACTTCGAAGGAGCATCCTCGTCAACAACCTTGTAGGACGGCGCGCCACGAATGCAGAGTCCCCAGAACCGGGTCCGTCCACACTCTTCGCACGCCAGGAAGGTCACGATCGTGTACTTCATGTCGGACTCTGCAAGTGCAAGCATGTCCTCGAGGGGCACATCCCCCCGCAAATACCGCATGCGTCCACTCTCGACGCGTTCTTTGAGCGCCTCAGATGTCTTCGCGACGTCGACATCATGTGGCCGTGTGTCGGCCGTTCGCGCCAGCGCCGTGTCGCACGTTGCGCAGTCCCTTCCCATGCCACCACCGTAGACGGGATGCCGAACCCGAATCCTGCATGGATAGGGGATCCCTCAGCGACGTTGGGCTCAGACGGGGTCGTAGACCAGGTGCACGCGGTGGCTCACTGATCGCAGCATGCGGAAGGGCACGAACTCGACAATTGGCATCGGTAGCTCGCCGCCGACGGGGCGGATCAGCACGCGCTGCAGCGCGGCGATAAGGTTCACGTCGAGCCAGCCGAGAAACTGGCCCGGTCCGACGCGAAGAAGCCAGCCGAAGACGAGCAACCAAAGCACGAAGCCGACTGGGATGACAATCCACAGGATCAGCCCCCGCACCAGCAACAGCGCGAACACGCTCACTACTCCGACTGCCGAACGTGCCCGCCTGTCCACTCCTCGAGCCTAGAGGCCAGCCGACCCGCGCACGCCCGATCGCCCGCCCTTCGCCGTCACCGCAGATGCCTGCAAACGGTCCATCCGCGGTGCGTTTGGGATCCTCCAGAGGGGTGCGCGAGGTCCTCCAGATCCTGCCGGTTCATGGGTCGAGGGTACCAAGCCCCCAGTGTGGTCTTGACATGTGACCGTTTAGTCACCTATCGTTCTGACGTGTCCGACGACCTGGTGTTCAAGGCCCTCAGCGATCCGACCCGGCGCGCGCTGCTGGACACGCTCTTCGCCCGCGACGGTCAGACCCTGACGGAACTCGAGTCGGCGCATGCGATGTCCCGCTTCGGCGTGATGAAACACCTGGCCGTCTTGGCGGAGTCGGGCCTGGTCGTCACCCGGCGCAGCGGTCGACACAAGCTGCATTACCTCAACCCGGTGCCGATCCGGCTGATCCACGACCGCTGGATCGACAAGTACACCGAAGCGCCAGCGTCCGCGCTGGCCGACCTCAAACGCGATCTGGAGAACCCCGCATGACCGACAACGACCTTCCCGGTACTCAATTCGCCCCTCGCCTCAGCGACGAGGATGTCGCCGCGAGCGCCGCCCGGTCGGGTCGGCTGGTCTATCGGGTCGAGATCCGAACGACGCCACAGCGGATCTGGGAGGCGATCACCCGCCCGGAGTGGACCGAGCGATACGGCTACGGCGGGGCCTCGAGCATCGAGCCGCGGGCGGGCGGACGCTATCGGGTCACGGCTCCGCCCGGGCTGCGGGTGGTCACGGACCAGGGGTCGGATCCGGCGCCGACGGTGATCATCGACGGCACGGTCACCGAGTGGTCTCCCCCGCTACTGCTGGCACTATCGATGCGCTTCCTGGTCGATCCCGCCACTGCCGCCGAACCTCCGACCGCGATCCGCTATGAGATCGACGACCTGCACGACGGCCGGTGCGCCCTGACGGTCGTGCACGACACGACTGGCGCTCCCCGGCTGGCAGCTGTCGTCAGCGGCGAATTCCGGGACCGTGGCGCCGGCGGCGGGCACCCGTACATGCTCCGCGACCTCAAGCAGCTGCTCGAGACGGGCAGGAGCCTGACCGAGACGCGAGCGGGCCATGCGGACTGAACCGGACCGCACGACGCTGCGCTGGTCGGCACTGGGTCTGCTGGCATCGATGCAGTTCCTGCTGGTGGTGGACCTGACCGTCGTCAACATCGCGCTGCCCCGGATCGGCGAGGAACTCGGGTTCTCCGCCTCCGGGCTGGTCTGGGTGGTCGACGCGTACGCCCTCGCTGCCGGTGGTCTGCTGCTCTTCGGAGGCCGCGTGGCGGACATCGTGGGTCGGCGCCGCATGTTCCTGATCGGTGTCAGCGTCTTCGCCCTGGGATCGGCCGTAGCGGGATTCGCACCGACCGCAGAAATACTGGTCGCGGGTCGACTGGTGCAGGGGGTTGGTGACGCGCTGGCCGCCCCGGCGGCGCTCGGCCTGATCGTGGTCCTGTTCCCCGACCCCGGAGAGCGAACGAAAGCGATCGGACTCTGGGGCGCCCTCGCCGGAATCGGCGGCGTCACCGGCACCGTCATCTCCGGGGTGCTCACCGACCTGGTCAGCTGGCGGCTAGTCTTCCTGATCGCGCTGCCCGTGGCCGCCGTCGTGCTGGTCTTCGCTCCCCGGCTCGTCGCCGAGAGCCGGATGGCGGCGGCCGGACCTCTGCGATTCTGGGGCGTGCTCTGCGGCACGGCGGGACTGGCGGCCCTCGTCTACGGCTTCCTGCGCGCGGCCGATGACGGCTGGACGTCCTGGTCGGTCATCGTGCCGGTCGCCGCCGGGGTGGCGCTCGTGGCCGCCATGATCACGATCGAGGCGCGAAGCCCCTCCCCGGTCATTCCGCTGCGCTTCTTCACCGATCGGATCCGCCTGACCGCCAACGGTGTCAGTCTGGTCAACGCCGCCGTCTTCACCTGCTACCTCTTCCTGCTCAGCCTCTTCGTCCAGCAGGTGTTGCAGTACACGCCCCTTCAGGCGGGGCTGGCGTATCTGCCGATCGGCCTGGCGATCGGAATCGGGCTGGTCGGAGCCTCAGCGCTGACGCCGAAGATCGGCCTGCGTCCGACCTTGGCGATCGCGTGCGCGGTGACCGCGGCAGGTCTCGCCCTCTCGGCGCTGGTGCTGGGCGTCGACGCCGGGTACCTGGCGAACGTCGTGCCCAGCATGGTCGTCGTCGGCCTGGGTCAGGGCATGCTGATGCCGACGATGACGAACGCCGCACTGCAGAACGTCACCGACCAGGACGCGGGACTGGCCTCCGGGGTGCAGACCACCATGACGCACGTCGGCGGTGCACTCGGCCTGGCCATCCTGGTCACGGTGGCGGTGCGCGAGAGCCAGGCCTGGCTCAACGCGGGTGCGAACCAACTCGCCGCGGCGGTGCAGGGCTACCACCTCTCGCTGTGGATCGCGGCCGCGGCCATGGTGCTGGCCGCCGTGGCCGTCGTCGCGTTGTTGCGCACGCCGGTTCGCGCCGATCGGTGACGGTCAGGCGCGGTGTCGGCCATGGCGTGCAGGTTGGGGTCGTGGGTGGAGATGATCGCCGTCATTCCCTCCGCCCGCTGGACGTTCACCGCAGTGAATCCCATCAGCTTCGTTCGAGGCGCAAGACGGCGAAGACAACGCCGAGGACGAGAACATGCCGTCGGCGATGAAGTTCACCTTCGACTCCACGCCGACGGGATCGAACATGACAATTGTCACGACGTTATCGAGCGTCGAAGCCATGGAGCAAGCGAATTCGGGCATGGAAGAAGGGCTACGCGCGGCGATGTCCCAACTCGACGCCGTACTGGCTGAAACGGAGCGCGTCCGCTGCGACGCTTTGAACTGACCAATCACCTCAGAACACGGAGACTCAAATGAGAAGGCTCAAAATCATCGAACACATCTCGCTGGACGGCGTGATCCAGCACACCGCCGACGACGGCGATTTCCCATACAGCGACTGGACCGCGCCCTTTCGAACCCCCGCGGGTCGGGACGCAATGCTCGCCGCGCATGGCGAAAGCTTCGATCTACTGCTTGGCCGTCGCACCTACGATGGCTGGTCGGGCTTCTGGCCAAAGGCGCCGAGCAGTCCGATGGCGGACCGCCTCAATGCGGCAACAAAATTCATCGCTACCCACCGTCCGGAAAGTCTTGAATGGGGCCCGTTCGAGGGCCTTGGACCGGACATCGTCGAGGGCATTCGCCGCATCAAGTCGCAGGACGGCCCGAACCTTATCCTCTCGGGTAGCTCCACGCTGACATCGACGCTGCTCGAACATGGGCTTGCGGATGAAGTCCTGCTGGCCGTCTATCCGGTCCTCTTGGGCACGGGAAAGCGCTTCTTTGCCGAGCGAACCCCGCCACGCTCATTCGAGCTCGTCAGCACGAAAGCATTTCCGTCCGGCATCATCCTCAGTCATTACAAGGTCGCCGGACCTTTGAAGACCGGATAGATCGACGACGTCCCATGCCCGCTACACCGCTCACCGGGCGGGCGACAGGAGCGTTTCCAACCAGAGGTCCTGGTTACGCTCGACGTACTGGGTCGCAGCTAGCCAATGGGCTCCGTGTCCATCGACGTACATCGAGCCCCAAGGCTCGCGCCCTGAGTAGTGCGATGACCGCAGAAGCTCGTGCATCGCTGCGGCGCGACGATGCATCACAGCGGGAAGTTCCGCGCGCACGTCCTGATCAGCCCCGTACCCGTGCACGAACGCCGCTAGATTACGCGCGGCTTCCTCGGGCGCCTGGCCTGAATTGGAGAGTGTGAACGCCTGAGCCGCATAAGCGAGGTCCCAAAGCCGAGTGCTCGGCCCTGCACCGTCCCAATCGATGAATGTCCACCGCTCGCCGACGATGAGATTCCACGGGGCGAGATCGTTGTGGCAGATGAGCTCTTCGGCCGGCGCAGGGATGGCCACGTCCCAGGAGGATTCCCGGGCTGGGGTGAACGTCTCGCTTGCGTCGTGGATCGCCCGAACCATCGCGCCGACTCGGCTGAGCTCTGAACGCGTGAGCGGCGCTGAATCAAGCGCGAGCCGTCCTGGGACGTACTCGGTGACTTGGCGCCCCTGCTCGTCTCGACCGAGCACAGCAGGCACGTCGACGCCCGCCCCTCGGATGGCTGTCATGAAATCGAGAACGCTCGGTGTCGCGTCGGTCCAAGGCTTGCGGACCGTCGACCCCACGCGCATGACACTGCCGCTGACGTTTCCACCGGAGAGCAACTGCTCATCTTCCATGGCTCGAAGCTATCTCCGCGGCTGTGCGATGCCGCCCGCAAGCCAGTCCGTCAGCGGACGTCCGTCCGCCGGGGCTTCGGCGTGCCGGTAGGGAACGCTAGCGTCGGCACAAGCAGCCGGGGGACCTTCGAGAAGGCCGTTGCGGCCACGACGATCGCGAGCGCCAGCAGCGCGACGAGGATGAAGAGGAGCGATACGGAGAAGCGCTCGTAGAAATCCGGTGCCACGAGCGATCGCTTGGTGCCGTCGGGCAGGATTCGCCATATGCGATCGTCTGTCTCGGCTGACACAGTCGACGTGGACAGCTACGCGTGCGCTCCGATCACGAGCGGCTGGTGATCACCATCGAGGAGAAGAGCGAGAGGAGCATGGAGACCGCGGCCCCATTGCCGTGCCACCCGAGGAATCGCTGCTCGAGCCTCTCGGCCTTGGAGTGGAAGGCGTAGCCGATGAGCACAGCGCGAGGACCGCCGAGTCCTGCGGCCACGTACGACAGCACGGCGTGAGCGACCGTGTCGTCGGGGGCGATCAGCTCACCGTAGAGCACCGACCCGAAGGCCAGGATGAGCACCAGGCCGCTCCAGACGCGGCGACCGCGCTCATCGGCCTCATCGGAGGCATCAGCCTCTTCGTTGCCCCCGCCCTGCTCGCGGTCGTCGGAGTTGCATCGGTGATCGTCCTCGCGAACCTCTAGCCATCATCCACTCGACGCCGGCCCCCTTCCCGGCCACGGTGATGGCCTAAATGACATGCTCCGCGCGGGCCAAAGCCAGTGCGTCGTTAGCGCAGTGAGCTGAATGCAGCACGCATCTCGGTTGAGAAGAGCTCGGGCTCCTCCCAGGCGGCGAAGTGTCCGCCCCTGTCGGCCTCGTTGAAGTAGGCCAGGCCCGGGTAGACCGTCTCGACCCAGCTGCGCGGGGCGGCCCAGATCTCGTCGGGGAACGTCGTGAAAGCGACCGGAACCCGGACCGGCGGGGGCGCCTGGCCCGACGCAAGGAATTTCGCCAGGAACCGTCCGGTCTCCCAGTACCACCGGGCGGCGGAGGCGCCCGTGCCGGTCACCCAGTACAGCGTGATGTTGTCGAGGATGTGGTCCCGGGTGAGGTTGCCCACGGGCTCGCCGTCGATGAACGCGCGGGAGATCTTGTAGTAGCTGTCGGTGTCGTGATCGAGCATCCAGCCCGCCAGGCCGACGGGTGAATTCAGCAGGGAGTAGCCGATCGTCTGCGGCCGGGTGGATTGCTCCAGGAAGTAGGCGGCGCCGCCCGTCGTGACGGTCTCGACCGCTGTGTGCGCGGCGCGTTCCTGCTCGGATTCCGCCGGCAGTCGGTCTTTGAGGCCGATCGCGGCGTCGAGCAGATTGAGGTGGATGCCGAGCAGCCCTTCGGGCGCTTGGCGGCCCATCGCGTCGGTCACGTCGCCGCCTACGTCGCCGCCCTGGGCGACGTAGCGGGTGTAGCCGAGGCGGCGCATCAGTTCCGCCCACGCGCGTGCGATGCGGCCCGACTCCCAGCCGAGCTCGGTCGGCTCGCTCGAGAAGCCGTAGCCGGGCAAGGACGGCAAGACGAGGTGGAAGGCGTCCTCGGCGCTGCCGCCGTGCGCGGTCGGGTCGGTCAGCGGGCCGATGGTCTCCAGCAGCTCGATGACCGAGCCGGGCCAGCCATGCGTCATGATCAGCGGCAACGCGTTCTCGTGCCGCGATCTGACGTGGATGAAGTGGATCTTGACCCCGTCGATCTCGGTCGTGAACTGCGGCAGCGCGTTCAGCCTCGCGGCGATCCGGCCGAAGTCGTACCCCGTGGTCCAGTACCGGGCGAGCGCCTGCAGCGTCGCCAGCTGCACGCCCTGCGAGCGGTCTGAGACGAGCTCCGGAGTGGGCCAGCGCGTGGCGGCGATACGCTGGCGCAAGTCGTCGATCCGCCCCTCAGGGATCTCGACCTCGAACGACCGGATTTCGGACGTGGTGCCGATGGTGGTGCTCATGATGTCTCCTCAGGCGGAGCGGCCTGAAGGCAACATCGATCCCGGTCGTGAAGAGGTCCGGCTACGCCAGGCCGCAGGGGTGGTTCAGGATCTCGGTTCGCACGATCTGAGGGGTCGATGACGCCGGCCACGGTACACCCCATCACCACGCACCGCACTGGTCGGAGGACAATTCCCGCAAGACCCGCCCTATGACGAGTCCCGCTGCGGGAAGGTCAAGTGCGACATCCGTGTCCGCATCGGGATCCCGACGCGACGCCCGAAGCGGAAACCCGCGACCCGCGTGACTACGCGAACAGCGCCTGACCCACGAACTCGCCCTTGCGCACGCCGCCCGGCACGGCGAAGATCGCGGAGCCGACGTGCTTCAGGTACTCGTTGAGTCCGTCGGCGGCGAGGCTGCGCTGCACCGTGATGAACTGCTCGGGCGAGCGCTGGAACGACAGGAAGAACAGCCCCGCGTCGAGCCGGCCGAGCTCGTCGTTGCCGTCGACGAAGTTGTATCCCCGGCGGAGCATACGAGCACCGCCGTTCGAGGAGTGGTGCGCGAGTCGCACGTGCGCCTTCGTGTCGATGAGCGGCGCGCCGGTCGCGCCCGACGCCTCGAAGTCGGGTTCCGTGAACTCGGTGCCGCCCGAGAGCGGGGCGCCCTCGCCCTTCGACCGGCCCACGAGCATCTCCTGCTCGCCGAGCTGTACGCGATCCCAGTTCTCGATGATCATGCGAATGCGGCGGGCCACGAGATACGAGCCGCCGGCGAGCCATGCTGGCCCGTCGGCCGCCTGCACCCACACCTGCTCCTCGAGCGCCGCGCCGTCCTCGGCCTTCAGGTTGGCCGTGCCGTCCTTGAAGCCGAACATGTTCCGAGGCGTCGCCTGCGAGGTCGACGTCGACGACGTACGGCCGAAGCCGAGCTGCGACCAGCGCAGCGTCGCCCGCCCGAACGCGATCCGGCTGAGATTGCGGATCGCGTGCACCGCGACCTGCGGGTCGTCCGCGCACGCCTGGATGCAGAGGTCGCCGCCCGACAGCTCGGGCTTCAGCGCGTCGCCCTGGAAGCGCGGCAACGGCTCGAGTTGCGCAGGACGACGCGAGGCGAGCCCGAACCTGTCGGCGCCCGAGGCATCCGTGAAGAGCCCGGGGCCGAAGCCGAACGTGATCGTGAGCCCGGCCGCCGGTAGCCCCAACGCCTCGCCGGTGTCGGCGGGCGGCGCGTAGTCGGAGCCTCCGATCGCGCCACCCTCCTCGACCTCGAGGCCCTGCGTGAGCCGGGCCGCCGCGGCGGTCCAGTCGGTGAGCAGCCCGACGAGCCCCTCCCGGTCGAGCGTGTCCGAGACGTCGAAGGCCGCGAAGTGCAGCCGGTCCTGCGCGGGCGTCACGATGCCCGCCTGGTGCACGCCATGGAACGGGTACGCGGATGCCCCGCCTCCACTGCTCCCCGTCGCGCCGGCCGTGACCGCGGCGGTGACGGATGCCCCGCCCGCAGCGCCGACGGCAGCGCCGGCCGCGCCCGCACCGATCAGCCCGAAGAGCTGCCGGCGGCTGACACCCCCTGAGGGTTGAGGAGCCCGCGCAGCGGGCGTCTCGAAACCCGGCTCAGCGGAACCCGGGTTTCGAGACGGGCGCGCTGCGCCCTCCTAACCCGCAGCTGCTCGTCCATCCGTGACGGGCGCTGCGCGCCCTCCTCAACCCGCGACTGCTCGTCCATCAGACCCCCAACACTGCGGCCGTGAGCTGCGAGAGCGGCTCGGACAGCGCGTTCACCTCATCGGACAGCGCCTTCTTGTCGGCATCCGTGAGCGTGCCGTAGTCGACGAAGCCCGCCTCGAGCGAGCCGTAGGCGGCGAGCGCGGCCTCGAGCGAGGCGAACTGCTCGTCGATCTCGACGGCGAGCGCCTCCCCCTCGGCGCCCTTCGACTCGGCGAGCGCCCGCACCGCGCCGAACGCGACGCCCGCACCCTGCACGTTGGCGGCGAAGTCGGAGAGGTCGGTGCCCGACCACCAGTCCTCCTCGCCGGTGATCTTGCCGCTCGCGACCTCGTCGAGCAGGGCGATCGCGCCGTTGGAGATGTCGGAGAGCGACACCTGGAAGTCCTCGGCGGTCACGAGCCCATGCAGCTCGGTGACGTCGGCCACGAGCCCGTCGGCGAACGCCTGACGCTCCTCGGGCGTCGATGGCGCCCAGTTCGCGAGGGCGTCCTGCCCATCGGAGTTCAGGTCGCCTGCGGCCGGCGGCCAGAGGTCCTTCTCGATGCGGTGGAAGCCGGTCCAGTCGAGCCCGTCGGCCACGGCGTCGACCTCGCGGAAGTCGATCTTCGGGTCGAGGTCGCCGAACGCCTCGGCGGTCGGCTCGATCCGCTCGTACGGCACCCGGGTCGCGGCGAAGAGCGAGCGGGCGGTCTCGTCGTCGCCCGAGGCGTACGCGGCGGCGAAGGCCTCGACCTTCGGCAGCAGCTCGGCCGACTGCGAGCGCACGTAGGCGAGGTACTCGGTGACGGCCTGGTCGGCGAGTGCCTGCTCATCGTCCGACACCGCCGACGCCGTGCCCGTGACGGTGAACTCCGCGAGCCCGATCGGCGCACCGACCTGCTGGAACTTGCACGCCGTGTAGTAGGTGCCCGGCGCGAGGTGCGCCACGAAGTCGATCTGCTGCCCGGGCGTGACGTTCTCCTTCTCTCCGACGATGCGGAGGCGGTCGTCGGCGAGGATCTCGAACTCGTTCACGTCGGTGCCGGTGTTCTCGAGTGAGAACGTCACGGCGCCCGCGTTCGCGGTCGGCGTGGCGACGGCGCATCCGTCGTCGGTGATGTCGACGGCGATGGCCTCGGCGAGGTCGCCCTTCGCCACGCAGCCGGTGAGGGCGAGGGCCATTGCGGTCACGGCAGCGGATGCCGCAAGGGCGCGTCGGATCATGGAAACTCCAGGGTCGGGGTCGGGGTCGGGCTTGGGGTCGAACGTCGTGTCGGGTCGGGGTGGGGTTCGGGGTCGGCGTGGGGGTCGGGTCGGACCTCGTGTCGGGGTCGGCTCAGCGCGTCGTGACCGGTGCGGGTGTCCCCACAGGCGAGGACTCGGATGCAGCCGGAGCGGCGGATGCGTCAGGTGGCGCGGCGGCGAGCGTGCTGCGCGCGGCATCCGTCTGGAGCCGGCGGCGATGCAGCAGTCGCAGGTAGAGCGTCATCGTGACGGCCACGTACGCGACCCACCCGATCACCTGCGCCCAGGTGGGCTCGGGCGTGAAGTTGAACACGCCGCCGAGCACGGTGTCGATCCAGCTGCCGGGCGGCACCACGCCAACGAGGCTGTACGCGCGCGTCGCTCCGCCCGGGATCAGGGATGCCTCCTGCAGGTCGCCGATGCCGTAGGAGAACACCCCGGCGGCGACGAGGATGAGGAAGAGACCGGTCCACGTGAAGAACACCGACAGGTTGAACCGGACGAGCCCCCGTGAGATGCCCCACGAGATCGCGACGGCCGTGAGGATGCCGAGCAGGGCGCCGGTCGTGCCGAGCACGGGGTCGCTCCCGCCCGACACGTTCGCCCACACGAACAGCGCGGTCTCGATGCCCTCGCGGCCGACCGAGAGGGCGCCGAGAACGACGATCGCGATCCACGAGCGATCGATCGCGGCGTCCACCTGACCACGCAGCTCCCTCGAGAGGCCCGCGCCGTGGGTGGCCATCCAGAAGATCATCCACGTGACCATCGCGACGGCCACCAGGGAGAGCACACCCCCGAGGATCTCCTGCGCCTCGAACGTCAGCGCGTACGGCCCCCACGTGAGCGCGGCGCCGACGCCGAGCGAGATCGCGACGGCGATGGCGATCCCGATCCAGAGCCGGCCGAGCAGGTCACGGCGGCCGAGCTTGCCGAGGTAGGCGACGAGGATGCCGACGATGAGTCCTGCTTCGAGGCCTTCGCGCAGGCCGATCAGGTAGTTGGCGAGCACGCACGTCTCCCGGGTCGGATGGGTGAAATTGAGCTAAGGCTAACCTAAGCTCCGTGCCATGACGAATCCTTGCGGCACTCCGCCGTCCTCCGCCATGCCCCGTCGCGCTGCGCCGCGCTCCGTTCGCGCGACGTCATCGCCACGGCCGCTCCCGGGTTCCGGTTAGGATAGCCTTTCCTGCCCCATAGCCGAGAGAGCATCATGCGCCCCCGCCGAATCCTGACGTCCATCGTGCCCGTCGCGCTCGCAGCGATCGCCCTCTCGGGCTGCGCCGCCGGGACCTCGGGTGGTGGCGAATCGACCGACGTCTCCGACGACGCACTCGTCGTGTACAACGCCCAGCACGAGCAGCTCACCGAGGAGTGGGTGGCGGCCTTCACCGAGGAGACGGGCATCGAGGTCGTGCTGCGCAGCGGCAACGACAGCGAGCTCGGCAACCAGCTCGTCGAGGAGGGCAGCGCATCGCGCGCCGACGTGTTCCTCACGGAGAACTCCCCGGCGATGTCCCTCGTCGAGAACGAGGGGCTGTTCGCACCCGTCGACCAGTCGACGCTCGACCTCGTGCCCGAGCAGTACCGCCCGGCGAGCGGGCTGTGGACGGGCATCGCCGCCCGCTCCACGGTGTTCGTCTACAACCCCGAGCTCCTCGACGAGTCCGAGCTGCCCGCGTCACTGCTCGACCTGCAGGATGACGCGTGGAAGGGCCGCTGGGGCGCCGCACCCGGCGGTGCGGACTTCCAGGCGATCGTGTCGGCGATGCTCGAGCTCACCGGGTCCGACGCCACGGCCGAGTGGCTCGACGGCATGAAGCAGAACGCCACCGTCTACCAGAACAACATCGCCACGATGAAGGCCGTCAACGCCGGCGAGGTGCCGGGCGGCGTGATCTACCACTACTACTGGTACCGCGACCAGGACGGCACCGGCGAGAACAGCTCGAACACGAACCTGCACTACTTCGGCAACCAGGATCCGGGCGCCTTCGTGAGCGTCTCGGGCGGCGGCGTGCTGAAGTCGAGCGCGCACCAGGACGAGGCCCAGCAGTTCCTCGAGTTCCTCGCCGGCGCCACCGGCCAGCAGATCCTCGGCGAGGGCTACAGCTTCGAGTACCCGGTCGCGAGCGGTGTCCCCGCGAAGCACCCGCTCCCCCCGCTCGACAGCCTCGACGCCCCGGCGATCGACCCGTCGACGCTCAACGGACCCGAGGTCATCGACCTCATGACGGACGCGGGCCTGCTCTGACCTCGACGGCGATCACGGACCCGACCCGCGCCGCGGGCCGGGCGAATGCGGCGACCGGCCGACGCCCGTCGGTCGCGCTCGTGGCGATCGTGGCCGTGTTCGCCGCCTTCATGCTCGTGCCGGTCGGCTACGTCGTGGTCACGGCGTTCGAGATCGGCTGGGACGCCCTGCAGCCGCTGATCTTCCGGCCGCGCGTCGGCGAGCTGCTGCTCAACACCGTGCTGCTGCTCGTGCTCGGCGTGCCGGCGACGATCGTGCTCGGCGTCGGCGGTGCGTGGCTCGTGGAGCGGACCGACCTGCCCGGCCGCCGGTTCTTCGCCGTGCTGCTCGTGACGCCGCTCGCGATCCCGGCGTTCGTGTCGAGCTACGGGTGGGCGAGCGCGATCCCGTCGATCCACGGGCTCGGCGGGGGGCTGCTGGTGGCGACGCTCGCGTACTTCCCGCTCGTGTACCTCCCGGCGCTCGCCACGATCCGCGGGCTCGACCCCGCCCTCGAGGAGTCCGCGCGGGCGCTGGGCCTCGGCTCCTGGTCGGTCTTCGGCCGGGTCGTCCTGCCGCAGCTCCGGCTCGCCGTGCTCGGCGGCGGGCTCGTCGTCGCACTGCACCTGCTCGCCGAGTACGGCGCCTTCGCCTTCATCCGATTCGACACGTTCACCACGGCGATCGTGGTCGCCTACCAGTCCACGTTCGCCGGCTCGTCCGCCGCCGCCCTCGGCGTGGTGCTCGCAACGCTGTGCCTCGTGCTCCTCGTGATCGAGGCGGCCGCGCGCGGCAGGGGCCGCTATGCCCGCGTCGGCAGCGGCAGCCCGCATCCGCCCGTGCCGATCTCGCTCGGTCGTGCCACGCCGCTCGCCCTCGCCGGGCTCGCGGCGCTCGGCGTCGCGGCCACGGTCGTGCCCCTGGCCAGCGTCCTGCGCTGGCTCGCCGGCTCGGATGCCGCGGCGTTCGCCGAGGTGCCGTCCGCGATCGTGCAGACCGTGCTGCTCGCCGGCGGCGGCGCCATCGGCGCGCTCCTCGTCGCCTTCCCCGTCGCGTGGCTGTCCGTCCGCTACCCCGGCCGCACCAGCCGCGCCCTCGAAGCCCCGTACTACGTCGCGAGCAGCCTTCCGGCGATCATCGTCGCGCTCGCCCTCGTCACGGTGACGCTGCGACTCGTGCCGTCGCTCTACCAGACGGTCGTCACCGTGATGGCGGCCTACGTGGTGATCTTCCTGCCGCGGGCCCTCGTGTCGCTGCGGGCGGGCATCGCGCAGGCGCCCGAGTCGCTCGAGGAGGCGGCTCGGTCGCTCGGCTCGTCGCCGGTCGCGGCCCGCCTGCGCGTCACCGCACCGCTGATCGCCCCGGCGATCGCCGCCGGCGGAGCCCTCGTCGCCCTCGGCGCCGCGAACGAGCTCACTGCGACGCTGCTGCTCGCACCGACCGGCACGCACACGCTCGCCACGCAATTCTGGTCGGCCGCGTCGTCGATCGACTACACGGGCGCGGCGCCCTACGCCCTGCTGCTCATCCTGCTCTCGATCCCCGCGGTCGTCCTCATGTTCACGCAGACCCTGGGAGGTCGAACCCGATGAAGCTCACCGTCTCGGGCGTCTCGAAGGCGTTCGGTTCCACCCCGGTGCTCGACGAGATCTCGCTCGAGGTGCCGCAGGGCTCGCGCACCGCCATCGTCGGGGCATCCGGCAGCGGCAAGAGCACGCTGCTGCGCCTCATCGCGGGGTTCGAGGAGCCGGATGCCGGGAGCATCCTGCTCGGCGACCGGGTGCTCTCGACCCGGGGCTCATCCGTGCCGGCGCACCGACGCGGCATCGGGTACGTCGCGCAGGACGGCGCGCTGTTCCCGCACCTCACGACGGCGGCCAACATCGCCTTCGGCCTGCCGCGCCGCGGCGACCGGGCCGCGCGCGTGCGTGAGGTGATGGAGCTCACCTCCCTGGACCCCGAGCTGGCGGCCCGCTTCCCCCACCAGCTGTCGGGCGGCCAGCAGCAGCGGGTGGCGCTCGCCCGGGCGCTGGCGCCGCGTCCCGACATCATCCTGCTCGACGAGCCCTTCAGCGCCCTCGACACCGGACTGCGCGAACAGACCAGGCGTGCGGTGATCGACGCACTCGAGCGCAGCGGCACCACCGCGGTGCTCGTCACGCACGACCAGGACGAGGCACTGACGTTCGGCCACGCGATCGGCGTGATGGTCGACGGCCGCCTCGCCCAGGCCGGGGTGCCGTCCGCGGTCTTCGACAACCCAGAGACTCCCGACATCGCGGCGTTCCTCGGCCCGGCCGTGCTGCTGCCCGCCTCCCGGGGCGAGGGGTGCGCCGAGTGCGCCCTCGGCCGGATCCCGGTACGCCATGACCGCAGTGGCGAGTCGGCGAGCGCGCTCGCGATGGTGCGCCCGGCCCAGCTCGAGGTCGGAACGGACGCCGTTGAGCCGAATGCCGTCGTCGAGGCGCTCCGCCCGATGGGCGCCGACGGTCGAGGTCGTGCTCCTCGCCGGCGTCGAGGCCCGGAGGATCGAGCTCCGCCTGCCCCACCACGAGATCGCCGGACTCCGGCCGGGATCCCACGTGACCGTGCGCGTCGACGGCGGCGCCGTGCTCTACCCGGCGGACGCGCCGACCGCGCCTGTCACGCCTGCGCCCTCGCTGACGCCCGGCGCGTGAGCGCGCGCCCCGCGCGGGCGACGACGAACGTGTAGCCCTTCCATACCGCAACGCCGACCGCGAGCGAGAGGAGGGTCGCGAGCCACGGCAGGTGGTCCTCGAGCGGCGGGTAGACCTGCCAGTGGGTCAGGTAGATGAACATCGACGCGCCCGCGAGCACGCCGACGACGGGCACCAGCGGCCGCACGACGGGCACCGTCGGGAACCAGAGCAGCACGAGGATGCCGACGAGCACGATCGCCTCGCGCGACGGGGTTCCGAAGAAGCCGGGCACGGCGACGCACGCGACGGCCGAGGTCACCAGGCGCTGCCGCAGCGTGCCCGAGCGGGCGACGAGCCAGCCGAGCGCGATGCACCACACGACCATGAGCGTCGTGTAGCGCTCGGTCGCGTGAGCCTCGACGCCACCGAGGACCACGACCCGGGCGGCGAGCGCCGCACCGAGCACGCCGAGGGCGAAGCCGAACGGATACCGACGCTCGAGCCGGTCGACATGCGGGATCGCGAACACGGCAGCCAGCACGAGCATCGTCCAGATCACGGCTTCGATGAACCAGAACTGCCAGTGCACGCTCCACACGGCCTCGCCGCCGAAGTTGTTGACGAGCAGCACCGTCGCGGGTCGGTATCCGCCGGTGAGGAGGGCCACCCCGCCGATCCAGAGCACCGCGGGGACGACGATCTGGGCGGCGCTCTTCAGGATGCCCGGCGATCGGCGGCGGCCCGCGACATCCGCCAGCTGGAAGCGCGCCAGGTTGTACCCGGCGACCGCCAGCAGCAGGTGGGCGCCGCCCTTGAGGTCGAAGAGGTTGGCGTGCGTGCCGACGATGAGCACGATCGCGACGGCTCGGAGGACCGCGGGGGTCTCCACGCGGGGCATCCACCGGCGCCTGCGGACAGCCGGCACGTCGGTCGGTGCGGCCTCGTCGGAGGCCGTCATGGAGGCGTCTTCGGCGCCACCTACGGCGGGTCCTCCTTGCACGGCAGGTGCCGAAGCCGCCGGCCGCTCGGATGCCGCGGATGCCGCGGGCGCGCCCAGCTCGGCGAGCTCGCGTGCCGACATCGACGGCCACGCGCGGGGCAGCGCCCCCAGCAGCTCCTCGAGCCGCAACGACACCTCGACGTAGCTGAGCGAGTCGCCGCCGAGGCCCGCGAACGAGTCGTCTGCCTCGGTGTCGGGCCGGCCGAGCAGCTCGGCGTAGAGGGCGCGGATCGTCTCGGGTGTGACGCCGTCACCGCGCGACGCACCGGCCTGCGCGGCGTCGAGCTCGGCGGCGTACCGCACGAGCGCCGCGGTGTCGGGCTTGCCGTTCGCCGTGCGCGGGAACTCCGCGACGGCGTGCACCCGCACCGACGTGCGCGGGCAGGCCCGTGATCTCCATCGCACGCTCCCGGGCGCGATCGACGAGCCGCTCGGCCGTGACGAACAGCAGCAGGCGCTCGTCGGCGCTCGCTGCGCGCACCGGCACGCCGTCCTCGTCGAACAGGCGCTCGATGCGGTCGAGGTCGATGCGCAGCCCGAACACCTTCACGAACCGGCTCGCACGGCCGACGATCTCGAAGAGCCCGTCGGGGCGCCGGCGGGCGAGGTCCCCGGTGCGGAGCTCGTCGACGGTGCGACCGGTTGCGAAGTCCGCGGGCTCGGTCGCGTAGCCCATCATCACGTTCGGGCCGCTGTACACGAGCTCGCCGACGCCCTCGGCGGACGGCTCGTCGATGCGGAATCGGCCGCCGGGGATCGGGATGCCGATCGCCCCGGCCGCGGTCTCGGCGAGCCGCGGCGGCAGGTAGGCCATGCGTGCCGTCGCCTCGGTCTGCCCGTACATGACGGTGAACTCGAAGCCCCGCTCCCGCCCGAGCGCGGCGAAACGCCGCACGCGATCGGGGTGGAGGCGGCCCCCGGCCTGGGTGATGTATCGCAGGCTCGGGATCGTGCGGCGCTCGAAGCCGCTCGCCTCGAGGAGGTCGAAGGTGTACGGAACCCCCGCGAACGAGCTCGCTCCGGCGGCCTCGAACTCCTCCCAGAAGGGCTCCTCCACGACGGAGCGGGAGGTCAGCAGCAGGCTGCCGCCCGCGACGAGGTGGCTGTTCACGACCGACAGGCCGTAGCAGTAGTGCAACGGCAGTGTCGTGGCGGCACGATCGCGCTCGCCGAGGTTGAGATAGTCGCCGATCGCGACGGCGTTGCTCAGCAGGTTGTCGCGGCTCAGCCGCACGAGCTTCGGCGATCCCGTCGAGCCTGACGTGCTCGCGAGCAGCGCGAGGTCGGGGTGCAGCTCGTGCCGGGTGCCGGCGCGGCGCTCGACGAGCTTCCACCCACCGTCGTCGGCTGCGACGACGTCGGGGTCGAACCGCTCGACGAGGCCGTTGCGGTGTTCGACTCCACCTGCACGGGTGCGGTCGCCGTCGACGAAGAGCACCGGGTGCCCGCCCTCGAGCGCCGCGAGGTAGGTCACGATCGGCTCGACCTCGTTCGCACCGGCGATCATCACCAGCCGGCGGGTCGGCCCCAGTTCGCCCCTGCGGGCGTCGATGCGGTCCCGGAGCTCGCCGTAGTCGATGCCCGCGTCACCGGTGAGGAGCGCCGACTCGGCGGCGCGGCCGCGCGCCAGCCGCAGCGCGGTCGTCTCGAGCGAGCGAGTGGTGGGCACGCTTCGCCTCCTGGGATATCGGGGGATCGTCGACGAACGAGGCGTCGGGGAAGTCAGAGAAGGCTAACCTAAGTACCTGAGCAACGCGAACCGGATGCCCGGCTCCGCGTCATGATCCATCCCCGCCCAACCGCTCGCGCAGCACGTCGAGCTTCCGCGGCAGGTCGCCCTGGCCGCCTGCCTCGTGCCCGTTGAACGCGAAGCGCCTCCTACGCGCGGGGTACCTTGGAGATCGTGCTCACCCCTCCCAGGACCGAGAAGCGCCCGATCGAACGAGTGCACCACGGCGACGTGGTGATCGACGAGTACGAGTGGCTCCGCGCGAAGGACGATCCAGCGGTCATCGCGCACCTGCACGAGGAGAACGCCTACACCAAGGCGAAGACCGAGCACCTCTCGCTCCTGCAGGAGCAGCTGTTCGAGGAGATCAGGGCCCGCACGAAGGAGACCGACCTCAGCGTGCCGAGCCGCGAAGGCGACTGGTGGTACTTCTCCCGCACGGTGGAGGGCAAGCAGTACGGCATCCACTGCCGGGCCCCGATCGCCGGTGCCGACGACTGGGAGCCGCCGGTGCTGCCCGAGACTGATTCCGTCGGCCGAGTGGGCGCGGCAGCGCCGCATCGAGACCAGGACGCGGGTCCCGATACGCTCGCTTCGCTCGCTACTCGACCAGCTGAGCGCGGGCCTGCCCGGCGAGCAGGTGCTGCTCGACGACAACGTCGAAGCCGAGGGCCACGAATACTACGCGCTCGGCAGCTTCGACGTCACCGCCGACGGGTCGACGATGCTCTACGCGATCGACGTCGAGGGCGACGAGCGCTACACGATCCGCCTCCGCTCGATCGACGACTCGGGCCGCGAGTTCGACGACGTCATCAGGGGCACGGCTGCCGGCGCGGTGTTCGACCCGAGCGGGCGCTACCTCTTCTACGCCACCGTCGACGAGTCGTGGCGCCCCGACACGATCTGGCGCCATGAGGTCGGCACCGCGGCATCCGACGACGTCTTGGTGTTCCACGAGCCCGATGAGAGGTTCTGGCTCGGCGTCGGGCTCACGCGCAGCCGCAGGTTCCTCATGATCGAGGCGGGCTCGAACGTCACGAACGAGACCTGGCTGCTCGATGCCGGGGATCCCGCCGGCGAGTTCCGGGTCGTGTGGCCGCGCAAGGAAGGGGTCGAGTACGACGTCGAGCACGTCATCGCCGGCGGCAGGGACCGTCTGCTCATCGTGCACAACGACGGCGCCGTGAACTTCGAGCTCGTGAGCGTCGCGGCATCCGACCCGCAAGGGACGACGGCGGATGCTGCTGCCGCACGACCCGGCGATGCGCATCGACGGTGTCGACGCGTTCCGCGACTTCGTCGCCGTGGAGTACCGCCGCGAGGGCCTGCCGCGCGTTGCGATCGCGAAGGTGCCGCCCGCCGGGCCTGCGCAGCGCCCACGGATGCCGGCACGCTCGACGACACCCTGCACGAACTGCCGTTCGAGGAGGCGCTGTTCTCGGTGGGCGTGAGCTCGAACCCGGCGTGGGATCAGCCGACGCTGCGCATCGCGTACTCGAGCTTCGTGACGCCGACCACGGTGTACGACGTGGTGGTGGCCACCGGCGAGCGCCGCCTGCGCAAGCGCCAGCCCGTGCTCGGCGACTACGACGCCACGCGCTATGCGCAGCGCCGCGAATGGGCGGTCGCCGACGACGGAACGCGCATCCCGGTCTCGCTCGTGTACCGGCACGACCTGGTCCAGCTCGGGACGCCCGCGCCCACGCTGCTCTACGGGTACGGCTCATACGAGCACTCGATCGATCCTGCGTTCGGCATCCCGCGCCTGTCACTGCTCGATCGCGGCATGATCTTCGCGGTCGCCCACGTGCGCGGCGGCGGCGAGATGGGGCGGCTCTGGTACGAGCACGGCAAGAAGCTCGAGAAGCGCAACACCTTCACCGACTTCGTCGCGGTCGCCCGGCACCTCATCGACGAGGATGTCACCGCGCCCGACCGGCTGGTGGCGCAGGGCGGCAGCGCCGGCGGAATGCTCATCGGCGCGGTCGCGAACATGGCGCCGCGGTACTTCTCGGGGCTCCTCGCCGAGGTGCCGTTCGTCGACCCGCTGACCTCGATCCTCGACCCGTCGCTGCCGCTCACCGTGATCGAGTGGGACGAGTGGGGCAACCCGCTCGATGACCCCGAGGTGTACGCGTACATGAAGTCGTACTCCCCGTATGAGAACGTGCACGAGAACCACTACCCGCCGATCCTCGCAGTGACGTCGCTCAACGACACGCGAGTGCTCTACGTCGAGCCCGCGAAGTGGGTCGCGCGGCTGCGCGACGCCGGGGCCGACCCGCTGCTGAAGACCGAGATGGCCGCCGGGCACGGCGGGGTGTCGGGGCGCTACTCGGCCTGGCGCGAGCGCGCGTTCGCGTACGCATGGGTGATCGACCGGGCGAAGGCGCATCCCTCGGGCGAGTAGCGGGCGAGTAGCGAGGGCGAGCGGATGCCGCGGCCGGCGCGAATAGCGCTTGCGGATGCCGCGGCATCCGCTGCATGCCCCGGGTGCATGCGAATGCAGCGATTCCGCGCTGAGCGAGCAGTATTCCGCCATGTCGGAGGCCGCTGCAAGACTGGCGAAATGTCGATCCTCTCAGATTGATCGAACGCGTTCCCGGCCGGGTCCATGGTCCCGGCGACACCGAATACGACGCCGGACGCACGGTCTTCGCCGGTGTCGGCGAACCCGAGGTCGTCGTGCGGCCGCAGACCGCGCAGGAGGTCGCGGCCGCCGTCCGCCTCGCCGCGGCATCCGGACTTCCCATCGCCGTCCGCTGCGGCGGCCACGGCCTCATGCCCGTCGAAAGCGGCCTGGTCGTCGACCTCGCCGAGTTCGACTCGATCGAGGTGCGCGCCGACGGGCTCGTCAGCGTCGGCGGGGGTGCCCGATGGGGCGACGTCTCGTCGGCGCTCGCCCCGCACGGGCTCGCCATCAGTTCGGGCGACACCCGCGATGTCGGCGTCGGCGGCCTCGCGCTCGGCGGCGGCATCGGCTGGCTGGTGCGCAGCCAGGGCCTCACGGTCGACGCGCTCCGCGAGGTGGAGCTCGTCACCGCGGCCGGCGAGGTGCTCACGGTCAACGCCGACGAACACCCTGACGTATTCTGGGCACTCCGCGGCGGCGGCGGCAACTTCGGTGTCGCCACGCGCTTCGTGTTCCAGGCGGTACCGGGCGACGATCTGGTCGGCGGGCGCGTGCTGTTCGACCGGTCCGACGTTCCCGCGGTGCTGCGCGCCTGGCGCGACGTGATGCGCTCCGGTCCCGACGAGCTCAACTCGACGCTCATGATCATGCCGCCATTCGCTCCCGAGATGCCGGCCGGTCCGCAGCTCGCGGTCGCGCTGCAGGGCAGCGAGGAACGCCTGCGCGAACTGCTCGAGCCGCTGCTCTCGCTGCCGTCGGTGACCGAGGTCTCGCTCCGCCCGGTCGCCTATGGCGACCTGCTCGAAGACGCCCCACCCGGTCGCCCGCCGTTGCAGTTCGTCGGTGGCGACGGGTTCGTGCCCGACCTCTCCGACGACGCGCTCGACTCCATCGTGCGGGCGCTCGATCGCGATGTCCCCACGATGGTCCTGCTGAGGGGCCTCGGCGGCGCGTTCTCGCGCGTCGCCCCCGACGCCACTGCGATCGCCTACCGCGACGCCGAGGTGCTGCTCATCGTGAACGGCGTGCTTCCGGCCGACGCCACGCCCGCGCAGATCGCAGGCGCGAAGGCGGGGAGCGACCCCGCCCTCGCATTCACGACGGGCACCTACGGCAATCTCACGGTGGAACGTGGCGAGGAGGTCGTCGCCGCGATGTATCCGCCGGCCACGCTGGAGCGGCTGCGGCGGGTCAAGGCCCAGCTCGACCCGGGCAACGCGTTTCGGCAGAACCACAACATCGCCCCAGCGGGCTGACGGCCGCACGGTTCGAGCGGATGCCGCGAGGCGCGGTCGTGGCATCCGCTCGGCCGTCGGCAGCCTTGCTCGCTCGCAACAGGCTTGCGCGCAGCAGGCTCGCTCGCGGCAGGCTCGATCGCAGCAGGCTTGCTCGCGGACAGGCTCGCTCGCGGCAGGTTCCCTCCGAGCGCCGAGCTGAGGCATGACCGCCTCTTCGAACGCCGTGGTCAGCCCGGCCAGTGCCCGAACGAGTCGTCGAGCTCGTTGCGCTCCTCACGTCGACGGCTCACCTCCGCGAGATCGCGCCGAAGGTCGAGCATGAGCTCGCCCATGCGCGTGCCACGCTCGCGCTCGTAGGTCTCGTCGACCTCGATCTCCGGCCATTCCCGCGCAAGACGCGCGTCGATGGCTCCCGCGATCTCGTCCCACGCCTCCTGTCGCGCACGGTCGGCGAGGTCGGCAAGGTACACGTCGTCGCGGCTGAGATGCGAGAGTCGCTCGGCCACGGCGGCGTTGACACGCTCACGGAGGCGCAGATTCCAGGCATCCGCCCGGTGGTAGTCGTGCTGGTGCACGGAGCGGCCCTCGCGATGGCTCGCAGATTCCCGCACGGTCGCCGACCATTCGGCGACCGCGCCCATCTGCTGCACGAGCTCCCCCAGCACCTCCCGTGCCGCAGCCGCGGCCCGGCTGGCGTCGAATGGCTCGTCGCCTCGCAGCGCCATCACGATGAGGCGGTTCTTCAGCGCCATGCGCGCCGCCGCCTCGCCCACGAGGAGACCCTCGGCGAACGACTCCTCGAACGTGAGCGGATCCACCTCGGGCAGCGCGGCGCGGTCGAATGGCGTGAACCGTTCCCGCTTGCGTCGCCACCAGCTGCGCATGGTCGTGTTCGTCCCTCGTTCACCCCGAACGCCATGTTCACCGCCGTTCGGCGGTCGAAGATCGAGCCTATCGCGGGCCGCCGAGCGCTCGTGGTGAGGAGTCGTGGTGTCGCGAGCCGTGGTGTCGGCGGTGTCGCGAGGCGCGGTGTCGCGAGACGTGGTGTCGGCGAGACGTGGTGTCGCGAGTCGTGGTGTCGGCGGTCGTGCGTATTCTGCCTGCATGAACGCGCAGCCTTTGCCACGCGGCTGCGGCATCGTCGACGCCGACGGCCGGCGCTGCCCTGAACAGGTCGACCCCGAGGCGCCCCTCAACCTCTGCACCCAGCATCTGATCGAGGCGTATGACTGGGTCACCCGCTCGGTCGGCGTCACCGACCTCCTGCCGGCCCCCTGCTTGGCCTGCGGCTCACGGGTCGGCGTGCGCTACCCGTCAGGCTGGGTCTGTGCCGAGTGCGAGTGGCGGGTGGGCGAGGTTCCCGATGACGAGTTCGACCCGCCGCGGGTCGAAATCGTCTACTACATCCGCTACCGCGACCAGATCAAGATCGGCACGTCGGTCAACCCGCGCCTGCGGCTGGCGAGCCTGCCGCACGACGAGGTGCTCGCCTTCGAGCGCGGCGGCCGCGCCCTCGAGCAGCGCCGGCACATCCAATTCGCCGAGTATCGGTTCCCCGGAACGGAGTGGTTCGCCGTCCACGACGCGCTGCTGCAGCACATCGCGGATGTCGCCGCGGGCGTGGAGGATCCGTGGACGGAGTACGAACGCTGGGTGCTCCGGCGCATCGCGCTGCGTGGTGGGTAGCATCCGACCGGACTTGGGTCCCTCATCCGCTGACCCGGTGTCACCCATCCGGATGACCTTCATGCGCTGGATCGTCCGGTACTTCGGTACTTCCGGTACTTCGGTACCGACTTTGCGGAAGGAATGTCCGTTCGGCGGGCGATCAGGGGCAGTACAACTGCGTGCGCTCTCCCGAGCGGTCGATCTCGTGCCGTGACATGGGCGCACCGCAGAGGGGGCACGCAGCGGGCCGGGGAGGGTGCGGCCTCCTCGTTTGTACGGGCCGAGCGGCGGTGGTCCGATGTACGGTGCCCGGCGCGATCATCGCCTCGACGTCACGTTGACGGATGCCGGACGGGCCCTCCGCGAGCAGGCGCTGGCCATTCCGCCGCAGGTCGTCGACCGGCTCGGCATGAGCCTCGACGAGCTGGGTGCCCTGCGCGACCGCCTCAACGAGGTGATCGCGGCAGTGCAGCGCGGCTGACCGAACACGAGTGCCTGGCGGCTGACCGCCCTGTCCCTGGGAGTGCAGCGCGAGTGCCAGGCCGCCGACCCGGGCCCATCACGCCCTGGGGTCGAATCCTTCGATCCGCCCGTCGGCCGAGGCGTACTTCACGATGAGGCTGCAGTCCTTGCCGCCGTAACCCTCACCGATGAGCCGCTCGAACTGGTTGAGCGCGACGCGTGCCGCCGGAAGGTGAAGCCCTGCCTGCTCGCCGGCGACGAGCGCGAACGAGAGGTCCTTCTGGGCGAGCACCGTCGTGAACGTCGCGTCGAAGTTGCGGTTCGCCGGACTCGATTCCACGACCCCGGGCACGGGATACCAGGTGCGCAGTGGCCACGAGTCGCCCGACGAGACCGATGCCACCCTGAAGAACGTCTCGGCGTCGAGCCCGAGCTCCGCGGCGAGCTGCGAGCCCTCGGCGACGCCGAGCAACGAGACGAAGAGCATGAGGTTGTTCGCCAGCTTCGCAGCGATGCCCATGGTCGGGCCGCCCAGCTCGAACACGTGCCCCGCCATCGGCTCCACGAGCTTGGCAGCCTCGGCGACCGCGTCCGACTCGCCGCCGAGCATGAACGTGAGCGTCCCGGCCGATGCACCGGCGATGCCTCCCGAGACCGGCGAGTCCACGAACCTGAAGCCGCGCTCGGCGGACGCCTCGTGGCAGAACCGCGACGTCTCGACGTCGACGGTCGAGGTGTCGAGCAGCAGCGCGGACATGGGTGCACTCGCCCACACGCCGGCCGCACCGCCGAGCACGTCGCGCACGTGCTCGCCCCGCGGGAGAGAGGTGAACACCGCGTCTGCGCCGACAACGGCATCGACGATCCGATCGACCACCTCCACCCCCCGGGCGGCCGCCGCCTCGCGGCTTGCCGGGTCGGGGTCGACGCCCCGCACCTCGTGACCCGCGGCGACGAGATTGCCCGACATGGGGCCGCCCATGTGCCCAAGTCCGATCCAGGCGATGCTCGCCATGGCCCCTCCCGACCTCATCGACGCGGAGTGCGCTCAGTGCGGACGTTCCCGGTGAACGTCCGCGCGTTCCACGATACGGTCGCGGCATCCGGTGGGCAACGAATGCCGCGCCGGCCGAATGCTGCCGCGGCCATCCCCGCCGTCGCGGCCGACGTGTCGCGGATGCCGCGGCCTTGCGCCGGGCCGGATGCCGTTGCTACGCGAGCCCCTCGGCGGTCTGCTCGAGGTCGCTCTTCGGTCGCTCCTTCTGCGTCGCGATCGCCGTGCCGGCTGCTCCGCACACGATCGCGATGGCCACGACTTCGGTGGGCGTGAACGTCTCGGAGAGCACGAGCCAGCCGAAGATCGCCGCGATCACCGGGCCGAAGCTCGTGATGATCGCGTAGAGGCGCGGGGTGATCCTTCGCAGGATGAACGTGTCGAGGCTGTAGGGCAGCGCCGACGAGAGCACGCCCACGCCGAGCAGCAGGGCGACGACCCGCCAGTCGATCACGGATGCATCGAACGTGGCGATCGCGAACGGCAGCAGCAGGGCGAGGCTCACGATGCTCGCGACGGTGAGCCCCTCGAGTCCGGGGAGCCCGACGGCCACGCGTCGGGTCAGCACGATGTAGGCGGCCCAGCTCGCGGCGGCCGTCAGGGCCAGTGCGACGCCCCAGGGATCGATGGCCGCGGCATCCGAAGATCCCGGGCCGATGAGGAGAACGACGCCGGCGCCCGCGGCGACCGCGCACATCACGTCGAGGGGGCGCCTCGACGTCGCGAGCGCCAGCGCCAGCGGACCGAGGAACTCGATCGTCGCTGCGATGCCGAGCCCCAGCAGGTGCACGGATTCGTAGAAGGCGAGGTTCATCGTGGCGAGCACGACGCCGAGCGCGAGTGCGGGCCAGAGCCGCCGCCACGTGAGTTCCGCGCGCTTGGGCCGGTAGAACGGCACCACCGCGGACACCATCACGAGCTGGCGCGCGGCGACGACGACGAACGATCCGACGATCGGGATGACGAGGCCCGCGAGCGACGACCCGAAGTTGATGGACACCTCGGTGCCGAGCTGCGTCGCGGCGCCGGTGAAGCGGCGGCGGCGGAGCGCGGCATCCGTGTCATGGCTCCGGCGCTGCACCGTTCGACGATACCTGCCGGTCGAGTCGAGGCGCCCTCACGCCCCCGCGAGCCGGCGCCGTGCTGCGTCGAGCAGTACGCCCGTGCCGGGCGAGACCACCTCGGCGACGACGAACCCGTCGCGGCGCACGAGGTACACACGGTCGACCCGGAGCCGCCGATACGGGTCTCTCGGGAACACGTGCGCCTCGACACCGAGCTCGCGGCCGATACGTCGCACCGCCCGCTCGGGCACTCCGTACCCGTGCACCTGCCACTGCATCGAGCGCAGCACGTCGTAGTTGCCGCCCGTCCACGGCAGCCGCACCCCGACCACGTCGTCGCGGGGCGTGCCCGGGGCATCCGGCACCCGATACCGGATGCGCGTCTGCGAGAGGTAGCCGAACACGCGTCGGCCGCCGACGAGGAAGGGGCACCAGGCGGAAGGCGAGGGTCCCAGGCGCGGCACGACGCGCCCGCGGATGAAGCGGGCCAACCGCGAATCCGACGTCACGGCGGCGAAAGCCCGGTCGGTCGTGGCGACGAGGATCTTGCCGACCGGCCTGCGCTCGGCCTCGTAGCGATCGAGGCGGGAATCGGGCATGCCGCCGACGAGCACGTCGGCGAACGCGCAGGCGAGGTTGTGCGCCTCCTGCAGGCCGGTGTTCATGCCCTGCGCGCCGACCGGCGAGTGGATGTGCGCGGCGTCGCCGACGAGGAAGCACGGCCCATCGCGGAAGCGCGCCGCGAGGCGATGGTGCAGCCGATACGTCGCGAACCACGCCGAGTCGCGGTATTCGACCCCGAACTCGCGTCGCACGAGCGCGCGGACGAGCGTCTCGGTCAGCTCCCCTCGTGCATCGCGATCGCGGTCGCGCACGACCCCGAGCAGGCGCATCCGGCCCGGCCCCATCGGGAACGCGAGCAGGAAGTGCTCCTCGCGTGATCCGCACGTTGACCGCGCCGTCGACGAGCCCCTCGACGCCCGAGGCGTCGGCGACGTAGAAGGAATGCACGTTCGTGATCCCCTCGAAGGGGATGCCGAGCGTCTCGCGCACCAGCGAGTGCGCGCCGTCGGCGCCGACGCAGTAGCGGGCGCGTACCGTCACGGGCCCGTCGGGGCCGGTGAGCGTCGCGGTGACGGATGCCGCAGGGCCGCCCGGCCCGTCGGGGAGCGGCGCCGCGACGGAGCGCTTCGAGACACGACATCCCGCTCGACCTCGAGCCGCTCGAGCCGGTGCCGCCAGAGGACCTCGCGCCCGAGCTCACCGAGCGCATCCACGAGAAGCCGCTCGTTCTTGCTCTGCTCGAACACCGTGACCTCGCGGTACGGGCGTGGTGCCCTCGGCCAAGCCGCGCAACTCGAGCGTGCCGAAGACGTGCCCGCGAGTCCCCGGCACGAGCAGGGTCGCAGGCGAGCGCTCGGCGAGCACCCGGTCGACGAGCCCCAGCTGGTCGTAGATCTCCATCGATCGCGCCTGCACGGCGAGCGCCCGCGACTCTCGCGTCGGACCCTCCTTGCCGTCGACGATCATCACGTCGACGCCGAGCTTCGCGAGGCATACGGCGAGCATGAGCCCGCTCGGGCCCGCACCCACCACGAGCACGTCGGTGCGCAGTTCGTCGCCCTCGGTCATGCCTCCACTGTGGCACCGCGCGATATCCGGTGCCAGACTCGAACCCTAGGTCGGGCGCGCGCTGCTCACGCTCTCCGCCCCGGGCGCGGCCTCCCTGTCGCCGGGGTGAGCGTGACCGCTGTCGAAGCCGGCGAGGCTGTGGCCGACGTCACCCGGATCGGATGATGCCCACCGCGGCATCCGCTCGCTAATGTGGGCGTGAGCGCGGGCCTGGGGCGGGCTCGCGGATCGGAGCCCCGCATGTGGTGGACCAGGAAGCGATCGAAGGCGGATGACTCGGCCGCCGCCCGGCACGTCGAAGCGGACGCCGTTGCAGCCACCGCGCCCGAGAGCAATCACCGCAACGCGTACATCCTGATGGGACTCGGCGGCGGCGCCGTCGCCGCGTTCGGACTCTCGGCGATCGCGGGCATCTTCGCACCCGCGTTCTTCGCACTGGTGCTCACGATCTGCGTGCACCCGCTCCGCATCTGGCTCGAGCGGCGGGGAGTGCCGCGCGGAATCGCCACGGGCTCGGTGATCGCGGCCGTGACGCTGCTGCTCATCGCGTTCGGCTACGCCGTGCTCGTCGCGTTCGGGCAGTTCGCCGAGCTTGCTGCCGCAGTTCAGCGACCAGATCACCGCCTTCGGCAACTCGGTCGCGCAGTGGCTGACCTCGATCGGCATCGACGCCACGGCGGTCAGCGATCTTGCCGGGAGCTTCGATCCGTCGGCACTGATCGGGTTCCTGAGCGGACTCGTCGGCGGGCTCGCGGGCTGGATCTCGGTCCTCGTGATCATCTTCACGATGCTGCTGCTCATGGCCATGGACGCGGCGTTCGTCCCGACCCTCCTGCGCCAGCTGTTCCCAGTGCGGCCGCTCGTCGTGACCTCGCTCGTGAACTACGGCGTGAACGTGCGGCGGTACATGGTCGTGACCACGGTGCTGGGGTTGGCACAGGGCCTCATCGACTGGCTCGCGCTCTACCTCCTCGGCGTGCCGGGCGCCTTCATCTGGGGACTTCTCGCGTTCGTCTGCTCGTTCATCCCCAACATCGGCTACTTCATCGCGATCATCCCGCCGCTCATCTTCGGCGCGCTCGTGGGCGGTTGGCCGACGGTGGTCGCGGTCATCGTCGTGTACGGCGTGATCAACGGGGTCATCCAGTCGGTGATCCAGCCGCGGGTCGTGGGCAAGGCGGTGTCGCTCAGCCAGTCCCTCACGTTCTTCTCCGTGCTCTTCTGGGCCGTCGTCATCGGTCCGATCGGGGCGATCCTCGCGATCCCGCTGACGCTGCTCGTGCGCCTGATCCTCGTCGACTCCAACCCGGCGGCGTACTGGATCCGGCCGATGCTCGGCGAGCTCGACGAGACGAAGGCGATCATGGCGGAGATGGATGCCGAGAGGAAGGCCGCGCGAAAGTCGCGCAAGACCGGTGCAGCATCGCCGGCGGCAGCCTCCACCGACGCCGCGGCGGGGACACCTGCCGCCTAGGACCGGCCGCAGGACGAGCCCGCTCAGAGCAGGATCTCGTCGGCCCGCTCGACGCGTCGCCAACCCACCTCGGCGACGGTCGTCGGCATCCTGTCGGCAGCGATCAGCTCGGGCATCGCGAGCCTGGTGAGCGCGGCGATGTCGCCGATCGGCACCTGGAAGGTGCGGAACGGCCCGAGCGCCGGCGCCTCGTCCGGAACGGGCTCGAGCACCCTTGTCGTGTCGACGAACGGCGCCTGGTCGACCACGAACCCGACGGCGGCGAGTTCGTCGTCGCCCGTGTTCCAGGCGGCGATCTTCCAGAACCGCAGCGGCACCCGGATGCCCCGGTACGGCGGGTCTCCCGCGGCGAGTACCGGCGCCGTGAACACGCTGAGCCGCTGGCGGTGCACCCTCGCGTGCTCGAGCACGTGGTCTTCGAGGCCCAGCCAGAGCTCCTTCGACTGGTTGAATCCCGCCGCCTGCGGAGCAGCGTTCGTGTACCGGAACGTGTCGCCGTTCGCGCGAGCGGCGACTTCGGGCGCGCCCCACACGGGATCGCGCCGCCGCACGAGATGGCCTCGATCGAGGTCGTTGTCGGTGTAGACGGCGGAGCCGGCCTGCCAGTCGGCGGGGATGCGATCGTCGAGCTGCCAACGGTCGCCGCGATCGGTCTCGACGAGCTCGGCGCCGTTGAGGTTGACGCCCGTGACCCGTGCCAAGCGGCGCGCGGAGTCGAGCGTCACGGTGAAGTGCACGTAATCGAGATCGACGGATGTCACCGGCGATCCCCTTCGGCTCGACCGGTCGGCCTCGCCCACTCGCGGCATCGGTGCCGCCACCCCCAGGAATTGCGCGTCGAAGCCCACGTCCGCAACTCGACCACGACCCACCGACACGCCGCAACTCGGCGATCAGCAACGTGACCGTGGTCAGGTCGACGTGTAGCTGGTCGGATGGATCCTCGAGCTTCCGACTCTCGCGGTGCGGGCCTTCCGGCGGTGAGCGCGCTGCGCCAGTATTGAGCAACTGGGCGAATTCGCCGCACCGGCCAGCCGACATCGCGCCGCGCACCGACCACGAGAAGGAGCATGATGACCTCTGCTACCCCCGCCGACCGAGTCCCGCTCGATGCACCGCTGTACGGAGCCACCATCGGCCAAGCCGTCGCCCGGTTCTTCCAGAAGTACGCGACCTTCTCGGGCCGCGCCAGCCTCAGCGAGTACTGGTGGTGGTTCCTCGTGAACTTCGTCATCTCGGGCGTGCTCTACGGGTTCGCGTACACCTTCGGCTCGGTGGGCGCCACCTACACCGACAGCGGCGTGTCCTGGGGGCCGGCGTACTGGGTTTTCACCTGGCTCGCGGCCGCGTGGGGCATCGCCGTGCTCATCCCGAACCTCGCGCTCACCTGGCGACGGTTCCACGACACCAACCGCTCGGGCGGGTTCTTCTTCCTGGTGTTCATCCCGTTCGTCGGCCCCATCATCCTGTTGATCTTCATGCTCCTGCCCTCCGACCCGGCGGGCATCCGCTTCGATCGCTTCGATCGCTGACGGGCCACGATACGACCGGATGCCGCGGCGAACCCGTCGCGGCATCCGTCGCCCCGCGCGACTTCCGCCGCCGGCCACCGTCCGGCAGGCGGAATCAGACCAGGATCTCGTCGAGGGACTCGAGCTGACGCCAGCCCGGAACGCCGCGGGGCAGGTGCTCGGCCTCGACGAGCTCGGGCATGACGAGGCCGGTCAGCGCCGCGATGTCGGCGATCCGCACCTGGAACGTCCGGAACGGCCCGAGGGGCGGCGGCGCACCGAGCGCTCGCGGGAGCTTGTCGGTGTCGACGAGCGGCGACTGGTCGACCACGAAGCCTGTGGTCGCCAGCGCGTCGCCCGGTGCTCCACGCCGCGATCTTCCAGAACTTCAGCGGGATGCGGATGCCGCGATACGGCGGGTCGTCGTCGGCCAGCACCGGGCCGGTGAACACGCTGAGCTTGAGGTCGTGCACCCGGGCGTGCTCCAGCACGTGGTCCTCGAGCCCCACCCAGAGTTCCCTCGACCTGGTTGAACTCCGACGCCTGCGGCGCTGCATTCGTGAACCGGAAGGTGCTCGGTGTTCGCCCGAGCCGCCGACGTCCGGCCGACTCCCAGACCGGGTCGTTCCGTCGCACGAGATGGCCTCGGTCGAGATCGTTGTCGGCGTAGACGTCAGGCCCCGCCTGAAATTCGGCGGGGATGCGGTCGTCCAACTCCCACCTGTCGTCGCGCGGCACCTTCACGAGGTGCGCGCCGTCGATGTTCACGCCCGTCACCGCAGCGAAGCGCCGGTCGGTGTCGAGCACCACCGTGAAGTGCTCGTAGGCGAGCTCGACGGGTGCCACGGCCTGCGGGTCGCTCAGCCTCGGCATCGTCGCCGCCACACCGAGGAATCCGGGATCGAAGCCGGTCGCTTCGCTCGTCGCACCCGATCGCGCGGGCACGTCAGGCGCCGACGGCGTCGCTCGTTCATCCGGGTTCACGATGTCCCTCCTTGCCCAGGGTTCATTCACTGGGGGTTCCTCGGTACCCGGTGTACGCTCCAGCCGGAGAGGCGGCATCAGGGACCTCCCGGACGCGGCGCCGTTGATGTGCCAGTCCGCCCAGCTGATGAAACCCTGCTCTGGGCCCGCCGCCGGTCGCGGCCTGGCCGGATCGAGAGGAACGCCATGCCAGACCGCGATGAGATCGGCGCCGCAGCGGCATCCGCGAGGAGGTCATCGCCGTCGACCCGCATGCACGACGTCTCCGACGAGACCACGAGACTCGTCGACCTCGTGCTCGACTACTCGCGGCGCCGCATGCTCTCGAGGGACATCCCGCTCGACAAGCCGATCTCGGATTTCGAGCTCAGCCGCCTCGCCGGGCGCTCGATCGACGAACACGGGATCGGCGCGGCCCGCGCCCTCTCGCGCTTCGAGCACGTGCTCGCCCCGGCGTGCATCACGACCGACCATCCGCAGTACCTGTCGTTCATCCCGACCGCCCCCGACGAAGGCCTCCATCGCCTTCGACCTCGTGGTCTCGGCAAGTGCGCTGTACGGCGGCTCGTGGCTCGAGGGCGCCGGCGCCGTCTACGCCGAGAACGAGGTGCTCGCCTGGCTCGCCGCCGAGTTCGGCCTGCCCGCGACGGCGGGCGGCGTGTTCGTGCAGGGCGGCACCCTCGGCAACCTCTCGGCGCTCGTCGCGGCTCGTGAGCACGCGCGCCTCGCCCTTCGCAGCGCGGGCACGGATGCCCCGGGCCGCTGGAAGGTCGTGTGCAGCGCCGAGGCGCACTCCTCGATCGCGTCCGCCGCCCGCGTCATGGACGTCGACGTCGTGCCGGTGCGCGCCCGGCGACGACGGCGTGCTGCGCGGGGATGCCGTCCGTGCCGCACTCGAGGAGCACGGGGCATCCGTCTTCGCCGTCGTCGCCACCGCCGGATCGACGAACTTCGGCATCGTCGACGATGTCGCCTCGATCGCTGCGCTCAAGCGAGGACTTCGACTTCTGGCTGCACGTCGACGGCGCCTACGGACTCGCGGCGATGCTGTCGCCGGTCGCCCGGCACCGCTTCGCGGGTGTCGAGCACGCCGACTCGGTGATCGTCGACCCGCACAAGTGGCTGTTCGCGCCGTTCGACGCCTGCGCGCTCATCTACCGCGATCCCGAGACGGGGCGGCGAGCGCACACCCAGCACGCCGAGTACCTCGACACGCTCACCGAGACGAGCGAGTGGAGCCCGTCGGACTACGCCGCGCACCTCACCCGCCGAGCTCGCGGGCTGCCGCTGTGGTTCTCGCTCGCGACCTACGGCGGACGGGCCTACCGCGACGCCATCACGAGCTCCATCACGCTCGCGCACGACATCGCGCGAGAGATCGAGCGGCGCGACGGCATGCGGCTCGTGCGCGAACCGCAGCTCTCGGTCGTCGTGTTCGAGCGGGACGGCTGGTCGCGAGACGACTATGCCGCGTGGTCGGCGCGACTGCTCGACGAGCAGCGCGCGTTCGTGACGCCGAGCTCGCACGCCGGACGCCCCAACACCCGCTTCGCGATCGTGAACCCGACGACCACGTTCGAGCAGCTCGTGGGGATCCTCGACACGATGTGACCGAGCGGATGCCGCGAGCGATCGCGCCTGCGCCACCGGGAAGCCAGCGGAAGATCCTCGGGATGCTCGCACGGACCTCTTGCGGTGGCGCACCCTGGTGTGAGACCTTCTGGGGGATGTTGACGTCAACATCCACGAACACGAACCATGCCCGGCGCAGCGGCGCGCCGCGAATGAATGGAGTCATATGAGAAACGCACTCGGGATCGCCCTCGGGGCGGCGGCCCTGCTGATAGCGGGGGCTGCCCCGCTCCCCGCCCTCGCCGCTCCCTCCACCGGCCCCGCCGGTACGAGCGAGTTCCGCGGGGTCAACTGGGCCGACCCTCGCGACAACTACGCCGACGATGAGGTCGTCCCCTCGGGGCTGAGCACCGCCGACGACTACCTCACCACGTACGACAAGGCGTCGGGCGTCATCCTGGAGTTCCGCCACGAGGTCGGCGCCAACACCGTCCGGCTGCCGATCAACCCCTCGAGCGTCGGGACCGAGTGGTGGGAGTCCTACCAGGGCGCCATCGACGCCGCCGTCGACCGCGGCTTCAAGGTCATCCTCAGCTACTGGGAGGCCGACAACGCGAAGGACGGTCGCGTCGACGACCAGGCCGCCTTCGACGCCATGTGGGACACCGTGGTCACGGAGTACGGCAAGAACCCTCACGTCTACTACGAGCCGATGAACGAGCCGGCCGGCTACACGCTCGACGAGTGGGTCTCGCTGACCTCCGGGTGGCTCGACGACCACAGCGACGTGCCGCGCAAGAGGGTGATCATCTCGGGGACCGGGTACAACGACAACGTCACCGGCGTCGGCGCGGCCGAGGAGCTCGAGGGCACGCTGCTGTCGCTGCACTTCTACGGATTCTGGGCCAACCACACCACCGAGGACGAGTGGAAGCAGAACCTGCTGCCGCGGATCGGCGAGTACGGCTGGCGAACCGTCATCAGTGAGGCCGGCTCCCCGATGACGACGGGCCTCAACTACGGCAATCACGAGGGCGACGTGTACACCTCCTACCTCGGCGCCCTCACCGAGGTGGCCCGGGATCAGGGCATGGGCCTCGTCTATTGGCCTGGACTGCGGACGAACGACGCCTACACCCTCACGACCATGGTCGGCGACGGCGACCTCGAGGTGACGAGCGAGTCGGGGCTCGCGCAGATCCAGTGGGGCTGGGGCCTTCTCAAGGAGGAGCAGCTCAACGACCTGCCCCCCGCCCCTCCCGGGGAGCCGTTGGTGAGCGTGAAGCACGGGGTGTGCCTGGACGTGCCGGGCTTCTCGACGACGCCGGGCACGACGCTCGGGCTGTGGTACTGCAACGGAGGCGGCAATCAGTCCTTCAACTGGACTGCGGAAAAGGAGCTCACCGTCTACGGCGACATGTGCGTGACCGTGAAGGGTGACGTGGTCGCGGGCAGTCCCGTGATGATCGCCGACTGCATCGGGTCCCTCGACCAGCAGTGGGAGCTCAACGGCGACCTCACCATCAGCAGCGCCGCGGACCCCGGTCTGTGTCTCGCCACGCCGGAAGGCGAGTGGGGCGTGGCCCTCGCGCCCTGCGACGCCACCGCCTCGACCCAGCATTGGACCCTCGGCTAGCGGAAGAGATTCCGCGGGTGCGCCTGCCTCCCGGCGACGGGGCAGGCGCACCCGCCACATGGCCTCGATCGGTCGAGCGGATGCCACAGAGGGGTAATGTCGCGTCAGCACGCTCCGAACCGTCATCCGAGGGGGATGACACGATGCACGACACCAGCGCCCTCCGCCGCACCGTCCTGCTGGTCGCGGTGCTGAACCTCGCCTACTTCGGCGTGGAGTTCGTCGTCGCCCAGATCATCGGGTCGGTGTCGCTCTTCGCCGACAGCGTCGACTTCCTCGAGGACGCCAGCATCAACCTCCTGATCTTCTTCGCGGCCGTCTGGTCGGCCCGGCGACGGTCGTATGTCGGGAGCGTGCTCGCGTTCGTCATCCTGATCCCCGCGCTGGCCACGATCTGGACCGCGGTGATGAAGATGATCAACCCGGTGCCGCCCGAGCCCCTGCCCCTCTCATTGACGGCGATCGGTGCGCTCCTCGTGAACCTGACGTGCGCGCTCCTGCTCGTGCGGCATCGCCACCATCCGGGGAGCCTCGCCAAGGCCGCGTGGCTATCTGCCCGGAACGACGTGCTCGCCGACGCCGCGATCATCCTCGTCGCCGTCGTCACCGTCTGGATACCGACCGGATGGATCGACATCGTCGTCGGCATCGGCATCGGGCTGCTCAATGTCGACGCCGCTCGTACCGTCTGGAGGCGTGCCCGAGACGAACGGCGCCTCGAACCCGAGGCGTAGCGCTCGAATCGCGCGGCCGGGCATGCCTTGCCGCTCCTCCCAGGAGAGACGAGACTGACGAGACAGACGGGTCTGCTGCCGGATGTCGAACCGTCGAGCCGAGCCGCACGGAGGATGCCATGGCCGAGTCACCGCTCCTCGCGGAACAGAACGTCGTGGTCACCGGAGGCACCGGAGGGCTCGGAAAGGCGACGGCGATGGGGCTCGCGTCTCTCGGCGCTCGCGTCGGTATCGTCGGGCGGGATCGAGCACGAGCCGAAGCCGCCGCTGAGGAACTGCGCCGGGGGTCCGGCAACGACGGGATCGACGTCTTCGAGGCGGACCTCTCGGCGCAGGCAGAGGTGCGCCGGCTCGCCGCCGAGATTCAGGAGCGCTACCCGCGACTCGACGTGCTCGTCAACAACGTGGGCGGGTTCTGGGCACATCGCCACGTCACGGCTGACGGACTCGAACTGACCTTCGCCCTCAACCATCTCGCGCCATTCCTGCTCACACGCCTCCTGGTCGATCGGATGATCGCGCAGGGACGCGCTCGGATCGTCACCGTCACCTCCAGCGCGGAGGCACTCGGCCGCATCGACTTCGACGACCTGCAGGGAACCGGACGGTACTCCGGCCAGCGCGCCTACAACCAGTCCAAGCTGGCCAACGTGCTCTTCACGTATGAACTGGCGCGTCGTCTGGGCGGAACGGAGGTCACCGCGAACGCGGTGCATCCCGGCGTCACGCGCACGTCGTTCGGCGCAGAGGACCAGATGAGGTTGTACGCGGCGACATCCGGAGTGGCACGTCCGTTCATGCGCTCTCCGGAGACGGGCGCAGACACGATCGTCTACATGGCCTCCTCGCCCGAGGTCGAGGGCGTCACGGGTGGCTACTTCCACGATCGCCGTCCCAAGCGCTCGTCGCGCGCCTCGCACGACCGGGCCACAGCAGAGCGGCTGTGGGAGGTCAGCGCGGGGTTGGTCGGCGTTCCGGTGGACTGGCCTCGAATCGATCATTGAACTTCTCGGTTCAGTGTTTTATACTGAACCACATGGTTCAACAACAGGCGCTCGATCGGGCGTTCGCAGCCCTCGCCGACGCGACGCGTCGCGGCATCCTGACCCGTCTCGGCGACGGTCCGGCGACGATCAGCGAGCTCGCGGAGCCCACGGGCATCACCCTCACCGGCATCCGCAAGCACGTGGACGTGCTCGAGGCCGCGGGCCTGGTCACCACCGAGAAGGTCGGCCGTGTGCGGCAGGTCCTGCTCGGCAACGAGCGCTTGGAGGACGCGATGGCATGGATCACCTTCTACCAGCGGCTCTGGGAGCGTCGACTCGACGGTCTCGAGGCCTACTTCACCCTCAGGAACGGCACGACCCCCACGAAAGGCACGATCCCCTCGAACGGCACGGCCGCCACGAAAGGAACGGAATCATGAGCGACATCGACACGAGCGAGACCATCGGCCTGCGGGCGTCGCGGCAACTGCCTGCGACACCCGAGGAGGTATTCGACGCCTACACCGACCCCGAGAAGCAGAAGATCTGGTTCTCGATCCTCGACGAGGAGCCCGGCATCGTGGAGATCACCGTCGACCTGCGCGTCGGCGGGCTGTGGGACTCCACCTGGGGGCCTGACCGCGACACGCTGTTCCACGAGGTGCAGACGTTCCTCGAGATCGACCGGCCGCACCGACTTGTCACCGAGTCGACGGGCAGCGACCCGAGCGGCACGTCGATGACCACGCGGGTCGTCGCGACCTTCGAGCCGACGGACGCCGGCACGCTGATGACCGTGGTGCAGACGGGCTTCCCGACGCCCGAGGTGCGCGACTTCTTCCAGACGACCGCCTGGGAGGGGGCGTTCGATCGCATCGAGGCGTACCTCACGCGGGCGTAGTGGCGCCGCTGACGCCGACCCGCGCGTAGGGCGCCGACCCGCGCGTAGGGCGCCGCTCAGGCGGACGCGGTCGCGATGTGCGCGGCGAGCGCGCTCGTCGAGGAGACCTCGGCGAGCGCGGCCGCGCCGTCGAGCGGGTGCGCCTCGCCAAGGCGCACGTCCGCGCCGGGCAGCAGCTCCCGTACGGCGGCGGTGAACGCGCCGGCCACAGCCGCGCCGGCGAAGACGCCGCCGACGCCGCGGATTCGTGGCGCTGCGGCATCCGACTCACCGACCCGACGCAGGCCGGCGAACACGGATGCCGCGAGCTCCCGCCCTGCGGCCCACACGATCGCCCTCGCGACCCCGTCACCCGCGGCCGCCGCGTCGGCGACGTGCCGCGCGTACCGGGCGATGCGCCCGACCCGTTCGGGATCCGCCTGCAGGTCGATGTACGCCCGCTCCAGGTCGGGGAACTCCGCCAGTACGACCTCGGTGAGCACGGTCGGCTCGCCGCGGCCGTCGTGCGCGCGCATCACCGCATCGAGCCCGGCACGGCCGAGCCAGTATCCGCTGCCGGCGTCGCCGATGAGGTAGCCCCACCCGTCGACGCGGGCGAACTCGGTGCGTCCGACGGCGAGGGTCACGACGCCGGTGCCCGAGGCGACGACGGCCCCGCGGTCATCGCCGAGCGCGCCGAGGTACGCGGTGATCGAGTCGTGTGCGAGGTGCACGGCGCGCACCCCGTGCTGCGCCGCGGCGGCGAGCAGGTAGCCCGCGTCGGTCTCGTCCGAGGTGAGCCCCGAGACGCCGAGCCCGACCTCGTCGAACGCTCGCCCCGCCTCGACGGCCTGCTCCATCACCCGGGCGAGCTGCGGCAGCAGCGGCAGGTCGGTGCGGATGCCGGGACCGGCCCACTCGCTCGCGCCCGCGGCATCCGCATGGCGCACCTTGATGCCCGATTGCCCCGCGTCGATCGCGAGCGATCCGCCGCTCGTCATGGGGTGCTCCGGCCGGCCGCGGTCATGGCGTCATCGTAACGCGGTACCGGCCTCATGCGAACGCCCGGCTTCCGTCCGCCGATCTCGCAGGGAACCGGAGCAGATCGCGGGGCTGGCGGCATCCGTGGGTGGGGCTATGGTGGCGGCGCATTCCGTCCGACGAGGAGGAGGAGCACATGGTTCTCATGCATTCGCGCACGGATGCCGCGACCGACGACGTGGACTGGAACGAATCGATCGAGGGCGCCGCGATCGGCTCGCAGGTCTCGGTGATCCTCGTGTACTCGTCGCGCGACGGAGCCGGCCCGCGGCTGCACCGGCACCCGTACACCGAGACGTTCGTGGTGCGCCACGGGCGAGCGGCGTTCACCGTCGGGGACGAACGGCTCGAGGCATCCGGTGGGCAGATCCTCGTGGTGCCCGCGTTCACGCCGCACAAGTTCGCAGTGATCGGGCCCGAGCCGTTCGTGTCGACGAACATCCACGCGAACCCGACGTTCGAGACGGAGTGGCTCGAGTAGCCCGGGGTGCACGCGTGACCGACCACGTCTACATCGCCGGACCCCTCCTGGAACCGCATCGTGTGCTCTACCGCTCCCGAGCCGGCGCCGGCGATCGCGCGCCGACGGCCGACGTCGCAAGCGCGCCGGGCAACCCAGTGCCCGGCCACACCGCCGCGGCTTGCCCCGCGATTGCGGCCTCGGCCTGAGTGACGGCACTGTCCCAGTCATGCACGACGTACAGGTGTCTATCGATCCAGCGAAGGTTCTGGGAATACCAGTCGCCGTGCCCAATGACCGCCGGGCGGTCTAGCGCAAGCAATTGCCTCCGTGCGGCCGTGCCGATCTCATCTAGCCATCGGTCGCCAGGATGTTCGTTCAGGTCACCTTGGCGATCGTCGGGTGCCGGCCAGAGCTTCTCGGCTCTGTGATCCCAACCAACCCACGGTGGCGACGGGGCTAGCGTGCTCACCGTCGCGGGGTCGGGCGCGGTGCGCACCAGGAGAGCCAGGGCCTCGGCGAAACGGGCCGCCGAATCCCGTTCCGCCGCCAACAATGCGCCGCCATGAATCAGTGCCTCAGCGCTCACCCCGAGTCGCCCCAGCCGTTCCGGCGGCACCGATAACCGCGGAGCCGGGTACCCGCTCAGCGACAAGCTGTTTTGAACTTGACCGCAACCGATGAGCCGCTCCTGCCAAGCGCGGACCTTCACAACGACGTCCCGCCCGTCGGTGAGCAGCAGACCGATCACCTGCGAGAGATGGCCCGCTTCGAACAGGACCTGCCGAGGTTCGCTACCCAGTCGCTCCAGACACCACTTGGACAGCGCTGGTCGATCCAGGCGCGCACTCACAACCACACCAGCATCGTGCCGGAACAGTCAGGTGGATGCGATTACAGCGACTCCGAGCGTCGTACCTCGCGCGCGACCGCCTCGCGGAGCGCGGGCGCGACCTCGGCGACGAATCGCTGCAGGGTGGCCGGGTCGTCGCTCGCGAGGATGAACGTGCCGACGCCGTCGTCGAGCATGACGGCAGCAGTTGCTCGGCCCACTGGGCGGCCGGACCGTCGAGGAACCCTCCACTGCCACCCGCCGAGAACCGACCGCCGATGTTCACCAGGCGACGGATCTCGCGCGGGTCGCGCCCGGAGGCGAGCGCGGCCTCGTCGATCGTGCGGTTGCCCGCGGCGAGGCCACCGGGCTTCAGGTAGCCGAGCGACGGCAGCCACCCGTCGCCTTTGCGTCCGACGAGTCGCAGCATCCGCGGCTTCGCGGCGCCGATCCAGATCGGGATGTCGTGGGCGGGCGCCGGACCGCGCTTCGCGCCGCTCACCCGGTAGTACGTCCCATCGACCTCGAGGCGGGCCCGGTGACCCGGCTGCCAGATGCCGCGGATCACGTCGATCGCCTCCGAGAGCGCGTCGACGGCCTGGCCCGGCGTGAGCCGCCGACCGCCCATGGCCTCGATCGCGTCCCAGAAGGCGCCCGCGCCGAGGCCGAGCTCGAACCGCCCGCCACTCAGCAGGTCGAGGCTCGCGGCCGCGCGAGCGAGCACGGCCGGCGGGCGAAGGGGCAGGTTCGTGACGTTCGCAGCGAGGTGGATGCGCTGAGTGCGCGCCGCGACCCACGTGAGCAGCGTCGAGGTGTCGTGGAATCGCGGCTGGTACGGGTGGTCCTGGAAGGTGACGAGATCGTAGCCGGATGCCTCCGCGAGCTCGGCGAGACGCACGGCCGCATTCGGCGGGTCGTTCGCCGGAGTGATGAAGGTGCCGAACTGCAGCTCGTGGCCGTAGTGCATCGTGCTCCGACCCTTCAGATCGCGCGGTGGTCGACGAACGACATGCGCGGCCCCCGACGCGGCCGCCCGCGGACGCCGGCCGACTCGAGTAACCGCACAACCCGGTAGCGGTGGCCCGCCCACGGTGTCATCGCCTCGAGCATCTCGTCGTCGGTCATGTCACGACCCCAGAGCGCATGCCCCAGGTAGTTCGAGAGGTGGTAGTCGCCGACCGAGAGCGCGTCGGCGTCGCCGAACGCGCGCTGCGCCACCTCGGCGGCGGTCCACGCCCCGACGCCGGGCATGAGGGTGAGGCGCGCCGCGGCATCCGCCGGGTTCATGCCGACCGCCTCCTCGAGGCGCGATGCGTAGCGCGCGGCGTTGACGATCGTGCGGGCCCGACGCGGGTCGACCCCGGCCTTGTGCCACTCCCAGGTCGGGATCGACGCCCATCGCTCGGGCGACGGCGTCACTCGCATCGTCCGCGGCGTCGGCCCGGGCGCCGGCTCGCCGAATCGCCACACCAGTCGCCGCCACGAGTCGTGCGCCTGCAGGGTGATCACCTTCTGCTCGAGGATCGCGGGCACCAGCGCCTCGAAGACCCGCCCGGTGCGCGGGATGCGCAGGCCAGCGTTGCGCCGGTGCGCGTCGTCGAGCAGCCGGATGCCCGGGTCGAAGCTCGAGGGGTCGTCGCGCTCGCCCAGCAGCTCCGGCGCCGACGCCACCGCGGCCCGGGCGCCGGGGCCCCATCCCTCGCAGCGCAGCGCATCGAGTGCGGGCTGCGTGTAACGCACCGTCGCGACACCATCGTCGCTGCGGGTGGTCCGCCATACCGCTCCGCGCTCATCGCGATGGTGCGTGGGGTCGCCTCCGCCGCGCCGGAGTGCGCCGATCGTCTGGAGGAGGTCGGTCGGATGCCGCGGGCTCCAGGTCAGCGAATGCTCGGCGATCACGGCTCAAGTGTGCACCACGCGCCTGACAGCTCCGTGGCGTCGAGGCTACGGATGCGTCGCCGCGTCCTCGGCAACGCGTTCGGTCGAGGCGTGCCGGCGCGGCCCGAGACGGCGATGCACACCGAGCATGAGGAGCACCAGCCCGACCTCCAGCAGCCCGATGGCGAAGTACGTCACCTGCAGGAAGCTGAACGGGATGTACACCATCTGCACGAAGATCCAGATGAGCGTCGTGTACCCCGCCGCGGCCGAGACGAACAATGCCCACGGCAACCAGCGCGCGAGCTCGACGAACGCGAAGATGTGCATGCCGCCGAGCACCACCGCGAGGGTGATCCCCGGCACCAGGTACGACGTGAAGGGCGACCCTTCGAGGTACTCGGGGTCGAGCGCGCCCATCATCACTGCTGCTCCGCCTGCGAGCGCGGTGAGGGCGACGAAGGCCTGGACGATCAACAGGGTCGTCCGGATGGCTCGGTTCTCCGACATGCCCTCAGCCTCCCGTCGCTTCCGCCTCACGCCCGGGCCCAAGGTCCTCCCGTCTGGGCCGCGAATCGGACTAGCGTCGAGGCCGTGGACGGGCGGGCGGGGATCAGCGCGGATGCGACGACGACGCGTCCCAGACCTCGTGCTCGGGCGGCGCGCCGCTGGATCCTCGCCGTCTCGATCGGCGAGGCGATCGGCTTCGCCATCGCTGTGGGAACGGCGATCCTCACGCTGGTCTCCGGCACCGAGGACCCGGCTCGCTTCGCGCTCATCGTCGGGGCGGGCGCCCTCGAGGGCACGTCGCTGGCGATCGGCCAGTACGCGGGGATGCAGGCCAACCGACCGGTGGCGTGGCGATGGATCGCGGCGACTGCCGCCGCCGCGGCCTTCGCCTGGGCACTCGGGATGCTGCCCGGCACCCTCGGCCTGGACCTCGCGACACCGGCGATGATCGCGACGGTCGCGGTGGGCGCGGCCCTCCTGCTCGTGAGTATCCCGCTTGCGCAGGCGCTCGTGCTCTCCCGCCCGCACGCCATGCGCTGGGTGCCGACGAATGCCGGCGCGTGGCTCGTGTCGATCCTCTGGACGTTCGCCCCGTCGCCGTTCATCGACGAGCGGAGTCCGATCGCCTTGGTCACCGCGCTCTACGTGGCGGCGGGGGTGCTCATGGCCGTCACGTTCGCGTGCCTCACGACTCCCGTGGCGCTGCGGCTGTTCTCACCGGACGCGTCGCCCGCCGGTCCGCAGGGGGTCGCCCCCTAGCGCGTCGCCTGCCGCGCGAACACCGCGCGACCGAGTGAATCGCCCCACTCGCGCGCCCGGTCGAGTTCGCCGTCGACGAGCACGTTGTCGAAGTCGACGACGAAGCACTCGGATGGCACGGCCGGGCGGGAGTTGTGGCGGCGCATCCGCTTCTCGATCGCGGCCGACGCGTCGCCCGAGAAGATGCGCGGGATGTTCACGCGGGTGCCGAACGCTGCCCACGCCGCAGGCACCGTCGAGACGGCGTCGAGCCACTCGCGCACGCCGGGCTGTGCGGCCTCCGGCTCCAGCGCAAGGTGCTTCTCGGGATCGTCCGCCCACTTCGCGGCATCCTCCCTGCTCGCGGCACGCGGCAGGGAATGCGCATGCGTCGGAGCGCCGATCACGACGAGCTCGGCCGCCGGATCGACGACGTTCGAGACCGGCTCCACCCGCACCTCGGTGTACGCGGCGAGACCGTCGCCGATCGCCTCGGCGATCTGGCGGGTATTCCCGAACATCGATTCGTACACCACCATGGCGGTCATGTGGTCTCCTTCGGTCGGCAGCGGTCTCGCCTCAGTCGGCAGCGGTCTCGCGGATGAGCGACGGAGCGGCCGCGGCGCGCTCAGCCCCCGACTCGAACGGCACGATCACGATGGGTCCACCGGCGTTCATGAGCAGGTCGCTGTTCGTGCGACCGAGCGGGCGGAATCCACGCGCCCCGGCCGCCGTGGGCCGACCGCTCACCGTGAGCACTGCGCGGCGGGAGACACCGGCGAGCGTCTCGCCAGCAGGCGCCGTCGATCGGCGCACGGCGATGTCGTCGGGCAACTCGGCCGCCTCGGGGAGCTCCCACGCGATCCGCACCGCGGGATCCTCGCCCCCCGCCGGCCCATCCGCACGGACCAATATCAGGCGCTCTTCGAGGCGGATGGCCTCCCGCAGGGCGTAGTGGACCGGGTCGATCCATCCTGGCGCATCGCTCACCCCGACGGCGACCCCGCTGCGCCCGTGCGACGACTCGACGGGAACGACCGCCGTCGGCACCGGGGAGACGGCCGCCAGCTGCAGACCCCGCGACCCCAGCGCGTGACCGTGGAACGTCCCGACCTTGTGGGTTCCGATGACCACCGACTCGAAGGCGGCAGCCTCGGAGGCCAGCACCAGCATCGGCGCGCCGACGGCGATCCCGGCCGTGACCGCCACGGACCCGGCGCGCTCGCGGGCGAACTCCAGTTCGCGCTGGGCGACGTCCTCGGCCGTGGTGCGGAGTTCGCCAAGATCGCGGTCGCTGATCGTACCCCACTCGTCGTCGACCACCATGAGGAGCATGACGCCGGTACGGATGCCCCGCGCCCGCTCGATCGCCCACGTGATCGCCGCACGGCTCGCGATCGAGCCGTCGATCCCGACGAGGATTCGGTTCCGCATGCTCAACTGCCCTCCTCGAGTCGGACTGGCGGACGCCATGCCCGCGTCGCATGGTGCCAGCCTCCCCTACGCGCTCCCGCGAACACGGGTCATTGGTCCCCCGGAGGATCCCGCATCGGGCTGTCGTGCGATTGGATCTGCGGTGATAGCCTGCGGGCATCCCCCGGTGCGGAGGTGTCATGACGGATTCCCCACTGTCCTTCCCCGACCGTCCCAGGTCTGAGCTCGACCGGGCGCTCCATGAACTCGTGGAACATTCAGCAGACGTCATGCACACGCAGGGCCGGCTTCGCGCCCTGTTGCGGGCCACGCAGGCGGTCGTCGAGCCCATCGAGCTCCCTTTGGTGCTCGAGCGCATCGTGCACGCCGCCGTCGAGCTGGTCGACGCCGAGTACGGCGCGCTCGGCGTCGTCGCCGAAGACGACGGAAGGCTCGAGGAGTTCATCCACGTAGGCATGTCATCCGAGGCGGTGGCGGCCATCGGCCACCTCCCAGAGGGGAAGGGCGTGCTCGGGGCGCTCATCGACGATCCGCGGCCGATTCGCCTCCGGCACATCAGCGACGATCCGCGATCGGTCGGCTTCCCGCACGGGCATCCGCCGATGGAGGGCTTCCTCGGCGTTCCGGTCAGGGTACGTGACGAGGTGTTCGGCAACCTCTACCTCTCGAACCCGCGAGGCGGTGAGTTCACCGCAGAGGACGAGGAGCTCATCACTGCGCTGGCGGCGACGGCCGGCTTCGCCATCGCGAACGCGAGGCTCTTCGACGAGACGCGCATGCGTCAACTCTGGACGGCCTCTTCGGCGCAGATCGGGGCATCGCTGCTCGACACGGCCAGCAGTGAGGCGCTGCCGCTGCTCGCGGACGAGCTCATCGCCCGGACGGGTTCGGATCGGATCTGCATCGTGCTGCCCGGCCCCGAACCGTTCACCGTTGCGGTCGCCGAGGCCCGCGGCGACGGCGCCCACGCACTCGCGGGGACCGTGATCCCCGCGATGCACACGACGGCCGGCGTCGTCCTCGAGAGCGGCGAGTCGCGATCCCGGCCCGCGGCTCGCGCCGACGATGCGGCGGACGCCCTCGCCATCACCGATGCAGACGGGGCGGGCCCGGCCATGTTCATCGCGCTGAAGAGCGCGGCGCGAGTCTGGGGCGTCCTCGTCGTCGCTCGGGCGCCCGGGCGACCGCACTTCACGGCACCCGAACTCGACATCGCCGACGACCTGGCAGATCGCGTCGCGCTCGCGGCGGAACTCGCGAGGGCACGGGAGGATCGCCAGCGCGCCCTGCTCGTCGAGGACCGCTCGCGCATCGCGCGCGACCTGCACGACCACGTCATCCAGCAGCTCTTCGGCACCGGACTCGCGTTGCAGGCCGTGGCGGGCGTGGTCTCGGACCGCGATGCATCGCAGCGCCTCCGCTCTGCGATCGCGACCCTCGATGAGAGCATCGCGCACATCCGCATGATCATCTTCGCGATGACCCCGCGGGCGGAGACCGAGGGATCGCTGCGCCATCGCCTCCTCGACATCGCCGCCGAGTGCTCGGCCTCCCTGCCGCAGCCCGTCGCCGTCGGCTTCAGCGGCCCGCTCGATCTCATCGTGACCGACTCGCTCGCCGACGACGTGACGGCCGTCGTCCGGGAACTCCTGACGAACGCGGTGAAGCACGCGTCGGCCGAGGGGATCCGGCTCACGGTCGACACGCAGCAGGACGTGATCCGCGTCGTGGTCGACGATGACGGAGTCGGCATCCGCGACGACGTCCGGCGCAGCGGACTGGCGAACCTGCATGACCGTGCCGAGCGTCGCGGCGGTCGCATGCTCATCGTGTCCGCCCCGGGACGCACGAGCGTCGAATGGAGCGTTCCCGCAGATGTGACCGGAGGTGATGGATGATGACCCGCGTCTTCCTCGTCGACGACCACGAGATCGTGCGCCGCGGCGTCGCAGAGCTGCTCGACCGGGAGCCTGACCTCGAGGTCGTCGGCGAGGCGGGCGACGCGGCCCGGGCCCTCAGCCGGATCGAGGCGACGCTGCCGGATGTCGCGATCCTCGACATGCGGCTGCCCGACGGTGACGGGATCGCCCTGTGCCGGGAGGTGCGCTCGCGGCATCCCGAGATCCGCTGCGTGATCCTCACCGCGTACGACGACGACGAGGCGGCGATGTCCGCAGTGCTCGCGGGAGCGGCGGGCTACGTGCTCAAGAGCATCAACGGATCCAGGCTGGTCGACGATGTGCGTCAGGTCGCGGCCGGTCGGTCGTTGCTGCAGGCCGGCGTGACCAGACGGGTCGCGGATCGCGCATCCCACGACGATCGAGCCGATCCCAGGTTCGGCTCGCTCAACCTGCGCGAGCGACAGGTGCTCGCCCTCATCGCCGAAGGGCTCACGAACCGCCAGATCGGTGAGCAGCTGCAGCTCGCCGAGAAGACGGTGAAGAACTACGTCTCGGGCCTCCTGCGCAAGCTCGGGTTCGAGCGCCGGACGCAGGCGGCGGTGTACCAGTTGGAGCAGCATCCCAAGCCATCGACCTGAACGGATGCCGCGACGGCCCGCCTCACGATCGGTCGGCGTGTTCGCGCTCGAATGTGCGTCCGTGCACCTCGCTCGGCATGATCCGCACCCAGCGGGTCCTCTCCTCGGGCGCCCACGGCGTGATGCCGAGCCGTTCCGCTTCAGCGATCTCAGACCGGCTGTCGAACTCCTCGGCTTCTCCCTTGACCACGACGCTGAACGCGTCGGCGTCGGTGTACCCGTCGACCTCGAAGGCGACGTGATGCCGGATGGTGAGCTCGAGGAGCTTCGTCCCGGGTGACGTGCGGAAGACGAGGGTGCGCCCGTCCACCCCGTGGTTCACGGGGAAGATGTCGATCTCACCGGCCGCCGACGCCGCCACGCGCCCATAGGGCGCCGCGGTGATGCGCTGCCAGCACTCCTCCTCCGACAACTCGCGGGTCGGGGGTCGCTCGTCGCTGTCCATGCGTCGAGTCTCCTGCCGAGCACGCCGATCGCTCCGGGTCGAAGGTCCCAAGGGGCGAACGGAGGGCCGGCCCCGCAGCCGATCATGAGGATCCATGTGACTTTGGGCCCGACCGACGACGGCGCCATGAGCGAACCTTGAAGTATGCCCAACACCAAGGCTCCAGGTGGACCGTGGGGTCCCACCTGGCCGGCCGTCACGGCGGGGGAACCGTGGCGGTCATCCCGTCGGCCCCGACGACCCGCGCGCGTTCTGCCGCGGTTGTCGGGGTCGACGGCCCCTCGGCCTGACGCAACCTCCTGACGTTCGTCGTACGCTATGGTCACCATGCGCTTCGGAACCCTCGACTTCGCCGCCGCCCTCGACTCGCCCGCGCTGTTGGCCACTCCCACACGTATGGCACTCGAGCGAGCGGATGCCCCGGATGCCGCGGGCGTGCTCGCCGCCGCCATCGACCCGACGCTCGCCGACACGGCCGCGTTCTGCGAGCACTACCGGATCTCGATGGACGACGGTGCCAACTGCGTCATCGTGCAGGCGCGCCGCGGCGAGCGCACCTGGTATGCCGCGTGCCTCGTACGCGGCTCCGACCGACTCGACGTGAACGGCGCCGTGCGCCGGCACCTCGGTGCCCGCAGGCTTTCCTTCGCGTCCATTGACGACGCCGTCGCCCTGACCGGCATGGAGTACGGCGGCATCACGCCCATCGGGATGCCGGAGCAGTGGCCGATCCTGGTCGACGAGTCGGTCGCCGCACACGAACGCCTCATCGTCGGCAGCGGCATCCGCGGGTCGAAGCTCCTCGTGACCGGAGTGTTCGTAGCCTCGCTGCCGAACGCCGAGGTGCTGCCGATCGCGCAGACGGGCTGAGCCGCCCGTCCCGCCAGGTGGCGTGATGCCGGTCGGAGCCTCCGTCGTCGGCAGGCGGGTGCAGACTGGGAGCATGTGCGGACGCTTCGCCAACGACGCCAAGGTCGACGAGATGATCCAGGAGTTCGTCGCGCAGGGCGGCGACTTCCGCGACTGGAAACCCCAGTACTCGATCGCGCCCACCGAGGTCGTGCCCATCGTGCGGGAGCGCCAAGACAAGGAGACCGGCGAGGTCACACGTTCCATCGATCCCGCGGTGTGGAACTTCCGCCCCTCCTTCATGAAGGAGTCGAAGCGCCCGCAGTTCAACACGCGCATCGAGACGGTCGCGACGAACGGTCTCTGGAAGGGCGCCTTCGCCTCGTCACGCTGCCTCGTGCCGATGCGCGGCTACTTCGAGTGGACGGGCGAGCCGGGGAACAAGCAGGCGTTCTTCCTGCACGGCGAGCAGCCCATGCTCGCCGCGGCGGGCATCTACACGGCGCGCAAGGTCGACGACGACTGGGAGGTGTCCATGTCGATCATCACGCGCGAGGCTCGGGATGCGTCGGGCGAGATCCACGACCGCATGCCGGTGTTCCTCGAGCGCAATGTGTGGGACGAGTACCTCGCTCCCGTGAAACTCGACGACTCGGGCAAGCAGGAGATGGTGGCCCTGCTCACCGCCGAGTCCGAGACGGTCGCCTCGACCATCTCGGACTACGAGGTCGACCGCCGGGTGAACAACTCGCGCACCGTCGATCCCAGCGATCCCGCTCTCATCGAGCCGCTCGACTGACCCGCTGACCTGGAGGTCGAGCCGCGCGCCTCCCTACCGGCTCACTTCGATTCGGCCAGCTCAATGGCCTGCTGGCGAGCGTAGACGGCATCGATCACAGCGTATTCCGCCTCATCGATGGCTTGCATCGCGAAATCGATCGCGTACGCGGCGTCGTCTTCGGCGTCTTCAGCACGGTGCTCTGCACGCTTCGCGTTGTGCTCGGCCTTCCGTTCCTCCCGATCCGCGCGAATCTTCGCAACTCGTGCATCCCACGCCAGTTGGGTGTCCTTCCACTGCGACTCGACCTTGTCGTTCGTCTTCTCGGCGCTGGCCTTCATCTTCTCACGGCGAGCGTCGGCGGAGGCACGCGCCGATTCGAGATCCGTCTTGAGGTCCGCCTGCGCCTTCTCTGCCGCAGCCTTGGACCTGTCGCGCGCCGCCTTCGCTCGCTCGCTCAGCTGGTCCATCTTGCTCGTCGTGTCCATCGCCGTTCCCTCCCTGAATCGGATCGCCCCGCGCGCCCCAACCTGCCCGCGCACGTCGCGAGTCATTCGGCTCATGACATGCGCTAGGCTACGCCCGTCCTGAGACCGGAGACAAGATCCGGACTTTCGCGACGAGCCGGAAGCCGTGTCACAGCGTTGACGACGCTGGTCGACCCGCGGCGACGACCTCGAGGAGGATGGCCTCCTCGGGGGCGAGCAAGGGAACGGGCAGTCCCACCTCCTCGAGCACGCGACCGGTGAGCATCGCGCTGCCCCGTTCCCACCACGGAGGCATGGCGTCGCCGATGGTACGTGGCCGATCACCTGGCGCGAGGGGTCGCACGACATAGCGTACGTCGGGGCGCAGGCCCGGCAGTCTCGCAGCTGGAGGTACGGCGGCCTCGGCCGAGTCCAGCGCGACGACCGCGAAGATCGCGCGATTCGCTCCCTCGTCGACCACGCCGTGCACGAGCCGTGAGGCATCGCCGTCGTCGGCACGCACCACGGTTGCCGAATGCAGGAACTCGCGCTCCCGCCGGAAGACCGCGGTCCACGCGGCGACCTCGTCGAGCTCCGACGGCGTCGCCTCCGCGAGGTTCCATTCGATGCCGGCCGAGCCGAACAGCGCCGTGACCATGCGGAACGACAGGGACGAGGTCCGACCGGTCGTGTGTGCACGCGCCGCTCCGAGGTGACCGCCGAGGTACTCAGGCGGAATGAGCACCCCGGTGTACCGCTGGATGCGCTGGCGCACGAGCGGGTCGTTCGTGTCGCTCGTCCACACCCTGTCGACGCGCGGGAGGATGCCGAGGTCGATGCGTCCGCCGCCCGATGCGCACGATTCGATCTCCACGTCGGGATGAGCACGCCGTACCGCATCCAGCAGCCGGTACAGGGCGAGGGTCTGCCGATGGGCGTCTGTGCGGAGCAGGTCGCGGTTGTGGTCCCACTTCACGAATGCGATCGGATGCGCCGTGAGCAGCGCATCGAGCCGCTCGAACACGTGAGCCCACGCGCCGGGGTTCGCGAGGTCGAGCGTCGACTGCCAACGCCAGGTCGGCGCGCCGGGCGGCTGCAGCATCCATTCAGGATGCGCCCTCGCGAGGTCGGAGTCGGGACTGACCATCTCGGGCTCGACCCAGATGCCGAAGTCCATTCCGGCCGCCCGCACGCGCTCGATGAGCGGGTCGAGGCCCTGGGGCCACTTCTCGGGATCGACGAACCAGTCACCGAGTGCACGACGATCGTCGGTCCGGCCGCGGAACCAGCCGTCGTCGAGCACGAATCGCTCGACGCCGACCCGAGCGGCAGCGTCGACGAGCGGCTCGAGGCGTTCGAGCGACTGGTCGAAGTACACAGCCTCCCAGGTGTTCAGCACCACCGGCCGCGGATGGCGCGGGCGACCGGCCGCCCGGATCCAGCGATGCGCCCGAGCCGACACTCCGTCGAGTCCGGCATCGGCGTGCACGAGCACCACCCAGGGCGAGCGGTACTCCTCGCCCGCCGGGAGGGTGACCTCTCCGGGCCCGAGCAACTCCCCGCCGCCGAGCACTGCAGGACCGATCGGCGAGCGCTCGAACCAGATGGCGCTGTCGCCGCTCCATGCGACGTGCGCGGCCCATACCTCGCCTGATCGGAACCCGAATCCCGGCGTGCCCGCCACGGTGAGGAAGGCGTGGTCGTGGCCCGGGCGGCCGTGCCGCGACTCTCGCGACCAGATGCCGTGGCCCGGCACCAGCCGCTGCGGGCGGCGCTCGTTCGCCCACAGTCCCGCGAAGTCGAGCAACTCGCGTGCGCGGTCGGGCACGGGCACCACGACGGATGCCGCGGCGACGCCCAGGGGGTCGGCGCCCTCGTTCCGCACCGCGACCTGCGCGCGAAGCACGCCCTCGGCGGTGAGCTCGTACGAGATCACGACCGACACCTCGGCCGAGGCATCCGCCAATCGCACGTCGAGGCGCCGCTCGCCCGGCTCGATCGCGCGAAGCGTCGGTGCAAGGTCGATCGGGCCCTGACGGGCGACCGAGATCGCAGGTCGGCCCGACCACCCATCGGCGAGTCCGGGGACGATCGTGAGCCGGAACGGTACGTCGATCGAACTCGGAGGCACCGCGGGGACCAACGTGTCGGCGAGCGACACGAGCTCACCCTGCGTGAAATCTCCGAGATCACGACCCCAGTGCAGGATCGCCGGCACGCCCGCGCCACGGGCGTCGACCAGGAGGCTGACGCCCGCGGCGCGGAGGTGGTGGATCACCCGGACCTACTCCTTCACGGGAATGGACTGCGCCTCGAGGGCGTCGATCGTCGACTGCTGCCCCTGCTCGAGTGCCTCGAGGAGGGTGCCCTGGCCGCTGGCCGCCGCCTTGAAGCCGTCGCTCACGTCGGTGTAGGTCTGCGTCATCGTCGGGCCCCACGGGAAGTCGGGGCTGACCTGGCTCGCGGCCTCGGCGAAGACATCATAGATCGCCTGTCCGCCGTAGAACTCCACGCCATCCTGCAGAGCCGGAAGCTCGAGGCCCGACTTCGTCGCCGGGTAGATGTTCGCCGACTCGTTCAGGGCGGTGAGCGCCTCGTCGGCGGTGTTCAGCCACAACGCGAACTTCGCCGCCTCGTAGAGGTGCTCGGTGCCCTTGAAGACGGCGATCGAGGAGCCGCCCCAGTTGCCGGCCGCGGAGTCTCCCGCCGCCCACTGCGGAGCGGGAGCGACGGACCACTTGCCCGCCGTGTCCGGAGCGCCCGACGCGATCGAGTTCGCGCCCCAGACCGCCGAGGTCCACGACCAGATCTGGCCGGAGTTGTAGGCGTTGTTCCACTCGTCGGTCCATGCCGGCACCGTGGATACGAGGTCGTTGTCGATCAGGTCCTGCCAGTACTCGGCCACCTGCTGCGACTCTTCACCCGTCAGCTCGACGGTCCACTCGTCACCGTCGTTGGCGAACCACTGGCCGCCGGCCTGCCAGACGAGTCCGGCGAACTGGTTGATGTCGCTCTGCGAGAAGTTCGTGATGTAACCGCCGAGCGCGCGGATCTGCTCGGCAGCGAGCTTGTACTCCTCCCACGTCGTCGGCACCGGGATGCCGTTCGCCTCGAACAGGTCGGAGCGGAAGAACAGCGCCATCGGGCCCTGGTCCTGCGGGATGCCGTAGACCTCGTCATCGGTGCCGAGCGTGACCTGACCCCAGGTCCAGTCGACGAAATCGTCCTCGGCTGCGACGACGTCCGCGCAGGCGGCGAGGTCCTCGAGGCCGTCCTGCACCCGGAAGTTCGGCAGTGCGTCGTACTCGATCTGCCCGAGGTCGGGCGCGTTGCCCGCCTCGAGCTGGTTGAAGAAGTTCTGGTAGGTGCCCGAGTTGCCGTTCGGGCCGGTCTGGACCTCGACCTGGATGTCGGGGTTCTCCTCGTTCCACGTCTTGACGACATCCTCCATGCCGGGGATCCACGAGGTGAATTCGAGGGTGACCGGTCCATCGCTCGGGGTGCAGTCCGCGGCTGCGGCGTCAGCGCCGGCGCTCGGCGTCGCGCATCCGGCCAGGGCGAGCGTGCCGACGAGCGCCGCTGCTGCGACGGCGTGCTTCGTGTGTTTCATGGCGATCCTTCTTTCTTGGTGGTGACGCCGGGCGGCGGGTGCCGCCCGGCGGGGTCACTTCAGCGACCCGGCTCCCAGGCCGGTGCGCCAGAAGCGTTGGAGGAGCAGGAACGTGACGATGAGGGGGATGATCGAGAGCAGAGCGCCGACGAGCACGTAGGCCCGCAGCTCCGGGATCTGGTTGAGCTGCGAGTTCCACGTGTAGAGCCCGAACGTCACCGGGAACAGCTCCTCCGAACGCAGCATGATGAGCGGCAGGAAGAAGTTGTTCCAGATGGCGACGAACTGGAACAGGAACACGGTGACGAGCGCCGGCGCCATGAGCCGGATGCTCACCGTGAAGAACGTGCGGATCTCGCCCGCTCCATCGATGCGGCTCGCCTCGAGCAGCTCGTCGGGCACCGAGGCCGCGGCGAAGATGCGCGACAGGTAGACACCGAACGGGCTGACGATCGACGGGAGGAACACCGCCCAGAAGGTGTTCGTCAGCTGCACCTGGCTGAGGATGAGGAACAGCGGCAGCGCAAGGGCGGTCGCGGGAACGAGCACGCCGCCCAGGATGACGTTGAAGATCAGCTCCCGGCCCGGGAACCGGTACTTGGCGAGCGCGTAACCGCACATGCCGGCAATGAGGGTCCCCACCGCGCCGCCGAGCCCGGCGTAGAGCGTCGAGTTCAGCAGCCACCTCAGGTAGACCCCGTCGTGGTACGCGACCAGGTCGGCGATGTTCTGGAACAGGTTGAAGTCGGCGAACCACAGTGACGGGGTCGTCAGCAACTGTTCCGAGCTCTTCGTCGACGAGATGAACAACCACCAGATCGGCACGAGGAAGTACATCGTGAAGACACCCATGACGAGCATGGCGGCGGTGCGGCTCATGAGGCTCTCGCGGGGACCGTGGCGGCGACGGTACGACTGCGACGACGTCGGCTCGGCGACGGAAGTCGCCTCCTCGGCGACCGGGTCGGTGCGGGTCGGTGTCGCGGTGCTCATTCGGCATCCTTCCGCTGCGTGATCTTGAGGAACGTGAACGACAGCACGAACGTCGCGAGCGCGAGCACCACCGAGTACGCGGCGGCGAGGCTCTGGTTCGGAACAGACGCCGTGGCGTAGATCGTCATGTTCGGCGTGTACGTGCTGGTGACGGCCGAGCTGAATGAGGCGAAGACCTGCGGTTCCGCGAGCAATTGGAGCGTGCCGATGATGGAGAACACGGCCGTCAACAGGATCGCCGGGCGAATCAGCGGGATCTTGATCGACCAGGCGATCCGAGCCTGGCCGGCGCCGTCCAGCCTCGCCGCCTCGTACACCTCCTGCGGGATCGCGAGCAGCGATGAGTAGATGATGAGCATGTTGTAGCCGACGAACACCCAGGTGACGACGTTGGCGATCGACCAGAGCACGAGGTCGGCGCCGAGGAAGTCGACGTTCTGGGTCAGGGCGGTGAACGGCGAGAGGTTCGGTGAGAAGAGGAAGCCCCACATGATCGCCGCGATGACACCGGGCACGGCGTACGGCACGAAGAATGCCAGGCGGAAGAACCGCTTGCCTCGCACGAGCGGCGAGTCCAGGAGCAGCGCGAACAGCAGCGCGAGGCCCAGCATGACCGGTACCTGCACGATGCCGAACACGAGCACGCGGCCGACCGACGTCCAGAACGGCTCGCTCTGGAACACGAGCGCGTACTGCGCCAATCCGCCGAACACTTCATGCGCCTGGCCGTAGGTGCCCTCGCGCTCGACGACGAGGAGCGACTGCCAGATCGCGAAAGCGATCGGCGCGAGGTAGAACATGACGAACAGCAGCGCGAACGGCAGGACGAACGTGATGATCGCCCCCGTGTGCGGCACCTTGAAGCGGCGGGTGGTCACCGGTCTGGCGATGCTCATGCGCCGACCTCCTCTCGGATGATGCGCACGGCGCCGGCCGGCACCGCGAGTCGACCGGCGACGGACGTCCCGGTCACGAGCTCCTCGCCGGTCGTGGCGAGCTCGATGTCGTCTCCGCCGTGGTTGATGACGAAGCGGTAGGCGTGGGAATCCGACATCCGGCTCACGACTTCGACGTCGGCGCTCGCGCCCTCGGCCCGCACGACGCCGGCCTCGTCGGCGATGCGCTCGACCAGGAGTGACAGGCTCGCTCGGTCGAGGAGGGTTGCGAGGTACCAGGCGGTTCCCGCTCCCCGCCGGTTGCGCGTGAGCGCGGGTTTTCCGGCTGAAGGGCCCTCTGCGAAGCGGTCGATGATCTCTGCGGTCGTCACGCCGATGCGCTCGCTCCACCGCTCGGCGGCTGCGCCGGACTCCAGCTTCAGTAGGGCGCCGGGAACCACGGGGGCGAATTCCTCCGCGCGTGCGCCGACGAGATCGCGGAACGCACCGGGGTAACCGCCGAGCCGCACCCGGTCGTGTTCGTCGACGATGCCGCTGTACGAGGTGACGAGCACCGTGCCGCCGGCCGACGTGTACGCGTCGAGCGCGTCGGCCGCCGCATCCGTCACGGAGTAGAGCCCGGGAACCACGACGAGACGGTACTTCGACAGGTCGTCGGCCGGATGCACGACGTCCGCGGTGATACCGGCGGTGCGGAGGGCGGAGTGCAGCGCGTGGACCTGGTCGAGGTAGACCACTCCGGTCGTCGGCCGGTTGTCCGCGTCGAAGGACCACCAGGCGTCCCAGCTGAAGAGCAGGGCGGTGTCGGCGGCGACGCGCGTGCCGGCGAGTTCGCCCAGGCGGTCGATGAGCCCTCCGAGGGCGACGACCTCTCGCCAGATGTCGGTGTCCGTGCCTGCGTGGGGCAGCAGCGCGGAATGGAACTTCTCGGACCCCTGCGCCGACGCGCGCCACTGGAAGAAGCAGATCCCGTCGGCACCGCGCGCGAGATGCTGCATCGCGTTGCGGGTCAGCTCGCCCGGTGCCTTGGCGAGATTGACCGGCTGCCAGTTGACGGCGCCGGTGGACGACTCCATCAACAGCCACGGCGCACCGCCGGCGAGCCCGCGGGTGAGGTCGTCCGCGAACGCAAGCTCGGCAGTGGGATCGTCGAGCCGGTGGTCGAGGTAGTGGTCGTTGGCGACGAGGTCGACGTCCGGAGCCCAGGCGAAGTAGTCCTGGGTGCGGATGTGGGCGGTGACCATGAAGTTCGTCGTGATGGCGACCTCGCTGTGTCGCCGGATCACCTCGGCCTCGGCCCGGTAGTGGTTGAGCAGCTCATCGGAGCTGAAACGGTGGAAGTCGAGCACCTGCGTGGGGTTCCGGGTCGACAGGGTCCGCAGCGGCGTGAGGATCTCGCTCCAGTCGCCGTAACGCTGGCTCCAGAAACTCGTGCCCCACGCCCGGTTGAGCTCGCCGATGCTGCCGTAACGCCGCTCGAGCCAACGCCGGAACGCCGCGGTGCTCTCGGTGCAGTGGCAGTGCGCGTTGTGGCATCCGAGCTCATTTGAGACGTGCCAGAGCGCTACCGCCGGGTGATCCCCGTACCGAGCCGCGACCTGCTCGACCAGGCCGAGCGCGTAGCGGCGGAAGATGGGCGAACTCGGGCACCACGCCTGACGGCCGCCCGGGAAGCGGGTGGTGCCGTCGTCGGCCACCGGCAGCATCTCGGGATGCCGCGTCGTGAGCCATGGCGGTGGCGACGATGTCGCCGTGCCCAGGTTCACGCGGATGCCGGATGCGTGCAGCAGGCCGATCACGGCGTCGAGCGCGTCGAACTCGAAGTCGCCCTTGCGCGGGTTCACCTGCGACCAGCCGAAGATGTTGATCGCCACGAGGTCGACGCCCGCCTCGCGCATGAGCCGGACATCCTCGGTCCAGACCTCGGGGTCCCACTGCTCGGGGTTGTAGTCGCACCCGAATGCGATCCCGTCGTGGCGGAAGGAGCGGAACCCCGGCCGGGACCGTTGCTGCTCGACTCTGGTCTCCATGGCTCCCGATCGGCTCGGCGTGCATTCTGTGAACGTACACAGGCCGGGAAGCGACAACTCCGCGTCGAGAGTCTGTGAACGTGCACAGACTAAGCACGCACTCGCACGAATGTCAAAACTGTGCGCCGCGGGTCGGCTGGTTATGGTGAAGGCATGTCGGAACTCCAGCCACGTCGGAAGCGCGCGACGGTCAACGACGTCGCGGAGGCCGCGGGGGTGTCGCGCGGCACGGTGAGTCGAGTCGTCAACGGCGAGCGCTATGTCTCCGACGAGGCCCGGGAGGCGATCGAGAAGGCGATTGCGGAGGTCGGCTACGTGCCGAACGCCGCGGCTCGCAGCCTCGTCATGCAGCGCACCCAGTCCGTCGCATTCATCGTCCACGAGCCCGACCAGCTCTTCATCGAGGACCCGAACATCGGCGAGATCCTGCTGGGTGCCAACGCCGCGCTCTCCGAGGCCGACTACCAGATGGTGAGCATCGTCGTCGACTCCGCGAAGGACACCGCACGGGTCTCGAGATACCTTCGCGGCGGCTTCGCCGACGGAGCCGTGATCGTATCGGCCCGCGAGGACGACCCGATCACGCGGGTCGTCCAACGGCTGGACCTGCCGACCACGTTCGTCGGGCACCCACCGGGCATCACCGCGGCCTGGGTCGGCATCGACAACCACGGTTCCGCACGTGCGATCAGCGAGCGTCTCCTCGCGACGGGCCGTACACGGGTGGGCATGATCGCCGCCGCGCTCGACCGCGACTCCGGTGCGGACCGCCTCGCCGGCTTCCGCGAGGCCATGGGCGATCGCTTCGATCCGGCGCTCGTCGAGCCGATCCGGTTCTACTCGTACGGCGAGGGCGCGGCCGCGATGCGCGCCCTGCTCGACCGTGCCCCCGACCTCGACGGACTGTTCGCGGCATCCGATGCGGTCGCGGCCGGCGCGCTCGAAACGCTGCGCGAAGCCGGGCGGCGCGTGCCCGAGGACGTCGGCCTCGTCGGCTTCGACGACAGTGCCTGGGCCAGGCGGTGCCAACCGCCACTGTCCACCGTGCACCAGCCGGCGGACGGGTTGGGCCGCGCGGCGGCCGAGAGCGTGCTCGCACAGCTGCGCGGCGAAGTGCCGGAGCTCAACGGAATCCTGCTCGAGAGCCCCGTGGTCTGGCGCGCAAGCGCCTGAACGTCCGAGAGCACGAGCGCGCGAGCGTTCGAGCGCGCCGCCGAGGGCACAGAGGGGGACCGACGTGGTGCGCGAGGGGGGACTTGAACCCCCACACCCTTGCGAGTACTGGCACCTGAAGCCAGCGCGTCTGCCAATTCCGCCACTCGCGCACGTGTGGAGCACCGGAGTGCGTCCAACCACGAGAGACTAACATCTCGCGCGCTGCAGCACCATTCGGGACCACCGTCCGAGGGTCATCCGCGAGTCGCGAGGGTCAACCGCGAGTCGAACGAGGGAGTCGGCGCGAACTGCGTCTCTTCATGATTGCTTCGAGTCCGGATTCCACGTCGCGCTGCCCCGCCGCACGGGAATAGCATCGATCAGCGCGATCAGGTTGCCCGACCGACGCGCCGAAAGGACCGCAGTGACCTCCCCCGACGCCTCGCCCACGCCCCCTCACGCGAGGACTGCCCCGATCGACCCGCGGGACGTCGATCTCAGCGGCATCCGGGGCTGGCTGTTCGACCTCGACGGCGTGCTCACGCCCACCGCGGTCGTGCACATGCACGCGTGGTCACGCCTGTTCGCGCCGTTCCTGGAGGCGCACGGCGCCGAGCCGTACACCGACGACGACTACTTCGCCCACATCGATGGAAAGCCCCGGTACGACGGGGTGCGCTCGCTGCTCGAGAGTCGCGGCATCCGGCTTCCCGAGGGCGAGGTGACGGATGCCCCTACCCTCGACACCGTGCACGGACTCGGCAACCGCAAGAACGAGGCCTTCAACGCCACCCTCGCCGAGGAGGGCGTCGAGGCCTACCCGGCGAGCGTCGCCTTCCTCGACGCGGTCCAGCGCACCGGGGCGAAGGTCGCCGTCGTGTCCAGCTCGAAGAACGCGCCTGCGGTGCTCGCGGCAGCGGGGCTGGCCGATCGATTCGAGGTCGTCGTCGACGGCACCGTCGCCGCTCGCGACGGCCTGCCCGGCAAGCCCGAGCCCGACACGTTCGAGCGTGCGGCAGAGCTCCTCGGCCTGCCCACCGAGGCATGTGCCGTCGTCGAGGACGCGGAATCGGGTGTGAAGGCCGGCGCGGCCGGAGAATTCGGTATCGTCATCGGCGTCGACCGCGGCGTCGGCCGCGACGCCCTCGTCGAGCTCGGCGCCGTCGTGATCGTCGACGAGCTCGACGAGCTGATCCCAGCGGTCGAGCGCGCCGCCGAGGCATCCGCCGCAGACACCCCCAGCACCCCCAGCACCCCCAGCACCCCCAGCACCCCCAGCACCACCCGAGAGGACCCGCCCGCATGAGGTTCGCCGACAGCGACCCCCTGAACCGCACCCGGTTCCCCATCGACGAGTGGGCGCTCGTCGAGACCGATTTCGGCGTCTCCGACATGGGCCGCACCGAGACGCTGTTCGCCGTGGGCAACGGCTACCTCGGCATGCGGGGCAACGTCGAGGAGGGTCGCGACGGTTACATGCACGGCACGTTCGTGAACGGGTTCCACGAGACGTGGCCCATCAGGCACGCCGAGGAGGCGTTCGGGTTCGCGCGGGTCGGCCAGACGATCGTGAACGCGCCCGACGCCAAGGTGATCCGCCTCTACGTCGACGACGAGCCGCTCGTGATCACGGTGGCCGAGATCCTCGCCTACGAGCGCCGGCTCGACTTCCGCCAGGGCGCCCTCTCACGCTCGATCGAGTGGCGCACCCCGTCGGGCAAGCGCGTGCTCATCACGAGCCGGCGCCTCGTCTCGTTCACCGATCGCCACCTCGCGGTGCTCGACTACGAGGTCGAGCTGCTCGACTCGGATGCCGCCGTCACCATCTCGAGCCAGATCCTCAACCGCCAGGACGGCCGTGACGAGTATCGCTCGGGCGTGACCGGGTCGCCGGGCGCGTTCGACCCGCGCAAGGCCGAGCAGTTCGAGGACCGGGTGCTGCAGCCGCGGATCAGGAGGGCCGAGGGCGCGCGTTACATGCTCGGCTACCAGTGCACGAACTCGGGCATGACCATCGCCATCGGCGCCGAGCACTCGATCGTGACCGAGAACGAGTACTCCGAGTCGGGATCGATCGGCGACGACCTCGCGAAGCACATCTACCGGGTGCACGCGAAGCAGGGCAAGCCGATCCGCGTCACGAAACTCGTCAGCTACCACACCGCCCGCACGGTTCCCGCACGCGAGCTCGTCGATCGCAGCGATCGCACGCTCGATCGCGCGCTCGAGCTCGGCGTCGCCGAGATCTTCTCCCAGCAGCGCTCGTGGCTCGACGACTACTGGGATCGCTCGGACGCCGAGGTCGAGGGGCATCCGGTCGTGCAGCAGGCGATCCGCTGGAACCTGTTCCAGCTCGCGCAGGCCACCGCACGCACCGACGGCGACGGCGTGGCCGCGAAGGGGGTCTCGGGTTCGGGCTACGGCGGCCACTACTTCTGGGACAGCGAGATCTACGTCATGCCGTTCCTGAGCTACACGGCCCCGATCGTCGCGCGCAACGTGCTGCGATTCCGGCAGCGGATGCTCGACGCCGCTCGCGTCCGCGCGATGGAGCTCAACCAGCGCGGGGCGCTGTTCCCGTGGCGCACGATCAACGGACAGGAGTCCTCGGCGTACTATGCGGCGGGGACCGCGCAGTACCACATCGACGCCGACATCTCCTATGCGTTGGTCCAGTACGTCATGGCGACGGGCGACGAGGACTTCCTCGCCCGCGGTGCGATCGACGTCCTCGTCGAGACCGCCCGCATGTGGGAGGACCTCGGCTTCTGGCGCTCGAACGCCGACGACGTGTTCCACATCCACGGCGTCACCGGGCCCGACGAGTACACGACGGTCGTGAACGACAACCTGTACACGAACGTGATGGCGCGCGCCAACCTGGCGGCCGCGGCCGCCGCCGTCGACAATCTGCAGGTGCACGATCCGATCGCGTACCACAAGCTCGTCGAGCGCCTCGAGGTCACCCCCGGCGAGGTCGCGAGCTGGCGCCGTGCCGCGGCGCACATGCATATCCCGTACGACCAGCAGCTCGGCATCCACCCGCAGGACTCCGCGTTCCTGCAGAAGGAGCTGTGGGACCTCGAGAACACGCCCGAGGACCGGCGGCCGCTGCTGCTGCACTACCACCCGCTCGTGATCTACCGCTTCCAGGTGCTGAAGCAGGCCGACGTCGTCCTCGCCCTCTACCTGCAGGGCGACCGGTTCAGCACCGAGATGAAGCGGGCCGACTTCGAGTACTACGACCCGCTGACCACCGGTGACTCGACGCTCTCGGCAGTGGTGCAGTCGATCGTCGCCGCCGAGGTCGGCTACCACGAACTCGCGATGCGGTACTTCCGCTCGGCGCTCTTCGTCGACCTCGCCGACCTGCACAACAACGCCGCCGACGGCGTGCATGTCGCGTCCACCGGGGGCGTCTGGAGCGCGCTCGTGTCGGGCTTCGGTGGATTCCGCGACCACAACGGCGTCTTCTCGTTCGATCCGCGTCTCCCCGACGAGTGGCGCAGCCTGGTCTTCCGCATCACGCTGCGAGGCACCCGCCTCCGCGTGGCCCTCGATGCCGAGTCGATCTCGTTGGCGGTGGAGGTCGGTGAAGAGGCCCGGGTGCGCGTGCGGGGTGACGAGGTCGTGGTGCGCGCCGGTGCCCCCGTCACCGTCACGATCGACGGGCAGGGCCCGCGGCTGTACGGCGCTCCGACCATGCGCGACGTCACCGGTTCGCGCCGGGCCGACGGCACGTACCTCACCGCGTCGATCCCGACACTGTCGCTCAACGTCGACGAGGAGGAGGTGGCCATACCGATCGACTGAGCAGGGGTGTTCCCAGCCGCGGCGGCTACCATGTGACACAATCACGGAACGGGATCGGGAGACCTGTGGGCCTACTGGACAACTTCGAGAAGGGTCTCGAGCGCGCCGTCAACAGCGCGTTCGCGAAGACCTTCCGCTCGGGGCTGCAGCCCGTCGAGATCACCGCGGCACTCAAGCGAGAGATCGACACGAAGGCGGCGGTGGTCTCACGCGACCGCGTGCTCGTGCCGAACACGTTCGCAGTACGGATGTCGCCGACCGATCATGACCGCATGGCCGGCCTCGGGCCGGCCCTCATCGACGAGCTCACCGATCTCGTGCAGAAGCATGCGGCGGGCCAGCGCTTCCAGTTCGCCGGCGGCATCTCCATCACGCTGCTGCCCGACCCGAGCCTCACCGAGGGAATGGTGCAGGTCGACTCTCGCAACGTCAAGGGCGAAGTCGCATGGACGCCGGTGCTCGACGTGGCCGGCAAGCGCCACCCGATCCTCAAGGGGCGCACCGTCATCGGCCGCGGCAGCGAGGCCGACCTCACGCTCGACGACGCCGGTGCCTCGCGGCGGCACGCAGAGGTGCAGTGGGACGGCTCCCGAGCCCGCCTGCGTGACCTCGGCTCAACCAACGGCACCCAACTCAACGGCGCCCCGGTCAAGGAGGCCGTGCTCGAGCCCGACTCTGTGATCACCATCGGCCGATCCCGTATCGTTTTCCGCGTGCTCGCCCAAGCCTCCGCGCCCTCCGGCCGCGGCGCCGACCCTGCAACACAGCGCCACGACATGGGCGGCTTCTGGGGGCCCGGCGAATGAGCGAACTCACCCTACTCGTCCTCCAACTCGGATTCCTGGTGCTGCTCTGGGTCTTCGTGTTCGCGATCGTGTACTCGCTGCGAAGCGACCTGTTCGGCCAGCGGGTGCGGAAGCTCCAGACCGACACGCCGGCGGCGGGCGTAGCGGTCGCGGCGTCCGTCTTCCCCGCCTCGCCCGTCCCTGCCGGATCGCCGTCGGCTGCGACCGTCATCCACCCGGCCGCCCCCGCTTCCGGACCGGGCGGCGAGAACGCCTCCACCGAGAACGCCACCCGCCTCGTCATCACGAGCGGGCAGAAGGCCGGCGCCGAGTTCCCGCTCGGCCGTGACGAGATCACGATCGGCCGCTCGAGCGACTCGGCCATCATCATCCGCGACGACTACACCTCCACCCACCACGCCCGGCTCATGCTCTGGAACGGCCGCTGGATGATCCAGGACCTCGATTCCACGAACGGCACCTTCCTCAACGGCTCCCGAGTGACCGTGCCGACGCCCATCCCGCTCGGAGCCACCGTCAAGGTCGGAGCGACCACCTTCGAGCTGCGGCGGTAGGACATGGCGACGGTCAAGGCGAGCGCCGCGGTCTCGCACGTCGGGCGAATACGCTCGAACAACCAGGACTCCGGGTACGCCGGACGCCGGTTGTTCCTCGTCGCCGACGGCATGGGCGGGCACGCGGGCGGTGACGTCGCCAGCGCCATCGCCACGCGCCGCATCGCCGAGGCCGACGATGACTATGCGTCGGCACCGGATGCCGCGGCCGCGCTCGAGGACGCCCTGGTCGCCGCCAATCGCCAGCTCGCCGAGACCGTCGCCGAGCACTCCGAGCTCACCGGCATGGGCACCACCGTGAGCGCCATACTGCTGGACGGCGACCACGTCGTGATCTCGCACATCGGCGACTCGCGCATCTACCTGCTCCGCTCCGGCGAGCTCAGCCAGATCTCGACCGACCACACGTTCGTGCAGCGCCTCGTGGACGCCGGCCGCATCACCGCCGAGGAGGCGATGGTGCACCCGCGGCGTTCGGTGCTCATGCGCGTGCTCGGCGATGTCGAGAGTTCGCCCGAGATCGACTCGATGGTGCTCGACACGCGCGCCGGCGATCGATGGATGATCTGCTCCGACGGACTCTCGGGCGTCGTGCCGTTCGACCAGATCCAGGAGATGCTCTCGGCGGACGCCGGTGCCAAGCAGATCGCCGACCGACTGGTGAAGGCTTCGCTCGACGGCGGCGCGCCCGACAACGTCACGGTCGTCGTCGTCGAGATCGGCGAACCCGCGGCGCCCGCGACACCGCCGCTCGTCGTCGGCTCGGCGGCGGCGCCGCTCGCATTCGGCGCAGCCGCGGAGCCGGTGCGGGCCCGCGGCATCCGACTGACCGCATTCCGTCCGCACCCGGTGCAGGAGACGCACTTCGAGCCTGACTCGGAGGACTACTTCGACGAGATCATCGAGGAGGATGCCCGCCGGCGGCGGCGGCGCAAGTGGATCTGGAGCTTCTGGATCGTGCTGCTCCTGGTGGCCATCGCCACGACGTTCCTGCTCGGTTACGGGTGGACGCAGACGCGGTACTACGTGGGCGAGTCGGGTGGCCGCGTGGCCATCTACCATGGCATCCAGCAGGACCTCGGCCCGATCTCCCTGCACGAGCTGCACACCGAGACCACCGTCGACATCGCCGATCTGCGCACCTACGACCAGCAGCGTGTCGAGCAGACCATCAGCGCGGATTCCTTCTCGGAGGCCCAGCGAATCGTGCGGCGACTGGAGGAATCCGTTGACTGACAGCCAGGGACGCACCGCCCAGGCTCCCCGTTCGAGCGGGCCGTCCACCGGCGCCGTGCGCCGCATCCGCCTCCCGCAGAAGCTTCGCAACATGGAGCTCGGGCTGCTCATCGTGGCATGCATCATCAACGCCTCGGCGATCGTGCTCGTGCAGCTCGGAGCGCTGGGACGCACCGACACGCAGCTCGTGCTGCTCGGAGCCGGCCTGTCGGTGCTGGTATTCGGCATGCACATCGCGATGCGGTTCGTCGCCCGCGATGCCGACCCGTTCCTGCTGCCGATCGCGACGGTGCTGAACGGACTCGGCATCGCGATGATCTACCGCATCGACATCGCCGAGGGCGACTCGGGCTGGGAGAGCGCGTCGGTTCGCCAGATCGTATGGAGCGCCATCGCGATCGTCGCGGCCATCGTGACGATCCTCGTGATCCGCAACCACCGCGTGCTGTTCCGGTACACCTACCTCTCCGGGCTCATCGCCATCGTCCTCCTGCTCCTGCCGCTCGTGCCTGGCGTCGGTCGCGAGGTGAGCGGTGCGCGGGTCTGGATCGGCGTGGGCGACTTCGCTACGTTCCAGCCCGGTGAGATCGCGAAGATCGCCCTGGCGGTCTTCTTCGCCGGGTACCTCGTTCGCAACCGCGACTCGCTCTCGATGGTGGGCCCGAAGTTCCTCGGAATGCGGTTCCCGCGGGCCCGGGACCTCGGGCCGCTCCTCGTCATCTGGGCGCTGTCGATGGCCGTCATCGTGTTCCAGCGCGACCTCGGCACCGCCCTGCTCTACTTCGGACTGTTCCTGGTCATGCTGTACGTGGCGACGAGCCGGATTTCGTGGGTCGTGCTCGGCCTGGGCCTCTTCATCGGCGGCGCGATCATCGCGAGCCAGACGCTCGACTACGTGGGCAACCGCTTCGCGAACTGGATCGACCCGTTCAGTTCCGAGCGATACGATCAGGAGTTCGGCGGCAGCTACCAGGTCGTGCAGGGCCTGTTCGGGATGGCGAACGGTGGACTCATCGGCACAGGCTGGGGCCAGGGCCGCCCGGACATCACCCCGGTGCCGCAGAGCGACTACATCATCGCGAGCCTCGGCGAGGAGCTGGGTCTCGCCGGCATCTTCGCGATCCTCGCGCTGTACATGCTCTTCGTCGCCCGCGGGTTCCGCATCGGCTTCGCCGGGCAGGACGACTTCGGCAAGCTCCTCGGCGTCGGACTCGCGTTCGTGATCGCCCTGCAGGTGTTCATCGTCGTAGGCGGCGTCACCCGGGTCATCCCGCTCACCGGGCTCACCACGCCGTTCCTCGCGGCCGGCGGTTCGTCACTGGTGGCCAACTGGATCATCGTGGCGCTGTTGCTCAGGCTCTCCGACACCGTGCGCAACCATCCAAGGCTGGTGATCGACGGATGAATCGTGAACTCAAGCGCGTGACGACCGTCGCGCTGCTCATGTTCGTCGCACTCTTCGTCTCCTCGACGATCGTGCAGTACGTGGGGGCGGAGGCCCTCGCCGAGGATCCCCGCAACTCGCGCACGCTCTACGAGAGCTATTCGGTCGAACGGGGACCGATCCTCGTGGATGGCGATCCGATCGCCTCATCGCAGCCCTCCGACGACGACTACAAGTTCCAGCGGATCTACGCGAACGGCCCGCTCTACGCCCCCGTCACCGGTTACATCCCCGTGAACGGCGAGGCGAGCGGGCTCGAGCGGTCGATGAACTCCTACCTCAGCGGGCAGAGCTCCAGCCAGTTCTTCGACCAGCTCAACCGGCTGATCTCCGGGCAGGACCCGGTGGGGGCATCCGTCGAGGTGGCCATCGATCCGGTCGCCCAGCAGGCGGCATGGGACGCCCTCGGCGACTACACGGGTGCCGTGATCGTCACCGAGCCGTCCACCGGGCGCATCCTCGCGATGGTGACGAAGCCCACGTACGACCCGAACTCGCTTTCCGTGCACGACGGCACGCAGGTGCAGACCACGTACGACGGGCTGCTCGCCGACCCGAGCGATCCCCTGTTCAACCGCGCGACCGGCGGCGACCTCAACCCGCCCGGTTCGACCTTCAAGCTCGTCGTCACAGCGGCCGCCCTGGAGTCCGGTCGCTACACGCCCGAGTCGACGTTCCCCAATCCGGCGTCGCTCACGCTGCCCGGCACGGACGCGGTCGTGCGCAACTCCGGCGGCGGCACCTGCGGCGGCGGCTCGGAGGTGACGCTCGCCGATGCGCTGCGCCTCTCGTGCAACATCCCGATGGCCGAACTCGGCATGGAGCTGGGCGATGCCGCGATCCGTGAGCAGGCCGAGAAGTTCGGCTTCAACTTCGACTTCGAGATCCCGACTGCCACCGAGGCCAGCACCTACCCCCGCGTGCTCGACGAGCCGCAGACTGCGCTGAGCGCGTTCGGCCAGGGCGACGTCCGAGCGACGCCCATGCAGATGGCCATGGTGTCTGCGGCGATCGCCAACGGCGGCATCGTCATGGACCCCGAAATCGTCGACGCCGTCATCGCCCCCGACTTCTCTCCGCTGCAGGAATTCGAAGCCTCCGAATTCGGCCGTGCGATCAGCGAGGAGACGGCGAACACGATGGTGCAGATGATGGTCAACGGCGTCGAAAACGGCGCCGCGAGTAATGCAAGAATAGACGGCGTCAGCGTGGCCGGTAAGACCGGCACAGCGGAGAACGGCGAGAGTGAACCCTACACTCTCTGGTTCACCGGTTTTGCCCCTGCTGACAACCCTCAGTATGCGATCACGGTACTCGTGGAGGATGGCGGGGGACTTGGTCAGGAGGGGTTCGGCAATCTCATCGCCGCACCCGTCGCAAAGCAGGTACTAGAGGCGGTGCTGAGTAAATGAGACCGAGCGCAGGGCTCACCTTCGGGGGGCGCTACGAGCTGCAGTCCCGGATCGCGATCGGTGGAATGGGCGAGGTGTGGCAGGCCACGGACCTCGTCATCGGCCGCCAGGTGGCGATCAAGATCCTGAAGGACGAGTACCTCGGCGACCCGGGCTTCCTCGAGCGCTTCCGCGCCGAGGCCCGCCATGCCGCGCTCGTGAACCACGAGGGCATCGCGAACGTCTACGACTACGGCGAGGAGGAGGGCAGCGCCTACCTCGTCATGGAGCTCGTGCCGGGCGAAGCGCTCTCGACCATCCTCGAACGGGAGCACGTGCTCTCGACCGACAAGGTGCTCGACATCGTGGCCCAGACCGCCGCGGCCCTCCATGCCGCGCACGCGGCTGGCCTCGTGCACCGCGACATCAAGCCGGGAAACCTCCTCATCACGCCTGACGGACGCGTGAAGATCACCGACTTCGGCATCGCCCGCATCGCCGATCAGGTGCCGCTCACGGCCACCGGCCAGGTCATGGGCACCGTGCAGTACCTCTCGCCCGAGCAGGCGTCGGGCCACCCGGCGTCGCCCACGACCGACATCTACTCGCTCGGGATCGTGGCGTACGAGGCCCTCGCCGGCCGGCGGCCTTTCACGGGCGAGTCGCAGGTGGCCATCGCGATGGCGCAGATCAACGAGACGCCCCCCGACCTGCCGGTCACGGTGTCGGAGCCGGTGCGAAACCTCGTCTACGCGTGCATCGCGAAGAATCCGGCCGACCGTCCGCAGTCCGCAGCGCACCTGGCCCGCGCTGCTACGGCGCTGCGCCGCGGCGACGTGCAGGCCGCGGCCGCGGCCGTTCCCGCGGTGCTCGGCGCCGCAGGAGCCACCGCCGCGACGATGCTCATGCCGCGGCAGGCCGCCACGTCCGCGACGACCGTGCTGCAGTCGGGCGCCACGGGCGGCGTGAGCACGACGGAGGGCGAGGAGGAGGCCGCCGAGAAGAAGCGCAGCCCTTGGACGTGGCCGCTCATCGTACTCATCGCGATCCTTGCGATCGTGCTGATCGGCACGATCATCGCCCTCGCATTGGACAACGCGGGCGGCGGCCCGACCGCGTCCACCACGAGCCGGCCGACATCGAACATCACGCCGACGACACCGCCGCCCACTACGCCCACGCCCACGCCGACGCCCACGCCCACGGCACCTCAGACGATTCCGATCGACCGCAACGCGTACATCGGCATGAACGTCGATGACGCTGCGGCCCAGATCGAGGCGCTCGGCCTGCCTGTCGTGCGCGAAGCAGGCGGCGCCGCGACGGAGCCGGGCCAGGCCAACACGGTCTCCGAGGTCAATCCGAGCGGACCCGTGCAGCCCGGCACCACCATCACGCTCACCTACCTCACCGATCCCGTTGCCCCGAGCGCACCCACGTCCGCACCGACGACGAACCAGAACCCGGTCGATCCCGAGGTCGGCCAGATCACCGTCAGCTGGTCCCAGCAGTCCTGCCCCGCCGGGCAGACCCTGAGCGGCTACGAGGTGTCGGTCACCGGCGACGCGACGGTGCCCAACAACCCCGTGTTCGGCCCCGCCACCACCAGCGCCCAGGTCAACGTGGACAACACGCCGAACGGCTCCTTCGACGTCACGTTCCGCTACTTCTGCGGCCAACTCGACTCGCCGTTCTCGCCTGCGCTCACCGTGGGCATCAAGAACTGAGCGCGGCGCGAGCTGACGAGACGACGAAACGGAACGAGAACGGAGCTGCAGGTTGAGCGATGAGGGACGCGTGCTCGCCGGGCGCTATCGCGTGGGCGCGCTCATCGGTCGCGGCGGCATGTCCGACGTGCACGTAGGTGCGGACACGCGGTTGGGTCGCCAGGTGGCGATCAAGCTCCTGAAGCCGCAGCTCGCCACCGACCCCGCGTTCCGCATGCGGTTCCGGCAGGAGGCGCAGTCCGCGGCACGCATGGCGCACCCGACGATCGTCCGCGTGTTCGACGCCGGCGAGGAGACGGTCATCGATGCGGCAGGCCACGAAGTGCAGTTGCCCTTCATCGTCATGGAGTATGTCGAGGGGCGCCTTCTGAAGGACATCATCCGCGACGGCCCGCTCGACCCGATCGCGGCTGCGCGCGTCATCGACGGTGTTCTCACCGCGCTCGAGTACTCCCACCGCGCGGGGGTCGTGCACCGCGACATCAAGCCGGGCAACATCATGATCACCCCCGCCGGTCAGGTGAAGGTGATGGACTTCGGCATCGCCCGCGCCGTCTCGGACTCGTCGACGACCGTGGCACAGACCACGGCGATCCTCGGCACGGCCTCGTACTTCTCGCCCGAACAGGCGAAGGGCGAAACGGTCGACACCCGAACCGACCTCTACTCCACCGGTGTGGTGCTGTTCGAGATGCTCACCGGACGCCCGCCGTTCCGCGGCGACACGCCGGTGGCCGTCGCCTACCAGCACGTCAGCGAGCGTCCGGTCAGGCCGAGCGTGATCAACCCGAGGGTCACGCCCGCGCTCGACGCGGTCGTGCTCCACGCTCTCACGAAGAACCGCGAGGAGAGGTACCAGACGGCTGCGGAGTTCCGCGCGGACGTCGACACCGCCGCATCCGGCCACGTGCCCGTGCGACGCCAGCCCGACGAGGCGAGCCTGTTGTTCGGCACTCCCACCGGCTCGCTCTCCAGCTCCGAGCTCGCGCTGCGCCAGCTCACCGAGGACGAGACGATGGCCCGCACGCAGCGTCGCCCGCCCGCGATCTGGATCTGGTCGGGAATCATCGCCGTGGTCGTCATCGTGGTCGCCGTCATGTACTGGGCATTCAGCCTGCAGCCCGCCGACGATATCCCCTCGAACGCCCGGGAGATCCCCAGTCTCGCGGGCATCACGTACGAGGAGGCGGTGCAACGACTCCAAGAGCTCGGCCTGCCCGCAACCCGCGTCGACGAAACGAGCGATACCGTGCCGGCCGATCAGGTGATCCGCACCGATCCCCCGACCGGCGAGATCGTCGACAGCGACACCGCGGTGACCGTCTATGTCTCGACGGGTCGAGAACCGGTGACCGTCCCCGACGTTCGCAACAAGACCCTCGACCAGGCGAAGGCCGACGTGCAGGCGGCGGGACTCACCCCCGGCGCCGAGACGCGCGAGAATTCGCCGACCGTTCCCGCCAACACGGTGCTCGGCACCGTCCCCGAACCCGGTACATCGGCTGACGTGGGCTCGGCGGTGGACTTCCGCATCTCGAGCGGTCTCGTGACGCTCACCGACCTCACCGGCCAGACGCTGTCCGCGGCATCCTCCTACGTGTCGGCTGAGAACCTCCAGCTGACGCCGGTCCCGCAGCCGGATGCCTCGTGCAAGTCGAAGCCGGGGTCGCCCGTGACACAACAGTCCCTGGCGCCGGGCGACGTGCCGCAGGGCTCCAAGGTCGTGCTCACCTACTGCGCCGGCTGACCGACGCTCGCCTGCTGGGCCGCTGACCGACGCTCGCTACTGCGCGGGCTGACCGACGCTCGCCTGCTGCGCAGCTGACCCGACGGACGCGGACCGTGTGGGGACGATCCCGGCCGCGGAACGCGCCTCAGGTCGATCTCACCAGCGGGGTCAGGTGCACGGCTCGCTCTCGCGCCTCGGGAAGACCGGCGAGGGCGAGCCAATTACCGAGCATGCGGTACCCACCCTCGGTGAGCACGGATTCGGGGTGGAACTGCACGCCGTGGATCGGTGCCGACTCGTGACGCAGGCCCATGATCACGCCGCCCTGCGTACGGCTCGTCACGATGAGCTCCGGCGGAACCGTGCCGTCGACCACCGCGAGCGAGTGGTACCGCGTGGCGGTGAAGGGCTGTGGAACCCCCTCGTAGAAGTCGCTGTCGTCGTGCATGATGCGCGATGTCTTGCCGTGCATGAGCTCTTCGGCGTTCGTGACGGTGGCGCCGAACGCCTCGGCGATGGCCTGATGACCGAGGCACACCCCGAGCAGCGGCTGCCCGGATGCGAGCGTCGCCTCGACAACGGGGATCGAGACCCCGGCGTCCGCGGGCTTGCCGGGGCCGGGGGAGATGAGCACCGCGTCGTACTCCACGAGCCTCGCGGGCACCTCCTCCACCTGGAGCGTGTCGTTGCGCACCACCTCCGTCTCGGCACCTAGCTCCTGCAGGTAGCCGTTCAGCGTGTACACGAAGCTGTCGTAGTTGTCGATCACCAGGACGCGGGTCATTCGTTCACCGTCACTTCGATGGGATTCACGATGCCGTCCACCCACGGGAACACCGAGGTGAAGAGGACGAGGATCACGGCCGCGATGAGCAGCACGAGCAGGATGATCCGCAGCCAGATCGGGCCGGGAAGCACCCGCCAGAGGGCAGCGTACATGTCAGGACTCCCAGTCTGCGACGACATCGGCGACCTCCGCCGGCGCGCCGGCTGTCGCCGGCTGCCACGACTCCAGCACACCGTAGGCGATGATGCGCTCGGCCGTCGAGTACAGCGGGTTGCAGGTCGTCAGCGTGATGATGCGATCCGTCGGCTGCACACCGGGGTGGTTCGGCACGGGTGCAAGCACCTCGATCGTCTCGGGCGTCACATACTCGAGGTCGCGGAACCGGAAGGTGTACCAGGCGTCCTGCGTCTGGATGTAGATCGCGTCGCCGAGCTGCAACTGCTCGATCTCCTGCATGCCGCCGCCGTACGCGCTGCGGTGGGCGGCGATCGCGAAGTTGCCCACCTGCCCCGGCATCTGCGTGCCCGGATAATGCCCGACGCCGAGCTCGGTGCTGTTCAGCACGTCGAGCCCGACGCCCTCGGCGATGCGCCGCTGCGAGTCGTCGCCGAAGCGCGGCACGTACATCACGGCGAACGAGGTGCCCTCGGGATACGAGTCGGGGCCGACGACCGGGTCGCCATGATCCTCGGCCGATGGAACGGGGTCGTTCCCACGCTCGGCACGGGCCTCTTCGAGCCACTGCGTGCTGAGGTCGGATGCCGCATTCGACTGCTGCCCCGCCATGACGGCGTCGTTCCACCACAATTGCCACCCGAGGAACAACAGGATGACCGCGCCCGCGGTGAGAAGCACCTCACCGAACATCCCGACGACGCTGATCCGCGGACGTCGCCGACCAACAGCAGGCGCCGGTGGCGCATCGTCGTGGTCTGGCTCGTCGGACACATGAGCGATTCTATTCGCGTGGAACATGACCGCGTGGGGGAGCACCCATCCGGCTCGGATAGAATCTCCCGTATGGCACGTACGAAATCATCGAAGCCCGCGCGCGTGGAACCGGCGAGCGGCGAAGAGGCGCCGAACGCGGTCTGGTTCAAGCCCGTCATGTTCGGCTTCATGCTCCTCGGACTCGCCTGGATCATCGTCTTCTACGTGAGCCAGGGGCGGCTGCCCATCGCCGACCTCGGCTCGTGGAACATCCTCATCGGCTTCGGCATCGCCTTCATCGGCTTCCTCATGACCACACGCTGGCGCTGAGCCGGTACGACCTCGAACACGAGCGGATGCCGCGGCATCTGCTCGTTCGCCCGTCCCGGGGCGTCCGCGGAGTGCCCGCTTTTGTCCCCTGAACTGGGCATCAATTACAGATGTGTAACTCTCCCCAACTGTGGACGGCGTTGTGGATAACTCAGGCGCTGGGGAGATTCAGCCGATCGGCAAGTAGAAATACCGGAAGCTGAGCGCGATCAGCACCGCGGTCAGCGCGATCAGGAGCCACACCTGCAACGCCTGCTGCGACCGCTTGCGTGTCTCGACGAAGATGAGCCCGACGAGCGCCCCGCCGATGAGGCCGCCGAGGTGTGCCTGCCATGCGATGTTGAGGCCCGGTACGAACCCGATCACGAGGTTGATGCCGAGCAGTACGAACAACTGCGTGGTCTGTCCGCCCAGCCTCCGTTGGATCACCAGGAACGCGCCCATGAGACCGAAGATGGCGCCGGATGCCCCGACCACGCCTGTGCGCGGATCACCGAGCCACAGCACGCCCACCGAACCCGCCAAGCCCGAGATCAGGTACAGCGCGAGGAACCGCCACCGACCGAGGAGTCCCTCGAGCAACTGGCCGAAGATCCACAGCGTGTACATGTTCAGCGCCACGTGGAAGATCAGGCCGGTGGAGTGCACGAACACCGAGGTGAGCATGCGCCACGGCTCGAAGTTGCCGGGGATCGAGTAGACGCCCGCATACAGCAGTCGTTCGGTGACCGCCAGCCCCGGGATGAGCTGCAGCACGAAGGCCGCGAGGGTGATGCCGATCAGGGTATACGTCACGACCGGAGCGCCGCGCCCGGCAGCCGACCGCGCCCGCGCCAGCACCGCGGGCTTCGTGCGGGGCGCCGAGGCGCGCTGCTCGCGCATGCACTCGGGGCAGATCACGCCCACCGGCGCCTGCGTCTGGCATTCGGGGCAGATCGTGCGCCCGCATCGCTGGCACACGATGTAGCTCTGCCGATCCGGATGCCGGTAACAGAAGTTCGCGCGGTCGGCGGGGGCGTCGGTCACCAGCGGGTCAGACCTGTTCGATCTCGACGCTCTCGATGACGACGTCGTCGAGAGGACGGTCGCGACCGTCGGTGGGAAGGGTGGCGAGCTTGTCGACCACGGCCTGGCTGGAAGCATCCGTGACCTTGCCGAAGATCGTGTGCTTTCCCTGCAACCACGTGGTCGGGCCGACGGTGATGAAGAACTGGGAGCCGTTGGTGCCGCGGCCTCCTTGGATGCCGGCGTTCGCCATGGCCAGCACGTATGGCTCGGTGAAGTCGAGTTCGGGGTTGATCTCGTCGTCGAACTGGTAGCCGGGGCCGCCGACACCTTGGCCGAGGGGGTCTCCGCCCTGGATCATGAACCCCGGAATGATGCGGTGGAAGACCACACCGTCGTAGAGCGGCTCGTTGGACTTCTCACCGGTCGCGGGGTGCGTCCACTCGATCTCACCGGTCGCGAGGCCGACGAAGTTCCTGACGGTCTTCGGGGCTTGGTGCCCGTAGAGGTCGATCTTGATCGGGCCGTAGTTGGTGTTGAGGGTCGCGACAGCGGTTGGGATGGGCATGTCCATATTCTGTCACGGGCGAATTCGTCAACCGGCATGAATGATTCCGACTCCCACCTCGTTTCCAGCCGTTTCGGTGGCAAGATGGAGGAGTTCGCTGCACAACGATGGAGGTCGAGATGAGCCTGTCACGCAAGCGCCGGAAGGAACTCAAGCGACTGCGCAGTAGAGCGGAAGAACTCTGGGGGAACCAGCAGGAGGTGCTCGAGCGCGCCAACCTCGTGGCACGGGAGGCGAGTCGCCAGCTCGGCCACCTCACTCGTGAGGAGGTCGTTCCGCGCGTACGCACAGGCTACGACAGCTACGTCCGTCCCGGCATGGAGCAGGCGAAGGGCTACGCGCGGTCCGCCGGCGATAGCGCGGAGCGCACCCTCGGCACCGCCCTCGGCTCACTGCTCGCGATCGGTGACCTCGCCAACGACACCCGGGTGCGCCGCGCGATGCAGCGCGTCTCGCCACGAGCAGTCGCGGTCGCGAAGCAGAAGAAGGGTCCGGGCTTCGGAACATACGTCGCGATCGGCGCCGGTGTCATCGCCGCCGCCGGCATCGCGTACGCGGTGTGGCAGACGTTCCGCGCCGACGACGAGCTGTGGGTCGCCGACGAGGAGCCCCTGCCGAGCACGTCGGGCACCACCGGCACGTCGGGCGCCACCGCACCACGGGCACCACCGGCACCACGGGCGCGACCACGCCGTCGGCTACGTCGACCATTCCGCCGGCCGTCTGAACACCGGTCACAACGAGACCCCGCCGCATCCCGGGTGGGGTTTTCGTCGTGCGTACGCCGAGCGATCGCGTCTCGTCGCATGGCCCGGCCGCTCAGTGGGCCCGGTCGCTCAGTGCCAGCACTGATTTCGGATCCGGTTCCACCGAACCTGGGAAATCGCCTTGCGCTCCGAGTGAGAATCCAGCTAGTGTCGAGTCTTGGCCGTGGCAATCAGGACCGCCGTGGCAACCAGGACCGGAGAGGAGTTGATACCCATGATGCACAAGATCTCGTTCACTGAGCAGCACACGGGAGTCCTCCTCGTCTACCCGGCCTGCTAGCCCGCCGCGACGCCGCGCACCATTGCGGCTGAACATCTCTGCGCGTTTGAACGTCCCTGCTCGTTCGAACATCTCTGCGCTTCGAACATCTCTGCGCCCACAGGACCTCGTCCGACTCGACTGCGACCGCGGTAGCTGCCAGCATCCGTCAACGCTGATCGTCATGATCACGACGACCTCCGGATGCCGCAGCGGCCGGAGACCTACAGGCAGCGAGATCGACCCGGCCTCCGCCGGCGCTCGAGCGCGCCCGAGGCCGTCCCGTGCGCGCGCCTTCATGCTGATCCGTCCGAGGGCACCCGCACCGCACCACCACGAATCCCCCATCCCTGATCGCCGAACGGGCGAGCGGGAACACACCACCGCAACAGAAGGAATGATCGTGAATACGACATCTCTCACCGCAGGTTCGGCTCGACAGGGCCAGAGCACCCAACTGCGTGCCCAGGCACGCCGACTGCACGAGCGGCTCGCGCGCCGTCTCGGCCTCGCGCTGCTCGCGTGGAGCCGTCGGCAGAACGAGCGCCGCACCCACGACGTCGTTCAGCTGCGTCGTCGGACCGCGGAGGCCGCAACCCGTGCCCGCGACGAGCAGTACCGTCTCGTCATCCTCGGCGTCCCGCTGTCCTGATCATGGGTGCCATCCTCGCCGAGCCCCCGCGGCTCGTCCCCGGTCACTTGGGGATTCGATCCGCGGGGGGCCTCGGTTGCACACGACGGCGTCGAGAGCGCAGCGGCCCGCATCGGTCGCTGTGTTGTCGTCGTCGCCGTTGCGGCCTCCGGGTCGGCGCCGCGGCATCCGCCGCCTCGGCTCTGTTCGCGCTCAGTGGGCTTCGGGTGGGATCCCGTCTGCGGGCTCGGCGTCGTTCAACCGCAGCGCGATGTCGAGCAGGCTCACCCGCTTGAGGCTCGGTACCTCGGCCAGCGGGAACCACCGCGCCTCGTCGCTCGACCCGCCGACCTCGTTGCGCAGTTCGCCGCCCACCACGCTCGCGCGGTAGACGATGCGCATCGCGTAGAGGGGCACGCTGCCCGAGTGGCGCCGCTCCACCGGCACCACCATCGTGTCGATCCCGAGCAGCCGGTCGACGGATGCCTCGTATCCGGTCTCCTCGAGGATCTCCCGCTTGGCGGCCTCGATCGGATGCTCCGAACCCTGGATGCCGCCGCCCGGCAGCGTCCACCCGGACCGCCCGTGCTCATTCCAGTGGGCGAGCAGGATCTGCCCGTCCCGGATGATCACGCCATACGCAGCGATGCGGATGTCCATCACGTCACTGTACGGCACCGCCCCCGCGTCGACCCCGGTGCCTGCCTCAGCGGCGGTCGCGGTCCGTACCGTGCCCGATGAAGCGGAGGGGGCCGTGCGAGGACCGGCGAGCCGATAACACTGCGTGGAGCCTAGGAGATTCGAACTCCTGACATCCTGCTTGCAAAGCAGGCGCTCTACCAACTGAGCTAAGGCCCCAGGGCGGATGCCGCGGCATCCGCTGGATGTGGAGTTATCGGAGTGGGGATACGAGGACTTGAACCTCGGACCTCTTCGTTATCAGCGAAGCGCTCTAACCGCCTGAGCTATATCCCCGAATTTCGGCCGAAGGAAAGACTACCCGACGCCCCGGGAATCTCCGAATCGGGCGGAGACTCCTTGTCGAGATCTCGGTACAGCGGCCCGGAAGGGCCCGCCACTCGTCGAGGTCTCGAGACGCGGCCCGGAAGGGGCCGCTCCTCGACCTGATCCGGCCGAACGCTGTCGCGTTCGGCGCGGATCAGTTGTTGGTGAAGCCGACCAGCAGGCCGCCCGTGATCTTCACGCTGAGGTTGTACAGCACCGCGATGATCGCGCCGAGCGCGGTGGTGACCACGAGGTTCAGCAGCGCCGCGACCACGGCGAAGCCCATGACGTTGCCCAGCGAGAGTACCGAGGTGAGGTCGCCGCTCGACCCCGCGACATCCTGCACGAGCGCATTCAGGTTCTCGAAGATCCCGGTGGACTGCAAGACGGTATGCACGAGGAAGGTCACCACGATGCTGATGACCGCGAGGCACACCGCCACGAGGAACGACAACTTGACGGCAGACCAGAAGTCGATGTAGACGAGCCGCAGGCGCACCTGCTTCGCCGGAGGTCGGCGATTCGACTTTCGGGCCAGCTTCTCGGCGACGCTACTCATTGACGATTACTCCTCTCGCGCGGACTCGGCCGCCTCGGTGTCAGCGGCCTCCTCCACGAGATTCCGTTCGGAATTCTTCGCGATGGCGATGATCCGGTCGACGTCCGCGAACTTCGCGAACACCACCCCCATCGTGTCCCTGCCCTTGGCGGGAACCTCGGCGACGTCAGAGCGTACCACCTTGCCACTGGCAAGAACCACCAGCACCTCGTCGCTGCCGGAGGCGATGAGCGCGCCGGCGAGGTCCCCGCGATCGCCGTGGAGCTTTGCCACCTTGATGCCGAGGCCGCCGCGCTGCTGCTTGCGGTAGTCCTCCACCCGGGTGCGCTTGGCGTAGCCGCCCTCGGTCACGACGAACACGTACGTGTCCGAGGGGCTGAGCTTCTGGCCGTTGCCCTCGTCGCCGGCCGCGGCGTCCTGCGCTTCCGCGGCGGCCTCGTCGCCGTTCGAGTGCGCGACCACGGATGCCTCGAGCAGGCTGTCTCCGGCGCGGAAGCTCATGCCCTTCACTCCCGATGTCGACCGCCCCATCGGCCGGAGCGCCTCATCCGTCGCCGCGAAGCGGAGTGACATCCCCTTCTTCGAAACGAGGAGGATCTCGTCTCGCTCATCCACGAGCATGGCCGACACCAGCTCGTCGCCCTCGCGCAGGTTGATCGCGATAACGCCCCGCGAGCGGTTCGTGTCGAACGCGGTCAGGCCGGTCTTCTTCACCAGCCCGTCACGGGTGGCGAGCACGAGGTACTTCGCCACGTCGTAGTCGCGGATATCGAGGATCTCGGCGATCTGCTCGTCGGGCTGCAGCTCGAGGAGGTTCGCCACGTGCTGGCCCCTCGCATCGCGGCCGCCCTCCTGGATCTCGTACGCCTTGGCGCGGTAGACCCTCCCCATGTTCGTGAAGAAGAGGAGCCAGTGGTGCGTGGTGGTCACGAAGAAGTGCTCGACGACATCGTCCGCCCGAAGTTGCGCACCCTTCACGCCCTTCCCGCCGCGGTGCTGCGAGCGGTAGTTGTCGCTTCTGGTGCGCTTGACGTAGCCGCCACGCGTGACGGTGACGACCATCTCCTCCTCGGGGATGAGGTCTTCGACCGACACGTCGCCGTCGAAGCCCGGGAGGATGTGAGTGCGCCGCTCGTCGCCGTACTTCGCGACGATCTCGGCGAGCTCCTCGGAGACGATCGTGCGCTGTCGTTCGGGCGATGCGATGATCGCCTGGTAGTCGGCGATGAGCGCGCCGAGCTCCTCTGCCTCGTCGATGATCTTCTGGCGCTCGAGCGCCGCGAGCCGGCGGAGTTGCATCTCGAGGATGGCGCGCGCCTGCAGGTCGTCGATGTCGAGCAGCGTGATGAGGCCGTTACGGGCATCGTCGACCGTGGGCGACCGCCTGATCAGCGCGATGACCTCGTCGAGCGCGTCGAGCGCCTTCAGGTATCCGCGGAGGATGTGCATGCGCTCCTCCGCCTTGCGCAGGCGGAATTGCGTGCGTCGGATGATCACGTCGATCTGGTGGTCGACCCAGTGCGCGACGAACCCGTCGATCGAGAGCGTTCGCGGAACGCCGTCGACGATCGCGAGCATGTTCGCGCCGAAGTTCTCCTGCAGCTGCGTGTGCTTGTACAGGTTGTTGAGCACTACCTTCGCCACCGCGTCGCGCTTGAGCACGATGACGAGGCGTTGGCCCGTGCGCCCAGAGGTCTCGTCACGGATGTCGGCGATGCCCGAGATCCTGCCGTCCTTCACGAGATCGGCGATCTTGATCGCGAGATTGTCGGGGTTCACCTGGTAGGGCAACTCCGTGACCACGAGGCTCGTGCGTCCCTGGATCTCCTCGACCGAGACCACCGCGCGCATCGTGATCGATCCCCGGCCGGTGCGATAGGCGTCGTTGATCCCCCTGACGCCGAGGATCTGCGCGGCCGTCGGGAAGTCGGGCCCCTTGATGCGCTGCATGAGCGCTTCCTGAAGCTCCTCGCGCGAGGCATCCGGGTGCTCGAGATACCACTGGGCACCGGATGCCACTTCGCGGAGGTTGTGCGGCGGGATGTTCGTCGCCATGCCCACGGCGATGCCGACCGAGCCGTTGACGAGTAGGTTCGGGAACCGCGACGGCAGGATCGACGGCTCCTGGGTGTGGCCGTCGTAGTTGTCCTGGAAGTCGACGGTGTCCTCGTCGATGTCGCGCACCATCTCGAGAGCGAGCGGTGCCATCTTCGTCTCGGTGTATCGCGGCGCAGCCGCACCGTCGTTGCCCGGCGATCCGAAGTTGCCCTGGCCGAGGGCGAGCGGGTAGCGCAAGCTCCACGGCTGCACGAGACGGACCAGCGCATCGTAGATGGCCGTGTCTCCATGCGGGTGGAACTGGCCCATCACGTCTCCGACGACGCGAGCGCACTTGGAGAACGCCTTGTCAGGGCGGTACCCACCGTCGAACATCGCGTAGATGACGCGTCGGTGCACCGGCTTCAGGCCGTCGCGCACGTCGGGAAGGGCGCGGCCCACGATCACGCTCATCGCGTAATCGAGGTACGACCGCTGCATCTCGAGCTGCAGGTCGACCTGGTCGATCTTGCCGTGAATGCCCGGGCCGTTCTCGATCTCGTCTGTCATCTGTTCTTCTTCTCCTGCTGGTCGAGTAGCGGCGAAGCCGCGTATCGAGACCGTGTCGCCCGCTGGTCTCGATACGCCCCTGCGGGGCCACTCGACCGGCGGAGCATCCTCAAATGTCTAGGAACCGCACGTCCTTCGCGTTCTTCTGGATGAAGTTCCGGCGGCTCTCCACGTCTTCGCCCATCAGTGTGGAGAAGACTTCATCGGCGGCGGCCGCATCCTCCATGGTCACCTGGAGCAGGGTGCGGGTCTCGGGGTTCATCGTGGTCTCCCACAACTCCTGGTGGTTCATCTCGCCGAGACCCTTGTAGCGCTGGACACCGTTTTCCCTTGGGATGCGCCAGCCTCTGGCGGCGCCGTCGGCGAGGAGCAGGTCGCGCTCCTTGTCGGAGTACACGAACTCGTGATCGGCATTCGTCCACTTCAAGCGGTACAGCGGCGGCTGCGCCAGGTAGACGTAGCCGAGCTCGATGAGGGGGCGCATATAGCGGAACAGGAGCGTGAGCAGCAGGGTGGTGATGTGCTGGCCGTCGACGTCGGCGTCGGCCATCAGCACGATCTTGTGATACCTGGCCTTCTCGGTGTTGAAATCCTCGCCGATGCCGGCACCGAACGCGGTGATCATGGCCTGCACCTCGTTGTTCGCCAGCGCGCGGTCGAGGCGGGCCTTCTCGACGTTCAGGATCTTGCCGCGCAGCGGGAGTATCGCCTGGGTCTCGGGATTGCGGCCCTGCACGGCGGAGCCGCCGGCCGAGTCTCCCTCGACGATGAAGATCTCCGAGAGCGACGGGTCCTTCGACGAGCAGTCCTTGAGCTTGCCGGGCATGCCGCCCGACTCGAGCAGGCCTTTTCGGCGGGTCGCCTCGCGCGCCTTGCGGGCCGCCATGCGCGCCGTGGCCGCCTGGATCGCCTTGCGGATGATGTCACGGGCCTGCGAGGGATTGCGCTCGAACCAGTCGCCGAGTTGGTCGCCCACGACCTTCTGCACGAAGGACTTCGCCTCGGTGTTGCCGAGCTTCGTCTTCGTCTGGCCCTCGAACTGCGGCTCCGCCAGCTTCACCGAGATCACGGCGGTGAGCCCCTCGCGCACGTCATCACCCGAGAGGTTGTCGTCCTTCTCCTTGAGGATGCCCTTCTCACGCGCGTACCGGTTCACCAGCGTGGTCAGCGCGGCGCGGAAGCCCTCCTCATGGGTGCCGCCCTCGTGCGTGTTGATCGTGTTGGCGTAGGTGTGCACCGACTCCGTGTAGGCCGTCGTCCATTGCATCGCGACCTCGAGCGCAATCTTGCGATCGGTGTCCTCCGACTCGAATGAGATGATCTCGTCGTTCACGAGGTCGACCTTCTTCGAACGGTTGAGGTACTCGACGTAATCGACGAGGCCGCGCTCGTAGAGGAAGGTGTCGGTTCGCGGATGGATCGTGATCGCACCGGTCGTCGCGGTGTCTTCGGGATCGATCTCCTCCTTGCCCGCGCGCAGGTCGGTCAGCGTGATGCGCAGGCCCTTGTTCAGGAAGGCGTACTGCTGGAATCGGGTGCGCAGCGTCTCGTAGTCGAACTCGACGGTCTCGAAGATGTCGGGATTCGGCCAGAAGGTGATGGTGGTGCCGGTCGCATCGGATGCTTCAGCCTTCGCGAGCGGCGCATCGGGCACGCCGACCGTGTACGACTGCGTCCACGTGAAGCCCTGTCGCTCCACCTCCACCTCGAGTCGCGACGACAGCGCGTTGACGACGGAGGACCCGACGCCGTGCAGGCCGCCCGAGACCGAGTATCCGCCGCCGCCGAACTTGCCGCCCGCGTGGAGCACGGTGAGGACGACCTCGACCGTCGAGCGGCCCTCGGCCTTGTGGATGTCCACGGGGATGCCGCGGCCGTCGTCGACGACGCGGACGCCGCCGTCGGGCAGGATCGTGACGTCGATCTCGGTCGCGTAGCCTGCGAGTGCCTCGTCGACGGAGTTGTCGACGATCTCGTAGACGAGGTGGTGGAGCCCTCGTGGTCCGGTCGAGCCGATGTACATGCCCGGACGCTTGCGAACCGCTTCGAGGCCCTCGAGAACCTGGATCGCGTCTGCGCCGTAATCAGGCGTCTGCTGGGCCTTCGTCGGTTCCGCTGTCATGGGTTGATCGGGCTCCTGACCGTCGTTCTGGCGACCCTTAACCCTATCAAACGGAGAATGGGCACCCGCCCGGAAGCGCCGATCTGAGGCGATATCACAGGGGAAGTGACCGAATTTGCCGTCTCAGCCGTAGGTATCGCGTGGACCACGCCCTGGAACCGATCTGGGACCCCTTTTCCAGGTGGGGGCGTCGGGCCCTTGGAAGCGGATCGTCTCCACCCCCGCCTCGGGGTAGCGGTCCAGGATGCGCGTGACGAGCTCCGTTCGCATGAGGCGCAGCTGCGTCGCCCAGGCCGTGGACTCGCAGCGCACCTGCAGCACGCCGTTCTCGATCGCGATCGCCTCGGAGTGCCTCGCCGTCTCCTCGCCGGCGACCTCGGCCCATGAGGCGAGCACCTCGTGCTGCGAGAGCGGCATGGTCCAGCCGAGCTGTGCGCTGAGGCCCTCGATCGCGTCGCCCAACGGCTTCGGGTCGCGACCCGGGCGCGAACGGCTCGCTGCCGGATGCCTCGCGGGTGCGGCCGCGCGCACGGCCGGGCCGCGGCCGCGTGTCGCCGAAGACCTCGCGGAAGTGCTGGTACACGCGGGCCGCCTCGGAGCGCACGTGGCCCGCGCCGGAGCCGGCACCGCCGGCGCCCCGGCCGGGGCCCTGTCCGGGGCGCACCGCGTCAGGCATCCGTCGTCGCCTCCTCGCCCACGACGCGTCCCGCTTCGATGTGCACGACGCGAGCGGTGAGCGGCTCGGGAACGTCTTCGAGCACGGCCGCGGTGATGAGCACCTGCTCGAATCCCCCGATCGCCGCGGCGAGGCGGTCTCGTCGCCGCCGGTCGAGTTCGGCGAACACATCGTCGAGCAGAAGCACGGGGTCGCCCGTCGTCGAGTCTCGGCGGAGCAGCTCGGCCGAAGCGAGCCGAAGCGCGAGGGCGAAGGACCAGGACTCGCCGTGGCTCGCGTACCCCTTGGCGTGCAGGCCGTTGAGGAGGAGGAGCAGGTCGTCGCGGTGCGGGCCCACGAGTGTGACACCGCGTTCGAGTTCCTTCGGCCGCAGCGTGCGGAGCGCCTCGGCGAATCGGTCTGCCGTGGGTCGAGGTGGCCGCGAAGCGGACGTCCCGAAACCCATGGAAGGGAAGGCTTGCGACGCGGGGTCCCTGGACGTGCCTTCGACGTCCCTCGACCCGTTCCTCGTCCCGATCTCGTCGTCGGGCTCGGCGCCGTCGATGGAGAGCAGAGGATGCAGCTCGGGGGCATGATCGGCGTCCACGATCGACCGGTATGCGTCGGCGAGCGGGACGGTCAGATCGGCGATGAGGCCGACACGCTGATCGATCAACTCGGCGCCGAGCTCGATGAGGCGTTCGTCCCAGATGTCGAGGGTGGTGAGACGATCGGCCGCGAGTCCGCGGGCCCGCGCGCTCTTCAGGAGCGAGTTGCGCTGGCGCAGCACCCGCTCGTAGTCCGCCATGACGCCGGCGAGTCGCGGGGTGCGCTGCACGAGCAGTTCGTCGAGCAGGCGCCGACGCACCGACGGCTCGCCGCGCACGATCGCGAGGTCCTCCGGTGCGAACAGCACGCTGTGCACGTAGCGCGGCAGCTCTCGTGTCTTCATGGCCGAGCGGTTCAGTTGGGCGCGATTCGCCCCCTGCCGGTTGAGCTGCAGCTCGATGAGCAGCTCGCGCTCGCCGTGGGCGAGAAGCGCGCGCACGATCGCGGCATCCGCCCCCGCCCGGATCAGCGGCTGGTCGCTCGAGACCCGGTGCGAGCCCAGGGTGGCGAGGTAGCCGATCGACTCGACGAGGTTGGTCTTGCCCTGGCCGTTGCGACCCACCAGCACCGTGGCACCCGGAGCGAGCACGAGGTCGGCTCGTTCGTAGTTGCGGAAGTCCGTGAGGGAGAGGCGGGCGACGTGCACGCTGGGCTCCCTTCCGATGCGAACCCGACTAGGCTACCCGCGTCGTGCGACAGCGCCGCCGATCGGGATCGCACTCGACCTGCGCACCCAGTCGCAGGGATTCGGCGGGCGCGGTGGCGACGCGGCGAGCCGGGGATCGACCGGCGCAGGTCATGGAGCCGACTTCACCGCAGGAGGAGGTTGGGCTGGAGCAGGTACCGATAACTGTCGTCGGCGGCCTGCTCGCGCGACGACTGGCTCGTGATCAGCACCGGACCCGGCTTGTTGGGGTTCTCGGTCTTCGTGAATGAGATGCGCACGAACTCGGAATGCACCGCGCCGAGACCGTCGAGCAGGAATTGAGGCTTCAGTGAGACGATCGTGTCGTCTCCGGTCAGGATCGCGTCGACCGTTTCGGAGGCCTGTGCCTGCTCGCTGCCGATCGCCTCGAGTGTGAGCCCGTCGGCTGTGAAGCTGTAGCGGAGCGCAGCCTCGCGCTCCAGCACGAGCGCGACACGACGAGTCGCCTCGATGAGTTCGACCGTGTTCATGACGGCGTAGTTGTCGACGGTGTCGGGGAAGAGGCGCCGCACGGGAGGGAAGTTGCCCTTGATGAGCAGCGACGTGACCGTCTTCTTGTCGGCGCTGAACGCGATGAGCTCGCGGTCGTCGCGGCTCGTGATCGCGACCGAGATCGTGCCGGAATGACCGAAGGTCTTGCCGACCTCCTGGAGGGTGCGCGCCGGCACGAGCGCCGTGATCGACTCCTGCTCTCCGCCGACCGCGCCACCGTCCCAGTCGATCTCGCGCACCGCGACGCGATAGCGGTCGGTCGCGACGAGGCCCAGGCTGTTCTCGCGCACTTCGAGCTGCACGCCGGTGATGACCGGTGTGACGTCGTCACGGGATGCCGCCACGGCCACCTGCGCGACGGCGGTGGCGAACTCTTCGGCCGGGACGACGCCGGACTCGGCACCCACCTCGGGGATCGACGGATATTCCTCGACCGGCATCGAGAGCAGTGTGAATGTCGCCGAGCCGCACGAGACCGAGATGCGCGACTCGTCGGTGGCGACGCGAACCGGTGCGTTCGGGAGGCGGCCGGCGATCTCGGCGAGCAGACGACCGGAGACGAGCACGGTGCCCGTTTCCTCGACGTCGGCATTGATCTCGGTCTTCGAGGAGACCTCGTAGTCGAAGGAGGAGAGCACCAGCCCCTCGTCGCCGGCCTGGATCAGCACGCCGGACAGGATCGGCAGGGTCGTGCGCTGCGGAAGCAGCTTCACGGCGAAGGAGACGGCCTCACTGAATACGTCGCGATTGACCTGGAACTTCACGGTTCTCCCGTCGTGGCGTGCTGGCTGGCTTCCCCATGCTATCCGGAGTGCTGCGCGCCGTGGCGGGACATTCTCGTGTGCGGCGAGCGGCCGCGGATGTTGTGGAGACGCCCCCGATTAACCAGTTCTCTTAACGGTGTTAACCGTTGTGGAAACTGTGGATGACGTGCAGTGATGCCCGCCAGAACGCGGCAGGAGGGGAGTTCGAGCTGTGGACAGTGTGTGGATTTCGACCAGGATGCCGGTGGCGCACGCGTGCGCGCCATCCGTGTTCTGCACAGGGCGCCGCCAGGTCTCAACAGGGCCCGAGGCGTTGCTCGTTAACAATCCACAACTTTTCCACAGCTGTGGGAATCGTCCCCTGAATGGGGCGCAGGCCGGAGCGCGGTGAGCGTCGGGCGTGTCAGTCGACCCGCGGTGGCAGAGCCCGTGCATGCGATCGTGTGGCGTGCGACCGCGTGGCATCCGACCCTGCCTCGCTTGCCGTCCGCGTTGTCACCGCCCGGGGAAGCGGGCCCCCGTACTGGGTCAGTGGTAGCGGCTCGTCTGCTTGATGCGCGCGGTGAGCTCGGTGACCTGGTTGTAGATCGACCGCCGCTCCTTCATGAGTTCGGAGATCTTCTTGTTCGCGTACATCACTGTCGTGTGGTCGCGGTTGCCGAACAGCTGTCCGATCTTGGGAAGCGAGAGGTTCGTGAGCTCACGGCAGAGGTACATGGCGATCTGCCGCGCGGTCGCCACTGCCTGCGATCGGCTCGAGCCGTAGAGGTCGTCGACGGTCAGCTTGAAGTACTCGGCGGTGGCAGTGATGATGTCGACGGGTGCCACGATGTTGTCCGAGTCATCCGTGATGAGGTCCTTCAGCACGGTCTGCACGAGCGGCATGTCGACCGGCGTGCGATTCAGGCTCGCGAAGGCGGTGACCCGGATGAGGGTGCCCTCGAGCTCACGGATGTTGCTCGACACTTTCGACGCCATGTACTCGAGGATCTCGTCGGGCACCTGGAGGCGCTCGGACTGCGCCTTCTTGCGGAGGATGGCGATGCGGGTCTCGAGATCGGGCGCCTGGACGTCGGTGATGAGGCCCCACTCGAAGCGACTGCGCATTCGATCCTCGAAGCCCGTGAGGTGCTTCGGCGGCACGTCGCTCGTGATCACGACCTGCTTGTTGTGGTCATGCAGCGTATTGAAGGTGTGGAAGAACGCCTCCTGCGTCTCCGCCTTGCCCTGGAGGAACTGGATGTCGTCGATGAGGAGGATGTCGATGTTGCGGTACCGCTGCTGGAACAGCGAGCCCCGGTTGTTCGCGATCGAGTTGATGAAGTCGTTCGTGAACTCCTCGGAGGACACGTAGCGCACCCGGATGCCGGGATAGAGGCTCAGCGCGTAGTGGCCGATCGCGTGCAGCAGGTGCGTCTTGCCGAGTCCTGAGTCGCCGTAGATGAAGAGCGGGTTGTACGCCTTGGCCGGCGCCTCGGCCACCGCGACCGCGGCGGCGTGCGCGAAGCGGTTGGACTGGCCGATGACGAAGCTGTCGAACGAGTACTTGGGATTGAGGCGAGCGTCGCGCGGACGATCGGCGGCGCCGCTCTCGAAGACCGATTGCGGGGACGCCGGCAGCTCAACAGGGATCCGGTAGTCGTCGAGAGCGGTGTTCTCGGGCTCGGGGGCGCGAGTCTCCTCGAGTTCGGGGTTCACGACCACGTAGAAGGAGGTGACCGACGCCGGCGACTCGATCGCGCTCATCGCCGAGAGCAGGGAGACTCGCATCCGCTGGTTGAGCATGCTCGCGGTGAAATCGTTCGGCACCTCGAGGTAGAACGTGCCGGCAGCGATGCCCTTGGGCTCGACGAGACTGAGAAAGCCCTGCAGCATCGGCGTGATCGCCTCGTCGTCGGAAAGCCGATCGAGGACGGTGCCCCATGTTTCAGAGATGGGCCGCTCGGTCATCGTTCCCCGCAATCATCCGGTTGCCGTCGTGTGCGCCGCTCATCGATCCCCCGATCGACGATGCAAGCGGCGCGAGGCGAAGTGGTCTCAGCGTTATCCACTGCCTCTGGGGAGAACCTCGAACTGGCCCGAGATTCTGCGTGCAAAGCTGGGGATAACTGGTCTCACACGGTAGCGAATGTCGACCCCGGGGACAAATGCCGGCGGAGGGATCCGACCATACGGGCGTGTCTATCCACAGCCAGTGCCGAGGAAGGCGGGATACTCTTGGGTTCGCACCGTGCCGGCTTCGGAATCGACCTGGTTTGACCCTGTGCGATCGAGGCCGTAGTTTTAATAGGTTGACCCCAGCCCTTTGGGCACCCGATTTTCCCGTCGGAGCATCGTATCCGAGTGCGCGGCGCGGGATCCGATAGCCGGAGAAGAAGAATGAGCAAGCGAACGTTCCAGCCGAACAACCGCCGCCGCGCCAAGAAGCACGGCTTCCGCCTTCGCATGCGCACCCGCGCGGGCCGCGCCATCCTGTCGGCACGCCGCGCCAAGGGTCGCACCGAACTCTCTGCATAGCCGTTCGGTGCTCGCCAAAGCCAATCGCATCACGAGCGCCGACGACTATCGAGTCATCGTGCGCCGCGGTGCGAAGGTTGCCAGTGCCCACACCGTGAGCTACCTGCGCTCGCGGGAAGCGGGCGCTGACGCGCGCTTCGGATTCATCGTCTCCAAGAGAGTCGGCTCCGCGGTGCGTCGCAATCTGGTGCGTCGGCGTCTGAAGGCCGTGTGCCGCGAAGCCCTGACCGATGGCGTGAGTGGGGTCGATGTCGTCGTGCGCGCATTGCCCGGTGCGGCCGAGGCCGATTGGTCCGCATTGCGCACCGAGGTGCTGGACGTACTCACACGACGCCCCGACCTTCGCCGGCCGGCGGCATCCGCATCGAAGGGGGCCTGACGTGCGCGACCTGGCCCTGTTCGTGTTCCTGCTCCCTCGCAATCTCGGGGTGCTGCTGCTCCGCGCGTATCGCGCCGTGATCTCGCCGCTGTATGGGGATGTCTGCCGCTACTACCCGTCCTGTTCCGCATACGGCCTCGGCTCCGTACAGCAGCGCGGTCTCGTCGTCGGTTCAACCCTGACCGCCTGGCGCATCCTGCGCTGCAACCCTTGGACGGCCGGTGGCATCGACGAGGTGCGACCCGCGCGCCACGACCGCTACCGCATCACGACGTTCGGCTGGGTCGTGCCCAAGGGCATGTTCCCCAAGGCTGAGGCGGATGCCGCAGCCGCGCGCCGCGTGCACGAACTCGAGCACCGGTCCTCCCAACCGGGGGTCGCTCGTCGCTCGCAGGCCCGCCCGCCCGCCGTCGAGCCGGCGCTCTCGACCTCCGCCCCTACCCTGTCCCGGAAGGACTGACCCCGTACGCATGGACATCCTCAGTCTGATCCTCTGGCCCATCAAATGGGTCATCGAGCTGATCCTCGTCGCGTTCCACTCGATGTGGACCTTCATCGGGCTCGACCCCTACGCGGGGCTCACCTGGGTGCTCTCGATCGTGGGCCTCGTGATCGTGGTGCGGGCCGCGCTCATCCCGATCTTCGTCCGCCAGATCAAGAGCCAACGCCGCATGCTCGAAGTGGCGCCGCAGCTCAAGAAGATCCAGGACAAGTACAAGGGCAAGAAGGACCAGTACTCGCGCGAGGCGATGTCGCGCGAGACCATGGAGCTCTACAAGCGGACCGGCACCAACCCCCTCTCCTCGTGCCTCCCGCTCCTACTGCAGATGCCGATCTTCTTCGGGCTCTTCTCCGTGCTCAACGACGCACAGAATGACAAGGCGGGAGTCGGCCTGCTCACGCAGGACCTCGCGGACTCGTTCGCCGAATCGGAGTTCCTCGGCGCGCCGTTGAAGTCGACGTTCATCGGCGAGTGGAATCTCATGGTCGCCGGAGAGCCGTTCAGTGCCTCCGTCATGATCATCGCGTCGGTCATGATCATCCTGATGACCGCCTCGCAGTTCATCACGCAGCTGCAGATCGTCTCGAAGAACATGTCGCCCGAGACCAAGGCGAGCCCCATGTTCCGCCAGCAGCGCATCCTGCTCTACCTGCTTCCGTTGGTGTTCGCGATCTCCGGCATCGCCTTCCCACTGGGCGTCATGTTCTACTGGCTCGTCTCGAACTTCTGGACGATGGGCCAGCAGTTCCTCGTGATCCACAACATGCCCACGCCCGGCAGTGAAGCGGCGCGAGCACGGGAGGCCCGGCTCGCGAAGAAGGGCAAGCTCGTCGTCGAGGAGAAGCCCGAGAATGACGTCGTCGAGCCCAAGAAGACGTCGCAGCGCCAGCAGCCCGTCAGCAAGGCCCGTGCGAAGAAGCAGGGTGGGAAGTAGACATGACGAACGTGCAACACGAATCGGACGAGCGGTCGATCGCCCAACTCGAGGAAGAGGGCGACATCGCGGCGGACTATATCGAGGAACTCCTCGATATCTGCGATCTCGACGGCGACATCGACATCGATGCGCGCAACGGCCGCGCCTACGTCTCCGTCAACGCCGGCGAGGGCGCGAATCTCAATCTCTTGTCGAAGCCCGACACGGTCAGTGCGCTTCAAGAGCTCGCGCGACTCGCAGTGCAGACCAAGACGGGCGTGTTCTCTCGACTCATCCTCGACATCGGCGGCTCCCGCGACGCGCGACGCGATGAGCTCGCGACCCTCGTGGACCGCGCGGTTGAGCGGGTCGATGCGGGTGCCGCCGAGGCGGCGCTTCCGCCGATGTCCTCGTACGAGCGCAAGCTCGTGCATGATCTGGTCGGCGAACGCGGTTTCCACTCGGAGTCGCGCGGCGAAGGTGCCGATCGTCACACGGTCATCACGCGCAGTGCGTGATGTTTCACGTGAAACCATAACGACCGACCGTGATGTTTCACGTGAAACGATGACGGACCGACTCGAGCCCGAGCCTTCCGAGGCCGCAGGGATCTTCGGTCCGCACCTCGATCAGGGCCGACAGTTCACCGAGGCCCTCGCCCTTCACGGTGAGGAGCTCGGCCTGATCGGGCCGTTGGAACTTCCGCGGCTGTGGACACGCCATGTCCTCAACAGCGCACTTGTTGCTCCCCTGCTCCGACCCGGCCGCGTCGGCGACGTCGGTTCAGGTGCCGGTCTGCCTGGACTCGTCCTCGCAATCATGCGTCCGGATGTCTCGTTCACGCTCATCGAGCCGATGGAGCGGCGCGTGGCGTGGCTCGAGCGGCAGACCGGCGAGCTCGAGCTCGCGAACGTCGAGGTCGTTCGCGCTCGCGCGGAGGAGTCGAAGCTGAAAGGCGCACTCGACCAGGTCACCGCTCGGGCGGTGAGCGCCCTGCGCACCCTGATCCCCATCACCGCTCCCCTCCTCAAGCCCGGTGGTGAGCTGGTGCTCATGAAGGGCGCTGGCGTGGAGGATGAGATGGCCGCCGCTGAGAAGGCGATTCGCAAGCACCGCGTCCACGGCCAGGAGGTGCTGGTGTTGGGGGATGGGGTCGTGAGCGAGGTCACGCGCGTGTTCCGCGCCACCGTGGGGTGACGACGGCACCCTTCGTGTGCGGCGTCCCCGGTCCCTGGAGACGTGACTCACTCTTCGAAAGTGAGCGGAATGCCCGTCCAGCGGGGTTGCTTCCACGATGTCAAGTGGCGCCGCATTCGCCGCGAGATGAGACAAGCGCCATCCGCTGCAGCGTGGTGCTCGGTACGTCAGGTGCGCCATGCCGCGGGAGCCTCGGCGCAAATGCGCGGCCCACGCTCATGGTCGGGCATGCCATGACGGCACCGTGTGCCGCCGACGCCGACCCCGACGTTTCCGCATGCCTGCTCGTCTGAGAGAGCGAGGGGAACCTCGGGAAGCCTCGGAATGGATACGGGGATAACGAGCGTGACGGCCGCACCCGCCAGACGCCGTGGTCTGGGCTCGGCGGCCGCGGCGGCCATTGCCGCGCTTTCGGCGAGCGGTTGTGCGCAGAACGCGCCCGCTCCCCGAGAGAACCCGCGCCGCTCCCGTGGCCGAACTCCATGAGGCCTTCGACTGCCGGTCGGAGCCGACTTGGCTGCTTCCGAAACATGGAAGAGCTGATCGCCGACTCGTCGATTCCGGTGCCAGGCCGGGTACCCGATGGATTCGAAGCAGCCGGTGCGGTTCGCTGCTCCCTCGAGTTCGGCGAGCTCGCGCGGGTCGGCGAGGCTGGCGCCGACGTCTTCCGGCGGGTCGAGCGATTCGACCTCACGTCGCGGCCACGGCGCGTCGGATGAAGTGCCGCCCGAAGCGTGCCAGCGTGCTCCGCCGACACGGAGGTGTTACGGGCTCTTCACGGTTGAGGGTGTAATCGCTGGCTGGATGTTCGCTGGCGCGTCGATCCCGGGGCAGCGATGCGCAAACGCGGCCGGAAGCCCGATCTTGTGTCACCGTTCGCAGTGGACTTCTTCGCGTACCCGCTCAGATCGGTTCAGGGCGCACCCGATAGCGCAGGTGAAGCACCCGGTTGCCCTGAATCACCACGTCGGGTTCCTCCAACAGGTGCTGCGCGTGGACCGACCCGAAGTAGCGCTTGCCGGACCCGAACACGACGGGTACGACGTCCATGCGCACCTCGTCGACCATGCCCGCGGCAAGCATCTGGCCACCGACGTCGCCGGCGGCGACCTCGACGATGCGGTCACCCGCAAGCTCCTGCGCCTTGGCCATGGCTGCCTCGACGCCGTCGACGAAGTGAAACGGCGCCTCGGGGTCCCAGCCCTCGGGCTGCGGCCGGTGCGTCACGACGACCACGTGGTCGACCCCGCTCGGAGGCTTCCCGTCCCAGCCGTCCGTCAGGTCGAAGACGTGGCGGCCGGCGATTGTCACCCCGATCTGGTCCCAGTACGACCGGGTGTAGTCGTAGGACGTCTGCGACACCTTCAACACGCCGCTCTCGTCCAACGGGACGTCACCGCTGGTCAACCAGTCGAACAGCGGTCCGGGCTCGTCGTGCTCGTCCGCGACGAAGCCGTCCACCGACACCGAGGCGTACATGACCACCTTGCCCACGGGGCTCTCCTCTGCTTTGGGGCGCTCGCAAGTTTAGCGTGTCGTGAGCTGTCGCTCCTGTAAGAAGTCAATCGGCTGGCAGTGGCCACCCGTCCAGCGCGTGGCCTGGATGTTCGCGCAGGAACCGCCGCCGGACTTCGACGTACCGGGTCGCCGTGAGCCCGGTGAACGCCCGGAACTCGTTGCCCGAAGTGGGCTTGGTCTAAGTAGCCTGCGCCGCGGGGAGGTCGCCCCAGTCGACCGGTCCGGCGGGGTTGATCGTTCGAACACTGTGGGGCGAAGCGGGAGGTGCGGGCCAGCCGCTTCGGCGTGACGCCGATGAGCTCCTTGAACCACTGTGCGAGATGAGTGCTGCTGACACCGGCTGCCACGCTCAGGTCGCCGATCGCCACCGCCCCAGTGGTCGCCGCGATGACGCTGCTCGTATGGCAGACCAGCCTCAGGCCGACGGTCTCGCACAGCCGTCGCGTCAGCTCCTCCTCGAGCAGCGTCATCATCTCGTGCGGTCCGTCCGCCGTGGCCAGCCGGTCCCGGAGCGCTCAGCAAATGGCGGGCCGGCCCCAAACCTGCTCTACCGTCACCGGCCGGTCACACAGCTCGGCCGCGGGCATCGGCAGGAACGGCGCCAGCCCCCACGGATTGAAGTGCACGCCGACGGACCGGGTCCGGAGTGGATAGCCGAACTCCAACGCGCGGGTGGGCATGGTGACCACGCAGCCGTCGGCGTACTCGGCGGTCTCGATGTCGGTGCCGGCGCGGATGCGGAACGGCGCCCCGAGGTTGACGATGAGCAGCGCCGACGGCATCGGCGGCAGCGTCAGTCGGGCCTACGGCGGCGCTCCCTTCAGGTAGTAGAGGTCGTCGAGCAGCCCGTCCAGCGGCGGTCGCGGCACTCTGCACTCGTACTCCACGCCCACACAGCGCTCGGTGCAGATTGGCGCTGCGGTGGCAAACCCGTGCTCGGCGTGTGTGTCGACGCGAATGCGGACGCAGCATCGACAGCCGCCCCAGCATCCGCACCACCACCGAGGAGACCGCTGGCTAGTCTGCCCGCAAGCGTTCCCTTTTCGAGCGGCCGAAAGTGACCAGTTTCCCAAGCGTCGCCAACAGCGGCCGCATGCCAATGCGCTGCACGTCGATACGTCGCCCAGTCAGAGCGCAGGGTCTGCTGCCCTCATGGCGAGGGCTTTTGCCCGCACCGCGTCGGAGCGCCGCTGATTACGCCAGACTCTTGGCCTTCGAATCGCCAGCAGTTTTGGGCGACAGCGTCGCGGCTCGTGCCTGAGCGAACGTAAAGCTGGTGAGCCGCCGCCACATTCGCCGCAGGCTGCCCCGTCCGCGCGCTACGGGCCTGTGAGACGTTTCTCGGCGACGCGCACGTTTCACGTGAAACAACCGCGGACAGTCCCGGACCCATGCCCCACCCGGACTCCCCTCGTGAAGATCGACCAAGGGCGATGGGTTTCACGTGGAACCACCCGGCCGCCATGGTCCGCCTGGCGCCCAGGTCCATGCGGTCCATGGCGGCGCCGACGCGGATCACGCGTTTCACGTGAAACCACCACGCGGCCCCTGAACCTGCGCCCGCAGCCGCGCGATCCAGCGGTGTCGATACGATCATGCGTTCCGCGTGGGGAATGCCTCGAGCTTGGGATGGCCGCGGCGGGCCTCACAGGGAATGCCGTGCTCGAATGCCGTGCTCGAGTGCTGTGCTCGAATGCCGTGCGTTTCACGTGAAACTGCTACGGCGGCACTCTCAGACCAGCGTGCGACGGAAGCCGCACATGGAGGCCGCAGCGTTCGCGGGGGACCGAAGGCAGGGTAGGAGCCGGGCGCCGCGGGAATCGATCGGAACATGTTTCACGTGAAACATCCCGAGGGTCATCGAGCCGTCCGTGGCGGGACACTTTCCTCGTCGTTGCTCCTCGTCGTACAACGTGGAAGTGGGAGGCTCGGACGAGCGAAGGTCAAGTGGCCACGGGTCGAAGAACTCAAGCCACGACAGCCCACGCCGGCTCTGAGTCTGCCCTGCTCGCGGAGTCGAGTTCGCTGAGCTGTACCACCGGGATCCGGTCGTGACCGAGATCCTCACCGGTACCGATCGACGATGAGCCGCCCACGTGGCCGGGCCGCACCCGTTTGCACAACGATCCAACGATGAGTCGCGGGAAGATCGCGAAAACCTCGCGGTCTTCCGAACGTCGGCCCGGGGACTCGGGTGGGGACAGTTAAGCTTGACTCGCAAGTCGCGCGAGGCCACGCCGGGTCAGGAGCGGACGTACAACGGGTTGGAGCGGTCGATATGGCGGAGGGTGGAGGTCGCGGATGGTTCCACCGACAGCGACGCGAACCCGAGCCCGAAGAGACCATCGGCACGACCCATGCCCGAGCGGTTCGCTCGTTCGACTCGGGCTCTCCTGGAGACGCCCAGTCACGCGACGCTGCGGCCGTGGACGGCGACCGGCTCCGGCCGTGGAGCCACGAGGTTCCTCAGGCGAATCCACCCTCCAACGCGTCGTCCGCTGACCTGCGGGCATCGGGCTCGGCGTCGCTGGCCGACTCCGGAGCTTCGCCGACGGACACGATGGCGCCCGACGACAGCAGCGCGGTTCCGTGGGATGCGTCGCAGGTTTCACGCCGGGAGACGGGGGCCGCGCCGGTCGACGACTCGATCAGAATGGACTCCAGCCAGAGCCACCCGATCGTTGCCCCGTCGTCGTCCGCAGCAGCACCGTCGAACGACGCCAGTTGGGCATCCGCCGCTCCCCGGGACCATTCGACGAATTCCCCGGCCACGCCGGAAGCCCACGCCGAGTGGCGGCGGGATGCTCGCACCCACGATGCCCTGCCTTCTCCCGAGCCTTGGTCCGGTGAGGTCGAACCGTCGGTCCCGCAGGCGTTCGCACCGACGTCAACGCCATTCGTCGACGGAGTCGGCTCGCCGTCTCCTGGTTCCACCGGGTCGCCGCCGACGACGCCGGAGTGGTCAGCGAACCCAGACTTCACTCCGCAGTCACCACAACAGGTACCCGTGACCGAGTCTGCCCCTGCGACCGCATTCGATTGGGATGTCGCAACAGCCGCGGCGTTCGCAGATGAACCGGAGCCTGCCGGCCTGCCGCATCACGCGACCACGACCTCACCCGACCGACTGCTCGAGGAACTCATCCGCGAGATCGTCGGTGGTGCCGCGGCCGACTCGGTCATACCGACACAGCCTGCGCAGGCCCCCGCCCCGACGCAGCCAACCGTCACACCAGTTCCCACGCCTGATTCGTCGAGGGAATCGGGAGTCACGTCCGCTCGACAGGACGAGATCGATGAAGTCGGTGAACCGCCGAGGAATCCGGCGACCTCCGAATGGATCGAACATCAGCGATGCCACCGTTCGGACCCCGGGTGAGTCTGCGCCGTGGGGTGCTCTCGAGCACTTCGATGAAGAGTCGGCGCCCAGGTTGCCGTGGAGTGCGGCGGGCGGGCCCGGTACGCCGACGATCGGCCCCGGGTCGCCGGCTTCGCAATGGAACGCGGCAGGATCGCCGGATGCGCCGACGAGAGAGGCCGGGTCGCTGGGTGCGCCGTCGGGCGAGCCTGGGCCACTGGCGCCGTGGAGCGAGACGGGATCGCAGGCCGCGCAGACGAGCGAGCCCGAGTCATCGACTGCACCGAGCACCGGAGTGGCAGCGGAGGGCGAGACATCCGCAGTTGCTCAGGTGCGCGCGGCCCCCGGTACGCTGGCAACGCAGATTCCATCGGACGATGAGCACGCTGGGGCGAGCCTGATGCCCGACGTATCAGCGATCGGCGCACCTGCGACCGCTGAGGTGGTTTCACCTGAGACCACGACCGCGCCTACAGAGTCCGTTTCACGTGAAACGGCCATCCAGTACGGAGGAACTCCCCTGGCCGATCAACTTGTCGACGAGACGCGCCGTCGCCTCGCCTTGGAGGAGCAGGTGCTGCCACTGCCGGCGAATACCCGCATCATCACGATCTCCAACCAGAAGGGCGGCGTTGGGAAGACGACGACCGCAGTGAACCTCGCCGCGGCGCTCGCACGCTACGGTGCGCACGTCCTGGTCATCGATCTCGACCCCCAGGGGAACGCCTCCACCGCCCTCGGTGTCGACCACCGATCGGACCAGCAGAGCGTCTACGACGTGCTCGTCGCAGACCTACCCCTTGAGGGGGTCGTGCACCCGTCCACCGAGCACCCGCGTCTCGACTGCGTCCCCGCGACCATCCACCTCGCTGGCGCGGAGATCGAACTCGTCTCCCTGGTCGCACGGGAACAGCGCCTTCGGCGTGCACTCGACACTCACCTCGCGGGCCTGGAGCGGCCCTACGACTACGTGTTCATCGACTGCCCGCCGTCACTCGGTCTGCTGACCATCAATGCGTTCGTTGCCGCGCGCGAGGTGTTGATCCCGATCCAGTGCGAGTACTACGCGCTCGAGGGCCTCTCACAGCTCCTCAGCAACATCGAGCTCATCGAGAAGCACCTGAACCCCGATCTCCGACTCTCGACCATCCTGCTGACGATGTACGACTCGCGAACGAATCTCGCACAGCAGGTTGCACAAGAGGTCCGTGACCACTTTCCGACGCAGACACTCGGAACGATCATCCCCCGCTCCGTGCGAGTCTCCGAGGCGCCGAGCTACGGGCAGAGCGTCATCAGCTATGACTACGGGTCGAGCGGATCGCTCTCCTACCGAGAAGCTGCTGCAGAGATCGCCAAGCGCGGCGCCAGGAACCAGGAAGACACCCACTGATGGCAACCAAACGAACGGGCCTCGGCCGTGGAATCGGCGCCCTCATTCCCACGGCTGACGACCTCAGCCGCGCAAACCGTCCGGTGGACGTCTTCTTCCCTGACGTGGAATCGACTCCTGCGACAGCGATGGCCGCGGTGGAGCAGGCCGCCGCGGCCGAAGGGTTGATGACGGTCCCCGGAGCGCGCCTCGCGCACCTGAATCCCGACGACATCCTGCCGAACGCGCAGCAGCCGCGCACGGTGTTCGATCCCGAAGACCTCGGAGAACTCGTCCACAGTATCCGTGAGTTCGGCGTGTTGCAGCCCATCGTCGTGCGTCCACACCCTGTCGAGACGGGCAAGTACGAGCTCGTCATGGGCGAGCGCCGCCTGCGTGCCACCAAGGCGGCCGGCCTCGACTCCATCCCGGCGGTCGTGAAGGATACCGCCGACGATGCAATGCTGCGCGACGCGCTGCTCGAGAACCTGCACCGCACTCAACTCAACCCGCTTGAAGAGGCCTCCGCGTATCAGCAGCTCCTCGCAGACTTCGGGATCACACAGGAGCAACTCGCCAGTCGTATCGGCCGTTCGCGCCCACAGATCTCCAACACCCTTCGATTGCTGAAGCTGCCCGAGACGGTGCAGCTCCGCGTCGCTGCGGGCGTCCTGAGTGCCGGTCATGCGCGGGCGATCCTCTCCATCGGCGATGACCCCGAGGAGATGCAGCGCTTCGCGGACAAGATCGTGAACGAGGACCTGTCGGTTCGAGCCGCGGAGGCCGTCGCAACGAGCGCCCCGAAGCAGTCGCGGGCCAAGCCCGCCCCGGGCAGACGCCAGGAATTCCTCGACGACCTCGCAACCCGTCTGGGAGACCGTCTCAACACCCGGGTCCGCATCGCGCTCGGTGCTCGAAAAGGTCAGATCAACATCGATTTCGCCACCGTGCAGGATCTCCGCAGGATACTGACCGACCTCGGCGAGGAGCTCGAAGGCGTCTGACCGACGCGGCGGCCCGTGGCTCACTCCCATGCGCGGCGCAGACGCCACTCACAACGAGCTCTCCCGCCGACAGGGACGGATCGTCAGTACGTGCGCGATGCGGCCACGTGCACGAGCCCGCTGTACACGGCCGCGGCATCCGTCCCCGACGCCTCGATCGCAAGCGGGACCAGCGACGTCTCGGTCAGGCCGGGGATCACGTTGGCCTCGAGGAACCAGGGCGTGCCGTCGGCGTCGACGATGAAGTCGACCCGCGAGAGATCGCGAAGGCCGATCGCGCGGTGCGCCCGCACCGCGGCATCCACAACGACGGCGATGGTCTCGTCGCTGAGACGCGACGGAGCGTAGAACGTCGGTCTCACCCGCGTTGTAACGGGCCTCGAATCCGTAGACGCCGGCCGCCGGTTCGATCTCCACGGGCACCAGCGCACGGGGGCCGTCGCCGGTGTCGACGATGGTGACGGCGATCTCGGTCCCGACGATGCGTCGCTCGACGACGGCGACATCGTCGTACGTGAACGCCTCCACCATGGCGCGAGGCAGGTCGTTCGTGTCTACCACGATCGTCACGCCCTGCGCGGATCCGCCGGAGCCGGGCTTCACGACGAGATCGCCCTCCAGTGCGTCCCGCACGACACGCAGCACGCTGGCCGCGCCGAGCTCCCGGAACGCCTCATGCGACAACACGATCGACTCGGGTACCGAGAGTCCGGCGTCTGCGGCCAGCGACGTCGCGACCGGCTTCGACCAGGCTCGTCGGGCAGCCGCAGCGGTCGACCCGACGACGGGAACGCCGAGTGCGCGCAGGAGGTCCAAGAGCGACCCGTCCTCGCCGCTCGATCCATGCAGCGCCGGAAACACGACATCGGGACGCTCGGCCGCGAGGAACGGCAGGAGTCCGGCGTCGGGGTCGCGCAGCACCACCCGGTGACCGGCGGCCGCGAGCGCATCGGCGACTCGCCGGCCTGAGCGGAGCGAGACATCCCGCTCATGTGAGATGCCGCCCGCCAGCACGACGACGTACAGACCGCGTGAATCGCTCATGATCAGGGGTTTCTCCACTACTTGAGGTCGGATGGCGGGGCGGAGTCGAAGTCGGCGCTCGGCGGGAGCTGCAGCGGGCCGGTGCCGGCGAACGTGTCGAGCAGGTCGAGTTCGCCGTTGACGACGGTGGCGAGGCGACGGATGCCGACGCGGATCGCGTCGGGGGTCGGGTAGCAGAACGAGAGGCGCATCGCGTGTCGGCCGCGGCCATCGGCGAAGAATGCGGTTCCGGGCGTGTAGGCCACGAGTTCCTTCACCGCACGCGGCAGCATCTGCTTGGAATCCAGCACGTCGGGCAGGGTGACCCACACGTAGAAGCCGCCGTTCGGGTTCGTCCAACCGAGTTGCGGCAGGTACTCGCCCAGAGCTTCGATCATGGCCTCCTTGCGCTCCCGGTAGACGCCGCGGAAGATGTCGATCTGGGCACGCCAGTCGGTGCTGGAGAGGTACTCAGCGACGACGAGCTGGCTGAACGAGCTGGGCGAGAGGATCGCTGACTCGGCGGCGAGGATGAGCTTCTCGCGGACGGCATGCGGTGCGAGCGCCCATCCGACGCGGAAGCCGGGAGCGAGCGTCTTCGAGAAGGACCCGAGGTAGATCACGCTCTCCTCGTCGAGTGAGCGCAGGGCGTTCGGTGCAGGCTCGTCGAAGTGCAGCAACCCGTACGGGTTGTCCTCGAGCACGAGGATCTCGTTGGCGCGGCAGATCTCGAGGATCTCGGGTCGCCGAGACGCCGAGAGGGTCACACCGGCCGGGTTGTGGAAGTTCGGGATCGTGTAGAGGAACTTGATGCGCCGGCTCTGACCACGCAGGTGCGCGATCGTCTGCCGCAGCGCCTCCGGGATGATGCCGTCCGCGTCCATCGCGACATGCACGACGCTCGCCTGGTATGAGCGGAACACGCCGAGCGCTCCGACGTAACTCGGCGACTCGGCGAGGATCACGTCGCCCGGGTCGATGAACAACTTGGCCACGAGGTCGAGTGCCTGCTGCGAGCCCGTCGCAGTCACGACGTCGTCGACCGAACCGCGAATGCCCTCGAGCGACATCACGTCGAGGATGTGTTCCCGAAGCGCGGGAATGCCCTGACCGGAGCCGTACTGGAGCGCGGTCGGGCCTTGCGTGCGCATGACTCGCTCCATCGACGAGACGATGAGCTCCTGCGGGAGCGCCGACACGAACGGCATCCCACCGGCGAGGGAGACCACCTCGGGCCGGGAGGCGACGGCGAAGAGCGCCCGGACCTCGGATGCCGCGAGGCCGGCAGCTCGCTCGGCGTAGTTCGCGTACCAGGGGTCGAGGTTGTTGCCGGTCCGCCGGGGGACGCCGTCAGAGGTCACTTCGGTTCCGTTCTGCTCAGGATTTCATGCTAGTTGCTGGGGTTCGCGCCGCTCGTGCGCGGGGGCAGCCGTGTGCGGCAGCGCAGGCGGTCGGGCATCCGGTGCCGTGTCTGCACCTTGGCCTGCAGTACGAGTACGGCGCGGGTTCGACCAAGGACGGGCCGGATACGCGAAAGACCCGCCCGGCGTGTGCCAGGCGGGTCTCGATGCGCGTGCGAATCGTCCGACTACGAGATGTAGGCGGCGAGGTCAGCCTCCAGGGCAGGCTTCGGCTTGGCGCCGATGACGGTCTTCACGACCTGGCCCCCCTGGAACACCTTGAACGCGGGGATCGCGGTGATCTGGTACTTCATCGCGAGGCCGGGGTTCTCGTCGACGTTGAGCTTGACGATGTCGAGCTTCTCGGAGTGCTCGGTGGCGATCTGGTCGAGAATCGGGCTCACCATGCGACACGGGCCGCACCACTCGGCCCAGAAGTCCACGACGACGGGCTTGTCGTTCTTGAGGACCTCCTGCTCGAAGGTGGCCTCGTTCACTGCACGTGCAGTCATTTGCGTTTCTCCTTAGGGTGAAGCGGATGTCGCGCGGCTGGAGCGGATATCGCGCCGGGTCACTCGACCGCGACGAATTCGTCCTCGAGCAGTGCCTCGGCTGCCGCCTCGTTGCCGAGGGCGGCGAGGTAGTGCTCCGCGTCGAGCGCGGCGACCGTGCCGGATCCCGCCGCAGTCACCGCCTGTCGGTAGTACGGGTCGATGACGTCGCCGGCGGCGAACACGCCCGGCACCGACGTCTTCGACGTGCGGCCCACGACCGCGATGGTGCCTTCGGGCGTGAGCTCGAGCTTCCCGTGGACGAGATGCGTGCGAGGGTCGTTGCCGATCGCGACGAACAGGCCGTCGAGGTCGAGTCCGCGCTCCTCGCCGGTCACGGTGTCGCGCAGCGTCACACCGGAGACCGCGGAAGCGCCGTGGATGGCGGCGACCTCTGCATTCCAGATGAACTCGATCTTCTCGTTGTCGAACGCGCGCTGCTGCATGATCTTCGACGCCTTCAGCGCGTCGCGGCGGTGGATCACGTAGACCTTGTCGGCGAAGCGAGTGAGGAACGAGGCCTCCTCCATCGCGGAGTCGCCGCCGCCGACGACCGCGATCGTCTTCTGACGGAAGAAGAATCCGTCGCACGTGGCGCACCACGACAGGCCGTGTCCCGAGAGGATCTCCTCCTCGGGAAGGCCGAGCTTGCGATACGCCGAGCCGGTCGCATAGATGAGCGCCGCGGCCTCGTGGGTTTCGCCGTTGCCGAGCTTCACGCGCTTCACGGGGCCGTCGAGCTCGAGCTCCACGACGTCGTCATAGACGACCTCGGTGCCGAACCGCTCGGCTTGGGCCTGGAACTTCGCCATCAGGTCGGGGCCCATGATTCCCTCGGGGAAGCCCGGGTAGTTCTCGACCTCGGTGGTGTTCATCAGCTCGCCGCCGATCTCGACAGAGCTTGCGATGAGCAGGGGCTTCAGCTCCGCGCGCGCGGCATAGATCGCAGCCGTGAAACCGGCCGGGCCAGAGCCGATGATGATGATGTCGCGCAACACCTCTCCTGTCGTCGCATGTGATACCGCGGCTTCGTGAATTCCGGATGACCCGTGGAACATGAGCCTCCGGACGTTCCGACATGGTGAACACAGTCTAGGCGGCGACTATTCCGCGAGGCCGAGGCTGCGCCCGCGCGGCACGCGACGCCGCAGCGCCTGCGCGGCACGCGACGCGCAGCGCCGGCTGCGGCCCCGCGGCGGTGCAGCCCCGAGGGGCCGCAGCCCCGCAGCGATTCATCGGCGGCGCAGGCGCTGAATCACCGATTCGGCGAAGCCGCGGAACTCGGGAACACGCGCGAACCACAGCGTGCCGAAGTACAACCCGCACATGACGGCTGCGATGACGGCCATGCTGAGAATCGCGCCGACCTGCGTCTCGAGCGCGAACCCGCCGGGCGTCGTTCCGCCGAGCGCGACGAGGAGGCCGGCGCCTGCGACCACAGGGACGATCGCCGCCAGCAGGTACTTGCCGTACGACGTCAGGATGCGCCGGGCGTCGATGCCGTGCAGGCGCCGCCGGAGCAGCCAGGCGGCGAGGAGCAGCTGGAACGTGCCTGCGATCGTGGTGGTGAGCGCGATGGCGACCGCGATCTGCGAGTCGGGGAGTGTCGCGGCGTACAGCGCCCCACCGGTGAACAGCACGACCTGGAACAGGGTGAAGAAGAACGGGGTGCGAGTGTCGTTGAGCGAGTAGAAGGTGCGCTGCACGACGAAGAGGGCAGAGAAGCCCGAGAGTCCGATCAGATAGGCGATGACGACGTTGCCGAACGCCACGATGTGGTCGAACACGCCCGGCGAGTACACCGCGCCGAAGGGGTAGGCGACCACGATCAGCACGGCAGCGGCGATCACGATGATCGAGCCGATTCCCCGAAGCGCGCTCGAGAAGTCGGAGCGGACGCGATCGAGGTCCGCATCGGCGGCGTGCTCGCTCATGCGGGTGAAGTACGCGGTCGCGATCGACACCGTGATCACCGAGTGGGGCAGCATGAAGATGAGCCAGGCGCTGTTGAGCGCCGCGATCGAGGCGTCCTCGCCGCTGTTCGACGCCTGGCCGGCGATGTTCGTCTCGACGATGCCCGCGAAAGTCGTGAGCAGGAGCATGCCGAGGGTCCAGCTGGCCATCTTGCCCGCGGACCCGAGGCCGACTCCTCGCCAGCGGAAGTCGGGACGGTAGCGGAGGCCGACCCGGCCCCAGAACCAGAACAGCACGAGCGCCTGGGTCGCAACCCCGAGCGTCGCGGAGCCGGCGAGGAGTGCGATCATGCCGCTCGTCCACTCGCCGGGTGCACGATCCCCGTTCGGGTCGGCGCCGAAGATCCACGCGAAGACGAGCATGCCGGCGATGCCGACCACGTTGTTCAGCGCGGGCACCCACGTGAACGGGCCGAAGTACCGCCGTGCGTTCAGTACCTCGCCGAGCACCGAGTACATGCCGAGGAAGAAGACCTGCGGCAGCGACCAGAACGCGAAGAGCGTGGCGAGTTCACGGGTCGACTCGTTGAGCCGTGAGCCGTACAGGAGCGTGAGGAGCGGCGCGAGCAGCGTCGCGACTACCGCCGCCGTGGCGATCAGCACGAGGGCGACGGTGACGAGCTTGTTGATGTAGGCCTCGCCTCCGTCGAAGGCTCGACTCGCCCTCACGATCTGCGGCACCAGGACGGCCGACAGCAGGCCTCCGCCGACGATCGCGTAGAGCATGTTCGGGAGTTGCGTGGCGATCGCGAAGGCATCCGCACCACCGGAGCCGATGAGACCGATCGTGCCTGCGAGCACGATCGTCTTCACGAAGCCGAGGACGCGGGAGACGATGGTGCCCGACGCGAGGAATACGCTCGCGCGGCCGATACGGTCGTCAGGCACGGGTGGGGCCCACCCGGTCATCGGTTGCCGGTTCCTGGTGCTCATCGGGCGTCGCCTCGCTCTGGTCTTCGACAGCGGATGCCGCGGCGCGCTCCCGGCGCCGACGTCGGATGTTGCGCCACACGCCGAGCCCGAACACGAGCACCACGATGGTGCCGAGGACGGCGGCACCGAATCCCTCCCAGTCGGCCTGCACGTTGGCGGGGATCTGGATGGGGGTGCCGATGGGCACTCCGGAAATGGAGGAGAGCGAGACCTCGAGCGTGACCTCGCCGCTGCCGACCCCAGCCGCCACCGGCACGACGACCGTGGAGCGCGACTGCGGCTCGACCGTCGCCTCGCGCTGGTCTTCCACGATGAGGCGGCCGTTGGACGGGTCCACGTCGACGACGACGGTGACGGGATACGGAAGCGTGTTCTCGACGGTGGTCGGCACGCCGGTTTCCGTGGATACGACGTTGATCGTGCTGCTCGGCACGACGGAGACGCCGCCGAGCACGCTCCGTTGAGCGGCCAGCCAGTCCCCGACCGCCGCGTCCCAGGTCTCGCTGTTGTCGAGCCATCCCACGGCGAGGAGGGAGAGCAGTTCGCGCCGGGTCGGGCCGGTGATCAGCGTCTGGTCGTCGAGCACCGTCGCGAACCCGGCGAGCTGGGCCTCGGTCTCGACCATGCGCGCGACCGAGGCACGCCGCTGGTCGGACTCGGGCTCGCTGATCAGCATCCGTGCCACGGGCGGAGCGCCGATCGCATCGGCGAGCCCCGCGAGCGACGACCAGGTGGACCCGCCGATCTCGTCGATGATCGCGGTGACGCGGGCCGGCTGCAGGGTGGAGCCCCGATCGAACGTCGCGAGCACGGTGGTGCGCGCCGAACCCGCGTAAAGCGCGAGCTCGGCGAGCGCCTGGCCGGTGGCCTCACGCCATTCGGTGTCGGTCGCCGCAGCGGCCGCGGCCCGAAGGGGTTCCGTGAGACCCGAGTCCGCGACGAGAGCGGTGGAGCCGTCGATGGTTGCCGACGAGGACATCGCACCAGTGACGGGTTCCACGTTGCCGGGCGAGAGCAGGGATGTCGTGAGCCCGGATGCGTCGAAGTACTCGAGGTCGCTCGCAGCGACGGTGTCGTCGGCCGGCCACGCGACGTCGGTACGCGTATAGGGCCACGCGAGGAGCTCGTCCGTGGTCGGGGGTTGGCCCGGGGTCGGTTCGGGCTCGGTGGGCTCGGCGGGCGCGGTGGCTCGGCGGGCGCGGTGGCCTCCTCGGTGGCGGCGAGCCCGGCCGCATCCACGGCGTCGGCCGATTCGTCGCCCGCCCGGGCCGTGAAGTTCGATGGATCGATCACGTCGGAGAACGACGTGGGCGCGAGCATGGACGGCAGGTCGAGCTGGGCCTGCACGGCCACGTCGGCGTCCGCGTAGGAGAGGGGGAACAGCTCGTTGGACAGGTTCGCCAAGCGCCCGAGCCAGGCCGTGGCAGAGGCGGGTGCACTCGACCCGAGGACGCGGATGGAGGCGATGATGCGCGGGTCGACGCCGATCGCCACGCGCCGTCCGGCGAGCGCGTCGAGCTGGCGCGTGAGCAGGCCGGTGGGACTCGTCCAGTTCTCGAGCTGGTCGGGCGCTATCAGCCCGGATGCCGTACCCGTGGTCGGTGTGGTGAGCGGCGCTGCGAGGGTCACCGCCACCGCACCGGTTGCCGGGACGTCGGCGTTGGCGAACGCCGCGGTGTTCGTGGTCACCACGGCGCCCTCGATCATGAGCTCGGCGCCGAGACCGACGACCGGCGACGCGGACAGCTCGGCGAACGCCGCGCCCGGCACCGTGAACGACACGACGGTCGCTCCGCCCGGGGTGAGGCTGCGAGACTCGCTCTCGCCGAGCGGGACGGTCGAGGACGTGATGCCCGAGCCCTCCTGGGACTCGACCAGCCAGTTGTCGAGCTCGGCTTCGTCGTCGATCGGCGTGGCGGCGCGCACGAGGCGAACGACGCCGGGCGCGAGCGCCTCGCCGGTCGCGTTCTCGATCTCGACGGAGATCGCCACCGGCGCTCCGAACGAAACGGTGGTGTCGATCGTCGGCGAGACGCGGACTCGCAGTCCGCCTTCCTCGTCATCGACGGCCTGCCTGGGTCCGGACTTCACTGCGTCGGAGCCCGCCGCACCGCCATCGGCACCCGCGAGACCGAGCACGGCCTGCAGGCCGGCGGCCGGATCGACTCCCGCATTCGCTGCGAGCGGCGAAGCGGCGATACCCGCCAGTGCGGCGACCATGAGGCCCGCGAGCCCCAGTCGCGTGCGACGGCGCGGGCGTCGGGTGGAGGAGTCGGCGCGCTGATGCGCAGGGTTCGACTCGGCCTCCATGCACGCGATTCTACGGCGTGGGATCGGGGCATCCGCTCGGCGTCCACAGTGTGAGCAGGAACTCGGCCGCGCCTAGCATGGGGGGATGCAGAGTGTCGCAGCGGCCCTCGACCGACTGGGCGAGCTGGCCGCTTCGCCGACCGTCGCGACGCTCGCCACGGCATTCGAGGCCGCCGGGCACGAGCTCGCCCTCGTCGGCGGCCCCGTGCGCGACGCGTTCCTCGGCCGTGACACGAACGACCTCGACTTCACCACGGATGCCACGCCCGACGAGATCCTCGCGATCGTGAAGCCCATCGCCGAGGCCCACTGGGACATCGGCCGTGCGTTCGGCACGATCGGCGCGAAGGTCGCCGGCGAGACCGTCGAGATCACGACATACCGCGCCGACGCCTACGACGGCGCGTCCCGCAAGCCCGAGGTGGTGTTCGGCAGGAGCCTCGAGGACGACCTCGTCCGCCGCGACTTCACCGTCAACGCGCTCGCCCTGCGCCTGCCGCAACTCGCCCTCGTCGACCCGTCGGGCGGCGTGGAGGACCTGCTGGCGACGACGCTCCGCACGCCGGCCACGCCCGAGCAGTCGTTCGGCGACGACCCGCTCCGGATGCTGCGCGCCGCACGCTTCTCGGCCCAGCTCGGGTTCGAGGTCGAGCCGGGCACGCGCGCCGCCATGACCGCGCTCGCACCCGAGATCGACCGGATCTCGGCCGAGCGGGTGCGCGATGAGCTGTCGAAGCTCCTGCTGACGGAGGCGCCGGTCGGCGGCATCCGGCTGCTCGTGGACTCTGGACTCGCCGAACGAGTGCTGCCCGAGGTGCCGGCGCTGCGCCTCGAGGTCGACGAGCACCACCACCACAAGGACGTGTACGAGCACTCGCTGACCGTGCTCGAGCAGGCGATCGACTACGAGGTGAGCCGCGGCAACCTCGACTCCCCCGACCTCGTCGTGCGGCTTGCGGCCCTGCTGCACGACATCGGCAAGCCCGCGACGCGCCGGCTCGAGCCGGGCGGTGCGGTGTCGTTCCACCACCACGACCTCGTCGGCGCGAAGCTCGCCCGCAAGCGCCTGCGCGCGCTGCGTTATGACAACGACACGATCGCCGACGTCTCGCGGCTCATCGAGCTGCACCTGCGGTTCTTCGGATACACCGACGGCGCGTGGACCGACTCCGCCGTGCGCCGCTACGTGCGCGACGCCGGCGACCAGCTCGAGCGCCTGCACATCCTCACCCGGGCGGATGTCACGACCCGCAACCGCCGTAAGGCCGACCGCCTCGGGTTCGCCTACGACGACCTCGAGGAGCGCATCGCCGTGCTCGCCGAGGAGGAGGAGCTCGCCGCGGTGCGTCCCGAGCTCGACGGCGAGCAGATCATGGCACTGCTCGAGGTGAAACCCGGGCCGGTGGTAGGCGAGGCGTACCGCTACCTGCTCGACGTGCGCCTCGACGAGGGCCCGATCGGGCCGGATGCCGCACGCGAGCGCCTGCTCGCCTGGTGGGCGGCGCGCGACGAGTCCGACGGCCGCTGACGCCCGACTGTTCCCGTGGTGGGCGGCGCGCAACGAGTCCGACCGCCGCTCAGGCCCCGACTGTTCCCGTTCGAGCTGAACCGGCCTCCTCTCACGGCCACATTCGGGCCGAACGGGCACATTCGCCTTGCGGGTGTGGGCTCGACCCGTCCTCGACACCGTGGATCGTCGGCCGGTGGAACCATAGGAGTCGGACTTCGGCGCCCTTCGAATGACACACGAGCCATCCTTCGGAGATGGAGGATGTACCAGGGCTCATTCTCGTGCGGGAGCTGCGACGACTCGGCGAAGACGGTTCGCTCGATCGGCGAACCCTGCAACGCATCCGTCGCGGGGTCTACACCGATGCGTCGGCGTGGGAGGCGGCGACGTACCCGGCGCGGTATCGGCTCCGGATCGACGCGGCGGTCGCGACGAGGCGATCGCGTCCTGTGCTGAGTCATGTGAGCGCTGCGACGATCTGGGGCATCCCCGTCGTCGGCCCGCACCTCGGCGCCGTGCACCTCGCGGCCATGGGTCGTCCGAGCGCACGCTCGAAGCACGGCGTCGTGTGGCACCATGATCGGCTCCATGATGAGGACGTCGTCGAGCGCGATGGCTTCCTCGTGACCTCGTTCGCGCGGACCGCGCTCGACCTCGCCCGGACGCTGCCGTTCGCCTCCGCAGTCGCTGCTCTCGACCACGTGGTGGGCGGCATCACGGCGAAGGCCGTCGGTGCGCCACCCGTCGACGTCGAGGGCCTGCTCGCGCGACTTGACGACGTGGGTCCGGGCCGGGGTGTCGCCCGGGCGCGGGTGGCGATCGGCTTCGCTCGCGGTGACTCGGGTTCGCCCGGGGAGTCCGTCTCGCGGGCCCACATGCACGTGCTCGGTTGTCCGCCGCCGCTCTTGCAGGTTTCGTTCCGGCGCGGCGACGGCGGCGTGGACGTCACAGACTTCGACTGGCCGGAGTACGGCGCGTTCGGAGAGTTCGACGGGCTCGGGAAATACGTGAAGGAGGAGTTCACTCGGGGGCGCTCGATCCAAGAGGTGGTCGCCGACGAGAAGGCCCGGGAGAACCGCATCCGCAAGCATCGTCCGTTCGGCGCCAGGTGGGACTGGCCGATCGCCATGCGCCCGGTCGCGCTCGCCCGCGAGCTCGCCGACGCAGGTATTCCGCTCGGTCGTGCGACGCGGCCTCGAGTGTTGCCGTTCGGGGCGGATGCGGCCGTTTGAAGGGTGCAGTTCGCGCGGAACGGCAACATTCGGCGATCCATGAGGCGGCGGGGGAGAGGGCGAGGCGGGGGGAGAGGGCGAGGCGGGGGAGTGGGGCGGGGAGCGTGCGGGGGCGAGCAAGTGGGCGGGGAGCGGAGAAGCGGGGGAGTAGGCCGAATGGCGCGCCGGGGCGGCATCCGCTACCATTGACAGGTTGCCCGTGCGCCGTAGTGCGGCCTCCTCGGGCGACGTATGCACAACCCTCCTGTTGCAGAGAGCCTGCAACCGTTCAGTCCGAAGGAGGTGGGTTAGTCATGCACCAGTACGAGCTGATGGTCATCCTCGATCCCGAGATCGACGAGCGCACCGTTGCTCCCAGCCTTGACAAGTTCCTCAACGTCATCCGAAACGATGGCGGCACGATCGACAAGATCGACATCTGGGGACGCCGTCGTCTGGCCTACGAGATCAACAAGAAGTCCGAGGGCATCTACGCCGTCGTGGACTTCACCGCCGAGTCGGCGACCACCAATGAGCTCGACCGCCAGCTGAACCTCAGCGAGGCCGTCATGCGCACGAAGGTGCTCCGCGCCGAGGAGGCCATCGCCCAGGTCGCCGCGCACGCCAAGGCCCAGGAGGAGAAGGCCGCCAAGAAGGCCGCCGCTTCGGCGAAGGCCGGCGCGAAAGCCGCTGCCGCGGCATCCGCCCCAGCCTCAGAGGCCAAGCGCCGCGCTGAGCCTGCCGAAGCGAAGGACGCCTAGTCCTCATGGCCGGCGAGACCATCATCACCGTGGTGGGCAACCTCACTGCAGATCCCGAGCTGCGCTACACGCAGAACGGGCTCGCGGTTGCCAACTTCACCATCGCGTCCACGCCCCGCACGTTCGACCGCCAGGCGAACGAGTGGAAGGACGGTGAAGCGCTGTTCCTGCGCGCGAGCGTCTGGCGTGAATTCGCCGAGCACGTCGCGGGTTCACTCACCAAGGGTTCCCGGGTCATCGCTTCCGGGCGTCTCAAGCAGCGTTCCTACGAGACGAAGGAAGGCGAGAAGCGCACCACCATCGAGCTCGAGATCGACGAGATCGGCCCGAGCCTGCGCTACGCCACCGCGTCCGTGACGCGTGCACCGTCCAGCCGCGGCGTCGGCGGCGGTTCCTACGGAGGCGGCGGCCAGTCCGATGACGCGTGGGCGCCCAGCGCACCCGCGGCCCAGTCGGGCGGCGGCGGCGACGTCTGGAACACGCCGGGCACGAGCTACGGCGACGAGACTCCCTTCTAACACTTCAGGGCCTCGAGACGGCGCCGTGCGCCCCTCAACCCACATCAACACCAAGACAGGAAAACCAATGGCTGGAAAGTCAAGCGGCGATCGCCGCAAGCCGAGCCGCGGGAAGGGCGCGAAGAACGCCGCACCGGCGAAGTCCATCAAGGTCGGCGTCATCGACTACAAGGATGTCGCCACCCTCCGCAAGTTCATCTCGGAGCGCGGCAAGATCCGCGCCCGTCGCATCACCGGTGTCTCCGTGCAGGAGCAGCGCCTCATCGCCCGTGCCGTGAAGAACGCGCGCGAGATGGCACTCCTGCCCTACTCGGGCTCCGGCCGCTAAGGAGCACGACAATGGCAAAGGTAATTCTCACGCACGAGGTCACCGGCCTCGGCTCTGCCGGCGACGTGGTCGAGGTCAAGAACGGTTATGCGCGCAACTACCTGGTTCCCCAGGGCTTCGCCACGCCGTGGACCCGCGGCGGCCAGAAGCAGGTCGAGCAGATCAAGGCCGCCCGCGCGGCTCGCGAGCTGCACTCGCTCGAGGACGCGCAGGCACTGAAGGCCAAGCTCGAGGCAGGCAAGGTCAGGCTGGCCGTCAAGGCCGGCCTCGGTGGCCGACTCTTCGGCTCGGTCAAGACGGCGGATGTCGCGGACGCGGTCGAGGCGGCCGGCCTCGGTGAGCTCGACAAGCGCAAGATCGAGATCCCGACGCCCATCAAGGCGATCGGCGAGCATGAGGCGACCGTTCGCCTGCGTGACGAGGTCTCGGCCACGATCACGCTCCAGGTGATCGCCGCGAAGTAGTTCGCGACCGAAGTCGCGGACGGCGGCTCGGGCTTCGGCCCGGGCCGCCGTCTCATGCTGCGCGCCTGAATCAGTCGGGTCTCGTGTCGGGCTTCGTGCCGGCATCGGCGACGTGATTCCGCGGATGGATGGAGCGTCGTCGGAAGCCACTTGTCAGGCGCGATCATGCGACCCATCCGTCTCCATCGACGGGTGGGGATCGCCGGCTCCGACTGCACCGGTCTACACCCGTCCGAGCCTGCCCGCAAGGGATTGCCATGAGTTTCCTGTGATGGTTGTGCACAGGTCGGCACGGGGCATCCGGGGACGGCTGAAGAACTTTTCCCACACAGGTGTGGAAACTGGAAATGCCCGGTCAACCCAGAATTACATGCTTGTGATTCCCCACATTTCCACAGTTGTCCACAGGTGGAATGCACACATTCTGCGGCGTTTCGCGCAGTCTCTCCCCAGAGTTATCCACAGGCTGGGTTGTGCTGTGGACGAGGCTTCCATATCGTGAAGCAGCGTCCTCGATCAGCCGGTCCCTGCCGGGTCGGAGAGCCCCGTGTCGGAGGCTCCGGCCACACTGAAGTGCGGACGCTCGCACACAGCCGGCGCAGCCGAATCGGAGGTCATGGATGTCGATCGCGCACATCGGCCTCGCGGAACAGGTCGACGACGCCGACGCCCGACGCGGTGAACGCACCCCACCCCACGACATGCTCGCCGAGCAGAGTGCCCTCGGCGGAATGATGCTCTCGAAGGACGCGGTCGCCGATGTCATCGAGACCGTGCGCGGCGTCGACTTCTACGTGCCCAAGCATGAGGTCGTCTTCAATGCGATCCTCACGCTCTATTCGCACGGGGAACCGACCGATGTCATCGCGGTCACCGATGAGCTGACGAAGGCGGGCGAACTGCAGCGCGCGGGCGGCGTCGAGTACCTGCACACACTCACGAGCCTCGTGCCCACCGCGGCGAATGCCGGCTATTACGCGTCGATCGTCGCCGAGCGGGCGCTCCTCCGGCGGCTCGTCGAGGCAGGCACCCGCATCGTGCAGATGGGCTACGCGGGCGAGGGCGAGGTCACCGAGCTCGTGAACCACGCCCAGGCCGAGATCTACTCGGTCACGGGGTCGACCGAGAGCGAAGACTACGTGCCGCTCACCGATGCGGTCACCGCGGCGATCGACGAGATCGAGGCCGCCAAGCACACCGACGGCAAGTTCACCGGCGTGCCGACCGGGTTCGCAGACCTCGACGAGCTCACGAACGGCTTCCACGCCGGCCAGATGATCATCGTCGCCGCGCGTCCGGCGATGGGCAAGTCCACGCTCGCGCTCGACTTCGCGCGGGCCGCATCGATCGGCCACGACTTCCCGACGATCCTCTTCTCCCTCGAGATGGGCAAGAGCGAGATCGCGATGCGGTTGCTCTCGGCCGAGGCATCCGTGCCGCTGCAGATGATGCGCAAGGGCACCGTCGACTCACGCGACTGGACCACGATCGCTGCGACCCGGGGGCGCATCAACGATGCGCCGCTCTACATCGACGACTCCCCCAACATGACCTTGGTCGAGATCCGCGCCAAGTGCCGCCGCCTCAAGCAGCGCGTGGGGCTCAAGATGGTCGTGATCGACTACCTGCAGCTCATGACGAGCGGCAAGCGCGTCGAGAGCCGCCAGCAGGAGGTGTCGGAGTTCTCGCGGGCGCTGAAGCTCCTGGCCAAGGAGCTCCAGGTGCCGGTGATCGCGTTGTCGCAGCTCAACCGAGGACCCGAGCAGCGCGCCGACAAGATGCCCGCGCTCTCCGACCTGCGCGAGTCGGGCTCGATCGAGCAGGACGCCGACATGGTGATCCTGCTGCACCGCGAGTCCGCCTACGAGCGCGACAGTCCCCGCGCCGGCGAGGCCGACCTGATCGTGGCCAAGCACCGCAACGGGCCGACCCGCACGATCACGGTGGCATTCCACGGGCACTTCTCGCGGTTCGCCGACATGGTGCAGGTGTAGGGCCGCAGTCTCCTCGTGGTTCCGACGGAAACCAAATGCCGTGGATTCATCGGTTGACGTACCCCATATGCACTTCGTTGTACCGGGCGCCGTGCACGCCGATCCGCTGGGCGAGCGAGTTCAGGTCGGCGACCTCGTCGGCCGAGAGCGGGACCTGGGTGGCGCCGGCGTTCTCCTCGATCCGCGAGGTGCGCCGGGTGCCGGGGATCGGGACGATCCACGGATGTTGCGCGAGTAGCCACGCCAGCGCGATCTGTCCCGGTGTGGCGTTCTTGCGGTGGGCGAGTTCGGCGACATGGTCGACGAGCTCGGTGTTCGCGGTCCGGTTCTCCTCGGTGAACCGTGGGATCGTGGTGCGGACGTCACCGTCGGCGAAGCTCGTGGCCGGGTCCACGGTGCCGGTGAGAAATCCCTTGCCGAGGGGGCTGAACGGCACGAACCCGATCCCGAGCTCGGCGAGTGTGGGCAGCACTTCGGCCTCGGGGTCGCGGGTCCACAGTGAGTACTCGCTCTGCAACGCGGTCACAGGGAATACCGTGTGTGCCCTGCGGACGGTATGGGCGGATGCCTCGGACAACCCGAAATGGCGGACCTTCCCCTCTTGGACGAGTTCACCGACCGTGCCGGCGACATCCTCGATCGGGACGCCGGGGTCGACGCGGTGCTGGTAGAACAGGTCGATCACGTCGCTGCGGAGCCGCTTCAGGGATGCGTCGGCGACGCGGCGGATCTGTTCCGGGCGACTGTCGAGCCCGACGCTCTTGCCGTTCTCGATGCGCCACCCGAACTTGGAGGCGATCTGGACCTGGCCGCGGACCGGCTCGAGGGCCTCGCCGACGAGCTCTTCGTTCACGTATGGCCCGTACACCTCGGCGGTGTCGAAGAACGTCACGCCCAGATCGGTGGCGGAACGGAGCACGGCGATCATGTCGTCGCGGCTGCCTGGGTTGGGTCCGTAGCTCTGCGACATCCCCATGCAGCCCAGTCCGACCGCGGAGACCTCGAGCCCCTGACCGAGGGTGCGTGTGTGCACGTCATGCCTCCTTAGCGTTGCTCTAGCGTCAGTGCCCTTCGCCGGGTGGGGCGCAGATGTGCAGCGTCCGCCCGCGTCCGTGCGCCTGCCTGGCCGTGCGGGCGCCGGGCGTGAACTCGCGCACCTCAGCTCGGTTGTCCATGCGACCGACGTTACGCCGCCCGATCCGCAAGAGGGATGTCCGGGCAGGACACTTCTCGCTGGGATGGCTCTGTTGGAGAAGCGAGCAGCGCAGCGGCGCGGCGCGATGGCGCCGAACTGTGGCGCAGTGTCACCTCGAAACTCGTGAGTAATAATCGGGGTGGAGAGTGACGCCATGACATCCGACATCGTGATCCACTCCGCGCGCATCTTCGACGGTCTCGCCCTCGTTCCCGGAGCGGACGCCGTCGCCATCCGGGACGGGGTTGTGACGCACGTGGGCGCCGAGGTCGACGTCCGTCGCGAGGCGGGATCGGCCGTGACCGTGATCGACGCTGCGGGCGGCCTGCTCACCCCGGGTTTCACCGACGCACACGTGCATCCGGTGCAGGGCGGATACGAGCGGCTGCACTGCGACCTCACGGACTCCCGCGACGCCGAGCACGCGCTCTCGATGATCGCGGAGTACGCGGCGGCGCATCCCGACGATGAGTGGATCGTGGGCGGCGGATGGCACATGGACCACTTCGACGGCGGCATGCCGGCGACCGAGCTCCTCGAGCAGGTGGCGCCGGGCCGCAGGATCCTCCTGTCGAACGCCGACCACCACGGCGCATGGGCATCGCCGGCCGCGCTCGTCGCGGCGGGCATCGACGCGGACACGCCCGACCCGCCGAGTGGGCATATCGACCGCCGTGCCGACGGCAGCCTCCAGGGCACGTTCCAGGAGAGCGCGGTCGACCTGTTCGCCGACCACCTTCCGGCGGCGAGCACCGTCGATTACGTCGCGGCGCTCGGCGAGGCGGAACGCTACCTGCACAGCGTCGGCGTGACGGGATGGCAGGACGCGATCATCGGTGAGGACGCAGGCTTCGCCGACAGCACCGAGGCCTACCTCGCCGCAATCGACTCCGGGTTGCTGAGCTCGACGATCACGGGCGCGCTGTGGCTTCCCCGCGGGCTCACCATCGACGCCGTGCCGGCGCTCGTCGCCGACATGGTCGAGCGGCGCGAGCGCGTCGGGGTCCGCCGCAATGCCCAGGGCGGCAGCTTCCGCCTCACGAGCATCAAGATCATGCAGGACGGCGTCCCCGAGAGCCGGACGGCGGCGATGAAGAGCCCGTACCTCGACGGCCACGGGCACGCCACCGAGGTGCTCGGGCCATCCCATTTCAGCCAGAGCGTGCTCACGGCCGCAGCGGTTCCGCTCGCGCTCGCGGGTTTCCAACTGCACATCCACGCCATCGGCGACCGCGCGGTCGCCGAGGCGCTGGAGGCCCTCGAGGCGGCGCGGGCGGCGGGCGACGACGGCTCGGCACTGCACCACCTCGCGCACCTCCAGCAGGTCGATCTCAGGGATCTCGATCGGTTCGTCGCGGTGGGGGCGACGGCGAATCTGCAGGCGCTCTGGGCCTGCCGCAGCGACCAGATGGTGCAGCTCAACCTGCCGATCGTCGGAGTCGAGCGGTTCGAGCAGCAGTATCCGTTCGGGTCGATGCTGCGCGCCGGCATCCCGCTCGCCATGGGTTCGGACTGGCCGGTCTCGACTCCCGATCCATGGCAGGCGATCCACGTGGCCGTGAACCGGAGGGAGCCCGGCAGGACAGCGCAGCGCCCGCTGGGCGCAGGCGAGGCGATCGGACTCCGCGACGCGCTCGCCGCCTACACGTCCGGCTCTGCGAGGGTGACCCACGCGCCTGCCGCCGGCCGGCTCGTCGTCGGCGGACGCGCCGACCTGGCGCTGGCGAACGTCGACCCGTTCGACTCCGCCGATGCCGACCTGCACGCGACGAGGAACGTCGCGACGGTCGTCGCCGGCCGGCTCACTCACCTCATCGCAAGCCTGAATCCGTAGCGGAATCCGTGATCCGCGAGTCATTCCGTTGAAAGTGCAGCCGATCACAACCGTTTCCATTGTGTAAAACATCCCGTGCGAAGTTGGCCGAGTTCGAAGCCCCGCTCTAGTTTCGAACCAGCCCACAGAGACCCGACAGGACCCGCCCGCATGATCACCCCCACGAAGACCCCGCCAGGCGGCGTCGAGCTCTCCGGCATCTCGAAGGTCTATGGCAAGAGCCACGCGGTGCGCGACCTCGATCTCGACGTGGCGCCCGGTGAGTTCATCTCGCTGCTCGGTCCATCCGGGTGCGGCAAGACCACGACGCTGCGCATGATCGGCGGCTTCGAGTACGCCGACGCGGGGTCGATCGCGATCTCCGGTCGACCGATCGGGAAGCTCCCGCCGCACAAGCGCCCGGTGAACACCGTGTTCCAGGCGTACGCGCTCTTCCCGCACATGTCGGTCGCGCACAACGTGGCCTACGGGCTCAAGTACGCGAAGGTGCCGAAGGCCGAGGTGGCCGGCCCGGGTCGCCGAGGCGCTCGCAATGGTCCAGATGAAGGGCTTCGAGGAGCGCACGCCTGCGCAGCTCTCGGGCGGGCAGCAGCAGCGCGTCGCGCTCGCGCGCGCCCTCGTGAACCGCCCGGCCGTGCTTCTTCTCGACGAGCCCATGTCGGCGCTCGACCGCAAGCTCCGCGAGGACACGCAGATCGAGCTGAAGCTCCTGCAGCAGCAGCTCGGCACGACCTTCGTGTTCGTCACGCACGACCAGGAGGAGGCGATGAGCATGAGCGATCGGATCGCCGTCATGAACGGCGGACGCATCGAGCAGATCGGCGTGCCGAGCGACGTGTACGACCGCCCGGCGACGGAGTTCGTCGCAGGCTTCATCGGGCAGCAGAACTTCTTCCGCGGACAGGTCGAGCGAGCGGATGCCTCGGGCACGACGATCTCCGTGCCCGGCGGGCTCATCGCATCGACCGCGACCGCCGACGGTGCGACCCCCGGCGGCACCGCCGTGCTCGCCGTGCGTCCCGAGAAGTTGTCGCTCAGCGCCACAGCCCCGGACGACGCCGTCTCGCCGCCCAAGCCGAACCTGCTCGCGTGCACCCTCATGAGCATCAGCCAGGTCGGCGCCACGCTCCAGATCGTGCTGCTCACCGAAGAAGGGCTCAAGGTCGTGGCCCGTTCCGGTCGGGAACTCGCCATTCCCGCGACGATCGGCGCGACCGTCTACGCGACCTGGGCGGCCTCCGACGTCCACGTCTATCCGGCTACCCCGTCGGCCTGATCCGTCCCCAGAGCACCCGTCCACCTTCCCCCATCGCGGCGCACCACCGCAGAAAGCGACACACAGCCATGAGCGACGACAAGATCCGCATCCTCCTGCCCGCCTCGATGGCGAAAGGGCTCTCCCGGCGCGCGTTCCTCGGCGGCACCCTCAGCGTCGGCGTGACGGCGTTCCTCGCGGCGTGCGCGCCGGCCGCGAGCGGGAGCGCCGCAGGCGGCCTCAACATCTACACGTGGGGCGAGTACGACGACCCCGAGGTGCTCACCGACTTCACCGCGGCATCCGGACCCAAGATCACGATCGACGCGTACGGTTCGAACCAGGAGATGATCGCGAAGCTCGTGAGCGCTGCGGGCACGAGCGGGTACGACATCTGCGTCCCGACGCACCAGTACATCCAGCAGATGGCGGCGAGCGACCTGCTGGAGCCGCTCGACCAGTCGAAGCTGCCGAACATGAAGCACCTCGACCCGGCCTTGGTCGACCAGGCCTTCGACCCGGGCAACGCGTACAGCGTGCCGAAGGCGTGGGGTTCGACCGGGTTCGTCTACGACACGACCGTGATCACCCGTGAGCTCACGAGCTGGGTGGACTTCTGGGATGCCGCGCAGAAGGAGGCGAGCGGCAGCTTCTCGCTCGTGGAGGACCCGGGCGAGATCGCGATCGCCTACTTCTTCGCGAACGGCATGGCGCCGAACACCACCGACGAGGCCGATCTCGCCGCGTACCGCGAGTTCATCACGGGCACGATCGCGCCCCACGTGCAGGCCTTCGAGTCGTACGTCGGAACGACGGTCTCGCAGAGCGGTCGCGCCCTCGCCATGGCGTGGAACGGCGACGCGACGCCAGGGCATCCTCGGCAACAGCGACCCGGCCCGCTACAGGTACGTCACGCCTTCCGAGGGCGGCAACCTCTGGCAGGACAACTGGGCGATCGTGAAGGGTGCGCCGAACGCGGATGCCGCGCACGAGTTCATCAACTACGTGCTCGACCCCGAGACCTCGCTGCGCGAACTCGAGTACATCGGCTACAACACGGGTCTCACGGGCATCGAGTCCACGGCGCGCGAGGCCGGTGTGGAGCTGCCCGAGCTCATCTTCTTCACGCCCGAGCAGCTCGGCAAGCTCGCGTTCGCCGAGCTGACCGATGCCGAGCAGGAACTCGTCGACATCTACGACGAGCTCACCGCCGCGGCGGGCTAGCCGCGGTGACGGCCGAGGTCCAGGCGGCGGCGCCGGCGATCCCCCGGGTGCGGGGCTGGCGGTGGAACGCCGCCTTCCTCGCCCTGCCGTTGGGTGCGTGGCTCGTGTTCTTCTTCGTGCTGCCGTTCGCGCTCATCCTCTGGTACAGCTTCGGCGAGAAGCCGAGCCTGTACGTGACGCACTCGAACGACGTCTTCACGTTCGCTCGCTACGTCGAGGCACTGGACCCGGCCTTCCTGCAGACGTTCGTGCGCACCTTGCGCATCGCGATCGTCGGCACGGTGATCTGCCTCCTCGTCGCCTTCCCGATCGCATACTGGATGGCGGTGAAGCTCTCGCCGCGCTGGCGCACCGTCGTGCTCGCGGCGATCATGATCCCGTACTGGACCAACTTCCTCGTGCGCACGATCGGCTGGCAGATCACGCTCAGCCCCGAGGGATTCCTCTCGCACTTCCTGCAGGACACCGGCCTCATCGGCGGCCCGCTCCAGGTGCTGTACACCCCGTTCGCGGTGCAGCTCGGGGTCGTCTACAACTACCTGCCGCTGATGATCCTGCCGCTGTACGTCTCGCTCGAACGACTCGACCTCCGGCTGCTCGAGGCGAGCCGTGACCTCGGCGCGAATGCGTGGGAGTCGTTCCGGCGGGTGACACTGCCACTCTCGCTCCCGGGCATCGGGGCCGGAGCGCTGCTCGTCTTCGTGCCGCTCATGGGCGACTACATCACGCCCACCGTGCTCGGCGGCGCGGCCGGCAGCATGGTCGGCCAGATGGTGGCCGGGCAGTTCCAGCGCGCGCAGAACTGGGCATTGGGCTCTGCCATGGCGATCATCCTGATGCTCGCGATCCTCGCGGTCGTGATCGCCTTCCGCCTCATCTTCCTCGCCGTCGGCGCGATCATCCGCCGCGCGGGCGCCATCCCCCTCCACGAACACCAGGGAGCCGGAGCATGACCGCTCGTCGTCCGCAACTCGGGAACACCCTCCTCACGATCTGGGGCCTCCTCGGTCTCGCGTTCCTCTTCCTCCCCGTGACCGTGATCGTCGTGTATTCGTTCAACGACGGCCGTCAGTTGCAGTCGTGGCAGGGCTTCGGGTTCGACGCATATGTCAATGCCGCCAGCAATCCGGCGATCGTCTCCGCGGTGCAGGTGTCGCTTGGCGTCGCCGCCGGCTGCGCGGCGGTCTCGGCGATCCTCGGCTCGCTCGCGGGCGTCGCCCTCGCGCGGTACGCCGGCCGTTGGGCGGTTTGGCTCACTGCGCTCCTCGGCCTCGTGATGGTGACGCCCGAGATCGTGAACGCGATCTCGTTGCTGCCCTGGTTCGTCGACCTCGGCACGACCTGGCGGCTCAGTGTCTTCAACCTCGGCATCGTGCGGCTCGTGATCGCGCACTCGCTCTTCGCCGCCGCGGTCGTCACCTTCATCGTGCGCGCACGGATGGCCGGCATGAACGAGTCGCTCGAGGAGGCGGCCGCCGACCTCGGCGCACCGCCGGTCCGTCGCTTCCTCGACGTGACCTTCCCGCTCATCCGCCCCGCCGTGATCTCAGGTGCGCTGCTCTCGTTCACCCTGAGCCTCGACAACACCGTGCTGTCGAGCTTCGTGTCGGTCGCGGGGTCCACTCCGTGGCCCGTGTACGTGTTCTCCTCGTTGCGGTCGACCCTGCGCCCCGACATCGCCGCGGTGTCGACGGCGATGCTTCTGCTCACGCTCGTGGTGCTCGGCGTGATGGCGCTCATCCTCGGTCGCGCCGCCCGGAGAACGGGCCAGAAGACGGACCTCGCCGCCTCGCTCATGGGGTAGCGCTGGTGGCAGGCCGCGATAGCCAGCCGTGCGACCCAGCGATCGTCAGGGCACATCTGTTCGGCACTTGGGCCGCCGCGCGCTCACCCGCGCCGGGCGGTGAGGTGCACGCGCACGGAGTCGCCCTCGTCCTTGCCGATGGCCCGACGCACCTTCGCCGTGACCGCGAGCTTGTGGCGTCCATCGCCGAGCGCCATGAACGAGCCCTGGAACGGGACTCCGTCGACCGTGCCCTCCACCTTCACGAGTCCTCGCGTGCCGAAGTACTCGACCGACCGCGGCCAGATCACGTACGTCCAGCCGCCCTGTGCCGGACTCCGTTCCAGCACGGCGTCGAACGAGACGTCGACGGGTCCGGCTCCGGTGCGCTCCGGCGTGGTGCTCATCGTTCCCATCATGGTTCCTCCTCCGGGAGTGTCACCAGTGGGTCGGATCCGCGGCGCCGAGTTCGACACCCCACGGACAGGTCGACGGATGACATCCGCGCGCCGCTGATCAGCCGGCCAGGCGCGTCAGCTCCTCCCTCATGGCGTTCGCGAAAACGGCGCCGGGCACATTCGCCTCGTCGAAGTGGATGCCGCACCGTAGCCTGCCGGCGTAGGACACTGCGGCGACGCCGAGGCGGACGTTGGCTGCAAGGATGGAGACCGGCCAGATCGCCACGACCGGGGCGCCGGCGAGGCGGAGCCGGCCGGTCGGGCCGGGCACGTTGGTCACGAACCCGGCGACGACATGTTGCCGGCGACCGATGCGGTCCATGACGCGAGCGCCGACGGGGCCCCGCATGAACTCGAACGTGCCCTGCTCGCGTGCGCGTACCTTCTCCGTGCGGGTGCGCGCCGCGATGAGTCGCAGGCGCACGTCCGGCTCCGGCTCATCGAGCGGCAGCCGAACGAGCATGCCGCCGACCTGGTTGGCCGAAGTTCCCCGCCGTCGGAGGGCGACCGGCACCGAGACGGGAAACCCGGCGGGGCGTTGTTCCCCGGCGGCCGACAGGGCCGCAACGTACCCAGCACCGACGGCGGCGAGCAGCGCATCGTTCACTGTCGCCCCGAGGGGCCGCACGCGCGCCTCGAGCGCCGCGAGGTCGGCGTCCACGAATGCGACCCCGTGATGCGGGCTGCGCTCGCCGAGCAGCACTGTGGGGCCGATCCCGCGGCCGACGAGCGTGGTGAGGATGCGCCGGAGGCCGAAGCCGACCTTCCCGAGGATGCGCGTCAGGTGGCTCTCGTGGTGGCGGCGACGGTCGGCGGTGACGCCGGGCTCGTGAGGGGAGCGGCCGGCGAAACGGCGGGCGCGGCATCCGCTGTGTTTGCATCGAAGAGCTGCTGCACGATCGCGACCGCCGTCATTCCGTCGGCGATGACATGGTGGATGCGGAGCACGAACCCCGACCGTCCGGCGCTCGCACCCGGCACGATGAGGAGCTCCCACGGAGGGCGGTCCAGGGCCAGGGGAACGCTCATGAGCTCCGCGCATCTGCGCTCGAGGCCGTCGAGCCCGTCGACGGAATCGATGAGCCGGATGTGCCGTTCGAGGTCAGGTGACATCTCCACCCAGCGATGCCGGCGCCCGACGGCGACCGGGGCCCGGCGAAGCGGCGGTAGCGCCGCGATGCGCTCGTGAAGGACGGCGCGCAGGGTCGCAAGGTCGATGCGGCCGTCGCGGCCGACGAATCCGCCCGGCTGGAGCAGGCCGGCGACGAGGAACACGTTGACCTGGCCGACATGGTCGAGCACGAGGTTCGCCTCGTCCACTGCCGCCAGCCGCCCTGCTCGCCGAGCGCATGCTCACACGGGATCCGCCGTGGCGATGGACTGGAACGGGACGGGACAGTTCTCCTCCAACGCGCAGACGCTGAGATCGTCGCAGCCGGCATCGATCATCTGCTCGAGGGTTGCCTCGATCTGCTGCAGCCCAGCGATCTTCGCGCGTACCTGCATCAGTTTCGCCCGCGCGTGATCCGCGAGGTTCGCTCGACGCCGGTGGGCGTGGGAGCCGGCGTCGACAAGCTCGTTGACTTCATCGAGGGTGAATCCGAGACTTTGGGCGGCCTTGATCACCCGGAGCAGCAGCACCGTGTCCTCGTCGTACTGTCGATGCCCGCCCAGGCTTCGATCAGGCGCAGCGAGGATCCCACGCCGTTCGTAGTAGCGGAGCGTCTGCAGGTTGACGCCCGCACGGGAGGCGACCTCCCCGGCTCGAAGGCTCATGAGCGTGGAGCGTCCAACCCAGCTGCCCGACGCGCGAAGTCCGCGAGCGCATCGAGCACGGGAATCTGAATTGCCGGAACCGTGATCGACATCACCAGCTCAGAGTCGGCCGCGTGGACCTCGAAGGTGAAGAACGAACAGCAGTCGGATTCTCGTGCAGCAAGGTCGCGAGCCTGCTCAGCGCTCTCAGGTGCGAGCACGAGCCGAGCGGTGACCGGTGACACACGCTCCACACCCGTCAACGAGGAGGTGAAGAGCGTGGCGAACTCCTTCTCACGGAGCGGTCTCTCGACGGTCGGCAGGGTGCAGGAAACGGGCGCCCAGTCGAAGGTTTCGGAGGTCATGAGTCCACGGTAAACCTGTACCCGGGTACCGCATACAAGTCAGCACGTAGGTCGAGGAGGTCGGTGTCACCGAGCGGCGCGCCAGGATCCGCCGACGTGGTCGGCGATGTCATCGACACGCGCGCATGTTCCGCGGGGTGAAGGAACCCGCGAACTTTCCCAGCCGATCGAGACGAACCGTGGCTCGAATGCCACGACGGCACGTACAGTGAACGACACGTGCAGCAGGGCCGCCGTGCGGGACTCCCGATCCCCGGCGCCGCTGCACTCCGGTGTGAGAGGAGCGCCTGTGAGGGTCGGCATCGCGAGAGAGCGCCGAAGCGGCGAGCGGAGGGTGGCCGCCACCCCCGAGACCGTGCGCCAACTGGAGGGTCTCGGATTGGAGTTGCTCGTCGAGCACGACGCCGGCGAGGCATCCGGATATTCGGATGCGGCATACGAACAGGCCGGCGGGACCATCGTCGACGCGCTCGAGCTCGGTGACCTCGACGTGCTGCTGCACGTGCGCCCGCTCGACCCCGAGACCCCGGCTCGCCTCCGCCGTGGCGCTATCACGGTGGGGCTCGCGTCGCCGGGGACGGAGCTTCCGACCGTGCGGGCGCTTCGCGACGCGGGCGTCACGGCGTTCGCCCTCGAACTCGTTCCCCGCATCTCACGTGCGCAGTCGATGGACGCGCTCACGAGCCAGGCACTCGTGGCCGGATACCGGTGCGTACTCGAGGCGGCCATGCGCCTGCCCCGGTTCTTCCCGCTCTTCATGACGGCGGCCGGCACGATCCCCCCGGCGAAGGTGCTCGTGCTCGGGGCGGGTGTTGCAGGGCTGCAGGCCATCGGCACGGCGAAGCGCCTCGGCGCGCGAGTCTCGGCCAACGACATACGCGCGGCATCCGCTGACGAGGTGCAGTCGATGGGCGGCACGTTCATCCTCCTCGACCTCGATGCCGCCGACGCTGCCGGCGGCTACGCGAAGGAGCTCGGCGCCGACCGCGCGGCCCGGCAGCGGCAACTGCTCGCCCCGCACGTCGCAGACGCCGACGTGCTCATCACGACGGCGGCCATCCCGGGCCGGCCGGCGCCACTGCTCGTCACGGCCGACATGGTTCGTGCGATGCGTCGCGGCTCGGTGGTGGTCGACCTCGCCGCGGAGTCGGGCGGCAACGTCGAGGGCTCGGTGCCGGGTTCGGATGTCGCGGTGCCGACGGCCGACGGCGGCGGCACGGTCACCGTGGTCGGCATGCGGGATGCCGCCTCGACGATGCCGACCGACGCGTCCCGCCTCTATGCCAAGAACGTCGCCAACCTGCTCGCCCTGATGACCCACGACGGATCGGTGGAACCCGACTTCGGGGACGTGGTCGTGATGGACACGTGTCTCACGCGCGGCGGGGAGGTGCGGCATCCGCCCACCGCCGAGGCGCTGGCGGCGCTCGATGACGCTGGTACCGAGACGCGTCCGGCTCCATCGAGCGATCCGCAACCGGCACGAACGGACGAAGAGGAAGGAACCCGCTGATGGACGCAGTCGCCCTGCTCACCATCACCGTGCTCGCGGTGTTCGTGGGCTTCGAGGTGGTCTCGAAGGTGTCGAGCACCCTGCACACTCCGCTGATGTCGGGGGCGAACGCCATCCACGGGATCATCCTGATCGGCGCGATCATCGTCGCCGGCGAGGCGACCGACGTATGGCTCCTCGTCATCGGGCTCGTCGCGGTCGTGCTCGCCACCGCGAACCTGGTCGGCGGGTTCCTGGTCACCGATCGCATGCTCGAGATGTTCAGTGGTCGCAGGCCGAAGCCCGCGGCATCCGGTGCCGCCGCCGCCGCGACTCGAAGGAGGCCGGTCGATGACGCTCCTGTCCCCCACGTGGACCGCCATCCTCTACCTCCTCTCCGCCGTCTGCTTCATCCTCGCCCTCAAGGGCCTGAGCTCGCCGAAGACGGCCCGCCGCGGCAACCTGATCGGGGCCGCGGGTGCGCTCATCGCCGTCGTCACGGTGTTCCTCTCGACGAGGCTCGAGAACATCCCGTGGATCCTCGGGGCCATCGCGGTGGGCGCGGCGATCGCGGGCCCGGTGGCGCGCCGGGTTCAGATGACGCAGATGCCTCAGCTCGTCGCCCTGTTCAACGGCGTCGGCGGCGGGTCGGCGGCACTCGTCGCCCTGCTCGAGCTCGGACACACGGATGACCCGTGGGTCCGCGTCGCGATCGCGTTCAGCCTGCTCGTGGGCGCCGTCTCGTTCTCGGGGTCGCTCGTGACCTTCGGGAAGCTGCAGGAGCTCATCACGACCAAGCCCGTGGTGTTCCCCGGGCTGCCGGTGCTCATGGGCCTCGGGTTCGTGGCGGCGATCGCGGCAGCCGTCGGTCTCGTGCTCACCGGCGAGACATGGCTCGCGATCGTGCTGCTCGCGCTCGGGCTCTTGGGCGGCGTGCTCCTCGTGCTGCCCGTCGGCGGCGCCGACGTGCCGATCGTGATCTCGCTGCTCAACGCGTTCACCGGCCTCGCGGTCGCGGCTTCGGGCATCGTGCTCGAGAACGTGCTGCTCGTGGTTGCGGGCACGCTCGTCGGGGCATCCGGAACCATCCTCACCCGAGCGATGGCGTCGGCGATGGGCCGGAGCGTCTCGGGGATCCTGTTCGGCGCGTTCCGCGGCGGATCGACGGCGGGCTCGACCGTCGCCTCCACGCGGCCCGTCCGCTCGTCGAGCCCCGAGGACGTCGCGGTGCTCCTCGGCTATGCGCAGAAGGTCATCATCGTGCCCGGCTACGGGCTCGCGGTCGCGCAGGGCCAGCACACCGTCGCCGAATTGCAGGCCGCCCTCGAGGCGCGCGGCATGGAGGTGGTGTTCGCGATCCACCCTGTGGCCGGGCGCATGCCTGGGCACATGAACGTGCTGCTCGCCGAGGCGAACGTGCCCTACGAGTCGTTGAAGGAGATGAGCGAGATCAACCCGGAGTTCAAGACGGCGGATGTCGCGCTCGTCGTGGGCGCGAACGACGTCGTGAACCCCGCCGCGAAGACGACGCCGTCGTCCCCCATCTACGGCATGCCGATCCTCGAGGCGGAGGATGCGCGCCAGGTCGTGTTCCTCAAGCGGTCGATGCGCCCCGGCTTCGCCGGCATCGAGAACGAGCTGCTCTACGAGCCGCAGACGACGCTGCTGTTCGGGGACGCGAAGGACTCGCTCTCGAAGGTGCTCGGGGCGGTCAAGGCGCTGTAACCGGTCGTGGGGGTTCCGGCGCGCCGAGCGGGCGTGCCGCAACCCCACCGACCGCATCGGATCAATCGGCGGCGACGGTGCCGCGGTCTCGTGCGAGCGTGTCGAGGTAGTGCTGGTTGTACATGATGCCGAGCAGGTTGGCGAAGGGGTCGATGACCACGGCGGTCACGAAGCCGGGGCCGCGTTCGATCGGCGGCTGGTACGGTGTCGCGCCCAGATCGAGCAGGCGCTGGAACGAGCCGGGCAGGTCGTCGACGTGCCAGTGGATGATCTCGCCGCCCGGCTCTGTGGCGCCGGCCGGACGGTACTGCGCGTCGATGATGCCGAGCTCGTGCTCGTAGTCGCCGACCCGGAACTCGAGGTAGCCCGGTACCCGGTAGTACGGCTCGATGCCGAGCACCTCGGAGTACCAGGCGGCGGCCGCGTCGAGGTCGGCGGCGTAGTAGCTGACGGTGGCGAATCCCCTGAGCATGAGCGGGTCCTCTCGTGTGATGCGGGTTGCGACGGGTCGTCGATCGGTGATGAATCCATTCTCGAACGTAGAAGTGCTCACCCCTTGACCACTTTTCGCAGGAGAATCGGAACATGCGCGCAGACCGGCTCGTGGCCACCCTCCTCACCCTCCAGGCGCGTGGCCGGGTGACTGCTGCACAGCTCGCGGAGGAGCTCGAGGTCTCGGTCGCCACCGCCCGTCGTGACCTCGAGGCCCTCTCGGCCGCGGGCATCCCTGTGTATCCGCAGGCGGGCCGCGGCGGCGGGTGGCAGCTGCTCGGCGGTGCCCGCACGGACCTCAGCGGGCTCACCGCCCCCGAGGCGCGGGCGCTGTTCCTGCTCGTGGGGCCCGCGGCATCCGTCGACCCCGACGCGAAGGCGGCGCTGCGCAAGCTCGTGCGCGCCCTCCCCGAGACCTTCCGAACGGATGCCGCCGCGGCCGCTGATGCGATCGTCATCGATCCCGGCGAGTGGGGACGCGAGGCGATCGACCGCCCCGAACTGCTGCCCGTGCTGGAGACCGCGATCGTGCAGCGACGACGCGTGCGCCTGCGCTACGCCGCATGGAACAGCCAGCCGGTCGACCGGCTCGTCGACCCGTGGGGCCTCGTGCGCAAGCGCGAGCATTGGTACCTGCTGGGTGCCGTCGAGGGCGCCGAGCGCACGTATCGCGTCGACCGGATGCTCGAGGCGGCGATCACCGACGAGGACGCGGTGCGGCCCGACGACCTCGACCTCGGCGAGCTGTGGGCGCGCGTCACCGACGAGGTGGAGCGGCGGCAGGCGGGCGCCGAGGCCACGGTGCTCGCCGACACGGGCATCATTCCGCTGCTGCGCACGCAGTTCGGCCAGCGCGCCGTCGAGGAGGAGCGCGTCGACGACCTGCGCTCCCGCGTTCGCGTAACGGCGCCGACCGGGCAACTGCTCGCGCGCGGCCTCGCCGGCTGGGCGGAGTACCTCGACGTCACGGAGCCGTCATCACTGCGCGAGGAGCTGGCGCGACTCGGACGCGTGCTCGTGGAACGGAACAAGCCTCGACGACTCGGGTCCGCTCCCGCGCCCGCGCCCGGGGGCGCTGCAGCGCCGGACGCGGGCCCGTCGCAGCCCACGTAGGATGGGTCGGTACCCCCCGTAGATGCGAAAGAGGTCGCTGTGGCCGCCGCCCGCGATGACGCGCCCGAGCGCACCCGGTACTGGGTCGTCCCGGTCGTGCGCGGACTCTTCGCGCTGGTGGCGGCGGGGATCATCACGTTCTCGCAGAGCCATGCGCCCGAGCTCGGACTGCTCGTGTTCGGGGGTTGGGCGATCGTGTCGGGACTCGTGGTCGGCGCGCTGTCGATGCGCCTCGTGGCCGACCGAGGCATCCGGTCGCTGTTCGTCGTGAACGCCGTGGCGACCGTGGCTGCCGGCCTCCTTGCGGTCACCGTGCCCGGCGGGCTGCCGTTCCTGCTCTACCTGGTGAGCGTGTGGGCAGCCGTGACCGGGTTCGTCGAGCTCTATGCCGGGCTCCGCGCGCGCGGTCGAACCTCCGCCGCACGCGACTGGATCGCCGCGGGCGCGTTCACCGCCGTACTCGCGATCGTGTTCCTGCTGCTGCCGCCCGACGCCGTCACGGCCGTCGGCGTGCTCGGCGCGTACCTCGTGATCCTCGGGGTCTACCTCGTCATCGGCGGATTCTCGTTGAAGTGGGCCGCAGCGGCCGGCGCCGCGGCATCCGGATCGGAGCAGCACTCGTGACCCAGTCCCCAGGTGAGCACAAGCCGAGTCGGCGGGAGGTGTTGCGTCCGGCCGAGTACGTGGGCGGCGCCGCGATCGCCGCGATCTTCACGGGCGTGGTCACCTTCGTCGTGACTCGCGACCTCACCCTCGCGCTGATCGGCACGGGCGGAGTGTTCATCATCGTGCTCGTCGCGCTCGCGCTCTTCGCGATGGCGGTGAAGCCGGATGCCTCGGAGTCGGCCGAGCTGCGCGACCCCGACGGGCCGCACACCCGACGACGGCGCATCCGATGATGACCGGCCGCACGGGCACTGAGAGCGGCAGCCGGGAACGCACGGACGCCGTTCGCGGTACAGGCGCTCTCCGGCGCGGGCTACAGCAGGTCGACGAGCTCCGCAGCGAGTCCTGTGTAGGTCGCGGGCGTGAGCGCCAGGAGGCGCTGCTTCGCGTCATCCCCGATGTCGAGGCCCTCGATGAACGCGGTGAGCTCGGCCGGCCCGACCCGCCTGCCCCGAGTGAGCTCCTTCAGCAGCGCGTACGGGTCGGTGATGGTGGACCGCCCGGCGACCACCTCGGCTCGGATCACCGTCTGGATCGCCTCGCCGAGCACCTCCCAATTGGCGTCGAGGTCCTCGAGAAGCCGCGAGCGGTCGAGGTCGATCTCGCCGAGCCCGCGCTGGATGTTGTCGAGTGCCAGCACCGAGTGGCCGAAGCCGACGCCGATGTTGCGCTGCGCACTCGATCGGTGAGGTCGCGCTGCAGGCGACTCGTGACGAGGGTCGCCGCGAGCGAGTCGAGCACGGCGTTCGACAGCTCGAGGTTCGCCTCGGCGTTCTCGAAGCGGATCGGGTTCACCTTGTGCGGCATCGTGGAGGACCCGGTCGCGCCCGCCTGCGGGGTCTGGCGGAAGTAGCCCAGTGAGATGTAGGTCCAGATGTCGGTGGTGAGGTTGTGCAGCACGCGGTTCGCGTGGGAGATGCGGCCGTAGAGCTCGGCCTGCCAGTCGTGCGACTCGATCTGCGTGGTGAGCGGGTTCCAGGCGAGGCCGAGCGACTCCACGAACTCGCGCGAGACCTGGAGCCACGCGACATCCGGAGCCGCGACGACGTGGGCCGAGAACGTGCCCGTCGCTCCCGAGAACTTGCCGAGGTACTCGGTGGACTCGACCTGCTTGGCGATCCGCTCGAGGCGGTGGGCGAAGACCGCGAGCTCCTTGCCCATGGTCGTGGGTGTCGCCGGCTGCCCGTGCGTGCGGGAGAGCATCGCCGCGTCCCGGTACTCGACGGCGAGTGCGGCGATCGCGTCGATGAGGCCGCGGAACTTCGGCCGCCACACGTGCTGCACGGCGTCGCGCACGGTGATGGCGTACGAGAGGTTGTTGATGTCCTCGCTCGTGCAGGCGAAGTGCGTGAGCTCCGAGATCGCGTCGAGGTCGAGCAGTTCGAGGCGCCGCCGCACGTAGTACTCGACGGCCTTCACGTCGTGGCGGGTCGTCGCCTCGAGTGCGGCGAGCTCGTCGATGTCGACCTGCCCGAACTCCGTCACGACCGAGCGCAGCTGAGCCTTCTGCTCGGCCGTGAGCGGCGACGAGCCGAAGAAGCGGCGGTCGGTCTGGGCGATGAGCCACTCGACCTCGACCTGTACGCGTGCCCGGTTGAGCCCTGCTTCCGAGAGGTACTCACCGAGCTCGCCGACCGCCGCCCGGTACCGCCCATCGAGCGGGCTGAGCGGCTGGGGCGGCAGCGAGGTCATCGGATTCCTTGTCTGAGTGCCGGCGCGAGTTGCCGGAAGAGCGCCTGGGTCGACCGCTCTATCATCCCAAGAACTCGATCGAAGGTCGCCTCGTCGGAGTAGTAGGGGTCGGGGATGTCCTGCAGCGGTGCGAGATCGGCGTCGAACTCGAGCAGCAGTCGCACCTTCTGCTGGTCGACCGAGGAGGGCGCCCAGTTGCGCAGGATCCGTGCCTGTCCGCGGTCGAAGGCGACGATGAGGTCGAGCGCCGGGAAGTCGCTCGCATCGAACTGCCGGGCCCGGTGCTGCGTGCCGTCATAGCCGGCGCGCGCCAGCGCTTCGATCGTGCGCATGTCGGCGCGCTCGCCGACATGCCAGTCTCCCGTCGCCGCCGACTCGATGGCGAGGCGCTCCCCGAGTCCCGCCCGTTCGGCGAGGGAGCGCAGCACGACCTCGGCCATCGGCGAGCGGCAGATGTTGCCGGTGCACACGAAGGACACTCGGAAGGACTGCGCGGCGTCCCTCGCGGGTTCCGCTCGCGTCATGGTCCCATTGTGGACGAGATCGGCCTTCCGCACAGCACGGAAATCACGCTGCGCTAGGCTGGGCGATCCGCACGGTGGAAGGGATCGAGATGACGGATGCCCCACCGCCGGACTTCCACGTCGACGAGGCGCTCGTGGCGCTGCTGGTGGCGGCGCAGCATCCGGATCTTGCCGGTCCGGTGCGCCTCGTGGCGAACGGGTGGGACAACGCGATATTCCGGCTCGGCGACCGCTACGCGGTGCGAATGCCGCGGCGCCGCGTCGCCGTCGGGCTGATGTGGAACGAGCAGCGGTGGCTGCCGCGTGCTCGCCCCGCGGCTGCCCGTGCCGGTGCCCGCCCCGGTGCGGGACGGCCGGCCCGCCCCCGGACTCGGGTACGACGTGCCGTGGAGCATCGTGCCGTGGTTCGACGGCGCGAGCGGACTGGCCTTCGACGCGGCGGCCCGCGGGAACGCCGTCAACGGACTCGCGGCGTTCGTGGCGGCGCTGGGCGCCATTCCTGCGCCGGTGGATGCCCCCGCGAACGAGTACCGCGGCGTGCCGCTCGCGAACCGCGACGCTCACGTGCGGGCCCGACTCGACAGCGGACGCATTCCCGACGCCGCGCGGCTCCTGGACGTGTGGGAGCGTGCGCTCGCGGCATCCGTATGGTCGGGGCCGGCGGTGTGGCTGCACGGCGACCTGCACCCGCACAACCTACTGCTCGCGCCTTCGGGAGCGCTCGCCGCCGTGGTGGACTTCGGCGACCTCACCGCGGGGGATCCGGCGACCGACCTTGCGACCGCGTGGCTCACGTTCGATGCACGCGCTCGGCGGGTCTTCCGGGCCGAGCTCGAGACCAGGCGGGGCGTCGACGAGGCGACGTGGGACCGGGCACGCGGATGGGCGCTCGTGATCGCCTCCGCGGTCGTCGAGCGGGCGGGCGCGTCTGGTGCCTTCGGCCGGGTCGCGACGTACGCGCTCGAGCAGGTGCTGCTGGACTGAGGAGCGCCCCGCCTCGTCGGCGCTCGTCCTCCACAGGGTGCATGGCGCGGCCTCAGGACACGGATGCCGCCGACGGCCGCTCGCTCCGGTCGCGGTCGGGTGAGGCTCACGACATGCACGATGCACAGCAGTTCGGCCTCGGCGCCGCCTCCGGCCGAGTCACGTCGGAACTCGTCGATGCGGCCCGGCGCCACCTGGTGATGCTGCGGTCGCTGCACGAGGAGGTGCGCATGAGCGTCGCCTCGATCGTTCCCCGCGGCACCGGCGAGTGGCGGTCGATCGCGGCCGACCGCTACGAGGAGCGGCTCGACGAGCTCCGCGCGCGTCTCGCCGTCGCCCGCGACGGCCTGGCCGACGCAGAGTTCTCGCTCGAGAGCCGCATCTACGACCTGCAGCAGCAGCTCGACGCCCAGACGACCATGCACACGACCGAGCGATGAGCACACGCCGATGAGTGACGAACTCGTGGTCTCAGGCGGTGGCTCGACCGCGGTGGCGGTCGACGAGCTGTTCGTCGAGGCGGCCCGACTGAGCGCGGTCGAAGCGACGACCGGCGACTGGAGCGCCCGGGCCGCGGTGATCTGGCGAGGCGTGCGAGGCCTGGACATCGACCCCGCGATGGACTCCTGGGAGACGAGGTCGCCGACGTGGCTGCTCGAACACGCCGACCGCTGCCTCCGCCAGGCGAACGAGCAGGCGAGTGATCTCCGCGCGTCGCTCCTGACCGCGGCCGAGCGGTACGGCGCCACCGAGCGCCTCATCGACGGGCTGTGGCAGTTCGCGGCGATCGTCGGCGCGCCATGGCTCGGCTTCCACGCCCCGGCGCTCATCGGCGGCGGCCTGGCCGTGACAGGCAGCCAGTGGGCGGTGTCGGCGATCTGGCGGGCGGCAGGCTGGGGGCCGACTCCTGTCGAGGCGTGGCTCCAGGAGCACCGCGGGCTGCTCTCCGATCCCCTGTTCGCCAGGCTCGTGCGGGTCGCGGCCGACCACGCGGACGAAGTGGCGGCGGGCGCAGCGCACGTACCGATGCCCGGCTGGCTCGGCTCGATGGTCGGTGCACCCGAGAGCGCTTCGATCATCCTGGGCCTCGCCGGCGCGCTCGGGCTGGGGGGCAGCCGCCTGCTCGTGGATGCGCCGGTCAAGGTGGACCGAGCGGCGTCTCCGCGCGCGGTCCCGCCGCCGACCGGCATCGGCGACCTCGCCGACCGTGTCCCGTCGGGCGACGGGACACCGCAGATCCGGGTGGAGCGCTACGGCGAGGCGGGCGATCGCCGGTGGATCGTCTACGTCGGCGGAACGGTGGACTTCGGGCTCGTCGCCGGCGAGCAGCCCGCCGACACGACCAGCAACGCGCACGGCATCGCCGACGACACGATGCTCGACGTTCTCCGCATCGCCGGAGCCGAGTCGGGTGCGGGAGAGCGAGCGGTGCGGGAGGCGATGGAGGCGGCGGGCGTCCGGCCCGGCGAACCGGTGCTCGCCGTCGGGTACTCGGGCGGCGGGATCATCGCGGCGGACCTCGCGGCGGATCCCACCCAGAACACCGTGGGCGCGGTCAGCCTCGGTGGTCCCGTGGCCTCCGCGCCCACGCGCGAGGGCGTCGGCCTGCTCTCCATCGAGCACGTCGAGGACTTCGTACCGGCGACCGGAGGGTCGGGGCATCCGTCGCCCGACCGCGTCACCGTCTCACGGAGCGTGATCGAACCCGGTCGCGAGTACGAAGCCCTGGTCCCCGCTCACCAACTCTCGCGGTACCGCGAGACCGCTGCCCTGGTGGACGAGTCGGAGGAAGCACGACTCGTGTCGTTCGGCTCCCTCGTCGACGAGGTCACCGGCGGCACGCCGGGACTTCGCAGCGACTGGGAGGCGAGCCGGGACCTCAGCCCCGCGACGGACGAACGATGAGTCCGATCAACCAGCTGATGAGGCCCAGCACGAGCGCCCCGAGCACCCCCCACCAGAACCCGTCGACGACGAGCCCGAAGCCCATGAGCCCGCTGATCCAGGCCACGAGCAGCAGCAGGAGGCCGTTCACGATGAACGAGATGAGGCCCAGTGTGAGCAGGTACAAGGGGAACGCGATGACGCGCACGAAGGTGCCGACGATCGCATTCACCAGACCGAAGATCAGGGCGATGAGGAGGTACGTGAGCACCGTGGCGAGGGTCGTGTCCTCATACGGCACGATCCGCACGCCCGAGACGAGAAGCGTGGTGAGCCAGAGCGCGAAGGCATCGACAATGACCTTGATGAGGAAGCGCATGCACCAACTCTGGCAGAGGTGTGGCGCGACTGAAGCGGATTCGCCCCTCCAGATCGAAGCGGTACGGTTGAAATCGTGACCGTACCGGAGCCGATGGGGGCGAGCGTGCGCCTTCGTCCCGAGATCGCCGCCCTCCCGCCGTATCGACAGGGCCGCCCGGCACCCGCCGACGGGTACAAGTTGTCGAGCAACGAGAACCCGCACGCCCCGCTTCCCGGTGTCGCCGAGGCCGTCGCCGCGACGTTGGGTGAGATCAACCGGTATCCCGATGCGACGGCACTCCCCCTCCGCGAACGGCTCGCCGGTCGCTTCGGCGTCACCGCCGACGAGGTGATCGTGGGCGCCGGATCGGTCTCGCTGCTCGCGCAGTTCATCGCGGCGGCGGCCGGCCCCGGCGATGAAGTGGTCTACTCGTGGCGTTCATTCGAGGCGTACCCCGGGCTCGTCACGGTGGCCGGCGCCACGAGCGTGCGCGTGCCGAATCGCGCCGACCACAGCCACGACCTCGACGCCATGGCGGATGCCGTGACCGAGCGTACGCGCGTGGTGATCGTGTGCTCGCCCAACAACCCCACGGGAACGATCGTGACGGCCGCCGACTTCGAGACGCTCATGTCACGGGTGCCCGGCGACCGGCTCGTGCTCCTCGACGAGGCCTACATCGAGTTCGTGCGCGACGAGGCATCCGTCGACGGGCGCACCCTCATCGGCCGGTACCCCAACCTCGTGATCCTCCGCACGTTCTCCAAGGCCTACGGCCTCGCCGGCCTCCGTGTCGGGTACGCCGTCGGACCGGTGCCGATCCTCGACGCGGCCCGCTCGACCGCGATCCCCCTCGGGGTCACCGCGGCGTCGACCACTGCGGCGCTCGCCTCGCTGGAGCCCGCGGCCGAGGCTGAGCTGCTCGCACGTGTCGAGACCATCGCCCGTCGCCGCGAGGCGCTGCGCGACGCGCTCCTCGAACAGGGCTGGCCGGTGCCTGAGGCGCACGGCAATTTCGTCTGGCTGCCCACGGGCGCCGCCACGGCGGAGGTCGCCGAGCGACTCTTCGGCGCCGGCCTCGTGACGAGGGCGTTCCCGCCCGAGGGCATCCGCATCTCGGTCGGCGAGCCCGAGTCTGTCGAAACCCTCCTCCGGATTCTCGGCGAGCTTGTACCGGCGTCACAAGAAGGGCACCCGGCGTAGCGGGTAGCGTGGAACGGTGGCAGCCCGCGAGAGAGACTTCACCGCACCGACGGTCCAGCTCCTGACCCCCGCGGGGGAACTGCATCCGACTCCCGAGGCGGAGCCGTACCTGCCGCTCGTGGAGGCACTCCCCGACGCGGTGCTCGAGCAGTTCTACCGCGACATGGTCGTCTCGCGTCGCATCGACATCACCGGTGCGAACCTGCAGCGCCAGGGACAACTGGCGCTCTGGGTGCCGAGCCACGGCCAGGAGGCCGCGCAGGTCGGGTCCGCCCGTGCAGCGCGGACGCAGGACCACATCTTCCCCGCCTACCGGGAGCACATCGTCGGCATGATCCGCGGACTCGATCCGGTGGCCATCCTGGGGCTCCTGCGCGGAGCCACGCTCGGTGGCTGGAACCCGGCCGAGAACGGCAACTTCCACCTCTACACGCTGGTGCTCGCCTCGCAGACCCTGCATGCGACCGGGTACGCCATGGGCATCCAGTTCGACGGCGCCTCGGGCACCGGCGACCCCGACACGGATGCCGCGGTGCTCGTGTACTACGGCGACGGCTCCACGTCGCAGGGCGACGCGAGTGAGGCCCTCGTGTTCGCGTCGAGCTATCAGACTCCACAGGTCTTCTTCGTCCAGAACAACCAGTGGGCCATATCGGTGCCGGTCTCCCGTCAGTCCCGCAGCCCGCTCTCGCTGCGCGGCGGCGGTTTCGGCATGCCGGGCGTGCGCATCGACGGGAACGACGTGCTCGTGAGCTACGCGGTCACCCGGCAGGCGCTCGAGGAGGCGCGAGCAGGCGAGGGCCCGAGCCTCATCGAGGCCGTGACGTACCGCATGGGCGCCCACACCACCGCCGACGATCCCACGAAGTACCGCACCGACGCCGAGGTCGCGTACTGGGCCGAGCGCGACCCGATCACGAGGTACCGCACGTGGCTGGAGGGCCGCGGTGCATCCGCTGCGTTCTTCGACGAAGTGGAGACCGAGGCGGCGGATGTCGCGGCCGACGTACGCCGTCGCGCCCTCGACCTTCCCGCCCCCGCGCGGGAGACGATCTTCGCCCACGTGTACAGCGAGCCGCATCCGCTCGTGGCGGAGGAGTTCGCGTGGCTCGATGCCTACGAGTCCGGCTTCGAGGGAGGAGCAGCATGAGCCAGCGCACCGAAGAGGTGATCGAGCAGGCCCCCGAGGCGTCCGCGCAGGGATCCGCGGAGTCCGCGACCCGGTATGCCGGGACGGGCATGCGAGGCATCCAGACCCTGTCGATGGCGAAGGCGATCACCGCGGGGCTGCGCGAGGCCCTGCGCACCGACGACAAGGTGCTGCTGATGGGCGAGGACATCGGCCCGCTCGGCGGCGTCTTCCGCGTGACCGAGGGACTCCAGGCCGAGTTCGGCGACCGGCGCGTGCTCGACACCCCGCTCGCCGAGTCGGGTATCGTCGGCACGGCGATCGGCCTCGCGATGCGCGGCTACCGGCCCGTGATCGAGATCCAGTTCGACGGGTTCATCTTCCCCGCGTTCAATCAGATCACCACGCAGCTCGCGCGCCAGACGGTGCGTCACGACGGCACGTTGAGCATGCCGGTCGTGATCCGCGTGCCCTATGGCGGACACATCGGGTCGATCGAGCACCACCAGGAGAGCCCCGAAGCGTACTTCGCGCACACGCCGGGGCTGCGCGTGGTCAGCCCCTCGAGCCCGCACGACGCCTACTGGATGATCCAGGAGGCCATCGCCTCGAACGACCCCGTGCTCTTCTTCGAGCCGAAGAGCCGTTACTGGCCGAAGGGTCCCGTCGACCTCGACCACTCGGGCATGCCGCTGCACGCGAGCCGTGTCATCCGCCAGGGCACGGATGTCACGGTCGTCGGTCATGGCGCGATGGTCTCGACCCTGCTCCAGGCCGCCGACATCGCCGCCGGCGAGGCCACGAGCCTCGAGGTCGTCGACCTGCGCTCGCTCTCTCCCATCGACTACGGCCCGCTGCTCGACTCGGTGCACCGCACGGGAAGGCTCGTGGTGGCGCAGGAGGCGTACGGATTCGTGAGCGTCGGGTCCGAGATCGCGGCGACGGTCGCCGAGCGGGCGTTCTACTCGCTCGAGGCCCCGGTGCTGCGTGTGTCGGCCTTCGACACGCCGTTCCCGCCGGCCGCGCTCGAGACCGAGTACCTGCCGAGTCCCGACCGGGTGCTCGAGGCAGTCGACCGCGCGCTGGCGTACTGATGCGCGCCGCGGCCCCCGACGACCTGAACGGTGCAGTCTCGGCCAGGGTCCGATCCCACAACCCGACGGGGCCGGCGCGCCGAGCACGTCGGTACGACCCCCTGCGAGAGGAATCCTGAGATGAGCGAGATCCGGTTCCCGTTGCCCGATGTCGGCGAGGGGCTCACCGAGGCGGAGATCGTGGAGTGGCGGGTCGCGCCAGGCGACCGGATCGCGCTCGACCAGGTGTTCGTCGAGATCGAGACGGCGAAGTCGCTCGTCGAGCTGCCGAGCGCCTTCGAGGGCGTGGTCGCGGAGCTCCTCGTCGAGGAGGGCACGACGGTCGACGTCGGCACGCCCATCCTCGTGATCCAGACGGATGCCGCGTCACCGGAGGCCGCGCCACCGGCAGCTTCGGATGCCGCGCCCACGGCGCCGGCCGGGTCTTCTCCATCGGGCGGCACGGTCGCTTCGCACGCACCTGCCGGGGCCGAGGGCGGTGGCTCCGTGCTCGTGGGGCATGGTTCGTCGGGGCCGGCGGCGACACGACGCACGCGGCATCCGTCACCCGGAGGCGCGCACGAGCACCTGGCCGCGCGGCCCGCACCTGCGCCGCCGACTCCCTCCACAGGACCGGCTGCCGCTCCACGGGCGGATGCCCCGACCCGTCCGGCATCCCCAGCCTCGCCGGCCACCGGAGCCGCTGCCGCCGCCGCCGCGGGTGCCGCATCGGCTGCGACGGTCGCGCCTCGCGCCGATCCAGGCGTGCCTGTGATCGCGAAGCCGCCGATTCGCAAGCTCGCCAAGGATCTCGGGGTCGACCTCTCGCGTGTCGCGCCGACCGGCCCGATCGGTGACATCACCCGTGACGACGTGATCCGCGCTGCGAGCCAGGCGAGCGTGTTCCGCAACATCCAGACGCCCGAACTGCCTGCCGATCGTGAGACCCGCGTGCCGGTCAGGGGCGTGCGAAAGGCGATCGCGAGTGCGATGGTGCAGAGCGCATACTCCGCACCGCATGTGTCCGTCTTCGTCGATGTCGACGCCACGCGCAGCATGGAGTACGTCAAGCGCCTGAAGGCCTCGCCCGACTACGCGGGCGTCAGGGTCTCGCCGTTGCTCATCATGGCGAAGGCCATGATCTGGGCGGTGCGCCGCAACCCCACGGTGAACGCCCAGTGGACCGACGAGGAGATCGTCGTCAAGCACTACGTCAACCTGGGCGTCGCGGCCGCGACGCCGCGAGGCCTCATCGTCCCGAACGTCAAGGAGGCGCAGGCGATGACGATGGTCGAGCTCGCCACAGCGCTGGAGCAACTCACGCTCACCGCGCGCGAGGGCAGGATCCAGCCCGCAGAGATGCGGGGCGGCACCATCACGGTCACGAACATCGGCGTCTTCGGCATGGACACCGGAACGCCGATCCTCAATCCCGGCGAGGTCGCGATCGTGGCCCTCGGAACGATCAAGCAGAAGCCGTGGGTCGTCGACGGCGAGGTGCGCCCGCGATTCGTCACGACGATCGGCGCGTCGTTCGATCACCGCGTCGTGGACGGCGACGTCGCGAGTCGCTTCCTCGCCGATGTGGCGTCGATCATGGAGGAGCCGGCGCTCCTGCTGGAGTGACGGCTCAGCCCGCAGCGACGGCTCAGCCCGAAGGGACGGCTCAGCCGCAGGCAGGCCGCATCAGAGCCGCGTCTCGTACGTCACGGAGTCGCCGCTGCGGCCGACCTCGATGAGCCCGGCGCGCTCGAGCGCTCGCCGTGCCGGAAGGTTGGCGATCTCGCACTCCGTGCGGGCGACGACGGCTCCGGTCGACCGCGCGAGCTGCAGCACCTCGACGACCGTGTGCAGCGCGAGCTTCTGGCCGCGCACCGCAGGCACGAGCCCGAACGCGAACTCGACGACGCCGTGGGCATCGGGGGGACCGAAGAGGTTCACGGCGCCGATCGCGGCGCCGTCCTCGCCGCGGCGCACGAGATAGGGGCCGAATGGCATCGGATCGCCGGCTTCGCGCACCGCCCGCACGTACTCGCTGAGGAGCTCGGGCTCGTCGCTGAACGCATAGCCGCCCTCCCAGCCATCGTGCAGGTCGACATCGCCCGAGAGCATGCGCTCGGCATCGGCGACCGTGAACGGATGCAACGTGAGGGGAGTCGTCGTATCCACGTGCCTCATGCTCGCACGGAGGTGCGACAACCCGTCAGAGCTCTCCACACCCCGACGCGGAAATGGGGGACAAACCCCTCCGGGCCGTCGGTCCATGCCTACTCCCACGAGGTGCCAATGGTTTTGACAATCATTATCAATAAACGTACGATCGGAGAGTGATCAACCGACGCCTGCTCTCCCACAAGCACGCCCGCACCACGACCGCCGCCGCGGCCGTTGCGGCGATCGGGGCGCTCGCGCTCTCCTCATGCGCCAGCCCCGGGTCATCCGACACCGACGACAGCCTCTCGATCGTCGCGACCACGACCCAGGTCGGGGACTTCACGCGTGAGCTCGTGGGCGACACCGCCGATGTGACGCAGCTGCTCGCGCCGGCCCAGAGCGCCCACAGCTTCGACCCTTCGGCGGCCCAGCTGCTCGCGCTCGGCGAGGCGGATGCGCTCGTCATCAACGGCGCCGGGCTCGAGAGCTGGCTGGACGACGCGGTCACCGCATCGGGCTTCGACGGCGTGCTCATCGACGCGAGCACCGGCATCGAGCTGTACGGCACCGACGAGCACGAGCACGAGCACGAGCACGATCACGAGGCAGAGGCAGAGACGGATGCGTCCGCCGAGGCGGAGGACCACGAACACGCCGACGGCAACCCGCACATCTGGACCGACCCCCACCTCGCCGAGCAGATGGTCGAGAACATCGCGCAGGGCCTGACAGAGGTGCCCGGCGCCGACGCAGGCTCCGTACAGGACAATGAGGCGGCCTACGCCGAGGAGCTCCACACGCTCGACGAATGGATCCACGAGAACGTCGACCTGGTGCCCGTGGAGCAGCGCCTGCTCGTGTCGAACCACGACGCGTTCACCTACTTCGTCGACGCCTACGACATCACGTTCGTCGGCAGCGTCATCCCGAGCTTCGACGACAACGCCGAACCGAGCGCGGCCGAGATCGACGAACTCGTCGCGAAGATCCGCGAGACAGGCGTCAAGGCCGTGTTCTCCGAGAGCTCGATCTCGCCGAAGACCGCGGAGACCATCGCCCGCGAAGCGGGAGTCGCCGTGTACTCCGGCGAGGACGCCCTCTACGGCGATTCGCTCGGCACGCCGGGCTCGGAGGGAGCGACCTACCTCGGCAGCCAGCTCCACAATGTGTCGCTGATCCTCGAGTCGTGGGGCGTCACGCCTTCCGAGGTTCCCGCCGTCCTGCAAGGATGACGAGATGACCGACCCCGCCGTGCTGCGCCTCCGCGGCGCAGCCTTCACCCACCCGGGCGGTGCGGGCGTGTCGGGCCTCGACTTCGAGGTCGCGCCCGGGGAGGCGGTCGCCGTCATCGGGCCGAACGGCGCCGGCAAGTCCACCCTCCTGAAAGGCGTGCTGGGGCTGGTGCCGCTCACCGCGGGCAGCCTGGCGGTGGGCCCGGGCGAACCGGGCGCCGCAAGCCCCACTCGCCCGAGCGACTCCCGAGCCGGAGTCGCGAGCAGCGCAGGCGCACGAAACGGCATGGTCGGGTTCCTGCCGCAGTCGGCGGAGCTCGACCCCGACTTCCCGATCAGCCTCGAGCAGGTCGTGATGCAGGGACGTTACCGTCGCCTCGGGTTCCTCCAGTGGCCCGGCCGCGCCGATCGCGATGCGGTGCGCCACGCGCTCACCACCGTCGGCCTCTCCGACCTCGCCAAGCGGCGGTTCGGAGAGCTCTCGGGCGGGCAGCAACAGCGCGGCCTCCTCGCGCGCGCCCTCGCCCCCGAGCCGAGACTGCTTCTGCTCGACGAGCCGTTCAACGGGCTGGACCAGCAGAATCGGGACGCCCTCGTCGACACGCTGCGGACGTTGAAGGCCCAGGGCGTCGCCGTGCTCGTCTCGACGCACGACCTCGACCTCGCCAGGATCGTCTGCGATCAGGTCGTGCTCGTGAACGGCACCCAGCTCACGTTCGGACCGGTGGCCGATGTGCTCACCCTCGGCAACGTGCAGGAGTGCTTCGAGGGCGTGGAGGTCGAGCTCGACGAGCACACGCTGGTCGTCCCCGGCCACGAGGGGAACTGATGCCCTTTGCGGCTCGGGTCCCCTCTCGCCGATCCGCCACGAGGCGGGGGAGGGGCGCACGGTGAGCTGGGTCGACGCGCTCTTCGGCGCCTTCACGGTGCCGTTCATGGGCCGCGCGCTCATGGTGATGCTCATGCTCTCCGTCGTCGCGGGCGTCGTGGGGGTCCTTGTGAACCTGCGGGGCCTGGAGTTCATCAGCGACGGCCTCACCCACGCGGTGTTCCCCGGGCTCGCGATCGGGCTCGCCGTGGGCGGAACCCCGGGCCTGCTCCCTGGCGCCGCGATCGCCGCGCTCGCCGCGGCGGTCGTGCTCACGTGGCTCGCAGCAGGTCGGCGTCACGTCGGATGCCGCGATCGCCATCGTGCTCACGGCGACGTTCAGCGTCGGCGTCATCGTCGTGTCGCGGAGCGACGACTACGCCGGTGAGCTCGAGGCACTCCTGTTCGGGCGGGTGCTCACGATCACGCCGTCGGAGGTGCTGCCGCTGCTGGGCGTCTGCGGTGCGGCACTCATCGCGGTCGTCGTCACCATGAAGCAGCAGCTCTTCCGCGCGTTCGACGCGAGCGGCAGTCGTGCTGCCGGGAACTCTGCGTTCGCGCTCGACCTGGTGCTGAACTCGGCGGTCGCCCTCGTGGTGGTCGCCGCGGCGAGCACGATCGGCACCCTTCTCGTGCTGGCCCTGCTGATCGTGCCGGGCGCCGCTGCGCGGCTGATGACCCAGCGGCTCTGGTTGCTCTTCCCGGCCGCCGGCATCTTCGCCGCCCTCGCGGCATGGCTCGGCCTCGCGGCCGGGTTCGCCGGTTCCGTCGGGGCCGGCGTCGAGCTTCCGATGGGCAGCACGGTCGTCGCCGTGTTCGTGGCCGGGTACGCGCTCGTGCTGCTCGCCCATTGGATCGGGTAGGCGGGCTGTCGCTTCGACCACCGGGAAGCGCTGATGGGTTACTTCGAGCGGGCACTCCTCGCCTCCGTCGTGATCGGCGCAGGCGCCGGATTCGTCGGCGCGCTCGTGGTGCTGCGTCGCCGCACGTTCTTCGCGCAAGCGCTCACGCACGGCACCTACCCGGGTGCGGTTGCGGCGACCGCGCTCGGCGTGAGCGTGCCGCTCGGTGCTGCCGCGGCATCCGTGGTGCTCGTGGCGGTGATGGCCGGCATCGCGCGCGTGCGCCGGCAAGGGGCGCAGGTCGCGGCGGGCATCGTGCTCACCGGCGGGTTCGCGGCGGGCGCGATCATGCAGGCGCTCATCCCCGGGCTCCCGGTGCAGGCCGAGTCGCTGCTCGTGGGGTCGATCCTCACGGTGACCGTCGCCGACATCATGCTCGCGGCATCCGTCGGCCTCATCGCCGTCGTGGCCGTGGCCGCGTTCGGCAAGGAGATCGCGTTCTCGACGTTCGACCCGGCGGGCTTCCGGGCGGCGGGTTACCGCGAGTGGCCCGTCGAGCTCCTCGTGCTGGCGCTCACCGCAGCCACGGTCGTCAGTGCCCTGCCGGCGGTCGGCGCGATCCTCGCCATCGCGCTCATCGCCGCGCCGGCCGCCGCTGCCCGGCTCGTCGTGCCGACGTACCGGGGCATCATCTTCGCAGCACCGGTCATCGGCGCGGCATCCGGGGTCATCGGGGTACTCGCCTCGCGGGCGTTCGCCATCGCTGCGGGGCCGAGCATCGTGCTCGCCGCGACCGGGTTCTTCGCGCTGGCGCTGGGGATCTCCAAGCTGCGCGCAGTACCGTTGAACCGAGTCGCCATCCCGGTGGGAACTGCAGAGGACGCACGGAGCACATGAAGCGCAACACCTGGCAACGCGAAGCCGTTCGCGAAGCCCTCGATGAGACGGAGGGCTTCATCAGCGCACAGGCGTTGCACTCCTCGCTGCACGCGAGCGGGTCGGCGATCGGCCTCGCCACGGTCTACCGGGCGCTCGGCGACCTCGCGGCGACCGGCGAGGCCGACTCGCTGCAATCGCCCGAAGGCGAAGCGCTCTACCGTGCCTGCACCACCACCGGCCACCACCACCACCTCATCTGCCGCAACTGCGGGCTCACGGTCGAGATCGCCGCCGACGAGGTCGAGACGTGGGCGAAGCAGGTGGCCGCGGAGCACGGGTTCACCGGCGCCGCGCACGTCGTCGACGTGTTCGGGCTGTGCGCCAACTGCACGAAGGCGCTCGCGGCGAACGCCGAGTGAGCCCCTCGCGGGTTCGGCGCCGAAACCTCCGAACCGTGCGCGAACGACGACACGCCACGGGCTGTCGCGGACCGCTGGGGGCGCGTAGTGTCGGGCAGTAGACGGTGACCGGGCCGGGGGGTCCGGCACCTCCTGGGGTGGGGCGCCTCCCGGTCGCTCGTGCAGCGTGCGCGAGCCGGACGCCGAGCCGACCGGAAGGACGCACGGCAATGACCCACGACCCCAGTGTGATCCGCCCCACGTACACGCGCGGGGGAATGCACGACGCTGCGCCGCGCTTCAGGATGCCCGCCGTCGAGATGGATCCGGCGTCGGCGTACCAGTTGGTGCACGACGAGGCCATGCTCGACGGCAACGCTCGCCTGAACCTCGCGACCTTCGTCGCCACCTGGATGGGCGATCTGGCGGATCGCCTCTACACCGAGGCCTACGACAAGAACATGATCGACAAGGACGAGTACCCCCGCACCGCGGCGATCGAGGAGAACTGCTGGCACATCCTTGGCTCGCTCTGGAACGTTCCGGATGTCGCGGACTCGATCGGAACCTCGACCATCGGCTCCTCCGAGGCGTGCATGCTCGGCGGCCTCGCGTTCAAGCGGCGGTGGCAGCTCGCCCGGCGCGCTGCGGGGAAGTCGACCGAGAAGCCGAACCTCGTGATGAGTTCCGCAGTACAGGTGTGCTGGAAGAAGTTCTGCAACTACTTCGAGGTCGAGCCGCGCTTGGTGCCGATCACCGCCGATCACCCCGTGCTCGACGGCAGCCAGCTCGAACGGTACGTCGACGAGAACACCATCGGCGTCGTCGCCATCATGGGCGTGACCTACACGGGCATGTACGAGCCGGTGAAGGAGATCGCGGTCGCACTCGATGCTCTGCAGGCGAAGACGGGACTCGATGTGCCCATCCATGTCGACGGCGCATCCGGAGCCATGGTCGCGCCGTTCCTGCAGCCCGAGGTCGAGTGGGACTTCCGCCTGGAGCGCGTGCACTCGATCAACACGTCCGGACACAAGTACGGACTCGTCTACCCCGGCGTCGGCTGGATCGTCTGGCGCACGCAAGGCGCGTTGCCCGAGGAACTCGTCTTCCGCGTGAGCTACCTCGGCGGCGACGTGCCCACCATTGCGCTCAACTTCTCGCGCCCGGGCGCACACGTGCTGCTGCAGTACTACCAGTTCCTGCGGCTCGGGCTGGAGGGCTACACGGCCATCCACCAGGCGTGCCAGGACGTGGCGAAGTACCTCGCGAAGGGCATCTCGGAGATCGGCGCGTTCGACCTGTGGAACGACGGCTCCGACATCCCCGTGTTCGCCTGGCAGCTGAAGGCCGGGCACACCGACAAGTGGAACCTCTACCACCTCTCGGATCGCCTGCGCTTGAAGGGGTGGCTCGTTCCGGCGTACCCGATGCCCGACAACCTGGGCGACCTCACCGTGCAGCGGATCGTCGTGCGGAACGGCCTGAGCCGCGACCTCGCCGGCGTCCTGCTCGACGACATCCGGGCCGAGACGGCATGGCTCGATGGCCTCGAGACGCCGGTGCCGGTGCAGCGGCAGAAGTCCTTCCACCACTGACGCGGCGACGTCGGATGCCGCGGCGGGCCCGCTAGTCGACCTCGCGTTCGAGGTGCTCCCGCACGAGCTTGGCCGGCGCGGCGGCCGCCCACGCCTCGGCGACCAGCTCGGAGAGGCGCCGCCTCGAGATGTGCTCGAGGCGCACCAGCACGGCGGCGTAGCCGTCGAAGTGCGGCGTGGTGAAGAACACCGACGGGTCCTCGGAGATCAGCGCGAGCTTCACCGCCTCGTCCTCGGTTCTCGCGCCCAGCACCGGACCCTGCTGCTCGTCGATGCCGAGCGCCTCCAGATCGGCCCGTCGTAGGGGTCGCTCCCACACGAAGCCCCTCGCCCGAACCCTCCACTGCGCAGCGCCGCGCGAGACGTGCTCGCTCGTCTCGGGGAGGGCGAGCGCCAGTTCGCGCACGTCGTCCCAGGTCGCCATGGGCGTCAGGGTACGCTTCCGGATGCAGCGCCGCAGCCCCGCGGCATCAGCCGCTCGCCCCATCCCGAGCTGCGCACGCGCCCGTCTCGCCCCTTGCGGCATCCGCTCGTTCGGGCCGACCAGCGACGCATCTGGTAGGCTTGCCCGTTGGCTGGGCGCTTCCACCGTCCAGACCGTGGACCATCCCCGAATCTACCCGCGTGAGCGGTGGGGAAGGTCTGCAGACAAGAGACCTTGGGAGGGGCATCCGCCCCTCGGTATTGGAGGAAAGACCAATGGCAGCAGTGTGCCAGGTGACTGGAGCCGTTCCCGGCTTCGGACACAACATCTCGCACTCGCACCGCCGGACGAAGCGCCGCTTCGACCCGAACGTGCAGAAGAAGACCTACTACGTGCCGTCGCTTCGTCGCAACATCACCATCAACGTGTCCGCCAAGGGCATCAAGGTGATCGACGCGCGTGGCATCGAAGCAGTGGTCAAGGACATGCAGGCTCGTGGGGTGAAGCTCTGATGGCGAAGCAACAGGACATCCGTCCCATCATCAAGCTCCGCTCGACGGCCGGCACAGGGTACACCTACGTGACCCGCAAGAACCGTCGCAACAACCCCGACCGTCTCGTGCTCAAGAAGTACGATCCCGTGGTGCGCAAGCACGTCGACTTCCGAGAGGAGCGCTAGGACATGGCGAAGAAGAGCAAGATCGCGCGCAACGAGCAGCGCCGGGTGATCGTGGACCGCTACGCCGCGAAGCGCCTGGAGCTGAAGAAGGCCCTGGTCGACCAGAACGGCACCGACGAGAGCCGCGAGGCCGCCCGCGTCGGCCTGCAGAAGCTCCCGCGCAACGCCTCGCCGGTGCGCCTGCGTTCGCGTGACGCCATCGACGGCCGCCCCCGTGGCGTGCTGTCGAAGTTCGGGATCTCGCGTGTCCGCTTCCGCGACATGGCCCACCGTGGCGAGCTGCCCGGCATCACCAAGTCGAGCTGGTAAGCCTCCGCGCGTCACGTTTCACCGAGAGGGCGTCCCGAAAGGGGCGCCCTTTCGTCGTTTCCGGCGACGGATGACGCGAGTGTGACCGATCCGCACGAGCGTTCCCCGTCGTCCGGGCACCCTCGCGCCGAACGGCAACCCTCGTCGTGCGACAGGGCGCCAGCGGCATCCGATTGACGACACATCGCGCGCAAGAGGTCAGGAAGTCCCGGAAATCCGCGGAATTCCGCGGTTCTCTGCTACATTCGAGGCGGCCCGATCGGCCACCGGGGGCGGTTGAACGATCGATTGTTCCCCAGTACTCATTAATAAGCTGTACCGAAACAGCGGAAGTCCGAGGAGGACATTCAATGGCTGACAAGTCGCTGAACAAGACCGAGCTCGTCGCGAAGATCGCTGCGTCGACCGGCCAGAGCCAGGCCACCGTCGACAGCGTGCTCGGTGGTCTCTTCGACGCGCTCGCCGAATCCGTCGGTTCGGGCACCAAGGTCTCCATCCCGGGGTGGATCGCCGTCGAGCGCACGTACCGTGCGGGGCGCAGCGGCCGCAACCCGCAGACGGGTGCCACGATCGACATCCCGGCCGGATACTCGGTCAAGGTGTCGGCCGGCTCCAAGCTCAAGGCCGCCGCGAAGTAGCGTTCGAGACTCCGAAGGGGCGCGCGGCCAGTGCCGCCCGCCCCTTCGTCGCGTCTCGGACCAGCGGCGCGCACTTCTGCTGATGGCGGCGGGCCGCCCAGACCGCTACGGACCCCGGCAGCCCGCTCAGAGTCACGCCGTCTAGGCTGGTTCGGTGCCCCGCTCCGTCCGCGTGCTCGGTCCTGCCGTGCTCCTCGCCGTCGCGCTCATCGCGATGACCGCGGCCCTCGTGTACGGCGGCGGCGCCGTTCCCCTCCCGATCCAGGATCCGGGGCCGGTCGCGCGGTGGGGGCTCCCGGTCGCCAAGCTGCTGGTGAACCTCGGCGCGGCCGGAATGCTCGGCGCGCTGGTGCTCGCCGTCTGGGCGCTCACCCCGGAGCGACGCGAATACGACGCGGCCCTCGACATCGCCGCGGCATCCGCTGCGGTGCTCACCGTCGCGAGCGCCGCCACCGGGATCCTCACGTTCCTCGTCGTCACGGGCGAGACACTCGAGTTCACCGACATCTTCGGGCAGAAGCTCGGACAGTTCGTCACCACGATCCCGCTCGGCCAGGCATGGCTCACGACCACGCTCATGGCCGCCGCCGTCACGGTGCTGTGCTTCGCCGTGCGCAACCAGACCGCCCTCGTGTTCGTGACGGTGCTCGCGGTGGCCACGCTCGTGCCGATGGCGCAGCAGGGGCACGCCGCCGGCACCGCGGGGCACAACGCCGCGGTCTCGGCGCTCGGCCTGCACCTCGTCTTCGCAGCCGTGTGGCTCGGCGGACTCCTCACGATCGTGCTGCTGCGCGCCGAGCTCGGCGCGGAACGTCTGCAGGTGGTGCTCGCCCGCTACTCCACGGTCGCGCTCATCTGCTTCATCGTCGTCGCGATCTCGGGGTATGCGAGCGCGGCCCTTCGCATCGGGACCTGGGCGCAGTTGAGCACCCCATACGGCGTGCTGGTGCTCGCGAAGGTCGCGGCGCTCATCGCGCTCGGGCTCTTCGGTGCGGCGCAGCGGCGGTTCCTGATCGACCGGATGCATCGCCCGCGGCCAGCGGCCGAAACATCCGCTGCACCATCACACGACCCGCGACTTCTGGCTGCTCGTCGTCATCGAGCTCGCGTTCATGGGCCTCGCCTCGGGCGTGGCCGCAGCGCTCGCGCGTACCGCCACGCCGGTATCGGAGGAGGCCGCCGGCTCCCTCGCGCGGACCCCAGCCGAGATCCTCACCGGCGAACCGCTGCCGCCGTGGCCGGAGTGGTACCGCTACTTCACCGAGTGGAACCTCGACGTCATCTGGCTGCTCGCGTGCGGCTTCGGAATCTTCTTCTACGTGGCGGGCGTGCGCCGGCTCAGGGCGCGCGGCGATCACTGGCCGGTCCACCGCACGGTGTTGTGGGTGGCGGGCCTGGTGCTGCTCGCGTACGTCACGAGCGGCGGCGTGAACGTCTACGAGCTGTACCTGTTCTCGGCGCACATGGGCGCGCACATGGCGCTCACGATGGCGGTGCCGGTGCTGCTCGTGCCGGGCGCGCCCGTGACGCTCGCGGCCCGAGCGATCCGCGCGCGGAAGGACGGCTCGCGCGGCGGTCGCGAGTGGATCCTGCTCGCCGTGCACTCGCGCTTCGCTTCCGTCATCGCCAACCCGATCGTCGCAGCCGTGCTCTTCGCCGGCTCCCTCTGGGTGTTCTACTACTCGCCGCTGTTCCGCTGGTCGATGCTCGACCACATCGGCCACGAGTGGATGATCGCGCACTTCCTGATCACCGGATACCTCTTCGTGCAGTCGCTCATCGGCGTCGACCCGGTTCCGTATCGACTGCCGTACCCGTTCCGCATCGTGCTGCTGCTCGGCACGATGGCGTTCCACGCGTTCTTCGGCCTGGCCATCATGTCGGGAACGGGCCTGCTGCTCGCCGACTGGTACGGCGCGATGGGCTGGGGCACCGACGCGCTCGCCGACCAGCAGGTCGGGGGCGGCATCGCATGGTCGATCGGCGAGATCCCGACGGTCGCGCTCGCGATCACCGTGGCCGTGCAGTGGGCGCGCAGCGACGAGAAGGAGTCACGGCGCCGCGACCGCCATGCCGACCGCACGGGCGACGCCGAGCTCGAGGCGTACAACGCACGGCTGGGGGCGATCGCCCGGCAGGATGCACGTCACGAGTAGACGCGAGCGAGCGGATGCCGCGGTGCGCAGGTTTCGAGACGGCCGCGACGCGGCCTCCTCAACCTGCAGACCGGGCGACGCAGCACCCGATCACATGAGCTGGATCGCGATGCTCCCGTCGGGCCGGATCGACGCGGTGAGGGCGAGCAGGAATGGACGGTCCTCCTCGAGCGTGTAGAGCTCCCCGTCGAACAGCGACTGCAGGTCGACCGAGATGTGCGCAACGCCCTCGGTGGGCGGCATCTCGAACGCGGTCTCGCCGGACATGAGCGTGACGACCGGGCTGTTCGAGATCGTCCACACCGGGTCGCTCACGACCCGGTCGTCGATCTCGATTCCGAACGGGCACCCGGCCGGCTGGAGCACCGGTTGCGCGGCACACGCCTGGAGGTAGCCGTCGACCTTCATCTGCACGCGCTCGACGAACGTGTCGGTCGGCGTGGATTCGACGGTGACCGCGGCGCGCGCCGACGGCTCGACCGGCATGGCCGTCGGAACCGCTTCCAGCAGCGTTGAGGTGTAGCCGAACTCGTACACGGCCGGCGCGATCGCGAGGTACGGCGCGACATGCGTGAACGCGGCGAGCTCGTCGCCCGACTTCGTGGCGCGCGTGTCGAGAGTGAGGGAGCCGACCGTGAAGAGCGCGTTGTTCGCGGCGGTCACGTCGATGACCGCCAGCGGGCTCGCCGCGAACTCCCAGCGGTTGAGCACCCCGTACAGCGGGGCGATCGGGCGAACGTCGAAGGTCGTCTCGTGGATCGTGATGTCGAGGCGGTAGCTCGCGGTGACGGAGTGCGAGCCGTCCTCGTTGGCCACGTCGCTCACGATGCGCACGTCCTCGGGACCCGCCTCGATGACGCCCGCGCGCAACATCGCGGTCGAGACGCTCTCGGGCAGCCCGAACGCCGCGAGCTCGCCGGCATCGAGCGCAACGCCGGGCGTCGTCGACGCGCTGGCGATGTCGTCGTCGGCGATCGCCTGGAGGTAGCGCCCGACGAAGTTGGAGGCTCCGTAGATGGTCTGGTTCAGGGCGCCGAGGGCTGCGAGGAACGCGGCGAGGAGGAGCACGGCGAGCCCGGTCCAGCCGGCCACCGCCGCGAGCGACACCCGACCGCCGCGTATGCCTGAGCTCCCCACCCGCACAGTCTATGTGGGCTTCCTCGGCGGTCCGGGTCATCCACAGGGTGCCCCGGCACCTCCCCACGGAGGGTCGCATCGGGCGCCGGAGGGCCCCGCGCGGTTACAGTGGGAGCACGCCCGCAGACACGCCCGCACGGGCGCCGTCGCCGCGGCATCCGCTCCGTGGCATCCGCTCGCCGAAGGCAACCAGTGCAGAACGTCACCCTCACCCGCGAACAGGCCGCGGTGTTCCAGGCCATCGAGGGAACTCGCGAGCACGTGTTCGTCACGGGCCGCGCGGGCACCGGCAAGTCGACCCTGCTCAACCACCTGAACTGGCACACGCAGAAGCAGATCGTGATCTGCGCGCCCACCGGCGTGGCCGCCCTGAACGTCGGCGGGCAGACGATCCACTCGCTGTTCCGCCTGCCGATCGGCGTCATCGCCGACCAGGACCTCGACCAGAACGATGCCGTGCGCAAGATCCTGAACGCCATGGACACGCTCGTGGTCGATGAGGTGTCCATGGTCAACGCCGACCTCATGGACGCGATGGATCGCTCGCTGCGCCAGGCGCGGCAGAAGCCGCACGAGCCGTTCGGCGGAGCACAGGTGGTGCTCTTCGGCGATCCCTACCAGCTCGCACCGGTGCCCGGAAGCGGCGACGAGCGTCGATACTTCGCCGACTCGTACCCGTCGATGTGGTTCTTCGACGCGAACGTCTGGCGCGAGGCCGACCTGCGCATCTACGAGCTCGGCGAGGTGCATCGCCAGCACGACGACGAGTTCAAGCTCATGCTGAACGCGGTGCGACATGGCGCCGTCACGGCCGAGATCGCGGGCGTGCTCAACGACGTCGGGGCTCGCCGGCCGCTGCCCGAGCATGGTGCGATCACCCTCGCGACCACGAACGACACGGTGCACCGCATCAATCGCACGCAGTTGCACCGGCTGCCTGGACAGTCGATCGCGAACGAGGCCGAGGTGAACGGCGAATTCGGCAGTCGGGCCTTTCCCGCCGATGAGCGGCTCGAGCTGAAGCTCGGCGCCCAGGTGATGTTCTTGCGCAACGACACCGCGCTGCGGGGCGAGGGGCCGCGCTGGGTCAACGGAACGATCGGCACGGTCACGTCGCTCACGCGCGAGGTGCGCGTCGAGATCGGCGACGAGGAGCATCAGGTCGAGCCGGTCACGTGGGAGAAGTACCGCTACACGTGGAACCCCTCGACCAAGAAGCTGCACCGCGAGATCATCGCCGAGTTCACGCAGTTCCCGCTGCGCCTCGCGTGGGCCGTCACCATCCACAAGTCGCAGGGAGCGAGCTACGAGACCGCGATCGTCGATCTCGGCACGCGCGCGTTCAGCCCCGGCCAGACCTACGTCGCACTCAGCCGGCTCACCGCGCTCGACGGCCTCTATCTGAGCCGGCCGATGCGTCCGAGCGACATCATCGTCGACCGCGACGTCGAGCGGTTCATGGCGGGTGCGCTGCGCGAGCTGGGCGCGGATGCCGCCGGACCAAGTCCTGCCGGGTAATCTGCACGTATCCACGCGAGATGAGCCACCGCCGCACCACCACCGGGGGTTACAATCGCAGCGGAACGCGGCGAGGGGGCTTGGGTGGCTGACCGACTGGGGGGATCCAGGCGGCGGGGGATCTCCGTCGCCGCTGCAGCCGTTGCACTCGCGTTCGGCCTCAGCGGATGCATCGGCAGCCCGATGGATCCGGAGGCCCTGGTCCGTCCGGTCGAGGGGCCGCTCGCCGAGGAGCCCTCTGCGAACCTCCAGTCCCTGCTCGACCAGGCAGTCTTCCTGAGCGGCTCGAGCGGCGGCGTGGCGGGAGTCTGGGCGCCCTGGGCGGGTGAGTGGGCCGGAGCATCCGGAACCGTCGACTTCGGGGAGGGCTCGCCCCCCGTAACTACCGAGACCGGTTTTCACCTGGCGACGGTCACGACGGAGATCACGTGCACCGTGCTGCTGCGGCTCGTCGACGCGGGCGAGGTGAAGCTCGACGACGAGGTCGACGACTACCTCGATCGGATCCCGAAGCTCGACGACATCACGCTCGAGCAGTTGTGCCGGCACACCTCGGGGCTCGCCGACTACTACCCGACGCTTCGCAGCCACTTCACCGCGAACCCCGAGCGGGTCTGGCAGCCGTACGAGCTGCTCTCGAGCGGCTTGGTGCTCGACCGGGTCGGGCCACCCGGCAAGCAGGTGCACGAGTCGCGCACCGGCATCCTGTTGCTCGCGCTCGCACTCGAGCGGCGTACGGGCAAGCCCTGGGCCGAGCTCGCAGAGCAGTACGTCTTCGCGCCGCTCGGCCTCGACGGCACGCGCATACCGGAACCGGCGGCCACCGACCACCCCGACACGCTGGGGGGTTACTCCGCGGCCATCGCAGCAGACGGCTCCGTCGACTGCGCGGTGCTGCTCGACGATTCCGACCAGTCCAGCTCCATGGGCGGTGCCGCCGCGGGCGCGGTCTCGACGCTCGAGGAGACCCGCCGTCTGAGCGAGACGTTCGCGACGGGTTCGCTGTTCAGTGAGGCCACCAGTCGCAGGCAGTGGGCCGCCGTCCAGCTGGGCGGGCCTGCTCCGGCCTGGCAGGCCGTGGGCGTCGGGGCGATGCAGTACGGGCCTCTTCGCGGTGTCGCCGGCGAGACCGCGGGCGCGCTCACGGCCGCCTTCACCGACCCCGAGAGCGGCCTCACCGTCGTGGTCGCCCTCAACAACTCCACGCCCGGCGCGGACTTCGTGCGTGAGGTCGCATTCGCGATGGCGTCGATCGCGTCGAAGGCCGAACCGACCTCCGGCCGCGAGCGTCCGCTCGTGGAGCTGCCGTGGTCGGTCGAGCAGGCGATCGCGAGGATGCATGAACACGCCGTCTGTCCGAGAGCGTGATCCACCGGCCGCTGACGCGCTGTCATCGGCGTGGACCTTTCCAAGGGTGCGGATTCGATGGGAGCATCGGCGTCAGGACGACATGGATCGCCCGCTCCGCGAATCGCCTGGAATCGGGCGGGAACGAGGTCGACATGAAGAACTGGCCGGTCGTTGCGATCCTCGGCAGTGCGCAATTCGTGATGGTGCTCGACGGCACGGTCATGAACGTGTCGATCTCCACCGTCGTCGAGGACCTCGACACGACCGTCGACGCCATGCAGGCCGCGATCACGTTCTACACGCTGACGATGGCGTCCCTGATGCTCTTGGGCGCGAAGCTCGGCGACGTGTGGGGACGCCGCCGGGCGTTCGTCATCGGCTCCATCGTGTACGCGATCGGCTCGCTCACCACGGCCTTGAGCCCGAACGTCATCGTGCTGTTCCTCGGGTGGTCGATCATCGAGGGGATGGGCGCCGTGCTCGTGATCCCGGCTATCGCGGCCCTCATCGCCGACAACTACGAAGGACACGCGCGGGTGGCCGCATACGCGATCATCGGGGCGTCGTCGGGCGCCGCAGTCGCCGCGGGCCCGCTCATCGGCGGCTTCGTCACGACCTACTTCAGCTGGCGGTACGTGTTCGTCGCCGAGGTCGTCATCATGGCGGCCGTCGTGCTCTTCTCGCGTCGCGTCACCGACCGTGCGGGCGCGCGGCCCGTGCGGATCGACCTGTTGAGCGTGCTGCTGTCCGCGGCGGGCCTCGTGTTCGTCGTGTACGGGATGCTCCAGAGCAAGACGTGGGGTTGGGTACTCCCGCTGCACCCGCCGACCATCGGCGGCGTCGAGTTCGCGCCGCTCGGCGTGTCGCCGACGACGTGGTTCATCCTCGCGGGTGCCGCCTTGATCTGGGCGTTCGTCAACCGACAGCGGCACCTGGTGGCCACCGGCCGTCCGCCGCTCGTCGACATGGCGTTGTTCCGGATCCAGCGCCTGCGCAGCGGGCTCAACGTGCTCCTGTCGCAGTACGCGATGACCGCGGGCCTGTTCTTCATGGTGCCGGTGTACCTGCAGATGACGCTCGGTCTCGACGCGCTGCAGACCGGCATCCGCATCTTCCCGCTGTCGATCTCGCTGATCCTGTTCTCGATCATCGGCACCCGCCTCTCGCTCGTCTGGTCGCCTCGCCGCATCATCCGCGTCGGGCAGGTGATCCTCGTGTTCGCCTCGCTCCTGCTGCTGGGCTCGGTCGACCTCGACCTCCGGAGCATCGCGTTCGGTACCGGCATGTTCGCGGCCGGCGCGGCGCTCGGCCTGCTCGCGTCGCAGATCGGCAACGTGAACATGTCGAGCGTCGGCGAGGACCAGTCGAGCGAGGTGGGCGGGTTGCAGGGGGTGTTCCAGAACCTCGGCTCGTCGCTCGGCACGGCGCTCATCGGGTCGGTGTTGATCGGCGCGCTCGCCTCGTCGTTCACGGTCGCGGTGGCCACGAGCGAGCTGCCCGAGGAGACCCAGGCGGTCGTGACCGAGGCGACGGCGGGCGGCGTCGACATCGTGCCGGCGGCATCCGTGCCCGACCTCGCGGCCGAAGCCGGCCTCGACGAGGCCGAGGCCGACGAACTCGCCCGCGTCTACGCCGACTCCCAGATCCAGTCCCTGCGCGTGTCGTTCGTGGCACTCATCGTGATCGCCCTGATCTCGCTGTTCTTCTCGCGCGGCATTCCCACGGAAGTCGCGGGCCGGCCGCGCACCGAGGTCCGCGAATCCGATGAGGAAGCCGAGGCCGCACCATGAGCCGCCGCCCGCCAGTCGAGCGCGCCGACGGAGAGATCGGCGCCGGGAGCGCGGCCGACGGGTTCGCGCCGCCGCCGCCCACCGATTTCGCGGCCCGGGAGGAGTACGGCAAGGAGGCGCGCCGGCGTACTCCGCGGTCGACCCACGGGGCTTGGGCTCCGTCGCCGGACCGTGCCGACCCCGTGCGACTTCTGGAGGAGCAGGCGTCGACGCGGGTGCCGGAGCTCGTGCCCATCCGCCACGCGCGCATGCTCGTGTCGTCGCTCGCGTTCTACCGCGGCGCAGCGTTGCTGATGGCTGCCGACCTCGCCGACACGCCCGTGTCCGGGATCACGACGCAGATCTGCGGCGACGCGCACCTGGCGAACCTCGGCGTCTTCGGCACGCCCGAGCGCACCATGATCTTCGACATCAACGACTTCGACGAGACCCTGCCGGGCCCGTGGGAGTGGGACGTCAAGCGACTGGCCACGAGCTTCGAGGTGGCGGGGCGATACCGCGGGTTCGGCGAGGAGGAGCGTCGCGAGATCGACCTCACCGTGGTCCGCGGCTATCGCGAGCGGATGCTGCAGGCCGCCGAATCGCGGGTCCTCGATGCGTGGTACGACCGACTCGACACGACTCGGTTCATGGAGTACCTCGAGGCCGAACGCCGGGCGAACCGCGTCGTGGACAAGCAGGTCAAGCGCACGGATGCCGCGATCGCAAAGGCCCGCACGCGGGACAGCACGCGCGCACTCGGGAAACTCGTGGAGACGGTCGACGGCGAGATGCGCATCCGGGCGGATCCGCCGCTGATCGTGCCGATCGAACAGCTGACTCCGGCGGACCGCACGCCCGAGGAGGTCGAGGAGTGGATGCGCGACCTCCTGGCCTCGTACCAGTCGACGCTGGTGCTCGCGAACCATCCGATGCGCGAGTTCTCGTACGTGCATATGGCGCGCAAGGTGGTGGGCGTCGGCAGCGTCGGCATCAGCGCGTGGATCGTGCTGTTGCGCGGACGCGACGACGGGGACCCGCTGCTGCTGCAGGCGAAACAGGCCGAGGACTCGGTGCTCGAGCGCTTCCTGCCCGCGAGCGAGTTCGAGAACGACGGTGAGCGGGTGGTCAGGGGGCAGCGGCTGATGCAGGCCGCGAGCGACATCTTCCTCGGCTGGCAACGTGTGGCCGCACCGGACGGCGTCGTCCGGGACTACTACATCCGCCAGCTGGCGGACTGGAAGGGCGCCGCGGACATCGACGCCATGGTTCCCTCGGGGGCCCGGATGTACGCCCGCGTGTGCGGGGAGACGCTCGCTCGGGCGCACGCACGCTCGGGCGACCGCATCGCGATCGCCGCATACCTGGGGCGCAGCGATCGCTTCGATCGTGCGATCGCGGAGTTCGCGTCGGCCTACGCCGACCAGAACGAACGCGACTACGCGACCTTCGCGGATGCGGTGGCGTCGGGACGGTTGGAGGCAGCCCAGTCGGTGTAGTGCGATGCCGCCCGCCGCCGAGCCGCTCGCGAGCCGCTCGCGATCCGCCACGGTGTCGTGCATGCTGATCAGATGCAGCACGACCGCGGCGGATCCAGGCGCGGCATCTTCGGCCGCGTTCGCACCGCCGAGGCATCGAGCCGCGTCACGACGTTCGAGCTGTTCTTCGACCTCGTCTACGTCTTCGCGTTCACCCAGGTGAGCCGCCTCATGGCCGACACGCACAGCGCATTCGGGATCCTGCAGGCCCTCATCGTGCTCGGCCTCTTCTGGTGGACGTGGGTCGCCTACGGCTGGCTCGCGAACCAGGCGCCCGCCGACCGCGGCGTCCAGCGGGTGGGTATGTCGATCGCCATGATCGTCGTGTTCATCGCCGCCCTCACCATCCCCGAGGCCTACCAGGACCTGCCCGGCGGATGGTATGGACCGCTCGTGCTCGCCCTCGCCTACACGTTCGTCCGGCTCATCCACATGACGCTCTACATCATCGCCGCGGGCGACGACGCGGCCCTGCGCCGTCAGGTGCTGATCACCCAAGCGGTGGCGATGGCCCCCGCTGCGACAGCGCTCATCGTGGGCGCCGTCGTCGGTGAACCGGCGCAGACGTGGATCTGGCTCGGCGCCTTCCTCTACGACGTGGCACTCACCTACCTGAGCTCGCGTGGAGGCGGTGGATGGCGCATCCATTCGGTGACGCACTGGACGGAGCGGCACGGGCTCGTGGTCATCCTCGCCCTCGGCGAGTCGATCGTCGCGATCGGGGTCGGCGTCGCGCGCGAACCGATCGACGGCCCGATCGCCCTCGGCGCGGCGCTCGCCGTGACTGGGTCGATCCTGCTCTGGTGGGCCTACTTCGGGCGGCTGTACGCCGCCGGAGAACACGCCCTGGAACGACGGACGGATGCCGCGCGCGTCGTCCTCGCCCGCGATGCGTACACGTACGTGCACTTCGTGATCGTCGCCGGAGTGATCCTCGCCGCACTCGGCGTCGAGGAGGCCATGGCGCACGTCGGCGATGCCGAGCCGTTCGGGTGGTTCGGAGCATCCGCGCTCGCCGCCGGCCTTGCGGTCTACACGGCCGCGACTGCAGCGTTCGCGCGGCTCGTCGATATGGGATGGCCGGTGACGCGCATCGTCGCGGCGCTCGTGCTCGCGGCATCCGTGCCGCTGCTGGCCCTCGTCCCGGCCATGTGGGCGCTTGCGATCATGGTCGTCGTGCTCGCGGTCATGCTCGCCGTCGAGGGTGTGGTCGAGGGTGTGCTTCGCAATCCCGCCCACGGCGGGACTAGCCTTGACCGCGGAGGTGCGACATGACCGACAGGTACTCGAACCCCGGCTGCCTCGCCGGTGGCGGCACGATCTACGGCCTCGGCATCATCGGCGCGTGGGTGTACTTCTGGCAGCAGGCCGACGGGTTCTGGGAGTTCGTCGGCGCGATCCTCCAGGGGTTCGTCTGGCCGGCGTTCATGGTCTACGAGCTGTTCGCGGCGCTCGGCGACTGAGGCGGATGCCTCATCCGGCGATCTTCTGCAGGGTGGCCTGCAACTCCTCGCTGGTGTGCACCTCCTGGTCGAGGATCCATCGAGTGACGGGCAGGGCCGCGGACGCCCCCTGTGAGTAGTCGCTGCGCTCGCCTGCGGGATTCCCTACACTGATGCGGTCATGCCCGATTTCGAAGGCACCCTCTCGCGTGCGACATCCCGCGCACGCGCATCGGCCCGCGCGGGCGGCAGCACGACGGGCGACGACGCGTTCCCGGGTGTCCTGCTCGCAGCGCAGTCGGGCGCATCATGGGCGTGCACGAACCTCTGGATCGACCACGCCCCCGCCGTCATGGCCTTCCTCAAGGCGCGCGGCTCACACGAGCCCGAGGACCTCACGAGCGAGGTGTTCCTCGCCGTCTTCGATTCACTCGACCGCTTCAGCGGAAATCAGGCGGATTTCCGTGCCTTCGTCTTCACGATCGCCTACCGGCGTCTCGTCGATGAGCTGCGCCGGCGATCGAACCGTGCCATCCACGTGGAATGGGACGACGACGCCGACCCGCGGCGCAGCGCGAGCGCAGAGCAGGATGCGATCGGCAATCTCGCGGATGCCTCGGCGCGCGCGGTGCTCGAGGGCCTGCCCCCAGACCAGCGAGACGTGATGGTGCTGCGCATCATCGGCGATCTCACCGTCGAACAGGTGGCCGAGGTCGTCGGCAAGCGCCCCGGCGCGGTGAAGGCGCTGCAACGACGCGCCCTCGCTTCGCTTCGAAAGAAATTCGCCGCAGGCCGTACCCCTGCAGGGGCCTCGGGCGATGGCAGGGAGTGAGATGAACGAGTACCGGATTTCCGACGACACGGCTGAGGCCCTGCTGCGGGGGGAGGCGCCCGAGGGCCGCCATGACCTGGCGGCGGTGGCAAAGGCCGTCGCGGCGTTCCGGAGCGCCTCGTTCGAAGCGCCGCCGCGGCCGACGGCCGCGGTGGCGCTTCGCCTCGACCTCGAACGTGCGGCGAGGCTCTCGATCGACCGACAGCACGCATCGACCGCGGCGGTCGCGCATCCCATCGAGGTGTCGACGCCGAGAAGAGGAAGACGAAAAGTGGCATTTGGTGCAATCGCAGGTCTCGGACTCGCAGCGAAGATCGCCATCGGCGCCGCCGCAGCGGCGGCAGTGGGCGTCACCGGCGTTGGCGCGGCGGGAGCCGTCGGCGCGCTGCCCGCCCCGGCGCAGGAGGTCTTCGAGCAGTTCACCGGGCAGCACCCCGGTGGCAGTGGCGAGCACGTGAGCGAGTCGGGCCTGGAGCACAGCGAGGCCGGCCTCCAGACCGCCGAGGACGCACGTCAGAAGGCCGAGGAGAAGCGCCAGGCGGCGCTCGAGAACGCCGAGGAGAAGCGTCAGGCCGGACTCGAGACTGCCGAGGATGCCAGCCAGACGGGTGCCGAGCACGCCGAGGGCGCTGGCGCGGGCGGTCGCGAGACCGCGGAGAACGCAGGCGAGACCGGCATCGGGACCGCCGAGGAGAAGGCGAACGTCGATATCCCAGAGCAGGGCGGCAGCGACGAGGCTGAAGGGGCGAGGGAGCGCAACTGACACCCGCCCACACCGCCCGCGGCGCGAACGCTCCCCACGTTCGCTCCGCACAGAAGGAGTGATCGGCCCCCCACGAGAGCTCCTCAGGAACGGACCCCCGCCATTCGGCGGGGGTCCGTATCCGTTCCTTCGCTTCTGGTTTCGGTTGTCGCCAGCCGAAGAGCAACTGCTCTCCGATGCGCTGAGGAGTCGCGGCGATCGGGGCACCGGTGCGCGCCGCAACGCGCCTCGGTGCCCCGATGGGACCGCGACTCAGTGGACGCCGAGCTTCTCCTTGAGGGCCGTCTTGCGCTCCTCGGCGTTCTCGCGACGCTCAGCCTTCCGCTGTTCGCGCGCTGCTCGGTCGGCTTCCTTCTCCGCCTTCCGGTAGGCATCCTCTGCCGCCCCGAGCTCGGCGAGCACCACCTCGGCAGGACGCCGATACACGATCGCACCGACGAGATCACTGCCCGGAGTGGCCATCGTGACCTCGGAGACCTCGGAGACCTCGGAGACCTCGGTGACATCCTGGCACCTGCCCGGTCCGGTTCGATTCTGCTGAGAGGATCCGATTCTGCTAAGAAGAGTAAGCCGTGCCGTGCCAGCGATTGGATGAGCGTAATGAATCAGCCTGACCTTGAAGAGCGCAGTGACTACGAAGTGGTGGGCGGAGGACCGGCTATCACCGCAGTCGTGGACCGGTTCTACGAGCTGGTGCTCGGCGACGACCGGCTCCGCGGGTTCTTCAACGGGGTCGAGATGGTCCGGCTCAAGCGTCACCAGGTAGCGCTGGTGTCGCAGGTCATGGGCGGGCCCGTCGTCTACGCTGGGCGCGACCTGCGCGCGGCGCACGAGGGGAAGGGCATCTCACACGAGGACTTCGCCGCAGTGGCCGGCCATCTGGTGGCAGCGCTGACGGAGGCCGGGGTCGAGCCCGCCATCATCGACCGGGTCTTGGCGGTGATCGCCGGCACGGAGTCTGACATCGTCGAGCCCCACCCGGCGGGCGCTTGACCCGGTGGACACAGCCGCACTGAAGGAGACGTGGGGGCTGGCCGAGAGCCTCGGGGACGAGGTGCCCCTGTTCTTCTACTCGCATCTGTTCCTGTCCCACCCCGAGCTGCGGAGCATGTTCCCGGTCTCGATGACGACACAGCGGGATCGGCTCGTCGGTGCGCTCGGCCGAATCGTGTCGGGCGTGGATCAACTCGACGAGGTGGCCGCGTTCATCCAGCAGCTGGGCCGCGACCACCGGCGCTTCGAGGTCATCGCAGCGCACTACAACGCGGTCGGTGCATCCCTGCTCGCCACACTGAAGCATTTTCTGGGTGAGCGGTGGACGGATGAGGTCGCGGCGGACTGGGCCGAGGCCTACGGGCTGATCGCCACGGTCATGGTCGAGGCAGCCAAAGCGTCCGAACGGACCAGCCCGGCATCGTGGGCAGGTCAGGTGACGGCGGTGGAGCGGCGGGCCCTGGACCTCGCGGTCATCCAGGTTCGCCCCGAGCCCGACCTGCCGTTCGTGCCGGGCCAGTCGGTGGCGGTGGAGATACCGTCCCGGCCGCGGCTGTGGCGCTATCTCAGCCCGGCCAACGCGCCTCGTTCCGACGGCACCATCGAGTTCCACGTCCAGATCGTCCCCGGTGGTCAGGTCAGCAGCACCATCGTCCGCTCCCTCGAAGTCGGCGAAACCATCCGCCTCGGCGCCCCCGTGGGTCAGGAGCTGACCTTGGACGAGGGCGAGCGCAGACGCGACCTGATCATGGTCGCCGGCGGTACCGGCCTGGCCCCGCTGCGGGCCCACCTGGAGCGGATCGACCATCACTGGCAGTCGACCGGGGAGGCTCCTCGGGTCCATCTGTACCACGGGGCGAGACTGCCGTGGAACCTCTACGAGAACCGGTTGCTCCGGAACCTGTCCGGCCGGCCCTGGTTCACCTACACACCGGTCGTCTCGGACGACCCCAGCTACACCGGCCGGAAGGGCCTGGTCGGCGATGTCGCCGCCGAAAATGGCGCGTTGCGTGGCCTTCTCGCGCTGGTGTGCGGATCGCCTGAAATGGTGCGGCACACTGTTTCCCGTCTCCGTGCCGGAGGGATCGAGCACACGGATGTCCGCTTCGAGCAGTTCGCGACCCTCGACGAAGACAGTCACGCCCTGCACCGCCACACCCATCACCCGCAGCCGTCTCGGCTGTCGCAGAGCGAATAGGGGGACCACGCATGACACATCACGGGACCGACCCCGACAGCCTCGCTGCCATGCCCGGCACCGCGCCTGAGGATGCCTTGGCCGCCGCTGTGAGTCACCTGCCGAACACCCACCCCGTGGCCTTCACCATGAAGATGAGGGGTGGAGCGTACGACCGACTCGAAGTCGACACGTTCATGGGTCACCTCTCGCAGGCGATCGCCGAGGTCCGGGCAGCCGTGACCGGCGTCCAACAGGAGCTCGCTGCACTGCGGGCCCAGAACGCCAACCCCCGCGAGTCCGCCCCAGTCGACGAGGAGGAGATCACGGCCGGAGCGGTCGGGCTACTCACCCAGGCGCAGCTGATCGCCGACAAGGCGGTCGCAGATGCCGAGCAGTATGCTCGCGACCTGGTGCTCACCGCTCGAAACCAGTACCGGGAGATCCTGCAACGCGCCGAGAGCAGCGCCGGTCAGGCGACAGCTACGCTCGCCGCGCACCACAGTCCAGCCGTCCCGGAAATCGAGTACGTACGCACCTACGCCCAGGTGGCACAGATCCAGTTGCGCTCGGTCCTCGAGGCACTCACCGAGCAGGTCGACCGCCTCGGCAGCCTGCCCCAGCCCGCATCCGAACCCGTCGCGCAGCCGGACTCCGACGACCGCCCCGAAGGCGAACCCGACTGGCGGCCTTCAACCTCGGGGCCGCCCACCACCCGGCCACGCTGACGGGCGGCGAGTCCGAGACGAGTCCTCCTCCGTCAGCTGGGTGCGGAGCCACTCGGCAGCCAGATCGAGGGTGGCCGGGGTGAGGGAGTAGGTGCGAACGTGCCCGGCTTTCATCGAGAAGAGCAGGCCCGCTGATTCCAGCAGCTGCAGGTGTTTCGCAGTCGCTTGCATGGAGATCGGGAAAAGATGGGCAATGCCCACAAGGGTCAGGGCGTTGTCGGACACCAGCTCAAGGATCTTTCGGCGGGTCGGATGCGCAAGCGAATGAAAGAGCAGCGATAGTGACGCCTCGGCGTCGTTGATCTCCATGGTTATCGGTGTCGGCATCGTGCGGGCAGCGTAAGCGCAGAGAGTGGCTGGTCGAGCGGTCACCCAGGCACGAGCTCGAGTTTCATATCCATGTGGGAGTGCCTTCCAATCTGGGGTGGGAGCTAGGGCAGGGTGGATTGCGTGAGTTGCAGAGACGGATCCGTTGCTGCGGACTTCTCGCCAAGTAGGAGGCGGATGGCGATGGCTGACAATGAGCCCGTGATCGCTATCGCAGCACCCAGGAGGGGCAGGCCGCCCTGTCCGCTCGGCATCATCGCACTTCCGATCGCCACGAGGGCGATGATGACGACCGCACACGCTGCACTACCAATCGCCCAGCCGCGGTCGCCATCGGCGACGAATTTACGTACGAATATGAAGCAGGTGGCAACGACGGCCAGGGCGAGGGCGGAGAACGCGATGCTGTGAATGTTCGACGGCACGCTCTGGACTTGTGGTATTCCTTCGGGCGCTCCGATCGGGAAACCGAGGTGCGGATCGGGATGGTTGAGCCCTGCGATCAGGAAGAGGACTCCGAACGCTCCGACGGCGATCGGACCCCAGGTGCCTGCTTTCCCAGGACGTAGCAGCCGGCGCAGTCCTGCGGCGAAGGCGAGTCCGAGAAGGCCCGTGATGAGGAAGGTGATGGTTTGCACCCACCCCGCGGAGCCGACGAGAAGCAGGCTGACTTCGTGTTCAGTGATGTCGAAACCGGGCCGCGCCATGAGCCTGGACGAGCGAGAGCACGATGAACCACGGCCCGATGGCGATGCCGGCGATCAGGAGGGCACGGGTTGTCGAATCGGTTGCTGTTCGCTTACTCATGGATGCGCTCGCTCACGATGTCGTAGGCCACGTTCGCGGCTGGGTCGGCGCCAGGATTGGGGATCCACCCGCCGGAGAATGATGCGAGGTTCCCCGTGAATGTGGCGTCGAGTGGCCCATATTTCACCCGAATGGTGAGGACATCGCCGTCGACGTCCCATTCGTAGGGCCACGGATCCGGTGACAGGTTCGAGTACACAGACGATTTGAGTGTCCCGGACAGAGCGTTGTAGCCGATGAGTTCCCGGCTCCGAATGATCGTGCCCAGAAAACTGATCTCAGCGTCCTGCTGCAGGAAGAAGCCACCGGGAAGCCAGGAGAATGTGGTCTGGCCGGTGATTGTCTCCTCGTCGCTGTCGGAGAGATGGCCCTTCAGGCGCCAGGTTCCGACAAGAGGTTGTAGGGCCATCAACGACGGGTGGGGCGTGGCGGACGGACGGTTCCGTAATCGAGAACGATCTCTCGGACTGGGTGTCAGTCATGCCGACACCGCCTCCGCTGCGAGGTTGGCAGCCATCTTGTCAAGCGACTGATGCATGCCGGCATACGCGAAGACCGACATGAGGCTCCGCGACCACCCTCTCTCCGTGATCGCCAGCTCGGTCAGGCCGTAGACGTCGCGGAACTCGACGATCGTGTGCACGTTTTGCGCGAATCCAGCGGGTAGCTCAGCTTCGGCCAACGGTTCACCTCTCTCGTCGGTGAGGTTCTGGGTGAACTCGAGTCGTTCCAGGGGGTGGATCGCTGTGTACACGCCGCCGGTATAGCTGATTTCGCCGCCTTGGTCGGCCGGGGCGCGCATTGCGAACAGATAAGACCCTCCCTCACGAAGATCGATCTGGGCCGACGGTGACGTGTAACCCTCGGGACCCCACCACCCCGTCACTGCCTTCGGGTCGGTCCATAGATTCCAGATCGTCGCGACCGGCGCAGAGAGGATGCGGGTGATGACGATATCCCTGGTGTCATTGGTTTCCAAGGTCTGCTCCTTCGTTGAGTTGTGCGATGTAGGTTTCCATTGCGTCGAGTCGTGCGTTCCACTGGCGGGCGCGCGCAGAGAGCCACCGCTCGGTTTCGGCAATCGCGGCGGTATCGAGGTGATAGATCCGCGATTGGGCGCGCTTCTCAACCCGGACGAGTCCGGCCTCGCGCAGCACTTTGAGATGCTGCGAAACGGCCGAGGCGCTGCTGCTGAACACTTGACTGATCTGAGTCGCCGACAGCTCGCCGCGTTGCGCGAGCTGATCGATGATCGTCAATCGGGTCGGATCGGCAAGCGCTGCGAACACGGTCGGCTGACTTGTAGTCATGCGCCCAAACTACAGTCGGCACTTAATTAAGTCAACACTGAATTAAGCGGGCCATCGATACCTCGAGCGGTCACGAGCATGCCCGGAGCGGGCATCCTCAGCGATGTCACCGCCCTGCCGTGAACGTCAGCCGCTCCGACCCGGCCGCCCAGCTCGCGCTGGAACGGTGACGGCTCTCAACGGGGTAACGGGCGCATCCGCCTCGGCGCGGACATCCGTCGCCTCACGTGACGCCCCCACGAAACGCGCCGTGTCCGTCACGGCGGCGGTGAGCAGCGCGACGAGTCGATCGTCGGGATCCCCGACGCACGCCCGCGCGATCCCGTCGACGGCGCCGGTCACGATGTCCCGGCACTGCCGCACGGTCATGCCCCGGCGGCTCGGACTGACTTCCTCGATGAAGTGGTTGGCCCAGGCGTCGGCGGCGGGGGCGGCGCGGAGGGCGGCTTCCCCGAGTTCGCGCGACTCCGCGGCGAGCTCGTCGTCGCGTTCTGCGAGGACCGTGAGGGCGATCCGCAACCCCACGGCCTGCGAACGCTGGCGCTCCTCGGCGGCGATAGGCAGGGCGGCGTGGGCGGCTCGCACGGCGAGCAGGACATCGAGCAGCGGGTCGTCGCTCGTCAGGCCGATGACCGTCGGAATGAGCGGCGTGAGCCGGGCGCGGCCGGCGTCGCTCGTACGGTCGTTCACCAGCCGTGCGAGATGCGCGAGGGTACCCTGCGTACACGCGGGATGGTCGCTCCAGCGCTCGCCCGCGAGGTAGGACGCGAGTTCCATGAAGCAGGCCCCGCGCCGTGGTGAGCGGTGCCGGCCTGGGGAGAGGATCGGCATGACATCCGGTTGAGCCATCGCGTCGCGCATGGGACCTCCCTCGCTCCTTCCACTGTGCGCCTGTCGAAGCCGCGATTCAAGTGCCTCGGCCGGATGTCACTGAGGCAACGCGGCCCGCAACAGCGTCGACCCCCAGACCGAGCTCACATTGCAGCCCTGAGCCGCTCCAGCGCGGCGGTCTCGGCCTCGTACATCGCCATCACGAGCTCGCCGACCGGCGGCGGCACGTCCGCGACTTCGTCGCGAGCCCGCTGGAGCTCCCAGCGCGCCGCGGCGGTCTCGGGACCGCCGTCGATCAACGTGCGCAGCTCGTCTCCGGGCGGGAGGGCGGTATCGACGATCGGATCCCAGGCGTCGGCGGCGGCCCTCCACGCGTCCGCCCGGAGATCGCGTCCCAGCAGCTCCGCCGCCTCATCGAGAAAGTCCGCGTAGAGCCCGCGGAGGTGAGCGCCGTGGGCGGCGTTGGTGTAGATCGACGCGCGCAGGCTGCCGATGCCGAGCCCGTCGGCGAACACGTTCGGCCAGCCCTTCTTGTTGCGGGTATCGGCGGTCATCCGCGCCCACTTGCGCCACGCGGGCAGCGAGAACGAGTCCGACTTCTCGCTCAGATGCTCGACCTGAAGCCGGAGCCCTTCCTCTACGGCCGGACGCAGGTCAAGGTCGATCCGCTCCGGATCGATCGTGACCAGCCGGTGCTTGTAGGAGCCGACGCGTGCCCGCGCCGCGGCCAGCCGCTCGGCAGGCACGATGATCGGCGCCGTCGAGCGGTCGTCGACCGCATAGGAGTCGCCGTTGCGCTCGTAGACGATCACTGGCGGGCCGCCGTAGCCGTCGAGCCACTCCGGCTCGTTGCGGTGCCCGAGCGTGTAGGTGTCGATCCAGGCGATCGCCGGCAGGCCGGTGTCGAGCTGGGCGTCGAGCGTCGCCGCGGCGCCCTTCGCGCCGCCGTTCTCGTGCAACTCGGCGTGCAGCCCGAGCCGCGCAGCGGTCCCGCGCGCCCACCGGTCCGGGTACTGCCACTGGCGCCGGAAGCCGAGCGTGAGCACACGCGCGCGCAACGGGTGCGAGTCGAACTCCCACAGGATGTAGCCCGCGCCGAGCCCGCCGCCGACCCCGAGCACCATCGCCTCGGTCAGCGGCTCGCCCGTGTGGGGCGCGACCACACCGAGGTTGGCCAGGACGTTGGAGAATGCGGCGGTGTCGCCGTGGAGCCCGCCGCGGAACTCCCACGTGGTGTCGGCATCGACGATGTGTCGACGGGCGACGGTGTAACGCTCGCCGGTCTTGCGCATGCGTTCGCGGACGAGGTGCTTGAGGTGCTTGCGAGCGGTCATCTGGTCTTCTCCAAACGGCGTCGGCGCCCGGGCTCCACGCGACCGAGGCCCGCCGGATAGAGGAACGGTGCACTGCTCGCTCATTCCCCGAGGACGCAGATCCCCTTTGCCCCCGCATCGTCGGCCGGCGTGGACGGCCGATCAGGAGGTCCGGCGCGGAGGAACCCGCCGTAGCGCCGAGAATACACCGGACCGCGCGGTCATGGAGCCCCTGTTGCCTCGGGCTCGACCGGCGAGTGCTGCACCACGATTGGCCCTTCGGCGAGCGGCGGGGCCGCCGTGATCTACCGCGTGCGCTCGCTCCCGGGACTCGAAGACGAGCTCGGCGCCCCTCACGACGCAGTCCCCACACGGAGCGACGCGACAGCACGTGGAGGAAGCGCGACCGTGATGGTGTCGCCGCGAACCCGATAGCCGTCGAATGCGACGGGAGAGACCGCGTCCGGAGCGTCGAACGTGTTGTGGGCGTCCGACGTATCGGCGGCGATCGCGCGCGCCGAGATCACGTCCGCGATCGCGCTCGGCAGGCGGAAGGATGCCGCGGCTTCGCGCTCGAGCCCCATGTTGACGACCCCGATCGTGTACGCGCCGCCTTTGCGCGAGACCGTCCAGTCGAGGAATGGGTCGACGTCGTCGCCCGCGGCATCCACCCATTCCGCATCCTGGTGATCGGAGTACAGATCGAACACGTGGTAGGTCGGGGTCTTCACGAGACGGGGGCCGTCGGTGAGCAGCATGCTCTGCAGCACGTTGACCATCTGTGCGATGTTGGCCATGCGCACGCGGGAGGCGTGCCGGTGGAAGATGTGCAGATTGAGGGCCGCGGCGACCGCGTCGCGGATCGTGTTCTGCTGATACAGGAATCCGGTTTCCGTGCCGGGCTCGACGTCGTACCAGGTGCCCCATTCGTCGACGATGAGTCCCACGCGGCGCGCGGGATCGTGGCGGTCCATGATCGCCCCGTGCCGAGTGAGCAGCTCGTCCATGAAGCGGGTGCGGCGGATCGTCTCGTGCCATGCGCGATCGTCGAACCCGGTTGCCGTGCCCTTCACGTCCCACTCACCGGTCGGGAGCGTGTAGTAGTGCAGGCTCAGACCGTCCATGTGATCGGCCGCCCGCGCCATGAGCACCTCGGTCCACTCGTAGTCGTCGGCGTTCGCACCGCACGCGATCTTCGAGATCGGGTGCTCGCCATATCGGCGCACGTAGGTCTGGTACTGCCGGTACAGGTTCGCGTAGTGCAGCGGCAGCATGTTGCCGCCGCATCCCCAGCTCTCGTTGCCGACACCGAAGAAGTCGAGCCGGAACGGCTGCTCGCGCCCGTGCCGCTTGCGCAGTTCCGCCATGGGCGAGCCCGCGTCGAGGGTCATGTACTCCACCCAATCGGCCATCTCGGCGACCGGTGCCGCTTCCGACGTTGCCGTTGACGTACGCCTCGGCATCGAGTTGGTGCAGCAGCTCGAAGTACTCGTGCGTGCCGAACGCGTTGGGCTCGACGACTCCGCCCCAGTGCGTATTGACCATCGGCTGCCGCTCGGGACCGACGCCCTTGCCCGCCAGTGGTATTCGTCGGCGAAGCATCCGCCCGGCCATCGCACGACGGGCACCTTGATCGCGCGCAGCGCCGCGACGACATCGCTGCGGATGCCGTTCTTGTTCGGGATGTCGGAATCGCGGCCGACCCACAGGCCTTCGTAGATGCAGCGGCCCAAGTGCTCCGCGAACTGCCCGTAGACGCGTCGGTCGATGTGATGGCTCGCGGCATCCGTGGCGATCGTGATCATGGTGTCCTTTCCGGCCGCATGGCGGCGACGCTGGTTTGTGGCGCTGCTTCTACCCTCGGTTCCGTCGCCGGGGCAGTGCCGCGATGGAACGGTGGGCATGCCATAAATTGCGGCTTGATTTAAAACAACCCGCGAGATATGGTTGCCGCCATCGACTTTAATCGACGGTTAGGTTAACTGGTAGGCGCGTCGGCAAAAACGACGAAACGAACGCGAAGAGGCGGACGGATGCCCTTGAAAGACGTGCCACAGCGGCGGCAGTCGCGGTGGAGAAAGCTCACGGGCAGCCGGATGCTCCTGCTCATGTGCATCCCGGCGATCGCCTTCTTCGTCATCTTCAACTACGCGCCGCTGCCCGGCATCTGGATCGCCTTCACGAACTTCAACTACCGGGACGGAATCTTCGGCAGCCCGTTCGTCGGATTCAAGAACTTCGAGTTCCTGATCAAGTCGGGCCAGCTGTGGCTGCTCACGCGGAACACGGTCCTCTACAACCTCGCGTTCATCGTGCTGGGGAACATCCTGGCGATCGCGTTCGCGGTCATGCTCAACGAGATCCGCCTGAAGTACTTCAAGAAGATCAGCCAGGGCGTGATGTTCCTGCCCTACTTCATCTCGGTCGTGCTCGTCGGCGTCATCGCGTTCAACCTTCTGAACTACGACAATGGCGCGCTCAACGCCCTCATCGAGCAGACCGGCGGCGATCCGATCAAGATCTACAGCACCGCCGGCGCGTGGCCGTTCATCATCACCGCGGTTCACCTCTGGCAGAGCACCGGATACGGCACGATCGTCTACTTCGCCGCGATCATGGGCATCGACAGGGGCCTGTTCGAAGCGGCGGCGATCGACGGCGCATCGGCATGGCAGCGCATCCGCTATGTCATCCTGCCGAGCCTCAAGCCGATCTTCGTCATCCTGCTGCTGTTCTCACTGGGCGGCATCATGCACGGCAACTTCGGGCTCTTCTGGAACCTCGTCGGCAACAACGCGGCGCTGTTCCAGACCACCGACATCATCGAGACCTCGGTGTACCGCATGGTGATGTCGCAGAACAATTTCACGACGTCCACGGCGGTGGGCCTCTATCAGTCGCTGTTCGGATTCGCGATCGTCATCACAGCGAACTGGATCGTCCGGAGGATGAACCCAGACTATGCTCTCTTCTGATATCGCCGGTGCACCGGGCGCCGTGCCCATCGGCAAAGCATCCCGCAAGCGTGTGGCCGTGGCGTCGGAGCGCACTCGCCGTATCAAGCTCGACAGAAGCGACTTCGTGCTGCGAGGGATCTCGTACACCACGATCACGGTCTTCGCGCTGTTCTGCCTGCTGCCGTTCGTCATGATCGTCTCCGCCTCCTTTTCGAGCGAGTCGGAGATCATGAAGAGCGGATTCGGCCTGCTGCCGAAAGACTTCTCGCTCGACCGCGTACGAATACATCTTCAAGGCGCCGAGACAGATCATCGGCTCGTATGTCGTCACGATCGTGATGACCGTCGCCGGCACGGCGATCGGCCTGTTCATCATCGCCATGACTGGATACGCGCTCAATCGGCAGGACTTCCGTCTCCGCAACTACATCGCCTTCTTCATCTACTTCACCACGCTCTTCTCGGCCGGTCTCGCGCCCACATTCCTCTGGATCGGCCGCGACCTGGGCCTGCGCGGAAACTACCTGGCGGTCTTCCTCCCGCTGCTCATGACGCCGTGGCTCATCATCCTGATGAAGAACTTCATGCGCACCATCCCCTACGAGATCATCGAGTCGGGCAAGATCGACGGCGCCGGCGACTTCCGGATCTTCGCTCAGCTGGCCCTGCCCATGATGAAGCCCGCGCTGGCGACGGTCGGATTGTTCCTCGCCCTCGGCTACTGGAACGAGTGGTACCTGTCATCGCTGTATCTGGGCAGCACCGTCGAGTTCAAACCGCTTCAGTACTACCTGTACAACGTGATCAACACGGCCAACGCCCTGCGGAACTCGGTCGCCGGATCGAACGTCAGCATCACGGATCTGCCGAGCAACACTCTGAAGATGGCGAGCGCCGTCGTGGCAACGGTCCCGATCCTCTTCGCTACCCCTTCGTCCAGAAATACTTCGTCAGCGGCATCACGGTCGGTGCCGTCAAGGGCTGACACGCGCTGCTGACGATGCGCGGCCGGTCACCAACGCCGGTTGCGCACCCAGACGCCTCGCTGAGGCGACACCACTGCAATCACCAAGTAATGAGAGCCGAAGGAGCCTCACATGGCAAGGAAATTCATCAAAGCGGGGGCGGTGCTGCTCGCTCTCGGCCTGAGCGCGACCGCGCTGGCCGGATGCACCGCCGGAGGATTCGGAGAGCGGGGACCCAACCGAGATCACGATGCTCGTGCTCGGCGACAAGCCCACCAACGGGCGCCTCGAGGCGATGCTCGAGAAGCTCAACGCGCATCTCACCGAAAAGGCGAACGCGACCCTCGACCTGTTCTACGTCGAGTGGGCCGACTGGCAGACCCAGTACAACCTCCAGCTGCTCTCGGGCGACGACAACGTCGACCTCATCACCACGGCAACGGACTGGCTGTTCGCGTGGGAGAACGCCGAGAAGGGCGCCTTCCTTCCTCTCTCGGAGGAGATGCTGAGGAGCACGCTCCCAAGACGTGGGCACAGGTCGACGCCGACGGTCACTGGGACCTCACGAAGCTCGACGACGGGCAGATCTACTTCATTCCCGAGGACAACTTCACCCAGTACACGAACCACGGCTTCTTCTACCGCGGCGACTGGGCCGCAGAGGCGGGCTTCCCGGACGGCGAGATCACGAAGTTCGAGGACTTCACGAAGTACTTCCAGTGGGTCAAGGACAACAAGCCCGAGGCGTACCCGTGGGACGTCGCGGGCGACAGCGAGTCCGCGCTGATCGGCTACATGCAGGGCCATACCGACATGCAGACCATCCAACAGGTCAGCGCCGGAAACTACTACCCGTTCCAGACCACCGAGGCGGACCCCAACACCGTGACCTCCTGGTACATGGAGGGCGACGCACTGCTCGAGGCCGCCGAACTCGCCAAGGAGTGGAACGAGATCGGCGTCTGGCGTGAGGACGCGCTGAACTACGACGGCGACACGCGAGAGCTGCTGTACGCCGGGCCTTCCGGCACCGACCAGCACCATACGCAGACCTTCATCGGGCAGTATCTACGACAACCTGACGAAGAAGCAGCCCGGCTCCGACCCGAAGTTCTTCTACTGGGGTCAGGAGAACGGGAACGTCTTCAAGGACATCCTGACGCACGGCGCCATGGCGGTGAGTGCCAACTCCGCAGCACCCGGAGAAGGCACTCGAGGTCTACGACCTGTCCGCAACGACGAGGAGAGCTACAGGCTCATCAACTACGGCATCGAGGGCACCGACTACGTCGTCACGGACGACGGCAAGCTCGGCTACCCCGAGGGCTACGACTCGTCGACCGATTCGCTCGGCTCGAACTTCTGGGCTGGACGCATGGACGAGTTCGAGCTGACGAGGGTCACCGACGCACCCAACAAGGAGGAGATCTACGACGAGCTCAACGCAGTCGCCGAGGACTACCCGTACTCGACCCTCCTCATCAACAAGGACGCGATCGACCCGACGCTCGCGGCGATGGCGGGCGTGCTCTCCGCAGTACATCCCGCAGCTGCAGTACGGCAAGTTCGACGACCCGGCCGCGGCCATCGCGGAAATGCGCCAGGCGCTGATCGACGCCGGCTACGAGGACGCTCGCGCCTCGATCCAGGCCGACATCGACGCCTGGGAAAGTAGCGGGCTGAGTTGACACGTTGAGACGGTCGGGCGGGTCCGCGCACCGTGGGCCCGCCCGACCCATTCCGAATAGGAGGTATGAATGAGCGGCATCTTCGCCCCGGACTCTGCGCTCATGCGGTTCCTGACTCGGATCGCTGATCTGATGATCCTCAACCTGGTGTTCATCGCGACGGCGATCCCGGTCGTCACGCTCGGTGCTGTCGCTGACCGCCCTGAACTTCACCGCCATGCGCATCGTGAGGGGCACAGTGCGAATCCGTCACGGGCGACTACTTCGGCTCGTTCCGGCAGAACTTCCGCCAGGCGACGTGGCTCGGGCTCGTGCTCCTGCTCCTGGCCGGAGTGTTCGGCGCCTGGTTCGTCGTCGTCACGAACCTCTCGGTCGGCGCGATCGCGGAGCTCATCCTGCTCGCGATCTGGTACCTGGTCGCGTTCGCGTTCGCGTTGAACGTGCTCTTCGTCTTCCCCTACCTCGCCAACTTCGAGGGCACCATGCGCGAGGTGCTCCGCAACGCGCGGCTATGTCGTGGAAGCACCCGCTCACGTCGCTGACCGCCTTTGCGATCATCGCGCTGTCCATCGTCGTCACCGTGTTCTACCCGCAGGTGACGGCGTACGGCCTGCTCTGGCTCGCTGATCGGATTCGCCGGCAGTCGCCTTCCTCACCGGTGCTCCTGTTCACCCGGGTCTTCGACAAGTACGCCGCTCAACCGACATCCGACGCACCGACGGACATAGGTAGCTCACATGCAGACGATGCCGATCAGCCGGTGGGCGTTCGCCCTCTCCGACGAACGGGATGCCTGGGCGAAGGGCTATCGACGACTCTTCGTGGCGCAGCGTCACCGTGCCGCATGACTGGAGCGTCGAGCAGGACTTCTCCCGGTCCTACTCGAGCGGCACCGGCTATCTTCCCGGCGGTGTCGGCTGGTACCGCGCCCACGTCCGCGCTGGCAGAACTCGGCGTCGCAGACGGACAACATGTGCGGCTGGTCTTCCACGGCGTGTACAAGAACGCCGACGTCTGGGTGAACGGCTACCACCTGGGCGGCCGGCCCTCGGGGCACGCGCAGTTCTCCTTCGACCTGACCGAGATCCTGTCGTACGCGCCCGACGATGATCTGGTCGTCAGCGTCCGGGTGGATCACACCGACATCTCGGATTCGCGCTGGTACAACGGGTCGGGCATCACTCGGCGCGTCGAGATCGAGGTGCACGAGCAGGTGCGTGTGCGCGAGCACGGCACCGCGTTCACCACGCTGTCGGCGGACGCAGCGGAGGCGACGGTCCGGATCGTCCAGACCCTCGTCAACGACACGGCATCGCCGGCGACGGTTCGCGTGCACCAGGAGCTCCGGTCGCTGACGTCAGGTCGCATTCACGTGTTCGCGAACCGAGATCGAGGTTTCCGCCGGCGGCTCCGCTGATGCCGCGATCACCACGCGGCTGCCGGATCCGGAGCTGTGGTCCGACGCCGATCCTCGACCTGCACCGCCTCACGACGACTCTGGTCTGGCTGACCGACGACGAGCAGCGGCGCGCCGTCTCCGACGAGACCGTCGGTGTGCGCACCTTCCGCTTCGACCCCGACACGCGGCTTCTCGATCAACGGCGAGGCCCGCATTCTCAAGGGCGTGTGCCTGCACGAGGACGCCGGCTGCTTCGGCACAGCCGTGCCCGCGAGCGTCTGGCTCCGACGACTGCTCAAGCTCAAAGAGATGGGCTGCAATGCGGTGCGGATGGCGCACAACCCGCACGCCCCCGAACTGTATGCGCTGTGCGACGTACTCGGGCTTCTACGTCATCGACGAGGCGTTCGACGAGTGGGAGAACCCGAAGAACAAGTGGTGGCAGGGGCACAACGTCTACCCGCCACGGCACGAGGGCTACGCGAAGGACTTCCGCGCGTGGCACGAGCTCGACCTGGGCGCCATGATCGACGCCCACCGCAACCACCCGTCGATCATCGCGTGGAGCATCGGCAACGAGATCGACTACCCGAACGACCCGTATGCCAGCCCGCTGTTCCAGGAGATGACGGGCAACAACGACGCCGCCAAGCCGGCGGCCGAGCGTCTCTACGACCCCGAGCCGGCCGGATGTCCGGCGCCTGACGACGATCGCGAACCGGCTCGCCGACATCGTCAGGCAGAAGGATCCGACCCGCCCGTGACTCTTGCGGCGGCGTTCCCGGAGCTGTCCAGCCGCACGGGGCTCCTCGATCGACTCGATCTCGTCGGCTACAACTACAAGGAGCACCTCTACGAAGCCGATCACCGGCGGTTCCCCGACAAGCCGTTCCTCGGCAGCGAGAACTCGCACCGCTACGCCGACTGGCTGCAGGTCGAGAGAAACGACTACGTCGCCGGTCAGTTCCTGTGGACGGGCATCGACTACCTGGGTGAGGCGCGCGGCTGGCCGACCCACGGCTCCGGGGCGGGACTGCTGACGCTCGCGGGCTTCGAGAAGGATACGTGGCACCTCCGCCGGAGCTGGTGGTCGGACGAGCCGGTGGCGCACCTCGTGACCCGCCCGCACCACGACGCCGACGTGGAGAAGAACTTCTGGACGCACCCGGTCTCTCGTGATTGGGATGCCACGCGACGGGCAGCCGATCGAGGTGCTGTGCTTCGGCAACGGTGACGAGCTGAGACTGACGTACGGCGGCGAGGACGTCCCTCTCGTGCGCGATGAACAGAACGGGTACTGGGCCGCTGTGACCACCACCCGCCGCGCCGCCCTGGTGCTGGAGACGCGCCGCGCGGGCCAGGTCGTCGCGCGCGACGTGCTCCGACCGAGGGGGGAGGCTGTCCGGATCGACGCGGCCATGTGGAACCCGCCCGAGGGTGTCGTCGAAGGATGTGCCAGCGCGGGCCTCGCAGTCGACGGGGTCGTTCAGATCGAGTGCGCGCTGCTCGACGAGCACGGCGAAGTCGCCCATGACGAAAGGGTCGTGACGGCCGAGGTGGACGGCGGTGAGCTGCTCGGGCTGGAGAATGGCGACCTGAGTGACAACACCCCGTACACCGCGAACCGGCGTCGCACCCTCGACGGCCGCGTGATCGTGTTCGTGCGGCCCGGCGCGAAGGCGACCGTGTTGCTGAGCTCCCCGGGTCTGCCAGACGTACGATTGGAGTGCTTCTCATGACTCACTCGCCGAGTTCGACTCAGGGTCGGCCCGATCCGGATGCGCGCGAGCCCGCCACGGCCCAAGGGATGAACACGGGTGTGCCGAGGCGGACATCGCGGGACATCCGCAGCGATTCCCGCCTCGACGTCCTCCACGCGGTGCTGTCTGCGGGCGAGACGACTCGCAATGAGCTCGCTCAGTCCACCGGGCTGAGCCCGGCGACCGTCGTCACTGTCGTCGGCGACCTGCTGGCCGAAGGCATCGTCGAGGAGAGGAAGGTGACGGCTGGGCGGATCGGGCGGCCAACTGCCACGCTCGGCATGAACAAGGCGCGCGGCCTCGTTGTGGGGATCGACGTGGCCGAGACCTACGTACGCGCCGTGATGTTCGATGCTGCGCTGAACGAGATCCTCTCTGTGGAGAGCGCGTGGGATGAGCATGTGCTGGATCCGGACTCCGTCGTCGAGGGCATCGGCCGTACGCTCGACGACCTGCTCGGCGAAGCACGCGTCTCTCGCGCGGATGTGCTCGGCGTCGGCGTCGCGCTGCCGGGGCTTATTCAGGGTCCGCAGGGGGTCTCGGTCGTCGTGCCGCACTGGACGTGGCCGACGGTCGAGCTGGAGCACTTGCGTGAACGCGTGGGCTTGCCCCTTGTGATCGAGAACCCGCTCAAGTCGATCGCGACCGCGGAGCTGTGGCTCGGCGGCGGTCGGAGCTACTCGAGCCTGGCCACAGTCAACCTCGGCACCGGCGTCGGCGCCGGCATCGTGCTGGAAGGCCGGATTCTTCGCGGCGCGACGAATACGGCGGGCGAGTGGGGTCACACGCTGCTGGTGCTCGACGGTAGACGTTGCCGTTGCGGGCGGAACGGTTGCGTCGAGGCGTACATCGGCGCACCCGGCATCCAGGAGACCCTGCGAGAAATCGCTCCCGGGCATCCGCTTGCGGATGTGAATATGCAGAACGACTTCATCCTCGCGCTCGCGGCTGTCGCGGACGGGTCGGAACCCGATCCTGCCGTACGTGAGACGATCGCGCGCACCGCCTACTATCTGGGATCTGCGCTGGCGGACCTCGTGGCCGTCGTCAACCCTGAGGCCGTGACGCTCACCGGCTGGACGACGTGGGCGCTGGGAGACCACCTTCTGCCCGCCGCGCGCCAGCACCTCCTCGAACAGTCACCGGGAGGGTCGGCGAGTGGCGTCGAGCTGGATGTGTCCACAGTTCGTGGCAACTCCGTGGCGACCGGGGTAGCGACCCTCGTCCTCGAGAGGTTCCTGGTGGACGCCGGACTGCTCACCTCGAACATCCCGATCTCGCTGTGACGGGTCGGTGTTCCTACCGCGAGAGTCCGCTCGCGGGACTCGAGGACGAGCTCGGGGCATCCGTGGTCGGCATGTGGAACGGCGCCGCGAGCGAACTCGACGGCGCCGTCTTCACCTCGGGTGACTGAATCTCAGGTGGCGGTGAGCGGCCCGATCTCGAGCACCGTCGACCCGTCGGCGCAGACCGGGATCTGCGCGGGGGCGACGACGCCGGGGCCCGCGCCGTCCGACGTGACGTACGCCCGCAGGTGGTCCGCCGTCATCGCCTCGCAGCCCCACGCTGCGGGGTCAGGTGCCGAGCCGAGCACGATGGCGGCGTCGCCGTTCCCGAGCACGAACGGCTCGCCCATGTCGTTGCCGACCGCCCACGACCAGCCGATCCGGGTACCGTCGGCCGACTCCACGATGAGGCCGGGCCATCCCCACATCGAGCACGGGGTGTCCGTCGCATTCGTGAACACCAGCTCGAATCCAGAGGCCCCGACGACCGACAGATCCGGCCGTGAGATGAATTCGAGGGTCAGCTGCTCGTCCTGGCACTTGGCGGGCAGCGGCTCCGGTTCCTCAGGAGGGGTGACCGGGGTGACCTCCACCGGTGCGCCGCGGACGGCCATCAGGGGTCCGAGCCAGAGCGTCCACGTTCCGTCCGTGCAGACGGAGATCTGGGCGTCGTCGACGAGTCCGCCACCGGCTCCGTCCGAGGAGACGTAGGCCCGCAGGTGGTCGGACGTCGCCTCGGGACAACCCGACACGGACGGGAGGACCGCCGTGCCCTCTGCGACGGCCTGCCCACCCTCCGGGGGCAGGACCACCAGCGCGCTCGTCGATCCGGACGCGAGCGACCAGGTGAGGGTTTCGCCATCGGCGCCCTCCGCGACCAGGCCGGGCCATCCGTTGAACGAGCACGGTTGCGACCCGGCATTCGTGAAGACCAGGTCGAACCCGAGGGATTCAGAGGTCGACCGGTCGGGGCGTTCCCGGTAATCCATGGTGAGCTGCCAGTCCTCGCAGTGGACCGGGCCGGCCGGCCAAGCGCGATCTTTCGTGTCGGCCGGGGAGGTCGCCGCACCTCCTCCCGGGTCCGCCGCCGTCGTGGCGGTGGATGTCGTGCTCGCCACAGCAGCCAAGACCTCGCTGGTCGGCGCGGATGCGGACGGCACGGCGACGGCGTCCAGCCCACCCGCGTCGACCGCGCCCGCCACCATCGCCGATCCCCCGGTGAGCGTCGCCGTCAATGCCACCCCGGCGATCGCCCGAAACACCACCCTCTTGGTGTACATGTCATTCCCTTCTGATCATTAGTCACCCGATGAGGCGACTCGGGTGGACGCTAGCATATGGGCAGGTATCTTCCTATAGTCCGAAGCAATATCTTCCTATACTTCGCGGCGATATCTTCCTATGCTGGGTGCATGCCACGCAGACGGGAAGGGCGACTGGTCGACCTCGAGGTCGACATTCTCGGCGCAGGTATCGAGCTCCAGGCCGGGGAAGACGACTTCTACGGCTTCGCACTCGCCAAGCGCCTTGCCGACCGCGCCGGAGCCACCGCACTCACCGCTCACGGCACGCTGTACAAGGCGCTCAGCCGCCTCGCCGAACGCGGCCTCGTCGAGTCCGAATGGGAGGACCCGAGCGTCGCCGCAGAAGAGGGCCGCCCCCGGCGCCGGCTCTACCGGGTCACCGGTGCGGGCGTGGTCGCCTATCGGGCGGAGTCCGAGCAGCGCACCGTGCTCGCTCCGAGCCCGAGATCGGCGTTCGCATGAGTGCCGTCACGCTCGGACCCGGCGGCCGGATCGAGCTCGAGGCATCCGCTCGCATTCGACACCGGGCGGCGGGGCGCGTCGACTCAGCGGTACTCGCCTGGTGCCAGTGGTACACCGCCGACCTCCCCGACGATGTCGCGGCCGAACGCCGGGCCGAACTCGTCTCCGACCTCTTCGAGGAACGGGATACTCGGGCGCCCGTGCAACGGGGTCGATCCTCGGGAGGGCGGTCCGCGGCATCCCGGCCGACCTCGCCTGGCGTGGCGCGCGGCTGCGCCGCGTCGCGGTCGGCGCACCGAGGGGCACGTTCCCGCTCGCGATGCCGGCGCTCGCGCACCTCGCAGCGATCGCGCTCGTCGCCTGGGGCGGGTTCATCGTCTGGCGCATCGCGCGCAGCGTGCTCATCGGCGACTGGCACGGCGCGGCGGACGTTGCCGAGCTCTCGGTCGTCGGCCTCGTCCTGGCGCTCGTCGGGTCGTGGCTGCTCGTGATTGCGCGCCGACGTGCGTTCGCCGGGCTCGTGCTCGCGGTCGCGGCGTACCTGCTCATCCGCTTCGGCACCTACGCGCTCATGGAGACGAGCGTGAGCTTCACGGCGTTCTTCTCGACCTCGACCGCGCAGATGGTGTTCCTGAACCGGGTCGCGACCGGCGCGGCGGTGCTCTTCTTCCTCTCGATGGCCGCGTGGTGGACCTCACCGAAAGCCGCCGCCGAGTCGAACGAGGCGTCGTGATGAACGTCAGACGCCTGGCTGCTCCGCTCGCGATGGGCGGCATCGCGGTCCTCGCCGCCGCGGTCGCGCTCACCGCCGCCGGCGCGTTCGGCATGTCCCTGTTCGAACCGCCGCGCGCGGAACTCGCGGCGGCCGGCGAGACCTTCGACCCCGACGGCCGAGGAGGCGAATGCTTCGACCGTCGATGCGCTGACCACGGAGACGTTCGACTCCGAGCCCCTGTCGATCGAGGATCACTCGGAGTACATGGGCCGCGAGCAGGTCATCGCCGAGTGCATGGCCGAGAAGGGCGTCGAGTACCTGCCCGCCGCACCGTGGCTCAACCAGGACGCGCAGCCGCGAGGCTTGAGCTTCGAGCAGTCGCTCATGTGGCTCAACGCGTTCTACGGCGAGGCGCGCGAGGACTGGTCGGTGCCGGCTTCCGAGTGGAAGCGGCGAGGGTGCCTCGGCGTGGGGGAGCACGCCGTGGCGGTCGCCCGAGCCGCCGGCACCCCGCTCGCCGCGCCGGTGCCCGAGCCCGACCCGAACGCGCCGACCGAGGCCGAGGAGTGGGCGGCGTTCGAGGAGGCGATCCGGTCGTGCATGACCGAGAAGGGCTTCGGCGAGTTCGACGACGGCACGGACGCCTGGTGGGACGCCATGTACGGCGACGCGGGCACCGGTGCCGCCTACCGCTGGGAGGATGCGGGATGCTCGGGCTACGCCACCCATGTCACTGGCAACGACAACATGCATTGACGGTGCGCCCGCGGTCATCCGCTCGCCCGATTCACTCCGGGTGCTGGGTCGGCTCATTCTCGAACGTCGGCTGCATCGTGCCGATGATCGGTTACTACGAATGGACGGGCGAGAAGGGCAACAAGCGGGGCCACTTCATCCACAGCGACAAAGCGGATGACGGTGATCGAACCCGCGCTATCAGCTCCCGCGTCGCTACGCTGACGGCATGCCAGTACATCTCCCCGCCCTTCCGTTCACGCTCGACTGGGACGGCCCCGAGCCGCCGAGCTGGGACATCATCGACACCGGCCTGGAGGCGACCGCCGCCGCCGAGACCGACTGGTACGTCTACGCGATCGAGCCGCCCGCGGCCCCGCCGAAGAACGGCGCCCGGCTCCTCGGCCTCGCACCCGAGGGCGACTGGCAGTTCAGCGCCCGCGTGACCGTCGACTTCAACGGCACCTACGACGCCGGGACCCTCCTGCTCCACGTCGACGAGGACCACTGGTCCAAGCTCTGCTTCGAGTACTCCCCCGGCGGGCAGGGCATGGTCGTCTCGGTGATCACCCGGGGTACCTCCGACGACGCCAATGGCTGGACCGTCGAGGGGAACACGGTGTGGCTGCGGATCAGCCGTCTGAGCGAGGGCTTCGTGTTCCACGCCTCGAACAACGGCGAGCGCTGGGAGTTCGCGCGGTCCTTCGCCTTCGGCGCCGCAGGCCCGGTGCGCACCGGCTTCGGCGTGCAGGCGCCGACCGGCGAGGGCTGCAAGGTCACCTTCGACCGCATCGAGTTCCAACAGGGGACCCTGCGGGAGCTGCGCGACGGCTCCTGAGTCGGTACCCGCGAGCCCGGCCGGGCTCGTGCGGTCTCCTTTGCGGCTCACGGGTTGTAGAAGACGAGCTCCGGCCAGTCCCCGTTCGGGCCGTTCAGGATCGGTTCGTCCGCAGAAGGCCCAGCGCCGGGAGCTCATCGCCAATAACAAGGCGTGGGTTTCGGCCGAGAAGCGGGAGAGTGCGGTAGTCGGGATTCTCACTCGGGGACCCAATCGGGGGCGGCACAGCGCTTTGTCTTGGAAGTCCTGGGCATGTCGCGACACATTGGATAGTGCTAGTATCCAATGTGTCGGAGGTGGCGTGCCATGCGCATCGAGAGACTGGACCCCGCCCGGGCCGCAGCGGCGGGGCAGGTGTTCACCGCGAGCCACTCGAACTACCCCGGCTTCGCCTTCATGTTCCCCGACCCGGAAGCGCGGGCGCGGGCGCTTCGACCGTTCATGGTCGCCACGGCCCACGACGCGGCGCTCCATGGTCACCCCCTGGCGGCCGTCGACGACGACGGCGTCCTCGGTGTCGCACTTTGGATGGGCCCGGGGGAATTCCCCCTGACGACATCGCGGAAAGCTCGGATGACCCCTGCCCTTCTGCGCGTGGGATGGGCGGCCCCTCGATGCTTCGGCCGATTCATCAGGGTCGGAGCCTCGCTTGAGCGGGCATTCCCGTCGGAGCCCTGCTGGTACCTCCAGGCGATGGGCGTGCATCCGCGGAGCCAACGGCGGGGCGTCGGAACGCAGCTCATCGAGCCGGTCCTCCGACGTGCCGACGAGGACCGGATGCCGTGCTACCTCCAGACCTCGGACCCGGCCAATGTCGCCTACTACGAGCGCTTCGGCTTCGCCGTCACTCAGCCGGCCATCGTGACCGTGCCCGACGGTCATCCGTACATCGGGATGCACCGCTCGGCGGCGGCTCCTCGCCCGTAGGCGCTCGAGTGGGCGCTCAGCGAGCTCACGAGGTCGGCTCTATGAGGTGCCACCCCCCAGACCACCACGGTTTCCTGCTGGCCTCACAGGACTCCTCCCTAGCGCAACAACCACGACGACACCGTCATCGACACCGCCGGCACCGTCCTGAGCGAGCACCGGATCGAGCCCGACCGCAGCTACCAACCCCGAACGAAAAACGGCTGAACCCACGAACCGCGGGAACCAGCCGTTCACAATGTCTTCACATTGAGCGGATGACGGGAATCGAACCCGCGCTATCAGCTTGGGAAGCTGAAGATATCCAGTAGTGATTCACTCGGTTTCACTCCAACTCACGAGCCGCGGAATCACGGGGAAGTGTGAACTCGAGTGAACAACGTGATGCCGATTTTGTGACTTTTTAGTGACTACGAGATCCGTCCAGCCTGCTGGGGATGCGCGCGAACCGAGTTCGTTCCGGCGGTCAACCGTTGGGCCTCTGATCGCACGCTTCACCATAATGGCGACGTCGATCGGCCCGCCAGTGGCGTAGCGAGCCGATCGCGTCGAGGGGTACCCGAACGGATGGCGCGTTGCGGTTGGGGGCGACCCAGACACTCCTCAAATTGTGACGCGAGGACCGTCGAGCACTCTTGCGGTCTGTTGAGCGAGCACGCTCAGCTCGGCGGCCTTGAACGCGTGCTCCTGAGTCATCGCGTTCTCGGTGCGGTCGAGGCAGTCGAGGATCAAGCTCGCCGAAGAACGGGTACCCCACCTTGCCCGTCGCGATCGAGGTGCTGCTCGCCCTTGTCGTTGACGAGGAAGACGTGACCGTGGCCCGTCGTCCGTGTGCCGACGTTCGATGTACTTGCGCAGCTCGATGTACCCGTCGGTGCCGAGGATGAACGTGCGCCCGTCGCCCCACGTGCGCAGGCCGTCCGGCGTGAACCAGTCGACGCGGATGTAGCCGGTGGCGCCGTTGTCGGTGACGACGTGCGCCTCGCCGAAGTCGTCGAGCTCGGGGTGCTCGGGATGGTGCGTAGTTCGCGATCGGCGCGCTGACGATCTCGCGCGTCCGTCGCGCCCGGTGTAGTGCAGGAACTGCTCGAAGTTGTGGCTGCCGATGTCGCACAGGATGCCGCCGTACTTCTCCTTCTCGAAGAACCACGCGGGCGCGGCTCGGTCGCCGAGCCGGTGCGGGCCGAGGCCGATGACCTGCACCACGCGGCCGATCGCGCCCTGCTCGATCGAGCTGGTCCGGCCAGCACCGCGGCCTCGACGTGGATCCGCTCGGAGTAGTAGACGGCGTACTTCCGCCCCGTGCGCGCGGTCGCCTCGCGCGCCGCGGCGAGCTGCTCGAGCGTGGTGAGCGGCGCCTTGTCGGTGAAGTAGTCCTTGCCCGCCTCCATCACGCGCAGGCCGAGCGCGGCGCGCTCGGACGTCACCGCGGCGCCGGCGACGAGGCGCACCTCGTGCGTCGTCGAGCACCTCGTCCTCGGCGCGAGCGACCCGCACGTCGGGGAACCGCTCGCGAAATGCCGCGACCTTCGCCGGATCGGGATCGTAGACCCACTTGAGTGTTCCGCCCGCGCCGAGCAGGCCCTCCGTCATCCCGTAGATGTGTCCGTGGTCGAGGCGCGTCGCCGCGAAAACGAACTCCCCTGGCTCCACGACGGGCATGGGCATCGGCATCGGGGCGTAGTTCGCGCCCTCGAAATCGCCATTGTCATCGCTCCTGTCTGATCATCGCGCGGCGCCGGAGGCACCGACGATGATCGACCGTCCTGGTCCGCCACGGACTCGCGTTTCTCATAGAACCGCGGAGCACGCCGAACGAGCGATCCGGACCGGTAATACGGGTCGTCGGCGCGGAGGGGGAGCGAGACGACTTGGTGCTCGATGCCGGCCTTGTAAATCGCGGTCACTACCTCGATCGCGTTGCGGCCGTCCTCGCCGTCGACCGCGGGGGCACGCCCTCCGCGATGGCGGCGAGGACGTCGCCGACCTGTCCGGCGTGTCCGACATGCGATAGCGGCACGTGCGCCTTCGCGAGCGCGTTCAGCTTCTCGACCAGGTCGGAGTTGCCCTCGGGTGCCGGGAAGCCATTGGGCTGAGCCGACTCGGCGGCGACCTGCCAGGGCTGCGAGATCCTGGCGTGCTCTGCCTGTACGACGATCTGCTGATCCTCGCCATGGTGGACAACCGAACTGGTCAGCTGAGCGAGCGCCCGGCCGTAGCGCAGGATCGCGATCGAGAGGTCCTCAACCTCGGCATTGTCGTGCTGCGCGTTTGCGAGCATCGCGACGGTTTCGCTCGGTCGTCCCAGCAGCCAGAGGGAGAGATCGATGTGGTGGATCGCATGGTTGAGTGTTGAGACCGCCACCTTCGGACTCCCAGGTGCCGCGCCACCACAGGTCGTAATACGACAAACCCCGCCACCACGCGGAGTCAATGCGGATGTGCGAGATCGAACCGATCAACCCCGAGTCGATGACCTCCTTGAGCGTCGCCATGTCGTCGCGGAAGCGGTTCTGGGCGATCACCGAAAGCAGCTTCCCGGACTTGCGCTGCGCTTCAAGCATCGCGTCGCACTCCTCCAGCGAGGGAGCCATCGGCTTTTCGACGATCACGTGAATCCCGGCACGCAGCGCCGCGATGGTCAAGGAGGCGTGCGCTGCAGGTGGTGTCACGATGCTCACGAGATCGACCCCACCGGCGCGGATCAGTTCATCCGGATCGTCGTAGACCGCGGCGCCGGTGAGTTCGAAGGCGTCCCGCTTGCGCGCGGACTTTCCGGGGGCGATGTCGGCGATCGCAACGATCTCGCAGACCGCGGGGAACTCGAGATATCCGTTGATGTGGGCGTCGGCGATCGCGCCGGCGCCGATGATTCCTACCTTGAGCATTCGCTTCCTTTCAGGTGGAGGATGCCGCGCTCATGCGCAGTGAGGAAAGGGGGCGTGGTTGACAGGCGAGGCGATCTTGACCGGATCACCTCGCCTGTCTTGGTCTAGCTGTCTAGCTATCCGATTTGAGACGACACTTCGGAGATCAGCTGCTCCGCGGCCTGATCGGGTGTGGCGCGATCGAATGCGACATCGACGATCATCCGGCGCAGAACCTCCTGGAACGAGCTCGCGCCCTGCGGGGGTGTCGGCGGGGGAGTCTCGAGTGCGACCTCGCGGACGGCGACAAGGTACTCAATTGACTTGAGGTCGGACGACTCGAGTTGATCGGCGATCGAATCGCTGACAGCGGTGTTCGCCGGAGCGCCTCGTTCGGTCAGTGTGATCGCGCCGGCCTCGGGCCTGTTGATCATGAAGTCGAGGAACTGCGCGACCTCTTCGGGGTGCTCGGTCTTGGTGTACGCGGAATACCACAGGGTTCCGAGGGCGAACTCGCCGTCCTCGTCATCGCCCTTCTTCGTGGGGAACTTCAAGAGCGTGAGATCGCTGCCGGATGCGGCCTCGAGGTTCTTGATCTGGTTGGAGTTCCAGAATCCGAGTGCGTACCGGTTGGTGGCAGTCCCGCTCTGCGCGAGGTCGATCCCCATCTGCTCCGAGACCTCTTCGGCCGGGGGGATGCCTCCGGTGTCGCGCATTCCCTCGACGAACTCGAAGAAGCTCGCGGCATCCTCCTGCTCGAAGCCCAGCCCGTCCTCGGTGAACAGGTCGGCTCCCCGCTGGCGGGCCCACACACCGAGGGTGTTCTGGTCCGTGCCGGGCGTCTGCGACCCGTAGAGGCCTTCGGGCAACGCTGCGGAGAGCTCGGCAGCAAGGTCCGCGTAGTCATTCCACGTCCAGGTGGAGTCATCGGGCAGCTCGATGCCTGCCTGCTCGAAGAGTGCAGTATTGGCGATGAGTCCGGGGCTGCTCACGCCGGCGGGGACGGCCCATACTTTGTCGTCCACCACACCTGATTGCCAGACGGCGGCGGGGATGTCTTCGTTGGCGATATCGAGATCTGTGAGGTCGAGAAGTGCCCCGCGTCCGACGTACTCGCTGAAGAAGCCCTCGGACATCTGGACGATGTCCGGCGCGTCGCCGGCCGCCACCTGGGTGGCGAGCTTGTCGAAGAAGCCGTCGAACGGTCCCATTTCGGGCTCGACCGTGATGTTCGGATACTCGGCTTCGAATGCCTCGATCGCTTCGATCGTCATCTCGTTGCGCAGATCGCCGCCCCACCACGCGAAGCGGAGTGTGACCGGGGCGTCAGGTTCGGTGGATGGGGACGTGTCTCCTGATGCACACGCGGAAAGACCGAGTGCGGCGACGATCAGCGCGGCTGCGGCCGCCTTTCGATGCTTATGGTTCATGTTGCTTGAGTCTCCTTGACCAATGGGTCATCCAGTGTTGGTAAGGCTTTCACCTTCGGGACGAAGGATCGAGAAAGCGTTACCAAAAGATAGGCAGATCGTCGCCCGCTTGTCAAACGTTCCACCAATAAACCCAGAGAAATCGTTGATTCTCGCGGTCGTATTTGACAGAGACCCCGTTGCGATGGTTCTATGAGGGACGAACTGGGAACGCTTTCTCAGGCGTGAGACGAGGAGGTCAGAAAGTGAGTGCAACCAGTCATTCGTCCGCCGAGGTGCGGGCATGAGTGCCATCTCCGAGCTCTCACGGCTCGGCAAGGGTGAGGCAGACAAGCCGGCACGTGGAGAGACTCGCGCTGCTTTTCTCTTTCTGACGCCCTGGCTGATCGGGCTGCTCGTCATCACGCTCGGTCCGATGATCGCGTCGCTCTACTTCTCGTTCACCGACTACAGCCTCCTCCAGGCACCGGTGTTCAACGGCCTCGACAACTACGTGCGCATGTTCAACGACCCGAGATTGCTCAACTCTCTGAGGGTGACTTTCACCTACGTCCTGATCTCGGTGCCGCTTCAGCTCGCCTTCGCGCTCTTCATAGCGATGATCCTCGACAAGGGGTTGCGTGGGCTGCCGATCTACCGATCGATCTATTATCTGCCATCGCTCCTGGGCTCATCAGTGGCGATCGCCATCCTTTGGCGCCAGATGTTCGGCACCTCCGGGCTCATCAACCAGCTGCTCGCGCTGATCGGAATCGACGGCCCAGGCTGGATCTCCAATCCCGACACTGCCCTGAGCACGATCATCTTGCTTCACGTCTGGACCTTCGGAGCGCCGATGCTGATCTTCCTCGCCGGGCTGCGTCAGATCCCTGTCATGTACTACGAAGCGTCGTCTCTTGATGGCGCAAGCAAGTTTCAGAGGTTCTTCCTGATCACAATTCCCCTGCTCAGCCCAATCATCTTCTTCAACCTCGTGCTCCAGATGATCGCCGCATTCCAGTCATTCACCCAGGCGTTCATCGTCTCGGGCGGAAGCGGCGGGCCATCCGATTCGACGATGTTCTTCACTCTGTACCTGTATCAGCGCGGTTTCGCGAATTTCGACATGGGCTATGCATCGGCGATGGCATGGTTCCTTCTCGTGATCATCGGCGCATTCACCGCAATCAACTTCATCGCCGCGAAATGGTGGGTCTTCTACGATGATTGATCTCGCAACGGCGCCTTCAGTCGTGAAGCCCGCCGGTCCGACACAGGAGAAGCCGAAGCCTCAGCGTTCCGCGAGGGCGGTCGTCTTCAACCGTCGCGCCCGTCTACGGTCGTTCTTCCGGCACTTCTTCCTTATCCTCTTCGGGTTGATGATGCTTTACCCGTTGCTTTGGATGATCGCAAGCTCGGTGAGGCCCAACGACGTCATCTTCCGCGAGCCGGGCCTCGTCGTGACGGAATTCGACTTCTCCAACTACACCGAAGGTTGGAACGCTCTCGCGGCGCCGTTCAGCACGTACCTGCTCAACACCGCGATCATCGTGTTCGGGTCGATCGTCGGAACAGTTCTCTCATGCGCGCTCGCTGCATACGCGTTCGCACGGTTGCGATTCCGGTTCAAGAAGACCCTGTTCGCGGTCATGCTGGTCACGATCATGCTTCCGATGCACGTCGTCATCGTTCCGCAGTACATTGTCTTCTCCCAGATGGGACTTGTGAACACCTTCTGGCCGCTCCTGCTGCCGAAGTTCTTCGCTACAGAGTCGTTCTACATCTTCCTCATGGTGCAGTTCATTCGCGCCATCCCCCGCGAGCTCGACGAGGCGGCCCGCCTCGACGGCTGTGGCTTCTTCGGGATCTTCTGGCGCATCATCCTTCCTCTGCTGACTCCGGCGCTCGCAGCGACCGCGGTATTCACCTTCATCTCGAGTTGGAACGACTTCTTCTCGGCGCTCATCTATCTCACCGACCCCGATATGATGACCGTCCCCGTTGCGCTACGCACGTTCGTCGACGCACAGGGCGAGTCGAACTGGGGCGGTATGTTCGCGATGTCGATCGTCTCCCTGGTTCCCGTACTCATCGCCTTCATCGTCGGTCAGAAGTACCTGGTGCAGGGAATCTCCACGACGGGCGGCAAATAGCGGAGAGACGCGGGATCGGGTTCGGATGCCGCAACGGCATCGAACCCGATCTGCGTGCCGGCTCAGTGCAGGGCGCCCGCGCGGCGGAGGTAATCGCCGTCGTTGCGGTGCTCGCGCCCGGCATCAAGATACTGCCGGTGCAGGCGATCGACCGTCGTGCGGTCGAGTTCAACGCCGAGTCCTGGGCCGGAGCGCACAGCGACGGAGCCGTCGACGAACCGCGCAGGCTCGGTGACGATGTCATCATGGCGGTTCCATGGAATGTGGGTGTCGCAGGCGTACGCGAGTTCGGGTGTGGCTGCCGCAGCCGACGTCATCGCGGCGAGGCTCACGCCCAGGTGCGAATTCGAGTGCATGGACAGGCCCCATCCCATGGCGCGGACGACCGCTCCGAGCTCTACCGATCCTCGCAGTCCTCCCCAGTAGTGATGGTCTCCCAACAGGACCGAGATCGCGCCCGCCTTCGCAGCCGGCAGAATCGTCTCTTCCGAGACGACGACCATGTTCGTCGCGAGTGGCAGCGTCGTCGAGCGGGCGAGCTCGGCCATGTCCTGGATACCGGCGACCGGGTCCTCGAGATACTCCAGCAGTCCCTCGAGGGCGGGGGTCACGCGCCGGGCGGTCTCGAGGCTCCAAACGGCGTTCGGGTCGAGCCGCAGCGGCATGTCGGGAAAGGCGCGCCGCAATGCGCACACCGCCTCGACCTCATCCTCGGCCGGCATGACCCCGCCCTTGAGCTTCAGTGACCGGAAGCCGAACAGGTCGACGAATCGACGCGCCTGGTCGACGATCCCCGCCGGATCGAGCGCCTGCCCCCACTCATCAGCGATCGCGGATCGCTCGTCGAGTGCCGGATGCTCCTCCCACTTGTAGAAGAGGTATGCGCTGTACGGCACGTGCGAGCGAGCGGCGCCGCCAAGGAGGTCGACGACGGGCACCCCGAGGATGCGGCCCTGCGCATCGAGCAGCGCCACCTCGACGGCCGAGAAGACGCGCTGCACGTCGAAGGGCGACGCAGGCAGGGGAGCAGGGCCACGGGAGTCGGCCGAGCCTCGATCTGCCCATCTGCGCCACGTCGCGGCCGCGGTGTCGTCGACGTCGTCCGTCCGCCTACTCAGGACGCTCTCGACGACGCCTTGCAGACCCGTGCGGTCGAAGACTGAGTGCCCGGTGATGCGCTGCGCGATGAGCTCGAGATAGTCGAGCTGCCACGCATGACCTGCGCACTCGCCGAGGCCGACCACGGATCGCCCGCCTCCGGTGACGACGAGCTCGATCACGCATCGGACGACCAGAGGTTCATGCACGCCGCCGGCGTTGAGAAGCGGAGGATCCGCGAACGCCAACGGCGTGACGATGAGCGACTCGATCCGGTGTCCTGCATGCGATGCGGAATTGACCATTGGGAACCTCCAAAGAAGTGGTAACGCTTTCTCAGCGTAGCGAACTTCTCGCGCGGGGGGCCCCTCCGCCCCATCGATCAGGGCTTGGAAGCGGCGGGATTCGTGCTTTCGCGTGCGATGAGGTCTCCCGAGACGGGCGACGGTGCGACACCGTCGTCGCCCAGCGCCAGCGCGGCGGCACGGACGCCCACATCATGGAAAGGGAAGGCGTAGGACGTGAGCGGGGGGACGACATCGCGACACAGCGGATCGTTGTCGATACCTGACAATGCGATATCGCCGGGGATGCTGAGGCCGGCGGAGCGGATGGCCGACATAGCACCGAAAGCGATCAGATCGTTGACGGCCATGACCACGTCGGGGCGTTCTGGGCCGTCGAGCAGCCGCGCCATCGCCTCGCCGCCGCCGTCGCGGCTGTGGACGCCGTGCTCGATGCGTACGTCGCGGCGCGGTACACCAACCTCGTCGAGTGCCTGCAGAAACCCTAGCGTCCGGTCGCTGAACACCGCTCTTTCAGGGTCGCCGGCGAGTATCCCGTAGCGGTGCCGCCCGAGAGCGACGACGTGTCTGCCGATCGCCAGACCGGCATCGCCGTTCGCGATCGACACGGTCTCGCCGCCGAGGAGCGTGGAGCCGATGGCGACCGTTCGGCCACCCGCATCGCGGTATTCCTGCAGCACCTCCGCGGCGCGAGCGGCGATCGTCGGGTTGGACAGCCTGGTGGAGCTGATAACGATTGCGAGGGGACGCAGGCTGCATACGAGTCGCACCGTCTCGATCTGCGCGCGCTCGGTGGGGCCGATCACGGCCGCCGATACGAAAAAGTCCTCGCGCTCGCGGGCGAGCCGCTCCATGGCCTCGATGACCGAGCGAGTGGTATCACGCGACGGGTCGTCCGTGAGTACGACCACGGATGTCCGCCGTCCGCGCAGGGCGCGCGCTGCGTGATGCGGCACGTAGCCGAGCTCCGCCGCGATCCGTCGGATGTCCGCAGCGGCGTCGCGGCCCCGGGCTCCGGTCGGCGTTCCGCCGAGTGCGCGGGACGCAGTGGAGACGCCGACACCAGCTGCGATGGCCACGTCGCGGATGGTCACCGTGGGGCTGTCGTCCGGAGTCATTCGACCATCATCGCGCAAAATATCTGGCTACGCTTTCTCAAGGCATCTAGAGTCGAGGAATGACCGTTCGTTCGCACCGCCCTGGGGGGCCGACACTCACCGACGTCGCGCGTGCCGCAGCGGTCTCCCTCGCCACAGCATCGCGCGTGTTCTCAGGTGCTGCAACTGTCGGCCCTGCACTCGCGGCCCGAGTACTCGAAGCGGGACAGCGACTTGGCTACCATCCGAACGCCGCAGCGCAGATGACCGCCAACGGACGCAGTCCTCTTATAGGAGTGATCACCGACCAGCCGGGTACTGCCCATTTCGCGACGATTCTCCGGGGCATCGTCCACACAGCAGGGGACCACGGGTTGACGGCGATGGTCTTCGAGGCGTCGACCGGCGCCGCGTCCTATACGACGGCGGTCAGCATCCTGGTCGGATATCAGCCCCGAGCGATCATCCTCGTCCCACGCGGCGAGGTGCTCGACATCTTCGACCCCGAGTCCCCGCTGCACCGCTTCGGATCTCGCGCGGGCGTGATCGTGGGGATCGGCAGGTCCACGCCGGGCAACATCCTGCCGCGCATCGCCTTGAACGATGCGTCCGGCGCCGCCGACATCGCCCGAGAAATGGGTAGGCGGGGCTACACCCGGCCACTGGTGCTGGGGACCGGCGAAGCGTTCCCCACCGAAGCGGCACGTACGCGGGCGCTCGCTGACGGGGCCGACATGTGGTCTGAGTTCGTGGAGCTCGAACTTGCCTCGAAGCCAACTCGTGACGCCGGGTACGCCGCAGCGACATCGGCGCTGGAAAGGGCGACGACCCCACCTGACATCGTCATGGCAGCATCGGACGAGCTGGCAGTCGGGGCGATGGCGGCACTCCGAGACTTGGGCATCACACCTGGCGCACAGGTGGCGGTCACCGGGTTCGACAACCTGCCCCAGGCGGCCGACCTCGATCCTGCCCTGACCACGGTCGACACAGGGCTGGAAGCCGCGGGCGCACACGCCGTACTCCTTGCCCTGGGTCGCGAGGGCGACGATACGTCAGCGCCTCCTGCGCGGTTGATCGTCCGGGACAGTACTCCTCACCGAACTGCGCTTTCGATGCGACCGTCAGGGGCTTCGCGGGCAGACCCGACTCGTTGACCACTCTGAAGCCTCGGGTATCGCTCGACAGCTTTGTCATTCCATATCGTCGCGCCCGCACGACCCCCTGCCTCCTCGCTGTATGCGATAGGGCGTTTCAGGCGCGTTCGGAACTGAACGGAACGAGGGCCGCGGTGTTCGCCCGCAGGATTCCGATCGGGACAGCGAGGACGCAAATTGGGTTGAGTTGTGCCGCTCGAGAAGTGAAAACGCTTCCCGCACGGCGTGCGATCAATACTTCGGAATTGTTACGCCCTACGCAAAAGTCCTTTCAATACGGGCTTGCGCACGTCGTTGAAATTTTCGTACTATGAATCTGGGAACGCTTTCCCAACGTTGCCTCTCTAGGTCGCCACCATCTTCTCGGTCCCAGATCGCCGCCTCTTCTTTGGAGTTCCCATGCCACTCACTCTGGACGGATTGCTGTTCTTCCCGATCACTCCCTTCGACTCTTCCGGCGAGATCAGCACCGGAATGCTCGCCGAGCATCTCGAGTCGCGTCTTGCACATGATCCCGGCGCGGTGTTCGCCGCTTGTGGCACTGGCGAGTTCCACGCGCTTTCGCCCGAGGAAGTCGCGGAGGTGACGCGAATCTCGGTCGGGGTCGTCGCCGGCCGCACTCCCGTGATCGCCGGCGTCGGAGGCGCGGTCGGGTCCGCGATTCAGCTCGCGCGAGCAGCGGCCGACAGCAAGGCTGACGGACTGCTCATTCTGCCGCCATACCTCGTTTCGGGGCCTCCCGCGGGGACGATCGCGTACGTCGAGGCGGTGACTGCGGCGACCGAGTTGCCGGTCATCGTGTATCACCGCGGCGCGTCGACGCTCACTCCGGACGCGGCGAGGACGCTTGCGCGCAACCCAAGGGTCGCGGGCATCAAAGACGGCGTCGGCGATATCGGCGCGATGCAGTCCATCGTGCGTGCCGTCGCTGAGGAGCGCGATGACGTCCAGTTCTTCAATGGGCTGCTGACGGCCGAGGTCACGCAGGGTGCCTACCGCGGACTGGGCGTACCGCTGTACTCATCCGCCGCATTCGCAATGCATCCCGAGGTCGCGGTCGCCTATTACCGGGCATACGTCGCGGGCGACGAAGACGCGCGCTTGTCACTAATCGACTCGTTCTACCGCCCGCTGGTCTCGCTGCGCGACGAGACGCCGGGCTTCGGGGTGTCGCTGATCAAGGCGGGATTGCGTCTGCGCGGTCTCGATGTGGGGTCGGTGCGCCCGCCGCTCGTCGATCCCGACCCGCGCCAGATCGAGGTGCTCGCGGGCATTCTCGACAACGCCGACGCATTGGTGAGTGCGCGCGTATGACGAGCATCCCCGATATCGCCGCCCGCGCCGCGCGTGCGTCTGAGAAGTTGGCCTCCGCAGACCTCGTGACGCGCGCGGGGCTGGTTGCGCGCACTTGCAGATGCCGTCGACGTCAACGCGGGCGATCTCACCGCGATCGCCGATCGCGAGACCCACCTCGGCTTGCCGCGACTTTCGGGCGAGTTGGCGCGGACGACTGCGCAGCTGCGCAAGTTCGCGGTCGTTGTCGAAGAGGGATCGTACCTCGAAGCCACGATCGACCACGCCGACGCTGCCGACGTCCCGCCCCGTCCTGACCTGCGCCGCATGCTGGTACCGCTGGGCCCGGTCGCAGTCTGGTCGGCCGCAACTTCCCGTTCGCATTCTCAGTGCTCGGTGGCGATACCGCGTCTGCTCTCGCGGCGGGGTGCGCCGTCGTCGTGAAGGCACACGACGGCCACGTCGCGCTCTCAGAGCGGATCGGCCAGATCGCCACTGAGGCCGTGAAGGCCGTTGGTGCCCCCGATGACAGCATTCAAACGGTCTGGACCCGTGCCGACGGAATCGAACTCATTCGGAGCCCCGGGATCGCTGCTGGGGCATTCACCGGGTCGATCCCGGGCGGTCGTGCCCTTTTCGACCTCGCTGTGTCGCGACCGCAGCCGATCCCGTTCTACGGCGAACTGGGGTCGTTGAATCCGGTCGTTGTGACCGAGCGCGCCGCCCGGGAGCGCGGCGATGAGCTGGCCGCAGGGCTGGTGGGCTCATTCACCCTCGGCGCCGGGCAGTTCTGCACGAAGCCCGGTGTCGTGTTCATTCCTTCCGGTTCGGGCTTCGCAGAAGAAGTCGTCGCAAGGATCGGATCCTCCACGCCGGCCCTGATGCTCAACGACCGCATTCGCTCCGGGTACGGGTCGAACGCTGCAGCGCTTGCCGCACATCCGGCCGTTGAGATCATCGCCGGCGAAGTCCCCGCGAGCTCCGATGGTGTCGTCCCTCTCCTGCTGCGCACCGACGCTGGCGCGGCGATTCTAGATCCAGACGCCCTGCTCGAAGAGGTTTTCGGGCCCGCCACCCTCCTCGTGGAGTACACGTCCGCCGAAGAACTCGACGCGGCGCTCGCGTCTGTTCCGGGCAGCCTCACCGGCACGGTGCACGCCGCGGCGGGCGAGGCCGTCGACGCGATACTGCGCACCCTTGCCCCGAGAGTCGGCCGCATCCTTTTCGAGGGGTGGCCGACAGGCGTCGCCGTCAGCTGGGCGCAGCACCACGGCGGGCCATACCCCGCCACGACCTCAGTATTCACCTCGGTCGGCGCTACGGCTATTCGTCGCTTCTTGCGCCCGCTGACTTATCAGGCAGCTCCCGAGTCGGTGCTGCCTGCAGCATTGCGAGACGGGAATCCTCTCGGCATTCCGCAGCGGATCGATGGATTACTCACCGTTCCGAGAACCGCCTGAAGGACACCGATATATCCGGATCGAGGACGGCGAAACACGCCAGGTCGCGAACGACTTCGATGGGGAGTGCGTTCATGGCAGACGTTCGCATCGTCCAGACATACCTTTGCAAAACAAACGAGGATCAATGAGCGAATCCACCGCGGGCCTGGACCCGGATCGGCTTTTCCCGATGGAGCCGACCTCGCGGGCGATCGCGCGCGACCTCTACGAGTCGGTCCGCGAGCTGCCGATCATCTCGCCCCACGGTCATGTCCCGGCGGGTCTCCTCCGCGAAGACCGGCCGTTCACCGACCCCTCGGATCTTTTCCTCTCATCGGACCATTACGTGACTCGCCTTCTTCACGCCGGCGGAGTGCCATATGACAAGCTCATGCTCGGCGCTCCCGGCTCTGCGGGGCGCGACGGCTGGCGCCTGCTGGCTGAGCACTGGCACGAGCTCGCCGGTACGGCGTCGGGATACTGGCTGGAAGATACGTTCGCGAATGTCTTCGGGATCGGCGAGGAGCTCACAGCGGAATCGGCTGATCGCATCTACGACGAACTCGAGGTGAGACTGCGTGAGGCGGCATTCACACCTCGCGCGCTGTTCGACACGTTCCGCATCGATGTGCTCGCGACAACTGACGACCCACTCGATGAGCTCGATCACCACGCCGCACTTCGCGCGGACCCCGGCTTTGCGGGCCGCGTCGTGCCGACATTCCGCCCCGACCGATACCTCGACCCGGAAGCGGCAGGATTCGATCACGCCGTCCAGGCGCTCGTCGCAAGCAACGGATCGGGCTCGATGTCGTTCGTCGCTTATCTCGAGGCGCTGGAGGCGCGGAGGCAGCATTTCATCGCGCACGGCGCCGTCTCAGCGGATCACGGCATCGCGGACCTCGTGACGGTCGACCTCGGACGCGCCACAGCCGCAACCCTCTTCACCAGGGCACTGCGGGGGGAGCTCGACGAGCGTGACGCGCGCCTGTTCCGCGGTCACATGCTGCTCGAGATGGGTCGCATGAGTGCGCGCGACGGGTCTTGTCATGACGATCCACCCAGGTGTTCGCCGCAATCACAGCACGCAGACTTTCGAGCGCCATGGCGCGGATACGGGGCATGACATCCCGCTCGCAACGCGATTCACCGATGAGATCCGGCCTCTACTCGAAGAAGTCGGACTTCACCCCGGCATGCACATCGTGCTCTTCTCGGTCGACGAGACCACCTACTCGCGTGAGATCGCACCCCTTGCCGGCTTTTACCCGTCGGTATTCGTCGGTGCGCCCTGGTGGTTCCTTGACGCGCCCGACGCGGGGATGCGGTTCCGCGAGGCGGTCACCGAAACCGCCGGCTTCTATCGGGGCTCTGGATTCATCGACGACACACGGGCGTTCCTCTCGATCCCCGCGCGTCACGACATGTCACGTCGGCTCGATGCCGCCTTCCTCGCCCGCCTGATCCGCGAAGGTCGCGTGCGACAGAGTGCGGCTCAGCGGATCATCCATGACATCACCGACACGCAGCCTCGAAGGGTGTTCAAACTGTGACCGCGTCATTCACACGGTCCTCCGCAGCCAAGCCGATCCGCGCCGTCCATCTCGGCCTCGGCGCTTTCCACCGCGCGCACCAGGCGTGGTACACCGCACACGCCGTCGACGGCGATGAATGGGGGATCGCCGCATACACCGGCAGATCACCCGACGCCGCACGGGCGCTCAGCGCGCAGGAGGGTCTCTACACCCTCATCGAGCGGGGTCCCCAGGGCGACCGAGCCGAGATCGTCGACGCCATCTCCGCCGCCGTTGACGGTGCTGATGTGGGCCACCTGATCGACACGCTGTCACGGCCGGAGGTCTCCGTCGTGACTTTGACGATCACCGAGGCGGGGTACGGCATGCGTGGGAGTCGGCCGAACGCGGATGCTCTCGCCGACGCGGAGATCGTCGCGGCAGCGAGCCGAGGCTCACTCGCCGACAGCCCGCCTCCCCGCACCGCGATCGGGCGGCTTGCAATGGCGCTCGAAGCGCGCCGGCGGGCGGATGCCGGGCCCGTGACCGTCGTGCCGTGCGACAACATGCCCGGCAACGGCCGGCTGACTCGCGAAGCGCTGATGATGTTTGCTGAACGAATGGGCGACGAGGCCGTCGAATACGTGCGCGACCAAGTCGGGTTCGTCTCGACGTCGGTCGACCGGATCACGCCCAGAACAACCGATGCCGACCGGACTGATGCACGCAGGCTGACGGGCCTGGACGACCGCAGCCCTGTGGTCGCCGAACCTTTCTCGGACTGGACGCTCGCCGACGGATTCCGTTCCGCGGCCCCCGCTTGGCAGTCGGCGGGCGCCCGGATCGTTTCCGAGATTGCTCCGTATGAGCGGCGCAAGCTCTGGCTCCTGAACGGATCGCATACCCTCCTGGCGGTCGCAGGGATGCTGCGTGGATCCGGCACCGTCCACGAGGCGATCGCCGACCCCGTGATCGGGCAGTGGGTTGAGGAGTTTTGGAACGAATGTTCACCACACCTGCCTGTCGAGCTCGCCATCGAGGACTACCGGGCGCGGCTGCGTGAACGATTCGAGAACCATCGAATCCGGCACTCGCTCGATCAGATCGTTGTCGACACCGAGACCAAGCTTTGGGTGAGGATCTCGCCGGTGCTCCGAGCTGAGCGTGCCGCGGGACGACGAGGTGCCGCGAGTGCCCGCGTGTTCGCGGCATGGATCGCGCTGGATGCGCATCGGAACGGATCAGGGACCGCGACTTTGGATGGCGTGCGAGAGACGATTGCCGCCATCGATCCCACTCTGGCCGCGGACGACGATGTCATCGCCGACATCCGCGAGTTCGCGAAGGAGCAGGGTCTCACGGCCGACCGGCCGAAGTGACCACCTACGAATGACC
>CAVXSL010000011.1:0-429437 GCA_963764435.1 uncultured Actinomycetota bacterium | reverse complement strand
CCGGCCTGCGCATTTTTTTTAAATCCAAGCATTTGCAGACCAACTGGAATATCATCATTGAAGCCTGTAAACAGAAGCAAGCCACAGCCCAGGAAATGCTGTACCATCACTGTTATCCGCAATGATCAGGATATGTTTACGCTACTGCAGCGGGCAGGCAGACATTGCCGGGGCATATATAACCAGGCGATGTTGAAAGTATTCAGCATATCGACCAATCTGCCGGTAAAAGTGAATTTGAAGGATGGGTCCGGAGGATCGTGGTAAATACCTGCATCGATCATTGCAGGAGCCGGGTTAAATTCGAAGCCACCGGTTATAGCGAAGTGGATCCTGACCTGCTCCCGATCATACCCGATGCGTATAACCGGATCCGAGTAGCTCCGAGATTGTCGAACTATCCATGAATTACCAAAAAATACAGGGCTCGTTTTTAATTTGTACGTGATGGAAGGTTATAAACATGAAGAGATCGGTAAAATACTTTTTGGAATATCATCAGGTACATCCAAGTGGCACCTGAATAAAAGCCCGTAAATCCTTAAAACAAATTTCTGAAGAACCCTATTTACTAAAGAAATACTTTAGCCAATAATATCTGAAAACAATATTGATAATTTTTTCCGGCACAAAGCAAAGGAAGCAGCAATAAATAACACCCGTATAGATACGGACTGGAAACAAATGCAATCCCTTTTGAGCCACCCAGGGATATAGTGCCTGTCAAAAAAAATAGACGCAGTACGCCCTGTAAGAAAATACTCGCATATGCCGCCGGGTTGGCAATGGTGGCATTGACCGCCACCCTGGTGATCGTTCCCCGGGAAAAAGAAGAATGGGAAATCTTACTGCAACTGTCGTCAGAACTGTCTGAAAACAAAAAAGTATAATAATGCACTGTTCCTCCTACTGCCAACAAACAAAAACAGTCTGTTGAAAAAATTGACAGATCTGTACAAATAAAGAAGAAAAATTCCATGATCCCGTGCTAATAAAATTACCACTATTAAAAAAAGATGTGATAAAACCGGTAATAATCCAAAAGTTCAAGGTTAAAGGTCCTGATGAGAATATAACTACACCGATCCATCTACCCGAAATCAAGGCTGATTCAAAAACCGTCTTTCACTAATTTTTATAATGACCTCAAAAAACCCGGCCCAGGAATTTGTAATCGCAATTAGCAGGATACAACTATACATTGTGAAGAAGGAACCATCTTATTTATACCGGCGGGAATATTTCAAACAGCGTCAGGGACGCTATCTCTGGAAAAATAAAAATAACTGTAACAGAATTTTACAGCTATGCAGATATTATCAGTAATAAATTATCTACTACATCAAATGGACAGTCGCTTGAGACTGGTGGGATGCTTAATATTACAGCTAGTTCGGAAAAACAGGAAATAAAGATCCGTCCGGGTCGCGTCTGTTACCTCGTAATCCCTGCCCGTTCTTTTGACCCTATGATGCAATTGTTTACAACGGGTCCGCAACCGGCTCCAGCAACCAGTGAGGCCAGGTCTCCTGTTTTTGATGTCAGTCCTAACTCCACCCCGGGGCATTTAACTGGCTCCCCCTGGGGCAGCAACAATTCTTTTTCAACGAATCGAAAAAAATAATTACCCTGCTGGATCTGATAGACGATCCTTATGATGTTCGAGTTGGCAAAAAGAAATCCGTGGCAAAATTCCTTATCCCTTTTAATTGTGAATTAAGCACGGACGAGATGCGCGCAAAACTGGAAAAACAGCATTCCCGGTATTACGATGTAATAAAAGTAAAAAGAGGACGGAAACCACTCTGGAAAAAGAACAGGATCCAAGCCGGGGATCAATGACTGGTACGACCCCGCTACTGTTGTGGGCACATATACATATTCCTTGCAATTCGCCTGCCGCATGAAACTCATCTCCAGGGAAGACAGTCTTGCGTACGAAATAGAATTCAAAAGAAAATTTGATGAAATGATTAACAAAAAAAGCTTACTCAGAAACATAATCTAAAAAGAGAGCAATACAATTTTAAGATCGTGAACCTGGGTTGGATTAACTGTGACCGCTTTCTCAATTATCCCCCGTCCCGATTAACCGCATATGAATTAGATCCGGGCCAGGGATTTGAAAAGGACTTTTTCCAGGCCATGCTGATCTTTAACCGGGAAAAAACAGCTGTATCAGGTTATTGGAAAAATAAATATGTGTTTTACAATATACCGGTAGGTCATGAAGTGAATTTGTTTGTGCCGGCGTAAAAGATGGTAAAATGTTCGCCAGCGTACAAAAATTCATCATAGAAAAATTTCAAACACCGGTGCTGGCATTTGAAGAGACTAGTCCCGAAAAATTCCGGGACAAACTTGCACGGTTGGGTGTCTTGACAAATTAGATCACAGATTACACGGATTACACGGATTGGGTAGGTTATATCAGATTATGGTCAATTATAAAAGTTGTCTTGTTTCTAGGCTGTTTATTATATTCACTAAAATAAACAGTCTTGCTATACCAGTTTTGAAATTTGTCGACCGCTTCGCTATAAGGATCTTTTGTCGAAAGATCATATTAATAAACCGGGTATGCTGATGGAGAAAGGGCCGCTACTGCTGGCTTCGAATCATCCCAACTCATTCCTGGATTCTATTATTATCGATACCTTATTTGATCAGCCGGTATGGTCACTGGCCAGGGGTGATGTATTTAAAAAACCATTTTATATCCGCTTGTTGTACGCGGCTCAAAATATTGCCGATATACCGCACCAGTGAAGGCGTGGAGAATTTACAGGGAATTATAAAACATTTGATACCTGTTTGAATATTTTCAGGGAACAGGGTGTTGTCATGATTTTCAGCGAAGCAAAAAGTATCAATGAATGGCATCTTCGACCCCTTAAGAAAGGGACCGCCCGGCTCGCGTTGAAAGCATGGGAAGAAAATATCCCACTGAAAGTACTGCCCGTTGGGATCAATTACAGCTCATTTGAAAAATTCGGGAAGAACGTCTTTATTAATTTTGGCGAGATCATTCACCGGGATGAAATCCCCGCTACAGCCAGATGGCATCAGCCATCTCACGTTCAATAAGATCCTGGACCAGCAGCTGAAAGGATTGGTATTATGAGATCGAAAAATCGGACAAAGAGAAACAGGAAAAGGTTCTTGAAAGAAACCTTCCGCCACTGAAAAGATCCTGCTGGCGATCCCGGCAATGGCAGGGTGGATGCTGCACCTGCCCCTATACTTACCTGTAGATCCATCATATTCAAAAAGACAAGGAATACCGATCATTATGATTCTATTATGACGGCTTTACTTTTCGTGTTATACCCGGTGTACCTGTTACTGGTAACCATATCAGTATTCCTGCTTACAAAGAATAGTTACGCTTTTCTCCTGTTGCCGGCTATGCCGGCGCTGGCATGGACCTATGTACGGCTGAAACCCCAACTCGACGTCTAAATTCTGCTATTAGATAGTTTCGGCTATAGCGTGAAACGTGAGACGTGAGGCCGCCTTACGATTGTCAGAATTCCAACTTAGTCTGACGACCTGCCTGCCGGAAGGCAGGTTCACGCCTCACGTCTCACTTCCTGCAATGGCTTTTGCCGCAATATAAGCACTTGTCCATGCATGCTGGAAATTAAATCCGCCGGTTATACCATCCACATCCAGTATCTCACCTGCAAAAAACAAGATTTGGGATCTTTTTACTCATCATCGTATTGTGATCAACTTCATTAAGTTTAATACCACCCGCAGTTACAAATTCTTCCTTAAAAGTTGTCTTACCTTTTACCGTAAATTCGTCTGCACATAATATTTTTGACAAGCCTGTTCTGTTCTTTCGACGAAAGATCAGCCCATCTGCTTTCTTTATTACTTCTGCCTTATCAAGTAAGAATTCCCATAAGCGCTGCGGGAGTCCAAAAGGATTTTTGTTGGCCATTTTTTGAGAAGACAATTCAAATCTTAAGGATTGAAATTTCTTTGCCAATGTTTGTTCATTGAAATGCGGCAACCAATTCACCAGAATTGCAAATTGCCATTTGCTTCTGCCAATTCCCTCGCTCCCCATGCACTTAGCTTCAATACCGCTGGTCCGCTCAATCCCCAATGGGTGATGAGGAGAGGTCCCTCCTGCTCCAGTTTAGTACCGGTGATCTTCACTCTGGCATTTTCGACGCTCACTCCCATCAGTTTCGTAATAGGATGCTTCAGGGATATTAAATGTAAAAAGAGAAGGAACAGGTTCTTCAATGGTATGTCCCAAGTGAAACCACCATTCAAACATGGAACTTTTAGGATAACCTCCGGATGCAATGCAAACATAGTCCGCATCAATCTCTTCCCTGTTGAACATTGAATATTGAACTCCGAGTATGCCTGGGAGAAAGCTGATGTCGCCTGGACAGAATCACCGTCATCGGCGGATATTTTCCTTCAACTTCTGTTCTTCAATCGATATCTCCACCCATATTGTTCGGCCTCTTTCATCAAGCAATCGATAATGGTTTGCGAAGAATCAGTTACGGGAAACATCCGTCCATCCTCTTCTGTTTTCAGCTTCACTCCTCTTTCTTCAAACCATTGATGTATCTAGTGGTAAAAAACTGGTGAAATGTTTTCTTGACAAAATTTCCTCCCCGCGGGATACTGTCTGCTCATTATCTGCAATATCAAAACAGGCATGGGTTACATTGCATCGTCCGCCGCCACTTACTTTTACTTTGGATAATAGTTTACTGGTTTTTCAACAAGTAATAACATCCAGTTCGGGATTCATTCGGCTGCATTGACGGCACAAAAAAATCCAGCAGCACCACCACCGATAACAACCAATTTTTTCTTGGCATGCTGCATAAATTAAATGCCTGTCCAGTATACAGGCCTCAGACAGCGGTTGACTATTGGTGACTGTATACAAACAGATGTGGATTAACGCTTTTCCGCCTTTTCGATGATTTGAATAATCAGAAAGTATATCAGCCTTGTTTTTCCTGACACATACATCATGTTCAAAATGCACGGAAGGTTTGCCATCTTTTGTTCGCACCGTCCAGCCATCTCTCTTCTGTATAAACTTCTTTCTTCCCAGGTTGATCATGGGTTCAATTGCCAGCACCATCCTTCTTTTAATTTCGTACCGGTTCCTCTCTTACCATAATTAGGTACCTGCGGATCTTCGTGCATGCTCTTACCAAGTCCATGACCAACCAATTCCCTCACCACACCATAACCATGTTTTTTTTCTGTATGTTCCTGGATGGCATAGGCAATATCACCTACCTATTACCTGCTACCGCTTTTTCAATTCCTTTGTATAGTGATTCCTTGGTTACTCTGATCAATTGCATCACTTCTTCACCGGGATCACCAATGGCAAATGTATAGGCATGATCACCATGCCAGCCATTTTTATAACACCAATATCAATCGAAACAATATCACCTTCCTTCAATTCATTTTTATTGGGAAATCCATGTACTACCACATCATTTACCGAAATACAGGAATTGAAAGGATATCCATTGTAATTCAAAAAAGAAGGTATAGCTTTATGATCACGGATAAACTCACCAATCATTTCATCAATGGACAATGTCGTGATTCCCGGGCTTAAGAATCTTAGCCACTTCAGTAAGTGTTTTGCTCACCAGCAAGGCGCTTTGCCGCATCAGTTCTATCTGTTCATCTGTTTTATATATCATCATATCAATCGCAAAATTAATATTTTAGATCAAAATTGCAATGACGCTAATGGCTGATTTAGATAAGTTTAATAAAACAAAACCCGGCAAGCTTAGTTCGACCAGGTTTCAATTATAATTGTGTAATTCATATTAATACTGTACCGCCGATGTGTTTGTCTTCCCTGTATCCGTCCGCTCTTCATTAATCCATCATACTGGCGCATCAGCAATTGTGTTTCTATCTGCTGCAATGTATCCAGAATTACACCTACCATGATCAGCAAAGAAGTACCACCAAAGAAAGTTGAGAATCCCTGCGTTACACCAAGACGTTGAGCAATACCGGGCAAAATACCCACAAATGCCAGTAAAACAGCACCTGGTAAAGTGATCCTATCCATTACGCTGCCAATATAATCTGCTGTAGGCTGACCTGGTTTTACACCAGGAATAAAACCATTGTTCTGCTTCAGGTTATCTGCAATCTGTTTGGGATTAAATATTAATGCCGTATACAGGAATGTAAATCCGATTACCACTACTGAATAAATCAACATGTACCAGACATTCTGATGATCAGTAAACATTCTTGAAATCTCGTCCGGTACCGTTCTGCCAAGTGTAAACAATGGTTGGAAGGAACATGATTGCCTGTGCAAAGATGATAGGCATTACACCGGCACTATTCACCTTCAATGGCAAAAACTGCCGTGCACCACCAAACTGGCGGTTACCCACAATTTGCTTGGCATAGTTCACCGGCACCTTTCGTACACCCTGTATCAATAAGATACATCCCAGGATGATAGCGATCAAGAATAGCGATTTCAACGATGAAGATCAGGATATCACCTGTACGGGTTGATTTGGCAGTCAATTCCTGTATGAATGATTGTGGCAAACGGGCAAGGATACCGATCATGATGATCAGTGAAGTACCATTACCTAATCCTTTATCCGTGATCTTTTCACCCATCCACATTACAAACAATGTACCTGCAGTAAGTATGATAACAGTATGATAACCAGAAATAAGCTGCGAAAGCCGGCATCGATCGCTGCCTGGATTGCTTTGGCTGTTCAGGTATCCAACATAAGCAGATGCCTGGAAAATAGTTACCACCACGGTCAGGTAACGGGTATACTGGTTGATCTTTTTACGGCCGCTGTCACCTTCTTTCTGCATTTTCTGGAAACGCGGAACCAATACCGTCATCAACTGCATAAAGATCGAAGCAGAGATATAAGGCATGATACCCAATGCGAAAATGGAAGCCTGTTGAAAGCACCACCAGCAAATGTATTGATCAGGTCAAGGATACCATTGCTACTGGTCTGCATTCAGCTTCAATCTTAGATGGGATCAATACCAGGCAATACGATATGTGAACCAATACGATAAATAGCGATCAGCATCAAGGTGAAAAGTATCTTACTTCTCAGTTCCTCGATGCTCCAGATATTCTTAAGTGTCTGAATTAATTTCTTCACGGGAATTAAACAGATTTAAGACGCTTAAAACATAAGGACGCATTATGTCATGCATGCGTCGCTGCAATTTAGTGAAATTTACTTTACTATTTCAACAGAACCACCGGCAGCTTCAATAGCTGCTTTTGCTTTTTCACTTACTGCATTCACTTTGAAAGTGAATTTGCCTTTCAATTCACCATTGCCCAAAATTTTCACTTTATCATTCTGGCTGACCAATCCATTGATATATAGATTCTCCAGTGTAAATTCTTTGATACCATATTTTTCAGCCAGTTGTTCTACCTGTCCGAGGTTGAATACTTTATATTCTACGCGGTGAGTATTTTTAAATCCACGCTTTGGAATACGGCGCTGGATCGGCATCTGGCCACCTTCATGTGCCATTTTGCTTTTATAACCGGCACGGCTCTGTGCACCTTTGGTACCTTTTGTAGAAGTGCCACCATGTCCGGAGCCTCACCACGACCAATTCTTTTTACTTTGTGTGTTGCGCCTTTTGCAGGTCTTAATTCGTGTAGTTTCATTGTTTTTATTTTATACTTACGGGGAATCACCCCTCGCTTGTTAATTAAGTGAAATTTGAAATTGCTAAGTTAAATGATTCGATTAATTCGTCCTTCAAATTTCATATTATCGAATTATCTTATAGCTTCTTCCACTTTCACCAGGTGCTCCACTTTACGAACCATTCCCAGTATCTGCGGAGTAGCTTCTACTTCTTTGGTAGAATTGGTTTTATTCAAACCCAAGGCCTTCAGCGTTAGCTTTCTGACGCTCGGGTCTGTCGATCGGGCTTTTTACCAATGTTATTTTTATCTTTTTCATATTTAATATGTTTCAAGTTTCAGTTTGATAGTTCGATATCTGCTTACTTCGACATCAACTTCGAACTATATTATCCGTTGAATACTTTCTTCAAACCAAGTGTTCGGGTTTTTGCAACATGTGATCGGCTCACGCAATAAAGCCAGTGCTTTGAAAGTTGCTTTTACCACGTTGTGCGGATTTGCAGAACCCAAGTGATTTTGCCAATACGTCTGTTACACCTGCGCTTTCCAGAACAGCACGCATAGAACCTCCGGCTATTACACCAGTACCATGAGCAGCTGGCTTGATCAATACTTTTGCAGCACCTTCTTTTGCCCACTGATCATGAGGAATAGTACCATGCATTACCGGAACTTTGATCAGGTTCTTCTTTGCATCTTCAATTCCTTTGGTGATAGCTTCCTGTACTTCTTTGGCCTTACCCAAACCATGACCAACCACACCATTCTCATTGCCAACAACCACCAGTGCAGAAAAACTGAAAGCACGACCACCTTTGGTTGTTTTTACCACACGGTTGATGGCAACAACTTTATCTTTCAGTTCCAGGTCGCCTGCTTTTACTCTGTTTACATTAACTTTTGACATTTATACTTGTAATTAGAATAGTTGAATTTTGTATTAAAATTCCAAACCACCTTCCCTTGCTCCATCGCTACTGATTTTACACGGCCATGATAAAAATAACCACCACGATCAAAAATTACTTCTTTAATACCCAGTTCAGCTGCTTTTCGGGCAATCGCTTCACCTACCAGCTTGCTTTTTTCGACTTTTGGTTCCTTTCTGGGCATTGATATCTTTATCTTTTGATAGAAGCAGCAGCAATGGTATGCACCGTTTGTATCATCGATCAACTGCGCATAGATATCAGTATTGCTTCTGAATACAGACAAGCGTGGCTTTTGCGCAGTGCCGTCCCGATCTTTCTGCGGATGCTGTAGCGGATATTTTGTCTTCTTGCTGATTTTACTTTTGGGTTCATCTCTTTATTTATTTCCTGATTCTGCCGATACTGTTCGTTGAAATTTATGTTAATCGCTGGATTTCGATCTGAATTTTAACTTCATAACTTTAACTTATTTACCTGCTGCTTTACCAGCTTTCTTACGAACTATTTCACCCACATAACGAACACCTTTTCCTTTGTATGGTTCAGGCTTACGCAGGCTGCGCAATTTTGCAGCTACCTGTCCGATCAATTGCTTGTCGATACCTTCCAGGTGATGATAGGGTTCTGACCTTTTTCCTGTGCGGTTGCCACTTTCAACTCCTTCGGAATTTCGAAAACGATATTGTGAGAATAACCTAAGCGAAAGGTCAAGTATATTACCCTGGTTGGCTGCTTTGAAACCCACACCGATCAATTCCAGCTTTCTTGTATACCCATCTGTTACACCTTTCACCATGTTAGCGATCAAGTGCACGGTACAAACCATGCATGGCACGATGACGGATCTGGTCGGTAGGACGGCAAAATGCAACCTGGCCATCTTTTACTTCAACCGTGATATCACGATCAATCGCCTGCTTCAATTCACCTTTTGGACCTTTTACAGTTACGACATTATCCTTACCCACTGAAACGGTAACACCTTCCGGAACTGTTATTGCTTTTTTACCTATACGGACATACTATTTTACATTTAGATTTTATATTTAGGCAGCATATTAAATCTTTTATCGTCAATCCGCATTTTAGTATTCATTAATATACATAGCAAAGAACCTCTCCACCTACATTCTGCGCCTTGGCTTCCTTATCGGCTCCAGCGGCTTGACCGCCCGGCCCGTGCAGTCTCCCGCATGGGCAAACACGGGGGTGTCGATTTCGGCCGGCAGCACGGTCGACACGTGGATCGGCTGGTCGAGCAGCTCCTGGCGCAGGCACTCGCCGAGGCCGCGGATCGCGAACTTGCTGAGGCAGTACGCGCTCGTATAGGGCTGACCGACGATGCCGACCACCGAGCCGATGTTGATCAGCGCTCCCGCCGCCTGCCTGCGAAAGTAAGGCAGGACCGCGCGCGCACCGTAAATGTAGCCGAACAGGTTGGTCTCGATGACCCGCCGGTAGGCATCCATCGGCGCCTCCTCGAAGCGGGCGAACAGCGTGACGGCGGCATTGTTGACCCAGACGTCGATGCGGCCATAGGTCGAGATCGCGCTAGCCGCGAGATCCTCGACCGCGCTCCGGTCGGTCACGTCGGTCGGCACCGCGACCGCCTTCCCGCCTCTGCCCCGGCAGGCGGCCGCCAGCTCGTCGAGCGTCTCGGCCCGGCGTCCGGCCAGCACCACGGCGGCCCCACGCTCAGCAAAGCGCAACGACGTCGCTCGACCGATGCCGCTCGAAGCGCCGGTGATCACCACGACGCTGTCCCGCAACTCTCTTGGCATCGGCGTCTCCCGTCGTTTGCGCCGGCGCCCGCCCGCCGCCGATCTCGGCCGAGCCGCCAAATCAACGCCTGCTCGCCAGGCCCGGTTCCTCAAGGGCCGGGTACGGAACAGCGCCGAAGAGCATGCGTTTGGTCGGGGTAGTACGGCTGGCCGCGGCTCCAGGCACGGCCCCATCGCCGCGTGGATCAGGACCGCGCCCTGCGGCCGTGCAAGAGAGATGGGACTGGCCGAACAGCAAGAGATCCACAGTCTGTCCGACTGCTCGATGCTCCGGAGCATGCCCCCGAAGGGAGGGAGGTAGCATCGGTCGCCGACATCCATGAAGCGCTCTGCGTTCGTCCTTCGGCCCCCCTGCTGCTGGCGGCAGGGTCGATCTCGGCCCGACGCCGATCGGCGACATCCGAATTGTGCCGACCCATATTGCTGTCATCATCGTCCTGATCGCGGGCCAACTGCTCATCGGCCTCCAAGGCTCTGGGCTTCCGGGGCACCGGGCCCTGCGGAAGCCGCGGCAACCGTCAAAGGAATTGGCGCCCATGGTCAACCCGAATCCTTTGCCCTGGACCCTGAAAGCCAAACATCGCATTCAGTGGCGGGACGGCAGGATGCCTTGCGTGCCCTCCTTGACCGACTGCCAGACGAGGCCGAGCACCTCGGGTCGCCCTTGAGCAGGGCCTGGGCGTAGGCTCTTGGCCTGGTCGTAGGTGATCTGCGGTGGCGGCAAGGGCGGCACCTTGGGGTCGTCCCCGATCCGACTCTCGGGCGAGCGACTGGCGACCAGCGTCACGCGGGGCAACTGGATGAACTTCCCGGCGGTCGCGTGGCACGGGCCCCTGACCCGTGCCACGGGATTCCGGAGGGCTACGAGGTCGTCCAGGACCTGGCGCTGGTCCTCGACCTCTGCGGGCGGGTGGCTCGCTGGTGGTCGACGACACGGTCGAGTTCGACTATCGCCGTCATGCCGGCAGTGTCTCCTCGTGGAAGGCGGTCGACGGCAGCCGGTTCCGCGAAGAACGCACCTTCTTCACCGAGCTCGCAGATCGTTTCGAAGCCCGCGGATGGCATAAGGCCGCCCGGTCGGCCCGGTTCCACGTGTCGAGCCGCATCAACGCTCTCACCCGGGTCCCCTCGGCGTTCGCGGCGCGCGACCAGGCCGGCGCTCGCGCGCTCGTCGGCCACGCCTTCGGCGCGGTGTCGCTGAGGCGCTGCTCGACCCGCCAGCTCTCGGATCAGGATGCCGCGGGCACGACCTCGAGGATGCTCAGTTCGCCGTCGTCGGCGAGGTCGAGCTCCTCGACCGGTGCCAGGCAGTCGCTGTCCATTCGAGCGGTGTCGTCATCGAGCACGAAGTCCACGTGTTCTCTGGGCGAACGCCGAGCAGGCGTCGAACGTCACCAGGATCTGGTCGGGGGCCGGGTTCGAGATCTGGGGCTCCCCTTCACCAGGGGTCCACCCACTCCGGCGAGACGGTTCCACTGGAATTCGTACTGCTCGGTCGGATCTACGAGGTCCCACATCGCGTCCGATGGCGCGCCTTGGAATCCATTGAACGCCTCGACACCCGACTCGAGCAGCAGCGCCGTCGGCAGGCGCCCGCCGATGCCGACCCACGTCGCTCCGTCGGAGCGTTCGTCATGCTCCTGGACCGCTGCCGAGGCATCCGTCTCGCGAAGGTCGAGGACCCCCCGGTACACGGGATTGACGGTCGCGGCAGCTGATGAAGCCGATGATGACGAAGAGCACCACGGCCGACCACGGGTCTCGCCCGCGCGAGCAGGTAGATCACGGCGGCGAAGAGCAGGGCGAGGAGCCACCAGAAGCGCGCAGCACCCAGTGCGGCGGGGACATCAGCCACACGGCGATCGCGATCCCGGCCTGCGAGGCGAGGAATACGAGTGCGATGGCGGCAGCGAAGACCCGTCGGGCCGGCGGCTCGAGGACAGCTCCCGGATGAGGATCACCATGATCACGGTCGACGCGAACCCGATGCCGATCCACAGTCGATTCGGGATCGAGCGATCGAGGAAGAGCAGGTGCGCGACCCCGTCCCAGCCCGGGACGAAGATGAACGCGACGATCACCAGGATCGACACCGAGGCGCCCGCCAGCATCCACGGGAGCGCCATCGTGCGTCGCCACTTGACCAGCAGCCACACGACGACCGGAATGAGGAACGCTCCGACGAAGAAGAACGTTGACGCCTCAGAGGAGTTCGTGCCCAGCCATCCCCCGGCCTTGAGCGCGAGGGCGAACGACGAGGACAACGACGCCGCCAACGCGGTCATGTCCCCCTGACCGGTGGCGAAGAGCGCTCGCCCGGGTACGCGGTCCCGAGGAACGCGTCCACGACCTCGCGCTTCTCCGCCAACCACAGCGACGGTGACCGCAGAGCCGAGGATTCCGGCGACGACCACCGGCGACAACCGAATCGCAGGCGGCCGATTCCAGCGCCGGCCTTCCTTGCGTCGACCACCGCCCCGACGCCCGTCAGTGCGCAGACGAGCACGATGGGGACGATGAACGGCAGCGAGATCCCATCGCCATCACCACCGTGAGGTACGCGAGGATGCGCGCTCCAGATGATCGGCGCGAGTCTCGTCCCGCTCTCAGACACCAGATCAGGGTGGTGACCAGCGCGAACCCCCAGACGACGGGCCACAAGCGTCGTCTGCAGGAACCACCATTGGAAGAACGGGCTCAGGAAGAATCCCCCGGCGATGCCGGCCGCGAGCAGCGGGCGCCTCGGAAGGATCGTCACGGCGAACAGTAGGCCGCCGCGATCAGCGAAAGCCCGGGCAGCCACCATTTCAGCGCGATGGCGTGATCGACATCCCACGCCAGGAACCCCAGGAGATGAGGACGGAACGCCACCGACCAATCCGCTCGCGGAAGGTCCTGCGGGATGGTCGCGTCCATGCCTCCGGGGAAGGTCTGGTTCTCGACCGGCAGCCCCTGCTCCGCCTGCGCGATCGCCCAGACCGTCTGCACGTTCCACTCATCGGTACGGATGAGTTGCGGGGTCCCGGCGAGGAGGTCGGGATCCCGTCCCTCCTGCCAATTCTGAGTAGAAGGCCCCCGACGAGGAGCCGTTGACCGAAAGGCCGACCAGGACGGCGCCCACGACGGCCAGGAGCAACGGCAGCGCGACGAGCACGCGGATCGCCGGCAAACCGTCGGATCGGGGCTGCACCCAGCGGTCGTAGCGGGTGCGCCACCGCGCCAGGCGCCCCTCGGGGCGCCGGACACCGCCGTGCTCGCCTGCGCTTCAGCCGGAGCGCTCAACGGCGCTTCAACCGGAGCCGGCTCTGGACCTTGGATGAGCACACGCGGTCCACCGGTTCGGAGATAGTGGACGGCGAGATCCATGTCATGGAGAAGCCCGTGGCGCTTCCGTGGTGGCATCGTTCGTTTGCGTGTGGCCGCGCCGACCGAGGTGGCTGAGCCGGCCAAGTCCCTCGCGCGGCGAGGCGATTCCGCGAACTCGACGAGCGGGTCGAGGACCACGTCCCAGGCGTAGCGCTCACGGACGCGTCGGATGTTCTGCTTGGCCTCCACGCGGAACGCCTCATCGAACATCGCCATGTCGAGCGCGGCCGTCAGCGCCTCGACATCGTTCGGCGGAACGACCACTCCGAGTCCCTCCGCATCGACGAGATCGGCGAAATGATCACCCGCGGTCACGACCATGGGCAGCCCCGCCCAGAGGTAGTCCAGGATCCGGGTACGGAACGAGAACGTCGTCTCGACATGCGCGAAGTGCGTGCTGACGCCGGCTTCGGCCTCCGCGAGATAATTGTGGCGATCGCGGTAGTCCACCCACGAGGCGTTGAAGAACACGGATCGGTCGAGCACGCCCAGCTCGGCCGCGAGGGCACGCGACTCCGCGACGATGGTCATCTCGGGGACCCCCGGGATGCGGATGCTTCGTGCCCTGGAAGAAGAGCCGCACCTCAGGTCGTCGCGGCGCGAGCATCGCGACGGCCCGGATCAGCGACTTCGGGTCGAACCAGTTGTAGAGCCCCCGCTCCAGAGCACGACCTTGTCGTCGGCGCCGATGCCCGGAACGACGCCCTTGAGCACCTGTCGATCGTGCGCGGGGAACTCCGATCCGAGCCCGAAGGGAACGACGGCGATGAGTCGCTCGAGGTCGGGATCCGTCTCGTAATTCGTCGGATTGATCCGCCCCAGTGCCGCGAGCTGCCCCAGGTAGAAATGCCGCTGCCGCTCCGAGGCGCACAGGAAGAAGTCGCCGCGGAGGAGCTGCTCGTTCAGCACCTCGGTGGCATCCAGGACCTGCGATCCCATGCGCGCGTGGCAGGTCCCGACCCTGTTCCAGGTGCTCGAGTGCATCGGGTCGTAGATGTCGCAGACGATGATCTTGTTGCTCTTGCGGATCGAGTTGAACAGCGCCATCGCCAGCCCTGGAAGACGATGACGTCCGTGTCGCGCTCGAGCGCGCCCATCGCCCGGTCGTCGCCCGGGGCGACGTGCACGACGCCGAACGGCGCGTCGACGGCCTCGACCTTCGCGAGCGAGACCAGGTGACGTCGTGCGTCTTCGCGAGGCCGCGGCCATGTGCCAGGCGCGGATCGCCGGTCCGGCCATCTTCGGTCCGATCGGGTCCCCCGTGATGATGAGGACCTGCGACGGGGTCGGCTCGGAGTACACGTCGAACGCCTCGGCGATGTTCACGTAGCCCTCGAGGTAGCCCGCCCTGGAAGGACGGTGCATCGGTGACGCCGAACAGCGGCCAGATCCGCGCGTCCGACACGCACGCGCTTCGCCTGGACCTCGTGGCGCGCCTCTCGAGCGCAGGGAGCTCCTCCACGAACTGGTCGATCCCGAGATGCCGGCGAGCGAGTCCTTCGCCACGGTCATCGACGGTTCGTCGCTGCCCCGCGTCGGAGGTCGAACGCCGTCGAATCGAGCTCCCCTCGCGCGACCGAACGCCGCACCGTCAGCGCGAGCGTGGCGGGAAGGAGCCGGGCGAGCTCCTCGTCGCCGAGGTTCTTGTACATGGCGAAGAGGGCGTTGCGCTCGAGGAGGTAGGTCTCCTTGAACGCCCGAACGAGGTCATGGACGCATGGTGCTTGTGGAAGGCGAGCGATTCGGGCTCGTAGACGAACCGCCAGCCCGCCAGGTTCAGACGCCAGCCGAAGTCGACGTCCTCGAAGAACATGAAGAACCGCTCATCGAATCCGCCGAGCGCCTCGTAGACGGACCGCCGCACGAACATCGCAGACCCGGTGCCGAACAGCACGTCGGACGGTTCCTCGGCCGACTTCGGGACGGGCTGCGCGGTGAGCGGCTTGTAACCCATGCCGAACCAGGTCAGGGCCGCGCCGATGAAGTCGACGTGCTCCCCTCCCAGTCCAGCACCGCGACTCGCGACCGCGCCGACGTCGGGCGCGCGCTGGAACCGCTCGACTGCCGCCGTCACCCAGGCACGGTCGGGACGGGCGTCGTTGTTGAGGAACGCCAGGTACTCGCCGTGCGACGACGCGGACACCGAGGTTGCATCCGCCGGCGAATCCGAGGTTCTCGTCCGACTCGACCAGTCTCACGTGCGGGTGCGGCCTCCCGGATGCGACTCGCGCTGTCGTCGCCCGACGCGTTCTCGACGACGATGATCTCGAGTCGATCGCGCGGCCAATCGAGTTCGCCCAGGTAGCCGATGGCTTCGATCGTGTCATCCGCGCCGCGGAAGTTGACGAGGACGACGGAGACGAGCCCCGGAGTCGGCGTGGCCATTCGTGCCTTTCGTAGCGTGCAGTTGCGTTCGGGAGTCTACCCAATCACGCACCGGCGCCCGGCCGGACGAGTGACGGGAGCGCCCTTGGGCACCGGTCCCTGACTTTTCTCGAACTAGGATGATGCCGACTCTTGCATGCCGGCACGGCTTGATCGTGCATCTCCGAGTGAGGACTCCGTGAACTCTGCATTCCCCAACGATGTCGTCGTCATCGGCGGCGGCGGCCATGTCGGCCTGCCGCTCGCGATCGCCCTGGCCGACCGCGGCTCGAAGGTCGTCGTCTACGACATCAGCGCGGACGCGGTCGACCTCGTCAACGCGGGCACGCATGCCGTTCGCCGAGCCCGGCGCCGAGCCGGTGCTGCGCGCGGGCTTGCGACAGCCGGCATGCTCACGGCGTCGACCGACCCGTCGGTGGTCGCCACGGCGGAGCAACGTGATCGTCGTGATCGGCACGCCGGTCGACGAGCACCTCAACCCCGACCCGACCGCGATCCCCGAGGCGCTCGAGCCGTGCAGCGAGTACTTCCGCGACGGCCAGCTCCTCATCCTGCGCAGCACCGTCTACCCGGGCGTGACCGCGCTGGTCGAGCAGATGGTCGCCGACCTCGGCCTCGACATCGACGTCGCGTTCTGCCCGGAGCGGATCGCCGAGCACAAGGCGATGGAGGAGCTGTTCACGCCTCCCGCAGATCGTGTCCTCGCGCACCGACGGACGGCCGCGCAGCGCGCCGCCGCGCTGTTCGGCACGCTGACCGACGAGATCGTCGCACCTCGAGCCCGAGGAGGCCGAGCTCGCGAAGCTGTTCACCAACACCTGGCGCTACATCAAGTTCGCCGCGGCGAACCAGTTCTACATGATGGCCAACGACCGCGGGCTCGACTTCGAGCGGATCCGCAAGGGCCTCACGCACGACTACCCGCGCGCGCAGGACCTGCCCGGCCCGGGTTTCGCCGCCGGGCCGTGCCTGTTCAAGGACACCATGCAGCTGGCCGCGTTCAGCGACAACACGTTCGCCCTCGGCCACTCGGCGATGCTCGTCAACGAGGGCCTGCCGCTGTACCTGGTCAGCCGGCTGGAGAAGCCGTTCGACCTCGCGAACATGACCGTCGGCATCCTCGGCATGTCGTTCAAGGCCGGCTCCGACGACATCCGCTCGAGCCTGTGCTACAAGCTGCGCCGGGTGCTGAGGTTCAAGGCCAAGGCGGTGCTCGCCACCGACCCGCACGTCACCGAGGAGGTCGACGACACGCTGCTGCCGCTCGACGAGGTGCTCGCAGAAGGCCGACCTGCTGATCATCGCGACGCCGCACGAGGAGTACCGCGACCTCGAGACCGACACACCCGGTCGCCGACGTCTGGAACCTGCTCGGCGACGGGGTACGGGTGTGACAGCCGCGCGCGCCACGAGTCGTCATCCCCGCCTACAACGAGGGCGAGGAGATCGTGCCCGGCCTCGACCGCATCATCGAGGCCGTCAAGCTCGACTGCCGAGATCCTCGTCGTCGTCGACTTCGCCCGACGACACGACGGTCTCCGTCGTCGAGACGCTACGCGGAGTCGCACCCGTCTGTTCGGATCGTCGTCAACACTACGGCCGCGGCCCGGCGCAGGCCATCCGGTACGGGATCGACGCGGCGGCCGCGCCGACGGTCGTGGTGACGATGGCCGACGGCTGCGACGACCCCCGCCAGATCGACGACCTCGTGCGGCTCGTCGAACGCGGCGTCGTGGTCGCCGCCGCGTCGCGCTACATGCCGGGCGGCCAGCAGGTCGGCGGCCCGCGGTTCAAGCGCTTCCTCTCCCGACACGGCCGGGCGTCGCCTGCAACCTGCTCACCAACGTCGGGCACGCGCGACGCCACGAACTCGTTCAAGGCGTACGACGCCGACTTCGTGCAGGAGGTCGGCATCGACAGCCGCGACGGCTTCGAGATCGGACTCGAGCTGACCGCCAAGGCGCGGCGGCTGCGGCGCCCGGTCGCCGAGATCCCCACGATCTGGCTCGACCGGCACGTTCGGCGCAGTCCAACTTCAAGATGTCCAAGTGGATCCCGAAGTACCTGCGCTGGTACCGCTTCGCCTTCGGCCCTCCGCTGACGTGCCGAACAGCTTCGGTCGAAGGTGACGCGGCTCGCCTGCCACCGACGCCGATCCCCACGAGAAAGCAGAGAAACGAGAGTCATGAAGAAGAAAGTCGTCGTCACCGGTTCGGCCGGTTTCATCGGCGGATACATCGTCGAGGAGCTCCTGAGCCAGGGCTACGAGGTCGTCGGGGTCGACAACTACTCCAAGTACGGCCAGGTCAAGAAGTCGTACGACGACCACCCCGACTACCGCCTCATCGTCGGCGACGTTCAGGACGTCGAGCTCATGACCGAGCTGCTGTCGGACGCCGACCACTTCATCGCCGGCGCGGCGCTCATCGGCGGCATCTCCTACTTCCACACCTACGCCTACGACCTGCTCGCCCAGAACGAGCGCATCATCGCCTCGAGCGTCGACGCGGCGATCGCCGCGCACAAGAACGGGGCCGCCTCGAGAAGGTCACCTACATGTCGTCGTCGATGGTGTTCGAGTCGACCGACCGCTGGCCGAGCAAGGAGGGCGACGAGCGCATCGTGCCGCCGCCGCTGTCGTCCTACGGCTTCCAGAAGCTCGCCGTCGAGTACTTCGCCCGCGCAGCGTGGGACCAGTACAAGCTCCCGTACACGATCCTGCGCCCGTTCAACTGCGTCGGCATCGGCGAGTCCCGCGCGCTCGGCGACGTCGAGATCGACTCGGGCAACGTGAAGCTCGCGATGAGCCACGTCGTCCCCGACCTCGTGCAGAAGGTGCTGAAGGGCCAGGACCCGCTGCACATCCTCGGCGAGGGCGACCAGGTGCGCCACTACACCTACGGCGGCGACCTCGCCCGCGGCATCGTGCTGAGCCTCGACCACCCGGCGCGCGCTGAACGACGACTTCAACCTCTCGACGGCCGACGGCCACACCGTCGCGAGCTGGCCGAGGTCATCTGGCGCAAGATCAAGGGCCCCGACGTGCCGCTCCGCCTCACGAGCGACCCCGGCTTCGAGTACGACGTCCAGAGGCGCGTCCCCGACGTCGACGAAGGCCAAGGAGGTGCTCGGCTTCGAGGCGACCACCACGCTCGACGACATGCTCGACGAGGTCATCCCGTGGATCGAGAACGCCGTCAAGGACGGCACGATCTAGACTGGCGTTTCAGCACGAAGGGGGGCCGCGGCCCCCCTTCGTCGTATGGGTGGAGCCGCGTCAGGACGACCCTGTCGATGCGGGCAGCTCGACAGCACCGTTCGTCGCAGCACCGAGATCTCGAGGTCCGGCTGGCCGCTGATGGAGTTCATGCCCTTGAGGTCGAGCACCGGCCGAACTCGGCTGGTGTGCAGGTGCACGCTGTCGCCAACGCCGCCGCCCTGTGGCGATGGCGATACGGTAGTCAGGCCGCCGACCCGCGACACATGCGATGCGGCGGCGAACGACGGGAGAGAACGGTGAACACAGCCCGGACCGCCGAAGAGTACATCGCGAGCCTCGTGGAAGCCCCGACACTCGAGGCCCTGCCCGCCGTCGTCGACACCATCGCCCGGCCCCCGCTGAACCCTCCGCAGTGGATCCAGGAGAAGTTCGTGGGGTCGAGCTACGAGACCGCCTACCGCGAGGCCGAACGATTCGTCAGCCGAGCGTTCGAGCACTGGCCCGCCGATGAGCTCTCGAGCTTCAAGGTGCTCGACTTCGGGTCCGGCTGGGGCCGCATCCTCCGCCTCCTCCTCCTTCGCCTGCGCCCCGAGCAGGTCTGGTCGTCCGATGTCGATCTGTCCATGACGGTGCTCGTGCAGTCGACGCTCCCCGGAGTCAACGCGACGACGAACGCGCCGATGCCGCCGTCCATGTTCCGGTCTGGCATGTTCGACGGCGTGACAGCGTTCAGCGTGTTCTCGCACCTCTCCGAAGACGCCCACCGCGCATGGGCCGCCGAGTTCGCACGGGTGCTCAAACCGGGCGGCAAGGTGTTCATGACGGTGCTCGAAGACGACTTCCTCCACACTGTGGAGGCGGCGCAGGCCGCGGTGCGATCCGGCGAAGCCCCTGGATTTCACCCGCAGCATCGCGGCGGTCACGGATGACGTGGCGGGCGATCTCGAGGACGCGCGCCTCGGCCGCTTCGTCTATGCGGGGCGCGGCGAGGAAGACGGGCCGCGGTCCCGCACGTTCTATTCATGGGCGGTCGCGCCACGCTCGTGGCTGGAGCAGACGTGGGGCGAGCTCGGCTTCACGCTGGAGACCTGGGTGCCGACGGGCGAGCTGTTCGACCAGGCCATGGCCGTATTCGTGCTCGACGAGGCCGGTGGTGGCACCGCGATCCGGCAGGCGAAGCCCTCGGCTACCCGGACGGCACGATCCCTTGCCGGGCGCGCGTGGCGCCGCGTCCGTCGGATGCTCCGTCCGTCGGCCTCCCGCTGAGCTTCTTCGGGCCGACGCACGGGCGCGTCCACGGCTGGAGCTGCCAGAGGATGACGGCGATGAGCCCGACGACTCCGCCGACGAGTGCTGCCAGCGCGCCGATGCTGACGTCGCCGAAAGCAGACGAACCTCTCGATCCGCCGTAGACCGCGAGTGTGAATGCGACCTGTCCGACATAGAGCGCCACGCACGACCAAGGGCGACGTGAGGTCATCCAGGCAATGGGGATCGTGGCGAAGACGATGAGCCAGGTGAGCGAGCCGTGGGCGACTTGCGCCTGGTCGGGAGCGAAGAGCACCGCGATCCAGAGCAGCACGCACAGGAGCATCAGTGCACACAGGATCGCCGGGGCCCGCCATCGTAACTCGAACTCCCGATCGCGGATCAGCTTGACGAGTTGCACGACGACGAATGCCATGGTCGGCAGCACCACGACACCGAGAGCGGCGGTGCTGTGGTGCCACTCGTAGGCGGGTCGCCCACCGAGCCAATCGCTCACTTCACCACCCAGTCCCAAGGGGTCGGCGAACACCCAGGTGAAGTTCGCGAGCCGCCGCCCGAGGATGTCCCCGAGCGGGAGTGAGGCGTATCCGTCGCCGATCGCGTGCAGGAAGGATTCGCCATTCGGCTCGACGACACCGGCGAGGTGCATCTTCATGAGGCGGTCCGTCGGAAGTCCTGACGCACGCTGATACAACAACCACGGAAGCGCGATGGCGAGCGCGGCGCCTGCACCGGCGCCGAATGCGGTGAATGCGCGACCTCCCGCGCCGCGTCGGCGCAGGGCGAGGAGTCCGAGAACGACGAACGCGGGCGCGATGAACATGGCGGCGCTGTGCGCGAGGACACCGACCACCATCAGCACGACCGCTGGTGCCAGCGCCCGGGTGGCGACCGAGTCGTCTCGGAGCACCTTCGCGAGCACAGCGAGGGCGGCCAGGGTGAACGCGGCGGAGAGCAACTTCGGCCAGGTGAAGACCTCGTTGAAGAACGCGAACGAGATGGTGCTCGTGACGGCGATCGCCGGCAATGCGAGACGTCGAGACACGCCGAGTGCACGGAGGAGGGCATAGGCGGCGGGAATCCAGAGGAGCTGGCAGGCCACCTCGAACGCAAGGACGACCGCGTGCGTCGGGGCCGGGCATCACCGCATCCAGGACCCCGAGCAGCGGACGGTAAAGAGCAATTCGATCGCTGATTGCAGGGGCGGACGATCGACGCCGTTCCAATCTCCGATGATGCCCTCGGTCGACGCGCCCGACCGACTCGCTCGGTGAGACGGCTCGGGATCACGTTGTCGACGAGCCGAGAGAGCGCATAGAACCGAATCCGCACCAGGTCGAAGGGTCGCAGGGCGCTCGTGTACAGGAAGGTGAGGCCGAACGCGAACGCCGCCGACGACGCCACGAGCAGGGCGTGCGGCGCGAGGCCCGGCACGAGATGCCACGGTCGCGCCGTGGCGAAGGCGACCAGGGACAGCAGCAGCACGGCTGTGCTGAACGCTTCGACTGCAGCGGGAGCGATGGACGCGATGGCGAACGCCGCCATCGCAGCAGTGGCGAGGACCGCGAGTCCGCAGGCGAAGGCCAACGTGAGATGGCCGGACCACATCCGGCGTGTGACGACCGCGCCGGCGCCGATGACGATGCCGAGGCCGGCGAACGAGACCAGCGCGGCGCCGAGCAACGTGAGCATCGGCGGTGCTCAGTCGGCGAAGGCGGCGCAGGGGAAGCGTGCGACCCAGGCGCCACCGGGGAGCACGTGGATGTCCACCGTGCCGGCGTGACATCCTCGTTCCTCGAACTGCTCCCCCGCGTCGGCGATGACGGGGCGGTAGTGCGGGGCGTAATCCGGCCCCCAGCTCACGATGAGCATCCCGCAGAGCGCGGCCGCGGCGGCGGCGCCGACCGGCACCAAGCGCCGACGAAGCGAAGCGACCGCCAGGTCGAGACCCATCACCACGACGGCGTAGAGGCAGAGCACCGACGTCACCACATAGCGTGATCCGCCCACGATCGCGGAGTCGGGAGCGACCTGGACTAGGGCCGACCAGGTGAGCCAGGTCGTGATCGCCGAGAACGCGATCGCGAACGATCAGCGAGATGAGCGGGCATCGCGCTCCGCAGCAGGCAGGCCAAGGCGATCGCCACGAGCGCGGTGAGGATGCCGATGCCGAGGAAGAACAGCCCGTCATCGCCCATCGTTTCGCGCAGCAGATCGGCGTTGGCCGGGCCGACGAAGCCCGCCGACGACGACCCTGATGACCATCGAGTGGAACGTCGCACCCGGGCCCGGATGCAGCGTCCGACGTCTCGCGCGACGTGCCGAGCACGATCGCGAACTGGACCGCCATCGCGATGATGAAGACCACGTTCACGATGTTGCTCCGTCGACTGCGCAACAGGAGGAACCGCAGTACGACGAGCGGCGCGAGCGTGAGCGTGAGCGGGTCGCTCAGCGCGGCGACCGCGACCGCGACGGATGCCACGACCACTTGCGCCTGCTCCGGTCGCGGGCGGCGAGCGCCCAGAACGCAGCGAAGATGAGGAACCAGTGCGCGTTCGCGATGTTCCCGGCGACCTCGAGCCCTCCCACCGGGAAGAGCAGGATCAGCGCCCACAGCCCAGCACGGATCGCGACGTGGCGCACATGCCCACGGGCGAAGTCGAACACCGCGAGCGCCGCCGCCGACCACACCGCCGAGGCCGCGACGGTGAAGGCGATCGCGGCCCAGTCGGCGGGAACGATCACGCTGATCGGCTCGGCGATGAGCCGCGGAACGAGGTGCATGTATCCGGCATACGGCCGGAACAGGTTCTCGACGAACGGGTGATCGTACGCGTCTTGGAGGAACTCCTTGCCGTCCTCGGCCCAGAGGAGGTTCCATGTGCCCGGATCGACGCGGAACAGGGCGATCGCGGTGCCCGCGACGAACATTACGGCATACGCGACGATGGCGACCCAGCGGCGGGCGTACGGCGCGACCTCGGCCCCGAACACGTAGTCGGCGATCCGTGAACGTCGCGTCGCACTCGATCCGGCGTCGGTCACGCCGCCCGTCGTGGAGTTCAGTCCTCACGTCATTGTCGGGCTCTGGATCCGTACTGCGCCTGGGCAGCCGGCGGCGACGTTCGCCGTCCCTCGCGCCCAGCGCCGTCCCCGCCGCCGATCGATGCCTGCTGCCTGCGCACGCTCAGGAGCACGCCGAGGGCGACGATCGCGCAGCCCGCGAGGGATACCACCGCTGCTGCGGGCCGCAGTTCGGAATGCCCGAAGAACGGGATGTAGAACCACGCCGTGAGGCCGGCCTGCACGACGACGAGCGGGAGCCCCGCCCAGGCATGGCGTTTCACCACCCACGCGAATGAGAGTGCTATGAGCAGGAGCAGCCATACGTGCGAACCCTGGTGCACGACCGTTCCGCCGTGCGAACCCACGACCGTTTCCCCGGACTGGAACATCACCAGCCACCAGAAGGCGATGCACGGGAGCATGAGCGCCATGAGGCCGAGCAAGATGCGGTCGCGAAGCGGTCGCCGGCGCAACAGGGTCACGATACACGCCACGGCGATGCCGACGATCAGCAGCGCAGCAAGACCGAGCGCCGCCGATGTCTCGTAGTACTCGTGGAACCGCCGCTCTCCGATCGCCGCGTCGCCCACCCCGGCGAATCCCGTGAAGATCGAAGGGCTCAGGATCGCTGCCGAGGTTGACGAGCCGCGCATTCGACCCAGTCTGCGAACGAGATCGAACCGTAGGCGAGCAGGATCTCCTCGACGACCGAACGGTCGGTGATTCCGACCGCGCCCGCGAGGTGATACTTCAGCAGCCGGTCGCCCGGCGGGTCGACGAAACGCTGATAGTACAGCCAGGGCAGATAGGCGACGACGACGACCGCGGCCGACACGAGCGCCGCGCGGATCCACCGCCGGCCGCTGCGCCGGAATGCGAGCACTGCGAGCACCGCGACGGCCGGCAGCGAGAACAACGCGGCGCCGTGCGAGAGGATTGCGAGCGTGACTCCGAGCGCCGCGGCGGGAACGCCCGCCGACGACGCCGATGCTCCCCTTCATGACGGCGAGCAGCAGCATGAGCGACACGATCACGAGCGCCGCGGAGAGCAGCTTCGGCCAGGTGTAGGTCGTATTCAGGAGCATCGTCGCGGTGGACCCGGCGAACACGACCGAGAGCGCCGAGGTGAGCCGGTCGACGCCCACGAAGCGGAGGAGTGCCCAGATCGCCGGAACCCACAGCAGCTGCAGCACGACGCCGATCGCCATGGGGAGATCCCACCACTGCAGCTGGAGTCCGCCGAAGAGCTCGTTGACGAGGAGGATTCCCCCGGACTGGAGCGGCGGGCGGTCGCTGCCGTTCCACGACAACACCAGCCCGTGGGTGCTGCCGCCCTCGTGGATGCGGTTGGCCATGAGGGTCGGCAGCACGTTGTCGATCGGGTACGGCTGGTCGTGGAAGCTGAAGCGGAGCGCGGCGAGCGAGAAGCCGTCGAGGCTCCCGGTCGCCCAGAGGTACGTCAGCCCGAGATACGCGAAGAGCAGGCCGAGGGCGAGCACCACGACGCCCAGTTCGGCGTGCAGCCAACGCCAGAGGCGGAACACCCCGAACGCGATGAGGAAGGAGGCGCCGAATGTGATCGCGAAGATCGCGCCCGCCAATGGCGAGGCCCAGGATGCCAGGAACTGCAGCCAGCACGTCAGGGCGACGCCGATGATCCCGAACGCGATGCCGAGTTCCGGCACGCCGCGCCAGAGTCGCATGGAGAGGCGCGCCGACACCGTGGCAACGACGGTCACGAGGACGAAGGACGCGACGGACGCGAGCAGCATGGAACCCACAACGACCTACCGTAACCGGTCGCGCCTGCCACGAAAGGCGCCGGAGTAACTCTGCCGGTCTAGTCCGCGGACCAGGGCATCACCATCCGCAGGCGTTCGGTCTACTATCTATCGAGTACCCCAGACGATTGGCCATTTTCGTGATGCTTCCCGACCACGCCGAGACGGTCGCGCCGGATGACGCGACCCACCTGCGCGAGGAGCTCCGGCTCGCGCGTGCCGAGATCCGCTCCCTTCGCGCCCGACTCGCCGACACTGCCCCCACGATCGAAGACCTCCGCCGTCAAGCGGAGGCTGCACGCCATCGAGACGAACTGCACCGCCGCCAGGTCGAGATCCTGCGCCGATCGCTCTCCTGGCGCGTCACACGTCCTCTGCGGATGCTCCGGAGGAGCCGACTCGATGGCTGAGCCGACCGGACGATCGGCACTGCGATTCAATTTGAGGAGAACCTGGCTTGAAGCCGGTCTGCGCCGTCTGCCGGCCACGGACCGGGTTGCGATCGTCGCAAGCTACGGTGATACGCCGCGGGTCTCGCGATCGCTTTCGACCCTCGTCGCCGAGTTCGAGCGAACCGGTTACCGCACGATCGTCGTTCGCGCGTCAGAAGACGAGGGCCCACTCGAGTGGCCGGAGGACGCGAAGCCGCGACGGCACTCCTTCGCAAGCCCAACGTCGGCTACGATTTCGGCTCGTGGGCGGTCGGTCTCGCTCGATATCCGGCAGCCCGGCAGAAGCGCTACGTCATCCTGGCAAATGACAGCCTCGTCGGCCCACTCGCTCCGATCGACCCACTCATCGAGGACTTCGAACAGTCCTCCAGCAACGTGTGGGCTGCAACGAGCACTCGACAGTTCATCGACCACTTGCAGAGCTACTTCGTGGGGTATCGGAACGGCATCCTCGCCGACCCCGCTCTCAAGCAGTTCTACGCCAACCTGCCGGTCGTGTCAGACAAGTCGAGGATCATCGAACGCTACGAGATCGGCCTGAGTCGGCTGCTCATGGCCGAGGGTTTCACCACGTCCGCCGCGTACGAATGGAGCCAGGTCGTTCCGGCCCCTGACAACCCCACCATCGGCGGATGGAGGGAGTTGCTCCGTCTCGGGTTTCCGTTCGTGAAGCGGCAACTTCTCACGAACCCGAACATCGTCCACGACGGCCCCGAAGTCCGGGAAGAGGTACGCCGGCGATTCGGCACAGACCCGGAAGGTTGGTTGTAGGTGATGGCTGGAATCCTGCCACGTGCTCGGAACACCGTCGCACGAATGCTCGCGTTCGGCGCGTCGGTGCTCGCCGACCCGTCCGATCACCGTGCCGTGGAGAGCCCGCCTCCGGCGTCCTTTCCACGATGGGTCGCGTGGCGCAACAATCGGCTCCGCGGGAACAAGCCCAACATGCGACTGAAGGCGGAGCCCGAGACTGGCTCTCCTCGGGTCGCCGTCGTGATGCACGTCTATTTCGACGAACTCGTCCCGCAGCTTCTCGAATCGCTGAAATCCATTCCGGTGCCCTTCGACATGATCGTCACGAACGCGACAGGTCGGCCACTCCCGATGGATGTGAGCGAGCTCGCGCACCTCTCGGATTTCGTGGTGCTCGACGTCGAGAACCGAGGCCGAGACATCCGGCCGCTCATCGCAAGTCGTCAACGCGGGACCTGCTCGATCCGTACGAGCTCGTGCTCAAGGTGCACACGAAGAAGAGCGAGTGGCGCGAGACGCACGAGACGCTCGAAGGCGCCGGCGCCACGTGGCGCGACGCGCTTCCTCGACGCGCTGATCGGTTCCGAGGCGACTGTCGAGCGACATCCTCGCCGGCATTCGCGGCGGATCCCTCGACTCGGCATCGTCACCGCGGACGGCAACATCCTGGGGTCCGACTACTGGGGCGGCGATCGAGCGAGAACACGGCATCCCTCCTGCGGCGTCTCGACTGACGCTCGATCCCGACGAGCTGCGCTTCCCCGCGGGCTCGATGTACTGGATCCGCGGCGTTCCTGCTCCAGGGGCTCCGGGCGCTCGACATCGGCCCGGACGACTTCGAGGCCGAGGCCGGGCAGATCGACGGCACCACCGCGCATGCGGTCGAGCGGGCGATCGGCATTCTGGCCGCCGAAGCGGGGTACCGGCTCGCCGAGCGCGCTCGATCGCCTCCGACGGCTACGCGAGCCGTGCCGAACCGTCCGCGGCGAGGTCCGAGCGTCCCGCGCTCGATCGCCGTTCTACCTGCCGCAGTTCCATCCGATTCGCCGAGAACGACCGCTGGTGGGGCGCCGGGTTCACGGAGTGGACGAACGTCACCGCGGCGACAACCGCGTCTACCACGGGCACCAGCAGCCGCTGCTGCCCGGCGATCTCGGGCTTCTACGACCTCGCGCTCGACGATGTCCGGCAGCGGCAGCACGACCTCGCCGCGTGCGCCGGCATCGCGGGCTTCATGTACTACTACTACTGGTTCGCGGGCCGCCGCGCTCTGGACGCTGCCGCTCGCAGCGCGCTGCTCGACGAGCGACGTCGACGCAGCCGTTCTGCATCATGTGGGCGAACGAGAACTGGACCCGCCGCTGGGACGGCAGCGAGCGCCGACATCCTCATCGCCCAGGACTACGACCAGGTGCCGGCGACGGAGTTCATCGAGGACGTCCTCGCCGCTCCTGCGCGACCCCCGGTACATGCGGATCGATGGCACAGCCCGTCATCGCGATCTACCGGCTCGACTCAGTGCCGGACTTCGCCGCGGTGATCGCGCACTGGCGCGAGCGCGCGCCGAGGAGGCGCGGTCGGCGAGCTCTACGTTCTCACCGTCGACGTCGGGACGCGGATGGACGGCGTCGCGGGCGAGCCGCGGGGCACGGCTCGACGGCTCGCTCGAGTTCGCGCCGCACAACCAGCCGTGGACGCCGCTCCTGCGCGACGCCTGCGCGTCGACAGCCGCTTCGAGGGAAACATCCTCAGCTACGCGGCGATGGTCGCGACGCCGAGCTCGCGCTCCTCGCGACCGGTCGACGAGCACCGCTACCCGGGCGTCATGGTGACTTCGACAACACCGCGCGGCGGCAATGGGAACCCGACCTCTGGTACGGCGCGAACCCGTACACCTTCCGCCGCTGGCTGGATGCCGCGTCGCGGCCGTCGCCGATCGAGGTCGAGCCACCGCTCGTCTTCGTGAACGCCTGGAACGAGTGGGCGGAAGGGCGCCGTCCTGGAACCGTCGCAGCGGTTCGGGAGCACCTTCCTTGCTGGCAACGCGAGATGTCGCGCGTCGATGAGCGCGCGCATGTAGCAGACGAATTCGAACATCGGTGTGGGATTCCGCACCGAGGATGGGACCCATGAAACTTGCGATGACGCTGATGGTCCGCGACGAGGCGGACATCATCGTGCCATGCTCGACCACCATCTCGCCCAAGGCGTGGATACGCTCATCGTGACCGACAACGGCTCGTCGGACGGGACGGCAGAGATCCTGCAGGAGTACGCCGCGCGCGCCGCGATCGATCTCCGACACGACCCGGTTCATCGCAAGCAGCAAAGCGTCGTCGTGACGGGGATGGCCCGTGACGCCGCCCGCTCCACGGCGCCGACTGGGTCATCAACGCCGACGCCGACGATTCTGGATGCCGATCGATCGATCGCTGACACTCCACGACGTCTTCGAGCAGCTCGATCCGTCCATCGAGGCGTTCACGGTGGATGTCACGGACATGATCGGACCGGCCGCGGAACGCGGCACCGGATCTGGAACGGCTGGTCTACCGCGACCATCGATCGCAGGAGGAACTCGACCGGGTCGGCTTGATCGCCCACGCCACACCCGACGCGGTGCACGTCGCCGATCCCGACATCGTCGTCCATCAAGGCAATCACTTCGTCAGCTTGGCGAGCCGCGGAACGACACCCGAACATCTGCGTCTCGAAGTGCTGCACTTCCCCTGGCGCTCATGGGAGCAGTATTCGCGAAAGGTCGAGAACGCCGGTCGTGCATACCTGAATGGCAGCGGCCTGACACCAAGCCCGAAGCACCACGGCATGCGAGACTACGTGCGACTGCGAGGCGGGGCTCCTCCTTCCGTCCTATATCTCCAGACACCCCGATCCAATGGCGCTCGAGGCCGGGATCCGGGATGGCGTATTCATCCGCGAGGACATCCTCGCGGAGCGGCTCACGTCGCCGATCGAAGACGTGCCGTTCGAACCCGCCGTTGAAGCGGAAGCCCGGCGTGCCGCGGTCGCCTTGAACGCGTCGGACTACCGTGCCGTGACCGCGGAACGCAGTCTTGAAACGGCTCTCCAGCAGAATCGGGACAACGTCACGGTCATCACGGCGCTCGAAGCCAACATCGGCCGCCTCACCGACGAGATCGGCCGGATGCGGAGCGAACTGGACGCTGCCCGCGAACGTGAGCAGGGCCTTGCCTCCGAGTTGGAGGCGATGCATCGACGCCGAGTGGTGCGCGTGGCGGATGCGATCCAGCGCAGCTTGCCCGGCCGCAGCCGAGGATGACGCCCGACCCTATCCTGCTGTGTCGGCCATCCGGTCTTCTGGTCGGGCGATCGCGATGTGAGCTGTTCACCAGCGCTGGATCTTCTTCACGGAACTGTGCGGCTATGATCGACAGGTCATGAATGAGCCCCTCGATTCCGCTGCCCTGCGGCGCGCCCGCTTCACGCGTCTGGAGTCGGAGCCGCTCCGACCTGTTTCAGGCAAGTCAGGGAGTTCCGGTGCCGAGCCCTTGCGGCGGATCTTCCGCCACCGGGAAATGCTCGACCTGCTGATACGACGGGACCTGAAGGCTCGCTACAAGGACTCCAGCCTGGGCTTCGTCTGGTCGCTCATCCGTCCTCTGACGCAGCTCGCCATCTACTACGTGGTCGTCGGACAGTTCCTCGGGGCAGCCCGAGGCATCCCCGACTTCGCGATCTACGTGTTCGCGGGGCTCGCCATCTACGGACTGTTCAGCGAGATCGTGACGGGAGGAGTCGGCTCGATCATCAACAACAGCGGTCTGGTGAAGAAGATCTACCTCCCGCGCGAGATCTTCCCCTTGGCCTCCGTCGGCTCAGCGCTCTTCAATTTCAGCATCCAACTCGTCATCCTCATCGTTGCGACCTTCTTGGTCGGCGCGCCCCCGCTGCACTGGGACGTGGTCTATGCCCTACCCGCCACGGCGATCATCCTCGTCTACGGCACGGCGCTGGCCCTGCTGCTCTCGGCCGTCAACGTGTACCTGCGCGACATCCAGTACCTCGTCGAGGTCGCGGTGATGCTGCTGATGTGGGCGTCGCCGATCGTCTACTCCTGGACGATGGTTCGTGACGTCGTCGGGACGGGGAGGCTGCTCGAGGTCTACACCAACAACCCCATCACCCTCGCCGTGCTCGGCTTCCAACGCGCCTTCTGGGTCGCGGGCGACGTCGCGACCGATTTCCCGTCACAGCTCTGGCTGCGGATGGGAATCGCCTTCCTCATCGGAGTGGTCTGCGTAGCCCTGGCGCACGTCGCCTTCAGGCGACTCCAAGGCAACTTCGCACAGGCGCTGTGAGCGACGCAACCGAGTCCACACCAGGAGTGGTCGCCGTGACGGTGCTCTACCACTCGTCGGCCGAGTTGCCGACCTTCGTGGAGTCCGCCCGAGCGGCTGCCGGCGACACACCGCTCGAGATCATCGCGGTCAACAACAGCGTCGACGATGCCGAGGAGGTCGCCGTGATCGCCGCTCGACTCGGGGTCATGCTCGTCTCGGCGTCCGAGAATCCAGGCTATGGCGGTGGCGTGAATGTCGGTGTGGCATCAACCGAGCTCTCCGGCCGCTCGGTGCTCGTGGCGAATCCCGATGTCGAGTTCCTGGGCGACTCGATCCTCGTGATGGACCGGATGCTCCGAGCGTCGGATCCCGACGTTGCAGCCGTCGGACCGAGGATCGTCGATGCGAACGGAGCGGTCTATCCCTCTGCGCGACGGCTGCCGTCCATCGGGACCGGTATCGGCCACGCACTGCTCGGAACGGTTGCGCCCTCGAATCCGTGGACTCACCGGTATCGCGCCCTGGACGACTACAGTCGCGATCGCGACTCCGAGTGGCTCTCGGGCGCCTGCCTCATGATGAAGGCCTCGTGGTTCGAGCGTCTCGGAGGTTTCGACACCTCGTATTTCATGTACTTCGAAGACGTCGACCTCGGTGCCCGGATCAGCGCGTCCTCTGGACGCAGCCGCTATCTTGCGTCGGCTACTGTGCTGCACAGCGGCGCGCATTCCACTTCAGGAAGCGCGGAGACGATGATCAGAGCCCACCACCGAAGTGCGGCCACGTACATCAGCCGGCGCTATCCGCGCTGGTATCACGGCCCTGTCCGCATCGCGCTCCGCATCGGCCTGATGGCCCGAGCGCTCCTGCTGATCGCGGCCGGCCGACGGTCCAACCCTCGAACCATGAAGGAAGCAACACGATGACCGACACCGTCGATCCCGCACGAACCGACGCCCCAATGGTGGTACGCGTGTCCGATGTGTCGAAGCGATTCACGATCCGTAAGGACAACTCACTCAAGGAGCGCGTCGTCACGTTCGGTCGCACCGGGCGGCATCACCGCCAGGACTTCTGGGCGTTGAAGGACGTCTCGATCGACATCCGCGCCGGTGAGACCGTCGGCCTCATCGGACACAACGGCTCGGGAAAGTCGACGCTCCTCAAGGTGCATTGGCGGCATCATCGAGCCCTCCAGCGGCGCGGTGGAGTCACGCGGCAGGGTCGCCGCTTTGCTCGAACTCGGTGCCGGCTTCCACCCCGATCTCACCGGCCGCGAGAACGTATACCTGAACGCGTCAGTACTCGGCCTGAGTCGGAAGGAGACCGAGGATCGCTTCGACGACATCGTCGCGTTCTCGGAGATCGGAGAGTTCATCGACACCCAGGTGAAGTTCTACTCGTCCGGCATGTACGTTCGTCTCGCGTTCGCGGTCGCGGTGCACACCGATCCCGACATCCTGTCGTCGACGAGGTGCTTGCGGTGGGAGACGAAGCCTTCCAGCTCAAGTGCATGAACAAGATCCGGTCGTTCAAGGCGCAGGGGCGCACCATCATCCTCGTGACGCACTCGATGGGTCAGGTACAGGATCTGTGCGACCGGGTCGTGCTCCTCAATCAGGGAGAGGTAGCGGTCGAGGGTGAGCCGCCTGTGGTGATCGCCGCGTTCCGCGACCTGCTCGAGGGTCGCCGGCTGGACCGGCTCGCGAACGAACCGAATGAACCCGCTCAGAGCGCAGGTCGTGTGGTCTCCGCTGAGGTGCACGCGGCGTCGAGGGCTCCCGGTGAGCCGTGCAGCCGGGCGACGATATCGTGATCACGACGACGCTCGAGCACGAGGCCGGGATCGACGATTGGGTCTGCGCGGTGCAGATCGACAACGTCCGCGGTCAGGCTGTCTGGGGAACGACGACCCGTCGCGTGGGCTTCGACCTCGATCCTCTGAAGGGCGAACGTACGCTGACGCTCACGGTCACCGATGCGATGTTCGCCGGCGGGAAGTACTTCGTGAACGTCTCCCTCATGGACTTCGCGGGGCGTCACCTGCACGACCTGCCTCAGGCGACGTCGTTCAACGTCGCCGAGCAGGCGGACGCCGCCGGGTCGATGTACGCGCGTCCTGCTTCGCCATCGTCGCCTGATGACGGCGGGTCCGACCGGTTCGTTCGCAACGCGCGTTCGGCGCCGGCTTGCGCGCGCCCGTCGCACGGTCGCCATCTCCGTCCTGGAGCACGGGCGATTCCGGCTGGGTCTGGTGCGGGGGGCGCCCGATCCCGATCCGTACCGATCGTCATGACCCACTGGGCGCGGCCGGAACGGGCGAGCGAGACCTGAGCGAGCTCGCCGCGCAGGTGGGGCACCTCCGCTCCGACTCATGTGGTGGAACAACCGGCGACGGGACGACGGCACATATCGAGCGGCCATCGCCCAAGCAGGCGACCTCGGCGGCGTGGCGAGCGTGGAGCTCCGTTCAAGTCGGGTGAACCTCGGCGGCCTCGCCCGTTTCCTCATCCTGCGGCGCCTCCGACGCGACGGCTACGCGGGACCCGTCATCCTGCTCGACGACGACCAGCGGGTCGGACCGACCTTCGTCGCGGAATTGCTGTCGCGGTACCCCCCCCGCTCCGTGCGCGGCGTCTGGGCGTTCCGCCAGCACGGGTCGTACTGGCGCAGAAGCGAACTCGCCGACCGCGATGACGCATCCTATGTCGGCACCGGGGGATGCGTCATCGATGCGACCATCGTCGATGATCGCGAGTTCTTCTCGGCGTTGCCGGACCGCTACCGGTTCATCGAGGATCAATGGATGAGCTTCGTCGCGCGAGTCCGCGGCTGGACGCTCGCGAAGGCTGACATCCCAGTGGAGTTCGTGCTCCAGGAGCGCAATCAGTACGTGGCGATGATCGACATGAAGGAGGACTTCTTCACGTACCTGTACAACCTTCGGCCCGACCTGCGCCCGGAATGATGCGCTTGGTCCCGGCACGCTCGCGCCGCGCCAGCGACGACCGGGTGGCACGTTTCGCGCCAGGACGACCCAGTCGATCAGGCCGTGCGGAGCAGCCGCAGGAGGTAGTCGCCGTACCCGCTCTTCCGAGCGGCTCGGCGAGGCGTCGCAGCTCGTGCGTCGTCGATCCAGCCCGCGCGCCAGGCGATCTCCTCGATGCAGCCGATCTTGAAGCCCTGGCGGTCCTCGATCACCTTCACGTACTCGCGCGCCTGCATCATCGACTCGAACGTGCCGGTGTCCAGCCACGCGGTGCCGCGATCGAGCACCGTGACCCCTGAGCTTGCCGCGGTCGAGGTAGACGCTCGTTCACGGTCGAGATCTCGAGTTCGCCGCGAGCGCTCGGCTTGATCGACTTCGCGATCTCGACGACGTCGTTGTCGTAGAAGTACAGGCCCGGCACGGCGTAGTTGCTCTTCGGACTGCGCCGGCTTCTCCTCGATCGAGACCGCGCGGAACTCGTCGTCGAACTCCACGACGCCGTACGCGCTCGGGTGTGCGACACGTGGTAGGCGAAGATCACGCGCGCCGTCGATCGTCCGCGTGCCCGCGGAGCGCGCGAGCCGAGCCCGCCGCCGTGGAAGATGTTGTCGCCGAGCACGAGGGCCACGCGTCTCGTCGCCGATGAAGTCCTCGCCGATGATGAACGCCTGCGCGAGACCGTCGGGGGACGGCTGCACGGCGTACTCGATGCTGCATGCCGAGCTCGCTGCCGTCGCCGAGCAGCGCCTTGAACTGCGAGTTGTACTCGGGGGTCGTGATGACGAGGATCTCGCTGGATGCCCGCCATCATGAGCGTCGACAGCGGGTAGTACATCATCGGCTTGTCGTAGATCGGCATCAGCTGCTTGGAGATGCCCTTCGTGATCGGCCACAGCCGCGTGCCGGAGCCCCCGGCGAGGATGATGCCGCGCATCGTCAGCCCCCTCGTCGAGCGTGTCGGTAGAAGGCGCGGCACTCCTCCCAGGTCGGCAGCAGGCCGGATGCCGCGGCCGCCGCGAGGCTCGGGGCCTCCGCGTCCTTGGGCGACAGCAGCGAGCTCGCCGGCCTCGCCGGGAACGCCAGACCGACGTCGGGATCGAGCGGGTCGATGCCGTGCTCGCGCTCGGGCGTTGAAGGTGTCCGACACCAGGTAGCTGACCGTGGCATCGTCCGTCAGCGCCACGAAGCAGTGGCCGAGGCCCTCGGCGATGTAGACGGCTCGCCGGTCCACGTCGTCGAGCAGCACCGAGTCCCACTGTCCGAAGGTCGGCGAGCCCACGCGGATGTCGATGACGAAGTCGAGGACCGCACCGCGGATGGCGGTGACGTACTTCGCCTGGCTCGGCGGGATCGTCGGCGAAGTGGATGCCGCGCACCACGCCGCGCTCGGACACCGAAGTGTTCGCCTGGGCGAGGTCGAGCGGATGCCCGACCGCCTCCTCGAGACGGTCGAATCGGTACCACTCCAGGAACACACCGCGGTCGTCGCCGAACTGCTGTCGGGCGTCATCTCGTAGGCATGCGGGAATGCGTCAGTTCGCGGATCTGCACACGCAGCAGTCTAGCCAACGGGTGACCGCGGCCTGACCGGGCGGAACTCGGCGGTGCGGCGCACGACGTGACACGCCCGTTAGGATATCGGGCGTGTCAAGACTCCTCGTGACCGGCGGTGCCGGCTTCATCGGCTCGAACTTCGTCCACTACGTGCTCGCGAACACCGACCACTCGGTGACCGTGCTCGACAAGCTCACGTACGCGGGCAACCTCGCCTCGCTCGACGGCCTGCCCGCCGAACCGGTTCCGCTTCGTGAAGGGCGACATCGCCGGACGCGGCGCTCGTCGACGAGCTGTTCGGCGAGCACGACGCGGTCGTGCACTACGCGGCCGAGAGCCACAACGACAACTCGCTCGACGAACCCGCGCCCGTTCCTCGACACCAACATCGTCGGCACGTACACGCTGCTCGAGGCGGCCCGCAAGCACGACATCCGCTTCCACCACATCTCCACCGACGAGGTCTACGGCGACCTCGAGCTCGACGACCCCGCGAAGTTCACCGAGCAGACCCCGTACAACCCGTCGAGCCCGTACTCGTCCACGAAGGCGGGCAGCGACCTGCTCGTGCGCGCCTGGGTCCGCTCGTTCGGCGTGAAGGCGACGATCTCGAACTGCTCGAACAACTACGGCCCGTACCAGCACGTCGAGAAGTTCATCCCCCGCCAGATCACGAACGTGCTCCGCGGCGAGCGCCCCAAGCTCTACGGCAAGGGCGAGAACGTGCGCGACTGGATCCACGCGAACGACCACTCCTCGGCCGTGCTCACCATCCTCGAGAAGGGCGAGATCGGCGAGACCTACCTCATCGGCGCCGACGGCGAGAAGAACAACAAGGACGTCGTCGAGCTGATCCTGACCACGCTCGGGCAGCCGGCCGACGCGTACGACCACGTCGTCGACCGTCCCGGCCACGACCTGCGCTACGCGATCGACTCGACGAGGCTCCGCACCGAGCTCGGCTGGGAGCCCAGGTTCTCCGACTTCGAGGCCGGCCTCGCCGACACGATCGCCTGGTACCGCGACAACGAGGCCTGGTGGGCGCCGCAGAAGGACGCCACCGAGGCCACGCTACGCGGCACAGGGGCAGTAGCGGTGCGGTACCTCATCACCGGCGCGAACGGCATGCTCGGACGCGACCTGCAGACGGTGCTCGCCGGCCGCGAGGTCACGGCGCTCGGCCGCGCCGACCTCGATGTGACGGATGCCGCGGCGGTTGCAGCCGCGGTCGGAGACCACGACGTCGTCATCAACTGCGCGGCCTACACGAGGGTCGACGACGCCGAGATCGCACGAGGACGCCGCGTACGCGGTGAACGCCGTCGGAGCCGGCGAACCTCGCCGCGGCGAGCGCGGCAGTCGGGCGCACGCCTCGTGACGATCTCGACCGACTACGTCTTCGACGGTCGGGCCACGGCGCCCTATCGCGGAGGACCGTCCCGCGCGACCCGATCAACGCATACGGCCGCACGAAGGCCGCCGGAGAGGAGTTCGCCCTCGAGCGCCACCCCGGACGGGCCTTCGTGGTGCGGACCGCCTGGCTCTACGGCGCCCACGGCCCGAACTTCGCGCGGACGATGCTGCAGCTCGCCGCGAAGAAGGACACGTGGGCCGTCGTCGACGACCAGGTCGGCCAGCCCACGTGGACCGCCGACCTCGCCGAGCGGATCGTCGCGATGCTCGACGCGGACGCGCCCGCCGGCATCTACCACGGCACGAACGCGGGCTCGGCGAGCTGGTTCGAGTTCGCTCGTGCGGTCCTCGAGGAGGCGGGTCTCGACCCGACCGCATCACCCCGACGGACAGCGCCGCGTTCGTCCGTCCGGCCCCTCGCCCCTCGTACTCCGTGCTCGGCCATGACGCATGGGCCGCGGCCGGCCTCGCGGAGATGCGTCCGTGGCGCGACGCTCTCGCGGATGCGACACGAGCGGGAGTCTTCGCGGCGTCCTGAGGCAGGAGCACCCCGGGCGACTGAGAGAGCGGTCAACTCACGCGCGGCCGCGCGGCGAGGGCCGATCAGCCCACCGTCGACGCCTCGGCCGGCGGGAACACGGCCTGGTGCACCAGCTGCCGGATGTACTCGTAGTCGGGGTCCTCGGGATCCACGCCGTTGTCGGGCACGAGTTCGACGTCGGTGACCGGCAGCTGCTTGGTCTTCGACGCGAGGTCTGTGAGGTAGCCGAGCATGCCCTGCGGGACGTCGGTCTTCACGACCTCGGAACCCGCCGCCGCGATCTCCTGGAACTTCGAGAGCACGTTCGCGGGGTTGAACTGCGCGAGCACGGCCTCCTGGATCTGCAGCTGCCTGGCCATCCGGTCGTAGTCGCTCGTACCGTGGCGTGAGCGTGCGTACCACAGTGCGTGGTTGCCGTCGAGGTGCTGCTCCCCTGCGGGGATCCACTCGGCGACGGTCGTGAAGGTCTCGTCGGCGTGGATCGGGATGTCTTCGGGCACGTTCACGGTGACGCCGCCGAGCGCGTCGATGAGCTGCTGGAAGCCCGCCATGTCGATGAGCACGTAGTACTGGATCGGGAGCCCCGTGATCCCCTCTGCGGCATCCCGCATCGCCTCGATGCCCGGCGCCGAGCCCTGTGCGGCCGCGTCGGGATACATGTCTGGGCTCTTCAGCTCCACCTCGGTGTAGATCGAGTTGAGCATGCAGACGTCGACCTCGCAGCCGTCGATCGCCCCGTAGCCCTCGGGGTACACCGACTTCAGCGGGGAGTCGTCGGGGAACGGGACATCGACCATGTTGCGCGGCAGGCCGATGGTCACCGCCTGGCCGGTCTCGGCGTCGACGCTGACCACCCTGATGCTGTCGGGACGGAGCCCGTCGCGATCGGGACCGGCGTCGCCGCCGAGGAGGAGGAAGTTGTACTTCCCGTCGATGGGCGGCTCGCTCGGCCCCGCCATGAAGACCGAGGACAGGAAGCCGCTCGCGGTGGTGGCGAGATACGCCCCGTAGGCGGCAGTGCCCGACACCGCGACCATCAGCGCGACCGAGAGCGCGGCGACCCAGGCACGCGCCGACGGCGCCGTCTTCACGAGACGCACGAGCCGCAGCGTGTCGAGCGTCAGGATCGCAAACAGCACGGCGTAGAAGGCGAGCACGGCGGCGACGATCCAGAGCGTGATCGAGGTCGAGACCATCGTGTAGATCACCGCAGGCCAGAAGAACCAGACCACGGCGGCGACGATCGCGAGGAACCACAGCGTGAGCGTCGCCCCGAGTCCGAATCGACCGAGCTTCCGGTCCCCTGCGAGCACCTGCGCGGAGCCCGGGATCAGGAAGTTGAGCACGACGAGCCACCACGCGCGGCGGGTCATGACCGTGCGCGAGGCGGCATCCGGGAAGCGGATCGGGCTGGCGGCGAGACTCATCGCGTGACTTGAGCCGTTCGTTCTTCGCCTCGACCAGGTCGGCGAGGGCGGCGGCATAGTCCGCGAGGGCGGTGCTCAGTGAGGCATCCGACGTCGCGAGGATCTTGACGGCGACGAGCCCGGCGTTCTTCGCGCCGCCGATGGAGACGGTCGCGACGGGGACGCCCGGCGGCATCTGAACGATGGAGAGCAGCGAGTCGAGCCCGTCCAGCCGCGACAGCGGCACGGGCACCCCGACCACGGGGAGGGTCGTCACCGAGGCGAGCATGCCGGGCAGGTGTGCCGCTCCCCCGGCGCCGGCGATGATGACCTTGAGGCCCCGGCCGGCAGCCTCCTTGCCGTACGCGATCATCTTCTCGGGCGTGCGGTGCGCCGACAGGACCTCGACCTCGTGTGCGACGCCGAACTCCTCGAGCAGTGCGGATGCCTCGCGCATCACGTTCCAGTCGGAGTCGGAGCCCATCACGACGCCGACGAGCGGATCACCGACGAGCGGATCAAGGGGTGCGGTCACCCGAACGATAGTAGACGCCCGCACTGGCAGTTCCCCGAAGGCTCGCAGGGAGCATCCCGCCTCTCCACAGCCCCCATCGGGGCCTCGGCCGTGGAGGATAGATTGGGCGACGGACAGGAGGCGACCCGTACATGACCACACGCTTGCGCGTCGTCGTCGACCAGCTCGTGGCCCCCGTCCCCGGGGCGGTCGGCCGATACACGCTCGACCTCACACGTGCGCTCATCGAGACGGCGCCCGCCGGCTGCGAGGTCGCCGGCATCGTCTCGTCATCGCCGCCGACCGACTACGAGGCCATCGAAGCGGCGCTGCCCGGCCTCGCCGACCTGTACCGCACCTCACTCGCGCGACGCGAGCTCGCGGCGGCGTGGCAGGTCGGGCTGACGACCTCTCCCGGCAGCGGAATGATCCACTCGCCGAGCCTGTTCGCGCCGCTTCGGAAGCATGATCGAGCGAACGGCAACCAGGTGGTCGTCACCGTGCACGACACGATGGCGCTCACGCATCCCGAGTCGCTCTCCGCCGCCGAAGCGGCGTGGCGACGTGCGATGCTGAAGCGTGCCGGGAAGCACGCGGATGCCGTCGTCGTCTCGACGCACGCGCTTGCCAACCGACTCGCCGACCACTTCGACTTCGGCGACCGGGTCAGGGTCATCAGCCCCGCGCGCCCGGTCCGGACTCGCGATCCCGGCCGACGCGGCGCGTCGCTTCGAGGCGCTCGGCCTCCCCGGCGCCTACCTCGTGACGACCGGCACCCTCGAACCGCATCGTGGAGTGGGCGATGTGCTGGCCGCACTCGGACGCCCGGGCATGCCGGACCTCCCCCTCGCCGTCCTCGGCCCGAATGAGTGGGGTGAGCAGCAGCTCGTCACGGTCGCGGAGGAATCCGGCATGCGGCGCGGACGAGTGCAGGCGTTCGACTCGTTGTCCGACGCCGACCTCGCCGTCGTGCTCGGAGGCGCCCTGGCGTTCGTGGCACCGGATCACGAGGAGGGCGACCCGGCGAACCTCATCGAGGCACTCGTCCTCGGAACCCCCGTGATCCACTCGGATATCCCCGAGTACATGGAGACGGCCGCCGGAGCGGGAATCGCGGTTCCCGTCGGCGTGGCCGGCGAGGCCTACGTCAACCGCCTCGCGGCGGCCGTGTCCACGGTCGTCACCGACGAATCACTGGCCGAGCGTCTCTCGATCACCGGGCAGGACCGCGCCCGCGCCTTCGGCTGGAGGGACTCTGCCGAGCGCGTCTGGCAACTGCACGCGGACCTCTGAGGCTTCGGTCCGGCGACGCCCTCAGTCCTGGAACACCGCAGCGGCGGCGCGCGCCTCGTACACGACGTCGTCGAGGTCGTCGCCGATCGCCGTGACATGGCCGACCTTCCGACCGGGTCGCTGCGCCTTGCCGTAGTTGTGCACCTTCACGGTCGGATGCCCCGCGAGCGCCTCCGCGTACCGGTCGACGAGCGTGCCCTCCTCGGGTCCGCCGAGCACGTTCACCATCACCGACCAAGCCCGGTGGCTGCCCGTGCCTCCGAGCGGGAGGTCGAGGATCGCCCGGAGGTGCTGCTCGAACTGCCCGGTCGTCGAGCCGTCCATCGACCAGTGCCCGCTGTTGTGCGGCCGCATCGCGAGCTCGTTGACGAGCACACGGTCGTCCGTGGTCTCGAAGAGCTCGACCGCGAACACGCCGGTGACGTCGATCCCCTCGGCGATGGTGATCGCGACATCCGCCGCGACATCCGCGAGTCGTCCGGCCGAACGCGGAGCCGGCGCGATGACCTCGCTGCACACGCCCCCGACCTGCACGGTCTCGACGACCGGCCACGCGGCGATCTCCCCCGATGGGCGTCGGGCCACGAGCTGGGCCAGCTCCCGCCGGAAGTCCACGACCTCCTCGACGAGCAGCGCGCCGCCGCGGCCGTCCTCCGCGATCGTCGCGAACCACTCCGCCACCTCGGCGGCGGCGTGCACGACCCGCACGCCCTTGCCGTCGTACCCGCCGCGCGGGGTCTTCACGACCGCGGCGCCGCCGTGCCCGGAGATGAAGTCGTCGAGGTCGGCCGGCGTCTCGGCGCGCGTCCAGTCGGGCACCGGCAGACCGAGCTCGGACAGCCGCTGCCGCATGAGCAGCTTGTCCTGCGCGAATCGCAGCGCGTCGGGCCCGGGGTGCATGCGGACGCCCTCGTCGACGAGGAGGCGCAACACGTCCTGCGGCACGTGCTCGTGGTCGAAGGTCACCACGTCGACTTCGCGCGCGAAGGCGAGCACGGTCTCGGCGTCGGTGTAATCGCCGACCCGGTGGGCGGCGGGCGCGGCCGCCATGCCCTCGGCCTCTGCGAGCACCCGCAACTCGACGCCGAGCTCGATCGCCGCGGGAATCATCATCCGGGCGAGCTGGCCGCCGCCGATCACTCCGACCCGCAATCGCGCCCCGTTCCTTCGTACACCCCCCGCGAACAGGCGCTCGCCCGAGGTGTACATAGTCTAGGCAGAATCCCTCACGTAGGATGTCCTCCGTGTTCAGCCGCCTTTCGGCAGCGCCTCGTTCGCCCTGGAATGGCCTGCTCGCGTACCCCGTCAAGTTCGGATGGTCGGCCTGATCGGCCTCGTGATCGACGTCGCCCTGTTCAACCTGCTGCGCCTCGGCGTGTTCGGCGAAGGCCACTGGGCACAGTCGGCGATCGGCGCGAAGACGATCTCCACGAGCGTCGCGATCATCTTCAACTGGCTCGGCAATCGGTACTGGACGTTCCGCGGCATCGGCGGAGAACTACGTCCGCGAATTCGCTCGAGTACGTGATCGTCTCGCTCGGCGGCATGTCGATCTCCCTCGGTGTGCCTCTGGATCAGTCACTATGGGCTCGGGTTCACCAGCCTCCTCGCCGACAACATCGCCACGAACGTGGTCGGCCTCGCGCTCGGTACGGCTCTTCCGGTTCCTGCTCTACCGCTACTGGGTCTTCGGGCACCACCGTGCCGACGGCCTCTCGAAGCTCAGGAGCACGGCTGGAGGAGGCGCAACGAATCCCTCTTCGAGAAGCCGTCGACGCCGAGCACCGAGGTCCCGGCGGACGGATGCCCCGAGCCACGCGGATGCCCCGGACGGCGACGGATGCGCCGGACGGCACGGATGCCGCGACCGCTACCCCGCCTCCGCCGCAGCGGTCGGCTGGAACCAGGGCGGGTACACCGCCACGCGGGTCCTGAGCCCGACCGCGTCGAGTGCCGCGCGAACCCGGTCGCGCACGCGGTCGTTGCCGACGGCGATGAGGAGCAGGCGCTCGAGCGGCAGGTTCTCCCGCACGAGGAACTCCGCCGAGCGCAGGCGTGCACCCTCGTCCTCGCGGTGCAGCCGCTGCAGCATGCGGAGGACGTCGGGCCAGGCGGATGCCGCAGCGCCGCCGGTCGCGGCATCCGCGTCGGTGACGACGACCGCTCCGACCATGTCGGCCCTGGCCCCGACCGCGCTCGCGACCGAGCTCACGAGGATCACGTGGTCGGCCGGCGCACGCTCCACGGCCTCGGCCGAGAGGCGCGGGTCGGGCGTGCCCGTGCGTACCGAGTCCCAGACGTGCGCGTCGGTGGAGAGCAGGAACGGCACGTAGTCGGCCACGACGGCGTCGGCGCCGTCGATCGTCGCCGTCCGCCGGAAGGCGCGCGCACCTGGCGCGGAGACGTCGACGACCGGCGCTGCCCCGGACCCGTCGGCGAGGATCGCCCCCTCCCCGAGGATCGAGCCGAGGTTGTCGACGTGGGTGACGTGGTAGATCCGCACCGTCTTGGGGTCGACCGGGGTGTTCGCCATGGATGAACCGACGCGGGCGCTCCCGGCCACCCGCGCGGGCGGGCGGGTCCGGCGCGTGCCGCTCCCGCTCCGGCTGCCGGCGCCCCGCTGCACGACAGGCACCGGTTTCGCCTCCGGCTCCTTCGGCGGGAAGCAGATGGCGCAGAGACCGTCATCGAAACCGTGGATGCATTCGTCCGCCACGTGGAACCCTCCGTCGCTGTCCCGCGCTCGGGGGCGCGCGGAACACCTTTCTACGTTACGCCCCCCAGCGGATGCCGCAGCACCACGTGGACTCAGTGACCGCCCCACGCGATGCCGTCTCCATCGCCGTCGGCCATGTACTGCTCGGCGCGCCGTCGATCTGCGACCAGCGGGTGCGCCCGTTCGATGAGCTCGTCGAGCGCGGACTGCACCTGCACCGGGTTCGGCGCGTCGCGGATGACGACCGGGTGGTCATGCCCGGCGTACATGTTGACGTCACCGGAGCCGAATGCGCTCTGCACCCACGTTCGCCGGATCGTGACGTCGTAGCCTCGGCTGTGCAGGAGCTCCTGCCGCTCGCGCGCGAAGACCCCGCTGCGCACGATGACCCGGCGTGTCGTGATCGTGGTGCGCTGGGTCAGCCACGCGAGGAACGGCAACACGCAGCCGACGACGATCACGAGCAGCGCGACCACTCCCACGGCGACGCGTTGCCACCCCTCCGGCAGAACCGCGAGCGCATATGCACCGACGCCGGCGGTCGCGATGAGCAGCAACGCGGGAAGGACGAGGCGCCTCGCGTGCCGGCGAACGCGCGCGACGACCCGCTCGACGCGAACTGTGGGCTGGCCGGCAGCCAGGCGCACGGCTCGGCTCATACGCCCATTATACCGCAGTGCGTCAGTACCGCAGGTGCGTGTCAATACCGCAGGTGCGTGACGTCGCCCGCCGCGACCGACCGCGGCTCCCCGGTCTCGTCCACGACGACGAGACGCCCGTCGTCGGCGATCCGCTCCGCCGTGCCGAGCAGCTCCGTCCCGCCGGGCAGCTCGACGCGCACCTCGGCGCCCACGGTGCCGCAGAGCGCCGTCACACGGTCGGCCACGCCGCTCGCCGCAGCATCCGCACCGTGCTCCGCGAATGTGCGCATGAGGCCGAGGAACGTGCCGAGGTAGTCGGCGAGCACGGCGTCGGCGTCGGGCCGCACGCCGGTCACGAGCAGCAGCGACGTCGACGTGAGCGTCGGCAGGTCGTGCTCGTCGAGCGTGAGGTTGAGCCCGGCGCCGACGACCACCGCGCCCGACTCGGGGATCAGCTCCGAGAGGATGCCGCACACCTTGTAGCCCGACACCAGCACGTCGTTGGGCCACTTCAGCTCGACGTCGACCCCGCCGGTGGCGTCGTCCTCCGGCTCCGAGGGTGCTGCGGATGCCGCGGCGTCGACCGCGCGGCGAACCGCCTCGGTCATCGCGGCACCCGCCATCAGCGGGATCCAGCCGTAGGCGTCGAGAGGGAACGCCTCCCCGCCGGGCAGTTCGGGACGCAGGAGCACCGAGATCGCCAGCGTCTTGCCGGCGGGCGCGAACCAGGCGCGTCCGAGTCGTCCGCGGCCGCGGGTCTGGTCGTCGGTCACGATCACCGAGCCGTGCGGCCACGCCGCGGCATCCGGCCCGTTCGCCGCCTCCCGCAGGTCGTCGTTGGTGGAGCCGGTCGAGGCGAGGAACTCGAGGCGCGGCACCGTCGCGCGACTCAGCGGAAGGTCCATGCCGACACCATATCGATTCCCGAGTCGCCCGATTCTGTATGGATTCGGGCGACTCGGGGTGGTGGATGCCACGACGGCCGGCGGTGGATTTGTAGGGAACCGTCAACGAAGCCCGCTGGATGCACGCCGGTAGAGTGAACGGCGTGACGGAAGCGACTGACGGCCCAGACCTCTCCACGACCGCCGGCAAGCTCGCCGACCTCAAGCAGCGCTACCACGAAGCCGTGACCGCGTCGGGCGAGACGGCCATCGAGAAGCAGCACGCCAAGGGCAAGATGACCGCTCGCGAGCGCATCGCCGAGCTCCTCGATCCGGGCTCGTTCGTCGAGCTCGACGAATTCGTGCGGCACCGCACCCACGCGTTCGGCATGGAGGCGAAGCGCCCCTACGGCGACGCGGTGGTCACCGGCACGGGCACGATCCACGGTCGGCAGGTCGCCGTGTACTCGCAGGACTTCACGATCTTCGGCGGCTCGCTCGGCGAGGTCGCGGGCGAGAAGATCATCAAGGTCATGGAGCTCGCCCTGAAGACGGGGGTGCCCATCATCGGCATCCTCGACTCCGGCGGCGCCCGCATCCAGGAGGGTGTCGTCGCGCTCGGCAAGTACGGCGAGATCTTCCGGCGCAACACCGCGGCGTCCGGCGTGATCCCGCAGATCTCGATCGTGTGCGGCCCGGCCGCGGGTGGTGCGGTGTACTCCCCCGCGCTCACCGACTTCGTGATCATGGTCGACAAGACCAGCCAGATGTTCGTGACGGGCCCCGATGTCATCAAGACGGTGACGGGCGAGGACGTCGGAATGGAGGAGCTCGGCGGCGCGCTCACCCACAACACGATCTCGGGCGTCGCACACTACCTCGCGAGCGACGAGTCGGACGCGCTCGACTACGCCCGGACGCTCGTCTCGTTCCTGCCCGACAACAACATGTCGGATGCCCCGGTGTACGACGCCGACGTCGAGCTCGAGATCACCGATGGCGACCGTCGCCTCAACACGATCATCCCCGACTCGCCGAACCAGCCGTACGACATGCACGCGATCATCGAGGGGATCGTCGACCACGGCGACTTCCTCGAGATCCAGCCGCTGTTCGCCCCGAACATCGTGGTCGGCTTCGCCCGCATCGAGGGCCGCTCGGTCGGCGTCATCGCGAACCAGCCGAGCCAGATGGCCGGCACCCTGAACATCGCGGCCGGCGAGAAGGCGTCGCGGTTCGTGCGGTTCTGCGACGCGTTCTCGATCCCGATCCTCACCCTCGTCGACGTGCCGGGCTACCTGCCCGGAACCGACCAGGAATGGACCGGAGTCATCCGTCGCGGCGCGAAGCTGCTGTACGCCTACGCGGAGGCGACGGTGCCGCTCGTCACCGTGATCACGCGCAAGGCCTACGGCGGCGCCTACATCGTCATGGGCTCCAAGCAGCTCGGCGCCGACATGAACCTCGCCTGGCCCACGGCCGAGATCGCTGTCATGGGAGGCCAGGGCGCGGTGAACATCCTCTACCGCGGCGAGATCAAACGGGCCGAGGAAGCCGGCGAGGATGTCGCCGCGGTGCGCGCGAAGCTCGCGAGCGAGTACACCTACAACGTGGCGTCGCCGTTCCTCGCGGCCGAGCGAGGCGAGCTCGACGGCGTCATCGAGCCGGCGGCGACCCGCGTCGCCGTCGTGAAGGCGCTGCGGGCGCTGCGCACCAAGCGTGCGAGTCTCCCGCCGAAGAAGCACGGGAACATTCCGCTCTAGGGGGCACCATGGCTGACGACATCACGGCCGGCGTGTCCGGCACCGACGCAGGCGACGAGCGTGCCGACGCCATCCGATTCGTCACGCGCGACGTCAGCGACGAGGAGGCGGCTGCGGTCACCGCGGTGGTGCTGGCCGCGCTCGACGATGCCGCCGGGGCACCCGTCGCCGAGCCCGCCCGCGATCCGTGGGTTCGGAGCGCCGGGTCGTTGCGCGCGCCGTTCCCGGTCGGGCCCGGCCGCTGGGCACGCTCCGCTCGTTGAGCACCGTGAAATCCCCTGTCCGCCCTCCGCATTGTCCTCCAAAATGACGACTGTGCGACCTGGACATGGAGCGTCACTATTGATATCGCAGGCTCCTCATGGGAGTCGCCACCCGTCACCGGTCGGGTAACCGGTGGCCGTTGGGGGCGAGCCAGGGCGGTATTCGGGTTGTCGCCGTGGCTCGGGTTGCTGGGGGGCCGATCGGGTGTCGGCCCCCCACCTTCCTGTCACGCCCGCGGGATCCAGGTCACGCCCGAGGGATCTCCAGCCAGAACTCGACCTCGAGGTCGTCGGTATCCTCGGCGGGTGCTGGAGCGTCGGGCTCCCGGAGGCCGACGACCGTCACCGCCACGGGTGAGCCCTCGGCGGCGGTACGGGCGATGATCCGATCCGCGTTCGACCCGGCCACAGCCTCGGCGAGACGCGAGAGCACCCGATCTCGCGTCGGCTCGTCGAGATCGTCGATTCCGCCTTCGTCGAGCAGGGTGACGACGGAGCCGCGTTCGCGTGCGCGAAGCACCTCGCTGCGCACGGCATCGGTGAGCAGCATCCGGCCGCGTATCTCGTCGCGGATGGCCGCCTCGAGCATGCGGCATTCGCGCCGCTGGGCATCGGTGAGCTCGCCCTCGCGGTCGGCGATGCGCCGGAGCATCGGTGCCGCGATGCGGTTCGTCTGCGCGAGGCGCATACGGCCCTCGAAGAGGTGCGCGTCCTGGGCGGCCTGCCATGCGGCCGCCTCTCGCTCCGCCTGTGCGTAACGCCGGGTCTCCCTGGCGGCGGTGGCGAGTGCGCTCGTCAGCATGTGCGCGATGGCGACCCAGACGATGCTGCCGATGACGCCGAGGTCCCCGAGCGAGAGCGGGCCCGCCCAGAGGACGCTTTGCAGGGCGAGCGCGATCACTCCGAGCCAGGCGACGACGAGTTGGCGCCGAGCTGCCGCGATCGTCATCAGGGTCCCGACCGCCGCGACGTACCAGGTCGCATAGCCGTTCTCGGCGCCGGGATCCAGCTGGCTCGTGACGAGCAGCGGCAGCACGATGCTGACCGCGAGGTCGAACGCGGCCAGCCAGTCCGGCATCCGCGTGAGCTTGGTCGGCAACAGGCTGGCGATCGTCGCCACGGAATAGAGCACCAGCGCGACCACGGTCGGCCACGGCGAGCGCGGCACGTCGAGCGAGTAGACGCCGAGGATCACGTGATAGAGCGAGAACAGCGCGCCCAGGGCCAGGAGGAGCCAGCGTGGCACGGCGATCATGCGTCGCCCCCTTCAGCGCCCACCGGCCATGCCACCGTCACCGACGTGCCGTGACCCGGTCGTGACTCGATCTCGGCGATGCCGCCGGCGTTCGCCATCCGCTCCTCGATCGAGACGCGGAGCCCGAGCCGCTCGCCCGGCACCTGCACGCGGTCGAAGCCGACGCCGTTGTCGGAGATCTCGATGACGCAACCGCCGGAGCGCACCCCGCGGATGCGGAGCTCCCGCCGGGTGCTACGGCCGGGTTCGTCGGCATGCTGCATGCTGTTCACCATCGCCTGCACCGCCGCCGAGTACAGTGCGTCGACGACCTCCACCGGCAGGTCCACGCCGCCCGCATTCACGACGCGAACCGTGAACGGCGCCGAGAATGCGGTGAGGGCGGCGCGGAGGCGCCGCACGAGCACCGGCAGGCCGACCCTGTCGAGCGCCCGCGGACCGGTCGCGCCTGCCTCATCGAGTCGCTGTACCGCATCGCGCGCCATGCGTGCCGCGAGGGCCCGTCCTTCGGGTGATTCGGCCGCCGCCGCCGCCAGGAGCGTCGTCAGCACGCTGTCATGCACGAGGGCGTCGACCTTCACGCGTTCGCTCTCGGTGGCGTGCTGTCGGGCCGCGAGGTCGTACCGCTGCAGCGCGGCCTCCTGTGCTGAGTCGACGGCCTCCGCCGCCTGTCGCAGCATCGTGATGATGATGAGCACGACGACGCCCAGGATGACGGCGTACATCGCGTCGAGCACGGCGACGAACGGCCCGACGGCACCGCCGGCGGGCAGGACACGGATGACGCCGTACAGCGCCGGGACGATGATCGTGTACGCCGTGGCGAGGGGCGTCGCCAGCGCGATGACGGCCGCCGTGGTCGCGACGGTGCAGAGGTAGTAGAGCCACGGGGTCCGACCGTCCATCGCCGCAGGATCGGCGACGAGGAATGGCCACGCTACGAGTGCGAGCGCGTACAGCGCTGCGAACGTCAGTGTCGCACCGCGGACCGCCACCTTCGCGATCGTGGCGACCGCAAGCGCCGCGATCGCGCCGTACAGCACCGCCATGAGCGCTGCGCCCGCTCCTTCGACGAGCATCGGCGACTGTTCGAAGGCGACCGGCAGGGTCTGAGCGCCGAACACGACGCCGAAGAGGCCCAGCGCGCGCGCCGAGACGGTTTCGACCTGCGCGCGGGTGACGGCGGCTCGTCGGCGCGTCGCGAGTCGCGCGACCCGCCATTCAGCGGCGGGCATCCCCGCCCCCGCCGTCGAGACCGGGCAGGATCCCGTCCTCGACGGCGCGCCGCAGCAGGTCGACCTTGGTCGGCGCGGGCCTGCCGACTTCGACGTACTTGGCCCGGATCCGGTCGAGGTACTCGCGTGCCGTCGAGTGCGCGATGCCGAGTTGCAACGCGACGAGCTTCAGCGGAAGGCCCGATGCGTACATGTGCAGGACGTCGCGCTCACGACGCCCGAGCTGCGCCTTCGCGAACTCGCGGTCGGCCTCGATGGCGCTCGCCCACTCGACGTTGTTGAGCACCTCGCCCTGGGCCACTGTCGCGATGGCACCGATCACGGCTGACATCGGCGACGCCTTGGGGATGACGCCCGCCGCACCCGCGGCAAGCGCCTCGCGCACCGCGGCCACGCGGTCGGCGATGCTGTGCACGAGCACGGCACTCCCCGTGGCGAGTACCGCGTGGACGTTCTCCGTCACACTCGATCCGTCGCCGAGCGACAGGTCGAGCACGACGACGTCGCACGGATGCCCGCCGAGCGCCTCCAGCAGCTCGGGCACATTCGACGTCTCCGCGACGACCTCGTATCCGGCGTCGCGGCACGCGGCACGGAGTCCGAGCCGCACCGCCTCGTGGTCGTCGACGATCGCCACCGTCGCTGCGGCCTTCGCCGCACGTGCGTCCGACACTCGTTCCCCCTTTCCCGACAGATCACACGATAGCGGTCAGTCTCGCGACTGCCTCGACATGATGCGTGCTGGGGAACAGGTCGAGCGCGGCGAGATCGGCGAGCTCGTACCCCCGCTCCCGCAGGAGCCCGACGTCGCGACCGAGCGCGACCGGATCGCAGGCGACGTACACGAGCTGACGCGGTCGCAGCTCCGCGATGCGATCCACCACGGCATGGCCGGCGCCCGAGCGGGGTGGGTCGAGCACCACCGTCGCGTCCCGCAGCCGCGCCCGTTCGCTCGCCCCGGCCGAGGCGGCGAGCTCGTCGAGGAATCGGTCGACGCGGGCGGTGACGGCGCGGGCACCGACCCAGTCGGCGAGATTCGCAGAGGCGTGCTCGGTCGCCCGGTAGTCCGACTCGACCGTCGTGATGCGCACCGAGCCGCCGAACCGATCACCCACCGCCGCCGCAAGCAGGCCGACGCCGCCGTAGAGGTCGAGGTTCGCGGCCCGTGGATCGAACAGTTCGGGGTCGATGAGTTCCTGGACCGCGTGGGTGAGGGTCGCTGCGGCACCGACGTGCACCTGCCAGAATCCGTCACGGTCGAGCACGAACGTGCGATCTCCGACGCGCTCCGAGATCCTCGGACGCCGTCCCTGCTGCATCCTCCCCGCGTCGACGACCACGACCGCCGGGTCACCGACGCTCGGGGCGACGAGGTCGACCGCCTTCGCCCCGGGGAAGCGTCCCGAGAGCGGTGCGATCTCGGCGAGCGTGGGCACGGCGAGCGGCACGGATGCCACGGGCACGACTGTGTGGCTTCGCGCCGCGTACGGCCCCACGGAGCCGTCCTCGGCGACATGCAGTCGCACGCGTGTGCGCCAGGCGGTGCCCTCGGGCGTGACGCCCGCCGCGAGCGACGGATCGACTGCGAGCACCTCGACGTCGCGCTCGACGCCGCCCATCCGTTCGAGCGCGTCATGCAGCACCTCCGCCTTGAGGGTGCGCTGGCGCGCGATGTCGATGTGGCCGAACTCGGCGCCGCCTGCGCGGCGCTCGGGCGCGCGGTCGACGGATGCCTCCGCCCACACGTGCGGCCGGCGGTCTGGCGACGCGGTGAGCACCTCGAGCGTCTCCGCACGCCAGAAGCGGTCGTGGCTGAGGTCGGTGACGCGGGCTGCGACCCGCTCACCGGGGAGGGTATCGGTGACGAACACGACGCGACCCTCGTGGTGCGCGACGAAGACGCCGCCGTGGGCGACGCGCTGCACGTCGAGCTCGACGACCGGTCCGTCGACCGGCGCCGTGCGCTGCGCGGGCCGACGTGCCCCCTGCGTTCGCGTCCTGGGTCGACGGGGTCGACGGAACTCGGCCATGATTCGAGCATTCCACAGTGCGGAGTCGCCGGCGGCAGGATGGTTGCATGCGCCTCTACCTCGCCTCCACCTCGCCGGCCCGGCTCCAGACCCTCCGAGCGGCCGGCATCGAGCCGATCGCCATCGCGCCCGGCGTCGACGAGACCGCCGTCGTCGAGGCGGCGGAGGCGGCATCCGGCCCGCTCGAGGCATCCGACCTCGTGCAGGTGCTCGCGCAGGCGAAGGCCGAGGCGATCGTCGGTCGCACGCACGGCGGCGAGTCGATCGACGGGCTCATCCTCGGCGGGGACTCGGCGTTCCTCACCGGCGGTTCGATCCACGGCAAGCCGCACCGGCCCGAGGTGGCGCGGGAGCGCTGGCTCGCGCAGAACGGCGGGCACGGCGACCTGTGGTCGGGGCACTGGCTCATCGACCATCGAGGTGGGCGGGTGCGCGGCGCAGTCGGGAGGGCGGATGTCGCGACGGTGCGCTTCGCGGCCCTCGACGAGGCGGAGATCGACGCGTACATCGCCACGGGCGAGCCGCTGCTCGTGGCCGGGGCGTTCACTGTCGACAGCCTCGGGGGACCGTTCATCCGCCGGGTCGAGGGCGATCCGTCGACCGTGGTCGGGCTCTCGCTCTCGACCCTGCGCGACCTGGTGCGAGAGCTCGGCTTCGACTGGCCGTCGCTGTGGAATCGCCGCTGACCGGGCTGTCGTCCGTCGAATCGCCGGTGACGCGGCTGCGCGGGCCCGTGTGAGCGTCATATTCCCGGCTGGGCACGTCGTTGGCGGGGCCGGTGCCATTTGTCGAGGCCCGCAAGGGTCGCCGGTCTTTTTTGTGGAACCGATCCAAAGTCCAGCGCGGGCTGCCCAATAGGCTTGGGAATCATGCCGCGCATCACGAAGGTCCTCATCGCAAACCGTGGCGAGATCGCCGTCCGCGTCATCCGAGCCGCCCGTGACGCCGGTCTCGGATCGGTCGCGGTCTATGCCGACCAGGACCGCGACGCGCGGCACGCGAAGCTCGCCGACGAGGCGTATGCCCTCGACGGCACGACGAGCGCCGAGACCTACCTGGTGATCGACAAGCTCCTCTCGGTCGCCCGCCGCTCGGGCGCCGACGCCGTCCACCCGGGCTACGGCTTCCTCGCCGAGAACGCCGACTTCGCCCGCGCCGTGATCGGCGCCGGGCTCATCTGGATCGGTCCCTCACCCGAGGCCATCGAGCGCCTCGGCGACAAGGTCTCGGCGCGTCACGTGGCCGAGAAGGTCGGCGCTCCGCTCGCGCCGGGCACCCTCAACCCGGTGGCGGATGCGGCGGAGGTGCTCGAATTCGTCCACCGCCACGGGCTGCCCGTGGCCATCAAGGCCGCCTTCGGCGGCGGCGGCCGAGGCCTCAAGGTCGCGCGCACGCACGACGAGGTGCCCGAGCTCTTCGAGTCGGCCACTCGCGAGGCGGTCGCAGCCTTCGGCCGCGGCGAGTGCTTCGTCGAGAAGTACCTCGACAAGCCCCGCCACGTCGAGACGCAATGCCTCGCCGACCAGTACGGCAACGTCGTCGTGGTGTCGACTCGCGACTGCTCGCTGCAGCGCCGGCACCAGAAGCTCGTCGAGGAGGCGCCCGCTCCGTTCCTCACCGAGGAGCAGAACCGCGCGCTCTACGAATCGTCGAAGGCGATCCTGCGCGAAGTGGGCTACGTCGGTGCCGGCACGTGCGAGTTCCTCATCGGTCAGGACGGCACGGTCTCGTTCCTGGAGGTGAACACCCGCCTCCAGGTCGAGCACCCCGTGTCGGAGGAGGTCACGGGCATCGACCTCGTGCGCGAGCAGTTCCGCCTCGCCGAGGGCGGCACCCTCGACTACGCCGATCCCGTCGCCACCGGCCACTCGATCGAGTTCCGCATCAACGGCGAGGATCCGGGCCGCAACTTCCTCCCGTCGCCCGGTCCCGTGCACCTCCTGCGCTTCCCCGGCGGCCCCGGCGTGCGCGTCGACTCCGGCGTGACGAGCGGCGACGAGATCTCGGGCGCGTTCGACTCCCTGCTCGCGAAGCTCATCGTGACCGGGCCGAGCCGCCGGGACGCCATCGAGCGTGCCCGCCGCGCCCTCGACGAGTTCGAGGTCGCAGGCCTGCCGACCGTGCTGCCGTTCCACCGCGACATCGTGCGGGACCCCGCATTCGCGCCGGACGGCGACGAGCCGTTCTCGGTGTACACGCACTGGATCGAGACGGAGTACGACAACGGGCTCGAGCCGTGGTCGGGCGAGGTCGCCGAGACCACGGGCCCGGCGGCTCGCACGGAGGTCGTCGTGGAGGTCGACGGCCGCCGGATCGAGGTGAGCCTGCCGAAGAAGCTGCTCGGCGGCTCGGCATCGGGCGGGACCGCGACCGCGGGCCCTGCACCGCGCCGCCATGCCGCCTCGCACGCGGTCGACACCGCGACCGGCGACGCCGTGAAGGCGCCCATGCAGGCAACCGTGGTGAAGGTCGCCGTCGCCGAGGGCGACAAGGTGATCAAGGGGGACCTGGTGCTCGTGCTCGAGGCCATGAAGATGGAGCAGCCGATCGTCGCCCACAAGGACGGCGTGATCGGCCTCGTGAACGCCGAGGCGGGGTCCACGGTCTCGAGCGGCCACCTGCTGCTCGCCATCAGCGACGCGTAGTCCCCCTCCCCGCGCACCCGGGCACGAGGAACAGCGCGGCGGCGTCAGCGCACGATGTGCATCGCCCGCGCGGCATCCGTCAGTGAGCCGGTCAGCGACGGGTAGATCGGGAACGCCTCGGCGAACTGGTCGACCGTGAGCCGGTGCTCGACGGCGAGCGCGAGCGAGAGGATGAGCTCCGACGCCTTCGGCGCCACGATGACGCCGCCGATGATCGCGCCCGACCCGCTCGATGCGAAGAGCTTCACGAAGCCGTCGCGGATGTTCATCATCTTCGCGCGCGGGTTCGAGGCGAGGGGAAGCTTGTACATGACGCCGGGCACCACGCCCTCCTCGATGTCCTTCTGCGTCCAGCCGACCGTGGCGATCTCGGGCTGGGTGAAGATGTTCGAGGTGATGTTGCGCTCCTCGGGCGGGTCGACGACGTCGCCCATCGCGTGGAACACCGCAGTGCGGCCCTGCATCGACGCCACCGAGGCGAGCGGCAGGAACGTCGTGCAGTCGCCGGCCGCGTAGATGTTCGGCATCGAGGTGCGCGCGACGCGGTTCACCCGGATGTGCCCGCTCTCCGAGAGCTGCACGCCCGCCTCCTCGAGGCCCAGGTCGGCGGTGTTCGGCACCGAGCCGACCGCCATGAGGCAGTGGCTGCCGCGCACCTCGCGTCCGTCGGTGAGCGTCGCGACAACCGAGTCGCCGTCACGCACGACGGATGCCGCTCGCGACTTGCTCAGCACCTTCATGCCATTGCGCTTGAACACCTTCTCGACCACGGATGCCGCGTCGGCGTCCTCTCCCGGCAGCACCTGGTCGCGGCTCGAGATGAGCGTGACCGCCGCTCCGAGCGCTCGGTATGCGGACGCGAACTCCGCGCCGGTGACGCCGGACCCGACGACGATCAGGTGCTCGGGGATCTCGGGCAGGTCGTACAGCTGGGTCCAGGTGAGGATGCGCTCGCCGTCGGGCACGGCGGTGGGCAGCACCCGCGGGGTCGCGCCCACCGAGATCACGAGCGTGTCGGCCTCGATGCGGTCGAAGTCGGTGCCGCCCTTCGCCGTCGAGACGATGAGGGCATTCGAGCCGTCGAGCCGGCCCTCGCCATGCACGAGGTTGACGCCCGCATCGAGGAGATTCGAGCGCATGTCCTCCGATTGCTGCGCGGCGAGGCCGAGGAGGCGCTTGTTGACGGCCGCGAGATTGATCGCGACGCTCGGCTTGACCGCCTTCTCGGCCGAGCCCTTCGCGTAGAACTGCACGCCGAGGTCGGCGGCCTCCTTCACCGCGTTCGATGCCTCGGCCGTGGCGATGAGCGATTTCGACGGCACGACGTCCGTGAGCACTGCCGATCCCCCGACGCCCGCGCGCTCGACGAGCGTGACCTCCGCGCCGAGCCTGGCACCGGCGAGCGCCGCCTCGTACCCACCGGGTCCTCCCCCGAGGACGGCGATCCGTTGCGTGCGCTCGAACTCGTAGGCCATGCTCACATTCTGTCGTATCGGTGCGGCACGCCAGCACACGGGCGCCGTCCGCCGCGGCATCCGCGGCCTCATTAGAGTGGTGGGATGCAAGGTACCAACCCGCTCGACGACCCCACCGCCGACCCCTTCGCCATCGCCGCCGACGCCGCCGCACGGATCGCCGAGCTCACCGGGGTGGAGCACCACGACATCGCGCTCACGCTCGGTAGCGGCTGGGGCAGTGCCGCCGACCTCATCGGCACGACGACTCACGTCATCGCGGCGACGGACGTGCCGGGTTTCTCGAAGCCCGCCCTCGAGGGCCATGCGGGCACGCTCCGCTCGGTCGCGCTGCCGAACGGCAAGCGTGCGCTCGTGATCGGCGCGCGCACCCACTACTACGAGGGTCACGGCGTCCGTCGTGTCGTGCACTCGGTGCGTACCGCGGCCGCGACCGGTGCGACGACGATGATCCTCACGAACGGCGCCGGCGGCCTCAAGGAGCACTGGACCCCGGGCACGCCGGTGCTCATCAGCGACCACATCAACCTCACCGCGGATTCGCCGCTCGAGGGTGCCACCTTCATCGACCTCACCGACCTGTACTCCCGGCGGCTCCGCGACCTCGCGCGCTCCATCGCGCCCGGCCTCGACGAGGGGGTCTACTGCCAATTCCGCGGACCGCACTACGAGACGCCCGCCGAAGTGCAGATGGCCAAGGCGATCGGCGGCCACCTCGTCGGCATGTCGACCGCGTTGGAGGCCATCGCGGCCCGCCAGGCGGGCATGGAGATCCTCGGGATGTCGCTCGTCACCAACCTCGCCGCCGGGATCCAGCAGACGCCGCTCAGCCACCACGAGGTCCTGGAGGCGGGCCGCGCGGCCGAGCCGGTCATCTCCGGCCTCCTTGCGAAGATCGTCGCCGAGCTCTAGGAGGGGGCATCCGGATGTCGCAGACCACCACCGCCGACGCCGAGCGTCTCGCCCTCGCCGAGGCCTGGATCGCTCAGGACCCCGACCCCGAGACCCGTGAGGAGCTCGCCGCGCTCGTCGAGGGAGTGCGAGCCGGGGATGCCGGGGCATCCGCTGAGCTCGCAGACCGCTTCGACACGCGCCTCGACTTCGGCACCGCAGGCCTGCGCGGCGAGATCGCCGCCGGCCCGAACCGCATGAATCGGGTGCTCGTGGCCCAGGCCGCAGCCGGTATCGCCGAGTACCTCCTGGAACGCGCCCGACCCGGCGAGACGCCGTCCGTCGTGATCGGCTACGACGGGCGAACGAAGTCGGCCGTCTTCGCCCGGGACTCCGCAGAGGTCTTGGCCGGCGCCGGCGTTCGCGCGGTGCTCCTGCCGCTGATGCTGCCGACTCCCGTGCTCGCCTTCGCCGTGCGGCACCTCGCCACCTCGGCGGGCATCATGGTGACCGCCTCGCACAACCCGCCGAGCGACAACGGCTACAAGGTCTACCTCGGCGGCGAGGACCACGGCTCGCAGATCGTGCCGCCGGCCGACGCCGAGATCGCCGCCGCCATCCTGCGCATCGCGCACACGACGACCGTGCCGGAGATTCCGCGCGGCGAGTTCGAGACCGCGGGCGAGGAGGTCGTCGACGAGTACGTGCGGCAGACCGCGCTCGTCGTCTCCGCACCCGCCGCACAGCCCCGCGTCGTCTACACCGCGATGCACGGGGTCGGCTGGGAGACCACCGCACGGGTGCTCGCTGCGGCGGGCTTCGACGCCCCCGCCGTCGTCTCGGCGCAGATCGCCCCCGATCCCGCCTTCCCGACCGTCGCGTTCCCCAACCCCGAGGAGCCCGGCGCGATGGACCTGAGCCTCGAGCGGGCGCGGGAGGTGGACGCGGAGCTCGTGATCGCCAACGATCCCGACGCCGACCGGCTCGCGGTCGCGATCCCGGATGTCGCGGCCGACGGCGGCTACCGCCGCCTCACGGGCAATGAGGTGGGCCTCCTCCTCGGCTGGCGCGCGGCGCGGCGGGCCGCTGAAACGGCGCGCGACTCGACTCCCGACGGCACGCTCGCGTGCTCGATCGTCTCGTCGCCGGGGCTCGAGGCGGTCGCCGCTGCGTACGACCTCGACTTCGAGGCGACGCTCACCGGGTTCAAGTGGATCTCCCGCGCTCCGGGCCTCGTCTTCGGGTTCGAGGAGGCACTCGGCTACCTCGTGAATCCCGGAACCGTGCGCGACAAGGACGGCATCTCGGCCGCCCTCGCATTCCTGTCACTGGCGGCGGACCTGAAGGCCTCGGGCAAGACGGTCGCCGACCACCTCGACGAGTTCGTCGAGCGCTTCGGATGCTTCGCCTCCGCGCAGATCTCGCTTCGCGTCACCGACCTGTCGCGGATCGGCGAGATCATGGCACGACTGCGGGCCGAACCGCCGGCCTCGGTCGGCGGCATCCGGGTCGAGCGGATCGAGGATCTCGCCGACGGCTTCGGAGCACTGCCCCCTTCCGATGTCCTGCGCATCGTGCTCGAGGGCGGTGGGCGCGTGATGGTGCGGCCGAGCGGCACGGAGCCGAAGCTCAAGGTGTACATCGACGCCGTCGGCGCCGAGGGAACCGTTGGCGAGCGCCGTGCCGCGGCGTCCGCGGCCGTGGCGACGCTCGAGGCGGGCATGCGGGAGCTCACCGCTTGACCGAGGAAGCCGGAGCGCGAGCTGGAGCCGACGCGACCGGCCTCGACTTCACGGGGCAGGTCGTCGTGATCACGGGCGCGGCCGGCGTGGGGATGGCGGCCGTTCCGGTGGGGCGACGTCCTCGGCGGGCCGCGGTCGTTCACCCGATCGAGGCCTCGAGCTTCCCCCCGATCTCCTCGACGTCGAAGTAGTTCACGACCTCGACGATCTCGGAGTGGCTGCGTCCGATCGCACCGCGCACCGCATCGGCGAGCTCCGTCGACGTGAGGATGACCTGCGCTTCGGCTGCCGCTTCGGCGACGCCGGCCAGGTCGCTCGCGGTCACGTCGGCAGTGAGGCCGAGGCGATCGAGGGCGCGCTCCGCGTTCACCTTGAGGATCGCGGAGGTGCCGACGCCGGCGCCGCAGACCGCCACGACCCTCACGCGTCGGCCTCCTCGGATGCGGCCTGCTCGGATGCGGCCCCGTCGGACTCGGCCTGCTCGGCCTGGGTCGCCCCGACTCCGAGCAGGCTGCGCACCTCGTCGGCCGACGTGGCACGGGCTATCCGTCCGACGGCCCCGCGGTCGTTGAACGCATTCGCCAGCCTCGCCACCGAGGCGACATGATCCTCGGCGTTCGACACGGCCAGGCCGACGACCACGCGTACGGGGTCGTTGTGCGGATGCCCGAACGGCACCGCCCTGTCGAGGGTCACGACCGAGAGACCCTCCCGGCGTACGTCGGGCCCGGGACGGGCGTGAGCGAGTGCGAGTCCGGGTGCGATGACGACGTAGGCGCCGAACTCCTCGATGACCCCGATCATCCGCTCGACATAGTCCGCTCGCGTCGCACCCGACCGGGTGAGGGCGTGACCGGCCTCGCGCACGGCCGCACGCCAGTCGTCGACGTGAGCGCCGAGCACCACGGCGGTGTCGGGGAGCGGCGGGATGGCGGTCATGGGGGTCCGTTCGGGGCGGCGTCGGGTCTCGGGTGCCGGCGGCACCGTTCAGGCTTCGTCGAACCCGTCCTGAATGAGCTCGGCGAGCTCCTCACGATCGTCGAGCGGCAGGAAGGCGGACGCGGCGGCATTCAGTTGGAAGGTCTCGAAGTCGTCGAGGTCGTACCCGAACGCGTCGCTCAGGAGCGCCAGTTCGCGGGTCAGCGACGTACCGCTCTGCAGCCGATTGTCGGCGTTCACGGTGACCCGGAATCCGAGCTGGTAGAGCAGGTCGAACGGGTGGTCGACGAGTTCGTCGCCCCACGCCGCGATCGCGCCCGTCTGCACGTTCGACGTCGGGCTCGCCTCGAGGGCGATCTCTCGGTCGCGCACCCACTGCGCGAGGGGGCCGAGCGACACGTAGGTGTTCTCGTCGTCCTGGCGCTCGATCGCGAGGTCCTCGGCGATCCGGACCCCGTGGCCGAGCCGCAGCGCGCGCCCGTCGAAGAGGGCGCTGCGGATGGAGTCGAGGCCGTCGCCCTCGCCCGCGTGCACGGTGACGGGGAAGTACTGCGAGGCGAGGTAGTCGAACGCCATGCGGTGACGACTGGCCGGGAACCCCGCCTCGGCACCTGCGATGTCGAAGCCGACCACGCCACGGTCGCGGTGCCGTACGGCGAGCTCGGCGATCTCGAGCCCACGATCCGCGTGCCGCATCGCGGTGACGAGCTGCGCGGCGCGGATCACCCTGCCCTGGTGTCGCACGTCGTCGATGCCCTCCTCGATGCCGGCCTGCACGGCCTCCACGGCCTCGTCGAGGCTGAGCCCGCGCGTGAGGTGCTGCTCGGGTGCCCAGCGGATCTCGCCGTAGATCACCCCGTCGGCGGCAAGGTCCTGCACGAATTCGCGCGCCACGCGCTGCAGGCCCGAGCGGGTCTGCATGACCGCCGTGGTCAGGTCGAAGGTCTTCAGGTACTCCACGAGCGAGCCGGAGTTCGACTGGCCGGTGAACCACGTCGCGAGCGCCTCGGCGTCGGCGGCAGGCACCTCGAGCCCGAACTCGTCAGCGAGTTCGATGAGGGTCTGCGGTCGTAGGCCGCCGTCGAGGTGGTCGTGCAGTGAGACCTTCGGCAGCGCTTGGATGCTCGTGCCGTCGCCCTCGAGTCGATACTCCGTCGGAATCGTGTTCACGAGTCCACGATAGCGGGGCACCGTCGAGAGTGGCGCGGCACCTACGTTGCGTTCCTACCGCCCCACCCGCTCCGCGATGAGGACACCGCCGTCCTCGATCTCGTCGTCGGGGTCGCCGATGCGGTACGCGCCCTCGAGCGCGTCGAGCGCGCGCGCGAACCGCGCCGGGCTCGTCCGCGTGCAGTGTGAACAGGGGTTCCCCGGCGCGAACGACGTCGCCCGGCTTGGCGTGCAGGTCGATGCCGGCGGCGTGGTGCACCGGATCCTCCTTGCGCGCTCGTCCGGCACCGAGTCGCCAGGCTGCGATGCCGAAGGGCAGCGCCTCCTGGGCGACGAGGACGCCGTCCCGGTCGGCGGTGACCACGTGCTGCTCCCGCGCCACGGGCAGGTCGGCATCGGGATCGCCGCCCTGGGCCCGGATGGCACGACGCCAGGTATCCATCGCACGCCCGTCGTCGAGGGCTGCCTCGACATCCGCGTCGTGCACGCCGGCAAGCGACAGCATCTCGCGGGCGAGCGCGACCGTGAGCTCGCGAACGTCGGCGGGTCCGCCGCCCGCAAGCACCTCGACCGACTCCCGCACCTCGTTGGCGTTGCCGATGGTCAGCCCGAGCGGCACGTTCATGTTGGTGATGAGCGCGGACGTCGCGACGCCGGCGTCTTCGCCGAGCTCGACCATCGTGCGGGCGAGTTCGCGCGAGCGCTCGATGTCCTGGAGGAACGCACCCGATCCGAACTTCACGTCGAGCACGAGCGCGCCCGTGCCCTCGGCGATCTTCTTCGACATGATCGACGAGGCGATGAGCGGTATCGCCTCGACCGTGCCGGTGATGTCGCGGAGCGCGTAGAGCTTCCTGTCCGCCGGGACGAGACCCGGGCCTGCGGCGCAGATCACGCCGCCGACATCGCGGAGCTGAGCGAAGATCTCTTCTCCGGACAGCTCGGCGCGCCACCCGGGGATCGACTCGAGCTTGTCGAGCGTGCCACCCGTGTGGCCGAGTCCCCGCCCGGAGAGCTGCGGGACCGCCACGCCGAAGCTGGCGACGAGCGGCATGAGCGGCAGCGTGATCTTGTCGCCGACGCCGCCGGTGGAGTGCTTGTCGGTCGTCGGCTTACCGAGATCGGAGAAGTCCATGCGGTCGCCGGAGGCGATCATGGCCATGGTCAGGTCGCGGATCTCGCGCCGGGACATGCCGTTCAGGAAGATCGCCATGGTCATCGCCGACATCTGCTCCTCGGCGACGTACCCGCGCGTGTAGGCGTCGATGAGCCAGTCGATCTCGGCCGTCTCGAGCTCGCGTCCGTCACGCTTCCCACGGATGACGTCGACGGCGTCGAACGCCTCGACGGCGCTCACGCGCGCCCTCCCCGGAATTCGGCGAGCTGGCGCGGGCCGAACGCGTCGGGCAGCACCTCGTCGATGGTCTTGACGCCCGAGACGGTCTCGAGCAGCATGCCCTCCGCGGAGTGCTCGTAGAGGAGTTGCCGGCAGCGACCGCAGGGCATCAGGGTCTTGCCGTGTCCGTCGACGCACGAGAACGCGACGAGCCTGCCGCCACCCGACATCACGAGGGCCGAGACGAGCGAGCACTCCGCGCAGAGGGTGACGCCGTATGAGGCGTTCTCGACGTTGCATCCGCTCACCACCCGGCCGTCGTCGGCGATCGCGGCGGCGCCCACCGGGAACTCGGAGTAGGGGACGTAGGCCTTCGCCATGGCCTCGCGCGCCCGCTCGCGCAGCGCGTCCCAGTCGATCGCGTCCGGTGCGGTCATGGTGCTCCCCCGTTCAGGATGGGTCATCCGATGATGAGTGACGGATGTCGCCGCCAGCGCGACATCCGCTCAGGCCTTGATGTACGGCTTGCCGGCCGCGGCGGGGCCGCGCACCTTGCCGACGAGACCGGCCACGGCGAAGATCGTGACGACGTACGGCAGCATGAGCATGAACTCGCTCGGCACGGGCGAGCCGATGACCGAGAGCGTGTTCTGCAGGTTCGCCGCGAAGCCGAACAGGAGTGCCGCGAGGGTCGCCTTGATCGGGTCCCACTGGCCGAAGATGACGGCTGCCAGCGCGATGAAGCCCGCGCCCGCGGTCATCTCCCTGTTGAAGGCGATGCCCGACCCGATCGTGAAGAACGTGCCGCCGAGGCCGGCGATCGAGCCCGCGAGAGCGACGTTCCAGAACCGGGTGCGGTTGACCTTGATTCCCACCGTGTCGGCCGCCTGCGGGTGTTCGCCGACCGCCCTGAGCCGCAGGCCCCACTTCGTGTGGAAAAGGCCGACGTACACGAGGGCGACCGCGATGTACATGAGGTAGACGACGAGCGTCTGCCGGAAGAACACCGGCCCGATGATCGGGATCTCGCCGAGCACGGGTATCGGCAGGCGCTCGAAGCGCGGCGGGGTGTTGAGTAGCGCGGCGTTCGGGGCGAGCACCTGCGAGAAGAGGAAGCTGGTGAGGCCGATGACGAGCACGTTCAGCACGACGCCCACGATGACCTGGTCGACGTAGTACTTGATGGAGAACGCGGCGAGCACCATGCCCACGAGCATGCCCGCGATCATCGCGGCGACGAGGCCGAGGAGGGGCTGTCGGGTGATGGACGCGACGACCGCGGCGGTGAAGGCCCCGGCGAGCAGCTGGCCCTCGATCGCGATATTGACGACGCCCACCCGCTCGCCGATCACACCCGTGAGGGCACCGTAGATGAGCGGAACTGCGAGACTCAGCGAGCCGAAGAGCAGGCCGACCACGGGGATCGCCGAGCCCGCGGCGGCCCAGGTGAGGAACCCGAACATGGCGAGGATCGCGAACACCACGATGAGCCAGAGCGGCACCCGCCGCTTGGTTGCGACGAGCATCGCGGAGTAGGCGGTGGCGAGGGCGAGCAGCACGATCGTGACCCACAGCGCGGGCATCGCCGGCACGGCGATCTCGGGGAGCTGGATGAGGTCGGACGGCGCCGACAGGCGGAAGGTCGTGTCGCCCTCTCGCGGGGCGAACACCGCGAGCGCGAGCGGCCCCGAGGGTGACGATCGCGAACGCGATCGGCGCCTTCCAGCTCGTGACGACCGTCGTGGGGAGGGCCTCGGCCTCGGGCGAGGAAGCATGCTGCTGCGCTGTGGTGGTCACTTCGCTTCCATCTCCTTCGTGACGATGGGCCGGGGCCTTCGCGGCTCTCGGACGCCGGATCGGGCAGGCGGAATATCGTGCGCACGAGCGGCGGCGCCGCGATGAAGAGCACGATGAGCGACTGCACCACGAGCACGATCTCGACCGGCACGCCCTCGGCGGCCTGCATCGAGAAGCCGCCGGCCTTGAAGGCGCCGAAGAGCAGCCCCGCGATGAAGATGCCCCACGGCCTGGAGCGGCCGAGGAGCGCCACGGTGATGGCGTCGAAGCCGATGCCCGCGTCGATGCCGGCGGTGAACCCGGTGGTCACGGTGCCGAGCACCTGGGAGACGCCGGCGAGGCCGAGCAGCGCGCCGGAGATGAGCATCCCGTAGATGTACATCGACGGAACGTTGATGCCGGCGACTCGCGCGGCGTTCGGGTTCTCGCCGACCGCGCGGAACCGGAACCCGAGGCTCGAGCGGTTGAGGATCCACCAGACCACGACCGTGGCGATGATCACCAGGATGAAGCCGAGGTGCAGGTTGAACTGCGGGCCGAGGAGCGCTGGGAAGATCGCCGTCTCCTTCATGGCCGGCGTCTTCGGGTTGCTCGACCCCGGCGCCTGCAGCAGGCCCGGCGTGCGCAGCATCCACGACACCAGGTAGAAGGCGATGTAGTTCAGCATGATCGTGACGATGACCTCGTGGGCCCCCGTGCGGGCCTTCAGGACGCCCGCGATGCCGGCCCACAGCGCGCCGCCCACCATGCCGCCGATGAGGGCGACCAGCATGTGGATGCCCCACGGCAGGTCGAACCCGAAGCCGATCCAGCCTGCGACGGATGCCGCGATGAGCATCTGGCCGCGACCACCGATGTTGAACATGCCGACCCGGAACGCGAGGCCGACGCCGAGGCCACCGGCGATGAGGGGCGTCGCGAACGTCAGCGTCTCGGTGAGGGGACGGATGCCCGCGATGAAGTCATCGCGCCTGAAATTGTAGACGGACCCCTGGAACAGCGCTGAGTACGCCCCCGCGACCGACTCCCAGATCGCGATGAACGTGTCGGCCGGGCGGGCGAAGAAATAGCCGGTGGCCGCCTGCACGCGCTCATCGGTGAACGCGATCATGATGGCGCCCACGAGGAGCGCGAGCAGCACGGCGAACACCGAGATGATCGCGTTGCCGGTGGCGATCTGGTGCAGCATCGTGTGCCAGCGAGACGGTGGCGGAGCCTCGCGCGGCCGGAGTCGGCCCGGCCGCGGCCGCCTCAGGCGCAACGGCACCCGGCTCCTCGAGTGCGACGTCGGCGTCGAGTTCCTGCTTGGCCGCGCCGTCGGTGCGGGCGGACTCGGGCTGCTGTGGGTCGCTCATGCCGCGGCTCCTTCTGCGGGGTGTTCGCCGGCCATCATGAGACCGAGCACGTCGCGCGGCGTGTCGCCCGGCACGATGCCGACGATGCGCCCGCGATACATGACCATGATCCGGTCGGCGAGCGCGGCGACCTCGTCGAGCTCCGTGGAGACGACGACTACGGGAACCCCGTCGTCGCGGGTCTTGATGATGCGCTTGTGGATGAACTCGATCGACCCGACGTCGACGCCGCGAGTCGGTTGCGAGGCGACGAGCAGGCGCAGGTCGCGACTGAGCTCGCGCGCCAGCACGACCTTCTGCTGGTTGCCGCCGGAGAGCTGGCGCGCCTTCGACTCGATGCTCTGCGTGCGCACGTCGAACTCCTTCACCCTCGCACGGGCGAAGTCGGCGAGTGTTCCGCGCTGGATGCTGCCGGCGCGGACGAAGGGGGGTCCGTCACTTCGGTCGAGCATGAGGTTCTCGGCGATGGTGAACTCGCCGACCAGGCCGTCTTCCGTGCGGTCCTCGGGAATGAAGCCGACCCCGGCGTCGAGGATCCGCTGGACACTCGCCGACCTGAGCTCGATTCCGTCGATCCTGATCGAGCCCTGGACGCGCGGCTGGAGTCCGAGCAGCGCCTCGGCGAGCTCGGTCTGGCCGTTGCCCTGCACGCCTGCCACGGCGAGGATCTCGCCGCTCCGCACGGTGAAGCTCACGTCGTTCACGACGAGGTGGCCGACCTGGTCGATCACGGTGAGGCCCTCGACCTCGAGCGCCGGAGCGCCGAGGTTCGGCTGCTCCTTCTGCACGGTCAGCTCGACGGGTCGGCCGACCATGAGGGAGGCGAGTTCGGCGTTGGTGGCGGTCGGCGCCGCCTCTCCCACGACCTTGCCGAGCCGGATCACGGTGATGCGGTCGGCGACCTCGCGCACCTCGCGCAGCTTGTGCGTGATGAACACGATCGAGGTGCCGGTCTGCTTGAGCTGGCGCATCATGCCCATGAGCTCGTCGGTCTCCTGCGGGGTCAGCACGGCGGTCGGCTCGTCGAAGATGAGCACCCGCGCGTCGCGTGAGAGCGCCTTGATGATCTCGACGCGCTGCTGGATGCCCACGGGCAGGTCCTCGACGAGCGCATCGGGGTCGACGTGGAATCCGAAGCGCTCGGAAAGCTCGTTGACCTTCTGGCGCGCGGCGTCGAGATCGAGCACACCGCCGGCTTTCGTGGATTCGTGGCCGAGCATGACGTTCTCGGCGACCGTGAACACGGGGATCAGCATGAAGTGCTGGTGCACCATGCCGATGCCGGCGGCCATCGCGTCGCCTGGGCCATCGAAGTGCTGCACCTGCCCGTCGAGGAGTATCTCGCCCTCGTCGGCCTGGTAGAGGCCGTAGAGCACGTTCATCAGCGTGGACTTGCCCGCACCGTTCTCGCCGAGGAGGGCGTGGATCTCGCCAGCCTCCACGGTGAGGTCGATGTGGTCGTTCGCTACCAAGCTGCCGAATCGCTTCGTGATGCCGCGAAGTTCGAGCTTCATGTTCCCGATCCTAGTGAAATGACTGCATCCGTTGGTGATGCTGCGCCAATGGTGAAGCGCTCGGATGCCGCCTGCTCACGTGTTGCGCGACGCACGCGGCCGAGCACCGGAAACGCGGATCGGGGAGGCCGGCGTGCGCCGACCTCCCCGATCCGCGGATGCGTCCTTACTCCGCCAGGTAGGACTCGACCGTGATGTCGCCCGCGATGATCGCGGCCTTCAGGTCGTCGAGCTCGCCCTGCAGCTCGGCGGGCACCTTCGACTCGTAGTCGTGGAACGGCGCGAGGCCGACGCCCTCGTTCTCGAGCGTGCCGACGAACGGCTCGTTGTCGAAGTCGCCCTCGCCGGCCGCGAGCACCGCTTCCTCGGTGCCGACGTCGATGCCCTTGAGGATCGAGGTGAGCATGAGGTCGGCGACGGACGGGTCGGTCGCCGTGAAGTCGGCGTCCACGCCGAGCATCGCGATCTCGCGACCGGAGTCACGGATGGCCGCGGCGGCCGACTGGTAGATCGGACCGCCGACCGGCAGGAGCACGTCGATGTTCTGGTCGATGAGGCCCTGCGCCGTGTTGCGCGCGGTGTCGTTCGCCTCGAACCCACCCGTGAAGAGGCCGTCCTGCTCGGCGCGGTCCCAGCCGAGCACCTGGACGTTCGTGCCCTTCTCGGAGTTGTGGTACTCGACGCCCTGGGCGAAGCCGTCCATGAAGATCGAGACAGTCGGGAAGTTCATGCCGCCGAAGGTGCCGACGACGCCGGTCTTCGAGTAGGCCGCCGCCGCATAACCGCCGAGGAACGCGGCCTGCGCGGTGTCGAACACGATCGGCTTGATGTTGTCGAAGTCGGTGTCGCCGTCGAAGTCGAGGTCGACGGTGTCGTCGATGGACACGTACTCGATGTCGGGGTTCGCCTCGGCCGACTCGCCGGCTGCCGATGCGAGCGCGAAGCCCACCGTCACGATGAGGTTGCAGCCCTGGTCGACCAGGTTGGTGAGGTTGGGGGCGTAGTCGGTCTCTGCGTCGGACTGCACCGTGACCGGCTCGACGCCGAGCTCGTCGGCGGCCCGGGTCAGGCCCTCGAAGCCGAGCTGGTTGAAGGACTTGTCGTCGAAGCCGCCCGCATCGGAGACCATGCAGGGAAGGAAGTCCGACACTGCCTCCCCGGTGTTCTCGGATTCTTCGGGCGCGGTTGCGCAACCGGCGAGCAACGCGGCTGCGCCGAACATGGCGAGGCCGCTGAGCGCGGCCCTCCTCGTCGTGACCTTCATGTGACCTCCAAAGACTGCGCCCCGACCGTCGCGGGGACTTGTGGAGTCACGTTACCGAATGTTGCGCGCTGCGCTCGGGCCGAAGCCGCCCGAGACGGCAATGGTTATGAAGACGCGACATTCTGCTCACATGAGCAGAATCGAGCGCGGAACGCGCACGGGGTTGCGAGGGGCGCCGAGCTCGTCAGGGTGCGCTCGGAGAGTCGACGACCAGCTCGCCGGCGATGATCGCCTGCCGCAATCCCTCGATCTCCCCGTCGAGCTCGGGGGTCACGAGCGAAGCGAGGTCGTGGTACGGCGCGATCTCCACTCCGCCGTTCTCGAGGGTCCCGACGTAGGGCTCGTTCGAGAAGGAGTCGGCCTGGAACTCGCCCACGATCTGCACCATCGCGTCCTGGGTCTTCTTCAGCACGCTCGTGAGGAGCACGGGCCGGAAATCGGCTGGGAGCGTCTCGTAGCCGTCGCTGTCGACCCAGATCACCGAGACGCCCCCGCGCTCCAGCGCGGCGGAGGCCGCGCCCTCACCGACCTGGCCGGCCACTGGCAGGATGACGTCGGCGCCCTGGTCGATGAAGCCCTCGGCAAGCGCCTTGCCCTTGTTGATGTCCTCGAAGTCGCCGGTGAACGTGCCGTCCTGCCGCGCCTTGTCCCAGCCGAGCGCGCGCACCGCCGTGCCGTGGACTTCGTTGTACTTCGCCACGCCGTCGACGAAGCCGTCCATGAACAGCGTCACGGGCGGCTGGTTGCCGCCCCCGAAGGTGGCCACGACGCCCGTCTTCGACACGCCGGCCGCGAGGAAGCCCGCCAGGTACGACGCCTGCGCGGTGTCGAAGACCACGGGCTTCACGTTGTCGGCCTCGACGGTCTCGTCCACGATGGCGAACATGACGTCGGGGTTCGCCTCCGCCTTGTTGTGGGTCGCGTCCGCGAGCTCGAAGCCCACCGTGACGATGAGCCCGCAGCCCGAGTCCACGGCCTGCTGGACGTTGGGCGTGAGGTCTGTCTCGCCGGTGGAGACGATCGCCTCGGCCTCGACGCCGAACTCCGCCTCGGCCTGTTGCAGGCCCTCCCAGCTGGACTGGTTGAACGAACGATCCTCGAGGCCGCCCGAGTTCGTCACCATGCGCACGCACTCGTCGCCCGTGGCGTCCGTGCCACCCGACTCCGTCGTCGGGTGCCGCGCACGCCGCGAGCATCACGGATGCCGCGGCGAGCACCGTTCCGACACCGAACCACCGTCGCACCGACATTGCGTTCCCCCGTTCCCCCTGAGTCCTACAATACGTCGCTCGATCCCCCGAGCCGGAGAGCGTCCACGACCGCCTTGACCCGCTGGGCGTGCTCGCTCGTGGTGACGAGGAGTGCGTCGGGGGTGTCGACCACGACGATGTCGTGCACCCCGATCAGGCTGATCACCCGCTTCGTGCGGCTGACCACGATCCCGCTCGACGCGTCGGCGAGCACCCGGGCGTTCTGGCCGAGGATGGCGAGCTCCCCGGAGCGTCCGGCGGTGTTGAGCTTCGCGAGCGAGGCGAAGTCGCCGACGTCGTCCCATTGGAAGTGCCCGCGGATGACGGCGAGCCGGCCTGCCGCAGCGGCCGGCTCCGCCACCGAGTAGTCGATCGCGATCTTCTCGAGCGTCGGCCAGATGCGGTCGACCGCCGGCCCCCGTGTCGCCGGGTCGTCCCAGGCGGCGGCGAGCTCGGTGAGCCCCGCATGCAGCTCGGGCTTCGTTCGGGCGAGCTCCTCGAGGAGAGTCGACGCCTTCGTGATGAACATGCCCGCGTTCCACAGGTGGTCGCCGCCCTCGACGTATCGGCGCGCAGTCTCGAGGTCGGGCTTCTCGACGAAGTTCGACACCGCCTCGACGCGGTCGGCGCCGGTCACCTGCAAGGGCCCGCCGCACTCGATGTAGCCGAAGCCCACGGCCGGCTCGGTCGGCGTGATGCCGATCGTGACGATGTAGCCCGCGCGTGCGGCAGCAACCGCGTCCGACACCGCCGAGCGGAAGAGGGCGTCGCCCGAGATCACGTGGTCGGCGGCGAACGAGCCGATGACGACCCCCGGCTCCCGACGCTCGAGGATGGCCGCCGCGAGGCCGATGGCGGCGGACGAGTCACGTGGCTCGCTCTCGAGCACGATGTTCTCGTCGGGGAGGTCGGGCAACTGGCCCTCGACGGCTGCGCGGTGCGCGCGCCCGGTCACGACCATCACCCGCTCCTCGCCCGAGAGCGGCACGAGCCGGTCCCACGTGTCCTTCAGGAGCGTCTGGCCGGAGCCCGTGAGGTCGTGGAGGAACTTGGGGGCATCCGCGCGAGAGAGAGGCCACAACCGGGATCCGACGCCCCCGGCGGGGATGACGCTGTAGAAGCCGTCGATGGGCGTGATCGGTACTGACATGCCATCGAGGATAGCGGGGCCGGTCCCGCGGGTCGGTCCCGCGGGTCGGTCCCGCGCTCGTCCCCGCAGCATCCGGAGCTTCGAACTCTCTCGACGTCGAGAGAGTCAGCCTGCCCTGAGCGGCGGCGCATCGGGCGCCGGACTAGACTCTGATCGGGCCGCGTGCCCGTCCTGCCCTCATGTCAAGGGCGTTTCACACCAGGGAGGGTTGTTCATGCCAGAGACCTCGGCAGGAACCCTGGCCGCACCCGAGAGCTCGGCGAAGCAGAGGCCGGGCGGCACGCTGTATCGCGGCCGCGAGGGCATGTGGTCGTGGGTCCTGCACCGCATCACCGGCGTCGCGATCTTCTTCTTCCTCCTCGTGCACGTCCTCGACACGGCACTCGTGCGGGTGAGCCCCGAGGCCTACAACGCGGTCATCGGCACCTACCAGACGCCGATCATGGGCCTCGGCGAGGTCGCCCTCGTCGGCGCGATCGTGTTCCACGCCTTCAACGGGCTGCGCATCATCCTCGTCGACTTCTGGTCGTGGGCGACGCGTCACCAGCGGGTCCTCTTCTACGTGGTGGTCGCCCTCTGGGTCGTGACCATGCTCGCGTTCGTGCCCCGTCACCTGATCAACGTCTTCAGCCACTGAGGAGGCCCGCGACATGACCGCCATCGAAGCTCCTCGCACCCCGGTACGCCCCGCCCGCGGGCGCGGCGTCAACTGGGAGAAGTGGGGCTGGATCTACATGCGCGTCTCGGGCGTCGTGCTGATCGTGCTCATCTTCGGCCACCTCTTCATGAACCTCCTGGTCGGCGATGGTGTGAGCGCCATCGACTTCGCGTTCGTCGGCGGCAAGTGGGCCGACCCGTTCTGGCAGTGGTGGGACGTGCTCATGCTCTGGCTCGCGCTCATCCACGGCGCCAACGGCATGCGAACGATCGTGAACGACTACACGAGCCCGGGCGCGTTGCAGAAGGTGCTGAAGGGTGCGCTGTTCGCGTCGGCGGCGGTGCTCATCGTGCTCGGCACGCTGGTCGTCTTCACGTTCGACCCGTGCCCTGCGGGCTCCCCCGCCGACCTGCTCCCCTCGTTCTGCCCCGCCGCCTAGGAGATCCGTGATTCCCGAGAGTGCCCACGTCGACACGAAGATCATCGACGGCGTCCACTACCACCAGTACGACATCGTCATCGTCGGCGCCGGGGGCGCGGGCATGCGGGCGGCCATCGAGGCCGGACCCGGAGCGAGGACCGCGGTCATCTCGAAGCTCTACCCGACCCGCTCGCACACGGGCGCGGCGCAGGGCGGCATGGCCGCCGCGCTCGCGAACGTCGAGGAGGACAGCTGGGAGTGGCACACCTTCGACACCGTCAAGGGCGGCGACTACCTCGTCGATCAGGACGCAGCCGAGATCCTCGCGAAGGAGGCCATCGACGCGGTCATCGACCTCGAGAACATGGGACTGCCCTTCAACCGCACGCCGGAGGGCAAGATCGACCAGCGCCGCTTCGGCGGCCATACGCGCGACCACGGCAAGGCTCCCGTCCGCCGCGCCTGCTACGCGGCCGACCGCACCGGCCACATGATCCTGCAGACGCTGTTCCAGAACTGCGTGAAGCTCGGCATCGAGTTCCACAACGAGTTCTATGCGCTCGACCTCGTGATGACCGAGGTCGACGGCCCGGACGGAACGAGCACGGCGCAGCCGTCGGGCATCGTGGCCTACGAGCTCGCCACGGGCGAGCTGCACGTCTTCCAGGCCAAGGCGATCATCTTCGCGACGGGCGGCTTCGGCAAGATCTACAAGACCACCTCCAACGCGCACACCCTCACGGGCGACGGCGTCGGCATCATCTGGCGCAAGGGCCTGCCGCTCGAGGACATGGAGTTCTTCCAGTTCCACCCGACCGGCCTCGCCGGCCTCGGGATCCTCCTCACCGAGGGCGCCCGCGGCGAGGGGGCGATCCTGCGCAACGCGTCGGGCGAGCGGTTCATGGAGCGGTACGCGCCCACGATCAAGGACCTCGCTCCGCGCGACATCGTCGCCCGCTGCATGGTGCAGGAGGTGGCCGAGGGTCGTGGCGCCGGTCCGCACAAGGACTACGTGCTGCTCGACTGCACGCACCTGGGCGCCGAGGTGCTCGAGACGAAGCTCCCCGACATCACCGAGTTCGCCCGCACCTACCTCGGCGTCGACCCGGTCTACGAACCCGTGCCCGTCATGCCGACCGCGCACTACGCCATGGGCGGCATCCCCACGAACGTCGCGGCCGAGGTGCTGCGCGACAACACGACGGTGGTGCCCGGGCTGTACGCGGCCGGCGAGTGCGCGTGCGTCTCGGTGCACGGCTCGAACCGCCTGGGCACGAACTCCCTGCTGGACATCAATGTCTTCGGCAAGCGCGCCGGCCGCAACGCGGTCGAGTACGTGAAGACGGTCGACTTCACGCCGCTTCCCGACGACCCCACCGGCGGAATTCGCGGCATGCTCCAGCAGCTCCGGGACTCGAGCGGCACCGAGCGCATCGCGGCCATCCGCAAGGAGCTGCAGGACGAGATGGACAAGAACGCCCAGGTGTTCCGCACCGACGAGTCGCTCGCCCACGTCACGAACGTCATCGCGGAGCTGCGCGACCGCTACCGGAACGTCGCCGTGCAGGACAAGGGCAAGCGATTCAACACCGACCTGCTCGAGGCGGTGGAGCTCGGCTTCCTCCTCGACCTCGCCGAGGTCGTCGTGTTCTCGGCCCGAAATCGCGAGGAGAGCCGCGGCGGCCACATGCGCGACGACTTCCCGAACCGCGACGACGCGCAGCTACATGCAGCACACCATGGCCTACCTGTCGGGCGACCCGCAGTCCTCGGATGCCGCCGACCACATCCGGCTCGACTGGAAACCCGTGACCATCACCCGCTACCAACCGATGGAAAGGAAGTACTGACGTGTCCACCGCCACGCTCGAGGCCCAGCAGACGGATGCCGCGATCCAGTCGTTCATCGTCACCTTCCTGATCCGTCGCTTCGACCCCGACGTCGACACCGAGCCGCGCTGGCAGGACTTCGACGTCGAGATGTACGCGACGGACCGGGTCCTCGATGCCCTGCACAAGATCAAGTGGGAGCAGGACGGCTCGCTCACCTTCCGCCGCTCGTGCGCCCACGGCATCTGCGGCTCCGACGCCATGCGCATCAACGGCCGCAACCGCCTGGCCTGCAAGACGCTGATCAAAGACCTCGACATCTCGAAGCCCATCTACGTGGAGGCCATCAAGGGCCTGCCGCTCGAGAAGGACCTCATCGTCGACATGGAGCCGTTCTTCGCGAGCTTCCGCGACGTGCAGCCGTTCCTCATCCCGGGCTCGAAGCCGGAGCCGGGCAAGGAACGCATCCAGTCGATCGCCCAGCGCGAGATCTTCGACGACACCACGAAATGCATCCTGTGCGCCGCGTGCACGTCGTCGTGCCCGGTCTTCTGGACGGACGGCCAGTACTTCGGCCCGGCAGCGATCGTGAACGCGCACCGCTTCATCTTCGACTCGCGTGATGACGCGGCATCCGTGCGCCTCGACATCCTGAACGACAAGGAGGGCGTGTGGCGCTGCCGCACGACCTTCAACTGCACCGACGCGTGCCCGCGCGGCATCGAGGTGACGAAGGCGATCGCGGAGGTCAAGCAGGCGGTCCTGCGCGGCGCGCCCTGACCCGGCGGTTCGAGGTCGGGAATCGCGGCCAGGCCTCGCTAGTCTGGGTGCGTGACCGAGCACACGTCCGGGGGCGGCCGGCGTGGCCGTGGCCGGAGCGGCTCCGACGACGCGCCTGAGCGCGACGGGCACGACCGGTCGGTCCGCACGGTCACGACCCTCACACGTAGGACGCTCGCCCTCTTCCCCGTGCGGGTGTGGCGGCACTTCCTCGCCCGCAACGGGTTCCTCCTCTCATCCGGCATGAGCTACCAGGCGCTGTTCGCGATCTTCGCCGCGGTGTACGTCGTGTTCGCCGTGGCGGGGATCTGGATCACCGCGGACGCCGACACGCTGAACGTGTTCGTTGCCCTCCTGAACACCTACGCGCCGGGGCTCATCGGCGAAGACGGCGTCATCTCGACCGACGAGCTCATCGCGATCGCGACGGCGAGCACGAGCCTCTTCGGGTGGACGGGTGCCGTCGCGCTCGTCGGCCTCATCTGGACCGCCATCGGGTGGATCACGTATTCGAGGCTGGCGGTGCGCAGCATCTTCGGCCTGCCGAAGGACACCCGTGCCTACGCGTTGCTGAAGGCTCGCGACTTCCTCGTCGGCCTCGGCTTCGGCACGGTGCTGGTCCTCGCCACGATACTGTCGATCGCGACGACGTCCTTCCTCGACTGGCTGCTCGGACTCCTCGGGCTGCCGGATGAAGGGGGCTGGACCGAGTTCCTCCTCCAGGCGGGGTCGACGCTGGTCGTCTTCGTGATCGACACGCTCGTGCTCGCCGTGCTGTTCCGTTTCCTCTCGGGCGCAGCGATGCCGTGGCGGCGGATGTGGATCGGCTCGCTCCTCGGGTCGGCAGCCATCACCGCGCTGCAGCTGCTGAGCGGCGTGCTGATCACCGGAGCGACCCGCAATCCGCTGCTCGCGACGTTCGCGGTCTTCATCGGGCTCCTGCTGTGGTTCCGGCTCATGGGCATCGTCATCCTCGTCGCCGCGAGCTGGATCGCCGTCGAGGCCTCGGACAACCACGAGTCGCTCAGTCCGATCTCCGCCGAGCAACTCGTCGCCGAGGAGCGCTCGCGCGAACAACGCGCGCTCGTCACCGCGGCGCGCGTGCGCCTCCGCGAGGCGCAGCAGGAGGTGGCCGACGCGAACTGGATGGAGCGGATCCCCGCCCGCCGCCGTCTCGTCCGCGCCGAGGACGAGCTCGCCCGCGCCGAGGCCGCGGCCACGGACCCTCCGCCGAAGGACGTCGCCGGGCTCCCCTAGGATCGAGGCATGCCCCCCGCGAAGCCCCTCCGTGTCGCCAGCGTGAACGTCAACGGCATCCGGGCTGCCTTCCGCAGGGGCATGGGCGAGTGGCTCGGGAGCCGCGGGGTCGACATCCTCGCGATGCAGGAGGTGCGCGCCTCCACCGAAGACCTGCAGTCGCTCCTCGGCGAGAAGTGGGACATCCTGCACGACCCGGCCATCGCGAAGGGTCGCGCCGGCGTCGCGATCGCGAGTCGCGACCGCGCCAGCATCCACCGCGTGGAGCTCGGTGCGCCCGACTTCGACAGCGCCGGCCGCTGGCTCGAGGCCGACTACGAGGTCGGCGGCAGGGTGGTCACGGTCGTAAGTGCGTACGTGCACTCCGGCGAGGCCGACACGCCGAGGCAGGTGGAGAAGTATCGCTTCCTCGACGCGGTGGAGGCGCGGCTGCCAGAGATCGCCGCGCATTCGGAGTTCGCGCTCGTCGTGGGCGACCTCAACGTGGGGCACCGCACGCTCGACATCCGCAACTGGAAGGGCAACGTGAAGCGCGCCGGCTTCCTGCCCGAGGAACGCGCCTACTTCGACCGCTTCGTGGGCGCCGAGTCCGACGACCACTACAACCGCGGCGCTGGACTCGGCTGGATCGACGTCGGCCGCCGGTTGGCGGGCGAGGTCGAGGGGCCGTACTCGTGGTGGTCGTGGCGTGGCAAGGCCTTCGACAACGACACCGGATGGCGCATCGACTACCAGCTCGCCACCGCGGCGCTGGCCGACACCGCGGTCGCTCACACGATCGACCGGGCCGACACGTACGCCGCGCGATGGTCCGACCACGCCCCGGTCGTCGTCGACTACGCCATCTGACCTCCGCTTCGCTCACAAGCACTCGACAAGGACTCTCATCCGCATGAACACCAATCGGCCGGTCGTCTTCTCCGGCATGGCGCCGTCGAGCGACTCGCTCCACCTCGGCAACTACCTCGGCGCCCTCGTCAACTGGGTGGCCCTGCAAGAGGACTACGACCCGATCTACTGCGTCGTCGACCTCCACGCGATCACGGTGCCGCAGGATCCGGCCGCCCTGCGGGCGAACGTACGCAGCACGGCGGCGCAGTACCTCGCGGCGGGGGTCGACCTCGAGCGCTCCACCCTCTTCGTGCAATCGCACGTGCCCGCCCACGCCGAGCTGGCGTGGGTGCTCTCAACGATCGCCGGCTTCGGCGAGGCGAGCCGCATGACGCAGTTCAAGGACAAGGCGGCGAAGCAGGGCACCGAGGGCACGACGGTCGGCCTGTTCACCTACCCGGTGCTCATGGCGGCCGACATCCTGCTCTACGGTACGCAGCTCGTGCCCGTCGGCGACGACCAACGGCAGCACCTCGAACTCACGCGCGACCTCGCGCGCCGCTTCAACTCCCGCTTCGGCGACACCTTCGTCGTGCCGGACGCGCTCATCCCCAAGGAGTCGGCGCGCATCTACGACCTGCAGGAGCCGACCACGAAGATGTCGAAGTCGGCCGACTCGGAGTCGGGGCTCGTGAGGCTCATGGACGACCCGGCCGTCACGGCGAAGAAGTTCCGCAGCGCCGTCACCGACACGGGCCGCGAGGTCCGCTACGACCCGACTGAGAAGCCCGGCATCTCCAATCTGCTCGACATCCTCGCCGCGATCACGGCTCGACCCATCACTGCGCTCGAGGTGGAATACGAGGGGCGCGGCTACGGCGACTTCAAGAAGGATGTCGCGGAGGCCGTCGTCGAACGACTGAGTCCCATTCGCGCGCGCACGCTGGAGCTCCTCGAAGACCCGGCCGAGCTCGATCGTCTGTTGGCCATCGGCGCGGAGAAGGCCGAGGCCCGCGCCGAACGGATGCTGCGCACGGTCTACGACCGCGTCGGATTCCTCCGACGGAGCTGACGTGCGCCCCGTCGGCCTCCGCACGCAGCGGCTCATCCTCGATGAGCCGACACCCGCCGACGCGGCCCTCGTGACGAGCTACTGCCAGGACCCGCTCTTCGAGCGATACCTCACCACGCCATGGCCGTATACCCGCGCCGATGCGGAGACATTCCTCGGCGTGTATGTGCCCGAATCGTGGGCGAACGGCTCGGAGCTGACCTGGGCGATACGTGCTTCCAACGGCGGGATCCTCCTCGGCGTCATCTGCGTGCGGCCGACGCAGGCCGGGCGCGGCTCATGGGAGCTCGGCTTCTGGATGGGCGCGGCGCACCGCGGATCTGGCTTCATGAGCGAGGCAGCACGCGCGGTGGCCGAGTGGGCCCTCGGTGGCGAACATCGCGGCTCAACGTCCCTTCTGTGGAGAGCGGTCGAGGGCAATGTGGCATCCGCGAAGGTCGCGCGCGCCGCTGGGTTCCGTCGCATCGAGCCGGCCGATGCGACGGTGCCGGCCCGCAACGGCGGCACGCTGGCCGCCTGGCATGCGGTGCGCACCGCGCGCCTCGAGCCGTCGGCGTACGCGAGCTGGTCGGCGATCCTCGGAGCCGCCTGATGCGGTTGCCCGGCGCCGGCCTCCTCGCCGCCGAGCACGACGGCGGGTGCGCGGCGCCGACGTGGCGGGAATAACCCGCCCCCGGCTGCGTTGACCTAGAATCGACAACACAAACGTGCTCCGGGATCGGTGCAAGTCCGAACCGGCGGTGACAGTCCGCGAGCTGCGAGCACGAGGCCGACAGGTCTCGTATGAGTGGTTGAACCGGTGGAACTCCGGTACCGACGGTGAAAGTCCGGATGGGAGGCGGCACGTGTCGGCTGCGCCGTGCGCAGTCGGCGCCACGGTGGTCGACACCGCGGCATCGCCCAGCATCCCCGGAGCCCAGAGACGGGACCAGGATGAACACGGGCGAGCACACGATGGCGGATGCCGCCGCCATGCGCCGCGCCCTCGAACTGTCCCTTCGCGGGCCCGCGAAGGGCGTCAATCCACGCGTCGGTTGTGTGATCCTCTCGCCGCACGGCGATGTGCTCGCCGAGGGATGGCACCGCGGCGCCGGCACCGCGCACGCCGAGGTCGACGCGCTCGCCAAGCTCGCGCCGGGCGCCGCGGAGGGCGCCACGGTCGTCGTGACGCTCGAACCCTGCAATCACACAGGGCTCACGGGCCCGTGCGCTGTTGCGCTCATCGAGGCCGGCGTCGGCCGCGTCGCCTTCGCGGTCGCCGATCCCGGCGACCACTCCGCGGGCGGCGCCGAGCGGCTTCGTGCGGCGGGCGTCGAGGTCGGCGGGGACGTCCTCGTCGACGAGGTCGAGGCGATGCTCGACGACTGGCTCTTCGCCGCCCGGCACCTTCGGCCGCGCGTGACCGTCAAGTGGGCGTCGAGCCTCGACGGGCGCGCCGCGGCATCCGATGGGACCAGCCGCTGGATCACAGGACCGGCCGCCCGGGAGGACGTGCACCGACGCCGGTCCGCCGCCGACGCCATCGCAGTGGGGACCGGCACCGTCTTCGCCGACGATCCCGCCCTGACCGCGCGAGAGCCCGGCGGGGAGTTCTACGATGCCCAGCCGGTGCCCGTCGTGTTCGGGCGGCGGCCGGTGCCGGCCGACGCGGCCGTGACGCGACATCCGCACGCCCCGGTGTTCGTCGAGGGCGCCGACCTGGCGGCCGACCTGCACGAGCTCCAGCGCCGCGGCATCCGCTCGCTCTTCGTGGAGGGCGGCCCGACGCTCGCGAGCGCCTTCCTCGCCTCGGGGCTCGTCGACGAACTGCTCGTGTACGTCGCACCGGCGCTGCTCGGCGGGCCGCGGCTCGCGATCGGCGACCTCGGCGTCGCGACCGTCGACGACGCCGAACGCTTCGAATTCGCCGCCGTCGAACGGCTCGGCGACGACTTGCTCGTCGTCGCCCACCCGGTCTCGAGACGCACCTCGCGCTCCTCGAGCACCGACACTGAGAGGAACTGACATGTTCACCGGAATCATCGAGGAGCTCGGCACCGTCACGCACGTCGAGCGGAGCACGGATGCCGCGCGCATCACCGTACGGGGCCCGCTCGCCGTGCAGGGGCTGAAGCACGGCGACTCGATCGCCGTGTCCGGCGTGTGCCTCACCGTCGTCGACTTCGGCGACGAGTCGTTCACCGCCGACGTCATGGCGCAGACCCTCGCGATGTCGACCCTCGATGATGCCCGCAAGGGCCTCGACGTCAACCTCGAGCGTGCGGCGCTCGTCGGCGACCGGCTCGGCGGCCACATCGTGCAGGGCCACATCGACGGGACCGCGCGAGTGCTCGAGATCCGGCCGGGCGAGGCGTGGCGCGTCATCCGCTTCTCGCTCGACGACTCGCATGCACCGCTCGTCGTCGACAAGGGGTCGATCGCGGTCGACGGCGTCTCCCTCACCGTGAGCGCCCTCGGCGACGAACCGACCGGCTCGTGGTTCGAGGTATCGCTCATCCCCGAGACGCTCTCTGCCACGACGCTCGGCCGTCTCGAGGTCGGCGACCTGGTGAACCTCGAGACCGACATCCTCGCCCGTCACGTCGAGCGGATGCTGCGTCTCGACGTGCACCGCTCGCTGCCGTCCTCGGTGTCGGGGTTCGAGGCGCCGCCTTCGGCGGTTCCCCAACCCGAGCTCGACCGAGCCGGGGAGCTCGCATGAGCCTCGCCACGATCCCAGAGGTGCTCGAGGCGCTCCGGGCAGGCATGCCCGTGATCGTCGCCGACGACGAGGCCCGCGAGAACGAGGGCGACGCGATCATGGCGGCCGAGTTCGCGACCCAGGAGTGGATCGCGTGGATGGTGCGCCACACGAGCGGCTTCCTCTGCGCCCCCATGCCGAACGCGGTGGCCGACCGGCTCGAGCTGCCGCTCATGACCGAGCGCAACGAGGACGTGCGCGGGACCGCCTACACGATCTCGGTGGATGCCGCCGACCGCACGTCCACCGGCATCAGCGCCGCCGATCGCGCCCACACGCTTCGGGTGCTCGCCGACCCGGAGTCGACGCCCGACCGCCTCATCCGCCCCGGCCACATCCTGCCGCTGCGGGCGGTCGAGGGCGGTGTGCGCGAACGCGCCGGCCACACCGAGGCGGCCGTCGACCTCCTGCTGCTCGCCGGTCTCTCTCCCGTCGGCGTGATCGGCGAGATCGTCGCCGACGACGGGGAGATGATGCGCCTGCCGGGGCTCATCGAGCTCGGCGCGCGCGACGGGCTGCCGGTCACCACGGTGGAGGCGCTCATCGACTGGATGAGCGAGTGGCACCCCGGTCACGACCTCGGCGCCGGCATCGCCCCGGCCGCCGTGCCGGAGTCCTCCCGGGTCGCGTTCGAAGTGGAGACCTCGCTGCCCACCGAAGTCGGCGTGTTCCGGGTGCGCGCCTACCGGGACCGCAACACCGGCGCCGACCACGTGGCGATCATCGCGGGCGACCCCGCCCACGACCCGGAAGGTGCCATCGTGCGGGTGCACTCCGAGTGCCTGACGGGCGAGGCGTTCGGGTCGCTGAAGTGCGAGTGCGGCCCGCAACTGGCCACCGCCCTCGAGGAGATCCAGGATCGCGGCGGCGTGGTGGTCTACCTCCGCGGCCACGAGGGCCGCGGCATCGGCCTCATCAACAAGCTGCGCGCCTACCGGCTGCAGGAGGGCGGCCTCGACACGCTCGACGCCAACCTGGCGCTCGGGCTCCCGATCGACGCGCGCGACTACGGCGCCGCAACGGCGATCCTCTCCGAACTCGGCATCGCGTCCGTGCGCCTGCTCACCAACAACCCCGAGAAGGTGCGCCAGCTCGAGGCGCACGGCATCCGTGTCGCCGAGCGCCTTCCGCTCGTGGTCGGCGTCGGCGCCGGCAATTCGGAGTACCTTGACACCAAGCGTCGGCGCATGGGCCACGTGATCGACGACCACCAGCTGACGGATGCCTCTGCTGAGGCCCTCCTGGAAGGACACGCATCATGAGCGGACATGGCTCCCCCGAGCTCGACGTCGACGGCGCCGGGCTCCGGGTGGTCATCGTCGCGGGCAGCTGGCACGATGAGATCACGAACGGGCTCATCGTGGGCGCGACGCGCGTGCTCGAGTCATCCGGTGCTGCGTTCGAGCTCGTGCGCGTGCCCGGAAGCTTCGAGTTGCCCGTCGTGGCGAAGGCGGCGCTCGAGGCGGGCGCCGACGCCGTCGTCGCACTCGGCGTGATCATCCGCGGCGGCACGCCGCACTTCGAGTACGTCTCCTCCGCGGCGACCGACGGGCTCACCCGCGTCGCGCTCGACACCGGCAAGCCGGTCGGGTTCGGAGTGCTCACCCTCGACGACGAGCAGCAGGGGCTCGACCGAGCCGGGTTGCCCGGGTCGAGGGAGGACAAGGGCCGCGAGGCGGCGGAGGCCGCCGTCGCCACCGCCCGAGTGCTGCGGAACGTCTGGCGCTGACCGCACCGCTAGGCTCGGCTCCATGGACGTCCTGCGCACCATCCTCCTCATCATCCACTTCATCGGCCTCGCGTCGCTGCTCGGCGGTTTCCTGGTGCAGGTGAGGGCCATCGCCGCGGGCAAGGGCACCGTGCTGCCGGCGATGGTGCACGGTGCCCTCACCCAGCTCGTCACGGGAGTCCTGCTCGTCGCGACCATCGAGATCGGCGACCTGACCGACCTGAACAACATCAAGATCGGGGTGAAGCTCCTCATCACCGTGGTCATCACCGTGCTCGTGTTCGTGTACCGCAGGAGGACGCCCGCTCCGAGCTGGGTGCTCTGGACGATCGGCGGCCTGACCGTGGCCAACATCGTGATCGCCGTCGCCTGGCGCTGATCGCATCGCACGGCGCGCCCAAGGCGGCTCCACGCCGTTGATTCGACCGCCGGATCGACGTTCACCGATCGTCGGGGCCGCCCTTCTTGGCGCGGAGCCACCCGGCGTACCATGGCAGCGAACAGGGCCGCCGAGTCATCCGCCGGCACCCGTCGGCACTCGGTCGCCCGGACGGCGAGCCGCAGATGAACGTGACGATGGACATGATGAAGGGCGCCATGTCGTCGTCGGAGATGCCGATGAAGGGCATGGATCCGGCGATGATGCAGGAGACGATCGAAGCCCTCACCGCGTGTACGCAGGCGTGCATCATGGACGCCGACGTGGACGCCGACGTGGGCAAGGGCCTCGGCAAGTGCTCCGCGTACTGTGCCAACTGCGCCGACGTGTGCGACACGATGACGCGAATGATGCTCCGCATGAGCGGCGCGGACGCTCAGGTCATGATGTCGATGATGCAGACGACGATCGTGATGTGCCGTGCCTGTTCGGCGGAGTGCATGATGCACGCCGAGATGAGCGAGCACTGCCGCATGTGCGCGGTGGCCTGCGATCAGGCCGCCCTCGCGATGGAGCGGATGATGGGCTCCATGAGTGGAGCGATGCCGATGGCGTGAGCTTCGCGGCTCGTCAACTTGCAGGCGGCCGGCTCCTCAACCTGCACACGGCGGCCTCAGGCGTCGGCGACGCTGAAGCGCTCCTTGCCGCGGGCGAGAACCCCGTACACGTCGTGGAGAGCGACGGGCTCGCCCACGCGGAGCGCACCGTCGAATGCGCCGTGGTGCCACACCCGCCGGATCGCATCACCGCCCAGCTCCGCGAGCGTCGCGAACCCCTCGGCATCGACGCCGATGACGAACGCGTCGATCCACTTGCTCGTCGTCGTGGACGCGAGGCGATGCTGCATGGCATGCAGGAGGTGTCCCGGCCGGTCGCTTCGGCACTCCGTCGCCGACTCGCATCCGCGCATGCCCATGACCTCGCCCGTGCGGGGCTCGGTGGGGGCGTGCGGCTCGCGGTACGACATGAGGGCTCCTCGGTGTTCGATGCGGCCACGATACGCTGGGGCCATCCGGATGTCGCGGCGGCCCGTCACACGCGGAAACACTCGGGCCGTCGAGGGGTCAGTGGGAGCAATTGGGGGCGGCGGGTGCGCGGATGCCACGACGGCGAGCACGGAGTGAGCGGATGCGCGTGATGCAGACGTTCGGCGAGCCTCGTGACACCACGAATCCGTACATCGTCATGCTGCGGGCCGCGCTCATCGAGGAGCCGTCGGTCGAGCACATTCCGTTCTCATGGCGTGCGGCACTGACCGGGCGATACGACGTGCTGCACATCCACTGGCCCGACGCGATGCTGGCTGCACGTCACTGGTGGACGAGGGCCGGCAAGCGGGCCGCGCTCGCGTGCCTTGTCGGGCGCGTGAGACTCGGCCGGATCGCCATCGTGCGCACCGTCCACAACATCGCGCCGCCGTCGGGCCCGAACCTGGATCGTGCCCTGATCCGGGCGTTGGATCGGCTCACGGACGTACGAATCCGCATCGCCGCCCAGACGCCCGATGCCGCGGGCGTCCCCTCGGTGCTGATTCCGCACGGACACTATCGGACCTGGTTCGACGGGATGCCGCGTGCGGCCACGGTCCCCGGGCAGCTCGGGTTCGTGGGCCTGATCAAGGCCTACAAGGGGGTCGAGCGCCTGATCCACGCATTCGCCGAGGCATCCGCCATCGATCCGACGCTCACGCTTCGGATCTCGGGCAAACCGGTGGACGAGGTGATCGAGCGTCGGCTGCGCGCCGCTGCCGAGCGGCTCGGCGGGCTCGATACGACGCTGGGTTACGTCAGCGAGCAGACGTTCGTCGAGGTCGTCACGTCGAGCGAACTCGTCGTCCTGCCGTACCGGTTCATGCACAACTCGGGAACTGCGCTGGCGGCGCTCTCGCTCGGGCGGCCCATCCTCGTACCCGACAACGACCTCAATCGTGCACTGTCCGACGAGGTGGGGCCGGGTTGGATGCACCTGTTCAGTGGCGAACTCACGGCCGACGGACTGCTCCACGCCATGCAGGTGGTACGGGCCGAGCCGCCCAGAGACGCTCCCGACCTCAGCGCTCGCGAGTGGCTCGACGCCGGCACCCGCCACGCGCGCGCATATCGGCTGGCCATCGACCGTCGCAGAGGCCGATCGACGTCCGCCCTGGCGACGGTGCCGAAGGAGGCGCCACGTGCCTGATCTCATCGTGGCGATCCCGACGTTCCGGCGCCCGGAAGCGCTCAGGAACGCCCTCCGCACCGTTCGGACGCAGGTGGACGCCGAGAACGGCGTGCCCGAGGCGCCGATGCGCTGCTCGATCCTCGTGATCGACAACGATCCCGCCGGCTCGGGTGAGCGGGTCGCCCGGGAGCACGGCGCGAGGTATGTGATCGAGCCACGGCCGGGGATCGCGGCGGTTCGCAATCGGGCGCTTCGCGAGTGCGAACGTGCCGACGCCATTCTCTTCATCGATGACGATGAGATCCCCGATCCCGGCTGGCTTCGCGCGATGATCGCGATGTACGCCGCGACCACGCCGACGGCAGTCGCAGGTCGCGTCGTCACGCGTTTCCCCGACGGCGTGGAGGCCTGGACTTCTCAGAGCGGCGCGTTCCAGCGCCCGACACGATCCCACGGCCAGACGATGCGCGAGGCCGCGACGAACAACCTCCTCCTCGCCATCGATGGTGTACGCCGCCTCGGACTGTCGTTCGACGAGCGTTTCGGGCTCACCGGCGGCAGCGACAGCATGTTCACCCTGCAACTCACGCGCCGCGGCGGCACGATTCGCTGGGCCGAGGACGCCGTGGTGATCGAGCAGGAGGATCCGGAGCGTTTCACGCGGTCCTGGGTGCTGAGGCGGACCTTCCGTTTCGGCAACACCTCCGCGCGCGTGCGAATCGCACTTGCGCCGACGAGTGCCCGAAGGGTCGCCGAACGGGTGCGTGCGTTAGCTCGCGGCGGAGCGCGCGCCGTGGGGGGAAGCGTGCGCTGGGGCTTCGGGGCCGTCTCGGGTTCACTGCGCCATCGCGCGCATGGAGCGCGAACCGTGGCCCGCGGCCTCGGCATGATGACCGGCGCACTCGGGCACGCACATGACGAGTATGGGCGGCGACATCGACCTCGCGCGGGCCGAGGCTAGTCCAGGAACAGCGCCCGCAGTCGCCGCGTCGTGAAGACGAGGCCGATCGCGACCATCACGACGTAGTAGAGCACGTGCCAGAGCAAGCCCCAGCCGACGTCTCCGGTGGTGAGCCCGCGCACGAGCTCAACGCCGTGCCAGAGCGGGAACGCCTGGATGACGTGCTGCAGCCACTCGGGGTAGACGGTGATCGGGTAGAACGTCGCCGAGAACAGGAACATCGGGAGCAACACGAAGGTGATCCAGTCCATCTGCTGGAAGCTCTTCATGTAGCTCGTGATCGCCATGCCGAGGCTCGCGAACCCGAAGGCGATGAGCAGCACCGCCGGCACGGCGAGCAGCGCCCACCACGACAGGTTGAGGCCGAGGACCTGCATCACGAGCTGGAAGCCGACCGCGTACAGCGCTCCTCGTAGCAGGGCGAGCAGGATCTCGCCGAGGGCCACGTCGAGCGGTCCGAGCGACGTCGACAGCATGCCCTCGTAGAGCTTCGCGAACCGCATCTTGAAGAACACGTTCCACGTGGAGTCGTAGATCGCGCCGTTCATGGCGGCGACCGCGAGCAGCGCGGGCGCGATGAACGCCGCGTACGGCACCACCTGACCGCTCGACGTGGTGACCGTGCCCACGAGGGTGCCGAGGCCGATGCCCATCGCAAGCAGGTAGAAGATCGGCTCGAAGAATCCGCTCACCACGACGAGCCAGTTGGTGCTGCGGGTCGCCCGCCACCCGCGCAGCATGACCGCCCTGGCGTTGCCGGCGTACAGCGAGCGCACGGGTCGCGGGCGGGTACCCCGCTCCACCGGGTCGCGCTGCATGATGCCGGTCATCGCGTGAGCCTCCGCACCGCGATGCGCCGCGCCCAGGTCCAGCCGATGATGACGAGCGCGACAAGGTACGCGACGTGCACGACTGTGAGCCAGATCGGCTCGCCGTACCCGTAGGAGAAGACGCGCGCCAGCTCGGTGCTGTGCCAGAGCGGCGAGATCCAGCCGATCCACTGGAGCCACAGCGGGAACGTCGACAACGGGAAGAACGTGCCCGAGAACAGCGTCATCGGCAGCACCACGAACCGCATGACCATGGCGAGCTGCCCGGTGTCCTCCTCCAGGGTCGAGGTATACGCCATGAGCACCGCCCCGAAGGCGAGCCCGCCGAGCAGCCCCGCGAGGATGGAGAGGAAGGCAATCGGCGAAGGTGCCGCACCGAACACCAGGATGAGCGCGAAGAACAACACGAGGTTCACGAGCATGCGCACGGCCACCGAGATCATGACGCCGTCGACGACCTGCGTCGGCCGCAACGGCGACGCAGACATTCCCGTGAAGGTGGGATTCCACTTGTAGCCGAGCATGATCGGGTAGGTGAACTCCTCGCTCGCGACCGTGATGGCCGCGCTCGCGAGCAACGCGGGCGCGACGAACACGAGGTAGCTCACGCCGTCGACCCCGCTGCCGCCGACGCCTACGTCGACGATCGTGGCGAGACCGACGCCGAGGGCGTACAGGTAGATGAGCGGGTTGCCGATGCCGGCGACGACGACCGTGCCGGTGTAGCTCCTCATGACGCGGAATCGGTGCAGCGCGACGTACCATGCGCCCCAGCGTCTGGGCCTGCGGCCGGCGGCGATCGCACGGGCAGTGTCCGCGCGCGCCTCCGTTGCGAAGCTCTGGCTCATTCGATGAGGCTCCGTCCGGTGAGGCGGAGGAAGACGTCCTCGAGGCTCGCCCGTCGCACAAGGCTCGTGATCGGATGCAGCCCCGCGTCGGTGATGCGCACCAGTTCGGCCTCGCCGTTGTCGCTGTAGATGAGGACGCGGTCGGGCAGCACCTCGACACGGTCGCCGACGTCGCTCAGTCGCCCGGCGACCTCGCTGTTGCGATCGCTGCCGAACCGCACCTCGAGCACCTCGCGCGACGAGTGGCGCCGGATGAGCTCGGCCGGCGTGCCCTCCGCCATGATCGTTCCCTTGTCGACGACGACCAGCCGGTCGCAGAGCTGCTCGGCCTCGTCCATGTAGTGGGTCGTGAGCAGCAGGGTCGTGCCCTGCTCCTTGAGCCGGAACAGGCGGTCCCACAGGATGTGGCGCGCCTGCGGGTCCAGGCCCGTCGTGGGCTCGTCGAGCAGCAGCAGGCGCGGGTCGTTGATGAGTGCCCGGGCGATGGTGAGGCGGCGCTTCATGCCGCCCGAGAGCGAGTCGACCTTCGCCTTGCCCTTCTCCTCGAGCTGGGCGAACGCGAGCAGCTCGTCGGCGCGCTTCGAGACGAGCCGGCCGGGCAGTCCGAAGTACCGACCGTAGACGAGGAGGTTCTCGCGCACCCGGAGCTCGGTGTCGAGGTTGTCGGACTGCGGGACGACCCCGAGCTGCGACCTGATCTCGGGGCCGTAGTCGTCGGGGTCGAGGCCGAGGATCGACAGGTCGCCGGACGTGCGCGTCGACACCGCGCCGACCATGCGCATGGTCGTCGACTTGCCGGCACCGTTCGGGCCGAGCAGGCCGAACGACTCACCGGGCGCCACCTCGAAGGAGATGCCGTCGACGGCGGCGAACTCGCCATAACGCTTCACGAGATCTCGGGCGATGATGACTGGTTCGGACACAACTCTTCACGATAGTCGGCGGCACCGACATCGGTGCGATGCCGGCGGCAGACCGAGCACGGGCTGCGACGGCCAAGAGGCATCCGTCGGCGCCGGCTCGTACGATGGCGGCATGCAGACTCCGTCGGCCATCCGCATCGGCGACGACGTGCGACGCGCGCTCGACGCCGGCGCACCGGTGCTCGCCCTCGAATCCACGATCCTCACCCACGGGCTGCCGGGCCCGCAGAACCTCGAGGTCGGCCTCGGCGCCGAGGAGCTCGTGCGGGGGGCCGGCGTCGTCCCGGCGACCATCGGCGTGGTCGGCGGAGTCCCGGTCGTCGGGCTCTCCCCGACCGAGATCGAGCGGCTCTGCACGGCCGCCGGCGTCGTCAAGGTGAGCGTGCGCGACCTGCCGATCGTCCGCGCGAAGCGGCTCGACGGGGGCACCGACCGTCGCGGGCACGGCCTGGCTGGCGCACCGCGCGGGCATCCGCACCATGTCCACCGGCGGACTCGGCGGCGTGCACCGCGGCGCGAGCGAGACGTTCGACGAGTCCGCCGACCTCGCCACGCTCGCGACCACGCCCATCACGCTCGTGAGCGCGGGCGTCAAGTCGATCCTCGACATCGGCGCCACGCTCGAACGACTCGAGACGCTGAACGTCCCGGTGGTCGGCTACCGCACGAACCGCTACCCCGGCTTCTATGTCGCCGATTCGGGCTTCCCCCTCGACTACCGCATCGAGAGCGCAGCGGATGCCGCGGCGCTCGCGCGTGCCCGCGACGAACTCGGGCTGGCGTCCGCCGTGCTCGTGGCGAACCCGGTCGACGCGGCGAAGCAACTCGACCCCGCGCTCCACGACCAGATGCTCGCCGCGGCGCTCGCCGCGGCATCCGACGCCGGCATCACGGGCCATGACACGACACCGTTCCTCCTCGACCGCCTCCAGCGCGCGACGGGCGGACGCAGTCTCGAGGTGAACCTCGAGGTGTACCGCAGCAACGTCGTGCTCGGTGCGGAGATCGCGCGTGCCCTCGCCGGCTGAGGCCCCGAGCGGCGGCGTGCTCGCGGTCGTCGGCGACCTCGTCGAGGACGTCGTCGTGTGGGCGTCCGAGCCGCTGCGTGCGGCGACCGACACGGCGGCCAGGGTGTTCCGCGCGCGGGGCGGCAGCGCCGCGAACGTCGCCGCGCTCGCCGCATCGCGCGTGCCGACCCGCTTCATCGGACGGGTCGGCGCGGATGCCGCGGGCGACGCGCTCGCGGCCGACCTCGCGGCATCCGGGGTCGACGTGCGCGTCCAACGCAACGGGCGCACCGGCACCGTCGTGCTCCTCGTCGACGCCGACGGCGAGCGCGCGATGTTCCCCGATCGCGGCGCCTCGGCGGAGCTCGAGGCGGTCGACGACGGGTGGCTCGATCGCGTCGCATGGCTGCACCTGCCTGCCTACGGGCTCGAGCGCGAGCCGATGCGCGGCGAGCTGATGCGGCTCGCCGCCCTCGCGCGTGGCCTCGGCGCCCGCGTGTCGGTGGACGCGTCGTCGACCGGCATGATCGCGGGGCTCGGTGTCGATTTCGCGCTCGGCCTCGTGCGGGAGATCGCGCCCGACGTGCTGTTCGCCAACAAGGACGAGGCCGCGATGCTGGGGATCGCGGGCGGCGGCGGACTCGCGGCGTCCGTCGCGTCGACCGTCGTGGTGAAGCACGGTCCGCTGCCGACCGCCGTGATCGAGTCGGGCGCGCTCACCGCGCGGGTCGACGTGACGCCCGTGCCCGGCATCCGCGACCTGACGGGAGCGGGCGACGCGTTCGCCGCCGGCTTCCTCGCCGCGACGCTGCAGGGGGCGGATGCCGCGGCGGCCTGCCTCGCCGGGCACGCGAGCGCCGCGGCCGTGCTCGTGAACCCGGGCGCGCACGCGGCGCCCGCCGGCCGCGCGCCGGAGCATCCGTCACCACCGGCGGCCGCCGGACGCGCTCCGGGGCATTCGTCAACCTGAATTGACAGCCAGCCGTCGCGTCAACTATGGTTGACGCCATGGACGACCTCACCATCCGCACCGCCATCGCCGCAGCAGACGGCGACGACCCCTACCGGGCGCTGCGGGAGCTCCATCACGCCCGCATCGACCTCATCCGCGAGCTCGACCGCGCCGAGGCGATCGCCGTGCGGCGCGCCCGCGCCGCCGGCGCGAGCTGGCAGCTCATCGCCCTCGCCCTCGAGGTGTCGAAGCAGGCGGTGCACAAGAAGTACGGACGCAGGTAGGGGACGTAAGCTGCAAGGCGGCGACGGCGCGGCAACCCGAGCGGATGCGGCATCCGCGAGCCGAAGTGGATGAGGAAGAGCACATGAGCGACACGCAGACCACCACCACGCCGCGACGGGGCGGGCAGACCGCCGCACGCGGCACGCAGGCCGCGACGACAACCTCGACGAGCGCCCGGCGCAGCCCGTTCGCCCGCGGCGGGAAGCAGGCGTCGGGGCCTCGCGCGACCTTCCGGCAGCTGCTGCCGTTCATCTTCGAGCACCGGCCGGTGCTCATCTGGGTCGCCGTCCTGTCGGTCGTCGGCGCACTCACGAGCCTCGCCCAGCCCCTGCTCGTGGCGCAGGTCATCGGCATCGTCGAGGCCGGCGAGCCGCTCGGATGGATCGTCTGGGGCCTCATCGCGCTCGTCATCGTGAGCGGCATCATCTCGGGCTACCAGCACTACCTGCTGCAGCGCACGGGCGAAGGCGTGGTGCTCTCGAGCCGCAAGCAGCTCGTGGCGAAGCTCCTGCACCTGCCCATCGCGGAGTTCGACACCCGTCGCACGGGAGACCTCGTCTCGCGGGTCGGCAGCGACACCACGATGCTGCGCGCGGTGCTCACGCAGGGGCTCGTCGAGGCGGTCGGCGGCGCCGTCACCTTCGTCGGCGCCCTCATCGCCATGCTCATCATCGATCCCGTGCTGCTCGGCCTCACCGTGCTCGTGATCGCGGTGGCCATCACGACCGTGACGCTGCTCTCGGGCCGGGTGCGCGAGGCGTCGCACCAGGCGCAGGAGAAGGTCGGCGACGTCGCGGCATCCGTGGAGCGCGCGATCAGCTCGGTGCGCACGATCCGCGCGGCCGGTGCCACGGAGCGCGAGATCCGCGCGGTCGACGCGGAAGCGGAGGGCGCGTGGCAGATGGGCGTGAAAGTCGCGAAGATCTCGGCCCTCATCGTGCCGATCGCCGGCATCGCGATGCAGGTCTCGTTCCTCGTCGTGCTCGGCGTGGGCGGATTCCGCGTCGCGTCGGGGGCCATCACCGTCGCCGACCTCGTGGCGTTCATCCTGTTCCTCTTCATGATGATCCTGCCGCTCGGACAGGCGTTCGGCGCGGTCACCTCGGTGAACCAGGCGCTCGGCGCGCTCGGCCGCATCCAGGAGATCCTCGACCTGCCCGACGAGGACGCCCACGATCGCGACCTCGCACCGCTCGCACTCGTCGTCGGCGACGCGAACGAGGGGCTGCTGCCGGATGCCGCGGCGATCGAGTTCGACGACGTGCACTTCGCCTACGCGGCCACCCGGCAGGACCCGGCCGACCCCGCGAACGACTCACCCGACGAGCACCTTCCCGAGCCTTCCGTGACGGACCGCCAGCCGGTGCTGCGCGGCGTCTCGTTCCGGGTGCCGCGCGGCCAGCGGATCGCGCTCGTGGGCCCGTCGGGCGCCGGCAAGTCGACGATCCTGTCGCTCATCGAGCGCTTCTACGACCCGAGCGTCGGCTCCGTGCGCATGGGCGGGCTCGACCTCCGCGCCCTCGATCGCCGCGAGCTGCGCGCGCAGATCGGCTACGTCGAGCAGGATGCCCCGGTGCTCGCCGGCTCGCTGCGCGACAACCTGAAGCTCGGCAGCCCCGACGCGACCGACGCCGAGTGCGAGCACGTGCTCCGTGCCGTCAACCTCGGCTCGGTGCTCGACCGCGACCCGGCGGGGCTCGGCGCTGCCGTCGGCGAAGACGGGATCATGCTCTCGGGCGGTGAGCGCCAGCGCCTCGCCATCGCACGCGCGCTGCTCGCCGCTCCCCCGATCCTGCTGCTCGACGAGTCGACGTCGTCCCTCGATGGCATGAACGAGCGCATGATGCGTGAGGCGATCGACGCCGTCTCGGCCGGCCGCACGCTCATCGTGATCGCGCACCGGCTCTCCACCGTCATCGACTCGGACCGCATCATCGTCCTCGACGACGGGCACGTGATCGGCGAGGGCACGCATGGCGAGCTCGTGACATCCGTGCCGCTCTACCGCGACCTCGCGGCGCACCAGCTGCTGGTCTGATCGTCGTCTCTTCTCGACTTGCCCACATCTGTGCAGATCCGGGCAAGTCGTACCGAGCTGCCCACATCGGTGCGGATCCGGGCAACCCGACTCGTCCTCCACACCGCCGATCGCGACGATTGCGGGCCGGATGATGAAGACCCGTCGCAACGAGCCGACCCTCCTCGCAACATGGAGCGATGAGCCCGGGTTCGCCGCAGCTGCCCTTCGATCACGACGGATTCACCGTCGCCGACGCTCTCCGCCGCGGTGTCCCATATGGCCGGCTCCGCAGCAGGCGGCTCGCTGCACCGTTCTCCGGCACTCGTGTGGTCACGACGACATCGCTGACCCTGGCCGCTCGATGCGGCATCCTGTTGAAGCGACTCGGCGACGGCGTGTTCATCAGCCATCGCACGGCCGCCGAGATCTGGAGGATGCATCTCGAACCACCGACCGATGAACAACTCGACGTGAGCGTGGTTTCACCGCGCCGGGCGCCGCACGCCCAAGGCATCCGAGGCCATTCCCTCCGTCTCACGCGGTCGGATGTGACCCGCCGCGCGGGACTGCCGGTGACCTCACCGGTCCGAACGTGGCTCGATCTCGCGGCGAGCGGCGCGACGGTCGACGAGCTGGTGATCGCGGGCGACCGAATCATCCACGGGCGAGCACCGCTGGCATCCGTGGCTGACCTGGTGCGAGCCGTCGACCGGCGGAGGGGACGCGGCATCCGATCGCTTCGAGATGCGCTGCCTGAGCTCAGCGCGAAGAGCGACTCTGGTCGCGAGACCCGAACGCGCAGGGCAATCGTGTCCGCCGGGCTTCCGGCGCCGGTGCAGCAGTTCCCCGTGCACGACGCTGAGGGCCGCTTGATTGGCATTGCAGACCAGGCATTCCCTCTATATCGCGTACTCCTCGAGTACGAGGGCGATCATCACCGGACGGATCAAGATCAGTGGTACCGCGACCTGAGCCGGTTCAATCGATATCAGCAGGCTGGGTGGATCGCGCTGCGCATCGGGGCAGACCAGCTCAACTCGTTGCACCCGATGATCGAGCTCGTCCGATCCGCGCTCTTGAGTCGCGAATGGCGGCCCTGATCATGGATGCACCGGGCGAGTTGCCCGGATCTGTACAAATTCGGGCAACTCGAGAGTGCGGATAGGGCATCAGCGCGAGTTGCCCGGATCTGCGCAGATCAGGGCGCCTCGGGCTGGATGGAACTCAGGGGGACCCCGAGCGAACCTCAGTGCTCGCTCGGATGGGCCGACGCAGGGCGCGTCAGTAGCGTAGGGTTCGCGTCCTGTTCCGGATGCCCCCGAGCCAATTCCCCCACGGAGGACCATCATGACCATCGCGACTGTGTCCGGCGCCGGCGATCTCTCCCCTCTCGAGGAGCTTCCCGTCCAGCTCATCGACGACCTGCCGAACGCCGGCGACGACGCAACGGCGTCGCGCAACGGCCTCGGCGACTCGTTCGACAGCACGCAGGCCGCCATCCAGGGATGGCTGCGCCACTGGGAGCCGCAGCGCCTGCCGGCGTTCACCGCCGTACGCGACCAGATGCCCGAAACCGACCGCGGGCACAGCGCCCTCCGCTCCGCGCCGACCCAGGGCGACGGCGCCGTGCGCATCACCGCGAGCCTGTACGACCCGCCGAGCCGTGGGGGCGCTCCGCTCAGCTGGTCGCGCAACTGGGTGAGCGTCGCGATCCTCCCGCCGGCGCGCGAATCCGGCCGTCTCTACTACCGCTTCCGCGCATCGAGCCGTCTCGTGCTCGACGGGCAGGCGGCACTCAGCCTCGTCTCCACGAGCGTGAACTTCGGCATCGTCGCGGATGCCGCGAAGGCGAGCCCGTTCCGGGCCCCCGGATTCGTCGCGCCGATCGCCCGCCCGCTCGTGGGTGTCCAGTGCCGCGCCGACCAGGACGCGTCGGCGTCGCAGGCCTTCGAGGGCTCGATCTCAGTACGCCAGGGCGAGACCCCGGCGATGGCGTTCGTGATCGGCACCGACCTCCTGTTCCAGGACGGCTGGGTGCGCGTGCACGAGGGTTCGAGCACCTGGATCGGCCTGTCGCAGCCCGGCGCGAGCGGCACTGTGGAGTTCCGGTACGTGCCCGCGGCGATACTGCGCCTGCTCGACACACTCGGCGACCCGCACGGGGTGGCCTGACCACCCCGCCCGCGATCGCAGTGGGCCGACGACGGAGCGCGCCCCGGCTAGAATCGCCGGATGGCGCGCTTCGTCGTGGTGCTGCCCCTCGCGCCGCTCGCCGCGGGCGACGAGTTCACCGTCGCCGACTGGCCGCTCCACGTGACGCTCGTCGAGCCGTTCCAGACCGGGCTCGGGGCTGAGGACCTCGCCCGCATCGTCGGTGGCGTCGACGGAATCGGCTCGCACGCGAGCGCGATCCGGGCCGCAGCGGGCGAGGAGGCCATGTTCGGTCGGCGGCGCGACGTGCCCGTCACCCTCGTGCGCGACGGGGGCGAACTCCTCACCCTGCGTTCGCGCACGCTCGACGCGCTGGAGTCCGCAGGCGTCGACGTGCGCCCACGCCTCGACTTCCGTCCGCACGTCACCCGCAAGCACCACGGCGCCCTCCGTCCGGGCGAGCGCCTGGTGCTCGAGACGGTCGCGCTCATCGACATGCGCCCGCCCGAGGGCGCCCACCACCGGCGGGTCATGGCGGCCTGGCGGCTCGGCGAGGCATCCGGTGACCCGTCGACGGTCGCCGAGACGGGCCGGAAACCCGCGCCGACGTAGGCGCTCAGCCCACGGCCGCCGCGCCGCCGCCGCTCACCCGGCGCCCGCCGGCGTCGACGTCGACTCCGACCCCGACTCCGACTCGGTGGCGTCGACGGCATGCCCGCGCGTCCGCCACGGCCAGTTGCCCGTGACCTCGAGCTCGAGGGACCAGCTGAGGAACGTGCGGATGAGCACGATGACCGCGAGCACGGCGACCGAGTCGAGCGTCGGGGTCACCGCCACTGTCTTGATGATGTCGGCGGCGACCAGGAGTTCCAGCCCCAGCAGGATTGCGCGCCCGAGCACTCGGCGGAACCGGGTGTAGACGGGCCGGATGCGACGGATGCCGCGGAGTCCCGCGTCGACGATCGCGTACAGCACCCCGACGACGATCGCGATCACGCCGGCGACGTCGACGACCTGTCCGGCGACCGAGATGGCTTCTCCGAAGTCCACGCGGCACCCCCTCTGCCGCACACGCTAGCGCCGCCGTATTCGGTGCATCACGAGCCTCACCGGTGATTCCGCCGAATCACGACAGCTCCCCGGTCGCGTGACGTGACACGCACGAGGGCCGGGGCGGGTGTCCCCTGCACGCCCCGGCCCTCGTGTCCGGAAGCGCTACGCGTCCTGGTGCTGCAGGTGGTAGCGCAGGCTCGCGAGCTCCGTGTTCAGCGCCGCCGGCACACGGTCGCCGAACTGCGCGAAGTACTCCTCCGTGAGGTCGCACTCGGTGAGCCAGGTGTCGCGGTGCACCTCGAAGAGCTCCTCGAGCGCCTCGTCGGTCAGGTCGAGGCCCTCGACGTCGAGCGAACCCGGGGCGGGAATCAGGCCGATGGGCGTCTCGACCGTGTCGGCGGTGCCCTCGATGCGGCGGACGATCCACTCGAGCACACGCGAGTTCTCGCCGAATCCGGGCCACAGGAACGAGCCGTCGTGGCCCTTGCGGAACCAGTTCACCTGGAAGATCTTCGGTGCATTCGTGCCGAGCACCCGGCCCATCTTCACCCAGTGGCCCCAGTAGTCGGCCATGTTGTAGCCGCAGAACGGGAGCATCGCGAAGGGGTCGCGGCGCAGCTCGCCCACGGTGCCCTCGGCCGCGGCGGTCTGCTCCGACGAGATCGTCGCACCCATGAACACGCCGTGCTTCCAGCTGCGCGCCTCGGCGACGAGCGGGACGTTGGTCGCCCGACGACCGCCGAAGAGGATCGCGTCGACGGGCACGCCGTCGTGCGCCTCCCAGTCGTCGGCGATCTGCGGGCACTGGGCCGCGGCGACCGTGAACCGCGAGTTGGGGTGCGCCGCCGGGCGGCCGGATGCCGGTGTCCAGTCGTCGCCTCGCCAGTCGATGAGGTGCTTGGGCACGTCGTCGGTGAGCCCCTCCCACCAGACGTCGCCGTCGTCGCGGAGCGCGACGTTCGTGAAGATCGTGTTGCCCCAGAGCGTCTGCACGGCGGTCGGGTTGGTGGTCTCGCCGGTGCCGGGCGCGACGCCGAAGAAGCCGGCCTCGGGGTTGATGGCGTAGAGGCGACCGTCGTCACCCGGGCGCATCCAGGCGATGTCATCGCCGATGGTCTCGACCGTCCAGCCCGGAATGGTCGGGCGCAGCATGGCGAGGTTCGTCTTGCCGCAGGCCGAGGGGAACGCCGCGGCAACGTGGTAGGCCTTGCCCTCGGGTGACGTGATCTTGATGAGCAGCATGTGCTCCGCGAGCCAGCCCTCGTCGCGCGCCATGACCGACGCGATGCGGAGCGCGAACGACTTCTTCGCGAGCAGGGCGTTGCCGCCGTAGCCCGAGCCGTACGACCAGATCTCGCGGGAGTCGGGGAACTGCACGATGTACTTCGTCTCGTTGCAGGGCCACGGCACATCGTCACGCCGGTGGCCGACGCCGTCGACGAGCGGGTAGCCGACCGAGTGCACGGTGTGCACCCACGGCTCGCCCGCCTCGATCAGGCGGTACACCGCGTCGCCCATGCGGGTCATGATGCCCATCGAGAGCACGACGTACGGCGAGTCGGTGATCTCGACGCCGAGTTGCGAGATGTGCCCGCCGAGCGGACCCATCGAGAACGGCACGACGTACATCGTGCGGCCCTTCATCGAGCCGTCGAACACGTTCGTGAGTTCCTCGCGCATCTCGTGGGGATCACGCCAGTTGTTCGTGGGGCCGGCGTCCTCCTCGTAGGTCGAGCAGATGAACGTGCGGTCCTCCACGCGCGCGACGTCGCCCGGATCGGTGCGCGCCAGGAAGCTGTTGGGCCGCCATTCGGGGTTCAGCTTGATGAGCTTGCCCTCGGCCAGCATCCGCTTGGTGATGAGATCGGCCTCGTGCTTCGAGCCGTCGCACCAGACGATGTCGTCGGGCTTGGTGAGCGCGGCGATCTCGGCGACCCACGCACGAAGCGCCGGGTCGGTCGTGCCGGTCTGCTTGCGGCCATCGGTGTGGGATGCCGCGGCGGCGATCGAGAAATCGGAGATGGTCATCGTCGTCCCTTCGGTGTGGTGGGGCTCCGACCGCTGGCCGGTGAAGCTGGTGTGTTTCCAGAATGCGCCTCTTCGGGGCATCCATGCGACCAGGGTGCTTGTTAAGAACCGGCGATCCTTCGCTATTCTTAAGCGATGAAAGCCGGCACCCCAGACCTCGCCACCCTCGGCCACCGCATCCGCCACTTCCGAGGCGAGCGCGGATTCACCCTCGACCAACTCGGCGACCTGGTGGGTCTCGCGGGCAGCCAGCTCTCGCTCATCGAGAACGGCAAGCGCGAGCCGAAGCTGTCGACGCTCGACGCCCTGGCGGCATCGCTCGGCGTCGAGCTCGCCGACCTGCTCGCCCGCGAGGCGCCCAGCCGGCGCGCCGCCCTCGAGCTCGAGCTCGGCCGCGCCCAGTCGAGCCCGCTCTACGCGTCGCTCGGTCTGCCGCCGATCCGACCCGGCCGCGGCATCGCCGACGAGACGCTGGAGGCGATCGTGGGCCTGCATCGCGAGCTGCAGCGCCGGGCCAGCGAGGCCATCGCCACGCCCGAGGAGGCTCGGCGGGCGAACACCGACCTGCGCGAGCGGATGCGCCAGCGCGACAACTACCTCCCCGACATCGAGCTGCTCGCCGAGGAACAGGTGCGCGCATCGGGCCATCGCACGGGCGCCCTGACCCACCGCGAGGTCAGCGTCATGGCCGAGCGCCTCGGCTTCCAGCTCATCTACGTCAACGACCTGCCCGATTCCACGCGTTCGATCACCGACCTCGCGAACGGGCGCATCTACCTGCCGCCGGCATCGATCCCCGGCGGGCATGGACTGCGGTCCATGGCCCTCCAGGCGATGGCGCACCGGCTCCTCGGCCACACGCCGCCCGCCAGCTACGACGAGTTCCTCTGGCAGCGGCTGGAGATCAACTACTTCGCGGCCGCCTGCCTGATGCCGCAGGAGGCATCCGTCGCATTCCTGCAGGCCGCGAAGAAGGAGAAGCGACTTGCGATCGAGGACTTCCGCGATGCGTTCGGCGTCACGCACGAGGCAGCCGCACTGCGGTTCACGAACCTCGCGACGAGCCAGCTCGACATGACCGTGCACTTCCTGCGCGTCAACGGCGACGGCGCCCTGCTCAAGGGCTACGAGAACGACGGATTGCCGCTGCCGACCGATGTCACGGGCTCGATCGAGGGCCAGTGGGTGTGCAAGAAGTGGAGCGCCCGCACCGCGTTCGAGCACACGAACCGCACGACGGAGAACTACCAGTACACCGACACCCCTGCCGGCACGTTCTGGGACGCCACGCAGACCGGGCGAACGGATGCCGCGGAGTTCTCGATCTCGGTCGGCGTGCCGTTCGCGCAGGCCAAGTGGTTCCGGGGGCGCGAGACCGCTGTGCGTGCGACGTCGACCTGCCCCGAGGAGGCGTGCTGCCGCCGCGCGCCCGACGGACTCGCCGAGCGATGGGCCGGAAGGGCGTGGCCGAGCGCTCGGCTGCACGCCCACGTGCTGTCGCCGCTGCCGTCGGGCACGTTCCCGGGCGTCGACGACGCCGAGGTGTACGGGTTCCTCGAGGCGCACGCCGGGCAGTAGGTGTTGCTATAGTGTGTGCCACACAGTATTGTGTCGCACATGAGCCACGATGAGACCACCGCCGGCCACCGTCAGGAGCTGCGCCGCGGCACCGTCGTGCTCGCGTGCCTGATCCGCCTGCGCGTGCCCGATTACGGGTACGCGCTGCTCGAATCGCTGAACGGGCTCGGCATCACGGTCGACGCGAACACGCTGTACCCGCTGCTTCGCCGGCTCGAGAAGCAGGGACTCCTCACGAGCGAGTGGAACACGGACGAGGCGCGGCCCCGCAAGTTCTATCGCACGAGCACCGACGGCGACCGACTCGCCGACGTGCTCACGGCCGACTGGCACCTGATCGACGAGGCGCTGCGGCGCTTGACCACGGGAGACGAACGATGACCACCCTGACCGACCGCTACGTCTGGGCCGCGACGCACAGCGTGCCCGAGGCCCAGCGCACCGATCTCGATCGCGAGCTCCGCGAGCGCATCGGCGACGCCACCGACGCCCTCGTCGAGACGGGGCGTGCCCACGCCGACGCCGAGCGCATGGCCCTCGTCGAGCTCGGCGACCCTGCCGCCCTCGCCGCGAGCTACGTCGACCGGCCGCTGCAGCTCATCGGGCCGCGCTACTACCTCGCGTGGTGGCGCCTGCTGAAGCTGCTCTACTCCGTGGTGCTGCCGATCGCGGTCGCCGCCGTCGGCTTCGCGCAGCTGCTCTCGGGCGCCGACGTAGGCGACGCGATCGGCAGCGCGATCGGCGTGGGCTTCTCGATTGCCGTGCACCTCGGGTTCTGGGTGACGCTCGGGTTCGCCGTGCTCGAGCGCACGCCGGGCAAGGGAGCCGACCTCGCGTGGACGCCCGACATGCTCCCCCAGCTGCCCGAGCTCGGCCGGCCCGGCCGGCGAAGCGAGCTCATCGGATCGCTGGTGTTCCTGGGCATCTTCGCCCTCGTGCTCGTCTGGCAGCACTTCGGGCTCCCATGGGTCGGCGCGCTGGAGGCGATCCCGCTGCTCGATCCCGACCTGTGGAGCTTCTGGATGCCGTACTTCCTCGTGCTCATCGTGCTCGAGATGCTGTTCGCGATCGCGGTCTACGCCTGGGGCTGGAACTGGTGGCTCGCTGCCGCGAACCTCGTGCTGAACGTCGCGTTCGTCGTCCCGGCCGTGTGGCTCTTCACGACGGGGCAGCTCATCAACCCCGAGGCGCTCGACGCCATGGGCTGGCCGTGGGGCGACGCGGGCGACGTGATCGTGCCGGTCATCGTCGTGGTCGTGATCGGCGTGGCCGTGTGGGACGTCATCGACGGGGTCATCAAGACGGTGCGAGGCAGCCGGGCCGGCGCGATGCCGACGCTCGGACGGATCTGACCGCCGCGCGATCCGGATGCGGCTACTTCGGCTGCATCCGGATCGCGCCGTCGAGGCGGATCGTCTCGCCGTTCAGCATCGGGTTCGCGACGATCGAGCGCACGAGCGCCGCGTACTCGGCCGGATGCCCCAGGCGCGACGGATGCGGCACCTGCGCCTCGAGCGAGCCGCGCACGTCGTCGGGCATCCCTGCCATCATCGGGGTCTCGAAGATGCCGGGCGCGATCGTCACGACGCGGATGAGCAGCTTCGACAGGTCGCGTGCGATCGGCAGCGTCATGCCGGCGACGCCGGCCTTCGACGCCGAGTACGCCGCCTGGCCGATCTGCCCGTCGAACGCGGCGACCGACGCGGTGTTCACGATGACGCCGCGCTCGCGGGTCGCCGGCCCGCCGGGGACCGATCCGTCGACGGGGTCGGTCGCCGCCATCGCCGCCGCGGCCAGGCGCGTGACGTTGAACGTGCCGATGAGGTTCACCCGGATGGTGCGCTCGAACGCGTCGAGGGGCCCGGGTCCCTCGCGCCCCACCGTGCGGTTCGCGGTCACGATCCCCGCGCAGCTCACGGCGACGCGCAGCGGCCCCAGCGCGGAGGCCGCCTCGACGGCCGCCTGCACCTCGGCCTCGTTCGCGACATCCGCCGCCACGAACCGGGCACGCTCGCCGAGCTCGGCCGCGGCCTCCTCGCCGCGGGGTCCGGGCAGGTCGACGAGCACGACGGATGCCCCGCCGTCGACGAGTGCGCGGGCGGTGGCCTTGCCGAGGCCGGATGCCCCGCCGGTGACGATCGCGGAGGCGCCGTCGAGTTCCATATGTCTTCCTCTCCCTGTGTCCTCCGAGCCGTCTGGTCGGAGTGCCGAGTGTCGCCGTTCGGCCCGAGGGAAACCGCTCGATCGGGCCCGCTCGGGCCCAACGGCAACACTCGGCCGACGTCCTTCGTTCAGATGCGCTCGATGACGGTGGCGTTCGCCATGCCGCCGCCCTCGCACATCGTCTGGAGGCCGTAGCGTCCGCCGGTGGCCTCGAGCTGGTTCACGAGCGTCGTGAGCAGGCGCGTGCCGCTCGAGCCGAGTGCGTGCCCGAGGGCGATTGCACCGCCGCGCGGGTTGAGCTTCGCGGCATCCGCCCCCGTCTCGCGCAGCCACGCGAGCGGCACCGACGCGAACGCCTCGTTGACCTCGTAGGCGTCGATGTCGTCGTGACCGAGGCCGGCGCGCTCGAGCACCTTCGCGGTCGCGGGGATGACGCCCGTGAGCATGTAGAGCGGGTCGCTGCCGACCACCGAGAACGCGCGGAACCGCGCGCGGGGGGTGAGCCCGAGCCGCTCGGCCGTCTCGGCGCTCATGATGAGCGCCGCCGACGCGCCGTCGGTGAGCGGCGACGAGTTGCCCGCGGTGATGCGCCAGTCGAGCTCGGGGAACCGCTCTGCGAGCGCGTCGGTGCGGAACACGGGCTTCAGCCCCGCGAGCGATTCGACCGATGTCCCGGGCCGCACGGTCTCGTCGGCGAGCGTGTCGACGCCGGGCACCGGCACGACCTCGGTCGCGAACGCGCCCGACTCCCCCGCCTCGGCGCCCAGCCGGTGAGACCGGGCGGCGAACGCGTCGAGCTCCTCGCGCGAGAAGCCCCACTTCGCGGCGATGAGCTCCGCCGAGACACCCTGGCTGACGAGCCCTTCGGGGTAGCGGGCCCGGATGCGCGACCCATACGGGTCGGCCCCTGCCGCACTCGAGCCGAGCGGCACGCGGCTCATCGACTCGACGCCGCACGCGATGACGATGTCGGCCTGTCCCGAGAGCACGGCCTGCGCGGCGAACGTCGCGGCCTGCTGGCTGGATCCGCACTGCCGGTCGATGGTCGTGCCGGGCACAGTGTCGGGGAACCCCGCCGCGAGCACGGCGTTGCGGGTGATGTTGTAGCTCTGCTCGCCGATCTGGCTGACGCATCCACCGATCACGTCGTCGAGGAGCGCCGGGTCGAGGCCGTTGCGGGACACGAGCGCGTCGAGCACGCCCGCGAGGAGGTCGACGGGGTGCACGCCCGAGAGGAGGCCCCCGGGCTTGCCCCGCCCGACGGGCGTGCGTATGACATCGACGATGACGGCTTCAGTACTCATGCGCACCAGCCTAAGCGGGTTCGAGCGAGCGGATGTCCCGGGCCGGCTTCAGCGTGGCCATGTCACACCGCCGCGAAATCGTATACGATCGCAACCAGCATCCGACGATGAAGTGGAGCTCACGTGCTCGATCCCTCCCGCATCGCGTCGATCGCCGACGAGCTCGCCGACGCCGACCGCACGCGCTCGACGGTGCCGCTCGTCACCGCCCGGAACCCCGGCATGACCGTCGAGGACGCCTACGCCGTGCAGCGGAAGTGGGCCGACCGGGGTATCGCCGCCGGCCGTCGACTCGTCGGGCGCAAGATCGGCCTGACCTCGAAGGCCATGCAGGCCGCCACCGGCATCGCCGAGCCCGACTACGGCGTGATCTTCGACGACATGGTGTTCGAGTCCGGGGCATCCGTGGACTTCGACAGGTACTCGAACGTGCGCATCGAGGTGGAGCTCGCCTTCGTGCTGCGCGAGCGGCTCGAGGGGCCGGATGTCGCGATCTTCGACGTGCTCGACGCGACGGCCTACGTGGTGCCCGCCCTCGAGATCCTGAACTCGCACATCGAGCTCGAGGGGCGCACGATCGTCGACACGATCTCGGACAACGCCGCCATGGGCGGGATGGTCGTGGGCGGCACGCCCGTGAAGCCCGATGCCGTCGACCTCCGCTGGGTGTCGGCGCTGCTGTCGCGCAACCAGGTGATCGAGGAGTCGGGCGTCGCCGCCGCGCGTGCTCGGGCATCCGGCGCTCGGCGTCGCCTGGCTCGCGAACCGGCTCGCCCGGCACGATCAGGTGCTCGAGGCGGGCGAGATCATCCTCGCCGGATCGTTCACCCGTCCGATGTGGGTCGAGCGCGGCGACACGGTGCACGCGGACTACCGGGAGCTGGGAACGGTGACATGCCGGTTCGAATGACCCTGCCCCCGACGCTCGCGGAGCGGCTCGCGGCATCCGACCGGCCCTTGGCGGGCATGTGGGTGTGCTCGGGCAGCGCCGTGAACGCCGAGATCGCCGCGGGCAGCGGGCTCGACATCGTGCTCATCGATGCCGAGCACTCTCCGAACGGTCCCGAGTCGATCCTCGCGCAGTTGCAGGCCGTGGCGGCCTACCCGGTCGCGCCCCTCGTGCGCCCGCCGTTCGGCGACGCCGTCGTCATCAAGCAGGTGCTCGACCTCGGCGTGCAGAACCTGCTCATCCCCATGGTCGACTCCCCGGAGCAGGCGGCCGAGCTCGTGCGTGCGGTGCGCTATCCGCCCGCGGGGATCCGCGGCGTGGGCAGCGCGCTCGCCCGGTCGTCGCGGTGGAACCGCGTGCCGGACTACCTCGCCGACGCCGGTACGACGATCTCGCTGTTCGTGCAGATCGAGTCGCGCGCGGGCCTCGAGCGGGTCGCCGAGATCGCGGCCGTCGATGGCGTCGACGGCATCCTCGTGGGCCCCGCCGACCTCGCCGCGTCGCTGGGGCACCTCGGGCAGCAGGAACATCCCGAGGTCGTCGATGCGGTGCTGCACGCGATCCGCACGTCCGCGGGGCTCGGCAAGCCGGCCGGCGTCAACGCGTTCGCCCCGGATGCCGCGGACCGCTACCTGGGCGCGGGCGCCGCGTTCGTGCTCGTCGGCGCCGACGTGACGCTGCTCGCGCGGGCGTCCGAGGCGCTCGCCGACCGGTTCAGCTCCGACAGATGAGGACGTCCGTGACCATACCCGGAATCTCCCCAGGCAAGATCATCGCCGTGCACCTCAACTACCCGTCGCGCGCGGCGCAGCGGGGCCGCATGCCCGACCAGCCCGGCTACTTCCTGAAGCCCTCGTCGTCGCTCGCGGCATCCGGCAGCACGCTCGAGCGCCCGGCGGGCACCGAGCTGCTCACGTTCGAGGGCGAGGTGGCGCTCGTCATCGGATCGCCCGCGCGCCGTGTCACGCCCGACGAGGGCTGGCGGCACGTGGCATCCGTCACCGCCGCGAACGACTTCGGGCTCTACGACCTGCGCGCCGCCGACCGCGGCTCGAACGTGCGGTCGAAGGGCGGCGACGGGTTCACGCCGCTCGGGCCCCGGCTGATCGATGCGGCATCCGTCGACCCGGCGGGCCTGCGCGTGCGCACCTGGGTGAACGGCGAGCTCGTGCAGGAGGACACCACCGACACGCTGCTGTTCCCGTTCGGCCGGCTGGTCGCCGACCTCTCGCAGCTCATGACGCTCGAGGCGGGCGACGTGATCCTCACGGGCACCCCGGCCGGCTCGTCGGTCGTCGTGCCCGGCGACGTCGTCGAGGTCGAGGTCGACGCCCCGGATGCCGCGGGCGCACCGAGCTCGGGTCGGCTCGTCACGACCATCACCGAGGGCACCGTGCCGTTCGGCGACTTCGGTGCGACGCCGGAGGTCGACGACCGCCAGCGCATCGACGCGTGGGGCGACGCGCGAGCCGCGGGCCTGGAGCCGGGCGAGGAACGGTCGGATGCCACGTCGGCCACCGCGCCCGACGCTCCCGCTGAGCCGGCCTTCGAGCTCACCGACGAGCTGCGCGACCTGCTGGGATCCGTCGGCGTCGCGACCCTCAGCGTGCAGTTGCGGAAGCGGGGATACACCGACGTCTTCCTCGAGGGCGTGCGAGCCAGCCGTCCGGGCGCGCAGGTCGTCGGGCGCGCTCGCACCCTGCGGTTCATCCCCTTCCGCCCCGACCTCTTCGCCCGCAGGGGCGGCGGCCACAACGCGCAGAAGGTCGCGTTCGACACGGTCGGCCCGGGTGAGGTGCTCGTGATCGACGCGCGCGGCGAGCGCGGCACGGGCACGGTGGGCGACGTCCTCGCGCTGCGGGCGCAGGTGCGCGGTGCGGCCGGCATCGTGACCGACGGGGGCATCCGGGACTTCGACGTCGTCGCGGCGCTCGAGATCCCCACGTTCTCGCAGGGGCCGCACCCGTCGGTGCTCGGCCGCAGGCACGTGCCGTGGGAGACCGATGTCGCGATCTCGTGCGGCGGCGCCGCCGTCGAACCGGGCGACGTGATCGTGGGCGACGGCGATGGCGTGATCGTGATCCCACCCGCCCTCGCGTGGGACGTGGCCCGCGACGCGGCGGCACAGGAGGCCGAGGAGGAGTGGGTGGCCCGGCAGGTGGCGGCCGGGGCATCCGTCGACGGGTTGTTCCCGATGAACGCGGAGTGGCGCGCCCGCTACGAGGCCGAACGCGAGGAGCAGGCACGATGAGCGCCGAGAGGCTGCGTGTCGTCGAGAGCAAGTCGCAGCGGGCCTACCGCTTCCTCCGTGAGCGGATCGACGACGGACGCTACGTGCCGGGCTACCGCCTCGTGCTCGGCCAGATCGCCGGAGAGCTCGACGTCTCGGTCGTGCCCGTGCGCGAGGCGATCCGCCGGCTCGAAGCCGAGGGGCTCGTGACGTTCGAACGCAACGTCGGCGCCCAGGTCGCCCTCCTCGAGGAGACCGAGTACCTGCACACGATGCAGACCCTGGCGCTCGTCGAGGGAGCCGCCACCGGGCTCTCGGCCCCGCACCTCACGCCCGACCACCTGCGACGGGCGCGCGAGATCAACGAGCGGATGCGGCGAACCCTCGACGACTTCGACCCGCACCGCTTCACCGAGCTCAACCTCGAGTTCCACGCGGTGCTGTTCGAGGAGTGCCCGAACCCGCACATCCTCGACCTCGTGCACCGCGGCTGGAACCGGATGAAGGTGCTGCGCGACTCGTCGTTCAGCTTCGTGCCCGGGCGTGCGCGCGATTCCGTCACCGAACACGACCACCTCGTCGAGCTCATCGAGGCGGGCGCCGATCCGCTCGAGGTCGAGCTCGCGGCGCGCGCGCACCGCACGGCGACGCTCGATGCCGTGCTCGCCTACCAGGCGCGGCACATACCGCCGCTCGGAAGGAGGAACCCATGACCCATCACATCCCAGCGGGCCTGCCCGACCGCATCCGCCACTACATCGACGGCGAGCTCGTCGACTCCGTCGGCGGCGAGACGTTCGACGTGCTCGACCCGGTCACGAACGAGACCTACGTGCAGGCGGCCGCCGGGCAGCGGGCGGACGTCGATCGGGCGGTCGCCTCCGCTCGTCGCGCGTTCACCGAGGGGCCGTGGCCGCGGATGCTTCCGCGCGCCCGCGCCCGCGTGCTGCACCGCATCGCCGACCTCGTCGAGGCGCAGGACGCGCGGCTCGCGGAGCTCGAGACGTTCGACACGGGCCTGCCGATCACGCAGGCCCTCGGGCAGGCGCAGCGCGCCGCCGAGAACTTCCGCTTCTTCGCCGACCTGATCGTGGCCCAGCGCGACGACGCCTACAAGGTGCCGGGGCGCCAGGTGAACTACGTGAACCGCAAGCCGATCGGCGTGGCCGGCCTCATCACCCCATGGAACACCCCGTTCATGCTCGAGTCGTGGAAGCTCGCACCGGCGCTCGCGACCGGCAACACCGTGGTACTGAAGCCCGCGGAGTTCACGCCGCTCTCGGCGTCGCTCTGGGCCGGCATCTTCCGGGAGGCGGGCGTGCCCGACGGGGTGTTCAACCTCGTGAACGGGCTCGGTGAGCAGGCGGGCGACGCGCTCGTGAAGCATCCGGATGTCCCGCTGATCTCGTTCACCGGCGAGAGCCGCACCGGGCAGGTGATCTTCGGCAACGCCGCACCGTTCCTCAAGGGCCTCTCGATGGAGCTCGGCGGCAAGAGCCCCGCCGTGGTGTTCGCCGACGCCGACCTCGAGCAGGCGCTCGACGCCACGGTGTTCGGGGTGTTCTCGCTGAACGGCGAGCGCTGCACCGCCGGGTCGCGCATCCTCGTGGAGCGCTCGATCTACGAGGACTTCGTGGCGCGCTACGCCGCGCGGGCGCAGAACATCGTCGTGGGCGACCCGCACGACCCCGCGACCGAGGTCGGCACGCTCGTGCACCCCGAGCACTACGACAAGGTCATGCGCTACGTCGAGATCGGCAAGTCGGAAGGCCGCCTGGTCGCCGGCGGCGGCCGTCCTCCGGGCCTCGCGACGGGCAACTACGTCGCCCCCACGGTGTTCGCGGATGTCGCGCCCGAGGCCCGCATCTTCCAGGAGGAGATCTTCGGGCCGGTCGTCGCGATCACGCCCTTCGACACCGACGAGGAGGCGCTCGCGCTCGCCAACGACACGAACTACGGCCTCGCGGCCTACATCTGGACGAACGACCTGAAGCGGGCGCACCACTTCGCCCAGGCGGTCGAGGCGGGCATGGTGTGGCTGAACTCGAACAACGTGCGGGACCTGCGCACCCCGTTCGGCGGCGTCAAGGCGTCGGGTCTCGGCCACGAGGGCGGTTACCGCTCGATCGACTTCTACACCGACCAGCAGGCGGTGCACATCACGCTGAACGAGGCGCACTCCCCCCGGTTCGGCGGCAGATGAGGCATCCGCTGACCTGACCCCCACCGATTCACAGGAGATCATCGCGATTACAGGACACATTCGGCGAAACACACCTGTAAACGCGCACATCTCCTGCAAACGAGGCCCGGCACCGCCGGCCCCACCCGAACCCAGACCGAAGCAAGGAAGCCGACATGCAGATCCCTGAGCCGACCGTGACCGACGCCGACCCGATTCCTGCGCCCACCGACCCGATCCCGACGCCCGGCGCAACGCCGCCCGACGTCGTGCGCGCCGCCTACATGGAGCTCGTCGTCACCGACCTCGCCGCGTCGCGCGCGTTCTACGTCGACGTGCTCGGGCTCGTCGTCACCGAGGAGGACGGTGACGCGGTGTACCTCCGCACGATGGAGGAGTTCATCCACCACAACCTCGTGCTCCGCCAGGGTCCGGTCGCCGCGTGCGCCGCCTTCGGCTACCGCGTGCGCACGCCCGAGGATCTCGACCGCGCCGTCGCGTTCTACACCGAGCTCGGATGCCGCGTCGAGCGCCGCGCGGAGGGCTTCACCAGGGGCGTCGGCGACTCGGTGCGCGTCGAGGACCCGCTCGGATTCCCCTACGAGTTCTTCCACGACGTCGAGCACGTGGAGCGACTCGCCTGGCGCTACGACCTGCACAAGCCGGGCACGATCGTGCGCCTCGATCACTTCAACCAGGTCACGCCCGACGTGCCGCGCGCCGTGAAGTACATGGAGGACCTCGGTTTCCGCGTCACCGAGGACATCCAGGACGAGGCGGGCACGACCTACGCCGCCTGGATGCGCCGCAAGCCCACCGTGCACGACACCGCGCTGACCGGCGGCGACGGCCCTCGCATGCACCACGTCGCGTTCGCGACGCACGAGCAGCACAACATCATCGCGATCTGCGACAGGCTCGGAGCCCTGCGGATGTCGGACGCGATCGAACGCGGACCGGGCCGCCACGGCGTCTCGAACGCGTTCTACCTCTACCTGCGCGACCCCGACGGGCACCGCGTCGAGATCTACACGCAGGACTACTGGACAGGCGATCCCGACAACCCCGTGGTCACCTGGGACGTGCACGACAACCAGCGGCGCGACTGGTGGGGCAACCCGGTCGTTCCCAGCTGGTACACCGAGGCATCCGTCGTGCTCGACCTGGACGGCGATCCGCAACCGCTGACCCGGCGCACCGATGACTCCGAGCTGGAGGTCACGATCGGGGCCGACGGGTTCTCGTACACCCGAAAGGGGGACGACGAGAAGGGCTTCAAGCTCGGCAACACCGTATGAAACGCTCGCCTCGGCGCCGGTCGAGACGGTTGACTGGGCTTCGACCGCAGTTCGAGCGGCGCGTCACTCCTCGGACGCGGGCGCCTCCTCGGCGAGGAACACGATCGCCGCGTCCTTGAACACGCGCGACGTGAGCGTCGACACGTGGTCGCGCCCGGGGATCGACACGTACTCGGCATCCCACTCGAGCGCCAGCTCCCGCGCGCCCTCTGGCACGGGGTCGTCCTCGCCGGCGACGAACAGCGTCGGGATGTCCCCGGGAATCGAGAGCGGCGCGCCCGACACGCCCTCGATGCAGGCGAGCAGCGCCTCGCGGTCGGCGCCGGCGGCGATCGCCGGCCGGAGCACCCGCTCGATCTGCGGGTTCCGCGACGGCTCGTCGCGGAAGAGCACGCCGCGCACCTCGTCGAGGTCCCACGAGGCGAAGAGCTCGTTCGGTCCTGCGCCCCCGATCACGACGCGGCGCACCCGCTCGGGAGCGAGCTCCGTGAGCGCCGACACGACGCGGTTGCCCATCGAGTAGCCGATCACGTCGACGCGGTCGACGCCGGCCGAGTCGAGCACCGCGAGCAGGTCGTCGCCGAGTCGGTCGGGCGCGTACGCATCTGCGTCGATCGGCTTGTCGCTCTCGCCGTGCCCGCGCAGGTCCACCGTGATCACCGCCCGGTGCGCGTCCGCCAGGGCTGGAATCCAACCGGTCCGCTCCCAGGTGACGTCCGCGTTCGACGCGAATCCGTGCACGAGCAGCACCGGCGGCATCGCGGCATCCACTTCACCGCCATCGTGCTCGCGGTAGGCGATGAGCACGCCGTCGTGGCTCTCGGCGAAGAGCGTCGGGGTGCGATCCGGAGGGGCCGCGCTCACCGCGCAGCCTCGTCGACCGCGCTCGACTCGGCGATGACGGCGCCCGCGTGGCCGAGCTCGGCCAGCGCGGCGTCGGAGGTCTCGCCGGCGACCCCCGCGACGAGGTCGGTGAACACGCGCACGTGCTGGCCGTGCTCGAGGGCGTCGAGCGTGCTCGCCCGCACGCAGTAGTCGGTGGCGATGCCCACGATGTCGATGTCGGTGATGCCGTGCGACGCGATCAGCTCGCTGGTCTTCGAGCCGTCGTCGTCCGTTCCCTCGTAGATCGAATAGGCGGGCACCCCCTGCCCCTTGCGGATGTGCGCATCGACCGCCGAGGTGTCGAGATCGGGGTGGTACTCGGCGCCTGGGGTTCCCGCGACGCAGTGCACGGGCCAGGTCTCGACGAAGTCGGGCTCCGCGTCGAGCGCGAAGTGGCCCCCGTTGTCGCCGTCGGGCGAGTGCCAGTCACGGGATGCCACGACGAGCGAGTAGTCGTCGCGATGCCGCCCGAGGAATTCGCTCACCGCCGCGGCGATCGCCGCCCCGCCCTCGACGCCGAGTGCGCCGCCTTCCGTGAAGTCGTTCTGCACGTCGATGATGAACAGGGCCCGGGTCATGGCTCGCTCCTTCGCTCGAGGCGCGCGCGACGTCCTCGCCGCGCCTGCGTCCATTCTTTCCAGCCTCGCGCGCCACGTCCACCGATTGACGGATGCCGCGGAGCTGGGGCCGAGCCGGAAGCACCCGCTGCTGTTCGCGCGGCCGCCGCATCGTCACTGATTGGAGAGGTCGTCCCCGCAGAGGAAGAATCCGGTGGTGAGCGTGTCGATCGCCTGCTTGGTGTCGTCGGACACGTCGCCGAGCGCGTAGATCGCGAACGTGAGCGTCGAGCCGTCCTGCGCGCGCACCACGCCCGAGAGCGTATAGCCCGTCTCGATCCATCCGGTCTTCGCCGAGACCGCGCCATCGGCCACGGCGTTCTCGCCCGCGAACCGGTCGTTGTACGAGAGCGAGCCGCGTTGGCCCGACACCGGCAGGCCGTCCATGATGACCCCGAGGTTGCCCTCGCGGGCATTGATCTTCACGAACAGGCGCGTGAGGTACGAGGGAGGCACCGCGTTGTTGTCGCTCAGCCCCGAGCCGTCGACCACCGTGATGCCGGTCGTGTCGATGCCGTATGGCGCGAGCCCCTGCAGCACGCCCGCGTTGACCGCGCTGAAGGTGTTGCCGGTACCGGCCTTGATCGCGACGAGGCGGGCGAGCATCTCGGCGACCGAGTTGTCGGAGACCACGAGCGCCTTGTCGACGAGCTGCGCCACCGTGGGCGAGGAGACCTGCGCGAGCTGTTGAGCGCCTGCCGGCGCGGTGCCGCGCTCGACGACCGAGATGCCGCCGAGCTCGTCGGCGAACGCATCACCTGCACGCCCGATCGGGTCCGCGCTGCGCCACGACGTGTTCGCGGCCGGATTGTCGCGGTCGCCGTCGACCTGCAGGGCGGTGATGTTCGACATGTAGCCGTTCTCGCGCTCGATCGGATCCCAGCTCGGCTCCCACTCATCGCCGCCGAAGAAGCCGGCGTCGAGCACGAGCTTCGTGAGCGGCGGGTTGGCGGGGTCGGCGTCCCATGCGGCGTGGACCTGCGCGGCGAGGTCGTCGAGGTGGGCGGCCCCCGGATACACCGTCTCTGTGCCAGTCGGCGTGCGCGAGAGGGTCACGTCGCCGCCGCCGACGAGCACCACGGAGCCCGGCTCGGCACCCTTCACGACGGTGGTCGTGGCCCGGTGGTCGGGACCGAGCACCGAGAGTGCCGCTGCCGACGTGAGCACCTTCATGACGCTCGCCGTGCGCGACGGCGTCGTGCCGCCGCGGTCGTACAGCACCTCGCCGGTCGCTGCGTTCATGACCTGCGCCTGCATATTCGCGAGGCGCGGGTCAGCGGCGCGATCGGCCACCGAGCAGGTGCGGATGCGACTCGGCGCAACGGCCGCCGGCGGCGCCGGACGGGCGGGCTCGGCGGTCGGCGTCGGCGTCGAGGTGGTGGCCACCTGCGTGGCATCCGCGTCGGGCGTCATCGCGGCGCCGGCGAACACAGCGCCGGTGCCGGCGAGTCCGAGCGCGAGCACCCCGCCGGCGATCGCGAGGGGCATCTTGCGCCGTGTGGCGAAGGCGACGACGGATGCCAGGAAGCCGCCACTCTGCGACGACATCGGCTCCGCGGCGTCGCGGTGCGGAGCCGGCGTGGGGTGCATCGCGTCGGCCGCGGGAGCGGGGTCGCCAGGCGCCGTGGGCTCGCCCGCGGCATCCGTCTCGTCGTTCACCCGGGCATTGTACGCGTTCGTCCTGAGCCGACTCGGCGACCGCAGGCGGTCACACGCCGGCGCGCAGCGCGGCGATCGGCTCGACGCGCGAGGCCTTGCGCGCCGGATACGCGCCTGCGGCGAGGCCGACGACGGCACCGAGCAGGGCGGCGCCGAACACCATCGGCAGGTCGATGATCGGGGTCCACTGCTGTACGAGCGCGACGCCGACGACCGCGAAGACGCCGACGGCGGCGCCGATGAGGCCGCCGAGCAGTCCGATGACGACCGATTCGACCATGAACTGGGCGGCGATGTTCCGGCGAGTCGCGCCGAGCGCCCGTCGCAGACCGATCTCGCCGGTCCGCTCCGAGACCGAGAGGAGCGTGACGTTCGCGATGCCGAGTCCGCCCGCGAGCAGTGCGATGACGCCGAGCACGAGGAAGACGATGTTGATGTCGGCCTGCACGTTCTCCTGCAGCTCGGAGCCGCTGCGCGGGGCTTGCACGTCGAAGGTCTCGGGCGCATTCGGGTCGAGCGCGATGGGAGCCTGCTCGGCGACGAGCTCGCCCGCGCCTGCCGCGATTCGCAGGTGGAGCTCCGTCGCCCCATCCAGTCCGAAGTCCGCACGGGCGGTCCCGATCGGCACGATCACCGAGTCGAGCAGGTCGGGGCGCCGCTCCATGCCGTCGACGATCCCGATCACCGTGTACGGACGCTCGCCGATGAAGATCGACGGTTGGCTGTCGACGCGGTTGATGCCGAGCTTCTCGGCCGCACGCGCACCGATGACCGCGAGGCGATCGGCGCGGGCATCGTGTCCGGCATCGAAGAAGCGCCCCGTCACGACCTCGCCGCGCACGGCCTCGAGCAGGCCCTCGGATGCCGCGACGAGCGCCGGGCTCAATACCTCGGGTGCCGACGGGTCGTTGATGGGCACCGCCGTGATCCGGGTTTCGCCGATCGACACCTCGCCGACGAGGCCCGCGCGCTCGACCCCGTTCAGCCGCTCGACCCGGTCGGGGGCATCCCATGGGAGCCGCGACGTGGCGACCTCGTTCCCGCTCGCCGACCGCGCCGACTCGGGCTTCACGACCGCCTGCGTCGCCGCGACCGCGTCGAACTGCCGACTGATCTGCCCCGCGGCGGTCTGGGCGAACCCGATCGTCACGACCAGGGAACCGATGCCCAGCACGGTTCCGAGCGTCGTCATGATGAGGCGGCCGGTGTGCCCGCCGATGCCATGGCTCACCTCGACGAGGAGGTCCTGCACGGTGAACCGATCGCCCCTCACAGCTCGCTCACCCGCCCGTCGGCGATGCGGATGCTGCGGTCGGCACGTTCGGCGATCTTCTGGTCGTGCGTGATGACGACGAGGCTCTGGCCGTCGGCGTTGAGCTCCTCGAAGAGGTCCATGACCTCGCCGGAGGTGCGCTGATCGAGGTTGCCGGTCGGCTCGTCTGCGAGGATCAGCTGCGGTGAGGCCATCACCGCACGCGCGACGGCAACGCGCTGGCGTTCACCGCCCGACAGCGTCGTCGGCAGGAATCCCATGCGATGGCCGAGCCCCACGCGGTCGAGGGCGGCCCTCGCGCGGGCCATCCGCTCATGACGTGGCACGCCGCTGTAGAGCGTCGCGAGCAGCACGTTGTCGAGCACCGTGCGTCGCGGCAGCAGGTGGAAGGCCTGGAACACGAACCCGATCGTGCGGGCCCGGAGGCCCGCGCGCTGCTCCTCGTCGAGCGAGCCGGTGTGCACGCCGTCGAGTCGGTACTCGCCGACGGTCGGTCGATCGAGGAGCCCGAGCACGTTGAGCAGGGTGGACTTGCCCGATCCGCTCGGTCCGACGATCGACAGGTAGTCGCCGCGGCGGATGCTGAGGTTCACCCCCTTCAACGCCTGCACCTCGGGTGGACCGGGAAAGGACCGGGTCACGTCGACGAGTTCGACGACGGGGGCGATCAGGCTCATCGGCCCACCACGACCCGGTCTCCCTCGGCGATGTCGCCGGTGATCTCGACGAATCCCTCCGCGGAGAGGCCGGTCTCGACCTCGACCAGTCGGGTCTCGTCTCCGTCGATGACTTCGACGCGGGACTCGCCGCCCGGACCCGCGGTGAGCGCGGCGAGCGGCACGGCGAGGACTTCGCCTGCGGTTGCGCCGATCGAGATGTTCACGCGCACGTTCTGACCGCGGAGTGCCTCGATCTGTGCGTCGGTCGGATGCACCGGGGCGAGCACGACGTCGTAACGGGGGCCGGACTCGGCAGGCTCGCCGCCGTCGGCCTCGCGTGGGGCCACCGACGTGATCGTCGCCTCGAGTTCGCCGCCGTCGGGCATGCCGATGGTGGCGATGTCGCCTGCCTTCAACAGCTTCGCGTCACTCTCCGCCGCGGAGGCCTCGATCGCGAGCGTCGCACCGGAGACGAGCATCGCGGCAGAGCTCAGGATCGTGCCGCGTTCCACCATCACCTCGTCGACCCGCCTCGGCAGTTCGTCGAGGTAGAGCACTTCGCTCACCGGAAGGAAGGCGAGTGTGCCCGTCTCGGCCTCTTCGAGCAATTCGTAGGCCTCGGCCAGCTGCTCGCGCGCGGCGTCGAGCGCCGCCTGCTCAGCTCCGGTGTCGCGCGGCGCGAGTGCGACATCGCGTTGGACCCGTGCGAGCCGGAGCGCGTCTTCGGCCGCCGCGATCGCCGCGGGGTCGCCGATGGCGATCGCCGCGGCGAGCTCGCGCTCCGCCGCGCGCACGGCGATGTCCTGCTGGACTCGTTCGACCTCCGAAGGTCCGGCTGCGGCGGTCTGCAGCGTGCGCTCGGCGCTCGCCACTCCCTCTTCGGCGGCGGCGACGCCGCTTCGAGTCGACCGCACCGCGTCAGCGGTGCCGTCGGGCGACTCGGGGACGGGGTATCCGACCATGCCGTAGAGCGCGACGACCGCGTCGGCCGTGGCAGCATCGAACACGTCGGACGCCGGGTCGCCGGGGTCGATGCCGATGGCTCCGAGCGCCTGCTTCAGCTGCAGCACGTCGGGTCCTGCGAGCCCGGCCCGCAGCGTGCGATAGGCGGGCAGCTCGCCGGGGAGCACGATGACCGGCCGTCCGGTCACCTCAAGGGCGACGGAGGCCGGACCGAGGGTCGCCCCCACGTCGGGAACGCGTCCGGTGACGACGGCGGGCCCGCCGAGATCACCCGTCTCGAGCTTGACCTCGACGGAATCCGCGAATGCGGCATCGCCGCGGATCGTCACGTCGTTCGAGAGCGCGCGGAACTCCACGGGAACGGTGATGTCCCCGGCCTCGGGCGCGGACGCATCCGCCGCCGCCTGACCGGGCGACACGATGACGAAGCTGAGTCCCACGCCGGCGACCAGTGAGATGACGGCGACAGCCGCGAGCAGCCACAGCACCCGGTTGCCCCGCACCACTCTGCGCCAGCCCTGCACGGCCGGGTCGACGTCAGCCGCCGCGTCGGCGACGGCCGCGGCATCCGGGTCGACGTCAACAGTCGTGTCCGCGACGCCCGCGACATCCGGGTGGTTCACGCGCTCGCCCGCGACCGCCGACCGGCGGAAGGGCCTCACTACTCGCCCTTGTCGTAGGCGGTGACGAGGGCGTCGAGCTCGGACTTGTGGTCGGCGATGAACTGCTCCTCGAGGGCGAACTGAGCCCGCAACTGCACGTTGTCGTAGTCGAGGTCCTTCGCGCAACGGAAGTCGGCGAGCGCGACGTCGATCTCCTTCTGCTTCAGGGCGGTGAGCTCCTCCGCGGTCGGCTCGACGGGGTTCTCACCCGACCAGAACGCGTTCTGCTCCTCGATGATGACGTTCTGGGCATCGGAGCGCGTCGCGAGCTCGGTGTACTCGGCGTCGGCCATGCAGGCAGACCACTTCTCGTTCAACTCGGCGATCTCGGGCTGCTTGGGCAGCTCCTCCCAGAGGGCGTTCATCGACGCGAGGAGGTCGGCGAACTCCTCGTCCTCCCAGTAGCTCGAGCCCTGGACCTCGTGCTGGGCCGCACCGTTGCAGCCCGCCTCCTCCCACGAGTACTCGTAGGAACCGTCTTCGTTCATCTCCTCCTCGCTCGGGCCGGCGCCGTGGAGCGTGGCGTAGTAGGCCTCCTGCTCGCTCGGCGAAAGGGACTCGATGTACGGCTGGTTGGGGTCGACGAACTCTTCGGCCTCCTGCTGCGCGGCCTCCATCTCCTCCTTGGTCTGCACCATTCCCCAGCCGTTCGAGGCGACCCACGCTTCCGTGTTGCGCTCCTCGAAGTCGTCTTCGAACGACATGTACTGCGACTGGTCGACCGGCGTGTACTCGAAACCCTCCTCCGCCATGCACGCGGCGACCAGTTCTTCCACGGTCTTGGACTCAGCGATCCAGCGCTCCTCGTCCATGGCTCCGTTGACGGGCTCGAGGTACTTGGCGAGGGGGCTGTCCTCGTAGGTGAGGGTGTCACCGCCTCCGCCGCCCGGTCCACCGGAGCATCCGGTGAGTGCGAATGTCGCGGCGACCGCGATGGCGGCGAGGGTCGATGCGGTTCGACGAGCAGGCACTGGTTGCCTTTCGAGGTCGAGCGCGCGCAGCGGGGCGCGGGCGAAGTGGAGAGCACGGTGGCGGGCGCTCGCGGTGAGCATATCGATTCCCCGCAAAGGTGGCGTCAGCCCTGTGGAAACTTCGCCGACATCCTGAGCCCGGAGTGCCCGGACATCCGCTGAACGGACGTCCCGTGCACGGGCGACGGCTTCATTCGCCGGGGTAGCGGAGGCCGATCTGTTCGCGGATCGTGTCGAGCGTGCCCATGATCGCGACGGACTCGTCGATCGTGAGCAGGTCGCCGCGGAGGTTGCCCTCGGCCACCAGGCGCTCGACCGCTTCGGCCTGGAAGTGCATGCCGCGGCCGACGACGTCGGAACGGAACTGCTCGAGGATCGTGCCGTCGGCAGCAACGACACGGAAGCTCGTGGGGTTGTACCAGACGGGGTCGATCTCGATGCGCGCGCTCGTGCCGATCACGGCGGCGGTGTTCGGGCCGAGTGTGTCGCTCGCAGACAGCATCGACGCGATCCGGCCGTCGTCGTAGCCGAAGATGTTGGCGATCTGCGCGTCGGCGCCGGTGTCCTTGAACGTCGCGGTGGACTGGATCGTACGCGGCGCGCCGAAGAGGTCCCACGAGAACGAGACCGGGTAGACGCCGAGGTCGAGCAGCGCGCCGCCGCCGAGCTCGAGGGCGTTGATGCGATGCAGCGGGTCGTCGGAGAGCTTCTGCGTGTGGTCGACCATGAGGGTCCGCACGTCGCCGAGGGTGCCGTCGGCGATGATCTCCCGGATGCGCGCCATGTGCGGCAGGTACCGGGTCCACATGGCCTCGAGCGCGAGCACGCCGCGCTCGGCGGCCAGGTCGGCGATGTCCTGTGCTTCCCGGGCGTTCACCGTGAACGGCTTCTCGACGAACACGTGCTTGCCGGCCTCGATCACCAGGCGGGCATGCTCGGCGTGCAGCGGATGCGGCGTCGAGACGTAGACCACGTCGACCTCGGGATCGGCGGCGAGGGCCTCGTAACTGCCGTGGGAGTTCGGGATGTCGAACTGCGCGGCGAAGGCGTCGGCCGACTGCTGCGAGCGGGAACCGACCGCCTGCACGGTGAATCCGTTGAGCTTCAGGTCGTTCGTGAAGAGATTGGCGATGAAGCCTGTCGCGAGGATGCCCCAGCGCAATCGATCGGTCATGGCGTCAGCCTAGCGGGCGGGAGAACGCGCTCATTCCGGGTCTGGCCGAGCCGATCAGGGAGACTTCTCGGCGCCGCCGTCAAGGGTTTGCCCGAGATCGAGACGGGGAGTACATCTGGAGTATGGAGCGCATCTACTACGCCGGCGACCACTTCCTGACGGGCACCGAGATCGCACGAGCACTCGTCGCGTACGCGGCGGCGCTCGCCCAGCGCGGCACGGCCGCAGCGGTCGAGATCCCGGTGCGCCACGAGGACGACGGGCGTCGTGTCGTCGTCAACTTCCTCGTGGGCCCGGCGAGCCAACTCGTCACCGAGGCCGTCGATGCCGGGGACGACGGGGAGATCATGGACGAGGAGCTCCTCGGGCGCTTGCGTACGCTCACGGCGGAGCTCGCACCGATGCATCCCGTGGCGAACCCCTACTCGCCCGATAGGGAAGAATCCGCGGACTACGACTGGACCGACGAGGTCTAGCCGGGCGTCGAGGAGTCTGACCGGGGCCTACTCCGCCGGCTCGTCGGGAACGGGCATCAGCGCGATCGCGATTCCGGGGCCGACCAGCAGCTCCGCGGGTTGCGGACGTCCCTCGCCGTAGTTGACCGTGATCCACGTCGGGCGGCCGCCACGGTGCGCCTCCTCGATCTCCGCCTTCATGCGCTCGTAGTCCTCCTCGCCGATCGAGAAGATCCGGCCCCCGTAGAAGATCCCGATGCGTTTCATGGTTCCCGCTCTCCGCCGGGTCCCGTGTCGTCGGGTTCCGGCATCAGGTGCAAGCCGCTCGGCGAGTTCGCCGCGCTCATGAGGAGGTCGATCCAGGCGCGGTTGATCGACGGCTGACGGCCGCCCGCGTACTTGAAGTACAGCGGGATGGTGGGATGGATCCAGAGGGCGCTCCGGCCGTCACCGACCGCCGGGTCGTCGCGCCAGCTGAAGTAGAAGGACTCCGCCCGGCGCAGCTTCGCGCCGATGACCAGTTGCAGGTGCGCGAGCACGCGGTCGTCGAAGTCCACGGTCAGCGTGGAATCGTAGGTGAGTTTGCCCACGGGTCCTCCGATGCTCCGATGTCCCCGGCGGATCGCGTCATCGCCGCGTCATCGCCGTGGTCGTCTGCGGCCAAGGATAGTGGGCACGGACCGCGACCGCGCCCCCAATTGACGCCCGCGAACGGCGCCTGCGCCCCGAACGGGGGACGCGGACGGCGGAACTCGCGACTAGTCTCTGGCCATGACACCGCTGTCGCGAACCCGTCGTCCACTGGCCCTCCTCGGCACCTCGATGCTCGTCGCCTCCGCGACGGTCTTCGGCGCACTTTCCGCCCAAGCCGATCCCGGCGGCGTTCCGCCCGCGTTGCCCGGCGCGGTCGACAAGGTCGCGTACGCGGCCCTCGGCGACTCCTACGCGGCCGGGTTCGGCGGAGGAGCCTACTACCTCGATGTGACCCCCGTGCCTCCGGAGCCCGAACGGCTACGCAGCGCAGATCGCGAGCGATCCTGGAACCGTGCACGTCGCGCTGCGCGGCTGCGTCGGCGCGACCGCGGACGAGGTTGTCGCGACGCAACTGTCCGGACTGGACCATCGCACGAAGTTCGTCAGCCTCACGGTGGGCGCGAACGACCTCGGACTCGCCGCGGTGACCGCGGCCTGCCTCGCCGGAACGCTCGAGGAATGCGCGGCGGCGATCCAACAGGCGGAGGCGAACCTCCCGGTCCTGGCGGCCGACCTCGCCGCGACGCTCGCAGCCATTCGCACCGCGGCTCCCAAGGCGACCATTGCGGTGACCGGATACCCGCTGCTGCTCGATGCCACGCTCCCACAGGCTCCCCTGGTGAATGCAGGCGTGATCGCGCTGAACAGCGTGATCAGCGACGGTCGTGGGCGCCGCCGGCGACGGCTTCGTCTACGTCGATGTGGTCAGAGCATTCGCCGGACACGGCATCGGTTCCGCGGATCCGTGGATCGTCGCCCCGCCCGCTTCGGACGCGTTCCACCCGAACGCTCGCCGGGCACCTCGCCTACGCCGACGCGCTCCGGGCGGTGGAATGAACACCTCGATGGCGTCATGAACGACCGGCATCAGCCGAAGACGACGAACGGGCCCGGAGCATTCCGGGCCCGTTCGTTTCGGAGCCGCCTGTCGGAATCGAACCGACGACCTATTCATTACGAGTGAATCGCTCTGCCGACTGAGCTAAGGCGGCGCGGCATCCGGTCTCGCTCGGCGATCCGGCTGGCCGAGAATCCATGTTAGCGGGTTTCTCCCGCACCCATGACCACGTCGGACGACCGCGTCAGCACATGGGGTCGCTCGCCGGCACCGTGCCGTCGATGAGGTACGACTCGACTGCGCCGTTCACGCACGCGTTGGACTTGTTGTAGGCCGTGTGCCCCTCGCCGTCGTAGCTGACGAGCACACCGCTTTCGAGTTGCTCGGCGAGCGCGACCGCCCATTCGTACGGGGTGGCCGGGTCGCCGGTCGTTCCGACGACGAGGATCGGTGCCGCGCCCTGGGCGTGGATCTGCTCGCGTTCGCGATCGCTCTGGTACGGCCAATGGTCGCAGCCGAGGTCGCCGTACCCGAAGTAGGGCCCGATGACGGGCGCCGCCTCGGCGATCATCGCTGCCTCCTCGCGCATCACCGCGACATCCGACTGATAGGTGTAGTCGAGGCAGTTGACCGCATTGAACGCCTCGGTGGAGTTGTCGCGGTACGTGCCGTCCTCGTTGCGCCCGTTGTAGGCGTCGGCGAACGAGAGCGCCATGTCGGCCTCCCCGAACATGACCGACTCGAACATCTCGCTGAGGTAGGGCCAGGACTCGGGGCTGTAGAGCGGATAGATGATGGCCGTGAGCAGGGTGTCGGCCCCGACCATGCGTCCGTCGCTGCCGCGAAGCGGGCTCGCGTCGACCGAGGCGAGCAGGCGACCGACCTCGTCCATGGAGGCGTCGACCGAGCCGTCGAACGGGCATTCGCTGCCGCTCAGGCAGTCCTGGAGGTAGGCGCGGAGCGCCTTCTCGAAGCCCACGGCCTGCGCCCGAGTCACCTCCGCGTTGCTCGCCGAGGGGTCGAGCGCGCCGTCGAGGACGAGACGCCCGACCTTGTCGGGGTAGAGCTCGGCGTAGGTGGCACCGAGGAAGGTGCCGTAGGAGTAGCCGAGGTAGTTCAGCTGCTCATCGCCGAGGATGGCTCGCAGCAGGTCGAGGTCGCGCGCGGCGCTGACGGTGTCGACCTCGCCGAGCAGCTCTCCGGTGTTCTCGCTGCAGGCCTCCCCGAACTCGGCCTCGGCCGCGCCGACGAGGTTGATCCACTCGTCGCTTCCGCGCTCGGCCGGCACGATGTCGTAGAGGTACTGGTCGGTCTGCGCGGCGTCGTAGCAGGCGACCGCCGACGAGCGGCCGACGCCGCGGGGGTCGAACCCGACCACGTCGAAGTGCTCCCGGAGCGGGGCCCCGACCGCGTAGTCGATGGAGTCGACGACGAAGTCGTAGCCCGACCCGCCCGGACCGCCCGGGTTCACGAGGAGGGAGCCGAGCCGCTCGCCCGTGGCGACCTGTCGCACCAGGGCGAGCTCGATCTCGCCCTCTCCCGGATTCTCCCAGTCGAGCGGTGCCGTGGCCGTCGCGCAGCCGAACCCGTCGTTGCAGGGCTCCCACTCCAGCACCTGCGTGTAGAACGGGCGGAGGTCTTCGGCCACGTCCTCGGTGGTCGGCGTCGAGACCGGCCTCGCCCCGCTCAGGAACGACGGGACGCAGCCCGTGAGCGCGAGCAGGGCGGAGAGTGACGAGCGTCACGATCATCGCGCGACCCGCCCGCGGCATCCGGCCTGCCCTGCTCTGTCGTCGGTCGGTCATGCGGCCCCTCGTTCGGTCGTGGTGATGCGAATGGCGCTGACGAGCATCGCCTCGAGGGCGAGCGCGGGTTGCACGTTGCCCTCGATGCGCTCGCGCGCAGCCTGGATGGCATCGAGGGTCGCGAGCGTGCGAGCGGGCGTCGCGGATGCAGCGGCGCGGCGCATCGGCTCGAGCAGCTCCCGGTTCACGAGGTCGACGTCGGCGTCGAGCTGGATGAGCAGGATGTCGCGGTACAGCGAGGCCAGGTCGACGAGGATGCGGTCGATGCCGTCTCGCAGGCTGCGCGTGGCGCGCCGCTTCTGGTCGTCCTCGAGGGCCTTCAGCTGCGGACGGAGCGCCGGAGGCACCGCCTGGCCGGGCGCGAGGCCGAGCGAGTGCAGCGCGTGCGCCCGCTCCTCGGCGTCGCGGAGCTCGGTGATCGCCTTCGCGTCGTCACCGGCGATCTCCAGGAACCTCGCCGCAGTCGCGACGGCGGTCGCCGCCGAGCGCACCTCGAGCGCGAGCCGCAACGTCTCGGCGCGGCGCCGCCTGGCCTCCTCGTTCGTGGCGAGCCGGTGCGCCATCCCGATGTGGCACTGGGCCTCGCGCGCCGAGCGTTCGGCGAGCTCGGCGTCGACGCCGTCACGGCGCACGAGGAGCTCCGCGACCTCGGCGACGGATGGCATCTGGAGGCGCACGGTGCGCACGCGCGACCGGATCGTGGGGATGAGGTCGGCCTCGCTCGGCGCGCAGAGGATCCACACCGTGCGCTCGGGCGGCTCCTCCAACTCCTTCAGGAGGAAGTTCGACGTCTGCTCGGTCATGCGGTCCGCGTCCTCGACGATGATGACCCGGTGCCGCCCGACGGATGGCGCGTAGTGCGAGCGCCTCACGATCTCGCGCACGTCGTCGCGCTTGATGATGACGCCCTCGGTGGCGAGCACCTGGAGGTCGGGGTGACTGCGCGCGCCGACCTGGATGCGCGTGGGCTCATCGCCCTCGGGATCGCCGGCGATCAGCGCCGTCGCGAACGCGTACGCGAGGTTGGATCGGCCCGACCCGGGCGGCCCCGTGATGAGCCAGGAGTGCGTCATCTGCTGCGACGCCTCCCCCGCCGCCGCGGCGGCGCCGCGAAACACGGCGATCGCCGGCTCCTGCCCCGTCAGCTCGCTCCACACGCTCATGGGTCAACGCTACCCTCCGCCGCCGACGGCAACTCCGCCCGGCCTCAGAGCAGCGGGGCGACGCGCGCACGGATGACGCTCGCGATCTCCTCGACCGGTCGCGAGGCATCGACGACGAGGAACCGTCCTGGCTCGGCCTCCGCGAGCGCGAGGTACGCCGACCGCACGCGATCGTGGAACTCGGATGCCTCCGCCTCGAGCCGGTCGTACCGGGTGCGCGCCTCGACGAGCCGTCCGCGGGCGGTCTCCGAGTCGAGGTCGAGGAGGACGGTGAGATCGGGGAGAAGGCCCTCGGTGGCCCACTCGGACAGGTCGCGCACGGCCTCGGAATCGAGCACGCGCCCCGCACCCTGGTACGCGACCGACGAGTCGATGTAGCGATCCTGGATCACGACGTCACCGCGCTCGAGGGCCGGCCGTACGACCGTCGCGACGTGGTGCGCGCGATCGGCGGCGTACAGCAGCGCCTCGGCGCGCGGTGCGATGTCGCCCCGGTGGTGCAGCACGATCTCCCGCACTTCGATGCCGACCTCGGTACCGCCCGGCTCGCGGGTGCGCACGACGGTGCGTCCCTGGTCCGCGAGCCATTCGCGCAGCAGCTCCGCCTGCGTGGACTTGCCGGAGCCGTCGCCGCCCTCGAGCGTGATGAAGACGCCGCGGCTCACGCGGTGCTCTTCTTGGCGGGGCCTTCTTCGCGGGCGCCTTCTTCGCGGCGGTGGATCGAGTCGTCGCCCGCGTCGTGCGGGGGGCGGCGGGGCCCTTGTCGCGCTTGGCCTGCAGCAGCTCGATCGCCCGGTCGAACGTGATGTCCTCCACGGACTCGCCGCGCGGGATGGTCGCATTCGTGGTGCCGTCGGTGACGTACGGGCCGAATCGCCCGTCCTTCACCTTGACGGGCTTGCCGCTCACGGGGTCGGCGTCGAACTCCTTGAGGGCACTGGACGCACGCCGGGCGCCGTACTTGGGCTGGGCGAACAGCTCGAGCGCGCCCGGGAGGTCGATCTCGAAGATCGCATCCTCGCTGGGGAGCGTGCGCGTGTCGGCCGCCTTCTTGAGGTACGGGCCGTAGCGGCCGTTCTGGGCGGTGATCTCCTCGCCGGATCTCGGGATCGAATCCGACGACGCGCGGGAGGTCGAGGAGCTTCAGCGCAGTGTCGAGGTCGACCTCCTCGGGCTGCATGCTCTTGAAGAGGGACGCGGTACGCGGCTTCGGCGTTGCGGCCTTCTTCGCACCGCGCTTCGGCTTCGCCGCGTCGACCACCTCACCGGTGACGGGGTCGACGGATGCCTCGGGCTCCGCGGGCGCGGGCTCGACCTCGGTCACGTACGGTCCGAAGCGACCATCCTTCAGGACGACCTGCTTGCCGTCGGCCGGGTTCTCGCCGAGGACGCGGTCGGTCTGCACGGGCGCCTCGATCAACTCCCGTGCCTTCGCCTCGGTGAGCTCGTCGGGTGCGAGGTCTGCGGGAAGGTTGACCCGACGCGGCGGGGCGTCGGGCGCGGCATCCGGGTCGACGGTCTCGAGGTAGGGACCGTACTTGCCGATGCGCAGCGTGATGTCGGGCGCGATCTGCACCGAGTTGATCTCGCGTGCGTCGATCTCACCGAGGTTGTCGACCACCTGCCGGAGCCCGCGGTGCCTGTCCGAACCGAAGTAGAAGCTCGAGAGCCAGTCGACCCGGTCGGCCTCGCCTGCGGCGATGTGGTCGAGGTCGTCCTCCATCTCGGCCGTGAAGTCGTACTCGACGAGGTCGCCGAAGTGCTCCTCGAGGAGTCGCACCACCGAGAAGGCGACCCAGCTGGGCACGAGTGCCTGACCGCGCTGCGTGACGTAGCCGCGGTCGAGGATGGTGGAGATGATCGACGCGAACGTCGACGGCCGGCCGATCCCGAGCTCCTCGAGTCGCTTCACGAGGCTCGCCTCCGTGTAGCGCGGCGGTGGGCTCGTCTCGTGGCCCTTCGCCTCGAGGTCGACGAGGCCGACCGACTGGCCCTCCTTCAGCGGCGGCAGCTTCGCCTCGCCCGGCGCTTCGTCGGCGTTCCGCTCCTCGTCGTGGCCCTCCTCGTAGGCGGCGAGGAAGCCGCGGAAGGTGATGACCGTACCGCTCGCGGTGAACTCGGCGATCGTGCCGGCGAGGTTCACGGACGCGCCGTCGGGCGTCGCACCAGAAGCATCGGACACAGTCGGAGCGGTGGGACCGACCTCGATCGTGACCGTGGCCGTCTGGCCCTTGGCGTCGGCCATCTGGGAGGCGACCGTGCGCTTCCAGATGAGGTCGTACAGCCTGAACTCGGTGCCGCGCAGCACGCTCTGCAGCTCGGTCGGCGTGCGGAAGACCTCGCCGGAGGGGCGGATCGCCTCGTGCGCCTCCTGCGCGTTCTTGGACTTGCTCGCGTAGAGGCGCGGCTTGTCGGGAATCGAATCGGCACCGTACAGCTTGGTCGCCTGTGCCCGAGCCGCGGTGATCGCCTGCTGCGACAGCGACGTCGAGTCGGTGCGCATATAGGTGATGTAGCCGTTCTCGTAGAGCGATTGCGCCACGCGCATGGTGTCGCGTGCCGAGAGGCGGAGCTTGCGGGCGGACTCCTGCTGGAGCGTCGAGGTCGTGAACGGGGCCGCCGGGCGACGGGAGTACGGCTTCGACTCCACCTTCGAGACCCTGCGGTCGACGCCCTCGGCGCGGAGGGCATTCACGAGGGACTCGGCGACCCGCTCGTCGAGCACGACGGCTTTGCCCTTCAGCCGGCCGGCGTCGTCGAAGTCGCGGCCGGTGGCCACGCGCTGACCGCCGAGGCGCACGAGTCGCGCCTCGAACGCCTGGGCGCCGTCGCCCGGCGCAGCAGCCGCAGCATCGCCCGTGAATCGCCCGAGGAGGTCCCAGTAGCCGGCCGCCACGAACGCCAGTCGCTCCCGCTCGCGGTCGACGACGAGACGGGTTGCGGCCGACTGCACGCGCCCCGCGGAGAGCCCCGGACCGACCTTGCGCCAGAGCACCGGGGAGACCTCGTAGCCGTACAGACGGTCGAGGATGCGACGCGTCTCCTGGGCGTCGACGAGCGCGGTGTCGAGCTCGCGGGTGTGGTCCTTGGCCTGCTGGATCGCGTCCTTCGTGATCTCGTGGAACACCATTCGACGCACGGGCACCTTCGGCTTCAACTCCTGCAGCAGGTGCCACGCGATGGCCTCGCCCTCGCGGTCCTCATCGGTGGCGAGCAGGAGCTCGTCGGCGTTCTTCAGTGCGCGCTTGAGTTCGGCGACCGTCTTCTTCTTGGAATCGGACACGACGTAGTAGGGCTCGAAGTCGTTCTCGACGTCGACGGAGAACTTGCCGAGCGAGCCCTTCTTGAGCTCGGCCGGGAGGTTCTTCGGCTCGATGAGGTCACGGATGTGGCCGACCGAGGACAGCACCTCGTAGTCGTCGCCGAGGTACTGGGCGATCGACCTCATCTTCGTCGGCGACTCCACGATGACCAACTTCTTCGCGCCTGACACCAGACTCCTCTTGTTCCATGAATGGGAGAACGCACATCCGAACCGCGCCCCCGAGCGGTGTGCCGCCGGCGATGCAGCCCACCGACAGCCACACCATACACACACTCACCGTGTGTGCACCCATCCGAGGACCCGAGTGGGGGTCGGCGTGCGGGGGCAAGCCCCTTGCAGTTCGTGGGTCCCGGAGGAGAATTGGCGGCATGGACACCTCTTCCGCGAGCTCGTACACGGCGAAGCTGGTCGACGGCCCACTCGAGGGGAAGACGGTCGCGACCGCCTTCCTCGAAACGGGCGACCCTCGTCCCCGGCTCGAGCTGAGCACCGACAAGGGCAAGCACTACATCTACACTCGTGGCGCGGGCCTCGAGTTCACCGCGGACGACGACGCCCGCCCCACCGCCGTCGAGTACCGGTTCGTGGAGACGATCTTCGACTGAATCCCCGGGGCCCGCCAGATCAGCGCGACATCGGCGGACCAGCGCGCGCGGCGGCGTCGAGTTCCATGCCCAGGGCGGAGACGACGACCACCACCGTGACCACCGCCCCGTCGGCGCGACACGCCCGGAGGCTCGCGCCGTTGCGTGCGGCGACCCGGGCAGCGAGTTCGCACGGGACGCCCGGCACGAGACCCGAGATCGTGTCGGCGGCCGCGAGCGCGGCGGCATCCGCTGCATTCGCGGCCCGTTGCGATGCGACGAACGTGGTGGTGAGCGGTACGACGGCCGCGGTGAGCGCGACGACCGCTCCCACGATTCCGAGGGCGAGCACCGAGGCCGCGCCCCGCTCGGCGCGCACCTCCGTGATGCCTGGCGCCGAGTTCCACATCGACCTGTTCCACGTCGACCCCGTCATCAGTGGCCGCCCGCCGTCATCAGTGGCCGCCCGCCGTCATCAGTGGCCGCCCGCGACGGCACACGATTCGGCCTGCAGCTCGATCGCGGCGAGGAGCCCGCTGCCCGGGGCGCGAAGGGTGACGCACACGAACACCCCGTCCTCGGCGACGGCGAGGGACGCACCGCCCGAGACGCGATCGGCGATGGAGTCGGCCTCGGCCGCCGACTCGCCGCGGGCGAGCGCGCGAGCAGCGTCGGCGGCGGCATCCGTCAGTCGCACCTGTTGCGCGACCAGGTGCACCGACGCCAGGCAGGCCGCGAGCACGAGTGCGATCGCGGGCAGCGCGACGGCGAACTCCGCCGTCACGCTGCCCCGATCCGCGTCATCCGACCGTGAGCGCATTCCGCACGAGGTCGGTGAGGATGCCGCGGACTTCGTCGCCGCGCAGGATGACGACCAGCAGGCCGGCGAACCCGACCGCGGCCATCGTGGCGACGGCGTACTCGGCGGTGGCGGCGCCGCGCTCCCCTGCGACGCGCCGCAGGGCTCGCCGGAGCCGCGAGGGGATGCCGGCGCGGGCGCCGCCCCGCCCACCCGCCCCGTCCGCCTCCGCGTCGTGGGCGGGGGCGACGCGCGGCGGCACGTCGATGACGTTGAGCTGCATGGTGCTGTTCCTTCCTGTTGCGCCGGTCTTCCGGCAATGGGGTGGCACGAGTCCAGTGGCGTCATGCGGCACCGCCGAGGGTGCCGGACACGACGGAGACGAGGAGCGGCACGACGCCGAGCAGCACGAACGCCGGAAGCACACAGGCGCCGAGCGGCAGCATCAACCGCACGCCGAGGGCTGCGGCGCGTGCGGTGCCCTCGGCACGGGCGCTACGCCGATGCCGGACTGCCTCCGCACGCAGCAGGTCGGCGACGGGAGCGCCGGCGCGGACGGCGACCGCGATCACCTCGCTCGCCGCGCGACCATCGGTCGGCGGAATGCCGTTCGCGTCGAGCGCGGTGCGAACGAGGCTCCGCGCGCGCTCGACGGAGGCGCCGCCGGACATGGCGATGGCGAGGAGCTCCAGTTCGAGGCCGGCATCCGCATCGGACCGCGTGGCGCGCGCGGTCATCGACGCACTCCAGCGACGGCCGGCCCAGAGGAGTGCGGCTCCCATGACTGCGCACACGAGACCCAGCGGATTCCCGAACAGCACGGCGAAGGTGTCGAACCCGAGGGCCGCCCCGAACGCGACGGCGATGAGCGGGAGTACGAGCACCAGCCGAGCACTGGCGATGGGGCCGGCGAGTGCGCTCCGCACCTCGCGCACGAGCTGCGCCTCGTCGCGGAGGGCGGCGGCGAGCTCCCGCAGGCTGGCGGCGAGCGGCGCACCCGAGGATGCCGCGACCTCCCAGGCCGCCGCGAGCACCGTCCATCGCGTCGACGACCCCGGGGCCGCTGCCCGCGCGGCCCGGATGGCGGCCGCGACGGACTCCCCCGCCGCGGCGGCCGCGGCGGCCGCGGTGCGGACGAGTCCATCGTCGACCGGAGGACCGATACCCGAGCGGCCCGACCGCGTCCCGACGCACCCGACGCACCCGACCGGCCCGGCGCCCGATGCCCGACCGGCCGCCGCCCGTTCTCAGCGAGACCCCCGGCGTGCCCCCACGCCGTGCTCGCGGGCACGCCCGCGGAGAGCAGCGCGGCAAGGCGCTCCACGACGACGGCCACGGCGTCGATCTCGGCACCGGGCTCGGGTCGTCTGCGGAATCGAGCCAGCAGCTCGCGGGCCTCGATCGGCCGGATGCCCCGGACGGTGCTCTCGCGCACGCGCGGCCGCCCGCTCACAGCGGCACCACCTGCAGCCGGTCGTCGCGCACCTCGAAGCGACCGATCTCGGCGAGGCGGCGACGACCTTCGACCCGCTCGACGTGCAGCACGAGGTCGAAGGCGCTCACCGTCTGGCGTGCGACCGCCGCGGGCGAGAGCCCAGCGGTCGACCCGAGCGCCTCGAGCCGCGCCGGCACGTCGGCGAGCGAGTTCGCGTGCAGCGTTCCTGCTCCGCCGTCGTGGCCGGTGTTGAGCGCGGCGAGGAGCTCGCGCAACTCGGCCCCTCGGCACTCACCGACGACCAGGCGGTCGGGACGCATGCGCAGCGCCTCGCGCAGCAGCGCGTCGAGGCCGAGCCGACCGACGCCCTCGAGGTTCGCCTGCCGCGCCTCGAGCGCGACGACGTGCGGGTGGGCCACGGTCAGCTCCGCGACATCCTCGATGAGCACGATGCGCTCGCGCTCGGCCGCCTCGCCCAGCAGCGCCGCGAGGAGGGTCGTCTTGCCGGCGCCGCCTGCTCCCGTGACCAGCAGGTTCTTGCGGGTGGCCACCGCCTCGCGCAGGGTCGCCTCCTGCCCGGCGTCGAGCATGCCGGCGCGAGCGAGCGCAGCCAACGGGAAGCCCGCCGCACGCGGCACGCGCACCGAGATGAGCGTGCCGACGGTGGAGACGGGCGGGAGCACGGCGTGCACGCGGATGCCCCGGTCGAGCCGCACGTCGACCGCGGGCGTCGCCTCGTCGATGTGCCGCCCGCCACGGGCGACGAGCCGAACGGCGAGCGCCCGGACCTCGCCCTCGTCGGCCGACCACGTGGGTTCGCGCTCGGGCCCCGCGCCTCGATCGATCCACAGCCCGTGCGCTCCGTTGACGAACAGGTCGGTCACCGGGCCGGATGCCGCGAACTGCTCGAGCGGGCCGAGCACCGAGAGGTCGGCGCCGGACGTCGCCGATGCCGACGCGGGGGTCGGCCGATCACCGCCGACTCGACGCCGCGGACCCGCTCGGATCGCGGTCCCCAGCCGACTCGATCGACGTCGCGGCGACCCCACCACCCGGCGCGAACGCGCCGGCCGGCGCGGCATCCGTCGACCGACGCTCCCACGAGGGAGTCGCGACGAAGGGGACGGTCATGGGGACGACGGTATGCGGCGCAGCCGTCCGAGCCATCCGCTCGATGGACCGTGGGGATTGAGCCCTCCACCACGCCGTTGTGGAGGAGGACTCGACCCGCTGACGCTATCGGAACAGCGCCCTTAACGTAAGGGGGCGGCACCCATTGGGGGGAACAGGTGCCGCCTCGGCAGCGCAAGGATTGGGGGGAATCACGAGCGCTGCAGGCCACGAAACGACGTTCGGGCGGTTCCCAGTGTATGGCTTGCCGAGGGATGCGCAAGCACTTTTTGTCCCCATTTGTGCGGACATACAGCGTCCTGTGCGCAAAGGCACAGTAACCGCTCTCATCCGTGCTCGGACGAGCAATCCAGGGAGCGTGATCGGACCCGTTGCCGAGCGCTCGCGACCGCGCGGTATGGTGCTGGTGGGGCAGGCGAGACCGCCGTTCAGCCACTCGCGAAGGAGCGACCGGAGGACCATGACCGTTCAGATCGATCACGCGCTCGAGGAGATCAGGCGCTTCCGTCCGAGCCCCGAATTCGCCGCGCGGGCCGTCGCCGATGAGCACCTCTACGAGGAGGCCGCCGCCGACCGCCTCGCCTTCTGGGCCAGGCAGGCTCGCGAGCTCCTCCAGTGGGAGAGGCCGTTCACCCGCACCCTCGACTGGTCGAACCCGCCGTTCGCGAAGTGGTTCGACGACGGCGAGCTCAACGTCGCCGTCAACTGCCTCGACCGCCATGTCGCCGCGGGCCTCGGCGAGCGGGTCGCGCTCCATTGGGAGGGCGAGCCCGGCGACAGCCGCGATGTCACGTACGCAGAGCTGACCGACGAGGTCAAGCGCGCCGCGAACGTGCTCACCGGCCTCGGCATCGGCGCTGGCGACCGCGTCGCGATCTACCTGCCGATGATCCCCGAGGCGGTCGTCGCGATGCTCGCCGTGGCGCGCATCGGCGCCGTCCACTCGGTCGTGTTCGGCGGATTCAGCTCCGACAGCCTGGCGTCGCGCATCGACGACGCCGAGGCATCCCTCGTCATCACCGCCGACGGCGGCTATCGCAAGGGCAGGGTGTTCCCGCTGAAGCCCGTCGTCGACGAGGCGCTCGCGAAGACCGAGCGCGGCACCGTCCGCAACGTGCTGGTCGTGCGCCGCGGCGAGAACGACATCGACCTGGTCGACGGACGCGACCACTGGTGGCACGACACCGTGGGACGGGCCTCGAACGTGCACGAGGCGCAGGCGTTCGAGGCGGAGCATCCGCTCTTCATCCTCTACACGTCGGGCACCACCGGGAAGCCGAAGGGCATCCTGCACACGTCGGGCGGCTACCTGACGCAGGTCGCGTTCACCCACAAGGTCGTCTTCGACCTGCATCCCGAGACCGACGTCTACTGGTGCACGGCGGATGTCGGCTGGGTCACGGGCCACTCCTACGTGGTCTACGGACCGCTCGCGAACGGCGCCACGCAGGTGCTCTACGAGGGAACGCCCGACACGCCGCATCCGGGCCGCTGGTGGGAGATCGTCGAGAAGTACAAGGTCTCGATCCTGTACACGGCGCCCACCGCCATCCGCTCGTTCATGAAGCTGGGCCGTCAGATCCCCCACGGGTTCAACCTGCGCTCGCTGCGGTTGCTCGGGTCGGTCGGCGAGCCGATCAACCCCGAGGCGTGGATCTGGTACCGCCACGTGATCGGCGGCGGGTCGATCCCCGTGGTCGACACGTGGTGGCAGACCGAGACGGGCGCCATCATGATCTCCGCCCTGCCCGGCATCACCGACCTCAAGCCGGGCTGCGCCCAGGTGCCGATCCCCGGGATCTCGATCGACATCCTCGCCGACGACGGCACGCCCGTGGAGGGCGACGGCGGCGGGCTGCTCGTGGTCACCGAGCCGTGGCCGTCGATGCTGCGCGGCATCTGGGGCGACCCCGAGCGGTTCAAGCAGACGTACTGGGAGAAGTTCGGCACGGATGCTTCGAAGGCGATGTACTTCGCGGGCGACGGCGCGCGCCGCGACGAGGACGGCGACATCTGGCTGCTCGGCCGGGTCGACGACGTCATGAACGTCTCGGGCCACCGCCTCTCGACCGCCGAGATCGAGTCGTCGCTCGTCGCCCACCCGTGGACGGCCGAGGCCGCGGTCGTGGGCGCGTCCGACGAGACCACGGGCCAGGCGGTCGTCGCGTTCGTCATCCTCAGGAGCAGCCAGGTCGAGCTCGTGACCGACCCGGCGGATGCCGCGGAGGAGCTGCGCCGGCACGTCGCCACGCAGATCGGCGCGATCGCGCGCCCGCGCCAGGTGTTCATCGTCAACGAGCTGCCGAAGACCCGCTCGGGCAAGATCATGCGGCGGCTGCTGCGCGACCTCGCCGAGGGCCGCCAGGTCGGCGACACCACGACGCTCGCCGACTCGTCGGTCATGACGGCGATCACGGAGCAGGTCAAGTAGCGCGAGGCGGATGCCGCGTGCGAGAGCGATCCCGACGCGGATGCCGCGTGCGGAGCGATCCCGCGCGGCATCCGCCACGCGGCCCCTGTCGACGCGGCATCCGGCATCGGCGTCGACGCGGCATCCGTCACGCGGCGTCTGCACGCGGCATCCGCCATCCGGCATCCGTCAGGAGGCCGTGCTGCGCGGATCTCGCACGTGTCTGGCGTCCTGCAATCCGCAGATGTCCTGTGGAACGCGGCCGGGATCGTCCTCCGAAGCCGCTCGCGTCATGTCTCGGGCCACATGTGGCGACCCTGCGCCATAATGCTTCGCACCGTCGACTCGACCTTCGGCCACTCGTAGAGCACCTGATCGTAGCCATAGCGGAGTACGACATATCCGACCCTCTGCAACCGCGCGTCTTCCGCGAGATCCTTCTTCCGCGGCTCGCGCGTCGCGTGCGGTCCGAAGCCGTCGAACTGCATCACGAGCCGCTCGCCGATCAGGCCATCGACGCGATGTCCATCGATCACGACCTGCGGGATCATGTGATCCCACGTTCGCAAGCCGCACCCGTGGTATCGACTCGATCCCGCTGTCGGCACGACCGTCGTCGCATCGACGATCGCCGGAATGCTGGACCCGCCGAGCGGCCGATGGCGCAGAGTTCCGCTGTCGAGGCGAGACCGATTCTGTTCAAGGCCGAGTCGAATACGGCGACCGCCTGTTCGAGCGGCTGACAGTGGCGACCTGCCTAGTATGTGAGGCACGATCCTCGATGACGGCCCGAACCCTCAACCGCGCACGGACGGCCTCGTCCAATGCACGACGATGGGACGGTCGACCTTCGGTCGACCGACGGCTTCGCTGTGCGATCGACTCGCCGACGTGCGCGCCGCACACATGGATCCGCGGCATCCGATGACCCAGAGCCAGAGGTTTGTGCCGCCCACACGCAACTGAGACGAGCGCCGATGCGGTTCGCTCGCAGCGGACCCGGCGGGAACGTGGGTATCGCTACCCAGGCACTTCGACCGTGAAGCCAGCCCCGTTGGCTCGCCGGACAGCCCCTTGTCGCCCCCACCCGGTAGAGGTCAGAGCGGTGCATGATGCCATCGTTGTCGCGGACGCCCGAACAAGGTTCATCCGACGTGCATGAGGTGGCTGGTCGTTCGCGCTCGTCTTCTCTTACCGAGCTGTGGGCAGGCAGGCGACGGGGCACGGTGTTGAGGAGCAATGCCAGTTCCTGCGCGGACCGCTCTCTCATGAGGCACCGCTCTGCTGCGTCGCAGGCATCCGACTACAGCACAGAGACTCACGTCCTCGCGGCCATGCGGAGGACCAGTCTCAGGCGCCGGCGGCTTCGCGCAGGCCGCATGGGCTTCGTGCGATGTAGGACAATCAGCGCCGCGTAGGACGCGCACCCACATGAGCGTCCTCCACACAGCGCGGAAATGTCCGCCCGAGGCGCGATGAGCGGCAGCGCGGGCGCGCGCCAATGCGTCCGGGAGCGGAGGGCACGGGCCGCGGGGAGGCGCACGGGCGCGCCGGGGAGGGCGCGGACCGCGGCGCGGCCGCGGCGCCTACGCGAACTCGACCACGAGCTCGACCTCGACGGGTGCGTCGAGCGGCAGCACCGCCACGCCGACCGCCGAGCGCGCGTGGCGCCCCGCCTCGCCGAACACTTCGCCGAGCAGCTCCGAGGCGCCGTTCACGACGCCCGGCTGGCCGGTGAACGACGGGTCGGATGCCACGAATCCCACGACCTTGACGATGCGGGTGATCCGGTCGAGCGACCCCAGCTCCGCACGCACCGCCGCGAGCGCATTGAGGATGCACGTGCGGGCATACGACTTCGCGTCGTCGGCGGGGACGAGCCCGTGCCCGTCGCCGACCTTGCCGGTCGCGGGGAGTCCACTCGAGACGAACGGCAGCTGGCCGGAGGTGTAGACATACGAGCCGCTGACGACCGCAGGCACGTAGGCCGCCACCGGCGGCGTGACATCCGGAAGCTCGATGCCGAGCTCTGCGAGCCGGGCCTCCGCTGAGGCCATCAGGACTGCCCCTCGAACTGCTTGGCGGCCTCGGCTGCGGCGGCCTGGCCGGCGGATGCCGCGGCCGACGAGTCTTCGCCGACCGGGCGCTTCAGGTAGGCGACGAGCCCGCCCTCGGGGCCCTGCACGATCTGCACGAGCTCCCAGCCCTCGGAGCCCCAGTTGTTCAGGATGGCGGCGGTGTTGTGGATGAGCAGCGGGGTCGTGATGTACTCCCAGCGCGGCATGGGGTTCCTCGTCTCGTCTCTGGCTCTGTGCGAGCACGCGGCCTCGCAACCTCACGGCATGCGGGGCGCGTGGCGTGATTTGCCAGCCTTCTCCGTTAAGCTCCACTATATGTCTGCCCAAAATCGTACGATGAGCGACACTGCCACCGGGATCCTCGGCTTCGTCGGCATGAGCGCTCTCGCCGGCATCCTCGTCACGGCAGCCGTGACCCCGGCACTCGCGGTGACCGGAATGGCCGCGAACAACGGCATCTCGATGTTCGAGAACCTGCCCGGGTACCTCAACATCGAAGACCTGTCTGAGAAGACTGACATCTACGCGGTGCAGGCCGATGGCTCGCCCTACCCACTCGCGTCGTTCTTCGACGAGAACCGCGAAGAAGTCCCATGGGACCGGATCAGCCAGTACGTGAAGGATGCGGCGATCGCAGGTGAGGACCCGCGGTTCTACGAGCACGGCGGGGTGGACATCCAGGGCACGATCCGCGGCGCGGTGAGCACCTATGTCCTCAATGCCGACGTGCAGGGCGGTTCCTCGATCACCCAGCAGTACGTGAAGAACGTGCTCATCAACAACGGCGTGCGCGTGGCCAAGACCGAGGAGGAGAAGGACGGCCGCCTACGAATCCGCCACCGAGACCTCCCCCGAGCGCAAGCTCAAGGAGATGCGCTACGCGATCGCGCTCGAGAAGAAGTTCTCGAAGGACGACATCCTCAAGGGCTACCTCAACATCGCGGCATTCGGCGGCCGGGTCTACGGCATCGAGTCGGCCTCGCAGTACTACTTCGGCGGCAAGCACGCCGCCGACCTCACCCTTGCTGAGGCGGCCAGCCTCATCGCGATCGTGAACCACCCCGAGAAGTTCCGCCTCGACTATCCCGACAGCGAGGAGAACGGCGTCAACTCGGTTGACAGCGCGGGGGTGCCGACGCCGTACGCCGCCAACAAGGAGCGCCGCGACTACATCCTCGGCGAGATGCTGAAGCTCGGGAAGATCACCCAGCAGGACCACGACGCGGCGGTGGCGACACCGGTCGCACCGGTGATCCAGGAGCCGAGCACAGGCTGCGAGACCGCCGGGGGCAGCGCATTCTTCTGCGACTACGTGAAGAACGTCATCCTGAACCACTCGACGACCCTGCCACCACCGACGTCGACGAGGGGGCCCAGATGCTCCAGCAGGGCGGCCTGCAGATCTACACGACGCTCGACCTCGAGCTGCAGGGTCGCGCGGAGGCGGCGATCGCGGAGAACGTGCCGTTCGCCGATCCGCGCTTCGACGTCGGCTCGGTCGCGACTACGGTGGAGCCGGGTACCGGCCGGATCCTCGCGATGGCGCAGAACAAGCGCTTCACAGAAGACCCCGATGTCGCCGCCACGAGTCCCGAGTACACGTCGATCAACTACAGCACCGACTCCGACTATGGCGGCTCGAGCGGATTCCAGCCCGGATCGACATATAAGGTCTGGACGCTCGCGCAATGGCTGAACGCCGGGCACTCGCTCACCGAGACGTTCAACGGCGCGCGCCGCGACTTCACGCGCTTCACGAACTCGTGCGATGGCAACTACACACGGCCCGGCTTCAACCCGAAGAACGACGATGGCAAGGTCGCGAACAACGCCGTGAACGCGACGAAATGGTCGGTCAACTCGAGCTTCATGGCCATGGCGCAGCAGCTCGACCTCTGCGAGATCAAGAAGACCGCAGAGGCGTTCGGCATGCACCGCGCCGACCACGCGCCGCTCGACGATGCATCCCGTCCGATGTGCTCGGCACGCAGGAGGTCGCGCCGGTGACGATGGCGGCCGCGTTCGCCGGCGTCGCCAACAACGGCATGACATGCATCACCGATCGCCATCGACCGGATCGTGAAGGCCGACGGCACCGAAGTGCACGCCGCCCGCGTCGACCTGCACGCAGTCGGTGACCCCCGAGGTGGCGCACGCGATGGAGTACGCCATGCAGCAGACCTTCGCCGGCGATGGCACCGCGGTGGCGTCGAACACCGGCACCGGAGTCCCGCACATCGGCAAGACGGGTACGACCGACAACGCGTTCGACACGTGGATGGTCGGCGCGAGCACCAAGGCCGCGACGGCGGTCTGGGTCGGCAACGTGACGGCGGCGACTACCGCACCAACCTGCGTGAACATCAGCTTCGACAGCGGTAAGGCCGCCACAGCGCGTCACCGCATCTGGCCGGCCATCATGAAGCTCGCCGACACCAAGTTCGGCGGTGACGCCTTCCCCGAGCCCGATCCGAAGGCCTTCAAGCAGGTGATGGTCGACGTGCCGCAGGTCGCCGGCCTGTCGCTGGATGCGGCGAAGCAGGCGATCGAAGCCGCCGGCTTCGTGTTCGAGGACGGCGGACCGCAGGAGTCCAGCCTGCCGGCCGGTCAGGTCATCGGCACCGACCCCTCGGGCCAGGCCGGGCGCGGCACCACGATCCGCGTGTTCACGAGCAACGGCCAGGGTCTGAGCGTCCCCGACCTCACGGGCCTGAACGTCTTGCAGGCGAAGGCGGCGCTGGATGCGGTCGGCCTGCGCATGAAGGGCGGCGGCGGCAGTCCGACCGGAACCGTCACGAGCCAGGACCCCGCGCCGGGCAGCCCGGTCAAGCGCGGTGATGAGGTGACCGTGACGTTCAGTGACGCAATCCGGCGGCGGCGCCCGGCCACCGCCACCCCAGCACCGGGCGACGGTTGAGCCGCTCCGCCATGACGCCTGCTGCGCAGATCGCGACCGTGATCGGCGCAGCAGGCGCTGCCGCGCTCGCGTACGGCTCCCTCGTCGAGCGGACCAGGTGGACGCTTCGGCGACTCGAGGTTCCGGTGCTCCCATCGGGGGCCGAGCCGGTGAAGGTGCTGCACCTGTCCGACCTGCACATGGCCCCGTGGCAGCGTGACAAGCAGGAGTGGGTGCGATCGCTCGCCGACCACGAGCCCGACCTGATCGTGAACACGGGCGACAACCTGGGACACAAGCGAGGGCTCGAGGGCCTCCGCGTGGCGTTCGACGCGTTCCGTGGCACCCCGGGCGTCTTCGTCAACGGCTCGAACGACTACTTCGGTCCGTCGCTGAAGAATCCGTTCATGTACTTCGCCGGTCCGTCCGGGCCGATCCCGCGTGGCAAGCCGCTCGACATCGGCGCCCTGCACGAGTACTTCGCCGAACTCGGATGGCGCGACCTCGACAACACCGCGGCGAGCCTCGACCTGCGTGGCACGCACTTCGAGTTCTTCGGCGTCGATGATCCGCACAAGGGCTACGACCGGCTCGACCTCATCACGGGGGCGATCGACGAGCTGCGCGCCGAGGACCCGCTCGGCGACGACGAGACGTGGCCCGACGCGGCATCCGTGGGTGCTCGTCGCCCCACGGTCACCGTGGGCGTCACCCACGCGCCCTACCAGCGCGTGCTCAACTCGTTCGTCAACCACGGTGCCCAGCTCATCCTCGCGGGCCACACCCACGGCGGACAGGTGTGCCTCCCGGGATTCGGGGCACTCGTCACCAACTGCGACATCCCGCGCCAGCAGGTCAGCGGCCTGAGCGTGTGGCACCACGGCCTCCACACGGCCTACCTCAACGTCTCGGCCGGCGTCGGCACGTCGATCTACGCGCCCGTGCGAATCGCCTGCCCGCCCGAGGCCACGCTCATGACCCTCGTTCCGGCCGACTAGCTTGTGCGCCGGCGTGGTCGGGCGGCCGCGTTTTATCGGCTATTCTTGTTGAGGCCCGACGGGGCCATCGGGGTGTGGCGCAGCTTGGTAGCGCGCTTCGTTCGGGACGAAGAGGTCGCAGGTTCAAATCCTGTCACCCCGACCATGTGATGTCGCGGAGAACCCTCGCACATCGGACGGGGGTTCTCGTGCGTTTCGCCTCGGCACGTTGCGACCCGGTGGTCACGGCGCCGGTCGCGACAGCACGGCTCCGGCAGTCGCGACCGCCGCTCAGCCGCGCGAGCTCCGCGCGACGCTCGCGCGACCTCGGGCGCGGCAGTGCCGCGCGCGTGGGCGATCGCGTCGGCCGCGCGCACGAGCGCCAGGTGCGAGATGGCCTGGGGGTGTTGCCGGCGTGGCGGCCGTTGCGCGGCACCGACCTCTTCCGAGAGCAGTCCGAGATCGGAGCGGAAGCCGAGCAACCGCTCCATCAGCTCGGTCGGCGTCGCCGAGCCGGCCGGTCTGGGCATACTGCTCCGCGAGCCAGAACGAGCAGGCCACGAACGCGTTCTCGTCGCCGGGCACGCCGTCGATCCGCGTCGGGGAGGAGGAGGCGGGGGGGGGAAGATCGGGGCCGGGATTCAGATCCGAGGGGGTGAGGTGGCGTTCGGCCTCGCGGAGAGGCGAGCTGCAGCGACCACGAGAAGTCGTCTTCGTCGAGGCCCACGTGCCGGGCGGCGTCGAGCGCGATCATGACCTCGCCGAAGATGTCGGCCTGGAACTGCTCGGATGCCGCGTTGCCGATCGCGCACGGGCGCGCCCCGGTACCCCGGCAACGTCTCGACCTCCCATTCGGGCAGGCGCCGCTCGCCCGCGAGCCCGTACATGATCTGCACGTCGGCCGGGTCGCCCGCGATCGCACGGAGCAGCCACTGTCGCCACCCCTGCGCCTCGTGCGTGAATCCGTGGTGCATGAGGGCCTCGAGCGTGAGCGCCGCGTCGCGGAGCCACACGTAGCGGTAGTCCCAGTTGCGCGAGCCGCCGAGCTCCTCGGGCAGGCTCGTCGTGGCGGCCGCGACGACGCCGCCCGTGTCCTCGTGCGTCAGCAGCCGCAGCACGAGCAGCGATCGGCGCACCTCCTCATTGTAGGCTTCCGGGTGCGGCGGACGCCGTGTACCCACGACTCCCACCAGTCCGCGGTGCGGGCGATGCACGCGTCGACGTCGAGCGGCTCGGGCACCGGCGCTGGGCGGGGAACCACGACAGCTGGAGGTCGATCGTCTCGCCCGCGCTGCGATCGTCGAACTCGGCACTGATGCGCCAGCCGCTTCGCCGCGAGGCGCGGCCCGCGCACCACGAGGGCGTCGGGCCCGGCCACGGCGAGCAGCGCCGGGGCATCCGCTGTGCCGACCTGTCGCATCCACGGGCAGCGCCGCCGCGTAGTCGAAGCGCACCCGCAACTCCTTTCGCATGGGCACCGGCCACGGATGCCGCGGACGCGGCGGATCACGTCGCTCCGACGTCGACCATCGTGCGCGGCATGAGGTCGATGACCTCGACCTCACCGTCGCCCGTGGTCCAGCGGGTCACCAGCGTGAAGGTGTCGCCGCGCGTAGACGCGGGAGGCGGTGGCCGCGGCATCCGTCGGCCTGAGGAGCCACCGGCCCTGCTCGGCCCGCCGAGCGAGCGCGCCGAAGACCGATGCCGCGTCGAACCGGGGCATGCAGAGCCAGTCGATCGAGCCGTCGCCACCGACGAGGGCGGCCGTTCGGCAGTTGCCGATGACGGCGAAGTCCTCGATCGGACGCGGCATGATCAGGGCCGGCCGAGTCCTCGCACCTGCCAGCCGGCCGCGCGCCAGGCGGCGGCGTCGAGCACGTTGCGTCCGTCGATGATGCGACGCCCGGCGACGAACCGGGCGATCTCCACCGGGTCGAGCGCCTTGTACTCGCGCCACTCGGTGACGAGCACCACGAGGTCGGCGCCCGTGAGCGCCTGCTGCGTCGAGGTGGTGTAGTCGAGCTGCGGATGCCTCACGCGGGCGTTCTCGATGCCCTCGGGATCGGTCGCCACGACGTCGGCGCCGAGGCCCTTGAGCTGCACGGCCACGTCGAGGGCGGGCGAGTCGCGCACGTCGTCGGAGTCGGGCTTGAAGGTGACGCCCAGCACCGCGATCCGCTTGCGGAACACCGAGCCGCCGAGCGTCTCGACGGCGAGGTCGACGACGCGCTGGCGCTGTCGCACGTTGATCGCGTCCACTTCCCTGAGGAAGGCGAGCGAGTCGCCGTGCCCGAGCTCCTCGGCTCGCGCGGTGAAGGCGCGGATGTCCTTCGGGAGGCATCCGCCGCCGAACCCGACGCCCGCGTTCAGGAATCGACGGCCGATGCGGGCGTCGTGGCCGATCGCGTCGGCGAGGGCCGTGACGTCTGCGCCCGTGGCATCCGCGATCTCGGACATCGCGTTGATGAAGCTGATCTTCGTCGCGAGGAACGCGTTGGCGGCGACCTTCACGAGCTCGGCGGTGGCGTAGTCGGTGACGATGCGCGGCGTGCCCGCCTCGATCGCGGCCCGGTACACGTGATCGAGCACGGATGCCGCATGGTCGTGGTCCACGCCGTACACCAGCCGGTCCGGCTGCAGCGTGTCCTTCACGGCGAAGCCCTCGCGCAGGAACTCGGGGTTCCACGCGAGGCTCGCCTGCGGTGCCGCATCGGCGAGCAGGGCGGCGAGCCGCCCGGCGGTGCCGACCGGCACGGTGCTCTTGCCCACCACGAGCGCGCCGTCGGCGAGGTGCGGGAGCAGCCCCGCGAAGGCGGCGTCGACGTAGGTCATGTCGGCGGCGTGGGTGCCCGGGGCCTGCGGGGTGCCGACGGCGAGGAAGTGCACCTCGGCGTCCGCGGCATCCGCGATGTCGGTGCTGAACCGCAGCCTCCCGGTGGCGGTGGCGGAAGTCAGGATCTCGGGTAGGCCCGGCTCGAAGAACGGCGGATGCCCCGCGGCGAGCGCGGCGATCTTGCGCTCGTCGACGTCGATGCCGACGACGTGATGGCCGAGTTCTGCCATTGCCGCGGCGTGGACGGCGCCGAGGTACCCGCAACCGATCACGGAGATGCGCATGCTCACCCTTCGTTCAGACACTCCGATCATTCTGCCGTACCCACGACAGCGCCTGTGTTCGTGGCCGGTGCCGTCAGGGCCCGTAGGCTGGGGGCATGGCGCCCACCGTCCGCGCGCGCGGCTGGGCTGCGCTCATCCTCGTGATCTACGGTGTGCTCCTGGCGGTCGCCCTCATCATCCCGAGACCCATCGATCATGGATTCACCCCGTGGGTCCGCGACGTGCTCGCCTTTGCGCGCGGGCGTGGCCTGCCCGGGTTGTTCACCTACGACTTCGTGGAGTACGCCTCGCACGCGGTGCTGTTCGTGCCGCTCGGGATCCTGGCGGTCGTCGCCTTCGGCCGGCTGTGGTCGTGGTTGGCGGTGCTCCTCGTCGTCGGCATGGGTGTTCTCGTGGAGTACGGACCGTCGTACCTCCTGCACAAGACCACTCCCGCCTCGAGGCTCGATCTGCTCCTGAACGTCGTCGGGGCGGTGCTCGGCCTTGCCATCGGCTTCGCGGTGCTCACCGGGCTTCGACGGAGCCCAGGTCTGCGCGAGCGCACGCCACCCGCCGCCGCCCCCAGCCGGTGATGCGTCGGGCCGTCGGGCCGTCGGGCCGTGGCCGCGGGCCGTCGGGCCGCGGTACTCGGGGATGAAGCGCGGAACCCGGGATGAAGTCGGCCGCTCCGGTACCCTGAATCGATGAGCCGGGTCAGCCTTCTCGTCACTCGGGTGCTGCTCGTGCTCTACCTGGTGGCCCTCGGGCTCGTCGTCTTCCTGCCTGCCGATGACGCCGATCGCGTCACCGGCCTCGTAGCCTGGGCAGCCGAGTTCGCCGTCTCCCTGGGCGCTCCCCGGGAACCGGCTGAGGTCGTTCTCGAGTTCGTGGCGAACGTCGCACTGTTCGTGCCGTTCGGCGTGCTGGTCCTCCTCGCGTTCCCGCGTGCCCGTTGGTGGGTGGTGCTGATCGGATGCCTCACGAGCATCGGCATCGAGCTCGTGCAGCTTGCGATCCCGTCGCGTGTGTCGACGGTGTCGGATGTCGTCGCGAACACCGTCGGCACGGCACTCGGGGTCGCGCTGGTCAGATGGTGGGCGCTCTCCCGCCGCGCGCCGGCGCTGGAGGCGGGTTCGGAGGGCGCGTAGGCACGCCTCAGGGCGCGGCGGAGGCCCCGGAGCGCCAGGCACGCCCCAGAGCGGAGGCACCCGGAGCGCCAGCGCACCCGAGGCAGCGGCACGCCCGAGGGCCAGGCACCCCAGGGCACACCCCAGGACTCAGGCGGCGTCACGCAGTTCGAGATGCGCCGCTCGATTGCCGGGGCGCGGCCGCTGTTGGGGATCGACGTGCGGCGGTGGGATGAACCACGCCCGATTCTGGCGGATCTCTATCTCCCAGCCGCCGTTGTGCAGCACGTGATGGTGAAACGAGCAAAGCAACACCCCGTTCTCGAGGTCGGAGCGGCCGCCATGACTCCACCAGATGATGTGGTGCGCCTGCGTGTGCGCGATCGGTCGACGGCACCCGGGATGAGCGCATCCGCCGTCGCGTTCGGCGAGCGCGAGCCGCTGCGCGCGGGTGAAGAGGCGCTTTCTGCGACCCAGGTGGAGCACTTCGCCGGCGCCACCGCAGACCATGGGGATGACGCCTGACGCTGCCGCCATCTCACGGGCGGACTCCGCGGAGACGGGCTGGTCGATGCCGTCGATCACCGCGTGGCCGACGCCGTTCATGAGGTCGTCGAGGTCGATGCGGGCCACGACCGACGCGTTCGCCAACGCGGGAAGCTTCTTGCCGGCCGACGAAGCGGCCAGCCGCGCGATGTCGGCGAGGGCGTCGGCGTTCATCTGCTCGATCGAGCGCTGTTCTGCGAAGACGGGGTCGACGCCGGCTGCGGCATCCGACCCGAACGCCCCGGCGCCATCGGCCGCGCCAGCTGCAGGCGCGGCATCCGACCCGACCGTTTCAGCATCTCCGGCAGCCGCCGTAGCACTGGCCGCGGCGTTACCGGCGCCGAACCCGGGCCGCGCGTCGCGAGCCGCGTGGAGCTCGGCGCCGACGAGCGACTCGACGGCCACCTTGATCGGGGCGCCGGTGACCGGGTCGAACCGTCCACGGAGGTTGATCATGCCGGCGGAGTCCTCCCAGATCTTCAGCGACCGCTGGCCGCGCAGCTCTTCTTCGCGCGGCTGGACGCCGTCGGGGTCGAGCCGCGCCTCGAGCTGCTTGATGAGCCGCATGACGCCGTCGACGCCGACCACCTCACCGCGCTCGGCGAGGAGGGACTCGGACCAGGCGACGTCGTCGGCCGAGGCCCGCACCGAGACGCGCGTGAGGAACGAGGTGATCACCGCCGCCGCATCGACGCAGAGTCGCCCACGAGCGACCGCCTCGGCGACGTGCGGGAAGCGCGGCGGCAGCAGCTCACCCGAGAACGTGGCACGCGGCTCGGTGGCCTCGCCCAGCGACACGAGCTTCGCGGCCTCGGAGTATCGCCCACCCTTCACCCTCGCGATGAGCGCCGCGGGCGTCGAATGCCCCAGCCTGCGCGCGAGCCCCTCGTTGCCGGCCTCACTCGACGAACGCCGACTGACGCCGGCGGCGCAACGCACGGTGAGCGCATCGAGGCGCTTCGACACCGCAGCGAGCGCCTCGGTGACCTCGACCAGGCCGCGATCGCTCATGGCCGACACGTCGGCCGCAGGGTCGGATGATGCCATGGTCAGCGCCCCCGCCCACGCGCCGACGAGCGCATCGACGTCGGCGAGCATCGCACCGAGCGCTGCGGGGACTTCTGGCATGGGTCCATTGTCGCGTGACCCACTGACATTCTTTCGAACATGCGTTCGAGTGGATGCCACGCAACATCGGTGCGAGCGGATGCCACGCACCAGCGGCATCCGCTCGCAGTCACATTCGAACGGATGCTGCGACCGGCCCGGCAGACCGGACCATGTGGTTATCCGCCGAACAGCTTGCCGCGGTGCTGCACCATGCGACGAGCGCGGGAAGGGTCACTGCAGAACGCCCACGCTCTCATCAGCGTCGATGGATGCCGCGAGCTGCCTGATCCACGGGCGCAGCTCCACGCCGAGGTCATCGCGGGCGAGGGCGAGCAGGATCGTCGACTTGATGTAGTCGAGCCGGTCGCCCGTGTCGTAGCGGCGGCCGCGGAACACGATGCCGAGCACCTTGCCCTCGGCGGCGAGCACCTGCAGGGCGTCGGTGAGCTGGATCTCCCCGCCCTTGCCGGGCGGCGTCTGCTCGAGGATGGGGAAGATCTCGGGCTGCAGCACGTAGCGTCCGATGATCGCGAGGTTCGACGGCGCCATCTCGGCCGAGGGCTTCTCGACGAGGCGGGTGACCCGCACCACGTCGGGTTCTGCGGTGGGCTCGACCGCGGCGCATCCGTAGAGGTGGATCTGCGACGGGTCGACCTCCATGAGGGCGATGACCGTGAGGCCCTGCGCGATGCACTGGTCGATCATCGGGGTCAGCAGCTCGTCGCGTTCGTCGATGAGGTCGTCGCCGAGCAGCACCGCGAACGGCTCGTCACCGATGTGCCGCTTCGCGCGCAGCACGGCATGGCCGAGCCCCTTCGGGTCGCCCTGACGAACGAAGTGGATGTCGGCGAGGTTCGACGAATGCATCACCCGCTCGAGCTTCAGCCGGTCGCCCTTCTGCTCGAGCGTGTACTCGAGCTCGGTGACCCGGTCGAAGTGGTTCGCGAGCGCATTCTTGTTGCGCCCGATGATCACGAGCACATCGTCGAGCCCGGATGCCACGGCCTCCTCCACCACGTACTGGATCGCCGGCTTGTCGACGACGGGCAGCATCTCCTTCGGCATCGCCTTCGTGGCGGGGAGGAACCTCGTGCCGAGCCCCGCGGCAGGGATGACGGCCTTCGTGATCTTCGTCGGCATGTGTCTGCACTCTCTTCCGGGCCTACGGCCGGCTCAACAGGAACGCCCCTCAGGGGGCGTCCGTTGACGATAGCGCCCGGCATGCTTTCGAGGTCTCCCCCACTTCTGGGGAGAGCGACGTGCGGCCGTGCGCGAGGCACTGATCATCGGGGTCAGCAGCGTGTACTCGTAGCTTGGTGACGCGGTCGAAGTGGTTCGCGAGCGCAACCGTCGGAAAGGCCAGGCACGCAACCTTCCGGCCGAGTCCTCCCAGATCTTCAGCGACCGCTGGCCGCGTAGCTCTTCTTCGCGCGGCTGGACGCCGTCGGGGTCGAGCCGCGCCTCGAGCTGCTTGATGAGCCGCATGACGCCGTCGACGCCGACCACCTCACCGCGGTCGGCGAGGAGGGACTCGGGCCAGTTCCGCATGCCGCACGGAGTGTGGCGATGTTGCAGACCCTCGAGGGCACATCTGACCTCGCGGCTGGCGGCAGCCCATGACGGTACCCGGCGTTCGTGCGCGGATTCAAGGCGTAGACGTCGACATGCTCTTCTCCGGCGATGGCGCATTCCTTGATGTTCGATTTCCCGACGCGCTTCGAGCGAACGCCAAGGCCATAGCGAGCTCACGCCGATAGCCCGGAACAAGAAGTGCAAGTGCGGGCACCACGACCCCGACGAAACACATCACCGACAATTTGATCGCACCATCGGCACCGACCGCCTCAAGGCCCAGCAGGGCACCATAGGATGCGAGTCCGACGCAAGCTGCCAGAAGCGTGAGCCTCCAGGTGGACTTAAAGAACTGAGCCGCAGGAATGCCGAATCGCGGGCCGCCAAACGCGACAGAACTGAAGAGAATTATCAAAAGGCCGCACGAATGCACAAGTGCAACCAACACTGGGCCATATGGCGCCGCGAGAATCATCCCAACAACCATTGGAGCGCGACCAACCAACTCGCCAAGGAAAAGCGTCCGCGTCTTACCTGCCGCGAGTGCAGCCCAATAGAACACGAAGCCGAGCGCCTGAAACACACCGCCAACTGAGAGAACGGCCAGAACGCCAGAGGAGCCAACCCACTGGTCTCCAAGTAGCACGGGTACGACCGCCGATGCGGATGCCGCCAGCCACGCGTAGCCAATGACAAATGGGTAGCCGACAATCCTGAACAGATTGCTGGTAATAGCTGCGAGGCTGCTTGCGCGATGCGCGCGGCAAGAAACGGAAGGGCCACACGCGTCAGGGGTGCCAGCACCTGCACCATCGGCAGTGAGAAGACCTGATAGGCACGACTGTACAGCCCCAGCCCCGACGTTCCGGCTGAAAGTCCAAGAGCCACTTTGTCGGTGTTACTGCTCACAAAGTTTTGTACTTGGACGAGTGTGAGCGGGATCCCGAATCGAGCATGGCTACGTATAGTCGCCCGACGGTTTGCAGACCGGGGAGCCACCGCGAGGAGATCGCGACTATAGCGAGGCCAACACCAGCCGTAGTGATCTGTTGCCAGACCAGCGCGAACACTTCGCCATTCGCCAGCGCTAGACCGACTCCAAGGACAAGCCCAGCGGTCGCCCCTACGCAGTCAGCAATGACAAGCCATAGAAAACGAAGACGCCGATTTAGCTCCGCCCGCCATTGGCAGAGGCACCGTTTAGTACGAATACAATGGCGGCCAAAGCCACGGCTTCTCGAGGAACATCAGGGAAGATTGCCGAAGCGACAGGCGAAACAATCACGATTAGGATGCCCAGCGATCCGCCGATAAGAAGGTTCGTCCAAAAGAGGTTGTTCAGCACAGCCGGGATACTTGACTCTGCCCGCACCGAGGACAGAGAAAGACCAAGATCGCCGATCACCGTACCCGCTCCGATCACAACCGCGATGATAGCCATCGCCCCAAATGCATCAGGCGGTAAGAGCCGCGAGAGAATCCCGAAGCCAAGAATCTGGATTCCAAAGCGAATCGCTTGCCCCGCCACGGTGATGAACGCCCCGCGGCTGCTCCACTCGGTTCACTCACCATGAAACTCCTGCGCTTCGACGGCGGACCGCGTGTACATCGACGCGTCGGGACTTCCGATGGACAGCCCGCCAGCATACGGGAGCTGGATCAGAAAGGTGAGCAATGGCAATACCACAAATGCGTACGAACCCACGGCGCGCAGGTCGAAGTTGGACTCAAAGCCGCCCGCTACCGTTAGTATCGTCATGAAGATCGCCCAGATCGAACTGACCGGAGACACATAGATTGCTCCGCGCCACATGGCGAGGAGAATGAACAGCGTACCGACGGCCCCGATCAATCCCCCTGTGACGAGCGCGGTGATTAGAACGCTGTGGCCGTGCTGAGGCTAAACCCAAGCAGGATGGAGACTTCGCCTCCATCGGCAAAGGCGTCAGCGCCGTATCCCGCAAGCGGGCGCTCACCAAAGACCCGAAGACCCGCAATCCAGATTGACCCCCGATTCGTATACGCTGTCGGATCGGCCGCGAGAAGTGGGGCGAGAATCAAGGCTCCGCAAGCGACTATTGCTACCGTGGTGGAACGCGCGCGATGGCCGGATGATGTCCCCGCCCCACGCTATCGCCCCCGCGGCCAACCCAACCAATGTGGCCAATAGTGTCACACGGGATGCCGAAAGCATTAAGGCAATACCTACGATCCCAGCTCCGAGAATCATAAGCGCACGCCGCTCGCTGAAATAGCGTAGAACGACCGGAAGTCCGAGCCCCAGGACCAAGGAGAGAGTGTTGGAATGGCCGAAGCTTCCAGCGAGCAGGCGAGGCAGTGGGGTCCACTTCTCCGCGTCATTTGTAGAGGCGGGCATCCAGCCGACGTCGATCAAGCCGCCGAGGCACAGAGCGATGGCCGCCGTTGCACACACTAGCCAGGCGATGAACCGCAGCTGTCGCTCACCTACCCCGCGTACATCAGTGCCGAGCCGATGGCGAGCACAAGGAGCGGCTGAACAATGGACTGCCCTTCGAGGTACGTCGACAAAAGCACAGGGAGAATGCAAGCGATCAGCACACCGATCATCCCCAACGGGAGTACGCGCCGCGTCACTATGGCGGTTAGCAGGGCGGCCGCGACGATGGGAAGGCCCATCACAAGGAGCATCGCTCCTGCCTGCTCGCCAGCGCGGTTCTACTCAGGCTGATTGTGCCTAGCGGGGAAACGATACGCAGGAGCCGCTGCTAATGGCGACAAGTCCCGGCACAACGGAGTAAGCCCAAAGCCAGCCGATCACAAGGGTGCTGGCCCAGGACGCCTTCAGCTCGGGCGTCGCTGCTGAACGCTTAGCCATCATCATCAAGCGAGTAGATGACTTTGATTCGCTCACGGTAGGTCGTGGGTGAATACGCGTCGATGGCTCGGGTACGCGCCGCCTCAGCGCGCCGCTCGAAATCTACCGGGCAGTTGAGAACTTGCACGATGCCGGCGGCAAACTCCTTCGGATCGTCGGCGACGAAGGCAGCTGCTCCCTCAAGCTCAACCCCTTCGATACCGACAGCCGTCGTGCCGAGAGGCACGCCAGCAATGAGGGCATCGAGCGACTTGAACTTGACGCCTGCCCCAAGCCTTACCGGGGAGACCGCCAGGCTGGCACGGGAGTATTCCGCGGCAAGGTCGTCGACGTATCCAGCCATGTCAATACCTCTGCTCCCTAACCGGGCAATCAAGGCGGGTGATGCGCCCCCACCAACCACCCGAAGCTGGACATCCCTGGTACTTGCTTCGACTCACGGCCACACTTCGTCCGCCAACCACTCGAGTGCGTCGACGTTCTCGTGTCGGTTTAACGCGCCGACAAACAACACTCTCCCGGATTCTCTTGCCTGAGACCGCGCAAAACGGGGACCCCCTGCCAGAGGCGGGTACACAACTTGAATCTTTTCCGATGCAACGCCAAGGTCACGAAGGAGCTGGGCATCCTTATTGCTAAACACCGCCACAGTGTCAAGTGAGTTAAGCCAATAGCGTTCCTGGAAACGAGCGGTGTGAGCGCGTGCGCCCCTTAGCATTCGGCGCAATACTCTTCCTTCTGCTAAGAATTCTCGCTCGAGCTTCTGCGAAACAACGTCATGACACATTCCAACCACGCGCGCACGAGCATTAACATCCCGAACCAGCGACACCAACGACGCGGATTCCGTCCATTGGAGATCGACCGTATGTGCTGCTCGTAGGGCCCGGATCACATCCTCATGCTGACTCAAAGATCGTTTGAAGGCCGGCGAAGTTCGAACGGGCAACAGCCACTGAAAGACATCCGCAATCCGACGCATGAAACCCATGTTCTTTGGCTTCTCAACTAGGACCACGGCGAAAGGCAGAGACCGGGAGACGGCTTCAATGTTTCGCGACTCGTTTGGCGCAATCACTGTTACCTCCGCGCCTGAGGCGAGGAGGGAATCGACGTGGAGACGGAGTGCCTCGCCCCCGCGTGCGGTATTCCTTTTGTAGGGAACTACTCGTGAGAACACCACAACCTGTGTGCTCACGGCATCGCCGACCAATCTGACCGATGCGGCGGTGAACTTCGAAGCGCAATGACTCGCCGGAATCCGTGGGTCACTTGAACGACGCTGGCATTTCGTGGGCTCAGTGAAGACCAAGTCATTATCCTCCAGCCCGTTCGCAGCATCGCCGCCACCGCGGCAATGCCGCCGCGATGCTTCAACAAGAGCTGCATTCGCCCGAGTCCCTCGCGTTGTGCGAGCCCCCACCTTCTGGACACACCCTCCGAACTCGCGCCGCCAGGGCTGAAAACCCTCACACCCGATGCGAGGCCGTATCTGTAGCCAGCCTTCGTAAGCCGCAAGAGGAGATCCTCTTCCTCCGCGAACATGAAGAACCGTTCGTCGAATCCACCCAACACCTCGAACGCATCCCAGGCGACCACTAGACACGCTCCACTCAATAGAGCGCCCTCGATAATCCCACCCGTCAGCGGCCCATCCACATCTGCCGAATCGCGCACAATGTTGGGAGCAATCGCGGCAAGGTGAAGCTCTCCTGCGAGCTGGGCGAGATAGTGGAGCGTCGCCGCAGTTACATGGACATCCGGATTGACGAATGCGAGCCAGTCGACGTTAAGGCCCTGCGCCCCACGGTTTGACGCGGTGCCATATCCAACGTTCTCGAGAATCGGAACGAATGCGGCGCCTGACTGGCGGCTGATTCTCTTCGTTTCGCCGATTGCTGAAGAGCCGGAGTCTACCACTACGACACGGGTCTCATTTTCGGCTGTTTCGGCGCTCAATTGATCGAGGAACCCATCCAAGACGTGAGCTGAGTTGTGAGTTACTGTGACAACTCCGATGGACGGTCGCGAGTCCATCACTGTGCCTGCCGAACAAATCGAAGTGACAATGCGACCAATTCGCGGACCTGGTCGCCCCGTCGCTCCCAGCTATGAGTTGCGGCCAATTGGATACGATCAGCGATGTTGGCAGCACCCATACTCGCGTCTGCCTGTGCCACCGCATCAATGAAACGCGTGCGATCGGGAGCTACCCAGACCATGCCCTCAACAGGCGTCACCCCAGGCAGGTCAGTCGCGACCACGGAAAGACCCGCTGCTCCATACTCGAACGTCTTCAAAGGACTTACGCCTCGCGTGTAGGCGTTCAGAACGTAAGGTATGAGGCCGACTGTCGCAGTCGAGAATATTTCAGCCAGTTCGACCGGTCGTTTCATGCCGACATAGCGCGCACACCATGGTGCTCCAGTTGTGCCAATTCTTCACCAATGTCGGCACCGCCATCTGCAGTCGGGCCCGCAACCACAACCTCATAGCCCTTGTCTGCAAGGTCTCGGAGGAGGTCAAAGTCAACCTTTCGTGGAGTCAGATTGCCCGCAAAAACTAATCGGCCAGGCACTCTCGCAGTCGACTCGGGGTTCGCATCCAAGAACACTTTCGTGTCTGCAACATTCTCCCAAAGCAAGGGCGAGTCAAAGCCGACATCTACGAGATGCTCCTGAACAACATGGCTAGTCGCAATCGCTGTCGCACCGTTTGCTGCCAGCCTAAACTCGCTGTCCCTTACGACGCGCGCATCAATCCCAGGAACCGTTTCGAGGAGATCGACGCAATGGTAGATCGTCGCATCGGCATACTCCTCTAGCCCGTAGGTAACGGGGAATACGTCCAAAGAACCTTCGGCCCGCTGTATCGGAGCCAGTCGCCCACGGCTTTGCGGAGGAGTCGGCGGTTGACGACCTGAGGGAAACCACGGTGGACAGGAATGACGAGCGGGGAGCGAACCGTTAGCCACGGTGGGATTGGCCTTCCCTCTTGCTCGTGCTTCGTCGGAAGGAAGATGCGCCGAAGTCGGGAAAGGATCCGCCGCAGGTCATGCGACGAGAGAGTGGGTTTGCGAAGCGCCATGGACTCCATATAGGTCACCCGACAGCTGCTGTCCACACCAATCTCGCGTGTGACGTAATGCTGATTCGTAGCGATCGGCTGGTTCCAATCTGCCGTCCCGAGTACTAGCACATATGGTTGGGCGTCGGAGTACCGTTGCTCTCGGCTGGTTTCCACCAAGTGGGTTTCGGTCATGGTGATTCCTGAACCTGGCCTTCCGAATTGGTTGACTGAGCGACCCACTGTTTGAGTTCTTGCGAGAACCGTTCATTCGAGAAGCGCGACGCCCGCTGAGCGAGAGACGGCCGATCCATATGCTGCACTTCGCACAGCGCGCGTTGCCATTCGTCGGGCTCGAAACTCGCCACTAATGCACCTCCGCCGACCTTGCGGACAACTCTCCGCTTGCCCCACCGACTTCGTACGCGATGACCGGAGTACCACACGCCATGGCTTCGACAGGCATGATCCCGAAATCCTCAACGGCAGGAAATATGAAGGCTGTGGCCGACTGATAGAGGCTGAACAACATCGCATCCTACGGCCCCGGGACGAATGTCACATCGGTGCTAGCTCTTGCCGCGACCTCTCTGAGCACCGGCTCCTCAGGGCCGGAGCCGGCCAAGACGACTGGGAGTCCAACCGTCTCCCCTGCCTCAATAACCCGCGTAAGGTTCTTGTACGGCACGAATCTGGACGCGCCAAGGAGAAACTCATGCTGCAGTGAACCAATCACCGCGGCTTCGGGTGGCAGGAGCCGCGTCGTCCAGTCTTCGACCGCTCGAATACGTTTTGTGTCCACCGGCGGGTAGAGGACGTGCGCATCCAATTCATCTTCATGTGTCTCGGATTCGGTTTCGAACGAACTCGCTGTTTGCCGCGACCGCGACCGCCCTCCGCTGCCCGCCGCTTGTCAAGCGGCTTCAGCGCACGCGAACCTACGCGGGCGATTCCACTCCTTCCGCGCTGATCGAGCTCAGGCGTCCAGATGTACCTAGCAGGAGTGTGCGCGTACACGAGTTTCGGAATCTTCTTGTTCAGGCCCCGAAACTTGGCATGGTGAGCAAACAGATGGGAACTCACCAGCATCCACTTATAGGACTTTCCTGCCGGGAGATTTCTCCAGGTCATCGGCATCGAGGGTAGCGCGAGCGCCTTGCGCTTGCGAAGTGGCGTACGACTGATCCAGCTCTCTGCGATCGTTCGCCCGTCGTAACGGTCGTGCGCATCATTCCAGAGAACACGCAGGTCGGCGTTAGGAAAGCAGTTGATCATGGCGTCGAGAACCTTCTCGGCTCCCCCGGCTTTCTCAATCCACTCGTGGACGATCACCCCGGCCATCAGCTGGCGTCCTTTCCCGGCGAAATCGACCGCTCTAATCGTTCGCCAGAGAATGGCGATGTCGCTCACGATCGACCAGTTCTCCACGTAATACAGATCCAGCCTTATTGCATCATCCCATTCAAGGTCCGACCGCCCGCTCACTTGCCAGAGCCCGCTGATACCCGGCTTCATCAGTGAGCCGCCGATGTGCAACGTCATCGTACAGAGCGACCTCTGCCTCGCGCTGCGGGCTGGGCCCGACCAAGCTCATTTCGCCCAGACAGGACGTTGAAGAACTGAGGCAGCTCATCAAATGAGTATCGCCGGATGAACCGTGCCGACTAGCGTGATTCGAGGAATCGTCATTGATTTTGAAGAGCGGGCGATCTGATGTGCCTTGTGCATCGAGCAGACTCTCTGAGGTTGTCATCAGCGCCTTGCACCATCGAGCGGAACTTGAGCATCAGGAATGGCTCGGCCACTGTAGCCCGATTCGTTCCTGCGATAGAAGACCGAGCCGGGGCTCGAGAACTTCACTGCCATCGCGACCGCCACCATTACGGGGCGGACAACACGATGAGCGCGAGGGCACCGACGAAATCGAATGCGCGCTTCGCTGCGCGCTTCCTGCCCTCAAACGCCGGGATACTCGACGTGGATAAGGGGCAACCCCGCGACCGGCCGGGCATGGACGCGCGGGCCGGCGACATCCGTCAGGGCCGGCGCGACGATGAGGCTTACCGACCGGGCTTCCAAATCCCAGCCCAATTGGCGCATCTGCTGGGGGCCGATGATGTCGGCGGCCGTGAGCACCACCGTGTCGGCGCGCGCGGCATCGATCGCTTCAAGTGTGTGTGCGTAGTCGGCGATGACGCGAATCCCCGGCGCGAGTTCTAGCTGGCGTTGTGCCATGCTCAGTGATTGCGCCGACGATCCGGATGCCCGAGCCGCCATCTCGCTCCATCTGCTTCGCCACATGCTCGCCACTTTGCGCGCTCTCCCAGAAGCACTGCGCGGTGCAGATACTCGCCGCTTGCTCGCTGGCGGTTGAGCCACTGCCGCCAAGCCCAGCGGCTGATTACCAGTAGAGCCAAGCCCGTCGGCAGGGCGATCGAGCAGGTATCCGCGACCCACCAGCGACTGCGTCAGGAAGGCGATGATCGCGAGCAGGCCGAAGACGCGGATGGTCGCGTCAGTGATGCGCTTATATTCGAGACTTCCAGAGCCGATGATCTTGTGGTCGCGGGTATCGAAGAGCTCGAGGGAGATCAACCATGACGCCACGAGCACGAGCGAGACGAGATCGTAGTCGAATTCGAACGTTGCCGGGAGCCCGTCTTGGAGTGTCCACCTCCACGTCGTCGCGCGCCGAAACGGAGGAACTGCGAGCCGTAGACAGCCACCACGACCGCGGCGAGGTCGGTGAGGAAGAGGCGCATCGCGTAAGTCGCGCTGCCATCGTGCCACCACCGCGCTCGGCGTCAACGTGTCAGCTCGTCGGTCACAGCCATGTCGCACCACCATCTTCCGATCGTGCGAGCGCGTCGCCCGCCCAGAGCCACGTGACATTGCCGCCGGATGCCACGGCGACGTCGCCGCCCGCGACCGTCGCGGCGAAGCAGGCGCCCGGGCGCGCCGGGCGCGAGCCCAGCCTCGGCGACGGCCACGCCGACGAGCCGCGCGCCGGCGCATCCGTTCTGATTGAGCACCACGATGCGGTAGCCGCCCTCGCCCGCGCCGATCGCAGCTGCGCCCGGTACGGAGGCAGAAGCGAGCCATACCGCGCCGCCATCGACGTGGCGTGCACCGACCCGTCTTCGCAGAGCACGGCGGCCGAGTTCTCGTCGATCACCGCGAGTTGCACAACGACCGCACAGGGCGCGGCACGATCGCCAGCTGGCGCGTGTACCCCGGCGCGGTTGGCCGGGTCAACGAACCACGAGGCGCCGAGCTCCTCGGGTGCTGCCTCCCATGCGGCTCCACCGGTGAAGGACCGTGCGTAGGTCGGAGCGCACCCCTCGGTCGCGAGCCCGAACAACGCGACGAACGCGTCGACCCCGGGGGTGATGCGTTGCACCGTGGACACTAACGGAACCTCGACCGGCTCCCAGCTCGCACCCCCGTCACTCGTGAGCTCGATGTTCGACGATGCAGGACAGGCGGTCGTTGACGCGCGAACTGCGACGTCGTGGTCGATGCTTGCGATGACTCGGTTCGGCAGCGCCACGGTCGTGACCGGTGGCGCCGAGGGGGCCGGTGTCGGCGAGGGAACCGGTGTGGCCGGCGACTCCACGGCCGCAACCCCGGCGCCGACGCGCCCGGCGTCGAACCGGCGGCGGCGATCGAACGATGCTGCGTCAGCGCGACGTAGCTCAGCGCCATGACGACGACGCCAAGCATCGACAACCCCCGCGATCGCCCACGCACGAGCCTGTACGCCCGGCGCGTCGACGTTTCGCTCCCACCCCGAGCCCTACGCCCGCTGCGCAGCGTGCGTGAGCATCGCGACGGTCGCCTGCACGGCCGGCAAGACCTGCGCGGCCGAGGCCTCGTAGACGTCGAGCGACCGTCGGTAGGGGTCGATGACATCGGCGTCATCGGGCGAATCGAATGGTGGAACCACGCCACGGAGCGAAGCCGCCGCGACGACGGCGTCCTGCAGGCGGCCGCGTACCCCGCCGTTGTTCAGCGGTGAGGCGGCATCGTCAAGGTCGGCATCGGTGACCGATGACGAGAGGCGAGCGAACTCGCGCAGGGTGAAGGTGCGGCGCATGGCGGCGGGCACCAGCTCCACCACGCGCGCGACGATGTTCCCGCGAGAGCGCGAGCACGAGGTCGGCGTCGCGCACGAGCCGCTCGTCGAGCTGCCGGGCCACGTGCGCCGCGGCATCCGTGGCCCCGTAACGTGCCGAGATCGCCTGTGCCTCGGGGGTCATTCCGTCGCCCACCATCGCGATCGTGCCCGCGCTCGACACGGTGACGCCGTCGACGCCGAAGAAGCCCACGCGGAGCAATTGTTCGGCGAGGGGTGAGCGACAGATGTTGCCCGAGCACACCGTGAGGATCGAGAAGCTCATGCGCGACCGCCCCGCGGACGCTCACGAGTGTCGGTTCGCGTCGAAGACCTCGTCGAAGTCGTGGGTCATGCCGTAGGTGTAATTGCCATAGCCGTAGCTGTCGGGCCCCTTGGTGGGCAACATCGTCACGATGACGCCCAGAAGGCGGCTCCCGATCGCCTCGAGCGCCCGCACGGCGCCCGCGAGTTCCTGTTTCTTGGTCGCGCCCGAGGCCGCCACGAGGATCGCTCCGCCGGTGAGCTTCGACACGACCGCGGCATCCGTTACGAGGAGCACTGGCGGAGCGTCGATCAGCACGTAGTCGAACTGAGAGGTCAGCTGGTTGAGCAAGGTCTCCATCGCAGCGGATCCGAGGAGCTCACTCGGATTCGGTGGAACGCGGCCCGACGGCAGCACGTAGAGACGCCCCCGGCCCCACTTCTGGAGCACCTCGGCCAGCTCCGCTCGTCCGATCAACACGTCGGTGAGACCGACGCCGCCCTCGATGTCGAGGTACTCGGCGACCTTCGGCAGACGCAGGTCGCCGTCGATGAGAGCGACACTTGCACCCGTTTCGGCGAGCGAGATGGCGAGGTTGGCCGTCGTCGTCGACTTGCCCTCGCCGGGGCCGGCGCTCGTGATGACGAAGCTCCGCGGACCGCGCTCGATGTTGACGAACTGCAGGTTCGTTCGGAGGCTTCGGAAGGACTCCGCACGAGGGTTGCGCGGATCGGCATGCACGATGAGCGGGCGGGTTCTCGCGTCGGGATCAAGAGCGATGCCGCCGAGCAGCGGCTTGTCGGTGATCTGCGAGATGTCGTGCAAGGAGTGTATGCGTGTGTCGAGCACGCTGCGGAGCACCGCGATGCCGATGCCGATCGCAAAGCCGACGAGCGCGCCGAGCGCGAGGTTGAGCGGCACGTTCGGGCTTGAGGCGGCTTCTGGAGCGGTCGCCGCCTGGATCGTCTCGATCTTCACCAGACTGAGCGGCTTCGCCCTCTGGCTTCTCGAGTTGATTCACCACGATATCCGCGAAGTTCGTGCCAACGGAGTTCGCGATCTTGGCAGCGAGCTCAGGATCGCTGTCGGTCACCATGATCTGGATCAGCTGCGATGTTGAGCGGCGAGCTCGCCTCGATCTGCTCAGCCAGTTCGTCACTCGTGTGGTCGAGTGCGAGCTGATCGATCACCCGGTCGAGCACGATCGCACTGTCAACGACGTCGACATAACTGGTCACCGCCTGCCGGGCGAAGTTGGCTGCCCCGCACGAGGTCTCCGGTGGCCGCGCTGTCGCCCGACCGCACCGAGACGTAGAGCTTCGGTGGAGGCCTCGTACTTGGGCGTCACCAGCATGGAATACGCCGCGGCGAGCCGAGACCGAGGAGGAGGAACGCGAGGATCGACACCCAACTCTTGTGCAGGATGCGCACGTAATCGCGTAATTCCACTCGTATTCCTCCTGAGCCGATCCGACTCCCCCCTTGGCAGTGCCTGAATGAGTCTTGCATACGGCGGATGGATGTACGACCATGTGGATAGCTCGTATGACCCCGCGTGTGGGGAATTGCGCATGACCGCCCATGGCGGCCGTCGCGTGCGGCAGACTGCGGCTCAGCCGCAGGTCGCCTCGTTCATCGTCACCTTCGTAGCGTTGATCATCGGCGTGGTCCGCACTTCGGTCGGGCCGTACTCGCCCGGCGTGCCCGCGAACGTTGCGCGCACGAGCGCCGTCTGGTCGTCCTCGAGGTCGATCGTGAACTTCTCGGCGGGACGCCCGAGTCGACGACCGACGGTCCGGTCGTGGTCTCGAGGCCGGGCTCGGGCGCCTCGACTCACGACGTCGCTGCGCCGACCGGCCCGTCCAGGAACACCTCGGTGCGGTAGAAGTCGTAGAGGTTGCTGTCGACGTAGTCGGGGACTCGAGATCGTCGGGGATGTCGAAACGCAGGCGCACCTCGACCGTGTAGGTTGGAGCATCGGGGGTGCACGTGTTCGTCGTGACGGTCGCCTCGGTGTGCAGGTAGTAGTCGATCTTCGACGCGGAGCGTCGCGGAAGTACACGCCCATGACCGTCGCGCCGTCGTTCGTCTGCGGGAGCACGCCTTGCAGGCGCGTGTCGTCGAAGAGGCCTGGGTCGTCGGGTCGGCGCTCCGCATCAAGCTGCCGTTGTTGGCAGCGTCGATGACTGCCTGGGACGATCGCCCACACGTCGTAGTCCGCGGCCATGATCCGCCCGAAGATCGCGGATGCCGCGGCTGCGAAGTACGCGTCGGATTCCGTCGCCGCCCTCGGGGTAGCGGAAGTACGCCTCGTTCAGCAGCTTCGTCACGACGTTGCCGCTGTCGAGCACCTCGCCGTCGGGCATCGTGACCGGGCCGGTCGCCTCGAGGATGCGGGACAGAGCGATCGGGTCGATTGAGACGATCGACGTCGGGCATGACGGCCACGTCGCGCTGCCAGTGGGCCGAGATGATCTTCGCGGCGGTCGGGAAGTCGGGCGGGCTCGTCGACGCATTGACGTTGTCGGTGAAGATCGAGTCGTCAGCTGCTTCGCGCTCTCGTCGACGGGGACGTCGACCGGGACGGCGACGCGGAAGTCCGCACTCGAGACCTGCCGCACGATCGTGACCGAACCGTTGTCGACGGAGAGCTGGGTCTGCGCGGCCGGGCTGCCGCCGAGCGCTGCGCTCGGCGTTGTTGAGGAAGACGAGCACCACGGTCTTCGGTCCGTCGACGCCCAGCAGCGATCCGACGGCCTGGATGCTGCCCTGGACGCCTGGCAGCTGCCCTTCCACGTCTTGCAGGATGTCGTCGTACTGGCTCACGGCGTCGGCGACCTGGGTGATCGTGGCATCGGTGTCGATCGGCGACGATCGTTGCCGAGGTCTCCTTCACCTCGCTCGCTGCGGCGGTCACGATGTCGGCGGCCTCGAGGATCGGCTCGATGTTGGAGTCACCGGTCGCCGCGTCGCGTTGGAGCGTGAGCCGCAGGCGAGTTCGGCAGCCGGTTGGATGACGTTTCGGGACATCGATCGATGCTTTCAGCGAACGTGCGCACGCCACGCAAGTTCTCGCCGACGAACGGCATCACCTCGCCGAAGCGCCAGACGGCTCTGCCGTCGGCTGACCGCGCTCGCGGCCGACGCGCTCAGCTCGGCGGCGAGCGCGGCATGGACGTCGAGATCGGCGCTCGGTCGCGGCGGTCTGGAGCTGGAACTGTGGCTCGTGCGTCCTTCGAGGTCGTCGCGCACCGAGATCGCTCGTTGAAGAGCGACCAGGTCGCCAAGCCCCCGCGGATGATGAGCAGCGCGAGGACTGGCCAGACGATGGCGTGGAAGATCGCGTCGCTTGCGCCTCTTCGGCTCGTCAGCTGCTCATGCTGAGGCGCTAGGCATCTTCGGCGATTTCAGTGGGTCACAGCGCCCTAGTTAGACGCGCTCGTCGTCAGCGGGCACCATCATCAGTAGGCACCATCCGCCCGGGCGACTGCCCGGACGGTGCGATACAGGATGATGATGTCACCGGTGAGCGACCAGTTCTCGACGTAGTAGAGGTCGAGGCGCACGCTGTCCTCCCACGAGAGGTCGGAGCGGCCCTGGGTCTGCCACAGCCCGGTGATGCCGGGCCGCACAAGCAGCCGCCGATGCGCCCACTCGTCGTAGCGCTCGACCTCCGACGCGAGCGGCGGCCTCGGACCGACGAGCGACATGTCGCCGTTCAGCACGTTGAACAGCTGCGGGAGCTCGTCGAGGCTGTGCCGGCGCAACACTGCGCCGACCTTCGTGACTCGAGGGTCGGACTTCAGCTTGAAGAGCACTCCGTTGCCGTCGGTGCGATCGAGCAGGCTCGGCAGATGCGTCTCGGCGTCGACGACCATGGAGCGGAACTTCAGCATGCGGAACCGCCTGCCGTTGAGCCCCACACGCTCCTGCGTGAACAGTGCGGGTCCGGGGCTGCCGCCACGCACGAGAACGGTGATCACGAGGAGGAGCGGGCTCAACACCACGAGTGCGAGTGACGCCACGACCAGGTCGAACGCGCGCTTGGCGGCGTACTTGCGGCCCTCGAACTCGGGGTAGTCCACCTGGATGAGCGGCAGGCCGGCCACAGGGCGGGCGTGGATGCGCGGGCCCGCGACATCCGTGAGCGCCGGTGCCACGATGAGGGTGGTCGACGTGGCCTCGAGCGCCCAGCCGAGCTCCCGCATGCCGCGCGGATCGATCGTGTCGGCACCGGTGAAGATCACCGTGTCGGCGCGTGCCTCTTCGAGTACGCGGGAGATGCTCGAGAAGTCGCCCAGCACCGGGATGCCGGGGGCGAGATCCTTCTCGGAGGAGCCGTGCTCGGTGATGGCACCGACGATCACGATGCCGGATGCGCCGTCACGGGCGATCTGCTCGGCGACGTGCAGCGACTTCTGGCGCTCCCCCACGAGGATGGCGCGGTGCGAGTAGCGGCCCGACCCGCGCTGGTGCAGGAGCCATTTGCGCCACAGCCAACGGGAGACCAGGAGCAGCGTGAGCCCCAGCGGGAGCGCGACGAGGAGGTAGCCGCGACCGACCTCGGACTGCAGCAGGAAGGCGGCGATCGCGAGGACGACGAAGACGCGGATCGTGGCGTCGGTGATGCGCCGGTACTCGCTCGTGCCCGCTCCCACGATGGTGCGATCGCGCGTCGCGAAGATCCCGAGTGAGAGGAACCAGATGAGCGCGAGGACCGCCGAGACGATCGAGTAACTGACCTAGCACGCCTCCCGCCCCGCGACGAGCAGTTCCTCGCCGCTGGTGCCGAAACGGATGAGCTGTGAGCCGTAGACCGAGACCACGATGACGATGAAGTCGGTGGCGAGGAGCCGCCTCGCGTAGTCGCGCTGCCACGTAGCGACGACGACGGCCGGGGAATCGATCGACGATTGCCGCGCCAGCGTCATGAGAGCCCCTCCGCGTCCGGCCCGCTCCTGCTGTCGGCGGGTCGACGAAGCCCGCCTTCCGGAGAGGCGGGCATGCGTTAACGTACCCGAGCGGACGCCCGCCGGAGAGCGATCCCGCAGAAGTCACCCTCGAAGTGGGGACGATGCGGATGCGGCATCCGCTCGATCGCGGCCGCTCGCCCACCGGAGCATGCGCTCGAAGGGACCGCGGCCGAGGTAGCGGCGCCAGAGCCAGGCGAACGCCATCGCCCCGACGACGAGCCCTATGACGAGGACCCAGGAGTCGTCGGTGCGGACACCGTCCTCCACACGGATGGCGAGCGAGATCACCACGAGGTGGATCGTGTAGATGCTGAGCGGCATCGCCCCCATCGCGATGATGGGCGACAGGATCGTGGTGGCGACCCGCCGGACCGGCGCACGCGCGAGCGCGGTGAGCGTGAGCATCGCCGCGACGACGAGCGCGCTCACGCCGACGTTGCCGAGCGTTTCGAGCGACGCGCGCAGTGGAACCGACCAGCCCGCCTCGCTCACGACCTCGGGCGCCGGCAGCTGCGCGGCGAGCGGAAGCAACACGGATGCCGCCGCCGTGCCGCCGAGCGCGATCCCGGCGACCACCCGCGGCGAGCCGAGGTCCATGCGGGCGAGCGCCAAGCCGATGAGCATCACGGGGACCCAGATGATCACCGGGTAGGCACCGCCGACGATCCAGTCGGAGAGGAACCGCACGGGGGTCTCCCGCACTGCGGCGACGAACTCCGTGCGTGCGCCCAGCTCGGCGACCGCCGGCGTGACCGCGAGGAGCGCGATGCCGAGACCGAGGGCGACCCGCGGCGGCAGGAAGAGCAGCGGGAGCATCACGAGGAAGGCGACGCCGTAGACGTCGAGGATGATGAACACGAGCGGGTCGAAGATGGCCCAGATCAGGAAGCCGAGCATGATGAGGATCACCGCGCGGATCGCGATCTGGCGGCGCAACTCGCCCCGGCCCTCGGAGACCGGCCGAGTACCGCCCGAGAGGAAGCCGAGGCCGATGCCCGCGGTCAGCGCGAACAGCAGGCGTGGACGCTCATCGGCGACCGCGATGAGCTGCGCGGCCTCGAGGGAGGCCACCGCGGGCGAGACGTGCGCCACGAACATGCCGATGAGGGCCAACCCACGGGCGGCGTCCACGCCGTCGACGCGGGGCGCCATGCGCTCGGTATGGCGCGGCATCCGCTCGGCGTCGGCGACCATGGCTCAGTGGTGGCGGCCGTTCAGCACGCCGCCGCTCTCCTCGAGGTAGCAGACGCCGCACAGTGACTCGTACGTGACCTCCTCGCCGTCGATCGCGACCTGGTCGCCGTCGAACACGAACCGGCCGTCGATGCGGCGCCCGTTGAAGATCGCCTTGCGTCCGCAGCGGCAGATCGTCTTCAGCTCCTCGAGGCTGTGCGCGATCTCGAGCAGCCGGCGGCTGCCGGGGAACGCGACGGTCTGGAAATCGGTGCGGATGCCATAGGCGAGCACCGGGATGTCGTCCATCAGCGCGATGCGCAGCAGGTCGTCGACCTGTTCGGCGGTGAGGAACTGCGCCTCGTCGACGAGCAGGCAGCTCACGTCGCGGCCGTGCTCCTCGATGACCCGGGTACGGTGGCCCTGGAATCGGTCGAGGACGTCGGCATCGGGCTCGATCGTGAAGTCGACGTCGCGCACCATTCCGAGCCGCGACACGATGCTGCGGTCGCCCTTGGTGTCGACGGCGGGTTTGGCGAGCAGCACCTGGTGTCCCCGCTCCTCGTAGTTGAAGGCCGCCTGGAGCAGCGCCGTCGACTTGCCGGAGTTCATCGCCCCGTAGCGGAAATAGAGCTTCGCCATCTACTCGAGGAGCCCGTCCTCCGCCGCACGGCGGATCAGCTCCGACTTCCGGCTCGCCGGGCGGCCGACGCGCGCGTACTTCTCGCGTGTGCGGCGCAGGTACGTCTTCGCGGTCTCGTAGCCGACCTGCATGCGCGCTGCGACCTCCTGCGTGCTGAGCCCCTGGACGTACAGGCGAAGGGCCCGCTCCTCGGCCGTGCTCAGGTGCGCCGGGTGCGGGTGGTCGCCGGCGGGTGGCGAAGCGGCCGCCTCGGACGGCTCGGATGGCTCGGATGCCGCGGAGGCTCGGATGCCGCGAAGCTCGGATGCCGCGTTCCGACGGATCCGCTCACCGCGCGCGACGCGGCGCGCCAGCTCCGCGAGCTCTGCACATGGAAGGGTCTTCGAGACGAACCCCGCCGCGCCGCCGGCGATACAGCGGTCGCGGGATGCCTCGTCGTCGAGCGCACTCATGACGAGCACCTTCGCGCCGGCCGCGCGACACGCGCGGACGCGTGACTCGATCGACACGCTCTCGGCCAGCTGCAGGTCCATGAGCACGAGCTCCACCGGGAAGTCGGGACTCCGGATGAGGTCCATCCAGCTCGTCGCGCGAACCGCGATCGTGAAGTCGGGGGCATATTCGGTGAACCACGTCGCGAGGCTGTCGACGATGAGCCCGTGGTCGTCGACCAGCGCGAGGCGCACCGTCGGACCGGCCTGGGTCTCGTCGGAGGCCGTCGGCGCGCTCTGGGCGGTCGGTGCGTCGGCGCGGTCGGCGCGGTCGGCGGCATCGGCGCGGCTCGTCGCGGTCGTCGCGGTCGGCGCGGTCGGCGCGATCACCTCAGTCGGACACATGAGACAGCTCCACGCTGACATTCTCTCGCGTCATCCCGACGTCTGCGCCCAGCGAAACCGCCCGGGCCACCACTGCGAAGCGGTCGAGGTCTCGTCGGAGCGGGGGGAAGGGCCCGGGCTCGGCCACGACGGCGATGCGCCGCCGCGGCGGATCGGTCGTGATCTCGACGCGGATGGACGCCGAACGGCCTTCCTCCCCGAGCCACGTGATCAGCGCGGTGAGCGCCGAACGCTGGTCGTCGCCGAGGTCGGCGGCCGACCCCGTGGGATCGTCGACGGTGACCGGGATGCCACGTGACCTCTGCACCGCCGCCGCGAGGTCGTCGAGCCAGGTCGACTCGATGCCTGCCTTGAGTGCCCGGCGCAGCACGTCGGCGAGCTCACGGGCGCGATCGGCGTCGGCGATCGAGATGCGGTCGGCCGTCATGACGCTCGCGAGGAAGGGCAGCACTTCACGACCGAGCACCGACACGCGGCTCTGCTGCACCGACCGCGCGATGCCGGTGCGGAGCTCCGCGTCCTTCTGCAGGGCGCCCCGGTTCGCGCTGCGCTGCCACGCCAGCGTCTCGTCGACGATCGCGAACGAGTAGCCGGCCGCGGCGGCCGACATCGCGAGCACCGGCGCGGAGTTCACCGCGATGAGTGCACCGATCGGGGCGTCCGCGGTCGTCGCCGAGCCCAGGACGAGGATGGAGAGCACGACGGCGGCCGTCCCCCGGCGAGCAGCAATGAGGTCCACGAGCAGAACGGCGCGACGCAGAGGATCAACAGGCCGATCACGACCGGCCCGTAGTCGCCGTAGAGCAGGAGCTCGTTGCCGACGGTGGAGATGAACTCGGCGATCGCCGCGGCGGTGGCGAGCGCCACCACGATGTACAGGCGGTCGAGGGTGAACGGCGCGTTCGAGGGCGCGGCGGAGAGCGCGGCGGTGAGCCCGGCGCCTCCGACGAACAGGATCCCGACCACTGCCGCGAGCGGGGAGCCGACCTCGTCCCAGCGCACGACCGTCGACACGACGGCGACGACCAACGCGAGTGCGGCGCCGACGGCGACGACCGGCGCAGCGGTGACGCCCCCGATCGGGTCGGCCTCCTGCTGGGAGAGGCGGATGCGGTTCATTCGCCGCCCTCCGGCACGGTGAGCACGATCGTGGTGCCCGCGCCCTTCGTCGACCAGAGCCGCACCGTGCCGCCCTCCTGCTGGATGCGAGCGCGGATCGACGTGCGAAGACCGATGCGGTCCTCCGGCACCTCGCGCTCGTCGAACCCGACGCCGCCGTCCATGACTGCCACGGTCACCTCGCCATCGCGGTAGCCGATGGCGAGCTCCGCCTCGCCGACGCCGGAATGCCGAGCCACGTTGACGAGGCATTGCGCGATGGCCGCGTCGAGCGCGGCGGCCCGCTGGGGACCGAGCACACCCAGCACGGCGAGGTCGCCGGTCATCCGCACGTCGAGGTCCATGTTGGCGGCAGCGGTGAACGCGTGCTCGAGCGTGGGCGGATCGTCATCCGGGCGGGGCCACGTGGCATCCGGGCGGGGCCACATGACATCCGGGCCGGGCCTCGTGGGATCCGGGCGGGGCCACGTGGCATCCGGGCCGAGCCGCATGGCATCCAAACCGGGCCGCGTGGCATCCGTGGCCGCTGCGTGCGCGTCCGCCCAGTCGCTGCCGACGATCAGGTCGAGATCGAGGCGGATGCCGTCACGAAGCCGCTCGTCGACCGGTCCCGATCCGGCGGCGGCGATGGCGACGAGGTGGCTGAGGGCGGTGTCGTGCAGGCGGGCGGTGGCGCGGAGCTCGACGTCGTGCCGGATGGCGATCTCGCGCATGTGCTGGCTCGCACGATGCAGGCCGACCTGGCGGCGGGCATCGGAGCGGCGACTGAGTCCCTCGGAGGCCCGGATCACGACGAGGATCCCGAATGCGATGGCCGCCGCGGCATTCGGCTGCCACACCCCGGCCCCGAGCGCGGCGCCGAGGAACGACGCCGCCTCCCCGAGTCCGTATCCGAGCGTCGCCCACGTGATGGCGATCACGGCGCCGGAGCCCGCCCCGCCGACGAGGATGAGCGCGACGCGCGGCAGGGCGAGGACGATGTTGTCCGTGGTCGCGATCCGGTCCGCATGCTCCATCACGAGCACGGTGAGCGTGACCACCGTGCCTGTGCCGGCCATCAGGTAGAGGAGCGTGAACGTCACGGTCGGCCAGCGGGCCAGGAGCCCGAGCAGCAGGGCCATCGCGACGCTCAGCCCGACCACGGCCCACCACGCGGGGCTGCCGGTGGTCGCCGCTCCGATCACGCCGACGATGACGGCGATGCCGAGACATACCCACGCCGCGCAGTGCCCGGCGAATGCGAGCGCCCGGCTGAGCGAATCGCGCGCGAGGTGCGAGGGCAGGCCCAAGGTCATCGTGATCCTCCGCTCGCAGGCCCACGGCGATCGGGTTCGCTCGGTGGGCCTCTGCGGATTATGGCAGCGCGAAGGCCGCAGCACCTAGAATCCCGGCTTCTCTGAGCGCGCGGATGCCGCATCGCCCGGGATTCGGACGTCGGCATCGCTCAGAAGAGCGCGGATGGATCGGGCGGCGCCCCGAGCACGTCGAGCGGCAGTTCCGACGACCGCGGGGCGTGGAACGCCGCGGATCGCGGGGCGCTGAGCGCCGCCGATCGTGGGGCCTGAGCGCAGCCGATCGCGGGGTCTTCAACGCAGCCGATCGCACACCGCCGGTCACCGGATCCTCCGAGCCGCGTTCGAGGCCGTGCTTCCTGATCAGTGGACGCATCCGCTCGCTGAGCCAGCGCTGGTACGCCTTGGGCGCGTATGCGTTGTTGCCGTAGTACATCGAGCGGTACTTCGGCACGAGCGCGGGATGCTCGCGCTCGAGCCACTGCATGAACCATTGCTTGACCCCGGGCTTGAGATGCAGGGCCGTGTACATCACGCTCGAGGCGCCCGCGGCCTTGGCCTGCCGCAGCGCCTCATCGAGGTGGGCACGCGTGTCGGTGAGGTACGGGAGGATCGGCATCAGGAAGACTGCGCAGTCGAGTCCGGCCTCGCGCACGGCGGTCACCGTCGCGAGTCGCGCCTTCGTGCTCGGCGTTCCGGGCTCGACCGACTGCTGCAGGTCGTGGTCGTAGACCGCGATCGACATGGCGAGGTCGACCGGCACTCGCGTCGCGGCATCCGCCAGTTGCGGCAGGTCGCGCCGCAGCAGCGTGCCCTTCGTGAGGATGCTGAACGGCGTGCCGCTCGTCGTGAGCGCGTCGATGATGCCCGGCATGAGCGAGTACCGGCCCTCGGCCCGCTGGTAGGGGTCGGTGTTGTGCCGAGCGCGACGGCCTCGTGCCGCCATGACGGCTTGGCGAGTTCGTGGCGCAGCACGTCGGCGACGTTGATCTTGACGATGATCTGCCGGTCGAAGTCGTCGCCGGCGTCGAGGTCGAGGTACGTGTGGGTCGGACGAGCGAAGCAGTTGTGGCTCACGACCCCGTTCGCGATGAAGTCTCCGGTCGTCGTGGTGATGTCCATCATCTCGATCTCTTTGCCGAGATCCTCGACTGCGACGACGCGCAGGTCTGCGTGCGTCTTCATGGTTGCCCCCGTGAACGAGAGCTTCCGCGTGATGGCCGGCTGGGTGATGTTGAAGAATGCCTGCCGTGCGGAGAGTCCTCCTCGTACACGGACGTATGCGACCCCATTGGGTCTTGTGGGCTCGAGGAGGCCATCCAGACCGAAATGGTCAAGTGCCCGCAGGGTATTCCACAGCATTGTCTCGTCAGCGTTGGCGATACGAAGGATGCCGCGTGAACAGGAACCCTCGGCATCGAAGATCCCGGCGAGAAAACCAGTTGCCCGGGAGCCGCAGCTGGGATAAACCCGCCAACACAATCAGTCTCGTGATCGCGTCGTAGTGAGAACGACGGCTCGTTCGGATCGCAGTCATCTCACGACGGGTCGCCATTGCCTGGGTAAAACGGAAGGCCCTTGTGTCTACATCAAACTGCTCTAGGAACATGCGCGACCGTGCGAGCGCCTCTTCGTCGGCCAGGGCGAGCCTGAACCGGCTCGCGAGATAGGTTCGCGCCTCGGGACCTCGGGTACTCGCGCCGCAGCATCATGCCGTCTCCGCGGATCATGCCAGTGAGATATCCGTGCATGTTCGCGATCGAGGACGGATGGCGGCAGCGCCCCGGAGCGAGCGCCGCGGCCGAACCCCATGAGCGTGTTCTGCGTCGTGAGGTACGGCCGATGTCCCGGCCCTGACATCGCCCCGGTCACGTGCTTCCAGCCACGACGTGTGAGGAAGCGATGGTCGCCGCTTGCGATGATCGATGTGCCGTCAGCAAGCCTCACCCGGTACGCCCGTTTTCGTGTCGACCACTTCGCGACGACCTTGGACTCTGCATATCGTCGCATTCCGTCGACCACGCGGGTACCAACGACATCAGCACCCACCTCGACTGACCACAGCGGTGCGGACCGACCGTCGACGAACGTGATCTCCGTGTCGGGGTGTATGCAGTAGACACACGCATGGGAGCAGCCCCGGTAGGGGTTGATCGTCCACCCGAAGGGCATCGCCGACTGGCCCGGCACCCTGTTGAGCGCCGACTTCGCGAGCACCTCGTGGTAGGTCACGCCCGAGAAATCGGGCGTCTGCACCGAACGTACGAGATTGTTGAGCTTGGCGAGCCCGGGCAGCGTGTCGGCCTGCTCGACCCCGAGTTCCTGACCACTCCACCGCATGCACTCGTTCGAACACATGTTCTAACCAACGCAAGTGGATGCCGCGGCGAGCCGTGACCCGGCCGGGGCATCCGTGGTGCCACCAGTGCCCTTTGCAGGACGTCGGCCGATGTGCAGGACGAGGTCGCGCTCTCCTGTCCTACAGATCGGCCGATGTCATGCGAACACGGATGCGAGCGCGGTTCCTTCGGGCAACTCGGCCAACACGGTGGCCACGAGGCGCGCGCGGGGCCCGGCACCTGAGATCCGCTCTTTTTCACCGCCCGCCGCTCGCCGCTCGCCGAGGACCCGCTCGCAGAGACGGCGTGGCGATGCATCCGGATCCGCGAAGAGCACCTCCTGCTCGAGCAACTGCACGCGTAGTGTTTGCATGACATGCGTCGATTTGCATGACGTGTGAGCGCGCCCATGTCATGTAAAACCGCCGAAGTCATGCAAACCGAGCGGTGTGGATCGAGTGTTGGACGATGTGAGCGCGCAAGCGGATGCCGCGGCGAGCCCTCGGCGACCACGGCATGGCGACGGAGCGGCGAGCCGCGCCGCGGCATCCGATGGTGTCGATACGGCGCTTCGCCCATACTCGACCAGCAGTCCGGATGCCGCGGCGCGGCGTCCGCACAGTCGGGCATCCGTGTCTCGATCGGCGCTTCGCGCCCACTCGACCAGGAAGTCCGGATACACGCGGCGCTTCGCGCACTCGGCCGGCTACGCGGTGAGCTCGAGCACCTTCGCGGTCTCGGTGAGCTCCGCCTCCGCGCCGGCGGGATCGGCCGACAGCTCGTGGCCGTAGCTCGGGATCATCTCGCGGAGCCTGGGCTCCCAGCCGGCGATGCGGTCGGGGAAGCAGCGCGCGAGCACGTCGAGCATGATCGGCGCGGCCGTCGACGCACCCGGCGAGGCGCCGAGCAGCCCGGCGATCGTGCCGTCGGCGCCGGTGATGACCTCGGTGCCGAACTGCAGCACGCCGCCCTTCTCGGGGTCCTTCTTCATGACCTGCACGCGTTGGCCGGCGGTGATGAGCTCCCAGTCCCGGTCCTTCGCGGTGGGCATGAACTCGCGAAGGGCCGCCATCTTCTGGTCGCGCGACGCGAGGAGCTGGGTGACGAGGTACTTCATGAGGTCGACGTTCTTGAACGCGACCTGCAGCATCGGCCCGAGGTTGTGCGGACGGATCGAGAACGGCAGGTCGAACCACGTGCTCGTCTTGAGGAACTTCGGGGTGAACCCTGCGAACGGGCCGAACAGCAGCGCGGTCTCGCCCTCGACGATGCGGGTGTCGAGGTGCGGCACCGACATCGGCGGAGCGCCGACGGCGGCCTTGCCGTAGACCTTCGCCTGGTGCTGGGCGACGACCTTCGGGTTGGTCGTGCGGAGGAACTGGCCGCAGATCGGGAAGCCGCCGAAGCCCTTGATCTCGGGGATGCCGGAGTTCTGCAGCAGCGCGAGCGCGCCGCCGCCGGCGCCGACGAACACGAACCGGGCGCGCACGACCTTGGGCGTCTGCCCGACGAGGTGGCGCACGCGCAGCTTCCACATGCCGTCCTTCTGGCGCTTCAGCCGGGTGACCTGGTGGTTCGTCTGGATCGACGCGCCACGACGCTCCATGTCGTGGAAGAGGTACCTCGTGAGCGCACCGAAGTCGACGTCGGTGCCCGACTCGACTCGAGTTGCGGCGACCTTCTGCTTGGGGTTGCGCTTCTTCGCCATGAGCGGCGTCCACTCGGCGATGCGGTCGAGATCCTCCGTGAACTCCATGTCGGGGAACAGCGGCTCGGCCTTCAGCGCCGCGACGCGCTTCTTCAGGTATTCGATGTTCGCCCGGCCCTTGACGAAGGTCATGTGCGGTGTCGAGTTGATGAAGTTGTGCGGCTCGGGCAGTGCCCCGATCGAGACGAGGTACGCCCAGTACTGCCGGCTCACCTGGAACTGCTCGTTGATCGACACGGCTTTGGCCGCGCTCACCGTGCCGTCGGCGTTCTCGGGCATGTAGTTGAGCTCGCAGAGCGCGGCGTGCCCGGTGCCGGCGTTGTTCCATGCGTTGGAGGATTCCTGCGCGACCTCGCCGAGGCGCTCGTAGACGCGGATGCTCCAGTCGGGCTCGAGCTGGGAGATGAGGGAGCCGAGCGTGGCGCTCATGATGCCCCCGCCGATCAGCACGACGTCGACGGATTCCTCTGAATTCACGGATTCCAGTGTAGGCGCGATGAGATGGTGCTCCGGACTGGTAGCATGCGTCGCCCACCGCGGCCGGGCTCGCGGCGCGGCTCGCGGCGCGGCAGCGGGGCGTGGCGGCGCGGCAGCGGGGCGATGCGGCACGACGGCGGGGCGACGCGGCGCCGCGGGCGGCGGGGCGACGCGGCGCGGCGCGGCGAGCCGTGCGGGTCGGCGGACGGCGCGACGCGGGATCAGTCGACCTCACCGCCGTCGAGGTGCGGCATTCCGAGTCGGTCGAGCGGCCAGAACGGGTTGTGCGCGAACTCCCACAGGTTGCCGTCGGGGTCGCGCCCGTACCCGCTGTAGCCGCCCCACTCCGTCTCCTCCGCGGGCTTGGAGACCTCGCCGCCGGCGGCCCGCCAGTCTGCGAGCGCGGCATCGACCTGCTCGCGGGAGTCGAAGTTGACGGCCAGGGCGACACCGCGGAATGCCGGCGCCGCCGCGGCATCCGCCTCGGAGCCGACGCCGCCGTCGACCGCGAGCTCGGCGCTCGACCAGAGCGCGATGACCGGCCCTGGCGTCGTGAAGAAGGTGGTGCCGTCGGCGGAGTGCGTCGACTGGCGCCACCCGATCCGGCGGTAGAACGCGGTGGCGGCCTCGACGTCGGCGACGCCGAGGGTCACGAGGGAGAAGCGCTGCGGAATGGCCATGGCCCGACGCTACCCTCCGGATCCGACGCGGTCGAGGCAGAGCGGATGCCACGGCATCGCGCCGTGGCATCCGTTCGTCGTTCGCGTCGGCCCGGCTCCATCCGTTGACTTGCCGCGGATGGAGCCGGCTGCAGGCGTCAGGTGGCGAGGCGTCGCTTGACGGCTACGCGCTCACCCACGACGGCCGAGCCGAGCGCGAGGGCAGTGAGGCCCGCAATGAGCAGCCAACCGCTGTCGAGTCCACCACCGCCACCGGTGGAGGTCGTGTCAGGCGGAAGGACCACCGAGCTCGTCTCCGTCGGTGTCGGCGTCGGCGTCGGCGTCGGCGTCGTCACCGGCTCGACCGAGAACGAGTAGTGGCTGATGTCCTTGCCGGTCGGATGCGAGAACGTGACAGTCTGCGAGGGCGGGTCGACCGGGATGATGACGGCGCCGCCGCCGGATTGCGCCGAACCGGCCTTCACGCAGATCTCGGTGATGACGAATCCCTCGGGGGCCGTGATCGTGATCTCAGTCTCGTCGCCGGTGACTTCGATGACGCCGGAGTCGAGCCCAGGGCATATCTGGCCCGCGGGCGGGTCGGCGTACGCCGGCGCAGCGCTGAACACGACGGCGCCGCCGGCAAGCAGCAAGGCAGCGCCGATTGCACGTGCGGTCGTCATTCGGGTTGTCATGGGAGGGCTCCTCACTTCTTCGTGAGCGCAGCACTGGTGTGTAACTGAGTGCACAGGTGTGCGCTCGACTCGGGTTCGGCGCCTTGTGGACGCCGGTCGGTTTCGCGTCACAACAATGACGGGGTTCAGAATACGAGCATTGCTCATGTTTCGTCATCCCCCCGAAGAGGGCACATGCGCCGGATCAGGCCGACGCTCCGGGCCGCATCCGACGCGGTGGATGCCGAGCGGATGCCGCGTCGCGGCTCGCGTCGCGGCATCCGCTCGCCGCACCGCTCGCCGCCCGGGCCGCGACCCGATCAGAGCGCCGCCGCTCCCCCGGCGATGAGGCCGATGCCGGCGGTGGTGAGTGCCGCCGTGAGCGTGGCCACGCCGAGCCAGAGCAGCACGATCAGGCGGTTGGGCCGCTCGGGGTTCTTGCCGGTCACCGAGAGGAAGAAGCCCGCCGGCATGAGGATCGCCGCGATCGGCACGCCGGTGCGCGCGAGCCACATCCAGAAGCCGTCGAGTGCGGCGTAGGAGATGACGGCGAGGATCGCGATGGACAGCACGAGCAGCACCGCGGCGTGCGCGTGGCCCGCCCGGAAGAAGCTCATCTGGAGGGCGTTGACCGGCACGCGGCCGCGCACGACGCGGGTGAGGAAGTACCCGCCGCTCTCGACGGTGACGAGCGCGAGCAGCAGGATGCCGATGAGAATGACGTCGTCAGGGGAGGCATGATGCGATCCTTCGTGTCGGGGAGCTTGATTGGATAGTGGTACTCTCCAATAATAGAGAGTGCAAGTATCCAATTGCAAGGAGGCCGAATGCGAATCTCCGCGCTCGCCCAGGCGACCGGCCTGCCGTCGCCACCGTGAAGTACTACCTGCGCGAGGGTCTCCTGCACCCGGGCGTCGCGACCTCGGCGACGCAGGCGAACTACGACGAGTCGCACGTCAGGCGGATCCGCCTCATCCGCGCGCTCACCGGCCCGGTGGGGCTCAGCGTGCAGCAGACGCGCACGATCCTCGGGCTCATCGACGACCCGGGCGACGACCTCTACGAGACGCTCGGCCGCGCCGTGAGTGCGCTGCCGCCGCCCGCCGACGAGGCATCCGCCGGACGACCCCGACCCCTTCCCCCGCGCCCGGGCGGCGCTCGAGGCGCTCGGGCAGGTCTACGATCCGCGGTTCGCCGCGGTCGCGCAGCTGGAGACGGCGCTTGCGGCCGTCGAGGATGCGGGCATGCCGCTGAGCGAGCCCCGACTGCTCGAGTACGGACGCCAGCTGCGCGAGGTCGCCGAGTACGACCTCGAGCGGATGCCGCAGGAGCCGCACGCCGCCGTCGAGTACACGGTGCTCGGCACCGCCCTCTACGAGCCCGTGATCCTGGCCCTGCTTCGACTCGCGCACCAGGACGTGGCCGCGCGGGGCGCCGGCCGCGGCGGGGGCGGGGGTGAGCCGCGGGCCGCGCGGCGGCGCCGGGCGCGCAGCGGGGCTGAACCGCGGGCCGCGCAGCGCGCCGGCCGCGCTGAGGTTTGGCTCTTCAGACGGCACTCATGGGCCGGCCCGACCCGCGGAATGCGGGCGGGGGTGATTCGCGTGACTCGATGCCACGACAACGTGGCTTCCAAATGCTAGTGCTCACGCCGACCCCCGGTCATCCCCCCGAACGGGGAAGCTGCCGCGACCCCCGTCGGATCGTCGCATCCGCCGGACGTTCGGTCAGTCAGAGCCCGAGGCGTTCGAGCTCCGCGTCCATTCGGCGGGCGATCTCCGCGTAGCCCTCGTCGTTCGGATGGATGCCGTCGGCGGCCATCCATTCCGGATGCCCCTCGATCCAACGAGAAGCGCCGGCGATGTGGTCTGCCCCGACCTTCGCGGCCCCAGCCTCGACCCAGCCGATGATCTGCTCGACCGACGGTGGACGGTCGGCGCGGTACCAGAACGGCTCCACCACGACGAGCCGGGCGTCTGGCAACTCGGTGCGCAGGCGCTCCAGGTCGGCGGTGATCGCCGCCTCGATCTCGGCCGCGCGGCGCGGCATCGAGAAGTTGTCGTTCAAGCCCATCGTGACGATGACCACCTCGGGCGCTGGCTCGTGATCCACGATGTCGCCGACGAGGTCGACGGGCTCCCCACTCACACCCCCACCACGGCGGTTCACGAACCCGAGCCCGTCGACGCTCGGATTGAACTCGTACCATCCGCGCTCGGCGGACACGATGCTCGACCACCGTGCATCGGGCGAACTCGCCCCCGCGCCGCGGGTGTAGGAGTCGCCGTAGAAGGCGGCGACGGTCGCTCCCGGCGTCGGGGACGGGGTCGCCGATTTTCGGTCGGTGTCGCTCGTGTCGCGAGGGCCCCCGGCGTCCCGGTGTCGACCGCGGATGGCGCGATGCATGCCGAGAGCAGGACCGAGATGAGGGCGCACATGAGCGTGGCGCCGAGCACCCCGCGGGATCCTCGACGCCTCGTCATGCCGCCTACACTAGGGCCACCCGACGCTAGACCGCGACGGGCAGCTTCGCGGCGAGGAGCTCCGCGATCTGCACGGCGTTCAGCGCCGCACCCTTGCGCAGGTTGTCGTTCGAGACGAAGAGCACGAGACCCTTGCCGTCGGGCGCCGACTGGTCCTGGCGGATGCGGCCCACGTAGCTCGGGTCGGTGCCGGCGGCCTGCAGCGGCGTGGGAACGTCGCTCAGCGCGACGCCCGGGGCATCCGCCAGCAGCTCGGTGGCGCGCTCGGGCGTGATCGGGTTGGCGAACTCGGCGTGGATCGAGAGGGAGTGGCCCGTGAAGACCGGCACGCGCACGCAGGTGCCCGCGACGCGCAGGCCCGGCAGCTCGAGGATCTTGCGGCTCTCGTTGCGGAGCTTCTTCTCCTCGTCGGTCTCGAGGTCGCCGTCGTCGACGATCGAGCCGGCGAGCGGGATCACGTCGAAGGCGATCGTGCGCGGGAACTTCTGCGCCTCGGGGAAGTCCACCGCGCGGCCGTCGTGCACGAGGCCGATCGTGTCCTGCGCGATGGCGGCGCGCGCCTGCTCGAGCAGCTCCTCGCCGCCCGCGAGCCCGGCGCCCGACACGGCCTGGTACGTCGAGACCATGAGGCGCTCGAGGCCCGCCTCGTCGTGCAGCACCTTGAGCACCGGCATCGCGGCCATGGTGGTGCAGTTGGGGTTCGCGATGATGCCCTTGCGTGCCTCGTCGATCGCGTGCGGGTTGACCTCGCTCACGACGAGGGGCACGTCGGGGTCCATGCGCCAGCCGCTGGAGTTGTCGATGACGGTGACGCCCGCCGCGGCGAAGCGGGGGGCCTGCGCCTTCGAGAGCGTGGCGCCCGCCGAGAAGATCGCGATGTCGAGGCCGGTGGGGTCGGCGGTCGAGGCATCCTCGATGACGACGTCCTGGCCCTTCCACGGCAGGGTGGTGCCGGCCGAGCGCGGCGACGCGAAGTAACGGATCGAGGCGACCGGGAAGTCGCGCTCCTCGAGGAGACGCCGCACGACCGCGCCGACCTGCCCGGTGGCGCCGACGACGCCGATGTTCACTCCCTGTGCCATGCTCTGTTCCTCACTTCTCGGGCCCTGCTCGTCACCGCCGTGCCTCGCACGCTGTGCCCGCACGCTGTGCCGCACGCTTGCCGCACGTGTGTCCCGCACGCTGTGCCGTCTCGCCTCTCTCCAGTTTGCAGGACATCTCGCGGTTTGCAGGACGTCCTGCCGCTCATGCGTCCTACGAAGGCAGGAATGTCCTGCAATCCGGCAGTGATTCGGGGGCGGATGCGGCGGGCGGATCGCGCGACGGGCGGATGCCGCGGGCGGATCGCGCGACGCGGCGGGCGGATGCCGGGCGAGCGCCAGTCCAGTAGCGGCGCAGCCGTGCATCGAGACCCATGCCGCGCGGATGCTGCGGCCGCGGAGGACGCCGACGGCGGACGCGCCGCGGCATCCGATCGGGTCTAGCGGCCGGTGCCTGCGTGCACGACGGCGTCCTCTTCGCCGTCGAGCTCGAATGCCGTGTGCACGGCGCGGGCGGCCGCGTGCACGCTGTCGGCCCGCGTCACGACCGAGATGCGGATCTCGCTCGTCGAGATCATCTCGATGTTGATGCCCGCGTTGTAGAGCGCCTCGAACAGCCGAGCCGACACGCCCGTCGCCGACCGCATCGCGGCGCCGACGAGCGAGAGCTTGCCGATCTGGTCGTCGTACTGCAGCGACGTGAAGCCGACCGCCTCCTGCGAACTCGACAGCGCCAGGAGCGCCCGCTCGCCGTCGGCCTTCGGCAGGGTGAACGAGATGTCGGTACGACCCGTCGATGCCGCCGACACGTTCTGCACGATCATGTCGACGTTGGCGTTCGTGTTCGCGACGATCTTGAAGATCTTCGCGGCCACCCCGGGCACGTCGGGCACGCCTACCACGGTGATCTTCGCCTCGGTCAGGTCGACCGCGACGCCGGCGATGACGGACTCTTCCAAAGCTGCTCCTTCGGTAAGACGCGAGGGATCGTAGACGATCGTCCCCTCGTTGTTGTTGAACGACGAACGCACGTGCAGGGTCACGCCGTGGCGGCGGGCGAACTCGACCGCCCTGATGTGCAGGACCTTGGCCCCGGATGCCGCGAGCTCGAGCATCTCCTCGCTCGTGATGCGGTCGAGCTTGCGTGCCTTCTTCACGACTCGCGGATCCGACGTGTAGACGCCGTCGACATCGGTGTAGATCTCGCAGACGTCGGCGTCGAGTGCGGCAGCGAGGGCCACCGCGGTCGTGTCGCTGCCGCCACGGCCGAGCGTGGTGATGTCGCGGGTGTCCCGATTGAAACCCTGGAAGCCCGCGACGATGACGATCGCGCCCTGGTCCAGCGCCTCACGGAGCCGCACCGGGGTGACGTCGACGATGCGCGCTGCGCCGTGCGTGGCATCCGTGATCATGCCGGCCTGACTGCCGGTGAACGAGAGCGCCTCGTGGCCCATGCTCTTGATCGCCATCGCGAGCAGCGCCATGGAGATGCGCTCGCCCGACGAGAGGAGCATGTCGAGCTCGCGCGGTGCCGGGAACGGCGTGACCTCGTGCGAGAGGTCGAGCAGTTCGTCGGTGGTGTCACCCATCGCGGAGACCGCGACCACCACGTCGTTGCCCGCCTTGCGGGTTTCGACGATGCGCTTCGCCACGCGCTTGATGCTCTCTGCGTCGGCGACGGATGACCCGCCGAACTTCTGCACGATCAAGCTCACGTGGTCTCCCGGGTGGTGGTGCTGGCGCAGGGGGAAGCTCGTCCCGTCGCCGGAACTCTCATCTTACGGCGGGGCGTATGCGGGGCCGGCAATGTGACGCGGGACGGACGGCGCGGCCGCGGGACGGCGGATGCCGCGGTCTCAGTCCTTGTGCGGACGCGGCATGTACCACTCGGTGAACTCGGCGGCGCGGCCGTCGTCGGCGAGGCGGATGACCCAGAGGTTGAGGTAGTCCTTCTCCGCTGGGTACTCGGTGCGCCCCTGCACGATGACGAAGCCGTCGTGCTCGTCGAGGATCCTCCAGTCGAACGTCCAGGTGCCCGGCTCGTCGAGGTCCTCGAGCCATCCGGCGACGATGGCGTCGCGCCCACGCCGCGGTTCCGCGTCGGGGCTCGTCAAGTACACCGCGTCATCCGTGAACAGTGCGCCGATCTGTGCTGGGTCGTTCGATTCCCATGCCGCGATGTACCCCGCGACCCAGTCAGCTCCAGGTGAGCTCGCCATGGTCTACATTCCAGTCGCGACGGTCGTGTGCCGTCAAGCCCGGATGCGTCAGCCGACGGTGCGCCGGCCTTCGAACGCGCGCCCGAGGGTGACCTCGTCGGCATACTCGAGGTCGCCGCCGACCGGCAGCCCCGAGGCGAGGCGCGTGACCCGGATCTCGAGCGTCGTGAGCAACCGGCTGAGGTAGGTGGCGGTGGCCTCGCCCTCGAGGTTGGGGTCGGTCGCGATGATGACCTCGCTGACCGTGCCGTCGGCGAGCCGCTGCATGAGCTGGCGGATGCGCAGCTCATCGGGGCCGATGCCGTCGATGGGGCTGATCGCCCCGCCGAGCACGTGGTACAGGCCGCGGAACTCGCGCGTGCGCTCGACGGCGACGACGTCCTTCGCCTCTTCGACCACGCAGATGAGGGCGGGGTCGCGTCGCGGGTCGCGGCAGATCGAGCATGTCTCCTGCTCCGACACGTTGCCGCAGATCTCGCAGAAGCGCACCTTGTCGCGAACCTCGAGCAGGATCTCGGCGAGTCGCGTGACGTCGAAGTGCTCGGTCTGCACGATGTGGAACGCGATGCGCTGCGCCGATTTCGGCCCGATGCCGGGCAGTCTGCCGAGCTCGTCGATCAGTTCCTGGACGATGCCTTCGTACACGTGCTACCCGCGCTCCCCGAAGCCGGTGCGCCCCGGCGCCTCGACCTCCTCGAGGAACGTCGCTCCGAGCACCTCGCGGACCACGGACTCGCCGTAGCGCTGCGAGCCGCCGTCGGCCGGGGCGGATCCCGATCCGCCGCGGGGCACGAACGTGTTGCGGGGCGCGAACGTGTCGGCGGCTGCCCCGGGCGCGGGCCGCGGGCCGGACGCCGCTCCGAACTCCGTCACGGATGCCTCGACGACGCCTTGTCGTGCGGGCCTCGGGTCGAACGGCGGCTCGAAGTCTTCGGGCGGTGCGTCGGCGTCGTCGGGGAGGTCGCGCGGAAGGGCGTCGACGGTGAGGTCGCGCGGAAGGGCGTCGACGGTGAGGTCGCGCGGAAGGGCGTCGTCGGGGAGGTCGCGCGGAAGGGCGTCGACGGTGAGCGATGCCGTAGCAGGCGAGTCGGCGACCGCGGTCGCCCGGGCTGCCTGGACCTGCGCGCCGCGTGCCTGCCCACCGCGTGCCTGCCTGCCGCCCGCCCGCCGGACGCCGGCCACGCCTGGCGCGGGATCACCGGCGGATGACTCTGCCGGTGAAGCGTCATCGCTCGGGATCGCGACCGTCGCCCATGAGTCGACCGGGGCGGTCGGCCCGGACGATGTGGGCCCGGACGATGTGGGCCCGGACGATGCGGGCCCGGACGATGCGGGCGCCGGACGAGGCGGGTCCTGACGATGCGGACCCGTCGGGCCCGGACGATGCGAGTCCGGACGATGCGGGTTCGGACGGCGAACCCGCGGCCACAGGATCGGCCATCGGGTCGGTGTAGGGGTCGGCGCCGCGATCGGTGTCCGACCGAGCGCCTCCGCCCTCGACCTTCGCGATGAACTTCACGGTGACGCCGAGCACGTCGGCGATCGCACTGCGCAACAGCTCGCTCACGCTCTGCCCAGGCGCTCCGCCGCGGAAGCCGGCGACGTCGTGCTCGCTGGGGAAGCCCAGCACGAGCACGTCGTCGTCGCGGAACTCACGGACCTGGGCGGTGAACGCCACCATCCACGCGCTGCGCCTGACACGCTGCAGGGACGCGAGCACCTCGGGCCACGCATCGCGCATCTGCTGGAGCGTAACTGGACCGACTGGTTTCGTCGCAGGCTCTGTCTGGGGCGGGGCCGCGGCCACCGGCGGGGCCGGGGTCTCGAGACGCGCCTGCGGCGCTCCTCGACCCGCAGAGGCCGGGGTCTCGAGACGCGCCTGCGGCGCTCCTCGACCCGCAGACGCCGGGGTCTCGAGACGCGCCTGCGGCGCTCCTCGACCCGCAGGCGAGGCCTTCGGCGAGGCATCCGTCGCGGCATCCGTCACCCCGACGCGCCGCTCGAGGCGCTCGACGCGGGCGAGTGCGCCACGCTCGCTGTCGTCGCTCGACGGCACCAGCACGCGCGCGAGCATGAGCTCGAGGTGCAGGCGGGGCGAGGTGGCACCGGTCATCTCGGTGAGGGTCTGGTTGACGAGGTCGGCGACGCGCGAGAGCTCGGCCGAGCCGAACACTGCGGCCTGGGCCGCCATGCGGACGAGCTCGTCGTCGGGGATGCCGCGGAGCACCGCCGCCGCCGTCTCGGGCGAGGACGCCGCCACCACGATGAGGTCGCGGAGCCGCTCGAGCAGGTCTTCGACGAAGCGTCGAGGGTCTTGGCCCGTCTGCACGACGCGGTCGGCGGCGGCGAACGCGCCCGCCGCATCCTTCGCGCCGATGGCGTCGACGACCTCGTCGAGCAGGGCGGCGTGGGTGTAGCCGAGGAGGGCGACCGCGCGCTCGTAGTCGATGGTGCTGCCCTCGGAGCCCGCGATGAGCTGGTCGAGCAGCGAGAGCGTGTCTCGAGGTGAGCCGCCGCCCGCGCGCACCACGAGGGCGAGCACGCCGGGCTCGACCGCGATGCCCTCCTCGACGCAGAGCTGCTGCACGTACTCGAGCATCGGCGCGGGGGGCACGAGCCGGAACGGGTAGTGGTGCGTGCGCGAGCGGATGGTGCCGAGCACCTTGTCGGGCTCGGTGGTGGCGAAGATGAACTTGATGTGCTCGGGCGGCTCCTCGACGAGCTTCAGCAGCGCGTTGAAGCCCTGCGGCGTCACCATGTGCGCCTCGTCGAGGATGAAGATCTTGTAGCGATCGCGCGCTGGGGCGAACACCGCGCGCTCGCGCAGGTCGCGGGCGTCGTCGACGCCGTTGTGGCTCGCCGCGTCGATCTCGACGACATCGAGCGAACCGCTCCCCCCGCGTGAAAGCTCGATGCAGCTCGGGCAGACCCCGCAGGGCGTGTCGGTGGGACCCTCGACGCAGTTGAGGCACCGCGCGAGGATGCGCGCCGAGGTGGTCTTGCCGCACCCGCGCGGACCGCTGAACAGGTAGGCGTGATTCACCCGATCGGTGCGCAGTGCGGTCATGAGCGGCTCCGTCACCTGCGACTGACCGATCATCTCGGCGAACGTCTCGGGGCGGTAGCGGCGATAGAGGGCGGTGACCACGCCTCAATCGTAGTTGCCGCGCCTGACACTGCATCCGGATGCCACAGGCGTAACATTCGGGGATCGGAAGGGGGCGAGATGACGGCGACGACGATGACTCCGGCACAGCTCGCGAGGTTCGAGGCACGGCTCCGCACGGAGCGCGCCGACGCCCAGGAACGGCTCGCTGAGTTCGACGATGCGATGGCCGAGGTGCGCATCGCGAGATCGGATGCGACCGCAGACGACGAGCACGACCCGGAGGGCCCGACCATGACGCAGGAGTGGTCGCAGCGCACGGCGGTGCTGGCCGACGTGCGAGCCGAACTCGCCGAGATCGACCTCGCCCTCGCCCGCATCACCGACGGAAGCTACGGGGTCTGCGCGCGGTGCGGCAGGCGCATCGCCGTGGGCCGCCTCGACGCCCGCCCGACCGCGACGCTCTGCATCGACTGCGCGAGGCTCGTGGGCTGACGTTCCGCCTCCTTCACCAGTCCCGACAGCGGGTCGTACGAGGCGATGTGGACGCTGGACGCTAGTGCGCGGCGGCGAACGCCGCGAGCGTGTCGTCGCGGAACGCGGCCTGCACCTCGGCGATGCCCGCCTGGTCGAGGAGGACGATGGACTGACCGTCGGCGGATGTCCCGGTCCCGAGAGTCGGGACGGTGAAGAAGGAGATGTCGTCCTGTCGCACCTCGCGCAACTCGAACCCGAGCTGCGCGGCATAGCCGCTCGTGAGACCTGCATCGACGGTCAGGTAGGGAGCGACGGCGTCGATCACCTCGCTGAGGCGGCCGGGATTGAGCGCGGTGTCGGCACTCAGGACCTTCGAGATGACGGCCTTCATGAAGACCTGCTGATTGCGCACCCGCTGGTAGTCGCCGTCGGCGAAGGCGTAGCGTTCGCGCGCGAATGCGAGGGCCTCCTCGCCGTTCATGTGGACGACGCCCTGCGGAAACGTGTGGCCGCTCAGGTGAGTGCTCTCGAACGTCTTGGGGTTGTCCACGTCGACACCGCCGACCGCATCGGTCAATCCCTTGAAGCTCTCGAAGTCGACGATCGCGATGTGATCGATCCGGGCGCCGATCAGCGTCTCGACGACCTGCACCGCGAGCGGAACCCCGCCGTACGAGAGCGCTGCATTGATCTTCGCCTCGCCGTGCCCCGGGATGTCGACCCAGCTGTCGCGCATGATCGACATGACGGTGACGTTCTGCCGGTCGGCCGAGACATGCGCGATCATCATGGTGTCCGAACGCTGCCCCGCGATGTCGTCGATGCTGTCGATGTCGCCGCGGAGGTCGCTGCCGAGCAGCAGGATGTTCTGGGCCGACGCGGCCGGCCCGGTGGGCTCGGGTGGGCGCAGCGTCTCTTCGGGGAACGCCTCGACGATCTTCTCCGTGCCGGAGTCGAATCGCTGCGCGAGCGACCCGAGGTAGAGCGCCGCCGCGCCACCCGCCCCGACGACCAGCACGACGACGGCCGCGACGACGATGATCCAGGTACGGCGGGAGCGGCGGGACACGTGCTACGCCTCGACGACCGCGGCCGTCTGCCGCGCGATCTCGAGCTCCTCGTTCGTGGGCACGACGAGCACGGCGACGCGCGAGGCATCCGTGGAGATGCGGCGAGCCGCACTCGCCCGCTCACCGTTGCGGTCCGGGTCGAGCTCGACGCCGAAGCCCTCGAGGCCGGCGAGCGACCACTCGCGCACGATCGACGAGTTCTCGCCGACACCGGCGGTGAACACGATGGCGTCGACGCGGCCGAGCTGCGCGGCATAGGCGCCGACGTAGGAGCGGATGCGATGCGTGTACACCTCGAGGGCGAGCTCTGCCGCCTCGTCACCAACGTCCCGGGCCGCGTCGAGGTCGCGCATGTCGGTGTGACCGCTCAGGCCCAGGATGCCGCTGCGCGCGTTCAGCAGTAGGTCCACGCCGGCCGCGTCGAGGCCCGCCCGCCGCTGGAGATGCAGCACGACCGCCGGGTCGAGGTCGCCCGAGCGCGTGCCCATCACGAGTCCCTCGAGCGGCGTCATGCCCATGCTCGTCTCGACCGAGCGGCCGCCCGAGACCGCACACGCGGATGCGCCGTTGCCGAGGTGCAGCACGATCATGCGCAGCTCCTCGACGGGACGCCCGAGGTACTCAGCCGCTGCCCGCGACACGAACTGGTGCGAGGTGCCGTGGAAGCCGTAGCGGCGGATGCGGTGCTTCTCGGCCAGCCGCCGGTCGATCGCGTAGGTGTACGCCGCCGGCGGCATCGTCTGGTGGAACGCGGTGTCGAACACCGCGACGTGGGGCACGTCGGGGAACGCCCGCTCGGCCGCGACGATGCCGGCGAGGTTCGCGGGATTGTGCAGGGGCGCCAGCACCGACAGCTCGTCGATGTTGATCTTGACGAGCTCGGTGATCACTGCCGGCTCGAAGAAGCGCGCCCCGCCCTGCACCACGCGGTGGCCGACCGCGACGGGCGGGTGCTCCTCGAGCGACGGACCGTGCTCGGCGAACGCATCGAGCATGCGCGCGAACGCGGCGTCGTGGTCGGGGATCTGCGCGTCGACCCGGAACGTCTCTGCCTGCCGCACGGTGTGCGTCGCGCGCCCCGCAGCGCCCCCGATCCGCTCGATGAGCCCGCTCGCGAGGGAGATTCCCGCCTCCACGTCGATGAGCTGGTACTTCAGCGATGACGAGCCCGAGTTGATGACGAGGACGATGCTCACGAGGCATCCGCCGCCTGGATCGCCGTGATGGCGACGGTGTTGACGATGTCCTGCACGAGCGCGCCTCGCGAGAGGTCGTTGATGGGCTTGTTGAGGCCCTGCAGCACCGGTCCGATCGCGACCGCACCCGCGGAGCGCTGCACCGCCTTGTAGGTGTTGTTCCCCGTGTTCAGGTCGGGGAACACGAAGACGGTGGCCCGGCCCGCGACCTCCGACTCGGGGAGCTTGGTGCGCGCGACCGCCGCGTCGGCTGCGGCGTCGTACTGGATGGGCCCGTCGACGGCGAGCTCGGGGGCCCGCTGGCGCACGAAATCCGTCGCCCGGCGCACCTTGTCGACTTCGGCGCCCGAACCCGACTCACCGGTGGAGTACGAGAGCATCGCGACACGCTGCTCGATGCCGAACTGTGCGGCCGTGGCGGCCGACGAGATCGCGATGTCGGCGAGCTGCTCGGCGGTGGGGTCGGGCACGATCGCGCAGTCGCCGTAGACGAGCACCCGGTCGGCGAGCGCCATGAGGAACACGCTCGACACCACCTCGACGCCGGGCCTGGTCTTGATGATCTCGAACGCCGGCCGGATGGTGTGCGCCGTCGTGTGCACGGCGCCCGACACCATGCCGTCGGCCAGACCCAGAGCGACCATCATCGTGCCGAAGTACGAGACATCCTGCACGGTCTCGCGCGCCTGCTCGAGCGAGACGCCCTTGTGCGCGCGTCGACGCTGGTACTCCTCGGCGAACCGGAAGACGAGCACGGGGTCGTGGTTCGAGAGCACCGTGGCGCGCGCGATGTCGAGGCCGAGCCCGAAGGAGCGCGAGCGGATCTCGATCTCCTCGCCGAGGATCGTGAGGTCTACGACGTCGCGTGCGAGCAGCGTCGCGGCCGCGCGCAGGATGCGGTCGTCGTAGCCCTCGGGCAGCACGATGTGCTTGCGCTCGCGACGGGCGCGCTCGAGCAGCCCGTACTCGAACATGAGCGGGGTCACGACCTCGGGCTGGGCGACGTCGAGCAGGTCGAGGAGCGCGTCGCCATCGACGTGCTTCTCGAACAGGGCGAGGGCGGTGTCGCGCTTGCGCTGCGACTCGGCGGCGAGCCGGCCCCGTGTGTGCGTGATGGCCAGCGCCGTGTCGTAGCTGCCGAGCTGCGTGCGGATGATCGGGAGACCGGCCTCCACCCCTTCGATGAGCCGCTCGACCTGCTCGGAGATGGGGAAGCCGCCGTTCAGCACGATGCCCGAGATCGACGGGAAAGTCGCCGCCTGATGCGCCGTCAGCACGCCGAGCAGCACCTCGCTGCGGTCTCCGGGCACCACGACGACGGCTCCTTCGATGAGCCGGGTGAGCACGTTCTCCATCGACATCGCGGCGACCACGACGCCGAGAGCCTCGCGGTTCAACAGGTCGGGATCGCCCGCATACAACTGCCCGTCGACCGCCCCCATGACCGCGCGCATCGAGGGTGCCACGAGGAACGGGTCCTCGGGAATGGCCCACACCGCGACGGATGGCGCGGCCAGCGTCTCGACGCCCGTGTCCGCAGCGGCCTCCCGGCTCGCCGTCACCTCGACGCGCCGCACGATCTCGGAAAGGCGGTCGGGGTCGGCACGGTTCACGACGATGCCGAGCAGGGTCGCGTGCTCGCGTTCGAGCTCCCCGAGGGCCAGCTCGGCGAACTGCGCGATCTCGTCGGGCGAGCGGGCGTCGGCGTAACCGAGGCGGTCGGAGCGTCCGCGGCCCTCGCCGACCCGGCCGCCGAGCACCAGCAGCACCGGGGCGCCGAGGTTGGCCGCGATGCGCGCGTTGAAGCCGAGCTCGGTCGGGCTGCCGACATCCGTGTAGTCGGAGCCGAGGATGACGATCGCGTCGCATCGGTCCTCGACGGCCTTGAAGCGGCGCACGATCGTGGCGAGCGCCACGTCGGGATCGGCGTGCACCTCGTCGTACGAGACGCCGATGGCCTCGTCGTACTCGAGCGGCACGACGCCCTCCTGCGCGAGAAGCAGCTCGAGCACGTAGTCGCGCTCCTCGGTGGAGCGGGAGATCGGGCGGAACACGCCGACGCGGGTCGCGCGACGCGTCAGCGTGTCGAGCGTGCCGAGTGCCACGGTGGACTTGCCGGTGTTCCCCTCGGCGGAGCAGATGTAGATGCGGTGCGCCACGCGACCAGCTTAAGGGCGGGCACGTCCTTGGTGGGGTGGAGGAGCGGACGCAGTCCGCGTCTCGAAACCCGCGTGCCATGGGTCTCGAGACGCCGCTCCGCGGCTCCTCGACCCGCAGTGGTGCGGCCGTTCATCGGGTCCGTCCGGCTCGGGTAGACTGGCTCAGGCTCCTCACGTGGCGCCATCCAGGCCAACTCCCCCAGGGCGGAAACGCAGCAAGGGTAACCGGGCTCTGGCGGGTGCGTGGGGAGTCCCCGGGAGGATTCGCCTAGTGGCCTATGGCGCACGCTTGGAAAGCGTGTTGGGTGAAAGCCCTCGGGGGTTCGAATCCCCCATCCTCCGCGTACCTGGAACGGCCCGATCGACGAGACGATCGGGCCGTTCCGTGTTGGTGGACATGAGGCGGCGCCCGATCGAAGCCGTCGGGCTGCGCCTGCCGGCCGACTCTTACGGAACACGAACGGATCGCCCGCCCCGCAGGGCGCGCGACGGCCGCGGAAGTACGCTGAGATCGTGTCCACCGCTGCTCCGTCGCCGATCGGCAACGAGGACCTCGTGGGTCGGCGTGTGCTCGTCGTCGACGACGACCCGACCGTCGCCGAGGTCGCCACGAGCTACCTGCGCGCGAGCGGCTTCGTCGTGGAAGAGGCCCGCGACGGGTTCGCGGCCCTGACGGCCGCAGAGCGCGTCGATCCCGATCTCATCGTGCTCGACCGGATGCTTCCCGGCATCGACGGCCTCGAGGTGTTCCGGCGTCTGCGCGAGCGGGTGTCCACCCCGGTCATCATGCTGACCGCGCTCGGGACGGAGGACGATCGCATCGCGGGGCTCGAGGCGGGCGCCGACGACTACCTCGCCAAGCCGTTCTCGCCGCGGGAGCTCGTGCTGCGCGTGCAGTCCGTGCTGCGGCGCTCGATCGACGAGTTCACGCCCGAGTCGGTGCTCGAGTACGGCGAATTCCGCCTCGACCCCTCGGCGCGCACGGCGACGCGGGCGGGGGCGGGGCTCGCGCTCACCGCGCGCGAGTTCGACCTGTTCGAGTTCCTGCTGAAGCATCCGAACCAGGTCTTCAGCAGGGAGGACCTGCTGAGGACCGTGTGGGGCTGGACCCACGGCGACCACTCGACCGTGACCGTGCACGTGCGCCGGCTCAGGGAGAAGATCGAGCGCGACCCTCGCGCTCCCACCATGCTGACGACCGTCTGGGGCGTCGGCTACCGATTCACGATGGGAAGTGGCGCCGATGCCATGGTCTGACCTCCTCGCGATCGCGGGCATCGCACTCGCCACGTCGGCCGTGGTCGGCGCACTGGCGGTCGGAGCACTGCTGCTGCTCCGGCGCGCGTCGGTGGTCGTCCAGGTGTGCGTGCTCGTGGTCGCGGCGATCGCCTCCGTGGTCGCGAGCATGGTGGGCGTCGCGAATGCGATGTACCTCTCGGAGCACGATCTCACGGTCGCGGTCGCGGTCGCGGTCATCTCGGGTGTCGTCTCACTCGCGCTCATCGCGATCCTCGGGTGGATGGTCGCGCGCAACTCCAGGGACCTCTCGGTCGCCGCTCGTCGCATCGGCGCCGGTGAGCGCCTCGAGTCGGCCGGCCGCTACTCGAACAGCGAGCTCAACGCGCTCGCCGACGAGCTCATCGCGACCAGCGCGAGGCTCGCCGAGTCGAGGGAGCGCGAGCAGCGGATCGAGTCGTCGCGCCGGGAGTTCGTCGCCTGGATCTCCCACGACCTGCGCACGCCGCTCGCCGGCATCCGTGCGATGGCCGAGTCCCTGGAGGACGGCATCGCGCCCGACCCCGACCGGTACCATCGCCAGATCCGCGTGCAGGTCGACCGGTTGTCGAGCATGGTCGACGACCTCTTCGAGCTCGCCAAGATCGACTCGGACGCCCTTCGGCTCTCGCTCGAGGAGGTGTCGCTGCCCGACATCGTGAGCGACACGGTCGCGGACCTCCGGCCCGCCTCGCGGGGGCGCGACATCCGGATCGAATCGCCGACCGGTCAGGACGTCATCGTGATGGCCGATCCGCGCGAGCTCTCGCGGGCGATCGGCAACCTGCTGATGAACGCGATCCAGCACACGCCCGAGGGCACCCCGATCACGGTCGCGGTGTCCGTCGACGACGATCGTGCGATGGTCTCGGTGATCGACGCGGGAGGCGGCATCGACGAGTCCGACCTCGGTCGTGTGTTCGAGCCGTCGTGGCGCGGTTCGACGGCCCGCACCCCGTCGCTGCACGGCGACGGCTCGGCCGGCGCGGGGCTGGGGCTCGCGATCGTCAAGGGCATCATGAGCGCCCACCGTGGCGACGTGGCGGTGCGCAACCTGCCCGACGGTTGCCGCTTCGACCTGCTGCTGCCGCGCGACGCGTCCGTGGGGGTCTGAGTGCGATCGATGGTGCACGAACGAACCGCCCCCCTGCTCGCACTTCTCGCGAGCGCGCTCCTCCTCGCGGGCTGTGCCGGTCAGCCGGATGCCACTCCGTCGGCGACGTCCGCCCAGGCGCCCTCGCCGAGCGCCATCGCGTCCGACCCCGCCGAGCCGACCACGCCGACGCCTGCACCGGAGACCGGCGCGCCGGCATCCGATGCTCCGGCCGCCCCCGCGCCCGGGGCATACGTCGACTACGCCGACGGGGCGATCGAGGCCACGCCCGGGCCGAAGGTGCTGTTCTTCCACGCGAGCTGGTGCCCGCAGTGCCGCCAGCTGGACGAGGAGCTTCGTGCGGAGGGCGCGCCCGAGGGGCTCACCGTGTTCAAGGTCGACTACGACGACCGCACCGACCTGCGACAGCGGTACGGCGTCACCCTGCAGACCACGGTCGTGTTCGTCGACGACCGCGGCGAGCCGATCTCGAGCAGCGTGCTCTACGACGATCCCTCGATCGCGTCGCTCGTCGCGGCGATGCCGTGAGCCGGCCCCGACGCCCGGAGCACTGGAGCCCGGGGAGCGTGAGGACGTGACGGGGTCGCTCGTGCTCGCGCTCGCCGCCGGCGTGCTCACCGTCGCCGCGCCGTGCGTGCTCCCGCTGCTGCCGGTCGTCGTCGGCGGGGCCATCGTGGGCGACGGCGAGCAACGGCGCGCGCGATGGCGTCCGTTCGTGATCGCGGCGTCCCTCGCCCTGAGCGTCGTCGCGTTCACGCTGCTGCTCAAGGCGACCACCGCGCTCCTCGGCGTGCCTCCGCAGGCGTGGCAGGTGATCTCCGGCGTCATCGTCATCCTCCTCGGCGTCGACCTGCTGGTGCCGAGCCTGTGGGAGCGGCTCTCCGTGGCGATCGGCCTGCAGGCGCGCACCGGCGCGATGCTCGACCGATCTGTGTCGCGCCAGAGCGTCACCGGCGACATCCTGACCGGAGCCGCGCTCGGACCGGTGTTCTCGAGCTGCAGCCCGACCTACGCGTTCATCGTCGCCGCCGTGCTTCCGGTCTCGTTCGCCGAGGGACTCCTGTACGTCGTCGCGTACGCCGTCGGCCTCGCCGGGATGCTGCTGCTCATCGCGCTGCTCGGCCGTGCCCTCGTCCGACGGCTCGGCTGGCTCGCCGACCCGCGCGGATGGTTCCGCCGCACGGTCGGTGCGATCTTCGTGATCGTCGGCATCGCCGTGATCACCGGGTTCGACAAGCAGTTGCAGACGTGGATCCTGGACGCCGGACTGTACGCCCCGATCGCACATCTCGAGGAGGTCATCGGCGGCGGCTGACAGGCTGTCCTCATTAATGCCGAATGGCACGCCGCGTCGTCGCGACGCATGATGTGAGAGATGTCAGCGGCAGCGATGGACACCAGGAGTGGGGATGCGGGGGCTTCCTCCATCGGGTCGACGGCAGTCAGGGGCGACGGCCTCAGGGTGCACACCCTGAGGCCGCGTCGCACCCTCGTCGGGGGCTTCGGCCTTCCGATCCTCGCGCTCGTGCTGCCGCTGCTCGCAGCGGGACTCTGGCTGATGGATCCGCGGGGAGCGTGGCCGGTCGTGGCGTGGGCAGGCGTCCTGACCGCTGCGCTCGTCGCGGCGGCGTGGGTGGCGTTCGAGCGAACGCAGGCCTCGGTCAGCGTGTACGGCATCGTGGAACGCGGATTCTTCGGCGGCACGTACACGGTCCCCGCTCGGGACATCGCCGGAGTGCTCCGCATGCAGGTCTATCGTGCGAACAGCCTCGAGACCTCCCAGGAGCTGTTCGTCGTGAACCATGCCGGCCGCGGCGTGTTCCGGATGCGCGGGCGATTCTGGGCCACCGAGACGATGGACCGTGTGGCGAGGATCCTCGGCGCGGAGGAGACCGTGCGGCCGGAGCCGGTGACGCTCGCCGAGCTGCGCCAGACCGATCCCCACCTGCTCTACTGGTTCGAGCGACGCTCGCTCACCCTCTGAAGCGACGCTCGCTCGCCGCTGGAGCGACGCTCGCTCACCCTCTGAAGCGACGCTCGCTCCCGCCGATCAGCTCGTCGCGATGCCGAGCAGCGGCGCATCGGGCCGGCTCGAGGGCAGCTCGTGGAACCCGAGCCGGTCGTAGAACGCCCGCGCGTTCGTGTTCGCTGCGTCCATGCCGAGGTGCACGGCACCGAACGCCGCGCTCGGCGAGCGCCGCGCGCAGCGTGTCGATGAGCCGGCGACCGAAGCCCTGGCCATGCAGGTCGGGGAGCAGGTCGATGTGCAGGTGGGCGGGGTACTCGTCGACCTCGGCGATGAGCATGCGGTCGGGGTTCGTGCCCGCCTCGATGAGCTGCGCCTCGGTGAATCCCGGGTCGCTGCCGGTCGGCGGCCCCGGTGCCGGATGCCGCGCGCGGAACCCAGGGGCCCACTCGCGCATCCACCACTCCACGAAGGCCCGCGTGTCGGCGACGCCGAGCACGTAGCCGAGCGCCCGCCCGTCACGCCCGTCGTCCACGACGAACGCGAGATCGGGCGCGTACTCCACGTACGGCAGCGCGAACACCTCGGGCATGAGCGTGTCGTCGGAGTACACGCCAGTCGCATCCCCGCCGCCCGCGGCCGTGCGCAGGCAGATCTCGGACACGTCGCCGCGGTCGCTCGGCCGATAGGGACGGATGAACGGATGCGTCGCGATCATGACGTGAGCGGGATGCCCTCGCCGGTCTCGATCCACGACTTGAGGCTCGAGAGCACCCTGGGCCAGGTCTCGGCCGCGTCGGCCTGTGCCGGATGCTCCTCGCTCCACTCGTCGTTCGTGAACGTGACCCGGGTGAGCCCGATGCCCTCCTGCTCGAGGCGCCAGGTCACCCGGCTCGTGAGCTCGGCGTGATCCACCCGGAAGACGGGCCCCGGATGCTCGATGAGCTGCAGGACCTCGCCCGGCGCGGCCTCCAGCACGTCGCCGTAGACGTGGACGATCTCCTCGCCGCCCTCGCCGGGCCCGACGTACTCGAAGGTGCCGCCGGGCTCGAGCTCCCCGCGGAGCACCGAGCCGTACATCACTGCCCGGTTGCCCTCGTCGCCCGTGATGGCGTCCCACACCACGAGCGGGTCGGCCTTGATGTAGATCGTCATCTCGAAGTCCTGCATCGTTCCTCCTCGACCCCCTGCCGATCGATCCCTGCCATGACGTTACGCCCGATGCATCCGGGAGAGATCGTCGGCGCGCGCGAGTGGATCGACACCGCCACGCTGCAGTGAGCGTCGGGCAAATCGGCCGAGGAGGGTGACGCGAGATGCCGCGGCGCTCGCCCGTCGCTGCGGCATCCGTTCGGCTCACGCGCTGAGCGGAATGGCCGCTCCCGTCTCGACCCACGACTTCAGGCTCGACAGCACCATCGGCCAGCTCTCGGCCGTCTCGGCCTGGGACGGATGCCCCTCGCTCCACTCGTCGTTCGTGAACGTCAGCTTGGTGACCCCTGGGCCCGCCTGCTCGAGGCGCCAGGTCATGCGGCTGGTCAGTTCAGCGTGGTTCTCGTAATAGCCCGGCCCGGGATGCTCGGTGAGCTGCAGGATCGTGCCGGGCTCGGCCTGAAGCACGTCGCCGTAGACGTGCACCGTCTCTGCGCCGGCCTCGCCAGGCCCGACGTACTCGTAGTGGCCGCCCGGCACGAGGTCGCCGCGCAACACCGAACCGAACATCACGGCGCGGTTCCCCTCATCGCCCGTGATCGCGTCCCACACCGTCATCGGGTCGGCCGTGATGTAGACCGTCATCTCGAAGTCCTGCATGATTCCTCCTTCATCGGATGCCTCCGATCTGCATCGGATACCTCCGACGCTACGCACGCGGCATCCGCTGATCTTGTCCGAATGCGACATCGGTGGTGCCCGCGATACTGAGGGCATGCGAGCAGGCGACGACTACTGGCGGTCGCGCGCGGGCGCCCCCGCGGTGAAGGGCGTGCTCGCCCCGTCGCCCGGCGAGCCCGGCATCGCCCCGTTGCCGTCGCAGGCCGACGCGCAGCTCGACGCGCAGACCCCGGTGCGGCTCGCGCGCCATGCGGTGAGCGACGCCGTCGCCGACCTCGTGCGGCATGTCTGGGTGCCGCGCTGGGAGCTCCCCCCGGGCGTCGTCGTCGAGCAGGGCGTGCTCGAGTACCCGTCGGCGAACCTCGTGATCGAGGCGGAGGTCGCAGCACTGTACGGACCCGAGCTCGGCCGCGGCCACCAGCGTCTCGAGGGCGCGGGCTGGGCGTTCGGGGCGCTCCTGCAACCCGGCGTCGCGCGCCGGCTCGTCGACGGGCCGATGCGGGCGCTCATCGGCGGTTCGGTACCGCTCGGGCGGCTGCGAGCGACGGATGCCGCGGGCCTCGCGCGCGACGTGCGCACGGCCGTCGCGGCCGGCGACGACGCAGCGGGCCTCGACGCCTTCGAGGCGTGGCTCCTCGCGCAGCACCTGGTGCTCGACGACGAAGCCCGCCTGGTCCGACACGTGGTCGAGCTCGCGGAGGAGGACCGCTCGATCCTCCGTGCCGAGGACCTCGCTCGCGCGAGCGGCCTCGGCCTGCGCACGCTGCAGCGACTCGTGCGCGATCAGCTCGGGCTCACTCCGAAGTGGCTCATCCGGCGGTACCGCATGCAGGAGGCCGCGGCAGCCCTTGCCAGCCCGACCCCGCCGTCGCTCGCCGGCCTCGCCGCCGAGCTCGGGTTCGCCGACCAGGCGCATCTGACTCGCGAGTTCCGGGCGGTCATCGGCGAGACGCCCCGGCGCTACGCGCTGGCTGCCGCGGCGGTCGCGGCATCCGTCGGCGGATCGACGACCTCGACCACGGGGTGAGCGGCGCGCCGCGAGGGGTTCCGATCACGCCGCGACCGCACCTAGGGTGAAGACGTGGGCCCCAGCAAGGACAAGGCCGAGCTGCTCGAGATCGACGGTCGCGAGGTACGCGTCAGCAACCCCGACAAGGTCGTGTTCCCCGAGCCGGGCCTCACCAAGCTCGATCTGGTCCAGTACTACCTGAGCGTCGCCGACGGGGCGCTGCGGGGCGTCGAGGGCCGTCCGATGGTGCTCAAGCGCTTCGTGAAGGGCATCTCGCAGGAGGCGTTCTTCCAGAAGCGCGTCCCCGAGAATCGGCCGGAGTGGATCGACACCGCCACCCTCCAGTACGCGTCGGGCAGATCCGCCGAAGAGGTCGTGGTGCGGGATGCCGCGGCGCTCGCCTGGGTCGTGAACCTCGGATGCATCGACCTCAACCCGCACCCGGTGCGCGCCGAGGACCTCGACCACCCCGACGAGCTGCGAGTCGACCTCGACCCCATGCCGGGGGTGGACTGGGGACAGATCGTCGACGTGGCCATGGTCGTGCGAGAGGTGCTCGCCGACCACGATCTCGTCGGCTGGCCGAAGACCTCCGGCTCGCGGGGCATGCACGTCTACGCGCGCATCGAACCGCGCTGGACGTTCCGCGACGTGCGGCTCGCCGCTGAGACCCTCGCCCGAGAGGTCGAGGCCCGCGCCCCCGGTATGGCGACCGCGCGCTGGTGGAAGGAGGAGCGCGGCGAGAGCGTGTTCGTCGACTTCAACCAGAACGCGAAGGACCGCACGGTTGCCTCCGCCTACTCGATCCGCCCGCTGCCCGATGCGCGCGTCTCCACGCCGCTCGACTGGGACGAGGTGCGCGGCAGCCACCCCGAGCGGTTCACGGTACCGACCGTGCTGCGGCGGTTCGCCGAGCGCGGGGATCCGGCGGCCGGCATCGACGACGCGGTCGGCAGCCTCGACGGGCTGCTCCGGCTGGCAGAAGAGCTCGGCCCCGCGGAGAAGCCGCCGAAGTCGTCCGACGGCTCGGGGCGGCGGCAGTCGACGATGCCGCTCATCGAGGTCGCCCGCACGAAGACGAAGCCCGAGGCCCTCGAAGCGCTCGAGCGGTGGAGGGCGAAGCATCCGGATGTCGCGTCGCAGCTGCAGCCCGCCGACGTGCTCGTCGACGGCATGCGGGGTTCGAGCTCCCTCTGGTACCGCATCCGCGTGAACCTGCAGCACGTGCCCGAGCGGCAGCGCCCCGCGCAGGAGTCCCTCGAAGCGGACTACGACCCGTGGGCCGGCAGGGGATGGACCCGCCCGTGAGCGACCTCGGCCCCGTGGACCCCGGCCATGCCGGGGAGGCCGCGTGGTTGCGGCGGTGGCAGCTGCGTCCCGACGGCGACCCGACCACGACCGCGTCGAGCACGCTCATGCCCGTGCGGACGAGCGAGGGAGCGCCCGCGATGCTCAAGCTGGCGCACTGGTCCGAGGAGGAGCGCGGTGCCGACCTGCTCGTCGCGCTCGACGGCCACGGCGCGGCGCGAGTGCTGCGACGCCACGGTGCGGCGATCCTGCTCGAGCGCGCGACCGGTGACCGGAACCTCGTGAGCATGGTGGCGGACGGGCAGGACGACGAGGCCACGCGCACGATCTGCGATGCGGCCGACCGCATCCACGGGGCATCCGCCGACGTGCTCGACGCGGAGGATCCGCCGGAACTGCTCGAACTGCAGACGTGGTTCCAGCACCTCTTCGCGTACGCCGACCGGCTCGACGCCTTCCATCGGCGCGGCGCCGACGTGGCGGCTGAGCTCCTCGACGACCCACGTGAGCCGGTCGTGCTGCACGGCGATCTCCACCACGGCAACGTGCTCGATTTCGGGCAGCGCGGATGGCTCGCGATCGACCCGAAGGGGCTCCTCGGCGAGAGGGAGTTCGACTACTGCAACGTCCTCTGCAATCCGTCGCACGAGCGTGCGCTCATGCCGGGCCGCCTCGAGCGGCAGTTCGGGGTGGTCGTGGATTCGACCGGCGCGGAATCGCCGCGGCTCGCCCGCTGGCTCGTGGCGTGGTGCGCCCTGGCGTCGACGTGGTTCACGATCGACGACGACCCCGGCCACGCGGAATCCTCCGCTGCGATCGGCGAGCTCGCGCTGCAGCTCAACTGAGCCAGCGCGTGCGGGCGGCACCGGCGTCAGGGGGTCAGCACCACGGGCGCGGCTGTCGCCCAGGCGCGCAGGAGGTCCTGGCGCACGGTGACGCCCGTGCCCGGGGCATCCGGAACCCGCAGCTGCCCGCGATGCTCGCCCTCGCCCAGCACGAACGGCTCGGTGAGGTCCTCGGCGAAGTAGCGCGCCGAAGCCGACGTGTCCCCGGGGAGGGTGAAGCCGGGCAGCGCGGCGAGCGCGACGTTCGCGGCGCGGCCGACGCCGGTCTCGAGCATGCCGCCGCACCACACCGGTATGTCGAGGGACCGGCACGCGTCGTGGACGCGCAGGGCCTCGAGGTAGCCGCCCATGCGGCCCGCCTTGATGTTCACGATGCTCGCGGCGCCGCGGTCGACCGCATCGATGGCGGTGACGGTGTCGAGGATCGACTCGTCGAGGCACACCGGCGTCTCGCACGCCGCGGCGAGGCGCACGTGTGCGGCGAGGTCCTCTTCGGCGAACGGCTGCTCGATGAGCAGCAGCTCGAACGGGTCGAGCTCCGCGAGCAGCGGGATGTCGTCCGCGGTGAAGGCGGTGTTCGCGTCGACCTGCAGGAGCCCGCGCGGCCCGAGCTCCTCGCGCACCGCTCCGACCGGCACGAGGTCCCAGCCGGGCTTGATCTTCAACTTGATGCGCCGGTAGCCCTCCTCGACGTATCCCATGACCTCGTCGAGCAGTTCCTCGATCGTCGGCGCGATGCCGACGGAGACCCCGCAGTCCACCCACTCGCGCACTGCTCCGAAGAGCTCGGCCATCGAGCGGCCCTGCCCGCGCAGCTCGGCATCGAGCACGGATGCCTCCAGGGCGGCCTTCGCCATCCGGTGGCCTGCGACGAACGAGAGGGTCGGGGCCACGGATGCCGCCAACGGCACGGATGCTCCCCGCGCGGTGCGGGTTGAGGAGCCGCGCAGCGGCGTCTCGAAACCCCCGGTCTCGGGAGGCTGGTTTCGAGACGCGGCCTGCGACCGCTCCTCAACCCGCAGCGGCGTCTCGGTCTGCGGCGGCTCCTGGACTCGCGAGGCGAGCAACGCGGGCGCGAGGTAGCGCTCGATGACGGATGCCGCGCCGTCGACGTATTCGGCCGAGTAGAACGGGTCACGCCCGGCGACGCACTCGCCCCAGCCGTCGCCCGCGTCGGTGACGACCCGAACGAGGAGCACCTCGCGCACCGTCTCGCGGCCGAACGAGGTCTCGAACGGACGCACGAGCGGCACCTCGAGTCGATGCAGCTCGATGCGCTCGATGGTCGTCGCGTCGGGCATCAGGCCTCCCGGTCGGGATCGTCGCGGGTGAACACGTAGTCCCCCTGCGCGTCGAGCTCGACGCGCAGGGCAGGATCGGCGGCGAGCGCCGCGAATGCCTCGCGGGAGGCGTCCCGGAGGCGGGCCGCGACCTCGGGGTCCGTCGCGCGAACGTGCTCGTAGTCTGCCGCGAGTGGCAGGCCGCCCTCGCGGTGCCACTTCGGCACAGGACCCCGGGCGATGGCCCGCGCGGTGCGCGGCGACGTCAACCGCCACCGCACCTCGAAGCGGTCGCTGCGGTCCGCGCCGGTGATGGCGTCGCGGAGCTCGCCATAGAAGTCCGGCAGGTACGCGACGACCTCGGCGCCGAGGCGCACGAGGTTCATCTGCGCATTGCGGCGGATCAGCGGATCGTACGTCCAGCGCACCTCCTCGACGCCGTTGGCGAGGCAGATCGCTCGTTGGCGCAGCTTCAGGGCGACGCCGACGCCGCGGCCGCGCGTCGCCGGGTCGACCGCGTTCATGTGCGAGTGCAGGTGCACGCCGCCCGACCAGCCGAGGAACCCGAGGGTCGCGCCGAGGATTTCGAGGGAGCGGGGGTCTCGAGACGCCGCCTGCGGCGGCTCCTCGACCCGCAGCGGCGACGCCGCCTCCGGCGGCTCCTCGACCCGCAGCCCCGACGCCGCCTGCGGCGGCTCCTCGACCCGCGGCAACGGCACCGCGACGAGCACGGTGTTGCCGGCGTGGTCCAGCGCCTGCAACGTCGCGCGGTCGGGCCCGCGCCCCGGTCCCCAGGTGGACTCGAAGCGGGCGAGCACGCCGTCGAGCTCGTCGGGCGCCGCGGCACGGGTGCGGACCCCGGCACGCCCGTCTGCGGCATCCGCCTCGGCCTCGGCGGCTGCCACCACCGACGCCGCCACCCGCGATTCGTCCACCTGCGATGCGGCGGCCGTCATGCGACCCGATCTCCCATGATCCGACGCTATCGCGTTCGGGTACGCGGCATCCGCCCGCTCACCCCCACCGGCTGGCCGACCGAGTCCCGCTCGCCCCGGCCCCCGGCTCGGTGAGCCGTACCTGGCGGTTCACGTTCTTGTAGAGCAGGTAGCGGAACGGACCCGGCCCGCCCGCGTAGCACGCCTGCGGGCAGAAGGCCCGCAGCCAGATGAAGTCGCCCGCCTCGACCTCGACCCAGTCGCGGTTCAGTCGGTAGACGCCTTTGCCCTCGAGCACGTAGATGCCGTGCTCCATCACGTGGGTCTCGGCGAACGGAATGACGCCGCCCGGCTGGAACGTCACGATGTTCACGTGCAGGTCGTGCGCGAGGTCGTCGGGGTCGACGAACCGGGTCGTCGCCCAGGCTCCGTCGGTGTCGGGCATCCCCTGCGGGTCGACGTCCCGGTCGCTCGTGACGAACGACGTGGGCGGCGATACGTTCTCGAGCGGTTCGTAGGCCTTGCGGATCCAGTGGAAGGTCGCGGGCTCGTCGCCCTCGTTCGCGAGCGACCAGGAGGCGCCCGGGGCGAGGTACGCGTAGCCGCCCGCAGCGAGCACGTGCCGCTCCCCTTCGAGGTGCAGCGTCAGTTCGCCGGCCGTGACGAACACGACCCCCTCGACGGCGTCCTCCTGCTCCGGGTGCTGGGCACCGCCGCCGGGGCCGATCTCGACGATGAGCTGGGCGAACGTCGACGCGAACCCCTCGATCGGCCGAGCGAGGATCCAGGAGCGGGTGTGCGCGAAGCCGGGCAGGTTGCTCGTCACGATGTCGCGCAGCACTCCCTTCGGGATGACGGTGTACGCCTCGGTCACGACCGCCCGGTCGGTGAGCAGGTCGGTCTGCGCGGGCAGGCCGCCCGTCGGGGTGTAGTAGTGCATGGGACCTCCTTGTCCACAGCGCGCCGCGCGGCATCCGCTCAGCTCATCGTGCGCCTCGGGTGGGCGACGGCGACGAGCGTCGGCTCGCTGAGCCCGGTGTCGGCCGTGACCTCGCCGGCCGAGATGGCACCGCACCGCATGCCGCGCAGCACGAATGCGGCGAGCGCCCGGATCGTCGCCGGCTCGTCGAGCACGGCGCCCGCGGTGCCTGCGCGTACGTCGCGCAGCCGTTCGGATGCCTCGGAGTAGCCCTGGCGGTAGAACGCGTAGGTCGCGATGTACCGCGTGGGCAGCTGGTGCGCGTGCAGGTCCCAGCCCTGCGGGAACCCCCGTTCGAGCGAGCGGCGCACGAGCCTGGCATGCAGACGCCACGCCTCCGCGGTGCGGTCGCCGATGGGCAGCAGGTTCGTCGACCCGTCGGACAGGCGGATCCCGGTGCCCGCCACCGCGACCTGCATGATGCCCTTCGCGAGGTCGGCCGACGGATGCTCCAGGGACTGGTAGCGGGGTGCGATGCCCAGCGCGGCGGTGTAGTCGTACGTGCCGTAGTGCAAGCTGCTGATGCGCCCCGGCGCGACGAGCGGCAGCCGGGCCAGCGGTGAGCCTCCGTCGGCACCGAGCACGAGCTGCGGCGTCTCGACCTGCACCTCGAAGCGAAGCCGCCCGGAGGGCAGTCCGTGCGCCCGCTCCAGGGCTTCCGCGAGATCCGCCATCGCCTCGACTTGCCCGACAGTCGACACCTTCGGCAGCGTGAGGGTGAGGCCGTCGGGCAGGCCGCCCTGCTCCATCAGGGTGCTCACGAAGACGTCGAGCGTGCGGATGCCGCGGGTCCGCGTCGCCGGCTCGAGGCTCTTGAAGCGGATCCCGATGAACGGCGGGGCGAAGCCCGCGCCCGCCGCCGCGACGACCCGCTTGGCGGCGCGCTCGGCATCGGCATCCTCGACGTCGTCGCCGTGGTCGCCGTACCCGTCTTCGAAGTCGATGCGCAGGTCCTCGATCGGCTCGCGCTCCAGCTTCGCCCGCACCATGGGCGCGACGGTGGCCGCGAGCTCGTCGTCGAGGCCCACCGATGCCGCGACCGCCTCGAGGCCCCCCGCCCGGTCGACGGCCGCGAGCGCGAGACGCGCCCACACGGCGGGCAGCTCCGGCGTGTACCGGTCGGCGGGCACGTACACGGTGTGCACCGGCTGGCGGGACCCGTCGTCGCCCGGGTACGCGGCGAGCAGACGATCGCTGGGCCCGAGGCGGGCGTCGATCGCGGCGTGGACGATGGGCGAGAGGGAGGTTCGCACGCTCAGTCCAGCAGCTCGTAGGCGGGCAGCGTGAGGAAGTCGACGTAGTCGTCGGCGAGGCAGAGGTCGGCGATGAGGCCCGCCGCAGGCATGGTCCAGGCGGCGAACCGCTCGGGCGATGTCTCGGCGCGGAGCAGCTCCACCTCCTCGTCGAGCACCGCGCGAACGAGCTCCGGCGTCATCGAGCGCCCGGTGTCGGCGAGCGTCACATCGTGGCGCAGATGCTGCCACACCTGCGAGCGGGAGATCTCGGCGGTCGCGGCATCCTCCATCAGGCTGTGGATCGCGACCGCGCCGTTGCCCGCGAGCCATGCCGCCGTGTACGCCACGGCGACCGAGAGGTTGGTGCGCAGGCCCGCCTCCGTGACGGCACCGCCGGCCGACGCCACATCGAGGAGCTGCCCGGCGGTGACCTCGACCTCGGGGCGCTGCCGATCGAGCTGGTTGGGCCGGTCGCCGAGCAGCTCGTCGAACACCTCCCGGCACACCGGCACGAGGTCGGGGTGCGCGACCCAGGAGCCGTCGAAGCCGTCGTTCGCCTCGCGGGTCTTGTCGGCGCGCACCTTCTCGAAGGCGATCGCCGTGGCCTCGGGGTCGGCACGGTTCGGCACGAACGCCGCCATGCCGCCCATCGCCATGGCGCCGCGCCGGTGGCAGGTCTTCACGAGCAGGTCCGTGTAGGCGCGCATGAACGGCGCGGTCATCGACACCGAGGCCCGGTCGGGCACGATGAGCTCGGGGCCGGCGTCGCGGAACACCTTGATGATGCTGAACAGGTAGTCCCACCGTCCTGCGTTGAGACCCGAGGCGTGCTCGCGCAGCTCGTAGAGGATCTCGTCCATCTCGAACGCGGCGGGAATGGTCTCGATGAGCACGGTCGCGCGAATGGTGCCCTGCGGGATGCCGAGCGCGTCCTGGGCGAACACGAACACGTCGTTCCAGAGCCTGGCCTCGAGGTGGCTCTCGAGTTTCGGCAGGTAGTAGTACGGGCCGACGCCGGCGTCGATGAGGAGTCGGGCCGTGTGGAAGAAGTGCAGCCCGAAGTCGACGAGGGAGGCCGAGGCACGCTCGCCGTCGATGAGGACGTGCTTCTCCGACAGGTGCCAGCCTCTCGGGCGGGCGATCACGGTGGGCAGGTGCACGTCGTCGCGGAGGGCGTAGGCCCTGCCCTCGGGAGAGGTGTACGCGAGGGTGCCGCGTGCGGCCTCGCGGAGGTTCAGCACGCCGCCGACGACGTTGGGCCAGGTCGGGCTGAGGGCGTCCTCGAAGTCGGCGAGCCACACGCGTGCGCCCGAGTTCAGGGCGTTGATCGCCATCTTCGGCGGGGATGCGGGCCCGGTGATCTCGACTCTCCGGTCGGTGAGGGCCTCGGGCGGCGGCGGAACGCGCCAGTCGCCGTCGCGGATGCCCTGCGTGTCGGGGAGGAAGTCGAGCCGTTCCCCGGTCGCGATGCGTTCCCGGCGGGCATGACGGGCGGCGAGCAGCTGGCGACGCCGCTGGTCGAAGCGACGGTGCAGCCCCTCCACGAAGGCGAGCACCTCGTCGCTGAGGAGCTCGTCGGCGAGGATCTCGTCGGTGAGGCGCTCGTCGGTGACACTCTGCTCGCCGCCGGCGACGTCGCTGACACGGGCGATCTCGATGGTCATGCGGCTTCCGTTCCGTTCCGGGGATGAGGCTCCGCTGACCTCATCTTCGCGCAGAAGCGATCCCGGCGTAACCGGAACGCGCGGAAGACGGCGGCGTAGACTCCCGAACCAAGGAGTTCGACCATGGATCACATCGGCGTGACGGTCAATGGCGTGAGGCACCCATTGCAGGGAGTCTCCACGCACATGACGGCACTCGACTGGCTGCGCGGCCTCGGCCTCACGGGCAGCAAGGAGGGCTGCGCCGAGGGTGAGTGCGGCGCGTGCGCGGTGCTGCTCGCGATGCCCCGCGACGACGGCGGCACCGAGTGGACCGCGGTCAATGCGTGCCTCGTGCCTGCAGCCGCCCTCGACGGGCAGGAGGTGGTGACCGCGGAAGGGCTGGGGTCGCCCGAGCATCCCACACCCGGTGCAGGCGAGGCTCGCCGAGGCCGGCGGCTCGCAGTGCGGCTACTGCACGCCCGGCTTCGCATGCAGCATGGCGGCCGAGTTCTACCGTGCATCCCGCGTCGCCCATTTCGGTACAGATTCGGGCGACTCGGGAGTCGCCCATATCGGTACAGTTTCGGGCGACTCGAGCCGCGAGGTCGGCCCGAACGGCTTCGACCTGCACGCGCTGAGCGGCAACCTCTGCCGGTGCACCGGGTACCGGCCGATCCGTGATGCCGCGTACGCGCTCGGCGACCCGGAAGACGGCGACCCGCTCGCCGAGCGCCGCGAACGCCCCGCACCCGGCGTGGTGGCGACCCGGCTCGCCGCCGGCGGCGAGCGATTCGTGCGTCCGGCATCCTTCGACGAGGCGTTGCGCCTGATTCGCGAGGAGCCCGACGTCGTCGTCATCGCCGGCACGACCGACTGGGGCGTCGACGTGAACCTGCGCGGACGACGAGAACCCCTGCTCGTCGCGGTCGAGCGGCTGCCGGAGCTCCGCACGCTCACGGTCGGCGACGCGGACATCGAGATCGGCGCGGCGCTCACGCTCTCCGAGGTCGAGCGTCGGCTCGACGGTCGAGTGCCGCTCCTCGCCGAGCTGTTCCCGCGGTTCGCCTCGCCGCTCATCCGCAACCGGGCGACCATCGGCGGCAACCTCGGCACCGCCTCGCCGATCGGCGACACCGCGTCAGCGCTCCTCGCGCTCGAGGCGCGCGTCGTGCTCGTCTCGGCCGACGGCGAGCGCGAGGTCGACCTCGCCGAATTCTTCACCGGCTACCGGCAGACGGCTCGGCGCGACGACGAGCTCATCCGCGCCGTGCGCATCCCGCTGCCGCTCGCCCGGCTCGCCGCGTTCCACAAGATCGCGAAGCGCCGCTTCGACGACATCTCCAGCGTCGCCGTGGGCTTCGCCCTCGACCTCGACGACGGCATGGTCGCGTCGGCTCACATCGGACTCGGGGGCGTGGCCGCCACGCCGATCCGCGCCCTGGCTACAGAGGCGGCGCTCGCAGGACGGCCGTGGGACGCCGAGACCGTTCGCGACGCGGCATCCGTGCTCGCCTCGGAGGGCACGCCGATGTCCGACCACCGTGCGAGCGCGGAGTACCGGGCCCTCATGCTCGGCACCTCGCTCATGAAGCTCCACCGCTCGATGCCGCGGCCGGCCGAGGGGGTGCCCGCGTGAGCGAGCTCGCCACCCGCCCGAGCGAACCCGTCGTCGGACGGCCGGCCCCGCACGAGAGTGCCGCGCTGCACGCGACGGGACACGCGGTGTACACCGACGATCTCGCCGCCCGCGCCGCCGGGGTGCTCACGGCGTGGCCCGTGCAATCGGAGCAGGCGCACGCGCTCGTGACCCTCGACATCGCACCCGCGCTCGAGGTGCCCGGCGTCGTGCGAGTCCTTACGGCCGACGACGTGCCCGGACTCAACGACGCGGGCGTCAAGCACGACGAGCCGCTCTTCCCGACCGAGGCGATGTTCCACGGCCACGCGCTGGCGTGGGTGCTCGGCGAGACGGCCGAGGCCGCCCGGCTCGGCGCCGAGGCGGTCGGCGTGGCATACGAGACGCTGCCTGCGATCATCACCGTGCCCGAGGCGATCGAGGCCGGTTCGTTCCAGGGCATCCCGCGCACGATCCGCCGCGGCGACCCCGAGTCGGTGCTCGCCACCGCACCGCAGGTGTTCGAGGGCGTGGTCGAGATCGGCGGACAGGAGCACTTCTACCTCGAGACCCACGCGTCGCTCGCGCGGGTCGACTCCGAGGGCCAGGTGTTCATCGAGTGCAGCACGCAGCATCCGTCGGAGACGCAGGAGATCGTCGCGCACGTGCTCGGCGTGCCGAACAACCGGGTCACCGTGCAGTGCCTTCGCATGGGCGGCGGATTCGGCGGCAAGGAGATGCAGCCGCACGGTTTCGCCGCGGTCGCTGCGCTCGGCGCCGTGCTCACGGGCCGGCAGGTGCGGCTGCGGCTGAACCGCACGCAGGACCTCACGATGACCGGCAAGCGGCATCCGTTCCACATCGTCTGGAAGGCGGGCTTCGACGACGACGGCCGCATCATGGCGCTCGCGACGACGCTCACCTCCGACGGCGGCTGGAGCCTCGACCTCTCGGAGCCGGTGATGGGCCGCGCGCTCTGCCACGTCGACAACGCCTACTGGATCCCGCATTTCGTCGCACAGGGACGCATCGCGAAGACGAACAAGACCTCCCAGACCGCGTTCCGCGGGTTCGGCGGGCCGCAGGGGATGTTCGTCATCGAGAACGTGTTCGGCCAGGCGGCGCCCGCCCTCGGCATCGACGCGTCGACGCTGCGTGAGCGCAACCTCTACGTGCCAGGCCAGACGACGCCCTACGGGCAGCCCGTGCGCCACGCCGAGCGCCTGCAGGCCATCTGGTCGGACCTCAGGCTCACGAGCGAGTTCGACGCCCGCCGCGCGCGCATCGCCGCCTTCAACGCCGAGCACGAGGACGTGAAGCGTGCACTCGCGATGACACCCGTGAAGTTCGGCATCTCGTTCACACTCACCGCCTACAACCAGGCCGGCGCCCTCGTGCACGTGTACAAGGACGGCTCGGTGCTCGTGAACCACGGCGGCACCGAGATGGGCCAGGGCCTGCACACCAAGATGCTCCAGGTCGCGGCCACCGCGCTCGGCGTGCCGCTCGAGACCGTGCGGCTCGCGCCCACGCGCACCGACAAGGTGCCGAACACGTCCGCCACGGCGGCGTCCTCGGGAGCGGACCTCAACGGCGGCGCGGTGAAGCACGCGTGCGACCAGATCCGCGACCGCATGGCCGCCGTCGCCGGCCGCATGCTCGGGATCGACCAGCGCGACGTGCGGTTCTCCCGAGGCCGGGTCTCGGGCCTCGGGGCATCCGGACCGTCGTTCACGTTCGAGGAGGTGGCACAGGCCGCCTACCACCAGCGGGTACAGCTGTGGGCGGCGGGCTTCTACCGCACCGAGGGCCTGCACTGGGACCCCGAGGCGATGCAGGGCGAGCCGTTCAAGTACTTCGCGTACGGCGCGGCGGCGACCGAGGTGGAGGTCGACGGGTTCACGGGCGTCCATCGGATGCTGCGGGTCGACATCCTGCAGGACGTCGGGGACACGCTCTCGCCGATCATCGACCTCGGCCAGGTCGAGGGCGGGTTCGTGCAGGGCGCCGGGTGGCTCACACTCGAGGAGCTCCGCTGGGACGAGGGCGACGGGCCGGGCCGCGGGCGCCTCCTCACCCAGTCGGCGAGCACCTACAAGCTGCCGAGCTTCTCGGAGATGCCCGAGGTGTTCAACGTACGGCTGATGGAGCACGCCGCCGAGGACGGCGTCGTGTACGGGTCGAAGGCCGTGGGCGAGCCGCCGCTCATGCTCGCGTTCAGCGTGCGCGAGGCGATCCGCGAGGCGGTCGCGGCATTCGGGCCCGACGGATGCGTCGTGGAGCTCGGCTCCCCTGCAACCCCCGAGGCGACGTTCCGGGCGATCATGGCGGCGCGGCGGGCCGGCGAGGGTCATGGCACGGATGCCGCGGCATCCGGCACCAGTACCGAGTCGCCCGAAACTGTACAGAAACGGGCGAGTCGAGGATCTGGGGCCTGCCGACCGTCCGCTCGTGCCGACGGACTCCTAGACGGGCGGGGCCGTGGACTGGGTGGACGCGGTGCAGCGCCTGCGCGCGACGCGGACACCCGCGGTGATGGTGACGATCGCGATGGTGCGCGGCCACGCACCGCGGAACGGCGGCGCCAAGATGGTGGTCTCGCGCGACGGGCTGTTCGGCACGGTCGGCGGCGGCAACCTCGAGGCCACTGCCGTGCAGCGCGCTCGGGAACTGCTCGCCGACGGGGCATCCGGAGCCCGAGCTGCTGACGCTCACGCTGAGTGACAAGGCGATCGACCGAGTACGGCGTGCAGTGCTGCGGAGGAGAGGTCACCATGCTCCTGGAACCTGTGCCGGTGGTGCCGGCCGTCGCGATCTTCGGGATCGGGCACGTCGGCCTCGAACTCGCGCGCATCCTCGCCCGGCAGCCGATGGAGCTCTGGCTCGTCGACTCGCGTGCCGAGATGCTCGCGGAGGGGCGACTCGGCGTGCCCGGGTCATCCGGCCCGCTCGGCGATGCGGTGGCCACGGTGCGGGTGCGGCACCTGCCGGTGCCCGAGGCGGCGCTCGCCGACCTGCCGACCGGCGCGCACGTGCTCATCATGACGCACGACCACGTCGAGGACCTCGCGATCGTCGAGGCGGCGCTGCGCTCGGATGCCCTCGGGTCGATCGGGCTCATCGGCTCGCGGTCGAAGTGGGCGCGGTTCCGCTCGCAGCTCGGCGAGGCGGGGCTCGGCGATGACGAGCTCGCACGCGTGTCGACGCCGATCGGGATCGACGGCATCCGGTCGAAGGAGCCCGCGGCGATCGCGGTCAGCGTGGCGGCACGGGTGCTGCAACAGGTCGAGCAGGCCGCGGCGGCGCGGCCGGCGGCATCCGGCACCGCCTGATCCGCAGCGTCTCGGCCCGCCGGATGGTCAGGTTGCCGGCCCAGTTGCGTTCCATCGTCCTCATCACGAGGACGGCACGGGCCATCCGTCGCGCCCCGATCTTCAGCCGAGCGAGAGCGCGGTCCACGACACCGGGGGCAGCGTGATCGTGAGCTCGCCGCCATCGACGCGGACCGTGTCATTCGGGCGCGGGGCGACCCGCACGGGCTCCTCGAGGGTGTTCTTCGCGTACACGTCGTCGTCGGCGAGCGTGTGCGACTCGAGCACCGACAGCTCGCCGAGCGTCGCGATGTCCACGGTGAGCGTCAGGGCCTCGTCCTGGCTGCGATTCACGAGGAACACCGCGGTGCGACCGGCCTCCCGGTCGTGGGTGGCGACGGCGTCGACGAGAGGGACCTCGCCGTACGTCTTCGTCTCGTAGGTCGGCGCGTCGAGCTTCAGTTCGAGCGCCTCGCCCTGCGCGAGCCGCGACGTGATCGAGAAGGGGAAGAACGTCGTCTGCCGCCAGGCCGGACCGCCCGGCTCGGTCATGATCGGCGCGATGACGTTCACGAGCTGGGCGAGCGACGCGCTCGTCACGCGGTCGGCGTGCTTGAGGAGCGAGATCATGAGGTTGCCGAACACGACCGCGTCGGCCACGGAGTAGACGTCCTCGAGCAGGCGCGGTGCGACGGGCCAGTTGTCGAGACCCTCGATCTTGTCGACGTTCTGGAACCGGGAGATGTACCAGACGTTCCACTCGTCGAACGAGATGTTCATCGGTCTTCTCGCTGCCGAGGACCGCCTTGACGTGATCGGCCGTCGCGACCACGGTCTCGATGAAGTGGTCCATGTCGACTGCGGAGGCGAGGAAGCTGCCGAGGTCGCCGTCCTTCTCCTCGTAGTAGGCGTGGCACGAGATGTAGTCGACGTCCTCGTACGTGTGCGAGAGCACCACGCGCTCCCACTCGCCGAACGTGGGCATGTGCGCGCTCGACGAGCCGCAGACCACGAGCTCGATCGAGGGGTCGAGCTGGCGCATCGCCTTCGCGGTCTGCGACGCGAGCTTGCCGTAATCCTCCGCCGAACGGTGGCCGAGCTGCCACGGGCCGTCCATCTCGTTGCCGAGGCACCACATCTTCACGCCGAACGCATTAGTCCGGCCGTTCTCGATGCGGCGCTGCGACAGGGCCGTGCCGCCCGCGATGTTCGTGTACTCGAGCAGGTCGAGCGCCTCGAGCGTGCCGCGGGTGCCGAGGTTGACCGCGAGCATGAGGTCGCTGCCCACCTTGCCCAGCCAGTCGGAGAACTCGTGCAGGCCGACCTCGTTCGTCTCGGTCGAGTGCCACGCGAGGTCGAGTCGGCGCGGGCGCTCGTCGCGCGGGCCAACGCTGTCCTCCCAGCGGAAGCCCGAGACGAAGTTGCCGCCGGGGTAGCGGATTGTCGATACGCCGAGCTCCTTCACGAGCTCGACGACGTCGGCCCGGAAACCGTCGGCGTCCGCGGTGGCGTGTTCGGGCTCGTAGATCCCGTCGTAGACGTGCCGGCCGAGGTGCTCGACGAAGCCGCCGAAGACGCGGCGGTGGACGCGCCCGATCGTGAAGTGCGGGTCGATGGTCAGGCGTGCGGAGGCCATGTGGTGCTTTCTGCTCGAGGAGGTACGGGTGCGCGAGAGGGTCCGCGATTGAGGGGGTCGCCGGCGTGCATGCGGAAGCGATCGACAAGTCCCGTCGGAACCCGTTCGAGCGTTCCCTGGCGTTCCGCCAGCTCCCAGAGCCCCATCGTGAGGCGGTGCGCCTCTCGTGGTGCGTCGGAATGCCGGTAGGTCCACTCGTACATGTCGAAGACCGGCCACCACGTGTAGCCGACGAGATCGATCCCGTCGTCGCGGAGTTCACGAACGCGGGCCACGGATGCATCGAGCCAGGCGATCCGTGCGGGCACCGAGTCGGTCACGCACGTCTCGGTCAGCATGATTGGAACGCCGTATCGAACGGCTGCGGCCCGCAACAACTCCTCGAGCCCATCGACACCGTCGTCCCGGGTTGGCCGAGGATCGCGGAAGCCGCCGGCGTGATGCACGCCAGCCTCGAACACCTCGGTCGAATGCCTCGGGTAGTAGTTCACGCCCATCACCGTCGGTTGGATCGGGTCGGCCCGGAACCACATGAGGTCGTCCTCGCCCCAGCCGTGCGCGAGCAGGAACGGTGCGAGCGGATGCCGGCCGTCGACGCGTCCCGTCACGAGATCCTCGACGAGGAACACCTGATCGCGAAGGCGCCTTGCGAGTTTGCGATGCTCAGGTGCGTCGATGGCCCCGACGTATCGCATTCCGGCATCGACGTGGACGAACACGGCACCGGCGCCGAGCATCTGCTGCATCGCCCGCTGCGCGAGGACGAATCCGCGCGCGAGCCGATGCACCATGAGGCTGAGGCCATCCGGCCCGCTGAGGTATGGCGGCCAGTACGCGTACTCGCCCGAGAACAGGGCATGGATCATCGGTTCGTTGACGGGCGTGTAGTCCATCACCCCCAGCGCCGCATATCGCTCCGCGACCCGCGCCGAATACTCCGCGACCCGGGCTGGATAGTCGGGGTTCGCGAACTCGCGCTCGAGCCAGAGCGGCGTGCCGTAGTGCATGAGGTCGACGATCGGCCGCAGACCCAGCTCGGCGAACCGATCCATCACCCGGTCGAGCCATGACCACTGCCAAGCTCTCGGCCTCGGCTCGATGCGATACCAGGGAACGCCCCAACGCAGGAGCTCCGCCCCGGCCTCGACCGCAAGACCGAGATCCGAGTGCCACCGGGTGTGGTGCTCGGTGAGCACGTACTCGTCGATCGCGCGCTCGCCGGCGCGTTCTTGGGGCACGAATGTGTCCTCGACTCCGAGCGCGAAGTGAAGCGCACCGTCTCGATACCAATCCGGTCGGCCGTTCACTTCAGTCCCGTCGTCGCGATGCTTTCGATGAACCGGCGCTGCACGAGAAGGAACGCGATCACGAGTGGGAGCACTGCAATGAGGGAGCCTGCCATCATCACGCCGTAAGGGATGATGCCACCGGGGCCGGTGAGCAACGTGAGCCCGGACGTGATCGTCCCCATCTCGCTCTCCGTGGTGAACACGAGCGGCCAGAGGAGATCGTTCCAGTTGTTGACGAACGTGAAGATCGCCAGTGTCAGGAGCGCCGGAACCGCGTTCGGCAGCACGATGCTGCGGAAGATCCTGAACTCGGAGGCGCCGTCGATTCGCGCCGCCGAATCGATGTCCCGGGGTAGGGCGAGGAAGAACTGACGGAGGAAGAAGATGCCGAAGGCATCCGCTGCCCGAGGTGCGATGAGTCCCGCGTATGTGTTGACCCAGTCGAGCTGGCTCACGAGTTGGTACACGGGGATCAGGGTCGCCTGGAATGGGATCATGAGGCTCGCAATGATCGCGACGAGTAGCAGGCGCTGCCCCGTGAAATCCATGCGGGCAAGCGCGTATGCGGCCAGCGAGTCGAACACGAGGGCGAACAGCGTGACGCCGCCCGCGAAGATGAAGCTGTTGAGCACGAGTCTCGCGAACGGCAGTTCTTGCGTGATTCGAGCCAGGTTGTCGAGCGTCCACTCCGCCGGAAGCAGTGTCGGCGGATAGGCGTTCACTTCGGCGACCGGCTTGAACGCTGTGAAGACGATGATCGCGATCGGGAGCAGCACGAATGCGGTGGTGACGAAAAGTGCCAGCGTCGCGAACACCGTGCTCGGACGTAGACCGGAGCGACGTCGATTGATGGTGACGGCGGTCACAACAGGTCCTTCTCACGCCGGCCGAAGAACACGAACTGCACGATGCTGAGAAGAAGCGTGGCGATCAGCAGGACGTAGGAGAGTGCGGACGCGAAGCCGAGCTCGAGCTTGCGGAAGCCCGACTCGTAGATCTCCATCACCACGGTCTGCGTGCTCCCGTACGGACCACCGCCCGTCATGACATAGATCTGGTCGAATGCCTGGAGCGCCGCGATCATCGCGAAGATGAGCACGAAGGCGAAGGTGTTCGACAGGAGAGGTACCGTGACGTTCCGGAATCGCGACCACGCGCCGGCGCCATCCACTCGCGCAGCTTCGTAGAGCGATGCGGGAATGTCCTGAAGACCAGCGAGGAAGATGACGAAATAGAACCCGAAGTTCTTCCAGACCGCCACGAGCGCGACCATCGGCATGGCGAGCACGGGATCTTGGAGGACGTTGCCCACCTGTACGCCGAATCCGTTGAGCCAGTAGTTCAGCAGACCGATCTGCGGGTCGATGAGATAGCTCCACGCGAAGGCGCCGACGGCGAGAGAGATGATGAACGGGAGGAAGAGCGCCGTGCGGAAGAACGAGCGGAAGGGCAGGCGCGGATTGTTGAGGAGCAGCGCGAGCCCGAGGGCGACGAGGACGGCCGTCGGCGTGAAGAGCACCGTGTACCAGACCGTGTTCATCACGGCGTTGAGTATGTCGGGCTGTGTGAACACCTCGACGTAGTTGCCGAGGCCCACGAACTCCTCTTGCCCGAAGCCGCTGGCATCGGTGAACGAGAGTCGCAGGGCCGACAGCGCGGGCCATGCGACGAACGCTCCCAGGATGATGAGCGCGGGGGCGAGGAAGGCGAGAGCCGTGATGCTTCGCCGCCAGTCGGCTGGCGCCACTCGCCGTCCGCCGAGGGTTGCTGCCGGCCGATAGCGGCGGACGATGTGGTTCTGGGTGCTCATGGCTCCATGATCTCTGCAGGAGGAGGGGGCGCCCCGAAGGGCACCCCCTCGGTCGACGTGCAGCGGGTCAGTCGTCCAGTGCGGTCTGGATCGCGGTCTGTGCCTCGGAGAGCAATGACTCGATGTCGCCGCCGGCGATCACCTTCTGCGTGAGTTCGTCGACTGCGCTGAGCACCTCGACGCTGTTCACGACGCCGGGCAGCAGCGGGCGGCCGAGCTCGGCCTGCTCGGTCAACGCCGCGACCGTGGCGTTCTCGGAGACGGCATCTGCAGGGATGTCCGTGCGCAGGGGCGGCCAGCCGGAGCCGAGAGACCAGGCGACCGAGTTCTCATCATTGAGGAAGTAGGCGAAGAACTCCTCCGCGGCCGCCTGCCTCGCTGCGTCATCCTGAGCGGTGATCGCCATCGAGACGCCGATCGCCGATGCGGCCTGTGCTTCCGGTCCTGCCGGAATGGGTGCAATGCCATAGTCGATGCCGTTGTCCCCCGCGATGAACACCATCCACGGGCCGCCTACCGTCATGGCTGCCTTCCCGCTACTGAACACCTCATCGGCACCGATCCCATCGACGCCGGTTGGCGAGATCTTGTCGTCGACGATCGCGGAGCGCCAGAACTCGAGGGTTTCGGCATTCTCGGGCGAGTCGATGACCGCCGTGTCACCGCCTTCGACGATGTCGCCGCCGTTGCCATAGAACAGCGACGGCCAGAGACCGTTCGCGACCGTGGCGTGGTCGGGCAGTACGACCCCGTACTGCTCGGGCGCGCCGTCGCCGTTTTCGTCCACGGTGAGGGATTTCGAGGTCGCAACCCATTCGTCCCACGTCGCGGGCGGTTCGCTGACGCCAGCGGCCTCGAACAGCGTCTTGTTGTAGTACACGGCGAGGGGTACGAATCCCGTCGGGACGCCATAGAGGGTGCCCTCCACGGTCTCCATCTCCACCGCTCCGGAGTTGAGGTTTGCCGTGTGCGAATCGGGATCAGCATAGAAATCGTCGAGCGATGCGAACGCTCCGCGGGCCGCGTACACGGGAAGACGTTCGGCCGGCATCGCGACGATGTCGGGACCGTCGCCTGCGGAGAGCGCGGGAAGCAGCGTGTCGTCGATGACTGCCCAAGTCTTGATCTCAGTGGCGATCACGACGTCGTCTTGGGAGGCGTTGAACTCGTCGACGATCTGCTCCAGCACGTCGCCGTCGGCTTCGGTATATCCGTGCCAGAAGGTCAGCTCGATCGGGCCGTCGTTCGTTTCGGCGGATTGGCCCCCGCCCGAACAGCCGGCGAGCGCGAGGGCGGCGGCAGCGGCGCCGGCGCCCAGAAGGAATCGGGTGCGGGACATTGGTATGGGTTCTCTCTCTGATGCGGGACTGCTCTGTCTGCACTTGGTGGTGCCGCCCTGGGAGCCGGCGACTTTACAACGTTGTAACGCCACAATCCTCCATGGAGCACGGTGTCGTGTCAAGAATCATCTATAACGTTGTACATCCCCAGCATCGTGCAGTGCCACTTCCCGTTCTCGCCACCACGACTGGAAGGGTTGGTGGACCTTCAGGGGCAGGGTGCTACGTTGTCCCGCCCACGGTCGGCGACGGCGCCGACTCGCGTTCGATGATCGCGAACTCGGCCAAGAGCTGTCGCGCAGGCCCAGCGGTATCGCCGTGTTCGATCCGCTCAACCACGGTGCGCACCGCCGTGCGCGCGATCCACTCCTGCCCGGGATCCACCGTCGTGAGCGAAGGGATCGAGTACTGCGCATCGTCGAGGTCGTCGAATCCGACGACGGCGACGTCCTCGGGCACGCGGCGGCCCGACTCCTGCAACGCTCGCATGGCGCCGAGGGCGAGCGTGTCGTTGAGTCCGAATACAGCGTCGAACTCCACTCGTCGGTCGAGCAGGTCGCGCATGCACGTCGCGCCATTCGCGCGATGCCACAGGGTGGTGTACCCGATGATCGATTCGTCGTACGGCACGTCCGCCGCCTCGAGCGCCTCCCGGTAGCCGCGAAGTCGCAGTCCCGCGGAGCCGATCACCTCACCTTCGTGCGCGCCGATGATCGCGATCCGCCGCCGCCCGGCACGCAGCAGGAATTCCGTCGCCGCCCTCGCCGCCTCGACGTTGCGCATCGTCACGTGGTCGGCCGGCCCGTCGAAGATCCGCTCGCCGAGCACCACCAGCGGGTACGGGACATCGAGACGCGCGACGTCGTCCTGGCCCATCCCGAGCGGACTGAAGATGAGCCCGTCGGTCATCTTCAGCCGTGGGCTGCGCAGGAGCTCGAGCTCGCGCTCGCGGTCGCCGCCGGTCTGTTCGACGAGCACCACCAGACCGACCTCCTCAGCAGCCGCGATCACACGAGCCGCGAGCTCGGCGAAGTAACTGAGACCGAGGTCGGGCACCGCGAGGGCGATCGCGCCTGTGCGGCCCGATCGCAAGCTCCGCGCCGTGAGGTTCGGCGTGTACCCGAGCTCCGCGATGGCGTGCTCGACCCGCTCCCGAGTGGCGGGCCTGATGTACGGGTAGTCGTTGATGACGTTCGACACGGTCTTTATCGACACACCGGCGAGCCGTGCGACATCATGCAGCGTCGACGCCATGTGTGAGCCTCCTCAGCCGTTCGCCTGCAAGTCTACAACGTTGTACTCTCCTGCCCCGATCGCACCGCAATCAGCCGGCCGTGTCTCGTCGGCGCGAAGGGGGCGTGATGTGCGCCTGCGCGCGGGCCGCATTCAGCGCGGACCTGCGGGCGATCCACTCGAGGCGTTCCCGCTCCAGCGGCTCCGCGAAGAGCGCCCACACCATGAGCGCCACCCCCGCGCCCACCAGCACGCCTCCGACGGTGTCGGAGAGCCAGTGCGCGCCCAGGTACGTGCGACTGAGCGCCATGAGCGCTGTGTAAAGTGCGCCCAGTACCCAGACCCAGGCGACCGGCACGATGACCCCCAGCGCGACCGCTATGACGGCCGCGTTCGCGACATGCCCCGATGGGAATGAACCGGTGTCGATGGTGACCATGATGTCCTCCGGCCTGGCCCGCCCGAACGCGTTCTTCAGCACCTGCACCACCCGGGCGCTCACGACCGACGCCACGAGGAAGTACAGCGCGCCCCATGGCCGCCGGCGATGATCAGCACGACCGCAACCACGTCGGCACGATGAGCACGCCGGCGATACCGCCGCCGAGTGCGTTCATGAAGTACGCGAACGCGTTGCCGACAGGTCCCCGGAACTAGAGGAGTCCTCCGCCCACTCCTCGTCGAGCTCGATCGGCAGCCCGCCCGAACGCGACCATGATCACGACGCCGAGGAGCGTCGCCGCGACCACGTCGACGACGCCGGCCACGAGCGGGACGCGGCGCCCGAGCCGTTGCGCACGGGCCTCCCGTTGGGCGGGATGCAGGTCGTCGGCCGCGGCGGGCGTCTCGTGTCGCCGTCGCCGTTGCCGTGGCCGTCGCCGTCGGTCATCCCACCACGCTAACCCCCGAGCCCGCGATGACGGATGCCGCGGCATCCGCACGCGGCATCCGCCCGGGCATCCGGCGCCGTCAGTCGCTGAGCGCGGGCACCGTCTTCGGGCGCACGAGCGCCCAGAGCGCCACGATCGCCACCCCCGCTGCGAGCAGCATCACGAACGCCATCGGCACCGCGCTGCCGACGCCCATGAGGCCGATGAGCGGCGAGATCAGGCCGGCGAGCCCGAAGTTGAGCGCGCCGAGCAGCGACGCGGCGGTGCCGGCCTCGGCGCCGTGATGCGCGAGCGCCAGCACCTGCACCGCGGGGAAGGCGAAGCCGCACGCCAGGATGTAGATCCAGAGCGGGATCGCGGTGCCCCAGAACCCGGCACCCGAGGAGTCGAGCACCATGATGGCGATCGCCATCGACAGGTGCACGATCGTCGTCACCGCGAGGATCCACTGCGGCTGCGCCTGACCGCGCATGAGCCGCGAGCTCGTCTGCACGCCGATGATGATGCCGATCGAGTTCACCGCGAACAGCAGCCCGTACTGCTGCGCGCTGAAGCCGTATATCTCCTGGAACAGGAACGACGAGGTCGACAGGTAACCGAAGAGGCCGGTGAACGTCATGCCGCCGATGATCGCCGCGCCCAGGTAGACGCGGTCGCGGAACAGCGCCGCGTACCGGTCGCGCAACGTCGAGTGCCCCGCGATGTGCCGACGCGACTCGGGGAGCGTCTCGACGATGAAGAGCGCGACGGCCGCGACCACGGCTGCGCCGTAGATCGCGAGCACGATGAAGATGCCGCGCCAGTCCATGACGGCGAGCAGCTGCGAGCCGATGACGGGCGCGAGCACCGGTGCGAGCCCGTTCACGAGCGCGAGGCGCGACAGCATCCGCACGAGCGGCTTGCCGCCGAACAGGTCGCGCACCATCGCCACGGCGACCACGCCGCCCGCGGCCGCGCCGAAGCCCTGCAACAGTCGGAACACGCTGAGCCAGACGATGTCGGGCGCGAACGCCGCGCCGACGGATGCCGCGATGTGCAGCGTCGTCGCGAGGATGAGGGGCAGCCGTCGGCCGACCTTGTCGCTCCACGGGCCGACGATGAGCTGGCCGAAGCCGAAGCCGACCATGGTGCCGGTGAGCGTGAGCTGCACGGCGGCGGCGGAGACACCCAGCTCGTCCTGCAGCACGGGGAACGCGGGCAGGTAGAGGTCCACCGTGAACGGGCCGAGGGCGGTGAGCGCCCCGAGCACGAGCACGTAGACGAGGCGCTGGCGGCGCGAGAGGAGGTCGCCCGGATGCGCTGTGGTCGCAGAGTACTCGTCGGGCCGGACGATGGGGAGGGAGGCAGTGGAGGACATGCGGATCCTGGGCGGTGCTCGTGTGGCGGCGGCGCACGCCCTCGGGCACCGGGAAACAGGAAACGACGGCGTCCGGGCGGAACGCCGTCGTTGGCCGATCTCGGCCTTCGTGGCCTCGAATCGATTCGATTTGATCGAGTCTAACGAATGCCGCCCCGGGCGCAAGCGGGATCGGGGAATCCCGAGTCTCCGCCGGCGGGTGTCGCCTCAGCCTGCCCGGAGCGGCACAGCCGTGAGCGGATCGGCCAGAAGACCCTGGAAGGCCAGCTCCGCCGCACCGATGGCGAGACGGTCCTCGCCCAGCGCAGCCACGCGGATGTCGACCCCCTCCGCAGCGGCCGGCATCGCCTGCTCCGTCACGGCAGCGGCCAGCGCCTCCGGGTCGCTCTCGGCGACCGTGGCGAGGAAGCCGCCGAGCACGACGAGTGACGGATTCAGCACGTTGACGGCGTTGGCGAGTGCTGTCGAGAGGATTCGGCGCTGCCGCGCGAGCTCGGCCGCCACGTCGGGCGAGTCCGACGCGGCGATGGCCGCTGCGAGGGTCGGCTCGTCGGCGGCGGCAAGGCCGACCGCTGCGAGAAGCCTCGCGCGGCTCACCTCGTCCTCGAGCACGCCGTCGGCCGCGCGCCGGTCGTCGGGCGTGGCGATGCCGGGACGGTTCTGCCCGAACTCCCCCGCGTACCCGCCTGCGCCGCCGACCGGCACGCCGTGCACGATGAGCCCGCCGCCGATGCCGCTCGCGCCGCCGTTGAGGTACACGATGTCGTCGACTCCGCGTCCGGCGCCGAAGAGGTGCTCGGCGAGAGCGCCGAGGCTCGCGTCGTTGCCGACTACGGTCGGCAGGCCGGTGGCCCCCTCGACGAGCGTGCGGATCGGGGCATCCGCCCACTCGAGGTGCGGAGCGAGCCGCACGAGGCCGTCGGCGGCACGCACCAGCCCTGGGACGGCCAGCCCGATCGCGACGATGCGCGAGTCGCGCAGTGGCCCGGATCGCCACTCGTCGATGGTGTCGGCCACGAGATCGGCGGTCTCCTGCGGCGTCACGAGGTGGTCGACCTCGAGCCGCTCGCGCACCGGGATGCGACCGTCGAGGCCCACCGCGGCGATGGTCACCGCATCGACCTCGGGATTCACCGCGACTGCCGTCACGCCGGGGTGCGCCGCGACGAGCGGCGACGGCCGGCCGACGCGATTGGTGGGGCCAGGCGCCCGCTCCTCGACCAGCCCGAGCTCGACGAGCTCGGCGGCGAGCGCGGCGACGGTCGACCGGTTCAGGCCGGTCGCGGCGGTCAGCCGAGCGCGCGACAAGGGCCCCTCGTGGTGCACGAGCCCGAGGAGTTTCGAGAGGTTTCGGCGGTGCACCCCGTCGAAGGTTCCGGCTCCCTCTGCTGCCACGCGACCACTCTAGGCGCGCAGGCGACGGGCGTCGGTGCGGCACGCCGAATATGTTGCGCTTCACCCCAATTCTGGGGTGGCCCTGGTATTCGAGGCATCCGGATCGCGTTCGATACGGAGGTCGAGACGTTCGAGAGGTTCGAGCGGGATCGCGGCGCCCCCGCGCATCCACAGCGGCAACGTGTCGAAACCGTGGACCTCGCGGCGCCAGCCGCCGCCCTCGACGACCTCGTGCGTGAACCAGTTCGTCCATCGCCCCTGCGGCAGGTAGTACTCGACATCGCCGTCCGCGCTGAACACCGGCGCCACGAGCAGGCTCGGGCCCGAGGAGGTACTGCCGGTCGAGGTAGGCGACCGCAGGATCGTCGGGGAACTCGAGCTGCATCGGGCGCATGATCGGCCGACCGGTGCGGTGCGCCTCCTCTCCCGCGGCCGCGAGGTACGGGGTGAGCGACTGCTTGAGCTTCGCGAACCGCCGGGCCACCTCGACGGCGCTCTGGCCGCGCGCCTCGTCCCCTCGGTCGAACGCCCACGGCACCCGGTAGCTCGTCGAGCCGTGCAGCCGGGAGTGGCTCGAGAGCAGCCCGAATGCCAGCCAGCGCTTGAACACGGCCGGGTCGGGATCGCCCTCGAATCCGCCGATGTCGTGACTCCAGTACCCGAATCCGCTGAGCGCGAGTGAGAGCCCACCGCGCAGGCTCTCGGCCATCGACGTGAACGACGAGGAGTTGTCGCCACCCCAGTGCACCGGCATCCGCTGGCCGCCCGCTGTCGCGGATCGGGCGAAGAGCACCGCCTCGCCCGGCCCCCGCACGTCTTCCAGCACGTCGAAGACCGCGCGGTTGTAGAGGTCGGTGTAGCGGTGGTGCATCGCCTCGGGGTCGCTGCCGTCGTGCCAGACGACATCCAGCGGGATGCGCTCGCCGAAGTCGGTCTTGATCGCGTCGACTCCCTGATCGAGGAGTCGGCGCAGGTGCCCCTGGAACCAGCGGGTGGCCTCGGGGTTGGTGAAGTCGACGAGCGCCATGCCGGCCTGCCACAGGTCCCACTGCCATACGCTGCCGTCTGCACGGCGCACGAGGTAGCCCGCCTCCGCGCCCTCGCGGAAGAGTTGTGAACGCTGGGCGACGTACGGGTTCAACCAGGCGCTCACCCGGAGGCCGCGATCGTGCAGCCTGGCGAGCATGCCTTCGGGATCGGGGAACACGGCCGGGTCCCACTCGAAATCGGTCCAGTGGAATTCGCGCATCCAGAAGCAGTCGAAGTGGAAGACGCTGAGCGGGATGTCGCGCTCGGCCATGCCGTCGATGAATCCCGTGACCGTCTCCTCGTCGTAGTCGGTCGTGAAGCTCGTCGAGAGCCACAGCCCGTACGACCACTCGGGCACGCGCGCGGGGCGGCCCGTGAGCCTCGTGTAGCGGTCGAGCACCTCGGCCGGCGTCGGACCCGCGATGACGAAGTACTCGAGCGACTCGCCCGCCACCGAGAACTGCACCTGCTCGACCGCCTCGGAGCCCACCTCGAACGACACGTGCCCGGCGTGGTTCACGAACACGCCGTAGCCCCGGTTCGTGAGGTAGAACGGCACGTTCTTGTAGGCCTGCTCGCTCGACGTGCCGCCGTCGGAGTTCCAGATGTCCACGGTCTGGCCGTTCTTCACGAGCGGACCGAAGCGCTCCCCGAGACCGTACACGAGCTCGCCGACGCCGAGCGACAACTGGGTGTGAAGGTACGCGGATGCGGGTGCGAGACCGGTCGTCGTGACGCCGGCCACGCCCGCCGGCTCGGCCGCGACCGGCGCACCGGGCGAGCCGCACGTAGCCGACCGACTTGTGCCCACTCGTCGTGTAGGTGCCGCCGTCGTGCTCGAACGCGAGGTCCCATGGGGCACCTCGGCGGATGCGAGCACGCAGCGAGCCGGCGTCGACGACGCCACCCTCGTCGTCGACGGTGAGCAGAGGCCGGTGCGCGGCATCCGACTCGATGGCGAAGCCCGGGTCGTGACGCCCGCCGCGGTGGTGCTCGATGCGAACGCGGATGACGCCCTCGGCCGGACTGGCGAGCGACACCGTGAGCATGGGCCGGTTGAGGGTGTCGCCGCGCCGCTGTACGACCCGCGTCGACGCCCACGCCACGAGCTGGTCGCCCTCGACCGCGACATCACGCACGTCCTGGGCGTAGAGCGCGTCGACGCCGGGTCGCAGGTGCCAGAATCCGTCGGTGAACTTCATGGTTACTTGACTGCTCCTGCGGTGATGCCCCGGGTGAGGGTGCGTTGGAAGATGAGGAAGAACACCAGTGTCGGGATGAGGCCCAGCAGTGCCGACGCGCTCGTCGTCGTGACGTCCATGAGCCGGTCGCCCTGCAGCACCGTGATCGCGACCGGAACGGTCTGGGTGTCGTTCGACACCAGGAACGTGAGCGGGATCAGGAACTCGTTCCACGTCCAGATGAAGAAGAAGATGAGCAGCACCGACAGCGTCGGCCGGGAGATCGGATAGACCACCCGCCACAGGATCTGCCAGCGCGACGCGCCGTCGAGCGACGCCGCCTCGAGCATCTCCGGGAACGTGCTGTAGACCGATGCGAGCAGATAGGTGCCGAACGCCGCTGAGCGCGTACGACACGGTGCTGATCGACACTCCGGCAGCCTTGGCCACCTCGTGGATCTTCGCCATGTCGGGCTCCATCGTCTAAACGTTTCGATAGTTCGGTTCGACGGGCACTGTACGCAGAATCGGGTTGGCCGCGCAAGTCTGTGTGGATATCGGGAACAAATGGCTCGTGGACGGGCGGTCCGTCGGCCGTCTGGCAGGCCGCGATCGACGCGGACACGGGACGCGTTCTCGATCCCCACACCTGCTGTGGGGCGGCACCGAGCTCGGCGACACCGAAGCCCCGCACCTGTACCGCCGAGGCGACTGGTGGGGTCGCCTGGTCGTCGCGGAAGGCGGTACCGAGCGCGGCCACGGCGTGTCCGTGGCCCGGTCGCTCTCTCTCGACCGAGGTCGCGGCCGGCTTCACGGGGCGGGTCGCCGGTGTGCGCGTCGAGCGAGGCCTCGCCATCGTGCGCCGTATCGCGATCACCGAGTCGTGAGGTCCCGAGTGAGGGCCCGGACCGCGGCCTCGAGGATGAGAGCGCTTCCAGTGTTATCGAGGCGTTATCGACGAGGGTTTGACGGATCCAGCTCGGCTGGTTATTGTCGAAGCGATTCGATTGTTGGAATGCCGAACAAATCCCGAATCGCACACGATCACGAGGGAGTGACATGAGCGGGCGCGTGAATACCCGGCGAGTCACGGCGCGGCGGGCGACGACATGACCAGCCAGGTCGTGCTGCAGGAACTCACCGCGACGAAGCTCGACGAGAGCCCGGAGGCCGAGAAGGCGTTGCGCAGGCGGCGGCGACAGGCAGGAGGCCGCCGCTCGTTCGGCATGTTCCTGTGCATCGTTCCGTTCCTGGTGCTGGTCTTCCTCTTCTCCTACTTCCCGCTCTACGGCTGGATCTACTCGCTGTTCGACTACAAGCCGGCCCTCGGACTGCAGGGCAGCGAGTTCGTGGGGCTCCAGTGGTTCGAGCTGCTCGTCAGCTCGCCCACGCAGGTCGCCCAGATCGGACAGGTGCTGCTCAACACCCTCGCCATCAGCTTCCTCGGTATCGCGACCTCGGTCCTGCCGCTCGCGTTCGCGGTCTTCCTGAACGAGGTCAAGACGCCGTGGTTCCGCAGCACCGTGCAGACGCTGACAACGCTGCCCAACTTCATCTCGTGGGTGCTGGTCTACATGATCGCGTTCTCGCTGTTCTCCAGCACCGGTCTGGTGAACGGCGTCCTCGAGGACCTCGGCCTGATCACCGTCCCCGTGAAGTTCCTCGACTCCGACCAGAACGTCTGGCTCACCATGACGTTGTGGAGCATCTGGAAGGGGCTCGGCTGGGGCGCGATCATCTACCTCGCGTCCATCTCCGGCATCGACCAGTCGCTCTACGAGTCGGCCGAGATCGACGGCGCCGGTCGATTCCAGCGGATGTGGTACATCACCGTCCCGCAGCTCATGCCGACTTACCTGGTGCTGTTGCTCCTGTCGGTCGCGAACCTGCTGAACAACGGCATGGAGCAGTACTACGTGTTCCAGAACGCGTTCAACAAGGAGCACATCCAGGTGCTCGACCTGTACGTCTACAACATCGGCATAACCGGCAACAGCCTGTCGATGGCGACCGCCATCGGCATGCTCAAGAGCGTCATCTCGGTCGTCCTCCTGTTCACCGTCAACGCGATCGCCAGGCGCGTCCGCGGCCAGTCGATCGTCTGAGGAGTCCGAGATGACCACGACTACAACCGACGCCACGTCCACGGCCGCCATCACGGCGCCGGGGCAGCGCAGGACGCACCGCGGCCCCCGCACCCGCGGCGGCATCGCGTTCGCCGTCAGTGAACTCGGCGGTGTTCCTCGGGATCGCCTTCCTCTGCGCCTACCCCTTCTACTACCTGATCATCAACTCGGTGAGCGCGAACGACCTCGCAGCGCTCGGGGAAGTGCGCTGGTGGCCGATCGACTTCCACCTGTCGAACTACGAACAGGTGTTCCAGCTCGAAGGCCTGCCGCTCGCGGCGATCGTGAGCCTCGGCCGCACCGTCATCGGCACCGCCGCCACCGTGCTCGCCTCCGCGTTCCTCGGGTTCATGTTCACCCAGTCCCGCATGTGGGGCCGGCAGTTCTGGTACCGCTTCACGATCGTCACGATGTACTTCAGCGCCGGCCTGATCCCCGTGTTCATCATCATGAAGAACCTGGGCCTGACCAACAACTTCTGGGTGTACGTGCTGCCGTTCGTCGTGCAGCCGTTCTTCATCATCCTGGTGAAGACCTACGTCGAGTCGATGCCCGCATCGCTGCAGGAGGCGGCCGAGGTCGACGGCGCGAACATCGTGCAGATCTTCTCCCGCATCTACCTGCCGAACATGACGCCGATCCTCGCCACCGTCGCGATCTTCGCTGCGGTCGCGCAGTGGAACAGCTTCCAGGACACGCTGATCTACATCACCGACCAGAGCCTCTACACGCTGCAGTACCAGCTCTACATGTTCATCAACCAGGCGAACAGCCTTGCCCAGGCGATGCAGAACTCCGGCGGCAACGTCGGGGCGATCGTGGACGCCGCGACCTCGCAGACGCCCACCTCGATCCGCATGACGATCTCGGTGATCGTCGTGCTGCCGATCATCTTCCTCTACCCCCTGTTCCAGCGCTTCTTCGTGAAGGGCATCATGCTCGGCGCGGTCAAGAGCTGACCGCCCCGGGCACCATCTGAAAGGAAAGCAATGAAGCTCCCAAAGAAAGCGGTCGCCGTTGCGTCCGCGCTCGCGATGGTCGGCCTGCTGACCTCGTGCATCGGCGGCGCCCCAGAGGACGAACGCGCCGCCGTCTCCGAGTTCCCGGAAACGTGGGACGAGGAGATCACGATCGACGTCTTCGACGGCCTCGCCAACTACATGGGCGTGCAGGAGGGCTGGTTCGCGAAGATCGTCAAGGAGAAGTTCAACATGAAGTTGAACATCATCGCCCCGAACGTCGCGGGCGGCGGCGACACGCTCTTCAACACGCGCGTGACGGCAGGCGACCTCGGTGACCTGATCATCACCGACAAGGGCGAGAAGCTCGACGAACTCATCGCCGGCGGCCTCGTGATCGATTCCGCTCCGTACTACGGCGCGATGAAGAACGCCGCCCGCTTCGACGCCGCGGTCGAGCACCTCAACGAGGAGAGCGACGGCACCTACGCGTTCCCGTCCTCGGTCTCCTCCCTGAAGCCGACTGAGCCCTCCGAGGGCCTCGACCCGACGTTCGGGCCGTACCTGCGCTGGGACCTCTACAAGGCGGCCGGCTACCCCGAGCTCGGCACCCTCGAGGACCTGCTGCCCGCGCTCGAGCAGATGCAGGAGCTCCAGCCGACCGCGCCGAACGGCCAGAAGGCGTATGCCCTGTCGCTGTTCAAGGACTGGGACGGCAACTTGATGAACAATGCGAAGCAGCCGATCTGCTTCTACGGCTACGACGAGCTGGGCTTCGTGCTGGCCAAGGCCGACGGCTCGGACTTTCAGGGCATCCTCGACTCCGACGGCGAGTACTTCCGCACCCTGAAGTTCTACCACGACGCCAACCAGTTGGGCCTCGTGGACCCCGATTCGACCACCCAGAACTACGACACGCTCTGGACGAAGTACCAGAACGGCCAGGTGCTGTTCTCGTTCTGGCCGTGGCTGGGCCAGGCGGCGTACAACACAGACGGACAACGTGTCGGCCGGCAGGGGCTTCATGATCGCCCCGCTCGAGGACCAGACGGTCTTCTCGTACGGCGCCGAGGCGTACGGCGCGCAAGCAGGTGTTGGCCATCGGCTCGAAGGCCGAGGACCCCGAGCGCATCGCCGCGTTCATCGACTGGCTGTACTCCCCCGAGGGTGCCCTGTCGAACAACAGCCAGACGATGGGCTCCGCCGGCCCCGAGGGCCTGACCTGGGAGGTCGACGGCGACGAGCCCGTGCTGACGGACTTCGGCAAGGAGGTCTTCCTCGGGGGCGACGCGCAGGTCCCCGAGGAATGGGGCGGCGGCAGCTACATCGACGGCACCTCGACGCTGAACATCAACGTCGTGCTCCCGGTCGACACCGACCCCGACACGGGCTTCCCGTACAGCTACAAGATGTGGCCGTCGTACCAGGCGCTGACCACCACGCCGCTCAGCGAGGACTGGTCGGAGAAGATGGGCGGCGCCGCCACGACGATCGAGTACCTCCAGACGAACGACCAGATCCTGGTCGCTCCCGGTGCCAGCTACACCACTCCGGCCGACAGCTCCGAGATCGAGACGCTGCGCAACCAGGTGAAGGCAGCCGTCGTGCAGTACTCGTGGCAGATGGTGTTCGCCGAGAACGAGGCCCAGTTCGAGTCGCTCAAGAAGGAGCTGCAGGAGACCGCCGCAGGCCTCGGCTACGACGAGGTGCTCGAGTTCGATCTCGCCAACGCCAAGTCGCAGGACGACGCGCGAGTCGCGGTCGCCAAGGAGTTCGGCTGATCCATCGCTCGACAGGACGGGCCCGGGGCATCGCCCCGGGCCCGTTCCCGTGCTCCTGAGGAACTCCGCACCTCAGTCGGTCAGTGAGTGGCGCGAGTGCACCGAGCGGAAGAGGAAGGCGCTGCCGTAGGCGCCGATGGAGCAGCCGATGGTCGCGACGATCACGATGAACGGCGGGAAGAGCACCAGCAGGCACACCGCGGTGACGGGGACGAGCACGAGGCCGAGGGTGCGCACCGGCTCGGCCGCGGGCAGCAGCAGCGCGTTCCTCAGCGTCTGGCGGAGGGTGTTGCGATACACGGCGACGAGGGCCATGCCGTGCAGGAAGGCGGCGAAGGCGTAGGCCGCAGCCAGGAAGGCGATCACGGCGAGCGCGGTGAGCAGGGGTTCGGGGTGGGCGAGCCAGAACACGCCGCTGAACGAGAGCGCGAGGACGGGCACGATCGTGCACAGCGACAACACGGTGGCGGGCAGGAGGTTGCGGCCGAAAGCCGGGAGGTAGTCGGCGACCGGGCGCCCGCGTTCCTCATCGGAGAAGCGGATGGTCACCTCGTCGAGCGCGCTCACGGCGGCGCCGATCGTCACGACCGGCAGGCATGTGAGAAGGAACAGCAGGTTCAAGCCGACGAACGCGAGGAAGGTCGAGAGGCCGTCGATCGCCCTGTTCTCGGGGTCGATGCGCATGGCGGTCAGCCGACCGTCGGCGGGAGGATGCGTGGCGCGAGCAGGTTCACCCGGTCGGGTTCCTCGCCGGCCAGCAGCGCCCCGAGCACTCGCGCGGCGGCGGCGCCGATCTCCTCGGCGGGTAGGTCGATGACCTCGGTGAGTCCCCCGACGGCGTTCGCCACTGGGCACAGAGCGATGAGCTCCGGCGCGGTCGCGGGCGAGCGGGCGCGCAGGTGCTCGGCGACGTGCGGCAGCGCGCCTTCGTTGTGCACGAAGAGCCCGGTGACGGCTGGATGCATCGCGAGCACATCGTCGACCACACGCGCGGCCTCCGCGCCGCTCGGGGACGGGTGGATGCTGCCGTCGACGCCCTGCGCCGCACACGCGTCGAGGAAGCCCCTGCCGAGGCGGTCGGCGTACGAGGTGTGTCGGGTGATGACCTCGGGCGGAGAGGCGATGAGGGCGATGCGCCGGTGGCCGCGGGCTGCGAGCCGTTCGACGGCGAGCGCGCCGGCCGCCTCGAAGTCGAAGTCGACGCAGGTGAGTCCCTCGGCGCCGGCGGGCAGCCCGATGAGGACGGCGGGCACAGCGAGCGATGCGATCGTGGCGAGTCGGGTGTCGTCGGACTCCACGTCCATCAGCGAGGAACGCATCGACCATCGACGAGCCGTGCGGCGCGTTCGAGTCCGCTCGCGTCGTCGCTGGCGAGCAGCAGGATGTCGTAGTCGTGCTGACGGGCCTCGCCCACGACGCCGGCGACGATCTGCATGACGACATGAACGTCGACTCCGGTGCGAAGCGGCGCCTGCAAGCCGATCACGTTGCTGGCGCGGGATGCGAGCGAGCGCGCGCCGGCGTGCGGGCGGAACTCGAGCTCGGCGATCGCGCGAGCGACCCGCTCCCGGGTCTCGGCCGAGATGGTGCGCTTGCCGCTCATCACGTAGGACACCGTGGAGATCGACACCCCCGCAGCCTTCGCGACATCCGCGATCGTGGTCATGAGGTCCCTTCCGGTTCGAGTCGGGTGAGGACGTCGGGGCGCAGCTCGCTCACGCGCGCCTCGATCCCGGGCCCACGAACGTCGACGCGGCACGGGCGATCCGCCCGCAGCTCGACGGCGAGGATCCGCCCCTCCGACCAGTGAAGATCAACCGTGATGCCCCCGCGTGCGCGGATGCCGCGCACACGGCCGGTCGGCCATCCGGGCGGCAGCGCGGGCAGGAGCCGCAGGACGCCGTCGTGCGACTGCACGAGCGCCTCGGCGATCGCCGCCGTCAGCCCCAGGTTGCCGTCGATCTGGAAGGGCGGATGGGCGCTGAACAGGTTGCCGTACAGCCCTGCGCGATGCTCGTGCGCAGTGTCGTCGGCAGGCCGCAGCGCCAGGCGGACCTGCTGCTCGACGCGCGCCCCGTCGCGCAGTCGGCCCACATCGCGGCGCGCCAGGCGAGCGCCCAGCCCGTGGACTCCTCGCCGCGGGCGACGATGGACCCGGCCGCCGCGAGGGCGAGTTCGGGCGTCAGGTCTCGCGTGATGCGGGCGAGCGGGAAGAGGCCGACGAGGTGCGAGAGGTGGCGGTGCCCGGGTTCTGCGGCGGGCAGGTCGCGCGCCCATTCGGCCAGCGTGCCGTCGTCTGCGACGCGAGGATCGGGGAGCATCGCGACCAGTTCGGCGAGCTGGTCGACGTCGGAGTCGACGACGCCGAGTACGTTGGCGGCGGCGACGCACGCGCCGGCGAGCTCGCGGAGCAGTTCGACGTCCATCGTCGAGGACTGGTCGACGGCCTGCTCGAGGCCCTCGGGGTCGTGGAAGTGGTTCTCGGGCGACGTCGACGGGCTCGTCCAGGCGCGACTCCCGTCGGTGCTGATCCACGAGCGCGCGAACCCGGCCGCCCCTGACAGCGCCGGCCATGACTCCCGCAGGGCCTCGACGTCGCCGCCGAACGCGAAATGATCCCACGCGTGCAGCGCGAGCCAGATCCCGCCCATCGGCCAGAACGCCCATGCGGGGTCGCCGTGTCCCGCGCCGACGGGAGCGGCGTGTCCCCAGACGTCCGAGTTGTGATGCATCACCCAGCCGTCCGCGCCGTGCAGCTCGCGTGCCACGACGGCGCCCGTCGTGGCCGCGACGTCGCGCACGAACCGCAGCAGTGGCTCGTGGCACTCGGGCAGGCCGGTCACCTCGGCCGGCCAGTAGGCCATCTGCAGGTTGATGTTCGTGGTGTACGCGCTCGACCAGGGCCCGGGCAGTTCCGCGTTCCACAGGCCCTGCAGGGTCAGCGGCCGGCCGCCCGGCTGCGACGAGGCCATGAGGAGATAGCGGCCGTAATGGAAGGCGAGGGCGGCGAGGCCCGCGTCGGGACGCTCCTGCGCGCGGAGCACCCGCTCGTCGGTGTCGACCTCGGCCGCGTCGGGCATGGGAGTCAGCTCGAGCGTGCAGCGAAGGTACTGCGCGCGATGCTCGGCGATGTGCGCAGTGCGCAGGGCGACCGCGTCCGCGTCTCGTGCGATGACCGCGCGCTCTTGGACCGCGCCGCGGGCGGCGGGCTCGACGTGCGTCGTCACCCGCACGAGGTGCTCGGTGGCGGGTCGCGTCTGCATGAAGTCGTCGGATGCCTCACAGCCGGTGTCGACCGCGACGGCGACGACCGCGGTCCGCCCGTGCCGGGTGTCGTAACGGATCGGTTCGGCGGGATGCTCGTGCCCGGGGGCGACATCGACGGGCAGCCACCACTCCGCGTCGAACCCCTCGGCGGTCGCAGCGGGTGCACGCCTCGGGCGCAGCGGGCCGTCGAGCGCCAGGCGCAGCTGCACGGGGCGGTCCGCGACGACGCGGTGAACGATCTCGCCGGTCATGCGATCGGCCCAGGTCTCGTGCTCCACGAGGCATCCGTCGATCTCGTAGCGCTGCGTCGCGATGCCGGTGGTGAGGTCGAGTGAGCGCCGGTAGCCTCGCGGCTCGCCGCCGAGGCCGCACGCCACCTCGACGTCCAGCCGGCCGAGCGGCACGAAGGCCTGCACCCACCCGGTCTGCTGGCGTTGCAGCAGTCGCTCGGCCTCGCTCGCGTCGCCCGCGTCGACCGCCGCCCGCACCGCGGCCAGCGCATCGGCCCCGCGATCGACGACGCCCGCCAACGGGTCGGCGTCACCGAGGCCGGACCACGCCTCGAGGTCGTTCAGCCACAGGCGCTCGTGGCCGGGGGCGCCGCCGCACATGGCGCCGCGCCGCCCGTTGCCGACGGGGAGGGCGTCGGTCCAGCGTCGCGCCGGCCACGTGTAGCGCAAGACGTGCAGGGCTGCCGTCGCCTGCTTGGACAAGGTCACCCGAATAGTATAGGTTCCCGTTGTTGAAGCGCTTCGACATTGCAGCAGTGAGGCTCCCGTCATGTCACCATCGATCCCCACCGGGCGACGTGCGTTCGATGCGCTGACGGCCGAGCGCGGCATCCTGTTCGGCGGCGACTACAACCCGGAGCAGTGGCCTCGCGAGGTGTGGCGCGAGGACGTCGAACTCATGGGGCGGGCCGGCGTCAACCTGGTCACGGTCGGCGTCTTCAGCTGGGCGCGCATCGAGCCGTCCCCCGGCGTGCGCGACTTCGCCTGGCTCGATGAGGTGCTCGACCTGCTGCACGCCGCCGGCATCGCCGTCGACCTCGCCACACCCACGGCGTCGCCGCCGCCCTGGCTCGGGGTGCGGCATCCCGAGACCTTGCCCGTCGACCCCGACGGCGTGCGCCTGGTCGCCGGTTCGCGCAACCAGTTCTCCCCCGCGTCGAGGCTCTATCGCGAGCACGCGCTCGCGATCACGCGCGACCTCGCCGCGGCGTACGCCGATCACCCGGCCGTGCGCATGTGGCACGTCGGCAACGAGTTCGGGCAACTCGACTACGGCGACGAGGCCGCGCGCGAGTTCCGCAGCTGGCTGCGCGCTCGCTACGGCACCGTCGAGGAGCTCAACGAGGCCTGGGCGACGACCTTCTGGTCGCAGCGATACGACGACTTCGAGGAGATCCTCCCGCCGCGGCGCATGCCGTACCTGGTCAACCCGACGCAGTCGCTCGACTTCCGTCGGTACACCTCCGACCAGCTGCTGCGCTGCTACGTCGAACTCCGCGACGCGATCCGGCACGCCGGGGCGAGGCAACCGATCACGACGAACTTCATGGGGCTGTTCGAGCACGTCGACTACCGGTCGTGGGCCGGCGAGGTCGACGTCATCGCCGACGACCAGTACCCCGACCCCTCCGACCCGGTCTCACCCGCCGACATCGCCCTGGTGCAGGACCTGATGCGCTCCCTCGGCGGGGGCCGCCCCTGGATGCTCATGGAGCAGGCCGCCACCATGTCGTGGCGGCCGCACAACGTGCCCAAGTCACCCGCGCGCGCCCGGCTCGACTCGCTGCAGGCCGTCGCGCGCGGCGCCGACGGCATCTGCTACTTCCAGTGGCGCCAGTCCCGCGCCGGGTCGGAGCGCTTCCACTCCGGGATGGTGCCCCACGCCGGCGCCGATACCGAGGTCTTCGCCGGGGTCTGCAGGCAGGGCGCCGAACTGCGCGCGCTGCGCGAGGTCGTCGGCACCACGGTATCCGCCGACGTCGCACTGCTCTTCGACTGGACGGGCTGGTGGGCGGGCGAGACACCGGGCCGGCCCACCGATCGGCTCTCCACGCTCGAGCAGCTCAGGCGCTGGTATCGCGAACTGTGGCGGCGCGGCATCACCGCCGACATCGTCGCGCCGGGTGACGACCTCTCGGCCTACCGCGCGATCCTCGTGCCGCACAGCTACGTGATCGAGCCGGCCGCCGCCGCTGCACTGCACGAGGCCGTCGCCGCCGGCGCCCATCTGGCGGTCGGCCCGTTCAGCGGTGTCGCCGACGCGCGCGGTCACATCCTGCAGGGCAGATCGCCTGCGCTGCTGCGCGACCTCGTCGGCGTGAGCGGCGAGGAGTGGTGCCCGCTGCCCGACACGACGCCGCTGCGCACCGGGGCGGGCTGGACGCCTGACGGCGAGCTCGCGGCCTCGATCATCGCGGAGAAGCTGCGCGCCGACGGCGCCGAGGTCCGCGCGACGTTCGCGACGGGCCTCCTCGCCGGCCGTCCCGCGGTCACCCGGAACGCGGTCGGGAACGGCGTCGCCTGGTACCTCGGCGCGGTGCCGTCGGACGACCTGCTGTCGGCGGTGCTGCACGAGGTGCTCGCACACGCCGGGGTGCGCGGCGCCCTGCAGCCGCCTGCCGAGGCACACGACCTCCCGGCCGGCGCACGCCACGAGCTCCTGCCGCCCGGCCTCCAGGCGGTGCGTCGCGGCTCCCTCCTGTTCCTGCTGAACCACGGGGACGAACCCGTCTCGGTCGCCGTGCCGGCCGGCGCGGTCGACCTCCTGACCGATGAGCGCACCGGAGCCACCGTCGTCGTGGCACCCGAAGACGCGAGAGTACTGAGCGAAAGGCGAACGACGTGACGTTCACGGATGGAGACCAGCTGACGAAACCGGGCATGATGCCGGGCGACGCGTTCCGCCACCCGTTCCGCGACCCGAGCAGGCCCGTCGCCGAGCGCGCCGGCGACCTGCTCGGGCGCCTGACGCTCGAGGAGCGGATCGCGATGCTGCACCAGGCGGCGCCCGCGATCGAGCGGCTCGGGATCGCCGAGTTCCGCACCGGCTGCGAGGCGCTGCACGGCGTCGCGTGGCTCGGCACGGCGACGGTGTTCCCCCAGCCGGTGGGCCTGGCCGCCTCGTGGGATGCGGACCTGCTCCGCCGGGTCGGCGAGGTCGTCTCCACCGAGGTCCGCGCGAAGAAGGCCGCCGACCCGTTGGTCAGCCTCAACGCGTGGGCGCCGGTCGTGAACACGCTGCGCCATCCCGCCTGGGGGCGCAACGAGGAGGGATTCGCCGAGGACCCGCACCTGACGGCCCACCTGGCGACGGGGTACTGCCGCGGGTTGCGAGGCGACCACGAGCGGGTCTGGCGCACAGTACCGGCGCTCAAGCACTTCCTCGCCTACAACAACGAGACCGACCGCTCGGCCACCTCGTCGGAGATGTCGCTGCGCACGCTCCACGAGGAGGAGTTGCCGGCGTTCCGCGAACCCATCGAGGCGGGCGTGGCCGGCGGCATGATGCTCGCCTACAACCGCGTGAACGGCACACCCGCGCATACGCAGCCGGAGCTGGTGGCTGAGGCGCGCGGCTGGTCGGACGAGTCGCTGGCGGTCGTCTCGGATGCCGGTGCGCCGACGTTCCTCGTCAACATCCAGCGCGCGCAACCCGATCACGTGCGCGGCGCCGCGGCGCTGCTGCGGTCGGGCGTCGACTCGTTCACCGACGACGACGCGGACGCCGTGCCCACCATCGGCAACGTGACCGCTGCGCTCGAGGCCGGCCTGCTCGACGAGGAGGACGTGGACCGGGCGGTGCTGCGGCTGCTCGAACTGCGGGTGCGCACCGGCGAGTTCGACGGCGACGGCGACCCGTACGCGGCGATCGGGCCCGACGCGATCGACCTCCCGGCGGCCCGCGAGCTGGCCAGGGAGGCCGTCGGCCGCTCGGTGGTCGTGCTGCGAAACGACCGGCGTGCACTGCCGCTGCGATCCGCCCGCGTCGATCGCGGTGGTCGGCCCCATGGCCGACGCCGTGCTCACCGACTGGTACTCGGGCACGCCGCCGTACTCCGTGGGACTCGCCTCCGCGCTCGCGGAGCGCTTCCCCGACGCCGCCGTCGAGGTCGCGACCGGTGCTGACACGGTGGCGCTGCGCGCCGCCTCGAACGGCCGGTACGTCGTCGCCGACGAGGCCGGCACCGTGGTCGAGGCCGCGGGCGACGGCGAGTCGGCCGCATCGCTGTTCGACGTCGTCGACTGGGGCGACGGCATCCTGACGCTGCGCTCCCATGCCAGCGGGGGCCTGCTCACCGGCGGGGCCTGGCCGATGCGGGCCGACGCCGCCCGGATCGGCGGCTGGGTCGTGCAGGAGAGCTTCCTCCGCCACGTGCACGCCGACGGCAGGTGGTCGCTGCTGCACCGCGGATCCGGCCGCTGGGTGCGGGTGGTGCGCGATGCGGGCCTGCTCGTCGCTGAGGCGGTCACCCTCGCCGAAGCGGAGCGATTCGACGTGCGCACCGTGCGCAGCGGGCTCGACGCGGTGGCGGATGCCGCGGCCGCGGCCGACGTGGTGATCGTCGCCGTCGGCAACGATCCGCACCTCTCCGGCCGTGAGACGGAGGACCGCCCGCATCTCATGCTGCCCGACGCGGCGGTCGACGTGTGGCGGGCCGCCAGCGGGTCCTCGGAGGAGGCGGTGCTCGTGATCGTGTCGAGCTATCCGTACGTGCTCGGCGACGCCGATGACGCGGGGACGATCGTATGGAGCAGCCACGGCGGTCAGGAGCTCGGGCACGGCTTGGTCGACGTGCTGACGGGCGACCGGGAGCCCGAGGGCCGCCTCACGCAGTCGTGGCCGGCCGACCCGGCGCAGCCCGGCGACCTGTTCGACTACGACACGCTGCGCCAGCAGGCCACCTATCGGCACCGGCCCGGCCGGGCGGCCTTCGCGTTCGGGCACGGGCTGACGTACTCGCGCGTCGCCTACGAACGCGTCGAGCTCGTGGACGCCCGGACGACGCCGCCTTCGCCGACGCACCGGCATCCCGCCCTCGCCGCCGCGCCGGGGGATCGCGACCTTCGCGCGCTCGTCACCGTGCGCAATCTCGGCGACCGGGCGGCCGAGGAACTGGTGCAGCTCTACGCGCTGCCCGACCCGGCACTGCGCCTGGCGGCTCCACGCCGCCTGCTCGTGGCCTTCGAGCGCGTGCGCCTGGAGCCCGGCGAGGTACGCGTGGTCGAGCTCGGGTTCGCGGCCGAGCGGCTCGCGGTGTGGGACGACGACGTGCGCATCGCCGGCGCGCCGGACGACTGGCTGCACGCCGGGGCCCTGCGGGTGCAGCCGGGTGCGTACCGGATCGCCGCGGGTCCCTCGTGCGACGACCTGGCGGTGTCGGAGGTCCTGCACGTGGTCCCGCGCTGACGAGGCGGTCCGCCGTGCTCGCCCGGCCCGCGTCTCGACGGCTTGCATCCACGCCACGAGCACGTTATGTTGATCTTCCCAACAAATCGCCAAATCGCCGAAGACGCTGAAAGGCGGATCCCCATGGCCAGCGCGCCTACCCGCGACGACAAGTTCTCCTTCGGCCTCTGGACCGTCGGCTACAACGGCACCGACCCGTTCGGCGGCCCCACGCGGCATCCGCTCGATGTCGTGCACGTCGTCGAGAAGCTCGCAGAGCTCGGCGCCTACGGCCTCACCTTCCACGACGACGACCTGTTCGCGTTCGGGTCGACGGATGCCGCGCGCCAGACCCAGATCGACCGGCTCAAGCAGGCGCTCGCCGACACCGGCGTCATCGTGCCGATGGTCACGACGAACCTCTTCAGCGCTCCCGTCTTCAAGGACGGCGGCTTCACGTCGAACGACCGCGCCGTGCGTCGCTTCGCGCTCCGCAAGGTGCTGCGCAACCTCGACCTCGCCGCCGAGCTCGGTGCGAAGACCTTCGTGATGTGGGGCGGCCGCGAGGGTGCCGAGTACGACGCCGCGAAGGACATCCGCGCCGCACTCGAGCGTTACCGCGAGGCCGTGAACCTGCTCGGCGACTACGTCACCGACAAGGGCTACGACATCCGGTTCGCGATCGAGCCGAAGCCCAACGAGCCCCGCGGCGACATCCTGCTGCCGACCGTGGGCCACGCGCTCGCGTTCATCGGCTCGCTCGAGCGGCCCGACCTCGTGGGCCTCAACCCCGAGGTCGGCCATGAGCAGATGGCTGGCCTCAACTTCGCCGCCGGCATCGCCCAGGCGCTCTACCACGGCAAGCTCTTCCACATCGACCTGAACGGCCAGCGCGGCATCAAGTACGACCAGGACCTCGTGTTCGGCCACGGCGACCTGCACAACGCGTTCGCGCTCGTCGACCTGCTCGAGAACGGGGGTCCGGGCGGCGGGCCGGCCTACGAAGGCCCGCGCCACTTCGACTACAAGCCTTCGCGCACGGAGGACGAGACGGGGTCTGGGACTCCGCCGCCGCGAACATGCGCACCTATCTGCTGCTCAAGGAGCGGGCCGCGGCGTTCCGCGCCGACCCCGAGGTGCAGGAGGCGCTCGAGGCCGCCCGCGTGCCCGAGCTCGCGCAGCCGACCCTCGGCGATGGCGAGACCTACGACGACCTCATCGCCGACCGCACGGCCTTCGAGGACTTCGACGCTTCGGTGTACTTCGGCGGAAGGGGCTTCGGCTTCGTGCGACTGCAGCAGCTGGCGACCGAGCACCTGCTCGGCGCGCGCTGACCCTCCACCGCTGGGCGGCGGCACCTCGCATCCGTCGGCTCGTGACGAGCGTTGCCGTTCCAGACGAGTGAGTCCGTTCGTCCGGTACAGCTCGACCTGAACGGCAACACTCGTCGGAGACGACCGAAAGCCAACCCGAAAGGAACAGCCATGCCGCTCGTCGCCGGCGTCGACTCGTCGACGCAGTCGTGCAAGGTCGTGATCCGGGATGCCGCGACCGGGGGCGCTCGTCCGCTCCGGCCGTGCGCCGCATCCCGACGGCACCGAGGTCGACCCCGCCGCCTGGTGGGGCGCCCTGCTCACGGCGTTCGCGGATGCCGGCGGGCTCGACGGCGTCGAGGCGATCTCGATCGCCGGGCAGCAGCACGGCATGGTCGTGCTCGACGCCGAGGGTCGCGTCATCCGCCCCGCCCTGCTCTGGAACGACATCCGCTCGGCGCAGGCGGCGCGCGACCTGATCGACGAGGTGGGTGCCGACGCGTACGCGAGGCGCACGGGCGTCGTGCCGGTCGCCTCGTTCACGGCGACGAAGCTGCGGTGGCTCCGTGATGCCGAGCCGGATGCCGCGGCGCGCGTCGCGGCCGTCGCCCTCCCCCACGACTGGCTCACGTGGCGGCTGCGCGGCTTCGGCCCGACGGGCGAGTCCCCGCTCGGCCCGGTGCTCGACGAGCTCACGACCGATCGATCCGACGCGAGCGGCACGGCGTACTGGGGCGCCGACGGCTACGATCGCGAGCTGCTCGTGCGTGCGCTCGGACACGATGCGATCCTCCCCCGCGTGCTCGGGCCCGCGGATGCCGCGGGCCGCACTCCCGACGGCATCCTGGTCGGGCCCGGCGCGGGCGACAACGCGGCCGCCGCGCTCGGCCTCGACGCGGCATCCGGCGACGTCGTCGTCTCGATCGGCACGAGCGGCACGGTCTTCGCCGTGACCGACGCTCCGGTCGCCGACACCTCGGGCACCGTCGCGGGCTTCGCGGATGCCACGGGGCGATTCCTCCCGCTCATCGCCACGCTCAACGCGGCCCGCGTGCTCGACGCGACCGCGGGACTGCTGGGCGTCGACCACGCGGAACTCGGCCGGCTCGCGCTCGAGGCTGAGCCCGGGGCATCCGGCGCCGTGCTCGTGCCGTACTTCGAAGGCGAGCGCACGCCGAACCTGCCGAACGCGACGGCCTCGTTCTCGGGGCTCACCCTTGCCAACACGACCCGTCCCTCGATCGCGCGCGCCGCGATCGAGGGGATGCTGTGCGGGCTCGCCGACGGCCTCGACGCCGTGCGCGGGCAGGGCGTCGAGGCGCAGCGGATCCTGCTGATCGGCGGCGCCGCGGAGAACCCTGCGGTGCGCAGGGTCGCCGCCCAGGTCTTCGACCTGCCCGTGTCCGTGCCGGCGCCGGGCGAGTACGTGGCCGATGGCGCAGCACGGCAGGCGGCATGGGCACTCACGGGCGAGCAGCCGACGTGGACGGTCGCGATCGACGAGGAGCTCGTGGCCGACACCCGCGAGGTGATCCGGCGGCAGTACGCCTCCCGTGTGGGCGTCCTCGACCGCAGGGCCTCGCGATTCGAGGGCGCGGCTCCCTACGAGAGCGCCAGCTCGACGATGTCGGCCAGCTCGGCGTCCCGCCCGATCCGGCGCGCCTCCTCGAACCGCGCAGCGTCCGGCCCTGCCAGCACGCGGTCGAGGAACGGCTGGAAGAACGAGAACGGCGCGCGGATGGGCAGGCTCTTGCGCTCCCTGATGTTCTCGGCGGCGCCGAGCATCCGGCCGGCGAGTTCCACCTCGCCGAGTTCAACGCGACCGCGAACATCCCTTCGAGCCCATCGGCGATGGCCTCGTCGTGCCCGATCGTGGAGGCGATGAGCAGTTGCTCGTCGAAGCACTCGCGGGCGTCGGTCGGGCTCGCCACCGACCAGCCGTGCCCACCCGAGGTGGCTGAGCGCGATCGCCTCGTCCGACCGTGTCGGGGATGCCGTCGCGCCAGCGGTCAGGCTCGTCCTCGAACTGCGCGACGGCTCGGCGACGCGGTCTCGCGCGAGCCAGACGCGACCGAGCATGATCCCTCACCATCGCACCGCCGAACGCGACATCGAACTCCTCGGCGAGGTCGAGGGCAGCGCCGGAAGTTCTGCTCAGCGCCTTCGAGGTCCGGTGGCGTCCGCGTGAGCTGCGCGACCGCCAGTGACGCGAGCGAGAGGGCCTCGCCGCGCCAGTCGCCCTCACGATGGAAGTAACTCGACGCACCGGGTCATGGCCGGAATCGAGCGACGTCATCCGAGGTCCGCCAGTATCGGATGGCGTCCGTGCAGTACTCGGCGATGACTCCTGCGATCGCTCGGTGATCTCGACGTCGGGCTCGAGCAGTCGGCTCATCCAAGCCCGCACCTCGCCGGATCGGCTCCCGCCCCACCAGAACGAGTACAGCGGCCACACGAGCTCGCGACGTCATCGAACCGACGAGTGCCCAAGAGGTGATCGACCGCGGCCCGCAGCTCGTCGAGCTCATCGAGGAGGCGTGGACCCGCTCCGACCTGGCCTCTGCCAGGTCGCCGTCGCTTCGGCTTCGCCGCGGCGAGGCCGACGTAGAAGCCGCGCGTGCCGCTCCGGCGCTCGGCCAGGTGCCCGCGCTCAGCGAGCCGGTCCCGTCCGTACTCGCGCACGGTGGCCAGCATGGTGAACCAGGCCTGCGACCCACGACCCTGCTCGCGGACCAGGCTGCCGTCGACGAGCGCGCCGAGCGCCTCGACTGCATCCACTCTCCAAGCCATCGGCCATCCACTCGACCGCATCGAGACCGAAGCCGGTACGGAAGACTCCCAGGCGCAGGCAGAAGCTCCCGCTCGGGATCCGAGAGCAGCTGGGCGCTCCATTCGATGGTCGCGCGAGCGTGCGCTGACGGTCGGGAAGATCGCGCGCGCCGCCGACGAGCAGCGGCAGCGCGTGATCGAGCCGTTCCGCCAGTGCCGTCGGCGGCAGCACACGCAGACGAGCGGCGGCGAGCTCGAGGGCGAGCGGGACGTTGTCGAGCGCTCGCGCAGATCGCGGCAACCGCTTCGGCATTCTCGCCGTGAGCTCGAAGTCGGGCTTGACCGCGCGCGCGCGTTCGACGAAGAGCTCGGAGGCCGCATCCGGCGTCGAGCGGGCCCGAGCGGCACGTTCTGCTCGCCGCGCACCCGGAGCAGGATCCGGCTGGTCGCGAGCACCGTAGCCGACGATCCGGCCAGCAGCGCGCTGAGCTCCGGCGCCGCGTCGACGACCTGCTCGACATTGTCGAGCACCAGCAGCACACGGCGTCCGGCGAGCGCCCGTGCGACCTTCTCCGCGAGCCGCCGATCGCCCGTGTCGCGGACGCCGAGCGCATTCGCGACCGCCGCGGTCACGAGCCCGGCATCCAGCACGGGAGCGAGGTCGACGAACACGACACCGTCGGGGAACGCCGCCTCCACCTCCCGGGCCGCGGCGACGGCCAGCGGCTCTTGCCGATGCCACCCGGGCCCGTGATCGTGACGAGCCGCGGCGCCCTTCCTGGTCAACATCCTCGCAATGGTGCGAGTTCTGCTTCGCGGCCCACGAGCGGAGTGAGCGGCGCCGGCGGCCGATGACTCGGTCGAAGACCTCAGTCCGACGCGGCCTCGCCGAGGCGGCTCATGGCGGCGTTCGGCGGCGTCGAACCGTTCGGCGAGCAGTGTCGCGAGGTCGGCGGTGACGAGGTCCGCGAGCTCAGCGGCATCCGTGAACGCGACGTAGGACGCACCGTCATCGTCGCGGATCCGCGCGAGCAGCTCATCGAGCCGCTCCTGGCGATGCTCGCTGCGCTTGATGTAGATGAGCTTGGGCATCTCGGGTGCGAGGTTCCATTCGTCCTCCAGGCCCGACACCTCCTCGCCCGGGGCGACCCAGCCGTACTGCTCCCAGTACACGCCGAGGAAGATGTCGCTCTGCTCGAGGTACGCCCGGTAGAGCTAGCGCGGCGGGTGCGGCCGCGCCCCGAGCTCGAACATCACCGGCGCGAGCGCGAGCCGCTCGATCGCGGCCCTTGCGGCTCGCCGCTCGGGCGCCAGCTCCTTCAGCGTCGAGCTGACGAACACCCGCAGGCGCTGGTCGGGCGTCCGGATGCCACGGCGCGACCCGGTTCATGCCTCACAGTCTCGTGCTCACGTCGCCAGGGTGTCCAGACGCACCACTGACCCCAGAACGGCGGTCGTCCGGCGACCGCGAGCTCGACGACCTCGGCGACAACTGCCTCCCGCCCCGCTCGGCGGCGCCAGCGCGACAGAGTCGCGCACGCGCGGCCTCGAGCCAGCGCAGCGGTTGCGCCATCGCGGCGGCACCGCCCCCTGCGAGCTCGGTCAATGCCACGGATGCCGCGAACCCACGCGGCTCTGCCGTGATCGCCCCGGCGACCAACGCGGTCGGCACGCCCGCGTCCCGCGCGAAGCCGGCGACCACCGTGGGCGCCTTGCCCGCCTCGGACTGTCCGTCGAAGCGCCCCTCGCCCGTGAGCACGAGGTCGGCGCCCGAGATCGCGTCGTGCAGCCCCACGGCCGCCGCGATGAGCGCCGCCCCGCCGCCCATCCGCGCGCCCCACGCGAGGAGCCCGAAGCCGGTTCCCCCGGCCGCTCCGGCGCCCGGCGCGTCGGCGAGCGGCTGGGCCGATGCGGGTGCGAGGCCGGCGAGCCGCGCGAGGTTCGCCTCGAGCAGCTCGACCGTCGCGGCATCCGCCCCCTTCTGCGGCCCGAACACCGCAGCCGCGCCGAGGTCGCCGACCAGTGGGTTCGTCACGTCGCCGAGGATCACCGCGCCGCCCGGCGGCAGGGGACGCAAACCCGACAGGTCGACCCGGTCGAGCTGGCCGAGCCCGCGGTTGCCGAGCGGCACGGGTCGCCCATCCGCATCGAGGAACCGACCGCCGAGCACCGACAGCGCGCCCGCGCCGCCGTCGGTCGACGCGCTGCCGCCCAGCGCGAGCAACAGCCGCTCGACTCCAGCGTCGAGCGCCGCCGCGATCGCCTCGCCGAAACCGGCGGTGTGCGCGTCGAGCGGCTCCAGCGTGTCGAGCAGGCTGATGCCCGATGTGGCTGCAAGTTCCACGACGCCAGTGCCGTCGGGCAGCAGGAGCCAGTGCGCCTCCACCGGCGCGGAGTGCGCGGACACCGGGCCGCGGACCGTGATCGGCATGCGGCGGGCTCCCGGCACCGCGGACTCGAACGCATCGAGCGTGCCCTCACCACCGTCCGCCATCGGCCGAAGCACGAGCTCGTCGGTCGGCCGCACGGAACGCCAGCCGGTCGCGAGCGCGGTCGCGGCATCCGCGGCGCTCGCCGTGCCCTTGAACGAGTCGGGCGCGATGACGACGCGGCTCACGGCACGTCGAACGTCGGTGCCGGCACGCGCGACAGCCACTCGAGCGCCCGCGTGATGAGCTCGCGATGCTCGGGCGAGTCGTACGAGCGCACGTCGTGTCCGAGCGCGTCGTACACGATCCGGGAGTGGCCCAGCTCACGAGCCCAGACGAGCGGATGCCGCATGCCCTGCTCCTCGTGCTCGGCGATGGGCTCGATCACGCCGTCCAGCTGCAGGCCCGAGTACCGCTCGTCGAAGACGGTGAAGTCGTCGAGCTCGTCGGCGATCACGTGCGATCCGACGATGTGCACGCGCGCCTCGCCGATCGGCGGATGCCACGACGAGCCCTCGATCCATCGGGCGCCGACCGCGTCGCCGAAGGCGGGCAGCTCGGGCAGGGTGCCCACCGACGCGTGCATCGCCAGGACGCCGATGCCCCGGTCGAGAGCGACGTCGAATCCCTCGGCGGCCGCCGCGAGCACGTCGTCGGTGGACTCCGCGGGCTCGGGCGCGCCCTCGGGCCGAGGAGCATCGGGCTGGGTGCCCGCGTTCACGACGAGGAGGTCGGCGTCGCTGAGCCCGGCCAGCCCGGCGAGCAGGTCGTCATTCACGTCGACGCGGTACCCGGCGCCCGCGACGATGCCGGCGAGCACGGCGCTCGTCTCCGCGAACGCGTGCCACGGATCGGCATGACGGCCCGAGCCGCTGAGGATGACCGCGCGCATGTCACCTCCTCCGCCCTTGGTCGCATCGTAGCCCCGCGTCGCATCGCCGTCATCGCGCGAAGACCGGCCTGTCCTGCCTTCGGCGCAGGTCGGTGACTCGGCTTTCGAGGCTCCGTCGCCGGTCGGAGTCGTCTCGAGCGAGGGTCGCGGGGGTGACCACGGACACCGGTGGCCGCCGACGAGTAGCTGCGACGATTTCGGACTCCAAGTGCACATTTGCGGCCCGAGTTCGGGCAATCTGGGCGGGGGCGTCGAATCGGTGCGGCGCGCTTCGTAGAACCAGTGAGAGGCGGCCGACGGGGCCGCCGCACTGAAGGAGAATGCAGATGGCGCAGTATGCACTGATGGTCTGGGGACCGAGCGAGTACGGCGAGTTCGGCACGTACGCCTCGGCGGAGGAGAACGCGGCCCAACTGCGGCGCCTTCACCGCCAGGCTCCGGGACGGGCGCCTCGTCTTCGTGAACGGCCTGGCGAGGCGTCGAGCGCGTGCCGCCGCAAGATCGAGGTCCGCCCCATGGGTGGCGAGTGACCGACGCCGCGCGACCGTCGAGTCGGCCCTCACCCGCGTCCACCGCGAGGAGTGGGCGCGGGTGGTGGCCTCGCTCGCGCGCCGGTTCGGCGATCTCGATCTGGCGGAGGAGATGGCCGCCGAGGCCTTCGCGACCGCCGTCGAGCGGTGGCCGCGTGATGGCGTGCCCCCGAATCCCGGCGCGTGGATCACCACCACCGCCAACCGCAAGGCGATCGACCGGCTGCGACGGGAGGCGCAGCGCGACTCCAAACACAAGGAGGCGCTCATGCTCCACGACGACAGCCCGCCCGACCCGATCGGCGCGGTCGAGGACGACCGGCTCCGGCTGCTCTTCACCTGCTGCCACCCTGCGCTCGCGATGGAGGCCCGTGTTGCGCTGACCCTGCGCATGGTCGGTGGTCTCACCGTCCCCGAGATCGCCAATGCCTTCCTGGTGCAGGAGGCCGCGATGGGCCAGCGCATCACTCGCGCGAAGGGCAAGATCAAGGCCGCCAAGATCCCATACCGCGTGCCGGAGGCCGAGGATCTGCCCAACCGGGTCGCCGGAGTGCTCGCCGTGCTCTACCTCGTCTTCAACGAGGGCTACCTCGCCTCGGGCGAGGAGTCCGACCCGATCCGCCGCGACCTCACCTCCGAGGCGATCCGGCTGACCCGCCTGCTCAGGACGCTGATGCCGCACGACGGCGAGGTGGCCGGTCTGCTCGCGCTGATGCTGCTCACCGAGGCGCGGGCCGCGGCGCGCGTCTCGGCGTCGGGTGAGCTGGTGCGGCTCGACGAGCAGGACCGCGGCGCCTGGGACCGGGCGTTGATCGCCGAGGGCATCGCCCTCGTGCGCGAGCGTCTGGCCGTGGTCGCCCGCGGCGACGCCGTCCCCGGCCGCTACCAGATCCTCGCCGCGATCAACGCGGTCCACACGTCCGTGCCCGACGCGCGCGACACCGACTGGTCGCAGGTCGTCGCCCTCTACGACCAGCTGGCGGCCATCGACCCGAGCCCGATCGTCGCTCTGAACCGGGCGATCGCGGTCGCCGAGCTCGACGGCCCCGAGGTCGGCCTCGGCGCGGTCGAGCGGCTCGGCGAAGCGCTGGATGGCTACCACGCCTTCCACGCCACCCGCGCCGACCTGCTGCGGCGGCTCGGCCGCTCAGCCGACGCCCGGGCGGCGTACGACCGGGCGATCGAGCTGGCCCGCAACTCCGCCGAGGTCGCGTATCTCACCCGGCGCCGCGGCCAGCTCGTCGGCTGAGCTCGGCTCAGGCGGCCATGAGAGCGGTCGGCATGTCGGTCAGCGCGACCTTCTGGGGTCGGGTTCGGTTGCTTGACGGGTGCATGGACGGATTCAGACATGCAGGGTGGGTCGGTAGATGAGCTCTTGGATGTGGCCGTCGAGCGTTCGGCTGTCGACCAGCTCGAGGTCGAAGTCGGCCGCATCATGGAAGATCGGGTCCAGTCCGGTCTGACCGGTGATCACAGGGAAGAACGTCACTTGGACGCGGTCGACCAGACCGGCGGCCATCAGCGCCCGGTTCAGCGACAGGCTGCCGTGTGAGCGCAGCGGCACCTCGGACTCCTCCTTCAGGCGCGCGACGATGTCGACGGCGTCGCCGTTCACGAGCGTCGCGTCCGGCCAGTCGAGGGGGCCTTCCAGCGTGGTCGACACCACCGTTGCCGGCAGGTTCCTCATCCGGGTCACCCACGGGTCACGGACCTCGGACTCCTCGGTGCTCGCGGCCAGCATCTGCACGAATGCCCGATACGTGTTGGCCCCGAAGACCATCCGTTGCTCGTCGCTGTACAGGGCGAGCCGGTGGTCGAGCAGCTCGGGGCCCTGCTTGCCCCAGTAGCCGGTCCAGTTGCCGCTGGCGGCGCCGAAGCCGTCGAGGCTGGAAAAGACGTCGAACGTGTAGGTAACGGTCATGATGTTCTCCTCGAGTGCGGTTGATCTGGTGCGGTCGACCGGGTACAGCGACATGTGCTTGAGCTATGTGACGTGATTCAGGCACGTGCGCGCCATTCGTGGGCAGCCTCTCACCTCTGCTACGAACACCTCTGCCCTGATCCGACACGCCCCTCCCGGAATCAGGCGGGTCGATATGCGCAGCGGACCCCGCCCTTTCAGTGCTCTTCGGGCTCAACCTGCTCGCACGATTCCGGTCCGGCCCCGACTTCGTCGCAGGCATCGCCCCAGATGTTCCGCTGCCGAGCCCGACCTCGGGGTCAGGCGCTCCTCTCCATCAGGCTGGGGCGCAGCGGGTCGTCATGGTCGACGACGATGGACGCCGTGGTCCGCGGGTCCTGCTCAGACAGATAGATGCGGCAGGCGGCCATGTACCGCGACGTGTACGCTCGCTGCGCGTTGCCGCGTCCGCCGAGAAGGTGGGAGTCACGCGCAATTCCGCGCTGCTCGGCTCGTTCGACCGAGCTGTCGAGAAAGACGACCTCGTCCCACCAGTCGCGGAGTCCGCCACGCTGCAGGAACGTCGCCGCAAAGAGCACCACCGCGTTCGCGGGAGCTGTCGCCCATTCCCGGTCGACGGCGTCGGTCGCGAGGTCGTGCACGCGGACCGCGTACCTCCTCGTCCCGCCGGGTCCGAGGGGTACCAACGCGAGGTCGCGGAGCGATGCGAAGTCGTACGCGTCCTCGTAGTACCCGCGAGCCGATTCCCGCCCCTGCCGGTAGCGGACCGATCGCACGTTGTGGAATCCGTCGGAGTCCAGGAGGATCGCCGGCCGGCCGTGGGCCGGGATGCGATCGGCGAGTTCGACGGCGAACGTGCTCTTTCCCACCCCGCAGACCCCATCGATCCCCACGCGGAGCGGATGCCCGGGATCGCGGCTGCACAGCACGCGAGCCACCTGGTCGATGACGGATGATCTCGGCATCCCCGAAGTCTCGCATCGAATCGCGCCGAGGATCAGGCCGGCCACCCGGGTGGTGTTCCGGGCCGGCGGCGCGAGTGTTTCCGTTCACCGCGAGCCGGCCCGATCGAACGAGCACGGTCGGCACGAACGGTAACCCTCGCGGGCGCCTGCGAGTGCCGCCACCACCGTCGAGGGCAACAGGGTACGCACGACGGGGGCAGACTGGATGGGGCATCCGCTTCACAGAGCACCGAGCCCCGAGCGGATGCCGCGGCATCCGCCGACACCATGGAGGAACCATGACCGCCACCGATGCGCACGTCGACACCGACGCGCTCAAGGAGTCGAACCCGCTCGGTATCGCGCGTCGCGTCGACGGCGAGCTCCGACTTCCTCTGATGCCGGTCACCTGAGTGGGCGTCGCAGGCTACCTCGCCGCGGCCACGCCGCCGCGCCTGGCGGTGGGCGGGATCACCGTCGCCATCCCAGTGCTCGCCGTCGAGCAGTTCGGCGATGTCGCGCTCGGCGGCCTGCTCGCCGCCGCCGCGCTCGGGCCGAGCATCGTCGCCGCGCCCATCGTCGGCGCGGTGCTCGATCGCACCCGGCGGCCCGGTGCCTTCGTGGCCGGCGCGGGTCTCGCTGACCGCCGCGGCCTTCACCGTCGCCGCCTTCCTCGGGGTCGTGCCCGTGTGGGGGGTGGCGCTCGCGCTGGTCGTCGGCGGGATCGCGACGCCGTTCCTGATGGGCGGCCTGTCGAGCTTCGTCACCGAGGGCATTCCCGACCAACGGCGGGCATACGCGATCGACGCGCTCGCCTACAACCTCGGGGCGGTCGCGGGGCCTGCGGCCGTCGCGGCGGCGACCGCGTTCGGCTCGGCCCGGCTGGCGACCCTGCTCATGGCCGCGAGCGCGCTGCTCGGCGCGGTCGGCACGATTCCGCTGCGGCTGCGCCCCGTCGCCGGGGAGCCGCATGGGTCGATGCTCGGGACGATCGCCGCGGGCTTCCGCCACATCGCGACGCATCGGCCGCTCGCGATCATCACCGCGAGCGGAACCCTCAGCCAGTTCGGCGCGGGCGGGCTCGCGATCGCTGCCGTCGCCCTCGCGGTCGCACGCACCGGAGATCCCGCCGAGGGCGCGATCATCGTGACCGCGTTCGCCATCGGCGGCCTGCTCGGCGCCCTCTGGAACTCGGCGCACCCGAGCCGGATGCGTCCCGAGCTCGAGATGGGCCTCGGCTTCGCCGCCACGGGCGCCTTCACGGTGATCGCCGCCGCAGATCTCGGGCCCTGGTGGGCAGCCTTGGCGATCGGCGTGTCGGGGGTGTTCACCGCGGGCAGCGCCGCCGCGATGCTCCTCATGCGCAAGCAGCAGAGCCCACCCGCGCTGCGCTCCCAGGTGTTCACGGTCGGCGCCGGGCTGCGCGCCGCCGCGGCCGCGGCCGGTGCCGCAGTGGCGGGCCTGGCGGCGGGCGTCGGCGCCGAGGTGCTCATCGTGGCGATCGGCGTCGTCTGGATGGTGTCGGGGGCGATGCTCCTCGCCTACCCGAGGGGCGCCCCAGCGATCGACGGCTCGGTGCCGACAACGTGACGGATGCCCCGCGGCATCCGTCATCATGTGCTCGACGGATGTCCGGCATCGGTCACGCGTGTGCTCGCAGCGCGCTACGGCACGTTCGTGAAGATGACGTCCTCGTACTTGAACGACGGCGCGGTTCGCATCGTCAGCGAGTCCGGATCGGCGACCGACCACGCCTCCCGCCAGCTGATCGACCCGCCGGGTGGGATCGCTGTGGTGGGCGGGATGCCGACCTGGCCTCCCTCGGCGGCGATGTCGAAGATCCGGGTGGCATCGATGCCGTCGGAATCGAGGTTCGAGAGGACGACCGGCTGGACGTTCTCGGAGGAGTCGTTCGTGATCGTCAGGGTGAAGGCCAGGTTCTCGGCCTGGTCGGCGCCCCCAGCGACATCCGATGGCGTGAACGGTTCCGGCTCGGACACGGACATCGAGACGCCGTCGTTCCACGCCTGCGTCTCGCCGAATGCGAGCTCGTCGATCGGTGCCGCGCCGGGCTCGTCGGTTTCCGTCGGAACCGGCGTGAACTCCTCCTCGAACTGTTCGGTGATCTCGGGAATCACGCCGGATTCGACCACCTGCCCGATGACGCCGAGGGTCACGATGACGAAGACGACCGCGCCGACGATCCCGCCGAGGATGGAGACGACGAGGCCCGTGATGGCCGGCCACTTCTCGCCCTCGAGGAAGAGGGCCACGATCGAGAGCACGAACGCGATGGGCAGCAGGAAGAAGGCCACGATCTGCGCCACCGGGATGCACGCGAAGACGAACCCGACGGCGGCGAGGACCAGGGCGACGATGCCGAGGACGTTCGTCTTGGCGCGTTCGGTCCGGCGGTCCGCGACGTCCGACGCCGTCGTGGTTCCGGCCACGGCGACCTCGTACTGCACGGTGTCGACGTAGGCTTCGGTGTCAGCGGCCGCGGCGGCGGCACGGGCCGACGTGTCATAGGGCAGCGTCGCCGCCTGGTCAGCGGGAAGCGCGAGCGGCGCGGTGTACTCGGTCCATCGGGTGCCGTTCCAGTAGCGCCGCTGTCCGCGACCGTCGTCGTACCAGCCTGCGGGAGGCGTGAGCGGGGCGGTGTACTCGGTCCATTGCGTGCCGTTCCAGTAGCGCCGCTGTCCGCGACCGTCGTCGTACCAGCCCGCGGGAGGGTTCGTCGGATCGGTCATGCCCGGCATCATCGCAGCGGCCAGTGCACTGCAGATGGGTCGAAAGACCCGCGCGGCTCGCCTGGGGCCGAGGACGACGCGCCGTCAGCGCACTGGCCTGAACGCAGCCCGCAGTTCCGCGGAGAAGAGCTCCGGCTCCTCCCACGCGGCGAAGTGGCCGCCCCTGTCGACCTCGTGGAAATAGGCGAGGCCCGGGTAGACCGCTTCGACCCAGCTGCGCGGGGAAGCCCAGATCTCGCCGGGGAACGTCGTGAAGCCGACCGGCACGGTGACCGCCGGAGGAGCCTGGCCGCTCGCAAGCGATGCGGCAAGCGCCCGTGCGTCTTCCCAGTACGACCGGGCCGCCGACACCGCGGTGCCCGTCAGCCAGTACAGCGTGATGTTGTCGAGGATGTGGTCCCGGGTGAGATTGCCCACGGGCTCGCCGTCGACGAACGCGCGGGAGATCTTGTAGTAGCTGTCCGTGTCGTGATCGAGCATCCAGGCCGCCAGCCCGACCGGTGCATCCAGCAGGGAGTAGCCGATCGTCTGCGGCCGCGTTGCCATCTCCAGGAAGTAGCCGAAGCCGTCCTCCCTGAACGTCGCGACCGCTGTGTGCGCCGCGCGTTCCTGGGCGGATTCCTGAGGCAGGCGATCGCCGATCGCGAGCACGGCCGTGAGGAGGTTCAGGTGGTAGCCGGTCAGCCCCTCGACGCCCTGGCGGCCAATCAGGTCCGTGACGAGGGCGCCCACGTCGCCACCCTGCGCGACGTAGCGGGTGTACCCGAGGCGGTGCATGAGCTCCGCCCACGCGCGTGCGGTCCGGGCGGCGTCCCAGCCGAGCTCGGTCGGCTGGCTCGAGAAGCCATAGCCGGGCAAGGACGGCAGCACGAGGTGGAATGCGTCCTCTGCGTGCCCACCGTGCGCGGTCGGGTCGGTGAGGGGACCGACGGTCTCCAACAGCTCGATGACCGAGCCGGGCCAACCATGCGACATGATCAGTGGCAATGCGTTCTCATGCCGCGACCTGACGTGGATGAAGTGGATATCGACCCCGTCGATCTCGGTCGTGAACTGCGGTAGCGCGTTCAGTCTCGCCTCGCATTTGCGCCAGTCGTACTCGGTCGTCCAGTAGCGGGCGAGCGCCTGCGCCGTGGCCAGCTGCACGCCCTGGGATCGGTCAGGAACGAGCTCCTTGGTCGGCCAGCGCGTCACGGCGATGCGCCGGCGCAAGTCGTCGATCCGCTCCTCCGGAAACTCGACCTTGAACGATTGGATTTCGGACGTGGTGCCGACGCTGGCGCTCATGACGTCTCCTCGTGCGCACGCGACCTGAAGCATCACCGATCCCAGTGGTGAAGAGGTCCCGCTCCTGCCAGGCCGCGGGGTTTGTTCTGGATGTCCTTTCGCGAAACCTGCTGCGGTCGGTGACGGCGCCAACGCTACTCTCCTCCTCCGCACGGCGCAGCCGTCGAGGCGTCGGGGTGCATGTGGCGTTGAGCGAGTAGCTGCGGGTCGCCCCGCGGAATGACGGAATCGAGCGGGAAAGCGTTATCTCGCTCCGATATCCTTATTGGCAGCAACGATACGAGCGGCCAAACCCGCGGGGGCATCCGGGCGGCGGTAGAGTCTGAGGCCATCGAGGGGCGGCACGACGCAGGAGGGACTGATGGCCGAGGGCGGCATTGGTACCAGTCGAAGCACACCGGCGACCCTGCACGACGTCGCGCGAGAGGCCGGGGTGTCACTCGCCACCGCGTCACGCTCGCTGAACGGCAGCACCCGCAAGGTCAACGAGGAGTACCGCAATCGCGTGCTCGAGGCCGCCGCGCGGCTCGACTACTCCCCCAACCTCTCGGCGCAGGCCGTGGCACGCGGCACCACCACGACGGTCGCGCTGCTCGTCGCCGACATCGCCGACCCGTACTTCTCGCAGATCGCGGCAGGCGTCGTCGCCGAGGCCGACCGCAAGCGACTCATCGTCACGGTGGGCGCGACCGAGCGCGAGCCCGAGCGGGAGCTGAAGCTCGTCCGCACCCTGCGCGGTCAGCGCCCGCGCGTCATGATCCTCGCGGGATCCCGGCCGACCGCCGACCCCACCGAGGGCGCTCTCGGCGAGGAACTGCGGGCCTATGAACGCTCGGGCGGGCTCGTCGTGCTCATCAGCCGCAACGAACTCGGCCTGCGCACGGTGCTCGTCGACAACATGGCGGGAGCAGAGGCACTGGCCCGCGACCTCGTGGACATCGGTTATCGCCGGTTCGCGATCCTGACCTGCGGCGAGGGCCTGCAGACCGCCGCCGACCGCCTCGAGGGCTTCCGCGCCGGACTCGCTGCGGCAGGCGGCACGCTCCACGACGACGACGTGGTCCGCGACGCGTCCACGCGCGACGGCGGCTACGACGCCATGCGCCGGCTCCTCGAGCGCGGCCCCGGCGACATCGAACTCGTCTTCGCGGTCAACGACGTCATGGCGGTCGGCGCGCTCTCCGCCATTCGCGACGCGGGCCTGACGCCGGGCACGGATGTCGCGGTCGCCGGCTTCGACGACATCCCCACGGTGCGCGATGTCACGCCCGCCCTCACCACTGTGCGAGTTCCGCTCGAGGAGGTCGGGCGCCGAGCGCTGCGGCTCGCACTCGGCGACGCGGATGCCACGGACGAAGGCGCCGTGCGCACCGAGGTCGTGCTGCGCGAGTCGACGCCGTCGCGCCGGTAGGGGCGGTGCTCGAAACGGTCATCGTCCTGGTCGGCGTGATCTTCGGAGCCCGCCTGCATCCAGGCGAGACCGCGACCCGTCGAACTTGAGCGGGCCCTTGCACGCTTCGCGCACGCCAGGATCGCCCACATCCGCGGCATCGCGGCGATTCGCGGCATCGGCGGTGGCTCGCGGCCTCGCGTGCTGGGCTCCTGCGAATCGACGGCTCGCGGCATCCGGCGACCCGACGATGCACGCGGGTGTCGTGCTGGGTTGCGCGATGCCGCGGCCTGTCGCGCAAACTCGGGTAAGCGCGTCCCGCCTCTCGCGCGGGCGCGGGACAGGCAGCCCTTCATCCAGCTGGTGTGGGACACGCCGTTCGCCGAGTCGTCGCCCGCACCGCAGTGGCCTTCGCGGCTCGCGGTCGTGCTCGCACCTCGCAGGCATCGCGTCACGCAGGTCGCCCGTGACGGGTTGCGCTGATGCCGCCGGCGTGTCGCATGAGCGTAAGTCGCTTGCGCGGCTACCGTGGGCGCCGCGAGGCATGAGCGTCGTCGCCGGCTCGCCTGATTGTCAGTCGACCCGGGTGATCGCCGGCATCACGAAGGTGCCGTCGAGCATCTCCTCGCGCGGCTGGTAGACGCGCAGCAACAGGCGGAAGTCCGCCTCAGGGGTGGGCAGCCAGTTCGCCGCGGCCGTCTCGTCGTCGGGTCGGTCGTGCTGCATGCGGATGACCATCGAGCCGTCCTCGCCCGTGACGAGGCCGGGCGTGCGGTCGCCGATCGAGTAGCGATCGATGGGGTTGGCCACGAGATAGAAGTCGGGCATCGAGTACATCGTGATCGACCAGAAGGCGTCGGCCGGCGGCAGCTCCCGCAGGTGCAGCTCGTACGCGTGCGCGCCGTTCAGCTGCTCGCCGTCGGCGTCGACGTACGCCTCGGCGTAGTACGCCTCGTAACCGTGGTTGCCCCAGAGACCGTTGCGCGCCGCGCGGGCGCGGGTCACGTAGGACTCGACACGGTCGGCGATCTTCCACTCTGGGCTGTCGATGGTGCCCGGGCCGAGGTGGTCGACGTTGTAGTCGAAGGCGTGCGCGAGCCCGAGCCATCCGTTCACCGTCGCGGAGAGATCGGGCCTCGAGATCTCCTCGATGCGATTGCGGCCCTCGGCGAAGGCATGTGCGAGGTGCTCCTCGAGCTCGCGCGACACGAGACCGTAGGGGTTGCCGCGGTCCGTGAGGCCCGCGTCTGCGAAGCGCCGGAGGTACGCGATGTCGGGCTCAGCCGGAGGGAAGGCCTGGCTCCACAGCCGCATCAGGTCCCAGAACCGGAGGTGCTCGGGGATCTCGGGGACCGCGTGCGGGATGCCGCGAAGCTGGCCGTTGCCGTCGAGCGGGGTGAGCGTGAACTGCTGCTGCAGCGCGCGGACCCGGGGCACGTCGTCGGGGCCGTCGACCGCGAGCCTGCCCACGATCGCCGCGATGTCGGTGGGCGACTCGATCACGGCGACGCCCTCGGGTGCCTCGCCAGACCATCCGGGCGGCACGATGAGGTACTCGCTCTCCGCTGTGCCGGTGGTTCGGCGGCCGATGTAGGCGAAGTTGTTCGTCCACGCGTCGACGAACTGCAGCACGTAGTAGGTGCCGCCGGTGTCGGGCACGTGCAGCCGCAGCGGGCCGCCCGAGAGGTCGAGCCCCGCGAGGAGGTACATGGTGTCGTTGTTCACGCTCACGAACGGGTCGTCGGGCGTGGCCAGCCGCGTCGCGGGTGCGAACGAGTTGAAGGCTGCGGGCGCCATCGAGCCCATGCCGTGCGCCACCAGCGCCTGCAGGGACGACACGTTGTAGACGAGTGGGAAGCCGAACACGTAGGCCTCGACGAGCTGTCGCTCCCTCGAATGCATCCAACCCCCCGCTCCAGGACGACCCGCGCCGGGCACTTCTCACAGGGTACGCGTGCGCCGTCGCTCGAGCGAGATGTAGAACACGAGGTAGACGACCGCCGACACGAGGATGCCGAGCGCGAACAGCCAGGCGCTCGGCCGGGTCCAGATGAGGTCGCCGAACCGTACGGCGATCGCGATCAGCATGCACGCGAGGCTCACCATCTGCGCCTGGAACACCCACCGGAACGCCGACCACCGGGCATCCCACAGCATCCAGACGTTCACCATGCCGGGAAGCGTGAGCACGGCCCCGACGATGCGCGCCGTGAGCGGCGTGACCTCCCACGCCCACGCGTCGATGAGCAGCGACGGCATGATGAAGAGCACGAGCCCCGTGACGGCTGCCGCGGCTCCCACGAGGGCGAGCACGTACCGCCACGGCGCGGGAATGACCGGGTCCCCGTCCTCGGGCAGGCCGTCGTCCTCGCGGAGGTTCAGGATGAGCGCCACCAGCACGAGCACCGGGGTCGTCACGTAGAGCACCACCCACGTGATGAACGAGACGTGCCCGAAGTGGAACCGGTCCCAGTGCAGGAACGTCGCGATCGCGAGCAGCGTCGCGAACACGAGCACGGCCGGGAATCCGTACCGCACGCGGTGCCAGCGACGCTGCACCGCCACCTGGGCGAAGAACCAGATGCCGCCCGCGTACGCCGATCCGAGGAGCATCGCCGTGATCGGCGGGTTGATCGTCCACGCGAAGTGCTGCTCGGTGCCGGCCGGCAGCACGAGGAGCAGGAACGCGGCCGCGACGAGGAAGGGGATGACCACGTACGCGACGACGCGCGTGTACGGCAGGATCCGGTCGCCGGGCCGGGCGCGGTGCCGCTCGGCGGCGTCGGTGTCGGGTGCCACGTCGCTCATGTGGTGCCTCCTGGGGGTTGGCGGTGACGGATGCCGCGGGGCCTGCGGCGGGCTCAGGGCACGGATGCCGCGGCATCCGTACGGGCTCAGGGCACGGATGCCGCGGCGCCCGCCTCCTGTCGATGCAGCGCGTACGCCACCGCATTGTCGACGTGAAGGTGGCGCCCGCGGATCCGTGCCCCCTCGAACGCGTGTGCGTCGGGGCCCTCGAGGATGCGGTCGACGTACTGCTGGTAGAACGAGAACGACGGTGCTGTTGTACGTACCCGTGCGCTCACGCACCACCTGGGCCGCTCCAAGCAGCATGCCGGCGCGTAGCGGTTCGCCTTCGATGCGCAGCCACCGCCGTGAGTCCCTCGAGGCCGTAGGCGACGCCCTCGTCGTGGTGAAGCCCGTCCGACAGTGCGAGGCATCGTTCGAAGTGGTCCCGGGCGGCGTCGACATCGCCGAGGAGGAGCTCGGCCCACCCGACATGGTGCAGGGCGATGGCCTGGCCGAGCTTGTCCTGCTGCTGTCCTGCCACTTCGAGGCTCTCGCCGAACCGGGCGAGCGCCGCCTGCAGGTCCTGGGTGAGGAGCGCGACGCGGCCGATCGTGACGAGCGCGAACGCCTCGCCCCAGGTGTCACCCGCCTCCCGGAACAACTCGAGGCTCGCGCCGAGGGCCTCGCCCGCGCGAACTGCATCGGGCCGGGGCGAGGCGAGGAGCGCGAGCGCGAGGGAGATCAGTGCGAGCGCCTCGCCCGACCGGTCGCCCTCCCGGCGGAAGAGCGCGGCGCTCTCACCGAGGCTGGGCACGAGCCACTCGTCGGGATGCTGCCAGAAGGCGATCGCACGCGTGAAGTAGAGGGCGATCGCCCGCGTGAGGTCGTCGAGCTCGTCGCCCGAATCGAGCACCTCGTCCATCCATCCGCGCGCCTCGCCGAGACGGCCGTCGATCCACCAGTACACGAAGAGCGCCCAGGTGAAGTGGGCGGCGGTCGACCACTGCCGCGTGTCGAGGAGGTGCCGGGCGGTCGCGCGCAGGTTGTCGCCCTCCTCGGCGAGCCGGCTGATCCAGACGACCTGGGTCGCCCCTTCCAGCTCGACCTTCGCCTGGTCGCCGAGGCGCACGAAGTACGCGGCATGGCGGTCGCGCAGGGCGCGCGCGTCCGGGCGGCCTTCGAGCCGGTCGAGCGCGTACTCCCGCACGGTCGAGAGCATCGAGAACACGGCACGGTCGCCGCGATCCTGCTGCCGCACGAGGCTGCCGTCGACGAGGGCAGCGAGGTCGTCGAGGGTGTCGGCGTCGGGGATGCCCTCGCCGATCCACTCGGCCGCGTCGAGCGTGAAGCCGCCCGCGAACAGCCCGAGCCGGGCGAGCAGTTCCTGCTGGGACGGGGTGAGCAACTGCGTGCTCCACTCGATCGTCGAACGGATGGTGCGCTGGCGCTCGGGCAGGTCGCGGATGCCGCCGCCGAGCGCGAGGAGGCGCTGTTCGAGCCGTTCGAGCAGCTCGGCGGGCGCGAGCACGCGCGCCTTGGCCGCGGCGAGCTCCAGCGCGAGCGGCACGCCGTCGAGTGCGATGCAGATGCGCTCGACATCGTCAGCGTTCTCATCCGTGAGCTCGAAGTCGGGCTTCGTAGCGCGCACCCGCTCGACGAACAGGCTCACTGCCGGCGACGTGAGCGCTCGGCCGATGTTCGCACCGCGCCGCATGTCGGGCAGGGCGAGCGGACCCAGCTCGATCCCGTGCTCGCCGGAGATGCGCAGCAGGATCCGACTCGTGGCGAGCACCGTGAGATTCGGGGCATCCGTCAGCAGTGAGCGGATGGCGGGGGCGGCATCGACGACCTGCTCGAGGTTGTCGAGCAGGAGGAGCATCCGGCGCTCGCGAAGCGCCGTGCGGAGCTTCTCGTCGAGCGTGCCGTCGCCGACGTCGATGATGCCGAGGGCACTCGCGATGGCGGCGGGCACGAGGGCCGGGTCCGTGACGGGCGCAAGGTCGACGAACGCGATGCCGCCCGGGAACCGATCGCGCAGACGGTTCGCGGCCTCGATCGACAGACGGCTCTTGCCGATGCCGCCCGGACCGGTGAGCGTGACGAGCCGCACGTCGTCGTCGCCGAGCAGGCCGACGACCGCCTCGAGCTCGCGTTCGCGGCCGATGAGCGCCGTGAGTGCCGCCGGCAGCTCGACCGTGCCGTCCACGGATGCCGCCGGCAGGTCTTCTGTGACGCGCGCGAACCGTTCCGCGAGGAGCGTCGTGAGGTCGCCGCGCACGAGTTCGGCGAGCTGCTCGGCGTCGATGAAGTAGACGTACGACGCGCGGTCGTCCGCCTTGATCGTTTCGAGGAGCTCCGCGAGCCGGGGTTCGCGCGCGCTGCCCTCCTTCACGTACACGAGCTTCGGCATCTCGGGACGCGCCAAGCGGTACTCGTCCTCGAGGCCTGAGATCTCCTCGCCAGGGGCGACCCAGCCGTATCGTTCGCCGTAGAGCCCGACGAAGATGTCGCTCTGCGCGAGGTACGAACGGTAGAGCTCGCGAGGCGGATGGGGGCGCGCGCCGAGCTCGAACATGACCGGCGCGAGATTCAGCTGCTCGACCGCCGTACGCACCGTCCGCCGCTCCGCGGCGAATTCGCGCAGCGTCGAGCTCACGAACACGCGCAGGCGCTGGTCGGGTGTTCGGATCTGCGAGTCGGCCGGAACCATGCAACGAGTCTGTTCCTCGCGGCATCCGCGTGTAAATACCCGGTACGGGGCGCTCGCACTCCCGCGACCCAGGTGCCCCGCGACCCGCGGGCTGCCCCAACCGATACCCGGGCCCGGGAACCGGGCGTTCAGCCGGCGATGCTGGCGACTCGTGAGGGCGCGGCGGTACACTCGCGCGGAGGCGGCCCGATGCGCCGCCCCGCCTGGCGGCCACAGGGCTGCCCGCCGTGGCACTCCGAGTCCGAGGGAGTGGAATGGATGCTCGGGCTTCGGCCTCTGCCTCGGCGGCTCGGCCGCCCGTCATCCTCGTCGCCTCCGCCGACGAGGGGGTGCGCGCATCGCTGCTCGAGCCCCTGCGGCGTCGCTACGCCGAGGATTACCGCATCGTCGAGGCGGACGGCCCGGCGGCCGCGGTCGCGGCCATCGAGGAGCTCGCCGCCGACGACGATGGCAGCCTGGCCCTCGTGCTCGCCGACGACGCGTCGCCGGTGGCCGGCCACGAGAGCGTGTTCGCAGCGGCACGGCGCGGCTTCCCCGACGTGCGTCGTGGCCTCGTGATCGAGTGGGGCTCATGGGCCGACCGCGCCACCGCCGACGCCGTGCTGCAGCTCATGTCGCACGTGCAGATCGACTACTACGTGGTGCGCCCCGTGCACTCGCCCGACGAGTCCTTCCACCGGGCGATCACCGACTTCCTCCGCGAATATGAGGCTTCCGCGGGCAAGCGCCATCGCGCGTTCACGGTGATCGGCGATGACGCTCAGCCGCGCACCCATGAGCTGCGCAACCGACTGGCCCGCAGCGGGGTGCCCGCCGATCACCTCCATCCGTCGACCGCCGACGCCATGTCGCTGCTCTCGGCCGCGGGCATGACGTACACGGGCGTCCCGCTCGTGCGGACGGCCGACGGGCGGGTGTTCGTCGACCCCGACGACGCCGAGCTCGCCCGCGCGTACGGCCTCACGACCTCGCTGCCCGAACGCGTCGTCGACCTCGCCGTCGTCGGCGCCGGGCCGGGCGGGCTCGCCGCGGCGGTGTACGCGGCATCCGAGGGTCTCGACACGCTGGTGCTGGAGGGCGAGTCGATCGGCGGGCAGGCGGGGTCGAGCTCGCTGATCCGCAACTACCTCGGGTTCTCGCGGGGCGTGTCGGGAGCCGAGCTCGCCCAGCGCGCCTATCAGCAGGCGTGGGTGTTCGGGGCGCGGTTCGCGCACGCCCGCCGAGTCGGCGGCATGCGGCTCGCCGACGGCGGCTTCGAGCTCGACGTCAGCGGTGGCGACGTCGTGCGCGCGCGGGCGGTCGTGCTCGCGTCGGGCGTGACCTACCGCAGGCTGGCCGCCCCCGGGCTGGCGCCGTTCGTCGGTGCATCCGTCTTCTACGGCGCCTCGTCGATAGAGGCCCGCGCGCAGTCCGGCCGGGACGTGCTCGTGGTCGGGGGCGGCAACTCCGCCGGGCAGGCGGCGCTGCACCTGGCGCGCTACGCCCGCTCCGTGACACTCGTGGTACGCGGTCCATCGCTCGCCGAGAGCATGTCGCAGTACCTCATCGACCAGCTGGATGCGGCCGGCGTCGGGCTGCTGACGGGTGCGCGCGTCGTCGACGCGGGCGCATCGGGCGACGTCGACCGGCTCGATCACGTCGTGCTCGAGCGCACCGACACCGGCGAACGCGCGGAGACGCCGGCAGAGGCGGTGTTCATCACGATCGGCGCACGCCCGCACACCGAGTGGCTCGCACCCGAGGTGCTTCGCGACAAGTGGGGGTCGGTCATCACCGGGCCAGAGGTGCTCGAGGAGGGCGGACGCCGGGCATGGCTCGGTGGTGCGCAGGGTCCGGCTCCGCTCGAATCGTCGGTGGCGGGGTTCTTCGCCGTCGGCGACGTGCGGCGCGGCTCGATCAAGCGCGTCGCGTCGGCTGTCGGCGAGGGCTCGGTCGTGATCTCCTCGGTGCACGCGCACCTCGGCGCCCACGTCGGGGGCTGAGGACCGGACGTGCGTGCGGCATCCGCTCGCCGCCGAGTTGGAAAGCGGTTGCCAGGTCCTGCTTCCATTCTGCCGCCCGGCTGGCTCGCTCGCTACGCTGGAGCGATGTCGTTCGATCCCCGCAGCATCGCGCTCGACCCCGGGGCGTCCGCGACGCTGGCGGCCCGGGGACTCGAGTACCGGGTGCTGGACCAGTCGGATCGTGGCGCCCTCGAGGCGTGGATCGAGGCCGACTTCCGCGGCTTCCACCAGGCGCGTCCTCGCCCGGTCGAGCGCGAGCACGACCTCGGCGTGCTCGCCGACCGCAGCGTTCACGGGGTGTACGACGGCGGCGTGGCCGAGCCCCGCGTGCCCGTGGCCACCGTCTCGTCGTGGCCCACGGGCCTCAGCGTGCCGGGTGGCCGCAGCGTCGACGCCTGGGCCGTCAGCTCGGTCACCGTCTCGCCCACGCACCGCCGTCGCGGTATCGCCCGGGCGCTCATGCTCGGCGAGCTCGCCAACGCCCGCCACGCCGGCGCCGCGCTCGCGATGCTCACGGCCACCGAGGCGACGATCTACGGCCGATACGGATATGCACCCGCAGCCCAGGCCGCGACGCTCCACCTCGACCGCCGCCGGGTGCACTGGATCGGCCCGGATGCCCCGGGTCGCGTGCAGTTCGTCGACGGCGCCGCGCTGCGGAGGAGGACCGCTCCCGCCCTCGCCCGACGTGCGGTGGCCCGCGCCCCCGGCGAGATCGACCGCTGGCCCGGACTGCTCGACCGTGTGCTGGGGCTCGTGGATTCCGAGGGCGACTCCGCACGCTCGACGCGAGTCGTGCGCTACGACGACGAGCAAGGCCAGCCGCAGGGGTTCGCCGCGTACCGCATCCAGCGCACGCCGAACGAGCCGGGCGTCGTCGAGTTCGACTTCCTCGCCGCCGCGACCGACGACGCGGAGCGCGCGCTCTGGCGCTTCCTCGCCGAGCAGGACTTCGTCACGGGCGTGCGCGGGCTCCTCCGCTCGGTCGACGAGCCGCTGCACTGGCTCCTCGAGGATCCTCGTGCGATCACGCTGTCCAACGTGACGGACCACCTGTGGGTGCGAGTGCTCGACCCGGTCGGGGCGCTCGCCGCCCGCCGCTACGGCGCCCCCGGTGCGTTGCAGCTCTCCGTCGCCGACCCGCTCGGCTACGCCCGCGGTCGGTTCCGTCTGGCCGTCGACGATCGCGGCCGCGCCGAGGTCGAGCGAATCGATCGCCCGGATGCCGCGGCATCCGGCCCCGGGCTCGAGCTCGGCGTGCAGGAACTCGGCGCGATCTACCTCGGCGGGGTGCGCCCCTCGGTGCTCGCGCGAGCAGGGCGCATCACGGAGTCGTCGCCGCGGTCGCTCACGCTCGCCGACCGCATGTTCGCTGCCGAGCGCACGCCCCACCTCAGCATCTGGTTCTGACGCCGAGTCGGCTTGAGCTTGCGTCACCGGCTCGTGGACCAGTCACCCCAATTCTGGGGGTTCGGTGGGAGCGCTCCCCGGATCTGGCGCGGATCGCGCGCCGATCGGGCCGACCGAACAGTCGGTGAGTTACGGAAGCGTTATCAACATGGAGTCCCGCTGGCCCGCATTTGCGCGATCATGGCTGTGCCACCGCCAAGGACGACGGAGGCACCATGAGGGGTCGACCTCACTTGAAGGGGAGTGAGCCATGAAGACGTCTTCAATGGTCTCCGCTGCCGCGCTCGCCGGTGCCTCGGCGTTGTTGCTGGCAGGATGTGCCGGCGGTGGCGGCGGAGAGAGCACGGAGGAAGCGGCAGCGACCCGCGCCTGCGTGATCCTCCCCGACGCCGCATCATCGCCGCGTTGGGAGAACAACGACCGTCCGTACCTCGAAGAGGGGCTCGAGGCCGCCGGCTTCGAGACGGACATCCAGAACGCGCAGGCCGATGTCAACAAGTACGCCACCATCGCCGACCAGCAGCTCAGCAAGGGCTGCGGCGTGATGCTGCTCGTCGACTACAACGGCGCGGGCGCCTCCGTCGCCGAGAAGGCCAAGGCCGAGGGCATCCCGGTCATCGCCTATGACCGTCCGATCGAGGGCGCCGACTACTACGTGTCGTTCGACAACCTCGAGGTCGGTCGCCTCGAAGGACAGTCGATCCTCGACGGCCTGGCGGCCGCCGGCAAGGACCCGGCGACCGCGGTCGTCGTCTACATGGGCGGCGATCCCTCCGACGGCAACGCGGCGATGTTCCACGACGGCGCCGTGGAGGTCATGGAGGCCGCGGGCATCAAGCCGGCCGCCGAGCCCGCAGGCGTGTGGGACGGCGAGAAGACCGCCACCAACTTCGAGCAGGCGCTCACCTCGCTCGGCGGCAAGGTGGACGCGGTCTGGGTCGCGAACGACACGAACGCTGCGGGCGTGATCACGATCCTCGACAAGAACGGCCTCCGCGTTCCGGTCTCGGGTCAGGACGCGTCGATCGCCGGCCTGCAGAATGTGCTGCTCGGCAAGCAGACCGCCACGGTCTACAAGCCGATCAAGACCGAGGCCGACGCCGCGGTCGAGCTCGCGGTCTCGCTGCTCGAGGGCGAGACGCCGACCGCCGACGAGGAGCTCGAGGACGGCACGCCGTACATCGCGCTGACGCCTCTGCTCGTCGGTCCCGAAGAGGTCATCGACGTCGTCGACGCCGGCGACGCCGACCCGGCCGAGCTCTGCCAGGACGAGGTCGAGGCCAAGTGCACCGAGTACGGCATCCAGTAATCGCATCATCCACGAGGCCCCGGGCTTCGGCGGGACGACCGCCGGGGCTCGGGGCCTCGACCCCCTCTCCCGGCATCGGCTCCGGCGTGCCACACTGAGAATCAGACAGCGTCGTCGGAAGGAAGCGGCATGACTACGGGCGTGAATGCGGGCGGCTCGATCGCCCCGCTCATCGAACTGCGGGGGGTCGTCAAGAGCTTCGGCCCGGTCCACGTGCTCAAGGGAGTCGACCTCAAGGCCTATCCGGGAAGAGTCACCGCGCTCGTCGGCGACAACGGCGCCGGCAAGTCGACCCTCATCAAGGGCCTCGCCGGAGTCCAACCGTATGACGCGGGCGTGGTGCGCTTCGACGGTGAGCTGGTCAACATCCACACGCCCCGCGACGCCGCGCGGCTCGGAATCGAGGTCGTGTACCAGGATCTCGCCCTGTGCGACAACCTCGACATCGTGCAGAACATGTTCCTCGGTCGCGAGGAGACGGAGTTCGGCACGTTCGACGAGGGTCGCATGGAGCGCGAGGCATCCGACACCCTTCGCTCCCTCTCGGTGCGCACCGTGAGATCGGTGCGACAGAAGGTGGCGAGCCTCTCGGGCGGCCAGCGGCAGACCGTCGCCATCGCCCGCGCGGTGCTCAAGAAGGGGCGGCTCGTCATCCTGGACGAACCGACAGCGGCGCTCGGCGTCGCGCAGACCGAGCAGGTGCTCAACCTCGTGAAGCGGCTCGCCGAGCAGGGCGCCGCGGTGATCATGATCAGCCACAACCTCGCCGACGTGTTCGCGGTGGCCGATCACGTCGACGTGCTCTATCTCGGGCAGATGGTCGCGTCGCTCGAGGCCGACCAGACCACGCGGGACGATGTCGTCGGGTACATCACCGGCGCCAAGGTGGAGCAGGGGGCGAACGCATGAGCTCGCAGCAGACGGCCGAGACCACCGAAGCGGGCCCCGACCCGCTCGCCTCCGACCTCATCGGCAGCGGCCAGGAAGGCACGATCGGCGACCAGATCCGTGGGTACTACCAGCGCGTGCGCAGCGGCGACATGGGCGCGCTGCCCGCCATCGGCGGGTTCATCGTGCTGACCATCCTGTTCAGCTTCCTCAGTCCGTTCTTCCTCACCGAACGCAACTTCGCCAACCTCCTGACCCAGGCGGCCACGCTCGTGATGCTGGGCATGGCGCTCGTGTTCGTGCTGCTGCTCGGTGAGATCGACCTGTCCGCCGGCGTGACCAGCGGAATGACGATGGCGCTGTTCATCGTGCTCGTCAACGTGCACGGCGTGCCCTGGCCGCTCGCCCTCGCCGTCGGGTTCGCAGCCGGCATCCTCACCGGCGTGTTCATCGGTTTCTTCGTCGCGAGAGTCGGCATCCCATCCTTCGTGGTGACCCTCGGCCTGTTCCTCGGATATCAGGGCGTCACGCTCATGATCATCGGCGCCGGCGGCCTCTACCGCGTGCAGATCCCCGAGATCAGAGCCATCCAGAACGGGAACATGCCTGTCTGGGCGGGCTGGACCATGCTCGGCGTCATCCTCGCCGTCTCGGCTGCGACGTCGTTCTGGGACCGGTCGCGGCGTCGACGCGCCGGAGTGCCCAACCGCGCGATCGCCCTCGTCTGGATCAAGCTCGGGGTCATCGCCGTCATCGGCGGCACCGTCGTGGGGATCCTCAGCCGCAACCGCGGCCAGGGGCTCACGGTCGTCGAGGGCGTGCCCATCGTGGTGCCGTTCGTGCTCGTGATCCTCTGGATCGGCACGTTCGTGCTCGACCGCACCAGGTTCGGTCGTTACCTCTACGCGATCGGTGGCAACGCCGAGGCGGCTCGACGTGCTGGCGTCAAGGTCATGCTCGTGCGGTGGAGCGCCTTCATCGTGTGTTCGACCCTCGCCGTCGTGTCGGGCTTGTTCTCGATCAGCAAGGTGGGCGCGGTCGACGCAGCCGCCGGACGCGAGATCGTGCTCTCGGGCGTCGCGGCCGCGGTGGTCGGCGGCGTGAGCCTCTTCGGCGGCCGCGGTCGCCTGCTGCACGCGGCGGTCGGCGCGCTCGTGATCGCCGTGATCACGAACGGCCTCGGCCTGCTCAACCTCCCCGCGGGCGTCAACCTGGTCGTCACGGGCGCCGTCCTCATCCTCGCAGCGACGGTGGACGCGGTGTCGCGGGTGCGCGCAGGCGGCACCGTGCTGCGCACCTGACGAGCGGCTACTTCGCGTCCTGACGCGGGAAGAGGACCTTCTCGATGATGATGATGAGCGAGGCCGCGGTCGGGATCGCGACCAGCGCGCCGAGCACGCCGCCGAGCGTGCCGCCCGCCAGCGCCGCGATCACGGCGAGCGCGCCGGGCACGGCGACCGCGCGGCTCATGATGCGCGGGCTCAGCACGTAGGCCTCCACCTGCATGTAGATGAGGTAGTAGATGGCCGCTGCCAGGGCGGTGGCCGGCGAGGCCGCGAGGCAGACGAGCGTGATGATGATCGCGCCCGTGAGGGTACCGACGAGCGGTACCAGCGAGGTCAGGAAGGCGATGAACGCGAGCAGGATGGGGAAAGGCGCGCCGATGATCGTCAGGTAGATGAAGCTGAGCACGCCGTTGACGGCGCCGAGGCTCACCTGGCCGATGACGTAGCGGCCGACCAACCCCGATGTCTCGTCGGACAGGGACCGGAATTCCTGGCGCGAGCTCGCCGGCACGAACCGCGCCGCGTAGTCCTTGATCGTGTCGAGCGAGGCGAGGAAGTACAGGGTGAGGATCAGCACGATCACCGCACCTGTGATGCCGCCGGCGATGCCCGCGCCGACGGCGAGGAGACCACCCGTCAAGGCGCCGAGGTTCGCCGGGTCGCCGAGCCAGTCGAGGGCCGTGTTGACCGCGCTGTCGAGGCTCACGCCCTCGCCGCCGATCGAGGTGAGCCACGCCACGAATTCGCTGTTCTGGATGTCCTCGACGATCGAGTCCCAGTTCTCGATGATGTTCGTGGTCTGCTCGATGATGATCGGCACGATGGAGGCGATGAGCACGACGAACAGCGCGATCACCACGATGAAGACGAACACGATGGCGAGCCAGCGCGGGAGACCACGTCGTTGCAGCCAGCTCACGACGGGGTCGAGGCCGAGTCCGAGGAAGATGGCGAGCGCCACGTACAGGATGACCGTTCCGAGCTGGCCCACGATGCTGCCGAGCAAGAGCGCGAGCAGCACGCCGAGCGCACCCACGAAGCCGATGCGGAACGCCCGCACCTTGAACTCGAGCGAACCGGTCTGCGCGGTCGCTGTGACCTCGCCCGGGGGTTGCCGACGACTCCTTGACCGCTTGGGTGCTGCTGCGTCTCCTCATGTGAGCGACGCTACGCGTTCGCCGCTCGCCGGTGTAGCGCCGCGCCGAAACCCGTGCCGACTAGGATGGCGAGGGTCGTGTCTCGGTGACGGATGCCAGCCCACCGGCCCGGCATCGAGGAGGAACGTGACCGAGCAGACCGTTACCGAGCAGACCGCTGTGGGCTTCCGATCGGAGCGTGGGCCCGTCCTCATCGCGCTCATGCTCTCCACCGGCCTCGTGGCGATCGAGGCCACCATCCTCGCCACCGCGGTGCCCTCGATCGTCGCCGACATCGGGGGCTTCTCGCAGTTCCCGTGGCTGTTCTCGATCTTCCTGCTGGCGCAGGCGGTGTCGGTGCCCGTCTACTCGAAGCTCGCCGACACGGTCGGTCGCAAACCCATCATGCTCTTCGGGATCGGGGCGTTCCTCATCGGCTCCGTCCTGTGCGGGTTCGCGTGGGACATGACCTCGCTGATCGTGTTCCGAGCGGTGCAGGGTCTCGGCGCGGGGGCGGTGCTCCCGGTCTCGATCACGATCACAGGCGATCTCTACACCGTGCGCGAGCGCGCCAGGGTGCAGGGGTACATCGCGAGCGTGTGGGCCGCGTCATCCGTCATCGGCCCGTCGCTCGGCGGCCTGTTCGCGGAGTTCCTCAGCTGGCGGTGGATCTTCTTCGTGAACATCCCCCTGTGCTTCATCGCGGCGTGGATGCTCATCCGCAATTACCACGAGACCGTGGAGCGCCAGAAGCATCGGATCGACATCGCGGGCGCCGTCGTGCTCACCGTCGGCCTCACCCTGCTGATCCTCGCTGTGCTCGAGGGCGGTCAGGCCTGGGCGTGGAACTCGTGGCAGAGCATCGGCGCATTCGCGCTCGCGGCCGTGCTGCTCGTGGTGTTCGTGCTCATCGAGCGGCGTGCCGCCGAACCGGTGCTGCCGCTCTGGATGTTCTCACGGCACCTCATCCTCACGACGTCGCTTATCTCGTTCGGCATCGGCGCTGCACTCATCGGCCTCACGTCGTACGTGCCCACGTTCCTCGAGCTCACCGCGGGGGCAACGCCGTTGGTGTCCGGTCTCGCCGTCGCCGCGCTCACCCTCGGCTGGCCGATCTCGGCATCGCAGTCGGGGCGCATCTACCTGCGCATCGGATTCCGCAGCACCGCCTTCATCGGCCTCGGCATCGCCGTGCTCGGGGCCATCGGCCTCTACGCGGCGTCGCTCGTGCCGAACCCGTGGACCACGGCGATCGCGTGCTTCGTAGTCGGCCTCGGCTTCGGGCTCGTGGCCTCGCCGACCCTCATCGCCGCACAGTCCTCTGTGCCGTGGGCCGAGCGGGGCGTGGTGACGGGCGCGAACATGTTCATGCGATCGATGGGCAGCGCGGTGGGCGTTGCGATCTTCGGCGCCATCGCGAACAGCGTCATCTCCGGGTCGGGGCTGGGCGCGCACTCCCCCGTGGCGATCCAGGCGGCATCCGGCGCGGTGTTCCTCGCGGTCATCGTCGCCACCGTGGCGACGATCGCGGGAGCGGTGGCGATGCCGAAGGCGCGCGTCGACGACATCGAGCTCCGTCCGGCCGCGGAGCCCGTGCAGCCGGGCACCTGAAGGGTGCCTACCGGATGGCCGCCGGCCCGATGACCTCGCGCTGGAACGTGCGGATCCAGCGCTGTCCCGTCTCGCGGAACTCCGCGTGCGTCGTGAAGCGGTAGTGATACGCCCTGGCGCGCACCCACTTCGGTGCGGCCCCGTCGAACGGGTCCTGGTGCAGCAACCTGAGCGTCGGGGCATCCGCTTCGAGCAGCCGGAGCAGGAGCATCTCGAACCACGGCTCCCACATGCGGCCGAGGGGCAGGAACCACATCAGCCAGTCCAGCCGCAGGTGGTAGGGCGCCCACTGCCGCGGGACGGCGCGCACGTCGCCGGGCTTGCCCTTGAAGGCGTACTCGCGCCACTCGGAGTCCTCGTCGGGCAGCTCCGCGAGCGTGCCCTCGACGACGATCTCGATGCGACGCTTCGTCACGGTGCCGAACGCGCCGTACGCGTTCACGAGCATCCAACGGTTGAAGCTCGCGTTCATGAGCTGCCGCCGCGAGAGCAGGTTGCGGATCGGCCAGAAGCTCAGCACGAGCAGCAGCACGGATGCCGCCGCCACGATGACGAACCACCACAGGGGTGTCGTCGCGGCATCCGTGCCCAGGTCGGTCGGGATCGCCGGGATCAGCCAGTGCCACGCGGAGTCGGTGATGGCGGATGCCGCGAGCACCACGGTGATCCAGTTGAGCCACGCGAAGTTGCCGGTGAGGATGAGCCAGAACTGCGTGAGGATCATGATCGTGGCGGCGACCGACCCCACTGGCCCCGGCACGAAGAGGAAGAACGGCACGATGAGCTGGGCGAAGTGGTTGCCGAGCACCTCGCCCCGGTGGAACCACTTCGGCAACAGGTGCGCCTGCCGGCTCAACGGGTTCGGCATGGGCTGCGTCTCGTGGTGGTACATGAGCGCGGTGAGGTCGCGCCACTCCTCGCCGCCGCGGATCTTGATCATCCCCGCGCCGAACTCGAGACGGAACACGAGCCACCACACCGCGACGATGATCGTGATGGGCGGCGGCTGGTCGTTCGATCCGAGGAACGCCACGGTGAACAGCGCCTCGCAGAGCAGCATCTCCCACCCGAAGCCGTAGAAGGTCTGGCCGACGTTGACGATCGACAGGTACAGGATCCAGAGCGTGAGGAACACGAGCATCGGCACCCACGGCGGGCCGAGCTGCGGCAGACCGAGCACGACGGATGCCGCGAGCACCGAGCCCCGTGACCGCGACCGCGACGAGGCGGCGGTCGGTGTACCCCCACCGGAAGAGGCTCGGACCACGCAGCCGCGGCGCGAGCCGCAGAAGCTCCGGCACGGGGAGCAGCCCGTGCTCGCCGAGGAGCGGCCGGAACTGGTTCAGCGTCGACAGGAAGGCGACGAACGCGAGCACGCCCACGCCGCGCTGGAGCACCTGGCGGGCGATCTCGTAGTCGTGCGCGTCGAACCAGTCGAGCCAGTCCACGTGCACAACCTACGCCGTGCACCGCGGGTTGAGGAGCCCGCGCAGCGGGCGTCTCGAAACCCGGTCTGCCATGACTGCGGGTTGAGGAGCCCGCGCAGCGGGCGTCTCGAAACCCGGTCTGCCGTGCACTGCGGTTTCGAGACGGCGCTTCGCGCCTCCTCAACCCGCACAGACGGCGCTTCGCGCCTCCTCAACCCGCAGAAACGCAACCGGCCTCCCACCCCTGCTCAGCGGATGCCGAACCGCTCCTCGAGCGCGAGCTTCGCCGCCCACCATCCGTTCATGCCGTGCACGGCGGGTCCCGGAGCGGTGGCGCTCGAGCACAGGTAGACGCCCGGCAGCGGCGTGCGCCACGGCCGGGTGGAGACGACCGGTCGCTTCACGAGCTGCGCGAGCGTGAGTGCTCCCGCGTAGATGTCTCCTCCGACGTAGTTCGCGTTGTGCTCGGCGAGGTCGACGGCGGTGCGCTGCGACGTGCCGAGCACGAGGTCGCGGAACCCGGGCGCGAAGCGCTCCACCTCGCGGGTCACGAGCTCGGTCGCGTCGAGGGTCGAACCGGCCGGCACGTGCGTATAAGCCCAGAGCACGTGCTTTCCGTCGGGCGCGCGACTCGGGTCGACGATGGTCGGCTGGCTGGCGAGCACGTACGGATGCTGCGGCGCCGCGTCGTCGACGCCCGGCTGAAGCCCCTGATGCACGGCGTTCTCGGCCGCGGCGATCTCCTCCCGCGACCCTCCGAGGTGCACGGTGGGCGCGAGCCCCACATCGGGATTCGCCCACGGCACAGGGCCGTCGAGCGCGAAGTCGACCTTCGCGACGCCCGATCCGTAGCGGTAGCGGCGGATGGCGCGCGAGTAGCGTGCTGGGAGGTCGGCGGTGAGCAGCAGCTCAGGCGCAGTGTCGAGCAGCACCACGCGACTCCCCCGCACCTCGTCCAGTGCGCGCACCGGAGCATCCGTCACGATCTCACCGCCGAGCGAGCGGAGTTCGTTCGCGAGCGCGTCGGCGATCACCTGCGAGCCGCCCCTGGGAAAGCCCCAGCCCACGCCGTGCGCGTGCATCGCGAGCAGCAGTCCGGCCCCGGCGGACGCCAGCGACGGCATTCTGCCGGCGGCATGGGCGACCACCCCGGTGAAGAGCGCGGGTGCCACGTCGCCCGAGAACCTCCGGTCCCATGCCGGGGTTCCCTGCTCCAGTGCGCGCAGGCCGAACCGGAAGGCCGCGATCGGATCGCGCGGAAGCTGCAGCAGCTGCGAGCCCGTGAACGCCACGACCCCGCGCTGCCGTGCGAGCAGGGGCGCGATGAGGCGGCGCCACGCCGGCCCGTCGGCGCCGAGCCCCGCGACAGTGCGGTCGAGGTCCCGCCACGCGACGCCGGCTCGGCCGCCGTCGAGCGGATGCGCGTACGAGACCTCGGGGACGATCCACTCGATCCGGTCGAGCAGCCCGAGCTTGCGGAACACCGGCGAGGCGAGCCCCGCCGGATGCACCGCCGAGCATACGTCGTGCCAGAATCCGGGCAGGGTGAGCCCGGCCGATCGGATGCCGCCACCGATGACGACTCCGCCTCGAGCAGGCGCACCGAGAGGCCCGCGCGCGCAGCGACGACCGCGGCGACGAGCCCGTTGGGCCCGCTGCCGACGACCGTGACGTCGGTCATGCCGGCGACGACGGCCACCCGTCAGAATCCGGTTCCGACCGAGTTGACGTAGATCCACGGGAGGCGATCCATCAACAACCGATGCCGGTTCCCCTCGGCGTCGGGTGCGTCGTCGGGAACCGCGGGGTCGTGCTCCTGGCGCTCCCGCTGCTCCACGTAGTCGTCGTCCTCCTGCCAGAGGATGGTGCGACCGTCGTCGCTGACCCGCCCGACGTAGGGCTTCACGTCGCCGGTGCGCAGCTCCGCGAGGGCCTCGTCGACGGATGCCGCGCGCTGCAGTCCGTGCAGGGTCACCCACGTCGGGGGCCACATCGTCATCGAGCCCGCCGCATGCCGGTCGAGCGCGTCGACGGGCCTGAGCCACTCCACCGCCATGACCTCGTCGGGCGCAGGACGGATCTCGCCCTCGGGAACTCTCGCGGCGAAGAACGTGGTGCGCAGCTGCTTGGGCGAGCCCTTGGGCGGCGTCCAGTGCGAGAACGGCACGAGGTCGTATCGGTCGAGCTGGAGGCCGATCTCCTCGCGCGTCTCGCGCACCGCCGCGCGGCGCGCGGCATCCTCGGTGTCGATCGATCCACCGGCGGCATCCGCCTCGTCGACGGCACCACCCGGGAAGACCCAGGCGCCGGCGTACGAGCCGCGATCGCGGGGTCGCTCTGCGAGGAGCACCTCGAGACCGAGCTCGCCGTCGCGGAGCAGCACGACGGTGGCGGCGGCCCCTGGAACCTCGTCGTTCGTCAGGGATTCAAGATCGGTTTCCATGTCTTCAGACTAGGCCGGACATGCTGCGAACGCACCGCTGACGGGTGCGTGCCCGGCGCGTCGCACCGGCGACCCGGATACACTTCGGGCATGCGCCTGCCCAAGCTTCGCGGTGCCGACAACGAAGCCGTGTCACCCTTCGCGACGTTGGTGCGGGCGCCGAACCCGGGGCCCATGACCCTCGACGGCACGAACTCCTACGTGCTGCGGGCCCCAGGATCCGCGGGGGTCGTCGTGGTCGACCCCGGGCCGTCGGATGCCGAGCACCTCGAGCGTCTCGCCGGACTCGGTCCGGTGGAGCTCCTGCTGCTCACGCACCACCATGCCGACCACAGCGCGGGGCTCGTCGAGTTCGCGCGAGGGCTCGGCGCGCCGGCGCGCGCCGTCGATCCGGCCTTCTCCCTCGATGCGCCGCCGCTCACCGACGGCGAGGTCATCGAGGCCGCGGGCCTCGAGCTCCAGGTGATGACGACCCCGGGCCACACGGCCGATTCGGTCTCGTTCGTGCTGCCCGATGACGGCGACCACGGCTCGGTGCTCACGGGCGACACGATCCTCGGGCGGGGCACGACGATCATCGCCCATCCCGACGGCGCCCTCGGCCCGTACCTCGACTCGCTCGCACGCCTGAAGTCGTTCGCCGACGCGGCCGGCGGCCCGGTGGCGGTGCTGCCCGGCCACGGCCCGGTGCTGCGCGACCTCGCCTCGATCTGCGACGACTACCTCGTCCACCGCACCGAGCGGCTCGACCAGATACGGGCGGCGCTCCGCGACCTCGGCGAAGATGCGACGGTCGCCCAGGTCACCGACCGCGTCTACGGCGACACGGATGCCGCGGTGCGGCCCGCCGCGGAGGCATCCGTTCGAGCGCAGCTCGTGTACCTCCGCGGGCGGGCGTAGCGCGCCGTGCGCTCGAGCTCTGCGGGTTGAGGTGCGGGCACAGCCCGCCGTGCGCTCGAGCTCTGCGGGTTGAGGATCGGGCACAGCCCGCGTCTCGCAACCCGCACTTCGGACACCCGGTCTCGAGACGCCGCTTCACGGCTCCTCGACCCACAGATCGCGACGCCGCTTCACGGCTCCTCGACCCACAGATCGAGACGCGGCGCCGCTCCTCGACCCACAGTGCGTGGATGCTGCTGCGGGCAGCACTGCTCTGCGCGGCATCCGCCCCACGGCGCACCACCGCGTCGCAGGCTGGTGACATGACCGATCACGAGACCCCACCGATCCAGCCGATCGACACCGAGCTCACCCGGCGCCTGTTCCACGAACGCATCATCGTGCTCGGTGACGAGCTCGACCAGGCCGGCGGCAATCGCCTCATCGCGCAGCTGCTCACCCTGGCGGCAGACGACCCGCGCCGCGACATCCGCTTCTGGATCAACTCGCCGGGCGGCTCGGTGCCCGCGATGCTCGCCATCATGGACGTGATGCGCGCCATCCCCAACGAGGTGTCCACGATCGCGGTCGGCTGGGCGGCCAGCGCGGGGCAGTTCCTGCTCACGGCGGGCACCCCGGGCAAGCGGTTCGCGCTGCCGCACGCGCGCATCCTCATGCACCAGGGCTCGGCGGGCATCGGCGGCACCGCGGTCGATGTCGAGCTGCAGGCCGACGACCTGCGCCACACGCGCGACATCGTGCTCGCCATCACCGCCGAGCTCACCGGCCAGCCGCTCGAGCGCATCGCGAAGGACTCGCTGCGCGACCGCTGGTACACCGCAGAACAGGCCGTGGACTACGGCTTCATCGACCGCGTCGTGCACGGATCCGACGAGCTGTTCGGCGGCAGCGCACGTCCGATGACCGGACTGCGGGTGCCGGCATGAGTTCGTACACGATCCCCTACGTGGTCGAGAAGCACGGCAACGTCGAGCGCTCGCTGGACGTCTACAGCCGCCTGCTCTCAGAGCGCATCGTCTACCTCGGCACCGAGATCGACGACGGCGTCGCGAACGTGCTCATCGCGCAGTTCCTGCACCTCGCGTCGGAGTCGAGCGAGATTCCCATCAGCCTCTACGTCAACTCCCCCGGCGGCTCGCCGGGCGCGGCGCTCGCGGTGTACGACACGATGCAGCACATCCGGCCGGATGTCGCGACCACCTGCGTCGGTCAAGCAGGCGGGCCCGCGGCGGTGCTGCTGGCCGGCGGCGCGAAGGGGCAGCGCTCGATCCTCCCGCACGGCAAGGTGACGCTGCACCAGCCCTCCATGCAGGGACGAGGCACGGTGCCCGACCTGATCCTCCACGCCGACGAGGTGGTACGGGTTCGCGCCGAGCTCGAAGCCGCCCTCGCAGCCGACACCGGTCGCGACGTGTCGACGCTCCGCAACGACACCGACCGCGACCTGATCCTGCCCGCAGCCGCGGCGGTGGCCTACGGCCTCGCCGACCACGTGCTCACCGTCTGAGCTCGCGGGCGGCGGAGTCCGCTAGGCGGCGAGCAGGAATGCGTCCGAAGGCGCGGCTGCGCTCGTCACGACGATCGTGCCCGCGGCATCCGAGTTCGAGAGGTCGAGCGGATGCCCCGGCACGACGTCGGCGCGGAACGCGAACGACGCCTCCACGAGCAGGCGCTCGCGGCGCTCCGCCTCACGGCGGTCCTCGTCGAGCCGGGCGCCGAGCCGTTCGCCCACGCGGTGGACGACGTCGAACAGCGCGAGGCCGAGCGCCTCGGCGACGGACCCGAGGATCTCCGACGACGGCTCCTTGCGACCGCGTTCGATCTCGGAGAGGTACTGCGGCGAGACGCCGGCTGTCGCGGCCACCTCGGTCAGGATGCGCTCCTGCTCGAGGCGTTCGCCGCGCAGCACCTCGCCGAGCACGTGCCGCCAGAGCGGCTTGGACGCGTGCGGGCCGACGGCCCCGGTGATCTCGACGACCTTGCCCATGTGGTGAGGCTAATCGCCGGATGCCGCCGACGGCAGGTCGATCCGCTCAGAGCAGAATCGCCGCAGGCTCCGCACGGCAGCCTCGCGGCGTAAGCACGCGAACGCCCCGGCGCTCGCTCGGATTGCGAGCGCCGGGGCGTCGAACGGATGACTCAGGCCGGCTGGTAGGTGAGGCAGTCGGCGTCGACAGCCCCGGGCCCGACGCGCACGGATGCCGCGTGGCACTCGAGCGAGGAGTTGTGGATGCACTCCGCCCGCTGGCAGGCGCCGACGTGCGTGAGCACCTTGTCGAGTCCGCCCTTGATGCCGAGCGGGATGAACGTGGCGCACTCCGCGTCACCCACGGATCCGGCGATGGTCACGGCCGCGGCATGGCAGTGGGAATGGTCGTTGTACGAGCAGCCGAGCACCGAACACTCGGCAACGGCGGGCAGATCGTCGAGCGTCATGCTCATGGTGACCTCCAGAGGCGGTTCGAGCGTACGATACGGCGATCGTACCCGGACTGCCAATCGAGCGCAGCCCCCCGGGTTGGTCTTTTTGCTGATCAGCATGGATTTCTTGGTAAGGTTTGCCTCACCTGCACCGGGGGCGACCGTGATCAGGCGGGCGGGTTCTCGGAGTCCAGCGTCTCGATCGCGTCCGCCTCGACGGCGTTGTCGGCGTCGAGCTCGTCGGCGTCAGGACCGAGGTCGTCGCCCTGCGCCACCACGTCATCGGCGTCGTTGCGGGGCTCGCCTTCGGCGGGTCCGCCCACGTCGGGCGTGTACCGGTCGGGGTCATGGCGTTGTGCGTGGTCACGCGGGTCGGTCATGGGGCCTCCTCCATCGGTTTCCACCAGAGTCGGATGCCGCCCCCGACGCCGTCAACGGCTTGACGCCTTCGCCGACGACGTTCCTCCCATCAGCCACTGGTGCCCGCGCGCTCGTGCGGACAGAATGAGCGGAGACACTGGAGGTGCACGATGCCCATCGAAACCGTGCTCTGGTCAATCCTCGGCCTGATCGGCGTCGTCGGCGGCGTCCTGTTCCTCGCGGCGCTCTGGTCGATCATCCGCGCGCAGCGCTGATATCCGGATCGACCGCATGACGAGCGCCGGGGTCACCGTAACGCCCGGCGCGGCGATGCGGCACAAGTTCAAGGGCGGCGCGGGCGAGCGCACCTCGGCGATGCTGCTCCTGCTCTTCGTGATCCTCGCGATCGCGTGGGCGAACTCGCCGTGGGGTGCGACCTACGACGAGTTCTGGAACACCGACGTCGAGATCGCGATCGGCGACCTCGGCGTGCAGTTCACGCTCCACGAGCTCGTGAACGACGGGTTCATGGTGTTCTTCTTCTTCACCCTGGGTCTCGAGGTCAAACGCGAGTTCGTCGTCGGCGAGCTCACCGACAGGTCGCGAGCGGCCGTGCCCGTGATCGCCGCCGTCGCCGGCCTCACGCTCCCCGCCGTGATCTTCCTGTTGTTCAACGCCGGCACCGACAACGCGAATGCGTGGGGCGTGGTGATCTCGACCGACACCGCGTTCGTGCTCGGTGCGCTCGCCCTCATCGGGCCGAAGCACTCGGCGCGCCTCCGCACCTTCCTGCTGACGCTCTCGATCGTCGATGACATAGGCGCACTCGTGGCCATCGCGGTCTTCTACAACGGGGGCCTCCAGCCGCTCCCCCTGGTGATCGTCGTGGTGCTGCTCGTGGCGCTCGCGCTGGTGCGGTTCCTGCCCGCCGGCCGTGGCCTGGCCTACTCCGTGCTCGGATTCGGGCTCTGGCTCGCCGTCGCTGCGGCGGGCGTGCATCCCACGCTCGCCGGGGTCGCCATCGCCCTGCTCATCCCCGTGTTCACGCCCCGGCGCATGGAGGTCGAGCGAGCCGCCGAGCTCACGCAGGCGTTCCGGGAATCGCCCAGCACCTCGTACGCGCGAGCGGCGACCCGCAGCCTCCGGGAATCGATCTCGATCAACGAGCGGCTGCAGGCTGAGTGGTCGCCGTACATCTCCTTCATCGTGCTGCCGGTCTTCGCGCTGGCGAACGCCGGCGTCCGCCTCGACCCGGCCACCCTTGCCGCGGCGGTCGTCTCCCCGTTGACCTGGGGGATCGTGGCAGGGCTCGTGATCGGCAAGTTCGTCGGCATCACCGGTGCCACGGCCCTCGTGCTGAGGCTGGGCGTCGGCCGGCTCGCACCCGGGCTCACGATGCCCCGCATCGCGGGCGGTGCGGCCCTGGCAGGCATCGGATTCACCATTTCGCTGTTCATCGTGGATCTCGCGATCGAGAACCCCGAGACGCAGGACCTCGCGCGTGTCGGCGTGCTCGCGGCATCCGTCATCGCGTTCGGGCTCGGCTGGGCGATCCTCACGATCGGCGACCGGCTGCGGCCGCCCATGCCGGTCGGCGCGCGGCTCGCCCGACCCGTCGACGTCGAACGCGACCACGTCCGAGGCCGCGCCGACGCGCCGTACACGATCGTTGAGTACGCCGACTTCGAGTGCCCGTTCTGCAGCCGTGCCACCGGTTCGATCGACGCCGTGCGGGCCCACTTCGGCGACGACGTGCGCTACGTGTTCCGCCACCTGCCGCTCGAGACGGTGCACCCGCACGCGAAGGAGGCCGCGCAGGCCGCCGAGGCGGCGGCCCTGCAGGGACGTTTCATCGACATGGCGCTCACTCTCTTCGCGAATCAGGATCGGCTCACCACGGACGACTTGTTCGAGTACGCACGCACCATCGGCCTCGACCTGGACCGCTTCGCCCACGATTTCCGCTCGCCCGAGGTGGTTCGGCGCGTGGAGGACGACCAGCTCGACGCCGAGATGATGGACCTGCATGCGACACCGACGTTCTTCATCGGCGAGCGCCGCCATGTCGGCCCGTACGACTCGGCCACCCTCATCCGGGCACTCGAGGAGAGCCGGGTCCGCGACGAGACCGAGAGGCCCTGATACACAATGCAATGCACCATCGTTCGCGAGTTCGGCGGACCCGACGTGATGGAGTACCGCACGACACCCGAGGCCCCACCGGCTCGCGGACGAGTGCGAGTGCGCATCACCCATGCCTCACTCGGCTCGACCGACGCCCTCGCCAGGCGGGGCGGATACCTGTTGCAGCCCCTGCCCCGCTTCACGCCGGGCTACGACCTGGTCGGGGTGGTCGAGACGTCGACGCCGGAGGCCGATGCACGCGGCCTGACGGCCGGCACCCGGGTCGCCGCCTGCCTGCCCCGCATGGGCGCCCATGCCACCTCGATCGACCTCTCGCCGGGACACCTGGTGCGTGTGCCCGACGCGCTGCCCTCGGAGGTCGCTGCGGCGATGTCCCTCGACCTGGTCACCGCCGGACTCGCACGCTCGCTCGCGGACCTCCCATCCGAGGGTGCCCTGCTCGTTCAAGGCGCCAGCGGTCCGGTCGGGGCGCTGCTCGTGCAGCAGGCGCGCACGGCGGGGCATCCGGTCATCGGCACCTCCTCGCCGCGCAACCGTGCAGCCGTCGAGGCGCTCGGGGCTGCGTGGGTCGACTACGGCGATCCGGATGCCGCGGCTCGCGTCCGCGACATGGTGCCCGGTGGTGCGGCTGCGGCGGTCGACCACACAGGCGCCGCGTGGGTACGCGCCGCCGTGGCGTCCGATGGCACCGTGGTGCGCCTTTCCTACGTGGGACGGCCTCGGCGCGAACGTCGCGACACCGTCGTCGGCTCCCTGTCGACGCTCGCGCGCACCTTCGGCCATCCGCGCGAGCGCCTCGTCTCGGTGCCGCTCTTCACGGCAACGCGGCAGGGCCGGGCCCGGGCACTCCTCGCCACGCAGCTCGATCGCGTCGCCCATGGCGAGCTTCGGCCGCCGATGATCGAGGTGCTCCCGTTCTCGGACATCCGTGCCGCTCACGAACGTCTCGACGACCGGTCGTCGACCGCGAAGCTCGTGCTCGCCATGTGACACGTCGCTGCATGGGAATGCCGGCATACGCGCACAGCACTGGAGGCGATGCACGCGGCCGCATAACGTGTGCGGTATGACGGCGATGGCGGATGCGTCGGCGGCCGGTTCGAGACCCGACCCGCAGCCCGAGCGTCCCCGCCGCCTGACGCTCGCCATCGTCATCCCGGTGCGGAACGACCGCGCGTTCCTCGAGCAGTGCCTCCTCTCGATCGAACATCAGACGGTGCCGCCCGACGAGGTCATCGTGGTCGACAACGGCGACGACGACCTCACCGACCTGGCACGCAAGTACGGCTGCCGCATCGTACGCGAACCCGTGGTCGGCATCCCGGCGGCCAGCGCGAGGGGACTCGACGCGGCGACCGCAGACGTGCTGGCCCGAATCGACGCCGACTCGCAATTGCCTCCCGGCTGGGTCGAGGCGGCACGCGAGCGGTTCGGGGACGCCGACGTGCAGGCGGTCACCGGGTGGGCCTGGCTGACGGACCGACCGCCCATCGTGTCCCGGCTCTCCCTCTGGTGGTACCTCGGCGGGTATACCGTCCTCGGCGCCATCGGCCTGGGTCATCGGCCGCTCTGGGGGTCGGCGGCGTTGCTCCGCAGGGACGTGTGGCTGGCGGCGCGCGAGCACGTCTGCCGCGATGACCAACGCGTGCACGACGACCTCGACCTCAGTTTCCACCTTCCGCCCGGGACCCGCGTGCTGCGTGATCGGCGCCTGTCGGTAGGCGTCGCGGACCGCGCCTTCCATGACCCGGTGAAGTGGTGGGGGTACACGAGCCGCGGCGTCTACACGTTCGTCCGGCACTGGCCGCGAGAGCTCCCGCCGTTGCGCTATGCCCGGATCATCCGGGCGCGGCATCCGCTTCGGTGCGCCGGCGGCGGATGTGCTTGCGCTCATCGATTGAGGGATCGGGGTGGTCCCAGACCTTGATGATCGCCCAGACCGCCGCGGTGATCGGCACCGCGAGCAGGGCCCCTGCGATGCCGGCGAGGATCGTGCCGACGGCGAGCGCGAGGAGGACGACGAGCGGATGCAGTTTGAGGGACTGGGCCATCACGACGGGTTGCAGGAAGTCCCCCTCGAGCTGCTGCACCACGATGACGAGCACCACGACGGCGAGCGCCACCGCCGGGCCGTTGGCCACCAGCGCGACGAGCGCCGCCAGGATGCCCGCGATCGTCGAGCCGACAATCGGGATGAACGAGCCGATGAACACGATCACCGCGAGCGGGAGCGCGAGCGGCACCTGGAGGATCGCGAGGCCGGTGCCGATCAGGACCGCGTCGACGAATGCGACGATCGCGGTGCCCCGCAGGTAGCCGCCGAAGACCTTGACCACGGTCTCTCCGATGCGTCGGCCGCGCTCGAGCGCCGCGCCGTGGAACGGCTGGAGGAAGAACTCCCAGATCTGGTCGCCGTCCTTCAGGAAGTAGAACAGCACCACTGCGACGAGCGTGATCCCCGTCGCGATCTCGGCGGCCGCCGAGACGCCCTGGAACGCCCCAGTGCCGAACTCGACGCTCGTGACGAAGTCCACGATCGCGTCGCGTGCCTCGTTGAGCTGTTGCTGGTCGATGGGGAACGGCAGATCCTCGAGCCACGCCTGCACGTCCCTGAAGCCCTCCGTCGCGGACTTCACGAGGCTCCCCCACTGGTCGCGAACGGCGAAGACGATCGCGACCACGACGACGCCGACCACGAGGATGGTGCCGATCAGCGTGACCCAGGCGGCGAGGGCCGGCGACATCCCCCGGCCGCGGAGCCACCTGATGAGCGGGGCGGCCGCCGATGCCATGATGAGCGCGATCAGCACGGGGATGACGACGAGCTTGATCTGCACGAGCGCCCACAGGCCCAGGGCGACGAGCGCGGTGACGAGGAGCAGCTGCAGGCTCCGGATGCTCAACCTGCCGAGCCGATCGCCCCACAACTTCGCGAGGCGTGATGACGTCGTGGGTCGATAGGTCATGCCATCACCCTAGGGCGCGGATGCCGCGGCGAGCACCTCCTCGACCCAGTGCGGCACCAGAATGCTCGCCGGGCCGTGCCGCACGTCGTCGAAGAGCGGCGTGATCTCGCTCGACGCGAGATTCAACTCGACCGTGTGCGCTCCCCACTCGGCGGCGGTCATCACGAATCCCGCCGCCGGGTACACGGCGCCCGACGTTCCGATCGCGGCGAACACGTCGCCGGCGAGCAGCGCCTCGTCGATGCGGTCGAGGTCGTACGGCATCTCGCCGAACCAGACGACGTCGGGGCGCAGCATCCGCTCGCCGCATGCGGGGCAGGGGGGTCGCTCGACGAGGTCTGCCATCACCGGAGCCCGGTGCCGCACCACGCGCAGAGCGCCTGCAGCAGCTCGCCGTGCATGTGCACGAGGCGGCGGGATCCGGCGCGCTCGTGCAGGTCGTCGATGTTCTGGGTGATCACGAGGAGGTCGTCGCCGAGCTCGCGCTCGAGCCGGGCGAGCGCGAGATGCGCGGCGTTCGGCTCGACCTGGGCGACGGCGTGCCTGCGCTGGTCGTAGAAGCGCAGCACCGTGCCGGGATCACGCTCGAACGCCTCCGGAGTCGCGACATCCTCCACGCGGTGACCCTCCCAGAGTCCCCCCGCGTCGCGGAACGTGGGCACGCCGCTCTCGGCGGAGATGCCCGCGCCGGTGAGCACGACGATTCGCATGCCTCCATTGAACCCCAGGCCGCGGGGCCGTGGTTTCGACGAGCTGTCAGCGCTCGATCGACTTCCGCCCGTCCGAACGACGCGAGAGCGCGCGGCGCATCACGATGAACACCACCACCGCCACGACGGCGACGATCACGAGCTTCCCGACGAACCAGAGCAGGCTGAACAGCGCGTCGACGAGGAACCACGCGATGATCACGGCGACGATCACCCCGATGACGGTCCAGAACGTGCGGCTCATGGTTCGAGGCTAGTCGACGCAGGCGCCGAGTGTGCGGGCCGTAGGTTGCATGGCTTCCTCCCGGGAGCGATGCGTCGGTGGGGCCATCGGTCGGCGAGGTCAACGGTCGGCGCCGAGCGCCCGGATTTCTCTGAATGCGGCCTTCACCTACGCTAAGCGGATGCCGCGCCGCCCGTCGTCCCGCCGGGATACGCTGGCGAGACGCGCGCCCCGCTGCCGCGGCATCCGCGCCTCGAAACCCGAGAGGTACCGAACGTGCACGACGCGAACCCGACCGCACCATCCGCCCTCCACCCCGACACCGTCGCCATCGTCTCGGGCCGGCCGCCGCATGAGCCCGACCAGCCGATGAGCGTGCCCGTGCACCTGACGTCGACCTACGTCGCGGGCGGCGACCTCGAATACGGCCGTTACGGCAACCCGTCGTGGACAGCATTCGAGGACACGCTCGGCGCCCTGGAGGGCGGCCGCTGCGTGGCCTTCGCCTCGGGCATGGCCGCGATCGCCGCGGCCCTCGACCTGGTGGAACTCGGTGGCACGATCGTTGCGCCGCGGCACTCGTACACGGGCACGGTCGCCGCGCTGAAGGAGCGCGAGGAGCACGGCCGCGCGAAGGCGGTCTTCGTCGACATCACCGACACCGCGGCGGTGGCTATCGCATGCGCGGATGCCGCGATGGTGTGGTTCGAGTCGCCCACCAATCCCGCGCTCGAGGTTGCCGACATCGCCGCGATCACGCGGGCGGCGCACAAGCACGGCGCTCTCGTCGCGGTGGACAACACATTCGCGACGCCGCTGCTGCAGCGGCCGCTGGAACACGGCGCCGATCTGGTGGTGCACTCGGCGACCAAGTACATCTCGGGCCACAGCGACGTGCTCATGGGCGCCGCGGTCGCAGCATCCGACGACCTCGCGGCCGCCCTCGTCGCGCGTCGATCGCTCTACGGCGGCATCCCGGCACCGCTCGAGACGTTCCTCGCCCTGCGCGGGCTGCGCACCCTGCCCGTGCGCCTCGAACGCGCGCAGGCGACCGCGCGGGAGCTCGTGCGGCGACTGACCGGCCACCCCGCGCTCGAGGAGGTGCGCTACCCCGGCTTCGGCGCGATCGTGTCGATCGTGGTGCGCGGCGGCGCCGAGCCCGCCGATGCGCTCGTGCAGAGCACGAGCCTCTGGGTCCACGCAACGAGCCTGGGCGGCGTCGAGTCGACGTTCGAGCGCCGCCGCCGCTGGCCGCTGGAGCAGCCGACGATCCCCGAGGGTCTCGTGCGCCTGTCGGTCGGGCTCGAGCACGTCGACGACCTGCACCGCGACCTCGTGTCCGCGCTGGATGCGCTCGGCTGACCTGGCGTCGCGTCGCCACGTGAGCTGCACGCACGGCCGCCTACCGCGTAGCACGCGGTTGGCCGCACTCAGCCCGCCCGCTCGAGCAGCCAGTCCATCGCGTGGGGCACGACGTCGAGCACCGAGACGTGCCCTTCGTCGAGCCGCATCCACAGCGTGGCATCCGGCAGTCGGCTGAGCATCCACGCCGCATGGCGGCGCGGCACCACGCGATCGGACTCGCCCTGCACGAGCAATGTGGGCGTGGCGACCTGCTCCAGTTCGAACCCCCATGGCGAGGCGAACGCGACGTCGTCGTCGATGAGCCCGCCGGGGCCGAACTCATCGGAGCGGGCGACGTCGGCGCCGAGCGACGCCCACGCGCCCTCGAGGGCGGCCCAGTCGGCAGGGAGGAACTGCTCCGGGTCGAACTCGCCGGTCTCGGCGAACTCCACCCGCGCATCGCGTCCCTGCGTCGCCGAATGCAGCGCCCCGGGCGAGCGCATGCCGTCGAACCAGTCGAACGCGTCGGTGTACGGCGCGAGGGAGGCGATCGTCACCGCGCTCGTCACCCTCCCGTTCAGGAGCGCCGCACCTGCGAGCGCGTGCGGCCCGCCCCCCGAGGCGCCCATCGCCGCGAATCGCTCGACGCCGAATGCATCGGCGACGGCGGCGACGTCGGCTGCGGCCGAGGCGACATCGCGTCCGGGGTTCGCGGTCGACCCGCCATACCCCGGGCGCGCGTACGAGATCAGCCGGATGCCGCGCGATGATGCCGCGTCGAGCACCGGGTCGAGCGGCGCCCCGGTCTGCGGCGACCCGTGATGCCACACCATCGTGAGCCGGGACGCGGCATCCGCCCCGCCGTCGTACGCGCGAAGCACGCGCCCGTCGTCGAGCCGGACGTCGAGCGTTGTGACCATGCGGCCTCCCTGTCGTCAACCCCGGCCGAACGCGGGGAGGTCCAGCCTAGAGTGGTGCGCGTGGTGAACGGCTTCTTCTCGGGCGTCGGGATGCTGCTGCGCGGGTTCGGGTTCTGGCGCCGGCGCCCCGGCGTGATGCTGCTCGGGCTCATTCCCGCAGCGATCGTGTTCGTCGTCATCCTGGCGGGACTCGTCGTCCTCGGCATCAACCTGCCGGGTCTCACCGAGTGGCTGACGCCGTTCGCGGACGCCTGGGTCGACCCTTGGCCGATCCTCGTTCGCGGAGCAGTCGGCGCGATCATGTTCGGCGGTGCCGTGGTGTTCGCGGCGATCACCTTCACCGCACTGACCCTCGCGGTCGGCGACCCGTTCTACGAGCGCATCTGGCGCGCGGTCGAGCTCGAGATCGGCGGCGAGGTGCCCGAACGCGGCCTCGGGTTCTGGCGATCCGTGCGCGACTCGCTCGTGCTCATCGCTGTGGGCTTCATCACCGCGATCGGCGTGGGCCTGTCGGGGTTCATCCCCGTGGTCGGTGCGGTCCTCGCGCCCGTGCTCGGTGTCGTGCTCTCGGGCCGGCTGCTCGCCCTGGAGTTGAGCTCGCGGCCGTTCGAGGCGCGCGGCATCCCCGCCTCGGAGCGACGCCGGTTGCTGCGCGGCCGGCGGGCGCAGGTGCTCGGATTCGGCGTCGCCACGCAGCTGTGCTTCATGGTCCCGCTCGGCGCCGTGTTCACCATGCCGGCTGCCGTGGCCGGGTCGACGATGCTCGCCCGATCGGTGCTCGACGCGGTGGACGCGCCGGCGGTGCCGGCAGGGCCGGCCACGACCATCACCACGCCGACACGGCTCGCCCCTAGTCGTCGCCGCTGGGCGCCCGCCCGTCGAAGAGCAGCATCGGCACCGGTCCGAACGGACTCGACCGCACACGAAGACGGCGGATGTCGGTCGCGAGGAACCCCGCCTCGGCGAGTGCCCGCTCGGTGTCGCGGTCCCAGTGGCATCCGTGGCACACCCGCTTCGCGATCGGGGTCGCGACCCGCTGCACCGCACGTTTCAGGGTGCGCGGCGGCGCGATGACGTGGTCGACGAAGATCACGCGGCCGTCCGGCACGAGCACGCGGCGCACCTCGGCGAGCGCCGCGGCCTGGTCGCCGACGGAGCAGAGCACGTAGGTGCCCACGACCGCGTCGACCGAGTGGTCGGGCAGCGGAATGGATTCGGCGAGGGCGTCCATGGGCTCCGCCGTGTGCCGCCACTCGCGCGCCCGCGTGGCGAGCTCTTCGCGCCGCTTCGCGTCGGGCTCGAGCCCCTGCCACTCGATGCCGGGATCGAACGCGCCGAAGTTCTCGCCGTCGCCCGCGCCGATCTCGAGCACACGACCGCGCACTCGCCCGACGAATTCCCGTTCGAGGCCGTCGAGCTCGTCATCGCCGATGAGGGGCATCGTCACCCTCGCACGCTACCGCGCCGACGCCGGTGCGTCAGCCCTGCACGCGACCGGAAGTCGCGGCGATGCGCTTCAGCAGCGGCGGCTTCGCGAGCACCCAGGCGACCACCATGACCACGACGGATGCCGCGAACACCGCGAACCCGACCCAGTCATCGGCATCCCGCGCGGCGTACATCTCGTTCAGCTTGCGCAGCACGCCCGTCGTGAAGACGAGCACGACGTGCACGAACGTGAACGCGAGGAAGAACAGCATCACCGGGTAGTGCACCGCACGCGCGAGCTTCTCGGGGAACGCGCGTGCGAGCGGACCCTCGAGCGGCCACACCGACGAGAGTCGAAGGCCGGTGAGGATCGCGATCGGCGAGGCGATGAACACGATCGTGAAGTACGCGAGCATGCTGCAGGGAGTTGTAGACGACCCAGGAGTTCTCGGTCGGCCAATCGAGCGACGCGTACTGCAGCGCCGCCGACAGCGCATTGGGCACGACCGCCCAGTCGGTCGGAACGATGCGCAGCCACTGGCCGGTCGCGAAGAGGAGCACGACGTACATCACGCCGTTGAGCACCCAGAACGCGTCGAGCCAGTAGTGGAACCACAGGTGGATGCCCATGCGGCGCGGATTGCGCTTGGTGCGCGGCCACCTCGTGTTGTCGCGCGTCCAGAAGCCGGGCGGCCGCTGCTTGGAGCGCAGCTGAAACCCGGTGCGCACGATGAGCAGCAGGAAGAACGAGTTCAGGAAGTGCTGCCAGGCGAGCCATGCCGGGATGCCGACCGGCGTACCCTCGGGCGGCGGCACGATGCCCGGGTAGGTCGCGATGAACTGCTCGACGGACGGGCATGCCGCGGAGCCATCGGGCGACGAGCACGACGATGGTGAACGCGACCACCGAGGCAACGGTCCACCAGAGCACGCGCTTCCGCTGCGCCTTCCACCAGTCGGCGGCACGTGCGGCGCGGCTGGGCTTCGACGAGGTCACGGTCATCTCCGGGAGCGATTCCTTCTCCGGTGGGGGCCGGGTCGGGCGCGACGGCCGGGCACGGGCGCGCCGACCGCCGCGATGAACAGCGGATGCATCGACGATAGCGTCGGCGGCCGGGAGCGCGAAGTCCGGCCGCAACAGCGCCGCGACGCAGACCCCGAACGCGAGGGATTCACAACGGACGCGCAGTAGTGTACGAACACGGGGCCGTCCAGGCTCCCGATCAAAGGGCGTCACCGTGTCAGACAAGTCACCGAAGAAGTCGTCCAGCAAGACCGCCGCCTCGAAGACGCTCAAGGAGAAGCGCGCCGACAAGAAGGCAAAGATCGCCAACCGCGCCGGCAACGACGTCAGCGACGTCACGCACCGCAAGTAGCAGTGCCGGTCGACGAGGGCGCCGCTCCAGAGGTATACGGAGGGTGCCAGTCGTCGTCGACCTCGGCTCCGCCGAGGAGGGCCTCGAGCGCGCTCCGGAACCGCAGGCCTCGGCTTCTCCCTCGTAGACGTGTCGCCGCCGTCGTGCTTCAGTGGTCTCGTGACCCACGCGATCGACGTCGACTATCTCGTGGTGGGAGCCGGTGCCATGGGGATGGCGTTCACCGATGCCCTGATCGACCACGCCGACGTCAGCGTGGCGCTGGTCGACCGGCGACACAGCGTCGGCGGACACTGGCTCGAGGCGTACCCGTTCGTCCGCCTGCACCAGGCCTCCGCCTTCTACGGCGTGGCTTCGACGCTGCTCGGCAGCGGCCGCGTACAGCGGGACGGACCCGAGGCGGGGCTCCAGGAGCGGGCCACCAAGTCGGAGATCTGCGCCTACTACGAGCGCATACTGGCTCGGCTCCTAGAGACGGGCAAGGTCGAGTTCTTCGCCGGCTGCGAGTACGTCGGGGACCGCACGTTCGTCTCACGCGTCTCGGGCGAACGGTTCGACGTGCCCGAGCGGTGCCGGATCGTCGACGCCCACTACCTTGCCCCCCGGATTCCGGCGGAGATGCCGCCGCCGTTCGGCGTCGCCGACGATGCCCGGGTGATCGCGGTCAACGAGCTTGCGCGACTGGAGGAGGCTCCGAGCCAGTACGTCATCGTCGGGTCGGGCAAGACCGCGACCGATGCGTGCATCTGGCTGCTGGCGCGGGGTGTGAAACCCGACGCGATCCTATGGGTGAGGCCCCGCGAGCCGTGGATGCAGAACAGGGCCGTGGTCCAGCCCGATCCCGCGGTCTTCCTCGGCATGGTCGCCGACATCATGCAGGCGGCAGAGGAGGCGGCCTCGCTGGAGGACCTGTTCCTCCGGCTGGAGGACGCCGGCATCATGCTGCGCATCGACCGCTCGGAATTCCCCACGATGGCCAAGGCGCCCACCTTGGCCGCATGGGAGCTCGAGCAACTGCGCACCATCGAGCACGTCGTACGCCGTGGTCACATCGAGCGGGTGCACCGAGGGAAGCTCGAGTTCCCGACCGGGTCGGTCGCGATCACCGACGACGCGCTGGTAGTGCACTGCGCGGGTGAAGGCCTGAGGTACCGGCCGCTCGTGCCAGTCTGGGGCCCCGAGGCGATCACGCTGCAGCCGATCAGGGCAGGGTTCCCATGCTTCGGGGCGGCGCTGGTCGGGTACGTTGAGGCGACTCGCGACGGCGACGAGGAGAAGAACCGGCTGTGCCCGCCGTCGCCCTTCCCCGACTCCATGGCGGGGTGGGCGCGGATGAACGTCCTGGGCGCCCGCGGAGCGATGTCGTTCGGATCCGAGCCCGACGTCAAGGCCTGGGCCGATCGTGCCGCCATCAACCCGGCGCGCATCCCGCCCGAGAGCGTCGGATCCGCGGAGCTCGATGACGCGCTCGATCGCCTTCGAGCCCACCAACTGCCGGGGCTTGCCCGCCTTGCAGCGCTGAGCGGAGCCGACCTGGGCTGACGGATGCCTTGACACCTCCCAGCGCTCGCGAGGCTCGCAACGAGGCGTCGGGCACCGCGAAACACGCGAGGCAGGAGGCATCCGGATGACGCGTTCTGCTCGTCGGCTTTGCGCCGCTCATGCCCGCCGAGTTCCTGGGCGCGCATCCGCACGCGCGCCTGCCCGCGGCCGGTTGACTCGAGCGGATGCCGCAGCCGGAGGCCGGATCGCACATGACGCAGATCGAGCGCCACGTCGACATCGAGGCGACACCGGAGGCCGTGTTCGACCTCATCTGCGACCTGCACGGATACGACCGCTGGCTGCCGTCCGCCGGCGACTACGGCGGGACGAGCGAGATCTCGCCTCCGCCGGTCACCGTGGGCACCACCTATGTCGAGCACAGTCCACGCGGCACCCGGCGCGGAGTCGTCATCGGGCTCGATCGGCCCCGCATGGTCGCGTTCCGGCAGCCGATGACGCTTCGCCCCCATCTGGCGGGCACCATCGACAGCACCGTGATCATGTCGATCGAGCGGCAGGGCAACGGATCGCGGGTCACGCGGACCGTGGCCAGATCGGACTGCCTCGGCGACTCGCCGCAGTGCGCTCCGTCGTCGTCGGCCGGTACGCGCGCGAGAGCGAGCGGATGCTGAACGCCCTGAAGGCGTTCGCGGAACGGTGAGCCCTCACACCGTCGCCACGGTGGCGCCGGCGCCGGGAGGGACGAAGATGGACGCGTGAACAGAGAAGATGGACGCGTGGACCAAGAAGACAGACACGTGGACCAAGATGACCGCCTGAATGCGCTGATGATCCGCCGCTACTTCAGCGATGGAACATTTCGGACGATTCCCGAGCAGGACGCGGAGGCGGTGATCGCCAGCCCGGAACGCAGCCTTCAGACGATGGACGACACGCCGGGCGGCTTCACGTGGATCGGAGCGGTCGACCCTTCCGCCGAACAGCTCGAAGCGCTCCGAGACGACCTGGGCCTCCACCCCCTGGCGGTCGAGGATGTCATCGGCGGACGCCAGCAACCGAAGCTCCAATGGTTCGGCGACCAGCTCTTCATCGTCCTCTGGAGGCTCCGCCTGACGGGAGAACAACGCCCGATCGCCGGCTCCGAGCTCTTCCTGTTCGCGCGCGATGGCCTGCTCATCACCGTGGAACGGTCACAACCCGGGGTTCCACCACTGGATGTGGCCAACCTGCTCGACGCCGCGCAACCACCGCTGCGAGGGAATGCGCTCGGGGCCCTTTATGCCGTCGTCTCGGCCGTGATCGAGGGGTATGTCGCGGTCGGCGCGTACTTCGAGGACGAACTCGAGCCGTTGGAGGATCAGGTGTTCGACGAGACCCAGGAGGACGACGCGGCTCGCCTGTATCGCTTGCGCAGGGACGTGGGCAGGGTGGGCCGGGCCGTCGGCGCGATCGCGACCTCGTTCGAGAGCAACCGCGACAAGCTCCAGGACTTCTCCCAGCAGCACCCGACCCTGATCCCGTACGTCCTCAACCTGGTCGACGACCTCGTGGGCGCCGCCCGGCTGACCGCAGACCAAGAATCAGCCCTCGACGGCGTGCTCACCACGCACGAGAACTCCGTCGCCAGCCAGCAGGGCTCCGACTCGAGGACGATCGCAGCGATCGCCGCGCTCTTGGCGATCCCCACCGTCATTTCCGGTATCTACGGCATGAACTTCGCCGACCTACCTCTGATTCAGCTCCGGCTCGGGTGGATCGTGGTCATCGTGGTGATCATCGCCCTCGCGCTCTGGGCGTACTTCACGCTGAAGCGGCGACACTGGTTGTGACGAGTGACGCGAAGAACGCCCGGATGTCGCCGACGACGACCTCGGGCACCTCGAGCGCCGCGAAGTGGCCGCCCGCGGTCGAAGCGGCTCCAATGCACGATGTTCGAGTTGTCGCGCTCGGCGAAGACCCGGATCGTCTGGAAGTCGTCCTTGAAGACGGCAACGCCCGTCGGCGCGCCATTCACCTTGGGCTCAGCGACCTGCGGTTCGGCCTGGGCCCGTGCGTTGTCGAGATAACTGCGGCTCATGCCCGCCGAGGCATTCGCGAACCAGTTCACGCTCACTTCCAGCAGGATCTTCTCGAGCGGCACGAGCGACGTGCCGTTGCCGAACGAGTTGAACAGCTCGCTGTACGCGAGCAGCCCGACCGGAGAGTCGCTGAGCCCCGCCGCGATGGTCTGCGGCCGCGACGCGTTCATCACGTTGTAGGCGCCGACCGACTGGAACCACTGCAGGAACTCGAGCGCCGCGAAGTCCTGCGGCTCGAGCCGCTCCATCTCGCTCGGGTCGCCCGATGGGAACGAGAAGAGCTGCAGCACGTGCAGGCCGAGGAAGCCCGCGGGGTTCAGCAGACCGAGGTCGCGCGCGACGAGCGCCCCGTTGTCGGAGCCGTGGATGCCGTACTCGGTGTACCCGAGGCGGCGCATGAGCTCGTCGTACGCGCGGGCGACCCGCGCCGTCGTCCAGCCGGACTCGGTGGCGGGATTCGAGAAGCCGTAGCCCGGGGCATCCGGGATCACGACATCGAAGGCGTCCTCGGCACGACCGCCGTGGGCGACAGGGTCGACGAGCGGCCCGATCATGTCGAGGTAGTCGACGGATGACCCGGGATATGTGTGCGCGAGCAGCAACGGCGTGGCGCCCGCGTGCGGCGAGCGCACGTGGATGAAGTGGATCGGCTGCCCGTCGACCTCGGTCATGAAATGCGGGAACGCGTTGATGCCTGCCTCCTCGGCGCGCCAGTCGAACCCGGTGCGCCACCGCTCCACCGCGTCGCGCAGGTAGGCGTTCGGCGTGCCGTAGTCCCAGTCGTCGATCGGCGCCGGCTGGGGCAGGCGGGTGCGGGCGAGTCGGTCCATGAGGTCGTCGAGCTCGGCCTGGGCGACCTCGACACGGAAGGGTCGGATGTCGGTGAGCGTGGTGGTGTTCGTCATGAAGCCGACCGTACGAGGCAATGAGGAACGCTCGGTTCCTAATGCCCGGGAAACCTCGACGGAACCTCGACGGATAGGCTCGTTCGCACGCTGCTCGGGTCGAGTCGCCCACGTCGAGAGAGGAACCCATGCGAATCCTGTTGGTCGGCGCCGGCGGCGTCGGAGATGCGATCGCGAAGATCGCGGCACGCCGGAACTTCTACGAACTGCTCGTGGTCTCGGACTACGACGAGGCGCGTGCGACCCGCACCGTCGAGTGGATCCGGGCGAAGCACGGCGACGAGGTCGCCGGCAGGTTCGCCACGGCGCGCATCGACGCCTCGGACCCCGACGTCGTGGCATCCGTGGCCCGTGAGCACGGCGCCAGCCACGTGATGAACGCCGTCGAGCCCAAGTTCGTGCCGGCGGTCTTCGCCGGGGCGCTCGCGGCGGGTGCCGACTACCTCGACATGGCGATGAGCCTCTCGGAGCCGCATCCGACGGACCCGTACGCGCAGACCGGCGTGAAGCTCGGCGACGACCAGTTCGCGCAGGCCGGAGACTGGGAGACGCGCGGCCGACTCGCGCTGGTGGGCATGGGCGTGGAGCCGGGGTTGTCCGATGTGTTCGCCCGGTACGCGGCCGACCACCTGTTCGACGAGATCGACGAGCTCGGCGTGCGCGACGGCGCGAACCTCGTCGTCACCGACGAGGACGGCAACGAGATCTTCGCACCGAGCTTCTCGATCTGGACGACCATCGAGGAGTGCCTGAACCCGCCGGTGGTGTGGCAACGGGAGGCGGGCTGGTTCACGACCCCGCCGTTCTCGGAGCCCGAGGTGTTCGTGTTCCCCGAGGGGATCGGCCCCGTCGAGTGCGTGAACGTCGAGCACGAGGAGGTGATGCTCATGCCGCGCTGGATCGACGCGAAGCGGGTCACGTTCAAGTACGGCCTCGGCGAGGAGTTCATCGACGTGCTGCGCGTGCTGCACGTGCTCGGGCTCGACTCCACCACGCCGATCCGGGTGCGCTCGCCGCACGGCCCGGTCGAGGTCGCCCCGCGCGACGTGGTCGCTGCGGCACTGCCGGATCCGGCCGCGATCGGACCGTGGATGACGGGCAAGACGTGCGCAGGCTTGTGGGTCACCGGCACCGGGAAGGACGGCGCCCCGCGCGAGGTGTACCTGTACCACGTGTCGGACAACGCGTGGACCATGGCCGAGTACGAGGCGCAGTGCGTGGTCTGGCAGACGGCACTGAACCCGGTGATCGCCCTCGAGCTCCTCGCGACCGGGGTCTGGTCGGGCACGGGCGTACTCGGCCCCGAGGCGTTCGACGCGGCGCCCTTCCTCGACCTCATGGCGCGTGCCGAGGAGGACGGCGGCTACGGGCAGCAGTGGGGCATGGAGGACCGGCTCACGGCGTAGCGCGCAGGCGGTCGGGAACACGGGCGGTGCCGAACTCGGACGAGCGGCATCGCCCGGTCGGGAGGAGAATGCTCCACGTGTCCGACACCGCCGCCAGACTGCTCGCGCTGCTCTCGCTGCTGCAGACACGGCCCGACTGGACGAGCGCCGGGCTCGCTGAGCGCCTGGGCGTCACTGCCCGCACCATCCGCTATGACATCGATCGCCTCCGCGACCTCGGCTATCCCGTCGACGCGACACGCGGCGCGGCCGGCGGGTACCGGCTCGGGGCGGGTGGCAAGCTCCCTCCGCTGCTCCTCGACGATGAGGAGGCCGTCGCCGTCGTGATCGGGCTGCGTGCTACGACCGGCATCGCCGGCATCGCCGGCATCGAGGAATCGAGCACCCGGGCCCTCGCAAAGCTCGAGCAGGTGCTGCCCTCGCGACTTCGGCCCACCGTGGCGGCACTCGGGTCGGTCATCGACCGAGCGCCGGAGAATACGGGTACGGATGCGCCCGACCCCGAGGTCGACTCGAGCGTGCTCGCCGCGATCGCCGCAGCGATCCGCGACGTCGAGTGGTTCCGGTTCGAGGACCGCGGGACGCTCCGGCTGGTCGAGCCGTACCGCCTCCTGAGCTGGCAGCGGCGGTGGTACCTCGTCGGACGCGACCCGTCGACAGGCGAGTGGGCCGTCTTCCGCGCCGACTGGATCGAACCGCGGATGCCGACGCGCCACCGCTTCTCCCCTGCGCCGCTGCCCAGCGGCGACTACACCACCTTCGCGATGCGCTCGATCGCCGCGAGCGGGTGGAAGGTGCACGCGCGCCTGAGGATCGCCGCACCGGCCGAGGCCGTGCTGGACCGGATCAACGCGACCGTCGGGGTCGTCGAGGCGGTCTCCGACACGGAGTCGGTGCTCGTCACGGGCGCCGACTCGCTCGACACCATCGCCGCCTACATCGGCATGCTCGGAATGGACTTCACGGTCGAGTCGCCACCGGAACTCCGCCCGTTGCTCCGCACGCTGTCACAACGGTATGCGCAGGCGGCCGCGGAGTGAGCGCGGCACGACGGTCTGCGACGTCCGGCCACCGCGAGTTCTTCCCGTCGTCACTCGGCGGTCCTAGCGTGGGGGTACCGCGAACCGCCAACGAAGGAGACCGCATGTCGAAGAGACGTCGAAGCACCGCCGTATTGACCGCCACCGCCCTCGCCGCAGCCGCCGCGGTCGCTGCGATGGGTGCGGGCGCCGCCGTCGCCGCCCCGCAGGACGAGACCGGGCCCACCGAGCTCCGCGTCGCCACGTACAACCTGTCGCTCAACCGGAACGCCCCCGGCCAGCTCGTCGACGACCTCTAGACCGGAACCAACGCGCAGGCGAAGGTCGTCGCCGAGATCATCCAGCACGCGAACCCCGACATCGTGCTGCTCAACGAGTTCGACTTCGTCGAGGGCGGCCTCGCGGCAGACCTGTTCCGCGACAACTACCTCGAGGTTCCGCAGGGAACCGCCGACGCCGTCGAATACCCCTACGCGTTCGTCGCGCCGTCGAACACCGGAGTGGCGAGCGGCTTCGACCTCAACAACAACGGCGCGACAGTCACCACCCCGGGCGCGCCGGGTTACGGCGACGACGCCCTCGGCTTCGGCGCGTTCGAAGGCCAGTTCGGGATGGCCGTGCTCTCGAAGTACCCGATCGCCGAGGAGGACGTGCGCACGTTCCAGCACTTCCTGTGGAAGGACATGCCGGGGGCGCTCCTGCCCGATGACCTGAACACGCCCGAGCCCGCCGACTGGTATTCCCCCGCGGAGCTCGACGTGTTCCGCCTCTCGAGCAAGTCGCACTGGGACGTCCCGGTCGAGGTCGGCGGCAACACCGTGCACGTGCTGGTGTCGCATCCGACGCCGCCCGTCTTCGACGGACCCGAGGACCGCAATGGCCTCCGCAACCACGATGAGATCCGCTTCTGGGCCGACTACGTGACCCCGGGCACCACCTCGCGATACATCTACGACGACGCCGGGACGACCGGCGGCCTGAAGCCCGGCGAGTCCTTCGTGATCATGGGCGACCAGAACGCCGACCCGCTCGACGGCGATTCGGTCGACGTGGCGATCCACCAGCTCCTCGGCCACCCGCGCATCACGGACCCGCTGCCGACCTCGGAGGGCGCGGTCGAGGCGACCGAACTGCAGGGCGGCGCGAACCTGACGCACGAGGGCGACCCGGCCTTCGACACGGCGGACTTCGCCGACAGCGCGCCGGGCAACCTGCGCGCCGACTACGTGCTGCCCTCGCGCGACCTTCGCGTGCAGGACGCAGGCGTGTTCTGGCCGGTGAGCACCGACCCGCTCTCGGCGCTCACGGGCGTGTTCCCGTTCCCGTCGAGCGACCACCGGCTCGTGTGGGTAGACCTGCGCGTCCACCCCTGAGTCCGGTAAGGGCATGACGAGCGGATGCCTCGGGCGCCTGCCCGGGGCATCCGCTCAGCTCGTTCATCCGCTCAGCCGTTCATCCGCTCAGCCGTTCATCCGCTCAGCCGTTCATGCACCCGGGCGCACGAGCCCGCTCTCATAGGCGAACACGACGGCCTGCACGCGATCCCGCAGGCCGAGCTTCGCCAGCACGCGTGAGAGGTACGTCTTCACCGTCGTCTCGCCCAGGTACATCTGTGCGGCGATCTCGGCGTTCGACCGTCCGAGCGCAACCTCGAGCAGCACCTCCCGTTCGCGATTTGTGAGACCGTCGAGTCGCGCGGCGAGCACAGCGTCGACCCGCGGGGCACGCGCGAACGACTCGATGACCCTCACGGTGACGGCGGGATCGAGCAGCGCGTTGCCGGCGGCCACGCTGCGCACCGCTGCGAGAAGTTGCTCGGGTGGCGCGACCTTGAGGAGGAACCCGCTCACGCCCGCCCGCAGGGCGGCGGCGAGATGCTCGTCGTCGTCGAACGTCGTGAGGATCACGACCTTCGAGTCAGTGGTTGCGAGGATCTCCCGCGCGGCGGTGATCCCGTCGCTGCGCGGCATCCGGATGTCGAGCAGCACCACGTCGGGCCGCGTGCGTCGCACCACGGCGACGGCATCCATCCCGTCGGATGCCTCGCCGACGACCGTCAGGTCTGGCTGGTGCTCGAGCAGCATCCGCAGGCCGGCCCGGATCATCGCCTCATCGTCGGCGAGGACGATGCGCACAGCGCCCGTCATCGTGCCGCGCCGACGGGAAAGGCGGCGCTGACATCGAACCCGCCGTCGTCCAGCCGGCCCGCGGTGAATCGTCCGTCGAACATCGCCACGCGTTCGCGCATGCCGACGAGCCCGTGGCCGCCGACGGGCTCCGCCGCGGAGCCCCGCGGGATCGCCGCGGCATCGCCCCACGACGACGTGTCGCCGCCAGTCGCCGGCGCACCATTCCGCACCGAGACGACGACCTGGGCCGGTGATCGCTCGATACGCACCGTCGCGGCCGCGTCGGGTGCATGGCGCAACACGTTGGTCAGCGCCTCCTGGAGCACGCGATAGGCCGACACGTCGACGGCTCGCGGGAGGGGAACGGCGTCGCCATGTTCCTGCAGCTCCACGCGGAGGCCCGCGGCACGGACTTCGTCGACCAGCTCGGCGGCCCGGTCGAGCGACGGCGGGGCCGCAGGAGGCGCCTCATCCGCCTCGCGCAGGATCCCGACCAGCGCTCGAAGCTCCGAAACCGACTCCCGCCCGAGGTGTTCGATGCCACGGAGCATCTCGGCCTGCGCGGCATCCGGCGGCAGCGTCGAGCGCACCGCGCCCACCTGCAAGGTCATGACGCTGACCGAGTGAGCGACGGCATCATGGAGATCGCGTGCGATCCGCTGGCGCTCCTCGACGACGACCGCGTGCTCGCGCGCCTCGCGCTCAGCGTCGAGGGCGGTGGCGAGTCGCGCCAGTTGGTCGGCACGGTCGGCGGCAGCTCGCGCAACCACGCCTACGCCCCACGAGGCCCACGCGAGCGACGAGAAGAAGAGGTTCTCCCACACGAGAGCCGCAGGATCCGCGGCGGCCGCCTCGACGCCAACGGCGGCGGGCGCAGTGAGCCGGGCGCCGAGGGCGACACCGATCGTGGCCATCAGCTGCACCGCGACGGGCGCGATCCATGAACGCCGAACGGGACGGCGGTACCCCGCCCAGCCGGGCACCAGGAACGTCGCCAGCACACCCACGCCGGTGGGACCGTCCAGCCCGAACGCGGATGCCACGGGGAACATCGCCGCCACGACGGCAGCGCCGGTGATCGGCGCCGGGATCGCGATCAGGGTGCCCGCGACGACCATGGCGAGGGCGGCCGTCGGACCGGTGGGAGACGAGCGGAACGTCGGGTCCAGGAGAATCTCGACCACGCCGATCACGGTGAATGCGACCGCGGTCGCCACCGGCACGATCCAATGCGCCCGGCGCATCGCTCCTCCACTTCCACAGCGTGTGTTCACGAGTTCCTGCGTGTCTGCTTATTCGGTTGCCGCGTGTGCGACCCACCCGTTTACGCCCGTGTGGCTCAACGCTAGATGACGGCGCCGCCCCTCGAGGTCATCCGTGCGGACGACGCACGCCGCCCGACGGTCATCCGCTCGGCCCGCCTCCTCGGGCCGAACGCGGGCATCGCCCGGATGCCCCCGATTCACTAGCGTGTTCCTCGCCGCCCCGATCGGGCCGCGGCATCCGCTTGCACCACGTCTGGGAGGACGACATGAGCGCCACCACCACCGCCGCAGCCGCGGCATCCACCTCGGCCGCGCTGCCGAACCGCACGCACCGTGCCCTCGCCGTCGCCGGCGGCGTCGCGCTGATCGCGGGGCCGACCCTCTTCTTCGCCGGTCTGGCCACCTCGCCGGTGCAGGACGGCGTCGACAAGGCGTCGTACATCGAGTCGCTCACCCGTGACCCCCTGCTCACGCAGGTGTCCGCCTTCCTGCTGCACTACGGCAACGTGCTGATGGGCCTCGGGGTGCTCGCGCTGGCATGGCTCGTGCGCGGCCGTCGCGGCTCTTTCCCCGCACTGATCGGGGCACTGCTCGCATCGGTCGCGCTGCTCGACAACTCCGGCTCGCTGTTCGCCGACTGGATGCACCTCGAGCTGGGTCGCGGTCTCGACCTCGTCGATGCGGCCGCGATCTCCGACGCGGTGTACGGTCACCTGCTGTTCCAGCTGAGCTTCGGCGTCGCGCCGCTCATCTCGGTCGGGCTCCTCGCCCTCGCCGTGGGCCTCGTCCGTGCCGGCGTGCTCGGCTGGTGGACGATCCCCGCGATCGTGGTCGGCTACGCGGGCATGCTGTTCCTTCCGTACTCGATCCCGCTGCTGCCGGCCCTCGGGCCGTGCCGATGCTCGCCGTCCTCGTGATCGGCGGCGTCCGCGTGCTCCGTCGGGTCGGGGCGGAGCGCGTGGTCTCGATCGCCTGAGTAGTCGACCACGGCAATCGACGACGGATGCCTCGGGCGCCTGCCCGGGGCATCCGCTCAGCTCGTGCCGGGCAGCCCGACCCGGTCGGGCACGGCGCCCACGACCCGGGGCAGCCACGACTCCATGTCGGGCCAGGCGCGCCCCGTGGGGAGCCGTCGGAGCAGGCGCGCGAGCGAATCGTCGGCCTGCGGCCACGGGATGACCCGTGTCGGCGACTCCGCGGCGAGGACACCGAGCCACCAGTGCTTCCAGGTCACGGGCAGCGTCTCGGGATGGAGCACCACGTAGTAGTCGGGAACGCTGATCGCGTGCCGCTCGCGGCCTCGACGGCACGGTCGATCTCGAGCTCGAGGACCCCGAACGTGGACTGGTCGTCGAAGAACTCGACCCAGGCCGCGGCGACGTGGCCGAGCGGGTCGCGGTCGTGCACGAGATACGGCGTTCCGGCCGTGGCCGACCAGCGGGCGACGTCGTCGTCGGATGCCTCGTCGAAGGTCGTCGCCCGCACGTTGGCGTAGCCCTCGAGCGCGTGGATGGCCGACGTCGCCTCGTCCCCGACGACGACCAGGGTGGTGCTGGCCGGTGCCTCCATTTCCACATTTTACGTCCGACGAGCCGCGACCGCCGGGAGACGGACCGTCGGGAGCCGGGTCGGGTCGTCGAAGCGGTCTGCTCGGTCAGGGTATGCGCAGCACGACGTTGCCCACCTTGTGGCCCGTGTCGACGTACCGGTGCGCCTCGACGATGTCGTCGAGGTCGTAGGTGCGATCGATCACCGGCCGGAACTCGCCGGTCTCCGCGAGACGGGAAAGCTCCGCCATGTCCTCGTGCGACACGGGGGCGCCGTCGTTCGTGACGAGCTTGCCGCTGCGGCGTGTGTGCCGCCGCGCGCTCAGCATGCCGCCGAGGCTCGCGATCACGAGCAGCAGCGCACCACCGGGCTTGATCGAGTGCTCGACCCGCTCGAACGGCGCATTGCCGACGCACTCGACGATGACGTCGTACGTGCGGCCGTTCGCGGCGAAGTCCTCGCGGTCGCGATCGATCGATGTGGTCGGCTCCGAGCGAGCGCACGAGCTCCGCGTTGCGGGCGCTGCACACGCCGGTGACGGTGGCGCCTCGCTGCTTCGCGAGCTGCACCACGGCCGTGCCCACGGCACCGGAGGCCCCGTTCACGAGCACCTCGGAACCCGGGCCGAGCTCCACGCGGTTGAGGTAGGAGACCGCCGTGTACCCGCCGAAGATGAGCGCCGCGGACTGCTCGATCGTGAGATCGGCGGGCTTGTGCGCGATCGGCTTCGCCTGCGGCACCCGCGCGTACTCGGCGTGCCCACCGAACGACGAACCGAGCATCGTGATCACCTCGTCGCCGGGCGAGAACTCGGTGACCTCGTCGCCGACGGCCTCGACGACCCCAGCGGCATCCATGCCGAGCACCCGCTTGCGCGGCCGGAACACGCCGAGGGCGACGGGGACGAAGAACCAGAGCCCCTTCGGCAGGTCTCGGCTGCGCACGCGGTGGTCGGCGATGCTCACGGTGCTCGCGTGCACCCGCAGGAGCAGTTCGCCGGCCTTCGGCCTCGGCTTCGGCACCTGCTCGACATGCACGACCTCGGGACCGCCGAAGCGGCGGGCGACAGCTGCCCGCATCGCCGTGCGTTGCGTGGCGTGCGCGGCCTGCGTGGATTGCGTGGCTTCCATGGCGATTCCTACCTTACGTTGTAAGTCTTACGACGTAAGGTAGCGTAGATCCTGACGGATGTCGAGAGGAAAGATCCCGTCCTCCGTCCGCGCTTGTACTGTGGCGTGAGCACGAGGGGAGGACAGATGTCATCGTCCACCGAGCGGAGGGCCGCCGGGCGCCGGGCGCCGCTGACCCGCGACACCGTGCTGAGCACGGCCGTCGAGCTCGCCGACGATGTCGGCATCGAGGGCCTCACGATCCGCCGCCTCGCCGAGCAGCTCAGCGTCGAGCCGATGTCGCTCTACTACCACGTGGCGAACAAGGAGGCGATCCTCGACGGCATCGTCGACCTCATGTTCGGGGAGATCGAGGAGGAGACCGGCGGCTTCCAGGTACCGACGACGGATGCCGCATGGCAGGCGAGCCTTCGCGCTCGGATCCTCGCGGCCCGCCAGGTGATGCTGCGGCATCCGTGGCTGCCCGGCGTCATGGACACCCGCAAGGGGATCGGCCTGACGAACGCGCGCTATGTCGACTCGGTGGTGGGCACCCTGCGATCGGGCGGCTTCTCGTACGACCTCATCCACCATGCGATGCACGCGCTCGGCAGCCGAATGTACGGGTTCTCGCAGGAGCTCGGTGAGACCGGAGAACGGGTCGGCCGACACGGCATCCGGCGACGCGGAGGAGCTGGCGCAGATGGCCGCCCAGGTGCCCCATCTGGCCCGGATGCTCGCGGTCGTGCGCCACGACGACCCCGACTCCACGCTCGGTTGGTGCGACGACCAGTTCGAGTTCGAGTTCGGCCTCGACCTGCTGCTCGATGGGCTCGACCGCACCCGGCGACGCGAGCCGGGCGAGCCGATCGCGGGATAGGCGACGCCCGGCCCCGGAGCGCGGCTACGTCAAGTCCTCGAAAGAGAGGACTCGTCGGGGCCTGGCGTCGCGTGCGAGGATCACATCAATCGAGGACGGTGGCACACGTGCCACCGTCCTCGTCCATTCCGGCCGCCCTCAGCGCGTGGGCCGCAGCGCGGCTTCGATTCCGTCAGCGTGTCGGCCGCAGTGCGGCCGCGGCCGCTCGCTCCTCGATGCCCGCCTGCACTTCCGCGAGATCGACGCCGCCGACCGTGAGCACGCGCCATCCGTCGTCCTCGAACCGAACGAACGACGACGATGCGTTGTCGAGCCTCGGGTAGTGCTGCGCGTCATGGCCGGTGATCTCGGCGAGCGCGCGACGGATGAGCGTGCCGTGCGCCACGGCCAGCACGTGCCTGCCCGGGTGGTCGTGCGCGATGCGCTCGATGCCCTGGATGCCTCGACGCCCCGCCTCCTCGTGGGGTTCCATGCCGGGGAACACGCGGCCGGGCCAGCGCGCGCCGAGCTCGGCGACGAGCGTGCCCTCCGCGACCCCGAAGTCCTGCTCGATGAGCTCGTCGTAGCCGGCGCCGAGCGGCACGCCGAGCGAGGACGCGATGATCTCCGCGGTCTCGCGGGCCCGGCTGAGCGGCGAGCTCACGACCACGTCCCACTGGCGATGCGACAGCACGGATGCCGCGGCGCGCGCCTGATCGCGACCGGTGTCGTTCAGCGGGATGTCGGTGCGCCCCTGCATGCGTTCGGCGAGGTTCCAGTCGGTCTGTCCGTGTCGGATGAGGGCGAGCAGCACGGGTCCCAGCCTAGGGGAGCACGGCTGAGGGGATGCCGCGTGAACCGGTCGGTTGATCCGGGTCTCGGCCGATCGGACGAGGGGATTCGGGCCTGCTCGCCGATGCGGCGCCGTGCCGCACTCGCGAGCATCGAGTCATGACCGAATCATCCGCCGCGCATCCGTGGGCCAGCGTGCGTCCTGCCACGCCGAATCCACCCGCCCGCGAAGCACCGAGCCGAGTGGCTCGCGCCCGCGGGACTCATCCTGCTCAGCATCGTTCCGGTCATCGCCGGCGCGATGCGCCTCACGGAGCTGACCGCGGGCGCCGCCGTGACGCCCGACAATGCGAGGTTCTTCGACTCGCCGGTGCCGGTCGTGGTGCACATCGTCGCTTCCGTCGTGTACCTGGTGCTCGGGGCGCTGCAGTTCGCGCCGTCTCTGCGCCGCCGCCGCTGGCACCGCTTCGCGGGCCGCGTCGTGGCGCCGGCCGGTCTCCTCTCCGCGACGTCGGCCCTGTGGATGACGCTCTTCTACGCCCTGCCCGCGATCAATGGCCCGGCGCTCCTCGTGATGCGGCTGGTGTTCGGCACGACCATGGCGGCGGGCATCATCGTCGCATTCATCGCGATCCGCCGAGGCGACATCCGAACGCACAGCGCGTGGATGACCCGCTCCTACGCGATCGGCCTGGGTGCCGGAACGCAGGTGTTCACGTTGGTCTTCGGCACGCTGCTCTTCGGCGAACCCGGTGAGGCCATGCACGCGGTGCTCATGGGCGCCGGCTGGGTCATCAACCTCGCCGTGGCCGAGATCGTCATCCGCCGGCGGGCCAAGCGCTTCGGTCGCCCGCTTCGTGCGTCGGACCGGGCCGGTGCGGCGAGTGCGCCCGTATCATGAGGGCATGACGAGCCGCCTCCGCTCGCTCTGGGACGCGCCGGCCGCCACGCCACCGCCGCCCCGGCGCGTCTGGCGGGACTGGGTGCTCGTCGCGGTGCTGCCGTTGCTCGCGGTGATCGAGGCGGTGACCCGCACCGACGTGCCGTGGCGCTGGCTCTGGGCGGTCGTGCTCGTGGGGCTCGTACCGACGCTGCTGTTGCGCCGCACACGTCCCCTCCTGATGCTCGCGATCGCGTTCGGCGTCGGGGCGATCGTCAGCCTGGCGACCGGAGGAGACCCGCAGTTCTTCACGGCTGCGTACCTGCTCATCCTGATCTATGCGGTCGTGCGCTGGGGCTCGGGCCGCGCGATGCTGCTCGCCGGTGTGATCGTGCTCGCGTCATCCGCCCTCTCGTTCGCGCTCGCACCGGCGTCGATCGAGGACATCATCGGCGGCACCGCCGTCGTGATCACGACGGTCACGCTCGGCGTGGCGTTCCGATGGCGGGCGGCCGCGCGAGCGCGGGAGCTCGACCGCATGAAGCTCCTCGAGCGCGAGCAACTCGCTCGCGACCTGCACGACACCGTCGCGCACCATGTCTCCGCGATCGCGATCCAGGCCCAGGCGGGCACCGCGGTGGCCTCCACCGATCCGGACGCCGCCGCCGAGGTGCTGCGGATCATCGAGGGCGAGGCATCGCGGACCCTCGATGAGATGCGCTCCATGGTCCGTGTGCTCCGACGTGATGAGCACGCCAGCCGGGCGCCGAGCCCGGGGATCGCCGACCTCAGGCGACTCGCGGGGCCGGACGCGGGTGGCCCGGTCGTCGACGTGCAGCTCACGGGCGAGGTCGACGCCGTTCCGCCCACGGTCGCCGCGGCGGTGTATCGCCTCGCTCAGGAGTCGGTGACGAATGCGCGGCGCCATGCCCGGAACGCCAGCCGCGTCGACGTGCGCGTCGACGCCGACCAGGCGGGGATCCGGCTCGAGGTGCGCGACGACGGCGAGCCCGTGGCACCTGCGACCCCCGGCTACGGCATCACGGGGATGATCGAGCGGGCGAGCCTTCTCGGCGGCACCTGCGCGGCCGGGGCGGCGCCCGGCGGCGGCTGGGCGGTGACCGCGGTACTCCCCCGGTCGGGGTGGTCGCCATGAGCGTGCGGGTGCTCATCGCCGATGACCAGGAGCTCGTGCGCACCGGGCTCCGGATGATCCTCGATGCCCAGCCCGACATCGAGGTGGTCGGCGAGGCCGCCGACGGCGCCGAGGCCGTGGCGCTCGCGCGGAGCATCCGACCCGACGTGTGCCTCTTCGACATCCGGATGCCGGTGGCCGACGGCATCGAGGCTACGCTCGCCCTTGCGGGGCCCGGCGTCGACGACCCCATGCCGGTGGTCGTGATCACGACGTTCGACCTCGACGAGTACGTCTATGCCGCTCTGCGTGCCGGGGCTCGCGGATTCCTGCTGAAGAACGCCGGGCCGACCCTGCTCGCCGAGGCCGTGCACGCGGCGGCGCGCGGCGACGCCCTCATCGCTCCGAACGTCACGGTGCGACTGCTCGAGGCCTTCGCGGGTTCCGACCCCGCGCCGGCACCGGCGCCGCCGGCCGAGCCGCTCACCGACCGCGAGGAGCAGGTGCTCGCCACGGTGGCGCGCGGGCTCGGCAACACCGAGATCGCCGAGGAACTGCACATCTCGCTCAGCACCGTGAAGACCCACATCGGGGCCATCATGGCGAAGGTCGGCGCTCGCAACCGGGTCGAGGTGGCCATCTGGGCCCACGAACGGCGAGGCACCGGTACGCCGCGCAGCCGGGCCTGAAGCTCGACGATCTCGTCGCGACGTTCCGGCGCCTCTGCGCCCGTGCCGCTCAGCCCTGAGCGCCACCCCCGCAGCCGCCCCACATGCCGTGACGGTCGGGCGCGACATCGTCGACCTTGAGCACGTCGCCCTCGAGGGTCACGATGAACGCCGTGTCTCCGACGAACGACAGTGACGTCGGCAGGTCGAGGCCGTCGACGATGACCGAGAACGTGCCGTTGCCGTTGACGCGCAGCAACTCACCGCTCTCCGGAAGCGCCGGCGAACCGGCCTGGCACCTGGCCGGGCGAGTCGCCCTGCGAGAGCGCGTACAGGCCGCACGACGCCGATTCGACGTCCACGATGAGACTGAAGCCCGACGCCACTTCGCGCACCGAAGGGCGATGCGGATTCCCCGACGACGACCTTGCCGTCGGCGGGATCGTGCGGAATTGGGCCCGCCTCGGCCAGGTACACCTTCGAGCCGTCGACCTCCAGGCCGGTCGGCACGATGTTGTCGAACTGCGCAGCCAGGAAGACGCCGCCCGAGAGGTCGACGAAGAGCACACGGTTGTGGTGTCCGTCGGACACCAGGAATCCGTCGCCGAACGGCTGGAACGCGTACTGCACGCCGCTCGGCACGTCGAAGGACGTCGGCGGCGGATTCTCCGTCGACCATGTCGCGAGGTCGGCGACGAGCGTGCTGCTGTCGGGGTCGTCGATGCGGTAGATGCCGCCCGTGGCGGTGCCGCCGACGTCGGGCCCGACGACGCTGACCAGTGCGTAGGCCGTGCCGCCGAGGAATGCGACATCGAAGATTCCGCCGACCGGATGTGTCGGCAGCCCGCTCGCGTAGACCGTCGTCGCACCCGTGACCGTGTCGACGCGAACGATCTCGCCGTTCTCCCTGGCGGCCACGTAGAGCGCGCCGTCCGGCCCGATGGTGCTGCCGATCGAGCCGCCCAATCCGGTGGCGAGAACCTCGGCGACCGGTTCCGGAGCCTCCGGTTTTGCCGCGTTCGCGGCCGTCGGCATGAGCACTCCCGGTAGGAGCACTGCGGTCATCGCCGCGGCGAGAAGCGCCGCTCTGCCCTTGCGCATGTTCGTTACCTCCGTCAGTCGTCGGGTGGGCGGTCGCCCCGCCCGAGCGGTCGAACCTCGGGGCGCTGCCTGCGCAAGAACACGGATGTCGCTGCGACGAAGAGCAGCACCGGCCCAGACTCCTCCTGCCTCAGTGAAGCGTCAAGGATTCCTCATGTTTGGCATGACCCCCAAGTCGAGGGACATCGATCCCCCTAGCTCGGACCGTCGATTCGCCGTGTCCTCGGTGCATCCACTCAGCGGCCGCTGCGTAGGCTGGGCGAGTGAAGGTCGTCAGCTACAACCTGCGGAAGCATCGCGCCATCAACGAGCTCGCTGCGCTCGACGCGAGGTACTCCCCCGACGTGATCTGCCTGCAGGAATGCGACACGAACGACCTTCCGCGACACGTCGGCCGACTCGAGCTCGCGACCTCCACGTCGGGCAACCGCCTCGGCCTCGCGGTGTACTACCGCTCCGATCGGTACCAGTTCCGTGTCGTGCGCAGCTTCGCGCTCAAGAAGTCGCTCCACGATCACCTGCTGCGTCCCGCCCACGAGCGCTTGATCGGCGTGCGCCTGCTCGACCTCGAGACGCACCGCGAACTGGTGGTCGCATCGTTCCACGCGGCGCCCCTCACGGCGTTGAACTCGCTTCGGCGGCACCAGATCAGGACCGCCCTCGGCCAGTTGCAGGTACTGGGGCCGGGACTGCCGACACTGATGGTGGGCGACTACAACTATCCGATGTTCAAGGACAACCTGGCGAGGAAGGTCCGCGAGGCCGGGTACGAACTCACGCTCAGCAACTCCCGCACCTACACGCGGTACAAGTTCTTCCGCGGGCACTTCGACCTCGCGACATCCGTGGGCTTCGACATCGAGCACATCGCGACCCTGCCGCAGGGCTCTTCCGATCACCTGCCCATCCTGGTCGACGCACGCTATGCGGACGCCGTGACGCAGGACACGGGGATCGCCAGCTAGGGTCAGTCGTCGTGCGGCCCGACCGAGTCGGGCCCTCAGACCCCGATCGTGAGCGCAGCCGTGTAGCCGCTCGCCACCGATCCCGACATCGTGGCGATCTGGTGGATGCCGCCGTCGTCGCGGAACACGTTGTCGCTCGCGAGGCTCACCTGCGAGACGTTCCGCACGCTCTGCTCGTAGCCCTGCGTGGCGTAGACGAGGTCGTTGACCTCCTGCGGCAGCGCGATCTGCGAGGTCTTCACGATCGGGCCCGCTGCGACCGCGTTCGCGACATCCGAGTACACCTCGAAGTGGACGTGCGGCCAGCGTCCCGAATAGCAGGCCGGGTAGATCGAGGTGAATCGCACGGTGCCCGACGCATCCGTCTCCTGCACCCCGCGCAGGTAGTTCACGTTCTCGAGGCCGTCGCTGTAGAGCGAGTACCTGCCGTCGCGGTCGCAGTGCCACACGTAGACTCCCGCGCCGACCAGCGCACTGCCCGTCGCGACATCCCGCACCGTCAGCGCGATGGTGAGCGGCACGCCCTCGGCGACCGTCGTCGACGAGCCGAAGCTCGAACGGATGTCGCTGCGCACGATGCCCGAGTCGTCGAGCACGTTCACCCCGTTCGAGCCGTCGGCGGGGAACGGACCGCCGGTCTCGTCGGGGACCTCGGTGGCGGGGCCGGATGCCCCCGGCGTCGGCGTCACGGAGGGCGCCGCGGTCGCACCCGGCGTCGCAGTCGTGGCCGTCGCACTCACCGAGGGCTCGGCCTCGGGCGCAGCGCACGCGGCGAGCAGCGTCGTCAGCCCGATCCCCCCGAGGATGCCGAGCGCGCGACGGCGGTCGACCATGGTGCGGATGTCGTAGATGGTGTTCGACGGTGCCAGGCATCCGCCCTCGACCAGCGCGATGGTCGGCGCTAGCGTGGGACGAGCGGATGTCGATTCCGCACGATCCCGATCGACGCACGAGCAGAGGCGGCATCCGGTCGCCTGGCACGCGAAGGAGCGCACCATGGGAATCATCTCGGTCGACCTGTTCATCACCCTCGACGGCGTGTACCAGGCGCCCGGCGGTCCCGACGAGGACCGCGAGGGCGGCTTCGAGTTCGGCGGCTGGCAGGGGGCGTACTTCGACGACGAGACCGGCGAGGCGATCGGCGCCGGCATCGACCGCATGGACGCGCTGCTGCTCGGTCGCAAGACGTACGACATCTTCGCGGGCTATTGGCCGAATCTGGGCGACGAGGACCCTATCGCGGCCACCTTCAACGCCCTGCCGAAGTTCGTGGTGTCGCGCTCGCTGACCGCCCCGGCGTGGGAGGGCACCACGGCACTGTCGGATGTCGCGGAGGTCGCCCCACTGAAGGAGCGGTTCGACGACATCCACGTCATCGGCAGCGGCGACCTCGCACGGTCGTTGCTCGAGGCCGACCTCGTGGACCGGCTGAACCTCATCCTCTATCCGCTCACGTTCGGCTCGGGCAAGCGGCTCTTCGCCGACGGCACCGGCGTGCCGGCGGCGTTCCGATTCGCGCAGCCGCCGCAGCCGTTCCCGAAGGGGGCGATCTCGCTCGTGTACGAGCGGGCGGGCGAGCCGATCACCGGCGTCGACATCTCGGAGCTGGCGTAGAACCACCGCCGACCGCATCACCGCCGAAGGTGCTCGCCGAGCGCGCCGAAGGTCCACGCCATGAGCCGGTCGCCGAGCCGGTCGTCGCGCGCCTCGGGGCTCGGATCGACGAGGCGACCGTCGTCGAAGTACTCGCCCCCCGCGGCATCCACAGTCAGCGCCTCGATCACATTGCGGGCGCCGCGCTCGAGCGAGCCGCCGATCAGGCCGAACATCGCGTGCAGCAGGTCGGTGTTGATGACTCCCGGGCTCAGGCTGACCGCGGTGAAGCCGGCGTCATGGGACCGGGCGAGCCATCGGGTGTACATGATGATCGCGAGCTTCGATCGTGCGTACGCCCGCACCGCTGAGTAGTCGCGCTCGAGTTGGATGTCTGCGAGGTCGAGCGCCGTCATCTCATGAGTGGCGGATGCGAGGTTGACGACTCTCGCCCCCGAGACCAGCGTGGGGCGCAACAGCTCGGTCAGCAGCACCATCGCGAGGAAGTTCACCTGCAGCGTGCGCTCGTGGCCGTCAGGCGTGGTCAGTCGCATCTGGCTTCCGGGCATGCCCGCGTTGTTGATCACGGCATCGATGTCGCCGTCGGCGGCATCCGAGATCGCCCGTGCGCCGGCCACGACGTCCTCCAACTCCGTGAAGTCGCTGGACACGTAGACGACGTCGGCCGTGCCGACCGCGATCTCCTCGAGGTCCTCCTGCACGGATGACTCGGGCTCGGGTCCCTGCACCACCAGGCGCCCGGCGGTGCCGGCGAGACGGCGTGCCGTCTCGAGTCCGATCCCGCTCGTCGCGCCCGTGACCACGATCGTTCCGCCTGCGACACCCACGGCGACCCCCTTCGCGCGCCCGCGGCCCGACTCGTCGTGAGGCCCGGCCCCGGTCACTCACACGGACGGTTCGCAACCGACGTTAGGGGCCGCGTGCGGCTGCCTCAACACCCGGCACGGGAAAGGGTCAGATCTCGGTGTGCCCCAGTTCCGGCGCTCCGACGAATCGGACGGTCGGTTCGGCGATCGCCTCGAACTCGAGGATCACCACCTCGTTGCGACCCGTCCGCGTGATGGGCGCCGGCACGATGAGCGTGCGCTGCGGCCCGCGGCGCCAGTACCGACCGAGGAGGAAGCCGTTGATCCACGCGAGGCCCTTGCCCCAGTCCGACGTGTCGAGGTAGAGGTCGGCCGGCTCCGGGAGTTCGAACGAACCGCTCGCGAACGCCGGGCCGAGGCCGGTCGAGCCGGTGCGCCGAGCGCCGCTGCCTGCGAGGTCGAGGCCGTCGACCCGGTCGAGGTCGATCGCACGCGCCGTCCAGCCGGCGAGCGGGACGCCGTCGAGGAACACGCCGCCGATGAGGCCCTTGTGCTCGCCGATTCGGGTGCCGTAGTCGACGCGCCCCTGGTCCTCGACGACGATGGCGAGCTCGCCGCGGGCATCGGGCAGCACGATGGCACGCTCATGCGCATCGCGCGCGAGCACGCCGAACGGCACGCCGTCCACGAGCACCCACGCGCGATCGCGCACCTCCTCGCCGACGGTGAGCGTGGCGGGTCCCCCGCCGTCGATCCGTGTCGAGAACACCGCGATCCCGCGGTCGTGCCCGAGCTCGTCGAACGACGGCAGGTGATCGTGCTCGGTGGCCGTGCCGAGCTCACCGGCGACCTGGAGCAGGGTCGGTCCGGGCTCGAGCGGGACGACCAGCGTCGGCGCGACCGGTCGCTCGCCGGGCACCTCGTCGGGCACGTCGGCGTACTTGGCGATCACCTCGCGGAACGCCCAGTACTTCGCCGTCGGGTATCCGCTCTCGTCGAGCGGGGCGTCGTAGTCGTAGCTCGTCGTGATCGGCGCATAGCGGCCCTTGTCGTTCGCGCCGTTCGTGAGTCCGAAGTTCGTGCCGCCGTGGAACATGTACACGTTCACCGACCCGCCCGCGGCGAGCAACGCGTCGAGCTCGGCAGCGGATGCTGCGGCATCCGTCGTGTGATGGTGCGACCCCCAGTCGTCGAACCATCCGCACCAGAACTCCATGCACATGAGCGGGCCGGTGGGCTGGAACTCGCGCAGTGTCGCGAGCCGCTCGAGCGTGCGCGAGCCGAACGAGCCCGTGAGGTGCAGGCCGGGCAGGCTGCCGTCGGCGAGCATCTGCGGCGTGGGCTGGTCGATCGTCGTGAGTGGCACGGTGATGCCGGCGTCTCGGGTCACGCGCACGAGTTCCTCGAGGTACGCCTTGTCGGCACCGTAGGCGCCGTACTCGTTCTCGATCTGCACGAGGATCACGGGCCCGCCCGCGTCGATCTGCCGCGGCGCGACGATGTCGTAGACCCGGCGCAGGTAGTCGCTCACGGCCACGAGGTAGTGCGGCTCCGACCGGCGCACGCCCACCTCGGGGTCGCGGAACAGCCACGCCGGCAGCCCGCCGTTGTCCCACTCGGCACAGATGTAGGGCCCCGGACGCACGATCGCGTGCATGCCCTCGGCCGCCACGAGGTCGAGGAACCGGCCGAGGTCGAGGCCGCCGTCGGCGCGCCAGTCGCCCCGCTGGGCCTCGTGCGCGTTCCAGGCGACGTAGGTCTCGATGGTGTTCAGGCCCATGAGCCTCGCCTTGCGGATGCGATCCGCCCAGAGGTCGGGGTGCACGCGGAAGTAGTGCAGCGCTCCGGCGAGGATGCGGTGCGGACGTCCGTCGAGTTCGAAGTCGGTCGCACCGATGGCGAAGCGGCTGTGGGCGGTCACTGGCATCCGTTCTGGTGGTCCTGGCAGTTCTGGATCTTCGATGCGGTTGCACGGCCGAGGCCGGCCGGGCGCGCCCGGCCGGCCTCGCGTGTTGCGGGGGCTACTCGCTGACCGTGAAGCCCTGCTCGTTGCCGTACTCGACCAGCTGGCTCTGCCAGTCGGCGAGGCCCTCGCCCAAGTCGACCTTGTTCGCGTACGACTGGCCGACGGTGTCGCCGTAGATGCTGTTCGCGTACACCTGGTAGGGCAGGTACGACCAGCCGGATGCCACGTCCTTCGAGGCCTGCGTGAGCACCTCGTTGATCTTCTGGCCGCCGAAGTACTCCGACTCGTAGCCGACGAACTCGGGGTCCTCCAGATCGGCGGTCGTCGACGGGAAGCCGCCGCTCTCGAGGAAGATCTCGATCGACGCCGGGTCGCTGTTCAGCCAACGGAGGAACGCGGCGGCGAGCGCCGGGTTCTTGCTCTGCTTCGTGACGGACTGTCCGCCACCGCCGTTCTCGGCGCTGACCGGGGTGCCGTCGTAGGTCGGCATCGGCGCGACGGCCCAGTCGCCGGCGGCATCCGCGACGCTCGACTCGAGCACGCCGGGCGTCCACGCGCCCAAGACGAGCGACGCGATCGACCCGTCGGCGAGGCCCTTGAACCACTCGTCGCTCCATGCGGGGGTCGTCGAGAGCAGGTCCTCCTCGACGAGCTGGTTCCAGACTCCGGTCCACTTCTGTGTGCCCTCGTCGGCGAGGTCCACCGTGATGTCGGTGCCGTCGATCTGGAACGGACGGCCGCCGGCCTGCCAGATCATGCTCGTGGTGAAGCCCGCGTCGCCGATGTCGGAGGTGAGGTACTTCGTCGGGTCGGCGGTGTGCAGTTGGCGCGCCGCGGCGACGTACTCGTCCCACGTGGTCGGCACGGCGATGCCGTACTGGTCGAAGACCGCCTTGTTGTAGAACAGGGCCATCGGGCCGGAGTCCTGCGGGAGGCCGACGAGCTTGCCGTCGACGTTCACGGCGCCCCAGGTCGAGGCGCTGTACTTGTCTTCCAGCTCGTCGAGGCCGAATTCGCTGAGGTCGGCGAGCGAGTCGGAGAGCGCGAACTGCGGGATGGCGTAGTACTCGATCTGCACGACATCGGGCGCACCGGAGCCGGCCTTGATGACGTTCTGGAGCTTCGTGTACTCCTCGGTGTTCGTGCCGGCGTTGACGAGCTCGACGTCGACCTTGGGATAGGCCTCCTCGAACGCGGCGACCTGCGCCTCGGCGCTCGGGGTCCAGCTCCAGTAGGTGATCTTGCCGCCGGCCTCGAGCGCGGCGTCGAGGTCGGTGGAGGAGCCGCTCTCGGTGCCTCCGGCGGCAGAACAGGCGGCGAGCGAGCCGACCGCGAGCGCGGCGGTCGCGGCGACTGCCAGGGTCCGCCGAAGGGCGGTTCGGGCGATGGTCATGTGATGCTTCCCTTCACTTCGTTGTGCCATGTGCGTTCCGGGGCAGGACGCTCCGGTCGAGCGGTGGGGATGGGTCTCGACAAGCGGTGCCGCTCGGTCACTGCTTGACGCTTCCGGCGCTGAGCCCCGACTGCCAGAACCGCTGCAGGCAGAGGAACGCGACGACGATGGGGATGATCGTGAGGAGCGAGCCCGTGATCACCAGGTTGTAGATGGGCTGCGCCGCGGCGCCGGTGGCCTGCGCGTTCCACTGGTTGAGGCCGACCGTCAGCGGGTACCACGTGGGGTCGCTCAGCATGATGAGCGGCAGGAAGTAGTTGTTCCACGTCGCGACCACGGTGAACAGCAGCACCGTGACGATGCCGGGTGCGAGGAGCCGGATCGAGATGGTGAAGAACGTGCGGAACTCACCCGCGCCGTCCATGCGGGCCGCCTCGAGGAGCTCGGTCGGCACCGAGTCGACCGCGTACACCCAGATCAGGTAGAGGCCGAACGGGCTGATGAGCGACGGGATGATGATCGCCCACGGCGTGTTCGTGAGGCCGAGCTGGCTGAACAGGAGGAACGTCGGCACGGCGAGGGCCGTACCGGGCACCGCGATCGCGCCGAGCACGACCGCGAACACCGCACGGCGGCCGGCGAAGCGGAACTTGGCGAGTCCGTAGCCGGCGAGGGTGGCCAGCAGCGTCGCGCCGCCGGCCCCGAGGATGACGTAGAGCAGGGTGTTGCCGAGCCAGCGCACGAAGATGCCGTCGCGATAGGTGAGCGTCTCCCAGATGTTCTGGAACAGCACGAACTCGTCGTCGAACCAGAGCCCGAAGCTCGAGAACAGCCCGCTCTGGGTCTTCGTGGCGTTGATCACGAGCCAGGCGAGCGGCACGAGGCTGTAGATGACGAAGATCGACATCAGCAGCGTGAAGGCCACGGACTTGCGCGGATGCAACGGCGAGTGGCGTCGGCGGGAGCCGCCGGGCGTGCGGCGGCCGCGTGCGGTGCGCGCGCTGGTCGCGCCCGTGGACGCGGCGGCGCCTTCCGGCCGAGCGGATGCCGCGTCGGCGCGTTCGGCCGTCGTGCTCATCGCTCCTCCTTCCGCGAGCCGCGGAGTTGCACGACGTAGGCGATCACCGCGGTGATCACGCCCATGACGATCGCGACCGTGGCCGAGTAGTTGTACTGCTGGCCGGAGAACGAGAGGTTGTAGGCGTACATGTTGGGCGTGAAGAACGTGGTGATGATGTTCGGCGCCAGCGTGCGCAGGATGTTCGGCTCGTTGAAGAGCTGGAAGCTGCCGATGATCGAGAAGATCGTGGCGATGACGATCGCGCCGCGCAGCGCCGGCAGCTTGATGCCGGTGACGACGCGCATCGGCCCCGCCCCGTCGAGCTCGGCGGCCTCGTAGAGGTCGGTCGGGATGACCCGCAGGGCCGAGTAGAAGATGAGCATGTTGTAGCCCACGAACTCCCAGGTGACGATGTTGCCGATCGAGGCGAGGATCCAGTCGCGGGCGAAGGGTGTGACGACCTCGGCGCCGAGCCAGTCGTTGACGTTGGCCGCGAGGCCGAAGTTGTCGCCGTAGATGAAGCCCCACATGAGCACGGCGACGACCGCAGGGACGGCGTACGGCAGGAAGATCACGATGCGGAAGAAGCCGGAGGCGTGCAGGCGCGCGCTGTCGATGCCGAGTGCCGCGACGAGCGCGAGCGCGAGCATGATGGGCACCTGCACGAGGAGGAAGAGCACCACCCGGCCGAAGCCCTCCCAGAACTGGGCGTCGCCGAAGAGGGCGACGAAGTTCTCGACGCCCACGAACGCGTTGCCGCCCACGAGTTGCTCGCGGAAGAGGCTGAGGTAGATCGAGTAGACGACCGGTGCGATGAACACCAGGAGGAAGACGATGAGGAACGGGGCGACGAACGCGAGGCCCTTCCACTCGCTGCGACTCCGCAGTCGCGTGCGCCGGTGAGGCGCTTCGGTCACCACCGCCTCCGGGGCGATGGGGGACGTCGTCGTCATTCGGTATCCAATCGGTCGCATGTTCACGTCAACATGCGCTGGTTACCGTAACATGTTGACGTGAACATGCACCATACCGTGCGTGAACCCGATCCGGCGAGGAAGCCCAGATGACGACCACTTCGCCCGACGCGGCTTTCGCCCGCCGACGCGGGCCCTCGATGGCGGATGTCGCCCGAGAGGCCAACGTGTCGGGTCAGACCGTATCACGCGTGTCGAACGGCCGCGCCAACGTCGACGCCGAGACGCGCGAGCGCGTGCTCGACGCGATGCGAAAGCTCGGCTATCGCCCCAACAGCGCCGCGCGGGCCCTGCGCACGGGCCGCTTCCACAGCATCGGCGTGATCATGTTCACGCTCTCGACCTTCGGCAACATGCGCACGCTCGACGCGATCGCCGTGGCAGCCGCCGATGCGGGCTACTCCATCACCCTCATCCCCGTGCCGCATCCGACGCAGGGCGAGGTCTCGGTCGCATTCGACCGGCTGAGCGAGGAAGCGGTCGACGGAGTGATCATCATCGTCGAGGCGCACCTGCTCGACGAGAGCGACGTCGTGCTGCCCGCCGGCCTTCCCGTCGTGGTGGTCGACTCGACCGCGCGAGACCGCTACACCGTGGTCGACACCGACCAGGCGCTCGGCGCCAGGCTCGCCACCGAGCACCTTCTCGCGCTGGGCCACCGCACAGTGTGGCACGTCGGGGGCCCCGAGCGCTCGTACTCGGCCACGCATCGGCGCGAATCGTGGGAGGCGACCCTGCGCCGCCACGGCGCCGACGTGCCTCCGTGTGATCATCGGCGATTGGTCGAGCGAGTCCGGCTACGCGGCCGGCCTCGAGCTCGCCCGCAACCCCGAGGTGACCGCGATCTTCGCGGCGAACGACCAGATGGCGCTCGGCGTGCTCCGCGCACTGCACGAGTCGGGGCGCTCCGTGCCTCGGGACGTCAGCGTGGTCGGGTTCGACGACATGGAGGAGTCCCGCAGCTTCTGGCCGCCGCTGACCACCGTGCGCCAGTTCTTCGGCGAGGTCGGACGCCGGTCGGTCGAGGCCATGCTCCACGAGGTGGAGTCGGGCGAGCGCGAGGGCAGCACGCTCGTGACGACCGAGCTCGTAGTCCGCGAGAGCACCGCTCGGCCCCCGGGCTGAGCTCTTCCGGCCCGCAGGCCCGGGCGACGAAGATGCGGCCCTACAAGGAGTGGGCGAACCGTGGGCCGTCGACGATGCGAGTCTGGATGCCGACGCTGGTCAGAGACCCGCGGTTGGTGAGGAAGTCGCGGTGCGGTAGGTCGCGGTGCAGTGAGGGCGATCGTCGCCCTCACGCCCGCAGCAGCCCCCGCAGCGTCTGGATCGTGTCGGCGTCGTCGGGACGTTTGTCATCGCGGTAGCGCTTGACGCGTGCGAACCGCAGCGCGATGCCGCCCGGATACCGGCTCGAGCGCTGCACGCCGTCGAGCGCGATCTCGACCACAGTCGTCGGCGCGACCCACACCGTGTTCGCGGTGCGCCGCACCTCGATCTGCGGAAAGTACTCGGTCTGCCACCGCAGCAGTTCGTCGGTGAGCCCCTTGAACGTCTTGCCCACCATGACGAAGTCGCCCGGCTCGCCGAACTCACCCGTGGGGTCGAGCGCCCCGAGGTGCAGGTTCGACAGCCAGCCCTCGCGCCGCCCCGACCCCCATTCGCAGGCGAGCACCACGAGGTCGTAGGTGTGCACGGGCTTGACCTTGATCCAACTCGACCCGCGCCGGCCGGCCGCGTAGGGCGAGTCGATCGCCTTGATGACGACGCCCTCCTGCCCCGCCGCGAGCGCGTCGCGCGCCACTCGCTCGGCGACCTCGGTGTCGGCGGTGACCTCGCCGGGGATGCGGTGCTTCCCCGCTATGCGCTCGAGCTCGGCGAGCCGCGCCGACAAGGGCTCGTCGAGCAGGTCGCGCCCGTCGACGTGCAGCACGTCGAAGAACCACGGATGCAGCAGCGTCTCGCGCGCGGCATCCGCCCCGAACCGCGACATCGTCTCCTGGAACGGGCGCGGGGCGCCGTCTTCGTCGAGCGACAGCGTCTCGCCGTCGAGGATCACGTCGTCTACCGGCATCCGCTGCACCACCTGCACCACCTCGGGCAGCCGGTGGGTGATGTCGGCGAGGTTGCGCGTGAACACGCGCACGTCGTCGCCGAGGCGATGCACCTGGATGCGCGCCCCGTCGAGCTTGTACTCCACGGATGCCTCGCCCGTCGTCTCGAGCGCCGCCGACGCCGTCGCGGCGGTCGCGGCGAGCATCGGGAGCACCGGCCGGCCGACCACGAGCCCGACTGACTCGAGCTCCGCCTCGGTACCCGTGAGCGCCAGCCGCGCCGTCTCGCCCAGGTCGCCCGAGAGCATGGCCGCCCGGCGCACGACTTCGCCCGGGCGCTGGGCGGCGCGGGCGATCGCGTCGGTGACGACACCCTCGAGGGCGCCCGTGCGCATCTCGCCGAGCAGCACGCGACCGATGAAGCCGCTGCTCGCGTTCGGTGGCCCTGGAGGTGAGGTCGCGCAGGTTGCGAGTACGTTCGCTCGCCGACCCCGTGCCGAAGCCGACCGCGAGCCGGTCGAGCAGGGCGTCGAGCTCGCCGACCGTCACCGACGGCTCTCGCGCGGGCTCGCCCATCACGGCCGCGATGCTGCGCCATCCGACGCCGACCCGGCCCTGCCGCGGCTTGCCGACGAGGAACCCGACCGCCGGTCGCGATCTCATCGGGATCGAGGCGACGCAGCAGGTCGGAGAGTGCGTCGACCTTGCCCAGGCGCGAGCGCGTCGCGATGACGGCGTCGGCGGTGGTGACGAGCTCGTCCAGCAGCACGGCGCCAGTCTGCCACCCGCCCCCGACATCACAGCGATTTCGCGAAGACGCTTGCACGAGGGCACTCGCGGCCGCCATGATGTGGGCCGGATCTTCCCTGATCCGTTCCCCACACACACAATCCAAGGAGCCCCATGGCCGTCGAGTCCCCGACCGTCGAATCCCAGCCCGCCAAGGCCGCCGCCCCCCTGTCCCAGCCGCTGTACGGCGCGACCATCGGCCAGGCCGTCACCCGGTTCTTCCGGAAGTACGCGACCTTCTCCGGCCGCGCGAGCCGCAGCGAGTTCTGGTGGGTCTACCTCGCGTACGTCGTCGTGAGCGTCGCGATCTTCATCCCGCTGAGCGCCGCCGGCATCACGAGCGTGACGGTGACCGCCGACAACCAGCTCGCCTACGGGCCGGGCTACTGGATCGTGTGGTCGCTCAGCATGATCGTGTCCCTCGCGCTCCTCGTGCCGTTCCTCGCGATCTCCTGGCGCCGCCTGCACGACACGGGCCGTTCGGGCGGGAACTACTTCCTCGCCCTGATCCCATTCGTCGGCCCCATCATCCTGATCGTCCTGCTCGCCCTGCCGAGCAACCCCGCCGGCGCACGCTTCGACCGCTGAGCCTCGGCTAGCGCCGACCGCGCGACCGTCATCGGCGACGTCGCCCAGATCGGCGCGCCGTACGAGGCAGGCAGCACGAGCTCGTCGAGCAGCACGGGGCCGGACTGCGACCGGCATCCGACATCTGCTCGACGGGCTCGTGCGCCGCGTCGCCTGCCGCCGGCTCGTGCGCCGCGTCGGTCGGTTGGGCGACTCAGGATGGCTCGCCGCCACCGCTGACCCCACCCCATCTGAGGAGAACCCCATGGCACTCGCCGACTTCCCGCGCCACTCACTGACGTTCGGGCCCAGCCCGGTGCATCCGGTCGACCGGCTGAGCGACCACCTCGGCGGGGCCCGCGTCTGGATGAAGCGCGAGGATGTCTCGAGCGGCCTCGCGTTCGGCGGCAACAAGGTCCGCAAGCTCGAGTACCTCGTGCCCGACGCACTCGCGAAGGGCGCCGACACGCTCGTCTCCATCGGCGGCGTGCAGTCGAACCACACACGCCAGGTCGCCGCGGTCGCCGCACACCTCGGCATGAAGTGCGTGCTCGTGCAGGAGCACTGGGTCGACTGGCCCGACTCGGTCAACGACCGGGTCGGCAACATCCTGCTCTCGCGGCTCATGGGCGCCGACGTGCGGCTCTCCGCGGCCGGGTTCGGCATCGGCTTCAAGGAGTCGTGGCGTGAGGCGATCGCGGATGTCGAGGCATCCGGTGGCACGCCGTACGCGATCCCGGCAGGGGCATCCGACCACCCGCTCGGCGGCCTGGGCTTCGCGAACTGGGCGCACGAGGTCGCCGCACAGGAGCGGGAGCTCGGCGTGTTCTTCGACACGATCGTCGTGTGCGCGGTCACCGGCTCGACTCACGCCGGCATGATCGCGGGCTTCGCCGACCTCGAGGCGAACTTCGACGGGCGTCCGCGTCGCGTGCTCGGCATCGACGCCTCGGCGAAGCTCGACGAGACCCGCGACCAGGTCGCGCGCATCGCCCGCTCCACGGCCTCGCTGATCGGGGTCGGCCGCGAGCTGCGCGACGACGAGATCACCGTGCTCGACGGGTGGGCGGGCGACGACTACGGAATCCCGGTCGAGTCGACCGACGAGGCGATCTACCTCACGGGCCGCCTCGAGGGCGTCATCCTCGACCCCGTCTACGAGGGCAAGTCGATGGCGGGGCTCATCGATCTCGTGTCGAGTGGCGACATCCCCCGCGACTCGAACGTGCTGTTCGCGCACCTCGGCGGGCAGCCCGCGATCAACGCGTACAGCGGCCGCTATCACTGAGCGGATGCCGCGGGGGCGGCCGCTTGCTCGCCGACTCCGCGTCACCCCGATGCATTGCTGCCGCACGGACAGTCGAGGCACCGTGGCAGCGGAATTCGGTTCCTGTTCTGCTCACAGCAGTCCCCGCCGACCGCACGAGAGTTCTTGTCCAGATCTCGGTACCGAAGTACCGGAGTACCGAAGTACCGGGCCAGCTCCGCCCGAAACCATCCGGCGGGACGCGATACAGTTGGGCGCATATCGTCGCCGTGATCATCATCCTGTTCGTGATCGTCCAGGTGGTGCAGGCGGCGGCGAACCTCATCGCTCGCCGACTCGACCACTCGAGCGGCCGCAGCCATGCCCGCACGGCGCTCGACGTCGACGAGCTCGAGCGCGTCGTCTGAGGCATCCGACCCCGACCCCTACACCCTGAGGAGCCGATCATGAACACTCGCACCCTGACCCGCCGCGGCCTCGCCCTCGCCGCGGTCGCCGCACTCGCCACCGGCCTCGCCGCCTGTACGAGCAGCACATCGGGCGAGTCGGATGCCGCCGGTGGCGAAAGCCTCGGCACGATCAAGGTCGGCGCCCTGCCCGTGCCCGCAGGCGACCTGCTGAAGTGGGTCGACGAGAACCTCGCCGAGGAGGCGGGCCTCGACATCGAGTACGTCGAGTTCACCGACGACAACACCCCGAACCCGGCGCTCAGCGACGGCTCGACCGACGCGAACCTGTTCCAGAACGCGACGTTCCTCGAGACCTACAACGAGCAGTCCGGCGGCGACCTCGTGTCGGTCGGCGAGGTCTACCTGCCCGCCGCGGCGTTCTACAGCGAGGACCTTCAGAGCATCGACGACCTCGCCGTGGGCGACTCCGTGGCGATCCCGAACGACCCGACGAACGAGCGCCGGGCGCTCTGGCTGCTCGCCGGCAAGGGCGTCATCAAGATGAAGGAAGGCACGACCAACGTCGACGGCATCACCGACAACCCGCTCGACCTGCAGTTCACCGAGATCGAGAACGCGAGCCTCGCACTCGCGCTGCCCGACAACGACGCCGTGTTCGTGACCGCGTCGTTCGCACTGCAGGCTGGGCTCACGAAGGATCAGGCGATCCTCGTCGAGAGGGACGACAGCTCGTACTACAACGTGCTCGCGACGCGCCCCGACCTCGAGAACGACCCCCGCGTCGAGGCGCTCCACGGGCTGCTCAGCGACCAGCGCACGAAGGACTACATGGTGAAGACATGGGGCGGACTCATCGTTCCGGTGGAGTGATCCCCGCGTAGCGCGCGTGCGTGCACGAACCTACTCGAAGACCTGCTCGAGCACGCGTTCGAACGGACCCGGCCCGACGCTGATCGAACCCGCGTAGGGATGGTCCATGTCGGTGGTGACGAACATCACGAGTCCGATGAACAGGGCGAGCAGGCCCGCGATGACCAGGTGCACGCGCACGTCCTTCACCTTGATGCTGGCGATCAGGATGGCGTTGATGGCCGCGCCGACCCAGATGACCGCCCAGAAGACCACCGGCAGTTCGAGCGCGGTCGCCTCGATGCGCTCTCGCCGGGCCTCGATGAAGTCGTCGAACGCTCGACAGCAACTGCAGGTACGCCGCCTGCTGCTGCAGGGTCTGCGGCTGGAAGCTGTGCAGCTGATTCTCGAACTCGTCGACGTACACCGCGCTCGCCTCCGGACAGCTCCGCTCTGTCGCTGGGCAGGGAAGTCCTGGTCGATCACGGTGTTCATGTACTGCTCGAGGGTGGCTCGCATGGCGTCCGCCGACTTCGTCGGGCAGGCCGGTCGTGCCGCGATACAGCGCTCCGACCTGCGCCGCCTCGACGAGCGACGCGGTGTGCGTGTCCGCGAAGTTCTCATACGCCGACAACGCGACGAGGGCGAGCAGGATGCCGAAGAAGATCGCCGAACGTACCCGCCACGAGCCCCAGCACACGATCCCACTGCTCCGGGTCGCTCTGAGAGGCGGGTCACGACCGGCCGCAGCGCCGCGCACGAGCGCACAGGAGACGATCACGAAGCCGCCGACGAACAGGGGCAGCGTGACGTAGATGCTCGTCTTGTAGAACCAGCTCACCTCGCGCCCCTCCCCTGGCGCCGACTTCCGATCGGCGCCAGCCGCCCGATCGCGCTCAGCCTAGGGACTCGACGCCGCCGACGCACCATTCGGTCGTGAACTCGGCTCCATCAGTGAGCCCGCGGCGGACGTCCATGCTCCGGATGCCGCGACTCGGCGTCCGTCCTACGATGACGACATGGCGGTGCAGCAGCGCGTCCACGTCGTCACCGGTGCCGCCGGCGGTGTCGGCCGGCGAATCGCCGAGGTGCTGCTCGCCGAGGGCGACGCGGTCGTCGTCGTCGATGTGCGGCCCGCCGACTGGCTCGAGGGTGCTGCCGCGGGTATCTCGATCACGGGCGACGCCGGCGACCCCGAGGTGCTCGACCTCGCGATCGATCGGGCCCGCTCGCTCGGCGAGCTGCGCGGCTGGGTCAACGATGCGGCGGTGTTCCGCGACGCATGGCTGCACGAGGCGGGCGGTCCGGCGACGCTCGAGCTGGTCGCGGCGAACCTCCGGCCCGCGCTGAGCGGAGCCGCTGCGGCGGTCGGCGAATTCCTCCGCACCGGCGTTCCCGGCGCCATCGTCAACGTGTCGTCGCACCAGGCGCAGCGCGCGGTGCGGGGGGCGCTGCCCTATGCCACGGCGAAGGCCGCGATCGAGGGGCTGACGCGCGCGATCGCCGTGGATTACGGCAGCAGCGGCATCCGGTGCAACTGCGTCGCGCTCGGGTCGATCGTCACCGAGCGCTACGCGAAACGCCTCGAAGAGCTCGACGTCAGGAGCCGGGCGCTGTTCGAGGCGGAGGTGCGGCGGCTCCATCCGCTCGGCCGCCCGGGCGACCCCGTCGAGGTGGGCCGAACCGTCGCCTTCCTGCTGTCGGATGCCGCGAACTTCATCACCGGCGCCGTGATCCCGGTCGACGGGGGCCGCACTGCGCGCGGGGCCGACCCCGAGGAGCGCTGACTCTGGCCCAAGCGGCGCGGCGACCGCGGCCTCGAAGCGGCGCGGGCGGACCGCGGGCCGCCCAAGCGGCGCGGGCGACCGCGGGCCGCCAACGGTCGGCGACCGCGGCACCAAGCGGTGCGACCGCGGCCTCCGAGCGGCGTCGCCGGCCACTCGCCCGCCTCGCCGTCCCGCGCGGCGACGACACTGTCGGTCCGCAGCGACCCGTCTCGGTACTTCGGTACTCCGGTACTGCGGCTGCGCGACACACACTTCCGAGCGACCGCGCACCGGCGCCGCGTCACCGACTTCTACGCCTCGCCTCCGCCGCCCGCCGCGGCGGAGCGACACACGTCGGTCCGCAGCCGACGCTCGGTCACTCCGGTACTCCGGTACTCCGGTACCGCGTCTGGGCGCGACAACACACTTCGCGAGCGACCTGCGCAACCGGCAGCACGCTCGCGTTCACCCGAGTTGCCAGTCCGGCCCTGGCTCGCGGATGCTCACGAGCCAGGCATTCCTCGCACTGGCATCTCAAGTATCGATAGTGCTACTATCAGTGCATGCGGATCTCCCGACTCAGCCAGCAGAGCGGCACGCCGGTCTCGACGCTGAAGTACTACATGAGGGAAGGGCTCGTCCACGAGGGCGAACGTCTGAGCGGCAATCAGACCGATTACGGCGAGTCCCACGTCCAACGAGTGCGACTGGTCCGCGCCCTCCTCGAGACGGGCGGGCTGTCGATCGCCGCGGCGAAGCGCGTGCTCGTGGTCCTCGACGCCGAGCCCGAGGCGATCGCCACCAGCGTTCGAGGCGGCGCAGCATGCGATGACCGTGGGGCGCGCGACGACCGAGCCGTCCGAGACATCCCGACGACGGATCGCCGACCTCGCGGATGCCCAGGCCTGGCGCACGTCGCCCGAGAATCCGGGGTTCGACGTCGCCGCGCGCGTGCTCGACGACTTCTCGGCAATCGGCTTCGAGCCCTCGGACGAGTACCTCGGCGCCTACGCCGCAGCGGCAGGCGTCATCGCCCGAGCCGACCTCTCGGCGCTGCTCGAGCGTGGAAACCCCGCGCTCATGGCCGAGCTCATGGTTGTGGGAACCGTCGTGGGCGATGCGCTCATCGCCGGCCTCCGGCGCCTCGCTCACCAGGACGCCACCGCCGAGCTCTTCCCCGTGCCCGGCCCCGCCCCTACCCCAACCCGACCGCACACGGAACGAAGTAAGGACCAGCAATGACCACTCACGTCATCCTCGGAGGCACCGGCGTCGTCGGCCGCGCGACGATCGCGGCCCTCCGCGCCGGCGGCCACGACGTGCGGGCCGCCTCGCGCACGCCGGCTTCGAAGCCCGGGGTCGAGCACGTCGCCGCCGACCTCCTCGACGTGGCATCCGCTGCCCACGCCCTACACGGCGCCGACGTCGCCTACCTCACCGTCGCCCTGCCGTACTCCCTGAAGGTGTGGCAGCGCGACTGGCCGGTGATCATGCGCAATGTGATCTACGGATGCCGCACCGGCGGCGCCCGCCTCGTGTACTTCGACAACGTCTACGCGTACGGCCGCACCGATGCGCCGATGACGGAGGAGACCCCCATCCAGCCGACGAGCCGCAAGGGCGACGTCCGCGCAGAGCTGCTCCGCATGCTCGATGCCGCCCGCGACGAGTACGGGCTCGACGTCACGATCGCCCGCAGCGCCGACTTCTACGGGCCCGGCGCCTCGACGAGCGCGTTCAACATGTTCGCGATCGACCGCGTCGCCGCGGGCAAGCCGCCGACCTGGCTGTTCGACGCGAGCCAGCTCCACTCGATGACCTACACGCCCGACATCGGCGCCGCGCTGGCGGTGCTCGGCACCGACGACCGCGCCCGACGGAGCGCACCTGGCACGTGCCGACGGCGGCGCCCGCCCTGACGGGAGAGCAGTACCTCGACCTCGCGGCCGGCGACCGGCTCCCACACCGCACGATGTCGATGGGCATGATGCGATTGGGCGCGATCTTCTCGGGCGCCGCGCGCGATTCCATCGAAATGGCGTATCAGTACACCGGGCCGTACGTGTTCGACTCGACCGCCTTCGAGCGCACGTTCGGCGTCGCGCCGACGCCGTACGCCGAGGGCATCGCGGCATCGCTGGAGCACGCCATGGCGCGGGCGTGACGCAGGCCCGGGGCCGCACGAGGGGGATCCGGTCACGCGTGAGCGGCGGCGGTCGTCGCCGCTCCCACCCGCCCTTGCCGCGGGTCGACCGCGGCCCGTAGCGTCGACCCCATGAACGACCGGGCGCGCGGGCGCGAGCGGCTCGACGAGGCGACGGCCGATCTCCGCGCCCGACCAGAGGTCGCCGTGGGCATGATGTTCGGTTCAGAGGGCTACTCGGTGCGCGGGAAGCTGTTCGCGTTCGTCGATCGCCACGGAGACCTCGTCGTGAAGCTCGCCGTCGATCGCATCGGCGAGCTCGGCCTCGACACCATGACGATCGGCGGACGCGTGATGCGCGAGTGGGCGATCGTGCCGTTCGACGACGGCGTGGACCGATGGCGCGACGTCGCCGCAGATGCGTTCGCCTTCGTCGACTCCATCACGCCGCAGGAGTAGCGAGCGGATGCCGCGGCCCTCCGTGTCGACAAGCGGATGCCGCGAGCGCCGCCTCGGACGTCGCGCCGCGGGGCTCCGCGAATCGAATCTGTGAAGGGCGCGCCGCGAGGGACTTCGTCGCTGAGAGAATCGCCCATGAGCGTCTGAACGGAGTCCGATCGTGCAGGAAGACGACGATTACGTCGAGCAGGAGCTTCGGCGCGAGCCGGGCCTGGCAGATGAATGGCTGCGGCAGAACAACCTGATGTACGGCGGCCTCGTCGGCATCTGCATCGTGCTCGTGCAGCCGCTCGTCACGAATGCCGCGCCCTCGCCGCTCGGGCTCGCGAGCGTCATCCTCTTCTCGGTCGCCATCCCGTTGCTCGCCGCGCTCATCCTGCTGAACCGGCAGGAGCTCTACCGCCATCGCCTCGCGAGGTCGCGCGTGGTGATCGTCGCTCAGTCGCTCGCGATGGGCACCGCGTTCGCCGGGATCGTGACGACGTTCTGGGAGGTCAGCTGGATCGCAGGGGTCGGGCTGCTCGTGAGCGCGTCCGTTGCGATGTTCGTGCACAGCGCAGGCTACGTCCGTGTCGAGGGCCTGCTGAACGGGCGAAGCTGGTCGAGCCGCGGAAAGAGCTGGGATGCCAAGGGCGGCGAGGTAGCCGCATCCGGGGTGGCCGACGGTGCCGGCGGGTGGGGCGGCGAGGAAGCCGCATCCGGGGTCGACACGGCAGCCGGCACCGACACCGGCGACGACACGCCGTTCATCCTCTGCTGCCTCATCTGGGCTCGGCCCGGACTCGACGACGACCTCGTCGCGTATGAGGATCGCGTGCTCGCACTGCTCCCCGACCACGGCGTCGAGGTGATCGAGCGGGTGCGCAGCGATGGCGGGCCGGAGCATCCGCTCGAGGTCCAGCTGTACCTCGTGCCAAGCCAGGCAGCCCTCGACGCGTACCTCGCCGACACGCGGCGGCTTGCACTCGCCGCCGAACGCGACCGTGTCGTCGCCCGCACCGAGGTGTTCCGGGTGCGCCGCCCGTAGCCACGGGGGTAACGTGTCAGGAAGTGGGTCGTGCGTGGCTCAGGCGGCGAGTTGCTCGTCGAAGGCAGCGAGTTGCTCGTCGAATGAGAGGGCGGCGAACTCGCTGGGGGTGAGCTCGAGCTCGACGGCTTGCACCGAGTCGCGGATGCTCTCGGGGCGCGATGCGCCGGGGATCGGGATCACGACCGGCGCCAGCGCGAGCTCCCACGCGAGGGCGACCTGCTGCGGGCTCACGCGGACGACGTCGGCCACGCGCTGGACCGCGCCGTGGTGTTCGCCGACCGCGGCAGCCCGCGCGATGCCGCCGAGCGGCGACCACGGCAGGAACGCGATGCCGAGCGCCGCGCAGTGCTCGAGCTCGCCGAGGCTCGACCGGAACGCCGGCGAGAACTGGTTCTGCACCGAAACGAGCCGACCGCCGAGGATCTCGTTCGCCAGGTCGATCTGTGCGACGTTCGCGTTCGAGATGCCGGCCATCTCGATCACCCCGTCATCGAGCAGATCGCGGATCGCTCCGATGGAGTCGGCGTAGGGCACGTTCGGGTCGGGCCGGTGGAACTGGTAGAGCCCGATGGCGTCGACGCCGAGGCGTCGCGCAGAGGCCTTCGCGGCCTCCTTCAGGTACTCGGGACGTCCGTTCACCGTCCACGATCCGTCGCCGGTGCGGAGGTGGCCGCCCTTCGTCGCGACGAGCACGCCCGAGGTGTCCGCACCGTAGGACCGCAACGCGCGCGCGATGAGCTTCTCGTTGTGGCCGACCTCGTCGGCGGGCGAGTGGTAGGCGTCGGCGGTGTCGATGAGCGTGATGCCGGCGTCGAGCGCGGCGTGGATCGTCGCGATGGAACGGGCCTCGTCGGGCCGGCCCTCGATCGACATGGGCATGCCGCCGAGACCGATCGCGCTGACGGAACGGGTGCCGATGGTTCGCTGCTGCACAGAGAGATTCCTCTCGTCGTTCGGATTGCGCAATCACACTAGGCAGCGCGAAGCTAGAAGTCAAACAACTATTGCTCATGCGATTCAGAAGGAACGGGCATCAATGGACCTTCGCCAGATGGAGTACCTCGTCACACTCGCCGACGAGCAGCAGTTCACTCGCGCCGCCGCGATCTGCCGGGTGTCGCAGTCGGGCCTGTCGGCGGCGATCCGCAGCCTCGAAGAGGAGCTCGGCACGACGCTCTTCGACCGCACGACCCGACGCGTCGAGCCGACCGAGGCAGGGCGCGCCCTGCTCCCCCACGCCCGCACGATGCTCGCGCAGTCACATGCGGCACGCGATGCGGTGCTCCGCGCGACCCACGAGCTGTCGGGCAGCCTCCGCGTCGGAGCCGAGCAGTGCCTGGGATTCGTGGATGTCGCGGCGCTGCTCGAGCGGGTACGCCGCCGCTACCCGCTCGTCGACCTCGACTTCACGCAGGCCGGATCGCACGCCCTTGTGGCGGGGATCCGCGACGGCAGCGTCGACATCGCGTTCGTCGCCGCCGCCGACCGCCTGGCCCGGGTGACCAGCACCGAGTTGGGCCGACGGCCCATCGTGCTCCTGTGCCCGCCGCAGCATCCGCTCGCCGCGCACGACGTCGTCGACTGGGACAGCCTGCGCGACCGGGACTTCGTCGACTTCCAGGAGTCGTGGGCGGTGCGCTCGCTCAACGACGAGGCGTGCGCCGCGCACGGCGTCGACCGTCGAGTGCGCTGCACCGTGAACGACGTGCACACGCTGCTCGACCTCGTGCAGCGCGGACTCGGCGTCGCGCTCGTGCCGCAGCACATCGCGGCGAAGCCGCAGGCGGCGGGACTCGTGATGCGTCCGCTGCCGGCGTCGGCGCCGCAGTGGGTGGTCTCGGCGATCACGGGCGAGGCGTCCGCGGCATCCGCGTCGCTCGTGCTGGAGCTGCTCGACGCAGACCTCGCGCTCAGCGCGTGACGCGCGCCCTGGGCATCGTCGGGCGACACGTCGGGCGACACGTCACCGCATCATGTCGTCGGGCACGACGATTCGCTCGGGATCCCACGGCTCCGCCCACCCGAGCTCGTCGAACATGCGCGAGAGCACCAGGGCAGTGAAGCCCCAGACGAGGCGGCCGCCGACCGTGAAGGCCGGTGACCGGTACGTGCGGTTGCCGACCGGGAACGACGTGTTCGCCCGATTCGCCGGGTCGAGCAGGTCCACGACGGGCACGCGGAACACCTCGACGGACTCGTCGTGGTCGACGGCCGCCACTTCGGAGGGGCGCGTCCACCACGCCGGAACCGGCGTGACGAGGTGGCTGCTCACCGGGACCGGCATCACGGGCAGCGTGCCGAGCGGCTCGATGCCCTCGGGGTCGACCCCGGTCTCCTCGGCGGCCTCGCGAAGCGCCCCGGCGATCGGGCCGTCATCGGATGCCTCGAGCCGGCCGCCCGGGAACGCGATCTGTCCGGCGTGGCTGCCGAGCGTGGCCGCGCGGCGGAGCAGCAGCACGTCGAGGTCCCGCGCGACGGGACCGCTCTCGCGCGCCGGCACCGTGTCGAGCACGCCGAACAGCACGAGCACGGCCGCGGGACGCGGATTCGCGGCATCCGGAAACCGTCGCGGCATGTCGGCACGCCACTCGAGGCCGCGCTCGCACAGGGCGATGAGCTCGGCGCGGGGGTCGGCGCGGGAGTCATGGAGCGCAGCCGGCATGGCTCCACCCTACGGACTCGGGCCCGGCCCGGGAGGTCGAAGTCGTGCTCAGCTCAGTAGTCCTCGCGCGCCTCGCGGAGTTCGCGCAGCTGGTCCTCTGCGGCCTCCCAACCCTCCAGTGCCGACCTCAGCTGGTGCTCGAGCCAGCCCGCATCTCGTCGTTCGTCGTCGGTGGCCCGCAACTGGGCGAGCCGTTCGCTCGGCGATCCAGTCAGTTCGTCCATCGCTCCGTCCTCCGCCCCGATGGGGCTCGGCGACCGTCGGCGGCCGCGAAGTTCGAGCCCCACGAGTGCCATCCTGCCAGCCGAGGCGGCCGACGGCGATGCCCGGTCGTTCGCTTCGCTCTGCGCGTTTCAGCCCGCCGATGACCCGCCCGTTTCCTGTCGCCGCTCGAACCGGGCTCGAGCGGCGTCGTGGGCATCGCGGAGAAGCTGCAGCACCGCAGGCATCGTCTTCTCGCCGGGGTTGACGACGGCGATCCAACCGAGTGCGCCGTACACCGGATGCGGATTCACCACGTCTGCTGCCGCGAGATCTCGCGGCAGGGTGAGGCTGCGAGGATCCTCACCTGTGAGCCGGCGGAATGTCGCTCGGTCGACGTGGATGTTCACGCGAAAGCGGCCCGCCGGATCGAGGTCGGAGGCGCTGTCGTCGGGGTAGTCCTTGGTGATGATCGTCCCGTAGGGCTGGACGTGCTGCGGCATCCGGCCGTCGGGGGCCCAGTAGAAGAAGGCATCGCCCCACGCGATCTCCGGGAAGTCGCGGCCGGGTTCCGGTATGACGACGAGCGCGCCGTCGAAGCCGCGCACCGCCGCGATGATCTGCTCCATACTCATGGTTCAAGCATCACCTTCAAGTGCTCATGGGCGATGCGGCTTGGCCGGGCCCGGTGCTTCGGACCCTGTGCTTCTCGGCCGGGCCGCGGTGCGTCGGAGCCCTGTGTGTCTCGTCCGGAAGCCCCGGTCTCGATACTTCGGTACCTCTCGGTACCGGTGCTGGCGACCACGGTACCGGTGCTGGCGAGAACAACGGCACGACTTCGCGAGTGCCGCCAGCCGGTGGGCGTCGAGCGTGCGCGGTTCGTGGCAACACCCGGCCCCGCGACGAGGGCCCGGCGCTCGGTTACATGGCGAACGCCCGGCCCTCGCAATGAGAGCCGGGCGTTCGGTGAGGGCGGCTGTGGCGGATGCACTCCCCAATGCACCCAGCAGAACCGCGCTCTTCCCCAACACAGCCTCGGAATGCCCACGCGACCCCGGTCGGAGTATGTCCCCGTGATTCCGGACCTCAGCCGCGCTCCAGTGGGAGCGCGACGAGCCGTCCGTCACCTCCAGACCGGTTGCGCGTCGTCGCAGAGTCTGCATGACGCGCTCGCGGGCATCGACTGCGGGCTAACGGGAAGTCCTCAGGCGTCGCTGTTCCCCTCGACGTACGCCTTGAACTTCCTCAAATCCTTCTTCACCTCGTGGTCATCGACCCCGACGCCCCGACGAGAGTATTGACTTCTCGCGCGCTCGGATCGCCTGCCATACTCATCTCCCCCTTTGATTCACATGCTCGAATGAGCGCGTGAAAAGCGACATTATGTCCATGTCCACCATTTCGCGAGGGGTTTGGGCCAAATGCCGTTCGCCAGTAGCGAATTCCGTGGGGCTTGACAAATGCGCTCCCGTACGCAGGCCGACCAGAATGACAAGGCTGCAAACGCTGCCAGCCGACCGGCCGATCGTCGTCGACCGCCGCCCCGGTGCTAGCATGCCCGCACGACGATGGTCGCATTCGGACGGCCTCGTCGGCGCGGAGGGGAGGCCCGCATGCCAGGACCCGATGAGCTCGTGCCGGGGGCGCCGGCGTGGGTGGACCTGACGACGACCGATGTCGCTGCGGCATCCGACTTCTACGTGACGCTGTTCGGCTGGGAGGTCGAAGACACGGTCGACGAGTACGGCGGTTACCGGCTGTTCACGCTCGGCGGCAAGCGCGTCGCGGGGGTGGGACCGACGATCGAGGGCGATCCCGCGCCGCCGCGCTGGACCGTGTACCTGCTCACGTTCAACGCCGCGACCACGGGCGAGCTCGTCGGCGAGGCCGGCGGCACGGTGCTGTTCGAGCCGATGGCGGTTCCCGAGATGGGTGTCATGGGCATGGCGATCGACGCGACGGGTGCCGTGGTGGGCTACTGGCAACCGGGCGTCATGGAGGGCTTCGATGCGTTCGGCGAGCTCGGCACTGCCGCATGGTTCGAACTCGCTGCGAGCGACTTCGATGCCGCCGAGCGCTTCTACGCGCACGCGTTCGACTGGGCCGTCGTGCGCGGCTACGAGGAACCGCGCACCGCGGTGTACCGGCACGGCGAGCGCAGCTTCGCGGGGATCGTCGACGCAAGCGGCATCCTGGGCCCCGATGTGCCCTCGTCATGGCGCGTCGCGTTCGGAGTCGCCGACGTCGACGACGCGGTCGAACGCGCGGTCGCGGCCGGCGGATCGCTCGCGCTTCCGGCACAGGACCTGCCGTCGGGTCGAAGCGCCGCGCTGCTCGACCCCACGGGCGCGCCCTTCATGGTGGCGTCTCGAGCGGCGGGCTGAGACCCTCTCGAGCGGCGGGCTGAGACTCACGGATGCCCGGGCTCGTTCGAGCGGCTCCGGCCGCCTGCCGTGCGGTGAGGCTGCCGCTCACTTCTCGATCGGATGCTCCGGTTCGAGCTCCAGCGTCATGAAGACGCTGTTCGGGTCGAGCCGGTAGTCGGCGAACGGCTCGCACTCGCGGAAGCCGTACTTCGCGTAGAGGGTTCGCGCCGGGCGGAAGAACTCCTGCGTCCCGGTCTCGAGGCTGACCCGTCGGTACCCGCGCCGTGCGGACTCGGCGAGCACGTGCTCGAGCAGGCGCGCCCCGAGCCCACGGCCTCGCGCCGCGGCATCCGTGCGCATCGACTTGAGCTCGCCATGCCCCGGCTCGATCTCCTTCATGGCGACGCAGCCGAGGATCCGGTCGCCCTCGGCGATCGTCCAGAACGTCACCTCGGGCGCCACCAGCCCCGAAACGTCGAGCGCATGCACGCTCTCGGCGGGCGAGGTCGCGAACATGTCGGTCAAGGTGGTCGGTGAGCAGGCGGATGACCCGCTCGTCCGCGAGGTCGCCGAGGCCGATGGAGGTGGTTGTCGTCACCCGTCCATTGCTCGCTGCTCGGCGTCGTGCCGAACGGGTTGGCCGCCTGGTCACCAGGGCGACCTGTCAGCCGGAGCGTCACGGGTCATCGACCGAGCAGCGCGTTCAACCAGCCCGGCCCGGCCACGACGACAACGCCGGGAAGTCGCGCCCGCAGGCCGCGATCCGCGGTGACCACCAGCACGCGCTCCCCTGCGTCGACGGCCTCCTGGGCCGAGGACACGATAGCGCTGTCGCCATCCTTCGGCGCACGGACCACGACCACCCCGTCCGGCGCGGTGATCGCCTTCGCGGCGCCCTCGACGACGGCGACGACCTTGTCGACGAGCACGGGCTCGCCGTCGGGAGCAGTGACGGCCCGCCCCACAAGGCCGGGCATGCGCGCGAGGAGGTTGGTTGCCGCCGCTGCGCGGTCCCTCCACCAGCCATCCGGGCGGGAGCCCATCACGTTCGCCACGTCGACGACCACGGTCACCGGCACACCCGATGACGCGTTGCCGGTCATCCGAGCGTCATCCATCGGCTCAGCGTAGCCAGACCGGGCGGACGCCGGGGCTGCCGGAACACCGCATGTCCGTAAGCTGCCCGCAGCTGCCTGATGCCATTGGATGCCGGCGCCGGGTGCCGGTGCCAGCCGGTGCCGGTGCCGGTGCCGGCGCCGGAAGCCTGAGCACGGGGGAACCACAGTTTCCCTCCGCAAAGTCGGTACCGGAGTACCGGAGTACCGGAGTACCGAGAAGTACCGCGGCGCTGTGAACGAACTATCGGTCGGATGCATCGACTGGTGCCTGCGGACGTGTTCTCGCGGGCCGCAGATCGACGTCAGTGGGTACTGAGAGACTCTCAGCATGGAGGCCATCGCATTGCGGCAGACCCGCCAGCTCGAGGTGGGCGACACCCTCGTGAACGCCTTCGGCCGCGCATACGAGATCACGAAGATCTCGCCGGTCGGCCGAGGCATCCGCGTTCAGTACCTCACCGCCGAGGGCGAGCCGGGCCGGTTCACGGCTGCGCCCGAGGCGGTCAGCCGCGTGCGTGTCGACCCGGTCCTCGCACCGATCTCGGGTGGCCTGAGGCATCCCGGGCGAGCTCGACTGGGCCGCCTGCTTACTCCCGCAGGGGAAGTAGCGCCCCGCCGGTCTGGCACGTCGGGCAGTACTGGGCGGTCGTGCTCGCGAACGAGAAGTCTCGTATCGTGTCGCCGCACACCGGGCATGCCTCCCCCGCCCTGCCGTGCACCCGCATCGCCGCGACCTTCGCGGCCTTGAGCTCGCCGATCGGTACGCCTCGGCGCGCCGTGATCGCAGACGTGATCGTTCCCACCGTCGCGTCGAAGAGCCGATCGAGGTCTCCCTCGGTCAGTGCAGCGGCATGCGTGACGGGTGAGATCTTGGCGGCGTGGAGGATCTCGTCGGAGTACGCGTTGCCGATCCCTGCGAGCGACTCCTGCTCCTGCAGCACGGCCTTGACCTGCTTGCGCCGGCCGGCGACGGCGCGGTCGAAGTCCGCTCGCGAGAACCCCGGATCGGCGGGGTCGGGCCCGAGCTTGGCGATGGCGGACACCTCGGCCGGATCGTCGACGACCCAGCCGCCCAGGGACACCCAGTCACCGGCATCCGTGAACTCCAGCGTGCGGCCGTCATCGAAGTCGATGGCGACGAGCGTCACCGCTGTGTCGGTTTCATCCTCGGTGGCGTCCTCGGTTTCGACGGCTCGGTCGGCGGCGGCGGCGACATCCCCGACGTCGGCGGCAGCGGCGCCGACCACCTCATCGCCGACCGCCTCGGCGCCGACCGCCTCGGCGTCGCGCCAGCGCGCCCAGCCGTGCCTCCCGAGCGACACCACGAGGTGGCCTCCCTCGAGCGCGAGGTCGACGAGCTTGCCGTGCCGCGCCGCGCCGGTCACGCGTTCGCCCGCAAGGGTGGTCAGCGGTCGGTCGCGCGTCTTCGTCACGCGGAACTCGACGACGTCGACGCCGGTGATCGTTCTTCCGGCGAGCGTGGCACCGAGCTCCTCGACGAGCGCATCGACCTCGGGCGACTCCGGCATGAGGTCAGCATCGCACACCCCGCCGTCAACGTGAACGCCCGAGGCATCCGTCACCTCGACGCGACCGCACGGCGACCGCGACCTCGGCCGGCCGGAACTCAGCCGGCGATGGCGCGCGTGACGCACACGACGCCGAGGAACACATCGAGGCCGATGCACCACAAAGCCATCGAACGGCTCACGATGATGTCGCGGCGGTAGTGCACGATGTCCCACACGGCGTGGGCGGCGAGCGCGAGCCCGGCGAGGGCGAGTGCCGAGGTTCGGCGCGAGGAACAGCGCGACGATCGCGACACCGAAGAAGCCGATCATGGCGAGCGCCTGCGGCCATGTCACGGCGGGGCGCCGCACGATGCCGATGACGACGAGCACCCCTCCGGCGATTCGAACAGGGTGCGACCGGGAGGTCAGTACCGGTGGGCCCAGGGGTTCGACCACTTGGCCAGGTTCGGTGCGTCAGCACCGGATGCCTCGGGCGGCGGCACGGCCGGGAATGGATCGCCCCATGCCCCGGCCGTATCGCCCGGCTCACTCCGACTTGGTGCCCCACGCGAACCCGTCGGGATCGGTGAACGACCCGGCGTTGCCGTTGATCTGGATGCGGTGCGACCCGGTGCCCTCAGGAGCGACGCCGGCATCCTTGGCGAGTGCGCGGCGCTTGTAGAGTCCCAGGCCGATCGGGCTCGACGGCGTGTCGAAGTCGACGTAGCTGCCGAAGCTCTTCCCGACGGCGAGTCCGCGGTCGGCGTAGAAGCGCTTGCTCGCGGACACGTCCTCCGCGCCGAGCAGGACGACGATCCGGTCGATCTCCCGGGTAGCCGGACCGGTGTCCTTCTTCTCCGAGGTCGCGACCTTCCAGATCGCCCCGTCGGGGGCCTGGACGACGCATCCGACGCCCCAGAGGGACTTCTCGACCGGCTTGAGCACCGTCGCCCCGGCGGCGACCGCCGAGTCGAACAGTGCGCTGACGTTGGACGGCTGCGACACGATGAGCGACACGGTGAACCCGCGGAAGCCGCTGGCCGGGGCATCCGATGCCCTCGTGTGCACCAAGGTGCCCAGCCCGAAGGCGTCGGCGTAGAAGCGCTCGGCTGCCTCGGGATCGGCAACGTCGAGCGTGATGGAGTCGATGGAAGTGATGGTGATGGAGTGGATGGTGTTCATACCGTCGACGCTATTCACGCCCGGCGGCGCGTGCTTCTTGATTCCTGCTCGATCGTTTCGCGCCCGTCACCGGAGCCGTCGAGTGGGCGCGAGGCCCCCAATCACCGGGGCCGTCGTCGAATGGGTGCGACGCCGACGCCGGTGTGATCGGCGTGGAAGTCGCGGATGAGTCGCGCGAACAGCTCGGGCTTCTCGACGAGGAAGCCGTGCGTCGACCTCGGGATGACGGCGAGCTCGCCGTTCGGCAGCGCCCGGTACACCTCGACGGCGTGCTCCAGGCGCACCTCGTCGTCGTCGCCGAGCACGACGAGGGTCGGGGTCGGGAGCGTGCCCAATCGAGCGGCGTCGATGCGCGGTGAGTCGGCATGCATCCGCGCCATCTTCTCGACGACGACCGGCCAGTGGTCTCGCCCGTCGGGCGATACCTCGCCGTAGGCGTCGGCCATGAACTCCGGTGGTTCGACGCCCAAGACGCCGTCGTACCATCCGTCGACCGTGGCGGGTGCGGCGGCGAACACGAGGTCTCTCGCGAGATCGGGTCGCGCGAGCGCGACGTGCAGGGCGACGATCGCGCCGTCGCTGTAGCCGAGCAGGTGAACGGGCGCGACGTCGAGCGACTCGATGAAGGCGACGGTGTCGTCGGCCATGGCGGTGAACGTCAGCTCGCCCACATCGGGAGTGTGCCCGTGGGCACGCTGCTCGGGCGTGATGAGTCGGTAGCCGGGACTCAGCGCGTCGAGCAGCAGGCTGGAGGGCACGCGCATCGGTGCCGCCAGGGTGCAGGAGCACGAAGGGCGGGCCCGACCCGCGCTCCGCCCACCACAGTTCAGCGACCATACCGACACGCTAGCCAGCACCACCGACGCCGAGCCGGTGGCGCGCGCGTGTGTAGGGCCCGTCTTTCAGCACGGATGCCGCGTGCGTGATCACACGCGCGATGGTGAGGTCCCATCCCGCTCGTCGGTGGCTCGACCGTTTTCGGTCGCGATCGTACGTTATGTGCCCGCAATGTCGGTACCGAAGTACCGAAGGTACCGAAGTACCGATGATCTGTGAGGGAACTATCCCGCCCCTCGCCAGACAGCAGCCACGGGACGCGACTTCGTTGCGCCGCCCCGCCCCACTCGCCCGTCCGCTCACCATGCGAGCCAGCGCGAGCGCTCACCAAGCGAGCCGGTCGCGAGCGCCTCACCACGGCGAGCCAGCCCGAGCGCCTCACGAAGGCGAGCCAGCCACGAGCGCCTCACCAAGGCGAGCCAGCCACGAGCGCTCACCAACGGCGACCCAGCCGCGAGCGCCTCACCACGGCGAGCCAGCCACGAGCGCCTCACCACGGCGAGCCAGCCACGAGCGCCTCACCACGGCGAGCCGGTCGCGAGCGCCTCGTTCACTGCGGCGTCGACCGGGCCGATCCATGCCTCGCCATGACCGGGCAGGACGACCCGCGCTGAGGAGGACCGGAGCTGAGCGAGGGACGCACGAGCGCGCTCGACGTCCTGATGGAACACCGAGGGCAGGAGTTGCGGCCCCGCGACCGGCGACGTCCGGTGTCGGGTCGCGAGGGCGTCTCCGACGACGAGCACGCCCTCGCCCTCGAAGTCGTAGACGGCGTGCCCCGAGGTGTGGCCCTCGACGAGCATGGCCCGCGGCCGCCCAGGCACGGCGACCCGGCCGTCTCGCTCCGGGAGCGGCGTCACGCTCGGCACGCCGAGTTCGGGTCGCCCCCCGAGCAGCGGGACGATCGCGAACGCCCATCGAGCGACGCCCGGGCGCCATGCGTTGCGCAGCACCTGGGCCGGTCCGGCCTGCTGCACGACCGTTCGCCGCACGTTCGCGACCTCCAGGGCATGGGCGTGCACGGGCGTGCCGTACTCCTCGGCGAGCCAGGCGGCGCCGCCCAAGTGGTCGGCGTGGCCGTGGGTGATCAGCACGGCGGCGACGTCTTCGGAGCGGCATCCGACTGCACTGAGCGACGCATCGACCAGGTCGCGCTGGCCCGAGTACCCCGAATCGATCAGCGTGACGCCGTCGGGGCCGACGTACATGGCCCAGTTCACGTGCTCGGTGTGCGCGAAGTGCATGTGGTCGCTGACCCGGTCGACGCGGAACCCGCGCCGCCGCGCGTCGCCCCCGACTCCGGCGTCGACCATGGCTGCCCCCTGAACGTCGCAGCCCCGCCACTCCGCAACGGACGGATGGTGCCGCCGCTCCGAGCGTAGCTGCTCGGCCGAACGCCCGGGTCTCGGCGCCGGCGCGCCGGCAACCGCGGCATCCGTCAGGGCTACCCCAGTGGCACGTACGGCAGCACCACGGGTGACCCGGCGCGCCAGTCGAGCACCGTCGACTGCGTCGCGCCGTCGGGCACGAGCACGTCGATGGTGTTGGGGTCGCGGGTGTCGGTGTCGCGAGCCGGGTTCTGGTCGGTCCAGACGCCGGCGCCGCCGCCGAAGCGGTACTCCTTGATCCAGCCCATGCCGATGTCCGGGCTCGTGTTCCAGTAGTCGAAGTCGTACACCGGCCGGATGCCGCCGGTGCCCTCGCTGTTCGGATCCGCGTGCGACATCAGGGCGACCTGGTACGTCGCGCCCGCGAGGTCGACCCCGTCGAACACGGCCTTCGGCACCGACATCGCGATCTGGTGCGTCGCCGGCAGCACGAGCAGGGTGGCGTTCGCGAGCACGGCGTCCGTCCCATCGCGCACGGTCGGCTGGATGAAGCCCGACCCGCCGACGACGAACGCGTACGGGTGCGCGAGGTTCGCATTGGTGCCGGGCCGGGCCGCGACGGCGGCGCCTGCGGCATCCGTGCTCACGTAGATGTCCACCCGCTGCACCGACATCTGGTTGCCGCCCCACGGGTTGCCGATCTCGCCGGCGAGCGTCGTGATGAAGTTGATCGAGACGCCGTCGTCGTAGACGCCGAGTTGCGTGAGGTCGAACGCTCCCGGGTTGAAGACGCTGTTCGTCGGGTACACGTAGTCGCCCGGGCCGTTGTCGTCGCCCGACGGGTCGTCCACCGTGCCGACCGCCGTGCCGAAGTTCGTCGACGTGACCGGCACCTGAACGGCCGTCGTGCCGCCGTCGGCGCCCACCGCCACCACGGTGATGGTGTTGGCGCCCAGCACGACGGGCACCTCGGCGGCGAAGGTGCCCCCGATGACGGATGCCTCGACCGAGTGCCCTCCGGCCGCCACCCAGACGGATGCCGCGTCGGTCGAGCCAGCGACCGTGACGGTCGGCTCCGTGGTGACGGCGCCGGCGACCGGCTCCGTCACCGTGAGGCTCGGCCCGGCGGGAAGCTCACCGTCGGCATACCGGTCCGCGACGACGGAGGGCGTCGCGATCGGCCTGCCCGCGTCGATCGACTGCGCGAGCCGCACGAACGCGGCCATCGACCAGGCCAGCGGCGTCGCCGAGCCCGTGCCCTCGCCGAGCACGAAGCCCGCGGCATCCGGCTGGTCCCATACCTGCTCGGGGATCATGTAACCGTGCGTTGGCGGTTGCCGCGAGCGTGTCGAGGAACGTGGTGGCAGGGCGGCCGTTCGCGAGCTCGTACTCGCCCCGCTCACCTGACAGGAGCGGCCAGAGGCGGCCGACGCCGGTGCCGTTGTAGGGCGACCCGTCGGCCTTCTCGCCGTAGCCGTCGTGGTTGTAGCGGTACCAGAGCGCCCCGTTCGGCGTGTCGACCTTGATCGTCGCATCGACCTCGGGGAGCGATTCGATGATCGCGGCATCCGCGGCCGGCTTGACGCCGAGGCGCACCAGGTCGAGGAACCCGGCATCCACGATGGAGCGCTCGTCGTAGGTGCCGCCGCCGTTGTTGATCTCGAGCATGTGCCCGTCGTTCGGATCGCCGTTGTCGTCGATGCGTTCGAAGTAACGCCCGTCGCCGAGCGGGCCGGTGGTGGTGAACGTCCAGTCCTGCACCTTGCGCTGCCAGTCGTCGGCGACACCCGTGTAGATCGCGGCCGACGCCGTGTCGCCGTTCGCCGTGGCGATCGACGCGGCGGCCGTGAGTCCGGCGATCTCGGCGGCGATGGTGCTGGGCGAGAAGCCGCCCTCCTCCTCCCAGCGCTCCTGCGGCGTCGACGGGCCGTGGGAGACGAGGAAGTCGGCGGCTTTCTTCACGTGCTCGGCGTAGGTCGTGGCATCCGTTCGCCCGAGTTGCCAGGCCAGGACGAGTGGGAACGCGACCTCGTCGAGCTGCAGGCTGCCCCAGTACGGCGTGCCGTCGAGCAGCGAGTTCTGCGGGAAGGACCCGTCGCTCTTCTGCTGCACTTCGAAGAGATAGTCGAGGGAGCGGTTCGCGGCATCCGAATCGCCGAGGGCGATCTGCGCGGTCGAGACCTGGTAGAGGTCGCGCGCCCACACGAGGTGGTACCCGCCGACGCCGGCTTCGTTCGCGTTCTGCGCCTGGCCCCACGGAATCGTGAGCGACGCGATGTTCGCGCCGAGGTAAGTCTTGTCCTCGTGCGCCTTCAGCGTCATCGCGGCGACGTGGTACTGGGTGGTGAGTTCGGCATCGCCTGCCACGCTCGCCGGTGCCGCGCTCACGCTGTCGAGGTAGTCGTGCCAGCCGTCGGCGTACGCCTCGGCGGCCGCGTCCGCGTCCGCGCCGTGCCCGCCGGCCGTGCCGAGGCTCGCGGTCGCGGTCTTGCGCGCGGCGTCGGCGGATGCCCCGAATCCGAGTGCGAGGGTCGCCGAGGCGTTGCTCGCAGGGCCGGTGAGCTTCAGCTGGGCGGTCTGCACCACGTTGCCGTCGAGCGCCTGCGCGTAGCTGTGGTCGAGGCGGTGATCGCCGGCGAGGTCGGTGTAGCCGTCGCTGATGCCGGCGAACCCGTTGGAGGTCGCCAGGAAGTCCTTGTCGGCGACGAGGGCGCTGGCGATGGGCTCGGCGCCGGTGCCCGGATCGCCGGCGAGGTCCTCTGCGACGAGCGCCCCGCGCCAGAACCGGGCCGAATCGTGCCGGCCGCTGTTCGCCAGCGATGGGTCGTACTGGGCGAACACCTGATACGTGCCGCCGTCGAGCGAGCGGACCGAGATGTCGATGATCACGCTCGAGCGGGCGGGATCGGTGAACGTGGTCTTGACGACCTCGTACCGGCCGTCCTTGTCGGTGTTGACCTGGGTGTACACGAGTGCCCGCGAGTCGGCGAGGCTCACCTCGTGGGTGGTGTCGCGCGACTCGAGGTCGGTGAACGTGGAGCCGTCGGTGACGATGAGCTCGAGGCTGCGGCTGTTCGCCACGTCGACCCGCGGGTAGTAGACCTCGGCCAGCGTGCCCTCCGAGAGGGTGTACCACACCTTGGAGTCAGGAGTCGTGGAGGTGCCGACCCCCTGCTTGGCTCCCGTGGTCCACGTCGCCTGGGCGCCAGGGGCACCCGGGGCCTGCGACGGTGGCGGCGCGGCGCTCGCGGCTGCCGCTCCACCGAAGAGCGCGGCGCTCACGAGCGCCGTCACGGCGACGGATGCCGCGGCGCGGCGCCTGCGCCCCCGACCACTCCCCCGGCCCGTCGCCCGCCCTGTCGATCCTGATCCCGGAACTGCCGACCACCCTGTCGCACGCATCGCACTCCTCATCGAGCTCGCTGTGACTCCGTCAGCATAGGGGCGCGCCGGTCGGGACGGCCAGAGGCGCGCGCCGGAGGCGACGGCCGGAGGCGCACGAACCCCACCTCGCCGTGCGCCTCTTGGAGGCCGGCGTCGAATCCGGCGCGGGCATTGCTGCGATGCAGATCGCCCGTGATCTCGCCATCGAGCGGGCTGCGGGAACATCGCATGTCCGTAAGCTCACCGCAGTCGCCTGATGTCAATGGACGTGGGCCCGGGTTGCGCGGGCCAGGTGGGGGACGCGGCGACCGGAGTCTTCCTCCGCGAAATCGGTACCGAAGTACCGAACTGTGGCGCCGCTGTGCGGGGCGTCGGTGAGGGACGAAAGCACCACGACACTTTCCTGGTAAGTACCGGGGCGCTGGGGAATGATGTATCGCTTCCCTCGCCGGACAGCGTTCGCAGGAGCCCATCCGAATGTTGTCGTTTCCGGCGGTCCGGTACTTCGGTACTTCCGGTACTTCGGTACCTCGGTTGGCGCGGAACTATGCCGGCGGCGGGCAGCCGTCATGGTCGCCGCCGTCATGGTCGCCGCCGTCATGGTCGCCGCCGTCATGGTCGCCGCCGTCATGGTCGCCGTCGTCATGCCGGCATCCTCGTCGGCTTCAAGCGCAATGGGAGTCAGAACCGGGCCGGGAAGGTGAGCAGCACGATGAGCCCGCCCACGGCGATGAGGCCGGCCAGCCCGAGCATGATCCACGCCGCGACGTGATGGATCTCGCGCTGGGCCATCGCGGTCAGGAAGAGCACGAGCGCGAACAGCACCGTCAGCAGCGAGTAGTTGTCGCCCCGCTCGGTGTACTCGAGCGCGTCCGCGAAGCGCGCATCGGCGTAGGCCGCGCGTTCCGCGCTCTCTTCGGTGCCTGGGGGAACGTATTCCGGCATCGCGAACGGGCCCGTCGCGACCTCTCCGCCAGCCTGCCAGGCGTCGAATGCGAGAGTGAAGTGCGGCGTGAAACGAGCCTCGATGTCGTCGGCGAGCGCCGTGTCGCCCTGAGCGTTGGCGGTCACCCATTCGACGTAGATGATCAGGTCGACCACTCGGGCCTCACGGGCTTGGTTGTCCGCATCGCTCGCCTCGACCCGGGCGGCGGATGCCTCGGCGAACGCGGTCGCCCTCTCGCCGCTCCACTTCGAAGCCTGGAACCCGCACCAGGCAGTCAGGATGGCGGTCACCGACAGCATCGCCACCGCGACGATCTCGATGAACGGCCGGTGACGCCACCGGGACACCCGCGCGGGTGCCCCCGCGGTCGGGGCGGCAGTGGCCGAGTCCGCCGACTCCTCACTCATGGGGCACCCCCTCCGTCGCAGTCCGACACGGGTCGCTGCTCACCATGTCACAACCGACGCATTCCGGCCACGAGTCCGCCGTGCCCTCTCGGGGTGGCACGAGCGCACCGAAGGCCCGCCCTCGCGATGAGGACCGGGCCTGCCGGGGCCGCCGAGCTACGGAATCCCGTTCGCGCGGCGGAATCCGCGCCGAACGGATTCCACCGGCACAACGGGGTTCCGGTGCGCCCGGCGGGCACCTCCTCGTGGTCGGGCATGCGCCGTCTGGGGTGTTCACGCACCTGTCGGCGAGCCACCGCAACGCGATGTTCCTCGCCGAAGATCTCCTGCCGCCCTGCGCGAGGACTTCGAGGTGCTCCTGGCCGAGCAGCGGCCGAGAACGATGATCCGCGACGGCACGACAGTCGATGTGCACGACGCCACCCTGCTCGCCCGCCGCCCGCGGTGACGCGATCACACTCACACCTTCATCAATCCAGGAGCCGCACACCCTCGACGTCACGGTCGCCGATCACGTTCCCTGCGGCACGACGAACGCCCGGCCCTTGCATTGAGAGCCGGCGTTCAGAGAGAACCGAGCGGATGCCTCTGGCTCTGCCGCGGTCGGCAGCTTCACGGTCGCGCGGTATCTCGGTGACGACGAACTCGCCGTCGGCGGTTCACACGGTGGCCGAGCGGATGTCGCCGGAGGACGGCACGGGCGCCGCGCTGCGGGTGCTCGAACGGCTCGCCTGAGCGAGGTCGCGACCGCGCCCGGCGGCTCGGATGCCGAGGGCATGCCGCGATCCTCTCGCGCCGCGTGCCCGCGGGGAGCATGCTGAACCCATGAATGAGCGTGAGGAATTCCTGACCTGGGTGTACACCTCGCTCGCGGAGGCCGAACGAGCCCAATTCGACGGCGACGACAGACCGAGACGGGCGATCTGGTCGCGCGAAGAGCCCGTGAGCGTGCTCGGCGCGTGGCGAAACGCGACGAACCGCGACGAACTCCTGGAGGCGTTCGAGGTGCTCGCCTCGAGCTTCTCGGACTGCACCGGCTACTCGTTCGAGCTGATCTCGTTCGACCTGAGCGGCGACATGGCGTACACCGTCGGATACGAGCGCATCTCGGCGTCGATGGACGGCAAGCCGCGCACCTTCACGCTGCGCGCCACCCAGGTCTACCGTCGCGAGGGCGGCGAGTGGCGGGTCGTGCACCGGCACGCCGACGCCGTCGCGTAGTGACCTCAACGCCGTTTCCGGTTCGGACGGTACGCCTTGTCCACGACCATCTGCGCGTAGAGGAGGTAGGACTCCCGGCCGTCCGGAAGCTCGATCGAATGCAGCGAACGCCCGGCCCCAGTAATGGGGCCGGGCGTTCGTTCTCTGTCGCGCGGTATGAGGGCACCAGCGGATGCCGCGGGGTTACGCCGCGGCAGGCAGCTCCACGGTCGCGCGCCGCACCGGCGTCACGACGAACTCGCCGTCGGCGACATCCACGCGCACGCGCCTCGCCGTCGCCGAGCGCCCCGCTCACGAACAGGTCGCTGATGCGGTCGTCGATCTCGCGCTGGATCACGCGACGCAGCGGGCGGGCACCGTACTCGGGCTCGTAGCCGCGCTCCGCGAGGAGCGCCACCGCGGCATCCGTCACCTCGAACTCGACCTCACCAGCGGCAAGCCGCGCCGCGGTCGCGCCGAGCATGAGACGCACGATCTGCGCCAGCTCGTCGGCGCCGAGCTTCTGGAACAGCACGATCTCGTCGCTCCGGTTCAGGAACTCGAAGCGGATGATCGCCGCTCATCGTCGAAGAGCGACGACGCCAGCGCACGCGCCAGCTCGGTCTTGCCGACACCGGTCGGGCCGAGGAACAGGCCGCCGTAGCGCCTGCGCCGACAACAACCGCGCTGCCGCAGCGGCACGCGCTGTCGGGCGACTGACGCGCCGACGTGTCGACACGACCGCGAGCGCGAATCGCCTTGACATCTTTACTGAGTCCACTCATAATTGAGTACACTCGGTTTTACGCCGATTGATCAAACCCGAACGCCGGCGCTGGACGCCACCACCACAAGGAGAAACATCCATGAACATCACCGACCACCCGACGCCAACGCCGCGCGGCGTCAACAGCGTCGTATGCCACGGCGCCCGCCCGTACCATCAACGCCGGCGGCGTCACCTTCGCCTACCGCGAGCTGGGACCGATGGGCGGCATCCCCGTCGTCTTCTTCGTCCACCTCGCCGCGACCCTCGACAACTGGGATCCGCGCATCGTCGACCCGATCGCGAAGAACCGCCACGTCATCACCTTCGACAACCGCGGCGTCGGCGCATCAACCGGTCAGGTGCCCGACAGCGTCGAGGCGATGGCCGACGACGCCTACACCTTCATCCGTGCGCTCGGGTTCGAGAAGATCGACATCTTCTCCTTCTCGCTTGGCGGCATGGTCGCGCAGGCGCTCGTGGTCAAGCACCCCGAGCTCGTGCGCAAGCTCGTGCTCACCGGCACGGGCCCCGCCGGCGGCAAGGACATCGACAAGGTCGCCGGAATCACGTACTTCGACATCCTGCGCGCGACCCTGACCCGGTCCGACCCGAAGGAGTTCCTCTTCTTCAACCGCAACGCCACCGGCAAGCCCGCCGCGAAGGCGTTCATCAAGCGGCTCCAGGAGCGCACCGTCGATCGTGACGCCCCGGCCACGGTGAAGGTTCTCCAGACGCAGCTGAAGGCGATCAAGAAGTGGGGACGCTCGGCACCTGCAGATCTGTCGAAGATCACCCAGCCCACCCTGATCGCGAATGGCGACAACGACCGCATGGTGCCCTCCGTGCTGTCCGAGGACCTGCACCGGCGCATCAGGGGCTCGGAGCTGATCATCTACCCCGACTCCGGCCACGGCGGCATCTTCCAATTCCACGACAGGTTCGCTCCCGTCGCGATCGAATTCCTCGCCCGCTGACCGGCATACCGGCATCCGAAACCACCCGAAATGGACACGAAATGACCACCACGATTCCGTACACGAAGAAGCCCTTCGCGTCGTCCATCCTGCTGTGGATGCGCACCGATCAGCCGCGTCAGCAGGGTATGGACTACTGGAAGGGGCCCCACTCGAAGATCATCTCGGCAACCCCGGGATTCGACGAGTACCGGCAGATCCACCTCGCCGCCACCAATCCCGGGCTCTGGCCCGCCACCCACGGCGTCGAGACGGCCATTCCCGCGGATCGCAGGATCGACGGGGTCGCCGAGGTCACGTTCCAGTCGGCTCTATCGCCGCTTCTGGGCCGCAAGCAGACCCGGGTCGCATACCGAGACGAGATCAACGTGTTCCGGCGCACCCTGCTCTACGCCGGGCCGCCGAACTCGACCCGCTGGTACCACGTCGCCCGGCCAGGCGAGCAAACCGGAGCTCGAGCCCTGGTCTACCTCAGGAGACGAGATGGCGTCGGCACCCGATCGTTCCGCAAGCACCTCACCGACGAGCTCGTGCCCGCTGTCGCGAACACGGGCGCGCTGACCGAGCTGCGAGCCCAGGTGTTCATGCCCTGGAACGAGAAGCTCTGGGACACGCCGAACGTCGCCCATGACAACCCCGCCGACCAGCGGTTCCACGCCTCGCTGATGCTCGGCTTCGCAGACGCGTCCGAGCGAGCGGCATTCTTCGAGAGCGACGAGATCGCGAAGCTGTCAGACGAGTTGTCGATGTTCTCTTCCGCGGTTCACGCGTACGAGGTGTCCGAAGCGTTGACCTATGTGAAGGAAGGCGGAGTACTCCCCCATTATGCTCATAACTGAGCACAGTCAGGTCTGATCTTGGAGGACGGAATGACCCTCGCCACCCCACCGGTCGGACGGCGCGAGCGGAACAAGCAAGTGAAGCTCGAACGCATCACCGCCGCCGCGCGAGAACTCTTCGCCGAGCACGGCGTCGACGAGGTCACCACGCAGCAGATCGCCGAGAAGGCCGACATCGGCACCGGCACCCTGTTCCTCTACGCCAAGACCAAGGGCGAGCTGCTCCTGCTCGTGCAGAACTCCGGCTACGTCGACGCGCTCGAGGAGGGAAGGGCCGCCGCCGAGAGCATCCCCGACGCGCTCGACGCGGTGATGGCGATCATCCGTCCGATCGTGGAGTGCAACCGCATCCAGGTCGACAACGGGCGCACCTACCTGCGAGAGCTCGTCTTCGGCGACCCCGAAGAGCCGCACCACCGCGACGCCCTCGCACTGACCATCCAGACCGAGGAAGCGATCGCCGCCGTGCTGCGACGCGACGACCGCATCGACCCGGGTGACGCTGCCACGCTCGCCCGCGTCATCTCGGCGATCATGTTCATCAGCATGGCGTCCCCCGCGAACATCACCCGCACCGTCGAGGACATCCTGCAGGAGATCCGCGACCAGGTCCGCGTTCTCCTGCAACGCTGATCGCCGCACTGTCCACTTGCTCCGCGAGCCAGGTCAGGCGTCGCGCCAGCCTGCGCGGTGATAAGCGTCGCGATTCTGGTTACCATGACCGCCTGAACGACAGCACGAACGCCCGGTCGTAGCGATGAGGACCGGGCTGGGCCTCGGCATCCGTCGCTTCGGCGTCGCGTTGCCGAAACGGCAAGCAGGCGTGCCACCCGTGAATCGGGTCCGTACGCTCATGGAGCAGCGGAAGGAAGCATCCTGATGAGTCGACACGAACACGAGCCCAGCGAAGCTGAGGCGGCAGCGATCTTCGAGCCGCCGAGCTGGGACGAGCGGTACTCGGGCGAGCAGCAGGTGTGGAGTGGGAACCCGAATGCGCAGCTCGTCGCCGAGGCGTCAGCGCTGACCCCGGGCACGGCGCTCGACGTCGGCTGCGGTGAGGGCGGCGACGTGATCTGGCTGGCTCAACACGGTTGGACGGTGACCGGCGCCGACTTCTCGGCCAACGGTCTCGCCCGAGCTGCGCGGCACGCCGAGGAGGCCGGGGTGGCCGACCGCACCGACTGGTGGCAGGTCGACGCCCGCACCTTCGCTGCCGACGGCCGGTCCTACGATCTCGTCACCACGCACTTCCTGCATCCACCCGACGGAGGGATGGTCGACGTGACCCGCCGGCTGGCGGAGGCGGTTGCACCCGGCGGGCACCTGCTGGTGGTCGGGCATGCGCCGTCGGGGGTGTTCACGCACCTGTCGACGAGCCACCGCAACGCGATGTTCCTCGCCGAAGAGCTGCTGCCCGCCCTGCGCGACGACTTCGAGGCGCTCGTGGCCGAGCAGCGGCCGCGGACGATGGTCCGCGACGGCGCGACTGTCGAGGTGGACGACGCCACCCTGCTGGCTCGCCGCCGGCGCCGGATGTCGTGACCGACGGGTACGCCGCGTCGGGCGACGCATGAGCCGGGCCCGCCGGAATCCCGTGCGGTCGCTGGAATCCGTGGCGAGGGGATTCCGCCACCACACGGGGATTCCGGCCCGAGCACGCCGGCGCTCAGGCCAGCGGATGCCGCGACGACCCCGCCCCCACAACAGGGCCTCGTAACCGACATAGCCGGGAGGGGGGCGCCCACGAGGCGCGACACCGGCGCGCGGCCGGCGGCGGCGCGTGACCGTCCCACGAGTCCGGGGGTTCTCCGGATTCCTTGTGATGCGCTCGCTCGCTACGTTCGAAGCATGCCTCTTGCCGCCTTCCTCCGAACCTGGCTGGCCTCCATCGTCGCCTGCCTTCCACTCGTCGTACTGCTGCTCATTCCCGAGCTCATGCGTAGTCGGGCGGGCAGCGGGCAACTGCTCATGATCGGCATGGTCGCCCTGCTCGCACTCCTCATCACAGCGTTCATCGCAGCGCCCGTGTTGAGTGCGATCGCGGCGCCTGTCGACGAACGATGGACGCCTCGGTCGGCACTGCGCGCGACACGGGCGGTGTGGCGGTCGCGCACCGGCATGGCCTGGTTGACGCTTGGCGTTGCTGTGCTGATCTACGCGGCGGGGCAGGCCGTCGGGTACTGGGTCGGCGCGATCATGCCATCGGTGAGCGACAACCCGTCGTTCGGCACGGACGCGTCAGAGCCGCGTTGGCTCATCGACTACCCCGCCTACGCGCTGCAGGCCGTCGCGATCTACGCTGTTACGACCCTCGCGATCGCCTGGTACGGATGGCGCATCCGCACGCTCGCCCTTGCCCTCACGGGCGCCGGTGCTCGAGCCGAAGACCTCACCGTACGGGCGTGACGCGAGGCTTTTCGTACGACGAACGCCCGGCCCTCGCGAAGAGGACCGGACGGTTCGATTGTGCGGCGTTGCCGGAATCCCGTGCGGCCGATGGAGTCCGTGACGAGGGGATTCCACCACCACACGGGGATTCCGGCCGAGTACACAAGGGCGGTCGGGTCACGATCTGACCGTGAACGAGCGAACGCCCGGCCCTCGCGATGAGGGCCGGGCGTTCGGTGCCGCCGAGCTACGGAATCCCGTCCGCGCGGCGGAATCCGCGCGGACGGGATTCCACCGGCACAACGGGGTTCCGGATGCCGCTTACGCCGCGGCAGGCAGCTCCACGGTCGCGCGCTGCACCGGCGTCACGACGAACTCGCCGTCGGCGACATCCACGCGCACGCGCCTCGCCGTCGCCGAGCGCCCCGCTCACGAACAGGTCGCTGATGCGGTCGTCGATCTCGCGCTGGATCACGCGACGCAGCGGGCGGGCACCGTACTCGGGCTCGTAGCCGCGCTCCGCGAGGAGCGCCACCGCGGCATCCGTCACCTCGAACTCGACCTCACGAGCGGCAAGCCGCGCAGAGGTCGCGCCGAGCATGAGGCGCACGATCTGCGCCAGCTCGTCGGCGCCGAGCTTCTGGAACAGCACGATCTCGTCGATCCGGTTCAGGAACTCGGGCCGCATGGCCTCGCGCACCTTGCCCATCACGCGAGCCCGGATGTCGTCCGCAGACGAGAAGCCCGAGGCATCCGTGCCCGCGACGAACCCGAGCGCACCCGAGCGCGACGCGAGGAACTCCGAACCGAGGTTCGAGGTCATCACGATCACCGTGTTGCGGAAGTCCACCGTGCGGCCCTGGCCGTCGGTCAGGCGTCCGTCGTCGAGCACCTGCAGCAGCAGGTTGAACACGTCGGGGTGCGCCTTCTCGATCTCGTCGAACAGCACGATCGAGTACGGGTTGCGCCGCACGCGCTCGGTGAGCTGGCCGGCCTCGTCGTAACCGACATAGCCGGGAGGGGCGCCCACGAGGCGCGACACGGTGTGCCGCTCGCCGAACTCGCTCATGTCGAAGCGGATGATCGCCTGCTCGTCGTCGAAGAGCGACGACGCCAGCGCACGCGCCAGCTCGGTCTTGCCGACACCGGTCGGGCCGAGGAACAGGAACGAACCGACGGGACGCTTGGCGTCGCCCATGCCGGTGCGGCTGCGGCGCACGGCCTTCGCGACCGCGGTGACCGCGTCGTCCTGGCCGATGACCCGCGAGTGCAGCTCGCCCTCGAGGTCGCCGAGGCGCTCGCGCTCACTCTCGGTGAGGCGGTTCACCGGGATGCCGGTGGCCCGCGAGATCACCGCAGCGATCTCGGCCTCGTCGATCACGGTCGAAGGGGCGTCAGCGGATGCCGCGGCGCGGCCCTTCGCGGTCGCCTCGTCGAGCTTCGCCTGCACCTTCGAGATCTCGTCGCGGATGCGCGACGCCTCCTCGTACTTCTCGGCACGCACGGCGGCGTTCTTGTCCGCCTCGAGCTCGCCGAGTCGCGCGATGAGCGCGGAGACATCCGTCTTCACGCCGAGCCGCAGGCGCAGCCGCGCCCCGGCCTGGTCGATGAGGTCGATGGCCTTGTCGGGAAGGACACGGTCGGTGAGGTAGCGCGCGCTGAGTTCGACGGACGCTCGCAGCGCGGCATCCGTGTACTCGACACCGTGGTGCTGCTCGTACGCGGGGCGCAGGCCCTGCAGGATCAGCACGGCGTCCTCGATCGAGGGCTCGCCGACGCGCACCGGCTGGAACCGGCGCTCGAGCGCGGGGTCCTTCTCGATGGTGCGGTACTCCTTGAGCGTGGTCGCACCCACGAGGTGCAGCTCGCCGCGCGCGAGGCGCGGCTTCAGGATGTTGCCCGCGTCGGTACCGCCGTCGCCCGAGCCGCCCGCGCCGACGACCGTGTGGATCTCGTCGATGAAGACGATGAGCTCGCCCTTGTTGGCGGCGATCTCCTCCATGGTCTTGGTGAGGCGCTCCTCGAAGTCGCCGCGGTAGCGGGTGCCGGCGAGCATGCCGGGCAGGTCGAGCGAGATGACGCGCTTGCCGAGCAGAGCCTCGGGCACCGACTCCTCGACGATCGCGCGGGCGAGGCCCTCGACGATCGCGGTCTTGCCGACGCCGGCCTCACCGATCAGCACGGGGTTGTTCTTCGTGCGGCGGCTGAGGATCTCGATGGTCTGCTCGATCTCGTCGACGCGTCCGATCACCGGGTCGAGCTCGCCGTCACGGGCGAGCTGCGTGAGGTCGGTGCCGAACTTGTCGAGCATCGGGGTCTCGCTCTGTGCGACTCTGCGGACTGAGGAGGCGCGCCAGCGCCGTCTCGAAACCCGCCTGTCGTCAACGCTCTCACGCACGCCCTGCGTCAGCGCCTCGGCGGTGACGCCGGCGCGGGCCAGCACCTGGCCGGCCGGGGCATCCTGCCCCAGCACGAGCGCGAAGAAGAGGTGCTCGGGGTCGATGTACGTCGAGCCGCTCGAGCGCGCGACCTGGTAGGCGTGGAACAGCGCGCGGCTGGCCGACGGCGTGATCGTGGCCGCGTTGGCCCGCGCCTGCTGGTCGGGCTTGTCGAGACCAGCGGATGCCGCGGGCAGGCGCGACTCGGTCGCCGAGATGATGCTCTCGGGCGAGACGCCGATGCGCTCGATGGCCTGCTTGACGCTCTCGTCTTCGACGATGACGCGCAGGATGTGCAGCGCGTCGAGCTCGGTCTGGCCGCGCTCGAGCGCGAAGCGTCCTGCGTTCTGCAGGATGCCTTGTGTGCGGGCGGTCAGGAACCGGCTCAGGTCGATCGACCGAGCCTGACGAGCCTGCTCACCCGCAAGGTAGCGGGCGAGGAAGTCGTCGAACGAGCTCGCGCCAGCTTCGGGGTTGAAGTCTTCGGGCACCAATCCTCCTGGGAACTTGAGTTGGGTACGCTCAGGGTTCAACGCGTAGGGGGCGCGGGTATTCCCGCCCTTCGGTTCGCGGAACATGTGATCGGACCGTCAGACGGACATGTCACCCCGACTAAGCAGACTCAGTTCGATCGTGAACAGGTGCACTCTCGATAGGCCTCGGGAGGTTTCGGCCGAGTAGCGGACAGGTCTGGGGAGAATCATCGTCGTCGGTCCGCCGGCGCACTCAGCGAGGTAGAACATGCCGAAGCCCAACACCTGCGTCTTCGGGCCGGTGGGGCTCAAGAAAACGTTCCTAAGCGGATCGGTAGCGCGAAGGTCCTCCGCACGTGGTCGCTGACCACCTGTGCAACGGCAAACGGGTCGCCAGCCGGCGCATACAACTTGGTGGTCGCGCTCTCGTATCGGTCTTGTATTACTCGCTCGCGTCAGACGCTCGGAGTTGGCTCTCCTGATACATATGTGGCTGCAGGCCCGGAAGGCCAAAAAGCAGGAAGTGCTGCTGACTTCTTCGATTCAGCAGCCGCGCGCATTAGCCGGACGTCATACCCTGCACCGATTACTAGGGCGTCCTGAGAGTTCAATGCATCATCGTGAACACCTTCGGTAGCCGGGTATCGATTCCACCGGAAGCACAGCGCCCTCAGAGAAAATTGTCCTGGAGCCTGCTACATACGCGCTCGGATCGCTATACAGACCAGGGTGACTTTTTCTAGACCGATTTCCCGACAGCAGAAGAGGAGGGCGAGGATGTGCCCCCGCATGAACCCTGTGATATCAATGGCTAGCGATTCTCCACGGCGGACGTGGTCTTGCAGGCCAATCTCTCGAAATAGTGTTGCGACGCTAGAGAGCGGATCGTCGCTGTCAAGAGCCGTGAGTTGGTCATCCGCACTGAACTCCTCCTCCACGGAGACTCCGTACTCTGGATGAAGGAACCAAGCTCGCCTGCTAGCTGGCAACGATCGAAAGATCGCCTTCACACGCTCTGACGAGTTATACGCGGAAACCAAAAGCCCGAACTGATCCAGGCTCTCGATCTCATCTGGGGTGATGACTCGACGCCCGGAAGAGCGAGTAGTCCATTGAACTCAAAACAGCGCCTCCGGCATATGTTTCGCCTGGCTGAAAGGCGCGGTCAGCGCGGCGAGGCGCTTTTCGACAGCGGACGAGTACATCTCCTCGGAGGTCTGAGCGTTGAATATCGCCTCAACCTCGTGAGCTTTTAGGTCAATTGCCCCTCGTCGCCCAACTGGCAGTCCATACAGCGGCGCGATTATTGGGTGAAGCTGGAAATTTCCTATGTCGTGACCCGGCGTTTCTGGCTGTGCGACCTTGATCGATTTCGATGAGGAGCCCATAGAGTTTGGCGGCCTCTATACACTCCCGGGAGAGACGGAAAGCCCCCGCAGGTCGCTCGAGAATGCAACACCACCCACCTCAGAAGGTTTGTCGGAATAGCGGAATCGGCTCATGAACGTGGCAAGTCGGCGAACTGCCAGCTACAACGATCTCCGAGTTCACCCATGGGAAGGGCATCAACGGCATACCAGCGCGCAGCCTCCTCCACCGCCCGCGTTTGAGACTCGATGACACCTTGGATTTCTGCGTCGAAACGGATCCTGTCCGTTGAACTGGTGTCGTGACGATAAATATGCTTCAGCACAACGAGTAGGCTGCGGGGCAAGAAGTTGGACATCTCAACGAAGAGCTCGAATCCGGCAACGGCCCGCCGTCGGCCATCCCGATATAACTGGGCAACCATGTCCCCCAATTTCCAGAGATTTACGAACTGACTTGCTTTCTATCGGGCTGACCTGACTGCAGCTGCTCGCGAAGCTGTCTGGCCCGCCCGATGCCCTGTTTGGTCAGCCCTCCGGCTTGACTCCAGTCCTGATAGAGCCGCAGAATAGCTAGCTTCTCAGTCAACGGCGACGCGGCACATGAGACCGCACTCAAGCAGTCGCGGACGAGACTCTCATCTCCGCCGGCATCCCGGATCTGGCTTGCTAGTCGGACGAGATGTTCACGTTCTCGCGCGGACACGTCCCCAATCACCGGAGAAGGGTCTCGTCCGCGAGGCCCCGATGGTCTGGCACCTCGAAGGAATCCTTCAGTTCTTCAATTGAGTTCACGTCGAAATTGAGATACTTCAGCTCGCGAACGGCGAGCTCAGCAGAAGCCTCTGTATGTCGAGCCGTGGAGCGATACGTCTCGCCCAGTTCGATCCAGTCGTACTCGCTCCCGCGCCTGTTCTCTTCCCGAGCGCTCAGGGTTTCGTGGGTCTTGACTCCCCAGGAGCGGGAGCCGATCAGGAAGGTGGTGGGAAGAACCTTTTCACGTAGCAACGTGTTGAGGTATCGTTGCTGATCGATGCTGAGGTTCTCGTACTCGTCGATAAGAAATGTGATCGAAATGCCCCCAAGGCCACTGAGATTTCGTACCGAGGACCGAGCGGCTGCAAATACGAGCTCCCCCGGATTGGTAAGCACCTCCACTTCGAGCTTCCCTGTGATGCCCGCATTATTTACCGCATGATCGACGCCTCTGCGTAATTCGATGACTCGATTCACAAGGTGGTCCAGGTCCTGCGAGGCCTCCCCAGCATCGTCTGCCTCAACGAGCGTTCCGATCGCACCGAAGAGGGCTTGCTGTTCCTCGGTGTCCAGCACGCATCGCGGAGCTGAACATCTCGAAGAACCCGAAGCATCTGCTCCGTTAGCCACAGATCCATATAGAAACCGAATGCCGCAAACCAAGCGCTCTGAGATACACCTTGCCCATGGAACGGCCCGCCATTGAGCCCGCTACAGCGGAAGTACACGCCTACATAGCCTTCATCCCTAAGTTGATTCAAGGCTGAAGGCCCGCGCGTTCGCTGCAAGCCATACGAGAGGTGCCGCAACAAATGCGTACGACCGCCGCCTTTGCCACCCACGAGAAATTGAGGCATTGGGCTGCGAGGGTAACCACTACTGAACCGCCGGATGGCCACTCGACGAATGTGGCCTCGATCTGTGAATCGGTGGAGTCACCAGCTTTGGTCACTTCGAACGGGTTGCTCGCTTGCATCAGTAGACCTTCGTGTAGCGCGGGAAGAGGGCATCCCACTCGCGGTCAAACTCGTCCATCCAGAAGATTGGAAGCGTATTGTCTGGGACGTTGTGGTGGAACCCGAGGAGCAATTGACCGTTGCTATATCCGAGTCCGCTGCCGGGATAGATCCCCTCCCCGTAGTGCCTTGCGAATTGTTCGATCCGCTCGAGCGAAAGCGAGGGATCAAGATGCCGGAATAAGCCGCGAGTCCGCGCTGAAGGCCTCTTCCGACGGATCCATCTCGTGGACGCCGCGAACCTCATCAAACAGACTCTCTCGGGCCACATCTAGCCCTTGCTGCTTTGCGAATAGCACGTAGTACGAGATTGTGAGGGTCGTATTGCTTGCAGCGGCAGCCTCACGGTAGGCCGACAATACTTTCTCTGAGTAGTCCATCGCCTGCTGACCGGAACCTAGAACATCGTCAATGAATACGAGTCGCTTCACGCCAGGAACAGTCATTCGAGAGTCAGGACTGCCGATTGGCCCGTCGAGAATTTCGTGTTGATTGACAAAGAGTCGTCTCGAGAGGCGGTTTTCTTGCCTGAAGTAGTAAAGGAGGTGCGCTCCGCTCTCGGATGGATTGCCCATTGCAAGGAAGCGAGTGGATCGCAGTTCGTCATCAAATGCCGAATCAATCACGGCCGCATCCGTTGTCCATTCACGCTCCTCGCGGATCGACTGGATGATCGGGTAGCGGAACAAGTCTCGATACAGAGCTCGTAGGAGCGCACGGACCTCAACGTCGCCAAAGTAGTTGAAGTGCGCGAGGAGAGTGAGTGCCGATGGCGCTCCAGGTCACGAGGAAAAAACTCGTCTCGGAAGTTTGCGAGCCAGCGCTCGATATCAGCGCGCTGTACGCGGTTTTCCCAGACCCGCTCGCTCAGCACCATGATTCGGTCGACTACGTCTTCTTCGCTATACATTGGAATGACTCCGCACCCACTCATTGCGTTCGAATATCTCGATGTTTCTGGGCGGCAGCTGGCAGCCCACCACCCTTTCGGCGCGTAAGGAGCGATCGACCACGGATTGGGTCACGCAGAGACAGGACGCGTCTGAAGCCGGACCTGACCATCATCTCTGCAAGCATTTCGGTTGTTACGCGGGTGCCAGCCACCGAGCTGCCCGCAGTGACAAGGACCGCGCGGCTGATCGGGGCCTCGCCACGTTCGCAATTACTTCCTGCATGTCGAGGATGTAGTTGACGTAGATTGCTCCGGGCCGCCCGGCCGACTTCATGGCGTCGACGAAGTCGGATCGACGATTTTCATTCAGAAACGCTGATGCACGACCGACGTCGTCCTGACTGGAAGGTGCTCCCTGCCGATGCTGGCCCGCTCAAGACCGATTGGCCCGTGGTCGCCCAGAAAACCAAGCCAAGCTGCCTCGAGACTGTTGCTCCGGATGTACTTCTGGGAGGCACCGTAGGGAGGGCTCGTGAAGAGGAGTCCGCCGGCTGAGGCCTGAGGCAGGTTCATCCACGCATTCGGCTGGCGAACATCGCGCGTCTCAACGATAGGGGAAGGGTAAGACCCCCTAACGCTCCAGGTGTTCAGTGCACCCACCCGCTTAGCAGCCTCAAGGCCAATGGCGTGCACATCTCACGCCACGTGCCGGGAACCGTGGGCACCTTTTGTCCTGACAGGCACGGGAATGCGCTTATCGGTCATCGCGAACCTCCGAGCGGCAAGAGCCAATACAACGGCAAGAAAGTCGTGTTCGGGACTGGACGCAGTCGAATCAAGGAGACCGGCGAGGCGTGACAAGATGGACGCAGACTGACCGTCGTACCACTTTAGGACCGCGCCGTCCGGCATCTTGCCCTTACGCGTGGTCTTTGCCCTCGCCACAAAATCGACGACGAGATTTGTCAACTCTGGCGCCGAAAGTGGTGTTGTCTTGACGCGACTGAGCAGCGTAGCGATGGGATTCTGATCCATTCCATAGTCGATCCCGAGCCAGCATGCTTTCCAGCAGCACTGTGCCCGATCCGCAGAAAGGGTCAACAATAAATTTGGCCCCTGACGTAATTTGCTCCGTGTTGAGGAGGAACCTCGGGATTTGGCGCAGTAAGCGTGCCGGATATGGGTACAGTCCGTGAGTGAGCTCGTCGGCGGGAAGTGGGCCAAGCATCTCGCGAAAGCTGACATCTGCTGAGCCTCCATCCGACCCGGACAGCGCATCACTCAATCGCGCACTGGAGATTTCCCTGGCCGCTGTCGCCCAGCCTCGGGTGCTTGTAGAGATTGCCGTTGCCGGTCAACTCTTACTGACTGCCGACCGAACATCGCCTCCTGTGCTGTACTACTTTCGCGTGTCATCTTTGCCTTCGCTCCGCTGGTCGACCACAACCAACAAATTCAATTGGTGTTGATGATCGCTGTCGGACCTCGAGATGCACCTGCGCATCAGCTGTTCCATGTTTGTCGCCCCTGAGCCTTTCCGCGATGATGATGGACAGGATGCGATTGGTGGTTGGTCCAGCACCGAGACAACCTGCTAAAACGAGCTCCAAGACAAGACATATATGTGCGACCCGAGTGTTACCGAACTCTTTGGCCCAGGACTTCACAACGACGTCATTCCAACCGAACTTCTCCAGCGCCGCGTTCAGTCCCCAAATCCGCGGCGACTGCATCAATGACGTTCGGGCCTATGTTGATCCCTTCGACCAGGTCAGACGGCGTCTCGCCCTTTTCGGGCGTTAGCTCGAAGTAGGGCAGCAACCCATAAGTCGAGGCCCGGAACTTCACTGCAGGCGAGGAAAGCGTCGTTTGACAAAGGAGCCGAACCTCTCGCTCGTCCTTGAAGAACTCGTCTTTGAAGCTGCTGATCGTGACCAGGTACAGCATTCGCGCTGTGAAATTGGCCCGGCGGATATCCTCGGCGTCGAAGATTCCGACGGCCGCGCGCTCAAAATATGGTGCACACTCTTGGAGCAGGTTCAAGAGCCGCAGCACTTGCGCACGCTGCGCTGAGGGCTCATCGACCACCCCAGTCCAGTCCGGAAAGAACACAAATTCGTCGTCGAGACATCCCAATCTCGCTCGTCCTTTGTGAGTCTGGCTTCTAGACCAATGCTGGTGTCGATACCTACCGCATATGGTCCGTAGGCGCGGAACTGGCTCAGCGACTGGGAATCAAATGACGCGCAAAGTGCATAGTAGGCACGATCATCTAATGCCTTGTTCAGGGCGATCAGCATGTAGTCCATGAAGTCTGGATTCTTGAATTCATCGCGCACTTCTGCCCAAACAGCGTCGACCACGCGTCGCCCGTGCTCCAACTCTTCGGCGTCATTCATCATTCGAACGGACGACAACCAGAGGGTCTTGGTCTGGAGTATTCCGAGGCAAGCGGCGGCATCCGTGTAGTGCCAGACGGTGTTGGGCGGTGTGGCCTCCACCAGTTCGGCGAGCATCTCGAACGTCGTTCCGCAAATCGCACTCCTACACATCCATCCCCGGCAAGAGCGTAACGTCCTCCCTCCTCCTGCTAGCCAGCCGTGGCATCGGGCGGGGCAGTCCGACGCTCGACGGTCGAGACGCCACCACTCACCATGCGGCACCGGCACGGCGGAAAAGCCGGTCTTCACCCTCAGCCACACCGTACAGATGCTTTGGTATTCGCGACCGTCGTTTCTGCGAGCAGCCCATCAGGCTCGTCCCGATCGACGACCTCACCGACATCCTCGATGCCGCTGCCGACGGCCGAATGTCCCACGAGACCGTCGCGGTCGTGGTCGCAGAGCATGTAATGCTGTCGAAGGCCGTGCGGCGCGTCGCATCCGTCGCGATCGTCGTCGTCGCGCCGTGGCCGGTGTGGGCGCATTACGCGCTCGCGCAGGTGACCGAAAGGACCATGAAAGTCCCGCTCGTGGCGAAGGCCAGGTGCGCATGCTCGCCGAGGGCGTGACGGATGCCGCGCCGCCCGCGGCATCCGTGCCCGACGACCTGGGCAGCTGCGAAGCCTCGACAGGTACGAGAGTGTCGCCCATCATGTCAGCAGAAGGGCCACAACTCCCGGCACGTTATAGAGCAGGAAGAGCTCGGTGCTGCTTCCCCATGCATTCGGGACCACCGTATTTGCGTTGTTCGGCGCCAAATGGGTTGTTCTGGGCTTCAGCCTGCGGTCACGAATCAGTCAGGAAGCCGGAGCTGCTAACGCAAGACAAACCTCCGAACGTCACACGTTGACCGACCCCAGACGGCGCTGGGCCACCCAGACTCGCGACGTGACCCACCCCCGCACCGCGATCACCGGCGGCACCGGATTCGTCGGACGCCACCTGGCCGAACGGCTCGGGCCCGAGGCATCCGTCGTCATCTCTCGACGCACCGGCGTCGACACCGGTGACGTCGACGCGCTGGCGCGAGCGTTCGAGGGGTGCGAGGTCGTCGCGCACTGCGCGGGCATCAACCGCGAGATCGGCGACCAGACCTACCAGCGGGTGCACATCGAGGGCACCGCGAACGTGATCGAGGCGGCGAAGCGGGCCGGGGTGCGCAAGGTCATCATGCTGAGCTTCCTGCGGGCGCGGCCCGACTGCGGATCGCCGTACCACGAGTCGAAATGGGCGGCCGAAGAGCTGATCCGCGACTCGGGCCTCGACTACACGATCCTCAAGGCCGGCATGATCTACGGCCGCGGCGACCACCTGATCGACCACCTCAGCCACACCGTGCAGACCCTGCCGGTGTTCGCGACCGTCGGCTTCCGCGAGAAGCCCATCCGGCCCATCCCGATCGACGACCTCACCGACATCCTCGTCGCCGCGATCGACGGGCGGATGCCGCGTGAGACCGTCGCGGTCGTCGGCGCCGAGCAGCTGCTGCTGTCGAAGGCGGTGCGGCGCGTGGCATCCGTCGTCGGACGTCGCGTGGTCGTGGTGCCGTGGCCGGGTGGGCGCAGACGCGCTCCCGGTTCACCCTCGCGCGCTAGGTTGGTGCAATGCAGCCCGGTGAGGTCGGAATCGAGATCACGCCGATCCTGGCGGCCGGCTCGCTCGAACCGGAGTTCGCCGCTCAGCTCGACGCGCTTCTGCGCCGCACCTGCAAGATCGCCCGCGCGCTGACCGGCGCCGAGCTGGCGGCCGTCAAGCTCTGGGTCGGCGAGGACTCGTCGCAGGCACGCAAGTACTTCAGCATGAGCGAGAAATACGCAGCGTTCCGCGACTTCCGAGTCGACCCGAAGGGCGACGGCCTGCACGGGATGAGGATCCCACCCGGCGAGGTCATCCGCCTGACCGAAGCCGAGGTGTTGTCGCATCCGCTCTACCAGGGCTTCGGCCCGTTCGCTGACGCCCACCCGCCGATGCGGGGATGGCTGGCCACGAGTGTCTGCGGCGACGACGGTCGAATCTACGGTCTGCTGCAACTGAGCGATAAGAGCGGTGGGCGCGACTTCGACGAATCCGACGAGGCGAACATCCACGAACTCGCAGCTCTGATCGGTGAGACGCTCGACGCCCTTCGACTGGCCGCCCAGCGGCCGGCTTAGCTGATTGGGGTGCTCGGGAGCTTCATCGAAGGCCCAGGTGCGAATGCTCGCCGAGAGCGTGACGGATGCCGCGCCGCCGCGACGTTGCGAACCCGCCGTCCAGGAGGCGCGCTCCGGGACGGCGGGCGAGTGGGTTGAATCTCAGTAGCCGTAGAACGCGCTGTAGTAGAGGCGGACCTGGTCGCGGTAGGCGTCGTCCTCCAACATGGCTAGCTCCTCGAGATCGGGTGCGTTCTTGATCTGGTCCTTGGTCAAGCCCACATACACCTTCTCCTCGGCGTCATCGATTCGGTCGATGGTCCCCGCCGGCAGCAGAACCTTGCGGCCGAAGATCCACGGTCCGGTGTCGACGACGATCAGGCTCGCGCCGACGTCGTAAGTCGCGTCATCCACCTTGCCGATGTGACCATCGGTGGCGTGCACCTCGTACCCGACGATGTCTGCACTCTGCGCGGTCCGCGCGATGCGGTAGGTCCATGCGTCCCATGTCGAACTCATGGTTCCTCCCTTCGCAGGTACCCGTGAAGGGCCCTGATCGTGATGGATGTTTACATCCACGGTAAGTCGGCCGCGGAGCCGATCACAAAGGGTTGACAGCGCACGGGCGGGCGTCGGCGGCGTAGCCGTCTCGTTCTGCGCCCGTTGGGCGAGGTCTACCGTGGAGCGGCTGAACGACATATCGTTATATATCGTCGAGACTCGGGCCCAGGGCCCGGTTCAGGGAGGACATCATGGGCGGTTCATACATGGGCGACGGCTTCACCGGTTCTTCGAGCGGGTGGGGGCAAGGCCGTCCCGGACAGGGGCTGTGGGAGGCCATGGAGCAACTTCGCGGCATGTTCGAGCAGAAGGTCGCACCGCGGATGGGCCGCGGCGACGTCCGCGCGGCGGTGCTCGCGCTCCTCGCCGAGCGGCCGATGCATGGCTACCAGATCATCAGCGAGATCGCCGAGCGCAGCGGCGGCGCATGGAAGCCGAGCGCGGGCTCGGTGTATCCGACGCTGCAGCTGCTCGCCGACGAGGGGCTCATCAGCGCCGAAGAGTCGAACGGTCGCAAGACCTACTCGCTGACGGAAGCGGGGCGGGCCGAGGCCGAGGCATCCGCTGATCGTCCCTGCGCCGTGGCAGACCTCGAGCGGACGCGACCCCGGCACGGTCGGGGCGCTCCCGAAGGCCGGCATCGAGCTCGCACAGGCGGCGGCGCAGGTCGGCCGCACGGGCACTCCCGAGCAGATCAAGCAGGCGGTCGACGTGCTCGACGACGCACGTCGTCGTCTCTACTCGATCCTCGCTCAGGACTGACCTCGGTGCCCTCGGCACGTCGGGGTCCTGGGGACTCGACGCCCGATGTCGGCAACACGCGCGCCCGCTACCGGCGGATCCTGCGGTTCGCCGCGCGACACATCGTGCAGACCTGGTGGTTCGAGCTCGTGCTGCCGCGCATCGGCCTGGCGAAGGTTGCGGCGCGCGGGCGAACAGCGCGGCTGACCCGCATCGCCCAGCGCTTCCACGCGCTGGCGGTCGACCTCGGCGGCCTCATGATCAAGGTCGGCCAATACCTCTCGTCACGGCTCGACGTGTTACCACCCGAGATCACGCGCGAGCTCGCCGGGCTCCAAGACGAAGTGCCTCCGGTGCGGTTCGACGCGATCCGACGCCTCGCCGAGGCCGAGCTGGGCGTTCCGCTCGAGCGCGCGTACGCGTCGTTCGACCCGACACCGCTGGCCGCGGCATCCCTCGGTCAAGCGCACCGCGCCAGGCTCTCGCCGATCGACGCCGCCGACACGGGGCTCGACGAGGCCGTCGTCAAGGTGCAGCGACCGGGCATCGAGACGATCGTCGACGTCGACCTTGCGGCGCTGCGCCGCGTCGCCGGATGGCTCAACCGCGTGAGATTCGTCTCGAGCCGCGTGGACCTCCCCTCGCTCGTCGAGGAGTTCGCCGTCACGAGCCTCCAAGAGATCGACTACCTGCAGGAAGCGCGCAACGCCGAGCGGTTCGCCGCGAGCTTCGCAGACGACCCGCGGGTCGCCGCGCCCGAAGTCGTCTGGGAGCGCACGACGCGCCGCGTGCTGACGCTCGCCGACGTGACGGCGATCAAGATCAACGACCGCGAGTCCTTGGTGGCGGCGGGCATCGACCCGAAGGCAGTCGCGAAGCAGTTCGCGGCCGTCATGTTCGACCAGCTCTTCCGCGACGGCTTCTTCCACGCCGACCCGCACCCCGGCAACATCTTCGTCACGCCGGTGGAGCGGGTGACGGATGCCGCTGCGGCGGCGTCGAGGGTGACGGATGCCGCGTCCCCGGCTTCGAGGGTGACGGATGCCGCGTCCCCGGCCGCGTGCCCCGGCTTGGGTGCTCACCTTCATCGACTTCGGCATGATGGGCGAGGTGCCCGACGGACTGCGCCGCGGCCTGCAGCAGGTCGTGCTCGCGGTCGCCGCGCGTGACGGGAAGCGCCTGGTCGACAGCATCCGTGGAGTCGGCATCCTGCTGCCGTCGGCCGATACGGCAGAGCTCGAGCGGGCGATGTCCGAGCTCTTCGCGCGCTTCGGGGGCATGGGCCTCGCCGAGGTGCGGCAGATCGATGAGCGCGAGCTGCGCAGCTTCGCGATCGAGTTCGGCGAGGTGATGCGGGCGCTGCCGTTCCAGCTGCCCGAGAACTTCCTGCTCATCATCCGTTCGATGTCGCTGACCTCGGGCCTGTGCAGTTCGCTCGACCCCGAGTTCAACATGTGGGACGCCGTCGAGCCCTACGCCGGCCAACTCCTACGCGACGAGCGCGGCAACATCGTGCAGGCGCTCGGGCAGGAGGCGCTGTCCGTCGCAGGCACGGTCGCGCGGCTGCCGCAGCGCCTCGATGCGCTCGCGGACCGCATCGAGGAGGGGCGCCTCGTGGCGCACTCGCCGCGGATCGAGCGGCGGCTGGCGAAGCTCGAGCGCACAGCCGGCCGGATCGTCTCGGCGGTCGTCTTCGTCGGCCTGTTCATCGGTGGCATCCTGCTGCGCCTCGACGAGCCGGTGTGGGGTGTGGCGCTGATGGTCGCGTCGGTGATCCCGCTGCTGCACGCCGTGTTCGGCGGACTGTTCGGGCGGCGCGGGCCGGGCTGAGCGAGGCTCCCTACGACGGCAGCCTCATGCAGACGCCGTGGTACGAGAGCTCGTGCACGCCAGGTCCGAACGCGTCGGGGATGACGAGGATCTCCACATACGGATCCTCGAGGGCAGCGCCGGAGACGTAGGCCATTCCCCCAACGCTCCCGGCGCCCACGTGCGGGTCATACCCCTCAGCCCTCCAGAACGACAGGGCGACGCGAACGAGATCCTCGGCGGCGACGCGTCCCGTCTCCGCTCGGATGACGATAGTGGGTGCCACTCCCCGGCGCCAGTCGGACAGGACGCACGATTCGCGGGTGATCTCGGGCTCCCCGAGAGCGTTGAGCGTGAGCGACGCGGCCATCCACTCGAGGTGCGCGACGCCATCAGCTTCGATCGCCGCCGCATCCAGCGATTGCTGGAAGGACACGGCCGCGTCGCGCTCGACCCGCTTCACGGCACCCGCGACACCCCAGATGCTCGTCAGTCCCAGGACGAGGCACACGCACGCGGTCACCAGCGGACCCCATCGATGGGGGCGGCCCGTTCTCGTGAGGTGACGATGACGGATGCCCCATCCGATGATCGTGGCGAGCGGTACGCCCAACGCGATGCTCATGACGACGATCCAGTTCCTGACGTTCGCCGAGGAATCCATGCCCTGGAACGCATATCGAGCTTCGCCGTCCAGTGCGAGGTAGACACTCACCAGCAGCGAGCACACGAGCCCGAGGGACACCAACACGGCGCCGGCGCGCCCGGCAGCCTCGCGAGGTGGAGGTGGGGCATCCTCTTGCGGCTCGGGCGTCTCGGGCGTCTCGGGCGTCTCGCCGCTCTGCACGCGCTGGTCGTCCACGGCGATTCCTCTCAGCAGTGAGCTCAGTACGTCTGGGCCACGATCGCCTGTGCGACCGCCGGGGCGCCCTCTCCGTGGATGCCGTACAACGTGCCGGCGATGCTCAGGTAGACGGTTGAGGCACGTCCGGTGCCGGTGACGACGGCCTCCGTATCCTGCGGCGCGTCAGCGAGCTCGAGCGGGCTCAGCGCGACATCCGCATCGGGCGCGCGGAAGTGATCGAAGAGCGGCGAGAAGCCGCGCGCCGTCGTGATCGTGACCCGCGTTCCGTCATCCGCTTGGAGCTCGCAGGAGAACGCGCGGGCTGCGGCGCCGACCGCCTCGTCGAAGCGTGTCGGCGCCTCAGTGGTGGGATCCCACACCGTGTACTCGACGGCCGAGCCGGCCGGCAGCTGCATCGCGGCGACGATGCCCTGCTCGTCGAGTCCGCCGTTGCAGATCGCGTCGGTTTGTCGGAGCTCGACGCTCGGCCAGTCGAGCTGGTCGGGCGTCGCCTGCTGGAGCGTCGTGAATGCTGCCTCGGCGACGTCCGCGAGGCGGTCGATGATCACGTCGGCCTGCGTCCCGGCGAAGCGGCCGCCCGTCGAGGTCACGGCGGCAGCACTGATGCTCGCGATCACCCAGCTCTCCCCGATCGGTGCCGAGATCGCCCAGCCCGGGTCGCCACCCGCGACGGATGCCTCGACGCCGGCGATCTCCCGGGTGTGTTCCGATGGCCCCTCGCCGAACCGAATGGGCACCCATTGGGCGGCAGCCCCGGGCAACACGTCGATGCGCAGGTAAGCCCAGTCGCTCGGCTCGTTGTACTCCGGCATGCCGCCGCCGACCCGCCACGAGCACGGCAGGCCACCGGCACCCTCGAGCAGCACGGCGTTGAAGACGTCGGAGTGCTGCGCTGCGGCGACCGGTTCGACGGGGACACCGTCGTCACCTTGGAGCGCCGCGGCCACGAGGTCGGCGGGCACGAGATCGGCGCACGTGAGCGGCCCGGATGCCACGGGCGTCGGTGTCGGCGACGCGGTCGCAGTCGGCGCCTCCGCAGTGGCTGGCGCGGAGCATCCCGCCAAGGCGAAGAGGAGGAGGGAGGCCGTGGCAACGACGGCGGAGTTTGTGCGCACGACACGAACCCTATCGGTCGGCGACAGCCTCGATATAAGGGCCTTCACGGCCGAGCAGATCCGCAGCGTTCGCCATCCCCGAGGCGCGAGCCGCGCGCGGCATCCGTCGACCCCGTCACGCCGGTCGACGGATGTCGCGTCGCGTTTTGCGTCCGTGGTCCGGAATAGGCTCGGCATGTGTCGAGACCAGATGAACACTCGGTTCGTGCGTTTCTCCGTTCGCTGCCGCCGATGATCGCGGATGTTGAACCGTTGACGAAAGACCTGCTTCCCCAGGAGCCGACCGCTCTGCTCCTCACGTGGATCGAAGAGGCGGTCGAAGCGGGTCTCGCCGTTCCGCATGCAGCGACGATTGCGACCGCGGATGCGTCGGGCACCCCCTCGGCACGCACGCTTCTTCTCAAGGACGTGGACGACCGCGGCCTCTGGTTCGCGTCGGTCGCGAGCAGTCGCAAGGGACGGGAATTGAATGAGCGGCCGTGGGCGGAACTGGTGTTCCATTGGCGCGAGTTCGGCCGGCAGCTGCGGTTCTCAGGGCCGGTCGTCCCGGGTGGTCGTTCGATCTCAGACGAAGACTTCCGGGCGCGCGGGATGCCGGCCCGAGCCGGCGTCCTCGCCGGTCGGCAAGGTTCGCCACGCGGTGACGCCTCGGCCGCCGAAGCGCGACTCGAAGCCGCACGGCACGCGCTCGAGCGGCAACCCGAGCTCACCGCGCCCGACTGGCAGGCGTACGTCCTCTTCCCCCGCCATGCAGATGTGCTGCAGCTTCGCGGGCACGCCGAGCCCCTGCGCTTCGCCTACGAGCGTGGCGCCGACGGCGACTGGGCGCTCTCCGAGCTCTGGCCGTAGACGGTCCGACGGGTGCTCCTCGTACTCGCGGCACTGTTCCATGACCTCGGCAAGCCCGACACCACCCGTAGGAAGGACGGGCGCATCATCACGCACGGCCATGCTGAGCGCGGTGCCGAGTTGATCCGCTCGATGGGTCGCCGATTGGAGCTTCCCCGCCCGCTCGTGAACGCGGCCGCAGCCATCGCCGAAACGCACATGGCGCACGTGTCGGTGCAGGGCGAGCCGTCTCGCATGGCCGGTGCGCCGTCTCGCGACAGGCTCGAGGCGGCGGGGACCTCAGTCGATGACTGGGCGGTCGTCGTGCGGTGCGATGGTGAGGCGCGGGGCGAGCGGCGCGGCCCGATGCATCCGTCCGTGGCTTCGCCGGCCGGTCGACTCGACCGCTGATCGGTCGACAGGTACGGCACGTCGTTGCCGGCGAGCATCGTGGGCAGCTTCGTCCTGATCCGCCCATGCTGCTGTTCTTGAGCTTCACCGTGATGTTCGGATCCTCATTGGGAGGGCACGAGGCTCACCGCGAATTCGTTATCCATGCAAGGCCCATCTGACCACCTGCGAGCGAATCAATCAGATGATTTGTCAGCATGCGACCGTGTTTCGGCCCTGCAGGCGCTCTTGGCCAATCCTTTATCCAAAATCATCTGATCTATATGGTATTGTCACGCGAACTGACCATCCTCCCAGCTGGTCAGTTCACGCGATGACGTGCACAGCCTGTGGTTGCAAAAATGAGGAGATCAACGGTGACCGAATCCGAATCCATCCGTCGCGCCGAGATACTCGCCGGTGTCGCACGCGTAGCCGTGGATGGCCCGTTCGTCCCTGAATGGGAGTCGCTCCAGCAGAAGTCCGTGCCCACCTGGTACTCGGAAGGCAAGTTCGGCATCTTCATCCATTGGGGCGTTTACAGCGTTCCGGCATTCGGGAATGAGTGGTACCCCCGCAACATGTATCTGGAGGGCAGCCCCGAGTTCGAACATCATGTCGCCACGTATGGGCCGCACAAGGACTTCGGGTACAAGGACTTTATCCCGCAGTTCACTGCCGAGAAGTTCGATGCAACCGAGTGGGCCGGCTTATTCCGTCGGGCGGGAGCGAAGTTCGTCGTCCCTGTAGCCGAGCATCATGACGGGTTCGCGATGTACGACACGCAGTTGAGCCGATGGAAGGCGCCGGTGATGGGGCCCGGTCGCGACGTGATCCGAGAGTTGGCAGACGCAGTTCGCAAGGAGTCGATGACACTGGGCGTGTCCTCTCATCGCGCCGAGCATTGGTTCTTCATGAACGGGGGCGCGAAGTTCGACTCCGGGGTACTTGATCCCGAGTTCATCGACTTCTATGGACCGGCTCAGCGAAGCGAAATGCAGCCGAGTCGTGAGTATCTCGAGGACTGGCTCGCTCGCACCGCTGAACTCATCGACCTCTATCGTCCCGAACTGATTTGGTTCGACTGGTGGATCGAGGAGCCGGCGTTCGAACCATACCTGCGAGCCTTTGCCGCCTACTATTACAATCGCGCTGCCGAGTGGGACCGAGAGGTTGCGATCAACCACAAGTTCGAAGCATTTGCCGAGGGAAGTGCGGTCTTCGACGTCGAACGGGGTCAACTCAGCGACATTCGGAGCGACTTCTGGCAGACCGACACCGCCGTGTCTAAGAACTCATGGAGCTACGTCACCGACCACGACTACAAGGCACCGCTCGAGCTGATCGCCGATCTCGTCGATATCGTCAGCAAGAACGGGGCGCTGTTGCTCAACATCGGCCCCAAGGCCGACGGCACCATTCCAGAGCCCGAAGTATTGATGCTCGAGCAGATCGGCGCCTGGCTGGACGTCAATGGCCGTGCCATCTATGGGACCTCTCCCTGGCGTATTGCGGGGGAGGGTCCGACCGCCGTGCCCGAAGGCGAATTCACAGACACCAAGCGCGACCCGTACACGCCGGCCGACATTCGCTTCACAACCGCTGTCGGGGATCTGTACGCGACAGTGCTCGCACCGGTGACCGGCGACGAGGTACTCGTCAGGAGCCTCGCAGCGGGCAGTGGCCTTTACCCCGGCGCGATCGACACCGTCTCCTTGCTTGGCTCCACGAATGATCTCGCGTGGACACGGTCTGCCGACGGCCTGCACATCAGCCTTCCTGAGGATGCCCCGCGCGACACGCTGCTGTCATTCAAGATCGTGGCGACCGTCGTGAGCACTCCCCCTCGGGTCAAGCACCAGTACTGATCGCCAACAGACTCGGACCAGAAAGGAACCATTGTGGCGATGTTCGACGACGAAGATGAGCGACCCGAGATCTACCGGAGGTTCGAACACGAAACTCCGCAGTGGTTCGCCGATGCGAAGCTCGGAATCTTCATCCACTGGGGGCCATACTCAGTTCCGGCATGGGCCGAGCCGACCGGGGAACTCGGCACCATCGAATTGCACGAATGGATGAAGCACAACCCGTATGCGGAGTGGTACGCCAACACGATTCGCATTGATGGCAGCCCCGCGCAGCACCACCACCAGGAAGCCTACGGTGGAGCCGACTATTACGACTTCTTGGATGCCTGGGACGCATCGCTGTTCGACCCCGACGAATTGATGGCACTGTTCGCGAAGGCGGGCGCCCGGTATTTCGTGCCGACCACGAAGCACCACGACGGGGTGACCCTCTGGAATGCCCCCGGCAATCCAGAGTTGAACACCGTCGTGCGCGGCCCCAAGCGCGACCTCGTGAAGCTTTTCGCTGACGCGGCCCGCGGTGCCGGGTTGAAGTTCGGCGCCTACTATTCGGGAGGCCTTGACTGGTCGTTCGAGGAATTGCCGGCGATCACCGACGACATTCGCGACCCCGAAGACGGGAGGCCGCGTCGACCCACGGACGCGGCGTATGCCGAGTATGCCTTCAACCATGTGATCGATCTGATCGACAAGTACCAGCCGGACGTGCTGTGGGGTGACATCGAGTGGCCTGATGCCGGCAAGCCCGACGGCCCCTTCAGCCTCGTGAAGATGTTCGACCGCTTCTATGCGGCGGCGCCCGAAGGGGTGATCAACGATCGCTTCGGCCAGACACATAGGGACTACGAGACCAGCGAATACCAACTCAATCTGGCCGCGGAGGATGCCACGGTCTGGGAGAATTGCCGCGGCGTCGGCTACTCATTCGGATACAACCGTCGGGAAGACAGGTCGGTCACGCTGTCCGGGACCGAGGCGATCAAGTACCTCGTCGACGTCGTCTCGCGCGGGGGCAAGTTCCTGCTGAACGTCGGGCTCAAGGCCGATGGCACGTTGCCGGAGCTGCAGAGGGAGACCCTCACCGCCATGGGCGACTGGAACACCGTGAACGGGTCGGCGGTGCACGGGTCGACGACGCTGGATGCGGCGATCGCCGGCGCCTCTCACGATCCCTGGATCCGATGGACCCGTACCGGTTCCCTCGCGCATGCCTTCGTCGACGCGGTCGGGTCGGTGAAGTTGCCGGTCTACGCCAACGCGCTGGACCTCGATTCCGCCACGCTCGGTGGTTCGCCGATCGAGGCGATCGGTTCGACGGGAGGCGTTCGAGTGACGCTGCCGAAGTCGGCGATCCCCGGCCCGTCGGTGGTGTCGTTCCGCATCACGGGATCGTGACGAGCGGACACGCTCGTCGTGTCATTCCAGCCAGGATTCCTGCAACACGTCTTCAGCGTCGGCCGCCGAGCCGAGCAGTTCGTACGCGACCGTGAACAACAGGCTGCGATGGGCGACGAAGGGATCGTCGGTCATGCCGGCGAGCCTACGTCGGCCGGTCGAGTCGCGAGCGGGGGCAGGCCGCATGAGTCCGCGAATCCCTCCGAGCGGATGCCGAGTGTGATGTTCATCCGCGCGCTCATGTTGATGAACGCGACCCGTGCGGTGAGCTCGATGAGCGCCGCCGGCCCGAGCTCGTCGAGCAGCTCGGCCGACAGCTCGTCGGTCACGGCGGGCGGGGTCTGGCTCATCGCCTCGGCGTACTCCATCACGCGCCGCTCCAGCGGTGAGAAGACGGATGCCTCGCGCCAGCGCGGCACCTCGCGCGCCTTCGCCTCGTCGAGCTTGTGGTTGTGCGCCATGAAGTAGTTGAGGTCGAGGCAGGCGCTGCAGCCCACGTACGCGGCCGAGGCCATGACGGCGTACGTGGCGAGGTGACGGTCGAGCTCCTTCCAGCCCTCGACCTTGCGCCCGAGACTCATCGCGTCCTTCATCACGGCCGGGTGGTGCCACAGCACACCGATCGAGTCGGGAACCTCGCCGATCATCTTGCGGGCGGCGAGCTTCACGGCCGCGCCGTACAAGCCGGTGATCTCGGTCGGCGGTATGCGAGTGGCAGTGGTCATCGTGTCCTCCGGTCGTGTCGTCGACGGCTTGTGCGTTCAGCCCGTCGACATGGAGACACCGGCCGAACAGCGCACGTGACATCGGCCGCGGTACGGCGGTGCGGCCGAACATCTCACCCGTGTATTCATGGCCGCAATCGAAGCAGCTTTCGCGACGATGTCAGGCGAGCGGAGGATACGGGTACTCGGCGGAGCGCCCCTGGAACTGCAGGATCGCCTCGTTATGGATGCGCCCGCCTTCGATCTCGATCGCGCGGCTGATAGTGTCCGACGCGGCCCACGCCGCCGGGCCCTCCATCACGGTGCGGATGAACGGCATCAAGGCTTCGCTGATCTCCCACGTGGCGGAGTTCCACAGGAATGACGGACTGTGGTCGACGGCGTAGTAGTTGGTCGAATCACCAACCGTGAACATCGGATCGGCGAACGACGTAGGCCGTGCCCACTCGAATCCCATGCCGGCGTCGATCGAGACATCGACGATGAGGCTGCCGGGGCGAAAGGCCCCGACGTCCTCAGTGCGGAGGTACGTGAGCGGTGCGTTCGGATCCTGCAGGGTGCAGTTGACGACGATGTCGTGTGCGGCGAGAAAGGGGGCGAGCGCGATCGGGCCCTGCTCGATGTTGACCGTGCTCGCGTACGGAGCCTCGCGGTCATGTTCGAACTGGATGATGTCGATCGACGGAATCGGCGACCCGACGGCGGCGGTGTCGCGGTTGGTCAGTACACGCACATCGTGGATGCCGTGGGCATTCAACGCCGTGACCGCCCCGCGCGCGGTCGCGCCGAAGCCGATCACCACGGCATTGAGCCGCCGCCCGTAGTCGCCCGTGGAGCCGCACAGTTGCAGGGCGTGGAGCACGGAGCAGTACCCCGCCAGCTCGTTGTTCTTGTGGAACACGTGCAGCCCGAACCCCCCGTCGGCCTTCCAGTGGTTCATGGCCTCCCACGCGATGAGCGTGAGGCCCTTGTCGATGGCGTGTTGCGTCATGTCCCGGTCCTGAACGCAGTGCGGCCAGCCCCACAGCACCTGCCCATCACGGAATTCGGCGAGGTCGGATGCGAGGGGCTTCGGCAGTGTGATGACGTCGGCTTCCGCAATGATGGCCTCGCGCGATGCGATCGCGCCGACCAGAGGAGCGAGTTGCGCGTCCGAGATACCGAAACGCTCGCCATAGCCGCGCTCGAGCATCATGTTCGCCCGCAGGTCGGCATCGATCCGCTCGAGGTGGGAGGGATGTATCGGCAGTCGCTTCTCGTCGGCCTTGCGCGAGGTGACCATCACACCAAGTCTGAGGAGTGAAGGGGCGGGCGTGCTCATCGTGGCCTCCAGTTGTGCGGACTGCCGGTGCCGGCTCGGAGCTCGCTCACCGACATCCGTCGTTGCAGATGTGGACCACGGGTGAGCCGCCGTCTGTTGAACCGGCGTCCTTCACTGAGGGTACGTCACGGGTGAGGCGGGTGCTGCGGCCCCTACAACGCGAGCAAGCGACGCTCACGCGGCGGCGTTCGCCTTCGTGGGGTCGGGGTGGCGCGTGCGCCAGTAGTCGCCGTGCGGGAAGGTGAACTCGGCGACGGATGCCTCCTGCATCTGGGCGGAGTAGCCGGGCAGGCTGGGGATCCGGTAGCTGCCGTCCTGGACGATGCAGGGGTCGGTGAAGTGTTCGTGCAGGTGGTCGACGTACTCGGTGACCCGGTTCTCCAAGGTGCCGGACACGGCGACGTAGTCGAAGATCGAGAGGTGCTGCACGAGTTCGCAGAGCCCGACGCCGCCGGCGTGCGGGCAGACCGGGACGTCGAACTTCTTCGCCATCAGGTAGACCGCGAGGATTTCGTTCACGCTCGCGAGGCGTGCCGCGTCGAGCTGGCAGTAGTCGATCGCGTCGGCCTGGAACATCTGCTTGAACAGCACGCGGTTCATGCCGTGCTCGCCGGTGGCGACCCCGATCGGCGCGACCGCCCGGCGCACCGCGGCGTGGCCGAGCACGTCGTCCGGGCTGGTGGGCTCCTCGATCCACAGCGGCTGGAACTCAGCGAGCCGGTTCACCCACTCGATCGCCTCCGGGACGTCCCACACCTGGTTCGCGTCGATCATGAGCGAGGTGTCCCACCCGATGACCTCGCGGGCGATCCGGAGCCGCCGGATGTCCTCCTCCAGGTCGGCGCCGACCTTCAGCTTCACGTGCCGGTACCCCTGGTCGACCGCCTCCTGCAGCAGCCGGCGAAGCTTGTCGTCGGAATAGCCCAACCACCCCGCGCTCGTGGTGTAGCACGGGTAGCCGCCGCGACGCTCGAGCTCCGCGATCCGGTCGGCACGGGTCGGCGCGAGCTCGGCGAGGATCGCTACCGCCTCGTCCCGGGTGAGCGCGTCCGACAGATACCGCAGGTCGGCGGCATCGACGAGTTCCTCCGGCGTCATCTCCGCGAGGAGCCGCCACAGCGGCTTCCCCGCCCGGCGTGCCGCGAGGTCCCAGACCGCGTTCATCACCGCCGCCATCGCCAGATGCACCACCCCCTTCTCCGGACCCAGCCACCGCAGCTGCGAATCCGCCGCGAGCCGTCGGTAGGTCGCCCCGAGATTCCCGACCACCTCCGCAACGTCCTGCCCGACCAACGGCAATGCACGCTGCCGCGCCGCCTCCACGCACAAGTCGTTGCCCCGACCGATGGTGAACGTGAACCCGAACCCGGACAACCCGGGCTCATCGGTCACCAACTCCACATACGCGGCGGAGTAGTCGCCGTCCTTGTACATCGCGTCGCTTCCATCGGCATTCAACGACGTCGGAAACCGCACATCGGACACGCGGACATGGGTGATCGTGGTCATGAATTGCTGCTTTCTTCGGTCGGTGAGGGAGTTGCGAGGGTCGGCCGACGCTCCCGGTTCGTGCACGACGTGCAGGTCACTGACGTGCAGGTCACTGTTGTCAGTCGTCGGCTCGGGGCGGAGGCGTCGAGTCGAGGAACGCTTCCACCGCGAGCAGGTGCGCTGCCATGCGGATTCGTGCCGCGTCAGGGTCACGGGCCCGCATGGCGTCGAGAATCTCCCGATGCTCGCGCAGGGTGATCGCAACTGCCGCTTCGTCGGAGATCGCGCGCCACAGGCGCCCGCGAACGGTCTTGCTCGAGAGCGCGGAGATGAGCGCGGCAAGGATGTCGTTCCCGGATGCGCGGCCGATCACCGCGTGGAAGGCGATGTCTTGCTCCATCACCGCGTCATGGTCGATGATCTCCGCCTCGATCGCGGCTTCACTGCGATCGAGGATGCGGGCCGCCTCTGCCAGCTGCTCGTCGTCCATCAACACGGCCGCAAGCCCCGCGGCATGCGTCTCGAGCACGCGGCGAACCGAGTGCACCTGTTGGGCGCCCGCCGATCGCTGGAGGTCGACGAGCAGTTCGACCGGGGAGAGCAGGAGTGCCGCGTCGAGGTCGGTCACGAACGTGCCCGATCCCTGGCGGGTCTCGAGGACTCCCATACTGGACAGGGCGCGGACGCCCTCGCGCAGAGATCCCCGCGAGACGCCGAGTTGCTCGGCGAGCTTCGGCTCGATGGGGAGGCGGTCGCCGGGATGGAGTTCGCCGTCACTGATCATGCGCCGGATGCTCGCGACGACGACGTCGGAATGGGATGTGGTGGTGGATGTCACCAAGGTTCACGCTCCGTCTCGGGTCCGTCAGGATTGTGTGCCTGGCGGGTCGCCGCGCGGGCTGAACCCGCCAGGCAGGACTTCCTACTCGTAGAGGACGGCCTTGATCTCCTCGTCGTCGATGTTCGAGGTGTCGTACCAGGAGAAGCCGGTGTCGATCGACTTGGGCAGGTCCTTGCCTTCGATCGCTGCGACCGCGGCCTTGACCGTCTCGTAGCCGATCCCGATCGGGTCCTGCGTGACGGCACCGAGCATGTAGCCGTCGCGGATCGCGTCGGTCTGGACCTTGCCCGAGTCGAATCCGACGACGACGAACTCGGCCGGGTCGATGCCGAGCTCCTTCACGGCCTGCACCACGCCGATCGCTGAACCCTCGTTCGCGCCGTAGATGCCCTTGAGGTCGGGGTTGGCCGCGATGATCGCCTTCGCGAGGTCGGCCGACTTCGCCTGGTCGCCGCCGCCGTACTGGATGTCGACGATCTCGATGTTCGGCTCGTTCTCCTCGATGTAGTCGACGAAACCGTCACGGCGCTGCTGGCCGGTGAGCGACGTCTGGTCGTGCACGACCAGGGCGAGCTTGCCCTCGTGGCCGATCGCCTCGGCCATGTGCTTCGCCACCTCGGCGGCGGCCGCGAGGTTGTCCGTCGCCGCGGTCGTGACCGGGATGTCACTGTCCACGCCGGAGTCGAACGCGATGACCGGAATGTTCCGGTCCTTCGCCTGCTGAAGGAGTGGTCCGGCGGCTTGGCTGTCGAGCGCGGCGAAGCCGACCGCGTCGGGATCCTTGTCGAGTGCGGTCTGCAGCATCTGGATCTGCTGGTCGACATCCGATTCCGTGTCGGGGCCTTCGAACGTGATCTCGACGTCGAACTCCTCCGCTGCCTGCTCGGCGCCGGTTTTCACAGCCTGCCAGAACTGGTGCTGGAAGCCCTTCGACACGAGCGCGATGTATGGCGTGCCGCCGTCGGCCGTGTCGCCTGATGCGTTGCCGCTGCTCGCACACCCCGCGAGGATGAGGGCCGCTGCTGCGAGGCTTGCTGCGATGCCAATCGAGTGCTTCGTGAACATGGATACTCCTTTGTGTCTCATGAATTGGTGCTGTCGTGTGGTGCAGTTGGTGGGGCTGGTGCGCCGATGCAGCGGATGCTTCGATGCAGCGGATGTCTCAGGCCCGGCGTCGCCGCAGCATGTCGAGGTAGACCGCGATGAGGATCACGATGCCGACCGCGACGGACTGCCACTCCTGTGGGACCGAGGTGATGCGAAGGCCGTTCGTGAGCACGGCCATGATGAGGGCGCCGATGACGGTGCCCACGATGGAACCCTTGCCGCCCTGGAGCGACGTGCCGCCGATGACGACCGCGGCGATGGCCTCGAGCTCGAGGCCCAAGCCGCCGGTCGGCTGGGCGGACGAGAGACGGGAGGCGGACAGCACGCCGGCGATCCCCACGAAGAGCCCCGCCATCGTGTAAATGATGATCTTCCAGCGACGCACGTTCACGCCCGACAGCGCGGTGGCCGCTTCGTTCGACCCGATCGAGAACGCGTAGCGGCCGAGGATCGACTTGGAGAGCAGCACTGCGGCCACGACGATCATGACGATGAAGATCGCGACGCCGAGCGGGAACCTGGTGCCAGGCACGATCGACAGGTTCATGATGTTCTGGAACTCGGGCGTGTTGTTGAAGTAGATCGGCTTCGTGCCCGAAATGACGAGCGAGAGGCCGGCCGCGATGAGCATCATGCCGAGAGTGGCGATGAACGGTGGGATGCCGAGCACCGACACGTTCACGCCGTTGATCAGGCCGATGATGCCGCCGAACAGGATCGTCGCCGCGACCCCCGCCCAGAGCGGCCAGCCCCAATAGGTGAGGAACACCCCCGTCATCACGCCGCAGAGCACCATGCCGGTGCCGATCGACAGGTCGATGCCTCCGGTGATGATCACGAACGTCGTGCCGAGCGCGAGGATGCCGGTGACGGTCGCCGCCGTGAGGATCGAGATGAGGTTGCCCGCGGTGAAGAAGTGCGAGCTGGCGATCGAGAAGTACACGACGATCAGGATGAGGCTCGCGGCGGCGAGGAGCTGCTGGAGCGATCCGCGAAGCCGAGCGAGTCGCGGTTTTCCGGCCTCGATCACGGAATACGCGGTGGTCGTGGTGGTCTCGTTCGTCGTGGTTCGGGCCGTGGTCGGGCTCATGCGATCGTTCCTTTGGCGCTGAAGCGGGTGGCGTAATCCATCACGTTCTCTTGGGTGGCGTCGGTGTTGTCGAGCACGGCGGTGAGCCGGCCCTGGGCCATCACGGCGATCCGATCGGCGAGGCGGAGCACCTCGGCCAGCTCGGACGAGATCATGATGACGGCCTTGCCCTGGTCGGCGAGCTCGCGGAGCAGGCGGTAGATCTCCTCCTTCGCCCCGACGTCGATGCCGCGGGTCGGCTCGTCGAAGATGAGCACGTCGCAGTCCTTCGCCAGCCACTTGGCGATGACGACCTTCTGCTGGTTGCCGCCGGACAGGTTTCGGACGAGTTGTGCAGTCGACGTCGTCTTGATGCGGAGCTTCCGCACGTACTCGCGGCCGGCGGCCTCGATACGGCTGCTCCGCACGAACCCGAAGGCGCCGACGTAGTCGCGGAGGGAGGCCAGCACGATGTTCTCGCGCACGCTGCGTTCGAGGAGGACACCGTGCTGCTTGCGGTCCTCGGAGAGGTAGCCGATGCCGAGGTTCGCGGCATCCGCGGGGCTTTGGATGTCGACCTTGTGCCCGCGCACCGCGATGGTGCCCGAGGCTCGGCGATCGGCGCCGACCACCGCACGCGCGACCTCGGTGCGCCCCGCCCCCATGAGCCCGGCGAAGCCGAGGATCTCACCGGCGTGGACGTCGAAGCTGACGTCGCGCAGCAGGCGCTTCGTCGTGAGGTCGCGAACGGACAGCATGGGCTCGCCGACGGCGCGCTTCTCGGGAGGTCGCGCTTCACCGTGGAGCTCACGGCCGACCATGAGCGAGATGATCTCGCGCTGGTCGGTCCCCTTCGTCTCCAGCGTCGAGATGTAGCGGCCGTCACGGAGCACAGTGATGCGATCGGAGATGCGCGAGAGCTCTTCTATGCGGTGCGAGATGTAGATGACGCCGGTTTCGGGCGAGCGGAACCGCTCGATCTGCTCGAACAGGACGTCGACCTCGGCGTCGTTCAGCGCCGCCGTCGGCTCGTCCATGATGAGCACCTTGGCGTCGAACGACAGCGCCTTCGCGATCTCGACCATCTGCTGCCGGGCGACCGTGAGGTGCTCGACGGGCTCCGCGGGGTCGAGCGCGAGGCCGAGCCGGTCGAACAGCTCGCGGGTCCGCCGGTTGAGGCTGCGGTCGTCGAGGAAGATCCCCGCGGCACGCTTCTCCCGGCCGATGAAGATGTTCTGTGCGACCGTCAGGTCGGGCATCAGGTTGAGCTCCTGATGGATGATGCTGATGCCCTGCTCCTGCGCATGCCGGGGTCCGTCGATCGCGAGGTCGCTGCCGTTCATGCGGAAGACACCGGCATCGGGGGTGTAGATGCCTGCCAGGAGCTTCATGAGCGTCGACTTGCCCGCACCATTCTCGCCGACGAGCGCGAGCACCTCGCCGTGCCGCAGCTCGAGGCGCACGTCGTCGAGGGCCTTGACGCCGGGGAACCCCTTGCTCACGCCCTCGAGCTCGAGCAGCGGCGACCGAGTTGCGCGATTCATCCTGCCGCTCCCGTCGAGTGACGGTCGCTCACGGCATCGCTGCGGAGCATGAGGTTGCCGTGAGGTCGCAACCTATGGCTGCGTGCGACGCGTGGTGCCGCGTCGGCGACGCCGTGGCCGAGCGTGTGGAACTCGGCCAGCAGCTCGCCAGCGAGATTCGGATGCATTCCGCTGAGCACCGGGACCTCTCTCTTCGTCGAGGGGTAGCGAGAGGGAGCGTACTAAATCATCGAATGAATGGCAAGCCATCGACCGCCATTTACGGAGTGTTCAGCGTCCTCATTCCGCGAATTGATTCAATCAATTTGCTGTTGGCGAACGACAATCGTCGTCGCTCCGACAGCCGGTCGACGAATCCGCCGCCGGGGACGACCGACGGCAGATCCGAGCGCGTTGCCCGAGCCCGGCGGGTTTCGGCTGGCGCGATCTGCGGGTCAGCGGCTGCCGGTCAGACGGCGCCGCGTGATCGCCCGGCGGAGGGCTGCGGCGCGGGGTCCTGCACGAGCTTCATCGACACGAGCTCGGTGAATCCGACGCGTCGGGCGAAGCGCACCTTCCGACGCTTGTACACCGTGAAGCCGAGCTTGGCGTAGAGGCCGAGGGCGGGTGCGTTGGTGTTCTTGATGTCCTCGAGCACGTACTCGCGATACTCGGGCAGCGCGAGCAGGTGACGCAGCAACGCGGTCGCGACGCCGCGCCCCTGAAACGCGGGCTCGGTGGCGACGAACCCGATCTCGGCGAGCCCGGGTCGGGCGCCGTCGGAGGCGCGCATGAACCAGCTCCGGATCACCACGTAGCCGAGCAGCCCGCGCGCCAGCCCGAGGTGATGCCGGATCTCCCGCCATCGCGGTGCGAACAGCGTCTGGTCGCCCTCGGTGAGCGAGGCGAGGCCGGCGGGCTCCCCGTCCACGAGTGCGATGTAGAACCGTTCGAGCACCATCATGTGCTCGAACGCGTCGGCCAACTTGCCGGTGTCGCGCGAGAACGCGACGAAGTCCTCCGCGAAGCTGCGCACGTAGACCTCGGTGATGCGGCGCCGGTATCCCTCGCCGAGCACGTCTCCCCGCTCGACCGCAACCATCGACTCGCCCATCCCCTCCACTCCGCTCGTCACGCACCCGTATGGGTTCGACCATATCCACCGGCACGTCACCGCGACATCCGCTCATCACCGCAAACATGATCTACCGCGTCGGAGCCGATCACCGGAAGCCGTTCTACAGTCGAGACATGAGCGTGCAACGCATGGACAACGTCGCCATCGTCGTCGACGACCTGGATGCGGCCATCGCGTTCTTCGCCGAGCTCGGCCTGGACCTCGAGGCCCGGGCGCCGATCGAGGGGGCCTTCGCCGACCAGACCGTCGGCCTCGACGGCGTCCGCAGCGAGATCGCGATGATGCGCACGCCCGACGGCCACGGCAGGCTCGAACTCACGAAATACCACCACCCCGAGGCATCCGCCCCTTCCCCGCCGATCCCGCCCCCCAACACGCTCGGGCTGCACCGGGTGATGTTCGCCGTCGACGACCTCGATGACACGCTCGCCCGCCTGCGCCCGCACGGTGCGGAGCTGCTGCGCGAGGTCGCGAACTATGAGGGCGTGTACCGGCTCTGCTACCTCCGCGGGCCGGCGGGGATCATTCTCGCGCTGGCCGAACGGGTCGGGTGAGGCTGCTCACCCCTCGCGCAACGCCGCCGCGATCGCCTCGCCGAGCACCCGCGCGCCGTCCACCGATGGGTGCAGCCCATCGGAACTCATCCCGTCGCTGAAACGCCCGTCGGCGGTGCGCAGGCCCGCGGATGCATCGACGAACCGCCATCCCCGATCGCCCGCCAGATCATCGAGGCGTTCGTTGTACGCCTCCGCGCCATCCGGGAACGCGTCCATCGGCGGGATCGATACGACGACGACGTCCTCGATGCCGACGGCGTCGATGATCCGGTCGAGGTTCGCCGCCGACTCATCGAACGGGATGCCGAACGCGACGTCGTTGGTGCCGGCGACCACGACGAGCACGTCCGCTTCGATCGGCCCGACGGAGTCAGCCATCATCGCCGTCGTCGCACCCCACTCCGCCCAGCCGCCGGCGAACGCGAAGCCGTCGTCGACGACGTACGTCGCCCACGACGCGGCGCCGAGGTCGCCCGCGGCGAAGTCGGGGCTGTCGGCGTCGGTGATCGAGTCGCCGACGGCGGCGAACATGCCGTGAGCGGCGTCAGCGGATGCCTCGGGCGAACCGGTACCGTCCGCAGGCCCCGGTGCCGAGCATCCGACGATCACGCTCGCGCATGCCGCGACGCCGAGCGCTGCGCCGACGCGACGCGCGACTGCGCCGACTACCGCTGGCCCGAGCATGGGGCCAGTCTAGGAATCGGATGCCGGCGCGTATACGCGGGGATCGCGGGATCGCGGATGCTTCGAGCGGCCCACGCAGCGTTGACGTCACGGTTCCCCTGCTCCCCAGCACGCATCGAGGGTGAGCGCATATCACCGGGGTTCCGGCGGTGCCGACGGCGTCCCCTCGCTCGTGCTGAGCCGCACCGCCTCCCGCAGGCCGAACAGGCGCGCGGTGAGCGCGCCATCCTGCCCGATGCCCGTCTCCACGGGCGGTCCGATGTGCCGCCTGCCGCCTGCCGCCTGTGCCGAGCAGGATGCCTCGACCAGGCGACTTCTCCTCCACAGCGGGCCGTCGGGCGAACTTCTCCACAGGGAATTTCCTGATCATGGCGGGTTTTCTTGTGCGATTCGAATGTCAGTGGGTGGGTGCAGGATCGAAACATGGAACAGCCCCCATCGCCGCAGCCGCCGCTGCGCGCGCTGCACGCGCTCGCCGCGCTCGAGCGCGATATCGCGGCGCTGCGCGAGGCATGGGCGGGCTCGATGCCGGCGTGGGGTGCTGTCGGTGGGGCCGCGCAGGTCGAAGTGGAACAGATGAGCGACCCCGGGCTCATGCAGGTCACCGATGCGCTCGCGCAAGTCCGGCGCGACATCGACGCCGTTCTCGCCAGGGTCGCTGCCGAGGTGACGAAACGATCCGGGCCGGAGTTCGGCGATATCGGATTGGCGAAGGCGCAGGGATTCCACAACCCGGCGCGACTCATCGCCGCGTCCACCGGAGCATCGCGCGCCGACGCGCTGAGGCTGATCACCGTCGGCACCGTCACCGCGCAACGCCAGACCTTCAGTGGCGAGCGCCTCCCCTCGCGGCATCCGCACATCGCAGCTGCCGTGGAGGCTGCGAAGATCGGCATCGAGGCGGCATCCGCGATCACCTCGATGCTCGACCGGGCGTCGGCGCGGGCCGAGGCGAGCAGGGTCGACGTCGTCGAAGCAGCGCTCGTCGAACTGGCAGCGCAGGTGCCGCTCGAAACGCTCATTCGCGGAGTTCGCGAGGCGGAGGCACGGCTCGACCCCGACGGGGTCGAGCCCCGCGAAGACGTGCTCCGCATGGAGCGCTCGCTGACGATGCGCGAAGACGGCCGCGGCATGGTGCACCTGCACGCCCGCCTCGACCCCGAGAGCGCCGCACCGGTGAAGGCGGCGATCGAGGCGCTCGTGAGTGACGTGCTGCGCCGACGCGAGCCTGCCGACGGCGATCGCACCCCTGTCGCGGATGACCGACGGTCGATCCCGCAGATCCAGGCCGACGCGCTCGCCGCACTCGCCCGCCACACGCTCGGCTGCGCCCAGACCCTCACACCGCTCGCGAAGACGACGGTCGTCCTCCGCGTCGACCTCGACACGCTCGTCAGTGGACTCGGCCACGCGCGCATCGACGGTCTCGACCAACCCATCTCCGCCGCCACGGCCCGCCGCATGGCGGCCGACGCCGAACTCGTCCCCGCCGTCCTCGGCGGAGACAGCATCCCGCTCGATCTAGGAAGGGCCGCCCGGCTGTTCACCAGAGCGCAACGCCTCGCGCTCGGCGAGCGCGACGGCGGCTGCGCTGCGTGTGGTCAGAACATCGCCTACGTCGAAGCCCACCACATCGCCTGGTGGGAACGCGATACGGGCCCGACCGATCTCTCGAACGGGGTCTTGCTCTGCAGCTTCTGCCATCACATGATCCACCGCGAGGGGTGGAAGATACACTCGAGCCCGAACGAAGTGTGGTTCATCCCACCACCGCACATCGACCCAGCACAGGTTCCACGACTCGGCGGCCGGGCGCGATTCGAGCTGCGCGAAGACCGGGCGGCATGACGCGACGGCTGTCGAACAGATCGGCACGATGGCCGCGTCTCCTCGTTCACTCGCGTTCGAACACGATGTCGGCCTCTTCCTTCACCCGCGCTCGAACACGATGTCGGCGCCTCCTCGTTCACCTGCGCTCGAACACGATGGCCGCGGGGAACCGCTTGAGCACCGGCCGGAACGGCGCCTTCGCGAGCCGCTCCGCCTCCGCACCGTCGACGATCCGCGGATGCACGAGCTCGACATCGCGCCCCCTCCACCGGAGCGATGCGTCACCCGCCGCCACGACGTTGCGGGCCCAGTTGGTCTTCACGCCCCACGGCAGGCCGATCATCACGATGGACGTGTCCGTCGTCGGCACCACCGCAATCGGTGTCTCGTAGGCGGTGCCGCTCCGGCGTCCGCGATGGCGGATGAGCGCCCAGATCGGCACCCAGCGGCGACCCGCCAGGGCGCGCGCGACCGGCGCGGTCGCGTTCACGAGCCGGCGGGGCGGCCCGCCGGCGGTGCGCGGCTCGGAGAGTCGGGACTGATGGGAGGTCTCGTTCATACAGTGAGAACGGATGAGCCGGGGCAGATGTGACATCCCGGCAGCGACATCCGTGCTTGCGTCACATTCGCCGCGGGTGGATCGTCTACGTGTCATGACCGATTTCGCCGACCTGTGGACCGCGCACCGGCACGTCGTCCGCGACGTCGCCTACCGGGTGCTCGGATCCGTCGCCGAGGCCGAGGATGTCACCCAGGAGACGTACCTCCGGCTGCTCGCACGCGGCGACGAGCCCGACGCGGAGCCGCTCGACGAGCCGCGCGCGTGGCTGGTCACAGTCGCCTCCCGGCTCGCGATCGACCGGCTGCGCGCGCACGAGCACTCCCGTCGCGCCTACGTCGGGCCTTGGCTGCCGGAACCGATCGTCACCGACGAGCGGATCCTTCCCGAGGACCGCGTCACGCTCGACGACTCGGTGCGGATGGCGCTGCTCGTCGTGCTCGAACAGCTCACGCCCGCGGAACGCACGGCGTTCCTCCTCCACGACGTGTTCGACCTCGGCTTCGACCGCATCGCCGACGTCCTCGGCGTGAGCCCGGCGAGCGCGCGGCAGTCCGCGTCACGCGCGCGGAAACGGATCGCCGCGCACGGCGAAGCCCGGTTCTCCGTCGATCCCACCGCCGCCCGCCGACTCTCGGAGCGATTCGCCGCCGCGGCGTCCGACGGCGACCTCGAGGGGCTGGTCGCGGTGCTCGCGACGGATGCCACGGGCCACTTCGACTCCGGCGGAGTCTTCCCGGACGCGCCGACCGACGTGGTCGTCGGAGCCGAGACGGTCGCCCGGCAGCTTCTCGCCGGGGTCGGCGGTCTAGGCCTCGACTTCGAGGTCGCGGAGGTGAACGCCGAACCGGGGATCGTCGTTCGTCGCCGGGGTCGGGTCGTCTCCGTGCTCGCGCTCGAGTTCGCCGACGACCGGATCTCGGCGATCCACGGGGTCGGGAATCCGAAGAAGCTCGCGCACGTGCGGTGAGCGCTTCGGGCTGCCTGTCGGCCCTCGTGCAGAGCCGATATCCGCGAAGCACGGCCGCTTTGCGGATCGCGCAGTGACGCCGCTGCATTTCGATGCGCCCCCTCCCGCGCTGAGTCACGCCAGACCACCGCTCGGACTGCAGACAGCCGGCGACGTGCGGCGGATGATGATCCCATGATGACGACGGCGGAGTTGGCATTGCGGTTGAAGGACGACCTCCGGCATCGGCTGCGGCCGATGACCGGTCGGGATCCCGACGACGACCGCGGCGCCATGCCCCTCGAGCTGCTCTACGACCTCGTATATGTCATCGCGTTCGCCGTGGCGGCCGAAGAGCTCGCGCACGCCATCATCGAGGGCGAGGTCGGCCCGGGGCTGGGTGCGTACGCTTTCGCGATCTTCGCGATCACGTGGGCGTGGTTGAACTTCACCTGGTTCGCCTCCGCGTACGGCAACGACGATGCACTCTTCCGCGTCGCGACCGTCGTGCAGATGGTGGGCGTCGTCATCCTCACCTATGGGCTGCCCGTGAGCTTCGAGAATGCCGCGCACGGGGAGAGCCCCAACAACGGGCTGCTCGTCGTGGGCTACATCATCATGCGCGTGCCACTCATCGTGCTGTGGCTTCGCGCCGCGCGGGAGGATCCTGGCAATCGGCGGACCTCGATCGCCTACGCCGTGGTGATCGCGATCGCGCAGGTCGGATGGGCCCTGACCACGCTCCCCGGCCTGTCCTTCGAGGCCACCGTCACATTCATCGTCCTACTCGCCGCGGCCGAGATGATCGCGCCCGTCCTTATCGAGCGCCGGTTCGGGCGCGCCCCGTGGAACGCCGCGCACATCGCCGAGCGGTTCGGCTTGCTCACGATCATCGCCTTGGGCGAGGTCGTCGCCGCGACGGTGGCCGCCGTGGGCGTGCTCGTGAGCGAGCAAGGATGGTCGGTCAGCGCGGTCCTGATCGCCGCGTCAGGGCTCATCATGGCGGCAGGGTTCTGGTGGGCGTACTACCTCATCCCCTCGCGGACGATCCTGACACGGTGGCCGGAACGCACCTTCGCATGGCGCTACGCCCACCTGGCGCTCTTCGGTGCCATCGCCGCGGTCGGCGCCGGCCTTCGCGTCGCCGCGGACGGCGTCGAGCTTCAGGAACTGACACTCCTGCAGATCGCGCTCGCCCTCGCCGTGCCGGTCGGATGCGTCGTGGCCCTCGTCTTCCTGACCTGGAGCGTGCTGCTCCGTTCGTACGATTTCACGCTCGTCCCGCTGTACGTCTGCACGCTGATTCCGCTCGCGGCCGCGATCGTCGTCGCCGTCGTGACCGATCCGAGCGCGCCCATCGACCTCGAGGACGACGCAGACGTCGCCGCGCTCGTCACGGTGATCGCACTCGTGTCGCTCGCGTGCGTCGTCGAAGTGGTGGGGCACGAGCTCATCGGCTACTCACGCACGCTCCGCGCCGTCGAGCGGAACCTGCATCGCCCAACGACTGAGACCGACGGTCCGCCGAGAACTTCCGACTCGCGATAGTGGAGTACTATATTCATCAGATCGAATTTCTGGAGGGCATCGTGACCGCCGGCACTCTCGTACGATCGGCTCGAAAGAGTCGACAGCTCACGCAAGCGAGCCTCGGGCGCCGCACGCGCCTGACACAGTCGCACCTCTCACTCATCGAGGGCGACCGGCAGAACCCGTCGTTCGACACTGTCGAACGCGCGCTTCGAGGCGCCGGTCATCGCCTGGTCGCCGTTCCCACAGTCCGAGATGACGCGGCGGCGATTGCCTCCGAGATCCGCGCCGACCTGGCGATCGGGCGACCCGAACGAGCCCTTCGACGCTTCATCCAGCTCAACGACAATCTGACTGCGGAGCACGGCGCTGTACGGTTCGCACTCACGATCACCGAACCCGAATCGACGGGCTCCAAGCAGTGGGATGCCGCGATCGCAGCGCTCGTCGCGCATCACCTGTCGGCCGAACAGCTGCCGGTTCCCGATTGGGCGACGCATCCGTCACGCTTTCTGAAGCGTGCCTGGGTGTTCGGAGTCGGCCCGTACACATTGCCGCCTGACCCCGATCGGGTCCCCGCTGCGTTCCGTGAGCGGCGCGTCCTCATCGACGAAGACACCCTGCGCAGCATATGACCCGCTTCGACCATGACCTGCTCCAAGAGGGCTTGCGGCAACTCGTCGTTCGACTCCGCGAATCGGGCACCCGCAGCGGCATCCGGATCGTCGGCGGCGCCGCCCTTGCGCTCCGCTACTTCGAACGGGAATCGACCGTCGACATCGATGCGCACTTCATCGGTTCCGCCGAAGTCGTCGAGCGGGCTGCCAGCGCGATCGCGCGCGCCAACGGCTGGCCCGACGATTGGCTCAACCGCAAGGCCGCGGGATTCATCCCCGAGTACGGGATCAATCCTGTGGAGTGGGCGACCATATATGACGACGGCGATGTCGCCATACAGGTTGCCTCTCCCGAGGCGCTACTGGCGATGAAGCTCAAGGCCAATCGGCCCGGCCGCGACGAGGCGGATGCCGCGAAGCTGATGGCGATCTGCGGCATTGCGACGCTCGACGAGGCCGAGGAACTCTACGAGGAGTACTACCCAGGTGAGGTCCTTCCAGATCGTGCCGTCAGAATGGTCGACGTGATCCTTCGGGTCGGTGTGCCCGATGTGCCGGCTTCGCCGCCCGACATCGACCTCGCGCCGCCGACAGACTGAGCCGAGCGGATCTCGATGACTCATCCCCGCGCGACCCGCCGCATCCACACGGGCGGCCGACTGCCGCCCGTGACCACGGGCGGGGCCAAACCCCCTCATCGCTTCTCAGGAGAGAGTTCTCATGACCATCACGCGCACCTCCGCCGGGCCGGGACTGCCCTCGGGATTCCCGTTCAGTTTGTCCGGCGAAGTCGACGGGACCTGTTTCATCAGCGGCATGCCTGCCCTGGACCCCGATGGCAAGTTCCAGGCGGGCACCTTCGAGGAGGAGACCGACCTCGCCTGGCACAACATCGCCGCGATTGCCGAAGCGTCCGGCTACTCAGCCGACGAGATCGTCTATGTACAGTGCGTACTTGCCGACATCGACGATTATGGCGAGCTCAACAACTGGTGGCGTCGACAGTTCCCCGACATCGCCACCGCCCCCGCCCGCTTCACATTCCAAGCCGGTGCCCTGCCGTTCGGGGCAAAGATTGAGATCCAGGCTGTGGCTGGTCGTAGGAACTGAGGCGGCCCGCGTATCCCTGTCGAGAGGTTGCCGCTGCGGCGGGCCGCTAGTTCAGCGGCGGAGCCGGTAGTTTCACGAGCAACCGGTAGAGCTGGCGGGTCAGCCGGGACGGCAGGTGGCGTCGGCGCTCCTCGTGGGCGACCCTCGCGCGCCGGTGGGGCCGAACCGCGCTCAGTGCGCGTTGGACGGGCTTCGACGGATGGTAGTAGCCGACCGGCTCCGATCGGTACAGCTCGATCCGACAGAGATGCTTGGTGCTGATGTAGCCATACTGACGAGGGCTCACGAGTCGCACCGGCGCACCGTGCTCCGGAGGAAGGGGCTCGCCGTCGAGCCGGTCGGCGATCATGACGTCATCGGCGAGCGCGTCCTCCAGCGTCACGATCGAGCGGTAATCGTCGAGTCCGACGAAGACGAGGTATCCCACGCGCGCGTCCTCGGCGAGTGCGGGCTCGATCACCAGACGGTAGACGTCTCGGAACAGCACGCCCTGCCATCGCAGCCCGACCGCCGACCAGCCGGCGACGCAGTGGAAGTCGGCGACGACCTCGCGACGAGGCAATCGGGCCAGGTCGTCCAGGTCGAGCGAGACGCGGCGAGCGAGCTGACCGCTCACTTCGATGTTCATACCCTCGGGCGCCCTCGGCGGCGGATTCACCCGGTCGATGCCGAATCGGGGGAATCCGCGCACGGCGCGTTGCCCGGGTGGAAGCTCCATCATTCGCTCCTCAGTATCCATACGGTGACGTATCCATACGGCGACGTATCCATACGGCGACGTATCCATACGGTAGAGTATGGATACCGTCCCGTCAACCGCCAGAACATACGAGGAGCGCCGAGTGCCAGCCCTCACCCGAACCCCCCGAGAGAGCTGGATCGAGCAGGGCCTTCGCGTGCTGGCATCCGGCGGGCCCGACGCCGTACGCATCGAGCCGCTGGCCGCGGCCCTCGGCGTGACCAAGGGGGGCTTCTACTGGCACTTCCGCGACCGTCGAGACCTCCTCGATGCGATGCTCGACCGGTGGGAGCAGACGTACGTCGACCAGGCCATCGAGGTCGCCGATCACGACGGTGGATCCGGCCGGGCGCGCCTGCGTCGCCTGTTCATCGCCGCCGGCGAACTCGACGAGATCCTCGACGTCGAGATGGCCGTCCGCGACTGGGCCCGCCGCGACGACGCGGTCGCGGCGCGGGTCGCCCGCGTCGACGAACGCCGGCTGGCATACCTGCGGCCACTGTTCGCCGAGTTCTGCGATGACCCCGACGACGTCGAGGGTCGTTGCCTTCTCGCGCTCACGCTGTTCGTCGGTCAGTCTCTCGTCGTCACCACGCACGGCCGCCGTACCCGTGCCGAGGCGACCACCGCCGCACTGCGGCACCTGCTGCGAAGACCGAAAAACTGAGCCCGACGGCCCCGCGTACCTGACGGCAATGATTCCCACTGGTAGGTCTGCTCCGCACGAGCACGGCACAGCACTCCGCCCACGGCGAGACCGTGCACGCCGACGCCCTACGCCCAGCCGAGCTCGCGGAGCCGAGCATCGTCGAGCCCGAAGTAGTGACCGATCTCGTGCACGAGCGTGATGTGGACCCGCGAACGCAGCGCGTCGAGGTCGGCGCTGTGCGCCTGCAGATTGTTCTTGTACAGGGTGATCCGATCGGGAAGCTCCCCGAAGCCGTAGACCCCACGCGTGGTCAGCGGATGCCCGCGGTACAGCCCGAAGAGCTGCGGTCGCTCCCCCAGCGGCTGATTCTCGACGGTGATCGCGACATTCTCGAGCCCACGGACCATGTCGTCGGGGAGCGCGTCGAACTCCTCGGCGACCATTCGCTCGAAGTCGTCATCGGAGATCTCGACCATGTCCCAATTGTGCCCGCTCGCCGAGCGGGCATACCCTCGGCGGATCGCCTGGACGCCTGAGCGACGATCTCGTCGATGTCCGCGACAACCCGCGTGCGTAGGCTGCGACGCATGGACCTTCCGCTGATTCGACGAGCGAGACGTTCCGATGTCGAGGCGGTCTGGCCGCTCGCCCGCGACTTCGCGACCTCGTTCCGCCCGGAGCGCACCGCCTTCGAGACGACGCTCGACCTGCTCGTCGACGAACCGCGTGCGCTCGTGCTCGTCGCCGAGTCTCACCGGGAGGTCTGCGGATACCTCCTCGCACACACGCACGCGACCTTCCTGGCGAACCGTCCGATCACGTGGGTGGAAGAAGTGATGGTCGCCGAGGAGCGGCGTCGTTCCGGCGTCGGGCGTGCGCTCATGGACGCAGCCGAGGAGTGGGCCATCCGTGAAGGATCGGCGTACATCAGCCTGGCCAGTCGCCGCGCTGGTGGCTTCTACGAGCAACTCGGCTACGACGACTCGGCCACCTTCTACAAGAACAGCTGCCCTCGTAGGAGGCTGGCCGCCTGGGCGTGAGCAGTTGCTGCTGTCGAAGGCAGTGCGGCGCGTGGCATCCGTCGTCGGCCGCCGCGTGAGTCGTGCTTAGCCGGTGTCGGATGAATCAATCCCGACGAGGTCCAACCGCGCCTGGTCACGGCATGTCCCCGCCCATACCGATCATTGGCAGGCGACGCAGGGCGGCCGATTCTGCACACCATGACGCGTTGACCGGTCGACATGTCCGGGTCGATCGAGTAGCTTTCGATCGATCGGAATCCGAGATCGTACGGCGGACAGGGGAAACACGATGGCCGAAATGCTGCTCTTCCACCACGCACTCGGCCCCACCGAGGGCTTGCACGCCTTCGCGAACGAGTTGCGCCAAGCGGGCCACATCGTGCACACGCCCGACCTGTTCGAGGGGCGCACCTTCGACTCGATCGAGGATGGCGTCGGATACGCCAGCGAGGTCGGCTGGGGCGAGATCATGGCGCGCGGCGAGCGCGCGGCGGAGGCACTGACGAACGAGCTCGTCTACGCAGGCTTCTCGCTCGGAGTCGTGCCCGCGCAGAAGCTCGCCCAGACTCGCCCCGGCGCACAGAGCGCGCTGTTCTTCTCCTCGTGCCTTCCGCCGTCGGAATTCGGCGCGTGGCCGGCCGACCTCCCTGCGCAGATCCACGGGATGGACGCCGACCCGATCTTCATGGAGGAAGGCGACGTCGATGCCGCCCGCGAGCTCGTCGCCTCAGCCGACGACGCTGAGCTCTTCCTCTACCCCGGCGACCAGCACTACTTCGCGGACTCCAGCCTGCCGAGCTACGACGCAGACGCGACGAAGCTCCTCACGCAGCGCGTGCTCGAGTTCCTCGCGCGAATCGGCTGAAGACTGCCCGACGAACTCGAGGCGCTCCTCTTCGAGTCCGAGGACTAGTGTCCGAGGACTCGTGCTAGTCGTCCAGGCTCCCCATCGTGAGGTTGAGGATGGTGCCCGTCAGCCCGCTCGCACGGTCGGATGCGACGAACGCGGCCACGCCGGCCATCTCGTGCAGCGACATGAGCCGCCGCGGATGGGTCTTGCTCGCGAGCCTCTCCTCCCACTGCTCCCACGTCAGCCCGGTTGCCGCGGCGCGCGGTTCGAAGGCCTCGCGAATCGTGCTCGACTCCGGCATCGCCTGCGGCCGCAACCCGACGACGCGGATGCCTCGGGGCGCGAGCTCCGCCGACAGGTCACGGGTGAGGGCCTCCAGCGCCGCCATCGCCGGCCCGTACCCGCCCACGAGCGGGATCCCGGTCCGCGAGTGGAGCGCGGTGACCCGCATGATCACGCCCGACCCGGCCTGCGACATCCGACGCGCAGCCAGGCGCGCCGTGAGGAAGTACGACCGCGTGTAGGCGTCGATCGGCCTGACGAACTGCTCCACGTCGACGTCCACGAGCGGCACGCCGACGACTCGGGCATCCGGGATCCCGACGGCGTTGAACGAGATGTCGACCCGGCCCGCCCGCTCGACCACCGACTGCAGATGCGCGTCGATCGCATCCTCGTCGAGCGCGTCGACCTGTGCCGCCTCGGCGAGTCCGCCGGCTTCACGGATGTCGGCCGCAACCGCCTCGACGGGTCCCGACGCGTGTCCGGTGAGGAACACCTCCGCGCCCTCTTCGGCGAAGGTGCGCGCGACGGCACCTCCGATCGATCCTCCGGCTCCGTAGACCACCGCGACCTTGTTCTCCAGCAACATGGGGTTTCCTTTCGTCACTGATGAAGACCCCGCGGATGCCGCGAACTGGGCTTCGGGCGACCGCCCATTCCATGTCACGGCCGGTGTCCATACAGTGAGGAGCAGGACGCTCCGGAGGCGGGTGACGAATCATGGGCGTGGTGGCGGATGACCTGGTCGCGCAGGCCCGAGCGGGTGACGGCGAGGCGTTCCGTGCGCTCGTCGCGCCGCACCAGCGCGAACTGCAGGTGCATTGCTATCGGATGCTGGGCTCCATCAGCGACGCCGAGGATGCGCTGCAGGACACCCTGCTCGCCGCGTGGCAGGGCCTCGCGTCGTTCGAAGGCCGCTCGTCGCTTCGCACCTGGCTGTATCGCATCGCCACGAACCGGTGCCTCAACGCACGGCGCGCGGCGGCGCGTCGCCCGGCGAAGGAGTGGGACGTGCCGCGAGTCGACCCACCTGAGCCCACCCGCCTCGGCGAGGTCGTCTGGCTCGAGCCCATCCCCGACACGCTCCTCGAGGGTGTGATCGACCAGCCGCTCGACCCCGCGGCTCGCTACGAACAGCGGGAGTCCATCTCCCTCGCGTTCGTGACCGCGCTCCAACTCCTTCCGCCGCGTCAGGTGGCCGTGCTCGTGCTGCGTGACGTGCTCGGCTATCCCGCATCCGAGGTGGCGGCCATGCTCGACACATCCGCCGACTCGGTCACGAGTGCCCTCAAGCGTGCGCGGGCCACCCTGCAGCGCAGGATGCCGCGGAACGAGCCGCCGCCGCCCGCAGGCTCACCGGCCGAAGCCGCGCTCGCGGCGCAATTCGCAGACGCCTACGAGTCGGCCGACCTCGAGGCCCTCATATCGCTGCTCACCGACGACGTGTTCATCTCGATGCCGCCGATGCCGTTCGAGTACGAGGGGCGCGAGCCGGCGGCGCGGTTCTTCGGTGCCATCTTCGACGCCGGGCGCCGCTTCGACCTCGTGCCGACCTGGGCGAACGGGCAGCCGGCCTTCGGCGCCTATCTCCGCGACGCCGGCGGCGCGCGCCACGGAGTCGGCCTCTTCGTCCTCACGCTCGCCGGCGATCGCATCCGAGCCCTGACCCGATTCGAGAACACGGTGCTCCCATGGTTCGGGCTGCCGCGGCAGCTTCCCGAGCGGTAGGACGTGGCGGCGATGCCCGGCGCCCGACATCCCGACTCAGTCGACGAGCGCCCCCGCCGACAGGTTCGCGATCGCCCCGGTCATCGAGCGTGCACGATCGGATGCCACGAACGCGAGGTACTCCGCGACCTCGTCGAGCACCGGCAGCCGGCCGAGCAGCGTCATGCCCACCAAGCCGGTCGAGCCACTGATCCATGGGGATCCCGCTGGCGTCGGCCGTGCGGCCGAACATCTCGCCCGTGTACGAGGTGGCGAGGGCATCCGACATCGCGTGCGGACGCACGCAGACCACCCGCACCCCATCGGGCCCGAGCTCGCCGGCGAGCGCGCGCGAGAACCCCTCGAGCCCAGCCGATTGGGCCGCGTTGCCGATGAGCCCGCGGCCCGTGAGCCGCGCACCGGGCGTCGAGATCGTGAGGATCACGCCACTCCCCTGCGCGATCATGTGCCGCGACACGGCCTTCGCCGTCACGAAGTTCGTCTGCAGGTACCCGACCACGGGATGCAGGTAGTCCTCGAGCGACGTCTCGGCGATCGGCAGGCCCTGCACGTGGTCGAATCCCACCGCGTTCAGCGCGATGTCGATGCGGCCGGCAGCATCCGCCACCTCATCGACGTGCCGGTCGACCGCAGCCTGGTCCATCGCGTCGACGACCGCCACCGAGACATCCGCCCCCTCGGTTCTGGCAACGGATGCCGCAGCCTCGAGCCGCGGCAGGCTCTTCCCTGCGAGGAACAGCCGTGCGCCCTCGCGGGCGAACACGCGCGCCGCCGCGCCTCCGATCGAACCGCCACCGCCGTGGATCACGGCCACCTTGTTCTCCAGCAGCATCACGCCGCCTCCATTCCTGTCATCGTTCGTTCGAGCCGGCCGAGGACTTCGGTCGCCTTGGGAGTGATTGCCGGGCGCCTCGACGGATGCCGGTCGTTCCTCACTCCTCGATAATTGCAACCTTAGAGTTGCAGATCGACCTCGGATCGCAACCCATAGGTTGCAATTCATGACGCGTCGGAGCACGTCAGTGCTGCGCGCACCGTGCCGAAAACTTCTGGTAATCAGTCTTGCTATCTACCGGTACTCCGTCTTACTATCTAGTGGTACCCAGTGACACCGAGTAGTGAAAGGAGGAGCCCATGGGAAAGCAGATGACGGAGATGCTCAAGGGCACGTTGGAAGGCATCGTGCTCGCGCTGCTCGCGGTGCAGCCGGCCTATGGCTATGAGATCACCGCGCGACTGCGAGAGCAGGGCTTCAGCGACATCGTCGAGGGCACCGTGTATGCACTGCTCGTCAGGGTCGAGCAGCGAGGCCTCGTCGACGTGACGAAGGTTCCGTCCGAGAAGGGGCCGCCCCGCAAGGTGTACTCGCTCAACGCGCAGGGCCGCGAGTACCTCGACGAGTTCTGGAGCACCTGGAGCTTCCTTGCAGCACGGATCGGGCTGCTCCACGACCACACCGAACACCAGCAGGAAGAAGGAGAGAAGTAGTCATGGCCGCGAAGTGGATCGAGGCCCTCACCGGGTCGCTCGAGCAGAAGAAGCAGTACAGGCAGTACAAGGCCCGCATCGAGGCCCTGCCGGAGCCGTACCGCACGGCCGCGAAGGCGTTCGAGCGGTACTTCATGTTCTACGGGCGGCATCACCGGAAGGCGACACCCTCATCACGATGTTCGGCGACTTCGCCGACCTCTGGGAGCGCGCCGCCGTGGACGGCACGCCCGTCCGCGACATCGTCGGGGACGACCCGGTCGAGTTCGCCGAGACTTTCGCGCAGGCCTACAGCGGCAAGCAGTGGATCGACAAGGAGCGCGCTCGCCTGACCAAGGCGATCGACGACGCCGAGCGAGGAGAAGCAGAAATGACCACGGAATGCCGCCATCCGGGTGCAGGGCATCGAGAAGTCCTTCAAGGACCTGCACGTGCTGCGGGGCGTCGACTTCGACGTGAGGGCGGGGAGCATCTTCGCCCTGCTCGGCTCGAACGGTGCGGGCAAGACCACGCTCGTGCGGATCCTGTCGACGCTGCTGAAGGCCGACGCGGGCATCGCGACGGTCCATGGCTTCGACGTCGCCGCCAAGCCCGCTGACGTTCGGGAGTCGATCAGCCTGACCGGCCAGTTCGCCGCGGTCGATGAGGTGCTCAGCGGCCGCGAGAACCTCGTGCTGATCGCCAAGCTGCGTCACCTGAAGAACCCGGGTGCGATCGCCGACGACCTGCTCGCCCGCTTCTCGCTCACCGAAGCCGGCGAACCGCAAGGCGTCGACGTACTCCGGCGGAATGCGCCGCCGGCTCGACATCGCGATGAGCCTGATCGGCAACCCGCCGATCATCTTCCTCGACGAGCCGACCACCGGACTCGACCCGCAGGCTCGCATCGAGGTGTGGCAGACGGTCAAGGAGCTCGCAAAGGGCGGCACGACCGTGCTGCTGACCACCCAGTACCTCGACGAGGCCGAGCAACTCGCCGACCGCATCGCGATCCTGCACAAGGGCACGATCATCCAGAACGGCACCCTCGCCGAACTCAAGCAACTGCTCCCGGCCGCCAAGGTCGAGTACGTCGAGAAGCAGCCCTCCCTCGAAGAGGTCTTCCTCGCCCTCGTCGGTGACACCGGCGAGACCGACAGCCGCACGACGACGACACCGCCGGCACCATCCAGGCAGGAAAGGAATCCCGATGACCACCCACGTCCTCGGCGACACCCGCGTCCTCACCGGCCGCTCGCTGACCCACATCCTCCGCAGCCCCGACACGATCATCACGACCGCGGTCACCCCGATCGCGCTGATGCTGCTGTTCGTGTACGTGCTGGGCGGCGCGATCAACACGGGAACCGACGAGTCGTACATCAACTACATGCTCCCCGGCATCCTGCTCATCACGATCGCATCCGGTATCGCGTACACCGCGTACCGGCTGTTCCTCGATCTGCAGGGCGGCATCTTCGAACGCTTCCAGTCCATGCCGATCGCGAGGTCGAGCGTCCTCTGGGCGCACGTGCTCACGTCCCTGGTCGCGAACCTGGTCTCGGTCGCGATCGTCATCGGCGTCGCGCTGATCATGGGGTTCCGCACCGGAGCATCGGTGGGCGCATGGCTCGCCGTCGCCGGCATCCTGATCCTGTTCACCCTCGCCCTGACCTGGCTCGCCGTGATCGCCGGGCTCTCGGCGAAGACCGTCGACGGTGCGAGCGCGTTCAGCTACCCGCTGATCTTCCTGCCGTTCATCAGCTCGGCGTTCGTGCCCACCGACTCGATGCCGGCCCCGGTCGCCTGGTTCGCCGAGAACCAGCCCGTGACCTCCATCGTGAACAGCATGCGAGCCCTGTTCGCCGGTGAACCCGTCGGCAGCGACATCTGGGTCGCCCTCGCCTGGCTCGTCGGCATCCTCGTCGTCGCCTACGGCTTCGCCATCGCGATCTACCGCCGCAAGATGAACTGAGCGCGCACACACCACCCCTGCCCGACGCAGAGGAACGCCCCGCGACCGTGAACCCCACGGAAGCGGGGCGTTCCGCGTCACGGGCCTGACAATTCGCGCACGGTGTCGGATCGCCGCAACGTCGTTCGTAGCAAGGGTGAGAGGTAGCCCGCGAGGGGCGCCCGCAGAAGGGACCACGATCATGAAGCTGATCACCAACACCCAGATCACCGTCGACGGCGTGATGCAGGCGAACGGTGGAAGGAATGCGGCGCTCGACCCCGGATTCGACCGAGGCGGATGGGCGCTGCCGCTGGGCGATGAGGAGTCGACCGGCTACATCGGCGACTTCTACCAGCGCGCCGACGCGTTCCTGTTCGGCCGGCGCACCTACGAGCTCTTCGCCGGGTACTGGGGCGTGAGAGACGATTCCGACAACCCGTTCGTCAGCTCCTTGAACTCGCGCCCGAAGTTCGTCGCATCGAACACGATCAGCGACCCGGAGTGGGCGAACACGACCGTGCTCTCCGGAGATCTCGAGGCGGCGATCCGCGAGCTGAAGGCCACGCCGGGCGGCGAGCTGCAGGTGCACGGAAGCGGCCAGCTGATCCGCTGGCTGCTCGAACACGAACTCGTCGACGAGATGACGCTGATCGTCTGCCCCGTGATCGTCGGCGCGGGCACGCGGCTGTTCCCCGACACGGGCAGGGATTTCGCCCTCGACCTGCTGGAATCGCGCAGGTTCCCGACGGGCATCCTGGCTCAGACCTATCGGCCGGCCGGGCGCCCGCAGTATGCGTAGCACGCAGCACACGTAGCAAGATGGCCCTGAACCACATCCTGGAGGTGTGAGATGCAGTACCTGGTTTCCGTGATCGACGACAGGACCAACTCCGGCACGCCCGGAGGAGATGGTGGAGATCGACGACTTCAACGACCGCCTGCGGGCGGGTGGCCACTGGGTTTTCGCGGCCGGCCTCGCCGACCCGAGCAAGGCGACGGTCATCGACGGCCGCGGAGAGGAGCCGTGTTCACCGACGGGCCCTTCCTCGAGTCGAAGGAGCACATGGCCGGCTTCTGGATCATCGAGGCTCCCGACCTCGACGTCGCGCTCGCGCTCATGGCGGCGGGTCGCAGGCCTGCAACCGCCGAGTCGAGGTGCGACCGTTCCTGGTCCCGGAGGCCTAGTCGCTGATCAGTTGCCTGAACGCTCGTTGGTCGCGGATCGGGTCCAGGTCGGAATCGAGCTTTGCGTTCCCGCGAAACTCCTCGGACATGTCGATGGCGCGCCGGAGATGCTCGAGCGCGTCGGTCGTTCGGCCGATGAGGCTCTCGCAGCACGCGAGGTTGAAGAACAAGAGGGCGTATTGCGGATGAGCTTCGACCAGAACGCGTAGACGGTCGGCGACCTCGGTGTACTCGCCCGACTCGTAGAGTGGGACGAGCGGAGCCCAGAGCTCCCAGCCGCGGGCATCGTACGCCTTTCCCGGAGTCCCTTCGATCAGCATGACCACCGTCTCTGGCTCTTCGGCGAACACCCTTCGCTTCATCTGCGGAGGAGCGAACACGAGCGTCCCGGCAGGCGCGTCCACCCGGTCGTCTTCGAGTTCGAACACGGCGTGGCCTCGAAGCACGAGGAAGAGCTCCTCGTCTGCGGTCGGGTCGCCCTCGTCGTGTACGGCGACGATCAGGTCGCCCGCGGCATGGCCCGTCCACGTCGTGGCACCGAACGATGTGATGCCGAGGTGGTGCCGGACCGGCCGGTACAGAGAGCGCCCGTCGACCAGCTCTTCGATCTCGTCCAGATGCGCAACCGCGTAACCGGCTTGAGACCCCCGCCGATCGTCGCCATTCGAAGCCTGCGTACTCATGCGGCCAACGCTACAACTGCATCGCTCGAGCTGGAATGGCCGTGGTCGCGGGGGTGTGGGCGATGTCGTCGCCGACGAGCTCTCCATTCAAGGCGCCGGCCACGAGAGAGCCGAGACCCAAGGAGACCGAGACGTTGGCACGCACATTCACGACGTTCCCGACCGCCCACACCCCGGGAACGGAGGTGCGCCCGTCTTCGTCGACATCCACCCATGATCCGAGCGGGCCATCCGTCGTCGCCGCTCCGAGCGAACGCAAGAGGTCGTCGCGAGGCCGAAGAGTGGGCCCGGTGAAGACGACCCCCACGGGGACCACTCCCCCATCGACCTCCACGCCAGTCACCTGGTCATCGTCGACGCGGAGCCCGGAGACCACGCCGGATTCGAGCGCGATGCCGCGGCGCACGAGCGCGTCCATCTCATCGGCCGAGGGCTCGCCGAGCTCGTTCGCGAAGTAGACGATGCGGTCCGACCACTGGCGCAGCAGCTGAGCCTGTTCGATGCTGCGGGGTGAGGTCGCGACGACGCCGATCACATCTTCCCGATGTTCCCAGCCATCGCAGTACGGGCAGACGACGACTCCGCGCCCCCACTGCTGACGCATCCCAGGGATGTTCGGCAGGACGTCGTCGAGGCCGGTCGCAACCAGGAGGCGTCGAGTGCGGAAGGTCTCGCTCGGGGTATCGACCTCGATCGCGGCGCCGTCGGTGCGCGCCGCCGTCACCGCACCGTGAATGAACCGCACGCCATACCCCGCGACCTCCTGCCGTCCGAGCTCGAGCAGCCGGAGTGGTGAGAGTCCATCGTGGCCGAGGACCCCGTGCATATGGGCAGCTGTCATATTCCTGGGCTTGCCTGCGTCGACGACGATCACCCGACGGCGCGCTCGACCGAGCGAGAGCGCGGCGCTGAGGCCCGCCGGCCCGCCGCCGACGATCACCACGTCGGTTGGTTCTTGTCCATTGCGCATGTGATTCATGCTGGTGCCGGACCCAAGCGATGGCAATATCATTTGCTGGAATGGCAACGAGGGGGTCATGGTGCATCACGACGAATTGGCCGGTATCGGCGATCGCCTTCGTGCGATCCGCGAGTCCAGGGGAATGACGCTCCGAGCAGTCAGCGAGGCCAGCGGTATCTCGATCAGCACGTTGTCCCGGCTCGAATCGGGTTCCAGACGAGCGCAGCTCGACTTGCTCCTGCCCCTTGCTCGGCTGTATCGCCTGCCACTGGACGACCTGGTCGGTGCCCCGGCGCTGGGCGATCCGCGCATTCACCCACGTCCGCGGCTGCGGGACGGCGTGGTGACCGTGCCGTTGTCTGGGGGAACGGGCTCGTGGGAAGCGTTCAAGCAGGTGCATCCGCCATCACCGGAGAAGCCCATTCGTCAGTGGGTGCACCCTGGGTGGGATTGGATCTACGTGATCTCGGGCCGCATGCGACTGCTTCTTGCCGACGACGATCTCATCATCGAGACGGGCGAGGCCGCCGAGTTCGATACCCGCGTGCCGCACGGATTCGGCAATCCCGGCCCCGACGCGCTCGAGGTGCTGTGCCTGTTCAATGCGGAAGGTGCGCGGATGCACACCCGCGCATCCGCGTGACGTCGCGCGCGGCTCCAAAGTGCGTGAAGCGGCGCAGCTCATCGCGCCCAGTGGCGTCACGTCGCACGCCGCCTTCGTGAGCCTGAGCTCCGCGACTCACGTCCCGTCGCACGACGAGCCCGCGACCAATGCCCCCTCCTTCTGCTCCCGCTATTCCCTCGATTCAGCCGAGCACCGGGGCACGCTACGCCGGCGCGTACCTGGCGGCGATGATGCCCGAGTCGTAGGTCTGCACGCCGAGCAGTCGCAGGCCGACCAGGTGCGGCGTTCGCAGACGGTGCTCGGCCCCGCCCACCAGGAACGGATGGATGCCGGCGTGTATCTCGTCGACCAGTCCGGCGTCGACGAGCGCGGCCGCCAACCCGCCGTAGCCGTGCGAGACGATCGACTCGTACTGGTTGCGGAGGCGCCGAACCGCCTCGGCCACGTCGCCCTCGATGAGGGTCGCGTTCCAGTCGAGCGGGCCCGACAGCGTCCTCGACGCGACGTACTTCGGGAGCGCGTTGTAGTGCGCGGCGAAGCCGCGGTCATCGGTCTGCGCGGGCCAGTACTCGCGGAAGAACTCGTAGCTCTCCCGGCCGAGCAGCACCGCGTCAGCTCCGAAGACGAGCTCGTCGGAGGCCCGCTGCACCCCCGGATCCTCAGGATCGAACCACTGCTCCATCTGGTCGAAGGCCCCGTCGAGCGTCATTTCGAATGAGATCGTCACCCTTCCCATGCGACCCAGCATTCTCCGTTCCCCGCCGGATGTCACGGTCTGCGCGGTGCCGACGGGGCACGCGCTGATCCGCGGGACGCTCAGCGGGGTACGACCGCCTCCACCACCGCACCCCACGCCGTCGGCGGCAATTCGTGCCCGCCGCCGGGCAGCATCACCAACCGCGCCCCCGGGATCTCGCGCGCCAGCGCTTCCCCATTCCCGAGCGGGAACACCGGGTCCGCCGTTCCATGCACCACCGTCGTCGGCACCCGGATCTCCCCGAGCCGCTCCCGCCAGCGCGGGGCGGGCTCGAAGACATCCGCCCCACCCTCGTCACGGTGCATGCCCGGTGACCGGCGCACCGTGTCCGTCCAGATCGCGCGGTCGTGCACCTCGTCGAACTCGTCGCCCGCATAGTCGCGGTCGGTGTCGACGTGGTACTCGACCACGGCGTCGGGGTCGCTCCAGTCGGGCTCGGGCAGCGGGTTCGCCCACACCTCCTGCATCCGCGCGGTCGCACCGGGCAGGTCGGGATCGGCCTCGAACATCGTCGGACTGGTCGACACCAGGGTGAGCGCGCGAACCCGATCGGGGTGGTCGAGCGCGGCGAGCTGGGCGACCCACCCTCCCGCCGAGAAACCCACCCAGTGCGCGTCACCCGCGCCGGCGGCATCGAGCACCGCGATCGCATCGTCGACGGCGACCGGCAGCCCGTCGCGCCGCGTGCCGGGCGGCCCGAGCGTCGTCTCGCCCATGCCGCGCTGGTCGTAGCGCACCACGCACCGCCCGCGATCCACGATCAGGTCGCAGAACTCGGGCGCGCCACCAGTCCATGGACGACTCGGCGCCGGCGACGAGCAGCACGAGCGGATGCTCCGGCGAGCCGATCACGCTCGGCCGCGATCTCGGCACCGTCGGGTCGCGCGACCCGCAGCGTTCGAACCTCAGCTCGGGGCATCCGTGCCTGCTTCCGAGTCCAGATCGACCCTTGGCTCCAGCCCGAGGTAGTCGGCGTAGCGCGCCGCGGCGTCGCGGATCGCCCCGAGCTCGCGCTCGTGCAGCGCCCGATGCGGCCGGATCGTGAAGGTGACCACCTTCGTATTGACCGTTCGTCGCATGCCGGCGACGAGCTGCGCATCCACGAGTGCCATTCCGATCGCCGCCTCACGCGCTCGCGGCACGATGCGTTCGGCATCGATCACCCAGCGGGAGTCCTGGTAGCCGCGGTACATCTCATCGAGCACCTGCAGCAGGTGGCCGGTGGGCGCAGCGGATGCCGCGGCATCGCCGGGCGCGTGCCAGAACGTGCGTCCGTCGTGCTCGAACGACGCGAGCCGGTCGCCGGCGGCGGCGAGCCCTCGACGGACGTCGGTCACCGTGAGCGTGGCCCAGTACGCGAGGTCGCGCTCGGTGGCCGGTCCGTGCGAGGTGAAGTAGCGCAGGGCGATCTCGGCGAGCGCGTCGTCGCGGTCCAGGCGCCTCGGCGCGGGCACGCGGTCGGCGAACAGGGCGTAGGTGTGCTCGCCGTCCCGCGGCACGCCGCTGCACACCAGGCCGAGCACCTCGAGGCGTCCGAGCAACAGCATCAGCTGCTGGCCGGTGAGCTCGTCGCCCCGGTCGGCCAGGGCGCCGGCGAGGTCCGCGCGGGTGCGGTCGGGTGACACCGCGAGGATCGCCTGGACGGCGTCGCTGAGCGCGGGCATCCGGTCAGCCAGCGGCTGAAGCTGCTGCTCGAATACCGGCATCACCCGAGGCGCGGTGAGCTCCTGCAACCACTGCGCGTCGTCCGCGTGGACGTAGTGCCAGGTCGAGCGCAGCACATGGATCCGCAGCACCCGCCCGGTGGCGATCGCATCGGCCAGGTCATCCTTGCGGGGCGACGCGGTTCGCGTTGCGACCGCCCAGGCGGACTGCGAAGGGTTCTCCGCCTGCACGGCCAGCATCGACCGCACCACCCGCTCGGCGTCGCCGACCGGCGCGGCGAGCAGCTGGGAGTGCAGCCGCCAACGGGCGATGTCGCGGTCGGTGGTCACCGGCGATCAGCCTCGTGCATCCTCCAGGTGCGGGGCACCATGGCCCAGCACCTTGACGACGAGGTTGTGGCGCCGGAGGGTCCGAATGGTGCGCGCGACCTCGTCGGACGTGGCGCCGAGTGCGCGCTCGTTCGCCACGACGAGCACGTCACCGGCCCGCAACGTCTCGAACAACTGGGCGAACCGCTGCTCCCACGTCGCCGAGCCCTCGGGGGCGGGGTGCTTGAAGTCGAGGATCGCGACGCCGAAGCGAGCAAGGTCGTTCCGCTGATCGACGACCGACGGCATGTCGTCGCGGGCGACCACGAGCCCGACCAGTCGCGAACCCTCGGGTCGCGCCTTCCACCAGTCCCGGTTGCGCTGCAGCTCCTCGAAGCACTCGGGGCATCCGATCGCGTGGTGTCCCGCGACGTGCGGGGTGCCCTGTGCGTCGGGAACCGGCGTCGCCGTCGCATCCGTCGTCGCATGCCTCGTCAGCTCGCTCATTCCCGGCTCCTTCGCGTCGACTTCCATTCTCTCGAATCCGGGATCACCCGGAGGGCTCCCCGACGAAGATCACGTCTCAATCCAGGTGGAAGATCTCCGGGATCTCCATCCACCACTCCCCGGCCGCGCGGTCGGGGAACGGTCGCTGCAGCGGCTCGCAGACCGACCACCACTCCTGCGTCGCGGGGTCGGCCGCGATCGCCGCCATGTCGCCCTCGAAGTCGTCGCCGACGTACTCCATGTAGGCGAACAGCACCTCGCCGTGGCGGTAGATCGAGTAGTTGCGGATGTTGCTGAGCGTCAGTCGCTCGAGCACCGCCGGCCAGACCGCGGCGTGGAGGCGCTCGTACTCCTCGCGGTTCTCGGCCGGCATCCCGATGACCGAGGCGAGCCGCTTCATGCGCGCGCCCCCGCCGGTCGCACCCGCAGGTGCGTCATGCCGCCGTCGACGTCGAGGGCCGTTCCCGTCGTCGAACCCGACAGCGGGCTTGCGAGGTAGGCGATCGCCGCGGCGACCTCGGCCGGCTCGACCATGCGCCCGGTCGCCTGTCGCGCGTCGAGCGCGGCACGTTCGGCGACGGGATCGGCGAACCCCTGCAGCATCCGTTCGACGAACGGCGTCGCCACGGTCGCCGGGCTCACGCAGTTCACGCGGATGCCCTCGCCGACGTGGTCGGTCGCCATCGCGTACGTCAACGCGAGCACGGCGCCCTTCGATGCCGAGTACAGCGCCCGCTGCGGCAGCCCGTTCAGGGCGGCGATCGAGGCGAGGTTGACCACGGCCGCGGCATCCGATCGGCGCAGCCACGGCAGCGCCGCCGCCGTGACCCTGGCCATGCCGACGACGTTGATGTCGAGCACGCGCGCCCACTCGGCGTCGTCGTTCTCCTCAACGGTGCCCACCGCACTGATGCCGGCGTTGTTCACGACGATGTCGATGCCCTCCGAACCGGTCGGCGATCGCCGCGATGGCCAGGTCGACCGACGCACGGTCGGAGACATCGGCGACGAACCCAGTGAGCACGTCGGGCAGGCCGTCGAGGTTGCGGTCGAGCACCGCGACCGTCGCGCCGCGAGCCACGAGGGTCTCCGCGGTCGCAAGGCCGATTCCGGATGCCCCGCCGGTGACCACGGCCACGAGGCCGTCGAACTCGCCGGCGCTCATGCCTGCACCATCCGCTGGCTCGCGCGGCCGAGGCCGTCGATCTCGAGCTCGACCCGGTCGCCCTCGCGCAGGTAGGGCGTGCCGAGACGGCCGAGCGCCACCCCGGCCGGCGTGCCCGTGTTGATGACGTCACCAGGGTGCAGCACCATGAACTGGCTGAGGTACCAGATCACGTGCGCCACCGAGAAGAGCATGTCGGCGGTCGAGCCGTCCTGCCGCGACTCGCCGTTCACCCAGAGCCGCAGGCCGAGCCGTTGCGGGTCGTCGACGTGCTCGGCCGGCACGAGGTCGGGCCCGAACGGATTGAAGGTCTCGCAGCTCTTGCCCTTGTCCCACTGGCCGCCGCGCTCGAGCTGGAACTCGCGCTCCGACACGTCATGCGAGACCGCGTAGCCGGCAACGTGGCCGAGGGCTTCGTCGGGCGAGTCGAGGTAGCGCGCGGTCGTGCCGATCACGACGCCGAGCTCGACCTCCCAGTCGGTCTTCGTCGATCCGCGCGGGATGAGCACGTCGTCGAAGGGGCCGACGAGCGTCGAGGGGTCCTTCATGAAGACGACGGGCTCGGAGGGAAGTGCGGCCCCCGTCTCCTCCGCGTGGTCGCGGTAGTTGACGCCGATGCACACGATCTTGCCGGGTCGCGCGATCGGGGCGCCGATGCGCTGCCCCGCTCCATCGAGCTCGGGGAGCTCGCCGAGGGCGTCGCGGATCCTGCCGATCCCGCCGCCCGCGAAGAACGCGGCGTCGAAGTCGGCCGTGGCGCTGCGGGCGTCGAAGAGTCGCCCGCCCGAGCGTACGACCGGGATCTCGCCGCCCGGCGCGCCCAATCGTGCGAGCGTGAACAGTTCGGTCATCCGTGTGTCTCCGATCCTTGAAGCTGGTAGAACGTGCGCGCGGTTCGCGCGAGTATGCGGTCGCGATCGGCGGCGTCGAGCCCGGCGAGCAGCTCGTCGATGCCCGACCACACGCGGGTGTACCCGCCCGCGACCAGCGAGACGGGCCAGTCGCCTCCGTACATCAACCGATCGGGTCCGAAGGCGTCGAGCACGTGGTCGAAGATCGGCCGGATCGCGTCGACGGTCCAGTCCGCCGGATCGCCGGTGGCCGAGTACAGACCCGAGACCTTGCCGCGAACCCGCGGATTGGCGGCGACGCGCGTCACGAGCGACGCCCATGGTTCGTGGTCGGCGAGCCCGATGGGCGGCTTGTTGAGGTGGTCGATCACGAGGTCGAGATCCGGATGCCGCTCGGAGATCGTGAGCACCGCCTCGAGATGCTCGGGCAGGACACCGACGACATCGAACGGAACGCCCGCCCGCTCGAGGAGGCCGAGCCCCTCATCGACGTCGCGGCGCAGCAGCCAACGCGGGTCGGGCCGATCGTGGATGAGGTTCCGCACTCCGCAGAAGAGCGGACGCTGCACCAGTTCGGCCAGGCGCTCGGCGGCCCCCTCGGGCTCATGCAGCGGAACGTAGCCGACGATGCCGAGCACGATGGGAGCGGCATCCGCGACCGCGAACATGTGCTCGGTGTCATCGTCGTTGTCGGCCGACTGCACGAGCACGGTGCCCGTCACGCCGGCGGCCTCGAACTCCGAGGCGACGTCGTCCATTCCGAAGTTGCGGTAGAGCACGCCGGCCTCGGGACCGAGCCAGGCGTATTCGGCCCGGTCGAGGTCCCAGACGTGCTGGTGGGCGTCGATGATGCCGCTCATGCGTGCTCCTCCACAGCGTCGGGGAAAGATCTGATGAATGGTCGGCCTTGCGGTGAGTGCTCACCTATGCTGTCGCCATGAGCACCCCCTCGGCCGCCGACGAGCCCGCCCGATCGCGATCGAACGTCGTGATCGACGGCATCCGGCAGATGATCATGAGCGGCGAACTCGTCGCCGGTTCGCGGCTCCCGGTCGAGCGCGAGCTCGGCGAGCGCCTCGGCGTCTCGCGCGGGCCGCTGCGCGAGGGCGTGCGTGCGCTCGTCATCCTCGGCGTGCTCGAGACCCGGCAGGGCGACGGCACCTACGTGACCTCGCTCGAAGCGGGCCGGTTGTTCGAGCCGCTCGGCATCCTCGCCGAACTCCAGAGCCCCGAGAACAGCGTGCACCTGCTGGGAGTGCGACGCGCGCTCGAACCCGAGGCCGCCGCCCGCGCGGCGCTGCGCATCTCCGACGAGGATCTCGCCGAGGCTCGGCGCATCCTCGACCACGGCGAAGGGCTGCTCGCCCACGAGGCCATCGACCTCGAGGGGACGATCGACGTCGACACGGCCTTCCACCGACTCATCGCGAACGCGAGCGGCAATCCCGCCTTCGCCGCGATCATCGAGGCGCTCGTCAGCCGCACCGCTCGCGCCCGCCTGTGGCGGGCGATCCACCAGCAGGGGGCCGTGCACGACACCCAGCGGGAGCACCGCGCGATCCTCGACGCGCTCGCCGCGCACGACCCCGAGCGCGCCCGCATCCGCATGGCGGCCCACGTGCTCGGCGTCGAGGAGTTCACGGCGAGCCATCTCGCCCAGGCCGATCCCCACGAGGCCGATCCCCACGAGGACTGAGACCTCAGGCATCGCGCACGAGACCCCGGTCGGAGAGCACGCGCCAGAAGTCGTCCGGAATCCGCGCCGCGTAGCGCTCTGCGGTGCCGACGACCTGGTCGGCCGTGCGCATGCCGACGACGACCGAGGCGACGGCGGGATGCCGGAGCGGATAGGCGATCGCCGCCTCGGGCAGGGTGATGCCGAACTCCTCGCAGACGTCGGCGATCGCGTTCGCCCGCGCGATCTTCTCGGCGGGAGCCGGACCGTAGTCGTAGTGCGCACCGGCCGAGGCACGCGGGCGCGAGAGCAGCCCGGAGTTGTACACCGCTGCGGCGACGATGCCGACGCCACGGTCGACGGCGAGCGGCAGGAGATCGTCGAGCGCACCCTGCTCGAGCAGGGTGTAGCGGCCGGCGAGCATGATCACGTCGACGTCGTGACGGCGCACGAACTCGGCCGGCATCGCCGACTGGTTCATGCCGGCTCCCACGGCACCGACGATGCCCTCGTCGCGGAGCTCGATCAGCGCCGGGACTGCTTCGGCATGCGCCTGCGGCCCGTGGTCGTCGGGATCGTGGAGGTAGGCGATGTCGACGTGATCGAGTCCGAGCCGCTCGAGGCTCTCGTCGAGCGAGCGGCGGATGCCGTCGCGGCTGAGGTCCCACTGTCGTCGCATGGTCGCGGGAACCGCGAAGCCCTCGTCGTCGATCGCGCCGTCGGGATGGCCACTGGGGACGATGAGGCGCCCGACCTTCGTCGAGATCACGTAGTCGTCACGGGGGCGACCGGCGAGGGCGGCGCCGAGGCGTCGCTCGGAGAGGCCCAGCCCGTAGTGCGGCGCAGTGTCGAAATAGCGGATGCCGCTGGCCCAGGCCGTCTCGACCGCGGCCTGCGCCTCGTCGTCGGTCGTCTCCCGGAACAGGTTGCCCAGCTGCGCAGCACCGAACCCGAGTTCGGTGACGGACAGGCCCGAGCGCAGCGTGCGACTCAGCATCGAGTTCCTCCAGGAGACGGTGACGCCTAAAGGTTAGATGATTCGGTGGCGAACTGTCCAACCTTCTGCGATAATCGGGAAGCAACGGGTCGATTGGTCATCTGAATGCTCGAACCGACGACCGTTCTCATGCTCGAACCGACGACCGTTCTCGACGCTCGACCTGGAGGATCAATGCTGACCGCCGCATACACGGGCGACTCGACCATCACGATCGCGACGGCAGAACCCGCGCCGCCCGGGCAGGGCGAGGTACAGCTGCGCGTCGCCTACGTGGGCCTGTGCGGCACCGACCTGCACATCCTGCACGGCAGCATGGACGCGCGCGTCGAGACCCCCCTCGTGTTCGGTCACGAGATGAGCGGCACGATCGCCGCGATCGGCGACGGCGTCGAGGGGTGGGGCGTCGGCGACGCCGTCACCGTCATGCCGCTGGCCTGGGACGGAACGTGTGCCGCCTGCCTGGCCGGAAACTCGCACATCTGCCAGAACCTCGACTTCATCGGCATCGATTCGCCCGGCGCGTTGCAGTCGCTCTGGAACGTGCCGGCGAGCACGCTCGTGGCACTCCCGCCCGGGATCGCGCTCGATGCCGCCGCGCTCGTCGAGCCGGTCGCCGTGGCCGTGCATGACGTCCGACGCTCCGAGATCGTCGCGGGCGAGAAGGCGGTCGTCATCGGCGGCGGACCCATCGGCGTGCTCATCGCGACCGTCGCCCGGGCGTTCGGCGCCGAGGTCGTCGTCGTCGAACTGGACCCGCGGCGGCGAGCCCAGATCACGAGCCTCGGGTTCGACACGATCGACCCGCGCGTCGTCGACCAGGTCGCCTGGGTCGAGGAGTGGACGGAGGGTGCGGGTGCCGACGTGGTCTTCGAGGTCTCGGGAGCGGCGGCCGCCGTGCTCGGCGCGACCGCGCTCGCGAAGGTGCGCGGCACCATCGTCGTCGTGGCCATCCACCCCACTCCGCGCGAGATCGACCTGCAGCGGGTGTTCTGGCGGGAACTGCGCATCCTCGGCGCGCGGGTCTACCAGCGCACCGACTTCGAGCGTGCGGTCGAGCTCGTCGCCGACGGCACCATTCCCTCCGCAGTCCTCATCACCGCGATCGTCCCCCTCGTCGAGACGCGAGCCGCCTTCGCCGAACTCGAAGCCGGCCGAGCGATGAAGGTGCTGGTCGATGTGCAGGCCGGGCAGGAGGCGGCCGCATGAGCATCGACTTCGACCTCACCGGCACGACGGCGGTCGTCACGGGCGCCAAGCGCGGCATCGGCTTCGCCATGGCCGCGGGGCTCGCCGCCGCCGGCGCCGACATCATCGGCGTGAGCGCAACCATCGAGCCGACCGGCAGTGCCATCGCCACCGCCGTCGAGGCGCACGGTCGTTCGTTCGAGGCCCGCGCCGTCGACTTCGCCGACCGCGCGGCGGTCCTGGCCCTCGGCGACGAGCTGCGACAGCGGCACGTGGACATCCTCGTCAACAACGCGGGCACGATCGAGCGCGCGCCGGCGGCGGAGCATCCGCTCGAGATGTGGGACCGAGTCGTCGCGGTCGATCTCTCGAGCCAGTTCGTGCTGACCCAGGCCGTCGCCAACGGGATGCTCGAACGCGGCCACGGAAGGATCATCTTCACCGCGAGCCTGCTGAGCTTCCAGGGCGGCATCAACGTTCCGGGGTACGCGGCAGCGAAGTCCGGAATCGCCGGACTCGTGCGGGCGCTCTCGAACGAGTGGGCCGCGCGGGGAGTCACGGTCAACGGCATCGCGCCGGGCTACATCGCGACCGACAACACCCGGGCGCTGCGGGCCGACCCGCAGCGATCGCAGGCGATCCTCGACCGCATCCCCGCCGGGCGCTGGGGCGATGCCGACGACCTCGCCGGCGCGACCGTCTTCCTCGCCTCTCCGGCCGCGGACTACGTCTCGGGCGTGATCCTCCCCGTCGACGGAGGGTGGCTCGGCCGATGATCCTCACCCGGCAGCGCTTCGTTCCCGTCATCGTGCTCGATGACGCGCGACGGGCGGCGCCGCTCGCGGAGGCACTGCTCCGCGGCGGCATCGGATGCGCCGAGATCACGCTCCGCACGGATGCCGGGCTCGCCGCGATCGCCGCGGCGAGCAGCGTGCCCGACTTCATCGTCGGTGCCGGGACCGTGCTCACCGCCGACGATGTCGACCGTGTCGTCGAAGCCGGGGCGCGCTTCGTGGTGAGTCCCGGCCTCGCCGAGGACGTCGTCGAGCGGTCGATCGCGCTCGGTGTCGACGTGATCCCGGGCGTCGCGACCGCCACCGAGGTGCAGCGCGCGCTGCGACTCGGCCTGTCCCGGCTCAAGCTCTTTCCGGCGGGTCCGCTCGGCGGAATGGCGGTGGTGCGCGCCCTCGCCGGCCCCTTCCCCGACGTGCGCTTCCTCCCGAGCGGCGGAGTCACGGCCGTGAACGCCGCCGAGTACCTGGCCTCGCCGTCGGTGTTCGCGGTGAGCGGGAGCTGGATGGCGACGCGCGACCTGATCGCGGACGGCGACTTCGCTGCGATCGAGCGGTTGAGCCGGGCGTGCATCGCACTGGAGCCGTCATGACCGCCGTGCTGACGATCGGCGAGGGTCTGGGCGTGCTGCGGACGCAGGGCATCGGCACCCTCGCACTCGAGCGGGAGCTCACGGTCGGCACGGGCGGGGCCGAGTGCAACGTCGCCATCGGCCTCGCACGGCTCGGGGTTCCCGTCACGTGGCTCGGCCGGGTCGGCGACGATGGGCTCGGAACGCGCGTCGTGCGGGAGCTGCGCGCCGAGGCGGTGAGCGTGATCGCTCCCGTCGACCCGCGCGCGCCCACCGGCCTGCTCCTCAAGGAGACGCCGTCGGCCGGCCGCACCGTCGTGACCTATCACCGCTCGGGAAGCGCCGGCAGCCGGCTCTCACCCGGCGACCTGGACGCCGTGGACCTTCGCTCGTTCGACGTCCTCCACGTGACCGGCATCACCCCGGCGCTCTCAGCCACCGCGCGCGAGTGCATCGACGTGGCGATCGACCGAGCCCGCGAGGCCGGTACGGCTGTGTCGTTCGACGTCAACCACCGGTCCCGCCTGTGGTCGGCCGACGCGGCGGCGGAGGCGTACCGCGAGATCGCCCGGCGCAGCGACATCGTGTTCGCCGGCGCCGACGAGGCTGCCCTGCTCACCGGCCTTTCCGAGGATGACGCCTCCGCCCTGGCCGAGGCGATCGCCGCACTGGGACCCGTCGAGGTCGTCGTCAAGCTCGGCGAGCGCGGAGCCCTGGCACGGCTCGACGGCCGGATGACGTCGCGGGCGGCCACTCCGGTGGCGGTGGTCGACACCGTCGGAGCGGGCGATGCGTTCGTCGCCGGCTACCTGGCGGAACGACTGCGCGGCGCCCCGGTCGAGGCGCGGCTCGAGCTGGCCGTGCGAACGGGGGCGGCGGCGTGCGCGCATCCCGGCGACTGGGAGGGGTTCCCGACCCGTCGCGACCTCGACTTGAATCCCGGGCCGGACCCCGTCAGCCGCTGATCAGCGCTCGACACCGTCGAGCACGACGCGCAGTCCCGCCCGGGTGGGTCGCATGTGCGGCCCGGCGGGATCCGCCCATCCGTTGCCGCTGCCGGCACCGTTGCGGGCACGGTCGATGACGGCCTCATCGATGCGGATGCCCGCACCGGGCGCGTCGCTCAGGACGATGCCGCCATCGATGAACTCGTGGTCCACGAGCACCCCGTGAGCGAAGTCGATCGACTGGACCTCGGTCGTCAGGTGGTTGGGGACTGCCGTCATGACGTGCGCGACCGCCGGGTTGGCGTTGTAGCCGACGGGGCTGATGGGCAGGTCGCGCGCCGCTGCGGCGAGCGCGAGCCGGTGCAGGTGACTGACGCCCCACACCGCACCGGCCTGGACCACGTCCGGTGCGCCGGCCTCGAAGAGCGGTCGGAACTGCTCGACACCGCTGAGGTTCTCGCCCGTCGCCACGGCTGCCCGGATCGCGGTGCTGAGTCGGGCGTGCCCGATCGCATCCCACCGTCGCAACGGCTCCTCCACCCAGAGCAGGTCGACCTTCTCCTCGAGCGCACCGATGTAGCGCACGGCCTGCTTGACCTGCCACGACTCGTTGGCGTCGAGCATGAGCCCGGGTCGCGACGTGTTGCGGCTCAGGGCATCGGTGATGATGCCCAGTCGCCGGAGGTCGGTGTCGACGTCGAGTCCGCCCTTGAGCTTGCCCGCGATGAATCCCCGCTCGGCGTACTCGCCGTAGAAGCCCGCCAGCTCATCGTCATCGAGTGCGATGTCGAGACCCGATGCGTAACCCGGGACGAATCGGTCCCGTCCGCCGAGCAGTCGCCACAGCGGCTCCCCGGCGGCCTTGGCCTTGATGTCCCAGATCGCGGCGTCGAGCGTCGCCACTCCGCCGTAGGTCGCGCCGGCGTGACCCGACTTGAAGACCTGGGCGAGCATGCGGTCGAACAGTGCGGCCGCGCCCCGCGGATCCTCGCCGTCGATCGCCGGGAAGAGACGGGCGAGGTCGGCGTGCGAGCCGAGGCCGACGCCCTCGATCCCCGAGTCGGTCTCGAGGATCACGATCGGAACATCGGTGACGGCCTCGGTGATGTGGCCATTGACGTCGCCGATCGAACGACGCCAGTGATGCTGGGCCATGATCGTGCGGTAGCCGGTGATCTTCATGTCGTTCTCGCAGTCATTCCTTGGTTCCGCCCGCGGTCATTCCCTCGACGAGGAAGCGCTGCGCGAACAGGAAGATCAACAGGATGGGCGCGACCGAGAGCAGCGTCGCAAGTGCCAGGGTCGGCAGCTGGATGACGATGCTGCTCGCCGTCGTCGGGTTGAAGGCAGGGACGTTCGCGAGCAGGTTCGCCAGCCCGACCTGCACCGGGATCTTCTCTCCACCCACGACGAGGAACGGGAGGAAGTAGTTGTTCCAGTTGGCGACGAAGCTGAAGAATCCGACCAGGGCGATGACCGGCGTGGCGAGCGGCATGGCCACTTGAGCGAACACGCGCAGCTCCCCCGCCCCGTCGATGCGCGCGGCGTTCAACAGGTCACGCGACACGGCCGTCGAGAAGTAGATGTACGTGAGGTAGACCCCGAACGGGAAGAACGAGAACGGCAGGATCACCGCGAGCGGATTGCCGATGAGACGTACGGCGCTGAGCTCGAGGAAGATCGGCAGGACGAGGGCGGTGTTCGGGATCAGCATCACGATGAGCGTCGTCACGAGCAGGAGCCTGCGGCCCTTGAACTCCATGAGCGCCAGCGCGTACCCCGCAGGGATGCTCACGAGGAGCGTGATGACGAGCGCGGCGAACGAGTAGTAGGCCGAGTTGCCGATCCAGGTTGCGAAGACCCCGCTGCCGAACTGGAACAGTTCGTTCCAGTTCGCGACCAGTTGGTCGACCGAACCGAAGCTGAACGGGCCGTCGAGCAGGAGCTGGTTGTTCGTCTTCGTGGGGGCGAGCAGCAGCCAGATGATCGGGAGGACGAAGAAGGCCGCGAAGACGAGCAGGACGATCGTCACAAGGGCGCGCCCGATCCACTGTCCCGGGGTGAGTGCGCGTCGACGGCGCACGGCGAGATCAGTCACGTTCGAACAGCCTTCCGCGGAAGATGAAGACGGCCGACAGTCCGAGCGCGACCACGAGCAGCACGAAAGAGATCGCCGCGGAGCCCGAGAAGTCGTTCTGCCGGAAGGCGTAGAGGTAGGCCAGCTGGTTGAGCGAGTAGTCCTCGGGCACGACGTTCTTGGTGGCCTGCGCGAGGATCTTCGGCTCGACGAACAGCTGCGTGCCGGCGGCCAGCGACATGATGCCCATGTAGCTGATCCACTTCCTCAGCATGGGGAGCTGGATGTACCACGCCGTCTGGATCGGGCCGGCACCGTCGATGCGCGCGGCCTCCATGATGTCGGAGCTGATGTTGTTGAGGGCGCCGTACATGATCACGATCCATCCGCCGGCGCCGGCCCAGAATGCGATGACCGTGAAGACGACCGGAAGGTTTTCGACCGCGACCACGTTGACCAGCGACTCGTACCCCATGCTCCTGAGGAGGCCCGAGACGGGGCTCACGGTGGGGTCGAGGACGAACAGCCAGAGCAGCACGCTGGAGGCGCCGGCGATGGCGCCGGGAATGTAGAACAGGAACCGTGCCGTATTGCCGAGCCAGCGCACCCGGATGGCATGCACGATGATCGCGAGAATCACCACGAACACGATGAGGTTGACGAGCCAGTACACGATGTAGAGGGCGACATGGGCGACGGCCGGCAGGAACCGGTAGTCGTTGAACACGCGGACGAAGTTGTCCACCCCGACGAAGGCGCCGTTGCGTGTGAATGCGAGGTAGACGGCGTACAGGGTCGGGAGCAGGCCGAAGGCGAGCAGCAGCAGCGTGTAGCCGCTGACGAAGATGTAGCCGTACTGCGACTGTCCCGCGTTCATCCGGCCGGTGCGCCGGCGCTCCGGCCGACGTCGCCCGGTGGGGACGACGTCGACCGGAGCGGGAGGAGCAGTGACCGTCACTGTCACTTCACCGTGTATCCATTGACGGTGGCCTCGTTCTCGAGCTCCTCCTGCCAGGCCGGCAGCAGGGATTCGACGGTCTCTCCCGCGGCGATGCCGGGGATGACGACCTTCGACCAAGCGGTCTCGGGGCTCCACGCGGTGACGTTCCAGCCGTCCCAGACCTGAAGCGCGGCATCCGACATGACGGTCTTGAAGTCGTCGTTCACGAAGTACGACGCCTCGGCCTGCTTGTCGAGCCACTTCTCTGCGGCTGACGTGTAGGCCGGATACCCGGACGAGGCCTCGACCTGGAACTCGTCGGCGCTGGTGACGAACTCGAGGAACGTCTTGACGGCTTCGAGGTTCTTGGAATGGCTCGAGGCGTACCACTGGCCACCGCCGACGTTGCCGGCGGCAACCTCGCCGCCTTCCCACGACAGGGGCGGCGCGACACCGATCTGACCGGCCGGCGTGGCGAGACCGCCCTGGAAGATGGCGCCGGTGTACCAGACGGGACCCGGCACACCCACGAGCTTGTCGGCGTACTTCTCGGCGAACTCGGCGCTGAAGAAGCTGTCCTGCACGAGCGTGCCGTTGGCGAGCATCCGGTCGATGATCTTCGAGATGTTCTGCGCGTTCGCGTCGCTCGTGTCCGAGTGGAAGACGGAGGGTTCGGGAGACTGGAACACCGGCGACTGGGATCCGCCGTAGTAGACGTAGGTCATGAAGGCGTCGCCCATGCTGCCGAGGATGTACCCGGGGTGCTCGGCCGCGAGCCTGTCACCCAGTTCGCCGTACTCCTCCCACGTCGTGGGAACCTCGTAGCCGAACTCGTCGAGCAGCGTCTGGTTGTAGTAGAAGACCGTCTGGGCGAGGTCGTTGCGCAGCGCGTAGACCGTGTCGTCGATCGTCGCGAAGTCGAGCGAACCGGGGGCGAAGCCGTCGAGGAACTTCTGGTCGATGAATCCCTTGTTGAGCGGCGCGGCGAAGCCCTGCCCACCCGTCGCGGTCTGCTTCGAGGCCCAGATCGCGTCGTTCTGCTGGGTGGAGAAGACGACGTCGGGCCAGCCCTCGCCGGCCTGGTCCATGAGGGTGATCTTGCTCTGGAACGATCCGCTTCCGCCGGAGCTGCCGTCGTAGGTCTCGTACTTGACCTTGATGTCGGGATAGGCCTTCTCGAAGGCGGTGGCGGCCGGCTCCCGCGAGGCGTCGACCCACACGACGATCTCACTGTCGGGCACCTGCTCGGCTTCGGTGAAGCCGAACCTGCCCTCGCCGGACGCACTCGGGGAGCATCCGCTGAGGACGAGCAGACCTGCGGCGGCTGCGGCCACCACGGTCGTGAGCCGAGTGACTCGGCGGCGGGAGGACGATTGCTGTGACATGTCGCTTCCTGTTCTGGTCGGCGTCTCTGACGACAAAGTCCCCGAGCGGGGTATATTGTGATTACATCATACGTCTTATCATGCTCGCAAGGGAAAGGTCATAGGTGTGACCAAGCACGCCCGATATGCTGGCGCAATGTCCCCCGATGCGAGCCCGAGTGGGGAACGCGGTTCCTCGCACCCGACCATCGCAGCACGAGCCAGGACGCCCCGCCTCGGCGTGACCGTCGTCGCAGATCTCGTCGACGCCATCGTGCGCGGCGACCTCCCGCCCGGAAGTTCCCTTCCCCCAGAAGCCGTGCTCTGCGAGCAGTTCGGGGTGAGCCGCACGGTCATCCGCGAGTCGGTCAAGCGGCTCGAGGAGAAGGGACTCGTGACGGTTGCGCAGGGACGCGGCACGCAGGTGCTGAACGCGGACTCGTGGAACATGGTCGACGCGACGGTGCTGTCGGCGCTCGTCGCGAACGATGCCACGCTCGGGATCCTCGACGATCTCAGCGTCGTGCGCGCGTCGCTCGAGGCGGTCATCGCGCGCGACGCCGCCGACCGCCGCACGCCCGCCGAGCTGGAGCGACTCCGCGAGGCGCTCGCTCGCATGCGCGACGCGATCGAAGACGAGCCGCGATTCAATGCCGCCGATCGGGATTTCCATACGACGGTCGGCGAGATGACCGCGAACCGCCTCGCCGCGAATCTCGTCAGCACGCTGTTCGGACAGGCTCGCGAAAGCGCCCGGTTCAACCTGCGCAGCCAGCTCGACGTGACGCTCCACGAGCACGAGCAGGTCTTCGCCGCCATCGAGGCCGGAGATCCCGACGCGGCCGAGCAGGCCATGCGCGCCCACATCCTCGACGCGTGGGCGCGCCGCCGTCCGCCGAGCCCTCGTCACTAGGACGCCATCGGCGCCGCCGCGCGACCCGATACCCCGGATGCGCTCCGCGACGACCCATGGCCACTCGTCCACCGCCCCGGTTAGGATGGCGCCAGAGGATTCCAATGAGGGCATCGACCGCTGAGTTCTTCGACGAGCTGAGCCGGCGCGGGTTTGAGCCGCTGCTGGGGCGCGTCAGCGCGACGGTTCGGTTCGACATCGGCGATGGGGCATCCGTCGACCATCGGATGGTGCGCATCGATCGCGGCGACATCGGGGTGTCGTCCGACAACGCGCCGGCGGACTGCGCGGTCATCATCGACGGGGCGCTGCTCGACGAGATCCTCCATGGCCGCACCGGCGCGATGGCGGCGTTCCTGCGTGGCGCGCTCATCGTCGAGGGCGATCCCGAGGTGCTGGTGCTGGTGCAGCGGCTCTTCCCCGGCCGGCCGGGGAGCGCGGAGCGCCCGGCCGGCGCGGCACGCGCGACGAGCACGGCCGGCCCCGAGGCATCCGCCACCGAAGGACCGTCATGACCGACGAACTCGTGAGCATCCTCGATGGCAACACCTTCGTGGTGAGCGACCGCCGCGGTGACATCGAGGCCTCCGCCACCGACCCGACGGGCTTCTTCTCATTCGACACGAGGTTCCTGTCGCGATGGGTGCTCACGGTCGACGGCGAGCCGCTGACCTCCCTGTCGACCGACGACCTGCACTACTTCGAGGCCCGGTTCTTCCTCGTGCCCGGCATGGGAACCGTGTACATCGACGCGAAGCTCACGGTGATCCGCCAGCGCGTCGTCGAGACCGGCTTCCGCGAGCAGCTCACCCTCCTGAACCACGACGAGGAGCCGGTCGAGGTGAGCGTGCGGCTCGACGCCGGCAGCGACTTCGCAGACCTGTTCGAGGTGAAGGACGCCCTGCAGAAGAAGGGCACCATCGGCAGGCGAGTCGAGAACGGACGCCTCGTGCTCGCGTACGAGCGCGACACGTTCCGCCGCACGACCACGATCTCCTCGACCGAACCGGCCGAGATCGACGAGCAGGGACTCGGGTTCACCGTGCACATCGAGCCCCACGGATCGTGGACCACCGAGCTCAAGGTCGTGCCGACGGTGCTCGGACCGGATGACCTGCCGCTGGCGCCGAGGCCGGCCGTCGCGACGCCACCGCAGCGGAACATGCTCCAGGACGTCGACGAGTGGGTCGGCCGCGCCCCTACGCTGGTGACCGACAACGACTCGCTCGCGGCCACCTACCATCGCAGCCTGGTCGACCTCGCGGCCCTCCGCTTCTCGCCGATCATCGCCGGACGGCGGAGCCTTCCTGCCGCCGGGCTGCCCTGGTTCATGACGATGTTCGGCCGCGACAGCATCTTCACGAGCCTGCAGGCCCTGCCGTTCGAGGCCGAGCTCGCCGCGACGACCCTGCGGGCGCTCGGCACGTGGCAGGGCACGCGCGTCGACGACTTCCGCGACGAGGACCCGGGCCGCATCCTCCACGAGATGCGCTACGGCGAGATGGCGGCCTTCGAGGAGCGGCCGCACTCCCCCTACTTCGGCAGCGCGGATGCCACGCCCCTCTTCGTGATCCTCCTCGACGAGTACGAGCGGTGGACCGGCGACGCCGACATGGTGCGCGACCTCGAGCAGGAGGCCCGCGCCGCCCTGCGCTGGATCGACACGTACGCGAACCTGCAGGGCAACGGCTACATCGCCTACCAGCGGCGCAACGTCGAGACGGGGCTCGAGAACCAGTGCTGGAAGGACTCGTGGGACTCGATCTCGTACCGCGACGGCCGGCTGCCTGGATTCCCGCGCGCGACGTGCGAACTGCAGGGGTACGCCTACGACGCCAAGCAGCGGGCGGCCCGCCTCGCCCGTCAGTTCTGGGACGATCCCGACTACGCCGACGAGCTCGAGGCGGATGCCGCGGCGCTGAAGTCGCGGTTCAACCGCGACTTCTGGATCGAGGACGGGCAGTACTACGCGCTCGCCCTCGACGCCGACGGCGCCCAGGTCGACGTGCTCTCGTCGAACATCGGCCACCTGCTGTGGAGCGGCATCGTCGACGAGGACAAGGTGCCGGCGATCGTCGAGCATCTGCTCGGGCCGCGCCTCTTCTCGGGCTGGGGCGTTCGAACCCTGGCCGACGGCGAGGCCCGCTACAACCCGATCGGATACCACGTCGGCACCGTCTGGCCGTTCGACAACTCGTTCATCGCGTGGGGGCTGCGCCGCTACGGCTTCAAGTCCGAGGCCGCCCGCATCGCCGCCGGCATCCTCGAGGCCGCGGAGTTCTTCGACGGCCGGCTGCCCGAGGCGTTCGGTGGCTACGAGCGCGACCTGACGGGGTATCCGGTGCAGTACCCCACCGCGTGCAGCCCGCAGGCATGGTCGACGGGTGCGCCGCTGCTGCTCCTGCGAACGATGCTCGGCTTGGAGCCGACGGGCGAGCACCTCGTGGTGGATCCCGCGGTGCCGGTCGGTATCGGCCGCATCGAGCTGCTCGACATCCCCGGCCGCTGGGGGCACATCGACGCATTCGGCCGCGGACTCGTCGACGTGGGTCGCGGCGTAACCCGCCCAGATTTCTCAGGCATCGGCCGATCGTCAGTGCGAGCACTGTCGACGAGCGACAGGTGACAGGTGGACCGTTGGGCGATGGGGAGTCGCCGTCCGTGGAAGACTGGCGATGGCGTACCGGAATCCCCGCAGGGGGCAACTCGTGTCTACCGACAGCAAACCCAGACAGGATGGCAACAGGCCAAAGGGCTTGTGCTCGGCGCTGGAGCACTTGCCGGCGCCATTCTCGCGATTGTCGGCGTCTGGAACCTGTTCTTCTCTCCTGACCCCTCGGATCGCGCCGATGTCGATGTGGAAGTGGTCGGGCCGGAAAAGCTCCACGACTTCGACTTCGAACATGAGCAGATCTTCTCCTCCAACTCTGAAGGACTCCGGACTGCGGACCCGGATTCCAACGTGTTTGCCGCGGCTGCGCCTTCGCCGGGCCCCAGGACGTGGTCGAGGATCCGTCCCAGCCGACCGATTCGCCGGAGCCGACATCATCGTCGACGCCGACCCACACGCCTACCGCGACCGATCCGACCACCGTTGACCCAGCGACCCCAAGCGAACCAACGGCATCCACACCGGGTACGGTATTCGATCTGCTGTCACCGCAGGCGATTGCCGAAAGCCCATCCTTGGATGCCTACAACGTGACGAAGGGCGAAGCTCGAGCACTCGGAACTCTCTTCGCCATCCATGGCCAGCAAATCGATCTCAACAACGTGGACGGCGAAGAACTCACCGCTGAGGAGGCTGGTGCAAAGCTGGCTGTGGCACTAGACGAGGCCGAGGCAACAACTGACGAGAGTGGCGAGAGAAATCCCCTCGGATACAGGCTGGCCGTGAACATAACACTCGACGGGCTGAGCGGCGAGGAACTGGTGCTCGTGTGGTCCCTGTACGGTGATGGAGAACAGGGCCAGTGGGAGGCCGACAGGCTCGGAGTCCGGTTCACGCCCACGACAGACCAAGATGGTGGGACGGTGTACGTGTGGGTTCCGGACCTCGAAGCGCCAGGTGAGCACCGCGTGGAAGTGCAAATCCACAAGGTCTCCGACAGTTCCCTTCTCACAACCGGGTATCAGACTTGCCAATGGATTAGATCGACGATCGCCGCATCCATTCGCACGCAGGCGAGCGGATGCCGCGGCTTCGTGGTCCGTTCTACCCGCCATTGACGACCGTTCTACCCGCCACTGACGAGATGAGAGACCTGTTCGATGACGAGCACGACCGCGAGCACGATCATCGCGCCACCTGAGACTCGCGAGATGATGCGCATGGCCGATGGCCGGACCCGGAGCACTGCCCTCGCGCTCATCCCCACGACCGAGTAGACGAGCGCGCAGCTCCCCACGAAGATGAGGCCCAGCACGGCGAGCTGCAGCGGAATCGGCCAGGCGCCGGCCGCGTCGGTGAATTGCGGCAGCAGCACGACCAGGACCAGGAGCCCCTTCGGGTTGAGTCCGCTGACGCCGGCGCCCTGGGCGAGTCGCAGCCACGGCCGGGCGCCGGCGCCCCCGGCCGATCCAGCCGAGCCGCCGAGCCCGGCCGTATCGCCCGCAACGACTGCCGGCGGTTGCCTGAGCACGCGGATGCCGAGGAACGACAGGTAACCCGCTGCCGCGAACGTGAGCCCGACGAGCACCCACGGCAGGGCCGACACCGCGGCGCCGACGCCCACCGCGACTGCGGTCACTGCCGCGAGGTATCCGACGAGGATCCCTGCGAGCGACGGCAGGATGGTGCGGTCCCGCGTCCCCGCGGCGATGATGTAGGCCCAATCCGGTCCGGGCACCAACACCATCAGCGTCATCATGCCCCAGCATGCGAGCAGCAACTGCATGTCCATGGCAGGCCCCCCTTGCTCTCGATACGACGAACATAGGCAAGTTCGGGCAGAATAGGCTGCCAAGTTTCTCCATCAAAGTCGCGACCAGTGGAATAATTCACTCATGGATGCCATCGATCGGAGAATTCTCACCGAGCTGCAACAAGACGGGCGGCTGAGCCTCACCGACCTCGCCACGCGCGTGCAGCTGAGCATGTCGCCGACCCATCGGCGACTTCACGCGCTCGAGGCATCCGGCGCGATCACGGGGTATCGGGCCGTGATCGACCCCGAGGTGGTCGGGCTCGGATTCGGAGCGCTGGTGTTCGTCACGATGGAGCAGGCGAACCGAGCAACCATCCCCGCCTTCGATGCCGCGGTGGCGGAAATTCCCGAGGTGATCCAGGCGTTGCGACTCTTCGGCGATCCCGACTACCTGCTGCGCGTCGCTGTGCCTGACCTTTCCGCATACCAGCGGCTGTGGGACGAACGGCTCTCCGCGCTGCCGGGCGTTCGCCGCGTCGAGTCGACCTTGGTCATGAAGACCATCGTCGACGACCGATCCGCTGCCGATCTGACACCGGGCAGCCGGCCGATCGTCGACGGCCACCGACACGAGCTGCTACGGCAGTCGCGCCCGCGGCCGCGCGTCAGACGGATCCCACCCGCGGGGTGAGGCGGATGACCGGGATCTCCCGGTCGGTGATCCGCTCGTACTTGGCGAACGCTGGCGCCGTGGCGGTGATCTGTCGCCAGGCTTCTTCGCGGGCGGTGCCATGGAGCTGCTCCGGTATGACCTCGATGCGCTGCCCGGCGAACTCGATGCGCACCTGGTCGGGATGCGCCCCGATGTTGTAGTACCACGCCGGATTCCGCGGGCCGCCGCCCGCAGATGCCACGATGAGCCTCGTGTCACCCTCGCCGGGAAACCATCGCACCGGCGTCATCCGCTCGAGACCTGTCTTCTTTCCGACCGTGACGAGCACCAGCAGCTTGTCGCCGCCCCTGGCGCCCTTGCGACGAATGCGCTCCGCCATCCGCTGGTTCCCCCACCGCTCGATCCGGTTGCTGCCGGCCTGGCGTCCACCTCGAGTGCCGTTCGGTGTATCGAACGCCATGGCCTCGTCCCCCTCCAAGCGGCGATCCTCCTGTCATCATGGCTCGATTCGGGGGATGGTAGCCAGAATCACGCCGCGAACCGAGCGAGAGAGCACGCTGGCGGTCGGCCGCGTGCACGGACACTCGGCGAGAGGACGTAGGGTCGATTCACCGCCGCCGTCGTCTCTCGAGAGGAGCACGCCTGCATGAGCAGCGAAACCGCACTGGACGTCTTCGACCGTCGCGAGTCGGAGGTGCGCGGATACATCCGCTCGTTCCCGACCGTGTTCGACCGTGCCACCGGATCGACGCTCGTCGACGCCGACGGGCGCGAGTACCTCGACTTCTTCGCCGGGGCCGGCGTGCTCAACTACGGGCACAACAACCCCGCGTTCACCCGCGCGCTCATCGAGTACCTCGAGCGCGACGGCATCATCCACGGCCTCGACATGGCCACCTCGGCCAAGCGCGACTTCATCGAGGCGTTCGAGCGGTTCGTGCTCGCGCCGCGCGGGCTCGACTACAAGCTGCAGTTCACCGGGCCGACCGGCGCGAACGCCGTCGAGGCCGCACTCAAGGTCGCCCGCCAGGCGACCGGCCGGTCCACGGTCGTGGCGTTCACGAACGCCTTCCACGGACTGAGCCTCGGCTCCCTTGCCGCGACCGGCAACAGCCACTACCGCGGCGCCGCGGGCGTCGGCCTCGACGACGTCGCGCGCCTGCCCTACGACGGTTACCTCGGACCGGATGCCGACACCCTCGACCTGCTCGAGAAGATGCTCGACGACCGGGGCTCGGGCCTCGACCTGCCCGCCGCGGTGATCGTCGAGGCCGTGCAGGGCGAGGGCGGCATCAACGTCGCGAGCGCACCAATGGCTGCAGCGCCTGCGCGAGATCACCGAGGCGCGCGGCATCCTGCTGATCCTCGACGACATCCAGGCCGGTGTCGGCCGCACCGGCGCGTTCTTCGCCTTCGAGGAGTCGGGCATCGTGCCCGACATCGTGACGATCTCGAAGTCGATCTCGGGCTCGGGCCTGCCGATGTCGCTCGTGCTGCTGCGCCCCGAGGTCGACGTGTGGAAGCCGGGCCAGCACACCGGCACGTTCCGCGGCAACAACCTCGCGTTCGTGTCCGCGCGCGTCGCGCTCGAGACCTACTGGGCCGACTCCGCATTCACCGAAGCGATCGCCGTGAAGTCCCGGATGCTGCGCGCCGAGCTCGAGCGCATCGCCGCCGACCACCCCGACCGGGGCTTCGTCGTGCGCGGCCGCGGCCTGATGTTCGGCCTCGCGTGCGATTCCGACAAGACGCTCGCCGGCCGGATCTCGGCCGAGGCGTTCCGCCGCGGGCTGGTGATCGAGACCTCGGGTGCCTTCGATGAGGTGCTGAAGTTCCTGCCGGCACTCACGATCTCGGAGGAGGAGCTCGGCCGGGGTCTGGCGATCGTGCGCGAGAGCCTCGACGCGGTGCTCGCGGCCGGCTGACCGGCGTTCGAGCCGTCGCCCTCGACGCGGTGATCGAACCCCTTCGCCTCGAACGCCTGAAGCGTTCAGGTACCGACGTTTCGACCCTCGGCGAGCGTGGCGAGCTGCGCGGTGACCGACCCCCATCCGTCGGCGAAGCCGAGCTTCTCGTGGACGGATCGTGCGGCCGCATCGCCGTGCCGCACGATGACGCGGTAGTCCGTACCCTCGGGGTGGTCGGCAAAGGTGATCTCGGCGGTCATAGGCACTGGCGATGGGGAGGTCGGCCGCCAGGCACTGTCGATGGCGTTGGTGAACACGATGCGCTCGCCGTCCTCGACCAGCAGGAAGCACGCATCCATGTGCGGCTGGAAGCTCACGCCGTCCTCGCTCATACTCGTGACCAGCGGCCCGCCCGCCCGGGCTTCGAATCGTTCCACCCGGCATACGGTGGGCGCCGGGAGCCACCACTTCTCGAAGCTCGCCGGCTCGGTCCAGGCTCTCCAGACGGATGCGCGGGGTGCGCGGATGACGCGCTCGATCGTCAGGTCGAGGTCGGGGTTCACGAGGTCTCCTTCTGCGTGATGCCAGGCTGCGTGGTGACGAAGGCGTCCAAGCGGGCGGTGCGCTGCTCCCACGTGCGGCGCTGTTCGGCGAGCCAGTCGTCGAGCAGGTCGAGCCGCTCGCGGTTGAGCTCGCAGCGCCGCACCCGTCCGGACTTCGCCGTGCGGATGAGTCCACCGCGCTCGAGCACCGCGAGGTGCTTCATGAACGAGGGGAGAGTCATCGTCGACTGCTCGGCCAGCACCGTCACACTCGCCGCTCCTGCGCCCAGTCGGGCGAGAACCGCTCGTCGGGTCGGATCGGCGAGGGCGAGGAAGACCTCGTCCAGTTCGTCCGAATACTTTTCCATATGGCTAAGTATTTCGCGAACGCAGCGCCTGCGCAATGCCGCTGATGCCACCGAGTTCTAGGCTCATCGCATGCCGCGCAATCCTGACATCCCCGACTCGTTCGACGTCTACACGGTCGTGGTCCTGCGGCGGCCGGCTGATGCGCCGGATATGTCGGACGAGGAGCTCGACGCGCTCCAGGCACGCCACCTCGCCTACCGCGCCGAGCTGGGGCGGCGGGGCGTGTTGGTCGTGAACGGGCCGTTCGACCAGCAGAGCGACCCGTCGTATCGCGGGATGTCGATCTTCGCCTGCGACGCTGCCGAGGCCGCCCGGCTGTCGGACGACGACCCATCCGTGGTGGCGGGGCGGCTCGCCTACGACGTGATGGAGTGGTGGGTCCGTGCCGGCGCGCTCGGCTTTCCGCTCACCGACCGCGCCGTCGGTGACCGCCGCTCGATGCCCGACGACTAGCGGGACCGAGGCGGAGAGGATCCGTCCGTGGGCCGCACGTTGGCCCCGAGTCCACCAGGTGCGCAGTGCCGGGGAGGCGACGCCCGATCGTAGGCTGGAGGCATGCCACGGCTCCAGGCAGACCCCGATCGATCCCGCTGGGTGCCGGTCACGGACTCCCTCGGGCTCCGTGGACGCCGGCACCGTAAGGCGGCGATCGGGATGCTACTGCAGCAGGCCTCGGGCGCGTTCGGCACGCCGTCCCGCCCGGGCGGGGGCCTCACCGCGTGGGCGATGAGCCAAGCCGTGCCGTTCCTCATGCGCAAGGCGGCCGGCCGAGTGCTCGTGTGGGTGTGGAAGGCCGATCCCGAGCTGCTCGTGGTGATGGCGCAGGTGCAGAAGTCGACACCCCAGGTTCGGTTGGCCCGCGCCTCGATGCCGATGAAGCACGACGTCACCGAATCGTTCCGCGGCACCTACCTGGGTGTCGGTGAGAAGCTGGTCGTGCCGCTTCCCGCTGACGGTCGCACTCCCCCCTTCGCCACGTACACGTGGGACCTCGGCTCGCACTTCGTGAGCGTGACGGCCGTGTGCAGCGATCGGGAGCGGTTCGGCACCGTGGTCGGCGCCGTCGATGAGCTCGCGCGAGGCATCCGCGTCGTCGACGACCTCACGGTCGGCGAGTCGGACACGGTCCTGCGGATCGACCCGGCCTGACCTTGCCGGAGCCGGAAACCGGGCGCGGGGCGGCTCGCGTACGACGTGATGGAGTGGTGGGTCCGCGCCGACTCGCTCGCCTTCCCGCACAGCGGTCGCCCGGTCGGCGACCGCCGCTCGATGCCCGACGACTGACGCGGGGCTACGTCCGCGACTCCAGCGCGAGCCGCCCCGCGAGCAGCACGTACGTCGCGGCGAAGGTCCGACGCATCCACGCCACCACCCGCGGCCGGCTGATCACCTGACGACGCATGGTCGCGGCGAAGACGCCGTAGACCGCGAACACCGCGAACGTCACCGCCATGAACACGAGGCTCAGCCAGATCATGGTCAGCGTGGCATCCGGCGAAGTCGCGGGCACGAACTGCGGCAGGAACGCGAAGAAGAAGATCGTCAGCTTCGGGTTCAGCAGGTTGATGAGCACCGCGGTGCCGGTGACCCGCCAGAACGACACCGGCGTACGCGCCGCGTCCACCTCGATGGCCGACCGGTCACGGATCGACTGCCATGCGAGGAACAGCAGGTATGCCACGCCGAGCCACTTCACCACCTCGAACGCGACCGCGCTGGCGTGCATCAGCGCGGCGAGACCGGTGATCGCGGCGATCATGTGCGGAACGACGCCGATCGTGCATCCGAACGCGGCGATGAGGCTGGCGCGCCATCCGCGGGATCGAAACGGGGTGCTGTCAGTGCGAGCCGCAACAGCTCGAACGCATGCGCCCGGGTCGCGGTCAGCGTGCGGAGCTCGCCGGTCAGCCTATCGCGGTCCACCTCGAACGAAAGCCGGATCGCGTTGTCCTCGAGTTCGGCCCGGAACGCCTGACTGTCATAGGAGCCGGCGCCTTCGTCGAGCAGGCCGGAGGCCATGTAGGCCAACCCTTCCTTGCCCTCGGGGTCGCTGGCGGAGCCGCCGCGAAACTGCAGCACCAGGGACAGGAACGGGTTCGAGGCCTCGCGCGCCAGGTAGGCGCGGATGCCACCGGCGCTGACCACCTCCTCGACCTCGGCGGTCGTCTGGATGGCGGCGGCTGGGCCGGCCGCCAGCATCGTGGTCAGCATAGGCGGCGCCCTGGTCGGGCTCTGCGGCCGGCAGCAGAAGCGCCGTCACCGACTGCTCGGGCCGTAGCACGTGGCGCGCGGCGGCCAGGATCTGGGCGGCGGTCACCGCGGCGATCCGCGATGGCCAAGCCTCGACGTCCCCGACCTGCTGACCAGCTAGTCAGCGCCACGCCGAACGCGCGTGCAGCACCACCCAGCGAGTCGCGGGCATAGATGGCCTCGGCCAGCAGGCGCCGCTGCGTGCGCGCGAGCTCGTCCTCGGTGACGCCATCGGCGAGGATCGCGGTCGATCTCGCGGCCCATCGCGCGCTCCAGCTCGGCCATGTCCGCGCCCGGCCGCGGGCTCGCATAGACCCGGAAACTCGCCGCATCGAGGCTGGAGCCGTGGTAGTAGGCACCGGCGCCGACCGCCAGACCCTGCTCGACCACCACGGCCCGGAACAGCCGGCTGGTGCCGCCGCCGCCCAGGATCTCGGCCAGCACGTCCAGCGCATAGGCATGCTCGTGGCCCTGCGAGCTGAAGCTCGGGCGCCAGGTAGGAGCGCATCAGGCTCGGCTGCCGCACCCGCTCGTGATGCAGGACGACCCGCCGCTCGGCATGCTGGGGCGGCTCGACGAGCCGGTGGCGTGGCACCACCGGCCGGGCCGGGATCTGCCCGTAAGTCCGTTCTGCGAGCGGCCGGAGCTCTGCTGCCGTGACGTCGCCGGCCACCACCAGGATCGCGTTGTTGGGCGCGTAGTACTGGCGATAGAAGTCGACCGCGTCCTCGCGCGTGTAGCCCGCGATCTCGTGAAACCAGCCGATCACGGGCAGCCGGTAGGGATGGTGCAGATACTGCGCCGCCATCAGCTGCTCGCCCAGCAACGCGGACGGCTCGTTGTCGACGCGGCTGCGGCGCTCCTCCAGGATGACGTCGCGCTCCGGGTAGACGTGCTCGTCGGCGAGATCGAGGTTGACCATGCGGTCCGCCTCCATCGCCATCACCAGCTCCAGCCGATCCTTGGCGATCATCTGGAAATAGGCGGTGGAATCGTAGCTGGTCATCGCGTTGTCATTGCCGCCATTGCCGCGCCACGATCTTGGAGAACTCGCCGGGCGGGATCGTCCCGCTGCCCTTGAACATCAGATGTTCGAGGAAATGCGGTAGCCCGGATTTGCCCGGAGGGCTGTCGGCGGTGCCGACCTTGTACCAGACCCAGTGCGCCACCACCGGTGCCCGGTGGTTCGGGATCACGACTACCTGCATGCCATTGTCGAGCATGAAGGTCTCGGGATGGAACACGCCCGATGCAGCGGTGCCCATGATATCGGGGCCCAAGGCGGCGTCGGTCACGGGCGGGCAGGCCGGCTGCATCGGCGATCCTTCTTTGTCACGGGGCCAGCGGCTCGCTGCCGGTGCGCTGGGTGATCACGCTGCCGGTGCCGGCGGCCGCCTGCTGCAGCCGCTGCGTCTCGGCCACTGGATCGATCACCGGCCCGCTCGGCGTCATGGCGCGGCGCTGGAAATTCAAGATGAACAGGAATCGGCTGTCGTCGAGGCTGAGAGGTCGGCATCCTCCTGCACCAGGACCTGCGGATGCCGGGCGTGGTCTCGACGTTGGTCTGCGCCAACAGGGTCAGCTCGCCCTGGCTCTGTGTCGTGTCCACTGGCGGCACACTCGGCTGGCCGGTCAGGATCTGCTCGGCCTGGGACGCCGTATCCTGGGCCGCAGGTCCGGGCGCGCCGGGCTCCGGCGGGCGGAGGCTGTAGTCCGGCGGCAGGATCAGCGGCGCGCGACGCACTACCTGGAACTCGTCGGGCGAGCGCTTGCCCAGGCCCAGATTCTCCTGGACCGTGCCGGTGCAGGCGCCAAGCCCCAGCAGGGCGGCGCCCAGGACGATCGTCGCATGCCGCGTCCTGGCCTTGTTCATGGCTCACCTCGCCCGAGCTTGGTTTTCGATTGCGACAGCACGAGGCTGTCGAGGAGGATCAGGCCAGCGCCGATGCAGATCGCGCTGTCGGCCACGTTGAACGACGGCCAATGGTAGCCGAAGGCGTGGAAGTCCAGAAAATCTACCACGGCGCCGAAGCGGATCCGGTCGATCGTGTTACCGACGGCGCCGGCCAGAACCAGCCAGAGCGCGAGGCGCGGAACCGGCCTCGTCTCGCGATAGAGCCAGACCAAGAGGAAGGCGCCGATGGCGGCGGCCAGCGCGGTGAGCAGCCAGGGTCCGTGGTCGCCGGCCCCGGCAAACATGCCGAAGCTGACGCCGCGGTTCCAAACCAGCACCAGATTGAAGAATGAGGTCACGGTCACCGGCTGGTAAGCGTCCAGGTGGTCCAGAACCACCGATTTGGTGACCTGATCCAGTGCCAGGACGGCCAAAGCCAGCAGGAGACCGGTCACATGCCGCTTGCCCATGCCCGCGTCCTCAGGCCGCTCGCACCGTGACCACGGCCGCCGTGCAGCGCCGGCAGAGATGCTCGGGCGATGCCGTCACCTCGGCTAGGACCTGCCAGCAGCGCTGGCATTTCTCGCCTTCGGCCAACGCTGGGGTCACGGCGACGCCTGCCACATCCTCGAGCGAGAAAGCATCAGCCGGGGCCGGGCCGGAACCCAGCTCGATGCCGCTGGTGATCGCAAGCTCGGCCAGATCCAGGCCGGCCAGCAGTTGCCGGTCGGCTTCGTCCAGATAGACCACCGGTGCGGCCTGCAGGCTGGAGCCGACCCGTTTCTCCTTGCGCTCGAGCTCCAACGCCCCGGTCACGACCCGGCGCACCTCGCGGATGCGCGCCCAACGCTCGCCCAGCGCAGGCGCGCGCCAGCTGGCGGGGATCGCCGGGAACAGCTCCAGATGGACGCTGCGCCGGTCGGGATAGCGGGTCAGCCACGCCTCCTCCGTGGTGAACACCAGCACCGGTGCCAGCCACGCGGTCAGGCAGCGGAACAGCTCGTCGAGCACGGTGCGGGCGGCACGGCGCCGGATGCTGTCCGGCGCGTCGCAGTACAGCGCATCCTTACGGACGTCGAAGTAGAACGCCGACAGGTCGCCGCCGCAGAAATTGTGCAGCTGGCCGTACAGCCGCGGGAAGTCGAACTCGTGCGTGCAGCCGCGCACCTGCTCGTCGAGCTCGGCCAGCCGGTGCAGCACCCAGCGATCGAGCTCGGGCATCTCTTCCGGGTCGAGCCGCTCGGCGTCGCTGAAGCCGGAAAGGTTGCCCAGCAGGTAGCGCAGCGTGTTGCGCAGGCGGCGATAGGTGTCGGCGATCCCGTCCAGGATGCCTTTGCCGATGCGCAGATCCTCGGTGTAGTCGCCGCTGACCACCCACAGGCGCAGGATGTCGGCACCGTGGGTCTTCATCAGGTCGATCGGCGAGACGACGTTGCCCAGTGACTTCGACATCTTGCGGCCGTCGGCATCGACCACGAAGCCGTGGGTCAGGACGGCTTCGTAGGGAGCGCGGCCGCGCGTGCCGCAGCTCTCCAGGAGGGAGGAGTGGAACCAGCCGCGATGCTGGTCGGAGCCTTCCAGGTAGAGCGAGGCCGGCCATTTCAGCTCGGGCCGCTGCTCCAGCACGGTGACGTGGGTGCATCCGCTATCGAACCAGACGTCCAGGATGTCGTCGACCTTCTCGTAGTCGGCGGCCGCGTACCCGTTGCCCAGAAACTCCTGCGGGTCGCGCAGCCACCACGCGTCGGCACCGTCCTCCTCGAACGCGCGGGCGATCCGCTCGACCACCTCGCGGTCACGCAGCACCTGGCCGGTGGCCTTGTGCACGAACACCGCGATCGGCACGCCCCAGGCGCGCTGGCGCGAGACGCACCAGTCGGGGCGGGTCTCGATCATGGCGCGGATGCGGTTGCGGCCGCGCGCCGGCACCCAGCGGGTGGCATCGATCGCGGCCAGCGCCGTGTCGCGCAGGTGGTCTTCGCCCTCCATCGGGATGAACCACTGCGCCGTGGCGCGGAAGATCAACGGCGCCTTGGAGCGCCAGCTGTGCGGGTAGCTGTGGACCAGCGTGCCCCGGGCCAGCAGGTTGCCCTGCGCCTGGAGCGCCTCGATCACGGGTTCGGCAGCCTTGAACACGTGCACGCCGGTGAAGCCCGGCGCCGCCTCGGTGTAGGTGCCGTCCTCGGCGACGGTGTCCGGGACGTCGAGCCCGTGCCTGGCACCGAGCTCGAAATCATCCTCGCCATGGCTGGGCGCGATGTGAACCAGCCCCGTGCCCTGCTCGGTGGTGACGAAATCGCCCGGCAGCAGTGGGACCGGAAAGTCGTAGCCCTCGGCATGTCCGGCCAGCGGGTGGCGGGCAATGCTGCCCGCCAGCGCCGAGCCATCGAACTCGAGCAGCGAGGTGTGGGTCAGGATGCCGGCAGTCTCGGCGACCTCGGGCAATCGCTCGACCGCCACGACCAGCCGCTCGCCCGGCCGCACCTGGGCTCCCTCCGCAACGGAGTCGATCTGGATCAGGCGGTAGGCGATGTCCGAACCGTAGGCCACGGCCCGGTTGGCCGGAATGGTCCACGGGGTCGTGGTCCAGATCGCGACCGCGGCACCCGCCAGCTCCGGCCGGCTCGGCGTCGACGAGCGGAAAGCGCACCCAGATCGTCGTGCTGGTGTGGTCGTGATATTCGACCTCGGCCTCGGCCAGGGCGGTCTTCTCGACCACGGACCACATCACCGACTTCTTGCCGCGATAAAGCGCGCCGCTGAGCAGGAACTTGCCAAGCTCGCGATAGATGCCGGCTTCGGCACTGTAGGCCATCGTCGTGTACGGGTCGGCCCAGTCGCCGAGCACGCCCAGTCGTTTGAACTCGGTCTTCTGCACGTCGATCCAGCGCTGGGCATACTCGCGGCATTCGCGGCGGAAGTCGGCGATCGGGACCGCGTCCTTGTCCTTGCCCTTCTTGCGGTACTCCTGCTCGATCTGCCACTCGATCGGCAGGCCGTGGCAGTCCCAGCCCGGCACGTAGGGCGCGTCCTTGCCCAGCATCTGCTGGCTGCGGTTGACCACGTCCTTGAGAATCTTGTTCAGCGCCGTGCCCATGTGGATGTGGGCGTTGGCATAGGGTGGGCCATCGTGCAGCACGAACTTCTCGCGCCCGGCCGACGCCTCGCGCAGGCGGGCGTAGAGGTCCATGCCCTCCCAACGGGCGGCGAGATCGGGCTCCCGCTTGGGCAGGTCGGCCTTCATCGGGAAATCGGTGCGCGGCAGAAACACCGTGTCGCGGTAGTCGGTGGTCATGGGCGGGAACTGGCTCAGGCAGGAATGAGGGCGTGGATGGCGCGGGCTTGGTCGCAATCGCGGGCGATCTGCGCCTTGAGTTCGTCGACGCCAGGGAACTTGCGGTCGCCGCGCAATTGACGGGTGAAGGCGACGCGCATCCGCTGGCCGTAGAGATCACGGCCGCCGGCGAGCAGGTGCACCTCGAGCAGCAGCGAGCGACCGTCGAAGGTGGGCCTGCTGCCGAAATAGGCCACCGCCGGGAACCAGGTGGTTGCAGCGCCACGGCGCAGTCCAGCCGTCACCGCGTAGACGCCGGTCAGCCGGCAGCATCGGGCGGCGGCCGAGCGGATGCACGTTGGCGGTGGGAAAGCCGATCGTCCGGCCGCGCTGATCGCCAGGCCGGACGACGCCTTCGAGCTGGTAGTCGTAACCGAGCATCGTGTTGGCGCGCTCGATCAGGCCGTCAGCCAGCGCGGTGCGGATGTCGGTCGAGGAGCAGACGGCATCGGCCACCGTGACCGGGTCGACCGCGGTCACCGGAACTGGCCCCCGGCCAGCTGGGCCAGCAAGTCCGTGTCGCCCTGCCGCTTGTGGCCGAAACGGAAATCGCGGCCTGTGGTGATCGCGGCGGCTTCCAGCTCACCAAGCAGGACGTCGGTGACGAACGCGGCGGCGGGAGCCGCATCAGGTGCTCGTCGAAGCGGAACACGTAGAGGTCATCGACCCCGAGGCCGAACAGGATCTCGGCCTTGCGGCGCAGTGAGGTCAGGCGGGCGGGCGCGCCCGCGGGATTGAGCACCTCGCGCGGATGGGGCTCGAACGTGACCACGCCCAAGGATCGGCCCAGCGCGGCGGCGTGGGCCGCGGCCGTGCGGATGACCTCGCGGTGCCCGCGATGGACCCCGTCGAAGTTGCCGATCGCCACCGAGGCACCGCGCGCCGCCGCCGGAAGGCTGGCGTGATCACGGTGAATGCGCATGGCGGGCTATGTCCCATGCGGCACCGGGGCTGTAAAGGGGCGAGCCCGCCGGGCGCGCTCAGGCGGCGCGGGGGCCGCGGGCGCGGCGCGGGACCATGATCAGCGCCTCGCCCTCGAGCACGTTCTTGCCGCCGACCTTGCAGATCGGTCGCGAACACGCAGCGGCGGCGCTCGCGGTCGATCGACTTGATGGTGACCTCGGCGCGCACCGTCTCGCCGACCCGCACCGGGGCCAGGAACTTCAGCGTCTGGCTGAGGTAGATGCAGCCGGGGCCGGGCAGCTTGGTGCCGAACACGGTCGAGATCAGGCTCGCGGTCAGCATGCCGTGCGCGATCCGCCCCCCGAACGGCGTGCCGATCGCGAACTCCTCGTTCAGGTGCACCGGGTTGGTGTCGCCGGAGACGCCGGCGAACATGAGCATGTCGGCGTCGGTGATGGTCTTGCCGAAGGCGGCGGTCATGCCTTCGGTGAGGTCTTCGATGTAGTAGCCGTTGAGGGCCATGGGGCGGAATTCTCCGCGCGCGCCCGGTGCGCTGCCATTGTTGCGCCGCACACTGGTCTATCCGGTGCATGGTGATCAAGTGCCAAAGCGGCTAAGTGACCGCGGCGCTCCGGCCGCGGGCATCGCCCGCCGCACCCCATTGGGAGCGCCGCATGGACGCACTCGAGGCCATGCTCACCCGCCACACCGTGCCGCCCGCCAAGATGGGCCCGCCCGGACCCGGACGAGGCGGCGCTGCGGCGATCCTCGAGGCCGGCGCCGCCGCGCCCGACCATGGACAGCTGCGGCCCGTGGCGGTTCCTGGTCGTGCGCGGCGCCGGGCTGGCGCGGCTGGGCGAGCTGTTCGCCGCCTTCGTGCTGCCGGCAGCGCCCGATGCCTCGGCGGCGGAGATCGAGAAGCAGCGCACGGCCCCGCCGCGCGCCCCGGTGATCGTCGTGGTCGCGGCGCGGGTCGAGCCCGCGCACCCGAAGATCCCGGAGGTCGAGCAGATCGCGGCCGTGGCGGCGGCGACGCAGAACATGCTGCTGGCCGCGCACGCGCTGGGCTTCGCCGCCAAGTGGGCCACCGGCAAGCAGGCCTACGACGCCGGGCGTCAAGGCAGGGCTCGGCCTGGCGAGCACCGACCGGCTGCATCGGGTTCCTCTACCTCGGGCAGCTACGCGGCCGACCACGAGGCGCCGCCGCGCCCCGGCCTCGACGGCGTCGTGGCGGAATGGCCGCCGCCGGCGCGTGAGCCTGATCGCGCGGCTCGCGTGCGCGGCCCGCTGCCATTGCTGCTCGCCGGCTGCACGGGCCGCCGGCCGGAGACGCCGGCCGAGGCGCTGGCGCGGCGTGCAGGTGAGCTGCACGGAGGCCGGCTTCACCGCGGACACGCCGGACTTCCGCCTGTGCCTGCTGCTGCAGCAGACCAACGAGCGGCTGGCCGCGGTCGAGCAGCGGCTGCGCTGGATCGAGCAGGATACCAGCCTGCGCGGCCCGTATTTCGGCCCGGGCTGGTGGTAGCGGATCAGAGGTCACCGAACACCGACCAGCCGGTGGCCCTGGCCAGCTGCTCCAGGGCCAGCGAGCCCAGCAGCGAGTTGCCGCGCGCATTGAGCCCCGGCGACCAGACCGCGATCGACGCCTGGCGCGGCGCCACGGCCAGGATGGCGCCGCCCACGCCGCTCTTGCCGGGCAGGCCGACGCGAAAGGCGAAGTCGCCCGAGCCGTCATAGTGGCCGCAGGTCAGCATCAGGGCATTGATCCGGCGCACGCGCTCGGCCGAGACGATCCGCCCGGCGCTGTCGCAGATCCGGCCGGCATTGGCGAGGAACCGGCCGGCCAGCGCCAGCTGGCGGCAGCTCATCGCGATGGCGCAGTGGTGGTAGTAGACGCCCAGCGTCTGCTCGGGCGGGTGGTCAGGTTGCCGTAGGCGCGCATGAAATTGGCCAGCGCGGCGTTGCGGAAGCCGGTCTCGGCCTCCGAGCGCGCGACCTTGGGGTCGATCGCGATCGTGTCGTCGTCGGCGACCAGCCGCAGGAAGCTGACGATCTCGGCCAGCGCCCCGCTCGGCTTGGCCGGCGAGGACGGTGTCGGCGACCACGATCGCACCGGCATTGATGAACGGGTTGCGCGGGATGCCGTGCTCGAGCTCGAGCTGGATGATCGAGTTGAAGGCGCTGCCGGAGGCTCGCGGCCGACCCGGCGCCAGAGCGCGTCGCCGACCTTGCCCAGGGCCAGGGTAAGCGTGAACACCTTGGAGACGCTCTGGATCGAGAACAGCTCGTCGGCATCGCCGCGCTCACCACCCGGCCGTCGACCGTGGCGACCGCGATGCCGAACTGCCGGATCGATCTTGGCAAGCTCGGGAATGTAGCTGGCGACCCGGCCACGCGTCGGAGCCTCGCCATGCACGCGGCGATCCCGGTCAAGATGCTTACCAGGTCAGCCATGCAGCCGGCCGGTCATGAGAGGTCGTGCAAATCTTTGGTGGTCGGCGGCCCCGATGGTGCACTCCGAGAACTCGACCACGAGGCCCGCGCGCTCCGGCGTGCAGCACATCGGCCCGACCAGATAGCGCTCGGCCACGGGGAACGGCGCCAGCCGCAGGAGCGGCCGAACCTGCCGTCGAGGGAGGCCTGGATGCGCAATGCACCCTTGGCCACGGTCACGCGCAAGAACAGGTCGCGCGGATCGCCGGCGGGCGCACGACCGACCAGTCCGATCGCCCGGTGGTCACGACGTGCTGAGCATCCGCGCCCCGTCGGTAAACTCCACCCCGGTCTTGACCCAGTGCCGCGCGTCCAGCCGCACCATCAGGCCGGCCTGATCGTAGAGCTGC
>CAVXSL010000010.1:0-134975 GCA_963764435.1 uncultured Actinomycetota bacterium | reverse complement strand
GCACGGGGCGCGCGGCGGGCGAAGCCCCGCAGCATCGGTCGCGACGGCCAGGGTCGTGAGCGCATCGGATGCCGCGGCGGCATCCGTGCGCACCGCCACCACCGCGGCCCGCTCCCCCCACTCGGGGTCGGGTGCGCGGAGGACGACGGCCTCGCCGAACCCGGGCACCGTGCGCACGGCTCGCTCGACCTCGCCGAGGGAGACCTTCACCCCGCCCGAGATGATCACGTCGTCGGCGCGACCCGTGATCCGCAGCGTGCCGTCGTGGGTCAGCGCCCCGAGGTCGCCAGTGCGGTACCAGCGGGTTCCGTCGGCGTCGGTCGGGAACGCCGTGGCGGTGCGCTCGGGGTCGTCGAGGTAGCCGTCGGCGAGCATCGGACCCGACAACTCCACCTGTCCGTCTGCGATGCGCACGCGCACGTCGTCGAAGGGCCGGCCGTCGTAGACGCATCCGCCTGCCGTCTCGCTGGAACCGTACGTGCGGGTTACGCGTGCGCCGAGCGCGTCGGCTGCGACGATCAGCGACGCCGGTGCGGCCTGGCCGCCCAGCAGGATGCGGTCGAACCTGCGCAGCGCCTCGGCGACGCGGCGATCGGTGTGCGCAGCCTCCACCAGCCGGCTCAGCTGCACCGGCACGAGCGACGTGTAGCGCGGGCGGCGGCGATCCAGCCGAGCGGATGCCTCGGCGAATGCCGCCGAGTCGAAGCCGCCCGCGCCGCCGCCTGCGGCGCCGCCCGCGGCGGCTTCACCCACTGCGCCGCCGCCGGGCACAACCGGCTCTGTGCCTGCAAGGATCGACCGCACGAGCACCTGCACCCCTGCGATGTAGTTCGTCGGAAGCGCGCAGCCACTGCCCGGGTCCACTCAAGGCGGCCTCCGTCGCCGCCGCACTCGCACGCAGGGCCGCCGCCGAGAGCAGCACGCGCTTCGGCGCATCCGTCGACCCACTCGTCTCGACGACGAGGGCGATGCCGTCGTCGACCGCTGCGGGTTGAGGAGCGCCGCCCGCAGGGCGTCGCGTCGCGAAACCTGCGCGCCGAAGTCCGGGTCGGGGAGCGCCCGCTTCCCCGCACGGCGCCGCGGGCTCCGCCCGCTCCTCAACCAGCACCGGCCACACGGCCGGCCCGCCGTCGAGCGCGATGCGAGCGCCGCCGTGAGCGACGGAACATCCGCCGCCGTAACCCTGATGAGCGGTTTCACGGTGTGCTCCTCGCCGGGGAGGACATTCGTCGTATCGTAGGACGCTCGCGACCTCGGATGTCCTTTGAATCGACGAACGTCCTCCGGAGCCCTTCGTCACCCCACTCAGTACTGCCACGGGTACGGCCACCAGTCGGGATCGCGCTTCTCCAGGAAGGCGTCCCGGCCCTCGGCCGCTTCGTCGGTGCCGTACGCCAGTCGCGTCGCCTCGCCAGCGAACACCTGCTGGCCGACCATGCCGTCGTCGACGGCGTTGAACGCGAACTTCAGCATCCGGATCGCCGTTGGCGCTTCTGAGGATCGTTCGCGCCACTCGATCGCCGTGTTCTCGAGCTCGGCGTGCGGCACGACGCGGTTGACCGCCCCATCTCGTAGGCGCGCTCGGCGTCGTACTCCTCGGCGAGGAAGAACATCTCGCGCGCGAACTTCTGCCCGACCTGGCGGGCGAAGTAGGCGCGGCCGTAGCCGGCGTCGAAGCTGCCGACGTCGGCATCCGTCTGCTTGAAGCGGCCGTGCTCGCGGCTCGCGATCGTCAGGTCGCACACGACGTGCAGCGAGTGGCCGCCGCCCGCCGCCCAGCCGGGCACGACCGCGATCACGACCTTGGGCATGAACCGGATGAGCCGCTGCACCTCGAGGATGTGCAGGCGCCCCACCGCCGCGTGCCCGCCGGCGGCCCCGTCGCCCCCTCGACGATCGCGGTCTCGGCGTCGCTTGTACTTGTAGCCGTCGCGGCCGCGGATGCGCTGGTCGCCGCCCGAGCAGAACGCCCAGCCGCCGTCCTTCTCGCTCGGCCCGTTGCCCGTCAGCAGCACCACGCCGATGCGCGGGTTCGTGCGTGCGTCCTCGAGTGCGCGGTAGAGCTCGTCGACGGTATGCGGGCGGAACGCGTTGCGCACCTCGGGGCGGTTGAACGCGATGCGCGCGATGCGTCCGTCGAGCGATGGTGGTAGGTGATGTCGGTGAATCCGGATGCCTCGTCGCCACCGGCGACCTGTCCAGCGACGCCGAGGCGCGGCATCCGTCCACTCGCTCGCATCGAACAGCTCCGAAACCTCGCGCGACATGCCCCCAGCCTATTCCCGGGGAAGGCGGGCTCAGGTGAGGACGGCTGGAGCGCCGGCTCCCCGGTGAAGTACGACGCCACGGCTGCGTACACGATCGAGCCGACCCAGATCGCGCCGTACGTGAGCGGAATCAGCGCCCCGACGACCAGCACGAGCCCGATCACGGCGATGACCACGTTGCGGCCGCGGAATCGTGGCGCACGTCGGTGGCCTCGACGCCGAGCGAATCGAGATCCTCGGTCATGCGCACCTCCAAGGCGGCCACCCTAACAGATGCGGTGGGCACGGCGATCGGATGCCGCGTGCTGCGCCACCGAGCCGCCCTCCCCGCGCCGGTGCAGCTCGCGGCATCCGCTTCGGCTCGCGCATGCCACGATGGGAGGGTGACCGACGACGCCGCGCCACCGCCGACCCTCGACGACCTGCTGTCCACGGCGCGGGTGGTCGCACTCCCCCTCGTGACGCGGTTCCGCGGCATCGATGTGCGCGAGGCGATGCTGCTCGAGGGGCCCGAGGGTTGGACGGAGTTCTCGCCGTTCGCCGAGTACGACGACGTCGAGGCATCCGCCTGGCTGGCCGCGGCGATCGACTTCGGCTGGAACGCGACGCCGCCCACGCTGCGCGATCGGATCCCGGTGAACGCCACGGTGCCCGCAGTCGACCCCGACAGCGTGCGCGCCGTGCTCGACCGGTTCCCGGGGTGTCGCACGGCGAAGGTGAAGGTCGCCGGCGGCGATGAGCCCCTCGCCGCGGATGTCGCGCGCGTGCGCGCCGTGCGCGAGGCGCTCGGGCCCGAGGGCCGCATCCGCATCGACGCCAACGGCGGCTGGAACGTCGACGAGGCCGAGCATGCCATCCACGCGCTTGCGCCGTACGACCTCGAGTACGTCGAGCAGCCGTGCACGAGCGTCGAGGAACTCGCCGAGATCCGCCTGCGCACGAAGTACATGGGCATCCCCATCGCCGCCGACGAGAGCGTGCGCCGTGCCGCCGACCCGCTCGCCGTCGCCGAGGCGGGCGCCGCCGACCTGCTCGTGGTCAAGGCGCAGCCGCTCGGCGGCATCCGGCGTGCGCTCGGCATCATCCAGGCCGCGGGGCTGCCCGTCGTGATCTCGAGCGCCCTCGACACGAGCGTCGGCATTGCGATGGGCGCGCACCTCGCGGCATCCGTGCCCGACCTCGCCTACGACTGCGGCCTCGGCACGGCGGCGCTGCTGTCGGCGGATGTCACTCGTGCGCCCCTCATGCCGGAGGACGGCGCGATCCCGGTGCGCCGCGTGCTGCCCGACCCGGTGCTGCTCGACCGATACGCCGCGGACGACGAGCGCACCGACTGGTGGCTCGAGCGACTCGGCCGGGCGTATGCCGTGCTCGCCCAGCACCTGGCATGAAGCCCCCGGCATGCCCGAGCGGGGTCAGCGCGTCACCGTCGAGCACGTGTGCCGCGTCCGCGGCGCTCGAACGCTGAGGGACTCCGTTCCTTCAGGTCATGCAGCGGCGTGAACGCAGGTGAGTTCGGAGCGCTCCACGCGCACGGTGCCGGTCGCCGGGTCTTCAACGACGACGGTCTTGGCCGAGATGCGATTGCCTGCCTCGTCGCTCATGATTTCGACCAACCGGAACACGAAGGCCCCCCTCGACTCCGCCACCGTGGCCGTCCCGCCTCCCGAGAATCCAGTCGGAGACGTCGTGATCTTCGTCACGGCATGCAAGACGAAGGGATCACCCTGGTCGTGCAGGAACTCCTCCAGCCTGATGGTGATCAGGTGTTCCTCACCGGTACACGGGTTGACCTCCGTGAAGGTCCGCTCGAACATCTCGCCCGACGGAGGATCGGCCGCTGCCGGGGAAGCCAGCCCCACGACGATCAAGGCAGTCGCGCCGAAGACACCGGCGGCTCCCTGCAGCCAACAGACACGACCGCGTGCCGTTCGTGTTCTCCATTTCACCCTCTCCTCTTGACGGGCACCAGAGACCGGGCACCAGTCGTCGAGGTCGGCTCATCGTCCCATCGTCGGCGTCCTGCCCCTTCCACCCTGAGCCCGCTGCGTGCAAGGAGTTGTCGCGCGAAGAAGGAGTTGTCGCGCGAGAAAGGAGTACCGAAGTACCGAGGTACCGAAGTACCGACGATCCGCGGAGACGGATCCTTTCAGCGCCGCCTCAACGCCTGCACTCGCCCAAGCCGAATTGTGATGTCGCTGGCGGAGTTCAAGTTCCGAGTCGGCATTGCGATCGGAGTCCATCTCGCGGCATCCGTGCCCGACCTGGCCTTGTGACTGCGGCCTCGGCACGGCGGCGCTGCTGTCGGCAGATGTGTTGACACGGTCGTGTGGGCAACCTCGCACCGTCACATGAGGCGGGCGAGCGCGACGTCACGGAAGCGCTCCTCACGCAACCGCTCGGCCTCCCGACGCCGCTCGTGCAGGTAGGCCAGTTCCTCGCGACTGTAGCTCTGCTCGGCGCCGCGACTCCAGGCGACGAGCGCGAGCCCAGCGCGGGTCATCTGCCCGAAGATCGTCGAGTGGCGGCGCGGCCGCGGGCGGACCGATGCAGTTCCGGTTGCGATGAATGCGGTGTTCATGATGACTCCTCGTTCGCTTCGTGCGGTGTCCGTTTTCGGGCTCACCACCGTTGTACGGCGAAGCGCCATCGCGGCTCATCGGGAATGCCTACTGAGATCTCGGTCGCGCGCTACCGAGATCCGCGCGCGTCCGCTACCGAGACCCGCATGCGTGGCCACCAAGCCGGCGCGCCACCCAGCGGAGGCCCGCCTCAGCCGGCGCCACCCAGCGGCGGCCCGCTCAGCCGGCGCGCCACCCAGCGGCCGCCGCCTCAGCCGACGCGCTCGAGCACCTCGGACGCCCGTCGCGCCGCATCCTGTCGCGACGGTACATCGAGCTTCGCGAGGATCGCCGCGACGTGCGTATCGACCGTGCGCACCGACAGCACGAGCCGCTCGGCGATCTGGGCGTTGGTCAGCCCCTCGGCCACGAGCCGCAGCACCTCGACCTGCCGTCCGGTGAGCCCCGCGGGGTTGTGACGCGTGGGCGCCGAGGGTCCGCGCGGGATGCTCCGTGTACCTCGCTCGCGGAGCTCGCCTCGCACACGGCGCGCGAGCGGGGTCGCGCCGATGTCGTCGAGGATCGCGAGCGCCGCGAGCAGGTCGGCCTCCTGCGGGCTCTCGGCGAGCGCGGATGCCTCGTGGTAGGGGCATCCGATCGCCCGCCAGAGCTCGGGCCGCACGCTTCCAGTCGCCGCGGGCCTGTACGGCGAACGGATGATCCCCCTCGGGCGCCTCGACCTGCTCGCCCGCCCGGCGGAGCAGTGACGCGAGCTCCGCCTGCAGGTTCGTGTCCTGGAGGCGCACCGCCTCGTCGTACGCGGGCCGGGCGATCGCCCGTACGGCGGCGAGGTCGCCGCGCAGCAGCGCAGCCTCGGCGCGTGCTGCCGCGGCGGGGCCGGTGCGCTGCAGGTCGCCGAGGCGCTCGGCCACGCGGTTCGCCTCCTCGAGGGTCGACTCGCCCGTGGGGTCGCCTCGGCGGATACCGGCCAGGCCGATGACCGTGAGCGCCGTGCAATACGCCTGCGGCAACGACTCGTCGGGATACCCGGCAGCGGCGACGGCATCATCCCACTGCGCTCTCGCGAGGTGGAGGCGCCCGCGTTCGACCTGCTGGTAGGTCCAGAGCCCGACGACCTCAGTGCGTTCGGAGAGCTCGAGGGCCGGCTCCAGGTAGTGCTCCGCGAGGTCGAGGCGGTACTGGTCGAGCAGGGTCCAGACGAGGTTCACCTTGGCGCGGGCCGCGTCCTCCATGAGATTGGCGGCGACCGCGATCTCCGCCGCCTCGAGCAGCTCCCCGATGCCCTCGTCGCGGTTCTGCATGGTGTGCGCGCTGCCGAGGTTGGTGAGCGCGTGCGACAGCGCCCTCGGTTCGCCGACCTCCCGTGCGAGCGAGACCGCGCGGGTTGCGAGGTCGATCGTCCGCGGCAGGTCATGGGCGAGCATCGCGAGCTGCGCCTCGTTGCTCAGCGCGAGGGCGAGCAGTCCACGGTCGTCCGACTCGGCGCAGCACGGCCGACGCATCGCGCGCCGCCGCCTCTGCGGCGGCACGGTTCCCGGCGAGCCACTGGAACCTCGAGAGCCAGCGCAGGCTCGCGCCGAGCGCGGTGGCATCCGGATGCTCGCGCCGCAGGCGCACCACCTCCGTCTGCGATTCGACCGACTCGGGTCCTTGGCCGAGCGCGGATGCCTCGATCGCGTAACCCTCGAGCAGCTCGGTGCGCTCGGCCACGCCGTACCGCTCGGCGTGCGCGAGTGCGGCGAGGTAGTGCGCCGCGGCCTGGCGGTGTGCGCCGCTGACCGCCGCATCCAGCGCCGCCTTCGGCGCCCACTGCACGATCGCGTCCACGTCGCCGGCTTCCGCCGCATGGGAGACGATGCGCCCAGGGTCGGCGCCGACCTCGAGCAACACCGCGAGCACTCGGGCATTGAAGTCGATCCGCCTCGAGGCGGGCAGCGCGTCGACGACGGCGCGACGCGTCAGCTCATGCCGGAACTGCACCGTCTCGGGCCGCACCGTGAGCAACCCGGCCTCCTCGGCGGAGCTCAGGGCACCGGGCCCGCCAGGAACGAGACGTGCGAGCTCCGACACTCCGACGGCCGAGGGCACGACGGCGAGTTGCTCGACATGCGCCTGCGTCGCGGGGTCGAGGCGTCGCAGGCGGGCGGTGACCGCATCGACCACGGTGCGCGGCACCTGCGCGGCATCCGCCGACGAGACGAGTTCGCTCACGAAGTACGGATTGCCGCCGCTCAGGGCGAACACGCGGGCGGTGTCGACTCCACGGTCCGCGGTGAGCTCGACGACCGCGGCCGCCGAGAGCCGCCGAAGCGGGAGGTGGCGCACGTTCGTGCGGAGGTCACCGAGCAGCCTGCCCAGCGGATGGTCGCGGTCGAGCTCATCGTCGCGATAGGTGAGCACGAGCACCGCATGGAGCGCGCCGATGCGGCGAGCGACGAATCGCAGCGCGTCGAGCGTCGCCTCGTCGGACCAGTGCACGTCCTCGACGACGAGCACGGTGCCGGGGGTCGAGGCGAGCTCCTCGTAGAGGGCCGTGAAGACCTCCTCGCGGTCGCCTGCCCTGAGCGCGCCGCCGAGCCGAGGTCCGACGAAGGGCGCCAGATCGCGCAGCGGCCCGAGCGTGCGCGGCGTCGACAGCGCGTCGCAAGCACCGACCAGCACGCGGCTCCCGATGGGCGGCCGTTCCTGCAGGGCGGCCACGAGGCTGGACTTGCCGATGCCCGCCTCGCCATGCACGAGCAGCACGCAACCGGGTCCATCGATCGCGGCGCGCACCGCATCGCCGAGTTCGGCGAGTTCAGGCTCGCGCTCGAGCAGCCTCATAGTGCGATCGTGCCCGCTCCAGCGCACGCCCGCAACGCGGCTCAGAGCCCCGAATACGCGTGCAGGCCCTTGAAGAAGATGTTGACCACGGTGAAGTTGAAGAGCACCGTCGAGAAGCCGATGATCGCGAGCCAGGCAGATCGCGAGCCGCGCCATCCGCGCGTGGCCCGGGCGTGGATGTAACCGGCATAGACCACCCAGATGATGAAGGTCCACACCTCCTTGGTGTCCCAGCCCCAGTAGCGGCCCCACGCCGACTCGGCCCAGATCGCACCGGCCATGAGCGTGAACGTCCAGAGGATGAACCCGATGATGATGACCCGGTACGCGAGGTTCTCGAGCGTGGCCGAATCGGGCAGCGTCGCGAGGAAGTTCTGCTTCACCGCCTTGCCGGATGCCGCGAGCGACTCGCGGCGCGACTGCAGCAGCTGCACGACAGAGAGCGCGAAGCCGAGCGCGAGGAATCCGACCGCCGACGTCGCGACGAACACGTGGATCACCAGCCACGCCGACTGCAGCGCCGGAGGCAGCGGCACGACGCTCACGTAGAAGTTGACCGTGGCGACGCCGAGGAGCACGAGCACGAGCCCGGTCACGAACGTGCCGAGGAAGCGCAGGTCGTGCTTCGCCACGACGAGCACGAGCAGGTAGACCGAGGTGATCACGAGCGTGCCGGTGAGCGCGAACTCGTACATGTTGGCCCACGGCACTCGTCCGGCGGCGAGACCGCGCGTCACGTCGGCTGCCAGGTGCAGCACCCACGCGACGACCGTCAGCGCGACGCCGACGCGCAGCGCCGGCGAGCGGCCCCACGCAACGGATGCCGCGCCCCGCGCCGCACCCGCGGAGGGCTTCGCGCCGGCAGGGGTCGACGCGCCGGCGCCGCCCGCCGGGGGCGCACTCACCGCACCGCACCGACCTGCCGCCGGAGCAACGGAGGCCGCCGGAGCAACGGATGCCGCAGCGGCCGCCTTCGCCTCGTCCGCCGCCTTCGTTGCCGCAGCCGAGCGACGCGCGAGGTCGATCGCGTACGCGATGAACGCGACCGCATACACAGCCATCGCCGAGTACACGAGGATGATGGAGATCTCGTCGAGCGTCACGGTCCTACCTTACGTCGAGCGCCCCGCTGCGGGTTGAGGAGCCCCCGCAGCGGGCTCGAAACCCGCGCACGTCGAGCGCCCCGATGCGGGTTGAGGAGCCCGCGCAGGGGCGTCTCGAAATCCGCAGCCTGCGTCGTAGCAGCCGCATGCGGGTTGAGGAGCCCGCGCAGCGGGCGTCTCGAAACCCCCTGCGTCGAGCAGCCCTGCGGGTTGAGGAGCCCGCGCAGCGGCGTCTCGAAACTGGGGCAGCATCACGGGTTGTCAACGTTGGCCGCGTTGGCCGCGTCTCGACAACCCCGGCAAATCCCCGATGCGCTCCTCGATGAGGGCTCGACGCTTGGCCTGACTCCATCCCTGCACCTGCTTCTCGCGCGCGTACGCGTCGTGGATGTACTGGAATTGCTCGGCATACGCGAGTACGACCGGCCGGCGCGTGCTCGTATACGAGTGCACGACGCCAGCGGCGTGCTGCTCGAGTCGGTGCTCCAGGTTGCGCGTGCAGCCGACGTAGTAGGTCGAGTCGGCACATTCGAGGATGTACATGAACGGCATTCGGGTTACGGTGGCGCGCGTCCGTACGGGTGCGGCACGGCCTCGCGGATCTCTTGGAGGACCCATCGCGCGGCATCTCCGGGAGGACGGGTCGCGACGGGTTTCGAGACGCCGGCTGCGCCGGCTCCTCAACCCGCAGACGCTCCTCAACCCGCAGACGACCCACAACCCGCAGGTCTGCGGACCGCCTCAGGGCTCGAAGCGGTAGCCCATGCCCGGCTCGGTGAGGAAGTACCGCGGCTCCGAGGGCGTGGGCTCGAGCTTCCGCCGCAGCTGGGCGACGTAGAGCCGCAGGTACCCGGCGTCGTTCGCGTGGTACGGACCCCACACGTCGCTGAGGAGCATCTGGCGGGTGAGGAGCTTGCCCGGGTTCTTCAGGAACAGCTCGAGCAGGCGCCACTCCGTCGGCGTCAGGCGCACGGATGTGGCGGCGGTCTCAGCGCCGTCGACGCTCCGGATCGTCTTCGCCGCGAGGTCCACGGTGAGCTCGCCGATCGACACCGTCACGGCATCCGTCTCGTCATCGGATGCCCCACGCGCACGCGCGCGGATACGGGCGAGCAATTCGTCCATGGCGAACGGCTTCGTGACATAGTCGTCGGCGCCCGCGTCGAGCGCGTCGACCTTCTCGGCGGAATCGGCCCGACCCGAGAGCACCACGATCGGCACCTTCGACCACGCCCGTACGGCGCTGATGACGTCGACGCCCGCGACCCTGGGCATGCCCAGGTCGAGGAGGATGAGGTCGGGGTGCCTGCTCGCCGCCAGGTCGATGGCCTCGGCGCCGTCCCGAGCGACGATCACCTCATAGCCGCGCGCGGTGAGCGTGATCCGCAGCGCACGCTGCAACTGCTCATCGTCGTCGGCGAAGAGGATCCTCATCTCATCGCACCTCCGCGGCGGTCACAGCGGGGAGCGAGACCACCATGGTGAGGCCGCCCCCCGGCGTGTCGTCCACCTCCAGTGTGCCATCCATCCCCTCGACGAAACCTTTCGAAAGGGCGAGGCCGAGGCCAAGGCCCGTGTCGTTGTCGGTGTCGCCCAACCGCTGGAACGGCGTGAACACGTCATCGCGGCGCTCCTCGGGAATACCGGGACCACGGTCGACGACGCGGAGGTCGACCTGATCCCGGAACGCGCTCGCCGCCAGCCGCACCCGCTTGCCCGGTGGGCTGTGACGCACGGCGTTGGCGAGCAGGTTCACGATGACCCGTTGCAACAGCACGGGGTCTGCGACCACTTGGGGCAGGTCGTCGGCCAGGTCGAGCTCGACGACGCCCGGCCCGTAGCCGAGCTCGTCGAGCGCGCGGAAGACGACGTCCGCGACCTCGGTGGGCATCGGGTTCACCGCGAGCGCACCGGCCTGGACGCGACTCACGTCGAGGAGGTTCGTGATGAGCTCGGACAGGGAGTCGAGGCTCTCCGCTGCGGTGTCGAGCAGCTCGTCGCGCTGGTCGGGGGGAAGCCGCAGATCGGGCGTTCGCAACGCGCTGATCGCAGCGGACGCGGAGGTCAGCGGCCGCCGCAGGTCGTGGCCCACCGCAGCCAGCAGCGCCGAGCGCATCCGGTCGGTCTCCACGAGCGAGTTGGCAGCCCCGGCCGCCCGCGCCAGATCGCCGTGCTCGATGGCCTGGTCGATCTGGGTGGCGATGACCCCGAGCAGCCGTCGCTCGGATGCCTGGAGATCACGTCCGTGCAACTCGAGCACTGCGTGTTCGCCGATCGGCACGTTGGTGACCCGATCGTCGCGAGAGGGCTCGCCGTCGGCGAGTGTCGGTTCTCCGTCGAGGAGCAGGCGAACGCCGGTGAGGCCGAACGCCTCGCGCGTGCGGGTCACCATGGCGTGCAGTGCGTCCTCGCCGCGCAGCACGCTGCCCGCGAGCGTGGCGAGCAGTTGGGACTCCGCCGTCGCACGCTGCGCCGCGCGGGAGCGCCTCGCGGCCTGGTCGACCACATAGCTCACCAGGATCGCGTTGGCGACGTAGAGCACGACCGCGAGGACCTCTCGCGGGTCGCTGATAACGAACGTGAAGCGCGGCTCCACGAAGAAGTAGTTGAGCGACAGGCCCGACAGCACGGCGGCGAACAGCGCCGGCCAGATCCCGCCGATGAGCGCGACCACGATGACCAGCAGTTGATAGGCGAGCACGTCGCTCGTGATGGACGACTCGGTGCGGACCGACACGAGCAGCCAGCTGAGGAGCGGCCCGGCGACGATGGCCACGGCGAATCCCGCAATCAGCCGGCGCCGGCTGACCGAGCCGCCGAGCTTCGGCAGGGCGAAGGTCCGTCCCGCCGCCTGGTGCGTGACGATGTGCACGTCGATGTCGCCGGACTCGCGGATGACGGTCGCGCCGATGCCGGGCCCCGTGAACGCCGCGGCGAGTCGCGACCGGCGGCTGACACCGATGACCAGCTGCGTGGCGTTCACCGATCGCGCGAAGTCGACGAGCGCACGCGGTACGTCCTCGCCGACGACCTGGTGGAACGTGCCGCCGAGCTGTTCGACGAGCGTTTGCTGACGTGCGAGGGCACCCGGATGCCGCGCCTGCAGGCCGTCGGGGTTGGTCACGTGCACGGCGATGAGCTCGCCCCCGGAGGAACGCGACGCGATGCGCGCGCCCCGGCGGATCAGCGTCTCGCCCTCGGGTCCACCGGTCAGGGCGACCACGACACGTTCACGCGCCTCCCACGTGCCCCGGATGCCGTGCTCGGCGCGGTAGGCCGTGAGCGCCGTGTCGACCTCGTCGGCGAGCCAGAGGAGGGCGAGCTCTCGCAGGGCGGTGAGGTTGCCCAGGCGGAAGTAGTTCGACAGTGCCGCGTCGATGCGCTCAGCCGGGTAGACGAGCCCGTTCGAGAGCCGATCGCGCAGCGCCTCCGGCGCGAGGTCGACGACCTCGATCTGGTCGGCGGACCGCAGGACCGAATCGGGGATCGTCTCGCGTTGGGGTACCCCGGTGATCTGCAGCACCACGTCGCCGAGCGACTCGATGTGCTGGGTGTTCACCGTCGAGATCACGTCGATGCCCGCGGCGAGCAGGTCCTCGACGTCCTCCCAGCGCTTCGGATGCCTCGAGCCGGGCGCGTTCGTGTGTGCGAGTTCGTCGACGAGCGCGATCTCGGGCTTGCGGGCGAGCACCGCATCGAGATCCATCTCCTCGAGAGTCACGCCGCGATAGGTCACGGCGTGACGCTGGATCACCTCGAGGCCGGAGATCATCGCGGCAGTGGCTGCCCGGCCGTGGGTCTCCACGAAGGCCACGACCACGTCATGGCCCTCGAGGTCGAGGCGCTTGCCCTCCTCGAGCATCGTGTAGGTCTTGCCGACGCCGGGAGCGGCGCCGAGGAGCACCCGAAGCCGGCCCCGTTTCATCGGCGTGCCTCACTCCAGTTCTTGGAGGGCGAGATTCAGCCGCAGCACGTTCACAGTGGGCTCGCCCAGATACCCCAGATCCCGTGCTTGAATCCTAGACTCCACGAGTTCGCGCACGTCGGATTCGGCGAGGTCCCGCGCCTCGGCGATACGGGCCACCTGGAGCCGCGCGTACTCCGGGCTGATGTGAGGGTCGAGGCCGGACGCCGACGCCGTCACCGCGTCGGCCGGGACCTCGTCCTCCGAGACGCCGTTGAACTCGGCGACCTGCGCCTTGCGCTCCTCGATCGCCGCGATGAGCTCCTCGTTCTCTGGGCCGTAGTTGCTGCCGCTCGAGGCGCCGCCGTCGTACCCGTCGCCGGCAGCCGACGGGCGTGGCTGGAACCACTCGGGGAGGGGGTTGCCGTCGGCATCGCTGAACGACTGGCCGATGAGGGCGGAGCCCACGACCTCGTCGCCGGAGCGCACCATCGAGCCGTTCGCCTGCGCCGGCAGGATGAGCTGCCCGATGCCGGTGATGACCAACGTGTAGGCGACGCCCAGCACGAGGGTGAAGAGCAGCATCGCTCGGATCGCCACCCAGAAGGTGCGAGCCGTCGTGCGAGTCGTACTCATTCTCTTGCTTCCTTTCGCGTCCGGGTTCAGAACCCGGGCATGAGGCTGACGACGAGGTCGATCAGCTTGATACCGATGAATGGGGCGATGACGCCGCCGATGCCGTAGATCAGCAGGTTGCGGCTGAGGATCGCGGATGCCCCGAGCGGTCGGTACTTCACACCGCGCAGCGCCAGCGGGATCAGGACCACGATGATGAGCGCGTTGAAGATGATCGCCGAGAGCACGGCCGAGGCGGGCGAGCTCAGCTGCATGATGTTCAGCACCGCGAGCCCCGGGAAGGTCCCTGCGAACATCGCCGGGATGATCGCGAAGTACTTGGCGACATCGTTGGCGATGGAGAACGTGGTGAGCGCACCACGAGTGATGAGCAGCTGCTTGCCGATCGCCACGATCTCGATGAGCTTCGTCGGGTCGGAGTCGAGGTCGACCATGTTGCCGGCCTCCTTCGCGGCCGACGTGCCCGAGTTCATCGCCACGCCGACGTCCGCCTGCGCGAGCGCCGGCGCGTCGTTCGTGCCGTCACCGGTCATCGCCACGAGATGGCCGCCCGCCTGCTCCTTACGGATGAGCGCGATCTTGTCCTCCGGCGTGGACTCGGCGAGGAAATCGTCGACGCCGGCCTCGGCCGCGATGGCTTTCGCCGTGAGCGGGTTGTCGCCCGTGATCATCACCGTGCGGATGCCCATCGCGCGCAGCTCGGTGAAGCGCTGCGTGAGTCCGTCCTTGACGATGTCCTTGAGATGGACGATGCCGAGGATGCGAGCCTTGCCGTCGGCGGACTTCTCCGCGACGACGAGCGGCGTGCCGCCGCTGATTGCGACCGCGTCGACGCGCTTGTCGAGCTCCTCGTGCACGCTCGGCGGAATGGGCCCGTCGAGCTCGACCCAGGCGGTGACCGCCGAGCCGGCTCCCTTGCGCACGATCGACCCGTCGGCGAGGTTGAGGCCCGACATGCGGGTCTGCGCGGTGAACGGCACGACCTCGCCGGCCGGAGCCGTCTCGTACGTGATGCCGCGCTTGGCCGCGAGCGTCACGATCGACGAGCCCTCGGGTGTCGGGTCGGCCAGCGAGGCGAGCGCCGCGGCACGCTCGAGGTCGGTGACCTCGACGCCGGGCATCGGCACGAAGTCACTCGCCTGGCGGTTGCCGTGCGTGATCGTCCCCGTCTTGTCGAGGAGCAGCGTCGTGACGTCGCCCGCGGCCTCCACCGCGCGACCCGACATCGCGAGCACGTTGCGCTGCACGAGCCTGTCCATGCCGGCGATGCCGATGGCCGAGAGGAGCGCACCGATCGTCGTGGGGATCAGGCAGACGAGCAGGGCGATGAGGACCGTGATCGATGCCAGGGACGCCGCGTACGAGGCGATCGGGTTGAGGGTGAGGACGACGACCACGAAGACGATCGAGAGGCTCGCGAGCAGGATGTTCAGCGCGATCTCGTTCGGCGTCTTCTGGCGCGACGCGCCCTCGACGAGCGCGATCATGCGGTCGACGAAGGTCTCGCCGGGCTTCGAGGTGATGCGCACCACGATCCGGTCGGAGAGCACCCTGGTGCCGCCGGTGACCGCGGAGCGGTCGCCCCCGGATTCGCGCACGACGGGCGCCGACTCGCCGGTGATCGCAGACTCGTCCACGGACGCGATACCCCAGACGATGTCTCCGTCGCCCGGGATCGATTCGCCCGCCGACACCACGACGAGGTCGCCGAGTCTGAGGTCGCCCGACGAGACGTCCTTGACCGTGCTTCGCTCGGCTCCGGCATCCGCCACTTCGTCGTAGTCCGTGACGAGGTGTGCGACCGTCGACGTGCGCGTCTTCCGCAGCGTGTCGGCCTGTGCCTTGCCGCGGCCCTCGGCCACCGACTCCGAGAGGTTCGCGAAGATCACGGTGAGCCAGAGCCAGACCGCGATGTTCCAGGTGAACGGGCCGGGTACGGAGGTGCCGCCCGACATCTCGGGCCCGCCGAGGAACGGCTCGGCGATCGCGATCACCGTGGTGAGCGCAGCGCCGACCTCGACGATGAACATCACGGGGTTGTGCCACATCTGCCGCGGGTCGAGCTTGCGGAGCGCGCCGGGCAGCGCCCGGACCAGCTGCCCCGGGCCGAAGGCGCCCGTAGGGCGTTTCGACGGCGAGCCCATCGGCCGCGGGGTGTGACCGGTCATTTCAGAGATGGTGGACATGGATCAGCTCAGCCCTTCCGCCAGGGGACCCAGCGTGAGAACGGGGAAATAGGTGAGGGCGCTGACGAGGACCGTCACGCCGACGAGGAGGCCGACGAACTGCGGCCGATAGGTGGGAAGGGTGCCGGCGGTCGCGGGCACCTGGTCCTGCGCGGCGAGGCTGCCCGCGAGGGCGAGCACGAGCACGATCGGCACGAACCGGCCGAGCAGCATCGCGACACCGAGCGCGGTGTTCATCCACGGCGTGTTCGCGGTGAGTCCCGCGAACGCGGAGCCGTTGTTGTTCGACGCCGAGGTGAAGGCATAGAGCACTTCGGACATGCCGTGGACGCCGGGGTTCCAGATCGACACCGTCTCGACGTCTTCCCGGACGCCCGGGATCGCGAAGCTCAGGGCGGTGCCGGCGAGCACGAGCGTCGGCGTGACGAGGATGTAGAGGCTCGCCAGCTTGATCTCGCGCGGGCCGATCTTCTTGCCGAGGTACTCGGGCGTGCGGCCCACCAGGAGGCCGGCGATGAACACCGCGATCACGGCGAGCACGAGCATGCCGTAGAGACCCGAGCCGACGCCGCCGGGAGCGACCTCGCCGAGCATCATGTTGATCATCGCCATCATGCCGCCGAGAGCCGTGTACGAGTCGTGCATCGAGTTCACGGCACCGGTCGAGGTGAGCGTCGTGGACCCGGCGAACAGCGTCGAGGTGAGGATGCCGTAGCGCTGCTCCTTGCCCTCCATCGCCCCGCCGGCGAGCTCGGGTGCGGTGCCCGCGCCGTTCAGCTCGAGCGCGCTGAGCGTGACGATCGAGACCACGTAGAGCGTGGCCATGGTCGCGAGGATCGCGTAGCCCTGCTTGTTGCTGCCGACCATGCGACCGAACGTACGCGGGAGCGAGAACGGAATGGCGAGCAGGAGTGCGATCTCGAAGAGGTTCGTCCAGCCCGTGGGGTTCTCGAACGGGTGCGCGGAGTTCGCGTTGTAGAACCCCCCGCCGTTCGTGCCGAACTCCTTGATGATCTCCTGCGAGGCGACGGGCCCTCCGGGCACGTTCTGCGTGTCACCGGCGAGCGTCGTGACCTCGGTGAAGCCATTGAAGTTCTGCACCACGCCGCCCGCGATCAGGATGATCGCGCCGATGATCGAGATCGGCAGCAGCAGACGGATGACGCCGCGGAACAGGTCGACCCAGAAGTTGCCGATCGTGCCCGACTTCGCGCGCGCGAAGCCTCGTACCAGGGCGACGGCCACCGCGATGCCGACGGCGGCGGACACGAAGTTCTGCACGAGGAGGCCGCCGAGCTGCACCGTGTAGCCGAGTGTGATGTCAGGCGAGTACGACTGCCAGTTCGTGTTGGTGACGAACGACGCGGCCGTGTTGAACGACAGGTCCTCCGGCACGGCCGGGAATCCGAGCGAGTACGGCAGCACCGCCTGGGCGCGCTGCAGGACGTAGACGAAGAGGACCCCGACGAGCGAGAACACGAGGACGCCGCGCAGGTACGCGGTCCACGACTGCTCGGAGCGCGGATCGACGCCCACGAGCCGATAGAGCCCGCGTTCGATCCTCCAGTCCTTCGTCGAGGTGTACATGTGCGCCATGTAGTCGCCGAGGGGGCGATAGATGAGCGCGAGGATCAGGATGAGGGTGGCCGCCTGCAGGACGGCGAACAGCACGTCCATCAGAACCGCTCAGGTTTGACGAGGGCGTAACTGAGATACACGATGGCGGCGACACCCAACGCGGCGGCGAGAAGGTGGAATACGATCACAGCTTCTCGACCCCCTTCGCAATGAGGCCCAAGACGACGAACGCCGCGATGACGGCGGCGACGTAGATCAGGTCGAGCACGAGGACTCCCTGGAAGATGCAGGTCCGCGGGCCGCGGTTGCGGCACCCGGGCAGCGCCATGCTGCGCGTCCGATGCAACACCCGCAGCGGATGACCCGAAAGGGTTCCTCACGGTTTCCTAACGCCCATCGTTCCGATACCGACGCCCCGCTCACGCGCGGAGCGGTCGCGCCGAAGGGCCGGGCGCGTCCGCTACCGTGTGCTCATGGATGCGTCGGAGGTCGTCTCGGTCGTCGCTGAGGTGATCGGGTGGATCGCCCTCGGCGGCGGGCTCGGATGCCTCCTGCTCGCCCTGCTCATCCGCCTCGCTGACGGGCGCTGGCTTCGCACGGATGCCGTGGTGATCGACCAGGAGCACGGCTCGACCATTCGCTGGTTCGCGGAGGGCGCGTTCCATCAGCGGCGTCTCGGTGCCGACGAGCGCGCGCACGTGAACCGTCCCGACGAGGAGGTCGCCTACTACCGCGAGCGCGAACCCGACCGGCTGCGGCTGCACGAGCCGCCGCACGGGCGCAGGGTCATCCGGACCGTGGGCCTCATCCTCCTCGGGATCGCCGCATTGGCCGGGCTCGTGGGGCTGCTGCTGATGTTCTTCGGCTGAGGAGCACGCCGGCCCGAACGACCGCGGCCACCCGCCATCCGGTCACTCGGCGCGCTGTTCCTCCCATTCGCGCATGAGCTCGGGCAGGCGCGAGTCGACGAACCGGTAGAACCGCGCCATCTCTCTCGCGCGGCGAGCGCCCACGGCCGCCTCGTCTCCGATCGCGTCCGCGGCGCGGTCGCTGAGATCGGCGATGACGCCATAGACCGGGCTCTTCGCTGTGAGCGCGGTGTACCAGGCGTCGTCGAGGAACTCCCACCGGTCGCGACGGCTGCCCGCCTGCGGCACGCGATGGAGGATGCCGACCTGCTCGAGGTAGCGCACCGCGCCCGAGATCGCCGCGGCGCTCACGCCGAGCTGGTCGCCGAGCTCCCACGCCGTGAGGCCTCCCTGCTCCGCGACGAGCAGGGCCATGAGCACGCGCGCCGGCATGCGTGGGAAGCCGGCGGCGGTGAGGACTGCGGCCGACTGCTCCATCGTGGCCCGCAGGGCCTGCTCGTCGCGTGGCATCCGCTCAGTCCTTCATCCGCTCAGTCCTTCATCCGCTCAGTCCTTCATCCGCCGCTGGCTTCATCCGCCGCTGGCGACCTCTCGCCGTCGCATCGCGAGCACGGCCGCCGCACCGGCGCCCAGGCCGATGGCCAGCATCCAGAGCCCGCCCGCCCAGTCGGTGTCGTCTCCCGACGGGACCGGCGAGTGCGCGAACGGCGACAGTTCGGTCAGCCATTCCGGGAGCTGCAGGATCGGCCCGAACGTCCCCAGGATCGCGGCGACCCCGACGATGGTCCACCCCAGCGGGATCGTGGCGCGCGGCAGGAACGCGAACACGAGCAACGTCAATCCGAGGAAGACGAGGCACGCGGGAAGCTGTGCGGCCGCCGCCTCGAGGACGTTCGGGATGAGGGTCTCGGGGTCCGCCGCGCGGGCGGCGCCGAGCAGGCCGGCGAGACCCGACGCCGCGAGGACCACCACGATCACGATCACGCCGACGATCCAGTACTCCAGCAGCCAGCGGGCACGCGGCACGCGAGTCGCGAGCACCATTTCGCCGGTACCGTGGACCTCCTCCTGGCGCGCCCGAATGCCGACCTGCACGGCGCAGCAGGCGGCGAGGATGCCCACCACGCCGTAGAACGTGGCCACGAACGCCTGCTCGATGGAGGCGTCGTCGCCGATCGCCCGCCGGAGGATCTCGATCACCTCGGGGTTGCTGCCTGCGACGTCGCCGACGATCGACGAGAGCGACGTGGCGAGCAGGCCGGTCGCGATGCCGCCCGCGGTCCACGACAACAGGATCGGGAGGTTCAGACGCCATACGAGCCCGAACGAACTCGACAGCACGGGCCCGGCGGTGGCCCGGCCGGCGCGCCCGGGCAGCAGGCTCGCACCCTGGTCGCGCACCGACTGGAGGGCGAACACGATGCCGATCAGCACCGCCGCGAAGGCGAGCGGCACGAGCAGCGGGCGCAGGTCGTTCTCGACGTAGGCACCCGTGAACTGACCGTAGCCGATGGGCGACAGCCAGCTCGGCCAGGCGGGGGTCATGTGCAGCAGGTCCTCCGACGGCGTGCCCGCGGCATCCCCGATGCCGCGGAGCAGGTAGGCGGTGAGCACGAAGGCGACGGATGCCCCGTTCGCTCCGCGCGAGGTCCGGAACAGCTGCGCGGCGAACAGGCCGAATGCCAGGAACGCGACACCGGATGCCGCGATCGCAGCGCCCGCGACGAAGGAACCATCGGCGTCCAGCCCGGCGGCGGTGAAGGCGAGGGCGATGAGGAGCCCTAGACCGACGTTCGCGAGGACGCCGTGCACGACCGTGGCGACCGTCGGCAGGATTCGGCCGGCCGGCGTCGACGCGATGTACTCCGCGCGTCCCTGCTCCTCCTCCATGCGGGTGTGGCGCACGGCGAGGAACGTGCTCATCAGCCCGCCCAAGAGGGCGAGCCAGGCGAAGAGCAGGAAGAACGCGAACGCGCCGTCGTCGATCCCGTTCGGCGTGCCGCGGAAGATCAGGATCGTGCGGGTGGCGATGGCGATGCCGAGGATCTCCCGTCGGTCTTCCGCGTCGCCGTAGGTGTCGAAGACGGCCGACACCGAGGCATACGCGAGCAGTGCCGTGCCGACCAGCCAGAGCGCGAGCTGCAGCCGGTCACGGCGGAGGCGCTGCCGCAACAGCACGAGGAGCCGGTTCACGCCCGCACCCCCTCCTCGACCGGGGCGAGCTCGTCGCCGTAGTGGCGGAGGAAGAGCTCCTCGAGCGAGGGCGGCGAGACCGTGAGGCCCTGCACGTCGAGGCTCGCGAGCGTCGGGAGCACGCCGGCGACCCGGTCGCTGTCGATGGTGAACCGCACCCGGCCGCTGTCGACGACCATGTCGTGCGTCCCGTCGATGGCCGCTATCGCGGCCTCCTGCCCGGGCGCGTGGACGAATGCCACCTCAGTACGGGTGAGGTGCCGGAGCTGGGCCATGGTGCCGCTCTCGACGGTCTTGCCCTCGCGGATGATGGTCACGCGGTCGCAGAGCTCCTCCACCTCGGACAGGATGTGGCTCGACAGCAGCACCGTCGCGCCCTCGGCGGAGACCCGGTCGATCTCGCGGTTGAAGACCTGCTCCATGAGCGGATCGAGGCCGCTCGTGGGCTCGTCCAGCAGGTAGAGGTCGGCGGGCGTCGCGAAGGCGGCGATGAGCGCGACCTTCTGCCGGTTGCCCTTCGAGTAGGCCCGGCCCTTCTTGCGCGGGTCGAACTGGAACACCTCGATGAGGCGTTGCTTGCGGGCCGTGTAGGCCGGCTTGTCCGCGGCGCCGCCGCGGAGCCGGCCGAGGAGGTCGATCGCCTCGCCGCCGGTGAGGTTCGGCCACAGGCTCACGTCGCCGGGTACGTATCCGATGCGCCGGTGCAGGTCGGCCGCGTCGGTCCACGGATCGCTGCCGAAGAGGGTCGCCTCCCCGCCCGACGCGCGGGCGAGTCCGAGCAGGATGCGGAGGGTGGTGGACTTCCCGGCGCCGTTCGGTCCCAGGAAGCCGTGGATCTCGCCGGCGTCGACCGTGAGGTCGAGTCCGTCGAGGGCGATGGTGCGCCCGAAGCGCTTCTGGAGGCCTCGGGTGCTGATCACGGTGGTCATGCCAGTGATGCTACGCGCGATTCACAATTTTGTGAATCTCCCGAACGCATCCTCTTGTCAATCCTTGTCAGCCCGCCCCCACACCCACAATCGACCGCGGCGACCGCCGCTACTCGAGCGCCGCGAACCGCTCGATGTCGCCCTCGGTGCCCGTGACGATGATGAGGTCGCGGTCCGACACGACGGTCTTCTCGGTCGCGTAGGTGAACGGCTTGCCGGGGCTCTTCACGCCGACCACGGTGACGTTGTGCCGCGAGCGCACCCCCGACTCGGTCAGGTTCTTGCCTCGGATCGGCCTCGGCGGGTGCATCTTCACCAGCGCGAAATCGTCGTCGAACTCGATGAAGTCGAGCATGCGGCCGCTCACCAGGTGCGCGGTGCGCTCCCCGGCTTGGCGTTCGGGATAGATCACGTGGTTCGCGCCGATGCGCTCGAGGATCTTGCCGTGCGACGCCGAGATGGCCTTCGACCAGATCTGGGGGACCCCGAGGTCGACCAGGTTCGCGGTGATGAGCACGGATGCCTCGATGGAGGAGCCGACCGCGCACACCGCGATGGAGAAGTCCTGGGCCCCGATCTGGCGCAGGGCGTCGATATTGCGCGCGTCGGCGACGACCGCGTGGGTGACGCGCTCCGCCCACTGCTGCACGAGTGCCTCGTCGTCGTCGACGGCGAGCACCTCGCGCCCGAGGTTGTCGAGCTGTTCGGCGGTGGCGGCGCCGAATCGACCGAGGCCGATCACGAGCACCGGTGCGTCGTGTCTGATCCGATCAACCAACGATGGGCCTCTCTTCCGGAAGGCGATACAACTGCCGGCGCTGGCTCGCCGCCAGTGCTGCGGCGAGAGTCACTGTACCAACGCGTCCCATGAACATGGTCAGGGCCATGATGTACTTGCCCTCGGGCGGGAGGGACCCGGTGAGTCCGGTCGACAGGCCGCAGGTGGCGAAACCCGAGATGACGTCGAACAGCACGAGGTCGAGCGGCGCCTTGGTGATCTGCGTGATCGCGATCGTCGAGACTGCCACGATGGTCGCGCCCCACAGCACGACACTCACCGAGAGCCGCAGCATGTCGCGCGGGATGCGCCGACCGAACGCCTCCATCGCGGGCGCGCCGCGCGCCTCCGCGAACGCGGCGAGGAACAGCACGGCGAGCGTCGTCACCTTGATGCCGCCGGCCGTCGATGCGGAACCGCCGCCGACGAACATCAGCATGTCCGACACGAGCAGGCTCGACCCGTTGAGATCTGCCAGGTCGATCGTCGAGAATCCGCCGGATCGTGTCATGGCCGACATGAAGAAGGACTGGAAGATCGTGGCTCCTGGGTCGAGCTGGCCGTATGTCCTCGGGTTGCCGTACTCCAGCAGCAGGAACACGCCGGCGCCGATGAAGAACAGCGCGACGGTTGTCGTGAGGGTGAGCTTCACGTGCACGCTCCATCGGCGTGGAGACCTCCACGTGCGCAGCAACGCATAGATCACTGGAAAGCCGACGCTGCCGAAGAAGACGCCGACCATGAGCATCAGCTGGAACCAGTAGTCGGCGACGAACTCCACGGGGCCGGCCGGATTCGGGTTGAACCCGGTGTTCGTGAACGCGCTCACCGAGTAGTACGCGGAGTACCACACGCTGGTGCCGGGATCGTATCCTGCGGCGAGCATGCTCGGCACGATCCCGATCATGACGACGGCCTCGATCACGAGCGTGCTCGCCGCCACCGTCACCAGGAGTCCACCGACCTCGCCGAGCCGCACAGCCTGGCGTTCGGCGACCGGACCGACGTGGATCCTCGAGGGATTCGTGTCGCTCGCCGCGATCAGCCTCGCCCGTAGCCCGAGCCGCCCCGAGATCACGAGGCCCAGGATCGAGGCGAGCGTCAGCACCCCGACACCGCCGATGTTCATGCCGATGAAGACGACGGCGTTGCCGAAGGGCGACCAGTGGGTCGCCATGTCGACCGTCGCCAGGCCGGTGACGCAGATGGTGGACACCGCGGTGAAGAAGGCATCGTCGAGCGGTGTGCGGCTGCCCTCGCCCGCCCGCGCGATCGGCAGCGTGAGCAGCAGCGTCCACACGAGGATCAGCGATGCGAACACGAGGATCGCGAATCGCGCCGGCGAGTTCCGCACGAGCGCGTCGATCGCATCCCGAAGGCCGCCGAGCCACGAGCGGCGAATATTCCCGCGGCGGCCGTCCCTTGCCTCAGCGCGCATCGAGTCCCCTCCGCCGCCCTCTCCGAACGCGTGAGTCATGGTACTCCTCGCCGGGAATGACTACCCTTGACGCATGGCGGACATCTTCGACGTGGTAGCGGATACGACGCGACGCGACATCCTCGGCGTCCTCCTCGAGCGCGAGACGTCCGTGCCCGGTTCGGGCGGCGAGATCAGCGTCTCCGAGATCGTCTCGACACTCGGCCTCAGCCAGCCGACCGTCTCGAAGCACCTCAAGGTGCTGCGAGAGGCCGGCCTGGTGGGCGTACGTGAAGAGGGACAGCACCGCTACTACCACCTCGATCGTGGCCCGCTCGAGGCGCTCGAGGACTGGCTCATTCCGTTCGTGTCATCCACCGCCGCGGCGGATGCCGTAACCCTGGCCGGCGCCGAGTCGTTCCATTCCGTCCTGAAGCAGGAGCAGCTCGCGCTGGCCTCCGCGATCGGCAAGGCATTCGCCGAGAGGGCGCACCAGATGACGGCGGCCGTCGGGCCGAAGAAGCGCAAGTAGCCGAATGCGGGTCGAGGAGCCGCGCAGCGGCGTCTCGAGACCCCTTGCTCGCGGGTTCCCGACCGGCCTGACGGCGCTCTCAATCCTCAGCGGCTCGCGAGGAGCGCGAGCACGAATCCCACGCATGCCAGCGCCGACGCGAGGGTTCGTACGTGGTTCCACGCCTGCCAGCCGGGGCGGAACGCCGTCCACGCGCCGGCGAGCGCCGCGGCATCCGTGGCCGGAGCCGCCGCAAGCCGGTTGTTGCGGGGCACGTTCGCACCTCCGGTGACCCCGATGGCCCCCACGATGTAGATGACGGATGCCACGACCGCCCACCAGGTGCCGCCTCCGAGTTGGCCGACGAGCGCGAGCACGAACACCACGGCGGCGAGGAGTCCCGTGCCGAAGAGCACCGACATGAGCGGCGCCCGCACGGCCGTCACGTTGAGCTCGCGCATCGCCCGCGCGGCATCCGATGCCGGCAGGCGGTCGAGGCCCTGCGTCACGAACGCCGAGAAGGCGTAGAAGACCCCGGCTACCATGCCGGTGCCGAGGATCGCAGCGACGAGCAGCGCGTCGATGAACACGGTCATGCGGCCAGTCTGCCCTGCTCGCCCGTCAGCGAAGCGGCTTGATCATCTCGAGCTCGAGCCCGCCCGGCGGAAGCTCGTACTCGCGGCTGCGGCCGGTCAAGGTGAAGCCGAGCTTCTCGTAGAAGCGGCGCGCCCGTGGGTTGTCCTCATGCACCTCGAGGCGCAGGGTGTCCCCGTGCTCGCGCGCCCACTCCTCCACCGCCTCGAGCAGCCCTCGGGTGACGCCGGCGGCGTCGCCGCGGAAGTCGGGCGAGACGTACACGCCGACGAGCAGCGGGCCGGTCGCGGCATCCGGGATGTAGCCGCCCATGTGCCCCACCCAGCGATCGCCGACGATCGCCACGACCGACGTCTGATTCGGCTGGGTGCCGCGCGCGGCACGCCGACGCCACCCGGCCTCATCGACCAGCTCGGCGTGCTCGATCGTCTCACCGTAGGCGAGCGGATAGTCGCGCAGCATCTCGAGACGCAGGGTGCGCACCGACCGCCAATCGTCCTCGGTCGTCGTGCGGATGACGAGGTCAAGGCGGCGCATTCCTCGACGGTAACGCATGGGCGCGAATGGTCGGCAACGACCGGAATGGGCGCAGCAGAGGATCCGCTAGACTATCCCGAGGCTTTTCCGGCCCCTGGCTGCGGCACGCGCGGCCGACACGATCTTCTGTGAGGTTTCGATGGGTTCCGTCATCAAGAAGCGCCGCAAGCGCATGGCGAAGAAGAAGCACCGCAAGCTGCTTCGCAAGACGCGCCACCAGCGTCGCAACAAGAAGTAGTCGTCCCGCACGATCGGCTGAGCGTCAGGCCCGGTGCCTGGCGCTCTTTCGCTGTTCCCGGCTTCGCAACCCCCGCCGTGGTTCCGAGGCGCCGGATTTCCGTGCAGGATCCGGCGACTCGGCAACTCGATCTAGGCTGAAGACGTGACACCCCGCGACATCCGCCTGACCCTCATCGGCAAGCCCGGATGCCACCTCTGCGACGACGCTCGCCAGGTGGTGCAGGAGGTCGTCGCCGAGATCGAGGCTGCGGATGCTCCGCCGCGCATCACGCTCGAGGAGCGCTCGATCCTCGACGACGAGGTGCTCGCCGCGCGCTACGCCGAGGAGATCCCGGTGCTCCTCATCGACGGCCGGGTGCACAACTACTGGCGCATCGATCCCGTGCGGCTGAAGACGGCGCTCCTCTCCCGCTGAGCCTGCTCATATCCGGGCGCCGGGCGTCAACCTGTTGCCATCCGCCCACCCACGGGCGTTGACTGTGCGCATGACCTCGCTCTGGAGGGCCATGGCGGCCATCGACGAGCCCGCGGCGCCGACCGCCCGCTACGAAGGCGACGTGCTCCCCGGCGACCGATTCGACGCCGCTGTCGTCGGTGCCGGGATCACCGGACTCGCCACCGCGCTGATGCTCCGGCGTGGCGGACTCAGCGTCGTGGTGATCGATGGCGAGAAGGTCGGCGCGCTCGCCACCGGTGCCAACACCGGCAAGGCCAGCGTGCTGCAGGGGGCGATGCTCCAGCGCATGCGCGGCTCGCACTCCGCCCAGGTGGTGCGCGCATACGTCGACGCCAACCTCGACGGCCTCGGCTGGATCGCCGAGTTCGCCCAGCACCACGGCGTCCCAGTCTCGGAGGAGCCGGCCTACAGCTACGCCACGTCCGATGCGGGTCTCAGGCTCGTCGATCGCGAGTTCGATGCTGCCCGCGAGGCCGGCCTGCCCGTCGAGCGCGTCGAGCGGATGCCGGTGCCGTTCCCGTTCGTGGGAGCGGTCGCGCTGCCCGGGCAACTCGGACTCGACCCCTTCCGGCTCGCGGTGGCGATGGCGCGGGCGTTCGTGGCGGAGGGCGGCGTGCTCCTCGAGGACATGCGCGTCGAGCACGTGCACGCGTCCCGACCCGTGCAGCTTCGTACTCCGCACGGCACGGTGCAGGCGGATGTCGCGGTCATCGCGACCGCGGCACCGACCGTCACTCGGGGCCTGTACTTCGCGAAGACGCGACCGCTTCGCTCGCACCTCGTGTCCTTCCGGGTGTCCGACACGCCGCCGGCGGGGCTGTTCATCTCGGTCGATGCTCCGACGAGGTCGGTGCGCACGACGCCCGATTTCGATGCCGATGCGCCGCCGCTGCTGATCGTCGGCGGCAACGGGCATCCCGTCGGTCGCGTGCCCTCGACCGAGGCGCGTGTGCGCGACCTCATCGCCTGGACCGGACGATACTTCCCCGGTGCGGAAGTCACGCATCGCTGGGCGGCACAGGACTACGAGTCGTTGAACCTGGTGCCCTTCGTCGGGCGGATGCCGCGTGGCCGCGGCCGGGTGTGGCTTGCGACGGGGTACGCGAAGTGGGGCCTCGCGAACGGCGTGGCGGCCGCCATCCGCATCTCCGAGGAGGTCCTCGGCGTGCCCTGGACGCAGCAACGCCACTGGATCCGCGAGCTCGGCACCCGGGTCACGGTGCCGGCCGACCTTGCGCGCGGCGCTGCGGAGGGAGCGCGGGTGGCGCGATGGCTGGCCGTCGGGTGGGCATCGGCGCAGGCGCATCCGGCACCCGCGGAGCGCCCGGGCGAGGGCGAGGGCGTGGTCGTGTCCCGCGGCGGCGTGCCGTACGGCGTGTCGACCGTCGATGGGCGCACGTGCGCGGTGCGGGCGGTGTGCACCCACCTCGGCGGGGTGCTGCGCTGGAACGACGCCGAGACGACCTGGGACTGTCCGCTGCACGGCTCGCGCTTCGAGGCATCCGGTCATCGCATCGAGGGACCCGCGGTGCGCGACCTGCCCGAGGAGCCTCGCCTGGGGCGCCCTGTCTGACGCGACCCGTTCGCCCGCCGGAACCGCATGTCAGCGGGGCGCTCGGGGCACTAGCGCGGCGCGGCGGTCGGTGCCGCGATCGGTGCGCGCGATCGGTGCCGCGATCGGTGCCGCATCCAGCACTCAGCGCGGCGCGGCGGTCGGTGCCGCATCGCGCACGCAGCGGAACCCGATGTGGGTCGTCGCCGTGTCGTCCGCCTGTGGCGAGCGGGCCGCCGGCCGGTAGCGCAGGCAGTACTCGGGCGAGCAGAGGTGCGAGCCGCCTTTCAGCACGCGCCGCGCGATGCGCGAGCCGGGTTCGGCGGATGCCTCGGAGAGCAGGTTCTCGCGGCCGGATGCCTCGACGGGGCCTGGCCCGGCACCTCGTGCCGCGGCGTGTAGTAGTCGGTCGTCCACTCCCAGACGTTGCCGGTCATGTCGTAGAGGCCGTAGCCGTTCGCCGGGAACGTCATGACGGGCGACGTGCCGACCCAGCCGTCCGCGCCGGTGTTCTCGTACGGGAAGCGTCCCTGCCACCGGTTCGTCATGAGCCGTCCGCCCGGGCGTTCCTCGTCGCCCCACGCGAAGCGCGCGCCGTCGAGCCCGCCGCGCGCGGCGAACTCCAGCTCGGCCTCGGTGGGCAGCCGCTTGCCCGCCCACGACGCGTACGCCGAGGCATCCTCGAAGCTCACCTGCACCACCGGATGCTCCGCCCTGTCGTCGATCGACGACTCGGGGCCGAACGGATGCCGCCAGCTGGCGCCGGCACCCCACCGCCACCACTGCCGCCAGTCGCGCAGGTCGACGGGACCGGCCGTCGGTGTGAACACGAGCCCGCCTGGGACGAGGTCGGCCGGGTCGACACCTGGGAAGTCCCCGGGATCGAGCGGACGCTCGGCGACCGTCACGTATCCCGTGGCCTCGACGAAGGCGGCGAACTGCTCGTTCGTCACGGGGTGCACGTCGATCTCGAACGCGCCGACGGTTCGCTCGTGCACGGGCGTCTCGTCGGGATAGAACTCGCTCGAACCCATGCGGAACGTGCCGCCCTCGAGGCGGATCGTGCGCGTCGTCGCGACCGTCACCCTCCGAGCCTACGTCGCGTCCCGCCACCCGCGGGCCCTCGAGGTCGGACGCCCGTGCTCCCGCACGCCCTCGAGGTCGGACGCCCCGCGCTCCCGCACGCCCGGCCGGCGGAAATGCATGAGATTCCGTGTTTCACGACCTCCTGGGGAGCCATCGTGCGGATCTTCATGCGTTTCGCTGAACGGAAGCGCGCGCTGAGACCTGCGCCCGCGCCGCAGAGACCTGCGCCCGCGCCGCAGAGACCCGCGCCCGCGCCGCAGGGGCCCGCGCGCGCGCCGCAACCCGCGGGAGACCTACGGCAGCAGGCGCGTGGGGCCGCGGAAGAGGTAGGTCGTCTCGCGGATCGAGTGCTCGTTCAGCATGAGCATCAGCACGCGGGCGAGGCCCATGCCGAACCCGCCGTGCGGGGGCACGCCGTAGCGGAAGAACTCGAGGTACGTGCCGAGCTCCGCGGGATCGAGACCCATCGACTCGGCCTGGGCGACGAGCACGTCGACGCGGTGCTCGCGCTGGGCACCCGTGGAGATCTCGACGCCGTTGTAGATCAGGTCGTACGAGTTCGTGAGGCCCGGGTCATCCGGATGGCGCATGTGGTAGAACGGCCGGATGCTCGACGCGTAGTCGGTGAGGAACACGAAGTCGTGCCCGTACGTCTCGCGAACGTACTCCGAGATGCGGCGCTCGCCCTCGGGATCCATGTCGGCGTCGGCGCGAGGCACGACGTAGCCGCGGTCGGCCACGATCTGCTTCGCCTCGGCCAGCGGGATGCGCGGGAACGGCGTCGTGGGCACCTGGAGGTCGATGCCGAACAGCTCGGTGATCTCGTCGCCGTGCCGCTCCTTCACCGCGGTGAAGGCGGCGACGAGGAGCTCCTCGTGCATCCTCATCACGTCTTCGTGGGAGTCGATCCAGCTCATCTCGGCGTCGATGGACGTGAACTCGGTCGCATGGCGACTCGTGAACGACGGGTCCGCGCGGAACGCCGGGCCGATCTCGAAGATCTTGCCGAAGCCCGCGGACTGCGCCATCTGCTTGAAGTGCTGCGGGCTCTGCGCGAGGTACGCGGTCGTGTCGAAGTACTCGAGCTGGAACAGCTCGGCGCGCGACTCCGACGGCGACGCCATGAGCTTGGGGGTGTGGATCTCGACGAAGTCGCGCTCGACCCAGTACGTGCGAAGCGCGTGCAGGAACGTGGTCTGGATGCGGAAGATGAGGTTCTGCTTCGGCTGGCGCAGGTCGAGGAAGCGCCAGTCCATGCGCTTGTCGAGCCCGGAGTCCGCCGCGATCGGCGCCTCGAGCGCCTCGGTCACGACCTCGAGCTCCTCGAGCTTCACCTCGAGCCCGCCGAGCTTGACGCGCTCGTCGTGCTTGAGCCCGCCGGTCACCCGGATGAACGAGCCGCTGCCGAGCGCCGAGATCTGCTCGGTCATCGCGAACGCCTCGGCCGCACCGACGCTCACGCCGTCGGGGTCGAGCTCGCGCACTGCGGGGTTCACGAGCTGCACGGCACCCGACTCGTCCCGCAGGATGACGAACTGCACTTTCTTCTGGTCGCGCACGGTCTCGACCCACCCGGCGACGGTGACGGGACCGTCGGGGAGCGCGGCGAGGTCTTTGACGAGGGTGCGGTTGCTCACGATCGCCCATCCTACTGGGGGCTTGTGTGGCATCCGCCGGGCTCCGAGCGCGCGGATCGCGTCACTACAGGCCGAGAGCGCTCACCGGCACGGTTCCGCACTGTTCGTCGGACACATCCCCACCGTGTTCGTGGACATCCGCACCGTGTTCGTAGGACACATCCGCACCGTGTTCGTAGGACACATCCGCACCGTGTTCGTAGGTCACATCCGCATGCGTTCGTCGCAGAATCCGCACCGCGTTCGCAGGACATCGGACGATTCGGAGGACAGTGGGGCCTATCTACGTCCTGCGAATCGCACGATGTCCTGCAAACCGAGCGGCCGAGCGGCCGGGGGCGAGGGGACCGAGCGGCCGGGAGCCGGGCCGAGGGGCTGAGGCGGCCGAGGAGCCGAGCGGCCGGGGGGCCGGGGGGCCGAGCGGCACGAGGGGACCCTCCCGCCCCACGGCGGATTCAAAGGGAACCGCTCTCTAGACTGGAGTTCGTGCCGGCCGAGCAGATCCATCTCGTGCGCCATGGCGAGGTGTTCAACCCCCAGGGCGTGCTCTACGGCCGACTGCCCGGGTACGGCCTCTCCGACCTCGGTCGACGGATGGCGCGGGCCGCCGCCGACGACCTCCTCTCGCGGAAGCGCTCGGTCGGGGCGCTGGTCTCGTCGCCCCTGCAGCGCGCACAGCAGTCGGCCGAGCCGATCGCGGCGACGTTCGACCTCGAGATCGTGCTCGACGACCGCGCGATCGAGCCCGACAACCGCTTCGAGGGAAGGCGCATGCGCGGCCGTGAGGGCGCCTTGCGCGATGTGCGCACCTGGACCTATCTCGTGAATCCGTGGGAGCCGAGCTGGGGCGAGCCGTTCCGCTCGATCGCCGGGCGGATGCTCCACGCCATGGATGACGCATGGGATTCGACCGACGGCGGCGACGCCGTGATCGTGAGCCACCAGCTGCCGATCTGGATCATGCACCGCCGGGCCGTCGGCAGGTCGCTCGCGCACGATCCCCGGCGTCGACGCTGCGCGCTGTCGAGCATCACGACGTTCGAGCGCCGCGCCGGGCGCTACATCGAGGTCGGCTACCGCGATCCTGCGGCGGGCCTCGCGGTGCACGCGACCGACGTGGGAGCGGTGTGATGGCACCGGATGTCACGACGACGCCGGGTCTCGAGACGCCGCCCGCGCCGCTCCTCGACCCGCATGGCGCTCGCGGCGCTCGCCGCGGCATCCGCACTGCTCCTGACCGGATGCGCAGGGGACCCGCTCGCCGAGCAGTACCGCGAGGGCAGCGGCAAGAACTACATCGCGGGCGACGGCACGATCTCGGAGTTCGCCGAGCCGCAGCGAGGCCAGCCGGTCGCGTTCTCGGGTGAGACCGTCGAGGGCGGCACCTTCGACTCCGCCGACACCCTCGGCGACGTGACCGTCGTGAACTTCTGGTACGCGGGGTGCGCGCCGTGCCGCGTCGAGGCGCCGATCCTCGAGGAGGTCTCGCAGCAGTTCGACGGCCAGGGCGTGAGCTTCGTCGGCGTGAACGTGCGCGACCAGGCCGGCACCGCGGCATCCTTCGAGGAGACCTACGGCGTGACATACCCGTCGATCCTCGACGTCGAGTCGGGCAATGCGCAGCTCGCGTTCGCCGGTCCGGTGCCCGCCGCAGCCGTGCCGACCACGATCGTGCTCGACCAGGAGGGCCGCGTGGCCGCCCGGGTGCTCGGCCAGCTCACCGCGGCGTCGACCCTCGAGTCGATCATCGACAGCATCCTCGCCGAGCAGGCGTAGGCGTAGGCACGAGGCACTGGGCGAAGGCGCGAGGCGAACGGGCATGGGCGGAGTCGGCGACATCGTGCTGAACGGGCAGCTGCTCGCGGCCGTTCCCATCGCGCTCGCCGCAGGGCTCGTCTCCTTCCTCTCGCCGTGCGTGCTGCCGCTCGTTCCGGGATACCTCGGTTACCTCGGCGGGTTCACGGATGCCTCGGCCGAGGCCTCCGAGGAACGACGCAACCGCCGGCGACTCGTGCTCGGCGTGCTGCTGTTCATCGCGGGCTTCACGGTCGTGTTCGTCACCTTCAACCTGCTCGCGGGCGTCGCAGGGGCGTGGTTCAACGCCTACGGCGAGGCCATCACACGAGTGCTCGGCGTGGTGCTCATCGTGATGGGGCTCGTGTTCGTCGGACAGTTCACGTTCCTGCAGCGCACGATCAAGCCGTCGTGGCGTCCGGCCACAGGGCTCGCCGGCGCGCCGCTGCTCGGCATCGTGTTCGGGCTCGGCTGGACGCCGTGCATCGGCCCCACCCTGGCGGTCGTGCTCGCGCTCAGCGCCGATTCGGCGTCGGCCGGCCGCGCGGTGCTGCTCGGCCTCGCGTACTGCATCGGGCTCGGCATCCCGTTCCTGCTGGTGGCGCTCGGCTTCGGGTGGGTCACGGGCTCGCTCGCGTTCTTCCGCAGGCACATCCGCACGATCAACATCATCGGCGGATCGCTGCTCATCGCGATCGGCGTGCTGATGGTATCGGGCCTCTGGTCGATCTGGATGTACGAACTGCAGGCGGTGATCACCGGCTTTGTCCCCGCGATTTGATCCCGACTCGCTGTCGCGCCCCGACGACCACGTCGACGCGCCGGAGCGCCGAGCCGACGGCGCCGTCGCCCAGCCGAAGCTGGGGTTCGTCGGCTGGTTGCGCTTCGCCTGGCGCCAGCTCACGAGCATGCGCACGGCGCTGCTGCTCCTGCTGCTGCTGGCGATCGCCGCGGTGCCGGGCTCGCTCGTGCCGCAGCGGTCGAGCGACCCGAACGGCGTCACGCAGTACTTCGCCGACAACCCCGACCTCGCGCCCGTACTGGACTCGTTCCAGCTGTTCGACGTCTACACCTCGGCGTGGTTCTCGGCCGTGTACCTGCTCCTGTTCGTGTCGCTCATCGGCTGCGTCATCCCGCGCACGAAGCACCACTTCGACGCGCTGCGGGCACGCCCGCCGCGTACGCCCGCGCGGCTGTCGCGGCTCGCCGGGTACACCGAGCGGCCGCTGGCGGGTCTCGAGACGGCTGCTGGTTTCGAGACGCCGCAGAGCGGCTCCTCAACCGGCAGTGCAGCGGATGCCGCCTCGACCAGCAGTGCAGCGGATGCGGCGATCGAGCGTGCCGCGGCCGAGCTCAAGCGGGCGGGCTACCGGGTCGAGCGCTACGAGGTGGGCGGCGAGGCATCCGTCTCGGCCGAGCGAGGCTACCTGCGCGAAACCGGGAACCTCGTCTTCCACACGGCGTTGCTCGGTGTGCTGGTGGCGGTCGGCATCGGTGGTGGGTTCGGCTTCTCAGGTCAGCGCGTCGTGGTCGAGGGCCAGTCGTTCGTCAACACGCTCGCGGCCTACGACTCGTTCAACCCGGGTCGCTTCTTCGATGACACGAACCTCGACCCCTACCGGCTCACCCTCGAGGATCTCGACGCCGTCTATGAGACCCGCAACCAGGAGGCGATCGGGCAGCCGATCGACTTCACGGCGCAGGTGTCGGTGCAGGGCAAGGGCGCCGAGGCCGCGCCGGGCGTCGTGAAGGTGAACGCACCGCTGCGCGTGCATGGCACCGACGTGTACCTCCTCGGCAACGGCTACGCACCCACCATCACGGTGCGCGACCCGGACGGCGAGGTGGTGTTCACCGACGCGGTGCCGTTCCTGCCGCAGGACGCGAACCTCACCTCGATCGGAGTCGTGAAGGTGCCCGACGGCCTCGAGGAGCAGCTCGGCATGGTCGGCTTCCTCTATCCGACGCAGACGGCCCTTCCCTCGGGCGCGTACACGTCGAGCTACCCCGACCTCGTCTACCCCGTGCTCACCCTCAACGTCTACCAGGGCGACCTCGGCATCGACCGCGGCGAGCCGACCTCGGTGTACACGCTCGACCCGTCGAGCATGGAGCAGCTCACCGGCGGCTCCACCGGCGTGGACTCGATCGAGCTCATGCCCGGCGAGACCGTGGACCTGCCGAACGGCCTGGGCACGATCACGTTCGAGGACGTGTCACCAGATGCCGGACCTCCGGTGTCGCCCGATGCCGATGCCGATGATCCGGTCTCGCCCGATGCCGATGCATCCGGTCTCGCCCGATGCCGATGCTCCGGATGCCGCGGAGCGCGACTACTCGCAGAGCGTCGCCCGCTTCGCGAGCTTCGACATCCACGACGACCCGTCGCAGGGGTGGGTGCTCGCGTTCGCCATCCTCATCGTCGCGGGGCTGCTCGTGTCGCTCTTCGTGCCGCGCCGCCGCATGTGGGTGAAGGCGGCGCGCCGGCCCGACGGCAGCATCGTGCTCGAGTACGCCGGCCTCGCACGCGGCGAGGATCCCGGCCTCGAGGACGCGGTCGCGGCATTCGCGGACAAGCACGCGGGTCGCGCGGGTAAGGAGTGAGCGGGTCGAGGAGCGCTTGAGGCGCGTCTCGAGACCCCCGCCTGTCCCCCGCGATACCTGTCTGCCGTGGGTTTCGAGACGCCGCTGCCGCGGCTCCTCAACCCGCAGCGGCTCCGCATCCTCAACCCGCAGCGGCACCTCAACCCGCAGCGGCGGCGAGCTCTCGCGCGCGGGCGAGCGCGGCATCCGTCGCCCGGTCGAAGACCTCCTTGAGGTGCGCCTCCTCGAGCACGGCGATCGCACGCTCGGTCGTGCCCTTCGGACTCGTGACGCGACGGCGCAACTCGGCCGGGTCGTCGTCGGATGCCGCGAGCAGCTCGCTCGCGCCGCGGAACGTGCCCTGCACCATGAGCGCCGCCTGCTCGGGCGTGAACCCCTTGTCGATCGCCGTCGCCGTGAGCTGCTCGATCAGGTAGAAGACGTAGGCGGGCCCAGAGCCCGAGATCGTCGAGAGGGCGTCGATCTGCTCCTCGGTGTACGACGATCACGTCGCCCACCGTCTCGAACAGGGCAACGACAAGTGCCAAGTCCTCGGCGCTCGAGCGTGTGCCCTCCGCGATGCCCGTGACCGCGCGGCCGACGATGGCGGGCGTGTTGGGCATGGCGCGGATCACCGCGACCGACTCGGGCAGCAGCGACTCGAACGTGGCGACGGTGACGCCCGCGGCGACAGAGACGACGATCGTGCCGGGTTCGAGATCGCCTGCGATCTCTCGCAGAAGCTCGGGCACCATCGCCGGCTTCACGGCGACGACCACGAGCTTCGCCCCCGAGACCGCCGCGACATTCGCCGCGGCATCCGCCTCGGTTGCGTAGGCGACGACCCCCTCGAGCCCGGCGAGCTCGACGGCGCGCTCGAGCGAGCGATTCGTGGTGCGGATGCCGCCCTCGATCTCGATCCCCGGCTGGAGCAGCCCCGCGAGGATCGCGCGGGCCATGGATCCGGCGCCGAGGAAGGCGATGGTGGGAAGCCTCACGGGCGGCGCTTCGGCATTCATGCGACCATCCTAGGATTGGCGTATGAGCGCATCCGGCGGCACCCGAGCCATCATCGCGGCATTCCTCGCCAACCTGGGCATCGCGATCACGAAGTTCATCGCGTGGTTCTTCTCCGGTTCCTCGTCGATGCTCGCCGAGGCCGTGCACTCGGTCGCCGACTCCGGCAACCAGTTGCTCCTCATCTTCGGCGGCCGGCAGGCGAGGAAGGAAGCCGACAAGGAGCATCCGTTCGGCTACGGCCGTGAGCGCTACGTGTACGCCTTCGTCGTCTCGATCATCCTGTTCTCGGTCGGCGGCATCTTCTCGATCTACGAGGGCATCGAGAAGCTCCAGCATCCGCACGAGCTCGAAGTTCCCTGGCTGCCGATCCTCGTGCTCTCGATCTCGATCGTGCTCGAGTCGTTCTCCCTCCGAACGGCGGTCAAGGAGTCGAACCACGTGCGGGGCAATCAGAGCTGGTTCCAGTTCGTGCGCCACGCGAAGGCGCCTGAATTGCCCGTCGTGCTCCTCGAAGACATCGCCGCCCTGCTCGGCCTCGTCTTCGCGTTCATCGGTGTCGGCCTCACGATCCTCACCGGCAACAGCCTGTTCGACGCCATCGGCACGCTGTGCATCGGCGTGCTGCTCATCGTCGTCGCGGTCGTGCTCGGCATCGAGACCAAGAGCCTGCTCGTGGGCGAGGGCGCGACCGACGTGGACCTCGAGAAGATCGAACAGGCCATCCTCGCCGGGCCCGAAGTCGAGCGCATCATCCACATGAAGACCCTCTACCTCGGCCCCGATGAGCTGCTCGTCGGCGCAAAGGTGGGCTTCCATGCCGATCAGCGGCTGATCGAGGTCGCGACCGCGACGAACGTGGTAGAGGAGCGTATCCGCCACGCCGTCCCCGTCGCACGGGTCATCTACCTCGAGCCCGACGTCTACGTCGACCCGAACCTCGCATCGCCGCCCACCGACGCGATCGTCATCAAGGGGCTCGAGTGAGCCCTGCCGCTCGACGCACGGCGCTCGTGTTCCGGCACGACTCATCGATCGGGCTCGGCAACCTCGGCCCTACGCTCGAGGCGCACGGCTACCAGATCGTGACGGTGGACGCACCGCACACGGATGTCGCGGCACTCGACGCTCTCGCGCCCGACCTGGTGGTGGTGCTCGGCGGCGACGAGGCGGCCTACGAGACCGACCGCTACCCCTATCTCAGCGACGAGATGTCCCTGCTCGCAGCGCGCATCGATGCCGAGGCGCCCGTCTTCGGCGTGTGCCTCGGCGCGCAGCTGCTCGCGAAGACCCTCGGCGCCGACGTCCGCAAGGGGCCGCGCAAGGAGGTCGGCTGGCTCACCGTCGACCTGACGGCGGCGGGCGCTGCCTCGCCCGTGCGGCATTTCGCGGGCGTGCCGACGGTGCAGTGGCACGGTGACACGTTCGACCTGCCCGACGGCGTCGAGCGCCTCGCCACATCGGCTCAGTACGAGAACCAGGCGTTCGGGAGAGGCGATTGGCTGCTCGCGGTGCAGTTCCACCCCGAGGTGACCGACGAGATCCACGAGGACTGGCTGCGCGAATGGGGCGACGAACTGCCCGAGTACGGCCTCACCCGCGAGCGGCTGCGTGAGGAGCGCGCGTCGTACGGGCCGCGCGCGCAGGCGGCATCCGCAGCGCTGCTCGGCGAGTACCTCGAAGGACTCGAGGCCCGCGCCCTCGCGGGTTGAGGAGCGGGCGCAGCCCGCGTCTCGAAACCCTCGCGCCTCCTCAGCCCGTCGAGGGACGGCGCAGCGGGTCGTCGAAGAACGCGAGCAGCAGGCGAGCGGATGCCTCGGCCTCCACGCCCGGGAACACCTCGACCTGGTGGTTGAGCCGGCGGTCGCGCAGCACGTCGTAAAGCGACCCGGCCGCCCCCGCCTTCTCGTCCCACGCGCCGAACACGACCGTCGCGATGCGCGCCTGGACGATCGCGCCCGCGCACATGATGCACGGCTCGAGGGTCACCACGAGCGTGCAATCCGTGAGGCGCCAATCGCCGATGACCTCGGCCGCTGTGCGAAGTGCGAGGATCTCGGCGTGCGCGGTGGGATCCCCCGTGAGCTCGCGCTCGTTGCGACTGGCCGCGATGACGACGCCGGCGCCGTTCACGACGATCGCCCCGACCGGCACGTCGCGGGTCGCGGGCGCCTGCTCGGCCTCGGCGAGCGCCCGGTACATCCACTCGCGGTGGATCGGCAGCTCCATGAGCACTCCCTCCCGGCCCTTCGAGTCGCCCGAATCTGTGCAAGTTCGGGCAAGCTCGGTCGGCAATAGACTCGAGCCTATGCGCGTCCACGTTGCCGACCACCCGCTCATCACCCACAAGCTGACGGTACTCCGCGACGAGAACACGCCATCGCCGGTCTTCCGCGCGCTCGTCGATGAGCTCATGACGCTCCTGGCCTACGAGGGCACGCGAGGCGTGCGGGTCGAGCCGGTCGACATCGTCACGCCGGTGGCGCCCACCACGGGTGTGCGCATCGCCAGCCCCAAGCCGCTCATCGTGCCGATCCTCCGCGCGGGCCTCGGCATGCTCGACGGCATGGTGAAGCTCCTGCCCGGCGCCGAGGTCGGATTCCTCGGCATGGCCCGCGACGAGGAGACCCTCCGGCCCACGACCTACGCCGAGCGGCTGCCCGAAGACCTCAGCGACCGCCAGTGCTTCGTGCTCGACCCGATGCTCGCCACCGGCGGCTCGCTCACCGCGGCCATCGAGTTCCTGCTCGCACGCGGGGCGACGGATGTCACGGCGATCTGCATCCTCGCCGCACCCGAGGGCCTCGCGGCCGTCGAGAAGGCGATGCACGGGCGCGAGGTGACGGTCGTGCTCGGCGCAGTCGACGAGCGGCTCAACGAGCACGGCTACATCGTGCCCGGCCTCGGCGACGCCGGCGATCGGCTCTACGGCACCGTCTAGACTGCGCGGCCCCCGGGCCGCTCGCCGAAGGATCTTCGACCAATGACGCGTCGTCGCGGCATCCGCTGTGGAAGATTCTTCTAATCGGCCTTCTGTCGCAGGATCGTGCACGTTGGCCTGCAACGCACCGGATCCTCCCGGATGCCCCGCCGCGCCACGCATCGTCTGCGCCGTCACACCGCGTCATCCGGTCGTCATGAATTGACACATGCCGGCCTATCCGTTTGACTCTCCCCCATGACAGACACCGCACGCACCCTGACCGCCCGCGAGGCTCTCAGGACGACCGGCATGATGATGCCGGCGCGTGCGCCCATGTGTTGTCGAATGTGCCGCTGACCCGCGACCCGACCGCCGAGTCCCGTCGCCGATCCCCTTCCCGATCGGCTCCGACTCCCCTGAACCCCGTACGTGGGTTCCCCGGCCGCACGGCCTTCGCATCGACCCCGCCTCTTCGCAGGGGTCATCGCCGCACCATTCCTCACGCAAGGATTCCCGTCATGTCTCTCGCTCTCGCTCCCGCCCCCACGGCCGCCGTCCGCGCCGCATCGTCGCTGCCTCACGCACCCGCTTGGCCCGTCTCATTCGCCCCGCGCCCGGCCGCGGCTCCAGCGGCTCCCTTCCCGCGGGCCACGGACGCAGCCGGCGCCTCGCAGGCCGCTCCCGCCACCCGGCAGAACGCCCCGCGCGTCCGCGCTGTACCCGAGGGCACCGAAGCCCGCGGCTTCGTGCTCTACGTCGGCATCGATGAGGCGAAGGCCGCTGCCGCCGGCACCACACTGCACCGCATCGTCGAGGCGCTCCGCGCGCTGACGGCCGAGGTCGCGCCCTCGGCCGAGACCTACGCCGCCGTGGCGCTCGCCCCCGAGGGCGCGGGCGGCCGCGACGTCGACGTCGTGCGCCTCGCCCTGCAGGACCCGGCCGCGCTCGCCAAGCAGCGCGAGGAACAGGGTGCCCGCGACGACGCCGACCGCCACCCGAACGGCGTGATCATCGACATCTCGCGCAAGCGGGTGCTGCTCGACGGCGAACCCGCCGGGCTGACCTACAAGGAGTTCGAACTCCTGCAGTACCTCGTGCTCCGCGAAGGTCGCACCATCGACCGGCACGAGCTCATCGACGGCCTCTGGGACGCCGACGACGAGGCCCCGAGCGAGCGCACGATCGATGTGCACGTGCGACGCCTGCGCTCGAAGCTCGCGCACTACCAGGACATCGTCCGCACGGTGCGCGGTCTCGGCTACCGATTCGACCGGCACGCCGACGTCTCGATCCGCCAGGCTTCGACGCCCTCGCCCGACCTCTACTGATCGACCCGGCGGGCTCTCAGGGCAGCCGTCGACGTGGCGACCGTCGTGAGCGCGGTCATGAGACCCATGTGCGCGCACTAATGGTCGTGTCCGGCGTGATCCCCGTGGTCGTGCCCCACGTGTTCGCCGGGAGGGCAGTGCGCCGCGGCATCCGGAGCCGGCACGTTCAGCGCGGGATTCCTGCCGAAGAACCCATAGGGCTTGAGTGTGAACTTCGCATAATCGACGGGCATGACGGGCCAGTCCTCGGGCCGCGGGAAGTGCGTCGGCCCGAATGTGTGCCACAGCACGATGTCCTCCCCGTCCACCGACCGGTCGGCGGCCGTGAACTTCGTGATACCGTCACCGCCTGGATTCTGGTGCACGAAGTCGCCCGCCGCGTAGCGCTCCGCCGGATCGTACTGTGTGACGAACAGGTGTTTGGTGGCGAACTCGGCGCGCTTCGCGATCGACGACTCGGCGCCGGCGAGCAGCACGGGCGATTCCGTCGGATAGAGCACGTACGAGGTCGGCCGGCCCATCCGGTTGCGCCTCTCGGTGTTCGAGATGAACCACGCACGCGAGACCGAGGCATCCGCTACACGCCCGGCCGTCGCCTCGCTCGTGAGGCGCGTGACCTTTTTCGTGAAGGCGTTGCCGTGCTCATTGCCCGGGCCGGCGGGCACGCCCGTGACGTCGACCTCGTCGACCGCGTTCGAGAGCCCGTCGACCATCATGTCGAGGCGCGCGCTGAACAGGTGCTGGTGATAAGGGCCGCCGAGGCCCGGCGCCACTTCGCTCGCGTACGGGTAGTCGTCCCCGTGCTCGTCCTTCACGGGGTAGGCCGACGTGAACAGCACGCCGGTGAGCTTCGCCTCGCACTCGATGGTGCCGTCGAGGTAGAGGTACCAGAAGAAGCCATAGTCGTAGTTGCCGACCGTCGTGAAGAAGCTGATCACGAGGCGGCGGGAGCGACGCACCTCGTTTGAGCCCGTGAAGATGTCGGAGTGCTTCCAGAGAGTGCCGAAGTCCTCCTCGTGCATGCAGATGCCGTTCTCGATCGTGATTGGGTTGCCCAGCTCGTCAGCGAGAATCGGGTGGAAATACCGGATCTCGCCGACGCAATCGCAGCCGAGCCCGAGCGAGTTCGTGTAGCGGCCGAACAGGTATTCACCGGTGTCGAAGTAGTTCTGCCAGAACCGCACTGGCGATGGGTCGCCGTATGCGACGAGCATCTCGTTGATCGACGCACGATAGATGATGGGGCGCTCCTCGCCGGCGTCGGTGAACGAGAGCTGGCGAAGCACGAGCCCCTCGCGGGTGTCGAAGCCGATCTGGAAGCGCCAGTTGGCCCACGAGACCCACTCGCCATCCACCGTGAAGCTCGGACCCTCGGGCTGGGTGATGACGATCGGCTTCAGCGTCCCGAGCGGCTCGCCCTGAACCGCGGGGTCGTCGAAGTTGCCGCTCTCGGCGGGAACTGCCATCAGCCCCGAGTCGATGATGCGCGTGAGCTCGCGGTTCGCCACGTCGACGTAGGCCGAGAGCCCGTCGATGGGGTGCGCCCATGGGTGGTCGGCGGGGTGGTCCCGCCGGAAGGCGAGCACGCGCAGGATACGGCGCCCCTCTTCCTCGGGGAAGCCGTAGTAGCCCGCCGACAGCGGTGCGCACACGACGTCCTCAGGCGTGCAACCGCGAAGCGCGAGGGCCTCGACCCAGCGCGGGTCGGCGGCGGCGATCTCGCCGACGGCCTCGAGCTCCTGGGGGAGCACTGGCAGCTGGCCGGTGGATCCGTCGAGCACCGATGTAGAGAGGATCTCCCCGGCGGTGAGCGAGACGACGCTGTCGGTCGAACGGCCGGTTGCCATGTCAAGGAGCAGCACACGCACGCGCCGCTCGGGCAGGCGTCCGTCACCGTGCTGCCAGGCGAGCACCTCCCGCTTGTGCGGCTCGTCGAGCCCGACGTAGGCGAACCGCGTGGTGGGCGTGAAGTCGGGCGAGGCGGCGATGATGTCACGCACCCGGGTGATCTCCCCGGCCGAGAGGCTCGACAGCGGGTGGGCGACACCTGGGACGGTGTCGGCCGAAGTGCCGGGAGGGTCGAGGCTGGTCATCGGTGATTCCTTCGCGGTCCATCGTATCGAGTCGGGTCCGGGTGTGTCTCACACAGCGGGACTGTGTGCCAGAGGGCGCGGACAGCGAGCAGAAGGGACACCCGCTCTGCGTCGGATGCCCCATCCTGCTCACGCGCCGATCGCCTCGGCGCTCCTTGCCCACCAGCCCGGACCAGACCCAGCACGCATCCCCTGACCGGGAACCCGACGAGCTCTCAGCAAAATCACGGAACGATAACTAGCGCCCGTTACCGATCCGTTATATATTCATTGAGCACCGACTGTTTGCTGTGGCGGTCGGTGCGGAATGTGATTGCAGGACACTCTTGGTGCAAGGGTGAGGGTCGGTCGTCAGCCTCTACGACCGACCCTCACCCGTTCCCGGCGCCGGTTCCCTATCCTTGGATCAGCCCGATCATGAGACCGGGGTCGAGCACATCGAGGGGAGCCGAGGGTGGCGGAACGCGCGATCACGGTCGCTGCATGGGAATCATTGTTCCGTGCCCAGGTCACTATCATGCGGGCGCTCGCGGCTGAGTTCCCGAGCGAGATCCTGTCGCTGAACGAGTACGACGTGCTCTTCAACATCACGCGGGCACCGGCTCGGCGTCTGCGACTCAAGGACCTCAACCGCTCGGTCCTCATCACGCAGCCGAGCGTCAGCCGGCTCGTGGATCGCCTCGCGGCCCGCGGCCTCGTCACCAAGACGCCCGACCCTGACGACGGCCGTGGCACGATCGTCGCGATCACCGAGGAGGGGTTCGCGCTGTTCCGCCGCGTGGCGTTCACGCACATGGAGGCGATCGACCGGCACGTCGGTCATGCGCTCGATGACCGCGAGCTGCGCGAACTCATCGAGCTCTGCGACCGCCTGCGACTCGGAGTCGGCGAGGCCCTGGCAGAGCCGGGCGTGGTTGAGCGCGGCGCCGCGGCATCCGACGACTGAGACGGCTCCGCACAACGACGTCGCCCGCCGGGGTGGACGGTGGGGTGGGAACCCTACCTCCCACCCCACCGCGGCCTCGCATGGAGGCCTCTCCCGCCGAGCGACCCGAACTGAGCTCGGCAAGAAAGCTCCCGAGGGTCTTGTCGGGTGACGTCCCGGTTCGTCGGCGTTACGACGAGCCGGTCGGGTTCAGGAACGACTCGGGTTGCTCGAATGTTAACCGCGGCGCGAGGCGAGCGCATCGCCCAGAACGAGGGACAATCGCGTGTCTTCGTCGATCAACGCACCGACCAAAGCAGCCGACCGCAACACCACTCCGTTACGAGGGCCAGTCGACGGATGCCTCGTAGCCGGCGTGCTCTCGCAGGTACGCGGCGATGAACGGGCACCTCGGCACGATCCGCTCGCCGCGCGCGACGGCGTCGTCGAGCACGAACTTCGCGAGGCGGCTGCCGAGGCCCCGCCCCTCATACTCGGGCAGCACGACGGTGTGGGTGAAGATGATGCGGCCGGGAGTGGTGCGGAACTCCGCGTAGCCGGCGGTCACTCCGTTGAGGGTGAGCTCGTACCTGCGAGCCTCGTCGTTGCGTTCGATGACGATGTCCTCGGCCGTGCGTGCTCCGGCCTTCGTGATGTCCTCGGCCATGCGTCCTCCAGTCGCGTCGGTCGCGCCTCGCCGCGAGTCGCGTTCCCAGTGACGACAACCCGCCCGGCGCCGCCGGCATTCCGGACCGCGCCCGGCGGGGGCGGAATCCCGGTGGCCGCGGTCGCAGACGATGCGAGCCTTCACTCGATCACGACGTATCCGGTGGCTCGTCCGATCGCTCGCCGTCGGGATGAAGGACTCGCCGCACATCGTGCGACGCGACGGTGCGTGAGCGGCGGCGCGGCGACCTGTGCACGCTGCGCCGTGGGCGGGGGCTGCGTGCAGGACTCTCCGTCGCCGGACGCACCGCCGCTCGACCGCACGCAGGGGCGCGCGCGGCGCGTGAGCGTACGAGGTGGCGGCCGCTCATGGCATCCGCTCGCTTGGGACTCGCGTGCGTGATGGCCACCAGCGCGATGAGCCATGCGAACACCAAGGTGAACGCGACGATCTCGAACACGGTGAGGTTGAAGGCGCCGATGCCGTCGTAGCCGACCATGGCGATCGCCTCGATCGCGATGGACGCATACGAGCCGAATACCAGCGAGCGCGGCAGGCGCCTGGCCCAGAGTTGGATGCCCAGGCAGAGCACCGCGAAGGATGCCGCGGCACCGAGGGCCGCGAGATTGTGCAGGTCGGTGGCGCCGTCGATCGGCACGAGCCCCACCGCCCATGAGGCTGACGCCGATCAGAACGATCAGGACGCGCATCGCGATGAGGCCTCCGCGACGCGCCGCGAACATCGGCTCCTCGACGGCGCGAGTGAGTGCGGCCGACATCACCGCCATGCCTGCGCCCGACACCACGACGGCGACGTTGAAGCAGGCTGCGGCGACGTCGTCGGAGGTTCCGAGGGTGCTGAAGTTGTGCGTCCACCACGACCCGGTCGGCGTGTCGCTCATGCTCGCGAGGATGCCCGCGGCGAGCAGCATCGCGATCAGGTTGAACGTGCGGTATGCCTCATGCTCGATGGCGTAGCGGTGCAACAGGAACGTGCCGCGCCCGAACAGCGCGCCGAGGGCGATCGCGACGACACCATGACCGCCCGGGAGCACGTCGAACGCCTCGCGCGTGAAATGCACACCGAGCACGGCGATGGCGCCCCACGTGAGTCCGTTCGCACGGGCCCGGGCGTTGTGGCCGAGGCCGGGCAGACCCAAGCGCGCGAGCGCGGCGATGCCCGCGCGGGAGGCCGACGCAACGACGAGCGCGGCGCCGACCGCTGCACCGACCGCGAGCGCGGGCAGCGCCCAGATGAGATCGGCGGCGTTGAACTCGGCGGCGTCGTCGCGGCTGGCGGACGCCTGGCCGCTCGCGAACCGCGATGTGAGCTCGTGGAACACCACGATCGCGACGGCGATCGCGATGAGGGTCGCGTACCCGCGTCGCATCATGCCGGCACCGGGGATGGCAAGCGAGGGCTGCGTGCGATCGAGCGCCGACCCGATCGCGGGTGCAATCATCGGCCGGCCGTGTTCCCCACGGTCGGCCATACCGGATGGAGCCGCTTGTCGTAGCCGGCGCCTCATCGGCTTCGACTTCACCGGAAGAAACCCGGCACCCGCACTCCTCATATCCGGACTCTCGATCTCGGGAATCAGATGTGCAGAGCATAACCGGAACGGGGGACACTCAGCACGGCGCAGAGAGGGCGAGTCCGGCGTCCTTCGGCGGATTCCCAGCCTGATCCCTCCCGGCGTCGCAGGCGGTAGGCCGGACCGGCCCGCGAATTGGGGGTACATGGGACCTGTGTTGCGGACCCGAAGGACGGCCTGGTCGTCACCTCGGCCACGCGCCGCGCAGTGCCGCGACGCGCAGCGGCGACCCCCCACGATCGTCGCCGATGTCGGTCGAACACCGCTTCAACAAGCTCAAGCAATCGCACGGATCGCGATGCCTCAGACGTCCAAGATGCGGCAGGCTTGGCGCATGGCACGTCTCGGCACCGACGCCGCGGTCGACCTCACTCGCATCCGCTCCGAACTCGCGCGGAGCGCGGAGCATTCCGAGCGAGCCGCCGTCCTCCCTCCAACCCGCGACGCCGACTTCGAACGCCGATTGGCGGCGAACTTCGGCCGGCTCCATCGACTGTTCGCGGAGCTGTACGGCGAGCGCGACGATGCGCTCGACGCCCTCGCCGGCGTGGTCGGCGACGTCGAGGCATCCTGGGCCGCCCGACCCGACGACCTGCGAGCACTCGACGCGAGCCGCGAGCGCGACCCCGACTGGTACGGGTCGAACCGCATGCTCGGCGGGGTCTGCTACGTCGACCGCTACGCCGGCGACCTCGACGGGGTGCGAGCGCGCATCCCCGAGTTCGTCGAGCTCGGCCTCACCTACCTGCACCTCATGCCGCTGTTCGCAGTGCCCGAGGGCAACTCCGACGGCGGCTACGCCGTCTCGAGCTACCGTGCCGTCGCAGCGCACCTCGGCACGATCGACGACCTGCGGGCACTGGCCGCAGAGCTGCGCGCGAACGGCATCTCGCTCGTGCTCGACTTCATCTTCAACCACACTGCGAGCGACCATGAATGGGCCCGCAAGGCGGTCGCCGACGATCCCTACTACCGGGACTTCTACCTGATCTTCCCCGATCGCACCATGCCCGACGCCTACGAGCGCACGGTGCGCGAGATCTTCCCCGACGACCATCCGGGGTCGTTCGTGCAGCTGCCCGACGGCCGGTGGATCTGGGCGACGTTCCACTCGTTCCAGTGGGACCTGAACTACGCGAATCCCGCCGTGTTCCGGGCGATGGCGGGCGAGATGCTGTTCCTCGCCAACCTCGGCGTCGAAGTGCTGCGCATGGACGCCGTCGCCTTCATCTGGAAGCAGCTCGGCACCGCCTGCGAGTCCCTGCCCGAGGCCCACCTGCTGCTGCAGGCGTTCAACGCGGTGCTCCGCATGGCCGCCCCCTCACTGCTGTTCAAGTCCGAGGCGATCGTGCACCCCGACCAGGTCGTCGAGTACATCTCGCTCGAGGAGTGCCAGCTCTCGTACAACCCGCTGCAGATGGCGCTCACGTGGGAGGCGCTCGCCACGCGCGATCCGCGGATGCTGGCGCAGGCGCTCGAGCGCCGGCACGCGCTGCCCGACGGGTGCGCGTGGGTGAACTACGTGCGCGGGCACGACGACATCGGATGGACCTTCGCCGACGAGGACGCCGCCGAGTTCGGGATCGACGGGTTCGACCACCGCCGCTTCCTCAACGCGTTCTACGTGAACCGGTACCCGGGCAGCTTCGCCCGGGGCGTGCCGTTCCAGGAGAACCCGCGCACGGGCGATGCCCGGGTCGCAGGCACGACCGCGTCGCTCGCGGGAGTCGAGGCGGGCGATCCGCACGGCGTCGACCGCGTCCTGCTCGCTCACGCCATCGCGCTCTCGACGGGCGGCATCCCGCTCATCTACCTCGGCGACGAGGTCGCCCAGCTCAACGACGCCGCCTACCTCGACGACCCCGCCCATGGCCGGCGACAGCCGCTGGGTGAACCGGCCGCGGTACCCGGCCACGGCGTACGCGCAGCGAAACGATCCCGCGACGCCGGCGGGCGCCGTGTACGCCGGACTCACACGGATGATCGAGATGCGACGGGCGACGGCCGAGTTCGCGGTGGGTCCGCTCGTGGTGTTCGACGCGCGCCATCCGCATGTGCTCGGCTACCAGCGCCATGGGGTTCAGGATGCCGCGGCATCCGCCGACTCGACGACCATGGTGCTCGTGCTCGCGAACCTCGGCGACGAGCCGGCGCAGGTCGACGCGCTCACGCTGTCGGGGTTCGGCGCGGACGCGCACGAACTGATCGGCGATCGCCCGGTCTCACTCGCTCGGGGCCTGGTGCTCGACGGATGCCACGTGGTGTGGCTGCGCGTCACGCCGAACCCGCCGCTGCCGGGGTTCTGACTCTCTATCGGCACGTCGAGAGGGAAGCGAGCCCCCTTGCCTCCGCCGGAGCTCCATGCGGCGCCCGCTCGGACATCGCCCTCTCGGACAAGACAAAGGCCCCGACTCACGCTGATCCGCGTGACTCGGGGCCTGTACTGTCTCAACCAGTGTGCGCCCGGAGGGATTCGAACCCCCAACCTTCTGATCCGTAGTCAGATGCTCTATCCGTTGAGCTACGGGCGCAGACGATGTCGCCCCCGCGACCACGCGATCAGGCAACCACGTCACTCTATCTCACGCGTCTTGGATCTCGCCAATCGTGGACGCGGCTCAGGCGTCGGCGTGGTCGGGGCGCAACGCGTCGAGGGCGGCGAGCTGACGCCTGTTCGCCACCTGGCGGTACGAGGTCTCGATGACCTCGGCCAGCAGGTCCCAGTCGGTGTCTGGAGCGTCGAGGTCGACGCCGAGCCATCGGTTCCGGTCGTAGTACGGCGCACCGTAGAAGCGGCCGTCCTGCATGAGGGCGAGGTGTTCCTCGGGATCGGTCTTCACGATGATCGAGAGCGGGTTGTCGGCGGTGGCGGCGACGTGCACGAAGATCGGCTTGGCCGCGCGGAACGTCGGGCGACCCCACGCCTCGACCTCGACCGCCTCGGGCAGCGCGAGGCAGATCCTGCGGACCCGTTCGACGAGCGGATGCCCCGGGTCGACCACGCGCGGATGCTCCACGGGCGCCAGCCTACGCTCCGCGGCATCCGCCAGCCCGGCCAAGATCGGGTCGTCAAGCCCTTGCCTCGTGCGACGAGCCGACGCCACGATCGGAGCACGGGCACCGGGGAGGGAACAATGACCACCATGAAGGATGCGCCCGAGACGCCGCACGCCGAGGCAGCAGTGCGCCGTTGGTTTCTCGAGCACGGTCTGTTCATCGTGTGCTTCATCATCTTCCTCGCCTGCCTCGCCGGGATGGCGGCGAGCGGATTGCAGGTCTACAACGACGAGCAGCTCGCGCACCACGCGGCGCCGGTCGGGATCGCCGAATACCTGCGATCGGGCGAGTTCGTCGAGGCGATGTTCGAGAACTGGGAGTCGGAGTTCCTCCAGATGGGCGCGTACGTCGTGCTCACCGTCTTCCTCTTCCAGAAGGGCTCATCGGAGTCGAAGCCCATCGGCAAGCGCACGCCGCAGGACGAGGATCCGCGCAAGGCGAAGCACGATCCGAAGACACCGTGGCCGGTTCGCAAGGGCGGCCTGGCGCTCGTGGTGTACGAGAACTCGCTCGCGCTGTTCTTCTTCGTCTTGTTCGCCCTCTCCTTCTGGTTCCATGCGGTCGGCGGCGCCGAGGCATACTCCGCCGAGCAGGCGCAGCACGGCCTTCCGGGCGTCACCACGTTGGAGTACCTCGGTACTGCGCAGTTCTGGTTCGAGTCGATGCAGAACTGGCAGAGCGAGTTCCTCGCCGTCGCCGCGATCGTCGGCGCCTCCGTGTTCCTCCGCCAGCGTGGATCGCCCGAGTCCAAGCCCGTCGCGACGCCGCACCACGAGACCGGCACCTGAGTCGCGCGATAACCTGCTCAGCAGGTGTCGTCAAGGCCTCGCGGCGGGTTATGGAGCGGCGTAACGTCCGGATCGAGGTATGCAGGCGTATCGTCCCAAGAGACGGATGCCCCGAAGCATCCTCATGCACGAAGGGAGCAACACCATGGAACAGTCGATCGGTCGGGCCACCGAACCGACGACGACGGCGACGGCAGGCGCAGCCGACGCCCGCCATCACAGCACCGACGTTCTTCATCACGTGCGAGACGTCCCGCCCGCGAGGTTGCGGGAGGACACCGGGATGATCGACCTCGATGAACTGCAGCGCTCGATCGATCCGCTGGACCTCAGGCGCCCGGGCAGGCCGACGAACGACCCGCTCGATCCCGGTCACGTCATCTGACGATCGACCCCACTCAGCCCTTCAGCCCCGACGACGCCACCCCGTCGATGATCTGACGCTGGGCGATGAAGAACACGATGATCATCGGGATCGTCGTGATCACACTCGCGGTGACGATGCCCTGGTCAGGGCTTCAGCACGACCTTGATGCAGCCGTCCTCTTTGTCGCGGAACTTCTCGTACATCTCGGGCGCCCGTTCGAGCGGCACGCGATGCGTCGCCAGGTCCTCCAGGCCGAGGGGGTCGCCGGGGGCTTCGGCCAGGGGCAGCAGCTCCGGGACCCACTGATGCACGTTGCACTGTCCGAAGCGCATCGTCAGCTGCTTGTCGAACACCTGCAGCAGCGGCATCGGATCGAGGGCGCCGGCGTAGACGCCGCTCACCGAGATCGTTCCACCACGGCGCGCCAAGCCCACGGCGAAGTGCAGCGCGGCAAGACGGTCGACGCCGGCCTTCGTCATCAGCGGCTTGGCCAGCCCGTCGGGCAGGATGTCGACGGCCTGCTGGGCGAAGGCCGTTCCGGGGTTGCCGTGTGCCTCGAGTCCGACAGCATCCACCACGGCATCGGGTCCACGCCCGTCGGTGGCATCGCGGATGGCGTCGCCCACGTCATCGACGAGGTCGTACACGACGGCTCCGTAGCGTTCGGCCATGAGCCGCCGCTCCACGACGGGATCAACCGCGTGCACACGCACGTCGTGGTGGCGGGCGATGCGGGCGACGAGCTGGCCGACCGGGCCGAGGCCGAGCACCCCGAGCGTGCCGCCGGGCAGCACGTTCGCGTAGCGGAACGCCTGCCATGCAGTCGGCAGGATGTCGCTGAGGTACAGGTACCGTTCGTCGGGGAGCTCGTGCCCGACGACCTGCGCATTGGCGTCGGCGAGGCGCACGCGCAGGTACTCCGCCTGTCCGCCCGGGACCGAGCCGTAGAGCTCGGTGTACCCGTACAGCGCCGCGCCGGTGCCGTGGTCCCGTTGCTGCGTCGTCTCGCACTGCGTCGTGAGGCCGCGGGCGCACATGTAGCAGTGACCGCACGAGATGACGAACGGCACCACCACCCGGTCGCCGACCTGCACCCGGCGGACCTCGGAGCCCACCGCCTCGACGATCCCCATGGGCTCGTGCCCGAGGATGTCACCGCGTTCGAGGAAGGGACCGAACACACCGTACAGGTGCAGGTCAGACCCGCAGATCGCCGTGGAGGTGACGCGGATGACGGCGTCCGTGGGGTCCACCACGCCTGGGTCGGGGACATCCGCGATGCGCACGTCCTTGGTCGCATGCCATGTGAGCGCCTTCATTCCCCATTTGCTACGCCCCTCATCGCTACTGCGGGAGGGGGTTGACGCCATCCGGCACTCCCGCATATCCGGTGCCCCCTCCGACGGATAGAGTCATCGCCATGGGCAAATTCATTTACAACTCCTCGTCGCGGGAGATCGAGATCGATGACCGCGTCCTTGCCCACCTGCGTGTCGCGATCGTCAACAAGCTGCGCCGCTCCGAGAGCTTCTCGATGACCTGGGAGCACGGGGTCGAGAACGGCAGTGGTCGCACCACGATCTGGCTGCACGAGTCCATTCCCCTGCAGTTCGTGTTCAACGGCAACCGCCCACCGAAGCTCAACCGCCTGTGGATCGAGCAGATGCTGCTCTCGGCCAACAGTACGGCCGGTCTGCAGTTCGTGCCCGAGCCCCCGGAGAACGATCCGTTCGAGGGCGATTAGGCGCGATCCCACCCGCCCGACAGTCAGTCGACCCGCCCGACAGTCAGTCGACCGCTTCGATCTGCGTCTCCACGAAGCGCTGCTCAGACGGTGTCAGCCGCTCGGGTGCGGCCACACCGGTGATCGACTGGATCTCGTCTGCGGTATCGGCGTCGATCGGCCCGTCGAGCTCGGCGAGCAGCCGGTGCTTCGCCTCGATGGAGAGATGCGGCCACCAGCGTTCGATCGGCACACGTTCGGGTGTCGTATCCTCTGGCGCACCCATGGCTCCTCCTCGTCGCTCCTCCTCGTCGCACTCGATCACTTCCCGTCTAGCAGCCGATGCCACATGCGGCAAGCCCCTCGTAGCACGGATGCCGCCTGCCTACGGTTGCCCACGGACGCCGACCATGCGTCCGGAACGGAGAACACATCATGAGCACGTCCGTGACCGCCTCGATCGACGTCGACGTCCCCGTTCGCGTGGCGTACGACCAGTGGACGCAGTTCGAAACCTTCCCCGAGTTCCTCAGCGGCGTCGACTCCGTGACACAGCTCGACGACACGCTGACCCATTGGGTCGTGTCGATCGGCGGCGTGAAGCGCGAGTTCGACGCGGAGATCAGCGACCAGGTCCCCGACGATCACGTCGCCTGGCGAAGCCTCGGCGGGGTGGTGCACAACGGTCGGGTGCAGTTCACGCCACTCGACGCAGGCTCGACGCGCATCGACCTCGAGATCGAGTGGGAGCCCGAGGGCCTCGTAGAGTCGGCCGGCGCCGCCTTCCAGCTCGATGACCTGCAGGTGGAGAGCGACCTCAAGCGGTTCAAGGAGTACATCGAGCGCCGGCACGCCCCCACTGGCGCGTGGCGCGGCGAGGTGCACGACGGCGAGCCCGTTGATCGCTCGAGCGGCCTCGGCATGTGAGGTCGACCGGCGCAGTCGGCACCGCACCGGCCGCCGCAGTGGGACCGACCGGCGCCGCAGTGGGACGCAGCCCTACGCGGGCTGAGTCTCGTGGTCGACGTCGACCTCCTGCACGTCGGCGCCCACGTGCACAGGCTGGCCGGGCTGCGTTTCGATTGTTCCCGCGTCGAGATGTTCGGGAACGAGCAGGATGCCGCCGGTGCTGTTGGCCGAACGCATCAGATCTTCGATCCAGTTTCGGCTGAGCTCGGGCGCCTCGGGCTCGTCGAACACGAACCGAAGCGGGATGGACGGATGGAGCCAGAGCGTGCTGCGCCCCCGCGGCTGGTCATCGGCGTGCTGCCAGGACAGCGTGAAGCTCTCGCCGCGTCGCAGCTTCGTCGTGATGGCGATCTTCAGGTGAGCGAGCGCCCGGTCTTCGATGCCGATGGGCGTTCCGGAGTCGCCGTAATACAGGGTTCCCACCCGCTCAGCATAGGCCCACGAGGGTGTCCGTCGGCAAAACCGGGACGGTCGGCGCGATATGAGGCGCAACGAAAGCGGGCGACCCGAGGGTCGCCCGCTTCCGAGAAACGCCGGTGTGCTGAGGTCAGACCGTTCGATTGCCTCCGATGTAGCGCACGAGGAACACGATGGCCGCAATGATCAGCAACGCGATTCCCACCCAGAGCAGGAAGTTCAGCGTGGGCACGACGCCGCCGGTGATCAGCAGGACGATGGCCACGATGGCGATGATGGCGACAAGGATGTTCATGATCTCTCCTTCATGTGATCCGCGCCCGTGGTCGACGGGGCGGACTCCGGTCCCGCCGTTGCGGGCGGGACCTGGGACGCGGTACGTCCGATGGCCCGACGGTATCGACGTGCGGATCTGGGCGGGTAGGGGTTGACCCTCGATCGCGGGCCGTGCTACTGCATGGGCGGCAGCAGGCGGCGACATCTCGGCGGTCGCGGCATCCGCCTGGGACCGCGGGCGTGCCGGATGCCGGGTGGAGCGCCGAGCGGATGTCAACCCCGCGCGGGCCCCAGGAGGCGCGCGTTAGCGTGGCAGCCGGAAAGGGAGGCCATGTCAAGCGATCAGCTCACGGACCCGACCACGAAGCACACCACCGACCCGTTCCCGCGGCAGGAGCAGGAAGCTCCGGGCCTGACCGAGCAGATGCTGCCACAGCCCGATCACGGCGAGCAGAGCTATCGCGGAAGCGGCCGCCTCAAGGATCGGCGGGCGCTCATCACGGGCGGAGACTCGGGCATCGGCCGTGCAGTCGCGATCGCCTTCGCGCGCGAGGGGGCCCACGTTGCGATCGCGTTCCTGCCGAGCGAGCAGGCCGACGCCGAGGCGACCGCGCAATGGGTTGCGGATGCCGGTACGGATCCGTTGCTGCTGCCCGGCGACCTGCGCAGCGAGCAGCACTGCAAGGACCTCGTCGCCCACACCGACCAGGCATTCGGCGGGCTGGACCTGCTGGTGCTGAACGCCGCGCACCAGCGCAACCGAGGTGGCATCGACGAGATCCCGACCGACGACTTCGAGACCGTGATGCGAGTCAACCTGTTCGCGCCCGTGTTCCTCACGCGCGCGGCGGTCCCGCTCATGGATGCTGGCTCCAGCATCATCACGACCACGTCGATCCAGGGCTTCGACCCTTCGAGCGCACTCGTCGACTACGCCATGACGAAGGCCGCCCTCGTGGCATTCACGAAGGCCCTTGCCGAGGAACTCGGGCCACGTGGCATCCGCGTGAACGCCGTCGCCCCCGGGCCGATCTGGACACCGCTCATCCCGGCCACCGGATGGCCCGACAAGATGCCCGAGTTCGGGCGGAACACGCCGCTCGGGCGCGCCGGGCAGCCGGCCGAGCTCGCCGGGGCCTACGTGTACCTCGCGTCGGATGAGGCGTCGTACGTCTCGGGCGCCGTGCTGCCGGTCACCGGCGGCCGCGGCCTCTGAGGGGAAAGAAGGGAAGGAGCACCACCATGCCCGGACGCAGGAACGCGTCGTTGAAGGACCCGAAGCTCTACGAGGAGCTTCGCAAGGACGGCGCCTCGAAGGAGAAGGCCGCCCGCGTCTCGAACGCCGCGGCGAAGCAGGGCCGGAGCACCGTGGGCCGCAAGGGCGGCAAGCACGGCGACTACGAGGACTGGACCGTCGACCAGCTGAAGAAGCGCGCCAAGGAGATCGGCATCACGGGGTACAGCAGCAAGCGCAAGTCCGAGCTCATCTCGGCGCTTCGCAACCACTGATCCAGCGGATGCCGCGCCATGCCGCGCCTGAAACGGGTCGAGCCCTACGTCTCGCCCGGATTCACCCGGATGCGGTGGGGGCGCGGCTTCGCGTACCGGCACACCGACGGCAGTGCCGCCGGCCGTGCGGAACGCGCGCGCATCTCCGAGCTGGCCGTGCCGCCCGCGTGGGAGCACGTCTGGATCTCGGATGACCCGAAGGCGCACATCCTCGCCGTCGGCGTCGACGCGGCCGGCCGGCGCCAGTACATCTACAACCCCGTGTGGCGCGAGAAGCAGGACGCGGAGAAGTTCCTGCGCATGACCGCGCTCGCCGGGGTGCTGCCCGCGGCACGGCGGGGCGTGCGGCGAGATCTCGCACTGGCAGAGCTGCCGCGCGAACGGGTGCTCGCCGCCGCGTTCCGCACACTCGACCTCGGCGCGATCCGCATCGGCTCCGAGGAGTCGCTCGCGGGGTTCCGCAGCCGAGGGCTCACGACGCTGCTCGTGCGCAACGCGTCACTCGACGATGCCGAGACCGTGCGCCTCCGGTTCCGCGCGAAGGCGGGAATCGTGCAGGACATCCGGGTGTCGGATCCCGCGCTGGCCCTTTTCGTCGAGCGCACCGCCGTGCGCTCGCCGGCGTCCCGGCTCTACGCCTGGGTCGACGGGCGCCGGATGCGAGCGGCCATCCCGTCGGACGTGAACGGCGACATCCGGGCCCGGACCGGCGGCGACTTCACCGCGAAGGACTTCCGCACGCTGCGCGGCACCATCGCGGCGGCGGAGCGGCTGGCCGAGTTCGGCGTCGAGGACACCGCGCGGGCACGGGGACGCATCATCCGTGAGGCGATCGAGCACGCGAGCTGGGTGCTCGGCAACACGCCCGCGATCGCGAAGGCGAGCTACGTGGATCCGCGGGTCATCGACGCCTACGAGCGCGGACGCACGATCGACCTGCGCGGCACACGAGAGACGGCACTGCTGGCGCTGCTCGTCGACGACGCGTGAGCGGCGTCACACCGCGATCGACGGCTGGACGTCGGAGCGGCGCTCATCGCGTGTCGATGTGCGCCTCGATGAGCAGGATGCCACCGGTGCTGTTCGCCGAGCGCATGAGGTCCTCGACCCACTCGCGGCTGATCTCGGGGGCTTCGGGATCATCGAACACGAAGCGCAGCGGGATCGAGTGATGGAACCAGATCGTGCTCCGTCCACGAGGCTGGTCGTCGGGATGGATCCACGACAGGGTGAAGCTCTCGCCTCGCCGAAGCTTCGTCGTGATCGCGACCTTCACGTGCGCCAGTGCACGGTCCTCGATGCCGATGGGGGTGCCGGATTCGCCGTAGTAGAGGGTGCCCACGACCGGAAGCGTACCGGGCGACGCGGCACAATCGGTCACGTTTCCCGCACGATCTCGTCGGGTCGCTTGTCGGGCCGCATGCCACGCCATCTCGGATGTCGCGCCACGCCCGTTCGGGTCCACTCGCCGAACTCGATCTCGCCGACGAGTTCGGGTCGCACCCACACGGCGTCACGCGCGTCGACGGCGGGTACGTCGACGAACGGTGGCGACGGCTGCTCGAGCCCTCGCAGTCGCTCGAGCAGGCGGTCGAGCTCGACCTCGCGGAATCCGCTGCCGACCCGGCCCACGTACTCGAGGCCGCGTTCGCCCGGGATGCCGACGAGAAGGGACCGGATGTGTCCAGTGCGCGTGCCGCTCCCCCGGCGGTACCCGCCGATCACGACCTCCTGCGTGCGCGTGAGCTTCACCTTCACCCAGTCATCCGAACGCACGCCCGGCCGGTACGGCGAGTCGGGATTCTTCGCGACGAGCCCCTCGAGGCCGAGGCGGCGGCTCTCCTCGAATGCCTCCTCAGGGGTGCCGGACGCGGGCGCGGGCACCTCGATCGGGACGCCGCGCCGTGGCCGCACGAGACGCTCGAGCCGCTCCCGCCGCCGCCGATAGGGCTCCGGCATCACCGAGGATCCGGCGATCTCGAGCACGTCGAACAGCAGCAGGCGCACGGGCACGGATGCCGCGACGCGTTCGATCTCGCGGACCCGGGTGAGGTTCATCCGCTGCTGCATCCGTTCGAAGCTCGGCCGACCCTCGTCGTCGAGGGCGATGATCTCACCGTCGACGAGTGCGTCGCCGCGGAGCACCCGTGGCAGTCCTGCGAGCTCGGGATAGGTGGCGGTCACATCGTTGCCCCTGCGGCTCAGCAGCCGGATGCCACCGTCGTCGGTTCGGGCGAGCACGCGGATGCCGTCCCACTTCCACTCGAGCGCCCACTCGCCCACGGCCAGCATGCCGAGCGTGCCCGAGGTCGCGAGCATCGGACGCACGAGGATCGGCTCGACCGGTTCCCGAGTTGCCCGATCCTGTACAGTTCCGGGCGACTCGGTGGTCGTCTCCGTGGTGGCCTCCGTGGTGGTCTCCCCCGGGGTCGCCGACTCATCCCGAGTTGCCCGATTCTGTACAGTTCCGGGCGACTCGGTGGTGGCCTCGTCGGTCTCGTGCCGTGCCTTCGACGACGGGCTCCAGTGGCCCGGCCGCTGGTCCTTCATGCGGTGCGCCAGCCAGTTGCTCTTCTCGCCCGACCCCTCCGTGCGAATGAGGGCGAGCCGCACCCGTCCGCCGAGCGGCCCACCCGGTCGGCCGTCGAGGTCGACGATGACCTCCTCGTCGCGCCACTTCTCGGTCTCGTAGGTGCCGGAGTCCCAGATCGTCATCGACCCGGCGCCGTACTCCCCCGCCGGTATCGTGCCCTCGAAGGTCGCGTACTCCATCGGGTGGTCCTCGGTCTGCACCGCGAGGTGGTTGACGCCCGGGTCATCCGGAATCCCCTTCGGAACCGCCCAGCTCTTCATCACGCCGTCGCGCTCGAGCCGTAGGTCGTAGTGCAGTCTCCGGGCGTGGTGCTCCTGGATGACGAACGCCGGCTCGCCACCCCCCGGCGACCCCCAGCTCGACTCCGGCATGGGCTCGGGCGTGACGCCGGTCTTCCGCATCGAGAGGTACTCCGCAAGTGGGCCGTCGTGCGTCGGTGGCGGTGAGCACCGCGAGCGGGTCACCGACGGATGCCACGCGCTCGAGCACCTCGTGCGCCTCGAGGTGGCGCAGGCCGGGGTCGTCGAGCTCCGCCCACGTGCGCGGCGCCGCCACCGTCGGGCGGAACCGCCCGCGCAGGGAGTACGGCGCGATCGTCGTCTTCTTGCCGTTGTTCTGGCTCCAGTCGATGAGCACGCGGCCCTCGCGGAGCGTCTTGCGCATGCTCGACACGATCAGCTCGGGGTGGTCGCTCTCGAGCGCCTTGGCCAGTTCCCGAGCCACGGCTGAGATCTGGTCGGAGGTCTGGCGACCGTCGAGGGCCGCGTACAGGTGGATGCCCTTGCTGCCGCTCGTCACGGGCATCGCCTCGAGGCCCATTCCCGCCAGCAGGTCGCGCACGAGCCGTGCTGCCTCCGCGCACTCGGGCAAGCCCATGCCCGGGCCCGGGTCGAGGTCGAACACGATGCGGTCGGGGTTCCCCGGTTCGCCCTTCGCGTCGAAGCGCCACTGCGGCACGTGCAGCTCGAGTGCCGCCTGCTGCGCGAGCCACACCAGCGTGGCCCGATCCCCGGCGATCGGGTAGGTCTTCGGGCCGTCGGAGTGACGGATGACTCCGCGTCGGATCCACTCGGGTGCGTGCGATTCGAGGTTCTTCTCGAAGAACGCAGCCTGCGGGGCATCCGGGGTGCCGACGCCCTGCACCCAGCGCTTGCGGGTCACCGGGCGCCCGGCCACGTGCGGCACCATGACGGGGGCGATCTCGGCGTAGTACGAGATCACCTCGCCCTTGGTCATCCCCGTCTCGGGATACATGACCTTGTCGAGGTTCGTCAGCCGGAGTCTCCGGCCGTCGACCTCTACGAGCTGACGTGCGCCCTCCGCCATCTCTCCATCCTGTCGGGTGCGGATGCCGCAAGCCAGCGTTCGCGACATCCACGCCTCTGCCGCCCCGCGCCTCCAGGTGGCGGGGGGCCGGTCAGGCGACGCGCTGTGATGGCGAGGTGTTCAAGGGCATCCTGAACGACGACCCGACGCTCTCGGTCCGCGGCGACGTCGCCGAGGAGTGCTGGCGCATCGTCGAGCCCGTGCTGGCGGCCTGGCGCGGCGGTCGCGTGCCGCTCGAGGAGTACCCGGCCGGGTCCGCCGGTCCTCCGGGGTGGTAGGCCAGACCACAAGGGGTATCGCTCGCGGCACCCGGGGTGTGTACTGGAGGCATGCGAGCCGTCTGGAAGGGCGCGGTCACATTCGGCCTGGTCAATGTGCCCGTCAAGTTGTACAGCGCCACCGAGGACCACGATGTGTCCCTGCACCAGGTGCACGCCGGGGACGGCGGGCGCATCAGGTACCAACGAGTGTGCGAGATCGACGGCAAGGTCGTCCCGTACCAGGACATCGACAAGGCGTACGACGACGGCGAACGCACGGTCATCATCACCGACGAGGACCTGAAGTCGCTGCCCGCCGAGCGCAGTCGCGAGATCGAGGTCGTGGAGTTCGTGCCGACCGAGCAGGTCGATCCGATCATGTACGACCGGAGCTACTACCTCGAGCCCGACTCGGCGTCGTCGAAGGCGTACGTGCTGCTGCGCCGCACGCTCGAGTCCACCGAGCGCACCGCCATCGTGCGCATGGCCCTTCGTCAGAAGACGCGGCTCGCGGCGCTCCGCGTACACGGCGACGTGCTCATGGTGCAGACGCTGCTCTGGAGCGATGAAGTGCGCGCGGCGGATTTCCCGTCGCTCGAGGATCCCGTGAAGATCTCATCGACGGAGCTCGACCTCTCGAAGCAGTTGGTGGAGAGCCTCGTCTCGGATTTCGAGCCCGACCAGTTCGTCGACGAGTACCAGCAGGAGCTGCGCACGCTCATCAAGGCGAAACTCGAGCAGGGCGACGCGATCGATACGGCCGCGACGTTCGGCGAGCAGCCCGAGGAAGCCGAGGGCGGCGAGGTCATCGACCTCATGGAGGCGCTGCGCCAGTCGATCGCGTCCAAGCGCGGTGGGGCGGATGCCGCGGAGGGCGGCGCGAAGGCCGCTGCGGCGGGTGGCGGGAAGTCCGCGGCGGGCGGTTCGAAGTCGGGCGGATCGGGCGGTTCGAAGTCCGGCGGCTCGGCGGCGGCCTCGGGCTCGGGCGCGACCGCGAAGAAGAAGGCCCCGGCGGCGAAGAAGAAGGCCGCAGCGTCATGATGCCGGTGGGCGGCGTCCGTCGATCGGATGCCGCCCGGCTTCGGCCCAGCGCGCCGGCGCGGGATCAGTCCTCGGTGCAGGCGTCGTTCACGTTGTCGGCCGCCTCCCCGATGGCGGTCTGGTGCTCGGCCACCGCTTCGGAATCGACTTCGGCCTCGGGGTCGGAGGGCAGGGTGGCGGCGAACTCGGCGGCCGCGTCGATCTCCTCACCGAGCGCCGTGAGCTCGTCGGTGACGCCGAGCTCCTCGCCGACGGAATCATTGAGCTCGGTCACGCGCTCGCTGTAGCCCTCGAGCTGCGTCTGCATCTCGGCGGGATCGCCGCCCGCCGCGAGGGTGTTCTGTGCGCCGTTCGAGATGTCGCGCACATCGGAGCGCAAGGTCTCGCACGATTCGGCAGCGGCGGTGGTGGCGCCGCCGCCGCCTCCAGCCGTGCAGCCCGCGAGCAGCAGCACACCGGCGAAGGCGAGCGCGGTGGACGTCATGAGTCGTGACATAGTGGATCCCCCTTGATCGATGTGGCTCCGTGATCGGTGCGGCAACCAGCCTAGCGACGACCCTTCGACACGCGCTCGGCGGGCGGGCGGGCGGCATCCGCCCGCGCCCGGGCCGGGCGCGCGGCATCCGCTGTCAAGGCCCTGCCGACGTTGCGCCGGCTGACGTACGCTCGCCGCATGAGCACCCCAGACGAGACCGGCGCTCGACGCAACCCCGACGCCGGGCCGGACGACGCGGCGCCCCTCACGGATGCCGAGCAGACTCGGAAGGATGTGAGCTACAGCCCCGGCAGCGAAGACGAGACCGCTGCGAAGCAGCGGGATCTCCTCCCCGAGGCCATCGACGAGGACATCGATGCCTCCCGCATCCGCGCCGTGCCCGGCACGGGTGGACCCGATGACGCCGGCGACGTCGAGCTGGACCCCGGCGAGGTCGAGAGGCCGGCCGAGGACGGCACGAAGGTGACCAGCGCGAGCGAGGGCGATCCGATGGACGAGAACACGCCCGTCGACAACCTCGAGTAGGCCCGTGCGGCCCGCCGTGCCTGCGCCGGAGCCCAGTCCCGAGCTCTACGCCGGGTCGGACGCGTCACCGCGAAGCGGCAGTCCCGCCGAGCCGCTCCCTGACCCGGTCGATCTCGGCCCTCGTCATCTTGCTGTCGGCTCGGAGCTTCGCAGCGGCCTCCGGGTGTTTCCCTTCGGTGCACGCGGCCAGCTTGTCCTCGGATTCGACCGCTACGAGCAGGGTCGCCACCACCTCTTCGACAGCCGAGACCGGGGCGACGACGGTCTCAGCGGCAACCAGCGCTGTGGCCGATCCACCTGCAGCTCCCACGACGCCGAGCAGCGAGCCTGCCAGCTCCCCTTTCTCCGTTCCGCAGCCGACGAGTACCTCGCTCTGCGCTGTCTCCCCGTAGATCTCCGGGCGGACGCCGATGTCCACCAGATAGGCATCGACGTCGGCGCCGAACCGCAGGATCCGCATGATCTCGGGGAACGCTGCCCCGTCGATCTCGACCGTCGGCTCGATCTGTTCTGATTCAGTAGACACGTGATCCCCCTGTTCCTGAGGCCGCTGCCTCCTGGGCTCATCAGCTCTGGCTTGCCCGGAATCTACCCCCGCGATGCCCTTGCGGCAACGGACGTGTTGGTCGCAGGCGGCGCCAGTCATCTGTGCCGCGGTCACCACGCGAGTTGGTCGCGACGGCGGGCGAGATACGCCCGCTCCGCGGGGTTGCCGGCGAGTTGGATGGCCGTGTCGTACGCCGTCCGCGATTCGTCGCTTCGCCCGACCCGCCGCAGGAGGTCGGCGCGCGCGGCGTGATAGGCGTGGTACCCATCGAGGGTCTCGCCGAGTCGGTCGATCTCGGCGAGCGCCACGGCGGGGCCGTCCAGTTCGGCGACCGCGATCGCGCGGTTGAGTCGCACGATCGGGGAGGGATCGAGCACAATCAGGCGGTCGTAGAGAGCGACGATCTGGGACCAGTCCGTATCGCGTGCGGACGGGGCATCGGTGTGAACCGCGTTGATCGCGGCCAGGAGCTGATATCGCCCGGGTGGCTCCGCGCCGGCGGCGACCGCGGCGATCCGTTCGCGGACCAGCGCGTGACCCTCGATGACCAGGGTTCGGTTCCACGCGCCGCGGTCTTGCTCGTCGAGGGTCACCAGCTCACCGGTCTGGGACACGCGCGCGGTGCGTCGTGCGTCAGCGAGGAGCATGAGGGCGAGGAGGCCCGTCACCTCGCCCTCATCGGGAAGGAGCGCGCGCAGGAGGCGGCCCAGGCGGATCGCCTCGTCGGTCAGGTCCGCGCGCACCGGGTCGTCCCCGGCGGTGGCCAGATATCCCTCGTTGAAGATGAGGTAGATCACCGCGAGCACACCGGCGACCCGTTCCCGGATGTCGGTCGCCGACGGCAGCCGGTAGGGAACATGCGCTGCCTTGATCTTCGCCTTCGCGCGGGTGATCCGTCGCGCCATCGTGGTCTCCGGCACCAGGAAGGCGTGGGCGATCTCTACGACGGTGAGTCCGCCGAGCATTCGCAAGGTCAGCGCGACCCGGGCCTCCATTGCGAGGGCGGGATGGCAGCAGGTGAAGATCAGTCGGAGCCGGTCGTCCTCGACCGGTCCGGTCGGTTCCGGGGGCGTGGGGTCGGACAGCATGTGGGCCGCCTGGTGTTTGTCATCGCGCCGCGACTCGCGTCGCAGCCGATCGATCGCTTTGCGGGTCGCGGTTGTTGTGAGCCAGGCACCGGGGTTGGGTGGTACGCCCTCGCGCGGCCACCGCTCCACCGCGGTCACGTATGCCTCGGCGGCTGCGTCCTCGGCGAGGTCGAGATCGCCGAATCGGCGTGCGAGACCGGCCACCACCCGCGCCCACTCCTCATGGTGGGCACGGGTGATGGCCTCCTCGACGGGGGATTCGGTCACGACTCCAGCGGAGCCCGGGCGGATGCCGCGAACCGGGCGGGACGCGTTTCGACGGTACCGAGCTCGATGTCCGCAGCCGGCACGAACGCGGATTTCATGCAGCGGGTCATTCTCATGCGCCCACGCGCGATTGCCGTTCGATGATCTCCGAAAGGTCTGAGGGGAATCGGTGCACCTCCTGCGGCCAATCCAGTGAGACGGCCAGTCGTCCTGCCCAGTGGCGCGCGGCCTCATCGTCCGGCACCTCCACGACGGTGAACCCGCCGAGGTGCTCCTTGGACTCGACGAACGGTCCATCGGTGAAGACCGCCTTGCCGTCCTTGCTCACGACACTGAAGACGGCGGTCGAGGCATCGATTCCCCCATCCGCGTAGAGGAAGACGCCCGCCTCCTTCATGTCGTCGAGCACAGCTTGCGAGGCCTCGCTCTTGGCGCGCAGTTCGTCGGGGGTGTGCTCGGGCACCCACTCGTCGTTGAATGCGATCAGATACTTCGGCACTGTCGTCTCCTCTCATCGGGACCAGAGCCATGTCGTGACTCCTCGGTCTACTGAACCTGACGGGCTCGCACACCTAATCCACGAACGGCGACACTCGAATACGACACTATTCCCGAGACAATCAAGATGATCCCGCCGAATCGGCAGAAGGGGTGTCGGCGGACCCGATCCGCGACATTTCGCATCGCCCCCAGGGCGGTGGTAAGAGCCGCGCGCGCATGCCCGATGAAGGTCGGACGTGAACGACTCGATCCCCGGCGTCTGGCGTTGGAGTTCACGTTCCCTCCCTCTACCCGGTGGGCAGCGGTCGCCGCGCCTTGCGGTCAGGGGACTCTGAACCCTGAACACGATGGCGGCTCCACACATCGCCAAATCATTCCGCGGATGGAATAGCCCAGGTCAGGTGACGAATGCTGCTGAACGTCGCGAACGTCGCTGAATGTGGCTCAAAGTGCGGAGACGGAGGGATTTGAACCCTCGGTCCCCTTACGGGGACTCCACCTTAGCAGGGTGGTGCACTCGACCGGACTATGCGACGTCTCCTCGTGAACGCTAGCGCGGACACGCGAGAGTCATCATAACCCGCGGATGCCGCGGATGACGATTCGGGGCCGACGGCGGGTGCGAGGCTACTGGTCGTCGAGCGTGCGACCCGCCGAGCAGCGCACCTCGGCGCCGGTCTGGCCGGCGACATCCTCGGGTAGCGCCTCGGCGGTCGGCGCAGGCGCAGGGCGCCGGCGCCGGCTCCGCGGAGCCTCCTCCGCGGGTGCCTCCTCGACGGGCGCTTCGGCCGGGGGCGGCGCGTTGGGGTCGGTCGCCGAGCCGAAGTCGTTCTCCTGGGCGGCGGGGTCGAACGCCACGGGCACGTCCTGCTGGAGGGCCAGGTTGATCAGCTCCGCCGACTCGGTGGGCGCCACGGCGCCCCCGCCTTCGACATACGCAGTCGGGTACTGGATGAACGCCAGCTTGGCCAGGTCGATGTCCTTCAGCGCCTTCGCGATCGAGATCATTCGCGTCGGGTCGGTGAGACTGTTCGACAGCTGCATGTTCGCGAGTGCGGCCTTCGCAATCGAGTACAACTTGACCGGGTCGTTGAGCGTGCCGTCGGACTGCAGCTTGCGCGCCAGCGACGAGAGGAAGACCTGCTGGTTCGAGATGCGGCCGAGGTCGGAGCCGTCGCCGACACCGTGCCGGGTGCGGAGGAACTGGAGGGCAGGCACGCCGCTCAGCGTGTGCGTGCCCGGATCGAGGAACGTGCCGGTGTACTCGTCCTCGATGGGCTCGGCGACGCAGACGTCGACGCCGCCGACCGCCTCGGAGAGACCCGCCACGCCCATGAACTGCACGATGCCGGCGAACGGGATGGTGACGCCGGTCATGGACTCGACGGTCTTCGCGACGCAGTCCATGCCGCCGTACGAGAGCACCGAGTTGATCTTCACCTCGTAGAGCTCGTCGAGCGTGCTGCTCGGATCCTCGGGGTCGATGCACTCGGGCACGTCGACGAGCATGTCGCGGGGGAAGCTCACGACCGAGGCATGCGAGTGGTCCTGCGCGATGTGCAGGAGCATGGTCACGTCGTTGAGGACGGCGGTCTCCTCATCGGGATCGCCGAAGCCCTCGCCCTGCCCCTGGCGGCTGTCGCTGCCGATGACGAGCAGGTTCACGCCGCCCTCGATCGCGCCGACGTCGGGCACGCCCTCCAGCACCTTCTCACTCTCGAGCTTCACCGTCGGTTGCACCGAACTGGCGAGATCCCACGCGGCGTACGCCGAGACAGCGGTGCCCGAGATGAGGGTCACCGCGACGATGGATGCCGCGACCTGCGTCACCGTCCGCCATGCGCTGTGAGTCTTCAGACGGCCGTGTCGTGCGACAGACGGGGCCTTCGCGGCGCGACGCGAGTTGTGACGCGGGTCCTGATTCACGCGAGGCCTCTCCTGTCATGTTCGGTCGTCGTGCGCGTTCCTGGGAAGGATCCGTCGAACTCGCGCGCGGAGGGCGTGGGATTCGAACCCACGAGGCATTGCTGCCCACTGGTTTTCAAGACCAGCTCCATCGGCCGCTCGGACAGCCCTCCTCACCGGCACGCCGACACCCCGTGAGGGGCGACGTCGCACGGGTCGGCCCGAGTCTAGCCGAACCGCGTTCGGATGAGCCTTTCAGCCCACCCTGAGAGGGTGCTGAAGCAGCCCCGGGTCGGGCTCCGGGGCATCCGGTCACTCCCCGTTGCCGCTCGAACAGCGCACGTCCGCCGCGGTCTGGCCGGTGACGTCCTCGGGCAACACGCCGGGTGACGGCGTGCCGGATTCGGTCGGGGCGGATGCCTCGCCGGTCGGCGGCAGCTCCGACTCCGGCGCCTCGGGCTCCGGCGCCTCGGGTTCGCCGGATGGGGCGTTCGGGTCCACGGTGCCGAACTCCGAACGGTCGGTGGCCGTCGGGTCGAGCACGACGGGCACGTCCGCCTGCAGCGCCTCGTTCACGGCGGCCGCCGATTCCGACGGCACGATGGAAGCGAAGCCATCGATGTACGCAGTCGGGTACTGGATGAACGCGATCTTCGAGAGGTCGATGTCCTGCATGGTCCGGGCGATAGCCATGAGCTGCGGCGGGTCCTGCAGCGCCGAGGACAGCGTCATGTTCGACACCACGGCCTTGGCGATGGAGTAGAGCTTGACGGGGTCGCTGAGGGTCCCGTCGCTCTGGAGCGTGCGGATGAGCGACGAGAGGAACACCTGCTGGTTCGAGATGCGGCCGAGGTCGCTGCCGTCGCCCACGCCGTAACGGGTGCGGAGGAATTGCAGTGCGTCCATTCCGCGAAGGGAATGTATACCGGCGTCGAGGTGGATACCGGTGTTGTCGTCGTCGATTCCCTCGGCGACGCAGACCTCGACGCCCCCGACGGCTTCCGAGAGCGCCGCGACGCCGTAGAACTCCACCATTCCACCGGCGGGAATGTTCACCCCGGTGAGCTCCTCGACGGTCGATGCGACGCAGCCGAAGCCACCTCGGCCGAGCACGGCGTTCAGGCGCTCCTCCTCCAGCGCAGGCAGCGGCTCTCCCTCGGGATCAGCCGGGTCAGGGCACTCCGGCACCGACACGAGCATGTCGCGCGGGAAGCTGACCACCTCGACGTGCGAATGGTCCTCCGAGATGTGGAGCAGCATCGTGACGTCATTCAACGTCGCCGACTCGACGTCGGGGTCCCCGAACGCCCCGTCCTCGGGGCGCTTGTCGCTGCCGACGAGGAGGAAGTTGAGGCCGCCCTCCATCGCGCCGATGTCGGGCACGTCGTCGAGCACCTCCTCGCTCTCGAGCTGCACGGGGGGCCTCAACGACGCGAGGAGATCGATGGTGGCCCAGGCGAGGATGGCCGCGGCGCTCACGGCGAGCACCGCGATGACGGATGCCACGATCTTCCAGTAGGTCGCAAAGGCGCCGTGCCGGGGCATCCGCCCGTGTCGTGGGGCGGCAGGCTCGACGGGCGGTTGCTGCCCGATTCGACCGCTCATGTCGCCCTCCCCGACTCGCCGATCCTATCCGGCGCGGCTTGGAGCGGGGTGGATACGCGTCAGGGCAGCGAGTCGAGCACCGCCGCGAGCCCGGCGTGGTGGATGTCGCCGGCGGTCTCGTCGGCGGCGGCGCGTACCTCCGCCGGCGCCTGTCCCATCGCCACCGAGCGGCCGGCCGCACCGGCCCACGTGAACATCTCGATGTCGTTGCGTCCGTCGCCCACCGCGATCACCTTGTCGAGCGGCACGTCGAGCCACCCGCGCACGCGTTCGAGCGCGGTCGCCTTGCTCACGCCATCGGGCGCGATGTCGAGCCACGCCGTCCAGCCGATCGCGTAGCTGACCTGATGCAGGCCCATGTCCTCCACGACCTGCAGGAAATCCTCGAGCTCGTGGTCGGGCGAGACCACCACGACGCGCGTGGCGCGTTGGTCGAGCAACTCCTCGAACGTCACCTCGTGGGCATTCTCGAGGTTCCAGTCGGTCATGCCCCGGGTGTAGAGGCGGTAGCCGTCGGGCAGTTCCACCATGAACCGCCCGCTCGGAAGGAACGTTCGAATTCGGGAGAGCACCTCGGTCGGGTCGAAGGTCTCGACCTGTGCTCGCGCGTAACCGCCGGATGCCGCGTCGTCGCGCTGCATCGTGATGGCGCCGTTCGCGCACACCACGTACTCGGGGTTGAGCCCGAGGCGCCGGAGTACAGGCGCCGTCGTCGCCCACGACCGTCCGGTCGCGAGGGTGACCTCGTGTCCGCGCTCTCGCGCTGCGGAGATCGCGTCCGCGACGCGGTCGTCGATCGACTCGTCCTCGTGCAGGATCGTGCCGTCGACATCGAGCGCGACGAGCCACGACCCATCCGTCGCCGCCGCCGATCGAGTAATGGCGCGCGCTACTCGACCGGCCTCGGCGCCTGCCTGGCCAGCGGTCATGCCCGCACCACGGGTTCCATCACCTCGAGGCCGCCGAGGTAGCCGCGCAGCGCCTCGGGCACCACCACCGACCCGTCGGCCTGCTGGTGGGTCTCGAGGATCGCGACGATCCAGCGCGTCGTGGCGAGCGTGCCGTTCAGGGTCGCGACGGGTGCCGTCCTGCCGGTGACGGTGCGGTGGCGGATGTCGAGGCGTCGCGCCTGGAACGTGGTGCAGTTCGACGTGGACGTGAGCTCGCGGTACGCCTGCTGGGTCGGCACCCACGCCTCGATGTCGTACTTGCGCGCGGCGCTCGAGCCGAGGTCCCCGGCGGCGACGTCGATCACCCGGTACGTGAGGCCGAGGGCCCGCAGCATGTCCTCCTGCCAGCCGAGCAACCGCTCGTGCTCCGCTTCGGCGTCGGCGGGATCGATGAACGTGAACATCTCCAGCTTGTCGAACTGGTGAACTCGGATGATGCCGCGGGTGTCCTTGCCGTGGCTCCCCGCCTCGCGGCGGTAGCAGGTCGACCAGCCCGCGTATCGGATCGGTCCGTTCGACAGGTCGAGGATCTCATCGGCGTGGTAGCCCGCGAGGGCCACCTCGCTCGTGCCGGTGAGGTACAGGTCGTCGTCGGCGAGGTGGTAGACCTCCTCGGCATGCGCACCGAGGAATCCGGTGCCCTGCATGATCTCGGGCCGCACGAGCGTCGGCGTGATGAGCGGGGTGAACCCGGCGGCGAGCGCGCGATCGAGCCCCATCGTCATGAGCGCGAACTCGAGACGGGCGCCGACCCCCTTCAGGTAGTGAAAGCGTGCTCCCGAGACCTTCGCGCCCCGTGCCATGTCGATGGCGTCGAGCAGCTCGCCGATCTCGAGGTGGTCGCGCGGCTCGAACCCGAACGCGGGGATCCCTCCGACCTCGCGGAGCACGACGAAGTCGTCCTCCCCACCGGCGGGCACGCCGTCGATGACGACGTTGCCGAGGCGCTGCACCGCGGCGGTGAACGCGGTCTCGGCGTCGTTCGCGCGCTGGCTCGCGTCCTTCACCCGCGCGGCGAGGTCTTGCGCCTTCGCCACGAGGGCCGCCTTCTCGTCCTTCGGCGCCCGGGCCACCTGCTTGCCGAACACGTTCTGCTCGGCGCGGAGCGACTCGAACTCGGTGAGCGCGGTGCGGCGCGTGGCATCCGCAGCGACGGCCGCGTCGACATCGGCGGACGACTCCCCGCGCAGCTCCTGCGAATGCTTGACCAGCTCGGGGTTCTCGCGAAGCAGCAGGGGGTCGATCACGCGAGCCAGTCTAGCCCGCGGCATCCGACCGCCTTCCCGATCCCGGCGCCGCACCGGAGTCTCGAACGCGGCCGCGGCGACCGGTTTCGAGACCCGCCGCGGGAGCCTCTCGACCCACGGTAGCGTTGGCAGGGTGACGGGGGTGACAGCACAGGTGGCGGCGGATGCCGTGCCTGCGGGTCCGCGGGCCGCGATCATCTTCAATCCGACCAAGAGCGGGCTCGACGTCGTGAAGGCCGCCGTGGCGCGCGCCGAGGCGCGCCAGCACTTCGCCCCGTCGATGTGGATCGAGACCGCGGATGACGACCCGGGCAGGGGCATGGCGCTGGCTGCACGGGGTGCCGGCGTCGACCTGGTGATCGCCGTGGGCGGCGACGGCACGGTGCGCTCGGTCGCCGCCGGCCTCCGCGGCAGCGGGGTGCCGCTCGGGATGGTGCCGCTCGGCACCGGCAACCTGCTCGCGCGCAACCTCGGCATCCCGGTGAACGACCCGGAGGACGCGGTGGTGCTCGCCTTCTCGGGGAAGGACCGTGCCATCGACGTGCTGGTCGCCGACATCACGCGGCCCGACGGCACGAGCGAGACGCACGCGTCGCTCGTGATGTCCGGCATCGGATTCGACGCGGCCATGATCGCGAACACCAACCCCGACCTCAAACGCCGCGTGGGCTGGCTCGCGTACGTCGGCGCCGTCATCCGCGCGATTCCCTCATCGAAGCCGTTCCGGGTCGTGTACCGCACGGAAGCGGAACGGCTGCATCGGTCGCGGGTGTCGAGCATCCTCGTGGCGAACCTCGGCTACCTTCCGGGCAACATCGAGCTGGTGCCCGACGCGGAGCCCGACGACGGCAAGCTCGACGTCGTGGTGCTGCAGCCGCGCAACTTCATGGGGTGGCTGTCCATCTGGCGCAAGATGGCGTGGGAGAACCGCGTGCTGCGCAGGTCGGCGCTCGGTCGCCAGTACATCGACTTCTCGAGTGCCCGCGGCCGCCGCGAGGTCCTCTATTCGCGCGGGCGTTCCGTCGACATCGAGATCGAGGCGGAACCCGAGGAGTTCGAGATCGACGGCGATGAATTCGGCACTGTCGTCGCGGCCCGATTTCGCGTCGACCCGGCGGCACTCGTCGTGCGGGTCGAGCGCGTCGAGCGCTGACGAGCGGGCGCGAGGCACCAGATGAGCACGAGCCCGAGGGCGGCCGCCCCCGAGACGGTGCCGAGCACCGGCCCCAGCAGATGCGCGAGCTGGTTCAGCGCCATGGTGAAGATCACCTCCTGGCTCGGCTCGCCGCTCCACGACATGCCCGTGTTCCGCTGCGTCGCCGCGAGCAGCTCCCAGAGCACGACGATCGGCACGATCGCAAGAACGACGAGCGCGACCTCCGCCGGATGGAGGCGCCGCATCATCCGTCCGTCTCGCGTGCCCACGCGCGGCGGCCCAGCACCGCCCAGGTCACGAGCACGGCGACGCATCCGATCGCGCCCGCCTGCATCAGGCCTGGCATCGCCCACCAGATGAACTGATTGAACTCGGCGTCGAACCCCGGGGCGGGGCCGGTGTACCGCAGCGGATCGGTCACGGCGTTCCACAGGAGCACGCCGCTCACGAGCACGAGCGCGATGCTCGAGCCGAGCGCGATCCACAGGCGCCCGATCGGAGGGCGGTCGTTCGGCGAGGGAATAGACCCGGGCGCGAGGTCGCCGTGGGCCGCCGGACGGTGGTCGGGCTCGTCGGCGGCTGCCGGAGCATCCGGTCGCGCATCCGAGGCGGATGCGACCAGCGCCCGGATGGCCTCGGCGGGATCGTCGCCGACCTGTCGCCGCCAGGACGCGTGGGGGGCGCGGCGGGGCACCGGCGCATCCGTCGGCACCGATGCGGTGGCATCCGCCGGCGTTGTCGCGGTGGCATCCGTCGGCACCGTCCCAGTGTCACCCGGATCGTACCCGCGCTGGAATCGCGGGTCGAACCTCGGATCGATCCTCGGCGCGGTGTTCTCGCTCACTCGCTCGTACTCCTTCGTCGATGATCGTGTGCGGCGGGCGGCTCGGTCGGGCTCGCCGCTCAGAACGCGCCGCCCGATTCGAGCTTGATCAGACGTCAGCCTGGCGTCTGAGCAAGTTGGCTGGCGAGCGGTTCGAACAGGACGCTGACCGACTCGCCGCTGTGAATCCGCCGAACTGCCTCGGCGAATGCCGGCGCGACGGACAGCACGGCGAGTTTGGGGTTCTCATGGGTCTGCGGCACCGTGTCCGTGGTCACGATCTCGGTCACCTGCGGAACAGAGGCAATCCGAACGAGCGCCTCGTTCGAAAAGATCCCGTGAGTGCAGGCAACGCGCACATCTCGGGCGCCCTGTCGTTCGAGTACCTCGAGCACCGCCATGATCGTGCTGCCATTTGCGATCTCGTCGTCGAGGATGATGACGTCCCGATCACGGACATCGCCGATGATGGACGTGATCTCGACTCGATCGTTCTCGAATCGCTCCTTGGCGCCCGCGGCGACCGGCGTGCCCAGCATCCTGGCGAAAGCGCTCGCGCTCTTCGCATTTCCAAGATCGGGTGAGACCACGATCGTGTTGCTCAGGTCATCGTTGATGAAGTGGGCGGCGAGTTCGCGAAGTGCATTCAGTTGATCGGTAGGTACGCGGAAGAAGGCGTGCACCTGCGGCGCGTGCAGCGTCATTGTGAGGATGCGATCCACCCCGGCGGTGACGAGCAGGTCGGCGACAAGGCGCCCACCGATCGAGATACGGGGATGATCTTTTTTGTCGGACCGAGCGTATGAGTAGTGCGGCATGACTGCGGTCACGCGGGCCGCAGAGGCGCCTTTGGCGGCATCGATCATGAGCAGCAGTTCCATGAGATTCTCCTGCACCGGCGCCACCAGTGGCTGCACAATGAAGACGTCTCGTTCGCGACAGTTGTCGAGTAGCTGCGCCTCGAGGCAGTCGTTGGCGAACCGCTGCAGCCGGGACCGGCTGAGTGGGGTGCCGAGCTGTGCGCACATCTCTCGGGCGAACGAGGCGCCTGCTGTTCCTGCGAATACTTTGATCTCGCTCACGGCGTCATCGTACTGACTGCTCGGATTTCAGAGGTTGGAGAGCGTTGGAGCCTGTGTCGAATCGGTCGCCAGTACTTCGCGTGGCGGGCCGACCTGCACCCTCGGTTGCGGAGCCCACGATCAGAATGCCGAGTACGGAGACGACCGCGGTCAACGCAGCCGGGCCGGAAACGTGGCCGGCGATCCTCAAGAGCCGCTGTTCCCAGAGTTGAGCCTCGGTGGGAGCCCCGCTCCATCCGAACCCCTGGTCGTCGAGTTGGAGGTTGAGGGCCCAGTTCACAGCGAACATCGAGAACAGCGCCACGCCGGCGAGGACGAGCACCGCGGGATTCCGCGCGAGCCGATGGATCATGATGGCTCCGCCGTGTGAGCGACCGATCGTCGTGCGTAGCGCACACCCGTCCACACGAGCATCACGACGATGCCGACCAGACCGCCCTGCGCGATCGCCGGCGCGACCGTCCACCCCAAGAGCTGCAGCCACCGTTGACCCTCGTCGAGTGGGCCGCCCATGTAGTCCTCGCCCATGATCCCTGCCAGCGCGAGCGTCGCGCCCAGCGCGAAGGCAACGACCGCGACGGTCCATGCGCCGAGGAACCAAGGATCCGGCGCCGATGGCCCGGAGTCCTCTTCTTCAAGCCAGGCGAGCTCAGCGTCGTGGATGGCACGGGAGTCCACGTCGTGCGCCGAGTCGCAAGCGGACTGCGATGGTGTCCCTGAGTGCGGCTCGCGCGGCGGCCGGTGGGGGTCGGGCGCTGGGCTGAGCACCGGCGGCAACGGCGCATCCCTCGGCGCGGACACGGCGGCATCATTCGGCGCCGTCGCAGCGACATCCGGGTCGTACCCGCGCTGGAATCGCGGGTCGAACCTCGGATCGATCCTCGGCACGGTGTTCTCGCTCACTCGCTCGTACTCCTTCGTCGCGCGGGGCAGGGCTCAGTCTGGCTCGCCGCTCAGGAGGCCGCGCAGCCAGTCGCGCGCCTCGATGAAGATCTCGTCGTCGTACTTCGAGTGATACGCGATCTCGCGCTTGTCGGCGCGCGGGTACGACCCGAGGAAGATCACGTTCGGGCTCGTGCGGCGCAGGCCGAGGAGTGCGTCGGCCACGCGCTCGTCGGCGATGTGCCCATCGAGGTCGACCACGAACCGGTATCGCCCGAGCTCGTCGCCGATCGGACGCGACTGGAGCAATGAGAGGTTGACGCCCCGGGTCGAGAACTGCTCGAGCATCGCGAGCAGCGATCCGGGCTCGTCGTCGGCCAGCTCGACGATGAGACTCGTCTTGTCGGCGCCGGTCGGCTCCGCGATCCGGCGCGATCGCGACACGAGCACGAAGCGGGTGACCGCGTTGGCGTTGTCGCCGATGTCGTCGGCGAGCATGTCGAGGTCGAGGTGGTCGGTGATGCCCGGCGGCGCCACCGCGGCATCCGCCTGGCTGCTCTCGAAGAGGGATGCCGCGGCCTGCACGTTGCTCGTCGCGGGGATGTGGCCGTGGGCCGGAAGCTCGCGCTCGAGCCAGCGACGGGACTGCGCATACGCCACCGGATGCGCGTTGACGATGTGCACGTCGGCGAGCTTCGTGCCGGGACGTGCGACGAGCACGAAGTTCACGGGCACGAGGTACTCGCCGATGATGCGCAGTCCGGGCACGGTCGCGAGCGCGTCCTGCGTGGCCGAGACGCCGCCCTCGACCGAGTTCTCGATCGCGATCATCGCGGCCGTGGAGCGCCCGCTCGTCACATCCGCCAGCGCCTCGCCCACGTTGTTGACCGGTCGCCAGTGCTTGCCGGATGCCTCGGGCACTTGCTTCAGCGCCGCCTCCGTGAACGTGCCGGCCGGCCCGAGGTAGGAGTACGTCTGCTCGGGCGTCGTGGGGGCGGCATCCGTCATGTACGAAAGCCTAGCCATCGCCGAGTTGCACGAATCCGCACCGAAAGGGGCGACTCGGAGCGGGGTCTGCACGTAGCGTCGAGACAACGCGACATTGAGGGGGTCGGCAGATGACCGCCATCGAGGAGACCGGCCGGGCGACCGAGCCCGAGCCGGCGCCCGGCCGCACCGTGCCGAGCGACGAGGAGCGGCGCATCGCGCTACGGCGCATGAAGCGCATCGCGACGAGCCTGCTGCTCGTCGCCGGCGTCGTGTTCGCGGTGTCGTTCGCGCTGGAGGATGCAGTGCCGTGGCTCGGCTACGTGCGGGCCGCCGCCGAGGGGGCCATGGTGGGCGCTCTCGCGGACTGGTTCGCGGTGACGGCGCTGTTCCGGTATCCGCTCGGCTTGCGGATCCCGCACACGGCGATCATCCCGAACCGCAAGGACGACATCGGCGCGACCCTCGGAGCGTTCGTGGAGCAGGAGTTCCTCTCCGACGAGGTCGTCATCGGCAAGTTGCAGTCCATCGGCATCTCCCGCCTGCTCGGCGGCTGGCTCGCGACGCCGGCGAACGCCGACCGGCTGACGGCGGAAGCTTCGGTGGCGGCGCGAGGGGTGATGACCCTGCTCGACGACGACGACGTCGAGGACGTCATCGACAAGCTCGCACGCCGGCACCTCTTCGAGCCCGAATGGGGTCCGGCGATCGGCCGCGTCGGCGCCCGCCTGGTCGCTGCCGGCCAACAGCGCGCAGCCGTCGATGCCATGGTCGAGAAGGCGGAGGAGTGGCTCGAGGCTCACCCCGACGCCGTCGGAGGCATGGTCTCCGGACGACTGCCCCGCTGGATGCCCGGTTTCGTGGACCGCCTCGTCGATGAGCGGGCGCATCACGAGGTGCTCGCGTTCGTGCATGCGGTGCGCGAGGATCCGGGGCATCCGCTTCGGGAGGCGATCGACCGCTACCTGACCGACCTGATGCAGGACCTGCAGCACGACCCGGCGATGATCGGCCGGCTCGAGCAGCTGAAGGTCGACCTGCTCGACAGCCCACGCGTGCGCGAGTTCGCCGGTGAGATGTGGGCCGGCGTGAAGGAGACGCTCGACACCGCGCTCGCGGACCCCGACAGCGAGTTGCGCCAGGGATTCCGCTCGGGCGTGATCGAGGTGGGCACCCGCCTCGGATCAGACGACGAGCTCGCCGCGAAGGTCGACGCATGGGTGACGGATGCCGCGGCCTACGTCGTGCACAACTACCGGCACAAGATCGCGGGGGTCATCACCGAGACCGTCGAACGCTGGGATGCGTCCGAGACCACCGAGAAGATCGAGCTGCAGGTGGGCCGCGACCTGCAGTTCATCCGCATCAACGGCACCGTCGTGGGAGCGCTCGCCGGGCTCGCCATCTACGCCGTGGCGACCGGCGTGCAGGCGATCATGGGGTGAGGGGTTTCGAGACGGCGCTGCCGCGCCTCCTCAACCCGCAGGGCCTCGAGGGATTCGAGGGGGTGTCGTCGAAAGCGCGGGCGCGGCAGACTGAGGGAATGCACGAGCGAGCGGGAACCCCGGCGGCGGAATCCGACCTGATCGATGTGGCGGCCCTCGTCAGGGCGTACTACGAGAAGAAGCCGGACGCCTCGATCCCCGAGCAGCGCGTCGTGTTCGGCACCTCGGGCCACCGCGGCTCCTCGTTCACCACGAGCTTCAACGAGGACCACATCCTCGCCATCACGCAGGCGATCGTGGAGTATCGCACCGCGCAGGGCATCACCGGGCCGCTGTTCATCGGCGCCGACACGCATGCGCTGAGCGCCCCCGCGCAGACCACGGCGCTCGACGTGCTCGTGGGCAACGACGTGCGCGTCCTCGCCGACAGGTTCGACGACTACGTGCCGACCCCCGCCCTTTCGCATGCGATCCTGACCTGGAACAACGACCCCGCACGGCGCGCCGAGGGCGAAGCGGACGGCATCGTCATCACCCCGTCGCACAACCCGCCGCAGGACGGCGGCTTCAAGTACAACCCGCCGCACGGCGGCCCGGCCGACTCGGATGCCACGAGCTGGATCGCCCGCCGTGCGAACGAGCTCATCGCGAGCGGCCTCACCGAGGTGAACCAGGCCGAGCCGAGTGGCGTCGAGACCTACGACTTCCGCGGCGGCTACGTCGCCGACCTCGAGAACGTCATCGACTTCGACGCGATCCGCCGGGCGAAGATCCGCATCGGCGCCGACCCGCTGGGCGGGGCATCCGTGCACTACTGGGCCGCGATCCGCGACCGCTACGACCTCGACCTGACGGTGGTGAACGAGCTCGTCGACCCCACGTGGTCGTTCATGACGCTCGACTGGGACGGCAAGATCCGCATGGACCCGTCGAGCCCGTCGGCGATGGCGTCGGTGCTGCGGCACGCGGGCGAGTTCGACATCCTCACCGGCAACGACGCCGACGCCGACCGGCACGGCATCGTCACGCCCGACGGCGGGCTGATGAACCCCAACCACTACCTGGCGGTCGCGATCGCGTACCTGTTCGGGCATCGCAGCGGGTGGCTACCGGACGCCGCGATCGGCAAGACCCTCGTCTCGAGCTCGATGATCGACAGGGTCGCGCACGCGCTCCGTCGACGGCTGTGGGAGGTGCCGGTCGGCTTCAAGTGGTTCGTCCCGGGCCTGCTCGACGGATCGGTCGGATTCGGCGGCGAGGAGAGCGCGGGCGCCTCGTTCCTGCGCTTCGACGGCACGGTGTGGACGACCGACAAGGACGGCATCCTGCTGTGCCTGCTCGCGTCGGAGATCCGCGCCGTCACGGGCAAGTCGCCCTCGGAGCTCTACCGCGACCTGGTGGACCGCTTCGGCGACCCGGCCTACCAGCGCACGGATGCCGCGGCCACCGCCGCGCAGAAGGCGGCCCTCGGCAAGCTCGACGGTGAGGCGATCGCGGCGACCGAGCTCGCGGGCGAGCCCATCACAGCGAAGCTGTCGCGTGCCCCGGGCAACGACGCCTCGATCGGGGGGGTCAAGGTCGAGACCGCCGACGCGTGGTTCGCGGCGCGGCCGAGCGGCACCGAAGACGTCTACAAGATCTACGCCGAGTCGTTCAGGGGACCCGACCACCTGGCGCTCGTGCAGGCGGAGGCGAAGCGGGTGGTGAACGACGCACTCGCCACCGGCTGAGACGGTTACCCGCTCGGGCCGGAGACGCCGCCTCGCGCTTCGTCCACCCGGTGCGGGGCCGCATCACGAGCACTGTCCCGAATCCCTATGACCACGAGGAGCCCCGATGGATGCCTGGCCAGGAACCGCCTACCCGCTCGGAGCGACGTTCGACGGCAGCGGCACGAACTTCGCGATCTTCAGCGAGTCCGCGGAGCGCGTGGAGCTGTGCCTCTTCGCGGAGGACGGCACCGAGACCCGCGTCGAGCTGCAGGACGTCGACGCGTACGTGTGGCACGCCTACCTCCCGCAGGTGCAGCCGGGGCAACGGTACGGATATCGGGTGCACGGCGCGTACGACCCGAAGAACGGGCAGCGCGCGAACCCCAGCAAGGTGCTGCTCGACCCGTATGCGAAGGCCATGGCCGGGGCCTTCGACTGGGAGCAGTCGCTGTTCTCGTACAACTTCGGAGACCCCGACTCGCGAAACGACGACGATTCGGCCGCGCACGTGATGCACTCGGTGGTGATCAACCCGTTCTTCGACTGGGCCGGCGACCGCCACCCGAACACGCCGTACTCCGAGACGATCATCTACGAGGCCCACGTGAAGGGGCTCACCCAGCTGCATCCCGATGTGCCCGAGGGGCAGCGCGGCACATACTCGGGCGTGTCGCACCCGGCCGTGATCGACCACTTGCGCAAGCTCGGCGTCACGGCGATCGAACTCATGCCCGTGCACCAGTTCGTGCAGGACTCGACGCTGCAGGACAAGGGGCTGCGAAACTACTGGGGCTACAACACCATCGGCTTCCTCGCGCCGCACAACGAGTACTCCTCGACGGGCGAACTCGGCCAGCAGGCGCAGGAGTTCAAGAGCATGGTGCGGGATCTGCACGATGCGGGCATCGAGGTCATCCTCGACGTCGTCTACAACCACACGGCCGAGGGCAACCATCTCGGCCCCACGATCGCGTTCCGGGGGATCGACAACGCCGCGTACTACCGCCTCGAAGAGAAGGACAAGCGGTACTACACCGACTACACGGGCACGGGGAACTCACTCAACATGCGGCATCCGCACGCCCTGCAACTCGTCATGGACAGCCTGCGCTACTGGGTGATCGAGATGCGCGTCGACGGATTCCGCTTCGACCTCGCGGCGACGCTCGCCCGCGAGTTCTACGACGTCGACCGGCTGTCGAGCTTCTTCGACATCGTGCAGCAGGACCCGGTCATCTCACAGGTCAAGCTCATCGCCGAACCATGGGATGTCGGGCCCGGCGGCTACCAGGTCGGCAACTTCCCGCCGTTGTGGACCGAGTGGAACGGCAAGTATCGCGACACCGTGCGCGATTTCTGGCGCGGCAACCCCTCGACCCTCGGGGAGTTCGCGTCGCGGTGCACCGGGTCGGCCGACCTCTACGAGAACAGCGGGCGCCGCCCGGTGGCCTCGATCAACTTCGTCACCGCCCATGACGGGTTCACCCTCCGCGACCTCGTCTCCTACAACGAGAAGCACAACGAGGCGAACGGCGAGAACAACAGGGACGGGACGACGGACAATCGGTCGTGGAACTCCGGCGCCGAGGGCGATACCAACGACCCCGGGGTGCTCGAGCTGCGGGCGCGACAGCAGCGGAACTTCATCGCGACGCTCCTGCTGTCGCAGGGCGTACCCATGCTCGCGCATGGAGACGAGCTGGGCCGCACACAACGAGGGAACAACAACACCTACGCGCAGGACAACGAGCTGAGCTGGGTGCACTGGGATCGCGTCGACCAGCCGCTGGTCGAGTTCACGGCGGCGGTCTCACGGCTGCGGAAGGACCACCCCACATTCCGCCGGAGCCGGTTCTTCGACGGCCGCCCCGTGGAGCGCGCCAGCCCCGAGGGCCCCCTCCCCGACATCGTCTGGCTTCGGCCCGACGGCACGCTGATGGCCGTGGCGGACTGGGATGCGCCTCTCGGCCGGGCGGTCGGCGTCTACCTGAACGGCGAGGGCATCGGCCAGCGCGATGCACGTGGCGAGCCCATCGACGATGTCGATTTCCTGCTGTTCTACAACGCCGCGCCCGAGACCACCGACTTCAGGATCCCGGCTCAAGCCCATCAGTCGTGGGACGTCGTGATCGACACCGCCGGTGAACTGGCCGGCATCGAGCCGAAGGTGGCCGGGGATCGATTCTCGCTCGAGGGCCGCTCCATGCTCGTGCTCCGCGCGCACAGGGAGCCCGAGGTCGAGGTCGACCATTCAGTGGCCGCCTCGCTCGCGGCACCCGTCCACGGCGCCGCCCAGCCCCAGGGTCCCATCGGCGGCGTGCAGGCGCCGACGGCGACACCCGCCGAGGGAACGCCGGCGCGATGACGGACCGACCGGCCGGGCAACCCGCGGCGAGGACTCCACTCACCGCGTACCGTCTCCAGATTCGGCAGTCGTTCGATCTCGACGCCGCGGCGGAGCTCATCGACTACGTGCACGACCTGGGAGCGGATTGGGTCTACCTGTCGCCGCTGCTCCAGGCCGAAGCCGGCTCCGACCACGGCTACGACGTCGTCGACCACTCGCGCGTCGACCGGGCGCGCGGCGGCCACGCCGGGCTCGAGCGGGCGGCCGCGGCCGCACACGCCCACGGCATGGGCGTGCTCGTCGACATCGTGCCGAACCACGTGGGCGTCGCCACGCCTGCCGCGATGCGGTGGTGGTGGGACGTGCTCGAGTCACGGTCGCGAATCGCGTCATGCGGAGGCGTTCGACATCGACTGGGACTTCGGCGGCGGGCGCCTGCGCATCCCGGTGCTCGGCAGCGACGCTGATGTCTCGTCGCTCGAACTCGTCGAGGCCGAGGCGGGTGCGTTCGAGCTGCACTACTACGAACAGCGGTTCCCCGTGGCATCCGGCACCGCTGCCGTCGGCGACGACCCCGCGGCCGTGCACGACCGCCAGCACTACGAGCTCATCGACTGGCGGCGCGCCGACTACGACCTCAATTACCGGCGCTTCTTCGCGGTGAACACACTGGCGGGCATCCGCGTGGAGGTGCCGTGGGTGTTCGACGAGAGCCACGCCGAGATCCTGCGCTGGGTTCGCGACGGACTCGCCGACGGTCTTCGCGTCGACCACCCCGATGGCCTGCGCCACCCGGGCGCGTACCTGGACCGCCTCGCGGAGGCGAGCGGCGGCGCGTACGTGCTCGTGGAGAAGATCCTCGAGGGCGATGAGCGGATGCCGCCGAGCTGGGCGACGGCGGGCACCACCGGGTACGACGCACTCGACGAAGTGGACCGGGTGCTGGTCGACCCCGCCGGCGAAGCCGCGCTCACCGAGCTGGACACGGAGCTGCGGGGCGGTGAGCCCGTGGAGTGGGCGGCGATGATCCGAGGCACGAAGCGCGCCATCGCCGACGGCATCCTCCGGTCGGAGGTGCTGCGCCTGGACCGTGAGCTCGCCGACGCCTCGCCCGTGGAGGAGCGCCTCCCCGATGTCGCCGACGCGGTGGCGGAGCTGCTCGCCTGCTTCCCGGTGTACCGCTCCTACCTGCCATACGGCGAGGGGTACCTGCGCGAGGCCGCGTCGCTCGCGGCCGAACACCGTCCCGATCTCGCCCCGACGATCGATCGGCTGATGCCGATCCTGTCGGACCCGCACCATCCGGCAGCGCAGCGGTTCCAGCAGACGAGCGGCATGGTCATGGCGAAGGGCGTCGAGGACACGGCGTTCTACCGGTACACCCGACTCACGAGCCTCACCGAGGTCGGGGGCGACCCGTCGGAGTTCGCGATCACGCCGGCAGAGTTCCACGCGCGGCTGCTCGACCGGCACGAGCGGATGCCGCGGTCGATGACCACGCTGTCCACGCATGACACGAAGCGCAGCGAGGACGTGCGCGCGCGCCTCGACGCGATCGCCGAGATCCCGGCCGAGTGGGCGGCCGCCCTCGACGAGCTGCGCAGGTTCGCCCCCGTCGGCGATGGCCCGCTCGAGAACCTGTTCTGGCAGGCGATCGTGGGTGCCTGGCCGGCGAGCCGCGATCGGCTTCACGCGTACGCGGAGAAGGCCGCGCGCGAAGCCGGGAACTCGACGACCTGGACGGCGCCGAACGCCGAGTTCGAGGCGCGCATGCACGCGCTCATCGATTCGGCGTTCGATGACGAGCGTGTCGCCGCCGTCGTCGCCCGCATGGTCGACCGCCTCGAGACGCCGGGCTGGTCGAACTCGCTCGCCGCGAAGCTGCTGCAACTCACCGCCCCCGGCGTGCCCGACGTGTACCAGGGCAGCGAACTCTGGGATCTGTCGCTCGTCGATCCCGACAACCGGCGCCCGGTGGACTTCGCCCTGCGACGTCGCCTGCTGACCGAACTGGATGCCACCGGCGGCGCGCTCCCCGCTGTCGACGCGAGCGGCGCGGCCAAGCTGCTCGTCACGAGCCGGGCTCTGCGGCTGCGCCGCGACCGGCCCGACCTGTTCACGGACTACCTGCCGATCGAAGCGTCCGGTCCCGCCGCCGGGCACCTCGTGGCGTTCGATCGTGGCGGCGCCGTCACGCTCGCGACTCGCCTGCCGATCAGGCTCGATGCGCGCGACGGATGGGGCGACACCACGGTCGGCGTCGGCGGCGTGCCGGTGCTGGATGTCATCACCGGGCGGCGCCATCCGAGCGGCACGGTGCGGCTCGCCGATGTGCTCTCCCGGTATCCCGTGGCGCTGCTGATCGCGGAAGCCGCAGAACGGTGACCGAGTTCCGCGTGTGGGCACCACGGGCGTCCCGAATGACGCTGCAGCTCGACGGCATGCGGCATCCTATGACGGCCCAGCCGGGCGGCTGGTGGAGTGCCACGGGTGAGGGGCGCGATTACGGCTACGTCATCGACGACGCCGACGTGCCGCGGCCGGATCCGCGGTCGCGGCGCCAGCCCGACGGAGTCCACGGGCTCTCTCGGGTGTTCGACCCGGCGGCGCACAGCTGGGGGGACGCCGCGTGGACCGGACGGCAGCTCGCCGGCGGCATCGTGTACGAACTGCACATCGGCACGTTCACGCCAGAGGGCACGCTCGACTCGGCCATCTCCCGACTCGACCACCTCGTCGATCTGGGCATCGGGTTCGTCGAGGTGCTGCCCGTCAACGCCTTCAACGGCGAGTGGAACTGGGGATACGACGGGGTGCTCTGGTACGCGGTGCAGGAGTCGTACGGCGGACCCGCCGCCTACCAGCGATTCGTCGACGCATGCCACGCTCGCGGCATCGCGGTAATCCAGGATGTCGTCTACAACCACCTCGGCCCGAGCGGCAACTACCTGCCCGAGTTCGGGCCGTACCTGCACGAGGGCCGGGCCAACACGTGGGGCGCGTCGATCAATCTCGACGGACCGGGCTCCGACGAGGTGCGCCGCTACATCATCGAGAACGCCCTCATGTGGCTGCGGGACTACCATGTCGACGGCCTACGGCTCGACGCGGTGCACGCGCTCGTCGACCACCGGGCCACCCACTTGCTCGAGGAGCTCGCCGACCACGTCGATGCGCTCTCGGCGCATGTGCACCGTCCGCTCAGCCTCATCGCCGAGAGCGACCTCAACGACCCGAAGCTGATCCGGTCGCGCGAGGCGCACGGGTACGGCTTGACGGCGCAGTGGAACGATGACTTCCACCACGCGGTACATGTCGCCGTCTCGGGCGAGACCGTCGGCTACTACGCCGACTTCGCGCTCGCTGACGGCGCTGCGCGTCGTGTTGGAGCGAGGGTTCTTCCACGCCGGCACCTGGTCCAGTTTCCGCGGCAGGACGCATGGACGTCCGCTCGACCCGGCCGGTACGCCCGCCTGGCGTCTCGTCGTGTTCGACCAGGACCACGACCAGGTCGGCAATCGGGCGACGGGCGATCGCCTCGCGGCATCCGTCGACGAGGGCGGCCTCGCCATCGCCGCAGCGCTGACGCTGCTCTCGCCGTTCACCCCGATGCTGTTCATGGGCGAGGAGTGGGCCGCCTCGACGCCGTGGCAGTTCTTCACCTCGCACCCCGAGCCGGAGCTGGGCCGGGCGACGGCCGAGGGACGCATCGCCGAGTTCGTCCGCATGGGCTGGGATCCGGCCGTGGTACCCGATCCGCAGGACCCCGAGACCTTCCGTCGCTCGAAGCTCCGTTGGGCGGAGCCGTACCCCGAGCCGCCGAAGCAGCAGGAGGCCGGCGACGCTGGGATGCTCGGCGGCCCGCGCGCCCCAGGGACCCTGCATACGCGCATGCTGCAGTGGTACCGCCGGCTCATCGCCCTGCGGAAGTCCCGGCCCGAGCTCAGGGGCCCATCGATGCCCAGCACGCACGTCGAGGTCGACGAGTCCGCGCGCACGGTGCTCGTGCATCGCGGCACCCTGGTCATCGCCGCGAACCTCGGGTCGGAGATTGCGGCCGTGCCCCTCGGCGGCCTCATGCTGCTGAGCTCGACCGCCGACGACCAAGGAACCGGCGCCCAGGGCACCGGCGCCCAGGTCACCGGCGCCCGGGTCACCTCGCTGGACTTGCCTCCGCGTTCGGTCGCGGTTCTCGACACCACGGACACACCGCCCGAGTGATGCCGTGACCGACGACCGGGAGCCTCCTCCTCGGCCGGTTACACCCCCGAGTCAGCGGATCGAGAAGTAGCTCACCGAGCCGCCGCCCGTGGCGAGGGCCGTGTCCACGTCCCAGTAGTCGGCGTTCTTCGTGTGCCCGCCGACCCAGACCTTCGTGCCCGCGTCGGTGTGCTCCACGCGCGTGACGATCGCGGTGTGGTCGCGGTCGCCGGAGTTGTTCCAGTCGAACTGGGCGATGTCGCCGACCTTGACGAGGTCGCGTTGCGAGTCGCTGAGTTCGGTCGCGCGGTCTGGGCGCGTATACAGGTAGTCGCGCAGCGCGGTCGAACTCGCCCAGCTCGGAGACATCGCGCCGGTGGCCCCGTCGAGGTGCCAGCCACCGTCCATGCCCCATCCACGGGCGATGAGCGACTGGCTGGCGAAGTTCGCGCAATCCTTACCTTCGATGACCGGGTACTGGGCCGAGTTGTAACTGCTCCAGTAGGTCAGCACGTAGGCGAGCTGCGCGTCGATGCCGGGATCGCTCGTGTACGTCAGGGCGAGTGTGCGCTGCGCCATCGGCACCGCGGGCTCGAGCGTCCCTGTGAGCTCGCCTACGAGCGGCTGCACCACGGAGGTGCCCGCGGCCACCACGGCCGTCGGCGTCTCGGTGTCGATCGGCTGGCCCGAGGCATCCGCGAAGTGCACCTCGGCGGACGAGCCCTGCGCAGTGTCGGCGACGGCCGGCACCGCGAACGTGACCTGGCTCTCGTCGGCGGCGACGATCGGTGCCGGTGCGCCGCCCACCGTGACGGATGCCACCTGGTCGAGCTCCTCGCCGGTGACCGTGACCTGCGTGCCTCCCGTGAACGGTGCGGCGGTCACCGACAGGTCGCTCGTGACGCTCGGACCCTCGTCGGGCACGACCTCGATGTCGGGAACAGCGATCGTGTCCGTGGCGCCGGGCGTGGTGCCCGCAGCAGCAGCGGTGCCGGGCGCGACCGGCATGGTCGAAGTCGAGGGCGCGCTGTCGTCGTCGGCGGATGCCGCGACAGCGCCGAAGGCGGTCACGCCCATGATCGCCGACGCGCAGCCGAGCGCCACCGTGCGACGGAAGGATGCACCCGGGGCGCGGCGGTTCCGCACCCTCTCCGCGAGGTGGCGGGGCTTTCGGCGCGACGGCTTCCGGGGCGCGGTCGACCCGTCGTCGGCGACCTGCTCGCCCGACGGGGTCCCGGGCTCGGCGGGCGCGGGCCGCGGCTCGGGATCGGGCCGCGGCGCGGGCTCGGGGTCGGGCTGCGGCGCGGGCTCCGGGTCGGGCTCGGGGTCGGGCTGCGGCGCGCGCTCGAGCTCGGATCCGGGCGCCTCGGGCTCGAGCTCGGATGCGGGCGCATCGCGCTCGAGCTCGGATGCGGGCGCATCGCGCTCGAGCGACTCGGATTCGGGCATTCGATCCGTGACCTCGGCGATGTCGGACGCCGGGACCGAGTCGGGTCGTAGCCCGGGTCGGGGTGCGCGGAAAGTCGAGCGGAAGACGAGGGGAAGTTCGGGGTTAATGGGCACAGGTGGGGATTCCGTGTCGGCATTCAGGGGGACATGGAATCCCACCACGCTGTTTTGTGAGGTTCCCTCCTGAATGCTGGGAAACCCGTGAGAGCGCGATCACGCACGCCGCACGGTATCAGCCTGCGAGCCCACGAACCCGGTCTCGTAACAGCCCCGGCGAGGCGAACCTGCGGCGGCGGGGCTCAGGCTGTCCGGCCGCGCTGCACCATCCCCAGGCGGACCCCGGCGATCGCGAGGGGCAGCAGCACGAAGATCGCCACCACGTTGACGGCCGCGAATCCGCCGAGCCCGAGCACGACGCCCGAGAGGGCAGCGGATGCCGCGGCGGTGACATTCATCGCGGCATCCGTCGCGCCCTGCAACGGCACGCGCAACCGCTCCTCCACCGCAGTCGTGAGGAGCGTGGAGCCGCCGATGAGCCCGGCCGACCAGCCAAGCCCCAGCAGGCCGAGCGCGAGCGGGACGAGCAGCACGTCGTCGGGCGCGAGGATCCCGATGGTGGTCGCGGTGAGGAGGATCCCGGCGCCGATCGCGATCACGCGCTCTGAGCCGATGCGGTCGGCGAGCCACCCCATGAGCGGGCTCGCGCCGTACATCCCGAGGATGTGGATCGAGAGCACGAGACCGACGAGCGAGAGTGAGAGCCCGTGCTCGGTCATGTGGACGGGCGTCATGACCATCACACCGATCATCACGGTGTGCGAGCACACGATGGCGAGGATCGCGACGAGCGCACGCGGGTCACGGGCGGCGGTTCGCAGCGCATGCCACGACCCGATGCGCCGCGGCGCGGCGTCCGGCTCCGCCGCGGAGGTGGACGCCGCGGAACCCTCCGGCGGGGTGACGTCCGGCCGGGCACCGCCCGACGCGGCGCCCGACGCGGCATCCGCCGGCACCTCGGCATCGATCGCGAGATGGCCCGCCTTCGGCGTGCGCAGCAGGGTGGCGACGAGGAGCGTCGACAGCGCGAACGCAACCGCCGAGAACACGAACGGGCCGACCAGCGCCGGCAGACCGATCGAACGGCCGAAGACGTCGCCGGTCTCGGCGAGCAATGGGCCGGCCACGGAACCGATCGTCGTGGCCCAGAGCACGAGCGACATCGCCCGCGCCTCGAATCCGGGAGCGGCGACCTCCGTCGCGGCGAATCGCGCCTGGAGACCTGCGGCAGCACCGGCGCCGAACGCGGCGAGGCCGACGTAGACGAGTACCGGCCACCCGTTCGCGGCGGCGACTATGACGAGCACCGCGCCGAGGCACGCGCACGCATAGCCGGTCGCGAGCGCCACGCTGCGGCCGGAGCGCACAGCCAGTCGCGCCAGCGGGACGGCGGCGACCGCCGCACCGAGCACGCTCGACGACTGGGCGAGTCCGCCGAGCGCCGGTGCGCCCGTCAGGTCGGCCGTGAGGATCGCCGCCAGCGCCACGCCGCTGGCGACCCCCAGGCCCGCGAGCAGCTGGTTGACGATGAGCACCGCGAGCGAGAGACCCTTCCACGGTGTCCGGCGGAGTCGCTGCGGCATCCGCTCGTCGGACCGCGGCATCCGCTCAGCGCGACGCGACATGCGCTCAACCGTAATCGGGCGCGGCCGGGAGCCCGAAGAACTCCTCGAGCGTCGTCACACCGGTATCGTGCATCTCGGTGGCGAGGTCGGTGCCCACGTAGCGGAAGTGCCACGGCTCGAACGTGTATCCGGTGACGGCGGTCTTGTCGGCCGGGTAGCGCAGGATGTACCCGAACCGCCAGGCGTTGTCGCGCAGCCAGATGCCCTCTGGCGTGTCGCCGAAGCACTCGCTCAGCGAGCAGTCCCCCGACACCGCCCCGATGTCGATGGACAACCCGGTCTGGTGCTCGCTGTAGCCGGGGCGAGCCGTGGTGAGGTCGTCGCCGTCGTAGACCTCCTCCTGCGCGAAGTACGAGCGGTAGGCGCTGTTCGATGCGAGCTCGAGGCCCGCCTCGGCGAGCGCGGTGTCGAACATCGTCACGACCGCGTCGGATGCCTCCTGTCGGAGCTCCGGCTCCCAGGTGTGCTCGACGGCCACCTCGACGAGGTCGTCGGGCTCGTAGTCCTCGGGGTTCAGCGGACGAAGCTTGTTCACGACGACCCAGATGCTCGCGGGATCGTCGACCGATCGCGCCGCCCGGTCGAAGGTGTCGACACTCGCGGGAGCGGGCAGGGAGTTCGGCGCCGGACGCGGTGTCTCGGTCGGCTCGTCGCCTGCCGCGGAGGAAGCACCACCGGTCGGGTCGAGGCCCGTGACGTATCCGATGACGAGTGCGGCAACGGCCATCAGAACGATGGTCAGCGAGCTCGCGATGACCAGCCGGCGCCGCTGTCGCGCCCGATCGGGCGACTGGCGGAGCTCGCGTGCAGACACCGCTCGAGTCTACGCCCGGATGCCCCGGGGCCCTGTCGGGCAGGTGGACCGACTGGACCGACGTTCACGGCATTCTCGCGGGCGGCCGCGGCCGGCGCTGTCGGATCACGGATCGGTAACGAATCAACTCGCGTGAGAGCGCTCTCTTGACATGCGGGATCGCAGCCTCCTAGCATCGGGGCTGCATCGTGAGAGCGCTCTCACCGGGAAATCGAGCGCGTCCTCACGTGACCATTCCGACATCCACCACGCACACAAGGGAGTGACCGTGAAGCTTTCACGACGCACCAGGGCGATCGCCGCCGTTGCCGGCGCCGCATCCATCGCCATCATCGCAGCAGGCTGTTCTCCGACATCCGCCTCGGGCTCCGGGGACGGCGAGGTCGAGTTGACCGTCGCGACGTTCAACGACTTCGGATACACCGACGAGCTCCTCCAGGAGTACATGGACGAGAACCCCGGCGTCACGGTCGTGCAGAACAAGGCGGCGACGTCGAACGACGCGCGCGCGAACTACTTCCAGAAGCTCGGCAAGAAGGGCCTCGCCGACGTCGAGGCCATCGAGGTCGACTGGCTGCCCGAGGTCATGCAGTACTCCGACCTGCTCGCCGAGGTCCCCTCCGACGTGAGCGACCGCTGGCTCGACTGGAAGGTCGACGCCGCGACCGACGCCGACGGCCGCCTCATCGGGTACGGCACCGACATCGGCCCCGAGGGCGTCTGCTACCGCTCCGACCTGTTCGCCGCGGCCGGCCTTCCGACGGACCGCGAGGAGGTCGCGGCACTGCTCGAGGGCGACTGGGACAAGTACTTCGAGGTGGGCGCGCAGTACACCGCCGCCACGGGCAAGGCGTGGTTCGACTCCGCCGGCAGCACCTACCAGGGCATGGTCAACCAGCTCGAGGCCGCCTACGAGGACCCCGACTCGGGTGAGATCATCGCCACCGACAACGCAGAGGTCGAGGAAATCTACAACGCGGTGCTCGACGCCAGCGCGACGCAGTCCGCGCACCTCGGCCAGTGGAGCGACGACTGGTTCGCAGGCGTCGCGAACGGCGCCTACGCGACCATGCTCTGCCCGGGCTGGATGCTCGGCGTCATCTCGGGCAACGCCGAGGACGTCACCGGCTGGGATGTCGCGGACGTCTTCCCGAACGGCGGCGGCAACTGGGGCGGCTCGTACCTGACCGTGCCGGCGAACGGCGCCCACGTCGAGGAGGCGCAGAAGCTCGCCGACTGGCTCACCGCTCCCGAGCAGCAGATCAAGGCGTTCGTCAACGCGGGCACCTTCCCGAGCCAGAACGACGCGTACACCGATGAGGCGCTCACCGGCTTCGTGAACGACTACTTCAACGAGCGCGCCCGTGGGCGAGATCTTCACGAATCGCGCCAAGGCAGTCACGGTGGCCCCGTTCAAGGGCGAGTTCTACTTCCAGGTCAACGACGCCATGCAGCAGGCCCTGACCCGCGTCGAGGACGGCATCCAGGACAAGCAGACGTCCTTCGACCAGTGGGTCTCCGAAGTCGAGGCGATCGGCTGATTCAGGTGGCGCCCCGGCGTGTCGCGTCATTCTGCACGCGACACGCCGGGCATGCGCCCATCCACTCCTGAATCCGTGCACGCGAACACGAGGACCATCATGACCGCAACCCAGACGGATACGCCCGAAGGCACCCGCACGCACGGCGCCGCCGCTCCGGCCCCCGGCCCGGCCCGGCCGTCCCGCGACATCCGTCGCATCGCCTTCAGGCACCGCGTGAGTCGCTGGGACGTGAAGCTCTCGCCGTATCTCTACGTCTCGCCGTTCTTCATCCTCTTCATCGTCGTCGGCCTGTTCCCGATCGCGTACACCGCGGTCATCTCCTTCATGGACTGGGACCTGGTGCGCAATTCGGGCACGTTCATCGGCTTCGACCAGTACGTGTACGTGCTCACGCAGCCCAAGTTCTGGATCGCCCTGCGCAACACATTCAGCATCTTCCTGCTGTCGAGCGTCCCCCAGCTCATCGTCGCGATCTTCATCGCCGCGATACTCGACCAGAACATCCGCGCGAAGACGTTCTGGCGCATGGGCGTGCTCCTCCCCTACGTGATGGCACCGGTCGCCGTGGCCCTCGTCTTCAGCAACATGTTCGGCGACAAGTACGGCCTCGTGAACACGACCCTCGCCGACCTGGGCATCCCGCCGGTCATGTGGCACTCCGACGCGTTCGCGAGCCACATCGCCATCGCGACCATGGTCAACTTCCGGTGGACCGGCTACAACACCCTGATCCTGCTCGCCGCGATGCAGGCCATCCCGCGCGACTACTACGAGGCCGCGTCGATCGATGGCGCGTCGAAGCTCCGCCAGTTCTTCGCCATCACGGTGCCGAGCCTGCGCCCGACGCTGATCTTCGTGATCATCACGTCGACGATCGGCGGCCTGCAGATCTTCGACGAGCCGCGCATGTACGACCAGTACGGCACGGGCGGCGCCGACTCGCAGTGGCTCACGATCACGCTCTACCTCTACGACATCGGCTGGGGCCAGTGGAACTTCGGACGCGCGGCCGCGCTCGCGTGGATCCTGTTCCTCATCATCCTGGCCATCGGCGTCGTCAACCTGCTCGTCACCCGCAGGGTCGTCCGCGACGAGGGCACCCGCAGCGCGAAAGGAGTGCGCCGATGACCGTCATGAACCCCGTTCCCCTCGCGATCGCCGAGGAGAGCATCCCGAACGCCCCGAACCGTGCACGGCGTAGGGTCGTCCGCGGCTCCCGCCCGGGCTGGTTCGTCTACACGAGCCTCGCGATCGTGCTCGGCGCGGCGATCTTCCCCTTCTACTGGTCGTTCCTGATCGGATCCGGGGATGCCTCGACGATCCGCGACCCGGACATGTCGTGGCTGCCCGGCGGCAACTTCCTGGCCAACGCGGCATCCGTCGTCAACGACCCGGCCGTGAACTTCTGGCGCGCGCTGTGGAACTCGATCTACAGTTCGGCGCTCATCGCGGCATCCGTCGTCTTCTTCTCGACGCTCGCCGGCTGGGCGTTCGCCAAGCTCCGCTTCCGCGGTGGCAGGTGGCTGCTCGTCTTCGTGGTTGCGACGATGGCCGTGCCCACGCAGCTCGGCGTGGTGCCGCTGTACATCCTGTTCGCCGATCTCGGCTGGACGGGCAACATCGGCGCGATCATCATCCCGGCGCTCACGACCGCGTTCGGTGTGTTCTGGATGACGCAGTACCTGCAGCAGTCGGTGCCCGACGAGCTCATCGAGGCGGCGCGGGTCGATGGCGCGAGCTCGTTCCGCACGTTCCTCACGGTCGGCCTGCCCGCGGCCCGGCCGGCGGCCGCGATGCTGGGCCTGTTCACCTTCGTCACGGCGTGGAACAACTTCTTCTGGCCGTTCATCGTCCTCGACCGCAGTGACCCGACGCTGCCGGTGGCGCTCTCGCTCCTGCAGTCGAACTTCTTCGTCGACTACTCGATCGTGCTCGCGGGCGTGCTGCTGTCGACCATCCCCCTGCTCATCCTGTTCGTCTTCGCGGGCAAGCAGCTCGTGAGCGGCATCATGGCGGGAGCCGTGAAGGGATGACCACCGAACTGAGAAAGGACGCCATCGTCATGCCAGTCGGCCCTACCCGACCCTTCTCCTCCGACTTCCTGTTCGGCGCCGCGACGGCGGCGTACCAGATCGAGGGCGCCGCCCTCGAGGACGGCCGAACCGCCTCGATCTGGGACGCCTTCTGCCGCGTGCCGGGCGCGGTCGTCAACGCCGACAGCGGCGACGTCGCCTGCGATCATTACCACCGGATGCCGCAGGACGTCGCGCTGATGCAGCGCCTCGGCCTGCAGACCTATAGGTTCTCCACGTCGTGGTCGCGCATTCGGCCCGACGGCGGGCCGGTCAACCCGAAGGGGATCGACTTCTACTCGCGGCTCGTGGACGAACTCCTGGGGGCCGGCATCAAGCCCTGGCTGACGCTCTACCACTGGGACCTCCCCCAGTCGCTCGAGGAGCGTGGCGGCTGGACGAACCGCGACACCGCACTCCTGTTCCGCGACTACGCGCTCGACGTGCACGACGCCCTCGGCGATCGGGTAGGCGTGTGGACGACCCTCAACGAGCCGTGGTGCTCGTCGTTCCTCAGCTACACGGGCGGCGAACACGCACCGGGGCGGCAGGATGTCGCGGCCGGGCTCGCGGCGGGCCACCACCTGCTGCTCGCCCACGGGCTCGCCGTGCAGGCGCTGCGCGAGCGCGACCCCGAACTGGATCTCGGCATCACGCTGAACCTCACGGTCGCCAAGCCCGTCGACCCGACGCATCCGGGCGACCTCGACGCAGCCCGGCGCATCGACGGCCAGTTCAACCGGTTCTTCCTCGACCCGATCTTCCACGGCGCGTATGCCGACGACCTGCTCGCCGACGTCGGCCACCTCGGGCTCGACGCGGTCGTGCAGCCCGGTGACCTCGAGGTGATCTCGACCCCCATCGATACGCTCGGCGTGAACTACTACCACGGAGAGTACGTGAGCGACCGGCCGGCGGAGCATCCGTTGCTGGCAGAGGCGCCCACCGACCGTCCGACGCGGTCGCCGTTCCCCGCGGCGGACGGGGTGTTCCATCATCCGCAGGGCCTGCCGCTCACGGCGATGGAGTGGGAAGTGCAGCCCGACGGCCTGCGCGAGCTGCTCGTGCGCGTGCACGAGGACTACGCGGCATCCGCCGGGGTGCGCCTCTACGTCACCGAGAACGGCGCGGCGTACGACGACGTCGTGGAGCCCGACGGCGCGGTGCACGATGTGGAACGAACGGCGTTCCTCGCGTCGCACCTGGGCGCGATCCTCGATGCGATCGACGAGGGCGTTCCGGTGCACGGGTACTTCTACTGGTCGCTCATGGACAACTTCGAGTGGGCCTGGGGTTACGACAAGCGCTTCGGCCTCGTGCGCGTCGACTACGACACGCAGGCGCGCACCGTCAAGCAGAGCGGACACGCGTACGCCGCGATCATCCGCGACCGTGCGCTGCCCTCACCGAAATAGACTGAGAGATATCTGCAGGGGGGTGGTGGCATGCGAACCCGACCCACCGCGCCGACGCTCGAGGAGGTCGCCCGTGAGGCGAACGTCTCGCGGGCCACGGTCTCGCGCGTCGTCAACGGCTCTCCCAAGGTGAGCCCCGACGTGGTCACGACGGTGAAGGCCGCGATCGCGAAGCTCAATTACGTGCCGAACCGCGCAGCGCGATCGCTCGCAAGTCGCACGTCAAGCGCGATCGCGCTGATCGTGCCTGAGGACACGACCAGGTTCTTCGGCGACCCGTACTTCGCGGCGATCGTGCAGGGCATCACCCGGCGCCTCGACGAGAGCGAATACCTGCTGAACCTGCTCGTGGCCTCGAGCGACCCGAGCCACAAGACGGCACGGTACCTGCGCTCGGGCGTCGTCGACGGCGCGCTCGTCGTCTCGCACCATGAGGGCAGCGACCTGCTGCGCGAGGCCGACACGGTGCTGCCGCTCGTGTTCGGCGGTCGCCCGCCGTTCGAGCCCGACGTGCACATCTTCGTCGACGTCGACAACGTCGAGGGCGGCGCGACCGCCACCGAACACCTCATCAGCGTCGGCCGGAAGCGCATCGGCACGATCGCCGGCCCCCACGACATGCCCGTAGGCGTCGACCGCCTCGAGGGCTATCGACGGGCAATGGATGCCGCCGGGCTGCCCGCCGACGCGGTCGAGGCCGCCGACTTCACGGTTGCCGGCGCCGTCGCGGCGACCCGTCGCCTGCTCGACCGGGTGCCCGACCTCGACGGGCTCTTCGTCGCGAGCGACCTCATGGCGACCGGCGCCCTCGCGGTGCTCCGCGAGCGCGGTCGATCGGTGCCCGGCGACGTCGCAATGGTCGGCTTCGACGACAGCCCAGCGGCGACGTCGTCGGCGATCCCCCTGACGACGGTGCACCAGCCGTCGGAGCAGATGGGCTTCGAGATGGCCGACCTGCTGCTGCGGCACCTCGCCGGCGACCCCGACGTGCCCAAGCGCAACATCATGCCGACGCGTCTTGTGCGGCGGGCGTCGGCGTAGTCATCGCCCACGTGAGACTCAGGTTGCGCGCACGTGGGACTCAGGCTCCGTGCCTACCCTCGGGCGGATGGCCCAGGACCTTCGACGCCGCGACCCATCGATCGACGTGCTCCGGATCCTCGCGATCGTGGCGATCATCGTCGGCCACGTGTGGTTCACTCCGTCGGTGCGGCTCGCCACGTACACCTGGCACGTACCCATCTTCTTCGTGCTGAGCGGCTATCTCGCGTCGAGGCTTCCACTCGGCGAGCTCGTCGGGCGCCGCGCGCGGTCGCTGCTGGTGCCGTACGGCGCCTGGCTCCTCATCATCGCCGCGCTGCTGGTGGGGTTCGGCGACCCGCTCCGGCTCCTCGCGGGCGGCGCGCAGCTGCCGCACGGGTTCACGGCGTTCTGGTTCGTGACGGCGTTCTTCGTCGCGATCGTGGCGGCGGCAGCGATCGAACGCCTCGCGCTCGGCGTGCAGTGGGCGATCGCACTTGCCCTCCTCACGGCGGGGTACCTCACGAGTGACGTGATCGCGCTCGTGCCGTTCGACGCGGGCGTCGGACTCGCATGCGTCGTGTTCGTCGTCGCCGGCCGCACGCTGCGGATCGTGCAACCACGCCTCACCCGACCGACGACCGTGGGCGCGGCCATGCTCGCTGTGGCCGCGGTGCTCGTCGTCTCCGGGGCATCCGCACCGCTCGACCTGAAGCAGGGCGACTTCGGCACGCCCGTCGTGAGCGCCGTCACCGCGATCCTCATCTCGTCGGGCCTCATCCTCGTCGCACAGCGAGCGCTCGCCCGCGTCGGCGCACGCGCGAGCGGGGTCATCTCGCAGCTCGCGCTCTGCGGGTTCACGGTCGTGCTCACGCACGCCGCGGTCCTGTTCGTCCTGCGCGAGGCGGGCGCGGCGCCTTGGGAGGCGTTCGTGGTGGCGCTCATCGTGCCGTGGGCCGTCGCGCTGCTGCTGCTGCGCACGCCGCTCTCGCTCGCACTGTGCGGGGTGCCGCGGCAACGGAGCGTTCCGCTCGAGCCGGCCACAGAAGCGCGTGCCGTGGGAACGACCGATCTCGGTCGGTCCAGCGGAACACCTTCGCTGCAGGGCACCGCCAGCAACCGGCACGACGCGCCGGACAAGTCGCGGGAGCGCCAGCTCAGCCTGCGGTGACCCCGACCTCGAACTCGACGCCCGCGATGCCCGAGAAGCGCCCGCGCATCACGGCGATCGCCTCGGCGTTCTCGTCGACGAGCACGAAGCGACGTCCGAGCGTCGCCGCCACCGCTCCGGTCGTACCCGACCCGGCGAAGAAGTCGAGCACCCAGTCGCCCTCGCGCGTCGACGCCTGCACGATCCGGCGCAGGATGCCCTCGGGCTTCTGCGTCGGGTAGCCGGTCTTCTCGCGACCGGTCGGCGACACGATCGTGTGCCACCAGACATCCGTGGGCAGCTTCCCGAGCTCGACCTTCTCGGGGGTCACGAGCCCGGGCGCCATGTACGGCTCGCGGTCGACGGCGGTCGAGTCGAACCAGTACCGCTCGGGGTTCTTCACGTACACGAGGATCGTGTCGTGCTTCGTGGGCCACTTGCGCTTCGCCTTCGCGCCGTAGTCGTACGCCCACACGATCTCGTTGAGGAAGCACTCCCGCCCGAACAGCGCGTCGAGCAGCACCTTGGCGTAGTGCGCCTCACGGTAGTCGAGGTGCAGGTAGAGCGTGCCGTCGTCGGCGAGCAGCCGCCACGCCTCGGCGAGCCGCGGCTCGAGGAAACCCCAGTAGTCCTCGAAGCGGTCGTCGTACCGCAGCAGGTCGCCGCGCACGCGGCGGTACTGCTTGCCGGCGAACCCGGTGATGGTTCCGGATGCCGCGGGGGCGCCGGATGCCGCCGGCCCCGCGTCATCCGTCGCCATCACCCGCTCGTGGCGGGTGGCCTGCCGCGCCTGCGCGCGCCCGGTGTTGAAGGGCGGGTCGAGGTAGACGAGCGTGAACCGGCCGGCCGGCAGCGTGGGCAGCACGTCGAGGTTGTCCGCGTGGATGATGCGGTCTGGTCCGTCGGCTGGCACGGCACCAGTCTGCCGTAGGACGGCGCGGACCGGCAGCGACGCGGTGAGGGGATCACGCCGCGGTGACGCGCGGTCCGCGCCAGTCGCGGACCGCGCCATCCGAACTGGGTCGCCAGCGCTCAGACGCGCGCCCCGCGGGCGACCACGTCGCCGAGCGCGTCGGCGTCGAGGGCGAACAGGTCGCGCGAGCCGGCGGTGGCCGCGCCGACCAGGCCGGCCGCCTGCGGAAGCAGCTGCTCGGCATAGAACCGGGCCAGGGGCAGCTGGGCCTCCGCGATGCCGTCGTCGTCGAGTCCGCGAGCGGCGAGCGCCGACTTCGCCATGAGCCAGCCTCCCACCACGAGGCCCCAGATGCGCATGTACGGGGTGGACCCCGAGAGCACGGCGTTCGGGTCGGTGGCGCCGGTGCGGAGCATCCACGCCGTCGTCTGCTCGAGCGTGTCGAGCTGGGCGTTCAGCTGGGTGCGGATCGAGGCGAACTCGTCACCGGCCGCGGCGAGCTCGCCGTCGAGTTCGCGCATGGACGCGATGAACTCGAGTGCCGAGGCGCCGTCGCGCGCCGGGAGCTTGCGGCCCACGAGGTCGGCGGCCTGGACGCCGTTCGTGCCCTCGTAGATCGCCGCGATGCGCACGTCGCGGTAGTGCTGCGCGGCGCCGGTCTCCTCGATGAACCCCATGCCGCCGTGGATCTGCAGCGCGAGCGAGGTGAGCTCGTTGCCGAGGTCGGTGCCGAACGACTTGCAGATGGGGGTGAGCAGGCCCACGATCTCGTCGGCGCGGGCGCGCGTCGCGGGGTCGGGGTGGTGGGTCGAACGGTCGACGTAGGTCGCGTTCAGCAGCATCATGCGGCGCATCGCGGCGATGTAGGCCTTCTGCGTCATGAGCATGCGTCGCACGTCGGGGAAGTCGACGATCGGGGAGTCCTGGGTGGCGCCGATCGCGCGGCCCTGGATGCGCTCCCTCGCGTAGTCGAGCGACTGCTGGTAGGCGCGCTCGGACACGGCGAGGCCCTGCATGCCGACCGAGAGGCGGGCGCTGTTCATCATCACGAACATGATGCGCATGCCGATGTTCTCGGCGCCGATGAGGTAGCCGGTGGCGTCCTCGTACGACAGCACGCACGTGGGCGAGCCGTGGATGCCCATCTTGTGCTCGACGCCGACGGTGTGCACGCCGTTGCGCTCGCCGAGGGAGCCGTCCTCGTTGACGAGGAACTTCGGCACGATGAAGCACGAGATGCCCTTGGTGCCGGCCGGTGCGTCGGGGGTGCGGGCGAGCACGAGGTGCACGATCTGCTCGCTCAGGTCGTGGTCGCCGAAGGTGATGAAGATCTTCTGGCCGGTGATGCCGTAGCTGCCGTCGGCGCGCTTGACGGCCTTCGTGGCGAGGGCGCCCACGTCGGTGCCGGCGTGCGGCTCGGTGAGGTTCATGGTGCCGGCCCACTCGCCCGTGACCATCTTCGGCAGGTAGCGCTGCTTCTGCTCGTCGCTGCCGTAGTGCAGGAGCGCGTCGATCGCGCCCTGCGTGAGCAGCGGCGCGAGGGCGAACGCCATGTTCGCCGCCGTCGTGAGCTCCTGGATGGCGAGGCCCACCGCGCGGGGAAACCCGCCGCCGCCGAACTCCTCGGGCAGCGGCACCGAGCCCCAGCCCGCGTCGACGTACGCGGCGTACGCCTCCTTGAAGCCCGTGGCCGTGGTCACGGTGCCGTCGGGGTTCAGCCGCGAGCCCTCCAGGTCGCCGGCGCGATTGGTGGGGGCCACCATCTCGGCCATGAAGTTGCCGACCTCGTCGAGGATCTCAGAGACCGTCTCGAGGTCGGCGTGCTCGTAGCCGGGGAGCTGCGCTACGGCGTCGTAGTCCACGACATGCTCGAGGGCGAAGGCGATATCGGCAACAGGGGGTCGGAATCCGCTCATGCTCGCAGCGTAACTCCACGTTCGCGGAAGACGGGTGTTCTGTACGGGTTCCACGATGTCGTCGGTCGAGCGCGCAGCGTCGTTTGTGCCATCCCACAAGATGACGCCCTGAACGGGCAAGCAAATGCTTGGTTAGGATGGAGGCACTCGTGCGAAGGAGCGGAATGAAGATCGTCGTCCTGGTCAAAGAGGTCCCCGACACGTACGGGGACCGCAAGCTGAACCTGCAGACCGGCCTGGCCGATCGTGCGGCGAGCGAGACGGTGCTCGACGAGATCGGCGAGCGCGCGCTCGAGGTCGCGCTCTCGTATGCCGACGGGCATCCGGGCACCGAGGTGGTCGTGCTGTCGATGGCGCCCGAGTCGGCGACGGCGACGGTGCGCAAGGGGCTCGCGATGGGAGCCGCGTCGGCGGTGCATGTCGTCGACGAGGCGCTCGTGGGCGCCGACCTCGGGCTCACCGCCGAGGTGCTCGCCGCGGCGCTGCAGCGCATCGGCTACGACTTGGTGATCGCGGGCAACCAGTCGACCGACGGATCCGGCGGGGTGCTCCCCGCGATGATCGCCGAGCTCCTCGACGTGCCGAACGCCACCGGCCTGAACTCGGTGGAGATCGCCGAGGCCGAGGTACGCGGCGAGCGCGCGACCGATGGCGGCACGATGCAGGTCACCGCGGCGTTGCCCGCGGTGGTCTCGATCACCGAGCGACTGCCCGATGCCCGGTTCCCGAACTTCAAGGGCATCATGGCAGCCAAGAAGAAGCCGTTCGTGACGCTCTCGCTCGCCGATCTCGACGTCGACGCCGAGAGCCCCGAGGCGTCGCGCTCGATCATGATCTCCCTCGCCGAGAAGCCGCCGCGCACCGCCGGCACCAAGATCGTGGACGACGGCGACGGCGGCGAGCGCCTCGCCGAGTACCTCGCCCAGAACCGGCTCGCGTAAGGGAATCGACGATGACTGACTACAACGCCGACTCGATCCTCGTGCTCCTCGACGTGACTCCGTCGGGCCAGTTGTCCAAGAGCGCCGCCGGCCTGCTCGGCGCCGCCGCGGGCGCGGGCACCCCGGTCGCCGTGCTCGTCGCGCCCGCGGGTGCCGGCGAGCAGCTCGCGACGGATGCCGCCGCGCTCGGCGCGACGCACGTGCTCGTCGCCGAGCACACCGGCACCGCCACCGGCACCCAGCTGACGGTGCCGGGCGCCGACGCGCTCGCCGCCGCCGCGGAGCTCGTGCGGCCCGACGCGATCCTCATCTCGAACTCGATCGAGGGCCGCGAGGTCGCCGCGCGGTTCGCCGCCCGCTCGCGGTCGGGCCTCGCAGTCGACGCCGTGGGGGTCTCGCGCGACGCGGAGGGCGTCGTCGCCCACCACTCCGTGTACGGCGGCGCCTACAACGTCCACTCCGCAGTCACGTGGGGCGCACCGGTGATCACGATCCGCGAGGGCGCGGTCGATGCCCGCGCCGAGGCGCAGCCGGTGTCGACCGAGCGACTCGAGGTCGCGGCATCCGGTCGCAGGGCCGCCGTGATCGGCGCCCTCGAGGAGGCGGTCGTCGCATCGTCGCGGCCCGAGCTGCGCGGTGCGTCGAAGGTGGTCTCGGGCGGGCGCGGCCTCGGCTCCGAGGAGCAGTTCGCGCTCGTCGAGCAGCTCGCCGACGTGCTCGGCGCGGCCGTGGGCGCATCGCGCGCGGCGGTCGACGCGGGCTACGTGCCGCAATCCTTCCAGGTCGGGCAGACCGGCGTGTCGGTGTCACCGCAGCTCTACATCGCGCTCGGCATCTCGGGCGCGATCCAGCACCGGGCCGGCATGCAGACCGCCAAGACGATCGTCGCGATCAACAAGGACGCGGATGCCCCGATCTTCGAGATCGCCGACTACGGCGTGGTCGGCGACCTCTTCACGGTCGTGCCGCAGCTGATCGCCGCGCTCGAGGCCCGGAAGGCGTAGCGCGCGATGGCGACCTACGGGCAGACGATGCGCCGCGGCCTGCCGCGCGTGATCGGCGGCGAGCCGTGGCCTGCGGCATACGAGCTCGCGGAGCGTGCGGCCGGGACCGCGGCGGTCGCGGTAGCAGCGGCGGATGCTCCGGCGGCGGCCGCTGCGGTGCCCACCGTGGTGGGTGGTGCTGCGCTCGCGCCCGCCGATGCGGCCGGAGCCGTGCCCGGGCACGCTCGTGCGGTGCGGCGAGGGCTGCCGCGCGTGCCTGGCGGCGAGCCGTGGCCCGCGGCATCCATGGTGCCGGCTGCCCGTTCCGCGGAGGCGAGCGTCGTGCAGGCCGAGGGTCTCGAAGCTGTGGTGGATGCCGCGCCTGCCGCGGCCCGCGTCGCGGCACGGCCCGCGGCCGTAAGCGGAGGACCGGCGCTGCGCCGCGGCCTGCCGCGCACGCCCGACGGAGAGCCATGGCCGCCAGCGGGGTTCGCGCCGGCGCGCCCGGCCGCCCCCGAGGTGGCCGCCGTGGCTGTGGCTTCGGTCGGCGCCGAGGCATCCGTTGCGCCTGCTGCACCGATTTCACCTGCCGCACCCGTCGCGCCTGCGGCGCCCGGGACGCCCGCGACGCGCGGCGGCGTACGGCGCACCGGCGGCACCGGCCGCGCGGCGCGCCCCGCTGAAGCCCCGGCCGGCCGCGACGGCGGCGGTCGCGTCATCCGTTCGCCCGGCTGCCGAGCCGTGGCCGAAGCTGTACGGGCCGTTCACCCGGGCCGAGTGGGCGGGCGCGCTGTTCGTCGGCGGCTTCGGGCTGCTGCTCGCCGCGACGGTGATCGTCGTCGGGGTGCAGTGGCTGCTCGGCCTGCCGGCGATGCGGGACTTCCTCGTGAGCTACCCGGGCGAGTACGAGCTGCCCGAGTCGGCGCCCGTGGGAATTCCCGGGTGGATCGGCTGGCAGCACTTCTTCAACGTGTTCCTGATCGTGCTCATCATCCGTTCGGGCCTGCAGGTACGCACGCAGAAGCGGCCGACCGCGTTCTGGTCGCCGCGGTGGAACGCGAAGCGCAAGATCAGCCTGTCGCTGTGGTTCCACCAGTCGCTCGACATCCTGTGGCTCGTCAACGGCGTGGTGTTCGTCGTGCTGCTGTTCGCGACCGGGCAGTGGATGCGCATCGTGCCGACCAGCTGGGAGGTGTTCCCGAACGCGCTGTCGGCGCTGCTGCAGTACCTCTCGCTCGACTGGCCGACCGAGAACGGCTGGGTCAACTACAACAGCCTGCAGCAGATCGCCTACTTCCTCACCGTCTTCATCGCGGCGCCGCTCGCGGCGGTCACGGGAGTGCGGATGTCGGGACTCTGGCCGAAGAACGCGAAGACGCTCAACCGCATGTACCCGGTGGAGTGGGCGCGTGCGGTGCACTTCCCGGTGATGCTCTACTTCGTGCTGTTCATCGTCGTGCACGTCGGGCTCGTGCTCGCCACCGGCGCGCTGCGCAACCTCAACCACATGTACGCGAGCCAGGACGTCGTGAACTGGACCGGGTTCTGGATCTTCGTCGCCTCGCTCGTGGTGATCGCGGCCGCGTGGGTGGCCGCGCGCCCGCTCGTGCTGGCGCCGATCGCCCGGCTGTTCGGCAAGGTCAGCGGGCGCTGAGGTGGGTGCCCGGCGCATGGATCGGGAAGTCGGAGCGGGGTGAGCAGCAGGGCGGTGCGCCCCGACCAGGGTTCCGAGCGGCGCGAGCAGATCATCGCGATCGCGACGCGGCTGATCGCCTCGCGCGGCTACGCGGCCACCACGGTGCGCGACATCGCCGACGAAGCAGGCATCCTCTCGGGCAGCCTCTACCACCACTTCGCCTCGAAGGAGGCGGTGCTCGAGGAGATCCTGCGCACCTTCATGTACGACACGCTCGGGCATTTCGAGCGCATCGCCGCGAGCGGCGGCAGCCCTCGCGAGATCCTCGACCAGCTCATCGAGCACGCGTTCCGTACGATCGAGGAGCGCCCCGACGAGGTGAGCATCTACCAGAACGAGACCGGATTCCTGATGACCCAGCCCGGGTTCGGATTCCTCGTCGACGGGTCGGCGCGCATCGAGGAGCTCTGGCTCGGTCAGATCATCGAGGGGCAGCAGCTCGGCGTGTTCCGCGACACCATCGACCCGCGCCTCGCGTTCCGCTTCATCCGCGACTCGGTGTGGTCGACGGTGCGCTGGTACCGCCCGGGTGGGCGGCACACCGCGGCGAGCGTCAGCGCCAACTACCTCGACCTGCTGCACCGGGGGTTGCTGGGAGAGGAAGAGGGACCGGCGGCGCCATCGGCCCGCTGACCCCTCAGTCGCGGTCGATGTCCAGGCGGATTCGCCCGCGGAACCGGTCGGGATGGCCGTCGTCGGCGTCCTCGGCCGCGAACGCGATTCCCTTGTCTCCATCACCCGGAACCGGTGACGGCACGGGCAGGCGCGCCTGCCGATCGGCCTCGATCTGCGCCTCGTGCTTTCGCGGCGCGAACACCTCGTCGCCGATCAGGAGCACGGCCGAACCACTCGGCTTGCCGCGTCTGGTCTTGTCGGACAGGTCGATCCAGCCGAGACGGACGGCGAGCCAACCCACGGCCACGACCGGCACGGCGACCCCGACCCAGATCCACCAGTCCACGCCGCGAGTCTAGCCGGATCGTCGAGCCTTCCTCGTCGGCCTGTGGAGGCCGGCCATCGGCCCCGCGGCATCGGCCCCGCGGCATCCGCTCGGTCAGGGCACCCGGTACAGCCACTCCCTGGTCGAGAACTTCGACTCGACCAGGGCTTCCGCCTCGGCGAGCTCGTCGGGCGCCACCGACCCCGGCGTCGCGTCGTACAGGTCGATGAACGTCTGCTTCAACCGCTCGATGATCTCCGCTCGCTCGAGGCCGGTCTGCGATCGCAGCGGGTCGACGCGCTTCGCCGCCGAGGCGATGCCCTTGTCGCTGATCTTCTCGCGGCCGATGCGCAGCACCTCGAGCATCTTCTCGTTGTCGAGGTCATACGCCATGGTCACGTGGTGCAGGACACCGCCCGACCCGAGTCGCTTCTGTGCGGCGCCGCCGATCTTGCCGTGCGGGCTCGCGATGTCGTTGAGCGGCTGGTAGGTCGCCTCGATGCCGATCGAGCGCAGGCCCTGCAGCACCCAGTCGTCGAGGAACGCGTACGAGTCGGCGAAGCTCATGCCCTGCACGAGCTCCGACGGCACGTAGAGCGAGTAGGTCACGACGTTGCCGCGCTCCATCATCATCGCGCCGCCGCCCGAGATACGCCGCACCACGTCGAAGCCGTGCCGCGCAGCCCCGTCGGGATCGACCTCGTTCTTCAGCGACTGGAAGCTGCCGATGACGACGGCCGACTCGTCCCATTCCCAGAAGCGCAGGGTCGGCTTGCGACGACCCTCCCCCACGCGGGTGGCGAGCACCTCGTCGAGCGCGAGGTGAACGCGCGGCGGCACCGCGGAGTCGTGCACGATCTCCCATTCGTAGTTCGACCAGGTCGTGGCATCCGTCATCGCCCGCCGCACCGCGACGGCGACGGCCTCGGCCGAGAACCCGAGCATGACCGCGCCGGGCCGCAGCCCCGCGGTGATCGCCGCCGCGATCTGCTTCGCATCGGATGCCGCGGGCAGCCCTTCGAGCGCCCGATCGATGTCGCCCAGCGCCTCGTCGGGCTCGAGGAAGAAATCGCCCGCGAGTCGGGGATTCCGGATCACGCCGTCGACCACGTCGAAGTCGACGACCACGAGCTTGCCGCCGGGGACCTTGAACTCACCATGCATGGGGTCCAGCCTACGGATGCCCCGGTGCAGGGCCGGGGCGCGTTGGCGCGGTCGCTGCTGAACGTCGGCGGACACCGGGGCGCAGATACTCCCGAAACTGCGGCGCACCCCGGGGCCGCAGCTCAGAGGCCGCGGGCTACGATCGCATGAGGACGACGAGGGGGATGGCCTCATGACCACGTTCCATCTTGCCCGCCACGGCGAGACCGAGTGGTACGCCGAACATCGCTACGCCGGCTCGTCGGACGTACCGCTCACGCCGAACGGCCTCCAGCAGGCGGAGGAGCTCGGCGAGTGGGCGATGACCGCCGGCCTCTCGGCAATCGTCGCGTCGCCCCTCAGCCGTGCACGCCTGAGTGCGGAGCCGGCGTCGCGCTCGACGGGCCTTCCGCTCCGTATCGACGAACGACTCGTCGAGCTCGACTTCGGTGTCGGCGAGGGCATGACTCCCGGCGAGATCGCGGCGACCTACCCCGCGGACTGGTTGATGTTCGAGCGGCGTCCCGCGCGGAATCCGCTCCCCGACGGGGAGGCCGGCGTCGACGGCGCGGCCCGTGCGCTGCCGGTGATCGAGGAGCTCTCATGGGAGTTCCCCGATGACCGCGTGCTCGTGGTCTCGCACGCCACACTGATGCGGCTCGTGCTCTGCGAGCTCATCGGACTCGACCCCGATTGGTACCGCGACGTGTTCCCGGCGATGGACAGCTGCGCGCTGCTCACCCTCGAGTTCCCGTGGACCGGCGAGGCCGCAGGGCCGGGGAGCGCCCGAATGCATGGATTCAACGTGCCACCCGTGCGCCGTTGACGGCGACGCGGTCGTCGCGTCAGCGCATCGTCCGCCCTGTGCAGAAATGATGCAGAAATTCAGCCCAGGGGTGCGGAAAAGTGCGTTGACACCGTCCTTCGGCGCCCTTAGTGTTTCTGAAACCTGAACCATGTGTCAGGTACATTCCTCCCCTCGAACTGCTGCAGGAAGGATCGCGCAATGCTGCTCGTCCGGACCCGTGCTGAACCCGCGCAACCGATGCCCGACTGGCGCGCCCCTGTGTGCCGACCATGAGTGACGACGAGGTGCTGCTGCAGACGACCGCGCTCACCAAGGAGTTCCGGGGCTTCACTGCGGTGAAGGACGTCGACCTCAGCGTTCGGCGCGGTACCGTCCACGCGCTCGTGGGCCCCAACGGCGCCGGCAAGACGACGCTGTTCAACCTGCTGTCGGGTTTCCTCAAGCCCAGCTCGGGCACGATCACCTACGACGGTCGCGACATCACGGGCCAGGATCCTGAGGACATCGCCCACCTCGGTATTGCACGGTCGTTCCAGATCACGAGCCTGTTCGACCAGATGACAGCGCTCGAGCACCTCGAGCTCGCCCTCGCGAGCCCGACCGGCCTGTCGCTGAAGTTCTGGAGATCCGAGCGCACCCTCGACCGGTTCCGCTCGCGCGCATTCGAGCTGCTCGACCAGGTGGGGATGGCCGATCAGGCCACTCGTGAGGTCGGGCACTTCGCCTATGGGCAGAAGCGCGCGGTCGAGCTCGCCCTCGCCCTCGCGCTGGACCCGAAGCTGCTGCTGCTCGATGAGCCCACCGCGGGAATGAGCGTCGAAGACGTCGACCGCACGATCCACCTCGTCGGTCGGATCTCCGAGGGGCGCACCATCGTGTTCGTCGACCACAACATGCACGTCGTCGGCAGCCTCGCCGACACCGTCACGGTGCTGCAGCAGGGCGAGATCCTGGTCGAGGGCAGCTACGACGACGTCCGGGTCGATGAGAAGGTCATCACCGCGTACCTGGGGCAGGCACATGCTTGAGATCACATCGCTGAACGCGGCGTACGGTGAGGCCCGCGTCCTCACGGATGTCTCGCTGACCGTCCAGTCCGGCGAGGTCGTCACCCTCGTCGGCCGCAACGGCGCAGGCAAGACCACACTCCTGCGCAGCATCATGGGCCTGCATCGCGAGTTCGACGGCGGCATCACCTTCGACGGCCGCCGCCTCGGCAAGCTGTCGCCGAACGCCCGGGCTCGCGCAGGCATCGGCTGGGTGCCCGACAACCGCGGCATCTACGCGAGCCTCACGGTGGCCGAGAACCTCACCCTCCCGCCCGTCGTGCACGCGGCCGCGTGGTCGGTCGAGCAGGTCTACGAGTCGTTCCCGCGCCTGGCCGAACGACGCGGGTCGATGGGCACCCAGCTCTCGGGAGGCGAGCAGCAAATGCTCGCGATCGCCCGCGTGCTGCGGATGGGCTCGCGCCTGCTGCTGCTCGATGAGCCGAGCGAAGGACTCGCGCCGGTGATCGTGCAGCGCATCGGCGCGATCATCCGCGAGATCAAGGCGACCGGCGTCTCGGTGCTGCTCGTCGAACAGAACGTGAAGTTCGCCGCCACGGTCGCCGACCGCCACTACCTGCTCGCGCAGGGCCGCGTCGTCGAGCAGCTCGACAACGGCGAGTTCCAGAAGCGAGAGTCCGAGCTGCTCGAGCATCTCGGCATCTGACCGCCAACCCGGCACGACCAGACCGCACCACGCACCTGCACCACTGCACCTGCACCACCTGCACCACTGCACCACCTCTTGCACCTCTCCTGCACCACTGCACCTCCTGCACCACTGCACCTCCTGCACCACTGCACCTCCTGCACCTCTGCACCTCTGCACCTCTGCACCTCCCCTGCATCACTGCACCATCCCGACGAAGGAGTACGGAATCATGGCAAAGCGAAATCGGAAAGGCGCTGCAGCGATCGCCCTCGCCGCAAGCGGACTGCTGCTCGCGGGCTGCGCGAGCGCCGGCGGCGGGCCGGCCGCTCAGGTCGAGAGCGAGCTCACCGACGGCAAAGTCGTCATCGGCGTCCTCAACGACCAGTCGGGCGTCTACAAGGACCTCTCCGGTCCCAACAGCGTCGTCGCCGTGCAGATGGCGATCGACGACTACACGCGAGAAGTACGGCGACGAGGCCGTCGCGACCACGATCGAAAAGGTGGTTGCCGACCACCAGAACAAGCCAGACGTGGCCAACACGCAGGCGCAGTCGATGTACGACCGGCAGAAGGCCGACATCATCCTCGACGTGCCCACGTCGTCGGCGGCGCTCGCCGTGGCCGAGGTCGCCAACCAGAAGCAGAAGCTGTTCATCGACGTCGGCGCTGCGACCATGGAGCTCACCGGCGCCGCGTGCAACCCGTACACGTTCCACTGGGCGTACAACACCCAGATGCTCGCGAAGGGTGCCCGCGGTCTCGTCGAGAACGGCGGCAAGACGTGGTCGATCGTCTACCCCGACTACGCCTTCGGCCAGGACATGGTGAAGTCGTTCCAGGCCGCCGTCGAAAGCGCAGGCGGCTCGGTCAACGAGGTGATCCCCACGCCGTTCCCGAACGACAACTTCGCGACGTTCATCACCCGCGCTGCGTCGACGAACCCCGACGTCATCGCGACGATGGCCGCCGGCGGCGACCTCATCAACTTCGTCAAGCAGTTCAACCAGGCGGGCATGCGAGACCAGGCCACCCTCGCCGTCGGCCTCATGTCCATCACCGACATCCACTCGCTCGGCATCGAGGAGTTCGCGGGCACCACGTTCACGGATGCCTGGTACTGGAACTACGACGACGAGAGCCGCGAGTGGGCCGACCGCTTCATGGAACTCACCGACGTCCGCCCGTCGTTCGCCCACGTCGCGAACTACTCCGCCGCTCTCCAGTACCTCGAGGCGATCCAGCGCGCGGGATCCGATGAGGCCGACGCGGTCATCGCCGAGCTCGAGGGACAGAAGCTGGATGACGTGTTCCTGCGGAACGGCGAGGTCCGCTCCGACCACGGCGTCGTCCACGACAGCTACCTCGCGCAGGTCAAGGCCGCCGACGACGTCGAAGAGGACTGGGACTACGAGGAGATCATCTCCGTCCTGCCGGCGGAGGAGGCGTTCCCCGACGTGAACCCCGCCTGCTCGATGTAGCAGTCCCGCCGCCCACGTGGAGAGGGGCGGATGGCCGCATCCATCCGCCCCTCTCCCGGTCACATGAAAGCGACTCACGATGGAATCCTTCATCCAGTACACGGTCCAGGGCCTCGCAGCGGGTGGCTTCTACGCCCTCGCCGCGCTCGGCCTGGCCGTCATCTTCGGCACCCTCGGCGTGGTCAACTTCGCCCATGGCGCCTGCTACATGCTCGGCGCGGTCTCGGCGGCCGTGCTCCTCAACACCTTCAACCTCGGCTTCTGGTGGGCGCTCCTCATCGTTCCGGTCGTCATGTTCGGCTTCGGCATCCTGTTGGAACGCGTCTTCATCCAGTGGCTGCTCCGACTCGACCCGCTCTACAACTTCCTGCTCACGTTCGGTCTCGCGCTCGTCTTCGTCGACCTCGTCAAGCGCGAGTACGGCGTCTCAGGGCTGCCGTACGAGCAGCCCGCCGGGCTCGACGGCCTCATCCAACTCGGACCGGTGACGCTGCCCACGTACCAGTTGTTCGTGTTCGCCTTCTCGCTCGTCGTCTGCCTCGTCGTCTGGTTCGCTGCTCACGAAGACGCGCGCAGGAATGATCGTTCGCGCGGCCACCGAAGACCCCGAGCGGACCCGCGCCCTCGGCATCAACGTCGGCCGCTGGGTCACACCGGTGTTCGGCTTCGGCATCGCGCTCGCCGGCCTCGCGGGCGTGCTCGCGGCACCGTTCCGCGCGATCACGGCCACGATGGGTTCGAACTTCATCATCATCCTGTTCGCCATCGTGGTGATCGGCGGGCTCGGCTCGATCCTCGGCGCCGTGGTCGCCGGCTTCCTCGTCGGCCTGATCGAAGCGTACGGGCAGGGCTACGCCAGCGCGTTCGCGCAGATCGCCATCTTCATCCTCATGGCCCTCGTGATCCTGGTACGCCCGGCGGGGCTCTTCGGACGACAGGAGACAGCATGACGCAGGACACGCTCAGCGCCCCGGTGCGGGAAGCCGACCTGGCCGAGCCCACGCCACGACGGCGCGGCACCCTCATTCGCCGATTCATCCTGCTCGCGATCGGACTCATCGCCGTGATCGGCCTGCCCTGGTGGATCTACCCGCCGGTCGCGATGGATATCGCGGCCTGGGCGCTCTTCGCGCTGTCGGTCGACCTGCTGCTCGGCTTCACGGGCCTGCTGTCGTTCGGCCATGCCGCGTTCTGGGGCGGTTCGGCGTACGCCACCGGCCTCATCGCCACGAGCTTCGACGTGCCCTTCCCGATCGCGGTGCTCGGCGGCGCGGTCTTCGCGATGCTCATCGCGCTGCCCATCGGCTACCTGTCGTCGCGGCGCTCGGGCATCTATTTCGCCATGGTCACGCTCGCATTCGCACAGATGCTGTACTTCATCGCCAACCAGTGGAAGGACGTCACCGGCGGCGAGAACGGCCTTCAGGGAGTGCCGACGTCGTTCTTCGGCATCGAGAGCGTCGAGCAGGACGCGTTCTACTTCTACTACGCCGCGGTCGTCATCATCGTGATCGGCGCGTTCATCGGATGGCGCATCGTGCACTCGCCGTTCGGCCGGGTGCTCGTCGCGATCCGAGACAACCCCGCTCGGGCACGTGCGCTCGGCTACGACATCGAGAAGTACAAGGTGATCGTGTTCGTGCTCTCCGCGGGCCTTGCCGGCCTCGCCGGCGGCGTGTTCGCGATCAGCCACGGCTTCGTCTCACTGCAGGAGCTCGACTGGACCACCTCGGGCAAGGTCGTGCTCATGACCGTGCTCGGCGGCATGGGAACCCTGTGGGGCGGTCCCGTCGGCGCGGCGATCATCGTGCTCCTCGAGGACCAGCTCGCGACGAGCGGTTTCGACGGCATCGGCATCATCACGGGCTCGATCTTCGTGGTCTGCGTGCTCCTGTTCCGTAAGGGGATCTGGGGCACGGCGAAGTCGATCATCGACAGGGTCGCCGCGAAGGTGTGGGGCCGGCGCTGACCCCTGTTGACAGAAACGAACGGACGGCCGGTCGGTTCCATCGGCGTCAGTCGACGGCGAACCGCTCGTCGAGCCAGCGGATGAGGTCGGCACGAACCTCCTCGCGGTTCGTCTCGTTGAAGACCTCGTGCCGGGCGCCCTCGTAGACGATGAGCGTCGCGTCGACGAGGCCCGCGCGGCGCACGTAGTCCTTCAGGAGCGCCATCGCGCTGCGCTCGCCCGCGACCGGGTCGTCGGAGCCGACCATGACCAGCAGCGGCAGCTCGCTCGGGATGCGCTTCGACGGCCGCGCCAGGAGCGTCAACGACTGCGGCCAGCCGAACAGTTGCTGCAGCGTGCGGTTCGTCGTGAACGGGTCGGCCTCGAATGCCTCGGCCACTGCAGGATCGCGGCTCAGCCACTCGACTGCCGTACCGCCTGGGCGAGCGAAGCGCTTGTTGAGGTCGCCGAGATTGGTGTAACCGAACTGCAGCCACGCGGTGCCGGTGAGCACGACGGCGTCGAAGCGGTGCGGATGCCGGTTGACGACGTGCTGCGCCATGAACGAACCCCACGAGTGCGCGATCATCACGAGCGGGACCTCGTCGCCCTCGGCGTCGCGGATGATCTCGCCGAAGCGCTCGAGGCCCGCGATCGCCGCCCGCATGCCGCCCGGGCCGGGGCGTCCCATGCGGTCGAGGTCGCCGCCGTGCTGCTCGAAGCCGGTGTGCCCGTGGCCGCGGTGATCGTCGGCCCACACCGAGTAGCCGGCCGCGTTCAGCGCCTCGATGAGCTCCCCGTAGCGGCCGCTGTGCTCGCCGATGCCGTGCGCGAGCTGCACCACTGCCGTCGCGTCGGGTACTCGCCACGACTCGTAGTGGACGCGGACCCCGTAGGCGTCGGTGAACGTGGGCATGGCTCATTGTGGCAGTCGCGGCATCCGCTCGGTGCGTCGCACCGCCGTTGGGCGGCGGCTCGCTCAGTCGACCCGGAGCGCCGGACCGCCCCATGGTTCAGCCGGCGTCGACCTTCACTCGCCCGCGGTGCGAGCGGAGCGTTGCGACGACCTTGGGCAACACGACCGCTGCGACCGCGAGCGCGAACACCGTCAGGGCGATCGGGCTGCGGAAGACCACCGTCAGGTCGCCCTGTCCGATGGCGCTGGTCTGCACGAGCGACTTCTCGAACAGCGGCCCGAGCACGAGACCGAGCACGAACGGCGCCGACGGCAGGTCGAACTCCTTGAGGAGGTAGCCGAGCAGGCCGAACACGAACACGAGCCAGACGCTGAACATGTTGTTGCTCACCGAGTACGCGCCGACGAGCGACGTCAACATGATGATCGGGTACAGGTATCCGTAGGGGATGCGGAGCATCTGCGCGAAGACGGGCGCCAGCGGCAGGTTCAGTACGAGCAGCAGCACGTTGCCGATGAAGAACGACACGAGCAGACCCCAGACGAGTTCGGGCTGGGTCTCGAACAGCAGGGGCCCGGGCTGCAGTCCGAAGATCGTGAACGCGCCGAGCAGCACGGCGGTCGTCGCGCCGCCTGGGATGCCGAGCGCGAGGGTGGGCACGAAGTTGGCGTTGGCGGCGGCGTTGTTCGCGCTCTCGGGACTCGCAACGCCCTCGATCGCGCCCTTGCCGAACTGGGCCCGATTGCGGCTCACGCGACGCTCGATGCCGTACGCCATGAAGGAGGCGAGCGTCGAACCGGCGCCCGGCAGGATGCCCAGTCCGAAGCCGATCCCGGAACCGCGGAGGATCGCCGGCATCGACGAGGTGACATCCTTCCTGGTGACGACCATGTCCTTGAAGCGCGCCCTGATGGGCTTCGCCGCGCCCATCCGGATCTGGTAGAGCACCTCTCCGAGGGCGAACAGGCCGATCATGACCTCGACGAACGGGATGCCCGAGAGGAGGTTGATGTTGCCGAAGGTGAAGCGCTCCTCGCTCGTGCCGGGCGAGATTCCGACGGTCGCGACGAGCAGTCCTGCGACCGCCATCATGGCGCCGCGCACGAATGCGCCGCCCTGGAACGTGACCACGATGACCAGGCCGAAGATCATGATGGCGAACATCTCGACCGGGCCGAACTGGAGCGCGACGTCGGCGAGCGGCGGTGCGAGCGCGATGAGCAGCGCGAGAGAGATGATCGCGGCGATGAACGAGCCGATCGCGCTGATGGCGAGGGCCGCGCCCGCGCGACCGCGCTTCGCCATCTGGTAGCCGTCGAGCGTCGTGACGACGCTCGCGGCCTCACCGGGCGTCGAGATGAGCACCGACGTGATCGTGCCGCCGTACTGGGCGCCGTAGTAGATGCCGGCGAGCATGATGAGCGCCGTGACCGGCTCGAGGGTGAACGTGATGGGCAGCAGTACCGCGACGCCGGTGGTCGAGCCGAGACCGGGCAGCAAGCCGATCACCGTGCCGAGCAGCACGCCCACGAAGCACCACAGCACGTTCTCGAGCGTGAGGGCGGTCTGGAAGCCGAGGATGAGGTTGTCGATCATCAGATGAATCCGATCAGTCCGGTCGGCATCGGCACTCCGAGCAGTTCCGCGAAGACGAGGTGGACGATGCCGACCGCGATCACGCTGACGAGGAGCGATGGCAGCATGCGCCGGCGCTCGACGATGGTGGAGATCGCGACGATGAGCGCGCCGAGCGAGAGCAGGAGGCCGAGGACCGGCACCAGCAGGAGGGCGACGAACAGCAAGCCGATCACCATCACGAGCATGCGATTGCGCTGCCGCTGCGTCCGGCCGAGCGCGTCGATGTCGGGCGCCTCCGCGACGGTGTCGATCGCCGCGGCATCCGCCTCGGCCTCGATGCCCGTCAGTTCCTCGGCCGGGTCGACCGACATGCGCCCGGTCAACGTGTGGACGACGTCGACGATGGCGAGAGCGGCAAGCGCGACACCGAGCACCATCGGCAGGAAGCCTGCGCCGATCTGGCCGTTCTCCTGCAGGGCCCCGTATGCCCAGCCGCCGATCGCCGCGGCGACGCCGACGACCGCCAAGGCCGCGCTGAACGCGGCCTTGGCAGCCGCAGGCGAGAGCTTCACTTGCCGACGACCGCTTCGAGGTCGGCCGAGTTCTGCTCGAGGTAATCGACGAACTCGTCGGCGTAGAGGGCGTTCGCCTGCATGAGGTTCTCCTCGATGTAGGTCGCGTACGCGTCCGACTCCGCGAACTCCGTCGCGGCGGCGATCCAGTACTCCGGGCCTCATCGGTGATGCCGCCCGGGGCGATGAAGCCTCGGAACTGGGCGAACGACACGTCGATCCCCTGCTCGATCGCCGTCGGGATGTCGGCGAGCTCCTCGTATTCGTAGCGCTCGTCGGACAGCGCGCACAGCGCCCGCAGGTCTCCGGACTCGAGCTGGCCGAGCACCTCGCTGGGGTTCAGCGAGCCGACCTCGACCTGGCCGCCGAGCAGGCCCGCGATGACCTCGCTGCCGCCCTCGAACGGAACCCGGTCGAACTCGACGTCCTGGTCCTGCTCGATGAGCGTGAACACCACCTCGTCCAGGCTCACCGCGCCCGAGACGGCGGCCACGACGCCGTCGGAGCGGGCGGCGTCGACGACGTCGGTGCACGTCTCGAACTCGCTGTCCGCGGGCACGACCATGAGCGTGTAGTCGTCGCCGAGCTTCATGATCGGCGTGAACGAGGTGTAATCGAAGTCGACCTCGGTGGTGAGCGGCAGGGCCAGTAGCGCCGTCTCGGACGCGAGCAGGAAGTTGCCATTGCCCTCCTGGGAGAGGAAGTGCGAGTAGCCGACCGCGCCCGAGCCGCCCTCGCGGTTCTCGACGGTGATGGTGGCGCCCGTCGTGTCCTCGAGCGCGCTCGCGATGGCGCGACCCGAGGTGTCGGAGCCGCCGCCGGCAGCGAACGGCACGACCATACGCACGTCGCTCGGCTGGAAGCCGTCGTCGGGCGACGTGGGTTGTCCCGCTGCGCTCGAACACGAGGCGAGTGCTGCGACGGAGACCACGGCGATGGCCGCGGCGGTGATGCGTGACTTCATTGTCTCTCCTTGGTGGGGGGTGGGGTTCTTGGACGTCTGGTCGATGGATGCGGCTCAGCCGAGTTGCCGGGCGGCGCGCGCCTGGGCGCCGACGCCGACAGCGACTCGGAATGCGTGCTCGTAGGCGCCCGTGCTCGCAATGCGCTTGCCCACGACGTCGAACGCCGTGCCGTGGGCCGGAGTGCAGACGGGCACGCTGAGCCCACCGGCCATGGTCACGCCGCGATCGAATCCGAGCAGCTTCACCGCGATCTGGCCTTGGTCGTGGTACATGGTGAGCACGCCGTCGAAGCGCCCGTCGCGGGCCTTGATGAAGATCGTGTCACTCGGGAAGGGGCCCGTCGCGTCGACGCCGCGACGCTGAAGCTCCTCCACCGCCGGCGCGATGAGGTCGATCTCGTGGCGTCCGAACTTCCCGGATTCGCCCGCGTGCGGGTTGAGCGCGCAGACGCCGATCCGCGGCCGCTCGATGCCGCGCGACCGCAGCACCCGCTCGAGCAGCTCGCCGCGCTCGACGATGAGGTCGAAGGTGATGAGGTCGGCCACCTCGGCGATCGAGCAGTGCGAGGTGACCCGGCCGGTCACGAGCTCCGGCAGGATGTTCAGCTCCGTGGCTGTCGTGCCGTCGTCGAGGACGGTCTCGAACCACGCCATCTCGTCGTTCTCCTCCATCCCCGCGAGGTGCAGGGAGGACTTGTTGAGCGGGGCGAAGACGATGGCGTCGACGTCTCCGTCCTTCGACAGCTCGAGCGCGGTGCGCAGGCTCGCCATCGCCCAAAGGCCGCCCGATCGGGACGGCTTGCCTCGGACAAAGCCGCCTTCCGGCCGCGTGCCGCCGTTGTCGATGAGCGTGGGCACGCCCGTACCGCGTTCGCGGGCCCAGTCGAACTCGACTCCGGCGTCGTCCATGGCGTCGTGCAGCTCCTGCTCGTCGCCGATGAGGAGGATGTCGGCGGCCGCCACTGCGGCCGGGTCGGCCAGCAGTCGCGCGACGAGCTCGGGCCCGACGCCCGCCGGATCACCGCACGTGAGGGCGATCCGCGGCCGCGATGTCTCCAGCATGCTCATCTCAGTTCCTCTCCACGGCGGTCGGCGTGAGTCGTGCGTCGACGTGGGTGGCGCGGGGCAGGACTCGCCGCAGGTACTCCTGCGCCCGGCCGCACACGGCGAGGCTGTCGCCGCCGTAGTGCTCGCAGGTGAGCACCCCGCGGTAGCCGAGCGCAACCGCCTCCCGGACGGCCCAGCGGTAATCGATGACGCCAGCGTCGAGTGTCGTCGGCAACGCGGTCTGCCATGATCCGTCCGCGGCTTCGTCGCGCGCATAGTTCTTCAGGTGCCAGTAGTTCGCATATGGAAGGGTCATGGCGTACACCTCACGCCAGTCCTCGACCGGGCGGTGCAGTCGCACCAGATTGCCGACATCGGGGTTGAGGCCCACGTTCACCATGCCGACCTCCTCGACGAAGCGCACCGCACTCGCGGCCGTGCCGAGGTACGTGTCCTCGTAAAGTTCCAGGGAGACGATGAGGCCGACGCTCGCGGCGTGCGCACCGAGCTCGCGGATGGACCGGACCGCGCGATCGCGTAGCTCGGCATCGTCGGGGTCCACCGGTCCCTGTGCGGTCCAGAACCAGAGCGCGCGTCGCTGCGCCTCGGTGAACGGCCGGTGCAGACCCGTGGAGTACACGGTCGCCCCCATCTCGGCTGCGGCGTCGATACTGCGGTGCGCGTAGGCGAGGTTCTCCTCCTCGCGGCCGGGCATGACGACGCTCGACCGCTGGACGTGGACCGCAGGAATGCCGACGCCGTGGTCGCGGGCGACCTCGATGAGCTCCTGCAGGCGCGACGGCTCGAGGTCGGCCGGGCGGATGAGTCCGTCGGTGAGCTCGGCGAGCCGGAATCCCTCCGCGGCGACGTCCTCGAAGATCGCGGCCCACGTCTCCGCCGGCGCGTCCTGGACGGCCATGCCGTCGCGCCCGATCGGCGGTACGCCGAGGAGGCACGTGGCGATCGGCCACTCCTCGGCAACGTATGCCTGCATGCTCACTCCGTCGTGTCGTCGGTCGCTGGACTCGGCAACCTTCAGAGATCCTATAGGAAATATCCACTATTGCAAATCGGACCATCCGGATGCCGGGGGCGTCACGGCGGGTCCGCACGTCGCTCGATCCCGAGTCCGGGCGTCGGCATCGGAGCGCTCCAAGGGGGCACCCGGGCTCACTCGGCGTCGAAGTCCTCCACGGCACGATCGCGGACGTTCTCGATGTGACTGCGCATCGCCCGCTCCGGCGCGGCGGGATCGCCGGAGGCGAACGCCTCGACGATGGCGCGGTGCTCGGCGGCGGCCTCATGGACGTCGCGCGGGCCGCGGATGACCGCCTGGCGCATCCGATGCGTGAGGGCACCGAGCGAGTCGTACATCTCTTGGACGTAGCGATTGTCGCTCGCTCGGAAGATCGTGCGGTGGAACTCGAGGTCGCTCTCGAAGTAGGCCCGTGTGAGTGACAGTGGCACGGCGCCCCGCCCAAGTCTCTCGACCACGCGCTCGCTCTCCCGCGCGTGGTGCGCGAGCGCCTCCCGCAACGGGGGCAGCAGCTCGTCGGCACTTCGCGTCGCAAGCCTGGTGGCCTCGACCTCGAGCATCAGCCTCGCCTCGAACAGCTCGGCGAGTTGCTCCTCCCCGAGCGGCGGTGCGACCCGGTACCCGCGCAGCGCCTCCCGGGTGACGAGCCCCGTGCGCTCGAGCTGCACCATCGCCTCGCGCACCGGGGTCGGCGAGACGTCGAGATCCTTGGCGAGCGTGTCGATCGACAGTCGCGCCCCCGGCTCCACGTCGCCTTCGAGCAGCATCTCGAGGATGAGGTCGTACACGCGGTCGCGCAGGCCGCGGCGCTCGAACTCACCGACACCGCGGATCGGCAGGCTGGTCATCTCGTTGCCTCCAGGTCGACTGCTTCATCCAGGATCCGTCCGAACGCCGCCGGGTCGTGCGCGAATCGACCGAGGAACATCCCGTCGATCGAATCGGCGATGCGCGGCAGCAGGCCCGGACCGGCGCTTCCACCGTAGATCACGCGCGCGCCCACGAACGCCAGGTCGTCCGCGAGGTGTGTCCGGAGCGCGCGGCCGACCGCGCGGATGTGGTCGTCGTCGGCCGGTTCGGGCGCGCCGATCGCCCAGACGGGCTCGTAGGCGACGACGAGTCGACCTCCCAGGTTCCCTTCACGTGCGAGCGCCAGCGACGACTCCAACTGCTCGATGCATGTCTCGGCGGCAGCATCCCCGTCACTCCGCTCCGACTCGCCGATGCACAGCAGCGGCGTGATGCCGTGTCGGAGGGTCGCTACCACCTTCCGAGCCACCGTCTCGTCGGTCTCGCCGAACAACGCACGCCGCTCCGCATGGCCGATCTCCACGAGCGCCACACCGTGCTCGGCGAGCTCCGCCGCGGAGACTTCGCCCGTGAACGCGCCGGCGTCCTCCCAGTGCACGTCCTGCGCACCTACGAGCATCCCGGCATCACGCGCGAGGGGCACGACATCGGGAATCGAGGGGAACGTCGGGATCACGAACGGCTCGACGAGTCCGTCGCGCACGGCGGGGTGATCGCGGCACGACAGGGCGACTCGGCGGGTCCACTCGAGCGTGCGAACACGCCCGAAGTACATCTTCAGACTCGAGCCGATGAGCAGCCGCGTCACTCCCTCAGCCCTCGTAGGCGCAGATATCGTCGACCTTCGCCCGCGATGCGCTCGTCGGGTCGAATTCGTAGGTCAACCACTCCGTCGCGAGCCGGCGCGCGAGCTCGACGCCCACGACGCGCTGCCCCATGCAGAGGACCTGGGCGTCGTTCGACAGGATCGAGCGCTCGACGGAGAAGGAGTCGTGGGCGGTCACCGCGCGGATGCCGCGCACCTTGTTCGCCGCAATCGCGACGCCGAGTCCGGTGCCGCAGATGAGGATGGCACGGTCTGCCTCCCCGTTGGCGATCCGCTGGGCAGCCTCGATGGCGACCTTCGGATACGACGCCCGGGCGTCCCTCACCACCCCGACATCGACGACCGAGTCGACTCGGCCGCTCGCCTCGAGATCCGCCTTGATGATCTCCTTGTAGTCGTAACCGGCCTCGTCGCTGCCGACGATCAATCGGAATCCCATGTTCACTGCTCCCTGTCGGTATCGAGGACGTCGTACACGGTGGCGCACACCAGCGCGAACGACACGGCGCCCGGGTCGGGCGTGCCGATCGACCGGTCACCGTGCGAACGGGCGCGGCCGAGCGTCGCCGCGAGCGTGGCCGTCGCCAGCGCGGCATCCTCGGCCGCGGTCGCTGCGTGGCGCCAGGCGTCGGCAAGGCGCTGGCCGTCGTCGACCCGCGCCACGAGCTCGTCGGAGAAGGGGACGATCGCGTCGACCATCGTCTTGTCGCCGACCTTCGCCTTGCCGAAGGCCATCACGGCGTCCTTCGCCGAAGCGACGGCCCGCGCGACGATCTCGGGAGTCACTGCGTGGTCGTCGCCGACGTCCGCACCGAGCGTGCGCAGGAACTCCCCCCAGATCGCGCCCGAGGTTCCGCCCGCTCGGTCGCTCCACGCATCGGCGGCCCGCTGGAGCGTCGTGCGCGCTCCAGCTCCAGCCTCGACCGCGATGCGCGCTGCGGCGCGAGCGGCGCGTGCGCCCCGCTGCATGCCGATCCCGTGGTCTCCATCACCCGCGATGCGGTCGATGCGGCCGAGTTCCTCAGCGGCACCGTCGATCGCGACGGACACCGCGTCCAGTGCCGCGGCGATCGTCGCGGCGGCGTCGCGCGATTCCGACGTCGACGCGGGCATGTCGTCGGTGCCGTCGGCGGGGTAGCCGACCCCGGTGGCATCCGTCGATTCGATGCTCACCTGAGGTCCGGCCGAGCCCTTGCGGTACGCGGGCGTGTCAGCCGGCGCACGCCAGAGCTCCTCGAGCTCGTCATCGAGCCACAGCAGCGTGAGCGAGCAGCCCGCCATGTCGAAGCTCGTGCAGAGCTCGCCCACCTCGGGCTCGACGACCGTGACGCCGCGTTCCTCGAGCAGCCGGTGGATGCGCCGGTACACGACGAACAGCTCCTCGTACTTCACGCTGCCGAGGCCGTTCAGCAGCGGAACGACGCGGGCGCCGTCGATCGCGATGCCGTCGGGCACCTCCTCGAGGAGCTTGGACACGAAGAGCAGGGCGAGCTCGTCGGCAGTGGGGATGTCGACCTCGTCGATGCCCGGCTCCCCGTGGATGCCGAGCCCCACGGCCATCCGGCCCTCCGGCACCTCGAACAGCGGCGCATCGGCGCCCGGAAGCGTGCAGCCCGAGAAGGCGACGCCGAACGAGCGGGTACAGCGGTTCGCGAGCCGCGCCACACGCTCGACCCCGTCGAGGTCGTAGCCCGCCTCAGCGGCGGCTCCGGCGGCCTTGAATACGGCAAGGTCGCCGGCGATCCCCCGGCGTTGCTCGATGCGATCGCGCGGGGCGCTCCAGATGTCGTCGGTCACCACGACGGTGCGCACGTCATGCCCCTCGGCACGCAGGCGGGCCTGCGCCTCGTCGAAGTGCAGGACGTCTCCCGCGTAGTTGCCGTAACTGAGCAGCACGCCCTTGCCCTGGTCGACCGCCTTGGCGATCGAGTACACCTGCCGCGCCGACGGGGAGGCGAACAGGTTCCCCATGGCCGCCCCGTGAGCGATGCCAGGTCCCACGAGCCCGCCGAACGCGGGGTAGTGCCCGCTCCCGCCGCCGATGACCACGGTCACCGTCGGCTCGACTGCCCTCGTCGAGCGGATGACGCCACCCGGCGTCGCCCGCACCCAGCGTGACGACGCGGCGGAAAACCCCTCGATCATCTCGTCCGCGAACTGGGACGGATCGTTGAACAGTCGCGTCATCGCGCCCTCCTCGGCTCGGCGCCCGCGAGGGGCTCAGATATCGAAGATCCTATAGGAAGTGGCGCCCGCTTGTCACCTTCGTACCTGTGTCACCGGGGAAGGCGGCGCGCAGACCGGGGCCAGCCAGCCAGTGGCTCGCCCGTCGCATGTAACTTCGTCGACTCGGCCGGCTCCGCAGCGCCGCTCAGGCGATGCGCGTGACCTCGACCGAGACGAACACCTCCGAAGGGCTCGGCCCGGCGTAGACGCCGCGCAGCGGCGCGACGTCGCTGTAGTCGCGGCCGCGGCCGACGAGGACGTGCAGCTCGCCGACCTCGGCGAGGTTCGTCGGATCGTAGCCGTGCCAGTCCCCGGCGAACCACTCGACCCACGCGTGCGACTCGCCGACGACGGTCTGTCCGATCGCGGCATCCGCGTCTGGGTGCAGGTAGCCCGACACGTAGCGGGCCGGGATGCCGACCGAGCGCAGGGCACCGAGCGCGACGTGCGCGATGTCCTGGCACACGCCCTTGCGCTCGCCCCATGCCTCGGCGGCCGTGGAGTGCACGCCCGTCACACCACGCATGTACTCCATCGACGAGCCGATCGAACGGCAGATCTCGAGGGCGGTCTCGCTGACCGGAGCGCCCTGGGCGGCGATCTCGCCCGCGAGCTCGGCGACCTCGCGCGGCGGAGCCGTGGCCACCGAGAACGTCGACGCCTCGACGAGCGGCACGGTCGTGTGCGCGGCCGTGGCGAGCTCATCCCAACCGAGCTCGGACCGCCGCGGCGGCGCGGGATGCACCTCCACGAGGCTGGTCGCCGTGACCGACAGCTCTCGGTGCGGCGTGAGCACATCGAACGTCGACACTCGCGTGCCCCAGTAGTCGAGGTACGAGTGCTGGGTCGCGCCCGGCCGGATGTCGAGACCGGCCTGCAGCACGAACTGCTCGCCGTCCGAGAACGGCAGCATGCGCGCCTCGTTGTACGACGCGGTCGCGGGCTCGTCGTAGGTGAACCCCGTGCGATGCACGATGCGGATGCGGCTCACGACACCTCCCCCGTCCAGACCGGCACCACGCTCGTGGGGAAATAGCGCAGCCGGATCGCCTCGCTCGCCGACGACGTCACCGCCTGCACGTGCTCCATCTGCCCCGACAGGTCGGTGAGGATCTCGGCGATGGGACGGTACTCGAGCTCGGAGCGGATCTGCCCGAGCAGTCGCCGCGCCTCGTCCGTCACGCCGACGCGGCCGGCGCGTGGGTCGATCTCGCGCAGCGACTCCTCGGCCCGGATGACGCTCGAGATGATCGAACGCGGGAACAGCCGGTCCACCAGCAGGAACTCAGCCGCGGATTCCGTGGATGCCGCCCCGCGATAGCTGCGCAGGTAGGCGTCGTATCCGCCGCAACTGCGTAGGATCGTCGTCCAGCTCGGTCCGCTCGCCCCGGTGAGCGAGCGGGTCGCGAGCAAGCGGGCCGTCATGTCCGCGCGCTCGATCGAGCGTCCGAGTGAGAAGAAGTGCCAGGCCTCGTCGCGGCTGGTCGCCGAGTCGACGACGCCGATCGCGAGCGCCGACCGGTCGCGCACCCAGCGGAAGAAGTCGTGCGTCTTGTCGGAGGCGATGCGTCGCGGCATCCGCGCATTCGTCTCGTTCAGGGCCTCCCAGAGTTCGGTCGAGACGATCTCGCGGGCGCGGCGCGCGTTCTCGCGGGCGGCGGCGATGGAGTGCGCGATCGAGGCCGGATGGGTGCGGTCGACGGCGAGGAGCGAGATCACGTAGTCGCGACCGAGCGCGATGTCCTGATCGACCTCGCTGCCCATCACCGAGAGGAGCGAGCGACAGGCGGTGTCCTCATCGATCCACGGGTCCTCGAGCAGCAGTTGCAGGTGCGCGTCGAGGATGCGCGCGGTGCCGTCGCTCCGCTCGATGTAGCGGCCGATCCAGAAGAGGGACTCCGCGATGCGGCTCAGCATCCGGCATCTCCCGGTCTGCGCGTCGAGGAGCCGACCGAGTCGGCGTCTGCCCTGCGGGTCGAGGAGCCGACGGAGTCGGCGTCTCGACCCTGCGCGGTTTCGAGGAGCCGGCGCGAGTCGGTCGCCTCGCGACCTCCTCAACCCGCAGTCCGGGGTTTCGAGACGGTCGCCTCGCGACCTCCTCAACCCGCGGGCCTGTTGCTGTTGCTGCTGTTGTTGCTGCTGGCGCACGGGTGCCTCCTCATCCTGCGGTGAGGCCTCGGGCGGATGCCTCCAGTGCTCCTTTGCAGCGGCAGCGGGGGCGGCCTGGTCGGCGACGACGGTGCCGACACCGGTCGCGCGCGGCATCCCGAGAGGTGTGGTGTTCGTGATCGGCGTCCCGTCGAGCACCCACGTGTCCTTGGATCCGCCACCTTGGCTGGAGTTCACGACGAGCTCCCCCTCCGGCAGCGCGACGCGAGTGAGCCCGCCGGGGAGCACCCATATGTCGTTCCCGTCGTTGACCGCGAACGGGCGGAGGTCGGCGTGGCGCGGCCGCATTCCGTCGTCGACGAGAGTCGGGATCGTCGACAGCTGCACGACGGGCTGCGCGATCCATCCGCGCGGGTCGGCGAGCAGGCGGGCCCGGAGTTCGGGCGAGATCGGCCTTCGAGGCATCCGGGCCGATCACCAGACCCTTGCCGCCCGAGCCGTCGACGGGCTTCACCACGAGCTCGTCGAGCCGGTCGAGCACCTCGGCGAGCGCTTCGGGCTCCTGGAGTCGCCACGTGTCGACGTTCGGCAGGATCGGCTCCTCGCCGAGGAAGTAGCGGATGAGCTCCGGAACGTAGGTGTACACGAGCTTGTCGTCGGCGACGCCGTTGCCCACCGCGTTCGCGATCGTGACATGGCCGAGGCGGGCGGCGAGCATGAGGCCGGGCGCGCCGAGCACCGAGTCGGGGCGGAACTGCTGCGGGTCGAGGAACTCGTCGTCGACGCGGCGATAGATCACGTCGACCCGGGTGGGGCCGGCGGTCGTGCGCATCCAGACTCGGCCGCCCGAGCAGAACAGGTCGCGGCCCTCGACGAGCTCGACGCCCATGAGTCGGGCGAGCAGGGTGTGCTCGAAGTACGCGGAGTTGTGCACGCCCGGCGTGAGCACCACCACGGTCGGGTGCTCGACGCCCTCGGGTGCACTCGCGCGCAGCGCCTGCAGCAGCCGGTTCGGGTAGTCGCCGACGGGCCGCACGTGCAACGACGCGAACAGCTCGGGCAGCGTCTGCGCCATGACCCGGCGGTTCGAGATGACGTAGCTCACCCCGCTCGGCACGCGCACGTTGTCTTCGAGCACTCGCCACGCGCCTTGCTCGTCGCGGATCACGTCGATGCCCGCGACGTGCACACGCACGCCGTTGGCGCTCTCGATGCCGTACGCCTGGCGGTGGTAATGGGTCGACGAGCTGATGAGCGACGCCGGGATCACGCCGTCGCGCACCGCGACCTGCGGTCCGTACACGTCGGCGAGGAATCGCTCGAGCGCGCGCACGCGCTGCGCGACGCCCGCCTCGACCATGGCCCAGTCGGATGCCGCGATCACCCGTGGCACGGCGTCGAGCGGGAACGGGCGCTCCTCCCCCGCGAAGTCGAAGGTCACGCCCTGCGCCAGGTAGGAGCTCGCCAGCGCGTCGGTTCGGCCGCGGAGCTCGTCCTGCGACATGCGGGCCAGCGCGGGGTAGAGCTCGCGGTAGGGCTCGCGCACGGTCGCGGCGTCGGCGGGGAACATCTCGTCCCATGGGAGCGAGGCTCGCTTCCGCCCCGACCGGGTCGTGGCGTAGCCGTCGAAGAGCGTTCCCATGACGGAAGGGAACCAGTTCGCGGTTACCGGGGTGTTTCCGGCACGAGTCGGCCAGCGGCATCCGGCACGCGGCATCCGGCACGCGGCATCTGGGCTGCCTGCAACCTCGGCAGGTGGCGCTCACCTCGCCCATCCAGCTGCCGCATTCGCACTACTCGGAGCCACCCCAACGCGTCCGGGGCATCCGCGCCCAGCGCAGCCGAAACGGCGTGCATGCCGGCGACGGACTGAACGAGACGGATGGCCGGGGCTTCCTTGTCTCATTCGGGGTCCGTCCCTGGAGGGGGCCGGCCTTCAGCTCGCCCGGCGGTAACGGATATGCGTGGCCAGCGGCGAATGCAGCACCTCCACGGGCTCCAACCCGAAAGATTCGACGCCATCGAAGAGTCGTTCTCCGGACCCGAGCAGGACTGGTGCGATGTCGAGCGTGAGCTCATCGACGACCCCGGCGACGAGCGCCTGCCGAACGGTGGAGGCGCCGCCCGCAATGTCTACGCCATCGTCGCCGGCCGTCTCACACGCCCGTGCGTAGGCGACGTCGAAGCCATCGGTGACGAAGTAGAACGTCGTCCCGCCCTCCATCTCGATCGGCTCGCGGGCGTGATGCGTGAGCACGAACACCGGTGCGTGATACGGCGGCTCGGGCCCCCACCACCCGCGCCAGTCCTCCTCCCACTCGCCGCGGATCGGCCCGAACATGTTGCGCCCCATCAGATAGGCGCCGCGCGGGCGCATCAGCCAGCCGGCCGCGATCTCGTCGGCCTGGTTGGCGCGCTCGTCGCCGATGTGCCAGCCGTGGAGCTCGATTCCGCGCTTGCCGAGCGGGTGCTCGCGACTCTGGTCGGCCCGGTACGAAACCGTCGAGCGAGATCGACATGTGGCAGGTGGTGTCCGGCATCCGCGACCCTTTCGAAGGTGATTGCGATTGGCATCCAGTGGCCCGCAATCTACCCGAGGGCGATCGCAAACTGAAAGAACTATCCGTGGCATGCCACACGCAGCTCCAGCGAGTCGTGCTCAGGCTGCCCCTCAACGCGGCGGTGGAGGTGATCGGCGACCGCTGTCCGCTGCTCGTTCTACGCGATGTCATCTTCGGCAGCCGGCAGCAATTCCGCGTTCTCGAGGACCCAGCTGCGAGGTGTCGGCGCGCACTTCTGTGGTCCGACCCGCGATGGAGTAGCGTCCAGGGATCGACTCCCTCATGGGGCGTAGGCAATCAGAGATGGAATGACAGACCGCAACGACCGCTCAGTCGACCGCTACCTCGCTTCGCTTGCTGACGAGCAGACTGTCAAGGACAGCGAGACGTTGATCGAAATGATGCAGCGGATAAGTGGGCACGAGCCGACGCTGTGGAATGTCGGCACTATCGGATTTGGCACCTACCACTACCAGTACGACAGCGGACGCGAAGGCGACGGTCACACGATCGGCTTCTATCCAAGAAAAGGCAAACTGACCATCTACCTGATGGATGGCACGGCACGCCACTCGGAACTGCTGGCGAAATTGGGCAAGCACACCACCACGGGATACTGCGTCTACATCCGGCGGCTCAGCGATGTCGAACTTCCAGTGCTCGAGCGGATCGTCCAAGAGTCATATGAGTTCGTCGAGTCGAAGTCCCAAGACGGGCCGATACGTCAGATCTTGTGGAAAGCCGAAGAGTAACATCCCGCTTCATTCGCGCCCGACGGGCGGGCCTTGAGATCTTCGTTGAGCACACGGAGCGACGGCTCGGCCCCGACGGGTGGAGTGATGCCCCGGGCCTTATCAGACTCGCGGGCACAAACCCGGTCGGGAGCATGTCAGCGACTCTGAGAGTTCCGACCCGACTGAGGTGGTGCTCCCCTCCTCCTCGGCGAGCGACGCCCCGATAGCCGATCGCCTACCAGACACCATTCTGCGGTGCGGTAACGCTCAGGGCAGCTTGAATCTCCCGAATGATCGACCCGAGGATGCCCCACGCGAGAAGTCCTGAGCCGAGAGGACCCGCGGAGTCCTCACCAACAGAGGCAACTACCGAAGCGCGGACCTCGTTTGGTCGGTCATGCGCTCGAGTTGCCTCGCCACCGTGCCGTCATTGCCGCGCTGACGTCGCGCCGGGGACCTTCTCGACGCCGGCTACGACAGCAGCATCGAGTACCCGACCACAGCGGTGGACGCCGTCAGCACCAACATGACCAGCGGGGCGGCAGGCGACTCTCCACGTCTGACGTGCACCACGGTCGCACCGACCATGAGCACCGAGAGGCAGGCCGCTGCTGTGGGGCTGAGCCATGGTGCGATTCCGGCGAGCAGCGGCAGCACCAGGCCGAGAGCACCGAGCACCTCCACCGAGCCGATCAACTTGAACGTCGCATCACTGACGTGCGCTGCCCAACCCATGTACGCCCGTGCCATGACCTCACGAGGACGGACGAGTTTGGTCCCGCCGAAAAACAGGAAGACGACCGCCGCCAGCCCCGCCACGATGCCGTACACGACAACCCACATCTTCACTCCTTTGTATTGGCGAACCAGAGCCGCGCAAGCAAGTCACTTGCAAAATCTTCTCAAGTCTGATGAGATTATCACTCTATACAGGCTTCGCCGCACATGTCGAGGTCTGCCCGACAAAGGAGTCGCGCTGGTGACGCATTCAAACGACCGAGAAGCACAGGCTGAGATCGGTACGACGCACCTGTCTGCCGACGTGACGATCATCGGCGGAGGCCCGGTGGGCATCTGCGCGGCGATCCTTCTTGCGCAGCAAGGCATGACATCGATCGTCGTGGAGCGTCACGTCAACCCCTACCCGCTTCCGCGCGCGGTGCACATCGATGACGAGGTGCTGCGAATACTGCACACCGTCGGCGTTGCGGAATCGTTCCGAATGGTAAGCCGACCCGCTCGCGGGCTCCGGCTGGTGGACAGCCGGCTACGGGAGATCGTTCGCTTCAATCGAGCGGAAACTGGGATCGGCGGATTCCCCCAGGCGAACATGTTCCAACAGCCGGACCTCGAGGCCATCCTGCGTCGGCACGTGGCCGGCGTGCCCGAGGTGGAACTCCAGTGCGGTGTGGAGTTCATCGGTCTGCGCCATGAGACCGATGGGGTTTCGGTGACAGCCCGGGACCTCAGTACGGGGAGGGACGTGCACATCAGTTCGCGATACCTCCTCGGCTGCGATGGAGCACGAAGCGATGTGCGTGCGGCCATCGGGTCTCGAATGGTCGATATGGGCTTCGAGCAGCGCTGGCTGGTCCTCGATGTCGACCTGGGCGAAGAGGTCACGTCGTGGGGCGGCGTGGACCAGGTCTTCGATCGCGACCGCCCGGGCACGTACATGCAGATCACGGATACCCGGCATCGTTGGGAGTTCCGGCTCGCAGACGGGGAAGGAGCCGCCGACTTCGCGACCAGCGAAACCGTTGAGCCGCTCATTCGTCCGTGGGCGGGTGGGACGTCGGTCGAGGACATCGAAATCGTCCGTGCAGCCGAGTACACCTTCCGCGCGCAGGTATGCGATCGGTGGCGCTCCGGGAACGTCTTCCTCTTGGGCGATGCCGCGCACCTGACCCCGCCGTTCATCGGACAAGGACTTGGAGCGGGTCTTCGGGACGCGGCGAACCTTGCCTGGAAGATCGCGGCGCATCGCCGAAGTGGCAACGGCGGGCCTCCTCGAGAGCTACGAGCAGGAACGCAAGCCGCATGCCAAGGCCTTGATCAACAAGGCCGTGTTCATCGGGGCCCTGATGAGCAGTCCGAGCATCCTCGCGAGCGCTGCGCGAAGCGTCGTCCTGCCGTACGCGAACCTCGTGCCCAGCGTCGGTGAACTCATCATGAGTAGCGTCACACCTCGACTCCGCACGAGCGAGATCACCACCAGCCGAGACGTGACCAATGGGCGGCTCTGCCCGATCCCGCTCGGGCCCACGCGCGCGCATGGGATTCTCCTGGCATATGCCGCACCGACGGTGACGCTCTCCGACGCTTGCCATGCGAGGGGGCTTGTGGTGCATTCGCAACGACATGCCGGCAACCCCGACCGTTGGCGCCGCGGCCGGAAGTTCGTCTTGATCCGCCCTGATGGCGCCGTCGTCGCGTCGTCGAACAGTGCAGCGCAGATGCTCCGTTCAGTGCAGGACTACGCGAAGATGTTCGCGCCGGATGGCGACCTCAGTCCAACGGCACGACGTGGATCTTCAACGCGGGCTCCTCGGGCAACGGCAGCGATGCCACACGATGCGCCTCCGCACCTTCCATCCCCAGCGCCCGCAGCAGGTGCTCGGTGAAGATCGCTCCCGCCCGATCGTGATCGGCACCCGGATCCGCTAACCCCCGTCGCAGCACGGACAGCAGTCCACCGACCACCAGCCCATCGCGATCTCGGTGTCCGGGAAGTCGAACCTTCCGCTCGACCGGCTGTCCTCGAGGTCCCTGCGGGATCGAAAGCCGATGCCCGTCTGGATGTCGAGCAGCTCGGAACCCGCTCTCGACGATCACCCGCGCCATCTGGGCGTCCGATTCGACCAACATGCTCGTGATGCGGATCCCGAACGCGAAACGAACCGCAGGGTCATCGATTCCGCGCGAGTAACGCTCGAAGAGTTCAGACCACCGATCCAGCACTTCATTCGGCGGCCACGGCGAAGAGTTCGGCCTTCGTGTCGAAGTGGTTGTAGAACGAGCCGAAGCCGACGTCAGCGCGATCGGTGATCTCCTGGATGCTGGCCTCCGACGCTCGTCCTTCGGCGATGAGCGCACGAGCCGCCCCCAGAAGTGCGTCACGCGTCTGCTGACGTCGACGCGTGTACCGCGAGGTGCGCTCGGACTCCATGCCCTCCACGCTACTCATCGGAGCGCGACTCAGAGTGCGCACACTCTCAGGTGGACGACGTTCCGCAAGTTTGATATCATCATCAGATTCGATCCGATTTGACAAGGGAGTCATGATGCCCTCCTCAGTGGAGTTCACAGCGACCGATCATGAGACGCCTCTCGCCGACGTGCACAGCGGGTTGCACAGCGCGGCGGGCGGGCTCCGAGCCGAACACCGCGGCCGCTCCACCAATCCCGTGATCAAGGTCCAGGACCTTGCCTGGCTCGAGTTCGTCAAGCCCGACCTCGCACGCGCCGAAGCCTTCGCACGCGATTTCGGGTTCGCAGTCGCTGACCGCACGCCTGACGCGCTGTACCTGCGCGGAACATGGTCACGTACTCCTTGCCTCGTGATCAGACGCGGCGCGACAGAGCAGATTCAACGGAATCACCTTCCAGGCGTCCGAGGGAACGGACCTGGACCGGCTTGCGCGTGCCCTTGGCACTGAGGTGCGCCCGTTCCTGGATGGGCGAATTGTCCAGACTTCGGACCCGAGCGGGATTCCGGTTCGCGTCGTACACGGGCTCACCGTTCTGCCGGCGCTTCCCGAACAGGCACCTCTGCCGCTGAACTTCGGCGAGGAATACACCCGTTTCAATCAAGCTCAGCGCCCGGCGAAGGAGCCGGCGCGCGTGCAACGTCTCGGACACATCGTGCTCGAGACCCCCATCTTCAAGAAGGCGCTGGACTGGTACGTCGATGTCCTCGGGATGATCGTCAGCGACTTCCTGTTCCTCGACGATCTCCGCGACCGCGGGCCGACGATGGCCTTCATCCGATGCGACCGGGGAAGCGTGCCGGCCGATCACCACACACTCGCCATGCACCTCGGGCCGGGAGTCGGGTACGTTCATTCCGCGTATCAGGTCTCCGACCTCGATTCCGTCGCGATGGGCGGAGAGTACCTCAAGGCGCAAGGCTACAATCGGGTCTGGGGAATCGGCCGCCACATCCAGGGCAGTCAGATCTTCGACTACTGGCGTGACCCCGACAAGCTCATGTTCGAGCACTTCGCGGACGGTGACATGTTCGACTGCGACGTCGAACCCGGGTGGGCGCCGATGAGCGCCAGCGGCCTCGCCCAATGGGGTCCGCCGGCCACGAAGGACTTCCTCGGCAGCAACCTGTCCCCACATCTCGTACGACAGGTGATCGGCGCGCTCCGCGGTGAGAACGAGATCGACCCGGCAGTCCTTCGGAGCCTCATGAAGGCGATGAGCTCGTGAGCATCAGCATCCTTCGCACCGCGGACGGCTGGTGGATCGAGACCGCCGAGGGAGCGTCTCCGATCCCTACTGACGCGACCACGACGAGAGAGCTGCTCGCGGAGGCCGACGCGATCCGCCAGCTTGCCGCCCAGCCGCCTGTGAATCTCGTCCCCGTGGGTGAACTCGACCTCCTTTCACCGGTCACGACTCCGTGCCGTGTCGTCGCGCAGATGGTGAACTACGCCTCTCATGCCCGCGACTCCGGTTTCGACCCGAGTACGGTACCGACCACCTTCTTCCGGAAGGCTTCAGGATCGATCTCCAGCGCATTCGACGATGTGGTCAAGCCTGCTCATGTTCGGTACCTCGACTATGAAGTCGAACTGGCCCTGGTCTTCGGCGACACCATGCGGGTCGGCGACACCATCACCGAGGCCGATCTGCCGAGGCTGATCGCGGGTCTCGTAGTCACGAACGATGTCAGCGCACGCGAAGTGCAACTGACGAAGTCGCAGTTCTACGAGAGCAAGTCCTACCCCACGTTCACCCCGACCGGCCCACGCCTCGTCCTGCTGGATGCGAGCGACTTCGGGTACCTGCGTCAGGATCTTCGCCTCACGCTCTCCGTCAACGGGGTGGTGCGACAAGACAGCACGGTAGCCGACATGATCTCCCAGCCGCTCGAGTCGATGCGCGTGCTCTCTCGATTCCAGCAGATGGACCGAGGCGACATCCTGCTCACGGGAACACCGGGCGGCACTGCGCTGAAAGCTCCTCCCAAGGCGATCGAGAAGATCGGGGCGCTGCTTCCTCCTGCGGCCAAGTGGAGAGCCTTCTTCCGGTCGCAGGCGAAGAACCCGAAGTACCTGTCGGCGGGAGACGTGATCGAGACGACCATCCGCAGCTCGGACGGAGCCGTGGACCTCGGATCCCAGCGCACCACCGTCGTCGACGAAGAGGTCAACGCATGACCACAGCACAGCTCCATCCCCGTCTCCCCATCGGCGAGACGCTCAGCGAAATCGAAGCAGTTCCTCTGGTCGAACGAGGCCTTGCCGAGCTCCACCTACGCACTCCTGCGAGATCAGGCGCACTCCCGGCCGCTCGAGCTCGGCACTGCGTCTCCTCCCGGGCGGGGACGGATGGGCACACTCGACCGACATCACCTACGGCGAGCTCGCCGAGAGGGTGACCCGCATCGCGAACGCCCTTCGGAGCCTGGGAGTCGACCGCGACAGGGCAGTCACCCTCGTCAGCCCGAACTGCGGTTGGATGGTCGCCGCGCTGTTGGGCGCCGAGACCGCCGGGATCGCTGCGCCCGTCAATCCCGCCCTCGCCCCGGAACAGATCGTCGCCCTCGTGCACGCAAGCGGGTCCGAGGTGATCATCGCGGCGGGTCCCGAGTTCGGTGCCGGCATCTGGGATCGTGCAGTCGGCCTCGGCCGCGCGGTTGGAGCACGCCATGTACTCGCCCTCCGTCCGGACGGTGTGACCGGCCCGGCACCGCATCTGGGCACGAGCTCAGGCGGCCCGACGCTCGAGTATCTCTCGGTGCTCGCCGATCGAGCCGAACCCGACCTTTCGTTCCCGGAGCCGCACAGCGAGGACATCGCGGCGTACTTCCATACGGGCGGCACCACCGCAAGCCCCAAGCTCGCATCCCACAGCCACGCGAATGAGGTGACCACCTCGTGGGCGATTGCAGCGACGGCTGGGATCGCCGAAGGCGCGACGATGCTCGCGGGACTTCCCCTCTTCCACGTGAACGCACTTCTCGTCACGGTCCTCACGCCTCTTCACCTCGGCGCCTCGACCCTCTGGATCGGACCCCTCGGATACCGCGAACCGATGTTCTTCGCGAACGCCTGGCGGATGATCGAGAAGTACCGCGTCGAGGCCATGTCGGCCGTCCCCACCGTGTACGCGCGACTCGCGCAGATACCCATGGACGCCGACGTGTCGTCCCTCAAGGTGGCCGCAGTCGGAGCGTCACCATTACCGGACGCGGTCCGCGTCGCCTTCCGCAATGCAACCGGTATCGACCTGACCGAAGGCTACGGGCTCACCGAAGCGACGTGCGCCAGCACGGTCACGCGTTCGGGCAGACACCGCCCCGGAACTGTCGGGGAACGTCTCCCCTACCAGGAGATCGCGGCCTTCCGCCGCGATGACGACGGGAAATGGACACGGCTCCCCGACGGTGAGCAGGGGATCATCCGGATCAAGGGCCCTGCCGTCTTCCCCGGCTACGTCGTCGCAGACGGCGTCAGCCGCCGTCTTGAGCGCTCTCCTGCGGTCGAGGACGGCTGGCTCGACACCGGCGACCTCGGATCCGTCGAGAACGGCTTTCTCAGCCTGAGTGGACGAGCCAAGGACGTCATCATCAGGGGCGGCCACAATATCGATCCGGCCGTCATCGAGCAGGCCCTTCTGCAGCATCCGGCGGTGACGGGCGCAGCGACGGTGGGACGCCCCGACGCGACATCCGGGGAAGTCCCGGTCGCCTACATCACCGGCACCGCGGATCCAGCCGAGGTGAGAACGTGGCTGGCAACGCAACCCCTCGAGCCTGCCGCACAGCCCAAGGCGATCTACGCGATCGAAGCCATACCGGTCACCGCGGTCGGCAAGCCGTTCAAGCCCGCGTTGCGCGAGGATGCCGCAGCACGCGCCGTCACCGATGCACTCCAGGGCCGCGACGTGGCGCACGGCTTACCGCCGCACCAGGAGGTGCGCGTTCTTCACGTCGCCGGAGTCCTCACCGTCGACACGAGCGTCGCAGGTGAGGCGAACGCCGCGCAGATCGCAACGATCGCACGTGGTCTGGGGCTCGCGGTCTCATAGACGGCGACCCCTACGACACTGCCCCGGCGGGGGTCCTTTTCGCCGGGGCAGTATCGTTGTCGTGCTCGTCGCAATCAGCGTCGCCGGGATCGTCGCGATCGCCCAATGGTTCCCCGCGCTGCGGGGCATCCCGCCGTTCGGATCTCGGGAGCGCGGTAAGATCGGCGGGATGACCGCCCAGACGCCGCGCAAGCTCACGCAACGTCAGCAGCTCGGTGCGCGGTCGCGCGGCGAGATCCTCGACGCGGCGCTCCGCCTGATGTCGGAACAGGGATACGACGGTGCGAGCATCGCTCGGATCGCGGCCGCCTCCGGGCGCCCGGCGAGCTCGATCTATTGGCATTTCGGGTCGAAGGCGGGAGTTCTCGCGGCCGTGATGGAGCGCGGCGCCGACGAGTTCTTCGCGGCGCTCAACGAGAATCCGTACGCGGACGGCATCGCCCGTGAACCACTGGAGATGCTGCGCGCCGGGTTTCAGCAAGCACGGTCCTACGTAGAGGCGCGCCCCGACTTCCTTCGCCTGTTCTTCCTCCTCCTGCTCGTGGAGCAGCCCGACGACAAGGTGTCGGAAGTCGTCGCACGGGTGAGCGCGAACGGCAGGGCCGCTGCGCACCGGATCATCGAAGACGCGTTCGCGGCGCGTGGCGCACCGGAGGCGACGGCGATCGCGGACCGCCTGGCACTCATGGCGCTGACCTACTTCAACGGCGTGTTCCTCACGACGCCGTCGAACCCCGACGCCACGATGGAGGGCCTTATCGACGTGCTGGCCGATGCCGTCGTCGCGCTCGCCGACGTCACGGACGACACCGGGGCCTGAGCTTCCGGGCCGACCGACTCCCGCTTCTCGGACAGACCTCTTGTGCGATCCTCGTGCGTGCCGTAGTTTCTATCTGTAATGATCCATACAGAACTGTTCAAGGGAGAGCAGGAATGAGCAACGCACACGACATCGAAGTACCGGTCCTGATCGTGGGAGCCGGCGGAGCAGGACTGACCGCCTCGATGCTCCTCTCCGACCTGGGCGTGGAGACCCTCACGATCTCCTCAGCGCCGACCACGTCTGCGCTTCCCAAGGCCCACGTGATGCAGCAGCGCGCGATGGAGGTCTTCCGCCACGCGGGCGTGGCCGACGACATCTACGCACGTAGCACGCCGCCCGAGAACATGGCGGCGACCGCCTGGTACGCCGGGCTCGCGGGCGATGACCCCGACGCCGGCAGACGCATCGCGAAGCAGGAGTCTTGGGGCGCCGGCGGCGCAGACCCGGAGTGGCTCATCGCGAGCCCGTGCCTGCAGGCCAATCTGCCGCAGATCCGGCTCGAGCCGGTGCTGCGCGCCCACGCCGAGAGCAAGGCGCCCGGATCGATCCGCTTCGGGCATGAGCTCGTCGAACTGACGCAGGACGAGTCCGGCGTGACCGGTCGGATCCAGGACAAGTCGTCCGGCGAGACCTACACGGTACGGGCGCAGTACCTCCTCGGCTGCGACGGCGGGCGCACGGTCGGCCGACAGGTGGGAGTCGAGCTCGAAGGGATGCGGGACATCCTCTACACCGCTTCCGTGCACTTCACCGCCGACCTCTCGCGGTGGGCGACCGACCCGGACGTCCTGATCCGCTGGATGTGGCCGCCCCACGTCGGCCTCATGTCGGTGCTCGTCCCGATGGGACCCGAGCGGTGGGGGCCGGACTCCGAGGAGTGGGTGTACCACCACAGCTATCCGGGTGAGGACACCCGCCTCTGGGACGACGAGAAGATCATCGCAGGGATGCGGGACGCGCTCGGCATTCCCGACTTCGACGCCCGAGATCCACATGATCACGCGCTGGAGCTTCGAGGCGCTCGTCGCGCCGAAGTTGCGGGTGGGACGGGTCTTCCTGGTGGGGGATGCCGCGCACCGGCACGGTCCGACCGGCGGGCTCGGGCTGACGACGGCGATCCAGGATTCGCGCAACATCGCGTGGAAGCTCGCGGCCGTCCTGGCGGGCCGCGCGGGAGACGAGCTCTTGGACACCTATGAGCAGGAGCGACTCCCCGTCGCGCAGCGCAATGTCGCGCGCTCGACCGAGAACGCGATGCACCACCTCGCGATCGGCGGCGCCATGGGGCTGGATCCTGCTGCGACTCCGGAGGCGAACTGGGCGAACCTGCGTCGCGTGTGGAGCGCCGCCCCTGAGGATGCGGAGTTCCGGCGGCGCATTCGTGACATGATCGCGGTGCAGTCACAGGAGTTCGACGAGCACAACGTGGAGTACGGCTATCGCTACGAGTCGGATGCCGTCGTCGCGGACGGCACTCCCGCGCCGCGCAACGTCGACGAGGTGCGTGTGTACGTGCCCGACACGCGTCCGGGCTCGCCCGTGCCCCACGCGTGGCTCACGGCGGACGATGGCAGCCGGCTCGCGATCGTGGACCTGATCCGCCCGGGAGAGTTCCTCCTCATCGCCGACGGCGCCGACGACCGCTGGAACGCCGCGGCGGCCGACGTGCAGGCGGCGTTGGGCGTCGTCATCCGCGCCGTCCGGATCGGACACGCGAGCGGTGACTACCTCGACCACCGGCTGTCCTGGCTGCGGCGGCGCGGAGTGTCGGCGGACGGCGCCGTGCTCGTGCGGCCCGACGGTGTCGTCGCCTGGCGGACGGATGGCGCGGACGACCCTGCGCAGTCGCTGCGCGATGCCGTCTCCGCCGTGCTGTCGCTCCGGGTGCCCGTCGCCTCGTAGAACTGAAGCGCGTGCAGCGCCTGAGATGCCCGATCAAGGGATCGCTCCGCAGCCGGAAGAACGGGCGGGCGGCACTCCCCGTCAGGGCCGCGTCGAGGCCCGCACGACCAGCTCCGGCTGGAACACGACCTGCTGCCGCTCGAACCCCTCGCCGGGCGCCGCCTCCTTCAGCAGGAGATCGACCGCGGTGTACCCGATGAGCGCCGCCGGCTGCCGGATCGACGATGAGCGGCACCACCGCGGCCGCGGCGAAGTCGATGTCGTCGTAACCGACGAGCGCGATGTCCTCGGGCACGCGGACGTTCCGGCATCATGAGCGCCTGCAGCACGCCCATCGCGAGGAGGTCGTTCGCGGCGAAGATCGCGTCGGGACGATCGGCGGCCGCCGCTCCCGGATCGCCTCACCCGCAGCACGTCCCTGGAGCACCGTGAGCGACTCGGTCTCGAGGACCTCGAGCGACATCCCCGGCGTGCCGCCACCGCGCGGCGTGCGCCCTCGAGACGGTCGGCAACCTGCCGGATGCTCGACGGCCCCCCGACGAAGGCGACCCGGCGACGCCCGGTGTCGGCGAGGTGGCGCACGGCAAGCTCTCCCCCGACGACATCGTCGACCGCGACCGACGAGAAGCTGCGGTCGGCGGCCTCTCGGTCGACGAGGACGACGGGCGTGCCGCGCTGGCGAAGGCGCTCCAGTCGGGGCAGATCGTCGCTGAGCGGCGAGATGAGCAGGCCGTGCACCCGCTGCTCCTCGAAGAGGTCGACGTAGGAGCCCTCGCGGTCGGTGTTCTCATCGCTGTTCCCAAGAAGGATCGTCATCCCGTCCTCGGCCGCACGATCTTCCGCGCCACGGGCGATATCAGTGAAGAAGGGGTTGCGCACGTCGAGCACGACGAGGGCGATCGAGCGGCTCCGACCGGCGCGCAACTGTCGGGCGGCGTCGTTGCGCACGAAGCCGAGCTCGGCGATCGCGGCGTGCACGCGCTCGACGGTCGCCGGCGCGACCTTGTCGGGCCGGTTGAGCACGTTCGACACGGTGCCCACCGACACGGATGCCGCGGCCGCCACATCCCGCACGCTGACCGCCATGTGCTACCTCTCCTGG
>CAVXSL010000009.1:0-247899 GCA_963764435.1 uncultured Actinomycetota bacterium | reverse complement strand
GCCGACCGCCAGTACGCCGCGGCCGCGTCCGACCATCGGCGGGGCTCTCAGGGGCCAGGTCGTACTGCGCCAGAAAGCCGAGACATGGCGATGTTCGGCGTTGGCCGCATGGAAGAGGTGCATCTGCGGGTCGGGGACAGCGGGCGGGGGGCGGATGGATCCGTGCGAATCACTCATGATCGGACGATACGCCGACAACATGTGCGGCTCACAGCTTGCGCGGAGAGCACGATCCGAGTCTCCACCCGGCAGTCGACATCCGTCCACGCCGGGCAGAAGCCGACTGTCATCGGGCGGTTGCCTCCCCATGCCGCGAGGGGTAGGACAGATCGGAAGCGCAATGAAGCTCGCTCGAAAGGATCGCCGGCCATGCGAACCCTCGTCCTTGCATTTGCGGTGGGCGCCCTGATCATCCCGACCGCACCGGCCGCGAGCGCCGTGGAGGTAGACGCTCCTCCCGCCCTCGTCCAGCTCGGCACCCCGGCGGCGACGAGAGTTACCCGGCTCGCGGTCAACGATCGCGGGCAGGTCGTCGGGGTCTCCGAGACCGCCGACGGCGAATTCCATGCGTTCCTCTGGGAGACGGGGTGATGATCGATCTCGCTCCGGACTACGCGTCGAGCGCGGCATCCGACATCAACAACAAGGGCCAGGTCGTCTTCCAGCGAGCGCCGCCGGCGGACCGGTGGAGTTGGTGCTCTGGAGCCCCACGGCCACGATCTCGCTCGGCATCGTCAACGCGCGGTTCGTCAACGAGAAGGGGCAGGTCGCCGGCACCGTGCTGACACTCGACGACCCGGCGGGGCCGAACACGAATCCGTTCCTCTGGGACAGGGGCGTGCGCACCGACATGGGACCGATCCCCACTGGCGGCATGACAGTCGCGTCGTCGACCTCGACGACGAGGGCGCGGTTCTCGGCATCGGGCTCGGACCCGAGAGCTTCGAGGTCGGCTTCGTCTGGTCGGGCGGCGTGATCACCCCCGTCGGGGACCCGACCGCCTTCGGCGGCAACGCCGTCGTCGACATCAACAACCGGGGCCAGGTTCTCGGTGCCGACTTCACGACCGGCGCGTTCCTGTGGGAGTCGGGTGTCACCACCTACCTCGGTTCGGTTCCCGGCCGCGGGCCTCCGAGCCCGCCGCGCTGAACGAGCGAGGGTGGGTCGTCGGCACGAGCCTCATCGAAGGTGGCGACGAGGTGGCGTTCCTGTGGCGCGACGGTGTGTTCACGATCGTGGGCCCGGCCGGCACCGCGAGCCGTTCGGTCGACATCAACGACAAGGGCCAGGTCATCGGCACGTTCTGGGAGACCGTCGGCGGCGAGCTCTCAGCGAGTGCGTTCCTTGGCAGAAGGGCGAGCTGTTCGACCTCGGCGAGGGCCTGGATGGCGGGGTCAATGTCGTGGCGATTTCGGAGAAGGGCCACATCATCGGCACGGTTGCGGATGCCTCGGGGGCGATCCAGGCCGTGATGTGGACGACCGGGTAGCGGATACGCCGGCGCAGCTCGCGGAACTGCGCTCGGTACTACCGGTGCAGGTGCGCCGACTCCCCGGTGACGCCGCTGATGTCCTTCTCCGTGGTGTGCAGCAGTCGCTCGGCGAGGTTTCGCAACGCGCGCGCCACCGCGAGTTCGTCGCCGATCTCGGGCACGCTCGGATCGAGCGGGTTGCGCTGTGCCTGTCCGACGCCGGTGACATCCTGACCCGCGGGCGTGCGCAGGCTGACGTGCGCCAGCGTGGTGTTCTCATCATGTTCGTCGATGTCGACGGTGATGCTCCAGTGCTTCGTCGCAGGCATGGAACTCACCACCTTCCCCGGTCTGGTTCCACGTTCAGCGTACCGACCTGCCGCACGTGCGGCGAGGGCTCAGGATGCGACGCCCACCGCGGTGCCGCGTCATGACGGGGAACGCCACCGAAAGCGTGGGGTCGGTGACGCCTGACACGTCACCGACCCCACCTATCGTCAGTTGATCACCTTCACCTTGACGGACTTGACCTCGGACACGTTCCCGGCGCGGTCGCCCGCCCGATAGGAGACGACATGGTCGCCCACCTGATCCAGCACGAGCTCGCCAGTGACGGTGGTCCACGTCCCGCCATTGAGCCGGTACTCGATCGCTGCAAGACCGGAGTGTGCATCGATCGCCGAGAACGACACGGTGACGGGATTGAGCGGTGTGCCGTTACCGGACGACGGCGCCACGTTCGCCGTCGCACTCGGACTGGACGTGTCGACCTTCACGATGGTCTCCGTCGTCGATCCCGGAACGACGGCACCGTTCTGGAGGACCCGGTGTCCGATCGCGGTTCTCCCATCCTCGGAGACCGGGATGGCCGACTTGTACGTCCTCCACCTGCCGCCGTTGATCGAGTACTGCACCTGCTGACCGGCTTCCCGCGGAGTCAGGGTGACCAGCACCGACTTCTGGTACCAGCCGTCACCCGACGGCTCATCGGCTGAGGTGATCGTCACGACCGCAGAGACACGCGGAGGCTCCAGGCCCTCGATGGCGGAGCGCAGCGATCCTGCGCTCGCATCGAGAGCGGACTGATCCCCGCGGTCGACCGCCGACGCCTCGGCGACCGCTGCCTGCAGGGTCGCCCACGACTCCGTACTGTAGTCCGCCTCGTTCAGTGCGGACGCATCTGCGAGCAGCAGGTCGACCAGCGACGTGTCAGCAGCCCGCATGATCAGGCGTGCCTCCGCGGCGTTGGTGTACCCGCCGTGGTCGTCGAGCATCCTGATCTGGCTGAAGCTGACCGGCGTGGGCAGATCGATGACGGTCCACTGGCCGTCCGTCGCGGACTGGACCGTTGCGAAGGTCTGCCACGTTGCTCCGCCGTCGTTGGAGCCCTGGAACTTGTGACCCACGAGGCGCTGAGCGAGCCATCCCGCGCGCGGGTAGATCTCCACTCGGGCCACGTCGAGCGGCGTGCCTGCAGGCGGGGTCACGGTGACCGAGCCGTTCTGCACGGTGGTGTCGACGTTCGTGGTCAGGTCGCCGTCGAACAGTCGCCAGCCGTTCGCCGCTGCGCTCTCGCCATTGCCGTATGCCTCGGTGCTGGCGGTCACCCAACTGCGCTCCACCGGAATCGGCGAGAGGAGCGTGTCCTTCGAGACCAGCGCCAGGGTGGCGTCCGTCAAGCGGTCCTGGAGCTCCTGCTCGTTCGCGTTCGGGTCCTCCGCCGCATCGGCGATGGCGGCGACTTCCCTGCGGAAGATCTCGGCGCTTCCGAGCGTGAACGGGGTGAGGTCCATTCCCTGCGCGGCAGCGATTCCGTCCTGGATCGGCGGCTGCGCCAGAATCGTCACCGCCTTCGAGGTGCTGACGCCCGGGTCGTAGCCGTCACGGGTTGCGGTGACGCGAAGTTCGACCTGAGCGTCCACGTCGTCGATCGAGGGCGTGTAGGTGTCCGACGTGGCACCCGCGATCGGAGCGCCGTCGCGCAGCCACTGATACGCGACCGTCACGTCCGGCTTGTCGAACTCCGCCGGGTCGCCCGTGAGAGGCTGCCCAGGCACCGGACGGCCGCTGAGCGTCGTCTCGGAGGTCGGGAAGATCGACCCGATGGGGGTGCCGAACGTCGGCCAGCCGTTCTCCCACGAGAGGGGCCGGATGTCGAGGGTCTCACGTCCGCCGGAGTCGCCGTCGTAGTAGTGGTAGGCGAAATACGCCTGATCGCCGTCGTGGAAGACGTCGCCGCCGCCGGCCGCGATCTTGGTGCCGTAGCCGGACAGTACTCGCGTGCCGCCGGCGTCGACCATCGACCCGCCGGTCATGTCCACGTACGGCCCGGTGACCGACGTCGATCGTGCGACGGTCGTGTAGTAGGTGCTGTTCACGCCACTGCAGCAGCTCCCCTTGGAACCGAACATGTAGAAGTAGTCGCCGTCACGGACGATCGACACTCCTTCGACGCCTCTCGCAACCGTCCACAGGTTGTGGTCGGTGGTGGAGAGCTTGCCGGTCGACTCGTCGAGGACATGCATGTAGCTCGCGCCGCCCGTCCAGGATCCCCACGAAACGTAGAGGCGATCGTCTTCGCCGCGGACCACGTCAGGATCGATGGGGTAGTTCACGTCGGTCACCATGCCCTTGTCGGTCCACGGTCCCTCGATGCTGGGAGCGGTGAGCAGTCCCATCGCGGCAGTCGCGGTGCCCCAGACGGAAGCTCCGTAGTACAGGTGGTACTCGCCGTCGAAGTAGTTGATGTCGGGAGCCCAGATGTTGGGAGGCGTCTGCCCGAGGCGCTGGCTGATCCACGCGGGCGTACTCGACCAGGTGTTCCCGACCTTCGCCCACCCCGTAACGGCGTCCTGGTCGCACGTCCGGTATTGGGTGATGGCTCCGGTCGGGTTGGCCGGGTCGTTCTCGAATCCGGTGGAGAACGCGTAGGTGCATCCGTCCACCACGATCGCACTCGGGTCGTGCAGGCGAACAGGTTCGGAACCGCTCAGGGCCGACGCGGGCGTGGCGACGAGGGTGGCGATCGCCATCGCGGAGCCCACGGCTGCCGCGAGGAGCGCCCTGATGGGGCGGCGCCGCGTCGGCTCCTTCCCGCGCGAATGAAGGGTACGGCTGGTTAAGGTCATCGTTGATCTCCGTCCGGATGTTCGTCCGCCGCCGAGAGACGTGGACTCCTGCCGGGTGCGCGGCATCCGTCCGTACCGCTGAATCCGCAGACGAGCGCCGGCACCGTTGGCCTGCATAGGATCGCACAGGTTTAAGCGATTAATCAACGGGCTGGTTAAGCGCTTTGCGGGTAGGGTCGAGGGATCAGCAGGAGGGAGCCGGCGAATGGCGCGGATGGCTGCTGGACAGCGTGGCCCGAGCATGATGGATGTGGCGCGGCATGCGGGGGTTTCGATCGCGACCGTGTCCAATGTGATCAACTCCAAGGGGCGCGTCACGGAGGAGACGGCCCAACGCGTGCGCGACTCCATCGCGGCGTTGGGGTTCGTGCGCAACGACGCCGCACGGATGCTCGCCACGGGCGCCACCAACTCCATCGGGATGGTGCTCGCGGACCTCGACAACTCGCTGTTCGTCGACATGGCTCACGGTGCCCAGCAGGGGGCTGACGCGAATGGCCACCGCCTGCTCCTCGGAAACGCCGCCTGTGCCATCACTCGGCAGGATGATTACCTCCGGCTCTTCGACGAGGCGCGGGTGGCAGGTGTTCTGCTCGCGCCCATGGAAGACTCCCTGACAGGGATCGAGCGGATGCGATCGCACGGACGTCCCATCGTGCTCTTGAACTATCAGCAGGAGGGTGTGGACTGCTGCACCGTTCTCGTGGACAACGAGAAGGTCGGCTATCTCGCCGCGCAGCACCTCATCAGCTCGGGCCGGAAGCGGCTCGCGTTCCTTGCGGACAAGGACTACTACCAGCCCGTGCATGACCGCCGGGAAGGGGCCAGACGCGCTGTCGCCGAGGCCTCCGACGTCACGCTGGAGGAGATCGACACGAAAGGGCTCCGCTTCGAGCACGGCCTCGCGACGGCAGAGGTGCTCGGACTCCGCGACTCCGCCGACATCCCCGACGGCGTGATCGCCGTGACGGACGACATCGCCAACGGCCTCGCGGCAGGGCTGCACACCAACCTGACGGCGCGCGTGCCTGACGACGTCGCGATCGTCGGCTGCGAGGACAACCGGTCGGCGCAGAGCGGACCGGTCATGCTCACGACGGTTCGGCTCGCGGGAATCGAGATGGGTGAGGCCGCGACGGAGTTGCTGCTCGAGGAACTCACCACGCCCGCCGATCAGCATCAGCACGGGACCCTGGTGCTCGAGCCGAGCCTCGTCATGCGCGCAAGCACTTCGGCAGGGTCCGTGATCCAGTGAGACCGGTGTTTGACAGCGGGCGGATCTGGGCCCTATTGTCACCTAAGCGCTTAACCTAAACGCTTAACTCACCTAGAGATCTTGGTCCCTGCGTTTCAAGGAGGAAATGTGTTCACCCGCAATCCGCGTTCCCCTCGGCGGGCCATTCCGCTCGCCGCCGCCGCCATGGCGATCGTCGCCCTTGCCGGATGCTCCGCCGGCGATGCCTCGTCGTCGGAGGGCAACGGTTCCAGCTTCGGCCTGCTCATCAACGACGACAACGCCGTCGTGCAGGACACGCTCACCTCGTTGAGCACCGGCGTCTGCGAGGAACAGAACGGTGCCCTGCCGCTCGAGATCGAGACGGTCCCGCAGTCCGGGCTCGAGCAGCAGCTGCAGCTGCTCGGCGGCCAGGACGCCCTTCCGGCGCAGTTCGCCGCGAGCGGCTCGCCCGCCGTGACGAAGTCCCTCAACGAGGCCGGCCAGACGCTGGACCTCGAGTCCACGCTGACCGATCTCGACGTGATCGACAACATCGAGCCGGCCGCGCTCTCCACGATCGAGAACCTCTACGGCGACTTCATCGTGCTGCCCTACCAGTTCAACATCGAGGGGATCTGGTACAACAAGCAGATCTTCGCCGACAACGGCCTCGACGTTCCCCAGACGTGGGACGACCTGGTCACCTCCGCGCAGACGCTGAAGGATGCCGGTCTCACCGCGTTCTCCGCATCCGGTGAACAAGGCTGGCCGATCACGCGACTGGTCAGCGGGTACCTCTACCGTGAGCTCGGCCCCGACGCACTGCAGAAGGTCGCGGAAGGCGATGCGAAGCTGACCGACCCGGAGTACGTCGCCGCGGCGGAAGCGATCGCGGCCCTGGGCGACGCAGGGTACTTCGGAGCCGGCGTCGGCTCGATCGACTACGACACCGCCGTGTCGCAGTTCCTCACCGGGCAGGCGGGCATGTTCTACATGGGCAGCTGGACGCTCGGAGCATTCAACGACCCCGCGCAGAACCAGATCGGCGAGGAGAACATCGGGTTCTTCCCATTCCCTGAAGTCGCGGGCGGGGCGGGTAGCGCCGATCAGATTCCTGCGAACGTCGGTCTCCCGATCGCCGTTTCCAAGAAGGCGTACAACGACGGTGTGGGCGACTGGCTGAGCTGCATCGCGGAGAACTACGGAACCGAGTCGCTGGTCGAACAGGGCACGATCTCCGGCTTCAAGGCCAACGGTGAAGTCGGCGACCTTCCGCCGCTGACGCTACTGGTGCAGGACACCATCGCCGACACCACGGAGAGCACGCTCTGGTTCGAGGCGCTGTTCGGCGCGAAGGCGACGCAGACCAGCCAGCAGAATGCCGCACAGCTCGTCACCGGAGCCATCTCCGCCGAGGAGTTCATGAGCCTGGTCCAGACCGATCTCGACTCCGAGTAGGCCGGCGCAGGCTCGCAGCTCGCTGAGGGTGGCGCGCGGTATCGCCGCCGCCACCCTCAGCACTTCCAGGAAGCATCTCAATGAACACTGTGCTCGGTGATCGCAAGGCGATCGCAATCCTCCTCGGGCCGGCGTTGCTCGTGTACTCCCTCGTCATGCTCGTTCCCGTCCTGTGGTCCCTCGGACTGACATTCTTCGAGGGCAACGCGCTCTTCGGGTTCCAGCCCGTCGGCCTGGACAACTTCAACCAGCTCTTCAATGACCCCCGCGTCTGGGATGCCTTCTGGTTCACCCTCCGGTACGCGGTCGTCATCACCGTCGGCCAGGTCGTCCTCGGGTACGGGCTCTCACTTCTCTACGTCTTCGCTCTCCGTCGAGCGTCCGGGATCGTGCGCACGCTCGTGTTCTTCCCCGTAGTGCTTCCCACAGTGGCCGTCGCTCTCCTGTTCCAGCAGTTGTTCGCGGTCGCACCGCAGAACGGGCTCGTCAACGAGATCCTGAATCTCTTCGGCGTCGCCAGCATCGACTGGTTCGGCAGTACCGACACCGCGTTCCTCGTCCTCGTCATCATGGACATCTGGCGGTCGATGGGGTTCTACGCGGTCCTCCTCTACGCCGGGCTCGTCGACATCCCCGAAGACATCCTCGAGTCCGCGCGCCTCGACGGTGCGAACGGCTGGAAGCTCGTCAAGAACATCGTGTTGCCGTTGTCCCTTCCAGTACTGCTTTCCGCGGTCATCTTCTCCATCAACGGAACGCTCAAAGTCTTCGACTCCGTCTTGGCGTTGACGAACGGCGGCCCGGGAAACACCACCACTCCCTTGACGCTGTACATGTTCCAAACCTCGTTCAGCTACGGCGAATTCGGATACGGCAGCACCATCGCGCTCCTGCTCACGATCCTCAGCCTGGGCGTCACCGTCGCTCATCTTCCGATCCGCGCGAGCCGACAACACCCTGGGCTGAGTCATGACCATCACCACCGCCATTCCCAAACCGTCTCAGACGACCACGAGCGGCCTCACACCGCCCTCGCGGTCGACATCGCGCTTGCTCCGCAAGCTGCCCGTGCGTATCCTCATCGCGCTGCTGCTCATCATCGAGATCTACCCCCTGTTCTGGCTGCTCATGAGCTCGTTCAAGACGCAGAACGAGTTCCTCACCGAACCGAGCTGGTCGCTGCCATCCCAGCTGAACTTCACCAACTACGTCGATGCGTGGGTCGATGGGAACCTGGCCACCTACGTTCGCAACAGCCTGCTCGCGACCCTGCCGTCACTCGCCCTGATCATCATCCTCGGCGTCGCCGCCGGCTTCGCGCTCGAAGTCCTGGTCTGGCGAGGACGCAACCAGACACTGTTGCTCTTCCTCGTAGGAATCATGGTCCCCGCCCAGATGATCCTGCTGCCGCTCTTCACCGTCTACTTCCAGATCGGTCTCGCCGGAACGCTGTGGCCGCTCATCATCACCTACACCGCCACCGGACTTCCCTTGACGGTCTTCATGATGGCGACCTACTTCCGGTCAGTGCCCCGAGAGGTCTTCGAGGCCGCAACCCTCGACGGTGCCAGCACGCTGCGCGCATTCCGGTCGATCGGCTTCCCTATGGTCCGCAACGCCGTATTCACGGTCGCACTCGTCCAGTTCTTCTTCATCTGGAACGACCTGCTCTTCGCCCTCACCTTCACCACCAATCAAGATCTGCGCACGATCCAAGTCGGACTGCTCAACTTCACCGGAGAGTTCGGTCAAACCGCATACGGGCCCTTGTTCGCAGCGATCTGCATCAACGTCCTCGGCACGCTCATGCTCTACCTGATCCTCAACCAGCGCATCATGAAGGGCCTCACCGCCGGTTCCGTGAAGGGCTGACGCGCTCGGACCTCTTGCCCACCTCCTCGCCCCGACGACGAACTCTCCGGAGGCTGTCTTGACCCTGTCCATCGCGCCCCCCACCATCGAACATCACCGCGAGCCACTCGGAATCGGCCAATCGCGCCCTCACCTCAGCTGGATCGTGACCGACGCCCCGAACGGTTGGACCCAGGCACGCGCTGAGATCGAGCTGCAGACCGAAGGAGACGCCCGCACGCACGTTCACCACGGGGCGGAGTCGTCCTTCGTGGCGTGGCCGTTCGAACCCCTCCAGTCGCGACAGCAGGGAACGATCCGCGTCCGCGTCTGGGGCGACCACTCCGCGTCGCCCAGCGACTGGACACCGCCGGTCGCCGTCGAAGCGGGACTGTTGGAGCCGTCGGACTGGATCGCTGAACCGATCGGGCCGTCTTGGGTGGAGAATGGCGAGGCCATGCGTCGCCCGGCGCTGCTTCGGACCGGGTTCACGGTGCGCGAGCACGTCCGAACGGCGCGTCTCTACATCACCGCACACGGCATCTACCGTGCCGAGATCAACGGCGCCCGGGTGGGCGATGACGAACTCGCCCCCGGCTGGACGAGCTACCACACCCGGCTGCGCTACTACACCTACGACGTCACGGCCCATCTTCGGCCGGGTGACAATGCGATCGGCGCGTGGCTCGGCGACGGTTGGCACCGCGGCCGCCTCGGATTCCACGGCGGACATGTCGACCTCTACGGCGCTCAGACGGCGCTGTTCGCGCAGCTGCACGTCCAGTATGCCGACGGTTCGCATGACCTCGTCGCCACGGGGCAGGGCTGGACCTGCGCGCCCGCTCCGATCATCACCTCAGGACTCCTGGAAGGAGAACACTACGATGCCCGGGAGGAACAGACCGGTTGGTCTTCCCCGGGTTTCGATGACAGCCCATGGGCTCCGGTGAGCCGACGCACCATGAACGCCGCTCGCCTCGTCGCTCCCGACGGGCCACCTGTCCGCTGCACGGAAGAAGTCGCTCCCGTCGCAGTCATTCCGCGAGCCGATGGGCGGGTGATCGTCGACTTCGGCCAGAACCTCGTCGGGCGCCTTCAGGTCACGGTCCGCGGAAGCGCGGGTCACGAGATCCAGATACGACATGCGGAGGTCCTCGACGTCCAAGGCGAACTGTGTACGCGCCCCTTGCGTGGCGCGTATTCGGTGGATCGGTACATCCTTCGCGGGGGAGACGACGCCGAGACGTGGGAACCGATGTTCACCATCCACGGCTTCCGATACGCGGAGATATCCGGCGTGGACGCAGACTCGGCGGCGGGCAGCGTCGTGGCACGCGTGCTTCACACCGACATGCGCCGCACCGGCTGGTTCACCTGCGCGGATGCCGATCTGAATCGGCTCCACGAAAACGTGCTCTGGAGCATGCGCGGCAACTTCGTCGATCTTCCCACTGACTGCCCTCAACGCGACGAACGATTGGGCTGGACCGGCGACATCCAGGTCTTCGCTCCGACCGCGACCTTCCTCTACGACTGCGCCGGCCTGCTCACCTCCTGGCTGCGAGACGTGGCTGCAGAGCAACAGCTCGACGGCACGATTCCGTGGTACGTGCCCTCCATCCCCGGTGGCGAGCAATGGACTCCGGCGCGACCAGGCGCCGGGTGGGGGGATGCTGCCGTCCTCGTGCCATGGGCAGTGCACCGGGCATTCGGCGACAAGACGGTGCTCGAGCGGCAGTACGCCTCGGCGCGCCGCTGGGCCGACCTGGAACACCGACTCGCAGGGGCTGACCACGTCTGGGATGGCAGCTATCAACTCGGCGATTGGCTCGACCCGACCGCCCCGCCCGACGATCCCGCGCATGGGCTCACCGACCCCGACCTCGTCGCGACCGCGTACTACGCGCACACCGCCGCCACGATGGCGAGAATCGCCAGGGAAACGGGTAAGGCGGAACATGCAGGTCTCAGCGCGCGAGCAGCCCTCGCCCGCGAGGGTTTCCGGAGGCGCTATCGCATCCGGCCGGGAACGCTCACGACGGACTCGCAAGCCGCGTACGCGCTCGCCATCGCCTTCGGGCTGTTCGATCTCGAGGAGCACGACATCGCCGGCGCCAATCTCGCACGATTGGTCCGGGAGGCAGGAACGCACCTCAGCACCGGCTTCCTCGGCACGCCCGTCCTCCTGGATGCGCTCACCATCACCGGCCATGAAGACCTCGCACACGCGCTCATCATGCAGCGGACCGTGCCGTCATGGCTCTACCCGGTCACGAAGGGGGCTACCACGATCTGGGAACGCTGGGACAGCATGCTTCCCGACGGTGAAGTGAATCCCGGTGACATGACCTCCTTCAATCACTTCGCGTTCGGAGCCGTCGCCGACTGGATGCACCGGACCATCGCCGGGCTCGAACCACTCGAGCCCGGATGGAGACAGGTTCGCTATCGGCCCGGACTGGCAAGCGGGTTGGAGCACGCTGCAGCCACGCACCTCACCCCGTATGGGCCTGCCGAACTCGCCTGGCGGCGAAGCGACGAGACGGTCGCCATCGACATCGTCGTCCCGTTCGGGACGACCGGTGTGCTCGAACTCCCCGGGGAGGAACCCCGCACCCTCGAGGCCGGGCGACACCACATCACGCACCGATCGAGCGAGCTGATGCCCCGATAGGCGGCACGGCCCGGCTCGGCCCGCGGGTGGACAAGAGGCGCGCAGGGAGGGGCAAGCGGGCCCTCCCTGTCCGCCTTAAGTGACCACTATGGCGCTTTACCATCGAGAAGCGGGGTGTGCTGAAGCCAGAAAACCCCTGAACGCGCCGACCGAGGCCGAGGAGCTGAGGTCGTTCGACGAGGCGATCCAGTCATGCATCGCGCATGCAGCGTCGTCCGCTGCACGAGAACGGCGCGCTGGTCGCGACGTGCGTGCTGGGCGACACCGACGGAGCGCAGATGTTAGGCGTGCCGGGGCCTCCCGATCTGTGATCGGATGAGTGCGGCGAGCACCTCGGGACGGACTCCTGCCGCCCCCATCGCGGGGTTGCGGCGGGCCGTACTTGCGACGTGATGGAGGGTGCGCTGGGCATCGCCGCGCGCGCCCGACAGCCCAGGCTCGTGGAGGCGCCACCCACCATGTGTCTCCGGATCGTGGGCGTGGGCGATCTGAAGAAGGTTGTGCAGATCGGTGAGGTCTTTCGCCGCGCCTCGGCTCCCATACGCGCCGGCCTTCAGGACTATCGCGAGTTCTACGGTCGGAAGGCGCACCACGAATGTGAGGGACTTGCCGTCGGTCAGCAACACGTACACGCTCGCATGGATGGGAGCCGCAGCCAGCGCAAGGTGGAGACCAGGCACGGCATCGAACGCACGTCCGCCTTGCACTTGTCGTGTGAAGGTGCTCCGGTCGGCCGGGATCAACAGGTCTATGCGCTGCCCGTGCTTTTCGTACGAGTTACCGGAGGTCGCGTTGTATCCGGCTTCGGAGAGTAGATCGTGGATCTCGCCGCTTGCAGCCAGTTCCAGCGTGATGGCCGCATCCGCGTCCGCCGTCTGGCGGATGACGGCCGCGGGTGTCGGATATGCCGTCGCCAGGAGCGCCACCATTTGACCGCCCACTATCCGCGCCTCAAGGCCCGTGGTAATCGTCGCGACGTCTGCCAGGGCGCGGAACGCCAGATCGTCCGCTTGACTGGTGGCAAGCGTTTCGATCGCCGTGCTGATCACCCGACTGCCCACTCGTGCTCGACTCGGGCGATGAGTCGCTCGACAGCGTCATCCGCATCCGAGCCGCCGATGCGCATCACATCGTGGGCGCAGATCAGCGGGTCGGCCGTGCGCGGCGTGCGCCCGGCTGCGAAGGCCAGCGCGGTCGTCCAGATGGTGCGGTCGGCGGGGACGGTGTACTCGAGCGACGCGGTGCCGAGGTCGGATTCGGCGAATCCGTGCGCTGCGAGATCAAGACCGGTTCTGCCGTAGACGACGGCTTTTCCTGGTTTCCGCCACGGGGCGATCATGTCGGCGCCCGCGTCCCCCGAGATCACGGCTCCTTCATCGCCTGCCACATCGATGACGGTTCGCGCTTGCCGCATGACCGGCTCCAGTGAGTACCAACCTGTCGTTATCCCGCGCGGCCCCGGATACTGCGCGAGAAAGGTGTCCGCGATCTCTCGAACGTCGTGTGCCCACCAGCCCTCCGCGCTCTTCGAGACGAGATCGCCGAAATGCCTCAATGACTGGGAGATCGCAGCCTGCGTCACCCCGGTCTCCTTCGCGAGCTGTGCCTGGGTTCTAGGCTCCCGAGTCCGAGCCAATGCCCTCATCAGGGCGTAGCGCCCCCAGGCGACGCGCCGCGTCGATCGATCGGGATGAGCATCCGGAGTCGCAGGCGGGATCCTGTGCTCTTCGCCCGCAAGGAGGACGACGCCATCCCAGATCGCAGCAACCGCGATGCGGTGGTCTTCCGTCGCAAGCGCCCGCAGGCTCTCAGTGAGTCGCGGTACGACGTACAGGCGGACTTCCACGTCGCGGTCGTCGGCCCGGACGGAAGATGGGGTGGGGGGCGTCTGACGTACGTAGACCCGGGCGTTTCGTTCGGCGACCGTGACGTCGGTGAACGTCTTCACTTCCACGGGGAGCCCCATCGAAGTGATGAGCTCGATCCCATCCGTCGCCGTGATCCGTGGCATTTGGCGTTCCAGCCCGCTATAAGTTACACCGTCAAGTGTCAGTATAACTTATACGTCTCCAGGGCGACAGAACTGATTGTTGCACGACAGGGCACGGCGTAGTCGAGATTATCGATTTCGACGCGTGGCTGCGTTCGCCCGACCACACGCCAGGCCGACGAGCAGCGACGCCTCGGGCCGGTGCAGAGATACCTCAGCTGCACCGGCCCTCGACCAGGGTGCTGTGTCCTCTCGTGGTGGAGGTCAGGCCGCGAGTCGCGGGTAGTCGGTGTATCCGCGCTCGTCGCCGCCGTAGAGGGTGCTGCGGTCGGGATCGTTCATCGCGGCGCCTGCGGCGATCCGGTCGACGAGGTCGGGATTGGCGAGCGCCAGCGCGCCGACGCTCACGACATCGGCCAGTCCGTCGCGCACGTCTTGCGCGCGACGATCGATGTCGGCACCGGCGCGGTTGAGTACCAGGCCGGTGGGCCATCCGTCGCGGATGCTGCGGAGCAGGGCCTCATCGCCGAGATGCACGATATGCAGGTACGCGAGCCCGAGCGGTGCGAGAGCCTCGACGAGCGCGGCGTAGAGCTCGGCGACATCCGCTTCCTCGATGTCGCCGAGCGGGTTGCCGGGGCTGATGCGGTACCCGACCCGGTCAGCGCCGATCTCCTCTGCGACGGCGGTGGCCAGCTCCACGGGGAACCGAATGCGGCCGGCGATGTCGCCGCCGTAGCGGTCTGTGCGGCGGTTGGCGTTGGTGCTCATGAACTGCTGGAGCAGGTAACCGTTCGCGCCGTGCAGCTCGACGCCGTCGGCGCCCGCGTCGACGGCGAGTCGCGCGGCTCGGCGGAAATCGGAGATGGTCTGTGCGAGGTCCGCCTCCGTCATCTCGCGCGGCACGGCCATCGGCTGCGAGCCGGTCATCGTGGGAATGTCGCCGCGTGCCGCGATGGCGGACGGCGCGAGCGGTGCCCGGCCGTGCGCAGTGTTCGACGGGTGCGAGACCCGGCCGGCGTGCATGAGCTGCACGACGAGCGTCGAGCCCGCCGCATGCACGTCGTCGGCGACCCGTCCCCAGGCCTCCGCCTGCTCCTCGGTGTAGATGCCCGGCGTTGCGGGGTACCCCTGACCGTCCTCGGATGGCTGCGTGCCTTCGGTGATGAGCATGGCGAGGGAGGCGCGCTGCACGTAGTAGGTGGCCGTGAGGTCGGTCACAAGCCCGTCGTGGGTGGCGCGGTTCCGCGTCATCGGGGCCATCGCCAGGCGGTGGGCCAGACCGATGCGGCCGAGCCGGGTCGGCGACCACAGCACGTCGGTGGCGGTGGTGTCTGAAACGGTCATGTGAAACTGACTCCTTCGAATTCGAACTACCTTCGCCGTTCACAACACACGCCACTCCCGCTCTATTTCAAATTCGAACCAAATGCTTGCCATAGGATTCGGGCATGTCGGACCCCACCGTTCCGCCGAGCCTGCCGCCTGAGTTCGGCGTGCACTTCGCGCTCCTCGAGGTGAGTGCCCTCCTGCAGCACGGCGTGGAGGGCCAACTTCGGCGCGACGGAGGGCTCAGTTTCGTGCAGTTCCAGATCCTCGCGGTCCTCGGCGAGGACCGGTCATCGCCGAGGAGCATGACCGACCTCGCCGACCGGCTCGTGCTCAGCAAGAGCGGCCTGACCTACCAGGTCGACCAGCTCGAGAAGGCGGGACTCGTGGCCCGCATGGCGTCGATGCAGGACGAGCGCAGCGTGAACGTGACGCTCTCGGCGAAGGGTGCGTCCGTCGTCGCGCGCGTGCTTCCCGGCCACCTCGAGGTGGTGCGCGACGTGCTCGTCGATGCGCTCGATGACGCCGACCGTGAGGAGCTCACGCGTCTGCTCGGCCGCGTCGTGCGGCACATGCGGTCGCGGCAGCCTCGCGCCGCCCGCCGATCGGCAGTCCGCGGTGCTGAGCGGTAACGGCTTCGAGCGCGTGCCATGGGCCTCGAGGCGGACACACGTGCTTCAGGGTGCCGCGGCATCCGAGGAGGTTGACGAGCGTCCAACACAGCGTCACGATGGCGGCAGACGATCGCGGGCCGGATCCGTCGACCCAGCGAGGAGGCATCATGGGGACACGCATCGACATCGACGGCGTGAACACCTGGACCGACACTCGCGGAAGCGGTGACGAGACGATCGTGCTCCTGCACGGGGGACTCGGCAACAGCGACGACCTCCTCGACTCGATCGGCGCAGACCTCGGGCAGCGCTACCGCCTCATCGCGTTCGACCGCCGGGGTCACGGCTACACCGCCGATACCGATGAGCCGTTCCACTACGACGAGATGGCCACGCACGCCATCAAGGTGCTCGAGCACCTCGACGCGCCGCCGAAGGCCCATTTCGTGGGATGGAGCGACGGCGGCGTCGTGGCAATGCTCGTCGCGCTTCGCCGGCCCGACCTCATCGATCGGCTCGTGCTCATCGGCACCAACTTCCACTTCGAGGGCATCAACGAGCTGGACGCGGCCGGAGACGCACCGCCGGTGCTGCTCGAGGGCTACGCGAAGCGCTCACCCGACGGCGCGGAGCACTATCCGATCGTGGCGCAGAAGTTCAGGGACATGATCACCACGGAGCCGACACTGACCACTGAAGATCTCGCCCGTCTTCGGCGTCCGACGCTCGTGCTCGTAGGCGACGACGACCTCGTGCGGCTGGACCACACTGTCGCGCTCTACGAGGCGCTGCCGGCCGGCCGACTCTGCGTCGTCCCCGGCGCTTCGCATGCCGCCGTGATCGAGGACTCCCAGCTCGTGGCCGCGATCATCGAGGACTTCCTCCTCGGCTCCGAGCCACCCAGGACACTCCTGCCGATCCGGCGTGCGCGATCGCGATAGGCGCGCGACACGTCCAGCGTGCATCGGTGCAGCAGAGCGGATGCCGCTGAGCGCGCGCATGCCCGCACGGCCGCGCCGCGGCATCCGCTCATGCTGGCACGGCCGCGCCGCGGCATCCGCTCATGGGGCACGGCCGCCGCGGCATCCGCTCATGCCGTGTAACCCCATGCGGTGGTGTTGCCGGCGAACTACCCTGAAAGTATCGGGAGGAGGACGATCATGAGCAACGCCAAGGGCCGCGACGACGCGGACCTACCCGACGACCGGGACTTCGCCGACAGCGCGAACGAGCAGGCGCGGCTGCGCGCCGAACACGACCGTGAGCTCGGCGTCGATCCGTTCTTCGAGGGCGCGAACATCACCGAGAGCGACGGCCCCGACCTCGAGGCCGGCGATGACCTCGACACCGGGGGCGGGTTCCGGACGCGGCGCGACTGACGGGCACCTGAAGCGCGCGCGCACTGACGCGCGGCTGAAGCGCGACTGACGTGGGCGTCACCGCCGGCGTTGGCGTTCGCGGACCTGCGCCGGTTCCGTCATGGCCGCGGTTCGTGGCCGCAGCCCGTCGGCCCGAGTAACCTCCGGTCATGGGAAGCAGACTCGGCCCGGCACTGCATCACGTGTCGCACTCGATGGCGGATGCCGCCACGGGACCTGATTCGGCCGCGGCATCCGGCGTCGCTCTCGGTCCGGCCCTGCTGCCGCTGATCGCGCTGGTCGCCTCGCTGATCGCCGCGGTCGCCGTCGGATCCCTCGTCGTCTCGTGGCTGCGGAAGCCCGAACTGGGCGGCACGGGTGCGGACACGGATCCGAGGACCGCCGGACTCCTTTCGGTCGGGTTCGTGTCGGGCGCCGCGTCGCAGCGCTGGCTGCCGGCGACGGTGCTGCAGCTCGCCAACGAGGGCGTCATCACCGTCGTCGTCCGGCGCGAAGGCGCCGACGGATCCGGGCCCCGTCCCAAGGACGTGCGGCTCGAATTCGGCGGACGGCCGTTGGCGTTGCAGCGCAGTCCCGAGTCGCTCGACTCCGAGCGCGAAATCCTCGGCGCGGTGTTCGACGCCGGTTTCACCGGTGGATCGACTGTCGTGAAGCCGGGCTCGAGCGTCGATGTGGACCGTGTCGTGACACGGAACGGATCGCTCATGTCGGTCACGCGCAGGCGATTCGCGCTGGCGGCGGAGCAGTATCGCGAACCGCGCCCCGGCGGACGCTTCCGGGCCGCTTCGATCGGAGGCGTCCTCGGCGTCGTGCTCGGACTCGTCTCCCTCCCCCTCGGAGATGACGTGTCGGCGTCGATCTCCTGGAGCGCGATCATCATCGGTGCGCTGGCGTTGGGGCTGCGCGTGCTCCTGCCGCGATGGATCCCGTTGAATGCGGCCGGGCTCCTGCTCCGCGAGCGATCGAACGAGCTCCGCGAGGCTGTCGCGACGGCCGAGGTGACGAATCTCGCGGCGGCCGAGCAGCTGCTGCCGTGGGCGGTGCTGTTCGACGATGCCGCCGTCGTCCGCCGGATTGCGGAGGTCGCCGAGCGCTCAGGCGGTGCGCCGGCCTGGTACCGCGCGACGGGGGATTTCTCGGCCGACCGGTTCGCTTCGAGCATCACCGTGATGACCACCGAGCTGTCGCAGCCGATTCGCGTCGGCCCCAAAGCCCCGTGGATGGGCGATGACAACCGGTTCGGCGTTCCCGTGATCGGCGACACCAAGGGGTGGGGCGGTGGCTATTTCGCGGGCGATGGCGGTAGCGGCAGCGCCGGCTTCGGGGGTGGCGGCGGTTACGGTGACGGCGGCGGTGGCTTCGATGGCGGCGGCGGCTTCGACGGCGGCGGCGGGGGTGACGGCGGCGGCGGATACTGAGGTCCCGGGCAGACCGTCGGGCCCGCCGGGCGACCGTGGGCGCGTCGGGCGAGGCCCGCGACGAGGCATCCGCTCGGTCTGAGGTGCCAGCTCCCGACTAAGGCAGCCGCTCCTGATCTGAGGTACCAGGCCGCCGCCTAAGGTACCCGCCGCCCCCGAAGATACGCCACCCGCCCGATACGACGCCCCCACCTCAGCGAGGACTCTGATCTCAGGCGGTCGAAACCGGCCCCGCACCGCTCGAAGGATCGGAACCATGAACCTCGCACACGGCTACATCACCCAGACGCTCCAGACCCACGACGAGCTCGTGGCGGCTCGCACCATCGAGCTGCGTCGCGCCGTCGCCGAGCGCCGCGCCGAGGAGGGCGAGCGGGCCGACGGTCGCGCCGGCCTCATGCACCGGTTCAGCGAGTGGCGGCACGGGCGTGAGGACCGCCGCATCCAGGGCCTTCCCGTCGCCCACTGATCCTGCCCAGCCAGACGCCCGTGCCGCCCCGGCCGGGCGCTCAGCGTTACGCCCCCTCGTCGCACCGCGGCGTCAGTCCTCTGAGATCTCCGCCACCGTCTCGCCGGCGGCGACGGGCGACAGCGACAGCGCGATATCGGCCTGGCTGATGATGCCGACGAGGGCGTATCCGTCGATGACCGGCAGGCGGCGCACCTGGTAGCGCTGCATGACATCGAGCGCCTCGCGGATGTCGTCGTCGGCGCCGATCGTGACCGGCTTGCCCTCGGCGAGGTTTCCGGCGGTGACGGTGCTCGGGTCGCCGCCGTCGGCGATGCACTTCACCACGATGTCGCGGTCGGTGAGCATGCCCTTCAGGCGGTCGTCGTTCCCGCAGATCGGCAGCGCGCCGACATCGAGGTCGCGGAGCATCCGCGCCGCCTCGACCAGCGTCTGGTTCTCCTTCACGCACTGCGGGTCGGGGGTCATGATGTCGCGTGCCACAGTCATCGGATCGGTCCCTTCGTGAGGTGTTCGGATCGGGAGGTGTTTCGGGCATGCTAAGCACGGCACCCGGTGGGCTCGCACGGGGTTGACATCAGCGTCGCGTCCTCACAATGGCGGCGGCCACGTCGTTCTCACGCGGCCGCCGCGTCGTTTCATGGCGGCCAGCGCGTCGTTACCATCGCGGCCCCCGCTGGTCTCATGGCAGCCGGCGCGCCATTCTGATCGCGGCCGCCGCTCGTTCTCAGGGCTGCAAGACGGTCGTCACCGCGACTCGACTCGTCCTCCCCAGTCCCGTCACCTCTTCGACGCGCAGCTTTCGCCATCATCGGGCATGGGCCTTCACACCGACGAAGAACGGGCGCACTTCGCCGCGGCGTCGCGCACGCCGACGGCGTACACCTGCCGATCTCGCTCCGGGCTGTTGTGCTGGTTCCACCACCGCAGCATCGACACCTTGGGCTGGGGCATCCGGATGCTTCGCGGCGTGCCGCACATCCGCCCACCCGCGTGGCTCGATCCGGCGGCGGCTCCCGCCCCGTCACCAAGTCCCCGACACGGCTTGCCGACCAACGCGAACGACAACGCATCGACCCCGCCGCGTGATCACCTGCCCTTCGGCGACGACATCCCGTCCGGGACGGATGTCTCGCCGCCGCGCCGGTACCGAAGTACCGAAGTACCGCCCGATCGCAGAGGAGAAGTATTGCGCCGAGTCGCCCATGCCCGCGGCCGTGTCGACCGACACCGCCTGAGTCAGGCCCGCGGCGGTGTCGACCGACACCGCCTGAGTCGTCGATCGGGGTCGTCGGCAGCCACTCAGCTCCGCGCCATCCTCGCCCCGCGGCCCGAGCGTATGATTTCTCCATCGACCGGACTAATTCCGTGAGGAGGCGCCATGGGCGGCGCGACCACCGCACGTCGCGGCACGAACCTGCCGCGCATGGGCGATTTCAACAGGTCGGTGATCTTCGACGCGATTCGCCGCGCGCCCGAGGGACGCAGTCGAGTCGAGCTCGTCGAGATCACGGGTCTCTCGACGCAGACGGTGTCGAACATCGCCCGGTGGTTGCTCGATCAGGACCTCATCGTCGAGGCGGGCAAGGAGCATTCGGGCATCGGCAAGCCCCGAACGCTCTTGCGCCTGAACCGCGCGGGCGTGTTCGCGGCGGGGGTTCACATCGACCCGGCCGTGATGACCTTCGTCGTGCTCGACCTCACCGGTCAAGTGGTCGCGCACTCGCGGCGCCGCACGCCGAAGGCGAATAGACCGGAGCGCGTCATGGACCTCATCCACGACGGCATCGAGCGGCTGATCGCGGACTCCGGGGTTCCCCGCGAGAAGCTCGTCGGCCTGGGCGTCGCCGCGCCGGGACCCATCGACCAGGAGCGCGGCACGATCGTCGACCCGCCGCACCTCGTCGATTGGCATCGGGTGCCGTTGCGGGATGCACTCGAAGAGTCCACGCGCCTGCCGGTGCTCGTCGACAAGGACGTGAGCGCGGCGGCGGTCGCCGAGATGTGGGCAGGCGGCCCGAGCGGCGTCGGTTCGTTCGCGTTCGTCTACTTGGGAACCGGCGTGGGCGCCGGGCTCGTGATCGGCGACGAACTCATGCGCGGGGTCTCGGGAAATGCCGGCGAGGTCGGACATATCATCACAGATCCAGATGGCCCGGCGTGCTGGTGCGGCCAGCGCGGATGCGTCGCGGTGACGTGCACGCCGCAGGCGATGGTGGAGGAGGCGGAGCGTGCCGGCATCATTGCCGAGACCCGGCACGACGCAACGCTGCTGCGTGACGCCCGCGACGTCGACGCGCAATTCACGCGCCTCTGCCGAGCCGCGACCGGGGGAGACCGCGTGGCGGGAGACATCCTCGACCGCGCTGCCGGGCGCACGGCGCGCGCAGTCGCCGTGCTCACCAACATGCTCGACGTCGACCGGGTCGTCTTCGGCGGACCGGCGTGGCAGAGGCTGAGCGAGCGTTACCTCGACCGGGTTCCGCCGCTGCTCGAGGCGTACAGCGCGACGGGCGCGCTGCGGAGCGTGCCGGTCGTCGGAACCGGGGTCGGCGACGATGTCGGCGCGGTGGGCGCCGCCTGCCTGGTGCTCGAACGCACGTTCACGCCGTCGGCGACGCGGCTGCTGTTGCAGGGCTGAGGTCACGTTCCGGTAACGCCGTGCCCGGCTCGCACCGCAGGGGTTGTCCGACTAAGTCCATTCGATTTACTATCTGAGCGGGTTCGGGCGATCTGAGTCGGCCGGACCCGGCCGGGAGCGAAGCACACACGCAAGATCAAGGGACCATTCGGGGGCCCGGCCGCACCGCGTCGTCGCACACACCAGGAGCAAAGGAGCACCATGCGTCGCACACGCGCCACCATCGCGATGACTGCGGTCACCGCGGCATCCCTCGCCCTCATCGGCTGCAGTGCTGCCGACGACGGCGGCGACAGCGAGACGATCCGCGTCGTCTACCAGAAGACCGACGCGTTCGTCGCGCTCGACGAGCTGTTCCAGAAGGTGAAGCCCGAGTTCGAAGAAGCGAACCCCGGTATCACCGTCGAGCTCGAGCCCATCGTCGCCGATGAGGGCGACTATGCCACGAAGCTCGCGCTCATGCAGCAGAGCCCCGACACCGCGCCCGACGTCTTCTACGAGGACACGTTCCTCGTGCGCAGCGACGTCGACGCCGGCTACCTGCTCAACCTCGACGACCACCTCGCCGAGTGGGAGGACTGGGACCAGTTCAACGAGGGCGCCAAGGAGGCCGGCCGCGCCGACGACGGCAGCATCTACGCCGTGCCGCTCGGCACCGACACGCGCGGCATCTGGTACTCCAAGTCGCTGTTGCAGCAAGCCGGCGTCGACCTGCCGTGGGAGCCGAAGACCTGGGACGAGATCCTCGAGACCGCCCGTCAGGTGAAGAACGCCCTGCCCGACAAGGTCGCGTTCAACGCCTACGCCGGAAAGCCCGCAGCCGAGGGCGCCGTCATGCAGGGCTTCGGCATGCTGCTCTACGGTACCGGCGACATGCTGTACGACGCCGAGAGCCAGAAGTGGGTGACCGGCTCGCAGGGCTTCGTCGACTCGCTCGCGTTCATCGAGACGCTCTACGCCGAGGGCCTCGCGCCGGCACCGGATGTCGCACTCGACGATTCGATGTGGCAGAAGCTGTTCGGCGAGTGGTTCCCGAACGGCCAGATCGCCGGGACCATCGAGGGCTCCTGGTCGCCGTCGTTCTGGAAGGAGGGCGGCCAGTACGATGGCCGGAGTACGTCGACGACATCGGCGTGGCGGCCTTCCCCACGCAGTACGGCCAGGGTGACGGCGCCGTCAGCCTTTCGGGCGGGTGGACTCTCGCGGTCGGCGCGGACAGCGAGAACCCCGACGCGGCGTTCGACTTCCTCGCCATGGCGATGAGCAAGGAGAACGCGCTGGAGTACAACATCGCCAATTCGCAGATCGCGGTGCGATCGGATGTCGCATCCGACCCTGCGTACCTCGAGGCGAACCCCTTCATCGGGTTCTTCACCGACCTCGTGAGGTACACCCACTTCCGCCCGGCGACGGCTGACTACCCGCAGATCTCCGCCGAGATCCAGGCGGCGACCGAGGCGGTCATGACGGGGCAGATGTCACCTGAGGAAGCCGCCGCGGCCTACGACGAGGCGGTCGTGGGGATCGTCGGCGAAGAGAACGTGACCGGATAGGGGAATGGTCACGCTCCACGCATCGGCGATGCCGGGGGCCGGCCGGCCGACACGTGACAACCCGAATGTCCGTGTCGGCCGACGTCGGTCCAGAGGGATGCTCCGCTTCCTCCCGGTCGTCCCGTCGATGCTGCTCCTCCTGCTGTTCATGGCCGGGCCGGTCGTCTGGGCGGTCGTCGTGTCGTTCTCGAACAGCGCCCTCACCGGCCGATTCGCACGGAACCCCGAATGGGTCGGCCTCGACAACTACGCGAGGCTGCTGGGCGATCCGGCGTTCCCGCTGTCGCTGCTGCTCACGATCGTCTTCGTGATCGGCTCCGCGGTCATCGGGCAGAACGTGCTCGGCCTCGGCCTCGCGCTGCTGATGCAGCGGGCGAACTGGGCGACCCGCACGGCGGTCTCGACCGCGGTGGTGGCGGCCTGGGTGCTGCCCGAGATCGTCGCGGCCTTCGCCGCCTACGCGTACTTCGCCGACGACGGCACGCTCAACCAGCTGCTTGCGGGCGTCGGGATCGATGGGCCGAACTGGCTGTTCGACTTCCCGATGCTCGCCGTCATCCTTGCGAACGTGTGGCGCGGCACCGCGTTCTCGATGCTCGTCTACGAGGCCGCGCTCAACGACGTGCCGCCCGAGATCACCGAGGCCGCGACCGTCGACGGCGCCGGCGGAATGCAGCGTCTGCTGTGGGTCACGCTGCCGATGATCCGCGGCAGCATCGTGACGAACCTCATGCTCGTCACCCTGCAGACGCTCGCCGTGTTCACCCTCATCTGGGTCATGACCCAGGGCGGGCCCGGCATGGCGAGTTCGACCCTGCCGATCTTCGCGTACCAGGAGGCGTTCAAGTTCCAGGCCATCGGATACGGCTCGGCGATCGCCGTCGTCATGATCGTGATCGGCGCCGCGTTCTCCATCGCCTACATCCGCGCCCTGCGACCCGGGGGCACGCGATGAGCGCGGGTGAACCGGCGGCGAGCCGAGCTGAGGCGGCGGCGAGCCGCGCCGAGGTGGTCCGGTCGGCCGCCGCGCGGCGCGACCTCGCGTCACCGCGAAAGTCCGTGGCATCCGTCGCCCGTGACGTCGTGCTCTGGCTCATCGGGGTGTGCTTCCTCATCCCGCTCGCGTGGCTGATCCTCGCCTCCATCGACACCCAGCCGAGCCAGCAGACCCGGATGCCCGAGGGGTTCACCCTCGATCACTACCAGGCGGTGCTTGACCTTCGAAGGCACGCTGCTGCCGCTGTGGAACAGCCTCCTGCTCTCGACGGGCTCCGCGGCGATCACCGTCGTGGTGGCGCTGCTCGCGGCCTACCCGCTGTCGCGCTACCAATCCCGGTTCAACCGGCCCTACATGTACTCCATCCTGTTCGGCACATGCCTGCCGATCACAGCGATCATGGTGCCCGTCTACAGCCTGTTCGTGCGACTCGGCTACCTCGACAACCTGGTCGCGGTGACCGCGTTCCTCGCGGCGACCAGCCTGCCGATGGCCATCTGGATGATGAAGAACTTCATGGACTCCGTGCCCGTGAGCCTCGAGGAGGCCGCGTGGGTCGACGGGGCATCCGCAATGGGCACCTTGCGCCGCATCGTCGTGCCGCTCATGCGACCGGGCATCGCCGTGGTGTTCATCTTCGTGTTCATCCAGGCGTGGGGGAACTTCTTCGTGCCCTTCATCCTGCTGCTGAGCCCCTCGAAGCAGCCGGCCGCGGTGAGCATCTACACCTTCTTCGGCCAGTACGGGACCGTGGCATACGGCGAGCTCGCCGCCTTTTCGCTGCTGTACTCATTGCCGGTGATCGTGCTCTATGTCATCGTGTCGCGTGGCATCGGTGGTTCCTTCGCCCTGCAGGGCGCAGTCAAGGGATAGCAGTCACGTGACAGCACAGTCAAGGGATAGCAGTCAAGGGATAGGTGAACACGGCCAATGCATGACGACCGCGTCCTCGTCGAGGCGCGCATCGCCCGGTTCGTCGCCGAGCGGCTCGCGCCCGCGGTGTATCGCGAGCGCGTGCCCGCCCGCGTCGAGCGGTGGGAGGTGACCGGTGAGCCGGTCGCCTTCGCCGAGGCGGCCGCAGCCGAGTACGAGCCGATCGCGCCCGGAACGCCGTGGGGCCGGCCGTGGGGCACCACGTGGTTCCGGGTCGCCGGCGATGTGCCGAGCGGATGGCACGGCATCGCCGGCACGCGGCCCGAACTGGTCGTCGACCTCGGCTTCACCACCACGCAGCCCGGGTTCCAGGCCGAGGCTCTGGTGTGGTCGGCGGAGGGCACCGTCATCAAGGCGGTCGAACCGCTGAACCGGGCGGTGCCGCTGCCCGATCGCGGATCCTTCCTGCTCTACCTCGAGGGCGCGTCGAATCCGGATGTCGCGGGCCAGTGGACGTACTCGCCCACCGTGCTCGGCGATTGGGAGACAGCCGGCGAGGAGCCCGGCTACGTGCTGCGAAGCGTCGACGTCGGCCTGCTCGACGTCACCGTCTGGGAACTCGTGCAGGACTTCTGGACCCTCCGCGGCCTGTACGCCCAGCTGCCGAAGTCGCTCCCGCGGCGCGCCGAGATCCTCCGCGCGCTCGAGCGTTGCGTCGACGCGATGGACCCCGACGACATCGCCGGCACGGCGGCGCGCGGGCGAGAACTGCTCTCGCCGGCCCTCGAGGCTCCGGCGTGGGCGAGCTCGCACCGAGTCCACGCCGTGGGCCACGCCCACATCGACAGTGCGTGGCTCTGGCCGGTGCGCGAGACGGTACGGAAGGTCGCCCGCACGTTCTCGAATGTCGACGCGCTCATCGCGGAGCATCCGGACTTCGTCTTCGCGGCGTCGTCGGCGCAGCAGTACGCGTGGCTGAAGCGCGGCTATCCCGAGCTCTTCGAGCGGGTCAGGCAGCGGGTGCGCGAGGGGTCGTTCACGCCGGTCGGCGGCATGTGGGTCGAGAGCGACACGAACCTGCCCGGCGGTGAGGCGCTCGCACGGCAGTTCGTGGCGGGCAAGCGGTTCTTCCTCGAGGAGTTCGGCGTCGAGCCCCTCGAGGTCTGGCTGCCGGACTCGTTCGGCTACTCGGGGGCGTTGCCGCAGATCGTGCGGGCGGCGGGCTCGCGCTGGTTCCTCACCCAGAAGATCTCGTGGAACGAGACGAACGTCATGCCGCACCACACGTTCCGGTGGCAGGGCATCGACGGCACCGAGGTGTTCACCCACTTCCCGCCCGTCGACACGTACAACGCCCAGTTGTCGGGCGCCGAGCTCGCCCGAGCCGAGCGCCAGTTCGCGGAGAAGGGCGCCGCGAACACCTCGATGGTGCCCTTCGGCTGGGGCAACGGCGGCGGCGGCCCGACGCGCGAGATGATCGCGGCCGCGAGACGGACCGCCGACCTGGAGGGCTCGCCTCGGGTGCGGATGTCGAGCCCGCGGGAGTTCTTCGAAGCGGCCGAGGCCGAGTACGCCGACCCGCCCGTGTGGTCGGGCGAGCTCTACCTCGAGTTCCACCGCGGCACGTACACGTCGCAGGCACGCACCAAGCGCGGCAACCGGCGCAGCGAGCACCTCCTGCGCGAGGCGGAGCTGTGGGCGGCGACCGCCGCCGTGCGGGGCGTCGCCGACTACCCCTACGACGAGCTCGAGGCGGCGTGGCACACGGTGCTGCTCCAGCAGTTCCACGACATCCTCCCCGGGTCGTCGATCGCCTGGGTGCACCGGGAGGCCGAGCGCCGGTACGAGGAGGTCGCGGTCGACCTCACCGCGATCATCGAGCGGTCGGCGCGCGCGCTCGCCGGATCCGGCGCCCACACGTTGCACCTCAACGCCGGGCCGTTCGCGGTGGAGGGAGTCGCGCCGCTCGGGGGCGGCGCACGCGCGGACGCGGCGGCTGCCGCGGGCGCCCCGGATGCCGCGGATGCCGCGGATGCCGCGGACGCCGCTGCCGATGCCGCCGCGGATCGCCGCGCGACGCCGCGAGTGCCCCGGATGCCGCGGACGCCGTGACCGTTCGCCGCGAGGGCGAGGCGATCGTGCTCGCGAACGCGCACCTCGAGGCGACGCTCGACGCCGACGGCCTGCTCGTCTCGCTGCGCGACACGGCGAGCGGCCGGGAATCGGTGCCGGCGGGGCATCCGGCGAAGTTGCTGCAGTTGTTCCGCGACACCCCGAACCAGTGGGACGCCTGGGACATCGACGCCCACTACTCGCGCAGCGTGCAGGAGCTGCGCGACGCCGAGTCGATCGAGATCGTGCCGTCGGATGCCGCGGCCGCGGCGGTGCGCATCACCCGGCGCTTCGGCGCCTCGAGCATCGTCGAGACGGTCTCGCTCGCGGCCGGTGCCCGTGCACTCGAGCTCCGGTTGGACATCGACTGGTACGAACGCCAGAAGCTGCTGAAGCTCGCCTTCCCGCTCGACGTGCACGCCGACCACGCGAGCTCCGAGATCCAGTTCGGCCACATCCAGCGACCGACCCACGCGAACACCTCGTGGGATGCCGCGCGCTTCGAGACGGTCGCCCATCGGTGGGTGCACGTCGGCGAGCCCGGCTACGGCATCGCGGTCGCCAACGACTCGACGTACGGGCACGACGTGCGCCGGGCGACCGGCGAGGACGGCGCGACCGTCACCACCGTGCGACTCTCCCTGCTGCGCGCCCCGCTCTTCCCCGACCCCGCGAGCGACCAGGGCGAGCACACGATGCGCGTGTCGATCGTGCCCGGCGCGGGGATCCCCGAGGCGGTGGAGGAGGGCTACCGGCTCAACCTGCCGCTGCGATCGGTGAGCGGTTCGGCGGTCGAGGCGATCGAGCCGCTCGTGCGAGTCGAGGGCGCGGTCGTCGAGTGCGTGAAGCTCGCCGAGGACCGCTCCGGGGACGTGGTCGTGCGGCTGTACGAGCCGCACGGCGGTCGCTCGCGGGTGCGGCTCGAGGCATCCTTCGACGCGGTGGCGGAGGAGACCGACCTGTTGGAGCGGACGCTCGACGAGCCGAGGGTGCTGCTAGAGCCGGCGGGCGAGCGGCGGGCGTGGGCGTTCTCGGTCAGGCCGTTCCAGTTGGTGACGGTTCGGCTTCGGCGACGTTGAGCGAGGGTCGGGCGACGGTCGTCATCGTCGTCGGCTCGGGACGGGTCATCACCTCGGGGACGGATGTCGCGGGGACGGATGTCGCGGGGACGGATGTCGCGGGGACAGTTGTCGCGCCGCAACGGCGGTACCGGAGTACCGGAGTACCGGAGTACCGGAGTACCGGAGTACCGGAGTACCGGAGTACCGGAGTACCGGAATACCGGCGGATCGCGGGGGGAAGACTGCCCGGAGCATGCAGGACCTGGCATGCCGTCAGCACGCAGCCGCGGCAGCACGAACGCCTGCGGCGGATCGCCAGATCGTTGTCGGTCATCCAGCCGGCGACGTTCGGCTTCGGCGTGGAGGCACATCGTCGGGCACTCGTGTCGATCGAGGCGCCGCTCGCTCGTTCATTCCATGAGGCGCTGCCACGGCGCATCCTGAATCGAACGAACGACGAACACGAGACAGGACGAGCAAGACGAGCAACGAGAGGAGCGATCATGGCACGGATCACCGCATTCGAGAGCGTCACGCTCGACGGGGTCATGCAGGCGCCGGGGCGCGCCGACGAGGACACGCGCGGCGGCTTCGCGCACGGCGGCTGGGCGGCCCCGTACCAGGACGAGGTGGCGATGCAGTTCGCGGGCGAGGGGATGTCGCAGGAGGGCGCGCTGCTGTTCGGACACCGCACGTACGACGACCTGCTGGGCTTCTGGACGACGACGCCGGACCCGAACCCGTTCACGGAGGTGCTCGTGCGGACGCCCAAGTACGTCGTGTCGCGCGACCAGGGGGCGCGGCTCGGATACGAGAACTCGACGCTGCTCGCGGGTGACGCGGCCGTGACCGTCGCGGCGTTGAAGCGCGACATCGACGGCGTGATCACCGTGCTCGGCAGCGGCGAGCTCGTGCGCACCATGCACGCGGCCGGTCTCGTCGACGTGTACGTGCTGCTGGTGCATCCGCTCGTGCTCGGCTCTGGGACCACGCTGTTCGGGGAAGCGGCGGGCGCGTCGGGTGCTTCGAGCGCCGCGGGTTCTCTTGCGGTTGCGGGCGCACCGGCCGCCGCGGGCGCTTCGGGCGCAGCCGGCGGCGCCGCGCCCTCGCCGGTCGAGCTCGAACTCGAGCGCACTCTGCCGACCACGACCGGCGTCGTCATCGCGCAGTACGCTGTGCGGGACCGGGCACGGGGGTGACGACGATGCGCTACACGCTGCTGATGCAGTACGCCGAGGCATCCGAGGAGGAGATCGGCGCCGACGGCGATCGAGGAGGCCCAGCGGGCGTTCGCGAGCTACACCGCCACCCTGCAGGCCGCGGGCGTGCTCATCGGCGCGGAGGTGCTGCAGCCGTCGGAGGTCACGACCACGCTGCGGCTCGTCGACGGCGCGCTGCAGGTGCAGGACGGCCCGTTCGCCGACACCAAGGAGCAGCTCGGCGGCACGATCGTGATCGACGTGCCCGACCTCGACGCGGCCATCGAGTGGGCGCGGCAGGCGCCGCCGCTGCAGTGGGGCGCCATCGAGATCCGGCCGGGTGCCGTGTACACCGTCGAGGGCCAGTGGGTGCCGAACACGTGAACGTCGCGGATGCGCGTGCGGCGACCGAGCGTGCCGCGCGCGCATCCTACGGTCGGCTCGTCGCCCTGCTCGCCGCGCCGACGGGTGATCTCGCGCTCGCCGAGGACTCGCTGTCGGCGGCCTTCGAGCAGGCGCTCATCACTTGGCCGGATGCCGGTGTGCCCGACAATCCCGAAGGGTGGTTGCTCACCGTGGCCCGAAACCGCCAGCGCGATGTGTGGAAGTCGGCCGCCCGCCGGACATCCCCGCTCGCCGGCTGGACCCGCTCGCCGCCGTCGACCCGCTCGCCGCGGTCGACCCGCTCGCCGACCTCGACCCGCTCGCCATCCCCGACAAGCGCCTCGAGCTGCTCTTCGTGTGCGCCCATCCTGCGATCGAGGCATCCGTTCGGACCCCGCTCATGCTGCAGGTCGTGCTCGGGTTCGAGGCGGCGCAGATCGCCGCCGCCTTCGCGGTGGCGCCCGCCACGATGGCGCAACGGCTCGTGCGTGCCAAGCGGCGCATCCGTGACGCCCGCATCCCGTTCGCGGTGCCCGATCGGCGGGCGATCCCCGAGCGGCTGCCCGCCGTGCTCGAGGCGGTCTACGGATGCCACGCCATCGCGTGGCGGGGCGGCGCCGAGTCGCTGGCGGGCGAGGCGCAGTACCTCGCGGTGACGCTCGCCGGCCTGCTCGAGCGGGAGCCCGAGGCGTGGGGACTCGCTGCGCTCGCGACCCTCTCGCTCGCGAGGCGGCGCTCCGGGCCGTACGTTCCGCTCGACGAGCAGGACCCGGCGTCCTGGGACGCGTCGCTCATCCGCGAGGGGGAGACGTACCTGCGGCGTGCGTCCGCGCTCGCCGCCGCGTCCGGCGCCGCGCCTGCCGCCGCGTCTGGCGCCGTGCCTGCCGCCGCGTCCGGCGCCGTGCCTGCCGCCGTCCGCCGCCGTGCCTGCCGCCGTGCCGGGGAGGTTCCAGCTGGAGGCTGCGATCGAGGCGGTGCACTGCGACCGTCGCCGCACGGGCAGGACCGATTGGGCGGCGCTGCGCACCCTCTACCTCGCGCTGGATGCCGTGGCCCCGAGCCTCGGCTCACGGGTCGCGCTCGCGGCGGTGATCGGCCGGCTCGACGGCGCCGAGGCGGGGCTGGCCGCCCTGCCGCCGGAACCGACCGGCTTCCAGCCCTGGTGGGCGACGCGGGCGGACCTCCTCGCGCGGGCGGGGCGAGTCGCCGAGGCGGGCGAGGCGTTCCGGCGGGCCGCGGAACTCGCGGAGGATGCCGCCGTGCGCGAGTACCTGCTGGGGCGCGGGCGGGATGTGGTGCTCGGGCCGTAGCGCGGGCGCTCGCGGCATCCGCTTGTCCGCGGCATCCGCCCGATGCGTATCGCGAGAGGTTCAGACGACGATGGCGACGGCCACCCCGTCCCAGTCCTTCGCGCCCACGGTCTGCAGCGCCGTGGCATCCACCCGCGGGTCGCTCCCCAGCAGCTCGAGCGCACGCTTGGTGCCGATCACCATGTCGTCGTCGGTGTCGGGGTTGGCCACCTCGCCCATCCGGACGACGTTGTCGACGACGATCACGGTGCCCGGATGCCCCAGACGGATCGCCCAGTCGATGTAGATGGTGTTCGACTGCTTGTCGGCGTCGATGAACACCAGGTCGAACGGCTCGTCGCCGCGCTCGGCAATGCGCGGCAGGGTGTCGGCCGCACGCCCCACGATGATCTCGACCTTGTCCGAGACTCCCGCCCGCTCGAGGTTGGCGCGGGCCAGGTCGGCGTGCTGCTGCTCGAGTTCCAGGGTCACCACGCGACCGTCGTCCGGGATGCCGCGGGCGAGCCAGATCGTCGAGTAGCCGCCGAGCGTGCCCACCTCGAGCACGCGCCGCGCGCGCGACATCCGTGCCAGCAGGTGCAGGAGCTTGCCCGCGAGCGGGGTGACCTCGATGGCGGGAAGGCCCGCGGCGACGGAGTCCGCCACGGCTTGAGTGAGGGTCCGATCGTCGTCGATCAGGGTCGTCACGAGATAGGAGTCGACGCGCCGCCAGCTCACGGGACTGGAGTCTGCCATGCGGCCAGCCTGATCGCCGCACCGCGTGCCGTCAATGCTTCGGCGACGCTTGCCTATCGCGCCGGGTAGCCGGCCAACCCCGACTCGAGGCGGGCCAGCGCACGCCGAGCCTGTTCGGTGGCGTCGCCGACAAGTCGTGCACCGCGTTGCCCGGCCAGCACCGCAGTGCGAACGTGTTCGAGGAGCCCTCGGTGAACGGCCATCAGTGCGCTGGCGACTACCCGTGCCTCGATGTCGTCGTGGTTGCGGCCGGCCTCGGCCGCGAGGATGCCGGCGAGTCGCGTCGTGTACTGCTCCGTGATCTCCCGTTCGCGGGCCTGCAGCGTCGGGCTGGCGCGGATCACCGTCGCAGCTCGGGCGATCACCTCCGTTCGAGCCGCGAGCTGATCGACGTCCGCGAGCAGCACCCGGCCGAACGCGGTGGCGATGGACTCCTCGGGGCTTCGCTGTTCGACCGCAGTTACGAGTCGTTCCTCGACGAACTCCATCCGCGCGAAGACGAGATCTCCCTTCGTGGGGAAGTAGTTGAAGACGGTCACCTCGGAGACGTGAGCGGTGCGGGCGATCTCGGCCACGCTGACGCCTTCGAACCCGCGCTCGGCGAACAGGCGGGCGGCGGTGTCGGCGATCAGCTGCCGCGTCTGCTGCTTCTTCTGCTCTCGGAGGCCGGGCTCGGTCATCCCTCCAGAATACTGGGTTGCTTAATAGTTGTAGTCGCCATAATCTTATGGTCACTAAAGGTTACCAACGCGAGGGATGACCGACATGACTGAAACACTCGAGAACGCGACCACCGCGGACCGGCGTTCGTTGACGGATCGACTGCTCCTGTGGGGCGGCGTCGCCGGGCCGGTGATCTTCGTGCTGGCCTTCACCATCGCGGGCCTGCTCCGGCCGGGCTACTCGCCGATCCAGCAGGCCATCAGCGACCTCGGAGTGGGTCCCAACCCCTGGCTGCTCAACGTGCCACTGGTCCTGCTCGGTGCGTTCATCGTCGCGTTCTGCGTCGGCTTCGCCCGGGTACTCGGCCCAAGGCTGGGTGATCCATGGCGTTGGATCTGCACGGTGCTGCTGGCCCTCCCCGGGCTCGGGTACGCGTGGGCCGGCATCTTCACGGAGGCTCCGCCACCGTGACCCTCCACTGGGTGGTGGGGATGCCGCTGGTCGGACTCGGAGCCATCGCCGGTTTCCTGATCACCGGCCTGCGCCTGCGCCGCCTCGAGTCCCTGCGAGGCCTCGGAACGTACTCAGTGATGGCGAGCCTGCTGACCCTCGCGCTGATCGTCGTGATGTTCTCCACCTGGACGCTCGGCTTCGGGGGCCTGACCGAGCGGGTGTTCTTCGTCGAGATCCTGGCCTGGTACGTCGTGGCCGCACTCCGGCTGCTTCGCGACGAGGCAGCGCGACCCACGCTGGCGCCCAGGGCCGCGTGATCAACAGCGGAAGCCGCACGCTCGGTTAGCCGAGGCCCGAGTGCGGCTCACGGTGTCCTCGCCAAGCGACCCGTCGGACAGGCGGATCGAGGCCGTGCGACGGGAGGTCGCCGATGTCCTACGAGGTTCACAAAGCCCACCGGGCACGCCCGAGGATCAGACGAAGACGGTCGTGTCTCTCCGCTGAAGTCCGCGGCGTGAGTCGTGGAGGGCGGGCCGACCGGACGCCCCGGAGCGCCCCGCCCCGTCGACCCATCGACCCCATCGCCCGCGGCGCTCGCTTCGCTCGACGCGCTCGCGGATCGGGCCAGGCGGCTGCACGCGGCATCCGGCGGACGCATCATCATCGGCATCACCGGTAGCCCCGGCGCTGGCAAGACGACGCTCGCGCGGGTGCTCGTGGCCGCGCTGAACGTCGGCGCGTCGAGCTGCCTCCGCCACGGGTGGCGCCGCTCCTGCCGCGGGCGCCCGCTGCCGCCGCCCGCGGGCGCCGCCCCTGCCGGCGCGCGCCGCCCCCGCCACATGGGCGCCGCCGCCGCGCGCGCGGGCGCCGCTGATGGCTCGCCCGCCGTGCACCTCCCCATGGATGGCTTCCACCTCGCGAACGCCACGCTCGACCGCCTCGGGCTGCGGCAGCGCAAGGGCGCGATCGAGACGTTCGACGGATGGGGGTTCGTCGCGTTGCTCGAGCGGGTGCGGCACGAGGCCGATCACACCGTGTACGCGCCGGCGTTCGAGCGGCACATCGACGAGCCCGTCGCGGGCGAGATCGCGATCGAGGCATCCGCTCGCTTCATAGTCGTCGAGGGCAACTACCTGCTGAGCGACGTCGAGCCGTGGCGTCGCGTGCGCGACCTGCTCGACGAGACCTGGTTCTGCGACACCGACGAGGACGAGCGGATGCTTCGCCTCGTGCGCCGGCACACGGAGTTCGGTCGGTCGGTCGAGGCGGCGCGCGCGTGGGCGACCGAGGTCGACGGCGCGAACGCGCGAGGGATCGCGCCGTCGCGGGAGCGGGCGGACGTCGTGGTGTCAGGCGAGACGTGGGAGGTTCTCGCGGAGCACGGGTAGCTCGGTCAGGCTCGTCAGAGCCCCTTCTGGAACTTCTTCGCGAGTTGCTCGTAGCCCAGGCGCTCGTAGAACGCGTGGGCTTCGACGCGCCGGAAGGCCGACGCCGCACTCACGCGAACACAGCCCGCATCCCGGCACCAGGCCTCGAACGCACCCACGAGCAGTCTCCCGACGCCGGTGCCGCGCCTCGCCTCGTGTGACCACGAGCGCGGTGAGCTCCGCGACCGGGGCGTCGAGCTCGTAGACCCACGTGCGGTGGCCCGCCGCGAAGCCGACCGGGTCGCCGTCGTCGAGCGCGAGCCACGCGGCATCCTGAGCGCTGCCGGCGACCCGGGCGAAGCGCGTTTCGACTGCGGCCGGTGTGGTCGGATATCCGAGCTCACCGAGGAGCGGGGCGATGGCGGCGGAGTCAGGGGCGCCGGCGGGGCGGATGAGCACGCCTCCATCGTAGAGAGGCGCAACGCAATCAATCCGAGGTACGAGTGATGTCGTAGTCGTCGATCGCGAGGATCGTCGCGAGCTTCTTGCGGTTCACCGTCCGGTAGATCAATGTAACCACGAGAAACATCCCGCGAGGCGCAAGCATTCGAACATAGGTATGGACACCCCCGCCATCCCATGGGAGAATGAACCATGACCGATTCCCCCGCCGCGCTCGAGGCAGTCGACGCGTCGCGGGCGGAGCTGGTTCGAGGCGTGGTCGGGTGCGCTCCTGTCGTTGTCGACCGATTCGGCGTCCGACGTCAAGCTCATGAGCGATGCCGGCCTGGTGCGGGTCACCGAGTCGCTCGCGCGGCTGGAGCGCCGCATCCGGGTGCTGCAGGCGCGGTGCGCGGCGGAATTGTCGGCGCGATCACGCGGAGAAGACGGCACGGATGTCGCGAAGGCCCATGGTCACGCGTCGGCCGAGCGGCTGATCGCGCAGGCCACCGGCGGTCGGTACACGGATGCCGCGCGGCTCGTCGCGGTCGGCGAGGCCACCGCTGCGCGCGCCTCGTTCAGCGGCGAGGTGCTGCCCCCGAAGCATCCGCACCTCGCGGAGGCATTCGAAGCGGGCACGATCAGCGTCGATTCGGCGGAGGTGATTCGCCGGCTCCTCGACCGCGTCGCACCTCGGGCCGATCGCGCTGACCTCGACGAGGCCGAGGTGCTGCTCGTCGAGCGCGCGCCGATCGTCGGTGTCGACGGCACGCTGCGGCTCGCCAAACAGCTCGAGGCGTACCTCGATCCCGACGGCGTCAAGCCGCGCGAAGACGAGTTGCGGGCCGCCCGCATCGCTCAAGATCTGGGAGGATGCCGCCGGCATGGTCAACCTCCGCGGAGCGTTCGATCCGGCCACCGGCGCGCCCATCAAGCTCGCGATCGAAACGCTGGTCGGGGCTGAGCTCCATGCCGCGCGGGATGCGCGGCGCGGGTTCGGTGCCGGGGCGTCGGGTGACGGTGAGCCGGATCACCCCGGCGCAGGCGCCGCCGCGCCCGACTCGCTGACCGCAGACGACCGGTCGATCGCCCAGATGAACGCCGATGCTCTCGCCGATATCGCCCGTCTCTCGCTCTCGAGCGCCGATGCGCCCGCATCACTGCGCGCAGTCACGGTGATCGCGAGAGTCGATGCCGACGCGCTGGCGAGCGGCCGCGGGCACGCGCACGATCGACGGCATCGATCACCCGGTCTCCATCGCGACGATGCGAGAGCTCGCGATGTCCGCCGGAATCGCGCCGCTCTACATGGCCGACGGATGCGAGAAGCTCCAGCTCGGCCGCGCAGCGAGACTCTTCACGCCCGCCCAGAAGGCCGTGCTCATCGCGCGCGACGGCGGTTGCGCGTGGCCGGGATGCCTTCGCCCGCCCTCGCACACGCAGGCGCACCACATCCGGTGGTGGGAGCGCGACGAGGGTCCGACCGATGTCGAGAACGGCATCATGCTCTGCGCTCATCATCATCACCGCGTGCATGACGACGGGTGGCGAATCCTGATCCGAGGCGATGGCAGCTGGTTCATCCCGCCGCCGCACCTGGATCCCGATCAGCGCCCACGCGCCGGAAACACCGCCCCCGAGCACCTCGCCCGCGGCCGTCTCGGCGCGCGGCGGCGACTTCGCGCCACAGGGCGCACGGCGGCGCGAAGCGCCGAGCGCGCCGCGTAGGCCCGGCGCGCCGCAGGGCGCACGCCTGGCGCGAAGCGCCGAGCGCGCCGCGTAGGCCGGCGTCGCGCAGTGGCGGGCACGGCGCGGTGAGGACTCAGCTCCTCGCCTGGACCCTGCCGTACTGGTCGACCGTGAGGATCGTCGTGAGCTTCTTGCGGTTCAACGCCCGATAGACGACGTAGATCAACCACAGGCCGCCCGTGAGGATCACGAGGATCAGATTCCAGAACCATCCGATCCGCTTGTTCTTCGACAGCACGGCCTGGCCGGCTGCGGCCGTTTCCACGGTCCATCCCTGCCTCGAGTAGTTCGCCACCTCGGCGTTGAGGATCCTCGCGCGGGCCTCTTCCGACAGCGGGGCGGCGGCCGGGTTCAGTTCAGTCATGTCCGAACACTAACCCGCTGGAGCGGGACGGCCCCCGAGCGACCGTGCGGCCCATCGCCGACCAGGGAGTACCCTTGGCGCACGCACGAGGCGCAGAAGGGGAACCGCGCATGCCGTACTTCATCATCGAACGGAACTACGTCGACGAGATCGTGACGCCGGTCGAGGCCGCCCCCGACATCAACCTCATCAACGACGAAGAAGACGTGCGGTGGCTCTACTCGTTCCTCTCCGTCGACCGCCGCAAGAGCTACTGCCTGTACGAGGCGCCGTCGATGGAGGCCATCCGGGTCGGCCGCCGTGCGCGCCGGGCTGCCGGCCGACGTCATCACCGAGGTGACCGGTCGCGTGATGCCGAGCGGCATCCTCGCCCCGTGCCTGACGCTGGTACCGCGCGATCACGCCGAGCCCGCGCTCCCGCGCGTACATCGCCGCCTGGGTGCGGTTCATGGCGCCGATCTTCGTCAGGATGTTGCGCACGTGGTTCGCCGCGGTGTGCTCGCTGATCACGAGGTGCGCCGCGATGTCGCGATTGCTCAGGCCCTCGGCGATGAGCCCGATGACCTCGCGCTCGCGTCCGGTGAGTCCGCCGGTTGCGAGAGCGGATGCCGCGGTGCCCATGCCGCAGGTCGGGTCGAGCGCAGCACCCGCACCATCCCGGCCGGCTCGGCGATCGCGCCGCGCCCGCTCGGCGAGTGCGGCGGCCTCGCGCGAGGCCGGATCGGTGCGACGCAGGTGTGCGGCGTGTGCGGCGAGCGTGCGCGCGACGTGGAGCGGAGCGTCGGTGCGCTCGGCCAGGTCGAGGGCCGCCGCGAATCGCTCGGCCGGGGACCCGGTGCCGCAGAGCGACTCGATCTCGCCGAGGTAGCAGTCGGCGGGGCCGAACGGAGCGACGAAGAATCCCGACATGAGGTTGAGGCCGGCGTACTCCTCCAGCCACGCGTGCAGGCGCTCGGCGGCACTCGGTGTCGCTGAGCCAGAGCGCCGCCTCGGTCATGAACGCGAGGCGCGCCGGCCAGTCGCCGAGTTGCTCGGCTCCGGTCCGCTGTGCTCGAGGAGCCAGTCGAGGATACTGCGGGCGGGATCCCTCGAGTCTCGAGCTCGGTGTAGATGGCGAGCAGCCCCGGTGCCCAGCGGTCGGTCGGCGATTCGTCGCCGCTGATGAGGGGCCGCACGCTCTCGAGCCGACCCGCCTCCCGGCGCACCATGTAGCTCTGCAGCGCGTTCGCGCTCGAGTCGCGTCCTCGCCGGAACGCGACGCTCGCCGCGTTGCGCTCGTCGGCAGGCGTTCGCTGCGTCATCGAGGCGACCCGCGATGAGGGCTCGCGCGAACCGCATGCACCCGACCCAGTACTTCCAGTGATGCCCCCATCGCCGGCTCACCTCCAGGAGATCGCGTTCCGATTCGTCCATGCCGGCCGGTCGCCGACCATGTAGGCGTACGCCGCGCGGTGCAGTGCCGCCGCACCGAGCCACTCGTTGCCCGTCGACCGGGACGAGCCGACCAGCTCGCTGGCGACGTTCGAGCCGGTTCCGACGCCGCGAGGCCGGAGCGTCAGGGTCACGCTTGCACGGAGGGTCGCAGCGAGCACGTCGCGGGTCACCATTGCGCGGGCGAGGTCGACCGCTCGGTCGCCGATCGGTTCGGCCTCGTCGATGGCGCCGGTGAACGCCGTCGCGCGTGCGAGCGCCGCGAGCGCCTCGATGTAGAAGCGGGTCGTCGTCATCGGGCGGGATCGAGGCCAGCGCGGCGGTGAGCAGGTCGAGCGCGCGATGCCCGAGCAGGCCCGGACGCCACGAGGCATCCTCGAAGCCGATCGCCGCGCGCAGCCGCTGCCGCGGATTGCCCACTCGGCTCACCTGTTCGAAGATCGCGCGCGCCCGCGCGGTGTCGGCCGCGAGATCCCAGCTCTCCGCCGCGCGCAACAGCAACTCGGCACGCTCATCGGGGTCGGGCGAGATCTCCGCGGCTCGCTCGAAGAGCCGACCGGCGTCTTCGTAGCGCGACGCGACCTTCCGCGAGCTGGGCGGCGCGGAGAGGTACGTGACCGCGCGATCGCCGAACCCGAGCGCCCGCGCAGCGGTGTAGTGGTGGGCGAGTCGCTGCATGAGCCGGGGCGCGGCCGGGAAGTCCGCTTCGAGGGTCTGGGCGATGCGCGCGTGGATGCGCGAGCACCGCCGTGCCGGGCATGAGGTCGATGACCGCCTGTCGTGCGATGGCGTGCGGGAACCGGTAGTGGTCGCCGGCCCGACGCGGCGGCTCGATCAGGCCGTTCCGTACCGCGGCATCCATCGCCTCGAGCGTGACCTCGACGGATGCCTCGCTGATGCCGATCACCTCGCCGAGGTCGACCTCCTGGCCGAGCACGGCGGCGAGCGCGAGCACCGACCGTTGCGCATCGTCGAGCACGCGCGATGCGGGCCCGCACCATGTCGCCGACGGAGTCGGGCAGTTCGATGACGCGTTGGTCGCCCTGTCGCTCGGCCTCGACCACCGGTCGCCACATCGCTCGCAGCAGGAACGGGTTGCCGCCCGTGAGCTGCGCCGAGCACCTCGGCCGACTCGCGAGCGCCGGCGAGTGAGACGCCGGCGCGGATCGCGACATACTCGGTGATCTCCTCGGTGGTGAAGGGCGCGAGTTCGAGCCGCAGCACCCCGCGCAGGCGCGCGAGCGTGACGCGAGCGTGTCCGCGAGCGCGTCCGACCGGTCGGGCGGCGCGCTGCCGAAGGGTGCCGATGAGCAGCACCCTGGAGCCGGCCGTCCCCTCGACGACGCGGCCGAGCAGTCGCGTCGCCGCCGGCCCCGCCCAGTGCAGGTCGTCGAGGGCCAGCACCACGGGCCGCGTCGCGGCCGCCGTGCGCACCACGTCGATCACGGCGGCGAACACGCGCTCCTGACCCGATGGATCGATCCGTGGCATCCCCGTCCGTTCGCTCGAGCACTCGTTCGAGCAGCTCGACTCGCCGACTCCGCGTCCGAGGCATCCGCCGCGCGTCTCGCGGAACGCCGGAAGCAGCGCGCGCAGCGGCTCGTCGAAGGGCTCGAACGGGGCGCCGAGCTCCTGGATGCACGCGCCGGCGAGCACCGCAGCCCCGCTCGCGTGCAGCCGGGTGCAGACCTCGCTCACGAGGCGCGACTTGCCCGAGCCGGCATCGCCGCTCACGAAGACCGCGCGGCCCGCGCCGCCGACGACGTCGGCCCACGCCGCCTCGAGCGCTGCGACCTCCTCGTGTCGAGCGACGAACGGCGGCTGCCCGGATGTCGTCCAGCCCGCCGGCAGTGCTGGGGCGGACCATTCCCCCATCTGCTCACGATAGACCCGCGGCGTACCGGCGGCGATGGTCCGAATTGACTACTCGCGCGTGAGTCGAAAGATGGGCAGCTCGCGTCATGCGGCGGCTCGGCTGCCTTCCTACCGTGTGGTCGTGGCATTCCCCCGCATCTCGAACGCAAGGAAGACACAGATCATGAACGCACGCGCATTGCTTCTCGTCGTCCCGGCCGCGCTGGCCGTGGGCCTCCTGGCCGGCTGTGGCCAGACCGGGGATGGATCGGTCACCCGCTCCGGCTCCTCCCAAGTCAAGATGCCGTCGACCGAGGTGTGCCACCTGCCCGCGTACATCCGCAAGCAGGCCCCCGAAGGCCTGTGCACCGAGTCGCCCGAGGTGTGGCAGGTGGAGGACTACGTCTCGCCGCTGACCGGCAGGTGATCGCTCGATTCCCCGCGTCACGACGCGGCATCCTCAGGGATGTCGACGAAGTGCGCGGGGTTCGTGCTGCCCGCCGGGGGTTCGTGCCGCCCGGCACGGCTCTTGTCGTGGCATCCGTGTCGTCGTAGGGTCACAGCGACTCGTTCCTCGCCGACGATTGGAGCCGACATGCCCGCGACCGCACTTCCCCCGAGCGGCGATCTGCCCGAGCGTGCGCCGCGCGAGACCGGCGCACCCGGCCAAGCACCCGGCGCGGTGAAGACCTGCGACGCGAGCGGCATGGCCGAGATCCACCGGATGTACCGCGCGGGATTCGGCGAGGGCCGCGCGCTCGTCGACGGGGTCGCCGAGGGCGACGCCGCGCACGCCGACGTCGTCGGCGACCACCTCGCGATGCTCTCGGTCTCGCTGCACGCCCACCACGAGGGCGAGGACTCCATGCTCTGGGGTCAGCTCGAGCAGCGTGCCCCGAGCTGCACCGTGCACGTCGAGCGGATGAAGGCCCAGCACGCCGAGATGCTCGTGCATCTCGAGGAGCTCGACGCAGTGCTACCCGCATGGCGGGTTACAGGCAGGGCAGCGGATGCCGCGGGCGTCATCCCTGCGCTCGACGGCATCAATGCCGCACTCGCCGTGCACCTGCCCGACGAGGAGCAGCACGTCGTGCCCGTCATGGAGACGGTGATCACCCAGAAGGAGGTCGACGCCCTCTCGGAGCACGGACGCAAGGCGACGCCGAAGGGCAAGACGTGGCAGCAACTCGGCGCGATCCTCGCCGCGCAGCCCGACGGCGGCGACCAGTGGCAGCGCGAGCACCTGCCGGCGCCCTTCCGGCTCATCTGGCGGTGGGTCGGCAAGCCGAAATACGAGGCGAACCGCAAGGCGCTCATCGGCGGCCGCGGAGCGTAGCTCCAGCGGCTCGCCGGATCGGCGCAGCACACGGCCGGTCGAATCTCGGTCCTCGAGGCTCGATTCGGTCGTGCGCGGCTGGGCTGCGTGAATGCCCGCCGGTGGGATGTGTTGACGCCTACCGGGGGCCATCTCGATGCCGGCACGTGTTTCTCGACGCCCAGCGGGTACCGGAGTACCGGAGTACCGGAGTACCGGAGTACCGGAGTACCGGAGTACCGCTCCGCTGCGCCCGGAAAGGTTCTGCGCCCGCGCACGATCAGCGAGGAGGCGCGATCAGCGAGGAGGCGCGTCACCGAGAAGCAGGGTCAGCCAGGAAGCCTGAGTGCTGACGAAGCGCGATCACAGGGGAGGATGGTCGCGAGAGAACGGGGCCTGCGATGCGGGATCGCGCCAACTGGCTGGTGTGGGCGCAGTTCCTCCTGCTCGCGCTCATGCTCCTGCCCGGGGAGCCGCTCTGGAGCGAACCGTGGATCACGGTGGTCGCGATCCTCCTCGTCCTCGGCGGCTCGGTGCTCGCGATCGCCGGCGCGATGGCACTCGGACGCGACCTCGTGGTGTGGGTCGCCCCGAAGGAGGGCGCATCGCTCCACACCAGCGGCGTGTACCGGCTCACGCGGAATCCGATCTACCTCGGCCTCATCGTCGCGACGGCCGGCTGGGTGCTCTGGCGGGCGCGACTCGAGCTCATCGTCGTGTGGGTGCTGTTCGCGATCGTCCTCGTCACCAAGGCACACCTCGAGCAGCACCGGCTCCTCGACGCCTTCGGCGACGAGTACCGCGACTACGCCGATCGCACGCCGCTGCTGCTGTTCGTCCGTGGCATCCGCTAGACCTGCTCCCGGCCCGAGACATCCGTCGATGCGCGCAGCGGACCCGACTCGAGCAGGCTCATGATCGCGTGCAGCGGGATCGCCGCCCACGTCGGACGGTTGCGAGTCTCGTAGATCGCCTCGTAGACGGCCTTGTCGAGCTCGAACGCGGCGAGCAGGTCGCGGTACCCCGACAGGTCGAGGCCGGATGCCGCGACGTAGCCGTCGAGGAATGCCTGCTTCGCGGCATCCGCCCACGCCACCGCAGCGACGGTACGCTCGGGCAGGGCCAGCGCCGTCGAGCCGGCGACGTAGTCGAACGAGCGGAGCATGCCCGCGACATCGCGCGCGGCCAGGTCGGGGCGACGTCGCTCGTGCATGGGTCGCATGGGCTCCCCCTCGAAGTCGAGCAGCACCCAGCCGCGCCCCGGCACGAGCATCGCCTGCCCGAGATGGAGGTCGCCGTGGATGCGCTGGAGCTCGGGCCACGCGCCCGCCCGCGCACGCGCGTAGAACGCCTCGATCGCCGCACGGTACGCACCGACCTCGGGCACCTCCGCGACGGCGATGTCGAGGCGGCGAGTCCACCCCGCCGCGATGCGGTCGATGAGTTCTGCCGACGGCCGCTCCCGCGGGAACAGCTCGCCGAGCGAGACGTGCACCTCGGCCACCGCGGCGCCGAGCGCGCGGGCCTCGTCGGTGAACGGGGTCGCCGACGCCGCCGACGTGAGCGCCACCCGCCACGCGTCCTCGACCCCCGGCAGGAACTCCTGGGCGAACGCGAGATGCCCCGTCGCGCGTCCGTCGGGCAGGCCGTCGTCGGCCCACTCGCCGACGACGGCGCCCACACACGCCGCCACATGCGGCGATCCGGATGCCGCGAGCGCGGTCTGCAGCTTGACATCCGGGTTGTCGCCGACGTGCAGCTGCCGGTACACCTTGCAGATGATCGGAGGCGACTCCGCGGGCCGGTAGACGATCGACGTGTTCGACTGCTCGCCGCCGAGCACGGTCGCCGGAGCGCTGAGGGGCGCACGAACGGATGCCGCGGGTCGGCGCTTCCCGCGATCATCGCGAGCAGCGCGTCGGTGTAGGCCCGGTCGTGCGGTCCGTCGTAGAGGAAGCCGCCGTCATCCAGTCGCCCGATGAGATGGTCGGATGCCGCGGGCGAATGCAGACGCTCGGCGCGCTCGACCACCGGCACCTGGTAGAGGATGGGCGGCTTCGCCGCCTCGTCCGACAGGAGGAGCGCGCGCACCCGGGCATCGGGATCGACCGCGGGCAGTTCGACGACGCCGGTGAGGCGGAGGCGGGGAAGATGCCCCTTGCCCGCGAACCACCGCTGGAGCGGCATCCACTCGGCGATGGCAGCGACGACGCTGTCCATGCCTGAACCGTACGACGTGCGGGCACGGATGTCGAGGCGCACTGGGCCGGGGAGGGCGAAGCGCAAGGGGGTGCCCCCCGACCGGCGCGTCGCGATACTGAACGCATGTGGACGGCCCTGCTCTTCGGCACCGTGGCGTCGAGTGCCCTGCTCATCGGGGCGGCCATCGGGGTGCGCTACCAGCTCCCGAAGCGGCTGCTCGCGATCCTGCTGTCGTTCGCAGCCGGGGCGCTGGTCACCGCGCTGAGCTTCGAGCTGTTCGAGGACTCCTACGAGCGGGGCGGGATCTGGCGCGCCGGCATCGGCCTGCTGGTCGGGGCGATCGTCTTCACCGTGCTCAGCGCGATGCTCGACCGCTGGGCGCAGCCTCGAGCTCGAAGCCGGCCGACGAGTGCCGGGCAGCGTGAAGCTCGACCACCGATGCCGCTTCGGCCGACGCATCCACGCGTCGCGAGCCTCGCGCGGAACCGCCGGGCTGGCGCTCCTGGCGGCTGTCACCCTCGACGGCGTTCCCGAGACTCGCCCTCGGCATCTCGTTGACGGAAGGAACGGGCGGCATCGCGCTGCTCGCCGCGATCTTCGTCTCGAACCTGCCCGAATCGCTCGTAGGCTCGGCCTCCATGCGCGACAGGGACGCTCCGCCCTGGCAGATCCTGGGTCTTTGGCTCGCGTGCGGAGTGCTGCTGACCTTGGCCGTGCTCGGGGAGCCGGACCACTCGTCCACGGCAGCGACCCCCGGATGTCACGTGCCGCTGCATCCTCGGCGTTCCGCGCGGCTCGCCGTCATCGCGGTCGCTCGCCGACACCCTCATCAGCCCGCAGCGTCGCCGACCCGTTCGCCTCCGCGCTGACCGCTCGCCGCGGGGTCACGAGCCACGGCGGACCCGCGGTGGCGCTCAGCACGGCAGCAGGGTTCGTGCTGGCGTACATGCTGTCGCTGGCGTGAGCGCGTGACCTGGCCGGGCGGCGGCCGGTGAGCCGGCCGCCCCCGAACCGGGAGGGATCCTCGAGACCCCAGCCCGTCAGTCGAGCAGGTGATCCAATGCGCGGTCCATCCAGGCGGCCCGGGTGGCGGCATCGGTGATTCCCTCGAAACCGAAGCCGGTCATCAGCGAGCCCGGCGTGGCCACCACCGCGGCCTCGGGGAACCCCGCCGCCGTCGTGATGATGAAGTTGTTCGGGTTCGGCGCGCTGCCGGGAGGCGGACCGGTGATCTCCCAACCGCCGGTGTCGCCGGCCTCGAACGACGTCGTGCCCTCGCCCGTCGACACCTCGATGTCGTCGACGAACACGCCCAGCCCCTGGGTCGCCCAGTCGCTGATGTAGCCGATCGACACCTCGACCTGACCGCCGGCGTAGGCCGACAGATCCACCGACCACTGCTGCCAGCCGCCCGAGTTGCCGGACGCCGGCCCACCACTCGCCGGTGGTGCCGGTCGGGTTGCAGGTCGTCGTCGTCGACGAGCGTCTGGTAGTGGTCCAGCTGCGGGTGCAGCTCGCGCCAGCCGGCCGGGCAGCTGTCCCCGGTGCTCTGGGTCGTGTTCCCGTTGAGATCCGGCAGGGTCGTCCAGTCCTCTCCGCCCGCGGTGCGCGCCTCGACGGCGATGTGGTCCCACGTCGGCCTCGGTGTCGTACGACGTCCAGAACGACATCGTGGCGCCGCCGGCCGGCACGTCGATCGTGCGGTCAGGCGCTTGTACGACACGTCGCCGATCTGCGAGTAGGCGTAGGCGTCGCCGGTGTGCGGCTCGAACGGGCCGCCCTCACGATCCCACCTGCCCGCGACCCAGCTCTCGAACTGCGGGTACACGGCCGGGTCGAGGATGCCGCTCGTCGTGATGAACGAGTTGCTGTGGTTCTGGTTCTCGGCGCTGTCCGCTCCGTTGAACCCCCAGTCCAGCCCGGTGAACGGGGTGTCGACGCCGAGGACGTCGAGGAGGCTTCCGTCATCCGCGGTCCCGGCATTGTCGACGGTGAGGTACGCACCGAGCCAGTACTGCATCGATGTCGTTGGTGAAGTCGCCAGACCCACCGAGGGCCCGGCACCGCTCCAGCACCGCCGGATCGGCGTCGGCACTGCGCGTTCGCCGCCGTCGGGTCGTAGAACTGGTTGCCGAGGTTCGCCGTGTACTGGCTGCCGGCGTACTTCCCGGTGTAGAGCACCCGGCCGCCCTCGTTGAGGAAGTCGCGAACCTCGAGGGTTTCGTCCATCGCCAACCGCGAGGCGTTGCCGCCGGCCCAGCCGGGTTCGCGGGTGACGATGTCGTCGCCGGTGTACCAGATGACGCGCGTCGTAGTGCGAGAGCACGCCCAAGGCTGTCCGGCGCCGTCCGCCCGCGCGCGTCGACGTCGTAGACGTCGTATCCGGTGCCGTTGGCGTCGAGCGCGTCCTCGTAGAAGCCGAGGTAGTTCGGCCCGCCGGCCTGTACCGGCGAGGCGCCCGTGTAGTCCTCCGCGGCCATGATCAGCACGTCGTCGTCGGATTCCTCGACGGCCTGGTAGGTGAACGACTCGCTGGTCTCTCCACCGCCTTCGAACCAGACCTCGACGCTGTCGCCCGGATCGGTCCCCGTGACGAGTCCGCTCACGATCCGGTAGTGGACGCCGGTCTTGCCGCCGTAGCGGTCACCGCCCGTCCACTCCTCGGTCGGCACGCCGATCGCGGGGTCGCCGTTGATGGAGTACATCAGCGTCACGTCGCCCAGGCTGCGCCGGGCGATGACGCGCACCTCCTGCGGGTCGCCGTAGGAGTACTCGAAGGTGAAGTTCGCCAGGGGCAGCCCGTCCTTGTAGGTGTCGTCGCTCTCCAGGTAGAAGGGCTTGGTCTCGAGGCCGAGGTGCGACACCGGCTCGGCCGGATTCGGCCGCGGACTTGGCCACGTCGAGCGCGAAGGGCAGGTCGCGCTCGAACTCCGCCTGCACCTGCGCCTCGTCGTCGGGGAACACGAACCCGCCGCCGCCCGGCTCGCCTTCGCCGAGCTCCGGCGTCCATGCCAGCGTTCCCCGCTGGGAGTGCGCGAAGTCGGTGGTCTCACCGTTGGTCACGTACAGCACGTCGGACGACAGGCCCGGCTCGAAGTCGGGAATGGCCGGGTTGTCGCGGTTGCCCGACAGCGCGAAGTAGATCGGGTCGTCCGCGGTGGGCGTGCCGGTCTGCCAGCCCTCGGCGTACAGCAGCCACTGCCCGAAGGAGTGGTAGTTGACCTGGAACGAGAAGTCGGCCCGGTCGAACAGCGACATCATCGCCTGCGTCTCGGGCTCGGATCCGGCCGAGGGGCCACGGTAGGTGTCGCTGCTGATCTGCGACGACGAACCCTCCTCGTCGTAGCCGAAGTGCTCGGGGAAGTTGCGGTTGGGATCGACGCCGTCGGCCCGCGTGATCTGGCCGTCGCTGTCGTTGTCGCGCAGGTTCTTGCGCCACAGTCGCTCGGTGTCGAACGTGTACTGGTAGCCGTCGGGGTTGGCCACGACGACGAACCACAGCTCGTTGTTCTTGAGGAGGTCCCTGGTCTCCTTGTCGTTGGCTCGCCAGCCGTCGATGAACGAGTTCAGCAGCCGCCGGTTCACCTCGGTGGAGATCCACTCCCGCGCGTGCTGGGTCGAGCTGTACAGCACCGCCGGCCGGGTGCCGTCCGCGATGCCCCTCGCGCCTTGGGTCAGCTTCAGCGCGATGATCTCGCGACCCTGGTGGGTGTGGCCGAGCACCTCGAGCTTGACCAGCTGCGGGTTCTCCTTCGCGAGGCGGTAGAGCTCGTCGCGGATGCCGCCCGGCTCGTCCCATGACCGCCAGACCTCGAAGCCCGACGCGGCCTGCTCGGCAGCCAGCTGCTCGGGCGGACTTGCCGTCCTTGTTCTTCTTGACCTTGACGTCGACGCCGCGGTCCCGGAGGCCCTTCGCCTCGTCAGCGGTGAGCACGATGTCGAGGCTCACGCCGGATTCGGTGTACCTGCTGTCGGCGACGTCGAACCCGCCGGCGACGATCTCGGCCGCCTCCGCTGCGGTCACGTCCGCCGTGTACATGTCCAGGGCGCCGGCATCTTCGTCGACGGCGTTCGCGCCGACGGGGCCCAGCATCGAGAACGCCACGGCGAGCGTGGCGATACCGAAGACGAGGCGATTGCGAGTGGAGCGACTTCCAGCCATGAGGACTCTCCTTCGGGTCCGTCTCCGGTCAGAACGGTTGTGACGACGTCGTCGCTCGTGCCCAATGTTCGCCACGTCTTTGGTGCTCACTGCGGACCCTGCGCTCAGCCTGCTGTGACCCGCCGCGCTTTGTCAAGGAGTTCCTGCCTCTGGCCTAGCGCGCCCAGCGGTCGTTGCGGCGGGAGCGCGGCTCGTCGAGGCCGAGGTACATGCGGGTGCGCTTGCGCTCGAGCACGATGCATACGGCGCCGAGCATCCAGAGCGGCACCTGCGTGAGGAAGGCGACACGGAACGCATCGAGGCTGTAGGTGTCGGGCGTGCCGGCGCCCTGCGCGTCCATCGCCAGGCCGATGAACAGGATCGCGAGGAGCGCGGCGAGGAACCCGCCGACGTTCACGATGCCGGTGGCGGTGCTGAGCCGGTGGCTCGGGTTGAACGTGCGAGCGTGATCGAACCGATCATCGATGCGGGTCCGCCCGTGCTGAGCGCCAACGCGAGCGCGAACAGCAGCCAGAGCGGCGCCTGACCGGGCCACGCGATCACCGCGAGCCACGCCGCCGCTTGGATGGCGATGATCGGCAGCACGAGCATCCGCGAGCGTCGCATCGGATGCAGGCTCGAGAGCTTGCCGATCACCGGGCCCGCGATCATGCCGAACAGGACGTAGACGGTGAAGACGAGCGACGCCATCGCGGGCGTGAGGCCCTCGCCGATCGTGAGGAACGGGAATCCCCACAGCAGGACGAACGCCGTCCCCGAGAACGGCGTCGTGAAGTGGGACCAGAACGCCGAGTCGGGTGGCCGGGTGCGCCCACGACTCGCGCAAGCCCTCGCGCAGGTCGGCGGCCGACGTCACCGCGTGGATGGCGCCCGTCTCGGTGTCCACCGAGACATCCGCGTTCCGATCGGGCGGGTGGTTGCGGATCACCGCGAACGTGAGCACCGTGAACAGCACGCCGAGGCCGGCGAGGCTGCCGAACGCCACGCTCCAGGTCGTCGCGTGCAGGATCGCCGCCATCGGCAGGATCGCGAGCAGCTGCCCGCCCTGACCGACGATGCCGGTGAGCTGCACGAGGAACGGCGCCTGCCGCTCGGGGAACCACACCGCCACCACCCGCAGCACGCTCGGGAAGATCGCCGCATCGCCCGCGCCGACCAGCACGCGGGCGAGGATCGCGGTGCCGACGTCGGGCGCGAACGCCATGACGAGCTGGCCGATCGCCATGAGGAACATGCCCGCCGTGATGATCGGCCGCGCCCCGAACCGGTCGAGCAGCAGCCCCACCGGGATCTGCATCGCGCCGTACACGGCGAGCTGCACGACCGCGAACAGCGACAGCGTCGAGGCATCCGCGTCGAACCGCACCGCCGCGTCGACGCCGACCGCAGACAGCGACGTGCGGTTCGTGACCGAGAGCACGTATGCCGCGACGCCGACACCCCACACCAGCCACAGGCGCCACGCGCGCACGGGGGACAGGGCAGACGTCACGAGACCTTCAGGGGGAACGGGTCCGGTAGGGGGAACGGGTCCGGTAGGGGGAACGGGTCCGGTAGGAGGAACGGGTCCGGCAGTTGGAATGGGTCCGGCAGGGAGACGAGTCGCTGCGGCATCCGCGCGCCGCAGCCGTTTCAGCCTACCCGCGCCGACGCGGGCGCCTGCTCAATCGAGGTGCGCGAATCGCGGCCAGGCCTCCTCCCACGTCATCCGCATCCCGCTGCACGCCTACAGCCCCGCAGCCTCCGCTTCGGCGTCCACCCTGGCCTCGAGGGCACGCTCGAGGCCCGACTCATCGGGTGTTGAAGGAACCGCGTCAGCCTGCTCCTGCGCGAGCTCTGCGTCGAGGTCGTACGCCGCCTGCTCGAACTGCGAGTTGTACAGGCGCCAGTACGCGCCCTCGCGCGCGATGAGCTCGTCGTGCGTGCCCTGCTCGACGATGTCGCCGTGCTCCATCACGAGGATGAGGTCGGCGTCGCGGATCGTCGAGAGCCGGTGGGCGATCACGAACGACGTGCGCCCCTCGCGGAGCGCGGCCATCGCGTGCTGCACGAGCAGCTCGGTGCGGGTGTCGACCGAAGAGGTCGCCTCGTCGAGGATCAGGATCGACGGTTCCGACACGAACGCGCGGGCGATCGTGATGAGCTGTTTCTCGCCGGCGGACACGTTCGTCGCGTCCTCGTCGAGCTCCGTGTCGTAGCCGTCGGGCAGCGAGTGCACGAACCGGTCGACGTAGGTCGCCCGAGCGGCCTCGAGGATGTGCTCGTCCGTCGCCGACTGGCGCCCGAAGCGGATGTTCTCGCGGATCGTGCCGGCGAACAGCCACGGGTCCTGCAGCACCATGCCGGTGCGGGCGCGCACGTCGTGCCGGGTGAGCTCGGCGATGTCCTGGCCGTTCACCAGGATGCGGCCCCCGTCGAGCTCGTAGAACCTCATGAGGAGGTTGACGAGCGTCGTCTTGCCCGCACCCGTCGGACCCACGATCGCCACCGTCTGGCCCGGCTCGACCCGGAACGACAGGTCGCGGATCAGCGGACGCTCGGGCGTGTACGCGAACGCCACGTGGTCGAACTCGATCGTGCCGTCGCCGTCCGCCGGCGCGGGCGCGTCGGCCAGGTCGGGCTCCTGCTCGTCGGAGTCGAGCAACTCGAACACGCGCTCGGCCGACGCCGTGCCGGACTGCACCACCGCGGCCATGCCGCCGAGCTGCGCGAGCGGCTGCGTGAACTGCTGCGAGTACTGGATGAACGCCTGCACGTCGCCGAGACGCAGTTGGCCGCTGGCCACCATCAGCCCGCCGAGCACAGCGATGCCGACGTACGTGAGGTTTCCGACGAACATCATGCCGGGCATGATGATGCCCGAGAGGAACTGCGCCCTGAACGAGGCATCGTAGAGCTCCTCGTTCTCGGCCCGGAACTTCTCGCTCGCGTCGCGCTCGCGCCCGAACACCTTCACCAGCGCGTGGCCCGAGAACGACTCCTCCACTCGGGCGTTGAGCCGGCCGACCTTCCTCCACTGCACGCCGAAGGCGGCCTGCGACTTCGGGCCGATGACCCCGAAGATCACACCCATGAGCGGCAGGGCCACGAGCGCCACGAGCGCGAGCTGCCAGGAGATCGAGAACATCATGATGATCACGCCGAGGACCGTGAGCACGCTCGTGAGCGCGCTCGAGAGCGACTGCTGCATGGTCTGGGTGATGTTGTCGATGTCGTTCGTGACGCGCGAGATGAGCTCGCCGCGTTGCGTGCGGTCGAAGTAGCTGAGCGGCAGGCGATTCACCTTCGCCTCGACGTCTTCGCGCAGGCGCCACATCGCGCGAACCATGATCACGTTGATGATGTAGCCCTGGATCCACGACAGCACGGATGCCACGATGTACAGCATCAGCACGACGATCACGACCTGGCTGAGGCGCACGAAGTCGATGCCCTCGCCGGGCGTGAGGGTCGCCGCACCGACGATGTTGGCGAGATCGTCTTGGCCCGACGCACGGAGTTGCTCGACGATCTGTTCTTGGGACACCCCCGCGGGGAGCTGCAGCGAAATGTATCCCTCGAAGATGATGTTGGTCGCCTCGGCGAGCACCCTCGGGGCGATGACCGCGAGCACCACGCCGATCGCGCCGAGCAGCGATGCGAACGAGAACGCCCACTTGTAGGGCGCGAGCAGGCCGAGCAGGCGCCGGAAGCTCTTGCCGAAGTCCTGCGCCTTGCCCGGCTTGACGCTGTCCCAGTCGCCGGAGTTCAGTCGCGCCTGCTCTGCGAGCTCGAGTTCGCGCTGCTCCTCCTCGCTCATCGGCTGCTGCTCGGCGTTGCCGTTTCCGCGCGCGCCGCGTGCGCCGCGACCGCCGCGCTTGTCGGTGCCGCGCTTGTCGGTGCCGCGCTTGTCGGTTCCGGCGCTCATGCCCGTGCCTCCACTCCGAGCTGGGATTCGACGATCTGACGGTACGTCTCGCAGGTCTCGAGGAGCTCCTCGTGCCTGCCGATCCCGACCATGCCGCCGTCATCCAGCACGATGATGCGGTCGGCGTCGGTGATCGTCGACACGCGCTGCGCGACGACGATCTTGGTCACCTCGGGCAACTCTCGCCACAACGCCTGCCTGAGTCTCGCGTCGGTGGTGAGGTCGAGCGCCGAGAACGAGTCGTCGAAGATGAGGATCTCGGGGTTGTGCACGATCGCCCGGGCGATCGCGAGCCGCTGGCGCTGGCCGCCCGAGACGTTCGTGCCGCCCTGCGCGATGCGGGCGTTCAGCCCGCCCTCCATCTCGGCGACGAAGTCGCGGCCCTGCGCGATCTCGAGCGCGTGCCAGAGCTCTGCATCCGTGGCATCCTCTCGACCGAAGCGGAGGTTCGAGGCCACCGTGCCGGCGAAGAGGAACGGCCGCTGCGGCACGAGGCCGATCCTCTTCCACAGCCGCTCGAGGTCGGCCTCGCGCACGTCCACCCCATTCACGCGCACGTTGCCGCCGGTGACGTCGAACAGTCGTGGGATGAGTGAGACGAGCGTCGTCTTGCCCGCGCCGGTGGAACCGACGACGGCCACGGTCTCGCCGCGGTCGGCCCGGAACGAGATGCCATGCAGCACCGGGTGCTCGGCGCCCGGGTACGCGAACTCGGCGTCTTCGAACTCGACCGAGCCGGCCTCGGGGAACTCCGTCACGGGGTTGGCGGGCCGCGCGAGCGTGGACTCGCTCGCGAGCACTTCGCTGATGCGCTCGGCCGAGACCGCCGCACGCGGGATCATGATCGTCATGAAGGCGGCCATGAGGACGCCGCCGAGGATGATGCCGACGTACTGCACGAACGCGAACAGCGTGCCGATCTGCACGTTGCCCTCGTTCACCTCGATCGCGCCGAACCAGATGACGCCGACGATCGTGACGTTGAGCACGAGCATGAAGAGCGGGAAGAGCGTGATGAAGAGGGTGCCGACGCGGCGGCCCACGTCCATGATGTCCGTGTTCGCGCCGCGGAAGCGTTCCTCCTCGATGCGCTCGCGTACGAACGCGCGCACCACGCGGATGCCGGTGAGCTGCTCGCGCATGATGCGGTTCACGGCATCGAGGCGCTTCTGGTACGTGCGGAACAGCGGAACCATTCGGCTGATCACGATGCCGGCGACCACGAGGATGGTGAGCACGGAGACCCAGATGAGCCAGCTCAGGCCGAAGTCCTGGCGCAGCGCCATGACGATGCCGCCGACCGCGAGCAGTGGCGCGCTGACGAGCATCGTCGCCCCCGTCATGGCGAGCATCTGCACCTGCTGCACGTCGTTCGTGTTGCGCGTGATGAGCGACCCGGGGCCGAACTGCGACACCTCTCGCTCCGAGAACGCGCTCACCTTGTCGAAGACGTCGTTGCGGATGTCACGGCCGGCGCGCATCGCGGCCTTGGCCGCGAAGTAGGTGGCGATGATCGCTGCCACGATCTGCGCGAGCGAGATGGTGAGCATGAACGCGCCGGTCGACCAGATGAAGTCGGTGTCGCCCTTGGCGACGCCTTCATCGATGATGTCGGCGTTGAGGCTCGGCAGGTAGAGGCTCGCGAGCGCCGAGAGGAACTGGAACACCAGCACTCCGAGCAACAGCCACCGGTACGGCTTGAGATAGCGGAAGAGCAGTTTGGCGAGCATTATTCTCCGCGGTGGGACGTCATTATCGAGGGATGGAAGCGCGGGAAACCGCGCGGTGCGAACCTGCGCGGGCGGCCCTGTCAGAGGCCGGCTCGGCGATGCACCCGATCAGTCTGCATCCAACCGGATGCCACTGACATCCTTCGATCGGCGGATATCGCTGAGAGCGCAATCACGACCCCTCCGCCGGACGGAACGGGTGCGCCGGTCACAGGTCTGGGCTCGGCGCCATCCGGTAGGCGGTGAGGGACGCGATCGCGAGCCACGCCCAGCCGGCGAGGACGGCCAGCCAGAGCAGAGCGACGCCCGCGGGCACCATCGCGAGCGCAGCTCCGCCGACGAATCCGAGGACGATCACAGCTGCGGCGACGAACGACGTGGTCGCGGCCCCGCGTCGACCCTCGCGCCGGAACCAGATGCCGACGATCACGGCGGCGACGGCCAAGCTCACGAACCCGATCGCGCCCGCCATAAGGTGGAGGAGCCCGCTCATCGACGCCGTCGTGGCATCCGTGCCGCCGGGCGGGAAGCCGCCCATCGGGTCGGGCGGGAAGATCGCGGCGGCGAAGAGGCTGAGGCCGTAGAGGCCGAGGAAGGTGCCGGCCCAGAGGTTGCGGCGTCGCGGAAGCAGGCGCGCGAACCCGATCGCCGCCGCGAGCACCATCAGCCCGCTGAGCACGAGGTTCAGCGCCTGGATCCATCCGAGCTGGCCGAGCAGGAGCAGGCTCAGCGCATGCCGCGAGAGATCGAATCCGGGCACGAGCAGCGCCTGCGCCAACCCGACGACGACATAGAAGGGACCGGCGACGACGCCCCAGCCGAGAAGCGACTTGGTGACCGCGCGGCCGCGGTCGAAGGTCTTGGTGGACGAGGGGACTGCGGTGGACATCGTGCTCACCTTCCGAGGGTCGTGAGGTGGGTCTTGGGGCGTGTTGCCCTCTGTGGTGTAGTATTGCACCGAGCAGGGCAAAAGTAAACGGATAAGTGCAAGAGAATCGAGCTTCGCCATGATCGTGCAGGCCGCCGCCGACCGCGCCGACTACGAGGACCCCCGCATCACCCGCTCGCGTGCGCTGATCATGTCCGCTGCGGCTCGCGTGTTCCTCGAGCGCGGCTATCCCGGCACGAGCGTCGACGACATCGCCGTCGAGGCGGGGGTCTCGAAGCGCACGGTGTACAACGTGTTCGACGACAAGGAGCAGCTGTTCCGCGCGATCATCGGAGACGCTATCGCCACCGCCGAGCACTTCTCGGCCGAGCTCGTCGCCACCACGGCCGAGGCCCCGGATGCCGCTGCGGCGCTCACGACGCTCGCGCGCGAGCTGGCGGCATCCGTGTTCGGCGGCCGCGTGGTGCCGCTGCGGCGACTGCTCATCGGCGAGGCCCCTCGGTTCCCCGAGTTCGCGCTCGAGTACTACGACCGGGCCCCGGGACGGGTCATGCGTTCGCTCGCCGGGGCGTTGCGAGTGTTCGACCAGCGCGGACAGCTGCGCATCGACGATCCCGAGTCGGCGGCCGAGCACTTCGCGTTCCTCGCGATCGGGGCGTCGCTCGACCGCGCGCTGTTCGATGCCCGCACGGATGGCGCGGGCGTCGACGCCGCGGTCGAGCGCGCCGAGCGCGGGGTGGCCGTGTTCCTCCGCGCGTACGCCGCCTGACGCGGCCGCCGGCTCGCGCGAGCGTGCGCCCCGCGCGCCCGCGCCCGCCTCACGCCGGTCGGCGTCGCGCCGAGGCGCGTTGCGGCGGAGAATGGCACGCGGAGGCGACGATGATCGAGACGCACGAGGTCGTGAACCAGGTTCCCGCCCGGGAGGGCGTCGACGAGTACGTGGCGAACGTGCCGCTCGTCGAGGCGGTCGCGCGGTGGGGAAGCGACGGCGGCGCCGCGGCATCCGGCCTGCACGGCATCGGTGCGCTCGTCGGCTCGGCCGCATTCCAGCGCGACGCCGAGCGCGCGAACACGCACCCGCCCGTGCTGCACGCATTCGACCGGTGGGGCAACCGCATCGACGAGGTCGAGTACGACGACGCATACCACCGCGTCATCCGTGCGGCGGTCGGCGCCGGCGCGCACACGTCGGCGTGGGCGGATCCCGGCGCCGGAGCGAACGTCGACCGGGCCGCGGCGTTCTTCCTCTTCGCGCAGGTCGAGCCTGGGCACGCGTGCCCGGTGTCGATGACGCACGCGGGGGTGCCGACGCTCGCGCTCGCGGCATCCGGACTTCGAGACCAGTGGATGCCGCGGCTGCTCTCGCGCGCGTACGAGCCCGCGTTGGGCGGGGGCGAGCCCAAGCGCTCGGCGCTCCTCGGCATGGCGATGACCGAGAAGCAGGGCGGATCCGACGTGCGCGCGAACACGACCCGCGCCGAGCCGACCGGCGTCGACGACGCATGGGGTCGCGAGTTCCGGCTGACTGGGCACAAGTGGTTCTGCAGCGCGCCGATGAGCGACGCGTTCCTCGTGCTCGCCCAGGCGCCGGGCGGACTCAGCTGCTTCTTCGTGCCGCGCGTGCTGCCCGACGGGTCGCGGAACGTGTTCCGCATCCAGCGCCTGAAGGACAAGCTCGGCAACCGCTCGAACGCGTCGAGCGAGATCGAGCTCGACGGCACGAGCGCGTGGCTCGTCGGCGAGGAGGGGCGCGGCGTCGCGACGATCGTGCAGATGGTCACGCGCACCCGCCTCGACTGCGTCATCGGCACGGCCGCGGGCATGCGGCAGTCCGTCGCCGAGGCGGCCTGGCACGTGCGGCACCGAGCCGCGTTCGGCCGGCTCCTCGTCGACCAGCCCGCCATGACGGCGGTCGTCGCCGACCTCGCGCTGGAGTCCGAAGCCGCGACGCTCACGGCGATGCGCCTCGCGCGCGCCTACGACGACGACGCGGATGGCTCGGAGCAGGCGTTCCGTCGCCTCGCCACCGCCGTGTCGAAGTACTGGGTGTGCAAGCGCGGCCCGGGCCACGCGTACGAGGCACTCGAATGCCTCGGCGGCAACGGCTACACGGAGGCGTTCCCGCTCGCCCGCCGCTACCGCGAGCAGCCGCTCCTCGCGATCTGGGAGGGCTCGGGCAACGTCATCGCACTCGACGTGCTGCGGGTGCTCGCCCGCGAGCCCGTCGCGTTCGACGCGTTCTTCGACGTCGTGGGCGAGGCCGCCGGTTCGTCCGCGGGGTTCGACCTCGCGTTCGCCGAGGCGCAGTCGGTGGTGCTCGAGGTGTCGTCGGATGCCGCCGGCGCGGCGTCGCGCGCACGCGAACTCACCGAGCGACTGGCCCTCGTGCTCCAGGCGGCGCTCCTCGTGCAGCACGCGCCGACCCCCGTGGCCGACGCCTTCGTGCGGACGCGCCTCGAGGGCGACAGCGGCCTGCTCTACGGGGCGCTGCCGCCGGGGATCGACACGGCGGCGATCCTCGCGCGCGCCTGAGCCGCCGCGTTCGCTTCCCAGCTCGGGCCAAGCCGTGGGATCGGGCTCGCCGGCCGGGCTGGTGTGGTGGCTTCGGGCTCGCCGGCTGGGGCTGGTGTGTGGCGTCGGCTCGCCGGCTGGGGCTGGTCTGTGGCTTCGGGTTCGCCGACCAGGGCCGGCCGGCGGCTTCGGCTCGCCGACAAGGCTGGGCTGTGGCTTCGGGCTCGCCGCCTGGTGCTGTGGCTTCAGGCTCGCCGGCTGGGCCGCGGCTTCGGGCTCGCCGGCCTCCGACACCGGTCTGCCGGCTGGGCTGCGGCTTCGGGCCGCCGGCTCGAGCCTGCTCGGGCTTCCCGCTGACCCGCTCCGAGTCGCTGACTCGCGCTCGAGTCTCTCACGGCGAGACAGTTTCCCTCCCCGGTTGCGGTACCGAAGTACCGAAGTACCGAAGTACCGGACGCCTGCGTGGAAACTATGTCTCCGCGATTCGACGAGCGAGTACATCGGCCGCAGTCGGCGACGCCATCGCCCTGGCCGTGTCGGCCGAGAGCCGCCCGCGAGCCGACCGTGGGGACGCCCGAGGCCGACTCAGCCGACGAGCCGCCCGACGAGCCGCCCGTGGAGGATGCGCCGGGGCCGACTCAGCCGACGAGCCCCGCAAGGGCGTCGAGTGCCGGACGCTGGCCCTTCACGAGGCGGTCCCGCGCCCGGTCGAGCGTGAACCAGCCGACGGCGTCGAACTCGGGGAACGACTGCAAGCGGCCCGATCCGGGCGGCCACTCGATCTCGAACGTGTTGCTCACCATGTCGGCCGTGTCGAAGTCGGATTCGCCTGCGAACACCGTCACCACCTTGCCCGACGAGTAGCGGAACTCGCCGAGTTCGACGTACTCCACGTCGGGCGCGGGCCGCCCGACCTCCTCGGCGAACTCGCGCAGCGCAGCGGCGAGCGGCTCCTCGTCGGTGTAGGTGCCCTTCGGGATGGACCACGCCGCGGCATCCTTGCCCCTCCAGAACGGCCCGCCCATGTGCCCCAGGAACACCTCGAGCCGAGGCTCGCGCCGGTAGAGCAGGATGCCCGCGCTCGTCTCCGCCATGGAGACACGCTACTCCGCCGAGGTCGGCTGCTAGTCGTGGTCGAGGAGCACGCCCTCGGGGTCTCGCACAGCGATCCGCGGCCGTCCGCCAGGGCCGATCCCGGCGATCTCGGGCAGGCGGAGGAACAGGTCTCGGGCCCCGCTGCCGACGCGGGTCACGTTGGAGAAGTCGAGCACGAGGCATCCGTCGTCGCTCACCAGCGGAGCCAGCCGCGTCAGCACCTCCTCGCCACCCGCGAAGAAGATCTCGCCGCGCAGCATCGCGACCGTGTCGCCGCCGGGCCCGTCCGCGCGCGTGAGCTCGCCGACGGGCGAGTGGGGGACGCCGTGATGCTCGAGCATGTGCAGCCCGTACCGTTCCGAGAGCGTCTGGAGCACCACGATGCCGCGCACGCTGTTGCCGCGCTCGTCGAGCCTCGGGCTGAAGGTGCCGATGCCGAACTGCTGCGGCTGCACCGCGACGATGCCGCCGCCGACACCGCTCTTCGCCGGAAGTCCCACACGCACGAGCCAGTCGCCGGATGCGTCGTACATGCCGCAGCTCGTCATGACCGCAGTCGTCCAGCGGGCGACATCCTCGCTGATCACACGATCGCCGCTGACCGGATTGCGGCCGCCTGCCGCCAGGGTCGCGGCCATGACGGCGAGGTCGCGGGCCGATACGGCGAGCGAGCACTGCCGGAAGTAGGCGCCGGTCGCCACCTCTGCGCTCGAGCCGAGCGTTCCCGCCGACCGCGTCAGGTACGCCAGGGCGCGATTGCGATCGCCCGTCGCGTGCTCGGACTCGAAGACCGACTCGTCGAGCTCGAGCTCGCGCCCGGCGAACGCGTTCAGGCCGGCGCGGATGGTCGCGAACTTCTCCTCGGCGGTGTCACCGGCGATCAGGGAGCTGGTGACGATCGCTCCCGCGTTGATCATCGGGTTCAGCGGGCGACCGGTTTCGGCCTCGAGGCTGATCGCGTTGAACGGCTCGCCGCTCGGCTCGAGGCCGACGTGCCGCGTGACCTCGGCGAGACCCGACTGCTCGAGCGCGAGCGCGAACACGAACGGCTTCGACACCGACTGGATCGTGAAGGTCATCTCGCTGTCGCCCGCCTCGTGCACCGTGCCGTGGACGCTGACGAGCGCGGCGCCGAGCGCCTCGGGGTCGGCATGGGTGAGCTCGGGGATGTACGAGGCGAGCGCGCCGCCGGTGTGCGGGCGGGCGACGTCGAGCACCGAATGCAGGACCATCTGCACGGGGTCCGGCAGGTCGGGCATGCCGCTTCGGTCGGTCGGGTGCAGCTCGTCGGAGACGTCCTCGGCCATGGCGTCAGCATATGAGCGGCGTCGGCCCGCCGCGACCCGATCCTGCAAGGCGGATGCCGCGCGCCGTCGATCTGGCGAGCCGCCGATCTGGCCAGCCGCCGATCTGGCGAGCCGCCGATCTGGCGAACCGCGCCGGTGCTCCCTCGGATGTCGCGGCCCGGGCGTACCGTGGGCGCCATGACGAACAGCGCCACGACGAACCGCACCACGAAGAACCAGGTGCAGATCACGATCGAGCACGACGTGCTCGACGAGCCGTGCCCGCGCTGCGGGTCGACCGCCGTGCGTGTGGTCGTGTACGCGAACTCGGTCGACCTCATCGACGAACCCGACGGTCCGGATGCCGCCGCGGGCGCGATCCCCGCCGAGGACCCGCTGTTCGACTGCCGTGAGTGCGGCTTCGAGTGGGGCGAGCTCGTGCGCGACCTGATGAGCTGAGGGTCGACCCGGCTCGGATCCCTCCGGGCGTCCCCGCGGGCGGCTCGCCTGCGGATACGTGAGCCGCTCGTCTGTGGATAACGGATTTCGGGCGATGACCGCTCCCTTAGGCTCTGCGCCATGCCGAGTTCAACCCGACGCCCCGTCGCGCTTCGCCGGTTGGCTGGCGTCTCGGCGGCGGGCGCGTTGGCGCTACTCCTGACCGGCGTGTGCGGGAGGTGGCGGACCGACGCCGACCCCAAGCGCGACGAGCGAGCCGGATCCGATCTTCGCGTCGGATGAAGAGGCGCTCGCGGCGGCGGAGGCGGCGTATCGCGCTTACCGAGCGGTCTCTGCGGACAGTCATCGACGAGGACGGTGGACAGCCCGAGCGAATCGATGCCAGTCGTCACTGCCGGAGTACGTCCGCCGAGCTCCTGGCGAGTTCGCTCGAGTACCGCGAACTGAGATCGAGTCGGAGGCATACTGCGCACCGATCGAATCGTTGCACTGGTTGCGTCAGTCGCATGACTCGGACGGTCGCGATCGTCTCCGTTCTACTTCTGCCGGGACGTCAGCGAGGTCCGCGTGCTCGACGCTACAGGCGACCGACGTTACGCCGCCCGATCGGAATGGCGCGAACACCAATTAGGCTTCAACGTCTTCCTGGCCGAGACGCGGGGATGTGCTGCTTGTGGATCGAGAGTCGATCTGTGGTCCGGCGACGACTTCTGCTGACGGTCAGCAGTTGCCTGCGCGGCTCGTTTGTCGCGACTCGCTGCCGGGGTCGCTCCAGCGAACGCCTGCACCGAGGCCGTGGGCTGGCTCGGGTGTCCCGGAGGTCGACGCCGAATCTGAGTGGCCGAGGCAATCCCGAAGGCGATGCGACGCAGAATACGCAAGGCGCGGCGAGCGGCGGTCCGAGGAACCGTTGGCGCAGAGCGCCCACGAGGACGGCTGATCGATCAGCGACAGCGCCGACCCCCTCGGCTGGACACTCGCGGATTGCTCGACGGTCGCGCACCCCGAGTGCGTGATCGCGATGCCTCCCGCACCGCCCGAAGACCCGGCCGCTGCCGCTTCCGCACCGGTCGTCGTCACGCTGCGTGACATCGCGTCGTTCCGTCCCGCGACGCCGGGCAACGGGATGGAGCCGGGTGGTTGGGCGATCGTGGGGCTTCCGGCGAACTTCGTGGCCGAGGCATCCGTCGAGGTGGTCTCGGGCACGTTGCTGGGGCAGCCCGCCGACGTGCGGTTCACGCCGGTCGGGTACCGGTGGGCGCACAGCGACGGCGGCAGCGTCGAGTCGTCGACCCCGGGCGCGACGTGGGAAGCGTTAGGGCAACGCGAGTTCACTGCCACGGCGACGAGCCACGCGTATGCGGCCGCCGGCGAGTACACCGTCGCGCTCGACGTGATCCTGCGTGCCGAGTATCGCTTCGCCGGGTCGGCCTGGCGCCCGATCGCCGGCACGCTCACGGTCCCGGGCGAGCCGCGGCGCGTGCTGGTCGGCGAGTTCGACACTGTGCTGACCCAGGGCGATTGCAACGCGAACCCCTCGGGTCCGGGCTGCTGAGCAACTGCCAATCCGACGGGCCCCACCAGCCCCGGCCAGCACGCTCCACGTGCCCCGCCAGTGTCGGCGGTCGGTGCCAGTATTGACCGATGACCTTCGTCAACGTGGGCAGGTTCGGCGTGAAGCCGGGCCGGCGAGACCGGCTGATCGAGATCCTCACTCGTCCGATCGGCGAGCTGCACGACCACGGATGCCTCCGCTACGACATCGGCGTCAATGACGACGATCCCGACGCAGTGTTCGTCAGCGAGGTGTGGGAGTCGGCGGCTGCACACGCCGCGTCGCTCGAGCTCGAGAGCGTCCGGGCGGGAATCTCCGAGGCGATGCCGCTGCTCAGCGGGGAGGTGGGCGGCTACCGGTTCGTGGTGGTCGGCTCGCCGTTGCGTTCCTGACGAGCGGTGATCGTCGCGTCGAGCAGGCGCCGCACCCCCGCCATCCCGTCCTGCTCGAACGCCGCACGCTGGCGCTCTGCGCCGGTACCGTCGCGCAGCAACCGGGCTGACGCATCCTGGACCGCGTCGAGGTCGCCGGTCTCCGTCAGCTCCCGCTCGAGAAGGCGGATGAAGCCGTTGAGGCTCGTCGCGGCGGGCGCGAGTCCTCCCGCGATCGGGTCGAACACCAGCTCCCGCATGCCGAAATGCGCTGAGTGGAGCAGCGCCGCCGAGAGGAGCTCGGGCGGCACCTCCGCCGACGCGCTCGCGGCGGCATCCGTCGCTCCCGGCTTGTCGAGCGAATGCGTCACGAGTGCCCGGCACAGCGCAGCGACGAGCAGTGTGCTCTCTGCCTCGAGTAGGGCGTCGCCCATACGGAACTCGATCGTGGGCAGGTGCTCCGAGAGGCGTACGTCCCACGAGATGAGGGCGAGATCCTTCGTGCCGCCGATGCCGATGAGTCGCGCGATGCGGCGGTCGTAATCCGAACCATCCACGAATGAGGGCGGGCAACCCGAGATCGTCCACCGGCGCAGGAGGACGGTGCGCCAGCTGTCGTACCCGGTGTCGTAACCGCGCCAGAGCGGCGAGTTCGTGGAGATGGCCGTGAGCAGCGGCATCCACGGCCGCGCCGCGTTCAGCGCGATCACTCCGGCATCGCGGTCGCGGACGCCGATGTGCACGTGGAGCCCGCTGAGCTGGTGGTCGGCGATGAGTCCCGCCATGTCCCTCACGATGCGGTGGTAGCGCTCGACGTCGGCGATGCTCGGAAACGGCGTCGTGTCCGGAGGAGTGCCGATGCTGGCGGCCACCACACCGAGCTCGGCGGCGTGATCGGAGACCGCTTGACGGAACCCCAGGAGCGCGGCACGCGCATCCCCGAGCGCTGTGAACACGGCTGAGGCGTGCTCCACCTGCGACCCGAGGAACTCCTTGAAGGTGAGGTCGTGCCAGTCGGGCGAGGCGGTGAGGCGCTCGAAGACCACGGCGCCGACATCCGCCGGGCGCAACGAATCGGGGTCCAGGAACTGGAACTCCTCTTCGATGCCGAACGTCCTCATTCGAGCCCCCATCCCAGGCGGATCGCCCAATCGAACTTTTGCGGCGCTGTGTCGGCCTGTCAAGTCTGTGTCCGCACCGGGTGACATGAGAGGTCGCGTTCCTCGGCGGTCGAGAATCCGCGTACAGCCTCGACATACTGGTGGGAGAGCGGTGCAACCTCGGTACAGCCTCCCGAACGAACGAACCGGCACGGACCGGACCGATCGAAGGAGCGATTCCATGAAGTACCTCATCCAGATCTACAGCAACCCCGAGTCCCGCGCCGTCTGGGAGAGCCTCAGCCCCGCCGAGCAGGCCGACGGCTACCTCTTCTACCAGAGCATCGACGACGACCTCGCCTCGAGCGGCGAGCTCGTCGCCAGTGAGGCGCTCGCCGACATCTCGCTCGCCAAGCGCGTGACCAGGACCGACGGCAGGCCGGTCGCCAGCGACGGCCCGTTCGCCGAGACGAAGGAGCTCCTCGCCGGGTTCTACCTGGTCGATGTCGAATCGGAGGCGCGCGCGGTGGAGATCGCCGGCCGCTTCCCCGAGGCCGAGTTCGGGCTCATCGAGGTGCGCCCCGTGCTCGAGCTCAGCGGTGGCGACGTCTGAGGTATCGCGAGTGGCGCGGGCGCGAACGGAGCGAGCAGAAGCGGGCACCATCGTGAGCGACGCCGTCCGAGCGCTGCGAGACGCCGCACCGTCGGCGCTCGCGGTGCTCGTGCGCCGCTACGGCGACTTCGAGGCGTGCGAGGACGCGATGCAGGAGGCGCTCGTCGCAGCATCCGCCCAATGGCCACGCGACGGCGTGCCGGAGAGCCCGCGCGCCTGGCTGGTGCAGGTCGCCTCACGACGGTACGTCGACCAGGTGCGGTCGGATGCCGCGCGTCGCCGCCGCGAGTCACTCGCCGCGGAGCTCGAGCCGCCGCCCGCGCCGGTGCCGAGCGTCGACGACACCCTCACGCTCTTCCTGCTCTGCTGCCACCCCGCACTCACGCGGCCGGCGCAGGTCGCGCTCACCCTCCGAGCCGTCGGCGGGCTCACGACCGCAGAGATCGCCCGCGCGCTCTTCCTTCCGGAGGCCACCGTGGCCCAGCGCATCTCGCGGGCGAAGGCGCGCATCCGAGCGAGCGGCGAGGGCTTCCGGATGCCGCAGGCCGACGAACTCGAGCCGCGCCTCGCCGCCCTGCGCAACGTGCTCTACCTGATCTTCACCGAGGGCCACACCGCCAGCTCGGGCGATCGCCTCGCCCGAGTCGACCTCTCGGCGGAGGCGATCCGCCTCGCCCGCCAGCTCCGCGACGCCGCACCGGATGCCTCGGGCGAGACCACCGGCCTGCTGGCGCTCATGCTCCTCACCGACGCGCGCCGGGCGGCCCGCACCGACGCGTCCGGCGCGCTCGTGCCGCTCGACGAGCAGGACCGCTCGCGCTGGGACCGCGCCATGATCGACGAGGGCGTCGCGCTCGTCACCGACGTGCTCGACCGAGCCCCGATCGGGCCGTACCAGCTGCAGGCCGCGATCGCCGCGGTGCACGACGAGGCCGGCTCGACCGAGACGACCGACTGGGTCGAGATCCTCGGCCTCTACGACCTGCTCGCCCGCCTCGCGCCGGGACCCATGGTGACGCTCGGACGCATCGTCGCGCTCGCGATGGTGGAGGGCCCCGAGGCGGGGCTCGCGGCGCTCGACCGCGCGGAGGCCGACGGCGACGGAGCCGGCGCGGCGCTCGCCGAGCACCGCCGCACGTGGGCGGTGCGCGCGCACCTGCTCGAGCGGTCGGGGTCGACGGATGCCGCGTCGCTCGCGTTCGCCGAGGCGGCGCGCCGCGCGCTCAACGGCCCCGAGCAGCGGTACCTCGCCGCGAAGGCGGAGGCACTGCGCAGCCGTTGAGGCCCTGCGGGTTGAGGAGCGCCGCGCGAGCGCGACGGTCTCGAAACCGGTCTGCGGGTTGAGGAGCGCCGCGCGCTGACAGGCTCCGTCCACCTCAGCACCCGTACCCTTGAACGCATGAGCTTGTCCCCAGCTCCGGCGCGTTCCACGCTGCCCGACCGCGACCGCCGGCGCTCCTCCGCGGCGCTCGGTCGCGACCCCCGACGCACTCGCGGCGCGATCGGCCTGTCGCTGGGCATCGCCCTCGTGCTGCTCTTCGCAGCAATCCGCCTGTTCGCGCCCGCGTCGACCGGCGACGTGCTGTCGAACACCGTGCGGGACTTCTTCACGCTGTCGATCAGCGTGGTCATCGAGAGCCTGCCGTTCGTCTTCCTCGGCATCCTGCTCTCGATCGTCGTGCAGGTGTGGCTGCCCGACGGCTTCCTGGTGCGGCACCTCCCGCGAAACGCCGTCGCGCGTCGCGTGACGATCTCGCTGCTGGGCGTGCTCCTGCCCGTGTGCGAGTGCGGCAACGTGCCCCTCACGCGCGGCCTGATCCTCCGCGGCCTCACCGTCGGCGAGTCCATGACCTTCCTGCTGGCGGCGCCGATCCTGAACCCGGTGACGATCATCACGACGTACCAGGCGTTCGGATGGTCCGACGGGATCCTCGTGTCGCGCATCCTCGGCGGATTCGTGATCGCGAACCTCGTGGGATGGATCTACAGCCGGCACGCGAGCCCGATGAGCCTGCTCACGCCCCGGTTCCAGGCGGCGTGCGCGCACGCGCACGACGAGGTGCACGCGACCCGCGTCCGACGCAGTGTCGACATGTTCGCGAAGGAGTCGACCGCGATGCTGCCGGCGCTCTTCGTGGGGTCGGCGGTCGCCGGCCTCATCCAGGTGGCCGTCTCCCGCGACGTGCTGATCACGCTCGGCCAGAACCCGGTGCTCTCGGTGTTCGCGCTCATGGCGCTCGCGTTCGTCATCGCGATCTGCTCGAACGTGGACGCCTTCTTCATCCTCGCGTTCAGCTCGACGTTCATGCCGGGCGCGATCGTCGCGTTCCTCGTGTTCGGACCGATGATCGACGTGAAGATGCTCGCGCTCATGCGCACGACGTTCTCCGCGAGGACGTTGTTGCAGTTGACGCTGATCGTGGGGCTGGCGAGCGCCGGCCTCGGGCTGGGGGTGAACGCGATTGCGTAGGCGACTCATCGCGCGGTGGCAGGGCATCGTGCTCGCGCTCATCGGCATCGTCGCGACCGTCTGGCTCGCCGTGACGGATCGGCTCGGCCTGTACATCCATCCCCGGTACACCGTGTTCACCGTGGTCATGGCGCTCATCGCGTCGGTGATCGTGGTCGCCGCGTTCGCCATGGCGCCGATCGCGGGGGACGGCGACGAGGACCACGAGCACCACGACGCCGACCACGAGCACGACGACGTCGACCACGAGCACGACGACGCCGACCACGACCAGCCGGCCGCCCGGAGCCGTCGCGGCGACACCGTGCGCGCCCTGCTCGCCGGCACGATCATCGCGGGCGCGACGATCGCGTTGCTCGTGCTCCCTCCGTCCACGCTCACGTCGGCGACGGCGACCCAGCGCAGCATCAACAGCGGCGGTTCGACCCTCGAGGGCGCCGAGGCACCGTCCCTGGTGGGAGGCGACACTTCGCAGTTCTCCGTCAAGGACTGGGCGCTCCTGGTCAGGCAGAACCCCGACCCCGAGTACCTCGCGGGCAAGACGGTCGACGTCACCGGGTTCGTCACCCCGTCGCCGGATGACCCCGAGAACGTGTTCTACGTCTCCCGCTTCGTCGTGACGTGCTGCGCGGTCGACGCGCAACCCGTCGGCGTGCCGGTGCACCTGCCCGGATGGGACGACAGCCTCGACGCCGACGAGTGGGTCACCGTGTCGGGCGAGTTCGAGCCCAATGCCGATTCGTCGAGCGCCGAGGCGGTCCTGCTCGAACCCGCCGACGTCACCCCCACCGAACAACCTGCGCAGCCGTATGTCTTCTGAACGGCGGCGGGTGTCTGCCGGTCAGCCGCGCGGCGACCACCGGCAGCAGGGTGCATTCCGGCGACGGCTCGTGGGCACGGTCATCGTGCTCGCGTCGATCGTCGTCGGCTTCGCCGTCGTCGGCGCCTACCAGGGTCCACGCGTGGTCGAAGGCGAGGTCGACGCGCAGCGCGCCACTCGGCTCGTCGGCCAGCAGCTCATCCTCACCCTCGACCAGGCGGTGTCGTCGTCACTCGACTCCGCCGACGTGGAGGTGGAGCCCGCGGCATCCGCGACCGCCGCAGCCGAGCCCGGCGACCGCACGGTCGCCGTCACCTTCGACGAGCCTCTCGACTACGCGACGGAGTACACGGTGCGGGTGCCGGGAGTCGTCGGAGCGGCGCCCGCCGCCAGCACGATCGAGTACCGCTTCACCACGCCCGACGAACAGGTGTGGAGCCTGCTCCGCCGCAGCGACAGCGGGGCGGATGACGTGATCCAGCGCTCGCCGTTCGCGAACCCGCAGGCCGAGGTGGTGTTCTCAGCGCCGCGCATCCAGGAGTTCGCCCGGGTCGACGACATCGCTGCGGTCGCGACGATCGACGACGAGGGGTGGAACCGACTGCTGCTCTCGAAGGGCGGCCAGGCACAGCCGAGCGAGGTCGGATTACCGGAGCAGGCGTCGATCCGCGAGCTCGCCGCATCGACCACCAACCCCGTCATCGGCTTCGTGCTCGACACGCCTGCCCATGACGGCGTGAAGGAGTACGAGTCGACCCTCATGACGCTGGACCTCTCCGGCGCTGCAGCGGCGGATCCGGCGCCGGTGCTCGGTCTCGACGGCACGCCCCTGCGCGTGTCGAGCTGGGTATGGGTGCCGGGCACCGCTTCCGCGGTCGTGCAGGACTTCGAAGGATCGCTGTTCCTGATCGACGCGTCGGGCACCACTCCGCCCACCCCGCTCGGCGTGCACACCGAGATCCGGGGGTTCGTTCCGGGCACCACCCGGCTCGTGGTCGCAGATCCCGATCGCGGATCGATCATCGACCTCGCCGACGGCACCACGACCACGCTCGAGCTCCCCGTGGCGGACCTGGCCGACAACGTGTATCCGGGCCGGATCACGATGCTCGACGACACCTCGCGCTACCTGATCAACCTCGTGGCCGCGAGCGTCGAGGGCGGACGCAACGTGCGCAGCTCGATCCTCGCCGAGGTCGACGAGGCAGGCGAGCTCAGGGAGGTGTTCGCTCCCGCGCTGGAGACGAGCCTGATCCGGGAGTACTGCGTGTCGCCGAACGGGCGGTACGTGGCGGTGTCGGTGTCGACGGAGTCCGGGCGCCCCGACGGGTACTCGGCGAATCCCGGCTACACCGAGACGACGACCTCGATCGTGGACATCGACACCGGCCGCACGGAGATGAGCATGCCCGGCGGATTCTCGGACTGGTGCACGACCTGACGCGCGAGGCGGTCAGGAACCCCCGCGCTGCTCCTTCCGCCTGGCCCGGATGGCGCGCACCGCGAGCTGCACGGCCGAGACGACCATGAACGCCGCGAACAGCCATGCGGACCACTCGGGCGAGAGCAGGAACGCGACGGCGACGCCGCCGAAGGACGCGATGGTCGCGGCGATCCCCACGATGAGCGCCACGCGGACCTCGACCATGCCGGCTCGCGCGTTCGCCACCGTGCCGCTCACCGCCGTGGGAATCATGACCGCGAGCGACGTGCCCTTCGCGACGAGGTCGCTCATGCCGAAGAACGCGATGAACGCCGGCACCATGATGACGCCGCCCCCGATGCCGAACAGTCCCGACGCGACCCCGATGACCACGCCGAGCAGGATCATGCCCAGTACGGTCACGGCATCGAACTCGACGTGGCCATCGCCGCGCATGGGTGGCACGAGTGCCATCCGCACCGCCACGATGATGAGGAGCGCGATGAACAGCCACCGCAGCCACTCGAGCGACAGCGTGCGCAGCAGCCACGAGCCGATCCACGACCCGACGATCCCGCCGGCGGCGACGATGAGCGCGGCGAGGAGATCGACCTGGCCGTTGACGAGGTACGTCACGGAGCCGGCGACGGCCGTCGGCACGATCGCAGCCAGCGAGGTGGCGGACGCGCGCCGCTGGTCCATGTGCGCGTACACGATGAGGAGCGGCACCATGATGATGCCTCCGCCCACCCCGAGCGCGCCCGACAGGAACCCTCCGGCCGCCCCGACCACTGCGAGTCGCACCCATGACGGACGGGTGGGAGCGAGGGGAGCGCCGGGGGGAGTCACTCGCTCAACTGTAGCGGGGAGCCGAGGGGGGCCTTGGCGGGCGGCTCGGGAGCGGATCGATGCCCTCAGGCCGCCGGTCGACGGATGCCGCTCTGACCCGACCGGCAGCGACCGCGCTCAGGCCGCCCGGTCGACGGATGCCGCCGTGACCGGTTCGGCAGCCCCGGCGGTCGCACCGATGGCGTCGTCGCAGCTCTCGAGCGGCGGCTCGCGACGCATCGCCGCGGCATCCGTCGCATCGCGTGGCAGCAACGAGATGACCGCGACCGACCGGCGCACCATGCGGGCGGTGAGCACGAGCACCACGCCGAGCACCGCACCGGCCGTGTTCATCACGAGGTCGCGCGGATCGGAGATGCGGTCGGGCTCGGGCACCTGCACGAGTTCGATGACCGTGGTGAACGCGAACCCGGCAAGGAGCGCGAGCGGCCAGCGCTGGCGCGGGATGAGGAGCGCGGCCAGGAGCCCCACCGGGATGAACATGGCCACGTTGAAGGCCATCTCCGACAGGTAGCCGGTGGTCCACGTGACCGGAGCCGTCCATGCGTCGGGGTTCATGATGCCGCCGTCCACCTGGTTGCCGCTCGTGCGCCACGGCACCGGCCCGACGGTCACCCACAGCACGACGGCGGCGTAGGTTGCGGCAACGAATCGCAGGGGGCGGCGGTCCATTGGTCGATTCTCCTCCATTTGCCTATGAGCGCGCTGGCATCCTTCCGCATGTCGGCACGGGATCCAGCTCCCCGCAGGTGTGCTATCGGCGCGCGAGCCGATAGGCTAGGCTCAACGATTCCTCCATCAAGCGGGCGCTCGCCCGTGCCTCCACCTGATTGCCCGGAGGCGGACCGATCCGCGTGGCATGACCTGATTCGAGACGGCGGATGCCTGAGCGCACACCCGCCCCTCGTCCCCGCATCGGCGGCACCGTGCCGTCGACGCCGCGATCGACCGCGATCGCACAGGGCACGCATCCAGCGGCCCATACGACAGAAGGACAGCAGTATGGCAACCGGAACCGTCAAGTGGTTCAACGCCGAAAAGGGCTTCGGCTTCATCGCTCCCGACGACGGCAGCGCCGACGTCTTCGCACACTTCAGCGCCATCACGGGCAGCGGCTACCGCTCGCTCGAAGAGGGCCAGAAGGTCGAGTTCGAGGTCGCACGAGGCCCGAAGGGCCTGCAGGCGGAGAACATCCGCGGCCTCTAGGTCACGGCTTCCACCACGCGAACGCCCCCGCAGCTTCTGCCGCGGGGGCGTTCGTCGTCCAAGGTGCGGGTTGAGGAGGCGCGAAGCGCCGTCTCCTCACCCCACTGAGGTCGCAACCTCGTCGCGCCACGAGTGGCGCGGTTCATAGCCGAGCAGTCGGCGCGCCTTGTCGATCGAGAGCAGCGTGTCGTTGACGCCCAGCTCGCCGTGCACCGGGACATCCGGGAACACCTCGGCGACGAGCTCGGCGTTCGGACGCGACATCACGGTGTCGGCCGCCGCGATGATGAAGCGCTCGAAGCCGGGCCCGGCCGTGGCGAGGGAGCGACTCACCGCCTGCGCGCCGTCGCGCCCGTCGATGTAGCCCCAGAGGTTCCACTTGCGCAGCCTCGGGTCGGCGTCGAACGACGGGAACTCCGCATAGTCGGCCGGGTCCATCACGTTCGAGAACCGCAGGGCGGTGATCGAGAGCTCCGGATTCCACCGCACGAGCTCGATCGCCATCTGCTCCTCGAGGTGCTTGACGAGCGAGTACGTGCTCTCGGGTCGGGCCGGGTACTCCTCGTCGACGGGGATGTAGGGCGGCGGCACGTCGAACGGGAGGCCGAGCACCGTCTCGCTCGACGCGTACACGATGCGCGTGATGCCGAGGCGGCGGGCCGACTCGAACACGTTGTACGTCGAGAGCATGTTGTTGCGGAACGTGGCCACGTCGCTCGCGAGCCCCGGCGCAGGGATCGCGGCGAGGTGCACGATCGCGTCGACGCCGGAATGACGGTCGTCGACCCCGGCGATCGCGTCGATGACCTGGCCGAAATCGGTGAGGTCGACGTGGATCACGGTCGCGCGATCCCCCTGCTGGTCGAGGTTCACGACCTCGTTGCCCTCCTCGCGAAGGGTGCGGACGACGGTGCGGCCCAGCTTCCCCGAGCCTCCGGTGACGGCGATTCGCATGCGACCAGTCTGACACCGGGCGCAAGCCCCTGCCGCGCCGCGGGCGAGGCGCGTACGCTCGGGCGCATGGCCGAGGCCCCGGAGCGCCCGGGCGCCGAGCACTGGGTTCCCGAGGGTGCCGGCGTCGACGCGTTGCGCCGCGCGGCGGAGGAGTGCCGCGGCTGCGAGCTCTGGCGCGACGCCACCCAGGTCGTGTTCTCGAAGGGGCGGCCCGGCGCCGCGCTCATGCTCGTGGGGGAGCAGCCCGGCGACCGCGAGGACCGTGAGGGCCAGCCGTTCGTCGGCCCCGCCGGCCGGCTGCTCGCCGACGCGGTCGATGCCGCGGGCATCCCGCGCGAGCAGGTGTACGTGACGAACGCGGTGAAGCACTTCCACTTCCGCATGCGCGGCAAGCGGCGCATCCACGAGAAGCCGACCGTGGCCCACATCCAGGCGTGCCGGCCGTGGCTCGAGGCGGAATTCGAGGCCGTGAATCCGTCGATCGTCGTCGCGCTCGGCGCCACGGCGGCGAGGTCGGTGCTCGGGCAGGCCGTGCGAATCGGCGACGTGCGCGGCAAGGTGCTGCCGCCGGATGCCGCGGGCGGGGCATCCGCGCTGCCGGCGCCGGTGCTCGTGACGACGCATCCGTCGGCGCTGCTGCGCATCGAGGACGCGGACGATCGCGCCGCCTCGTTCGAGGCGCTGGTGGACGACCTGCGCACGGCGGCGGACGCCGTGCCTTGGCGCGGGGATGAACTGCCCGCGAACAGCGAACGGCGCGAGATGGAATGCGGCGCGCCTCCCAGCCCGTTCCCATGTCGGACCCATAGCGTTCGAGGCATCCGCAACGGGCGATCGGCCCGCGAATCCCGGCTGGGAAGTCGACGACCAGCTGGGACACATCATCTCTCATACCGAATCACTCGGTGCGGTCCGGGCGACCAAGCGCCGCACCGGCACCGGGACGGATCCGACGCGCAGTTACACCGCCCTCTCCCGGGTCGTTCGCGAATCCGGCCTCCTGAACCGCACGCGGTGGTTCTACATCGCGCTCGTCTCAGTCCTCACGCTCGCGCTCGGCGGGGCCGATCACCGGGTTCGTCCTCCTGGGCGACTCGTGGTTCCAGCTGCTCATCGCGGGCGCTCTCGGCCTCATCTTCACCCAGTTCGCCTTCCTCTCCCACGAGGCCTCGCACCGCCAGGTGCTCGAATCCGGCCCGGCGAACGACCGCGTCGGTCGCATCCTCGCGTCGGGCGTCGTCGGCATCAGCTACTCGTGGTGGATGACGAAGCACACGCGCCACCACGCGAACCCGAACAAGGTCGGCAAGGACCCCGACATCGACTTCGACACGATCTCGTTCACCGAGACGGATGCCGCGAAGCAGCGCGGAGTGATGGCGCTCATCACGCGCAAGCAGGGCTACCTGTTCTTCCCGCTGCTGACGCTCGAGGGCCTGAACCTGCACTACCGGTCGATCCGCACGCTCCTCGAACGAGGCCCCGTGAAGGGGCGCTGGATCGAGCTCAGCCTTATCGCCGCGCGCTTCGCCGTGTACTTCGGCGCCATCTTCTGGGTGCTGCCGCTCGGCATGGCGTTCGCGTTCATCGGCGTGCAGCTCGCGGTCTTCGGCGTCTACATGGGGGCGTCGTTCGCGCCGAACCACAAGGGCATGCCGCTGATCCCCGCCGATGCGAAGCTCGACTTCTTCTCGAAGCAGGTGCTCACCTCGCGGAACATCTCGGGCGGCCTCTGGGCGAGCGCCCTGTTCGGCGGACTCAACTACCAGGTCGAACACCACCTCTTCCCGAACATGCCCCGTCCGCACCTTGCGAAGGCCCGCGAGATCGTGCGCGAGTACGCCGCAACGCTCGACGTGCCCTACACCGAGACCACGATGATGCAGTCCTACGGCATCGTCATCCGCTACCTCAATCGCGTCGGCCTTGCGGCCCGCGATCCCTTCGACTGCCCGATGGTGAATCAATTCCGCCGGGTATAATCGAATTCCGCTGGTCCAGTGGCGCCGCCGAAGGCGACGCGCACCGGGACCAGCCCACACGCTTCCGTGGGCGGACGTCGCCCGCGGAACCCCGCACGACCTGAGGTCGTGCACGTCGCAGCCGTTGTGCGGCTCGGCTTTACAGAAGGAACAGAAATATGGCAACCGGAACCGTCAAGTGGTTCAACGCCGACAAGGGCTTCGGCTTCATCGCCCCCGATGACGGCTCGGCCGACGTCTTCGCGCACTTCAGCGCGATCGCTTCGGGCGGCTACCGCTCGCTCGAGGAGAACCAGAAGGTCGAATACGAGACCGCCCGCGGCCCCAAGGGCCTGCAGGCCGAGAACATCCGCGTCATCGCGTAGTTCTCGAGATCCCTGATCGGCGGCACGGCCGTCGATCGACGAGCGGATGCCACGGCCGCCGCCTCTTCGTGAGGTCGCGCCGGAGCATCCGCTCGCTCGCGTTCTGCCGTCGGTTCGTCACGAACGATCCCACCCCGGGTCGACGACTCCGCGGAACGCCACCGTCGGAGCATCCTCCGAGCTTCGCTGCATATGCTCGTTGCAGTACGTTCGAACCCTGTCGGCCCCGAGGGAGGAGCCCCAATGCAATGCCCCAATGACGCAACCGTGCTCGTGATGAGCGAGCGCAGCGGCATCGAGATCGACTACTGCCCGACGTGTCGTGGTGTGTGGCTCGACCGTGGCGAGCTCGACAAGATCATCGAGCGCGACGCCCGCGAGTTCAGCACAGCGCAGCAGCAGGCCCCGGCGCCCGCCGCTCCGCCCCAGGCGCAGGCGCCCGCGTACGGACAGCAGCAGGGCTACGGCCAGCAGCAGGGCTATGGCCAGCAGCCCTACGACAACGGCTACAACCGCGGGTACGACAACCGCGGCTACGACAACCGCGGCTACGGCGACCAGGGCGACTACCGCAAGAAGAAGCGGGAGAGCTGGCTCTCCGATCTCTTCGACTGAGCGATTCGCCCGGGTCCGCCGTCATCCCAGCGCAGCCGCGGGCCTGGCGGCGCCCGCTCGTTCCACCGGCCGTCCGAGGCGCGTACGTTCGCTCAGCAGGTCGTGGAACAGCGCCACGTAGTCGGCGGCCATCCGCCTCGCCGTGAACCGCGCCTCGACGGCGCTCCGGCAGCCGGCCCGGTCGAGGGTCGCCGCACGCTGGAGTGCCTCGGCGAGCTCCTCGGGTTCGGAGCGGACGAACCCGGTCCGGCCCTCTTCGACGATCTCGATCACCGAACCGCGCGGCGTCGCCACGACAGGCGTGCCCGTCGCGAGCGCCTCGATCATCACGAGCCCGAACGGCTCATCCCATTGGATCGGGTTGAGCAGGGCCGATGACGCGCCCATGAGCTCGAACTTCTCGTCGGTCGAGAGCTCGCCGACGTACTCGGCGTTCGAGCCGAGCGAGGGGCGCACGACCTCGTCGAAGTACTCCTGTTCGGCGGGTTCCTGCATCTTCGCTGCGATCCGAAGGGGGACGCCGGCGATGGCCGCCGCCTGGATCGCCTCCGGCACGCCCTTCGACGGATGCATCCGGCCCACGAAGCACGCGGCCTCCCCGCCGGGACCGAACGGAACGTCGTCGACCACGATGCCGTGGTGGATGACCCGGGTGATCGGGACGGGTCCGGCGAGCGACGCCTGGTAGTGCGAGATCGCGACGAAGGCGACGTCCGGCACGGCCGCGCAGTAGAGCTCCTGCTCGAGCGGGATGAGCGGCCCGTGCGCCACCGTGACGACGGGTACGGTGGTCGCGCACTTGGCGATGACGGGGCCGGCGAGCGTGTTGTCGACGATCACGTCGACGTCCGCGAGCGCCCTGAACGCACGCAGGAGGTGCCGCAGCTCATGCGCGGTGACGCCCATCGTCGCGGGGTCGGAGGGTTCGAAGCCGGGCAGGCGGGTCACCGGGCACGTGCTGTCGGCGGATGCCGCGAGCAGGACCTCGTGGCCGGCCTCGTCGAGCGCCCTGGCCAGGGTGTCGATGAACGATTCGATGCCGCCGTACGCCGTCGGCGGGATCGGGATCCACGGTGGTGCGATGATGCCGATTCTCATGGTGCTCCCCTTCGGGCGGGCTCGGCTCTGGCCGGGCGGGGTTCGCGATGGAGTGTGAGCCCTGAGGGGAGGCCGGTGACGGAGACGTCGTCACGGGCTGCGTCGATCGAGATGCGGGAGCCGGCGAACGGCATGTTCCGCACGTGCGTGTCGCCGAAGGCCGCTCCGGTCGGCGAGAGCCAGACGTCTCCGGTGGGAACCGATGGGTCGAAGCGGAACGTGGTGCGAAGCAGCGACAAGGGTGTGGCAGCGGCCCAGGCCTGCGGCGAGCAGGACGCAGGGTAGCTCACCGGCTCGGGGTACTGCGCGCGGTGGAACCCGCAGAACAGCTCCGGCAGGCGTCCGCCGAAACGTGTGGCGGCCTCGAACAGGCCGAGGACGACGCGATTCGCCTCCTCGACGAAGCCGTACCGCATGAGTCCCGCCGCGATGATCGCGTTGTCGTGGGGCCAGACCGAGCCGTTGTGGTAGCTCGCCGGATTGTAGGCGCCCATGCTGGAGGCGAGCGTGCGAACCCCCCAGCCGGTGAACATCTCGTCGGAGAGCAACCGGGCCGCCACTGCCTCGGCCTTGTCGTCGTCGACGATCCCGCTCCAGAGGCAGTGCCCCATGTTGGACGCGCAGGCGTTCACCGGCCGCTTGTCGCGGTCGAGCGCGACCGCGAACAGGCCGAGGTCGGGCATCCAGAAGCGTTCGTTGAACGCGGCCTTCAGCACATCGGCGCGCTCGCTCCACCGGCCGGCGGCCGCGTCGTCGCCGCGATACGCGGCGAGCATGGCCCGCGCCAGGTAGGCGGCGTAGACGTATCCCTGCACCTCGCACAGCGCGATCGGCGCCTCGGCCAGTGTGCCGTCGGCGAAGTTGATGCCGTCCCACGAGTCCTTCCAACCCTGGTTCACGAGGCCGAAGTCGTTCAGCCGGGCGTACTCCACGAAGCCGTCGTCGTCGCGGTCGCCGTCGCGCTCGATCCATTCGAGGGCGCGATCTGCCGCCCGGATGAGTTCACCGGCGTCCTCGTCGGGCAGCCCGCCCCAGCGCGCGAGCTCGCCGAGCACGACGACGAAGAGCGGTGTCGCGTCGACCGTCCCGTAGTAGACGGTCTCACCGCCGAGGGCGAGGTTCGTCGTCGCGCCGAGGCGCACCTCGTGGAGGATCCGCCCGGGCTGCTCTTCCGACGCCGCATCGAACTTCGTGCCCTGCTGGTCGGCAAGGGTCTGCAGGGTGCCGAGCGCGAGCGTCGGGTCGAGTGGGAGTGCCATGTACGAGGTGAGCAGCGAGTCCCGGCCGAAGAGTGCCATGAACCACGGCACGCCCGCGGCGATCACCGCGCGTTCGGGGTGGGCCGGGTCGAAGATGCGCAGCGAGCCGAGATCCCTGTTGCTCTGCCGGATCGTGCGCTCGACCGCGTCGTCCTCGAGCGAGGGCACCGGAGTGCCCGACTGCCAGGCGAGGAACCGACGCGCCGGCGCGGAATCGGAAACGGTGATCGACCCCGTCGTGTCCGCCGACATCCTGATCTCCTCGCCATGCGCGGACGGGACCACCCGGACGTACTGCGTCCACGTCCCACGCGGCGGGAGCGCCACGTCGAACGCGAGTCGGTCGCCCCGTGGCGCAGCCTCCCGTGCCGAGACGACGACCCCGATCCCGTCGGCCCCTCGAGGTGATTCGAACCGGAGGCGGCCCGACTCCCCCGCGGTCCCCGTGCCCGGGTCACTGTGCGCGCGGCCCTCCTTGACCTCGAAGATGTCGGCGAAGTCCGCCTCGACGACGAGCTCGACGCGGCAGGAGATCGGGTCGCGCGAGAAGCTCCTGAGCGTGATCTCCTCACGCAACCCGGCGTCGACGCGACGGTCGCGTTCGACGATGAGCGGTGCGTCCGCCAGGCCCGGGACGTGGCCGGCGCGTGCGACGATCACCGTGCGGTACGGCTGCGGCGTCATGGCCGAGAGCGGCTCGATGGGCGATCCGTCGACGAGCAGGATCCACCGGGAGAGGAGTCGGGTATCGCGGAAGAACACGCCGTGCGGCAACTCGGGCACGATGTCGCCGTTCGCCGCGGACACGCAGAACGACGATCCCTCGACGATCGTGATCGCGCCCGCCCCCGCCGGCTGCGCGAGCGTGTCCGTGTTCCACCCGGCCATGGTCGACGCCTCCGCACTGGGTGCGTCCGCCGCCCGACCACGAGCATGCACCCGAATCCGTTTCCACGGTAGGCGCGGCGGGTGCGCGCGAGGAGGGGATTGACCACGGCGGAGGGGTCGTGTAGCCGCGAGGGCACACGGATGCCGCGGCGCGGATGCCGCCGCGTCGGCGCCTCGGACCGTCGCCCTGCGGCATCCGTCGAACCCGGATGCCGCAGCGCTCGGGTTATGCGGCGGCGCCCGAGATGTTCACCAGCCAGGTGATGCCGTAGCGGTCGGTGAGCATGCCGAAGGCATCACCCCACGGCGCGACCTCGAGCGGTTCCACGACGGTGCCGCCGTCGAGGAGCTTGTCCCAGTACCCGCGCAGGGTCGCCTCGTCGTCGCCCGAGAGCGAGATCGAGAACCCGGCCGGCTCCCGGTACTGGATCCGCTTCGGCGTGTCGGCGGCCATGATCGTCAGGCCGTTCGGCCCGTCGAGCTGGGCGTGCATGATGAGGTTGCCCTCAGCTGGGTCTTGCACTGCGTCGAACTCCGCGAAGGTGTTCATGTTGAGCTCGCCGCCGAAGACGGACCGGTAGAACTCCATCGCCTCCCGCGCGTTCTCGTCGAAGTTGACGTAGGGGTTGAGCGTGATAGTCATCGTGGTCTCCAGATCGTCGTCGTTCCTCCGCCCGATTCTGCCGCGATCGGCGCCGTGACGCGAGGGGTTCGACTGAACGGACCGGGGCGATCCCCTGACCGCGAGGAGGTGCTCCGCGGGCGGGTCGCGCCACGACGTCGAAGGGTGTTGACAGCGGCATCCGGCCGACGTAGGCTTTAGTCAATCAATCAGTTGATCAAACAATTGGTTGAATGCGGAGGAGGCGCGATGATCTTCGATCCAAGCTCCGACGACCGGCTCGACCGGGCCTTCATGGCTCTCGCCGATCCGGTTCGCCGGCGCATCGTCGCCCGCCTCAGCCGCGGTCCCGCCACGGTCAACGAACTGGCCGAGCCGTTCGAGATCACCAAGCAGGCAGTTTCGAAGCACATCCAGGTGCTCGAGCAGGCGGGGCTCGTCACGCGCTCTCGTGATGCGCAGCGCCGACCCGTGCACCTGGACGCCGCGCAACTCGAAGCGCTCACCGCGTGGATCGACCGATACCGGCTGATCCACGAGCAGCAGTTCCGCAACCTGGACGCGCTGCTCACCACCACTCGCGGCCCCGACGCCGCGACCCCCGATGCCGGCCCCGAGACCGGCACCGCACCGAAAGGAAGCGAATCATGACCACCTCCACACACCCCGTCACCATCACCGCCCCCGAGGGCCTGCCGTTCATCGACATCGAGCGGGAGTTCGACGCCCCGGCGGCCGCCGTGTTCGACGCGCACCGTGACCCCGAGCTCGTGAAGCAGTGGCTCGGCCCGAACGGCTACGAGATGACCATCGAGCGCTGGGACTTCGTGCCCCAGGGCGGCTACCGCTACGTGCACACGAACCCCGAGGGCGAGTCCTACGCGTTCAACGGCACGTTCCACACGGTGCGCGAGAACGAGTTCGCCATCCAGACCTTCGAGTTCGAGGGCTACCCCGATGTCGTGTCGATCGAGTCGATCACGTTCGAAGACCTGGGCGGCGGTCGCTCACGCGTGCGCGCCCACTCGGTCTACCCGACCGTCGAGGCCCGCGACGGCATGGTCGCGAGCGGCATGGAGGGCGGCGTGCGCGAGGGCTACGAGCGCCTCGACGCGATCCTCGCCGCCTGAACACGTCGGATGCCGCGAGCACGCGTCCGCGGCATCCGTCGCACCCCTGTCCACTGCACTCTCCCAACACAAGGAACGGAACAACACCATGGATTGGACCCTCGAGGTCGTCGTGCTCCCCGTGAGCGACATCGACCGCGCCATCGAGTTCTACCGCGACAAGGTCGGCTTCGCGCTCGACCACGACACCCACGCAGGTGACATGCGCTTCGCCCAGCTCACCCCGACGGGCTCGGGATGCTCGATCGTCATCGGCACCCTGCCGGCACAGCAGGAGATGGCGCCCGGATCGATGAAGGGCCTTCAGCTCGTCGTCGCCGACGCCGAGGCGGCCAGGGCCGAGCTCGTCGGCCGCGGGGTCGACGCGAGCGAGATCCAGGTCATCGACCCGCGCGACGGCGGCACCTTCTTCGGGTTCGCCGACCCCGACGGCAACACCTGGGCCGTGCAGCAGATCAAGGCCCGGGGGGAGCACCCGCTCATCCCGGTCGAGGCCCGGCAGCGGTTCGGGGCCGAGCAGGAGTCCTGAACGCGGGCGGATGCCGCGGGCGGCCCGGTCTGGGAGCCGCCCGCGGCTCCGTGCTCACCCGTGCGTCATCCGTGCGTCATCCGTGCGTCATCGATGTGTCATCCGAGTTGGGGCATTGCATCGAGCTCCGCCGATGGCGATCATGAACCGGGGGGTCATGATGGGGCGGCAGGCGAGAGCGACCTGGATCGACGAGCACGGCAGTGCCGCGACGGTCACGCTGCATCTGGAGGCTGCGGGGTTGCAGATCTCCGGAGAGCGGCACGCGCGGGTGCCCAGGTCGGCGTGGACGCACGTGGAGGCGGCCGACGGCGTGGTCTCGTTCGATGCCGACGGGCACACCTACCGATTCAAGGTCGGCGCCGGCGCGACCGATTGGGCACGTGCGCTGACGACACCGCCGCCATCGCTCGCCGAGAAGCTCGGCGTCGCGCACGGCGAGACGGTCGCGGTGCGCGGCGAGTTGCCGTTGCCCGAGCTCGACGAGGCGCTCGCGGGCGCGACCCGCGTGCCGGCGTGGGAGGCCGACGTCGTGGTGGTGGTGGTGCGCAGCCATGCCGAGCTCGACTCGCTGCCCGTGTGGTTCTGCGAGTCCGGCATCGGCACGCAGGTCTGGGTCGTGCACGGCAAGGGTCGTGCGAGCACCGCACCGGGCGATGACGCCGTGCGCGCCGTGCTACGGTCGGCCGGATGGAACGACACCAAGGTGAGCGCCGTGGGCGACGACTGGTCGGCCACCCGGTACACGCCGGCGAAGGGCGCATGAGCACGGAAGCGAAGGGCTCGTGAGCGCGGACGAAGGAGTACTTCGCTACGCCGCGTTCTCCGACGATCCCGAAGGCGGCAATCCGGCGGGCGTCGTGCTCGACGCCGCGGCGCTCGACGAGGACGCCATGCAGCGCATCGCCGCCGAGGTCGACTACGCCGAGACGGCGTTCGTGACGGGTGACGCGGCCGGGGCACGCGCGGTGCGGTACTACTCGCCGATCGCCGAAGTGCCCTTCTGCGGCCACGCGACGATCGCCACAGCCGTCGCCATCGCCGAGCGCGAGGGCCCCGGAACACTGCGCTTCGCGACCCCGGTCGGCGAGATCGTCGTCGAGACGAGCACCGACGGCTCCGATGTCCGCGCGGCGTTCACGAGCGTCGACACCGAGCTCGCGCACTTCCCCGAGTTCGTGCTCGACGCGCTGCTCGAGCTCATCGGCGTCGATCGCACGCAGCTCGACGAGCGCTACCCGCCCCGGTTGGCGTTCGCGGGCAACTGGCACCCCGTGATCGTCATCGCCGAGTCGCACGTGTTCGACGGCTTCGGGTTCGACCCGGGGGCCGTGCGCGCGTTCATGGACACTCAGGGCTGGGCGGCCACCATCACCGTGCTGCATCGGCTCGCGGATGCCGCCGACGGCACCCTGCGGTTCGAGGCGCGCAACCTCTTCCCCGTCGGCCGGATCACCGAGGACCCGGCCACCGGCTCCGCTGCCGCCGCGGTGGGCGGATACCTGCGCGGCCTCGGCGCGGTGCATCCGCCCGCGCGAGTCGTCATCGAGCAGGGGCGTCACGTGGGCCGGCCCGGCCGGCTCGACGTCGACATCCCCGAGCGGGGAGGCATCGTCGTGAGCGGTCGCGCGGTGCGCATCCGCTGATCGGCCGCCCGTCGCATCCGGATGCCGCGGGGTCGGGCTAGGCTCTGACGCGGTCCACGAACCTGGGAGGAATGCCATGCAGACCCGCACCCTCGGCCGCACCGGACGCACCGTCTCGGTGATCGGGCTCGGCACCTGGCAGCTCGGCGCAGACTGGGGCGACGTCGACGAGGCGGACGCGCTCGCCGTGCTCGACGCCGCCCGCGAGGCCGGAGTCACCTTCTTCGACACGGCCGACGTCTACGGCGACGGCCGCAGCGAGTCGCTCATCGGGCGCTGGCTGCGAGAGCACCCCGACTCGGGCGTCACGGTGGCCACGAAGATGGGCCGGCGGATGCCGCAGGAGCATGCCAACTACTCGCTCGAGCACTTCCGCGCCTGGACCGACCGCTCGCGCGCGAATCTCGGGGTCGACACGCTCGACCTCATGCAGCTGCACTGCCCGCCCACCTCGGTCTACGGCGACGACCGCGTGTTCGACGCTCTCGACACGCTCGTGGCGGAGGGGGCGATCGCGAACTACGGCGTGAGCGTCGAGAAGGTCGAGGAGGCGCTCCGCGCGATCGCACGGCCGAACGTGGCCACCGTGCAGATCATCCTCAACGCGTTCCGGTTGAAGCCGCTCGACGAGGTGCTGCCCGCGGCGCGCGAGGCCGGCGTCGGCATCATCGCCCGAGTGCCGCTCGCGAGCGGGCTCCTCTCGGGTCGATACACGCTCGACACCGAGTTCGCGCCGAACGACCACCGCAGCTTCAACCGCCGCGGCGAGTCGTTCGACGTCGGCGAGACGTTCTCGGGCGTCGACTACGCGACCGGCGTTCGAGCGGCGGGGGAGTTCACCGAGCTCGCCCGCGCGACGGCACCGGATGCCACGCCCGCCCAGGTGGCGCTGGCGTGGATCGCCGCGCAGCCCGGCGTGAGCTCGGTCATCCCCGGCGCTCGCAACCCCGAGCAGGCGCGGGCGAACGCCGCGGCGGGAGCGCTCGAGCTGACCGCCGGATTCGACGCCGCCGTGCGCGAGCTGTACGACCGCGACATCCGGGCGCAGGTGCACGCCCGCTGGTAGCGGTCCGACATTGCGGGACTACGGTCCGCCGCGTCGCGCCGCGCCGCGCCGCGCCGCCGGCATCGGCCCCGGCGGTGGTGCGCACGTCACCCCGCGCGGAACTCCCACCCCGAGATCCACTCGGGGTCCTCTCCGCGCTCGTACGCGTACGCCCGCGCCGACGCGCGAGCCGCATGCCACTCATCGGCGATCTCGGCGACGCCGATCCGGCTCGCGAGCCCGGGCACCCGGTTGATCACGTCGAGCGCGAGCCTGTAGCGGTCGAGGTCGTTGAGGTGCAGCATGTCGAACGGCGTCGTCGTGGTGCCCCGCTCGATGAAGCCCCGCACGTGCAGGTTGTCGTGGTTGGTGCGCCGGTAGGTGAGCTGGTGGATGAGGGACGGGTACCCGTGGAACGCGAACAGCAGGGGCTTGTCGCGCGTGAAGATCGCATCGAACTCCAGGTCGGGAAGGCCGTGCGGGTGCTCCCGAGGGTCCTGCAGGCGCATGAGGTCGACCACGTTGACGACCCGCACCGCGAGGTCGGGCAGTCGGTCGCGCAGGAGCTGGGCCGCGGCGACGGCTTCGATGGTCGGCACGTCGCCCGCGCACGCGAGCACCACGTCGGGTTCGGATGCCCCGGGGTCGGCCGGGTCGAACCCGGGCTCGTTGCCCGCCCACGCCCACACGCCCACCCCGGCGGCCACGTGCTCGTCGGCCTCGTCGGCCGTGAGCCATTGCGGATGCGGCTGCTTGTCGGCGATCACGACGTTCACGCGGTTCCGCGTGCCGAACGCGTGCTGCATCACGGCGAGCAGGGTGTTGGCGTCGGGCGGCAGGTAGATCCGCACCACCTCGGCCCGCTTGTTGACGACGACGTCCAGGAATCCCGGATCCTGGTGCGAGAAGCCGTTGTGATCCTGTCGCCACACGTGCGACGAGAGCAGGTAGTTGAGTGAGGCGATGTCGCCGCGCCACGGCACGTGCTTCGCGGACTCGAGCCATTTCGCGTGCTGGTTGAACATCGAGTCGACGATGTGGATGAACGCCTCGTAGCTCGTGATGAGACCGTGGCGTCCCGTGAGCAGGTAGCCCTCGAGCATGCCCTGCATGAGGTGCTCGCTGAGCGCCTCGATCACCTGTCCCTCGCGGGCGAGGTGCTCGTCGAGCGGATGCAGCGACTCCGCCCACATCCGCGACGTCACGTCGAACACCGCGCCCAGTCGGTTCGACAGCACCTCGTCGGGACCGAAGAGCCGCACGTCGTCGGGGTTCTGCCGGAGGACGTCCGCGAACCACCGACCGAATGCCTTCGTCGACTCGCCGGAACTGCCGCGCGCCTCCGCGGAGACCTCGACGGCGAACGGCGCCGTCTCGGGGAGTGCGATCGGGCGCGCGATCCGGCCGTTCGCGTGCGGCGTCGCGCTCATGCGAAGCTCCCCCCGGGGCCGCAACGCGTCGAGCTCCGGGATCGGGCGGCCGTCGTCGTCGAACAGCTCCTCCGCTCGGTACGACCGCAGCCACTCCTCGAGCATCGCCAGGTGCTCGGGGTTCTTCCGCACGCCGGTGAGCGGCACCTGGTGCGCGTGGAACGTGCCCTCGACCTGCACGCCGTCGACGACGCGGGGGCCCGTCCAGCCCTTGGGCGTGCGCAGCACGATGGCGGGCCAGCGCGGCGGCGTGTCGGCGAACCCGCCCGCCGCGGCATCCGCGCGGATCGAGGCGAGCCGCTGTAAGGCGACGTCGATGGCGTCGGCGAGCCGGATGTGCACGGCCATCGGGTCCTCGCCGTCGAAGCCGCCCGTGACGAGCAGCGGCTCGAAGCCGTTGCCCCGCAGGAATTCCACGAGCTGGGCCTCGGGGAGGCGCGCGAGCAGCGTCGGGCTCGCGATCTTGAAGCCGTTGAGGTGCAGGATCGGCAGCACCGCGCCGTCGGTCAGCGGGTTCAGGAACGCATGCCCGCGCCAGCTCGTGGCGAGCGGGCCGGTCTCGGCCTCGCCGTCGCCGATGACGCAGGCCACGACCAGGCCGGGGTTGTCGAGCGCAGCCCCGTACGCGTGCATGAGCGAGTAGCCGAGCTCGCCGCCCTCGTTGATCGAGCCGGGTGTCTCGGGCGCCGCGTGCGACGGGATGCCACCCGGGAACGAGAACTGCCGGAACAGGCGCTCCATGCCGTCGCGGTCGGCCGTGATCGCTGGGAAGAGCTCGGAGTAGGTGCCGTCGAGCCAGGTGTTCGCGACCATCGCAGGGCCGCCATGGCCGGGGCCGCACACGTAGAGCATCGAGGTGCCCCGCTCCACGATCGCGCGGTTGAGGTGCGCGTAGACGAGGCTGAGCCCGGGGGAGGTGCCCCAATGGCCGAGCAGGCGCGGCTTGATGTCGTCGCGCTCGAGCGGCCGTTCGAGCAGCGGATTGCGCATCAGGTAGATCTGGCCGACGGTCAGGTAGTTCGCCGCCCGCCACCACTGGTCGACGAGCTCCAGGGGCACGGATGCCGCCGCCACGCCGATTCCCGTATCCCCGCCCTGCTCGACTGCTCCGGCCATCGTCTCCCCGCCCGTTCGACTCAGCGTGCCCTTCGAGCCTAGGTGGGCGGCCCGCCCCACGGCCAGCCTCCCGGGACGTCAGTGGGTTGAGGAGCGACCGGAGGGCGCGTCTCGAAACCCGGCATGCGCAACCGGGTTTCGAGACGCCGGCTGGCGCCGGCTCCTCAACCCGCGTCCGCGGTGGCATAGGGTCGAAGTCGATGATCGACGCGCCACCGCCCCCGACCGAGGGCACGCGCGCATGATCCAGATCCTCACCGGCTTCGCCGTGATCGCGCTCGCGGTGTTCGTCGGCTGGATCGCCGGTCGCACCGGGGTGCTCGGCCCGGGCGCCCGTCCGGTGCTCGCGAAGCTGAACTTCAACGTGCTCGCGCCGTTCCTGCTGTTCTCGGTGCTCGCGACCGCCGACGTCGGCGCGCTCTTCTCCGCGCTGCTGCCCGTCTCGGCGCTCGCCGCGCTCGCCGTGATGCTCGCTCTTCGCGCTCGTGTCGCTCGCCGTCTGGCGGCGCGGGCTCGCGCGCACCCTGATCGGCTCGCTCGGCTCGGGATACGTCAACGGCAACAACTTCGGCATCCCGATCGCGGTGTACATGCTCGGTGACGCGGCCTACTCGGCGCCCATCGTGCTGCTGCAGCTGCTGCTGTTCGCACCGGTGGCGCTCGCCATCCTCGGCGCCAGGGTCGAGGGGCGCACGTCGGTGTGGGCGATCGTGCGGATCGACCATCACGAACCCGATCATCGTCGGCTCCCTCCTCGGCGTGCTCGTGGCCCTGTCGGGGCTCGAACTGCCGCCGATCGTGCTCGAGCCGATCGAGCTCATCGGGCACGCCGCCGTGCCGCTCATGCTCATCGCCTTCGGGCTGTCGCTGCACGGCCAGCGCCTGCTCGAGCCGGGCACCGGCCGTCGCGACGTGCTGCTCGCCACGATCCTGAAGCTCGGTCGCGATGCCGCTCGTCGCGTGGGCGCTCGGGCGCTTCGTCTTCGGGCTCGACGGCATCGACCTCTACGCGGTCACGGTGCTCGCGGCCCTGCCGACCGCGCAGAACGTGTTCGTCTTCGCCCAGCGCTACGAGACCGCCGAGATCGTCGCGCGCGACACCGTGTTCCTCACCACGATCGGCTCGGTGCCGGCATTGCTCGCAGTGGCGCTGCTGCTCGGCTGAGACCGCACGGCAAGATGGTCCCGACCGAAGGAGACCGCATGCCATTCCTCACCGACGACGGCCGACCCCTCGACGAGCTCTCGCTCGCCCAGCGACCGGCCGACGGCCACCGCTTCCACGTGCGTGCGCCGTTCGTCTACGAGGACCCGGTCTCGGGTCGGCGCTACCGGGTGCCCGCGCGGCCGCCGGGTGCGCCGGACCCGTTGCCCCGCACGCGTGAGCCGCGCGTGCACGGCGTCACCGACCTCGCCTCCGTGCCCATGTGGCTGTGGAGCTTCATCGCGAGCTACGGCCGGCAGTCGGCGCCCGCCGCACTGCACGACGAACGCTCGACGGTGGCCGATGAACTCGGCGACCCGCGCGAAGCGCTCGCCCAGCGTCGCGAGGACGACCGGGTCTTCCGCACCGCGCTGCGCGAGCAGGACGTGCCCGTGCTGCGGTCCTGGCTCATGTGGGGCTGGGTCGCCGCCGAGCGCGAGCGCGAGTTCCGCGGCGCCGTGGGGATGCTGCTGTTCGTGCAGGCGATCGCGGGCGGGCTCGTGCTGTTCGGGGCATCCGTGGCCGCGTTCTGGGAGCCGTGGTGGCTCGTCGCGTGGCCGGCGGCGGCGCTCGCCGCGCTGCCGTGGGGCTCGCTCGCGCCGCTCGTGCTGCTGGTCACGGCCTCCATCGCCGTGCTCGGGCCGTCGGTGCTGCTGCACCTCGTGGCGCTCGTGCCGTTCCGGCTGGTCGAGGCGATCGTGGAGGTGCTCGCCGGCGGCGACCCCCGCGATGTGCTGCGCCCCACGGTGCGCCCGGCTCGGCGGGCGGTCGACAGCGCCTGAGCCTCAGCCCGCGCGATCGTTCATCGGCCGAGAAGCCGGACGCCGCGTGCTCCTTCGGCCGCCACCCGTGGAAGTGCTTCGCCCACCAGGTCGCCCAGAGGCCCTCGGGCTCGAGGTTCGCCCGCCGTGTCGCGAGTTCGGAGCGGTACTCCTCGCTCGCCATCGCGACGCCGAGCCGCATCGGCGGCTCCGTCGGTCGCACGGCGGGGGCCTCGTCGAGCGCTCGTGCGCGCCGGCACGATGACCGTGGCGCAGGTGCGAACCGCGGCTCGAGGATCACGAAGCAGCGCGACGACCAGGAGGACCACCGCCCAGGCCGACGAGCCCGCGCGACGTCGAGCGGCGGACGGGTCCAGGTGAAGATCGCGAACCACACGACGACTGCCGCCCCGAGCACGTAGAGCGCCCGGGGAATGCGCCGTGAGCACGAGCCACGTGCGCACGTCGAGCGGGCAACGGTCCCACACGATCGAGCGCTCGGTCTGCTTCTGCATGCAGCTGGTTCAGCCAGATGAGGAGCGCCGCAATCAGCCCGGACGCGACGATCCAGCCGATCGTCGAGAGGCGCGCGCCGTCATCGGCGACGAGGAACCCCGACGGATGCCGCGCCGGCCGCCCGCGATTCCTGCAGGTCTGCCGCGGTGAAGAACCCGATCACCGCACCCGATCGTGCCGGCGACCCAGGTCACGATCCAGGCGAAGAACGCGGATGCCGCGGGCAGGCCCGGCAGGATCGCCGCGATCACCACCGCGGCGATCGATGCTGATGCCGAGCGACTTCTTGTCGATCACGACCAGGCGGTTCCGGATGTAGTCGACGGGCCGGCGACGCCGGGGAAGTCGGGGCCGAGCAGGTGGCGAGCGGTCGGCTCGACGACCTGCACGGTGTTGGCGAAGTACATGCCGTGGTCGAGGAACGGCTGGCTCGTGTTGTGCACCGCGTGCTCCTCGGGTCCGAGCGCGACCGAGCTCGGCGGCGGGGAAGTACGCGGCCCGCCACCGCTTGCGCGCGGCATCCGGCGTGTCGGCGATCGGGCCCGCCGAGAACGGATCCCAGATGGCCCAGTGGTTCGCCCACGCCACGCGGTCCCGCGTCGGGCGCGGCCGCGTTCCTGCGCGATCCAGGTGTCCACGGGAGTGTACGGCATCCCTGCGGCCCTGCCAGGTCTCGCGGCCGAGGAGCATGACCGCGGCGCCGACGGTGGTGAGACGGCGCACGTTGAAGTCGCCGGGCTCGAGCTCCTCGAAGAGCGCGAACGTCGCGACGGCCGCGCCCTGGGAGTGCGCGAACAGGTGCACGTCGCCGTCGCTCGCCGACGAGCGCCTTCGCGCGCGCGAGCGCGTCGCGCACGACGAGGCGCATCGCCGAGGCGCGCACCGGCCGTTCCTTCCACGTCGCCACGTCGCCGATGGACTCCACGAGGCCGTCGATCACGCCCTGCGCGACGTTCTTGAACCACGGGATCAGCAGCAGCGGGCTGAGCAGCGGAAGGATCGGGGTGAGGATGACGCCCAGGAGCACGAGGAACACCCACACCACGACGTAGGCGAGCGCGCTCACGACGAGCCGGATGGCGTCGATGACGAGGTTGATCGTGCGCGGCATGACCTTGATGAGCAGCTGCTCGCGCGGCGCCGTGAGGTGGTGCATGAGGGTGAGCCACGGGAGCACGGACCATGGTGCCCCAGAACAGGCTCGAGCGCAGCGTCGGATGGCGCGCCACATGAACGGCACGGCCCACCGGACCCGCCCAGATCGGCGGATGCAGGGACATCCGTCGCTCTCGAGGCGTTCAGTGGTACCCCTGATGCCGCGATGCCGGGCTCGCTCCTACGCTGACGTACGGTCGTCGCGCCGCGGACCGCAGGGGGAACTGTCACCGCGGCGGGCGACCCGAGAGCCGGCCAGCATGTGGTTTCCGAACCGCGTGCCGGCCGGCTCCCCCTTCCTCCCTCGCACCGGCCGGGCGCCCGGATCACCCCCGCCCATGGCAGACTCGGACGGATGCCCCCGCCGATCCTCGACCTCGCCCCGCGTCCGTACGACGCCGACACGATGTACGACGGTTTCGTCGAGTGGGCGGCGGGCCGCGGCTTCGCGCTCTACCCCGCGCAGGACGAGGCGATCATCGAGATCGTCTCAGGCGCGAACGTCATCCTCTCCACGCCGACCGGCACGGGCAAGTCGCTCGTCGCGGTCGCGGCGCACGCGGCATCCGTGGCCCGAGGCGGCCGGAGCTACTACACCGCGCCCATCAAGGCGCTCGTGAGCGAGAAGTTCTTCCAGCTCGTCGACATCTTCGGCGCGCAACAGGTGGGCATGGTCACGGGCGACAGCTCGGTGAACCCGGATGCCCCGATCATCTGCTGCACCGCGGAGATCCTCGCCAACCTCGCCCTGCGGAACGGTCCGGATGCCGCGGTCGACCAGGTCGTGATGGACGAGTTCCACTACTACGGCGACCCCGACCGCGGCTGGGCCTGGCAGGTTCCGCTCATCACGCTGACGCGTGCGCAGTTCATCCTCATGTCGGCCACGCTCGGCGACGTCACCGGCATCGCCGAGGACCTCACGCGTCGCACCGGCCGCGAAACGGCCCGGGTCACAGGCGTCGACCGCCCCGTGCCACTGCACTTCTCCTACGCGAAGACACCCGTGCAGGAGACCGTGGAGGAGCTCCTCGAGACCAGGCAGGCGCCGGTCTACGTCGTGCACTTCTCGCAGGCGGCCGCCATGGAGCGCGCGCAGGCGCTCTCGTCGATCCGGGTGGTCAGCCGCGAGCAGCGCGACGAGATCGCCGAGGCGATCGGCGGGTTCCGCTTCACCACGGGGTTCGGCAAGACCCTCTCGAGACTCGTGCGGGCCGGCATCGGCGTGCACCACGCCGGCATGCTGCCGCGCTACCGCCGCCTGGTCGAGACGCTCGCCCAGCGCGGGCTCCTCCGGGTCATCTGCGGCACCGACACGCTCGGCGTCGGCATCAACGTGCCGATCCGCACGGTGCTCATCACGGCGCTGTCGAAGTACGACGGGCAGCGGATGCGCCAGCTCACCGCTCGCGAGTTCCACCAGATCGCGGGGCGGGCCGGCCGCGCCGGCTACGACACCGCGGGCACCGTGGTCGTGCTCGCGCCCGACCACGAGATCGAGAACGAGGTCGCGCTCCGCAAGGCGGGCGACGACCCGAAGAAGCTCCGGAAGGTCGTGCGCAAGAAGGCGGCCGCGGGGTTCGTGTCGTGGGGCGAGGCATCCTTCGAGCGACTCGTCGCGGCCGAACCCGAGCCGCTCGTGCCCCAGCTGAAGCTGACCGCGGCGATGCTGATCAACGTGATCGGGCGTGGCGGCGACGTGGTCGGCGGCATCCGCTCGCTCTGCTTCGACAACCACGAGCCGCGGGCGCGGCGGTTCGAGCTCGCCCGACGCGCCCTCGACATCCTCCGCACGCTCCGCGACGCCGGCGTGGTGGAGTTGCGGGCGGATGCTCCGGCGCAGCCGCCGAGTGTTCCCGTTCAGCCCGAGTCCGCCCCCTCCGAGGGCAGCGCCCGCGAGAAACGGGAACACTCGCCCGCGTCGGCCGCCGCGGGGGAGGGCTGGCGTGCGCATCCGGCTCACCGTCGACCTGCAGCCCAACTTCGCACTCAACCAGCCGCTCTCGCCGTTCGCGCTCGCGGCGATCGAGCTCCTCGATCCGGATGCCGCGCCGGGCACCGGCGTCGGCACGGGGCACTACGCGCTCGACGTCGTGAGCGTCATCGAGTCGACGCTCGACGACCCGCGGCCGATCCTCTCCCAGCAGCAGTTCAAGGCCCGCGGCGAGGCGGTCGCCGCCATGAAGCAGGACGGCATCGAGTACGAGCAGCGCATGGAGCTGCTCGAGGAGGTCACCTGGCCGAAGCCGCTCGACGAGCTGCTCGCGCAGGCGTTCGAGACGTTCGCGTCCAGCCAGCCGTGGGTGCGCGACTTCGAGCTCAGCCCGAAGTCGGTCGTGCGCGACATGTTCGAGCGCTCCATGTCGTTCGGGGAGTACGTCGCGTTCTACCAGCTCGCGCGCAGCGAGGGCCTCGTGCTGCGCTACCTCTCCGACGCGTTCCGGGCGATCAGGCAGACGGTGCCGACCGAAGCGAAGGACGAGGAGCTCCTCGACCTCATCGAGTGGCTCGGGGAGCTCGTGCGGCAGGTCGACTCGAGCCTCGTCGACGAGTGGAACCAGCTCGTGGACCCGACGAGTCACCTGCCCGAGGACGAGGCGCCGGTCGTGCCGCCGGCGCCGCCTTCGGTCGTCACGAACCGCCGCGCCTTCACGGTGCTCGTGCGCAACGAGCTCTTCCGACGGGTGCAGCTCGCGGCGCTCGAGCGCGACGACGAGCTCGCCGAACTCGATCCCGACGCCGGCTGGCCCGACGCCCTCGACCGGTACTACGCCGAGCACGACTCGATCGGCACGGGCGGGGCGGCCCGTTCGCCGCGGCTGGTCGCGATCGACGAGTCGGATGCCGCGGACGGCGTGTGGCGCGTGGAGCAGACCATCGACGACCCGGCCGGCGACCACGACTGGCGCATCCGCGCCGACGTCGACCTCGAGGCATCCGCGGAGGAGGGCGCCGCCGTGGTGCGAGTCACCGAGGTCGTGCAACTGTAGCCGTTCGGGGCATCCCCTATGCTCATTCGAGCATGCACCAGGGCGGGCTCGCGCGCCATCGAGCGAAGCCGCGTGAACACTGCGTGAAGACATGCCGATGAACACATGGCAAACCCCTGCCAGAATCACGGACGACCCTCTAGGCTGCGGAGCAGTGCCGCGCGCGACCCGACCAACGCGTCCGTCGCGCGCGAGGCCCCCCGGGTGGAACCAGAGGAGAGTCATGCCACGTCGCACCACCGTCCAACGTATGTCGGCCGTGGCGGTCGCCGCGGCCGGCGCCATCTTCGGCGGGACTGCTCGCCGCGCCGCCGGCGTACGCCGCCGAGTCGACCCACACCATCGCACAGGTGCAGGGCACCGGCACATCGACGCCGCTCCCGTCGCAGACGGTCACGGTCGAGGGCATCGTCACGGGCGACCACCGCACCGGCGGCTTCCGCGGGCATCTACCTGCAGACCGAAGGCTCGGGCGGGGCGACGGATGCCACGCCGGGCGCCTCCGACGGCATCTTCGTGTTCATCTCCAACAACCCCGCCACGGGCGTCGCGATCGGCGACAAGGTCCGTCACCGGCCCGGTGAGCGAGTTCAACACGGTGACCCAGATCACCGCGTCGACGCCGCGGCCGGTGGAGCTCGTCCAGGCCGGCTACGGGCCTGCCCGCGACCACGCCGCTGCCCGCCGACCGTCCTCGGGCGGCGCGCGAGGCCGTTCGAGGGCATGCTCGTGCAGCCCAGCGGCACCTACCGCCTCGTTCCAGCCACAACCTGCTGCGCTTCGGCGAGCTCTGGCTGAACGCGGGCAGCGCGCTGCCGGTCGAGGCGTTCGAGACCGCAGCGCCCGGGACGACCGCGGCGAACAACATCACGCGGCCAACAAGGCGGCCGCCTGCTCCTCGACGACGGCTACAGCATCGCGATCCGCTTCGCCGACGGCTCCGACAACCCCGACCATCGGGCGACCAGCCCTACCTCACGAAGGACACCGTCGCGCGCAACGGCGACACGGTGAACTTCCCGTCCGGGCGGCTCCCTCCTGAGCTTCGGCTTCAACGAGTGGCGCCTGCAGCCGCCCGTGCCGATCAACGACGCGAGCCCGGCCGCACCTGAAGCCGACGTTCACCACCGCGAACGCGCGGCCGGAGACGCCCCCGGTCGTCGGCGGCGACATCACCGTCGCGGCGTTCAACGTGCTCAACTACTTCACGACGTTCAGCGAGGAAAACGCGAACGCGCGCGGCGCCGGGAACGCCGAGGAGTTCGCGATCCAGAAGTCGAAGATCGTCACCGCGATCAACGCCCTCGACGCCGACGTGGTCGCCCTGCAGGAGATCGAGAACTCGGTGAAGCTCGGCGAGGAGCCCGACGAGGCACTCGCCGACCTCGTCGCGGGACTCAATGCCGCCGCCGGCTCCGATGTCTGGGACTACGTCCCGACGCCCGAGGCGCTGCATGACGCCGCCATCACCGACTACATCACGAACGCGATCATCTACCGCGCGGCATCCGTGAAGCCGAGCGGCGAGGCGAAGACCATCGTCGACGAGACGGTGTGGGACATCGCTCGCGAGCCGATCGCGCAGACGTTCAAGTACGGCAAGCAGTTCGTGACCGTCATCGCCAACCACCTCAAGTCGAAGAGCGGCACCGACCCGAGCCAGCAGCCCGGTCAGGACGCGTTCAACGACGAGCGGGTGAAGCAGGCCGAGTCGCTGCTCGGCTTCGCGAACGGCCTCTCCGAGGAGCGCAAGACCGACATCTACCTCGTCGGCGACTTCAACTCCTCCGCGAAGGAGGACCCGATCAAGGTCTTCACGGATGCCGGATGGACCGACATCCTGCCGACGGAGGCGCCGCGGCCAGTACACCTACACGTTCGACGGCGAGCTCGGCTCGCTCGACCACGTGATCGCGTCCAAGTCGGCGACCGACAAGGTCACGTAGGCGGGCGTCTGGGCGATCAACTCGCCCGAGTGGGCCGGTCGCGAGTACTGGGGTCCCGCCGCCGAGGCGGGCACGCCGTACCGCTCGAGCGACCACGACCCGATCCTCGTCGGCGTGGGCACAGAGTCGTGCTCCGTCGCACCGTCGAGATCGACGTCGTCACCGTGAACGACTTCCACGGCCGCATCGAGCGGTCGGCCCCGTCGGGCGGCATCGCGGCGTTGTCGACCGCGGTGAAGCAGATCCGCGCCGAGAACCCGAACACGGTGTTCGCAGCCGCAGGCGACATGATCGGCGCGTCGACCTTCACGTCGTTCATCCAGCAGGACGTGCCGACGATCGAGGCGCTGAACGCAGCCGGGCTCGAGGTGAGTCCGTGGGCAACCACGAGTTCGACCAGGGCTTCGCCGACCTCACCGACCGGGTCATGCCGCTTGCGCTGTGGGAGTACCTCGGCGCGAACATCTACGACAAGGAGACCGGCGAGCCGGCGCTGCCCGAGTACTGCATCGAGTCGTTCGACGGCGTGAACATCGGCTTCATCGGTGCGGTCACCGACGAGCTGCCGTCGCTGGTCAGCCCGGCCGGCATCGCGGACATCACGGTCGGCGACCCCACCGAGGCCGTGAACCGCGTGGCCGACCAGCTGAGCGACGGCCACGCCGGAGAACGGCGAGGCCGACATCATCGTCCTGCTGGTGCACGAGGGTGCGGCAACGACCGCGATCGAGTCGGCCGTCGACCCGAACTCGCGGTTCGGGAAGATCGTGCTCGGTGCGAACGGCAACATCGACGCGATCGTGTCGGGCCACACCCATCTGGCCTACAACCACGTGATCGACGGGCGACCGGTGATCTCGAGCGGTCAGTACGGCGAGAAATTCTCCAAGATGGAGATCCAGTGGGACCGCGGCTCGAAGGCCATCACGAAGATGACGAACGAGATCTTCAACCTGATGGACGGCACCATGCCGCTCTACGCGGATGACCCCGAGGTCAAGCCCATCGTCGACGAAGCGGTGGCCGTTGCCGACGAGCTCGGCAACGTCGTGCTCGGCACCGCGAACGCGGACTTCCTCCGCGCGACGTCGGCGGCGACCTTCGCGGAGAACCGCGGCGGCGAGTCCACGCTCGGCAACTTCGTCGCCGACGTGCAGCGCTGGTCGCTGAACGAGGACGGCACCCGAGACGTGGACATCACGTTCATGAACCCGGGTGGCCTGCGCGCCGACATCGCATCGGGTGAGGTCACCTATCGCGAGGCGGCCAACGTGCAGCCGTTCGCGAACACGCTGGTGACGATGAACCTCACCGGGGCGCAGGTCAAGTCGGTGCTCGAGGAGCAGTGGCAGCCGTCGACCGCGTCACGGCCGTTCCTCAAGCTCGGGGTGAATCAGGAGCTCACCTACACCTACGATCCGAGCGCACTGAAGGGATCGCACATCACCGAGATGCTCCTCGACGGCGTGCCGATCGACCCGGCCGAAACCTACTCCGTGGGTGTGAACTCGTTCCTCGCCTCGGGTGGAGACAACTTCTTCACCCTCGCGCTCGGCGCGAACAGGGCCGACAGCGGCAAGATCGACCTCGAGTCGATGGTCGACTACTTCGAGGTGTTCGACACGGCAACTCCCGATGTCGCGCAGCGCGCGGTGGGGGTGATCGTCCAAGGCGACGGTACGTATGCGCCGGGTGAGGCGGTGACGGTGAACCTGTCGTCGCTCGACTTCAGCCGCAGCGAGCCGGGCGCCGGCACTGTCGTGGTGTCGCACAACGGCGTCGAGCTCGACAGCTCGCCGGTGGATCGGGCGTACACGCCGACCACCGACGAGATCGGCAAGGCGACCATGGAGTTCACGGTCCCCGCCGGCCTCAGCGGCCCGCAGCGGTTCGAAATCACGGTGCCGTCGACCGGCACGGTGAGCTCGTTCACCTTGAACATCGGCTGACCCGGAACGGTGCACGTGGGGGCGGCGGTCCGGCGACCGTCGCCCCCGCTTCTGCCGTGCGGTTAGGCTGATCTCGTGACCAGCCGGGGCGTACGCGCAGCGCGCGGAGCGGCCATCGCCGTCTTCGCGACGTTCGTGGCATCCCTCGCGCACACGGTGGGGGGTGGCACTCCTCCCGGCCCGGTCGCCCTGCTCGTCGCTCTCGCCTTCTCAGCGCCCCTCGCGATGCTGCTGACCGGGGCGCGTGCCAGGCTCGTGCGCACGGCGGCTGCGGCGCTCGTCGCGCAGGCGGCCCTGCACCTCACCTATGCGATGGGTGGTGCCGCACCGGTGGCGGCCGGCGCGGGGTCGACCCACGTCGACCACGCCGGCCACGCGGGCCACGCCGATCCGGCCGTCCAGCTCGCCGCGCTGCCCGCTCCGGCATCCCTCGACAACGGCCACGAGTGGATGCCGTTCGCGCACCTCGTGGCCGCGGCGATCACGGTGGCGGCGCTCGCACTCGGCGACCGCGTCTTCGATGCCCTCGGCCGGCTGGTCCGAGTCTTCGTGCGTCGGCTCACCACGGTCCCGGCGCCCATCGTCGCGTCGACGCATCCGCATCCCGGCGGACGCACCGCGCCAGCGCCTGGTCGGTGCGCTCCTCCACGCCGCGCTGGGGTCCCGAGGTCCCCCGGTCGTGGCCGCCGCCCTCTGACGCGCGGCAGACGCTTCCATCACCAAGAACCCGGGACGCCGCATGGGCGGCGCGCCCGACCTCGACCACGAAAGATCTCTTCATCATGCGTATCGCACGCCTCTCCGCCGTCGGCCTCGCCGCCGGCGCCGCCCTCGCCCTCGCCTCCGTGCCGCTCGCCGCGAGCGCGCACGTCACCGTGACGCCGAGCGACACCGCAGCCGGCAGCTACACCGTGCTCACCTTCGCGTTCGGCCATGGATGCGACGGCTCACCCACCACCGCCCTGACCTTCGACATCCCAGAGCAGATCGAGAGCGTCTCACCGACCCTGAATCCGAACTGGACGATTCAGAAGGTGGCCGACGGCGACCGCACGGCGCAGGTCGTCTACACCGCGATCACCCCGGTCGAAGACGGCTTCCGCGACGCGGTGGAACTCTCGGTCCGCCTCCCCGAGGATGCCGCGGGCGAGACGCTCGTCTTCCCCGTGCTGCAGACCTGCGAGGTCGGAGAGACCAACTGGAACGAGATCGCCGAGGCCGGCGAGGAGGAGCCCGAGCATCCGGCTCCGGTCGTCGCCGTCACCGAGGCCACCGGCGACGAGCACGGCCACGGCACCGCGAGCGACGAGTCGGCCGCGTCCGAGGAGCACGACCACACGACTGAAGCGTCGGATGCCGCGGCATCCGGATCCGACGACGTCGTCGCCCGCGCGCTCGGCATCGGCGGCCTCGTGGTCGGCGGTGCCGGCATCGCGCTCGCGCTCACTGCTCGCCGGTCGCGAACGGACGCCTGATGCGAGCCGACGCGCACGGAGCGCCGAGGCGTGGGGCACGCCTGGGTGGCCTCGCACTGCTCGTAGCGGCATCCGCCGCCCTCGTCGTCGTGCCGTCGGTGCCCGCCTCGGCGCACAACTACCTCGTCGCGACGACCCCTGCCAAGGGTGAGGTGGTGACCGGCCAGCCCGGCACCATCTCGCTCGAGACCAACGACGAGCTCCTCGAGATCGAGGGCGGCGCGGTGATCCAGGCGCAGGGCCCCGACGGCAGGTACTACGGCGATGGATGCGCCGTGGTCGTCGGAGTCTCGGCCGAGACGCAGGCGCAGCTCGGCACACCCGGCACGTACACCGTGGCGTGGAAGGTGGTGTCGTCCGACGGCCACCCCATCTCGGGCACCTGGTCGTTCGAGTGGCAGCCCGCCGAGGGCGTGGCACTCGCTGAGGGGACGACGGAACCGGGTGCCTGCGGCGGCGCCATCGTGAGCGCGACGGGCGAGTCGGCGGATCCGACCGACGCGACCGGTGCGACCGATGAGCCGGCGGATGCCGCGAGCACCTCCGCCCCGCTCGACGCACTGTGGATCGTGGGCGGCGTGCTGCTGGCCGCGGTCGCCGCGCTCGGAACCTGGCTCCTGGTGCGTCGCCGGACCTGAGGATGCTCCAGCTCACCCGTCGGTGGTGCTCGTTACACTCGACGGGTGAGCTGGAACCCGGAACCCCACGGCGCCGAGGAGGTCCCGTGGGATCCCGACGAACCGCCGCCGCCCGACGACGAGTGGGCGCCGCCTCGACCCCGCGCCATCCGCGCAGCGCCGCCGCGATTCAGCAGCGCCGATGACGCACTGCGCACCGTCTTCGGCTACGAGACGTTCCGCGGCGAGCAGGCCGAGATCATCGCGCAGGTTGCCGCGGGCGGCGACGCCGTCGTGCTCATGCCCACCGGTGCAGGCAAGAGCCTCTGCTACCAGATCCCGGCACTGCTGCGCGAGGGCACCGGCGTCGTGGTCTCCCCGCTCATCGCGCTGATGCACGACCAGGTCGACGCCCTCGTGCGCAACGGCGTGCGGGCGGCGTACCTCAACTCGAGCCAGTACCCGGCCGAGCGCGCCCAGGTGGAGCGCGCCTATCTCGCGGGCGAGCTCGACCTGCTCTACATCGCCCCGGAGCGCCTCAACTCCGAGGCCACGAAGCGGTTTCTCGAGGGTGGCCGGGTGGCGCTCTTCGCCATCGACGAGGCGCACTGCGTGTCCCAGTGGGGCCACGACTTCCGGCCCGACTACCTTGCCCTCTCCGAGCTCGCCGAGCGCTGGCCCGACGTACCGCGCATCGCGCTGACGGCGACTGCGACTGAGGCGACCCACCGGGAGATCACGACCCGCCTCTCGCTCGGCGGCGCGAAGCACTTCGTCCAGAGCTTCGACCGGCCCAACATCCAGTACCGCATCGCGCCCAAGCTCGAGGTGCGCAGGCAGCTCCTCGACTTCGTGCGCAGCGAGGGCACGACGGCGTCCACCACGACGGAGCCGGCCCGCCCCGTCTCGGGTATCGTCTATGCGCTGTCCCGCGCCAGCACCGAGAAGATCGCCGCGTTCCTCGCCGCGAACGGCGTGAACGCGCTGCCGTACCACGCGGGCCTCGACGCGGCGACCCGCCGTCGCACGCAGGAGCGGTTCCTCCGGGAAGACGGCGTCGTCGTGGTCGCGACCATCGCATTCGGCATGGGCATCGACAAGCCCGACGTCCGGTTCGTCGCCCACGTCGATCTCCCGAAGTCGGTCGAGGGCTACTACCAGGAGACGGGCCGTGCCGGTCGCGATGGTGCTCCGGCCACGGCATGGCTGGCCTACGGCCTGCAGGACGTCGTGCAGCAGCGCCGCATGATCGACGAGAGTCCCGGCGACCTGGCGCACCGCCGCCGCCTGTCGCAGCACCTCGACGCGATGCTCGCCCTCTGCGAGACCGTGCAGTGCCGACGGCAGAACCTCCTCGCCTACTTCGGCGAGGCGAGCGAGCCGTGCGGCAACTGCGACACGTGCCTCGAGCCGCCGGCCGCGTGGGACGGCACGGTTCCGGCCCAGAAGCTCATGTCCACGATCGTGCGCCTCCAGCGCGAGCGCCGGCAGAAGTTCGGGGCGGGTCACCTCATCGACATCCTCCGCGGCAACACGACGCCGCGGGTGCGCCAGTACGGGCACGACGCGCTCGCGACGTGGGCGATCGGCGCGGACCTCAGCGAGCAGCAGTGGCGCGGGGTCGCTCGGCAGCTGCTCGCCCAGGGCCTGCTCGCCACCCATGGCGAGTACGGCACGCTCACGATCACGGATGCCGCGTCGGAGGTGCTCGCGGGCGGGCGCACCGTGATGCTCCGCACCGAGTCCGAGCGGGCGGGCCGTTCGCGAGGGCCAAGGGCCGCCCCGGCCGCAGCAGACCTGGAGCCCGCGCAGGCCGAGCTCTTCGAGGCCCTCCGTGCCTGGCGTGCGGGCGAGGCCCGGGAGCAGGGGGTTCCCGCCTACATCGTGTTCGGCGATGCCACGCTCCGAGCGGTCGCCGTCGCCCGCCCCGTCAGCCTCGACGACCTCGACGGCATCACGGGCATCGGTGCCAAGAAGCGTGAGGCCTACGGGTCCGCGCTCCTCGCCGTGATCGCGGCGGCGTAGGAGAGTCCCGCCGCGGGCCGGGGATCCGTACGCTGCCCGGCAGCAGCGCATCCGATCGCTGCCGCATCAGCTGCCGCGAGCCCGACCACCACCGAATCCGTCGTCGCGCTAGCATCTGCGCAGGGGTGTCGCGCAGCGCGACGCGGAGCGAACGGGGTGCGCATCATGGCGAAGACAGTGGCTCGACCGTTTTCGGTCGCGATCGTGTCGGTGCTGGCGTTCATCGCGGGCGTCATCGACATCATGTCGGGCATCCTCCTCCTGCTCGAGCCGGATCCGGATGTGCGCGCGTCATTCGGTGGCTCCGGCGGCTTCCTGGGCGCCGCGATCGGCTCGATGATCCTCGGTCTGATCATCGTGATCCTCGCGTTCGGCCTCTGGTTCGGCCGCCCGGTGGCGCGCATGATCGTCACCGTGCTGGGGGCCCTGTCCCTCATCCAGTCGCTGTTCCTCGCGGTGGCCAACCTGGGCAATCCGGTCGGCGAGTGGGCGAGCGTAGCCGTGACGGCGATCGTGCTGATCCTGCTCTGGACGCGGCCCGCGACCGCGTACTTCCAAAGCAGCGAGATCGCCGCGCCCTAGCAGCGGATGCCGGCGTCTCCCGCCTTGTGGACACTGCAGCGCGTCGAACCCATCGGCTTGTAGGGTGCCGACAGGTCCCCACGACTGGCCGGGCGCCCCGTTTGTAGGCGGCCAACGCCCCGTTTCCGTGCCGCTGCCGCCCGTTCTAGCGTGGCATGAGCCACACCGCCGCACACGAAGGACGAGAACCGACGATGGTTGACACGGCATCCAGAACGACTTCGACGACCTCGAGCAAGCACACCGCCGCAGTGCCCGCGAAGCCCGCAGGCGACCAGGTCGCGGCGGCGATTCCGGCCGCACCCGCCGACCCGCAGCCCGAGTCGCCGCGGGTCGACGTCGAGCGCCTCGGCCGCCAGCTGCTCGGGACCTGGGCCGACATCCGCCTTGCCGCACGTGAACGCGCCGCCGGGCCCGACTTCCAGCGCATCGAGGGTCAGTCGATGGCGGAGCACCGCGAGCGCGTGCTCGGCCAGCTCAAGCTCCTCGTCGAGGCGGGCGCCGTGCACCGCGCCTTCCCGAAGGAGTTCGGCGGCAAGGACGACCACGGCGGCAACATCGCGGCGTTCGAAGAGCTCGTGCTCGCCGATCCGAGCCTGCAGATCAAGGCGGGCGTGCAGTGGGGCCTCTTCGGCGCCGCGGTGCTGCACCTCGGCACCGAGTACCACCACCGCACGTTCCTGCCCGACGCCATGTCATTGAAGGTGCCGGGTGCGTTCGCGATGACCGAGACGGGTCATGGGTCGGATGTCGCGGCCATCGCCACCACCGCCACCTACGACGAGGCGACGCAGGAATTCGTGATCGACACGCCGTTCCGCGGTGCGTGGAAGGACTACCTCGGCAACGCCGCACTGCACGGCACCGCTGCCGTGGTGTTCGCCCAGCTCATCACCAAGGGCGTGAACCACGGCGTGCATGCGTTCTACGTGCCGCTCCGCAACGCGAATGGCGGGTTCCTCGAGGGAGTCGGCGGCGAGGACGACGGCCTGAAGGGCGGGCTGAACGGCATCGACAACGGCCGCCTGCACTTCACGAATGTCCGCGTCCCGCGCGTGAACCTCCTGAACCGCTACGGCTCCGTCGCCGAGGACGGAACCTACTCGAGCCCGATCGCGAGCCCCGGCCGCCGATTCTTCACGATGCTCGGCACGCTCGTGCAGGGTCGCGTCTCGCTCGACGGCGCATCGACCTCCGCCGCGGCGATTGCTCTTGCGATCGCGATCACCTACGGCAATCAGCGCCGCCAGTTCAACGCCGGGAGCGACACCGAAGAGGAGGTGCTGCTCGACTACCAGCGCCACCAGCGCCGCCTCATCCCGAAGCTCGCGACCACCTACGCGCAGGTCTTCGCGCACGACGAGTTCCTCGTGAAGTTCGACGCGGTCTTCTCGGGCGAGGCCGACACCGATGACGACCGCCAGGACCTCGAGACGATCGCGGCGGCGCTGAAGCCCCTGTCCACCTGGCACGCGCTCGAGACGCTGCAGGAGGCGCGCGAGGCAACCGGCGGTGCGGGATTCCTCGCCGAGAACCGCCTCGTGGGGCTCCGCCAGGACGTCGACATCTACGTGACCTTCGAGGGCGACAACAACGTGCTGTTGCAGCTCGTCGCGAAGCGCCTGCTCACCGACTTCTCGAGAGCAGTTCGCCAAGGCGGATGCGGGTGCGATGGCCCGGTACGTCGTGCAGCAGACCGCGGATCGGGCCTACCACGGCACCGGTCTGCGCCACCTCGCGCAGACGGTCGTGGACTTCGGGTCGACCGCGCGCTCCGTCACGGAGCTCCGGGACGAGAAGACGCAGCGCGAGCTTCTCACCGACCGGGTCGAGACCATGATCGCCGAGATCGCCGGTCGCCTGCGCGACGCCCGCAAGCTGCCGAAGGCGGATGCCGCGGCCCTCTTCAACCGCAATCAGAACGAGCTCATCGAGGCCGCCCGCGCCCACGCGGAGCTGCTGCAGTGGGAGGCGTTCACCCGCGGCCTCGCGCAGACCTCCGACCCGGGCACGAAGCAGGTGCTCACGTGGGTCCGCGACCTGTTCGGTCTCGGCCTGATCGAGAAGCACCTCGCGTGGTACCTCATCCACGGCCGGCTCTCGCCGCAGCGCGCGCCAGTCCGTGACGGCGTACATCGACCGCCTCATCGAGCGGCTGCGCCCGCACGCGCAGGACCTCGTCGACGCGTTCGGCTACCGCCCCGAGCACCTGCGGGCGAAGATCGCGTCGGGCGCCGAGCAGGAGCGGCAGGACGAGGCACGCGCGTACTACGCCGCCCGGCGCGCGGCCGGCACGCTGCCGGTTCCCGAGAAGAACAACACGAAGCAGCATCGGCTCACGACGAAGTCCGCGCACGGTGGGAGCGCCGGGCCTGGGGGAGCAGTGGTACGTGCTCTCTCGGTGAACGGGGGTGAGGGCGCATGTCGGGGATCGACGGCGCCGGCGACGTGAGGGCGATGCCGCGCCCTCCGAAGGCGGCCACGATCTATGACGTCGCGCGCGCAGCGGGCGTATCGCACCAGACCGTGAGCCGGTACCTGAAGGGCCACGCCGGCATCCGTCCGGAGACTCGCGAGCGCGTCGAGGCGGCGCTGAGAGACCTCGACTATCGACCGAACATGACCGCGCGCAGCCTTGCCACCAGCCGTTCGCATCGGGTCGGAGCGCTCACGCACGAGATGGCCCAGGTCGGCCCGAGCAAGATCGCACAGGGGGCGGCCGCGGGTGCGAGGGAAGCGGGCTACCTGCTCGACATCGTGACGCTCGACGTGGCCGATCGCCGCGAGATCGACGCGGCCATCACACTCGTCTCCCTGCAGGAGATCGCCGGGATCCTCGCGCTCGCATCCACCGACGAGATGGCCTCGGCGTTCGAACAGGCCGACTTCCGGGTCCCGGCGTACATCCAGGCCGAGGAGGACGACGCCACCGGCGGGCATCCGTCCAGCCTGAACGCACGGGGATACACGGCGCTCGTGGACCACCTCGTCGGGCTCGGGCACCGACGGTTCTGCCACATCGCCGGCCCGCCGCGCTGGGTGGCCGCGCGCAATCGTGCGCTCGCGTACGAGCGCGCACTGGCCGCGCACGGCCTGCGTTCCCTGGGCACCGAAGTGGGCGAATGGTCGCCTGCGTCCGGGTACGCGGCAGCGCTGCGGATCCCGGCCGAACTCGGCGTCACCGCGGTCCTCGCGTCGAATGACCAGATGGCGCTCGGCGTGATGCTCGCACTCGAACAGCGGGGCTTCCGCGTTCCGGAGGACATCTCCGTCACCGGCTTCGACGACATTCCCGAAGCGGCGTTCTTCCGTCCTCCCCTCAGCACGGTCAGGCTGGATTTCGACCTTCTGGGCAGGGCCGCGTTCTACCGGTTGCTGGGCATGATCGAAGGCCCATCCGCTCCGCCCGCGCCATTGCTCACGGCAGACCTCATCGTGCGTGATTCGACGGGTCCGGCAGCGGACTGACCATCTCGGGCGGGGATACGCGCGCCGCCGAAGTCGATGAGCACCGAGGTCCGGACGAATCTTCGTCAAGGGCTTGTTACCGGTAACACATGCGCGTACGTTCCCAACCAGAGCACCCGGCCGAAGCGTCGGATCGACCGCACGACACCGGAGTTGACGCGATCGCGATGGAATCCAAGCTCACCGACTACCGCCCCACGGGCATCCTCTTCGGTGCCGCCTATTACGCGGAGTACCACCGTGACGAGCGCACTGCCGAGGACCTCGACCTCATGCGGCAGGCGGGGTTCACCGTCATCCGCGTCGGCGAGTCCGTCTGGTCGACGTGGGAGCCGGCGACGGCGAGTTCGACCTCGAGTGGCTCATGCCCGTACTCGACGGTGCGCACGAGCGCGGCATCTCCGTGCTGCTCGGCACGCCCACGTACGCGGTTCCGCCGTGGCTGCAGGCCGCCTATCCCGAGATCGCCGCCGAGCGGCGCACCGGGGCAGCCGGTGCCGTGGGGTGCGCGTCAGGAGGTCGACTTCTCGCACCCCGCCTTCCTGTTCCACGCCGAGCGGGTCATCCGAGCGGTGGTGTCGCGCTACGCCGACCACCCTGCGGTGATCGGCTATCAGGTCGACAACGAGCCGGGCCTCGATGCTGCTTCCACAACCGCGGGTCGTTCCAACGGTTCGTGCGCCGGCTCCGGCAGCAGTACGGCGACGTCGAGACGCTGAACCGCGAGTGGGGACTCGACGTACTGGTCGCACCGGCTGACCGAGCTGGTCCGAGCTGTGGACCTCCCGACGGCAACACTCTGCCGCAGTACGACCTCGCGTGGCGCCGCTATCAGGCCGACCTGACCACGGAGTTCATCGCCTGGCAGGCGGGGATCGTGCGCGAGCACTCGTCGCGACGACCAATTCGTCACGACCTGCATCGCCTACTCGCGGCCCGCAGTGGAGGACGAGGAACTCGTGCGAGTCGCTCGACGTCACCGCGGGGAATCCGTACTACGCGATGCAGGACGCACCTCGACGCCACACGGGACTCGAGGTCCCGTGAACGCGCCGTGGTACCACCATCCGGCGTCGCGGCGCTCTTGCGAGCAGGCCGACCGGATCTTCTCGCTCCGCAGCAGTCGAGGTTCTTCGTGACCGAGACCGATGCGCAGTCGATCGGGCGTTCCGACTTGCAGTATCTCCCCCCGTATCCCGGGCAGCTGACGCAGGCCGCATTCGCCTTCATCTCGCGCGGCGCCGCGATGATCGAGTACTGGCACTGGCACACCCTCCCCTATGGCGCAGAGACGTACTGGGGCGGCGTGCTCCCGCACAGCCTCGTGCCCGGGCGGGTGTATCGCGAGGTCTCGGACCTCGGGGCACCGGCTCGCCGGCGATCGGCGTCGCGCTCGACGGCTTCGAGCCCGACGCCGATGTCGCACTGCTCTGGTCGAACGACAGCCGGTTCGCGTTCGAGTTCGCCCCGCCGCTTGCGATGCGCGACGGCGGGCCCGACCGCACGTCCTATCCACGCATCGTCGACGCGTTCCACCGCGGGATCATCGATGCGGGTGCCCAGGCCCGGATCGCTCCACGTGCGCAGGCCCGGCGAGATCGGGCGGAGCCGGAGCTCGCATCGCGGTTCCCGGTGCTCATCGTCCCTGCGCTCTATGTCGCGTCGGACGAGGACGCTCGACGCTGCTCGTCGACTATGCCGGCCGCCGGCGGGCACCTGGTCGTCGGCATCCGCACCGGATACGGCGACGAGGAGCGCGCGTGCGCGTCGTCGCCGTCGCGCCCGACCGGCTCCGCCGACGCGGCAGGCGTGCAGCTACGAGGAGTTCTCCAACATCCTCGAGCCCGTGGCAGTCGAGGCCGAGGCTCCGTTCGAGCTTCGGAGCAGTCGGCCGGCTACGCTGCTGGGCGGACGGGCTCATCCCCGACGGAGCAGACGTGCTGCGCCCGGTACGGTCATCCGCGCTTCTTGCCGATTTCGCCGCCATCACGACCAACGTCTTTCACGGCGCAGGTCGTGTGACCGTTCGTCGGTTGCGTACCTTCGCCTGCGCTCGCACGGGACCATCGTTCGCTGGGTCGTGCCTTCGGCCGTCGCCGACCTGCTCGCACCGGAGCGAGCGCTGCCCGTGACCGTGTCGTCGGGGACACTGCCCGACGGCCGCCGGGTCGTGGTTCGCCTTCAACTGGTAGCTCGGACCGACACGGTCGTGACGCGTCGCCCGCGACGTCGGTGGACCCGACCGATCGACATCCGTCGAACCACCGGCGACCGATACTCCCGCTCCGGCCGCATGGTCGACCCTGACCCTGCTCGACGGGTGAGGGGCCCGGGCAACAGCCCGGCGCTGCTGAGAAGAAAGAGAAGGACAATGAGGAACGCACGCAAGAACAGCACTGACGCTGGCGATCCGGCGTCGTTCGCCGCAGCACATGCTCCTCTCCGGCTGCACGCCCGCTGACACTGGCGACGACCAGACCGGTCCCGTCAGTCAGGACCAGATCGACGAAGCGCTGAGCACGCCCACCGAGCTGACATTCTGGACGTGGGTGCCCGACATCGAGAACGAGGTCGCGCTCTTCGAGGAGACGTACCCCGAGATCGACGTCAAGGTCGAGAACGTCGGCCAGGGCCTTCCGCACTACCAGAAGCTCCGCAGCGCCATCGAGGCGGGCGAGGGCGGCCCCGGATGTCGCGCAGATCGAGTACCAGTACATCCCGTCGTTCGTGCTCACCGACGAGTCCCTGCTCGACCTGACGCCCTACGGCGCGGCAGATATCTCCGGGTGACTACGTGCGATTGGGCCTGGAATCAGGTCGTCCCCCGATGACCCGGTGCTGGGCGATCCCGCAGGACGTCGGACCGATGGGCAACCTGTACCGCGAGGACCTCCTGACCTCAGGCCGGCATCACCGAGCCGCCGGCGACGTGGGACGACTACGCGGCGGCTGCCAAGGCCGTGAAGGATGCCACCGGCTCGTACATCTCCAACCTCGGGGCCAACCAGGCCGGCCAGATGATCGGCTTCTTCTGGCAGGCGGGCGTCAAGCCATTCGGCTACGACGGCGAGGAGACGGTCACGATCGACGTCAACAGCGACGAGGCGAAGGAGGTCGTCGACCTACTGGTACCGACCTGATCCAGCAGGATCTGATCTCCACCGATGTCGGACTTCAACGATCAGTGGTACCAGGGTCTCGTCGAACGGCAAGTACGCCGGTTGGCTCACGGCGGCGTGGGGCCCGGTCTTCCTCCAGGGGACGGCGGAAGGTACCTCGGGCCTCTGGCGGGCGGCGCCGCTGCCGCAGTGGTCGGAGGGCGAGAACGTCTCTGGCAACTGGGGCGGTTCATCCGATGCGGTGCTCGCGTCGAGCGAGAACCCCATCGCGGCCTATGAGCTCGCGAGGTTCATCAACGACGACGCACGAGTCGGCGATGATGCTCGCGACCGAACAGTTCCTGTTCCCGCCGCAGGTCTCGGTGCTCGAGGACCCCGCGTTCATCGACCAGGAGTCGGAGTTCTACGGGGGCCAGCAGGTGAACAAGCTGTTCGCCGAGATCTCCGACGACGGTGGACACGGACTTCCAGTGGCTGCCGTTCATGGAGTTCGTGTACTCGAGCTACGAGGACACGATCGGGCTCGGTGATCGCCGGCAAGGGCGACATCGCGGCCGCGCTCGACGAGTGGCAGGACGCAGCTCGGTCGCGCTACGCGGAGGACCAGGGCTTCACCGTCGAGTGAGCTCGGGGGCGCCCGCCGGAGTGCGGGCGGGCGCCCCGCCTCCGCCTCGGGCGGGATCGAGCCGTCGCACCGAGACCCGTCAGACACCGAGAGTGAAGGAGCCGCCGTGTCGTCATCGCCGGCGCCCGCCGTCGAGCGCCCCACCGCAACCGCGCGTCGAAACACCGCGAGAGCTCGACGAAACGCAAGCAGAACGTCGCGCGTACCTCTTCCTCCTGCCGTTCTTCGTCGTGTTCATCGCGATGCTCATCATCCCGCTCGCCTACGCCGGGTACCTGAGCCTCTTCGAGAGCAAGCTCATCGGAGGCGAGGTCTTCGCGGGACTCGCGAACTACGCCCGCGCGCTGACGGATCCCGAGCTTCCTCGGCGAGCCTCGGCCGTGCGGCGCTGTTCTTCCTCATCCAGGTGCCGATCATGCTCGGCCTCGCGCTGTTCTTCGCCCTTGCCCTCGACAGCGGCCGTGCACGCGGCGTCCAGATCCATCCGCCTGCTCATCTTCATGCCGTACGCGGTGCCCGCGCGTGGTTGCCGACGCTCATGTGGGGCTACCTCTACGGGCACCGACTTCGGACCCGTTCGCGCAGTTCTCCCGTGCAGTCGGACTCGGAACCCCGCGAAGTTCCTGGCGCCCGAGAACATCCTCGGCTCGATGATGAACATCGTCACGTGGGAGTTCGTCGGCTACAACATGATCATCATGTACGCGGCCCTGCGAGTCGATCCCGTCGGAACTCTACGAGGCGGCCGAGATCGATGGCGCCGGTCAGTTCCGCATCGCGTGGAGCGTGAAGATCCCAGCGATCCGCCCGGCGATCCTCCTCACGGTGATCTTCTCGATCATCGGCACGCTTCCAGCTCTTCACCGAGCCGAGCCTGCTCAACGGCCATCGCAGGGGACCGCGATCACGCAACGACATCACTCCCGAACTACTACGCCTACAACATCGCCTTCCTCAACCAGGAGTTGAACTACGCCGCCGCCCTCGCGTTCCTGCTCGGAATCGTGATCGCGATCACCTCGTATCTCGTCCAGCTGCCAGCGAACGCCGGGAGCGCCGGGAGAGGGGCATGTCATGACCGTCGATCGACACTCGGACGGCCGTGACCGTCGGCGAGCGGCCGACGCGCGTCGCGACAGGCGGACGGTACGTGCCGCGAGCAGCGCCGGAGCGACGCTCCTCACGGTGCTGCTCTGGTTGTGCGTGCTGTACTTCGTCCTCCCCCTGTGGCTGGCTCTTCGTCTCGGCGACCAAGGACAACTCCGCGCTCTTCTCGACCTTCGGCCTGTGGTTCGGCGGCGACTTCTCGCTCTGTCGAGAACCTGCAGACCCTGTTCACGCTGCGAGGCGGCATCTTCGCGCGGTGGATCGCTCAACACCGATCGTCTACGCGGTCGTCGCTGCGTTCGGCGCGACTCTGCTCGCCGCGATGGCGGGGTACGCGTTCGCGAAGTACGACTTCCCCGGCCGAAAGGCGCTCTTCAGCATCACGCTCGGCGCCATCATGATCCCCCTCACCGCGCTGGCCCTGCCGACCTACCTGCTGTTCTCCTCGGCACGGCTCACCGACACGCCGTGGGCGATCATCCTACCCATCGCTGGTGAGCCCGTTCGGCGTCTACCTCATGCGGGTCTACTCGGCCGACGCCGTGGACGACAGCCTCATCGAGGCGGCCCGCGTCGACGGCGCCGGCGAGTTCCGGATCTTCTGGCAGGTCGGGCTGCGCCTGCTCGGTCCCGGCCTCGTGACCGTGTTCCTGTTCGCGCTGGTGGGCACCTGGAACAACTACTTCCTCCCGCTTGATCATGCTGAACAGCTCGGATCTCTACCCGCTCACGGTCGGGCTCGCGCAGATCCAGTCGGCCGCCACCGCGGGCGGCGGTGCGCAGGCGCTGTTCTCGACGGTGATCACCGGCTCCTTCGTGACGGTCATCCCCCTGATCATCGCGTTCCTGTTCCTGCAGCGGTACTGGCAGACCGGGCTCGCCAGCGGCAGCGTGAAGGGATGAGGGCGTGACGACGGCGATCATCGGCACGGGTCGATCGTGACGATCTGGTACGGCGGCGACTACAACCCCGAGCAGTGGCCGCGGGAGGTCTGGGACGAGGACATCTCGACTGATGCGCAGGCGCGGCATCAACCTCGCCACTCGTCGGGGTGTTCTCGTGGGCTCGCATCGAACCGCGTCCGGGCGAGTACGACTTCGGCTGGCTCGACGAGGTGCTCGACCTGCTGCACACGGCGGGCATCCGCGTCGACCTCGCAACAGCCACCGCCTCGCCACCACCGTGGCTCGCGCTTGCGGCATCCCGAGACGCTGCCCGTCACCGAGGACGGGGTGACACTCTGTCGTCGGCGGCCGCCAGCAGTACTGCCCGAGCTCGCCCGTGTACCGCGAGCGTACGCGGGAGCTCGTCACGCGCGCTGGTGGAGCGGTACGCGGGCATCCGGCGCTCGAGCTCTGGCACGTCAACAACGAGTTCGGATGCCACGTGAGCCACTGCTACTGCGACGTGTCGGCGGCCGCGTTCCGTGCGTGGCTCGACGGCGAAGTACGGCTCGATCGACGAGCTCAACCGGGCGTGGGGAACGGCGTTCTGGTCGCAGCACTACGACGTCGTTCGAGGAGATCTTGCCTCCGCGCACCGCCCCCACCTTCCGCAACCCGTCCCAGCTGCTCGACTTCGATCGCTTCTCGAGCGATGAACTGCTCGCCTGCTACCGGGCGGAGGTGGAGGTCGATCCGCGCACGGGTCCGATGTTCGGATCACGACGAACTTCATGGGCTTCTTCAAGCCGGTGGACTATTGGACGTGGGCACGCGAGGTCGACATCGTCTCCGACGACACTTACCCCGACCCGGCCGACCCAGCTCAGCCCGCGTTCGCCGCCATGGTGCACGATCTCATGCGATCGCTCGGCGGCGGCGCGCCATGGCTGCTCATGGAACAGGCGCCGAGCGCGGTGAACTGGCGGGCGCAGAACGCGGCGAAGGTGCCGGGACAGATGCGGGCGTGGTCGTATCAGGCCGTCGCTCGCGGCGCCGACGGCGTGCTGTTCTTCCAATGGCGCCAGTCAGTGGCCGGGTCCGAGAAGTTCCACTCCGGACTCGTGCCGCACGCCGGCACCGACACCCGCGTGTGGCGGGAGGTCGAGCTGCTCGGCGCCGAACTCGCATCGATCTCCGAGCTCGCCGGCGACGGCGCCGTGGCGGGGACGCGGGTGCCGGCAACCGTGGCGATCACCCTCGACTGGGACAGCTGGTGGGCGATCGAGCAACCCGCGTCACCGACGACGGTCGCCTACCTCGAGGTCTCTCTTCGCGTGGCACCGAGCACTCAGCTCGCTCGGGTTGGCGGTCGACTTCGTCCGCGCGCAGGACGATCTCTCCCGCTATCGCGTCGTGGTCGCGCCGGCGCACCTCGTCATGACGGACGCGCAGGCGGCGAACCTCGCCTCGTACGCGGACGGCGGCGGCACGCTCGTCGTCGGCTTCGGCTCGGGGATCACCGACGAGCACCTGCGCAGTCCGACTCGGCGGTTACCTCGGCGAATCCCTCCGGGCCGCGCTCGGCGTGTGGATCGAGGAGTTCGCGCCGCCGGCCGCCCCGGACCTCCGTGCTCGAGGCGGCGGGCTGGCCCCGCCGGTTCCGCTGACCGGCGAGCTCGTCGGCAGCGACGCCTTCGGCGTCGTGTGGAGCGAGTTCGTCCGGGTGGAGGACGCGGAGGTCCTGGCCCGGTTCGCCGATGGCGCTCTGGACGGGTGGCCCGCGGTCACCAGGCGCACGTCCGGGCGGGGGAGTGGCTGGTACGTCGCGACCCTGCCCGGATCCGACGCCCTGCGACGCCTCGCCGAGGGCGTGGTCGCCGATGCCGCGGTCGAGGTGCCCCCCGTCCCGGCGAGCGGGGCGAGCGTCGAGTCCGTGCGGCGTGGAAGGCACCTGTTCGTCATCAATCATGGCGTGGACGACGTGCGGCTCGAGCTCGAGGGAACCGACATCCTCACCGATCGTCCGGCCATGGGACTGGTACTCCCGTCGCAGGGTGTCGCGATCGTGCGCTGAGCGCCTCTCGACCCCGAACGCGCGCGATCACCTGCGGAGCCGCCGGTAGGCGGAGGCCGACAGCGGGACGAACACGAGGGCGAGCACGAGCGGCCAGACGGATGCCGCGAGCACGGCGTTCTCGGAGAGCCATCCGCTCGTGACGCCGGTCGGGTTCCCGAACAGCTCCGCGCACGGCCGTCGCCGTCGCCGACACCGGGTTCCACTCGGCGATCGCGCCGAGCCAGCCGGGCATCGTCTCAGCCGAGACGAACACGGTGGAGAGGAATCCGATCGGCCAGACCAGCACCTGCACGGCCGTGGTCGCTCCGGTGCCCCGGAAGCTGAGCCCGAGGAAGATCCCGACCCAGAGCAGCGCGAACCGCAGCCAGAGCAGCAGGATCACTGCCAGCGCGATCTCGGCGGGTCCGGTCGTGGGGCGCCATCCGATGAGCAGCCCGCCGATCATGAGCACGGCGAGGCTCAGCACGGAGTTCGCCAGGTCCGCGATCGCGCGGCCGAGCGCGACGGAGGCGCTGGAGATCGGCAGCGACCTGAACCGGTCGGTGATGCCGCGCTTCGCGTCCTCGGACATCGCGGTCATCGTGGCCTCGAGGCCGAAGAGCATCGCGAGCGCCAGCATGCCCGGAAGCAGGTAGGCGATGTAGTCGCCGCCGCCCGGCACCTCGATGGCGCCGCCGAAGAGGAACCCGAACATCAGGATCAGCATGATGTTGAATGCGAGGCCGAAGACGAGACCCCAGGGCTCGCGCAGCTGGTGCAGCACGTCGCGGCCGGCGATGAGCGTCCCTTCGCGGAGCGGGTTCGAGCCGCGATCGCGCAGGCCGGGTGCTGCGGCGATCGGGCCGGCGGGGGTGGGATGGGCGGCGGTGGTCATCGGGCCTCCTGGTCGGCTCGGGTGGGTGCGGCGGAGGCATGGGCGACGGCCGGGGAGGTGCCGTCGCCTGGCGGCGCGGTGAGGTGCAGGAACACCTCGTCGAGTGTGGGACGCCGCAGCGCGAGATCGTCGACGTCGAGCCCGTCGGCGTCGAGCGCCCGGACGATCGGCGTCAGCGCCTTGGCGCCGTCGGCGACCTCGACCGTCACCGTGCGGGTATCGGCGTCGACGGATGCCTCGGCGCCGGTGACGCGCGACATGGCGCGTGCGGCGGCCTCGATCCGTGCGCCGTCGGCGAGCACCGCGGCGACGCGGTCACCGCCGATCCGTCGCTTGAGCTCGCCGGGCGTTCCCTCGCCGATCACGCGACCGTGGTCCATCACGGAGACCCGGTCGGCGAGCTGATCTGCCTCGTCGAGGTACTGCGTCGTGAGCAGCACGGTGGTGCCGGCGGCGGCGACCTCCCGCACGGCCTGCCACACCGTGGCCCGTCCGCGCGGGTCGAGTCCGGCGGTGGGCTCGTCGAGGAACAGGACCGCCGGCGTGAGCACGAGGCTCGCCGCGATGTCGAGGCGGCGGCGCATGCCGCCCGAGAATCCGGATACCGCCCGGTCCGCGGCATCCGTCAGCGAGAACGCCGCGAGCAGCTCGTCGACGCGGCCGGACGCGCGTCGCTTCGAGAGGCCGCTCAGCCGCGCGAACAGCATGAGGTTCTGGCGTGCGGTGAGCGCGTCGTCGACGGCGTGGAACTGTCCGACCAGGCCGATGCGTTCTCGCACGGCCGCCGGATGCCTGCGCACGTCGATGCCGGCGATGGCGGCCGTGCCCTCGTCGAACGACGTGAGGGTGGTGAGGCAGCGCACCGCGGTGGTCTTGCCGGCACCGTTGGGGCCGAGGAGGCCGTGCACGGTGCCGGCTCCGATGATGAGGTCGAAGCCGTCGAGCGCAAGAGTGCGCCCGTAGCGCTTGCGCAGGCCGACCGCTTCGAGGGCGGGAGTCGGTGGTGGTGTGGACGTCGCAGTCATCGCACTCTTTCAACGTACGGTGTACGGGGATATCTCAGAACCGTACACCATACGGAGAATGTAGGCTAGCCCCCATGTCGACCGAATCCACCGGCCGGGGCGAGCCCGACCGCACGCTCCGGCTGCTGTGGCGCGACCGACTCGGCGAGCCGGTGGGCTCCCGAGGGCCGAAGCAGCGGGCGAGCGTGGATGCCGTCGTGGACAGCGCGATCGAGCTCGCCGACGAGGAGGGCATGGAGGCCCTCTCGATGCGCCGCATCGCCGAGCGCCTCGGACTCAAGCCGATGTCGGTCTACACCTATGTGCCCGGCAAGGCCGAGCTCATCGACCTCATGGTCGACCGGGTGGTGGGCGAGCAGCCGTTGCCCGAGCTTCGTGGCCCGCTGCGTGCGCGGCTCGAGCAGGTGGCCCGGATGACCTGGAACGAGTACCTCCGGCATCCGTGGCTGCTCTCGATCGACACGAGCCGGCCGCCGCTCGGCCCCAACGTGTCGGATCGCTGGGAGTGGAGCCTGCGCGCGATCGAGGGCCTCGGGCTCAGCGACCTCGACATGGACCAGGTGATCACGCTGGTCGTGGGCTTCGTCTCAGCACCGGCGCGCGCCTACGTGGACGCGGAACGACTGCACCGTTCGACGACGGAGACCGACGAGGAGTGGTGGGAGCGGAACGCGCCGATCCTCGAGGAGATCATGGACCCCACCCGCTACCCGATCTCGGGGCGAGTCGGCCGAGCCGCGGGTGAGGAGTACGGCGCACCGGCCGACCCCGAGCGCGCCTTCCACTTCGGCCTCGCCCGGGTGATCGACGGGATCGAGGCGTACGTGGCGTCTCGCGCTACTCCGACGGCGGCCTCATGAGGGCGCCGGCCGCGAGTCCGACGACGAGTCCCGCGGGGAGCCACAGCCAGAAGCCCGTCCACAGGCTGACGCCGAGGCCGACGAGGGCGCCCACCACGAGTCCCACGATGAGCTGCCTGCGGCGTGCCGAGGGCTTCGGATCGGCGGCCATGACCCAAGCCTAGGCTGGGTGGTACTCGCGCACGTGGGCCACCTCGAACACGAGCGGATGCCGCGACGTGTCGCGCGGGGCATCCGTCGGGAGCTCGTAGACATCGAGCATGAGCTGCACCGGGTACTCGATCGCCTGGTCGACGGTCTTCACCAGGCGGCCGTCGATGAAGAAGCGCACCCGGCCGGGCAGCCACTCCACGGCGTAGTCGTGGAATTCGGTGAGGTCGCCCTCGACGCGCACCTTCTCGAAGTCCAGCGCGAGGCGCGGGTCGTGCTGCGGCTTCACGCCCACTCCGACGAGCCCGCCCTCCGTCCCGATCTCGCTCCCGAAGATCTCGAAGATGCAGAGCTCACCGCAGTTCGCCGGCTCGTCCCCGAACCCGATCGGCCACAGTGCGACCATCGCCGCAGGGTGGCGGATGCCGCGGGCCCGCGCCTCGATCACTCCGAAGTGCGGCAGCCACAGCCGCTCCTCGTCCTGCGCCTCGTGCACGACGAGCCCCGAGCGGAACCGGTGCTGGCCGATGCTGCTGCCGACCGGCCCCGAGAACTGGCCCGTCTGCAGATGGGACACCCGCACGCCGTCGTCGTACTCAGGCGACCAGGGCTCGGTGTCCGCGTCGATGCGGAGCTTCAGCGTGCCGCCCGAGACTTCGTAGCGGGCGCGCGTCGCCGCACGTGAGCTCCAGTGCGGCGTGTAGTACGGGAACCAGCGCGTGTCGGCCAGGTCGTCGTCGAACTGCTCGTCGACGACGAGCACGTAGTCGCTGAGGTCGAGCGTCGCGGCATCCGTCATCGTTCGATCCCCTTCCCAGGTCGCGCCTCCGGCTCGCCCGGGTCAGACCAGTCCCAGCCCGCGCACCGCCTCGCGCTCGTCCTCGAGCTCGGCGACGGATGCCGCGATGCGGTCCCGCGCGAACACGTCGAGCTCGAGCCCCTGCACGATGCGCCACGCGCCGTCGACCGACTCCACCGGGAACGACGAGACGAGGCCCTCGGGCACGTCGTACGACCCGTCGGAGACCAGGGCGGCGCTCGTCCACCCGTTCGTCGTGCCGTGCACCCAGTCGCGCGTGTGGTGGATCGCGGCGGTCGCGGCGGACGCGACCGACGACGACCCGCGCACCTCGATGATCTCGGCGCCGCGCTTGGCGACGCGCGGGATGAACTCGTCGACGATCCATTCACGCGCGGCTTCCGGGCTGCCGAGTCGCGCCACAAGGAGCGCAGGCACCGAGTCGCCGCCGGCGGTCGCGTGCGAGACGTCGGGGAACTGCGTCGCCGAGTGATTTCCCCAGATCGTCACGTTGCGGATGTCGCCCACGGACGTGTCGATCGCCGGGGCGAGCTGCCCGAGCGCGCGGTTGTGGTCGAGGCGGGTGAGCGCCGTGAAGCGCTCGACCGGGACATCCGGAGCGTGCGCGGCCGCGATGAGCGCGTTCGTGTTGGCCGGATTGCCGACCACCACGACGCGTACGTCGTCGGCCGCCTCGGCATTGATGGCCGCGCCCTGCGGGCCGAAGATGCCGGCGTTGGCCGCGAGCAGTTCGCCGCGCTCCATGCCCGCCGTGCGAGGACGCGCGCCCACGAGGAGCGCGACGTTCGCGTTGCGGAACGCCGCCGCGGCGTCGTCGTACACCTCGACCCGGGTGAGCAGCGGGAACGCCGAGTCGAGCAGTTCGAGCGCAGCGCCCTCCGCGGCGCGCAGGCCCTGCGGGATCTCGAGGAGGTTGAGGCGCACGGGGGTGTCGGGCCCCAGCATCTCGCCTGCGGCGATGCGGAACAGCAGCGCATAGCCGATCTGCCCTCCGGCGCCCGTGATGGTGATCGTGACCGGCTTGACGCTCATGGTTACGACCCTATCCACGGTCGGGCTGGTGCGGCACCCGCCGATCGCGTGCAGGAGTATCGCGTGCGAGGAGTAGGGTCGGCGGCATGAGCGATGGCGCACGGATTCCGCTCGACATTCGCGACGAGCGGATGCCTCGCGTCCGGGCACTCCGCTCCTGGGCGTTCACGACGGGCTACGTCGGGCTGGCCTCGACGATCGCTATCGCGCTGTACTTGGGGCTCGCCGATCCGTTCGGTGTCAACCTGCGAACCTGGTCGTGGCTGGGTCCGGCGAATGACGTGTTCAACGTCGCAGTTCGCGCCCGCGCAGATCGCGGCGGCGATCCTACTGTGGCGTGCGCTCGCTCCGAGCGTGACCCTCGCCGTGCTGGCCGCGCTCCTGTCGCTCGGCAACGGGTTCATGGCGATCAGGACAGTGCGAATGCTGATGGGGATCGACACGCTCGAGGATGCATTGGTCGCAGGGATCCCGACGGTCGCCCTCATGTTCGGGTTCCTCCTCGCCGTCGGCCTGATCGGTGCGGGGCGCCGCCGCCTCGGCCGCGCGTCAGCGCGCTGGGCCGCAGCGATCGGCGCGGTCGGCGTTGGCGGGATGCTGCTTTTCACGATCGGGTTCCTGCTTCCGCCAGGGTCGCCGGCGCAATGGACGGTGTTCGTGGTCGGCGGCGCCCCGGCGGTGCTCGCCTATGCCGTGTACCCCGTGTGGTGGCTCGTGCTCGGCGCACGCCGCTGATCGGCACAGCGTGTCGCGCTCGCGGCAGTGGCGAGCGGCATCCGCCCGTCGCTAACGTGTCGTCATGAGAGACCTGTATCCGGAGATCGAGCCGCTCGAGACCGGCATGCTCGACGTGGGGGACGGACAGCACATCTACTGGGAGGTCTCGGGCAACCTCGAGGGCAAGCCCGTCGGTCTTCCTGCATGGCGGGCCCGGGGCGGGCACGAGCCCCGCACACCGGCGGCTGTTCGACCCGCAGCGCTACCGGATCGTGCTCTTCGACCAGCGCGGCTGCGGATTCTCCATCCCGCACGCGAGCGAACCCGAGCGCCGACCTCTCGGCGAACACGACCTGGCACCTCGTGGCCGACATGGAGCGGCTGCGGCATCACCTCGGCATCGACCGGTGGCAGGTGTTCGGCGGATCGTGGGGGAGCGCCCTCGCCCTCGCCTACGCGCAGACGCATCCCGAGCGGGTGTCCGAGCTCGTGCTGCGCGGCATCTTCACCCTCCGTCGGCAGGAGCTCGACTGGTTCTACGAGGGCGGTGCGTCGGCGGTGTTCCCCGACCTGTGGGAGGACTTCGTCGCGCCGATCCCACCGCCCGAGCGCGCCCACCTCATCGAGGCCTACGCCCGGCTGCTCAAGGACCCCGACCCCGAGGTCCACCGGCCGGCAGCCATCGCATGGTCGCGGTGGGAGGCCTCGACCATCACGCTGCTGCCGCAGGCGGACACGATCACGCGGCACACCGCGCCCGAATTCGCGATCGCGTTCGCTCGCATCGAGAACCACTACTTCCGGCACGGCGGCTGGTGGGAGGAGGGCCAGCTCATCCGGGACGCAACGCGCTTGGCCGGCATCCCCGCCGTGATCGTGCAGGGCCGGTACGACATGTGCACGCCTGCGATGACCGCATGGGACCTGCACGCCGCGTGGCCCGAGGCGGAGTTCCACCTCATCGCCGATGCCGGGCACGCGTACGACGAGCCCGGGATCCTCGACGCGCTCATCCGCGCCACCGACGCGTTCGCCAGCGCGCGTGATGCGGATGAGGAGCCCGACGAGGGCGGGGTCCACGACGAGGACCAAGACGAGGACGACGAGGACGAGGACGACGAGGAGGACGACGAGGACGAGGAGGACGAGGACGACGACGACGAGGACGAGGAGGACGACGACGACGAGGACGACGAGGACGAGGACGACGAGGACGACGAGGCGGACGAGGACGACGACGGCTACGACGACGAAGTCGACAGCGGAGACGGCGGGAACGCCGAGCTCCGCAGGGGTGACCCGACCCCCGTTGTCAACCCGTCGCCCGAAGACGACGAGGATCGGGCTCGCACGGATGCCGCGGGGTAGCTTCGATGCATGACGTTCAACCCGAACGCCGACATCGGCGGTGGCAAGGCTTCGAAGCGCGGGCGCAACACCGGAATCGCCGTCGGGGGCGGGCTCGGCGTCATCGCCCTGTTCGTGCTCTCGCAGTTCCTGGGCGTCGACCTGACCGGGCTCGTCGGTGGCGGCGCGGCGCCTGCGAACGACTCCGCCCTCGAGGAGTGCCAGACGGGCCAGGACGCCAACGAGCGGATCGACTGCCGCATGAAGGGCGCATCCGCGTCGCTCGAGGAGTACTGGCAGGCGGAGGCGCCCAGCGCCGGGCTCGACTACGCCGGCCCGCAGAACCTCATCCTGTTCTCGCAGGCCGTGGCCACCGCCTGCGGCAACGCGTCGTCGGCCACTGGGCCGTTCTACTGTCCCGCCGATCAGATGATCTACATCGACACCAGCTTCTATGACCAGCTCGAGAGCCAGTTCGGCGCCAGTGGTGGCCCGCTCGCCGAGATGTACGTGGTGGCGCACGAGTGGGGCCACCACGTCCAGAACGTCAACGGGATCCTCGCGCGCGCGCAGGACGGCCAGACGGGACCGACGTCGAACGCCGTGCGCGTCGAGCTGCAGGCGGACTGCTTCGCCGGCTCCTGGGCGGCGGCCGCCTCGCAGACCGAGGACGAGCGTGGCGTGCCCTTCCTCCAGCCCATCACGCGTGACGAGTATGCGCAGGCGATCGATGCCGCCGCGGCCGTCGGCGACGACCGCATCCAGGAGGCGACGCAGGGTCAGGTGAACCCGCATTCGTTCACGCACGGCACGAGCGAGCAGCGGGTGCGCTGGTTCGAGGCGGGCTATGAGCAGGGCGCGGGGGCGTGCGACACGTTCGCCGTGAGCGGCGCCGAGCTCTGACCGCGGTCCGGCGGCACGGCGAGTGTGCGAGTATATCTCCACGCGACCGCGCCGAGGAACGAATCTCGGGGAAAGGTGGCTCACGCATGCTCTTCGGATACACCACGGGCGTCTACGACATGTTCCACATCGGCCACTTGAGGCTGCTCGAGCGGGCGAAGGCGGAGTGCGACCAGCTGATCGTCGGCGTCACGACCGACGAGCTGGCGCTGGAGGCCAAGGGCCAGTTGCCCATCGTGCCGTTCGACGAGCGCCGCCAGATCGTCTCCGCGCTGCGCTGCGTGGACCTCACCGTGCCGCAGACCTCGATGGACAAGCGCCGCGCGTGGGAGAACCTGCGTTTCGACCGCATGTTCGTCGGCGACGACTGGCGCGGAACCGAACGCTGGAACGCGCTCGAGCGGGAGTTCGCCGAGCTGGGCGTCGAGATCGTGTACTTCCCCTACACCCACTCGACGTCGAGCACGCGACTGCGCGACACCCTCGATCTGATCCACGGCGAGGGCGCATAGTCGGTGCTGCGCCTGAGGACCGTTGCCCGGCGAGTCCAGCGCCAGCTCGTGCGCTGGGCGATGGCCCTCACGCCCGCCTCGCCGCATCTCGTCATCCACGGGTTCCCGGTCGACGAGGGCAACGCCGTCGAGATGCTCCGAGTGAGCGCGCGTCGGTATCCGGGCCCCGTGTACTGGCTCGTGCCCGACGTCGAAGAAGCCCGCGCCGTGCTCGAATCGTCGGGCGCCGACCCCGACGGACGCATTCGGCTGGTGAAGCATCGCTCGTTCTCGGGCGTCCGACGCTTCGTGACCGCGGAGGTCTCGATGTTCACGCACGGGCTCTACGGAAATCCCGGTCGGGTGAGACGGAAGACCATGGTCAACCTCTGGCATGGCGGCGGATTCAAGAGCGCCGTCATGACGCGACGCCGCGGGCCGGCCCGCGATCCACTCCGACTATCTCATCGCGAGCAGTCGTCAATTCGGCGAGATCCTCGCGAGGCAGTAGCGGACTCCCGGCGGGCGGCCTGCTGCTCACCGGGAATCCCCGGATCGACCAGTTCGCCATGGATGCGAGGGTGCCCCTCGACCGCCTCGGGATCTCGGCCGACCGGCCGTTCGTGCTGTGGATGCCGACGTTCCGGCAGAACAAGGGTCGCGGCCTCACGGCGTCATGGTCGGATGTCACGCCCGACGGCGCATCCGACGTCAATGCCGTGATGGCCCGCGGTGTCGACATCCTCACCCGCGAGTTCGGCGTGTCCGTCGTCGTGAAGCCGCATCCGCAGGACGCCGAGAGCAGGCGCATCGAGGGCGCCCGGGTGATCACGAACGAGGACCTCCGCGACGCGGGCGTGCAGCTCTACGAGCTCATCGGCGCATCGAGCGCGCTGCTCACCGACTACTCCAGCGTCTGGATCGACTACCTCGCGCTCGACCGCCCCATCGGCTTCGTCGTCCCCGACGAGTCCGGCTACACCGGAGGGACGCGGATTCGACCCGCCCGACGCGCTCGATTGGCTCCCGGGTCCGAAGCTTCGCAACGCTCGACGACGTACGAGAGTTCGGTCGCGACGTACGCGACGGGGGAATCGGGTCATCGGCCCGGCGTCGCCAGGTCGCTGAGCACATCGCTCACGTGAGCGGTCCTCGCGTCGCCGATCGGATCATGGACGAGCTCGCCGCCCGTGGCGTGTTCTCCCGGCCTCTCCGACGACCGGATGAACGCGATCCGACCGATCCGCACCGGTTCCGCGGGCGCATATGACGGCCTAATGTGGCACGTGGGTGCAGAAGCGCCGTAGCGCGTCATCCGATCGGCAGGGGGCGGCCATGGCTCGAGATCGACCGACTCCGACCGGCGTTCAGGCCGGAGGGGTGCGGCTCGCCCACGACGTCGTCGGGCTCCGGTGCGACTCGTCTCCTCGCGATCGTCGTGCTCGTCCTGATCGCCGCACGGGTCGGCCTCCCGGGCAACGTGACTCTGGGGGCCGTGCTGTCGATCCTGATGATCCCGCTGTGGTGGCGTTCCCTCGAGCGGTATCGCGGCGCCCGCACGTTGATGGCGGTCGGCGGCGTCGCGCTGCTTTCAGGCGTCTGGCTGACCGAGCTGACGAGGTCGACGAACCCGGTCAGCGTCTCGCTCATGATCAGCGTCTCGGTGCTCGTCGGCGGCGCCCTCTGCGGCGTCGGCGTGGTGCTGTGGAGCCGGCAGTTCCTGACGGACGGCCAAGTGGCGCTCGCGTTCGGCGCCGGAATACTCCTCGGGGTGTCGCCGAACAGCGCGTTGTTCGCGGAGAACCCGTGGAAGTTCGGATTCGCCGTCCCGATCGCGATCATCCTGCTCGCGCTGGCGCAGCTGACCGGCCGTCGAGTGGTCGAGGCCGTGGTCGTGCTCGCCCTGACGGTGGCGTCCGCGCTCGCCGATGCGCGATCGTCGTTCGCGATCCTCATGGCCACGGCGCTGCTCGTGTTCTGGCAGATGCGGCCGGGGCGTGCGAGCCGGCGCGCCTCCGCGCTGCGCGTCGTCGCGGGACTGGCCGCACTCGGCGTCATCATCTACACGTTCGTCCAGGCGCTCATCCTCGACGGCGTGCTCGGCGAGGAGACGAGGCTGCGGTCGCTCGAGCAGATCGATTCGTCGGGATCGCTCCTGCTCGGCGGGAGACCCGAGCTCGCAGCGACCATCGCGCTGCTGCAGGGACGGCCATGGGGCTATGGGGCGGGCACGATCCCGAGCTTCGCCGACGTGACCACGGCGAAGACCGGGATGGCCGCCATCGGCTACCAGCCGGACAACGGCTATGTCGAGAACTACATGTTCGGCGGACGGTTCGAATTGCATTCGTTGTTCGGCGACTTCTGGGCATCCTTCGGGATTCCCGGGATCGTCCTCATCGCCGTCCTCGTCGGTCCTCCTCGTGCGCGGACTGAGCGCTCGCGTCGCGCACAACGTGGCGAGTGCCGTGCTCATCTACGCCGTGGTGCGAACGCTCTGGAACGTGCCGTTCGGGCCGGTCTACAGCTCGATCCCGTTGCTGATCCTCGCGTCGACCGGCCTGGCGTTGCTTCCCTGCCGACGGGTCGGCGCCTCCGCGCACGGTTGACGGCGGTACCCTCCCTACGTCGCGACCCTGGTCGATCGGCCCAGGAGCGCGTTCGCGATGGCGGACGCCGCCGCGCCGACCCCGTCGAGCGTACGGCGATGCTCGCGCGGCGTCCCCCGGTGGCCGTCGGCGATGTCCAACTCGATCGGCCCCGACGAGCCCGCGCGCCTCGTGCAGACGTGCGGCGAACGCCTCGACCGACGCGCCCGAGCGAGTCGATGCGCCATGCAGGCGGGACGCGGCGCCGAGCGCCGCGGCTTCGCGCAGCGTGAACGTGCGGGCGCTCGCCCTCGGCGACATCCGCACGATCGTCGCACGGTGTCGCCGCTCCGCGACCAGCACGAGACTCGCCCATTCGACGTCCTGGGCCCGGAGCGAGCGGGCTCGGTGCGTCGGGTTCACCTCGAGCCCGGCCAGTCGCTCGGCGGCCTCCGCGCACATCGGATGCCCCGGGGTGACATCGAGGCCTGCGCTGCGCGATCGGCGACCCGCTGCACGCCGGCCGCACGCAGTATCGAGTGCAGCACCGACTCCGCGTACGGGGAGCGGCACGCATTTGCGAGCACACGAGCAGGATGCGGTCTGCCATCACTGCAGTCTATTCCGCAGGAGCCGGTCGAGACTGGAAGCGGAACGAAGACGTACTCCGGATGAGGAGAGTGATGAAAGGAGGAATTTGACTCTGCTCGATGCCTTTGTAACATTTTCGTGACCTTCGTGGATCCCCCGACGGTCACGAGGTCGCATCCGCCGAACTCGGAAGCATCGTTACGAATCCCATATGACTTCATGCGCACGCCCTCACCCCCTGTCCGTCCCCACGCCGTCCCCTCCCTCGCCTCCTCTCGCTCTCCGGCGATCGCCGGCAGCCGCGTCGACTCGTCACGGTCGGGCTTGGTCGCCGCTCCCGTCCAGGCCGCGAGCGCCGCGACAGCACCCGTCCTACGCGGAATCGGTCGCCGATGCCAAGGCGCCCTCGCTCTACCGCGCCACCGACCCCGTGCGCCTGCTCGATGGCGCCGCGCTCGGCGCCGGTCAGTCGAAGGTGGTCGACGTCAGCGGTGTTCCGGCCGGCGCGACATCCGTCTGCGCTGAACGTCACGGCATCCCGCGCGCCGGGAGGCGCATCGGTTGCGGTCTGCGCGGCGGAGGTCGGCGTCGCCGACTGTCTCGCCAGGCCGACGGTGAAGGCCAAGGCCAATGAGGCGGCATCCTCGCCGGCTCGCGTGACGCTCGGCGCCAGCAAGAAGATCGTCGTCGCCGCATCCGCCTCGTCGACCGTCTACGTCGACCGCAGCGGATTCCTCATCAAGGCGGACTCGGCGACGGCGGCGGGACTCGCGCTACCAGGCGGTCGCGAGCGCGAGTGCCGCGAACGACCTCCAGATCGGTCAGCGCGAGACCAAGACCGTGACCATCCCGAGCGTGCCCGCCGACGCGACCGCGGTGGCGGTCAACATCGCCTCGAGCGCCTTCTCGAGCTCGAGCTACGTCGCGGCCTGCCCGGCCGGCCAGAGCGCCTCGGCGTGGCGAGGACCTCGGTGCTGAACCCCGTTCCGGGCAGCGATCGCGAGAAGTTCGCGATCGTCAAGCTCGGTGGCGCCGATGGCAACCAGATCGGCCTCTACAACAACGCCGGGACGGGTCGCCTCGACGTCGACGTGCTCGGCTTCTTCCGCGAGGCCGCCACGCGCCGGAGGGCGGCGTCATGCAGGCGACGACCGCATCGGTTCCCGCCGAGCGCCGCCGTCGCGAAGTCGGGCGGCTCCGTTGCGCTGCCGCTCAGCGGAGTGAAGGCCGGCACGCGGGCCGTCCTCGTGAAGTTCGACATCGCCGGACAATGGCGCGATACGGCGATCGCTGCGGCGATCGGCTCTTCCGCGAAGACCGTCGTCATGAACGCGTATCCGGGCGCCACTTCGACGAACACGGTGCTCCTTCCTGTTCCGGCGGGAAGCGACACGATCACGGTCTCGACGAGCGACGCGAGCGTTCGCGTCACCGGCACGGTGCTCGGTGAGGTCGCCGACCCGGCGAGCGCCGACCCCGACTCCGACGCCGACGCCCACCCCGACGCCCGACCCCGACGCCGACGCCGACGCCCACCCCGACGCCCGACGCCCGTTCCGGCCGTGCCTGGTGCGACGAACACCGGCGTCCCCGCCGGCGCGGCGCTCAAGGTGCATGATGGCGACCTCGTGATCACGACGCCGGGAACGGTGGTCGACGGTCTCGACATCCGCGGAACCGTCTCCGTGCGCGCCGACAACGTCACGATCAAGAACTCGATCGTGCGTGGCAAGCCGCTCACCTACACGACGGCGATGATCAGCAACACCAGGGGCAACATCGGCCTGAAGATCATCGACACCGAGATCTTCCCGAGCCAGTCGTCGCCGTACGCGATGGGCATCATCGGCAAGAACTTCACCGCGACGCGAATGGACATCCACGGCGTGATCGACGGGATCCACCTCGTGGGCGGGAACGTGACGGTCGAGAGCTCGTGGCTCCACGACAACCTGCACTATGCGAGCGACCCCAACCACGGCGGCTCGCCGAGCCACGACGACTCCGTGCAGATCCAGGCCGGGAGCAACATCCGCTTCACCGGCAACAATGTCAGCGGTGCGACGAACTCGGGCATCCAGATCACGCAGGACGCGGGCATCGTCTCCAACGTCACGTTCGAGCGCAACCTGCTCGACGGCGGCGGCTGCACGATCAACATCGCCGAGAAGGGCATGGGCCCGATCACAGGCGTGGTGATCAACGACAACACGTTCGGGCGCGCACACGAAGATCGTCGACTGCGCGCGTCATCTCCCCCGTCGACGACCGTGCCGTCACTCGCGCGCAACTACTACACGCCCGACAACACGCTCGTCACGGTGCGCCGCGGGTAGCAGCGGGACTCCCAGCCGGGCGGGTCCTCGTGCTCTAATGGGTGAACGATCGTCAGTAACGGCGATCCACTCGGAGAGAACACGAGGGCCCGCCCGCTCGCTTCCGCGCCGGACGGGCGTAGGGCTGCTGCGATGGCTGCATCGACGGAACCGGACGACACGAAGCGCCGACGCGCGCTGTGGGTATGGATCGCCGTCGGAGCTGCCATCATCGCAGCCGTGGTCATCGTCCTACGTGGCCTGGCCACGCGGTGGCACGGTCGCCGAGCCCGGCGAGTCGGATGAGCGGCTGTGCCCAGCGCCTCGGCGACGGCGTATCCCCAGCCCACGCCCACTGCGCCGGCCAGCGGGGAGCCGACGCCACCCCCGCAGGCTCCGCCGGTCGGCCTCGATGAGCCGGCCGAGGTGATTCCCGGAGTGACCTTCTCGATCGCCGGTCTCGAGGCGGTCGAGGGCGAGGCGGAGGGACGCGGTCAGGTCGCCGGGCCCGCTCATCCGCTTCCGCGTCGACGTCGACAACGCGACGTCCGAGCCCGTCCAGCTCGGCACGACGGTCGTCAACGTGTCCATGGGGACTGCGCAGAACCCGGCCCAGGACCTGAGCGGCCCCGGTGCGAAGCCCTTCCCCGCTGAGGTCGTGCCGGGTGGCGAGGCATCCGGGGTCTTCGTCTTCAGCGTGCCGCCCGAGCATCGTGATCAGGTCACGATCTCGGTGGACTTCGCCGTCGGCGTTCCCATCGTCGTGTTCCAGGGGTCCGCGCCGCGCTGAGTTGGCCGGCGCGGCGCGGCGCGCTCGTCGCCGGCGAAGATTCGTGCCCCCAGTTCGGGGGGCAGATAGTAATGAGAAATCGTCACTAGACTGGGCAGCGCGGTGCACACCCGAAGTGCGCCGTCAACGCAGAAACCCGAGGGCTTCGTCATGCGTGCAGCTGTCTCAACTCCCACCCGTTTCCTGGCGCTGTCGGCAGCAGCGGCTGTCGCGGCCTCCGTCTTCCTCGCCGCGAGTCCCGCGTCCGCCGACACCGCGCCGCCCGATCCCGGCACGCCGGTCACGATGGCCGCAGATGCGCTGCCGACGGTCCAGATCGACGGAGTCGTCTGGTCGCAGGCGATCGTCGGGAACACCGTCTACGTCGGCGGCGAGTTCACGACGGCACAGCCGGCGGGAGCAGCGGCGGGTGTGAACACCGTGCCCCGAGCGAACCTGCTCGCCTACGACCTGACGACGGGCAACCTGATCAGCTCGTGGAACCCCGGCACCAACGGACCGGTGCAAGCCGTCGTCGCGTCGCCCGATGGCTCGCGCGTCTACATCGGCGGGAGCTTCACGTCGGCGGGCGGGCAGAACCGGTTCCGGGTCGCCGCCTTCAACACGGCGACGGGCGCGCTCGTCTCGCCCTGGAACCCCGGCACCAACGCCCGGGTGACCTCCCTCGCCGCCACGAACACCACCCTCTACGTCGGCGGCGCCTTCTCCAGTGCCGGTAACACCACGCGCACCAAGCTCGCCGCCTTCAGCACGGCGACCGGTGCTCTGCTGCCCTGGACCGCGACCATCAGCGATGGCGGAGTGGAGGCGCTCGTCGCCAAGTCCGACGGCAGCCAGGTGGTCGTCGGCGGCTCGTTCACCTCGGTCAACGGGTCCTCGAACCCGGGATACGGCCTCGCCTCGCTCCACGGCACGAGCGGCGCCCTGCTGCCGTGGGCGATCAACTCGAAGGTGCGCAACGGCACGAGCCAGGGCGCGATCCTGAGCCTGAGCGCCGATGCCACGAGTGTGTACGGCACCGGGTATACGTTCGGCCGCGCAGGAGGAACCCTGGAGGGCACGTTCAAGGCGAGTTGGAACGGCGGCGCCCTCGAATGGGTCGAGGACTGCCATGGCGACACCTACTCGGCGGTGCCCGTCGGCAACGTCGTCTACACGACCGCGCACGCCCACTACTGCGGCAACGTCCCGGGCGGGTTCCCGCAGACGGAGCCGTGGACCTTCTATCGCGGACTCGCCTTCACGAACTACCCCGACGGCGTCGCCGGGCGCGAGCCGTATGGCTACACGAACTGGCAGGGGACGCCGGCACCCCGGCTGCTCACCTGGTACCCCGAGATCAACTCCGGTACCTTCACCGGCCAGAGCCAGGGACCGTGGAACATCGCCACCAACAATCAGTACCTCTCATATGGCGGCGAGTTCACGATCGTGAACAACAAGCGCCAGCAGGGCCTCGTGCGGTTCGCCGTCAAGGAGATCGCGCCGAACAAGCAACCACCGCGGATCACCGCGGCCGAGTTCGTGCCGCGCGGTCTCGGCATGGCATCCGGTGCGATCGGCGTCAGTTGGACGTCGAACTTCGACCGCGACAACGAGTCCCTCGTCTACCGCGTGTACCGCGACGGCAACATGACGACGCCCGTCTACGAGACCACGTCGCGCTCGGTCGTCTGGAACCGGCAGCGGATCGGCTTCACCGACACCGGTTTGGCGCCGGGGAGCAGCCACACCTATCGGCTGAGAGCCATCGATGCGTTCGGCAACATGAGCACCGGTGACTGGACGACGCTCACCGCCGGCACGAGCGGGACGCTGAGCGCGTACAACAAGGCCGTGCTCGCGGATGCCGCGAAGTACTGGCCGCTCGGTGAGGCGAGCGGGTCGACGGTCTCCGACTGGGAGTCCGGCGACCACGCCACCGCGAACACCGGCGTCACACGTGGGGTGACCGGGGCGATCGCCGGCGATCCAGGTCGGGCCTCGCGCTTCAATGGCGGGACGAGTGGGTACGTTTCGAGCAACGCGCTGCAGGTGCCGCCGAACACGTTCACCGTCGAATCGTGGTTCAAGACGAGCTCGATCGCAGGCGGGAAGATCATCGGCTTCGGCAGTGCCTCCTCGGGCAACTCGAGCAGATACGACCGGCACGTCTACATGGACAACCTCGGCCGCCTCCACTTCGGCGCGTTCCCCGGGTCGGTGCAGACCGTCAGCTCGACGGCGACGTACAACAACAACCAGTGGCACCATGTGGCGGCGTCGCTCGGCCCGGCCGGCATGGCGCTCTATGTCGACGGCGTCCGCGTCGCGCAGCGGGCGGACGTGACGCTGGGCGACACGTACCTCGGCTACTGGCGGATCGGCGGCGACAACCTCAGCAGCTGGCCGAACAGGCCCACCAGCAACTACTTCGCAGGTGACATCGACGAGGCCGCCGTGTACTCGAAGGTGCTCACCGCCAGCGCGATCGCCAACCATTACCAGGTCGGGAAGACGGGCGCCGGCAGCAACCAGCCTCCGGTCGCCGCGTTCACGTCGACATCCACCGGGCTCACCGTCGCGGTCGACGGCCGCGGGTCCTCCGATTCCGACGGCACGATCGCCTCGTACGCCTGGAACTTCGGCGACGGCGCCACCGCGACCGGAGCGACGGCCTCGCACACCTACGCAGCGGCGGGGACGTACACGGTCGGGCTGACGGTGACCGACGACGACGGTGCCACCGCATCGGTGAGCAGGCAGGTGACGGTCAGCACGACCGCGAACCAGGCGCCGGTGGCCTCGTTCACGGCGACGCCGAGCGGGCTCTCCGTGGCGGTCGACGGCCGCGGCTCCTCCGACCCCGACGGCACGATCGCCTCGTACGCATGGAACTTCGGTGACGGCGCCACCGCGACCGGATCGACGGCGTCTCATGCGTACGCGGCGGGCGGCACCTACACCGTGACGCTCACCGTGACCGACAACGGCGGCAGGACCGACACCGAGACCAGATCGGTGACCGTCTCCGGTACGGGGCAGCCCGCCACGTTCGCCCGGGACGCGTTCGAGCGGACCGTATCGGGCGGGCTCGGATCCGCCGACCAAGGCGGCACGTGGAGCGGCGCAAGCACGAACCTCGCCGTGAACGGCGGCGCCGCCCGCTTCACGGCGGGCGCGGGCGCTACGACGACGAGCATGCTGAACGGCGCGACCTCCGCCAGCACCGACGTGCAGGTCGAGCTCGCCCTGCAGCAGGCGGCATCCGGCGGTGGCGCCTACGTGTCCGTGATCGGCCGCGCGGTCACCGGCGACGACTACCGCGCGAGGGTGAAGATCTCGTCGACCGGCGTCGTTCAGCTGCAGCTCATGCGCGGAGCGACGACCCTGCAGGCGCTCAACATCCCGGGTATCACGTACGCGACCGGAGAACAGCTGCAGGTGCGGCTCCAGGTGTTCGGCACCTCGCCCACGACGATCCAAGCCAAGGTGTGGCGGGTCGGCACGACAGAGCCGGCAGCGTGGCAGCTCAGCACGACGGATGCCACGGCGGCGCTGCAGGCCCCCGGCGGACTCGGCCTGGCGGTCTACGTCAGCGGAACCGCGACGGTCGTCCCGCTCACGGTGGCCTTCGACGATCTGGTGGCACGAACGACGAACTGAGCGCAGCACCGGGGCAACGGCCGAGGGAGAGGGAGGACCCGTGCCGGACCAGGACCGTATCCGCCTCGTCATCGCCGTGCTCACCTTCAGGCGGCCAGGGGACATCGCCGAGCTCATCCCGGCGCTCGTTCAGCAGTCGGCATCGGTCGACGCGGACGTCACGATCCTCGTGGTCGACAACGATCCCGACGGCGGCGCTGCGGCGCAGGTGCATGCGCTCGGCCGGACCCACCCGGTTCGGTACGTCCACGAGCCCGCCCCCGGCATCGCCGCGGCGCGCAACCGCGCCTTCGCGGAATCGGATGCCGCCCGGCTCCTCGTCTTCATCGACGACGACGAGCGACCCGTGCCGGGCTGGCTCGGACTGCTCCTCGACACATGGCGTGCGCACCGGCCGGCCGCGGTCGTCGGGCCGGTCGTCTCCCGGTTCGACGAGCCGCCGACCGAGTGGATCGCCGCCGGCCGGTTCTTCGTTCGCCGGCGGATGGCGACCGGGACGCGGGTCGAGATCGCGGCCACCAACAACCTCCTGCTCGACCTCGAGGTCGTGCGACGCATCGGGGCCGGATTCGACCCGAGGTTCGGCATCAGCGGCGGGTCGGACTCGGCGTTCACGCGGTATCTCCATGCCCACGGTGGCGAGATGGTGTGGTGCGACGAGGCCGTTGTCCACGACATCGTGCCCGCCGAGCGGGTCACCCGCGACTGGGTGCTGCGGCGCGCCTACCGGGTGGGCAATGCATGGAGCCGCATCCACTTGACCGGAACGACGACCGCCGGACGCGGGGCGGTGCGCGTCTGGCTGCTGTTGCGCGGGGGGATCCGCGTGATCGTCGGATCCGCGCGGTTCGCCGCGGGGTTCGCCACGCGTCGGCTCGTCGATCGTGCGCGAGGCCTGCGCACCGCGGCGCGAGGCGCCGGGATGCTCACCGGGGCGGTCGGGTCCGTGTACTCCGAATACAAGCGGTCGTGAACGGCGCAGGAGTCGAGATGGTGCATCGACCGATCCGCGCGGAGCGGGTCAGGGTCTACCAGACCCTGCGCACTGCCCACCTCGAGCGGGCGCACGAGCTCGCTCCCGCGGCAATCCTGTTCGTGACGCGACGCTACGACTTCGACGAACGGCTCCTGGCGGGACTCGAGATCGTGCGGGCCGGCCGTTGGCGCACCGCCGGCATCCTCGCGCGGTCGCGCGTCCGCGAACTCGAGGTGAACGAGCCCCTCATGCTGTCGGCGGCCCGCGGCGCAGCGCTCGCGATGTCCGCGGTACGGCTGAAGGCGGCGATCACCGGTCGGCGGGTACTCGTCGTCTGCTACGCGATCGGCAATGAGGACCCGCGGCGCCTCGCCCCCTCTCGGACGCTCCGCCAGCGGCTCGGACGGCGCGTGGACCTTGCGATCGGACGGGCCGTGTGGCGGCGGCTCGACCGGGTCGCCTACGGCTCCGCGGCCGCACACGCCGTCTACGCCGGCGTGATGCCGCACCGCGATGACCTGGAGTCCCGGCTCATCCCGGCCCTGCCGAACCCGTGCGAGTGCGCCGCGGGGGTCGCCCGGCCCCACCGGCTCGTCTTCCTGGGGGCATTCGCAGAGCGCAAGGGATTCCCCCTCCTGCTCGAGGCGTGGACCTCAGTGCGGAAGGAGGTCCCCGATGCCGTCCTCGTCCTCCTCGGCAAGGGCGCGCTCGGCGGCGTTGCCGAGGTCGCCGCGGCCGCCGACCCGCGCATCGAACTGATCGTCGACCCGACCCGCGAACAGATCCATTGCGTGCTCGCAACCGGCAGCGTCGTCGCGCTGCCGTCGCAGCCCGCCGAAGGCTGGCGAGAGCAGATCGGCCTGCCGATCGTCGAGGGCCTGGCGCACGGCTGCACCATCGTCACGTCCACGGAGACCGGACTCGCCGGCTGGCTGGTCGGATCCGGCCATCGGGTGCTCGAGGTGCCGACGAGCGCGGGCGCGCTCGCCGAGACGCTCGTCGAGGCGCTCCGCCGCCCCATCCCCCCGGCATCGGTGCTCGAAAGCCTGCCGGAGGTGGACGGCCGCCTCGCCGCGGATGCCTGGCTGTTCGGCGGTGCGGACGTGGGGAACGCTCGTGTGGCGATCGCGTAGCCGTGCACCTCGAGCCCGCCCGCGAGAGCAGGGGGTGTGGGGGGTCGTGGGGTCGACGGCGACCGCGAAAGTCATCGTCATGGGACTGTCCGGGATTCTGGGCCTCGTCACCAGCAGGCTCATCATCGAGCACTTCGGCACTCCGGCGTATGCGCAGTACGGCCTGCTCACGACGCTTCCCAACCTCCTCCCGTTCACCGATCTCGGGATCGCGGCGGTCGTGATCAACGCGATCGCCTCCTCATCGGACCCTCGACACGACCCGTTCGCGCGACGCACGATCGTGACCGCTGTCCGGATCCTCATCGTCTCAGGCTCGCTGATCGTCGCGGTTGCCGCGCTGATCACGCTGCTCGGCTGGTGGCGGCCGTTGCTGGGCGAGGGCCTCCTCGCGGACGGCGGCAGTACGGCCGCCTTCGCCTGCATGGCGATCTTCGGCATCGCGCTCCCGCTCACCGTCGGCCAGCGCATCCTGGTCGGCCTCAAGCGCACGAAGGAGCAGGTGGCCAGTCAGGGCATCGTCGCACCGTTCATGCTGCTCTCGGTCGCCGCGATGGTGGTCCTCGCCGTGCCTGCCGGGTCCGTGCTCGCCGTGTTCTCGTATATCGCGAGCGTCCTGGTCTCCATCCTGTGCCTCTGGCTCGCCGGTCGCGCGCTCGGCGGCCAGCTCCGCACCGCGTTCCGGGAGGTGCCGAGGCTGCGCACCGTGCCCTCCGTGCCCGTCATCGCGCTCGCCTGGCCGATGCTCGTGCAGATGATCGCCCTGCCCCTGGCGATGCAGACGCAGCGGATCCTCATCAGCCACCTGACGCACGGGGATGAGCTCGCACAGTTCAACCTCGCGTCGCAGCTGTTCGGGGTCATCCTCCAGACGATCGCCGCAGCGGGGCTCGCGCTCTGGCCCCTCTACGCGGCGGCCCGGGCCCAATCCCGGGTCGAGTCGCCGGTGGCGACATCGCTGTGGTTCATGGCCGGCGGGCTGCTGCTCGCCGGTGCGCTCGCGGCGGTGACGCCATTGGTCGTCGCGTTCGTGACCGGCGGCGCGTTCGAACTCGACGGATGGCTCATCTTCGGCTTCGTCGTGTTCGTGGCACTGCAGGCCGCGAAGTACCCGATCGGCATGTACATGACCGATGAACGCGGGCTCCGGTTCCAGGTCGTTCCGGTGCTCATCATGGTTCCGCTCACGCTCGGCCTCAGCTGGTGGCTGATCGGCGTCCTTGGGGCCGGGGGTGCGGTGATCGCCTCCTGCATCGCGGTCGCGGCCTGTCAGGTGATCCCGAACCTCTGGTATGTGCGACGCGATCTCGCCAGGCGCGAGGCGCAGCCCCGGCCGCCGGACGAGGCGACGCTCGGAAACGACGGGGACGCGGGTGCCTGAACGCGTCCACGTCCTCTACCGGGCCGAACGCGATCTCGCCCGGTGGCAGGAGCGGTACACCGCCGGTGAGGTGCCGGGCCGATGGCCATACGGTCTCGATCGGCTCGGCGATCACGGACTCCGGGTCGTGGCCGAGAACGTCGACGGCGCCGGGCGGCTGCAGGCGGGCCTGTCACGGCTCATGCCGACACGCGTGCGTTCGATCCTCGCGGACCGGGGGATCGGACTGACCTGGGATGAGCACGTCGCGCAGCGGATGGTGGAAGTACGGCCGTTCCGGCGGATGCTCAGCGGTGTGATCTGGGCGACCGATGGCCACCGCGACGGCGACGCCACGCGTCGCGCGCGCGCAGTGCTCGCCGCGATGCACGGCCTGTGGGTCAACAGCCGCGCCCAGATCGGGCCGCTTCGAGAATTCGTCGGGCCTGGCGGGCCGCCGGTGGAGTTCTTCCGCTTCGGCGTCGACGAGTCGTTCTTCCCGCGGCGCCCGTACCCCGAGCGCCCTCTCGTCGTCAGCGTCGGCGGCGACCGCGACCGCGATCCCGAGACGCTGTTCGAGGCGCTCGCCCTGCTCACGCGCGCACGGCCCGAGGTCGAGATCGTGGTGCAGAGCGCTTCGGCCGCAACGGCGCCGCCGGGGGTGATCAAGGTCCCGCGGCTCTCGCATCAGGGGCTCAGGGAGCTGTACGCGCGCGCGAGCGTGGTCGCCGTCGCCACCAAGCCGAACCTCCACGTGTCCGGTCTCACGGTGTCGCTCGAAGCGATGGCGACCGGCCGTCCGGTCGTCATCACCGCGTCGCCGGGCATGGACGACTACCTGCGCGATGGAAGCACCGCGGTCCTGGTGCCGCCGCGCCGTTCCGAGGCGTTGTGCGACGGCATCGTCCGGCTCCTCGATGATCCTGCCGAGGCGGAGCGCATGGGTGATCGTGGACGCGCCGCACTCGAGCAGGGCATGACCAGCACGCATCTGGCACGGAACCTCGCCGCCTTCATCCATTCCCATGCCGGCTGACCGCGGCGGCCGGACTCATCCGCGCGGCGGACGGAGCGCCCTGACGAGCTGGATGAGGTAGGGATTCGTCATCGGTCGCCCCTCGCGGAACGACTGGAGCACGCGCATCAGCGTGTGGTGGACGGTTCGGCGGCTCCGCTCTCGGGCGCCGCGGGGGGAGGCTCCGCGGAATCGGACTGGGCTCCGGCGGCGGAAAGCTCCGCGGAATCGGACTGGGCTCCTGCGGCGGAAGGCTCCGCGGTTGAATCGGACCGGGCTCTTGCAGCGGCGAGTACGACGCTCGTACCAGCGCTCCTGCCGCTCCGAATCGGCGTCGGCCGTAGCATCCCACGGGTGCGCACGATAGCCGTAATAGCTGGCGGCCACCGCCGGCGTCGGGACCCGATCGAGCACGACCCCCACTACGCGCGCACGCACCGCCGTGAGCGACTCGATCGCCCGCGCGAGCTGCTCCCTGCGGGTCGACTTGTAGCGGGCGACGACGATGACTCCATCGGTCATGCGGGCGAGCCCGAGCGCGTCGGTCGCCGGCAGGAGTGGGGACGAGTCGACGATGATGAAGCTGTACGACGCGATGAGCTCGCTCATGAGGTCGGCCATCGCGGTCGATCCGAGCAGTTGGCCGGGGTTCGGTGGGACCACCCCGGACGGGAGGATGTCGAGTACGCCGCGCCCACCGCTGCACCGCGTCCGCAACCGTGACCTCGCCGAGCAGCACGGTGGTGAGGCCGACCGACGTCCTCGATCCCGCACTGGCGGCCGATCGATGGTCGGCGCAGGTCGGCGTCGATCAGGAGGACGCGGTCCGAGCGCTCGGCGAGCGCGAGTGCGAGATTGATGGAGGTCGTCGACTTGCCCTCGCCCGCGAGAGCTGACGTCACGACGATCGACGCGCACCGGCCGGTCGACGTCGGCGAACTCGAGGTTCGCGCGGATGCGGCGATAGGACTCGGCCTGCGGTCCATGCGGATCGGTGCGCATGACGAGGTTCGACGTGCGGCGCCGGCGCCGGCCGACGCTGCCGAGGAGCGGGGCATCCGTGACCCGCGCGATGTCGACCGCGCTGCGCACACGGGTGTCGAATGCCTCGGACGCGATCGCGTAGATGATCGCCGCCGCGACACCGGCGAGCAGGCCCGTGAGGACGATGAATCGCGTGTTCGGCGCGTACGGAGATTCCGGCACCTGTGCCGGCGCCACCGCGGTCATGGTGATCGCCGGCTGACCGTCGGGTCCCTTCGGGGCGAGCTGCGCGACGGTGCGGGACAGCGAGGCCGTCACCGCATCTGCGATCTGCGCCGACTCCCGCGCATCGGGGCTCGACGTGGTGACCTCGATGATCACCGTGTTCAGCGGCGTGTCGACGGTGATCGCCGTCGCCAGTTCCGGCGGAGTGGTGTCGAGATCGAGCTCGTCGATGACCGGCTGGAGCACGACGGGCGTCGTGGCGAGGCGCGCATAGGACTGCACGTTCGCCTGGGTGAACGTCGATCCCTGGACCAGCTCGCTGGTCGTCTCACCGCGTTGGGTGGAGAGGAAGACGCTGCTCGTCGCCTTGTAGAGCGTCGGCATGGTGGCGTCGTAGATCAGCGCGATGAGCGCACCGAGCACGCCGAGCCCGACGATGACGGCCCAACGGCGCCGGAGCGCCCTGAGGTAGTCGCGCGACTCCATCGCACCCCCTCGGTGTCCTGGGCCCAACATTACTCTCGGAGGGGTCATCGATCACCGTTCCCGCCCGAGGCCGCCGCGCGCAGCGGTCGGCGAGCGACGTCCACGATGCCGACGCCGGGAGCTTGTCTCGAGAGCCGGGGTCGGGATCGGGCGCTCGCCACTGCCATCGCGATCCGCGTCCGGTAGCGCGCCGGATCGTGTCGGCGTAGTGCGATGAGCCGATCCTCCGCAGCAAGGGCGCGGAGGCGTGGCCACTGATCGATGACGGTGCGGAGGGCGTCCCGCAGACCTTCGGCACTTCCCGGCTCCACACGCTGCATCGATGCGAACGCGGCGGATGCCTCGCGCAGGCCTGAGGTGTCGCTGACCACGACGGGTCGTGCGGCGAGCACGCCCTCCACCGCCGTGTTCCCGAACCCCTCCTCCAATCGGGAGGGCACGACGAGCACGTCGCAGTCGGCGAGGACGGTCCACACGTCGTCGCGGTACCCCAGGAAACGTACCGCGCTTCGGAGCGAAGCGGCGTCTGCGAGACGGTGCAGGGCCGTGACCACGCCGTCGTTCCCGGCAACCGCGGAGCCCGCGATGTCGAGTGTCGCGTGAAGGCCCGCGTCCCGGAGGGCCGCGAGCGCCTCGAGCGCGACGTCGACGCCCTTCCGCTCGGACAGACGGCCGAGGTAGGCGATGCGGAGCTCGCCGTGCAGGGCATCGCGCGCAGCGGGCGGCTCGCTCGGACCCTCGATGCCGTTGAGGACGACCTCGCATCGGTCGCGGAGCGAGGGATATTCTCCGGAGATGACGTCGACGCAGTAGGTGCTGTTGGCGACGATGGCGCGCGCGAGCAGGAGTGGGGTAGCGAGGGATCGCCGCACGACGGCGTGTGCCGAGGCCTCTGCCTCGTGCACGTGCACGACGCCGGGCCGCCTGGCCAGGCGAGCGATCAGCAGCCAGAGCGGAAGCGTGACGGTGCTCACGTAGACGATGTCAGGTCGTTCGGCCGCCATCAGCCGGAGACCGGCGACGAGAGACCGGCTGCTCTCGAGGATGAGCCGAACGAGTCCGAGCGGCCGCAGGTGGCTCCGGCGCAGCACCGCGGCCGGGCAGTACCGCACGCGGGCGCCGCGGCGCTCGATCTCGTCGACGAGTGGGCCCCCGCGCGGCAGGGTGACGATCACGTCATGACCCGCGGAGACGAGTCCACTGACGCTCTCGAGCATCATGCGGTCGGACCCGAAGACGTCGGCGCTCGGGTGGGCGACGAGGACCCTCGGGCGCGAACCGGGCCGTTTGTTGGGCGTGCGGGTGCGGGCGGGCATCGCGACCTCACGGACCAGGAGCCGCAAGGCTGCGAGAGAGCCCGCGGCGGTGCCGCGGAGGGCCGCCCAGGCCAAGGAGAGAGGTCGCCGAATCAGGGCCCGCCGTCCTCCGCGTTGAACGACGCGCCACGCGTAACCGGGGCTCCGCACCAGCCATGCGAGCACGGTGCGTCGCCGCAGGTGCTTCGCAGCGAAGACCAGGCGATTGCGGCAGTTGTAGTAGACGTAGCTCGGCGACTTGCCGGTCTCCTGCTGCGAGCCGCCGACGCTGTGCACGATCGACAGATCGTTGCGGACGCCGATCCGGCCGCCCGCCTCGCGGCAGCGCCATGAGAGGTCGACGTCCTCCCAGTAGAGAAAGTACGCGTCGTCGAACCCGCCGAGCCGCTCCCAGAGCTGCTCGTGCACGATGAGGCAGGCACCCGTGAGCCAGCCGTTCTCCGCGGAGCTGTCCGACCCGCGGGCCGTGCTGGTGAGTCCACGGTCGACGAGGACGGTGGCGCCGTCGAACCAGGTCACGCCGTCATCGCGCACGATTCGCGGCGCGAGCATCCGCAACGGTTCGGCGAGGCAATCGCGGTGGAGGTCGGCAAGGACATCACGTTCGATCCTGGCGTCGGGGTTCAGCAGCAGAAAGGCGGTGCAGCCGAGGGCGCGCGCCCGGGCGACGCCCACGTTCATCCCCGCGCCGAAGCCGACGTTCTCCGCGAGCGCGACGAGGTGCCAACCCATCCGATGCGCGAGATCGCGCACCGCTGCGGCTTCGGCCTCGCCCGAGTAGTTGTCCACCACGATCACGTGTTCGGCGACGGGCCGGGGGTCGTGTGCGGCGAGGTTGCGCCGCAGCAACTCCGTCGATCCGTGGTTCACGACGACGACGGCGAGCGGATCCGTCAGCAGACGGACTGGTGCCGTTCATCGGAGGGCTCGTCGGGACAGGGCGCGGACGGAACCCCGGTCGGGCGCGACCGCCGACCATGCTGATCGCTTCGTTCGTGGGTGGCCGCGACCGCGCGTGCTGTATCCCCCGATGAGGCGGGCCGCCAACCGCTCATAGCCTGTTGCGACCGCATCCCAGTCGTATCGACTCGCCGCCCGGTTTCGAAGTGATTCACCTACCTCGGCGGTGTGCTGCGTGCTGAATTCGGTGTCCTCGACGAGCGGGCCGAGCGATGCCGCATCGTCGAAGTACGTTGCGGCCGGTCCGGCGACCTCTCGGTTGAAGACCACGTTCCAGGCGATCACCGCGGTGCCTGCGCCCATCGCGCGGAGCAGCGACGGATTCGTGCCGCCCACGGAATGCCCGTGCAGGTAACTCCTGGCGTGCGCGTACAGCTGGTCGAGCAACTCCTGGTCCCACACGGGCCCGAGCAGCCGGATCCGGGGCTCGGTCGGCCGCGATCGAATGGATCCGCTGCGTGTGCGCGGCGGCGTACGGAGCGGAGCCGACGACCACGAGGGGATGCCGCGCGGAGCTTCGCCTGTAGCCGTCGAGAATGACGTCGACGTGGTTCTCGGGTTCGAACCGGGCGACGACCAGGTGATAGGCACCGGGATCGAGGCCCAGCTCGGCGATTCGCGAATGCGGCGGGTCGTCCAGGATCGACGCGCCGTAGGCGAGGAGTTCGGTCCGCACGGCGAATTCGCTGTGGTAATAGTCGGCGATGCCCGCGGCATCCGCGATGAGGGCATCCGACCAGCGCACGGCGATCTCCTCAGCCCGGCGGTAGTACCGCCGGCCCGCCCCGCCCCATTTGTCGCGCTGCCATTCGAGTCCGTCGACGTGTACTGCGGTCGGGATGCCGCAGGCGCGCAGCACGGGAAGGAACGGGGCGTTCGCCGCATTGAAGACGAACGCCGACATCCGAGTGGCGGTGCATGGTGACGTGGCCGACCGACAACGCCGCATGGCTGAGTGTCTCGGCGGCCTTGAGCCGAAGTGCCGGGAGGTGCACGAGGCGCATGCCGCGGAATTCGCGAGCGTCGACGCTTCGCGGGATGCCTGCAGTACACGGTGACCTCATGCCCCCGTGTCGCCAGCCGTGCTCCGATCTCCTCGACCGCGGTCTCGAAGCCGCCGTACGCTGCGGGGACGCCGCGGGTTCCGATCATCGCGATGCGGAGCGGCGCCACTGCGTCATGCTCGGGACTGGTCATCAGTAGGCCCCTTCTGACTTCGCGACGACCTTGGCGGTACGCCAGAGGATCATCAGGTCGCCCAGGAGCGACCAGTTCTCGACGTAGTAGAGGTCGAGGCGGACGCCCTCTTCCCAGCCGAGATCGGATCGGCCGCTGATCTGCCACAATCCGGTGAGGCCGGGCTTGATGAACAGCCGGCGCCGGACAGCGGAGTCGTACTGCTCGGCCTCGCTGCACAGCGGCGGACGAGGGCCGACGAAACTCATGTCTCCGACGAGGATGTTCCAGAGCTGGGGCAGCTCGTCGAGCGAGTACTTCCGCAGCCATCCGCCGAGCCTCGTGACGCGGGGATCCGCTCGTAGCTTGAAGAGCAGACCCGAGCCGTCGTTCCGATCGCGCAGCGCCGCTCGGTCGCGTTCTGCGGTCGGCACCATCGAGCGGAACTTCAGCATCTCGAAGGTGCGTCCGTCCCGGCCGCACCTGGTCTGGCGGAAGAGCGCGGGGCCGCCGTCGTCGAGCCGGATGCAGATGGCGATTGCGATGAAGACGGGGAGCAGCAGCGCGAGCGCAAGGCTCGCGAACACGAGGTCGAACGCTCGCTTCAGGATGTGCCGCCCGCCGTCGAAGGACGGGATCTCGACGTGGAGGAGCGGCAGTCCCTCCACCGGCCGGAAGTGGATGCGCGGACCTGCCACGTCCGTGAGACGGGAGGAGAGAACGAGCTCCGCGGCCGTTCCCTCGAGGTTCCAGCTGAGTTGCCGGATCGCCTCGCTGCCTGTACCGAACTGGCCGGAAACGATCACGGCATCGACGTCGTACGCTGCGGCCGCCGCGGCGATGTCCTCGACGTCGCCATCGGCGTCGGCGACGACCGGGATGCGCTCACCCCGGACGAGGAGGTCGCCGGGCCCATCGCCGTCCGTGACGGCTCCGGCGACCACGTATCCCGCACTCGGGTCGCGCGCGATCTGAGCGGCCACGTATTCGATGTCGAGCCGGGTTCCCACGATGATCGCCCGGGAGAGGTAATGCCCGAAGGCGCGTTGTGATCGCAGCCAGCGCCGCCATGTCCAGCGGCCGAGCAGCAGGCCGCCCGCTCCAAGCGGAAGGGCCACGATGAAGTACCAGCGAATGGCGTGGGCCTGGACGACGAGGAAGGCGATCGCGAGCAGGCCGAATGCGGTCGCAGTCGCGTTCAGCGTTCGTTTGTACTCCACCGCCCCGCTGCCCATGATGTGCGGATCGCGGGTGTGGAACGCCGCGAGTGCCGAGAGCCACGTCACCGCGATCACGACGGGCACCCCAAGGCGATCGGGGAACGGCTCGGCGGTGCCCGCCACGTTGCCGACGACCGACCAGCGCACTGCGACTGCGGCCAGCAGCGCCACCACGACGACGACCGAGTCGGTGATGCGCAGTCGGTCGCGGTACCGACGCAGCCATCGCAACCCCGACGCGGGCGAGTCGACGGGTCTTGCCTGCGCACTGTCGACTGTGGAGTCGGCGATGCGGAGGCGCTGGCCCGGATACCTGCCAGAGCTCGGGCGGTCCCTGCCCGAGCTCGGGTGGGCCGGCGTGGGCAGGCCGGTCATCGGGCTACCTCGCCCGCGGGTGAAGACGAGCTGGGTATGTGGGGCCGGCGGCGTCGCCGGAGTATCGGGTGCACCATGACGTCGGGTTTCGAAATCCGGTGAGGGAATTACGTCGGCGTTGGGGGCAATGCCGTGCGTTCGGTTGGGTCCGGATCGTCACCGACCATCGGGGTAGCGGTGGCGACCCGTGGAACTGGGGGTTCCTCGTCGGGCGGAGCTGAGATTTACTCGGGTTGAGTTGAGATGGAGTTGAGGTTACTCGACGGTACATACGAGTGCTACCCCCTTGCGGGAACAGCAGAAACGGGGAGCCGCCCGCGACGGCGCCCCCACCAGCCCTCCGCGACGGCGCCCCACCAGCCCTCCAGCGACGACGCCGAGCTCCGCGAGGGGCGTTTCCGTCCCCCCGTCACGAGGGCGTGAGGTCAGCCGATCGCGGCGGCGATCGTCTGGCCCAACTGCACCGGCTTGGTGAACTGCGGCCAGTGCCCGGTGGGCAGGTCGACGTAATCGACCTGCTTCACTCGTGCGAGCTCGCGGGTGAACGGCGAGTCGGCCGCGATCCACTCGACCAGCGCGGCGCTCGGGAACTCGCAGGCGATGATCGTGACCGGCACGTCGAAGCGTCGCCTCTCTGCGAGCTCGATCGGGTCGTACGCGACGCCCTTCGGCTCGGGGATCGAGCGCGTGCGGAATTCGGCACGCAACGCGTCATCGAGGTCGACGAGGTCGGCGTCGTCGAACTCCGACCAGTCGGGGAGCGGGATCTCGCCGTCGACGACGGGGAGCTCGTCGTTGATTGCGTTGCCGTCGCCGAGCGGTCCGGCGTCGACGTAGACGATGCGCGCGAGCCGTTCGGGCCGGGCATCGGCGACGCCGTGCGCGATCGCGCCGCCGCCGGAGTGGCCCACCAGCACGATCTCGGCATCGTCGTCGAAGGAGTCGACCACGCGCACGACCGCGTCGATGTGGTCGCGGAGGCCGATGCCCGTGCGGTCGGCGTCGACCGATTCGAGACCGGGGAGGGTGAGTGGGTGCACGCGGTGTCCGGCCGCCTCGATGAGCGGCGTCACGCGCTCCCACGACGATGCGTCGAGCCAGAACCCGGGGATGAGGATGACGTCCATGGCTCGACGGTAGCCTCGCCCGCCGACATGCGGCGAGGTGTCGCCCGAGCAGCACGTGGCACGGCGCCGCGATCGTCACGTGCCGCCCTCGTCATGCTGTCGCCTCCCGGGCAGGTAGGCTCGCGGATGTCGCGCGCGATGCGCGACGGATGCGTCACGCCGCGGCATCCGTCGAGCGACCCCAACGCCGGGTCGCCGCGACACCCGTCGGCCCGGAACGGAGGACCCCTGTGCGCGCTGTGCTCGTCAACGCCTTCGGCGAGGATCCCGTGCTCGTGGAGGTGCCCGAGCCCGAGTGCCCACCGCGCGGCGCCGTCGTCCGCGTGCGGGCCACGGGCGTGTGCCGCAGCGACTGGCACGCCTGGATGGGCCACGGCGATGTCGTCGCACTCCCGCACGTGCCCGGCCACGAGTTCGCGGGCGAGATCGCCGAGCTCGGCGCGGAGGTGGACCCCGAGTCCGGCTGGAGCGTCGGCGACCGCGTGACGGCGCCCTTCATCTGCGCCTGCGGCCGTTGCCTCGAATGCCGCTCGGGCAACGAGCAGGTCTGCGACGCCCAGTCGCAGCCGGGCTTCACGCACTGGGGCTCGTTCGCCGAGTTCGTGGTCGTCGACGAGGCCGAGCTCAACCTGATCCGCCTGCCCGACTCCCTCGGCTTCGTCGAGGCCGCCTCGCTCGGATGCCGCTTCGCGACGGCCTACCGCGCGATCGTGTCGCGCAGCCGCCTCGAGCCCGGAGAGCAGATCGCGGTGCACGGATGCGGCGGCGTGGGCCTCTCGGCGATCATGATCGCCGTCGCGGCCGGTGTCACCGTCTACGGGGTGGATGTCTCGGACGCGGCACTCGCGGCGGCCGAGAGGCTCGGCGCGATTCCCGTGCGCGGCGGCGACGGCGCAGCGCAGCGCATCGTGGAGGCATCCGAGGGCGGCGTCGACGTCTCGATCGACGCGTTCGGCAGCAGTGAGACGGCAATGGCTTCGGCGCGGAGCCTGAAGAAGCGCGGACGTCACGTGCAGATCGGCCTCATGTTCGGCGACAGCGCGCTCGCGGCAATGCCCATGGACGCCGTGATCGCCGGGGAGCTCGAGATCATGGGCAGCCACGGCATGGCCGCCCGCGAGTACCCGTCGATGCTCGGCGCGGTGGCCTCGGGCGACTTCCGTCCGATCGAGCTGGTCGGACGCCGGATCACGCTCGACCAGGTGCCGGAAGCGCTTGCCGCGATGGGCCAGGCAGGCGGCTCGGGGTCGGGCATGACGGTCGTCGAGCTGTAGCCGGCCGCGATCCTGTAGCCGACCGCGATCCGAGGCAGAGACGCCGGTCGCACCATCGCACCATCCCGATCACGGACTTCTTCATCGCGAAGCCTGGCGACCCGCGCCACAATGGGCAGATGGACCCAGTCGCGGCGCTCGAGGAGATCGCGTACCTGCTCGAGCGCGATCGCGCCTCCTCCTTCAAGTCCAAGGCGTTCCGTCGCGCGGCAGCGGTGATCGGCGAATACTCGCCCGACGAGCTCGCCTCCCGGGTGCGCGACGGCCGGCTCAAGCGCACCCAGGGCATCGGCAGCACCACGTACACGGTCATCGCCGAAGCCGTCGCGGGCGGCGTGCCGACCTACCTCGTCGACCTCCGTGAGAAGCATGGTCCCGCGATCGCGGCGGAGCGGGCCGGCCTGCGCGCGCACCTGAAGGGCGACCTGCACAGCCACACGGAATGGAGCGATGGCACGACCCCGATCGCGACGATGGCGCGTGCTGCGCAACTCGTCGGCCTCGAGTACCTCGTGATCTCCGACCACTCGCCCAACCTCACCGTCGCGAACGGCCTCAGCGCCGAGCGACTGCAGGAGCAGCTCGACGTGCTCGACGAGCTCAACGCGGGCGGCGGCATCCGACTGCTCTCGGGCATCGAGACCGACATCCTCCTCGACGGCACGCTCGACCAGGCCCCCGAGATGCTCGACCGCCTCGACGTGGTGGTCGCGAGCGTGCACTCGAAGCTCCGCTTGGAGTCGCGCGAGATGACCGAGCGGATGCTGCGCGCCATCCGGAACCCGCGCATGAACGTGCTCGGGCACTGCACCGGCCGCCTCGTCGAGGGCTCACGCGGCCTGAGGCCGCAGTCGACGTTCGACGCCCGCGCGGTCTTCGACGCGTGCGCCGAGCACGACGTCGCCGTGGAGATCAACTCGCGGCCCGAGCGTCAGGACCCGCCTGACGAGCTCATCCAGCTCGCGCTCGAAGCCGGATGCCGCTTCAGCATCGACACCGACGCGCACGCGCCGGGGCACTTCTCGTTCCTCGACCTGGGCGCCGCGCGCGCAGAGGCGAACGGCGTGCCGCCCGAGCGGATCGTCACGACGTGGCCCGCCGAGCGCCTGCTCGAGTGGGCGAGCTCGAAGGAGGGCTGACGGCTGTGCCGCGGGACGTCAGGCGGGCCTGACTGCAGCGACGACCCGATCGACGGTCGCGTCATCCGTCGGCAGGCTCGCCTCTTCGAGGCGCTGTCGAGCCATCGAGCGAAGCTCGTCGACATGCCCGAGCTCGGCATCGCCGCGCATCTGCTGGGCGACCCCGGCGATCTTCGCGTCGGTGCCGGCCTCGTTGCTGCCGTCCTCGATGGGTGCATCCTGGGTGTCCATGCCGCCAGCGTGCCACGTGGCCGGCGACAGCGCCGCCCCTTGACAGGGAGTCGGCCGGATGCTGCGGCCGGGCCGGGGCCGGGGCCGGGACTGCGGCCGGGGCCGGGGCGGATCGCCCTGACGCGTCAGCGCCGTTCGTATCCGCCGAGGCGGGTACCGCGGCCCGAGATCCCGGCCAGCGCGTCGTCGAGGGCGGCGTACGCGTCGCCGTGCGCGGCCATGAAGTCCTCGAAGTCGGATGCCTCGCGCCACCGATCGATCGTCAGGTACCGCCCTGGCGTGGCGGCGTTCGCGAGCAGCGCGGTCTCCAAGAAGCCCTCGCCGAGCGTGAAGAGCGCCGCCCACTCCCCGGACGTGCCGTACGCCCGCTCGAACGCCTCGCGGTGCTGCTCCGGCACATCGTACGACCACACGATGTCGTAACTCACGGTCACCTCAGGAGAGAAAGCGAGGTCCGACATCGTCACGTCGGTTCCAGCTCCGGCGGCTCCGTCATCAGCTCCCGCGGTTCCGGTGTCAAGGTCAGGATTCCCGAGAGGCCGGCGCTCGACGAGAGTTCCTCGAGCCACGTCCGGTTGAGCTGGGGGCGCCGGTTGCCGGCATATACGAACTGCAACGCCGTGAACGGCGTCACCCACATCATCACCGCGCCTCGATCGTTGGCGAGGCTCAGCGAGAAGCACTCGCCCCGCCGGAGCTTGTCGATGACGACGACCTGCACGTGCGCAAGCGCCCTGTCGTCGAGCTCGATCGCCCGACTCATGTCATACAAGATCTGACCCACGGCAACCCCGCCCACTCACTCACATGGTACGCCCGTGGGCCGCGAGTGACGGATGCCGCATGCGGCCCTTGCGGCTACCGTGCTGCTTCGAGCGCCCGGGGAACGCCGATCGTTGCGGACGGTGCACGGTCCGAGTAGCATGCCCGCCGGTGCCACGAGGGCAGCAGGTGCGCGCGCGATCGACCGGAGACTTCCATGTACACGACGTCCACGGAGTCCGTTCAGACCGCTGCCGATGTGGCTTCATCGAACGAGGTTGTCGGCTCCAGCGTCACCGAGGCGACCGATGGTCGGTGACGGGGAGGGCATCCTGTCCGGCGTCCGGTTCGAGGACACCCGATTCGATCCGGATCTCACGCAGTTCCATGACGTGGCGAAGCAGATGGCAGCACTGTTCGGATACTCTGCGGAGTTGTCGTTGGACCCACGCCTTGCTGAGCTCCTGCGACTTCGGGTGGCCCAACTCAACCCATGCGCCTACTGCCTCATCCTGCATGCCCGGGTCGCCGACCGCATGGGGATCCCGTCCGACGTGGTCGCGCACCTGGCCGCGTGGCGCGAGAGTGCCATGTTCTCGAGCGCCGAGAAGGCCGCCCTGGCATATTGCGAGGGCCTCACCCTCTACGACATCGCGGGATTCGGTCGGTTGCATGATGACCTCCGCCGCCACTTCGACGAGGCGGAGGTCGCCGAGATCGCCGCGGTGATCATCAACATGAATGTCTGGACTCGCCTCAAGCTCGCGGAGGGAGCAATTCCTGCGGCCGAGACGCCGAACGCATCCACTCGGCCCGAATGAACGAGGCACTCCCACTCCTGGAGGCATCCGATGACCGACGACCGGAGCCCGACCGACGACCGGAGCCCGACCGACGACGCGGGTGCCGCGCCGACGAAGCCAGTAGGGCGCGCCCGCACCGGCATCATCCGCTCTATCGCCCACTGGCTGGCGAGCGACGGGGGTGAACTCCCGGTCGAGGGCCGCCTCGCATCGTTCGACGGTGCGACGGGATGGCTCAACTCCGAGCCGCTGACGCCACGGGAACTCCGAGGACGCGTCGTTCTCGTCGACTTCTGGACCTACACCTGCGTCAACTGGCTGCGAACGTTCCCATACGTCCGGGCGTGGGCTTCGAAGTACGACGACGCGGGCTTGACCGTCGTCGGCGTGCACACGCCGGAGTTCGGCTTCGAGGCCGACCTCGACAACGTGGTGAGGCAGTCGCGCAGCCTCGGCGTCGAATACCCCGTCGCCGTCGACAGCGACTACCGGGTGTGGCGCGCGTTCGGGAACAGCTTCTGGCCGGCGGTCTACATCGCGGACACCGAGGGGCAGCTCCGGCACCACCACTTCGGAGAGGGCGAGTACGCACAGACCGAGATGGTGATCCAGCGGCTCCTGCTCGACGCCGGGGCTCAGGATCTCGACCAGGACCTCGTGGTGGTCGAGCCCCGTGGACTCGAGGTCGCGGCCGACTGGCAGGCGCTTCGATCACCCGAGACCTACCTCGGGTTCGTGCAGAGCACGGGCTTCGCTTCACAGGGTCTCGCGCCGTTCGACCTGCCCCACGTCTACGCCGGTGCCTCCCGGCTCCCCCTCAACTCCTGGGACCTTTCGGGCAATTGGACGGTCGCCCGACACGCGGTGGGCTCGAACGCGCCCGGCGCTCGGATCGTGTTCCAGTTCCACGCCCGCGACGCGAACCTCGTCATGGGTCCGCGAGTCGCGGGCACGGCCATTCCCTTCCGGGTCTCGCTCGACGGCCGACCCGTCGGCGACGCGAAGGGGAGCGACGTGGACACCGATGGGCGAGGGATCGTGCGCGACCAGAACACGTACCAACTCATCCGTCAGTCAGGGCCCATCGCCGACCGCCTGTTCGAGATCGAGTTCCTCGAGGCGGGAGTGGAGGCCTACTGCTTCACGTTCGGCTGAGATCGGATGGAGGCAGTCGGCGCAGCGACCTGCACGTCAGGCAGTCGGCGTCGACGGCGATGGTCGTGTTCGCCGGGCGGGTCACGGGCGGCGCCAGTCGTCGCTGCTGAGGCTCGCGCCCGCCTGAGGGCCCATCTGCAGCATCCCACCGTCGACGACCACGGATGCCCCGGTCACGTATGCCGCGTCCGGCGATGCGAGGAATGCGATCACCGCGGCGACCTCGCGGGCGTCGCCCGGGCGACCGAGCGGGATGCCGGGGCGGTGGTGTTCGCGGGGATCCTCATCCTCGTTCCCGGTCATCGGGGTGGCGATCTCGCCGGGTGCGACGGCGTTCACCGTGATGCGGTGCGGAGCGAGCTCGAGCGCCGCCGCCTTCACCAGGCCGCCGAGGCCGTGCTTCGCCGCGTCGTAGGCCGACGATCCCGACCATCGGCTGGTGTTCGTGCACACTCGTGACCGCGACGATGCGCCCGCCGGTGCCCGCGCCGACCATGCGGCGTGCGGCCTGCTGGATGCAGACGAACGCGCCGTCGAGGTCGGTGGCGATCACCCGCCGCCAGTCGTCGAGGGTCACGTCGAGGAATGGCTTCCACAGCCCGGCGCCGGCGTTGTTCACGAACACGTCGAGGCCGCCCATCGCATCAGCGAGTACATCGACGACGTCTCGGGCGTGCTCGAGGTCGGTCGCGTCGAGTCGGGCCACGTGGGCGCGTCGGCCGAGCCGTTCGACTTCGGTCGCCGTTTCCCGAGCTCCTGCCTCGTCGCTGTGCCAGGTGATGCCGATGTCCATGCCGGCGTCCGCCAGCGCCACCGCGGTGGCCCGCCCGATGCCGGAGTCGGAGGCCGTGACGATCGCCCGGGACGGTGCGAACGGCCCGGCGCTCGGAGCGCTCACGAGCCCGCCAGCTCGCTCGAGACGTCGGTCGGGCTGTCGTATTCGCGTTCGGGGAGGCCCTCGAGCGCCGAGAGCACCGTGTCGTTGGCCCCGGCCTCCTCGGCGGTGTCGACGAGCGTCGACTTGAACACCGGGTAGTCGACGCCGCTGAGGTAGCGCTGGACGTCGATGGGGTTCGGTTCAGCCATGGAAGGCTCCTTCGGTCTTGCGTTGCGGAGTGCATGCCGCTGTGCATGACACGCAACCACCGACGGTGCGGCGGCGGAACTCCATTGACAGCGCCGAGCGCGCGTGTCAAGTGTCTGGATGCCTCGAACCGGCGGCGTTACCTTCGCAGCGGGGAGGAGATCGACATGCGTGAGTTGGGCTCGCTCTCGGAGCTCGTCGAACTCATTCGGGCGCGACCCGGACTGCACGTGCGCTATTCGGAGGGTCACGACGCCGACCAGGAAACCGGCAGCATCGACACCGAGAGCGGTCTTCGGCTGCCGGGCCTCTCGGTCAATCCGCTCGACGCCGAGTCGTGGTGGACGCGCCCGCTCGACGATTGGGTCGCACGGCAGCTGTGCCAGTACCGCCACCTCGCCGACTCGGATCACGGTCGATATGCGTGGGTGCTCACCGGAACGGTCGCCGGCCGAGGTCCGGACTGCGAGCCGCTCCTCACCGAAGTCGAGCCCGTTGCCCGGCTGAGCGACGAACTGCTCGACGAGGCGGAGTCTCGGTACCACGAGCGCTTCGACGCCGGGAAAGGGCCCGAGGGCTGAGGGGCTGGTGGCGCACCGCTCGGTGAGATGTGGAAAACCCCCGGCGAACCGGGGGTTTTGATGGTGGCTCCGACCGGCATCGATCCGGTGACCTTTCGATTTTCAGTCGAACGCTCTACCAACTGAGCTACAGAGCCTCGGGGCATCCGCCCGATCTGCATCGGACCGAGCACCTCGTTAAGGCGAAAGCCCCTTCTCTCGTAAGGGAAAGGGCTTGTCGCCTCAGCGACCCTGACGGGACTTGAACCCGCGACCTCCGCCGTGACAGGGCGGCACGCTAACCAACTGCGCTACAGGGCCTCGTGTGGTGTTCGTGACGAACACCGAGCTGTTCAATTGTATGCCTTCGTGGTGACCCCAACGGGATTCGAACCCGTGCTGCCGCCGTGAAAGGGCGGTGTCCTAGGCCACTAAACGATGGGGCCGGATGGCCTTGCCCTGGGGCACGACCGCCGACAGCCAAGCATACGGGTCATCGCCTCCGATGGCAAAACGGGGCCGGAGCGAGGCCGGAGCGAGGCTAGACGAGGCCGAGACGAGACCGGAACGAGGGCCCCGGATGCCTCGAACCGTCGTGCCCGGCATCCGCCACACGCGCCGGAAATCCCCGGGGAGCGGGCACGACGCGCCTATCGTGAGGCTGCCACTGCCCGCAGGAGCGCGAGGAGCGCGGGACCGAGCCCGCGTGGACCGGGGAACCGATGCACCGAATCACCGATCGCAGGCCGACCACCAGACCACCGACCACCTCGAACCGCCGGACCGATCGGGGGCGCGGCGGGCAGTCGGTGCGCCGCGGCATCCGACACATGTGCGCAGTACTCGCGGTGGCGGCCATGGCGATCGCAGGCGCGGTCGCGGTTCCGGCCGGAGCGGAGGCGGCGACGTACCCGACCTGGGACGAGCTGCAGGCGGCCAAGGCCGACACCGCCGCCGGCGCGGCGGCCGTGGAGCAGATCACGGGCCTCATCGGCGACCTCGAGGCGAACGTCGCCGTCTCGCGCGCCGAGGCGGAGCGCCGCACCGACGAGCTCATCGAGGCGCAGCAGCGGCACGACGACGCCGCGATGCGGGCGACCCAGATCCAGGCGCAGGCCGACGCGTCGGCCGTCGAAGCCGCAGCCGCCGAACAGAACGCGAGTCAGGTCGCCGCGCAGCTCTACCGCGCCGGGACGGGGGACGTCGGGGTGAACCTGTTCCTCGACGCGGGTGACTCCCAGGCGACCGAGGCACTGCTCGCGAAGCTCGGCAGCATGGAGAAGATGATCGAGCGCACCTCGAGCATCTACAACCGCGCGAAGGAGAAGCAGAACGCCGCCCGCGCCCTCGCCGACCAGGCGGAGGTCGCCCGCGCCGAGCGTGAGCGACTCCGCGTTGCCGCCGAGGAGGCGCTCGCGGTGGCGCAGGCGGCGCAGGAGGCCGCCGAGGCCGCCCTCGCCGAGTCGCAGACGAGGAAGATCCAGCTCGAGGAGCAGCTGAAGTTCCTGCAGGACACCGAGGCGACGACCGCGGCCGCGTACCAGGAGGGCGAGCGGATCCGCCAGGAGGAGGAGCGCCGACGACAGGAGGAGGAGCGGATCCGCCAGGAGGAGGAGCGGCGACGGTTGGAGGAGGCGATGCGCGCCGGCACTCCGAGCAGCGTCGCATCCTCGGGCTGGGCGCTTCCCGCCGCCGGCTACATCACGTCGGGCTATGGCCCGCGCGGCTCGATCTGCAGCGACGACGGCGGCTGCTCCAACACCTTCCACTACGCGGTCGACCTCGGCACCGGATGCTCCGCGCCCATCTACGCGGCCAACAGCGGCGTGGTGCGCTTCGCGGGCTACTCGGGCACCTACGGGAACTACGTGCAGATCGACCACGGCGGCGGCATCTGGACCGGCTACGCCCACATCCGGCCCGGCGGTATGTTCGTCGGAACCGGCGAGTGGGTGGAGACCGGCCAGAACATCGCGTCGAGCGGCACCACCGGCGCCTCGACCGGATGTCACCTGCACTTCGAGGTGTGGAGCGGCGGCCGCCGCATCAACCCGATCCCGTTCATGGCGGATCGTGGGGTGAGCCTCGGCTGATGCGGCTGCCGCGTAGGTCGAGAAGCCGCGGAGCGGTGGCTCGAGACCTGCTTGCGTGCGACCCGGCCGACGATTTGTAGGACATCAAGCAAATCGCAGGACGAGTTCCCGGCCGCGCGTCCTGCAAATCGGCGGATGTCCTGCAAAGGCACGCCGGCCGGAGCGCTAGTGACCGGGGTACGCCTCGATCGCCTTCTGGATGAGCGACTCGGCCTCGGCCGCGTTGGCCCAGCCCTCGGTCCTGACCCACTTGCCGGGCTCGAGGTCCTTGTAGTGCTCGAAGAAGTGCTCGATCTCCCTGCGGGTGAACTCGGGGATGTCGTCGACGTCCTGGATGTGGTTCCAGCGCGGGTCGCCCGCGGGAACACCGATGATCTTCGCGTCACCGCCTGCGTCGTCGGTCATGTTGAACACGGCCACCGGGCGCACCTGCACGCCGACGCCCGGGAACAGCGGGTACTGGGTGAGCACGAGCACGTCGAGCGGGTCGCCGTCGTCGCCGAGCGTGCGCTCGAAGAAGCCGTAGTCGGTCGGGTACACGAAGCTCGTGTAGAGCACGCGGTCGAGGAAGACGCGCCCGGTCTCGTGGTCGACCTCGTACTTGTTGCGGCTCCCCTTCGGGATCTCGATGATGGCGGCGTACTCGCCCATGGTGGTTCTCCTTCGTCTGGAAGCTTCGGCCCCCGCCGGCGGAAACGTCGAACCGGCGCGATGGGCGGAATAAGGTTACTTGATGCCCTCCGAGGAGCCACGAGCCGAGCGTCGGCCCCGACTCACGCCGCCGATCGCCGACGTGCGGCGTGCGGTGCGGGCGGTGCTGCCTCCTGCGGGTCGAGGAGGCGACGCAGTTGCCGTCTCGAGGCCCGGCGAGGAGGGTCTCGAGACGCGCTCTGCGCTCCTCGACCCGCAGCAGCCGCGCTCCGCACTCCGCGACCCGCAGCAGCCGCGCTCCGCACTCGCGACCGCAGCCGCGCCCCCCCCCACCCAGCAACGCCCTCCAGTCTCCTCGACTCCCAGTCCGCCCCCCTCGTGCTCGTCGCACTCTCGGGCGGCGCCGACTCGCTCGCGCTGGCCGCCGCCACGGCGTTCGAGGCGCCGCGGGCGGGGCTTCGCGCCGGTGCCGTGATCGTCGACCACGGCCTGCAGGATGCCTCGGCCGACGTGGCCGCCGCGGCATCCGACGCCGCGCTCGCGCTCGGGCTCGACCCGGTGCTCGTGCGCCGCGTCGAAGTCCCTTCGAGAGGCTCAGGACGGCGCTCGGGCGAGGGCGGCCCCGAGGCATCCGCTCGCGCCGCCCGGTATGCCGCCCTCGACGCCGCTGCTGACGAGACCGGGGCCGAGCTCGTGCTGCTCGGCCACACGCTCGACGACCAGGCCGAGACCGTGCTGCTCGGCCTCGCGCGCGGCAGCGGCACGGCGAGCCTCGCGGGCATGCCGGCACGTGCGGGCCGCTACGCGCGTCCGCTCCTCGGCATCCGTCGCGCCACCACGCGGCAGGCGTGCCTCGATGCGCGCCTCGAGCCATGGGACGATCCGCACAACACGGATGCCGCGTACGCGCGCGTGCGCGTGCGCGAGCGGGTGCTGCCCGTGCTCGAAGCCGAGCTCGGACCGGGCGTCGCCGAGGCGCTCGCGCGCACCGCCGAGCAGCTGCGCGAGGACGACGAGGCGTTCAACCACCAGATCGACGAGTTCATCGAGGAGATCTGCGAGCCGGCGGAGGCGGGCATCGCGGTTTCGGCCGGCGCGCTCGCCGCGAATCCCGCCGCGCTGCGGCAGCGCATCATCCGGCACGTGGTCGCCAGCGAGTTCGACGTCTCCCTGTCGCGAGCGCAGACCCTGGAGGTCGCCCGGCTCGTCACCGACTGGCACGGGCAGGGCCCGATCGACCTGCCCGGCGGCATCCGAGCTCGACGCGAGCATGGCCTCGTCATGTTCTCGTCTGCGGGTTGAGGAGCCGCGAAGCGGCGTGCCCCTGCGGGTTGAGGAGCCGCGAAGCGGCGTCTCGAAACCCGCGATCGGCGGCGGTAGGCTCGTGGCATCCGTTCGCACACACACCGGGGAGCCTGCATGGACACGCGTGAGATCGAGCCCGACCTCACCGAAGTGCTCGTCACGGAAGCCGAGATCCGCGCGAAGCTCGCCGAACTGGCCCGCCGTATCGAGGCAGACTACGTGGGCAAGGACCTGCTGCTGGTCGGCGTGCTGAAGGGCGCGGTCATGGTGATGGCCGACCTCGCACGCGAGCTCAGGCCGCACGTGAACATGGACTGGATGGCGGTGTCGTCGTACGGCGCCGGCACCCAGTCGAGCGGCGTGGTGCGCATCGTGAAGGACCTCGACACCGACATCACGGGCCGGCACGTGCTCATCGTCGAGGACATCATCGACTCCGGCCTCACACTCAGCTGGCTGCTCGGCAACCTCGAGTCCCGCGGCGCCGAGTCGGTCGAGATCTGCGCACTGCTGCGAAAGCCGGATGCCGCGAAGGTCGACGTGACCGTGAAGTACCTCGGCTTCGACATCCCGAACCGGTTCGTGGTCGGCTACGGGCTCGATTACGCGGAGCGGTACCGCAACCTGCGCGACGTGGCGATCCTCGCGCCGCACGTGTACAGCTGAGCTGCGGCGAGCTGCGCCGAAGGCACGCATCGAGTGACCGACGAAGGCGCAGCCCTCAGCGGCGGTGCCCAGTCGTTCGCTTCGGGCTGCGGCGCAGCCCTCAGCGGCTGTGCCCATGGTTCGCTTCGGGCTGCGGCGCAGCCCTCAGCGAACACGAAGCCGCCATCCAGTGCCGCAGGGGTAGCCTTGCAGGACCATGAACATGAAGAAGATCCTGCGCGGGCCGATCATCTACATCCTGCTCGCGATCGTCGCCGTGTGGATCGGATCGAGCCTCATCACGGCCTCGGGGTCCCGCGAGGTTTCGACGCAAGAGGGCCTGCAGCTCCTGAAGGACGACAAGGTCTCGTCGGTCAAGATCGTCGACGGTGAGAATCGCGTCGACCTCACGCTCGCGGAGCCCGACGACGAGCTGGGCTCGCAGGTGCAGTTCTACTACGTCACCCCGCGCGGTGCCGACGTGATCGCCGCCGTCGACGCGGCCGACCCGGCCGACGGCTTCAACGACGAAGTCCCGCAGCCGAACTGGTTCCTCTCGATGCTCGGCATCCTGCTGCCGCTCGTGCTCATCGGCCTCTTCTTCTGGATCATGCTCTCGGGCATGCAGGGTGGTGGCAATCGCGTCATGCAGTTCGGCAAGTCGAAGGCGAAGCTCGTCACGAAGGAGACCCCCAAGGTCACCTTCGACGACGTCGCCGGTGCCGACGAGGCGATCGAGGAGCTGCAGGAGATCAAGGAGTTCCTCAAGGAGCCGGCGAAGTTCCAGGCGGTCGGTGCGCGCATCCCGAAGGGCGTGCTGCTGTACGGTCCCCCCGGTACCGGCAAGACGCTCCTCGCGCGAGCGGTCGCCGGCGAGGCGGGCGTGCCGTTCTACTCGATCTCGGGTTCCGACTTCGTCGAGATGTTCGTGGGCGTCGGCGCCAGCCGAGTGCGCGACCTCTTCGAACAGGCCAAGCAGAACGCCCCCGCGATCATCTTCGTCGATGAGATCGACGCGGTCGGCCGTCACCGTGGCGCGGGCCTCGGCGGCGGGCACGACGAGCGCGAGCAGACGCTGAACCAGCTGCTCGTCGAGATGGACGGCTTCGACCCCAAGACCAACGTCATCCTCATCGCGGCGACCAACCGCCCCGACATCCTCGACCCGGCGCTCCTTCGCCCCGGACGCTTCGACCGCCAGATCGGCGTCGACGCGCCCGACCTGAAGGGCCGTCAGAAGATCCTCCAGGTGCACTCGAAGGGCAAGCCGCTCGCGAAGGGCGTCGACCTCGAGGTCCTCGCGCGCAAGACCCCGGGCTTCACCGGCGCCGACCTGGCCAACGTGCTGAACGAGGCGGCGCTGCTCACGGCCCGGTCGAACGCTCAGCTCATCGACAACCGCGCCCTCGACGAGGCGGTCGACCGCGTGATCGCGGGTCCCCAGCGTCGCACGCGCGTCATGAAGGACAAGGAGAAGCTCATCACGGCGTACCACGAGGGCGGACACGCGCTCGCGGCGGCGGCGATGAACTACACCGATCCCGTCACGAAGATCACGATCCTGCCTCGCGGACGCGCGCTCGGTTACACGATGGTGCTCCCGCTGGAAGACAAGTACTCCGTCACACGCAACGAACTGCTCGACCAGCTCACCTACGCCATGGGCGGCCGCGTCGCCGAGGAGATCATCTTCCACGACCCGTCGACCGGCGCGTCGAACGACATCGAGAAGGCCACCTCCACCGCGCGCAAGATGGTCACCGAGTACGGCATGAGTGCGAACGTCGGCGCCGTCAAGCTCGGCCAGTCGCAGGGGGAGGTCTTCCTCGGCCGCGACATGGGCCACCAGCGCGACTACTCCGAGGAGATCGCCGAGAAGGTCGACGGCGAGGTGCGCACCCTCATCGAGCAGGCGCACGACGAGGCGTGGCAGGTGCTGAACGACAACCGCGACATCCTCGACCGGCTGGCTGCCGAGCTGCTCGAGAACGAGACGCTCGACCACAACCAGATCGCCGAGATCTTCAGGGACGTCAAGAAGCTTCCCGAGCGCCCGCTCTGGCTCTCGAGCGACCGTCGCCCTGTCTCCGATCGCCCGCCGATCGGGTTCCCGACGGAGAAGATGCCGATCGACCAGGGCGCCGTCGACGGCGGCGTGGACTCCGGTCAGACGCCGGTGGAGGAGCCTGCAGCCGCGCGCGCATCGAGCACCAAGCATCGGTCCGCGACGGCCTAGCCGACCGACCCGAAGAGGGGGTGCCATGGCCGGTGTCGACACCGGGCGGATCGAGCGCGCTGTACGCGAGATCCTCCTCGCCATCGGCGAGGACCCGGCGCGACCCGGCCTCGAGCGCACGCCGGAGCGGGTGGCCGAGGCCTACGCCGACTTCTTCGGCGGCCTGGCGGTCGACCCACTGAGCCACCTCGCCGACACGGTGCCGCTCGGCGCCACCGAAGCCGGCGTGCCCGCGACCTCCGACGCGGTGGTGCTGCGGGACATCGCGTTCCGATCGGTGTGCGAGCATCACCTGCTGCCGTTCGTCGGCACCGCGCATGTCGCCTACCTCCCTGGCGACCGCGTGGTCGGCCTCGGTCGCATCCCGGCCGTGATCGAGACGCTCGCAGCCAGGCCGCAGCTCCAGGAGCGCCTCACCGAGGAGATCGCCGACACGCTCGAGGCGGGCCTGGACCCGAAGGGCGTGCTGGTCGTGCTCGACGCCCAGCACCGCTGCGTCACGACCCGCGGATCGCGACAGGAGCGCAGCTCCACGATCACGATCGCGAGCCGCGGTGCGCTCGCCGAGCCCGCGGCACGCAGTGAGATCATCACCCTCATCGGAGCATCCGACCGTGCCTGACGGCGACCCGAGGGTTGAGGAGGCCGCTCGCGGCCGTCTCGAAACCCGGTCGTCCGGACAGGCGGGTTTCGAGACGCGATCTCCGCTCGCTCCTCAACCCGCGACCCTGGTGATGGGCGTCATCAACGTCACGCCCGACTCGTTCAGCGACGGCGGGCGCTGGTTCGACGCCGACGCGGCCGTCGCGCACGGCGTCGAGCTCGTCGCCGACGGGGCCGACCTGCTCGACGTGGGCGGGGAGTCCACGCGCCCCGGCGCGGCGCGGGTCGAACCCGAGGAGGAGTTGCGCCGCGTCGTCCCCGTCGTGCGCGAGCTCGCCGGCCGAGGCATCCGGGTGAGCGTCGACACCATGCGCGCGACGACCGCGCTCGCGGCTGTCGAGGCGGGCGCCGAGATCATCAACGACGTGTCGGCCGGGCTCGCGGATGCCGCGATGGCGCCCATCGTGGCCGAGACCGGGGTTCACTACGTGGCGATGCACTGGCGGGGGCACTCCGACCGCATGGACGCGCTCGCCGAGTACGGCGACGTCGCAACGGAGGTGCGCGACGAACTCGCCGCGCGCATCGACGCGCTGGTCGCGGCCGGCGTCGCGCACGATCGCCTGATCGTCGACCCGGGACTCGGCTTCGCCAAGCGCGGGCCGCAGAACTGGGAACTGCTCGGCAGGCTCGACGTACTCGCCGGCCTCGGCCTGCCGATCCTCGTGGGGGCGTCGCGGAAGCGTTTCCTCGGCGCCCTGCTCCCCGACCGCTCCGGGATGGAGGAGCGCGACCTGCCGACGGCGGTCGTCAGTGCCCTCTCGGCGCAGGCCGGCGCTTGGGGGGTGCGCGTTCACGACGTGCACGGCACGCGGCTGGCCCTCGACGTCCTCGGAGCATGGCAGAGTGGACGACGTGGCTAGGACGAGCGACCGCATCACCCTCACCGGCGTGCGCGTGCGCGCGCATCACGGAGCCCTCGACTTCGAGCGCATCGAGGGGCAGGACTTCGTGATCGACGTGTCGGTGGCGCTCGACCTGGCTGCCGCGGCATCCGGCGACGACCTCGGGCGCACCGTGCACTACGGGGATCTGGCCCAGGCGGTGGCTGCAGCCGTCGAGCGCGACCCGGTCGACCTCATCGAGACCGTCGCCGAGCGGGTGGCCGACGTCGCCCTCGCCTACCCCGCGGTCGAGGAGGTCGAGGTCACCGTGCACAAGCCCGAGGCGCCGATCGCCGTGCCGTTCACGGACGTCGCGGTCACGATCGTTCGGAGTCGCGCATGACCCGCGCCGTCATCGCCTTCGGGGCGAACCTCGGCGACCGTGAGGCCACGATCGACTCGGCCGTGCGCGCGCTCGCAGCGACGCCGGGCGTCGAGCTCCTCGCCGTCTCGCCGATCTACGACACGCCCGCGATCACGGACGCGGGCGTCGACCACGACGCGCCGGCGTACCTCAACGGGGTCGTGCTGGTCGAGGCAGTGCTCGAGCCGCACGCGCTCCTCGAGGTGCTGCAGTCCATCGAGGCGCAGCACGGCCGGGTGCGCACCGACCACTGGGCCGATCGCACGCTCGACCTCGACCTCGTCGACTTCGGCGGGCTCGTGTCCTCCGACGAGCGGCTCGAGCTGCCGCATCCGCGCGCGTGGGAGCGCGCGTTCGTGCTGCGGCCGTGGCTCGACCTGGAGCCCGACGCGATCCTGCCCGGCCGCGGCGCCGTCGCCGAGCTTCTGCTCGCGGCATCCGACGAGGTGGTGCGTCGATGAAGCGGACCCGGGCATCCACCATCGTCGGCTTCACGCTCGCCGGCGTCGTGGTCGGCTACCTCACCGACCTTGCGGTCGTCACGTCCGGCGCCAATGCGATCGTGCCGCCGCTGTCGTTGCCGATCACGCTCGCGGGCGTGGGGGTCATCGTGGTCGCGCTCGCGTGGCCGATCCGCCACGCGGTGAAGGGCAAGTCGACGAAGCACCTCGACCCGTTCCGAGCGATGCGCACGGCCGTACTCGCCAAGGCATGCACCATGAGCGGGGCCCTCATGCTGGGCTTCGGCATCGGCATCACGCTCTTCCTGCTGACGCGCACCGTGGTGCCCGCGGTCGGCACCGTGTGGCTCGCGTTCGCGACGGCGATCGGCGCCGCCCTGCTCCTGGCCGGGGGGCTCGTCGCCGAGGCCTTCTGCACGCTCCCGCCCGACGACACCGAAGCCGAGAAGGAGGAGCACGCGCATGCCTGAGACCGGCGATGACGCCAACCAGGTGGACTCCGAGCGCACTCCGGTGACGGATGCCGCGGGCGTCGCGCCGTCGGCAGCGACCACGCCGTCGGATCCGGCCGGGCCGTCGGCATCGACCGCGCCCTCGGCGTCGACCATGTCGTCTGCATCGCCTTCGCCCGCGACCACCGCTGCAACGTCGGCGTCGACCGCACCGGCGGCCCCGGCCGACACCGGCTGGCTTCGGGTCTCCCCGAAGTACATCGTGGTCGAGGTGGTGGGCTCGCTGATCGGCATGGTCGTCTTCGTCGGCGCGTTCCTCGTGATGTACGCGCTCTGGGGGCAATGGTGGGCCCTCTGGGCGGCCATCGTCATCGGGGTGGTGTCGCTCATCGGCATCGTGCTCGAGCCGCGGCGCGTTCGCTCCATCGGCTACCGGCTTCGCGAGGACGACCTGCTGTTCCGCCGCGGCATCATGTTCCAGCGGCAGGTCGCGGTGCCCTACGGCCGCATGCAACTCGTGGACATCACCAGAGGCCCGGTGGCCCGTGCGCTCGGGCTCGCCGACCTCAAGTTCGTGACAGCTGCGGCATCCACCGCCGTCACGGTGCCGGGCCTGCCGATGGAGGAGGCCGACCGGCTGCGCGACGAACTCGTGGGCCTCGCCGAGACCCGACGGGCGGGGTTGTGAGCGTACCCGTGCGCCCCGAGCGGGTCACGAACCTCGCCGACGGCGAGTGGCATCGCCTGCATCCGGCGAGCCCGCTGCTGCGCGGCGGCCTGGTGCTCCTCGCCGTGCTCGGCTTCATCATCGCCAACCTGCGTGAGCGTGTCGTGGACATGTTCATCGTGCTCTTCGCCCCCGACGTCGGCGTCGAGCTCGATGAGGAGTACCGGCGGTGGCAGGGGGACTGGTCGAACGACCCGATCGGCGGCATCGTCACGCAGGGCCTCGTGGGCTGGGCGATCCTCGGTGCGGCGCTCGTCATCGTCGCGGTGATCGGCGGGTTCTGGCTGTCGTGGCGCATGAACACGTTCCGCGTGACGCCCGAGGCGGTCGAGGTGCGCAGCGGCATCCTGTTCCGCTCGCACCGGAGCGCGCGCCTCGATCGCATCCAGGGCATCAACGTCACCCGCCCGGTCTTCGCGCGGCTCTTCGGCACGGCGAAGCTCGAGGTCTCGGTGGCGGGCCAGTCGGCGAACGTGCAGCTCGCCTACCTCGGCTCCGCGCTCGCCGACGGGCTGCGCTCCGACATCCTCCGCATGGCTTCCGGCGCGCGCGCAGTGCGGGCCGCCCGGGTCGAGCCTTCGACGGATGCCGCGGACGTCCGGAGCACCGCCGGGTCCGATGCCGCGGCGAGCCGCCCCGACACCGCCCCCGCCGCCCGCCAGCACGTCGGCGCGCTGATCGGCCAGCGGGTCGACGAGTTCCTCGCGCCGGAACTGGACCCGTCGCTCGCGGCGCCCGAGTCGGTCGTGCACCTGCCGCTCGGCCGGGTCATCGGCTCGACCCTGCTGGGCGGCTCCACGGTCTGGGCGATCGTGCTCATCGTGATCATCGCCGTAGGCGTGTCCACGGGCCAGCTGTGGGTGCTGTTCTCGTTCGTGCCCGCGGCGATCGGCCTCATCAGCTACGCCTGGTCGCACATCACGAAGTCCCTCAGGTACTCGATCGCGGGCACCCCCGACGGTGTGCGGATCGGGCACGGCCTGCTGTCCACCGGAAATCAGACGATCCCGCCGGGCCGGATCCACGCCGTGGAGGCCCAGCAGTGGCTCCTGTGGCGCCCCTTCGGCTGGTGGTCGATCCGCATCAACGTCGCCGGGCATTCGGTCAGCGCGTCGAACGAGGCTGCGCAGCGCACCCTCGTGCTCCCGGTCGGCACGGTCGCCGACGTGCACCGCGTGTTCGCCCTGCTGGTCCCGGATGCCGCGCCCGCCGTCGACCCGTTCATCGACGCCGGTCTCACCGGGCGCGACGGCGAGGGCGGGTACTCCCGCACACCGCGGCGCGGCGCGTGGCTCCGCCCGTTCTCGTGGCGGCGCATCGGCTGGGCCGCCACCGACGGCGTCGCACTGATCCGGCGTGGATGGCTGCTGCGCAGCCTCGCCGTGGTGCCGCTGGCCCGGATGCAGTCGGTCGCCGTGACCGTCGGCCCGTTGGAGCGGATGCTCCGTCTCGCCACGGTGGTCATCCACACGGTGCCGGGGCCCGTGACTCCGACGCTCCCGGCCGCGGACCGTGATGAGGCGACCGCGCTCTTCGAGCGACTCGCCGACGAGGCGGTCGAGCGGGGGGCACGCGACACCTCCCACCACTGGGGCGTCGTCACCGTCGGCCCGCAGGAGTCGATCGATGCCCGCTGAACGCTCCGGGCGGCTCGGAGTCGGCACGATCGGCGCGGGCCGGGTCGGCGCGGTCCTCGCCGCAGCGCTCGCCGGCGCCGGCCACGGGCTCACCGGCATCTCGGCGGTGTCGGATGCGAGCCGTGAGCGAGCGTCGGCGATGCTGCCCGCGGTGCCGGTGCTGCCGATCCCCGAGATCGTCGAGCGCAGCGAGCTCGTGCTGCTCGCCGTGCCCGGATCCGAACTCGAAGCCCTCGTCGCGGGCCTTGCCGAGGCCGGCGTGTGGCAGCCCGGACAGCTGGTGCTGCACACCGTCGCCCGCTTCGGCACCGGCGTGCTCGAGCCCGCCCGGCGGGCTGGGGCCATCCCGCTCGCGGTGCACCCCGCCATGACGTTCACCGGCACGACCGTCGACCTCGCACGGCTCGGCGGAACGTGGTTCGCCGTCACCGCGCCGACCCCCGTGCTGCCGATCGGGCAGGCCCTCGTGGTCGAGATGGGCGGCGAGCCGTTCGTCGTCGCCGAGGACGACCGCGCCGCCTACGCCGAGGCGATCGACACGGCGGTCTCGTTCTCGAGCGCGATCGTGGACCAGGCCAGCGAGCTGCTCGACGGCATCGGGGTGGGCCGTCCCGGAGCGGTGCTGGCCCCGCTCGTGCGCAGCGCCGTCGAGAACGCGCTCGCGAGGCACGACGCCGGACCGCTCATCGACGGGGCGAGTACGATCGACGAGGTCGACCAGGATCGGCCGCTGGGAGGTGGTGCGTGACCGAGGTCGCCGCAGGCACGCGGACCGTGCCGACGATCGCCGAGCTCAGGGCCCTGCTCGCCGAGCGGCGCGCGGCCGGGGCATCCGTCGCCCTCGTGCCGACCATGGGAGCGCTGCACGACGGGCACCTCGCGCTCGTTCGCCGCGCACGCGAGCTCGCCGACGTCGTGGTGGTGTCGATCTTCGTGAACCCGCTGCAGTTCGGTCCGGGCGAGGATCTCGAGCGGTACCCGCGCACCCTCGAGTCGGATGTCGCGGCGCTCGCCGAACTCGGCGTGGACGCAGTGTTCGCTCCACCGGTCGACGAGATGTACCCGCGCGGGCGAGACGACAGCACGACCGTGAAGGCCGGGCCGATCGGCTCGCGGTACGAGGGTGCCGCGCGACCCGGGCATTTCGACGGCATGCTCACCGTCGTGGCCGCACTCTTCGCCATCGCCCAGCCCGATGTCGCCGTCTTCGGCCAGAAGGATGCACAGCAGGTGTTCCTCGTGTCGCGCATGGTCGACGACCTCCACATGGCGCTGCGCATCGAGACCGTGCCCACCGTGCGTGAGCCCGACGGGCTCGCGCTTTCGAGCCGCAACCGGTACCTCGGCGAGTCCGAGCGGCGTGCCGCGCTCGTGCTGGCCGAGTCGCTTCGAGCCACGGATGCCGCGGCCGCCGACGGCCCGTCGGAGCTGCTCGCCGAGGGCGTGGCCGCCTTCGGCGACCACGACGGCGTGAGCCTCGACTACCTCGTCGTCGTCGACCCCGAGACCTTCCTGCCGATCACGGAGGACTTCCGCGGACGAGCCCTCGTCCTCGTCGCCGCCGTCGTCGGCTCGACCCGGCTCATCGACAACGCGTTCGTCGAGGTGGGCCGCCCTGCGGGTTGAGGAGCGCCGCAGGCGCGTCTCGAAACCCGGCTCTCGCGGGTCTGAGGAGCGCCGTGACGCGCTGCGTGCTCGCTCCTGCTGGCCTGCGTCTCGAGACGCCGCGTCGCTGCGCGGCTCCTCGCCCGCAGGGCGCGCAGAAGCGCCTGAGTAGGCTGGTACACGCCTGTTTCCGCGAACCGAGAGTGAACGATGGCCGAGACCCAGACGGATGCCGCAGCCGCGCCGACCACAGCCGAGCCCGCAACGGAGCAGATGACCGCCGAGGAGATCTCGGAGCAGAAGGCCGTGCGTCTCGCCAAGCGGGATCGGCTGCTCGCGGCATCCGACGACCTCGGACTCGGGGCGTACCCGGTCCGCCTGCCGATCACGGCGACCATCCCGGAGGTTCGCGACCGGTTCGTGGGCCTCGGCGTCGACGAGGCGAGCGGCGAGCAGGTCGCGCTCGCCGGGCGCGTGGTCTTCTCGCGCAACACCGGCAAGCTGTGCTTCGCCACCCTGCAGTCGGGCGATGGCAGCCGCATCCAGGCGATGGTCTCGCTCGCCGAGGTGGGTGCGGAGTCGCTCGCCGAGTGGAAGGAGCTCGTCGACCTCGGCGACCACGTCTTCGTCGCGGGTGAGGTGATCACCAGCCGCCGTGGCGAGCTGTCGATCATGGTGAAGGAATGGCGGATCGCCTCGAAGGCGATCCTGCCGTTGCCGAACCTCTACCACGAGCTCTCCGAGGAGACCCGGATGCGCAGCCGGTACCTCGACCTCATCGCGCGCGAGCAGGCGCGCCGCAACGTGATCGACCGTGCGAAGGTCAACGCGAGCCTGCGCCGGACGTTCGACTCGCTCGGGTTCATCGAGGTCGAGACTCCCATGCTGCAGGTCATGCACGGCGGGGCATCCGCTCGGCCGTTCGTGACCCGTTCGAACGCGTTCGACACCGAGCTGTACCTCCGCATCGCGCCCGAGCTGTACCTCAAGCGCGCCGTGGTCGGGGGCATCGAGCGGGTGTACGAGATCAACCGGAACTTCCGCAACGAGGGCGCTGACTCCACGCACAGCCCCGAATTCGCGATGCTCGAGGCCTACGAGGCCTATGGCGACTACACCACGATGGCCGACCTCACCCAGAAGCTGATCCAGGATGCCGCGATCGCCGTCTCGGGATCGCACGTGGTGACCTGGGCCGACGGCGCCGAGTTCGACCTCGGTGGCGAGTGGGCGCGCATCTCGATGTACGAGACCCTCTCGGACGCGGTGGGGGAGCGCATCACCGCCGAGACGCCGATGGAGCGACTCCGTGAACTCGCCGACGCCGAGGGGATCGAGATCGACCACCCGCTGCCCGGCAAGTACGTCGAGGAGCTCTGGGAGCACCACGTGAAGGACACGCTCGAGCGGCCCACGTTCGTGATGGACTACCCGCTCGACACGTCTCCGCTCGTGCGCGGGCATCGCTCGATCCCGGGCATCGTCGAGAAGTGGGACCTCTACGTGCGCGGGTTCGAGCTCGCGACGGGATACTCCGAGCTCGTCGACCCGGTCGTGCAGCGCGAGCGCTTCGTCGAGCAGGCGAAGCTCGCCGCCGGCGGCGACCCCGAGGCCATGCGCCTCGACGAGGAGTTCCTGCGCGCGCTCGAGTTCGGCATGCCGCCTTCGGGTGGCATGGGCATGGGCATCGATCGCCTGCTCATGGCCCTCACCGGCCTCGGCATCCGCGAGACCATCCTCTTCCCCCTCGTCAAGTGAGCGGATGCCGCTCGTGAACGTGAACGGATGCCACGAATGAACGACTACCTCCCGAAGAAGGAACTCGAGCCGGACCGCGATCCGAAACGCCCGTCGAACGCGCGCATCTCGATCTGGATCATCGTCGGCGCGATCGGGCTCTACCTGCTCGGTTCGGGCATCTGGGGCATCGTCACGGCGGGCTGACCCGCACCACCTCGTTCGGCGCCCGGGCTCCGTGCCCGTGGGCACGTGCTGTGCCCGTCCGCGATCGAATCTGTGATTGTGTTGCTTTCTGTTGGATCATGTGGGAATATTGCTCACATGTCGACGGCGACCGGCCGTTCGGCGAATCCGACACCGAGAGGCCACATGTACGCGACGGAGCGACACCAGCACATCGCCGACACCCTCGACCGCGACGGCCGCGTCTCGGTGGCGGGCCTCGCCCGCAACTTCGGCGTCACGACCGAGACCATCCGCCGCGACCTGGATGCACTCGAGCAGCTCGGCCGCCTGCGCCGCGTGCACGGCGGGGCCGTGGGCGCCGAGCAGACGACGCTCGCCGAGGCCTCGCTCGACGAACGCCTCGGCCAGAACGCGCCGCAGAAGGAGGCGATCGCCCGAGCCGCGCTCGCGCTGATCCCGCCGACGTTCCGCGGCTCGGTCCTCCTCGATTCCGGCAGCACCACGGGCCGGCTCGCCGACCTCCTCGCCGGCTGGTCGCCCGACGGGTCCGCCGCAAGCCTCGACGTCTCCACGAACTCCGTCCCCATCGCCGGCCGTCTCCACGCCGCCGCCAATCCGCACCTCCAGTTGCGCTTCCTCGGGGGCGCCGTGCGCGGCATCACCGGCGCGGCGGTCGGCCCGGCGACCATCGCTCAGCTCGACGATCTCCGACCCGACCTCGCGTTCGTCGGCGCCAACGGGGTCAGCGGCGACTTCGGGTTCTCGACGCCCGACGAGACCGAGGCGGCGGCGAAGGCGGCCATGGTGCACGCAGCCCGACGCGTCGTCGTGCTCGCCGACTCCTCCAAGCTCGACCGCGAGTCGCTCGTGCGGTTCGCGCGACTCGACGAGGTCGATGCCCTCATCACGGATGCCGCACCCGGCCCCGCCCTCGCGGACGCACTCGCCGAGGCCGCCATTCAGGTGGTGCTCGCATGATCGTCACCCTCACCGCCAACCCGTCGCTCGACCGCACGGTGGAGCTCGAGGGCGCGCTCGTACCGGGCGCTGTGCAACGCGCCACCAGCACCCGCCAGGATCCGGGCGGCAAGGGCGTCAACGTCACGCGTGCGCTGCGCGCGTCGGGGGTCGAGTCGGTGGCGGTCCTCCCGGCAGAGCCGGGCGATCCGTTCCTCGCCGCCCTCGCCGCCGAAGGCGTGCCGTGCCGTGCGGTTCCCATCCGAGGCGCGGTGCGCACCAATCTCACGATCGTGGATGCCGCGGGCGTGACCACGAAAGTCAACGAGCCGGGGCCGGCACTCGACGCCGACGCCCAGGCGCGCCTCATCGAGGTCGTCGCCGACGCGGCGACCGGCGCCGACTGGCTCGTGCTCGCCGGATCCCTGCCGCCCGGCGTCGGCGACGACTTCTATGTTCGAGTCGTCGACGCGGTCCGGGACGCGGCGGAGCTCGCCGGTGTGCCGGCGCCCCGCATCGCCGCGGACACGTCGAGTGGCGCCCTCGCGGCACTCGTGGCCGGAGACGTCGGCATCGACCTCATCAAGCCGAACGCGGAGGAGCTCGCCGAGCTCATCGGCGTGTCCGATCAGGCCGCCCTCGAGGCCGGCCCCGACGAGGCGATCGCCCTCGCCGGCTCCATCCCCGCGCAGCGAGTCCGGGCGAGCCTCGTCACGCTCGGCGCCGTCGGGGCGGCGCTCGTCACCGAGGACGGGGCATGGTTCGCGCGGGCGCCCCGGGTGGTGCCGCGCAGCACCGTCGGCGCGGGCGACTGCTCGCTCGCCGGCTACCTCGTCGCCGCCGTCGAGGGTGCGGCGCCCGCCGAAGCGCTCGCCCGAGCCGTCGCGTCCGGCGCCGCGGCCGTCGCCCTCCCGGGCAGTGCGGTGCCCACCAGAGACCAGATCGACCCGGCCCGGGTCGTCGTCACCGAGGTCGCCGGCATGCCCGTCGGCGACCGCCAGTAAGGAGAACCACCCCATGTCCGACATCATCGAACCGCGCCTGGTCGTGCTCGATGCCGACCTCGGTCCCGAGAAGTCCGGCGTGATCCGGGCGCTCACCGACCGCGTCGCCGGCACCGGCCGCGCCACCGACGCCGACGCCCTCTTCGCCGACGCGTGGAAGCGCGAGGAGCAGGCGCCCACCGGGCTGCCCGGCGGCATGGCGATCCCGCATGCGAAGTCGCCGGCCGTGCAGACCGCGAGTCTCGCGGTGGCACGGCTCGCCCGCCCCGTCGAGTTCGACGAGGGCGAGGACGCCGACCTCGTGTTCCTCATCGCCGCGCCGGACACGGCCGCGCAGGACCACCTCGCGCTGCTCTCGACCCTCGCTCGCTCGCTCATGCGCGAGGACTTCGTCGCCTCGCTGCGAAGCGCCGCCACGCCCGACGAGGTCGTCGGCATCGTGAATGGCGCGCTCGCGGGCGACGCGGACGAGGCGGCAGTGCCGGTCGCCGCCGGCGCAGCTGCCGGGGGAGCGACGGTCGCGGCGACTGTGGAAGCGACGCCCGCCACGGGAGCGACGACGGCCGCCCCTGACGCGGCCGCCACCACGCCCGCCGGCACCGCCGTGGCATCCGAGCGTCGTTCGATCGTCGCGGTCACCGCGTGCCCCACCGGCATCGCCCACACGTACATGGCCGCCGATGCCCTGGCGGCCGCAGCGGGCCGCGCCGGCGTCGACTACCACGTCGAGACGCAGGGCTCCTCGGGCACGACGCGGCTCGACCCCGCCGTCATCGCCGCGGCCGACGCCGTGATCTTCGCCGTCGACGTCGACGTGCGCGACAAGGTGCGCTTCGCGGGAAAGCCCGTCGTGCAGTCGCCGGTGAAGCGCGGCATCGACGACCCCGACGAGATGGTGGCTGAGGCGCTCGCCGCGGCATCCGACCCGAACGCGACGCGGGTCGGAGCAGGCGGGGGATCCGCAGATGCCTCGGCCTCGGCATCCGACGCCTTCGAGTCGGTCGGCGCCCGGGTCAAGCGATGGCTGCTCACGGGCGTCAGCTACATGATCCCGTTCGTCGCGGGCGGCGGTCTGCTCATCGCGCTCGGCTTCCTGCTCGGCGGCTACGACATCTCCGAGAACGCCAGCCAGATCGTGCTCGAGTCGACCCTGTGGAATCTGCCCGCGGGCGGGCTCGGCGAGTACTTGGGCGCCGTCTTCTTCACGATCGGCGCGGCCTCCATGGCCTTCCTCGTGCCCGCGCTGGCCGGCTACATCGCCTACGCGATCGCCGACCGGCCCGGGATCGCGCCCGGCTTCACCGTCGGCGCCATCGCCGTCCTGATGAACGCCGGGTTCATCGGCGGCCTCGTCGGCGGCCTGCTCGCCGGCACCGTCGCCTACTGGCTCGGGCGCATCCCGGCGCCACGCTGGCTGCGAAGCCTCATGCCGGTGGTGATCATCCCGCTCCTCGCGTCGATCGTGGCCTCGGGCCTGATGCTCATACTGCTCGGCGGACCCATCGCCGCCCTCATGGCGTTGCTGAACGACTGGCTGAGCTCGCTCACGGGCGTCGGCGCGGTCGCGCTCGGCCTCATCCTCGGCTTCATGATGGCGTTCGACCTCGGCGGGCCGGTGAACAAGGTCGCCTACTCGTTCGCGGTCGCGGGCCTCGGCGCCGGATCGGTCGACAACCAGTTCCCGTGGATGATCATGGCGTGCGTGATGGCGGCGGGCATGGTGCCTCCGCTCGGCATGGCCCTCGCGACGGTCATCGCGCCGCGGCTCTTCACCCTGCCCGAGCGAGAGAACGGGAAGGCGGCGTGGTTGCTCGGCGCCTCGTTCATCTCCGAGGGCGCGATCCCATTCGCCGCGGTCGACCCGCTGCGCGTCATCCCGGCATCGATCCTCGGCGGCATGACGACGGGCGCCATCTGCATGGCGGCGGGGGTCACCTCGCAGGCTCCGCACGGTGGCATCTTCGTGTTCTTCGCGATCGGCAACCTGCTCTGGTTCGTGCTGGCGATCATCGCCGGGATGGTCGTGTCGGCGCTCTCGGTGGTGGCGCTGAAGCGTTGGGCACGCAAGTCGCCCGCGCGGGTCGAAGCCGAGGAGCGGGCGCTGGCCGGGGCGGCGGTCGCGACTGCTTGACCCGGGGCGCGGACGCGGCGGGCATCCGAGCCCGCCGCGTCCGCGCCGTCGTCCGTCCGACGATCGCGATGAGCGCAATCCGAGGAATCCCCCGTATCCTTGAAGGGCTATGGACGAATTCTGGGCGAATGCGATCTGGTCGCTCGCGCCGACCGTGCTCATCGGGCTCATCTTCTGGTTCGTGATGCGCGCGGTCATCCGCGCCGACCGCAGCGAGCGCAAGGTCCTACGCCCGGATCGAGGCAGAGGAGCGCGCGAAGCTCAACCGCGAACGCCCCGTCGGATGACGCTCGACGTCACGTTCACGCAGCTGGCGGCGATCGTCGCCACCGCGATCATCGTCGTCGACATCATCATCCGCGTGATCGCGGTCATCGTCGTGCCGCGGAATCGGCGCCCCACCGCGGGCATGGCCTGGCTGCTCGCGATCTTCTTCTTCCCGGTCATCGGCGCCCTGATCTTCCTGCTCATCGGCAGCCCGAAGCTCCCGAAGCGTCGGCGTGAGAAGCAGGCGGAGGTCGACGAGTACATCCGCGAGTCGACCCACGGCGTCGAGCGCGTGAGCGACAGCGACACCTGGCCGACTTGGTTCGAGGGCGTCGTGCGATTGAATCGCAACCTCGGCGCCATGCCGCTCATCGGGTCGAACAGCGCCAGCCTGATCGGCGATTACCAGGCCTCGCTCGACGCCATGACCGAGGCGATCCGCCGTGCTGAGCGCTACGTGCACGCGGAGTTCTACATCCTCGCCTACGACCGCACGACGGCGCCGTTCTTCGACGCGCTCCGTGATGCCGTCGCGCGCGGGGTCGAGGTGCGCGTCCTCCTCGACCACGTCGCCAGCCTCAGGGCGAAAGGCACCCGCAGGACCGTGAAGCACCTCGACGCCACCGGCGCGCAGTGGAAGTTCATGCTCCCGATCCAGCCCCTGCAAGGGAACTACCAGCGTCCCGACCTGCGCAATCACCGCAAGATCCTCGCTGTCGACGGCGAGGTCGGCTTCATGGGCTCGCAGAACATCATCGACCGCTCCTACAACAAGCGCGGCAACATCCGTCGCGGCCTGCAGTGGAAGGAGCTCGTCGCGCGCGTGGAGGGGCCGATCGTGTCGGGCCTCGAGGCCATCTTCTCGACCGACTGGTACCTCGAGACCGGTGAGCCTCCGACGCGCGAGATCGTGCCGTTCAGCCAGCACGGGGAGGCGCAGGACCTGGACTGCCAGGTGGTGCCGAGCGGTCCCGGGTACACGAACGAGAACAACCTCAAGCTGTTCCTCTCACTCATGTACGCGGCCGAGGAGCGCATCATCATCACGAGCCCGTACTTCGTGCCCGACGAGGCGATGCTTCGCGCGATCAGCGGCGCGACCCAGCGCGGGGTCCACGTCGAGCTGTTCGTCTCCGAGATCGGCGACCAGGCGCTCGTCTACCACGCCCAGCGGTCGTACTACGAGGCGCTCCTGCGTGCGGGTGTGAAGATCTGGCTCTACGAGGCGCCCTACATCCTGCACTCGAAGCACTTCAGCATCGACGACGACGTCGCGGTCATCGGGTCGAGCAACATGGACATCCGCTCCTTCGAGCTCAACATGGAAGTGACCCTCCTTGTTCGCGGGGCTTCGTTCGTGCGTGAGATGCGCGCCGTCGAAGACGGCTACCGTCGCGCCAGCCGCGAGCTCACCCTCGATGAGTGGATGCGGCAGCCGCTGCGCTCGACGGTGCTCGACAACCTCGCGCGACTGACCTCGGCCCTGCAGTAGCCGTCACCTGCGTCGTCATCGGCGCCGCGTAGTTCATCTCGACTGTCGAGCGCGACATCGCGCGTCTCAGGGCTCACAGGAGCCGACCAGCCGAACCCCGCCGAACCGCCACGCCGATTCCGGCGAGGCATCCGAGACGCAGGCGAAGCCGGACTGCTCGAGCGCCGCGAACTCTCTGCCGGTGAGCGGCGAGCGGGTGGTGACGAGCCACACCCGACCGGCGGGTGCGGTCGCCCGCCCAGTGACGTCCTCGGTGCGCAGCGGGGCGGTGCCGACCACACGTCGAACGTCGACGAGCGGCTGCGCACCGTCGGGCAGTCGGTCGGCGAGCTCGCGCGCGTACGTGGCGTCGCCCGCATAACGAGCGAGCCCGCCGGCGAGCCCGGTCTCGTGGTGGCGTTGCACGACGACGAGGACATCCCCGGGCCGCGCCCGTTGGTCGACCACCTCGGCGAGACCGCGGAAGTCGTCCTGCCACCACGTTGCGCGCGTGTCCGCAAGGGTCGAGGTGCCGACGAAGAGCACCTGCGCGGCGATGACCACCCCGGCGACCACCGTGCGCCGGGACCGGGCGACGCGGTCCGCCGCTGCATCGGGAGCGCGGCGGCGACCGGCGGATGACGCGACGACCGCGTGGACCGATCCGGCGACGACCAGCGCCACGCCCAACACGGACGGTGCGAGATAGGCGGTCCGCAGCGCGGGAACCACCGTCAGGCTTACGACGAGCAGCACCGCCCATGGCGCGATCGCCATGCCGAGGGCGGTCGCCATCCGTGCGAGCCCGATGCGATCACCATGCGTCAACGCCGCGCGCACGGTCAGGACGATCCCGAGGACCGCGAGGCCGCCCGTGAGTGCGTACACGACGACGTCGGTCACGTCGGCCGGGCCCGCCGATCGGTAGGCGACGACGTTCGTGAGGATGCGCGCCGCCGTGGCGGCATCCGGCGCTTCGATCCACCCGACCTGGGCGCGTTGCGAGGTCGCGAGCAGCGTGAACGGAAGCAGGACGAGCCCGGCGGCGACCGTCGCCGCGGCGAATCGCACGAGACTCCGCCGGCCTCGCGCGCCGCACAGGATGGCGACGGGCAGCACCGCGAGGATCGCGAAGAGGTGCATGAGGCCGGCGGCCACGACGCACGCCGCGTACGCGGCCCAGCGCCCGACCCCACGGCCCGCGGCGAGGGCGGCGCGATCGGCGGCCAGTACTGCGAGCACGACGGCGAGGATGGCGAGCGCATACGGGCGGGCCGTGGCCGCCATCTGCACCGCGAGCGGATTCGTCGCGAACACGATCCCCGCGACCAGCCCCGACGTCGTCCCCCACCAACGTCGCGCGAGGCCGGTCACCGCGACCGTGGTCGCGACCGCGGCGACGAGCGACGGCAGCCGCAGGCCGGCATCGCCCGGGACCAGCGCCGACGCGACCCCCGCGACGGCGTAGTACGGGGCGAGGACGGCGTCCACGTGCATGACCGCGCGTCCGAGCTCAGCGGGCGACAGTGCGGCGAACATCATCGTGGCCATCTCGTCTCGCGACAGTGACAGGCCGATCGCTCGTGCACCGCCGAGCACGGCCATGACGAAGGCGGGCACGGCGAAGGCCGCAACGACCGCGATGGTCGAGGCGCGGCTGCGCCGCCGCGATCGCAGCGGGGTCGCGGCGATCGTCACGGTGCGCTCTCCACGATCAGGTCGGAATCAGGGGCAGGAGGACTCAGGCGCGCGGCTTCAGCCGCACCGTCGGCAGCTCGGGCGCGGGCAGCGGATCGCCGTCGAAGCCCTCGACGGTGCCGAAGCGCCCGTCGCGATTGCCGCGGCCGATGACGTCGGCCTGCCACTGCCGCCGGAAGTCGACGATCTCGTCGTGGGTGCGGCCCACGAAGTTCCACCACATCACGAGTTCCTCGCCGAACGGCACTCCGCCGAGCAGCACGACACGCGCGGCGGCATCGCCTGCGACGAGCGCGAGCCGGCGCTGGCCGGGCTCGACGTAGGCGAGCTCCGACCGGGTGACCTCGGTCGCGGCATCCGAATCGCCGACCTCGATCGTGATCGGGCCCGCGTCGACGAGCACGCCGTGCTCGAACGACGGGTCGACCTGGAGCTCGACGCGACCGCCGGGCGGGAGGTCGACCTGCGCCCCGAGGAGCGGCGAGAACACTGCGACATCGCCGGCATCGACGCCGGCGAGCGAACCGACGAACACGCGCACGGTCGCATCGTCCATCCGCACGGGCGTCGTCTCGGCGTGTTCGAAGAACGGGCCGATGTGGCGGGATGCCTCGGGCAGCGCCACCCAGAGCTGCACGCCGTGCAGCCGCGTCGTGCCCGGCGTCGACACCTCGGAGTGCGAGATACCGCGACCCGCGGTCATGAGGTTCACCGCGCCGGGACGCACGAGCTCGTGGCTGCCTGCGCTGTCGCGGTGCTCGATCTCGCCCTCGAACAGCCAGCTCACGGTCTGGAGCCCGGTGTGCGGATGCGGCGGCACGACCATGCCGCCGGTTGCCGCGACGTCGTCGGGGCCGTAGTGATCGGCGAAGCACCAGGCGCCGATCGTCGTGCGGCCGCGCTGCGGGAGGGTGCGCCGCACGTTCATGGCGCGCGGACCGCCGAGCGGCACGTCGCGCGGGGCGAGCACCTGCACGACCGGGCCGACGGGCTCGTCGGGCGGGCACAGCAGCTCGACCGGATCGCGCTCCAGGTTGCTCATGTCGGCATGCTACCCGCCGCTCTCGATGACGGCTCCCATACGGGCGTCACCGGTTCCACCCGCTGCGGGCAAGCGGCCGCTAGCATGGCGGCATGGCCCACTCCGTGCGTCTTCGCCGTGCCGGTCTCATCGCGGTCGCGCTCTCGTCGGTCTTCCTCTTGAGTGCGTGCGACCCGCCGCCAGAGGCTGCCGAAGACTTCGCCGGGCTGCCCGAGGCGGAGGAGGCGACTGTGGTCGACCAGGAGCAGGGCTCCGGTGGCGACGAAGCGGGGGTCGAGGGCGAGGAGGCCGGCGAGGCCGTCGACATCTCCGACCCCGACGGGAGCCCTTACGTCATCTGGTGGGCCGAGGGAGAACAGCTCGCACTCGTCTTCTACGGGAGTTCCGCGTGCCCGACGGTGGGCGAGGAGATCCGGGTGCTCGACGAGGCCGATGAGGGCAACCGAGTCGCCATCGACCTCGTGCAGCGCCCCGACGACGAGGTGTGCACCATGGACTTCGTGCCGCACACGACCCTCTTCTGGACGCCGTACGACGTGACGACCACCGAACCCCTCGTCGTTGAGGTCGCCGGGTACGAGATCACCGTGCCGCTCAAGTAGCGGGGTCACGGAGCGATCGGCCGGTCGCCCCTGGCGCGGATCACCAGCAGGTCGCCGACCTCGCAGTCGAGTGCCTCGCAGATCGCGAACGGCGCTGCGCCCACGGCGAACAGGGGCCCACGCAGCATCCGTAGTGCTTACCCTCGATGTATCGGCACCCCTTCGCAGCGGGAGCCGTGAGGAGTTGAGGATGTTCGAGAGATTCACCGACCGAGCCCGTCGTGTCGTCGTCTTGGCCCAGGAAGAGGCCAAGATGCTGAACCACAACTACATCGGCACTGAGCACATCCTGCTCGGCCTCATCCACGAGGGTGAGGGCGTGGCCGCGAAGGCGCTCGAGTCGCTCGGTATTTCGCTGGACGCGGTGCGCGAGCAGGTGCAGGACATCATCGGGCAGGGTCAGCAGCAGCCCACGGGTCACATCCCGTTCACACCCCGCGCCAAGAAGGTGCTCGAGTTGAGCCTCCGCGAGGCGCTCCAGCTCGGCCACAACTACATCGGCACCGAGCACATCCTGCTCGGCCTCATCCGTGAGGGCGAGGGCGTCGCCGCCCAGGTGCTCGTCAAGCTGGGAGCCGACCTCAACCGCGTGCGCCAGCAGGTCATCCAACTCCTCTCCGGTTACCAGGGCAAGGAGCAGGTACAGGTGGGCGCCAACGACCAGGTGCAGCCCCAGGGCGGCTCGCAGATCCTCGACCAGTTCGGCCGCAACCTCACGCAGGCGGCCCGCGAGTCCAAGCTCGACCCGGTGATCGGGCGCGAGAAGGAGATCGAGCGGGTCATGCAGATCCTCTCCCGCCGGTCGAAGAACAACCCCGTGCTCATCGGCGAGCCGGGTGTCGGCAAGACCGCCGTCGTCGAGGGACTCGCGCAGGCCATCGTGAAGAACGAGGTGCCCGAGACCCTGAAGGACAAGCAGCTCTACTCCCTCGACCTCGGCTCGCTCATCGCGGGCAGCCGCTACCGCGGTGACTTCGAGGAGCGGCTGAAGAAGGTCACGAAGGAGATCCGCACGCGCGGCGACATCATCGTCTTCATCGACGAGATCCACACCCTCGTGGGTGCGGGCGCCGCGGAGGGCGCCATCGACGCCGCGTCGATCCTCAAGCCGCTGCTCGCCCGCGGTGAGCTGCAGACCATCGGCGCCACGACGCTCGACGAGTACCGCAAGCACTTCGAGAAGGACGCAGCGCTCGAGCGCCGCTTCCAGCCGATCCAGGTCGCCGAGCCGTCGTTGCCCCACACGATCAACATCCTGAAGGGTCTTCGCGACCGCTACGAGGCACACCACAAGGTGTCCATCACCGACGGCGCGCTCGTGGCTGCGGCGAACCTCGCCGACCGCTACGTCTCCGACCGCTTCCTGCCCGACAAGGCGATCGACCTGATCGACGAGGCCGGTGCCCGCCTGCGCCTCTCGATCCTCTCGAGCCCGCCCGAGCTGCGCGAATTCGACGAGAAGATCGCAGTCGTGCGCGCCGCGAAGGAGACGGCGATCGAGGAGCAGGACTTCGAGAAGGCCGCGTCGCTTCGCGACGAGGAGAAGAACCTGCTCGGCGAGCGCCTGCGCCTCGAGAAGCAGTGGAAGTCGGGCGACGTGAAGACCACCGCGGTCGTCGACGAGGGCCTGATCGCCGAGGTTCTCGCGCAGGCCACCGGTATCCCCGTGTTCAAGCTCACCGAAGAGGAGTCGAGCCGACTCGTCTTCATGGAGAAGGCGCTGCACGAGCGGGTCATCGGCCAGGAGGAGGCCATCGAGGCACTCTCCAAGACCATCCGCCGCACGCGCGCCGGCCTCAAGGACCCGAAGCGGCCCTCGGGCTCGTTCATCTTCGCCGGCCCCACGGGCGTGGGCAAGACCGAGCTCGCCAAGGCGCTCGCCGAGTTCCTGTTCGACGACGAAGCGGCGATGATCTCGCTCGACATGTCGGAGTACGGCGAGAAGCACACCGTCTCGCGCCTCTTCGGCGCCCCTCCCGGCTTCGTCGGGTTCGAGGAGGGCGGCCAGCTCACCGAGAAGGTGCGCCGCAAGCCGTTCTCCGTCGTGCTCTTCGACGAGATCGAGAAGGCCCACCCCGACATCTTCAACTCGCTCCTGCAGATCCTGGAGGAGGGCCGCCTCACCGACGGCCAGGGTCGAGTGGTGGACTTCAAGAACACCGTGATCATCATGACCACGAACCTCGGCACGAAGGACATCTCCTCGGGACCGGTCGGCTTCCAGCTCGAGGGCGACCCGCGCACCGGCTATGACCTCATGCGCGGCAAGGTGAACGAGGAGCTGAAGAAGCACTTCAAGCCCGAGTTCCTGAACCGCGTCGACGAGATCATCGTGTTCCCGCAGCTCACCAAGCCCGAACTGCTGCAGATCGTCGACCTCTTCATCAAGCGGCTCAGCGAGCGCATGCTCGACCGTGACATGACGGTGGAGCTCACGCTCGCCGCCAAGGAGCGCCTCATCGAGGTCGGGTTCGACCCAGCCCTCGGCGCCCGGCCGCTCCGCCGCGCGGTGCAGCACGAGATCGAAGACGGGCTGTCGGAGAAGATCCTGCACGGTGAGCTCAACTCGGGCGACCACGTGCAGGTCGACTTCAAGGACGGCGCGTTCGTGTTCACCACGACGCAGCGCGCCCTGCCCGTGGGCGTCGGCGTGAACTCCGGTGCCGCGATCGGCACGGGACCGGTGAGCCCCGACCTCGCGGCCTCGCCGGGCGAGTGACGCCACGCGGTTCGAAGAGCGGATGCCACGCGGCATCCGCTCTTCGCCGTTCCTGAATTCTGCGACGATGAACGGATGACCGACTTCACCGTGCGCCGCGCGCGCACGAGCGACGTGCCGAAGATCCTCGCGCTGGTGGACCCGCTCGTGTCGAAACGCATCCTGCTCGGCAAGGAGCGCGTCGACCTGTACGGCTCGGTGCAGGAGTTCCGGGTCGCGACCGCGGACGACCGGCTCATCGGTGCCGGCGCACTGCACGTCATCTGGGAGGACCTCGGCGAGGTGCGCACCCTCGCGGTCGACGAGGCCTGGCTCGGCCAAGGCGTCGGCCGAGCGCTCCTCGAGGCGCTCGAGGCCGAGGCGCGCGACCTCGGGCTCAGCCGCCTGTTCTGCCTCACGTTCGAGGTCGGCTTCTTCGGCCGCCACGGATTCGAGGACATGGGATCCGAGACCGTCGACCCCGAGGTGTACGCCGAGCTCGTGCGCTCGCACGACGAGGGCATCGCGGAGTTCCTCGACCTCGCGCGGGTCAAGCAGAACACCCTCGGCAACACGCGCATGCTGAAGCACCTCTGACGCGGCACCCGGCGCGCCGGGCGGATGCCGGGGCGAACCGCATCCCGGTCGTACCCTGAGGGCATGTCGACGAATCCCGCTCCGGTGCGGCGGCAGCCCCCACAGGTGTATCGGCGGCGTCGGCTCATGGTGCTGCTGGGGCTCATCGCGGTGATCGTCGCCGTCGTGCTGATCATCGTGCGCCCCGGCTCGAGTCAGGGTGGCGAGCCGGATGCCGCGGGCGGCGGCAGCCCAGCCACAAGCCCAGAATCCACCGACGATCCCGCCGCGCCGACCGCGATCCCCACGGAGCCGACCGCCGCCGACGGCGACGCGTGCGCCGAGAAGAACATCGTGGTGGAGGCCGTCACCGACAAGGCGGCGTACGAGGCCGGAGAACAGCCGCAGCTCTCAGTGACGATCACGAACACCGGGAAGAACGTCTGCGTGCTCAACGCTGGCACGAAGGCGCAGGTGTTCACCATCAAGAGCGGCCAGGAGGTCTACTGGCTCTCGACTCACTGCCAGGTCGATCCCATCGACGCTGAGGTGTCGCTCACCCCGGACACGCCCATCAGCTCGAGCGTACCGATCGTGTGGGACCGCACCCGGTCGAGTGTCGACACCTGCCAGGGTCCGCGTGAAGCGGTGCCCGCAGGGGGTGCGTCATATCATCTCGAGGTCTCGATCGACGGATTCACGTCGCCGGCCACGAAGCAGTTCCAGCTGTACTAGTTACCGCTGGCGTGGTTCGGCGGTCTCGACGACCGAGCTCGGCGCGGCGTCGGCGAACCCATTGGCGACGACGCCGATGCCGACGCCGAGAATGAAGACGACCGTGACACCGACCGCGACGGTCCATCCGGCAACACGGCCATCCTCGAAGTACTCTTCAAGCGCACGCATGCCAGCAAGCTAAGCTGCCGCGGCGGATGTCGCGCAATCAGGGCTATCACTGATTCGATGCGTGCGGCTGCACAGCTGAAGAACTCCGGAGAGGTCGGCGGAGCGTGGCGACACGGGTGTGATCACCTTCACGGCGAACTCCCCGCCAGCGGCATCCGATGGTGTCCTAGGCTGTGATGGCAGCCGGATCGTGAGGGTCCGAGGAGTCGACGAAGACGACGGCGGCCTTGTCGACCCCACGATGCCGGCCTCATTGTTTACTGTGCGAAAGTCCTGAGACTGCACGAGGAACCTCTTGATCGCGGCGGACGACGGACGGAGACTCGTCGTATGAACACCGATGAGGAGACGCGCGCGGTCGACGAGGTCGTCGAGCGGCTCGCAGCACGGTTCCCCGATGTCCCCCGCGACCACGTCCAGGCGGTCGTGACTGAGGAACACCGCGAGCTCACAGGCAATCCGATCCGTGACTTCGTCCCCGTCCTCGTCGAGCACGATGCTCGCGAACGGCTGCGCAGCGAGGGTGCGATGCCGAAGCACCACACCGAACAGGTGGATCTGCCCCCGACGACCAGCCCTGTCACGGCCATCTGAGGTCTGCTCGGCCTGAGGGCATGCGCGGGTTCAGACCCCGCTCGTTACGCTGGGGGAATGGCGAAACGGAAGGGCCCAGAGAAGGGGAAGCCGGACGAGCCTGTCGAGTTCCGCTCGCAGGCACTCGCAGAGGCGCTGGAGCGTCAGGACATGGCCGCGGTCGCGCTCGCCCTGCGGCACGGCAACACCGTCGTTCCGCTCGTGAAGCCGGGCCCCCGCGACAAGCCGCTCGACGGGGGCGAGGTGTGGACCTACCGCGACCCGAAGACGGGGGACGTGGCGCTGCTGCTGTTCAGCGACGCGGCGAACAAGCCCGCGAACCTGCCGCCGGCGGTGGGGCTGCAGAGCCCCGCGTGGTTGCGCGCGTTCCTCAAGCGGTACGAGGCCACCATCACCACGGTGTTCCTCGACATCGCCGGGCCGCACCCCATGCAGGCGCCGCCCGGTGAGCTGTTGCGCGCGCTCGAGGCCTGAGACTCTCCACCGAGGTGGTCAGAACGCCGCGTCGAGTTCCCGCTCGCGCATGGACACGGCTTGCATCATCGCGCGTTCCACCGCGGCGCGAACGCTGCCCGCCTCGACGTCGAGGATCGTCGTGTAGCCGAGTCGTCGCGCCTCGCTGCGCCGCTGCTTGGCCGATGTGACGGGCCGCACCTCGCCCGCGAGGCTGATCTCGCCGAACGCGGCGAGTTCGTGCGGAACGGCGCGGTCGCGCATTGCCGACGCGATCGCGACGGCGATGGCGAGGTCGGCGCCGGGTTCGGTCAGCCGCACGCCGCCGACCGTGGACACGTAGACGTCGTGTTCGCCGAGTTGGCGGAATCCCGCGCGGCGCTCGAGCACGGCGATGATCATGGCGACCCGGGAGGGATCGACCCCGTTGACGACCCGGCGCGGCTGCGGCGCCTTCGTGGAGACGACGAGCGCCTGCACCTCGACGGGCAGTGCCCGGCGGCCCTCGAGAGCGACCGTGACGCATGTTCCGCTGGCCTCGTTGCGCGAGCGGCTGAGGAAGAGACCGGAAGGGTCGGGCACCTCCGCGATGCCGTCGCCGGTCATCTCGAAGCATCCGACCTCGTCAGTTGGGCCGAACCGGTTCTTGAGCGCCCGCACGAAGCGCAGGGCTGTCTGCCGGTCGCCCTCGAACTGGCACACGACATCGACGAGATGCTCGAGCAGGCGCGGCCCGGCGATGGTGCCGTCCTTCGTGACGTGGCCGACGAGGAGCACGGGCAACTGCCGCTCCTTCGCGACCCTGACAAGGGTGGAGGCGACCTCGCGGACCTGGCTCGGCTGGCCGGGCAGGCCGTCGGAGAGCGCGCTCGACACCGTCTGCACCGAGTCGACGATGAGCAGCTCTGGAGCGACCTGGTCGACCTGGCCGAGGATCGTGGCGAGGTCGGTCTCGGCGGCGAGGTAGAGCTCGTCGTGCAAGGCGCCGGTTCGGCCCGCGCGCAGTCGCACCTGAGCAGTCGATTCCTCGGCGCTCACGTAGAGCACCCGACGGCCCGTGGCGGCGACGCGGGCAGCCACCTCGAGCAGCAGCGTCGACTTGCCGACGCCCGGCTCGCCCGAGAGCAGGATGGCCGCGCCCGCGACGATCCCGCCGCCGAGCACCCGATCGAACTCGCCGATGCCGCTCGGGCGGTGCGCCGCGTGCTCGACCGCGACCTCGCCGATCGGGCGGGCCGCCCGCGCCTCGCTCGGCAGGACCGCCCGCAACGTGCGCACGATGCCGGTCTGCTCGGCGGCGTCGACCACGGTGCCCCACTGCTGGCACTCCGCGCAGCGGCCGACCCACTTCACCGTGCTCCAGCCGCATTCGGTGCATCGGAACGCGGAGGTGGGCTTGGCCATGCCCTGAGCCTAGGGCGCACTCCCGACATGGAGGGTCGCGGCATCCCGTGCCGCGGCATCCGGGGTCTTGGCACCTGCTGAAGCGGCATCGGTGCGCGGCATCCTGAAGCGGCGTCCGGTGCGCGGCACCTGCTGAAGCGGCGTCCGGTGCCGCGGCGTCCGCCCTCGCGGCATCCGCTGCAAGCTCCGGCGCCGGGAAGCGCTCGATGAGCTGGGCCGCGAGCGACGGCCCGAAGGCGTCGGCCCAGACGCGGTACCCGTGGTCGTTGGGATGGAAGAGGTCGATCGCGAACTGCGTGAGGATGCCGCGGACGCCTTGGTGCTTCGTCGTCGTGTGCAGCGGCACCACGGTGAGGCCCAGCTCGGCGGCTACGCGACGCACGATGCGGTTGGCCACGGCGACCTTGCGCTCGTTGTGCGGAAGGTAGAAGTACGGCAGGTCGGACACGAGCGCGTGCGACGGCAGCGCTGCGAAGATCGTACGGATGCCACGCTCGAACCGCACGGGATCCCAGTCGGCGATGTCGTTCGCCCCGATCGCGACCGTGACCACGTCGGGCCGAAGCTTCGCGAACCGGGGGAGCTGGTCCTGCACGGCGAGATCGACGGTGGCGCCCGAGACGCTGAGGTTCACGACCCGGACGGTGCGCCCGGTCACCGCCCGCATCTCCTCCGCGAGCACGCCCACGTAGCTGCGGTTGGGGGCGGTCGCACCGATGCCCTGCGCCGCGCTGTCGCCGATCGCGACGTAGAGGAGCTCGCCCTCGAGCTTCGCATGGTCCCGCCACCACTTGGAGTGCACGGGCAGCGTCTCGTTCAGCACGAGTGCGTTGGCGGTGATCTGCGCCCGGAAGCGGCGCCAGCCGATGGCCGCGGCGACGCCCGCCGCCACGAGCGCGGCGGCCACGATCGACGCTCCGAGGACTCGACTCGACTGCACCACGCCGCCGACGGTATGGGAGCACGCTGAGCAGCGGCTGAACGCCGGGAGCGGCATCCGCTCGTTTTGGCCGTCGGTTCGGAGTCGTCTAAGATCGTCCTCGGTACCGTGTCCGAGCGGCCGAAGGTGCAACTCTCGAAAAGTTGTGTGGGTGAAAGCCCACCGTGGGTTCAAATCCCACCGGTACCGCCATGTGATGTGTCGAGACATCGTTTACAGATGTGTCGGGACATCGACGGCAGGAACCCCCTCCTTCGTGAGGGGGTTTCGTCATTTCCGGGGTTGGTAGTCGCGGTCTGGCTGATCGTGTGTTCGGCAAGGATTTCGCCGGTGTGCCGGGTGGTGACGATGGTGTGCGGGCCGTTCATCGGGAGCAGCACGGCGGTGTCGGCGCGGGGCGTGGGTCAAGGCTCAGTCACCAGTGGAATCCGCCGAAGTGACGTCCATGGTTGCTGTGTACGTGGTCGGGGCCGATCTCCGCGATGCGGACGCGGGGTCCTCTTCGAGCATGGATGAGTGCATAGCCGGACAAGATGAGCATGACCCATGCTGGCGCCACTGCGTCGATGCGAGCGAGCATACTGAAGACCAGTCCAACGCCCGTAGCGGTGACGCCCAGCACGATCTGACAGAAGATGATCACCTCGGTGTCGCTCTCCTGTCCGAGGTTGTGATACATCCACGTCGACCGCGTGCTCGAGGTTGCCGCCCCACCAGCTGCTGCGAAGACGATGACGACGCCGCTCAGAATCGGCAGCGCTTGAGCACCGCTGTAGTCCGCAATGAGTGCCGCAACTGCTGCGCTGACACCGAGGGCCGCGGCCGTCAGCAATAATCCGCGAATCGTCGCCTTGTGTCGACTCAACGTCCACAGCGCGGTGAACAGCAGACTCCCAACCGCTGTGACCGCGACAATGTAGTGAAGGGCCTCGGATTTCTGCCCATGCAAGGTAGCGCCGTGGACGCTGTAGAAGCTCGTTCCCAGGGCGATGGAGAGGAAGAGCACCTGCGTGATCAGAAACTCCCGAACCCAGGGGTTCTTCCGATCGGGTCGAGACCTCAACACAGTGAGGATGCCGACCGGTTCGTTCTTGGTGGCCGGATCGGATCCGGTCGGGCGAATGCGTAACAGGGAGAGCGCTGCGACAACCATCGCGGTGATTCCGATCCAGAGGAGAGCGACGTGGGCGTCCCTGCCGTTGGGGTCCAGGAAGAACGACCCCAGGACAACCGTGATTGCCAGAGTCAGTACCGCGCCACCTGTGCTTTGCACGACGCCGAGAGCCGCCTTCTCTGGCGATGCAAGCGAAGAAGACATCACCTCCACCACAGCGATCGATGCGATGCCCGATAACAGGCCCACAACAGCGGCAACAACCCAGAGTGTGCTCAGCCACTCGGGGCTTACCAATAAGATCCCAACCCCAGTGATCGCGAACACGGTCGCCATCAAGGCCAGAATCAGCGCCAGTGACCTCGAGACCGAACGTAAACCCAACACGCGAGGCGCCACGACCGCCCCAAGCAGGTTGGCAGCTGTGTAGATGGGAAAGATCAGTGCAGCTGCGAAGGCACTCCCCCCGAATGCGACACAGATGAACGGGAGCACCACTGCTGCAGCGGTCAGGTGATTCGCGACTCCGAAACTCACGCTTTCGGTGGCCGCAGCGATGAAATTCCGCCGACCAGCTGGCGCGCTCATCACAGCACCAAACTACAAGCGACAGAACGGTCCGTCGCAACGGAAATGCAACAACTGTTGCGATCCGTGCTTCGTCTTGGTAATCGCGCGACCGACCAACTGACGCGTTATTTCGCGGGGCCGCGCGGTCGATCCGTCTCAGGACCTTGATACTGAGCGCCAGGCTTCCAGCGAGGAGAAGCGTAAGCGCACTGAACGCCGCAACGGCCGCGCCCATGGTGAGTTCCATGTCCGGGAGGGGGCCCCGACGCGCCGCGTGTCATCCCACGCCGATGCTCGTGCGATTCGCGTCGCCCGCAGCCGCACCACGACGCCCGCGGTGATGAGCCCACCGATGACCACGAGCGGGAGAAGCGCCTCCATGGGTCCATGGGAGGGGCCGCCGGCGCGACACGGCCGCGCTTCACGCCGCCCGATCCGGTCACGCGGCCGCCCGCTCGGCGGCGGATTCGCCGAGCGCGGCGAGGTAGTGCTGGGCGTCGAGGGCCGCGGCGCATCCACTTCCGGCGGCGGTGATCGCCTGACGGTAGCGGCGGTCGACGAGGTCGCCGCAGGCGAACACCCCGGCGAGGTTCGTCCGGGTCGTCGGATGATCGACGAGCACGTATCCGTCGTCGTCGAGGTCGACCTGCCCGCTCACGAGCTCGCTGCGCGGGTCGTTGCCGATCGCGACGAAGAGACCAGTGGCCTCGAGGGCGGATGCTTCGCCCGAGCCGGTGTCGCGGATCGTCAGCCGCTCGAGTCGCTCCTCGCCGTGCGCCTCCGCGACCTCGGCGTTCCACGCGAAGCGGATCTTCGGGTGCTCGAGCACTCGCTCCTGCATGATCTTCGACGCGCGCAGTTCGTCGCGTCGGTGCACGATCGTCACCGAGTCGGCGAAGCGGGTCAGGAACAGCGCCTCTTCAACAGCCGAGTCGCCTCCGCCGACGACGGCGATGTGCTGGTTGCGGAAGAAGAATCCGTCGCACGTCGCACACCAGGAGACCCCGTACCCGCTGAGTCGATCTTCACCGGGCACGTTGAGCCTGCGGTAGGCGGACCCCATCGCCAGGACGACCGCGCGGGCCGTGTACCTGACGCCGTTGATCGTCGTAACCGACTTGATCGGTGTCGTCAGCTCCGCGTCGGTGGCATCGTCGTACACGATCCGTGCCCCGAAGCGCTCCGCCTGCGTGCGCATGCCCTCCATCAGGTCGGGACCCTGGATCCCATCGGTGAAGCCGGGGAAGTTCTCGACCTCGGTGGTCTTCATGAGCGCCCCGCCCGCCTCCACCGAGCTCGCGAGCACGATCGGTGCCAGGCCGGCGCGTGCAAGGTAGGTGGCTGCGGTATACCCGGCTGGGCCTGATCCGATCACGATCACGTTCTCGATGCTCATCGAGCAGCACCCTCGCTGGGAAGCATGGCCTCCAGCAGGTCTTCGACATGCGCCCGGATCTCATCACGGACGCGACGCACTCCGTCGAGATCGAGCTCGGCCGGGTCCTGCAATTCCCAGTCCAGGTACCGCTTGCCCGGATAGACCGGGCAGGCATCGCCGCAGCCCATCGTGATCACCGCATCGGCAGCCCGTACCACGTCGTCGGTGAGGGGCTTCGGGAACTCCTCGGAGAGGTCGAGCCCATCCTCGGCCATGACCTTGCTCACGATCGGGAGGATGGCGCTGCCCGGCTCCGAACCGGCAGATCGCACGTGCACGCGCCGGCCGCCCAACTGCCGCAGCAGCGCCGCAGCCATCTGCGAACGGCCCGAGTTCTGCACGCACACGAACAGCACCTCGGGGACGTCCTTGGCGATCAGGCCCTTCGACTGGGCGAGCGCGTTGAGGCGCTCTCGCGCGAACCTTCCGGCGAGGCTGGGCAGATGCGTCGAGATCTTCGCAGTCCGCCCGAGGGCCGTATACGACTCGAAGACGACCCGTTCGACGGTCTCCTCGTTGACGATTCCCGCATAGTGGGTCGCCAGGTGCTCGGCAGTGCGGTGCAGCACCGCCTCCGGTCGCTCGAGCGGGATCTGTCCCGGCCTCGGCGTTCATGCTCGGGCGCCCTCCGGCAGGATCTCCGACATCAGCTCCTCGATGCGCCGCTTGATCTCGTCGCGGATCGGACGGACCGACTCGATGCCCTGGCCTGCCGGGTCGTCGAGTTGCCAGTCCTCGTACCGCTTCCCGGGGAAGACCGGGCACGCGTCGCCGCAGCCCATCGTGATCACGACGTCGGACTCCTTCACGGCGTCGACCGTGAGCAGCTTCGGCGTGTTGCCGGCGATGTCGATGCCCTCCTCCGCCATCGCCTCCACGGCGACCGGGTTGATCTGGTCCTTGGGCTCGGAACCGGCCGACAGCACCTCCACGCGGTCACCCCCGAGCGCCTTGAGATAGCCGGCGGCCATCTGGGAACGGCCGGCGTTGTGCACGCAGACGAAGAGAACGGTGGGCTTGTCGGTCGTGGTGTCATCCATGGACCTAATCATAGACCACGATCTATCAATCGTCGACCCAGCGCACACGACGTGTGATGCTCGCGCTACGCCGTGGCTGGTTCTGGGGATTGCAGTTCGGCGAGCAGCGCTCGGACCCGCGCCTCGATGTCGTCCCGGATGCTCCGAACCTCGCCGAGCGGCTTGCCGACCGGGTCCTCGAGCTCCCAATCGAGGTACCGCCGCCCGGGGTACACCGGGCAGGCGTCGCCGCAGCCCATCGTGATGACGACATCGGCGGCACGCACGACCTCGTCGGTCAGGGGCTTCGGGTACTCGCCCGCGACCGGTACGCCGATCTCGTCGAGCGCGGCGACGATCGTGCTGCGCAGCCGCCCCGCGGGCTCCGATCCTGCCGTGCGCACGCGGACGCGATCGCCGGCGAGGTGCCGGAGGATCGCCGACGCCATCTGCGAGCGGCCCGCGTTCTGCACGCAGACGAACAGCACCTCGGGCACGGATGACTCCGACGGGGCGGTCTCGTTGGCGAGCGCGTCGAGGCGGTCCGCGGCGAACCGCGCCGCCAGGGATGGCAGGTACCGATCGGTGCCGGGCCGCGCGGCCAGCAGGTCGTAGCTCTCCCGCACGTACCGCTCGACGGTCTCCTTGCCGAAGGTGCCCCGGTAGCGCCCGGTCAGGTCGCGGGCGACACGCTCGATGACCGCGTCGACCATCACGGACGTCTCCTCCCGCCCGAGAATCTCGCCGATGCGATCCGCGTGCTCGGGGGCGAGCGAGTACCACGCCTTGCGTCCATCGGGGATGCGCTCCACGAGGCCTTCGTCGAGGAGCGCCCTCATGTGGTGGCTCACCGTGGGCTGGCGCAGTCCGAGCTCAGTGGCCATCGTGCCGACCTGGACGCGGCCGTCGGGAGAGTCGATCATCCGCCGGATGATCCTGGCGCGCGTCGGGTCGGCGACCACCCGGAGCTGTGCGGCCTCGGTTGCGACATCCATAGACCGAAGTCTATGCGCGTTGGAGACGATCGGAGCCGATCAGCAGCAGCTCGAGCGACCCGCGGCATCCGTCCCGCACGACCCGTCGACCCCGAGGCTCGTCGAGCACACGCCGGTGGCGGGCAGCACCAGCTCGACCTGGCTCGCGGCCGCGACGTCACCGGCGAGCCACGCCGTGATCGAGCGAACCTGCTCGTAGCCCGTTGCAAGGAGGAATGTCGGGGCGCGCCCGTAGCTCTTCATGCCGACGAGGAAGAACCCCGGCTCGGGATGCTGCAGCTCGGCGAACCCGTGCGGTTCGACGGTGCCGCAGGTGTGCACGTTCGGGTCGATCAGCGGCGCGAGACGCTTCGGAGCCTCGACGATGTCGTCGAGCTCGAGACGGATCTCGCGGAGCATGTCGAGGTTCGGGCGGAACCCGGTGGCGTTGACCACGAGGTCGGTGTCGTGCTCGACGAACTCGCCGTTGCGGGCGCCGAACAGGCGAACCCCGTTGTCGGTGCGGCCGAGGCGGACGATCTCGAATCGGTCGACGACGCTGATGCGCCCGGCGGCCACGAGTGCGTCGACACGGCGGCCGATCGTGGCCCGAGCGGCGAGCTCGTCGTCCTCCGACGTGGTGACGCGCGCTGCGCTCGCGTTGCGGATGAGCCACGTGACACGGGTGCCCTCCACCTGCTCGGCGAGTTCAGCGAGCGCGAGCAGCGTGTTCGCCGCCGAGTGGCCGGCCCCGACGACGGTGGCGTGCCTGCCGGCGAACGTCGCGCGATCCCGCCCGAGCACGTCGGGCAGCGCGTGGCTCACGCGGTCCGCGACCTCCGGCAAGGCCGAGCGGCTCGAGCCCGCTCGACGCGAGGCTGTTGGGGCGGTCGTAGGTTCCGGATGCGTCGATGACGGCCCGTGCGGTGAACTCCTCGATGCCGTCAGCGGTTCGGGCGCGGAGCAGGAACGGCGTCGCCGCGCGGCGTGCCGTGCGGGTGCGGTCCATGCCCTGGCGAGTCACCGCGTCGATCGCGACTCCGGTGCGGAGCGCTGGACGCGATCGACTCGAGCGACGCCAGGGGCTCGAGGTACCGGCCGACCAGCTCGGCACCGGTCGGGAGGGCGTCGGGGGAGGGCAGCTGCCATCCCGTGGCCTCGAGCAGACGTCGCGATGCGGGATCGACGACGTGCTTCCAGGGGGAGAACAGGCGCGTGTGGCCCCACTGTCGGATGCTGCTCGCGACCTCGTCGCCGGACTCGTAGATCACGAAGTCGATGCCCCGCTCGACGAGGTTCGCGGCTGCGGCCAGGCCGACCGGGCCGGCACCGATGATCGCGACGGGCAGGGTGTCGAGGCTGCGCTGCTGCAGGCTCGGGACGGTCAGGTCGATCAGGGTCATGACGGGTGCGCCTCCAAGGCATCGATGATCTTCGATATTGAGTGTGGCGAGGATATCGAAGTTTGTCAATATACGGCTAGCATGGCCCCATGAGCACTCCGACGCTGAGCACGACGCCTGGCACGACGACGCTGAGCACGACGCCGCTGGAGATCACGGATGCCGCCGACGCCGTCTGCTGCACACCGCTGACGCGCGAGGAGCTCGGCGCTGCCCGCGCCGAGGACCTCGCCCGCAAGCTCAAGGCCCTCGCGGACCCGACGCGACTGCGGCTGGTGTCCATCGTCGCCGCATCCGAGGCCGAGGAGGCGTGCGTGTGCGACCTCATCGAACCGGTCGGGCTCAGCCAGCCCACCGTGTCGCACCACTTGAGGATCCTCATGGAGGCCGGATTCCTGACCCGCAGCAAACGCGGTACCTGGGCGTACTACAAGCTCGTCCCCGGCGCGCTCGGCGAGCTGTCGCAGCTGCTCGACGTGACCGCATCGCGGTGACCGCATCGCGGTGACCGCGCGCCAGCCGCGCCGGCCGGGAGAGGCGACCACGATCTCCAGCTCATCGGCGCGACGGTCTGCCTGCTGACCGTCAGGGTGCCCTACCCGACGTCAGCTCGGGCCGCCGCCGAGGTCCCCGAAGAGCGGGCCTGAGGACCGCGACTTCCGCTCGACCTCCATCGGGTCGGGGTGGACAGGGTCGTCGAGCACGAAGTCGGCGGCGGCTTCCTCGTCGACCGTGATGCTGACGGGCTCGGCTTCTTCACGCAGTCGCACCTTGGCAGCGTGCTCGACGAGCACGGGCACGAAATCGCGGATCGGAGCCGACTCGAGTCGCTGATGCTCCTCGTCGACGATCTCCTGGACGTGCTGACGGCCGAGGGACGGGAAGCGCTCCGAGAGCCGGTCGACGACCGTCTCCATCGCCTGGTCTTCCTCGTGGGCGCCCATGCGAGCATTTTCCATGGCGCCTCGGAGGAGTGCAACGCGACGCCGACGGGGACCGCTTCGCGACACGCGGTGGAGCGTCCAACCGGCGCGCGCCCCGCGTGCGCAGATAGATCGTTGCGGACGCGCCGGACAAGGGGTTGCGCTGATCTCGCCGCCATGGTTTCGTTCGAGCATGGTTCGCTGGGAACCCGAATCGAAGGAGCACATATGAGTTTCCTCGCATTTCTGATCCTCGGCCTCATTGCCGGCGCGATCGCGAAGCTGATCCTGCCAGGCAGGCAGGGCGGCGGTTGGTTCATCACCCTCTTGCTCGGCGTCCTCGGCGCATTGCTCGGGGGATGGCTCGGCAGCGTGCTGTTCGGCGTCGGCCTTCAGGAGTTCTGGGACTGGAGGACCTGGCTGCTGGCGATCGCCGGGTCGATCATCGTCTTGCTCATCTGGGGACTCATCACACGGAGCAGCACCCGAACCACGACCTGAACCGATGCATCGCATCGAGCGGATGGCGCGCAGTAGCGTCATCCGCTCGATGGCGTTCGGGGCGGATGCGCACGTTCAGGCGTCGGCGAGCTCGACGAACCGGCGCAGGATCCGTTGCGGTTCCGTGACGGATGCCGTCACGAGCCGCTCGGTCAGCGCGTCCAGCTCGCTCGCCGGGAAGTATCCGTAGTCGCGGTACACCTGCGCCCGGGCCACGAAGTCGCTCGGCGACGCCTCGGGGTGGAACTGCGTGGCGTACACGCGGCGGCCGACCCGGTACACCTGCACGGGGCATCCGGTCGACGACGCGAGGAGCACGGCGTCGTCTGGCAGCCGATCGGTGGCCTCCTTGTGGCCTGCGAGGGCGTCGAAACGTTCGGGCAGGATGCCTGTGAGCGGGTCGGCGGTACCTTCCGGGGTGAGCGTGATCTCGACCGCGGCGACGGGCTCGCGGTACTGCGTGCCGACTGTGCCGCCGAGCACTCGCGTCAGCACGCCGATGCCGTAGCAGGTGAACAGCAGCGGGTGATCGCGCTCGACGGCGGCCTCGGCGAGCCGGGCGAGGTCGGCCTCGACACGCCGCTGCACCCGATGCTTCGAGGGCTCGGGCGTGAGCACATTGAAGGGGCTGCCGCCGACGACCACGCCGGCGATGTCATCGAGGCGCAGGTCGCCGAGCGGTTCGAGGTCGAGCCGTAGGTGCTGGAGGCGCGAGGCGTCGACGCCCATCGCGCGGCGCACCGCCTCGAACTCGGGGCCGACGGCTTCGGCCTCCGGCCGCACCGAGAGGAGCAGGAACGGCTTCATCGACCGCGACCGCCGCGCTTGCGGGCGGTGCCGGAGCGGCCGGATGCCCCACGGCCCGCACCGCGGCCGCGATTCCCGCCCTTGGCGGTGCTCGCGGCCTTCGCCGCGCCGCCGCTGCCCCTCCCCGCGGTACCGCCCCCGGCCTTCACTCCGGGCGCGGCCTTCCCCGCAGCCGCCGTCTCGGCGTCGACCGCCTCCCCGCGGGAGCTTCGCCGCGTGCGGCCGCGCACGACGCCGACGAACTCCTGGATGTCGGCGTCGTCGCGCTCGGCGCGCCAGACGAGTGCGATGCGCGTGGTCGGGGCATCCGTCACAGGCACTGCGACCACGTCGCGGCGGTGATGGAGGCGGGCGACGCCGTGCGGCAGGAGCGCGTAGCCAGTTCCGGCGGCGACGAGCTCGACCGTCATCGCGGCCTCGGGTTGTGCGGGCGCCCTCGGCTCTCCGGCGAGGTCGGCCAGCGTGAGTGACCCGGCGTCGGCGAGGGGGTGGTCCTTGGGCAGCGCGGCCACCGCGACCTCCTCCCACAGCGGGATCTCGTGCAGGTCCTCGACCTCGACGGGCAGGCGCACGAACGCCACATCCGCGGTCCCGGCCATGAGCTCAGCGAGCTGCTCCGGCTGCTCGACCCGCGCGGCCTCGATGGGGAGGTCGGGCCGTCGCTCCGCCCACGCGCGCAGCCACTTCGCCGGGCTCACCCCGGCGACATAGCGGAGCCTCAGCGTCACGGCGCCCCCGTCCAGTGTGCGGCCGCTCCCGGCCTCCCACACAGCCTAGCGATCGGGCCACGTCGGGTGGCGGTGGGCGGATGCCGCGCAACGGGCTACGGTGTGAAGGTGAGCCAGTCCCAGTCGATGAAGCCCGAAACCGCCGCGAAGAAGCTCGGCATCCTGCTCGAGGCGGCGCCCGAGGACTTCCGCGAGGGCGTCGTGACCCGGGACGAGCTGAACGCCCTGCAGGCCGACCCGCCCGAGTGGCTTCAGGTGCTTCGCCGCGAGGGACCGCACCCCCGCAGCGTGGTCGCCGCGAAGCTCGGCGTGTCGAACTCCGGCCTCGCGAGAGGCGGCATCACCGAGCCGCTCACCACGGTCGAGATCAAGGCGTTGCTCGCCGCACCGCCGGCGTGGCTCGTGCAGGAGCGCGCGACGCAGGCAGCCGTGCGCGCCGAGAAGCGCCGTGTCGCCGACCGCGACGCCGAGCGTGCCGAACGCCGGCCGGGCGGCAGCGGAGGCGGCGGCGGCGGAGGCGGCTCGGGGGCCTGATCCGGACTCCGCGATCGGGTCATGCGGCCGGCGCGAATCGTGCACGGATGAACGCCGCGACGTCGGCGATCTCCCGGTCCGAGACCGAGTGCCCGATGCCCTCGTAGATGCGCTCGTCGAGGGTCGAGTGGGCGGGCAGCCACATCTGGGTCTGCTCGACCATGCGGTCGGACACCACCTCGTCGGCCGCGCCGCGGCCCCAGAACACGGGCGGGGCGAGCTGCGACATCCGCTCGTCGCCCTCTCGCTCCCCGCCGAGCGCGAACCCGGCCAGGTTCACGACGAACGCGAACCGCTCGGGTGCCTTGCGCAGCAGCTCGAGGGCCATCGCCGCGCCCTGCGAGAAGCCCAGCAGGCCGATGGGTCCCGCGTCGGGCGCTGCGCGGTCGAGCCATGCCAGGATCGCGTCGGCCGACTCGACGGCTCCGTCGAACCCGACCTCGCCGGTCTCGTCGTCGACGACCCGGGGAAACCACGCATAGCCGTGATCCGAGACGATCGGGGCACGCAGCGAGGCGATCGCGGGCTCCAGGGGCAGGTAGGGCGCGAGGCCGAACAGATCGCCCTCGTGGGAGTTGTAGCCGTGCAGGAGCAGCAGAAGCGGTCGGCCCTCGCGGTCTGCGACCGAGGCCGACCAGAGCACCGCCTCGTCATCGACGCGTACGTCTGCCACGCTTCCTCCGATCCGGGCGACGGATGCCGCGAACCGGCCGATCCCCGCATGCCCGCCTTCGAGCGTACGCCGCGTCGCGGCAACGACCCCGACCATGGGCGAGCGGCGGCCCGTGGGGCAGAATCGAGGCATGAGCGTTCGCACTCCGGACCCAGACTGGAACCCCGACGACGAGCCCGCCGTGCGTCCGCCGGCGAACCCCGGTTGGCTCACCGACCTCGAGCTCGCGCAGGTCCGCGGGCGCCTGCCGCTGCTCTACGTCGAGGCGGTGCCGGTACGCGTCGACGGGCTCGGGCAGGTGACCGAGGTCGGCATGCTGCTGCGCGCGAACGCCTTGGGCGAGATGACCCGCACGCTCGTATCCGGGCGGGTGATGTACGGCGAGACGATCCGCGACGCACTGTTCCGCCACCTCGAGAAGGACCTCGGGCCGATGGCCTTCCCGCTCCTACCAGCCAGCCCTGTACCCTTCACCGTGGCCGAGTACTTCCCGCTGCCCGGCATCTCGCCGTTCACCGACGAGCGCCAGCACGCGGTGTCGCTCGCCTACGTGGTGCCGGTCAGCGGCACGTGCGAGCCGCGCCAGGACGCGCTCGAGGTGACCTGGATGACGCCGGCCGAGGCGGCGTCCGAGCAGATCGGCGCCGACATGGAGGGCGGCCGCGGGGTGCTGCTTCGACAGGCTCTCGCGTCGGTGGGTGCGCTCAGCTGAGCCCGAGCGTGTCGAGGAACAGGCGGACGAGGCGTGGCGCGTCGACGTCGAGCGCGACCTCGACCTTCGTCCAGCCGACGGCGCGGCCGAGCATCACGTCGTCTCCCGGGGACCTCCGCAGGTCGACGAGCGTCTGCCCGCGTGAGGAACCGGTCAGCTCGACATGCACCGGCCGCACCTCGGTGCGGATGGCGAGCGGATCCACGATCGAGCACACCGCCCCGGCATCGCCGATGAGCCCGGTGTACTCGACGGGTCCGCCTTCGACCTCCGCCGTGCGATGGGCCAGCAGCGCGCCGACCACCCTCCCGAGCGGGTCGTCGCCGGTCTCGAGGGACACCGCGACCTCGTGATGGACCGACACCCTGTTGAACACGTCGAGCCCGTACATGTAGGTCGGCACGTTCGCGTCGAGCACGATCGCGGCGGCCTCGGGGTCGTGCCACACGTTGAACTCCGCCACCGCGGTGGCGTTGCCCACGCTCGCCGATCCGCCCATGAACACGATGCGTTCGAGGTTGCCGGCGACCTCGGGGTAGGTGCGAAGGAGCAGTGCGAGGTTCGTCTGCGGTGCCAGCGCCACGAGCGTCACCGGCTGGTCGTGCTCGAGGATGAGCCGGTGCATGAGCTCCACGGCGCCGATCGACTCCGCCTGTCGCCGGGTCGGCGGAAGGATGACGCCGCCGATCCCGTCGTCCCCGTGCGCGTATCGTGCCCCGCGGGGGGGCTCCAGAAGGGGCCGCACCGCGCCGGCCGCGACCGGGACGTCGGGTGCGCCGGCCGCGTCGAGGATCCGCAGCGTGTTGTCGACGACGTGCGCGAGCGAGGCGTTGCCGGTCACGCACGAGATGCCGAGCACGTCGAGCCCCGGATGACGTACCGCGAACAGGATGGCGAGGGCGTCGTCGACGCCCGTGTCGACATCGAGGATCACCGGAACGCTCATCGCATCACCGTACCGCGGGGCACACTCAGGTGAAGTCGCGATTGCCGCGGAAGCGGCCCTCTGGGTCGACCGTCGCCTTGACCCGCGCGGCCCGCGCCACGTCGGACTCGGCATAGGCGCCCGAGTATCCCACGTGCGGCGCGAGGAACGTGCAGAGCGTGCGGTCGGATGCCGCGGGCCCGAGCGCCGCCCGCAGCGTCTCGTAGCCCTGCCGCACCGCCCCGGCCGCGGCGGGGACGCCGATGGCATGACCGCTCACGACGTGGGGTTCGGTCACGGCGCCGGCGATACCGGGTCGCGCGGGCGGCGTGGCGAGGGCTCCGCCGAGCACCCGGATCGACAGGCCGATGATCGGCTGCGCGGCAGGCGACTCCCAGGCCTCGAACACCCGATCGAGCGAATCATCGTCGAGGTCCGCGAACACGGACCAGCTGAATCCGGGCGAGGGGTCGGTGGGCTCCTCCGCGATCGACGGGAGATCCTGGACCACCATCGGGCCGACCGTATCGGCGACCACGGTGCCGGCCGCCCGGACTCGGTCGAGGATCGCTCGCACGTCCGCGGTTGCGCCGAGCTCGGCGAACTCCGCCGTCACGATCGTCTGCCCGCGCAGCTCGGGCGGCAACTCGGGGATGTCGGGGATGCGCACCACGCCGGCGTGCAGCGCGAGCGTGTCGGGCGCCTCGCGCCCGGCCTCGACGACCGCATCGAAGACCGCCGCGGCATCCGCCGGGGCGAACACGAGGCGGCCGCCCGTGATCACCGGCCCGAGATAGAGGTCGATCTCGATCGCGGTGACGATGCCGAACGCGCCGCCCGCGCCGCGCAAGGCCCAGAGCAGCTCGGGATCGTCGGCATCGCGCAGCCAGCGGTGATGGCCGTCGGCCGTGAGCAGCTCGACCGCCCGCAGTGAGCTCGACGCGAAGCCGAACGCCCGGCTGAACCACGAGTGCCCGCCCGCGAGCGTGGAGGCCGTCGCGTTCACCACGGCGCTCGACCCGGTCAGGGCGACGAGGCCGGTGCCGGCGAGTGCGTCGAGCACCTGGCCCCAGCTCACTCCGGCGCCGATGCGCGCGACGCGAGCCCCGGGGTCGACCTCCACGCGATCGAACGCGCGCGTGCGCACGAGCACTGTGCCGTCGAGCGTGCCGGATGCCCCGTGGCCGCTCGGCTGCGCCGCAAGCTCCAGCCCGTCATCGCGCGCGGCGGCGAGGAGTGCCTGAAGTTCGCTGACGTCGGCGGGCGCGGCGACGGCAGCGGGATGCTGGTCGATCGCGAGGTTCCACGGCAGGCGCACCGAGTCCCACGTGTGATCGCCGGCGAACGTGATCCGATCGCCGAGGCGGGCGGCGAGCGAGTCGAGTGCGGGGTGCGCGGCGGCGTCCATCGGCGGTCCTTCCCGTGGCATCCGTCCGTTCAGCGGACGAGCCGCACCTCGTGGATCTCCTCGCCGAGGAACGGCTGCACCTGCTCGGCGCCGTCGGGCCTGAAGCCGTTGCGCGCGTAGAAACGATGCGCGCGCGGATTGTCGGCGGCGACCCAGAGGTAGACGGGTTCGAGGCCGACCGCGGCGCCGAACAGCTTCTGGCCGATGCCGGTGCCGTGGTAGGCGTCGAGGAGGTAGATGAAGTAGAGCTCGCGATCGCGCGGCGGGTTCTCGTCGCGCGCGGGACCCGAGCCGACGAAGCCCACGATCTCGCCGTCGACGAGCGCGGCGAACTGCCGGTACTCCTCACCGCGGGCCGCCATGTGCGTCCACAGCTCGGCCATGCGACGGGGCGAGAGATGCTCGAATGCGGCTGCGCTGATCAGGTGGTCGTAGGTCTCGTGCCAGCAGGTCGCGTGCACACGACCGAGGGCCTCGACATCGGAATCGCGGATGGGACGGACGACGACTTCGGCAACGACATCGGTGCTCATGCCCCAGAGACTAGGCCAGCATCCCCGCCAGGCGAAATCGAGCCCAGCGCGAACGCCCCGCCGCGACCCTCGGGTCGGCGACGGGGCGTTCGCCTCATGAGCGCGCGGGCCTCAGCCCTGGGCGCGGCGGTTCGTGCGGGTGCTGTGCGACGGCGAGACGAGGCTCCCCACGCGCAGCGGCTGCTTCGCACCGGAGCGAGCGGATGCGCCGCGCTGCGCGCCCGTGGTCTGCGCGCCGCGGCTGTGGCCCGCGCCCTGCTTCGGGGCATGCGCCTTCGTCTCGGCAGCGCGCCCGGAGCGGTCGCGTCGCGGCGTGGCAGGTGCGACATCCGTGCCACGGGTCCGCTTGCGCTGGGCGTTCGCCCCCTGCGAGCGTCCGCCACCCTGCGCCGGCTGCTGGCGTGGCGCGGGCTTCACGTACGGCGCGACCTCGCCGACGAGCGCGGTCACGGCCGGAGAAGCAGCCGTCACGCGCTCGGGCGTCACGGTGATCGCGGCCTTGCGGAGGAGGCTCCTCAGGTCCTGCTTCTGCGCGGGCAGGCAGATCGTCACGACGTCGCCCTCGCTGCCGGCGCGAGCGGTGCGGCCCGAACGGTGCAGGTACGCCTTGTGCTCCATGGGCGGGTCGACGTGGATGACGAGCTCGACGTTGTCGACGTGCACGCCGCGCGCCGCGACATCCGTGGCGACGAGCACCTTGACCGAGCCGTCGCCGAACGCGGCGAGGTTGCGGTCGCGCTGCGGCTGCGACAGGTTGCCGTGCAGGTCGACCGCGGGGACGCCCTGCTCGGTGAGCTGCTTCGCGAGCTTCTTCGCGTGGTGCTTGGTGCGCATGAACAGGATGCGCCGGCCGGTGCCCGACGCGAGGGTCTTCACGAGCTGGTTCTTGGCGTCGACGTCGTCGACCTCGAACACGTGGTGGGTCATCGCGGCGACGGGCGAGGTGGCCTCGTCGACCGAGTGCAGCACCTCGTTCTGCAGGAACCGCTTCACGAGCTTGTCCACGCCGTTGTCGAGCGTCGCCGAGAACAGCAGGCGCTGTCCGCCGCGCGGGGTCTTGTCCATGATGCGGGTGACGACGGGCAGGAACCCGAGGTCGGCCATGTGGTCGGCCTCGTCGAGCACGGTGATCTCCACCGCGTCGAGGGTCACGTGACCCTGCTTCATGAGGTCCTCGAGGCGTCCGGGGCAGGCGACGACGATGTCGACGCCGGCGCGGAGCGCGTCGACCTGCCGCTTCTGGTTGACGCCGCCGAAGATCGTGGTCGTCTTCATGCCGTAGGCCGCGGCGAGCGGCGCGAGGACCGCGTCGATCTGGGTGGCGAGCTCGCGGGTCGGGGCCAGCACGAGGCCGAGCGGGCGGCCGGGGCGACGCTTGCCGCCCGCGAGCGACGCCGCCGAGGCGGGCGGCCATCGGCAGGGCGAAGGCGAGCGTCTTGCCCGAGCCGGTCTTGCCGCGGCCGAGCACGTCGCGTCCGGCGAGCGTGTCGGGCAGGGTGTCGACCTGGATCGGGAAGGGGGAGGTCTTCCCGTCGGCGGCGAGGGCCGCGACGAGGGGGGCGGGCACGCCGAGCGTGCTGAAGGTGGTGTCGGTCACTGGTGTCCGTTCAGGGCATGATCCATCGGTCGGTCGGCGCCACGAGGCGGCGTCCGGGAGGCCCGACGATGGGGGAGATTGGCGAAGGCGCCGGTCGGCGCATCCGTTCGCCGTATGAGAGTCAACGGGTACGTGCACGAGTGAGCACGGTTCCCGGAAGCGTTTCTACGACGCTGGCGGCGCGTTCGTCGCGCTCGCCGTGGGCAAGCATAGCGGATGCCGCGGGGTGAAGGCTGTGGTGGTGGATCTCGATACGCCGCTGCGCGGATACTCGACCGGCGGATTCGGGGTTCAGCGGGGCATCCGCTCGCCGACCGGGATCTCCTCTCGCAGGGTGTTGCCCGGCTCTGCGAGCGGGCACGACCATGAAGGGTCGTAGGCGCACGAGGGGTTGTAGGCGAAGTTGAAGTCGATGATCAGGGTGTCGGTGTCGGCGCCCGGCCCGAGGTCGGCGCCCTTCACGGTGTCGATGAGGTAGCGCCCGCCGCCGTAGGTGCCGCCGGTGGCACCCGCGAGCCCGTCCTTCACCGGCACGAAGAGCCCGCCGCCGTAGCCCGTGAGCCGCCACACGTCGAGCATGCCGAGGTGCGGGATGCGCACCGTACCCACCTGCGAGAACGGGATGGGCCCGTCGGTGGCGCTGTCCACGACGATGCGGACCGGCTCCTCGGGGCGCCGCACCTCGAGTTCGAACCGCCAGTCGGGGTCGTAGCGGGGCACCGTGAGTCCCGTGAAGCGTGCCCGGTCATCGGGCAGCAGCGGCGACTGCGGATGCCCCGCGAAGAGTTCGTCACGGCCCGATTTCCACAGTTCGTGGCCCGCCGCCGGTTCGCTCACGCTCAGGTGCCGCACGCCGGCGTAGAGGCCGAACACGCGGCGGCGCCAGTCCGCGAGCTGGAGCGCGCCGATGGAATCGGTCATGTGGCCGCCTCGTCGGTGCGCGCGACGCCACCGCCGGCGGCAGTGCCCTCCGCGGCGTCGGCGTCGGCGGTGCCCGGCGGGTTGTACGACCACCCCGGGGCCAGCTGGCGCAGGCGCATCCCGCGCCACTGCCAGAACGCCCAGGTCGGGTACCACGCGACCAGGTCGAGGGCGCCGGCGTGCGCGAGCAGTTGGTCGCGATAGAGCGTGCGGCCGTCGGGGAGGGCCGAGACCGCCATGCGGTGGTCCCAGCGGTCGAACACGGCGAGCGGGCCGGTGATCGCGCCGCCTGTGTCGCGCAGCATGCGCACGCCGGTCGGGAGTCCGCCCGGGTAGCTCACGTCGACGAGCTCGTCGCCCGCCGGGAAGCGACGGAATGCCAGGGCGCGCACCCGGTGCGTCCCCTCGGGCCACGTCGTCGGGAGGCCGCCCTCGTCGAGCGACGAGAAGTCGAGCCAGGGTGCCACGACCTCGCGCAGCACGGCCGGGCTCCGGAGCGCCCGCCACGCGGCATCCGGCGTGCAATCGAGCGTGAGTTTCAACAGGACCCGCATGACGAGAGAGTAGGGCGCGCGGATGCCCCTGCCAAGGATCTGCGGCGGATTCACGGTGCCCGCCGAGCCGAGCCGCAGGGTCGGTGCGGACCGGAGACCCGCGCGGCGAGTCCAGCTCCAGCGGCTCGCACCGGCACGTCCTAGACTCCGCCACATGGCGGAAGGACTCTGGTGGCTGCCGTCCCTCGTCGTCTTCGGGGCGACCGCCGTGGCGGTCGTCGGGACGGTGCTCGGTGTCCGGCGGCTCGGTGCGCGAAACGAACGTGTCGCCCTCGAGGACGGGCGTGCGCTCGAGCTGCGCGCGAAGGGGCTCATCGTCGAGGCCGACACCGCAGTCCGGGACGCGGACAGGGAGGTCGAGTTCGCCGAGGTGCAGTTCGGCGCAGCAGCGGCACGTGACGTGCGCGACGCGCTCGAGATCGCCCGCGCGCGGTTGCGCGAGGCGTTCCTCCTGCAGCAGCGGCTCGACGACGCCGAGCACCACACCGCGACCGAGCGCCGAACCTGGAGCGCACGGATCATCGACCTGTGCGAGTCCGCGCTCGCCACCCTCGGCCGGGCCGAGGCGGAGCTCACCGCGAAGCGGCGCGTCGAACGCGGCGCCGGCGCCGACCTGCCCGCACTGCGCGAGGACGCCGCGCGACTCGAGCGCCGTCGAGCGGATGCCGCGCGCATCCTCGACCGGCTCGCCACGCGATTCGCCCCCTCGGCCCTGGGCATGGCCCGCACGGCCGCCGACCGCGCAGACGCCGCGCTCGCCGCCGGCGCCGAGGCCCTCGCGGACGCCGAACGCCGGCTCGCGGAGTCCAAGCCCGCCGCGGGTTCCCTCGCGACCGTCGCCGACCGGCTCGACCGCGCCGCGCGCGACCTCGCAGAGCTCGAGGGCGTGGAGCTCGCTCTGGTGGCCGCCCAGGCTGACGCCGTGGAGGCGGCGGCCGCACTCGACGCGGAGCTCGCGGCCGCGCGCGCGGAACGGGACGCACAGGAGGACGCCGACGCCCAGGCCGCCCTCGGCGCGGCGATCGGCGACGCCTCCGCGGTCCTGGTCGCTCGTGCGGAGCCGGCCGGAGACCCGTTCGCCGAGCGCGACCGGATCCGCCTCGCCCGCGACCGGCTCGAGGTGGCGCGGGCCGCCGGGCGGAACGCGCAGGGTCGCCTCGACGGAGCCCGCGGCGCGCTCGGCGGCGCGATCGCCATCGCGGAGAGCCAGGCGCGGGTCGCGCGGGCCGCCATCGAGCGGGGTGGCGCCCGCGTCGGCGCCGATGCCCGCACACGGCTCGCCGAGGCCGAGCGGCAGCTCGTGATCGCGCGGCAGGAGCCCGACCCGGTCGCCGCGCTCGATGCAGCTCGCCGGGCGGCCGCGCGCGCCAACGACGCCGAGGCGCTGGCCGCGTACGACACGTCGGGCGGCCAGCAGTAGCGGGCCCCGGGTAGGCGGTAGCGGTCCCGGAGTAGCCTGTCGCGGAGCGGGGTGCCTGTCGCGGAGCGGGGTAGCCTGTCGCGGTGGGTGAGACGAGCAGGCCGTTCGGCCAGGCGAAGTACCAGGTTCGGTTCGACTGGGGTGCGGCGGGGGCCGAGCGCATCCTGCCGGGTGCACATGTCGCGGTGGTCGTGGACGTGCTGTCGTTCACGACGGCGGTCGTCGCCGCCGCCGATCAGGGCATCGCGGTCGCCCCGTCGCCAGCGGCCGATCCCGACGGCGGCGCGATCGCGGCGGCCCTCGCGGACCGCGACCTGGTGGTGCTGGCCGCCGCGCTGCGCAACCGCACCGCGGTGGCCGAGCGCATCCTCGCCCTGCAGGAGGAGCGGGGGTATCGCATGATCGTCGCGATCATCGCTGCCGGGGACCGCGCGGACGACCGAACGCCGGGCGACCTCCGCTTCGCCATCGAGGACCAGCTCGCCGCGGGCGCCGTCGTCGATGCCCTGATCGGCCTCGGCATCGACCACACCTCGCCCGAGGCCGCCGTTGCCTGTGCGGCCTTCGAAGGGCTCCGCCATGCGGCGACCCACCTCATCGGCGCATCGGGAAGCGCCGTCGAGCTCGTGGGGCGCGGGCTTCGCGCGGACGTCAGGTTCGCAACCGAGCGCGATGTGTCTCGGTCGGTGCCGGAGCTGCGCGACGGCGTCTTCCGCGTGTAGCAGTCGCCGTGACCCGGGCGAGAGGCGTGCCGGAATCGGGCCGGAGCCGATCCGGCTCAGGCCGCGGTGCGATCCGCCTTGCGCGCCCGGTGCGCCCGCACCTTCGCCCGGTTGCCGCAGCGTTGCATGGAGCACCACCGCCGGCTCGCGGCTCGCGACGTGTCGAGGTAGACGATCGTGCAGTCGGTGCCGCTGCACTCGCGGATGCGCCCGTGGTTGGCCGGGTCGAAGAGGTCGACCGCGTCGCGTGCGATGGTGGACAGCGCCTGTCCGACGGTCTGCACCGAGCGCCCTGCCTGCCGCGACCCGCCGGCCAGTGCCGGCGGGATGTCGGGCGTCGCGGCGTAGAGATTGACGAGGTCGAGGTCGGCCGTTCGCGCCGGCTCGCCGTGGGCGGCGGAGTGCGCCATGCGCCCGATGGCGTCACGCAGCGAGATCGCGTCGAACAGGTCGCGCGAGCGTGCCGTGCCGATCGCCACCGGGAAGCGATCGTTGAGCCAGGAGGTCAGGTCGTCTGGGACGTGCAGCTGCTCCCACGCCGAGTTGCCGCCGATGACACCGGTGTATGCGAAGTCGAGGGCGAACGACCCCGAGTCGAACCACCAGCGGCCGCCCTCGGCTGTCGTCAACCACTGCCCGACGGGGATGGACACGGTGGAGACCGGCATGCGCACCATCCTAGGGGGTTACGGCCGCCGCTCGCTGGTCGGTTCTCGACAGCATGCACCGGCGGGCATGCTTCGTCAACGCCGGCTGCGACTCAGCCGACGGCCGCGCTCGCGGCCCTTCGCCGCACCGCCGGGGTGATCTCGCGATATCGCCAGACGATGAGGTTCGCCCGGTCGAATCCGCGATGGCACACGCCGCAGCTCAGGGCGCGCTGGGGTTCACGGTAGCGGAAGTGCTCGTGGCCCGCAGGGCATCGTCCGACCCACGGCGCGAGCTCGTGCACGACCTCGCCGTCGTGGGTGCGGCGCCCGACATAGCCGAGCTCCGTCGCGACGGTCGTCCATCTCGGTCCGTGCCCGGCCCGTGGGCCCGCGATCGCGTGCGCGACCTCGTGCAGCAGGATCTGGTGGATCTCGTCGTCGTCGTAGCGCGCTGCGAGGTAGCGCGAGACCGAGATGTGCTTCGCGGTGTAGTTGCAGAGACCGGCACGCTTCTTCGCGTTGTCGAAGCCGAAGCTCCAGACGTCTGGATCCAGGTGGAGCACGATGAGGGCCTCGGCCCACCGTCGCACCCGCTGGAGATCCGCCATGGGACGAGGATAGACCCGCGAGGGCGGACCGGCCTATGCCGGCCCGAGGCGTACGCGGAACAGCCGGTCGTCGCCTGGGGACGGCGCTCCGCGTCCGTCGGTGTTGTTGCCGATGAACCACAGCTCGCCGTCGGGTCCGGCCGTCACGTCCCGAAGGCGCCCGAGCTCGCCCGACGAACCACGGCGTCGCCGACAACTCGCCGCCCGACGTCGCCGGAGCGACCGACCACAGCCGTTCCCCGCGCAGCGCGGCGAGGAACAGCGTGTCGCCCACGATCGCGAGCCCGCTGGGGCTGGCCTCCCCGGTCGTCCACTGCATCAGTGGGTCGGTGAACCGCGGGTCGCCGGCGCGGCCCTCCACGATCGGCCAGCCGTAGTTCGCCCCCGGAGTGATGCGGTTCAGCTCGTCCCACGTGTCCTGGCCGAACTCGGTCGCCCACATGTCGCCCGCGGCATCCCACGCGAGGCCCTGCGAGTTGCGATGCCCGAACGACCACGTCAGGTTGCCGAACGGGTTGCCTGGCGCAGGCTGCCCCTCGGGCGTCATCCGCAGGATCTTGCCGGCGAGCGCGTCGGGATCCTGCGCCGCGTCGCGGAGTCCGGCGTCACCGGTCGTCGCGTAGAGGAACCCGTCGGGACCGAACGCGAGGCGGCCGCCGTCGTGGTTGCCCGCCTTCGGGATGCCCGTGAGCACGTCCTCGGGCGCGCCCAGGCCGAGTGAGCCGGGAGCACCGGTGAGCGGCATCCGCACGATGCGGTTGTCGGATGCCGCGGTGAAGCACGCGTACACGTAGTCGGGCCGACCGCCGTCCCCAGGTCGGAAGGCGAGGCCCATCAGCCCGCCCTCGCCGCCCGGCACGACGCCCGCCACGGTCGCGGCGACGCGAAGCGACCCGTCGCCCAGCACCTCCACGACGTTCGCCGTGTCGCGCTCGCTCACGAGCACGCCGCCGCTCGGCAGCCGCAGGATGGACCAGGGCGCGTCGAGACCCTCGGCCACGACCTCGACCCCGCCCGACGGCGCCAGCACGGGGGGCGGACCCGACTGCGTCGACGGTGCGGGCGTCGACCGGACGCTCGGCGTGCCCGGCGGGGTGGACGGCAGTGTGCTCCGGTCGGGCGCGGGCGCGAGGCATCCGGCGAGTGCGACGGCGACGGCGACGGCCGAGGCCGCGAGCGCTGCCGCGCGGACTGCCGACCGGCGGCCCTCCCGTCCGGTGCGTGCCGCGTTCCGCATGCGTCCTCCCCATCCCAGTGTGGGGGTTGTCCCGGCAGAATGGGAGCATGCTGCCGGCGATCGACCTCAACAGCGACCTCGGTGAGTCGTTCGGCGCGTGGCGGGTCGGCGACGACGAGGCGATGTTCGCGATCGTCTCGAGTGCCAACGTCGCCTGCGGGTTCCACGCCGGCGACCCGCTTACGATGGCCGAGAGCGTCGGGCGTGCCGTCCGCCACGGCGTGACGCTCGGCGCGCACCCGGGCTACCGCGACCTCGTGGGCTTCGGCCGCCGCGCGCTCGACACGAGCGAGGCCGAGATCGCCGCCGAGGTCCTCGTCCAGCTCGGCGCGCTCGACGGCGTCGCCCGCGCGGCCGGGATCCGGGTGCGCTACGTCAAGGCGCATGGGGCCCTCTACCACCGGCTGGCGAGCGACGAGCCCGCGGCGCACGCGTTCGCCGAGGCGGTCGCCCGCTACGACCCGACGCTGCCGCTGCTGGGGCCGCCGTCGAGCGCGCTCGAGCGGGCCGCGGATGCCGCGGGCCTCCGCTTCGCGCGCGAGGCGTTCGTCGACAGGGCCTACGCCGCCGACGGCTCGCTCGTGCCGCGCGGCCGGCCCGGCGCGGTCATCGACAATCCGGCAGCCGCGGCCGACCGCGCACTGGAGCTCGCCGACACGGGCGGCATCTCCGCGGATGACGGCAGCCGGGTCGAGCTCGCACCCGACTCGCTCTGCGTGCACGGCGACACCCCGGGTGCGGTCACCATGGCCGTCGCGGTGCGCGCCGCGCTCGACGCCGCCGGCGTCGAGATCCGGGCGTTCGCATGAGCCGGCGCCTGCTGCCGAGCGGCGACGCGGCCCTGCTCGTCGAGTGCGACTCCCTCGAGGAGGTGCTCGCGCTGCACGACGCGCTCGCCGCCGACCCGCCGCCCGGCGTCGTCGAACTCGTGCCGGCGGCACGCACGGTCCTCGTGGCCGTCGATCCCGCTCGCCTGCCGCTCGAGTCCGCGGCGACGTGGGTGCGACGCATCCCGGCCGAGGCGGGCGGACGCGTGACAGGCGCTGCGCGCCGAGCCCGCACGGATCCCCGTCGTCTACGACGGCGATGACCTGGCGTCGACCGCGGCGCTGCTCGCCGTCTCGACCGAGGCGCTCGTCGCACGCCACACCGGCATCGAGTGGCGGGTCGCCTTCATCGGCTTCGCGCCCGGGTTCGCCTACCTCGTGAGCGACGACTGGCCGTTCGAGGTTCCGCGCCTCGAAGCGCCGCGCACGCGCGTGCCCGCAGGTTCGGTCGCGCTCGCCGGGGCGTTCGGCGGCGTGTACCCGCGGCAGAGCCCCGGCGGCTGGCGACTCATCGGCCGCACCGGCGCGACCCTCTGGGACCCCGAGGCCGCCGAGCCTGCGCTGCTCGCGCCGGGCCGTCGGGTGCACTTCGAGGCGATCGGCGCGGGATGACTCACCTGCACGTGGAGCAGCCCGGCACCTCGGCGCTGGTCGAGGACCTGGGGCGGCCGGGCCTCGCGCACCTCGGCGTCGCGGCATCCGGTGCGCTGGACCGGGGTGCCCTCGCCCTCGCGAACCGGCTCGTCGGCAACCCCGACGGGGCCGCCGCGCTCGAGCTCCTGATGGGCGGGTTCCGCGTCCGCTTCGAGGGCGAGGCGTGGTTCGCGGTCACGGGGGCGTGGGGGAGGATCACCGTCGACGGGCGTCCGGTGCCGCCGTACACCGCCGCGCGGGCGCACGACGGCGCAGTGCTCGAGGTGGGCATGGCGGAGCGCGGCATCCGCTACCTGCTCGCCGTGCGTGGCGGCCTCGACGTGCAGACCGTGCTCGGGTCGCGTTCGCGGGATACGCTCGCCGCGCTCGGCCCCGAGCCGGTGGTCGCCGGGCAGGTGCTGGCGGTCGGCGCCGAGCCCGCGGCATCCGTGCCCGTCGTCGACCAGGACGTCGCCTTCCCGCCGCCTGCGGGCCCGGTGACCCTGGCGCTGCTGCCCGGGCCCCGCGCCGACTGGTTCACGGATGCCGCGCGCACGGCGCTCTTCGAGCGCCGGTGGCGCCTCTCGGAACACGCCGACCGAATAGGGGCGCGGCTGGTCGGCCCGGTGCTCGAGCGTCGGCGCGCGGGCGAGCTCGCGAGCGAGGCGACCGTGGCGGGATCCGTGCAGGTCGCGGGCGACGGGCAGCCGACGATCCTGCTCGCCGATCGCCCCGTGACCGGCGGCTACCCCGTCATCGCGATCGTCGCGCCCGGCTCCCTCGACGCCGTCGCGCAGCTCCGGCCGGGGCAGGAGGTGCGCTTCCGTCACGCCTGAGCCGGACCGGCGGCGGTGAGGTGCGCGTCCGTCCGGCATGGCCGAGCCGTGGCCCGGCCGCCGCGCCGATCCGCCGCGCCGGTCCGCCGCGCCGCGCCGAGGATCCGCGCTCAGCGGCCGGGCCGCGTCGCGAACACCGACCGCGCCGGCGGCGGGGACGGTACCGCCGTGGCATCCGTCACCACCCGGGCCCTTGCGATGAAGCGGCCCAGTTCCTCGCCGTCGACGAGCTTGGCCGGCGCCGGGTCGCTCGCCAGCCGACGCGGAAGTCCGGCGAACGGCAGCTCGTCGTGCGACGCGTACATGACGATGTTGCCGAAGTGGCGACCCTTCAGCATCGACGTGTCGGCCGCGATCGCGAGGTGCGGATACACGTGCGCGAGCGTCGCGGCCTGCGACTTGGCGAAGGCGAGCCCCGCGCCGTCGGCGACGTTCACCGCGAGGATGCCGCCCGGCGCGAGCCGCGGCGAGAGGAGCCCGTAGAACTCGGCGCTGGTGACGTGTGCCGGGGTGCGCGCGCCCGAGAAGATGTCGACGATCGCGATGTCGACGGCGCCGTCGAGCCCGCCCGGCAGCTTCTGCAGCACCTCGCGCGCGTCGCCGTGGCGCACCCGCACCTGCGCGCCGCGGGGGAGCGGCAGATGCTCGCGCACGAGGTCGACGAGGTCGCTCTCGAGCTCCACGACCTGCTGTCGCGATCCCGGCCGGGTGGCCGCGACGTAGCGGGGCAGCGTGAGCGCGCCGCCGCCGAGGTGCAGTGCAGTGATCGGATCGCCCTCCGGCCGCACGAGGTCGACGGCGTGACCGATGCGGCGCACGTACTCGAAGCCGAGCCAGTCGGGACGCTCCAACTCGACGTGCGACTGGGGAGTGCCGTCGACGTACAGCGTCCACGACCCCGGCACCTGCCGCGACTCCTCGAGCCGGGCGAGGTGTCCGCTCACGGCGAGGCGGCGTTCGAGGTCTGGCACGGATGCCACGCTACCCCGGCATCGGTGGGAGCACGCCCGAGCGGGTGAGTGCTCAGCACACGCCCCAGAGGGCGGCGTCGAGCCGATGGCCCGTGAGCACCGCCGCCGGGAACGGGCCGGCGGTCGCCAGCCGTTCGGCGAGGCCGTCGGGAAGCCCGTCGGGCGCCGCGACGAGGATGGCGTTGCCCTCATCGGCGCCCGAGAGCACGCCGGGGTCGCCCGCCACGAGCAGCTCCGCACTGGGATCCGCGCGGGCGAAGGCCCGCGCCTGGGCGCGCAGGCGCGAGAGGCCGGGCGCGTCTGCCACGTTCACGACCACGAGCCCGCCGGATGCGACGAGCCCGAGGCATCCGCCCATGAACTACGGCTGTTCGACGAATTCCGGGGCATCGAGCCGCGTGTACACGTCGACGACGACCACGTCGAATCGGCGGGAGCCGAGATCGTGCACGAGATCCTCGGCATCCCCGATCCGCACGTCGATGCCCGAGTCGGGCGGCAGGGGGAGCCTTCGCTCGACGAACTCGAACAGCTCGCGGTCGACCTCGATGACCAGCTGCGCCGATCCGGGCCGCGTCGCGGCGACGTACCGGGGAAGCGTGAGCGCGCCGCCGCCGAGATTGAGCACGGTGATCGGCGCTCCCGGCGACCCGACGGCGTCGAAGACATGCCCGATGCGCCGCGTGTACTCGAAGAACAGCCGGGTGGGGTCGGTTCTGTCGACGTGCGACTGGGCCGCGCCGTCGACGAGGAGGGTGAAGCCGCGCTCCGAGAAGACGTCCTGCTCGAACTCGAGATGCGCCGTCATGTCGGTTCCGCGTCGGGCCGGACGGCTTCGAAGGCGTCCAGCGCTGCGGCGAGCAGCTCATCGCGATCGAGGCGGTTCGCCGTTCCGAGCGCGACGATGCGCGCCTCCAGTGCCGGTGAGGTGGATACGGCGGTCATCGACAGGGCGGATGCCGCCGGCGCGTGCTCGGCGGCGGTATCAGCGCCGTCCGGCGCGGCATCCGCTCGGTCGACGGGACGGTCGCGTGTGATGAGCGCGAGGATCGGGAGCGCGATCGTGCCCAGCGCGTCGAGGATCGCGATCACGCCGAACCAACGCCAGTACCCGTCGACGTGAACGCCCGGGATGGCGCTGTCCGTGATGATCGGCAGGATGCCCAGCACGGCCACTCCGGCGATCGCAGCAAGGGTCGCACCCAGTGCGATGCGCACGACCGGACGGCGACGCCCTGCCAGCAGCAGCAGGAGGTTCGCGTGCGCGAGGCTCACCGCGAGGATGGCGCTCGCGGTGAACCAGCCCAGCAGTCTGAAGACCTCGGACGTCCCGGTACCCCAGACCGCCCAGATCAGCAGGAAGCCGAGCACGAGCGCGACGACGCTGACGCCGATGCCCACGAAGCCCACCAGGCGCACCGGACGGCCCGCGACGGCGAGATGGCAGAGTACGGTCACGCTGAAGCCGGTGACCAGAAGGGTCGTGAAGATGATCTGGATCTGGGCCGCGCCGAAGGTGCCGCCGAGGAGCGCGAGAATGCCGACGATCGCCGCGACCGACACGGAGACGATTGCGGCGATGACCGCCGACCTTCGAACGCCGCGGAGCCTACCCGCCTCCTCGCGGGGCGCGCTGCTGGTCGATGCCGGGTGCGGTTCGGTCATGCAGCTCCCTCGTCAGCGCTCAGCATACGGCGACAGCGCCCGGGGATCGCAAGGCCAGCGGGCATCCGCACGTCGGTCGGATGGCCGCGCATTCACGGTTGAAGGGCGCAGCTTCGAGGTGTCGGCGTGGCCGAAGCTGGGTTATACCCGAGTTCCGCGAACAAATCAAGATTCGACTGGACACGGCGCATCGGGCGCCATATAGTTAACCTTTGCGCTCCCAGACCCACCATGCCTTCATATTGCGGTCGGCTTTGCGTGCCGGGGTTCATGACCTCGAGCATTCGCACACGTCTCGGGGGTTCCACTCTCCGCTACCGACAGTGAACCGGCCCGACGGGCCGATGGAGGTTAATTCACTTGGCTGCTGCGCGCAACGCAACCACGCCCACCCCCAAGAACGGACGCGGTGCAAGCCGCCTCTCGTTCGCAAAGGTCACCGACACCCTCACAGTACCCGATCTCCTCGCCCTCCAGACGGAGAGCTTCGACTGGCTCGTCGGCAACGACGCGTGGAAGGCGCGCGTCGCGGCTGCGGTCGAAGCGGGTCGTCAGGACCTGCCCGAGGCCACCGGCCTCGAGGAGATCTTCGAGGAGATCTCGCCCATCGAGGACCTCGGCGAGACCATGCAGCTCTCGTTCACCAACCCCGAGCTCGAGCCGCCGAAGTACACGATCGACGAGTGCAAGGAGAAGGGCAAGACCTACTCCGCGCCGCTGTACGTGAACGCCGAGTTCATGAATCACCTCACGGGTGAGATCAAGACGCAGACGGTCTTCATGGGCGACTTCCCGCTGATGACGCCCAAGGGCACCTTCGTCATCAACGGCACCGAGCGCGTCGTCGTCTCCCAGCTCGTCCGGTCACCCGGCGTCTACTTCGAGCGCACCCCCGAGAAGACCAGTGACAAGGACATCTACTCGGCGCGCGTCATCCCGAGCCGCGGTGCGTGGCTCGAGTTCGAGATCGACAAGCGCGACCAGGTCGGCGTCCGCATCGACCGCAAGCGCAAGCAGTCGGTCACGGTGTTCCTGAAGGCCCTCGGCCTCACGAGCGAGGAGATCCTCGAGGAGTTCGCCGGCTACGAGTCCATCGCGCTCACCCTCGAGAAGGACAACATCCTCACCAAGGAGGAGGCGCTCAAGGACATCTACCGCAAGCTCCGCCCGGGTGAGCAGGTCGCCGCCGAGGCCGCCCGAGCGCTCCTCGACAACTTCTACTTCAACCCGAAGCGCTACGACCTCGCCAAGGTCGGCCGGTACAAGATCAACAACAAGCTCGGCCTCGAGGCGCCGCTCACCGACTCGGTGCTCACGGTGCAGGACATCGTGGCCACGATCAAGTACCTCGCCGCCCTGCACGACGAGCGTGCGACGATCCCGGGCCGTCGCGGCGGCAAGGACGTCGACATCCGCCTCGACGTCGACGACATCGACAACTTCGGCAACCGTCGCATCCGTGCGGTGGGCGAACTGATCCAGAACCAGGTGCGCACCGGCCTCAGCCGCATGGAGCGCGTGGTGCGCGAGCGCATGACCACGCAGGACATCGAGGCGATCACCCCGCAGACCCTGATCAACGTGCGACCCGTCGTCGCGGCGATCAAGGAGTTCTTCGGCACGTCGCAGCTCTCGCAGTTCATGGACCAGAACAACCCGCTGGCCGGACTCACGCACAAGCGCCGCCTGTCGGCGCTCGGCCCCGGCGGGCTCTCGCGCGACCGCGCGGGCGTCGAGGTCCGCGACGTTCACCCTTCGCACTACGGCCGCATGTGCCCGATCGAGACGCCGGAGGGCCCGAACATCGGCCTCATCGGCTCGCTCGCGTCGTTCGCGCGGATCAACTCGTTCGGCTTCATCGAGACGCCGTACCGCAAGGCCGTGAACGGCAAGGTCACCGAGCAGATCGATTACCTCACGGCGATGGAGGAGGAAGACTACATCGTCGCCCAGGCCAACGCGCCCCTGAAGGCCGACGGTCACTTCCTGGAGGAACGCGTCCTCGCCCGCAAGAAGGGCGGCGAGGTCGACCTGTTCCCGGCCGACGAGATCGGCTACATGGACGTCTCGCCGCGCCAGATGGTGTCGGTGGCGACCTCGCTCATCCCGTTCCTCGAGCACGACGACGCGAACCGCGCCCTCATGGGTGCGAACATGCAGCGCCAGGCGGTGCCGCTGCTGCGCAGCGACTCGCCGTTCGTGGGCACCGGCATGGAGGGTTACGCCGCCGTCGACGCCGGTGACGTGATCACCGCCGACAAGGCGGGCGTCATCGTCGAGGTCTCGGCCGACACGGTCACCGTGCAGCTCGACGAGGGCGGCACGCAGACCTACTACCTGCGCAAGTTCGATCGCTCCAACCAGGGCACGTCGTACAACAACCGGGTCATCGTCTCGGCGGGCGACCGCATCGAGGCCGGTGAGGTCGTCGCCGACGGTCCCGCGACCGACAACGGCGAGCTCGCGCTCGGCAAGAACCTCCTCGTGGCGTTCATGCCGTGGGAGGGCCACAACTTCGAGGACGCGATCATCCTCAGCCAGAACCTCGTGAAGGACGACGTGCTCTCGTCGATCCACATCGAGGAGTACGAGGTGGACGCGCGCGACACGAAGCTCGGCAAGGAGGAGATCACCCGCGACCTCCCGAACGTGAGCCCCGACCTGCTCGCCGACCTCGACGAGCGCGGCATCATCCGCATCGGCGCCGAGGTGCGCCCCGGCGACATCCTGGTCGGCAAGGTCACGCCGAAGGGCGAGACCGAGCTCTCTGCCGAGGAGCGCCTGCTCCGCGCGATCTTCAACGAGAAGAGCCGCGAGGTGCGCGACACCTCGCTGAAGGTCCCGCACGGTGAGCAGGGCACGATCATCGGCGTCAAGGTGTTCGACGCGCAGGACGGCGACGACGAGCTCGGCTCGGGCGTCAACCAGCGCGTGGTCGTCTACATCGCCCAGAAGCGCAAGATCACCGAGGGCGACAAGCTCGCGGGGCGCCACGGCAACAAGGGCGTCATCTCGAAGATCCTGCCGGTCGAGGACATGCCGTTCCTCGCTGACGGCACGCCCGTCGACGTCATCCTGAACCCGCTCGGCATCCCCGGCCGCATGAACTTCGGCCAGGTGCTGGAGACCCACCTCGGTTGGGTCGCCAAGCAGGGTTGGAAGGTCGAAGGCAAGCCGGCGTGGGCGAAGCGCCTCCCCGAGGCCGCGCACGAGGCCGAGCCCGGCACCAAGGTCGCGACCCCGGTGTTCGACGGCGCGCTGGAGGAGGAGATCGCGGGCCTGCTCGACTCGACGCTCCCCAACCGCGACGGCGAGCGGCTCATCGACTCGAGCGGCAAGACGCAGCTCTACGACGGCCGCTCCGGCGAGCCCTTCCCGTACCCGGTCTCGGTCGGCTACATGTACATCCTGAAGCTGCACCACCTCGTGGACGACAAGATCCACGCGCGTTCCACCGGCCCGTACTCGATGATCACCCAGCAGCCGCTCGGTGGTAAGGCGCAGTTCGGCGGTCAGCGCTTCGGTGAGATGGAGGTGTGGGCCCTCGAGGCCTACGGCGCCGCGTACGCGCTCCAGGAGCTCCTCACGATCAAGTCCGACGACATCCTCGGCCGCGTCAAGGTGTACGAGGCGATCGTCAAGGGCGAGAACATCCAGGAGCCCGGCATCCCCGAGTCCTTCAAGGTGCTCATGAAGGAGATGCAGTCGCTGTGCCTGAACGTCGAGGTCCTCTCGGCCGACGGCACCGCGGTGAGCCTGCGCGACACCGATGACGAGGCCTTCCGCGCTGCGGAGGAGCTCGGCATCAACATCTCGGCGCGCTTCGAATCGTCGAACATCGACGAGATCTGATCCCGGCCAGAACTTCGACAGAGACTGTTTTCTAGGAGAGAAATTGCTCGACGCAACCACGTTTGACGAGCTTCGCATCGGTCTGGCCACCGCCGACGACATCCGTCGTTGGTCCTACGGCGAGGTCAAGAAGCCCGAGACCATCAACTACCGCACGCTGAAGCCCGAGAAGGACGGCCTCTTCGGCGAGCAGATCTTCGGCCCCAGCCGCGACTGGGAGTGCGCGTGCGGCAAGTACAAGCGCGTGCGCTTCAAGGGCATCGTCTGCGAGCGCTGCGGTGTCGAGGTCACGAAGTCCTCGGTGCGCCGTGAGCGGATGGGCCACATCGAGCTCGCCGCCCCGGTGACGCACATCTGGTACTTCAAGGGCGTGCCTTCACGCCTCGGGTACCTGCTCGACATGGCGCCGAAGGACCTCGAGAAGGTCATCTACTTCGCGGCCTACATGGTCATCGACGTCGACGATGAGGGTCGGCACGCCGACATGCCGGGCCTCGAGAACGAGGTCCGCCTCGAGGTCAAGACGATCGGCGACCAGCGCGACGCGCGCATCGCCGAGCTGATGACGCGCAAGGAGGCCGAGCTCGCCGAGCTCGAGGCCGAGGGCGCCAAGAGCGACCAGCGCAAGCGGGCCGAGGCCGCCGCCGACAAGGAGATGGCCGGCGTCCGCAAGAGCGCCGACGAGCAGATCGCGCACCTCGAGCGCGTGTGGGAGGACTTCCGCACCCTCAAGGTCGGCGACCTCAAGCCCGAGGACTCCGTGTTCCACGAGCTTCAGGACCGCTTCGGCATGTACTTCGACGCCTACATGGGCGCCGAGGCCATCAAGAAGCGCCTCCTGGCCTTCGACCTGGCTGCTGAGGCGGAGGACCTGCACCTGCAGATCGCCGAGGGCAAGGGCCAGAAGAAGATCCGCGCGATCAAGCGCCTGCGCGTCGTCAACTCGTTCCTCTCGACGGGCAACTCGCCCGCCGCGATGGTGCTCGACGTCGTGCCGGTGATCCCGCCCGAGCTGCGCCCGATGGTGCAGCTCGACGGTGGACGCTTCGCGACCTCCGACCTCAACGACCTCTACCGTCGTGTGATCAACCGCAACAACCGCCTCCGTCGCCTGCTCGACCTCGGAGCTCCCGAGATCATCGTCAACAACGAGAAGCGGATGCTGCAGGAGGCCGTCGACGCGCTGTTCGACAACGGTCGTCGTGGCCGCCCGGTCACGGGCACCGGCAACCGCGCCCTGAAGTCCCTGAGCGACATGCTCAAGGGCAAGCAGGGTCGCTTCCGCCAGAACCTGCTCGGCAAGCGCGTCGACTACTCGGGCCGTTCGGTCATCGTGGTCGGCCCGCAGCTGAAGCTGCACCAGTGCGGCCTGCCGAAGCAGATGGCGCTCGAGCTGTTCAAGCCGTTCGTGATCAAGCGCCTCATCGACCTGAGCCACGCGCAGAACATCAAGGCTGCCAAGCGCATGGTGGAGCGTTCGCGTCCGCAGGTGTGGGACGTGCTCGAGGAGATCATCCGCGAGCGCCCCGTGCTGCTGAACCGCGCGCCCACGCTGCACCGCCTCGGCATCCAGGCGTTCGAGCCGCAGCTCGTCGAGGGCAAGGCCATCCAGCTCCACCCGCTCGTCTGTGCCGCGTTCAACGCGGACTTCGACGGCGACCAGATGGCCGTGCACCTGCCGCTGTCGGTCGAGGCCCAGGCCGAGGCCCGCATCCTCATGCTGGCGTCGAACAACATCCTGAAGCCGTCGGACGGCCGTCCGGTGACCCTGCCCTCGCAGGACATGATCATCGGCCTGCACCACCTGACGACGCAGAAGGACGGCGTCGCGGGTGAGGGTCGTGCGTTCTCGTCGATCGCCGAGGCGATCCTCGCGTTCGACCAGAACCGCCCGGGTGAGATCGCGCTCGACCTCAACGCCAAGGTGAAGATCCGCCTCGAGGGGCTCCGCTTCGCCGAGGGCGACGAGCCCGAGGGCTTCGTGTCAGGCAAGCCGTACCTCCTGGAGACCACGCTCGGTCGTGCGCTCTTCAACGAGGCGCTGCCCGAGGACTACCCGTACTTCAACGCGCAGGCCGGCAAGAGCCAGATCTCGTCGATCGTCAACGACCTCGCCGAGCGCTACCCGAAGACGGAGGTCGCCGCGACCCTCGACCGCATCAAGGACGCCGGCTTCCGCTGGGCGACCCGTTCCGGCGTGACCGTCGCGCTCTCGGACGTCGTGACCCCGCCGAACAAGGGCGAGATCGTGTCGAAGTACGAGAAGCAGGCCGCCAAGGTGCAGTCGCAGTTCGAGAAGGGTCTCACGACCGACCTCGAGCGTCGCCAGGAGCTCATCCAGATCTGGACCAAGGCCACCGACGAGGTCGCCAGGGCCATGCAGGAGAACTTCCCGACCGACAACACCATCAACCGCATGGTGACCTCGGGTGCCCGTGGTAACTGGCTGCAGGTGCGCAACATCGCCGGCATGCGAGGCCTGGTGAACAATCCGAAGGGTGAGATCATCCCCCGTCCGATCATCTCGTCGTACCGCGAGGGTCTGTCGGTGGCCGAGTACTTCATCGCGACGCACGGTGCCCGAAAGGGTCTGGCCGACACGGCCCTCCGTACCGCCGACTCGGGTTACCTGACCCGTCGTCTCGTGGACGTCTCACAGGACGTCATCATCCGCGAGGACGACTGCGGCACCACGAAGGGCCTCGACCTGCGGATCGCAGCCACGGATGCCTCGGGCAACCTCGTTCGCGACCCCAACGTCGAGAACTCGGTGTTCGCCCGCTCGCTCGCGGCCGATGTCGTGGACGCGAAGGGGGAGGTCGTGGCCGAGGCCGGCTCCGACGTCGGCGACGTGCTCATCAACGAGCTCATCACGGCCGGCGTCGAGTCGATCAAGGTCCGGTCGGTGCTCACTTGCGAGTCCGCGGTCGGCGTCTGCGCGAAGTGCTACGGCCGGTCGCTCGCGACGGGCAAGCTCGTCGACATCGGCGAGGCCGTCGGCATCATCGCGGCCCAGTCGATCGGCGAGCCCGGCACGCAGCTGACGATGCGCACCTTCCACACCGGTGGGTCGGCCTCGGCCGACGACATCACGCAGGGTCTTCCCCGCGTGCAGGAGCTCTTCGAGGCCCGCACCCCCAAGGGTGCATCGCCCATCGTCGAGGCCGCCGGTCGCATCACGATCGACGAGAACGAGCGTCAGCGCAAGGTCATCCTCACGCCCGACAACGGCGACGAGCCGATCGCGTACAACGTGCTCAAGCGCTCGACGCTCCTCGTCGAGGACGGCCAGCACGTCGAGCTCGGCCAGCAGTTGATCGTCGGCACCGTCGACCCGAAGGAGGTCCTCCGGGTCAAGGGCGTCCGCGAGGTGCAGAAGCACCTGGTGGACGGCGTGCAGGACGTGTACCGCTCGCAGGGCGTGCCGATCCACGACAAGCACATCGAGGTCATCGTGCGCCAGATGCTTCGCAAGGTCACGGTCGTCGACCACGGCGACACCGACCTGCTCCCGGGCGAGCTCGTCGACCGCTCGAAGTACAACGGCATCAACCGCGCCGCGCTGACCGAGGGCAAGAAGACGGCGTCGGCCCGCCAGGAGGTCATGGGCATCACCAAGGCCTCGCTCGCGACCGAGTCGTGGCTGTCGGCCGCGTCCTTCCAGGAGACGACCCGCGTGCTCACGCAGGCCGCCATGGAGGGCAAGTCCGACCCGCTCGTCGGCCTCAAGGAGAACGTCATCATCGGCAAGCTGATCCCCGCCGGCACCGGTCTGCAGAAGTACCGGAACGTCGCGGTCGAGGCCACGGAGGAGGCGAAGGCGGAGCGATACCCGAACCGCATCTTCGCCGACGACGCGGCCTTCGCCGAGGGCGACCTCAGCTTCGTCGACTTCGACGCGTTCTCGAGCGACGACTTCACCCCCGGCAACTACAGCTGACAACCGAACACGAACGAAGGGCCCTGGAGTGATCCGGGGCCCTTCGTCGTTCCGGGTGAAGGTCCATGAGCCAGGCGCATCGAGCGGATGCCGCGTTGCGATCAGGGCTGCACCGATGGCGCACGATGCGGCGGGACGATACCATCAGGCACCCGCACGGGCCACTCAGGATGCACTGAGAGAAAGGCACCTCGTTGACGCAGGTCCCGACCGATCCACGCCGCCCGCTCACCCGCCGACCGGTCTTCTGGCTGGCGCTGGCGGTGGCCGTATGGTCGGTGCTCGCCGTGGTACTCGGGATCGCGTTCACCTCTGGTGGCTTCGACGGCGTCGCTGCGACGGTTCGTCCCACCTCAGCGACACCCGCGAGCACGGATGCTGCGACGCCCGCGACCGAGTCCCCGCCCCCGCCTCCGCCCCCGCCGGCCGCGGAGGGTATCGTGGCGATCCCCGCTTCGTGTGATGAGATCTACACGCGCGACTGGGCTCCGGAGGTCGCACCGCTGGTGCTCAACCCCGCGTGGACGAGATCGCCCGACAGCGGCGTCCATTACGGCTCACGCGATGCGGGGGCGGTCGAGCTTCTCGGCACGACGACGCGGTTGACCTGCAATTGGGGACACCCGAGCGGAGGATCCGGCGCTGGGCTGACGACGAATGTGGCGCGAGTCGACGCGGCGCAGGCCGCGGCCATGCAGGCACGGTTCGCCGCGGAGGGTTACGTATGCTACGCCGAACTGGAGGGGACGCGTTGCCTGACCGAGACCGAGCCGGGTCCCGACGGGCAGTCCGGCGAGTCGCACTTCTTCAGGGAGGACGTGTGGCTCGCCACGCTCTGGGTGAACGTGGCTCCCGATGGCTACACGCACGACATCGTGGCGGCCCTCTTCGGGTGAGCGGCTTCCGCGCCGCCGCGCGGAACAGCCGATCTCCGTTGCTACAGTTGGGGTCGAATCGCGGGTGCGACGGCGCCCGGAAGGAGCGCCCAGCACGTCGAGCTCGGCCAGCAGTTGATCGTCGGCACCGTCGACCCGAAGGAGGTCCTCCGGGTCAAGGGCGTCCGCGAGGTGCAGAAGCACCTGGTGGACGGCGTGCAGGACGTGTACCGCTCGCAGGGCGTGCCGATCCACGACAAGCACATCGAGGTCATCGTGCGCCAGATGCTTCGCAAGGTCACGGTCGTCGACCACGGCGACACCGACCTGCTCCCGGGCGAGCTCGTCGACCGCTCGAAGTACAACGGCATCAACCGCGCCGCGCTGACCGAGGGCAAGAAGACGGCGTCGGCCCGCCAGGAGGTCATGGGCATCACCAAGGCCTCGCTCGCGACCGAGTCGTGGCTGTCGGCCGCGTCCTTCCAGGAGACGACCCGCGTGCTCACGCAGGCCGCCATGGAGGGCAAGTCCGACCCGCTCGTCGGCCTCAAGGAGAACGTCATCATCGGCAAGCTGATCCCCGCCGGCACCGGTCTGCAGAAGTACCGGAACGTCGCGGTCGAGGCCACGGAGGAGGCGAAGGCGGAGCGATACCCGAACCGCATCTTCGCCGACGACGCGGCCTTCGCCGAGGGCGACCTCAGCTTCGTCGACTTCGACGCGTTCTCGAGCGACGACTTCACCCCCGGCAACTACAGCTGATTTCCGACTGAGTTCGGTCCCTCCGACCGGCGAAGAGCGCCTGGAGCCATCGAGCTCCGGGCGCTCTTTCGTCGGTCTTCAGTTGCAACCCCCGCGCTACTCCGGTCCGCACCGGGCTGATCGCGCGGGTACTCTCCCATGCCCGATCAGCAGGAGTTGGGCGCGCCCTGGCTGGTGGGCGGGTTGACGGCGCAATCGGACGTCAGGTCCTGAGGCGCCGGGCTCACGTTGGTGGTGTTGCCCTGGGTTTCGTCGGTGCTGGTGGATCCGACGCCGGCCTGGTTCTTGCCGGGCCCCTCGAACGTGGTGCACGTCACGGTGCCCTGGACCTTCTCACAGTTGTCGGGAAGTGGGGCTGCCACCGCCCCCATCGCCGATGCGCCGACCAGGAAGCCGGTGAGCGCGAGTGTTGCGAGCATCTTCCGCATGATTCCCCCTTTGCATGTATTGCGCCGGGCGTCGCTGCCCGGCTTGCGAATCGGAGCGCGGGCGCGTTCCTACCACGCAGCAAAGGGCTACGTCGAGGGTTTCGGGATGGCGCAGGCTCTTCGGCCGCGGGGATGCGGGCCAGCGTACGCCTGCCGTCTCACTGCCACAAGGTCCCTCGATGTTGCGCGCCGAGAGAGAGCCCGCCGCCGATTCGGTCCGGTCGATCGCGCCCGCGCCCGACTTCAGGGAGGACGCCCGGATCGCGACGCTCTGGGTGAACGCCGGTCCCGACGGCTGCACGCACGACATCCTGGCGGCTGTCTTCGGCTCAGCGCCTTCCGCGCCGCTGCGCGGAACAGCCGATCTCCGTTGCTACAGTTGGGGTCGAATCGCGGGTGCGACGGCGCCCGGAAGGAGCGCAAAGATGAGCAGTACGACGCCCGGAACCGACCCGGATCGCCAGCACGTCGACCCGGTCGACGGCAACGAGCGGTCCGACGCCGACCCCGCGACGGATGAGATCGCCACGCACGAGCAGGTGCCGTCTCCCGAGCCGGCCGGGGCATCCGTCGCGCCCGAGTCGGAGCCGGTGTCGTCCGCTCCGGAGCCGGCCGCGGCGTTCGTCGCGCCCGAGTTCGAGCCGGTGCCGTCCGCTCCCGAGCGGGTCGCCGAATATGACGCTGCCGAGTCCGAGCCGGCGCCGTCCGCTTCCGAGGCCGCCGCCGAATACGACGCTCCCGAGTCCGAGCCGGTGTCGTCCGCTCCCGAGCCGGTCGCGGCATCCGTCGCGCCCGAGTCCGAGCCGGTGCCATCAGCCGGCGAGCCCGGCGAATGGTCCCGCACGAGCCAGGCCGAGCCGGTGCCCGAGCCCGAGACGGCCTGGGCATCCGATGCTCCTGCGGAGGAGGAAACTTCTCCGCAGCCGGCGGAGCCGCATCCGGTCGAGGCATCAGATGCGGCCGCCCGACTCGACGCCGCGGTCGAGCGCGCGAACGCTGCGCCCGTGGCATCCGACCTCGACGACATCGGCGAGACCGACGTGCCGGCGCCGGTGGCAGCAGGCACGGTACGGCGGGCGACCTACGTACCCGCCGCGACCGTGGCCGTCGGCACTCCGGCGGGCGCCGCCACGCTCGCACCGGAACCCGAGGCTGTGGTGCCTCCTGTGCCGCAGACCATCTACGTGCACGCGCCGAAGCCGAAGGCACGCGGCAATCGCGGCTTCGGGCTGCTCGTGGCCCTCATCGGCACCGCTGTCTTCGCCCTGCTCTACGCCGCGATCTCGTACCTGCTGCTGGTGGGGCGGAGTGAGCCGGCGCAGGCGAACCCGGTGTTCGCCGAGTTCGTCATGGAGTACGTCTTCTGGGTGCCGGTGCTCGCGTTCTTCGTCGGGTTCGCCGTGCTCGTGATCATCGTGAACCGCGGCCCGTGGTGGGCCTACGCGGTCTTCGGGCTGCTCGTGGGCGTACTCGTGTACCTCTCCTACATCGGGGCCTCCCTGCTCACCGTCCAGGCGTGGACGCTCACGGTCGACCAGGCGAGCGAGTTCGTCGGCCAGCGCTGGTTCGACCCGTTCGCGATCGTGGCCGCAGTGGTCGCGCGCGAGATCCCGGTGTGGTTCGGCGGCTGGATCGCGTCGCGCGGTCGTGCCGTCGCCGAGCGAAACCGCCTCGAGATGGAGGCCTACGACCGGGAGCTCGCGGCGGGGCCTCCGCCTCAGCGGGCCTAGGCGAGTCCGAGTCCACCGCACCGGGGCGTCGCGATCGCACCGGCGCCCAGACGCTGCCGTGTCGGGATGGTGACCCCTCCCCATCGACAGGCGGCCCCCGATGTCCTTGGGTGGCTCTGTGCACCCGCAGCCGAGGAGTGATGTGAGCATCACGATGCTCGTCGACGACGAGCCCGTTCCGGGAGTGGGCGTCGATGGTCGTCCGGATCCGGGCTATGCACGCGATCTGGGCCTCGTGCCCGCACCGGGCGGCCGGCGCTCCGCCGCGTTCGCGCTCGACGCGCTCGTATGGACGGTGCTCGCCGTGCCCGGTCTCGTCGGGACCGTCATGCTCTTCGGCGTACTCGCCGATTCGCCGGGGGGTGCCGATGCCGCGGCGTTCATGCTGCCGCTCGTGCTCGTGTCGGTGAGTCAGGGCCTCCTGGTGATCTTCGGTTTCGCGCAGCTCATCCTGCACGGACGACGTGGCGTGACGCTCGGCAAGGCCGCGTTCGGCATCCGCTCCGTGCAGGTCGCCACGTTCGGACCCGCGGGGTTCTGGCGTGTGGTGCTGCGGGTTCTCGTGCTCTGGGGCGCGCAGGTGGCGGCGCCCTTCGCCGGACCTGCTGTGCTGTTCGCCTCGTCGACATGGGATCCCGAGGCTCGCGGTCGCAGCTGGCTCGACCGGGTCGGGCGCTGCTACGCGATCGACGTGCGGAACGGACTCGACCCGTTCGACGCGAAAGCACTCCGGCACGCACGGCGCACGCTGGCGGCACCGCCGAGTGCGGGGGCGGTTCGGCTCCCGTCGCTTGCAACGGATCGGCCCCTCGATGAACACACCTTCATCCCCGCCGCCCGCTCGAGCTCTGGCGTCGTCGCCGCCGCCGGCAGCGGCTGGGAGCCGCCTCCGCTCGGTGCCCCCGCCGTCGGGCGCTCCTCTTCCGGGCTGGCCGTGCCCGACGCTCCCATGGTGCCCGCCGCTCCCTCGGCGACGCCGCCTGCAGGCGCGGAGAGGCCTGCCAGCACAGCCATCCCCGATCGGTCGACTTGGTTCCTCGCGTTCGATGACGGCACCAAGCTCGCGGCGCCAGACCGGGGTTTCGTCGGCCGCGCGCCGGCACCTCCTGGGGGAGAGCCGGGCGTGCTGGTCCCGCTTGTCGACACGAGCATGCGTATCTCGAAGACCCACGCGGAGATCGGCGTCGATGCATCGGGCGTCTGGATCAGCGACCGCGGCTCCCGGAACGGGACCGCGGTGGAGATGCCCGATGGCGCGGTGCGCACGCTCGGGCGCGGCCAGTCTGCACGCCTTCCGGCGGGATCGAGGGTGACCCTCGGAGGGCGATCGTTCACAGTGTCGATCGAATCGGGAGGCCTTCGATGAAACTCAAACTCGGTCTCCGCCGTCAGGCCGGCGCGCCCATCGATATCGTCGTCACCGCGGACGCGACCGCCACCGTGGGCGACGTGGCTCGGGCGATCGCCGAGAACGACCCGGTCCGATCGGCGCACGCAAGTGCTGGGGCACGCGCCCTCACACTCGCAGTCGCTCCGCCGACGTCGGCCGATCCTGTCGTGCTGGCGTCCGACCTCCTCATCGCCGACGCGCCCATCGGCTCGGGGTTCAACGCGGCTGTCGTCGCCGAAACCGGTACAGCCCTCGCCCAGATCCAGTGCGCCCGCGGCGGCGATGCAGGTCCACAACGGCCCGGAGGCCGGACGTCGTTTCGAGCTCCCGAGGGGTCACGTCGTGGTCGGGCGCGACGCCGGCGCGGACATCGTGCTCGCCGATCCGCTCATCTCGAAACGTCATGCGCGGATCGAGGTCGGCGGCACGATCGAGGTCGTCGACCTCAACTCGGCCAACGGAGTGCTCGTCGACGGGGGACTCGTCCCCCGCGTCCGTGCCGTGCCCGGTCAGGTCATCGTCCTCGGCGACACCGAGGTTTCGATCACCCCCCTGCGGTCACAGGATCCGGCCGACGATCCCGTCCTCGAGCGCGGCGGCGCACTCATGTTCAACCGCTCGCCGCGAGTCGAGGTGCGTTTTCCGGGCACGGACTACCCGCATCCGTCTGTGCCGAGCGAGACGACCCCTTGGATGTTCCCCTGGCCGATGATCGTGTCGCCTGTGCTGATGGGCGTCGCAATCTTCGCGATCACGGGCCGCGCGCTCTCGCTGCTCATCGTGGTCATGTCGCCGCTCATGATGCTCGGCAACTTCATCGGGCAGCACACGCAGCGCGGCAAGAAGCTGCAGCAGGAGATCGAGAACTTCGAGACCCAGATCGAGGATCTCGAAGAAACGCTCGACGCCCAGGCCGTGGTCGAGCGGGAGCGCCGTCACGCGGAGGCGCCGGCTGTGGCGTTCGTCTACGAGCAGGCCATGCGGCTGGGTCCGCTGCTCTGGACGCGCCGGCCCGAGCACTGGAACTTCCTCTCGCTCCGGCTCGGCGTCGGTCGCGGACGAAGCCGGAACAGCATCCGGGAGTCGAACGGAAACCAGGCGGGCATCGCCGCCTACCAGAAGCAGGTCGCGAAGCTCCGGTCCCGGTACGAGTACATCGACGACGTGCCGATCGTGGAGATCCTGCCGAGTTCAGGCGCTCTCGGAATCGCCGGACCGCAGCATGTCTCTGCGGACGTCATGCGTGGCATCGCCGTGCAGCTGTTCGGGCTCCACGCGCCGAACGAGATCATCACAGCGGCGATCGTCGACCCATCGTGGGCCCGCGAACTCGAATGGCTGAAATGGCTGCCGCACACTTCGAGCTCCCGCAACCCGTTCGCCGACTTCGCGCTCGCCGACAACCAGTCCGCGGGCACTGCGCTCCTGAACGCCCTCGAGGAGACCATCCTCGAACGGCTGGCAGGCACGCCCACTCGACGCGGCCCGCTGAAGCCGGCGGACACCTCGATGGCGATCGGGGCGCAGGTCGGCCAGCTCGTCGAGAAGGTGGTCGGGTCCGGCGATGGCGATATGGCGCTCGTGCTCATCGTCTCGGCTGACGCGCCGGTGGACCGTCCGCGGCTCACGCAGATCATCGAGCGCGGTGCGGATGCGGGCATCTACACGATCTTCCTCGGACCCACGGTCGAGTCGCTCCCGGGCGCGTGCCGCACGTTCGTCGATGCGACGAACGGGCTGGATGCCGCGCGGATCGGGTTCGTCCGCGCGGGGGAGACCTACGAGCCGGTGCGGATCGAAGGCGTCTCCGCGTCCTACGCCGAGATGTTCGCCAGGCGACTGGCACCCGTCGTCGACGCGAGCACGGTCATCGAGGATGCGAGCGACCTGCCGCGGACCGTGTCGATGCTCGGCCTCATCGGGCCAGAGGTGGCGCAGAGCCCAGCGAGTGTCATCGAGCGCTGGCGACAGAACAACTCCATCAACGACCGATCCGGCGCACAATTGCCGCGACTCAAGCGCTCGGGCACCCTGAAGGCCTTCATCGGGCAGGGCAGCCCCGACGCGATGTCGCTCGACCTGCGTACCCAGGGCCCGCACGCGCTCGTGGGCGGCACGACGGGCGCCGGGAAGTCGGAGTTCCTCCAGGCATGGGTGCTCGGTATGGCCGCCGAGTACAGCCCCGACCGGGTCACGTTCCTCTTCGTCGACTACAAGGGCGGATCCGCCTTCGCCGACTGCGTCGACCTGCCGCACTGCGTCGGCCTCGTGACCGACCTCAGCCCCCATCTCGTGCGCCGGGCGCTCACGAGCCTGCGTGCTGAGCTGCACCACCGCGAGCGCCTCTTCAATCGCAAGAAGGCCAAGGACCTCCTCGAGCTCGAGAAGCGCCGTGACCCTGAGGCACCGCCGGCCCTCGTGCTCGTCATCGACGAGTTCGCCGCACTCGCCGGCGAGGTTCCCGAGTTCGTCGACGGCGTCGTCGACATCGCCCAGCGCGGAAGGTCGCTCGGCATCCACCTCATCATGGCGACCCAGCGCCCCGCCGGCGTCATCAAGGACAACCTCCGTGCGAACACGAATCTCAGGGTCGCCCTCCGAATGGCGGATGAGTCCGACTCGCGCGATGTCGTCGGCGACTCGATCGCCGCGAGCTTCGATCCGTCGTTGCCCGGCCGCGGCATCGCGAAGACCGGGCCGGGCCGGCTCGTTCCGTTCCAGTCCGCATACGCCGGCGGATGGACCACCGACGACGTCGCCGAGGCGGAGGTTCGCGTCGCCGAGCTCAGGTTCGGCACGATGCTCCTCTGGGAGGGCGATGCCGCGCCGGAGTCCGACTCGCACGACGAGGACCTGGGGCCGAACGACCAGAAGCGGATGGTTCGCACCTTCATCGCCGCCGCCGCCCAGGCGCGAACTCCTCCGCCTCGGAGGCCCTGGCTCGACGATCTGCCCGCCACCGTCGACATCGCGAGCCTGCCCGTGGAGGGCGATTCGAAGATCGTGCTGGGCCTCGCCGACATCCCCGAACGGCAGTTGCAGGAGGCCGTGTCGTTCGTGCCCGATCGCGACGGCGCGATGCTCGTGTACGGCACGAGCGGCTCGGGAAAGTCGACGGCGCTCCGCACGATCGCGATCGCCGCGGGCATGCGGCCCGACCTCGGCGACACGGAGGTCTACGGCCTCGACTTCGGTTCGGGCGCGCTGCGGTCGCTGGATGTGCTGCCGCACGTCGGGTCGATCATCCCCGGCGACGACGTCGAACGCGTGCAGCGGGTGCTCCGCACGCTCAACGACATCCTCGACCGGCGCGGCAAGGCGTTCAGCGAAGCGAACGCCGCCAGCCTCAGCGAGTACCGCCGAATCACCGGCAGCCGGGAGCCTCGAATCATCCTCCTTCTCGACGGCTTCGGGCAGTTCAAGGCCGAATGGGACTCAACGACGGTGCGAATGCCGTTCTACAACGTGTTCATGCGGATCCTCGGTGAGGGCCGTCCGCTCGGCCTGCACGCGGTCGCAACGGCGGATCGCGCAGGCGCGGTGCCGACCGCGGTGAGCGCGAACATCACGAAGCGCATCGTCTTGCGCCTCTCCGAGGCATCCGCGTACCAGGTGCTCGGTGTGCCGAAGGATGTGCTGAGCGAGCGTTCAGTGCCCGGTCGTGCCATCATCGAAGGCTTCGAGACGCAGTTGGCGGTTCTGGGAGGCACCTCGAACGTGGCCGAGCAGTCGAAGGCGCTCGCGGTGCTTGCCGGGCGTCTGCGCGCGGCTGGTGCGCACGAGGCGCCCGCGATCGGCGCCCTGCCGACCTCGTACGACGAGCAGGCGCTCCCGGCGGAAGTCGGGGGAGAACCCGTACTCGGCTTGGCCGACGACACGCTCGGGCCGTTGGCATTCGAGCCGGTCGGCACCTTCATCGTCACTGGACCGCCGCAGAGCGGCAAGTCGACCGCGATGCGTTCGATCGTGAATTCGATACTCCGCTTCGATCCCGACGTGCGCCTCTTCCACTTCGCCGGCCGTCGTGCGCAGCTCACGGAGTTCGCGCCGTGGATGCGAAGCGCGACCAGCGTCGATGCGGCGAAGGCGCTCGCGAAGGAGCTCCTCGAGGTGATCACCGACGAGACCTTTCCCGGTCGGATCATGGTCGTCGTCGAGGGTGTGCCGCAGTTCGGCGACACCGAGGCCGAGCGCCCGATGAAGGAGATGTTCCAGGCGATCAACCGCAGCGAGCACTTCCTCATCGGCGATGCGGATGTCTCGCTCCTGTCGAGCGGATTCGGCTTCATCGGAGACTTCAAGGCCGGACGCCAGGGCGTCGCGCTGAAGCCCGATGCGTTCGACGGCGACTCCGTGTTCAAGACGTCCTTCCCGAAGGTCAAGCGCCAGGACTCGCCCGAGGGTCGTGGGATCTTCGTCCAGAACGGGCGTCTCGTGACCGTGCAACTCCCACGCGTCACGGTCGACGCACGGGTGGACGTCGGCAACGGGGTTGGGGTCGGCTGATCGTCGCTCGGTGACCGGGAATGGGGACTCCTGCCCATTCGGCGAGCGCATGGGCTCCAGTACCGTGGAGTCCGCGCCCCCGGATGGGGTGGCGCATGCGATCGAAGGAAGGTTCCAAGATGGCGGACTTCGGTGCCTCTTACGGTGAGATGGGCGAGGCCCTCCGCGGGATGATGCAGGCGATCCAGGACCTCGACCAGCAGCTCGCCGGCGGCTGAGCACCCCGGTCGGCGCGATGGTCGCGCCGGCGTTGCACCGCAGGATGACGTGAGAGGGAGCGAGGAGTCGGCGCCATGACGGACGTCAAGATCAGCTATTCCGTGCTCAACGAGCTCAACGGCTCGCTGAAGCAGATCATCGTCGAGCTCGAAGAGGCGTCGAACCGCGCGTCGGCACTCGAGTCGGCGATCGGCGACCCGTGCGGGAGAAACGACCTGCGTGAGGCGGCCGAGGAATTCGAGGACGGCTGGGACGACCGGCGCAACTACCTGAAGGATGACATCGCGAAGGTGCAGAAGCACGTCGAGGAGATCGGCAAGGGCTGGGCGCAGTGGGACACCGAGGCAGCAGCGAGCCTCGCGGTCGAGGCCAATGAGGCAGAGACGCTGCCGCGGGGATAGGAGAGGCGAGACATGGCTCACGGTGAGTCCCCGAAGGGGCGCAGGATCGAGTGGATCGAGGGCAACCCGGATGCCATCGACGCTCGCGGTACGGAGATCGTCGACCTGGGCAACCAGATGATCGGCTCGGCCGGCGTGCTGAAGGCCGTCGCCGACGGCGCCACCGGCATGGAAGGGCTCTCCATCGAGAAACTCAAGGACGTCATCGGCGAGGTTCATGAGGAACTCAAGCTCGCGGGTGAGCGTTACTCGCCCACCGGGAGTGCGCTCAAGCGCTACGCGTCCTCGCTCGAGACCGTGCAGGCGGGGCTCCGCGGCATCGTCCAGGACGCCGAGGACTCCTGGCAGACGTACCTGTCGAACCGCACGAGCAGCATGGTGTCCGAGGGCGACCTGGATGGGGAATCCGAGGCGACGAAGACCGCCTACGCCTCCTGGAAGGCCGAAGCCGAGGCGTTCGACGTCAAGTACGACACATGGGAAGAGGCGTTCGAGGCCGCCACGAAGTCCATCGGCACAGCGACCGACGGCGGGATCAGCGACAGCTGGAAGGACGACTTCGCGGGGTTCGCGGACGTCGCGCTCGACGTCCTCGCCGTGGTCGGCCTGGTGCTCGCCGTGCTCGCGATCATCGTCGGCGGACCGCTCATCCTGGCGCTCGGCGCGATCGTCGCGTTGGCGACGCTGGCCCTGACGGTGTACATGAAGTTCTACGGGCGGGCCGACTGGGGTGACGTGGCTTGGGCGATCGTCGGGGTCCTGCCGATCGGGAAGCTCGGGAAGTTCGCCGATGGCGGGAGCGTCGGCCTCAAGGCGTTCCTCAAGGGCTTCGTCGCTGCGGACGAGATGGGCGACCTGGCAACCGCGTTCCGCTCGGGCTTCAACGCGAACGGCCTCGCCGGGATGTCACGGCTCGGGAACGGCGCCACCGAGATCTGGACGCTCGCCACGCGAAGCAGTGTGAACGGCGCGGACATCCTCGGGCGGTACATGGGCCTCAAGAACGCCGCCGAGCTCACCGAAGTGTCGGCGAGATCCGACGGGTGGGCGGACATCCTCTCCGGCCACTGGGACGTGAACATCAAGGGGACCGTCGCGAACTCGGTATCGATGTTCGACCTGCTCTCCGGCGACGAGCCCCCGGTAGACTCCTGGCGCACGCAGATCGCCGAGAGCCGTTGATCGCCGCCCCGCGCACCCGCCAGCACTGAGGTAGAGACGAGTCGATGTCCCTGAGAGACGAGTTGATCGGCGCTCCGCGCACCCTTCCGCCGTTCCAGCTCGTGCTCCCGTCGGGGTGGCGCGAATACCCGGCAGACGATCCGAGCGAACACGCGCTCCTGGAGCAGGCCAGCGCCCGGCTGCGTTCGCAGCATCGGCCCGACCTGAACGCCCAACTGATCCGTGCCTCGCGCGACGCCTTCGCAAGGATGCGCCAGAGCAACACGATCGCGTTCTACCTCCAGACCGAGGCGCCAGACGACCAGGTGCTGCCGATCTCGATCACCGCCTCACGGCTGGTCGCGCCCGACGGCGGCACGCTCGACGCGCAGGTCTCCGACCTGATCCGCAACCATGGCGCGCAGCCGCTCAACGACGACCTCGTGCTCATCCGATGGCAGGTGTCATCGACCAGGCAGCTCGGCGATGAGCGCGTCGGCAGCCTGGCCATCTCGTACCTCGCGCCCATCCCGGGCACGATGCGACGCGAGGGGCTGCAGTTCGTGGCCGTCATCCTCCACCCCGTCGGGCTCGACGCGGACGACCCGGGCGTGGCGAGACTCGCGTTCGTCTGCGATGCGATCATGTCCACGTTCGCCTGGATGCCCGCATGATCATCGAGATGCAGCTGCCGCAGGCGAACTGGAGTGGGCTCCCGCGCGGCTTCCCGACCCCCTCGGGCCAGTCCGCCGGCGAATGGTTCGACGAGTTCGCCGGCGCGTACGCGACCGCGGCGGGCCGACTCGGTCCCGAGCAGGTGGGCGGCCTTCGCGACATGGTGGGGGAGGCGCGGGCCCAGATCTCGGATCGTGACGTGGCGACCTTGCTCTTCCGGCCGCTCGACGTGCCGGTGCACGCGGTCGTCCACGTGCAGCTGTATGCCGCCGAAGCCGACGCGACCGAGTCGATCTCGCACGCGCTCCTGCCCGACGTGCCGATGGCGCTGCCCCCGCGGATCGAGCGCGCGGACCACCCGACCTTCGGGACAGGTCGGAAGGGCATGTTCCTCGCCGGCGAGCTCATCGGCGATCGAGCGGTGAGTGGCGTCGCGTACGCGTTCGCGACGGACGGGCTCATCGTTCACGTGTTCACCGGCCCCGTGGCGCCACCGGTGCTCGGGATGATGGAGGGATCGCTCGACGAGGTCGTCTCGTCGATGCGGCTGGTTCCCGAGGATGCTCCGAACCGATTCTCGTGAGGACGAAATGGGCGTGCGACTCCCGATGGGGAGTGCTGCCCATTGGTCGGGATGACGCTGCCTGCATAGTCTGAGTCGCGCAACGCCCCGGATGGGGTGGCGCATCCGATCGAGGGAAGGTTTCAAGATGGCGGACTTCGGTGCCTCTTACGGTGAGATGGAGGCGATGGCGTCGAAGCTCTCCGACGCTCGCGATGACATCCAGGGTCAGCTCGACCAGTTGAAGAGCTCGGTGGACAACCTGCTGGGCAACGACTTCAAGACGCAGCACGCGTCGGGCAAGTTCGGTCAGGGGTACGAGGAGCTGACGACCGGTCTGAAGTCCGCGGTCGACGGCATCGGCGAGATGGGCGAGGCCCTCCGCGGCATGATGCAGGCGATCCAGGACCTCGACCAGCAGCTCGCCGGCGGCTGAGCACCCCGGTCGACCACGGGGACGGGCTTCGGCTCGTCCCTTCGTCGTTCGTGGGGCGGGGCCGCGGTTGCGTTCGTGTCCCTTGCTACCAAGGACCAGATGGAGAGCACGATGAGCGCGATGGAGTGGGCCGACACTTCGGATCATGTTTCCTCTCCCGAACAGCTCGCCCGGCTCGAGCGGAACGTGTTCGCAGCGCATCCGCAGCTCCTCGAGATCGTCGACCGTCAGACGCGCGAGTTCGCCGCCGAGGCCGCGGAGATCGAGTCCGCACATGACGGCGCCGCGCTTCGCGCCGAGGCTGCGAGCCAAAGGGAATCGCTCGCATCCCGGGTGCCGGGCTTCATGCGCTTCCTCCTCGGTGCGGCCGTGCTGCTCGGCCCGGTGGTGGCGCTCGCCCTCATCATCGTGCGCCGGGCGTTTCCGCTCTCGGACTCGATCGCCGTCGGTGCGGTGCTCCAGTCCATGGCCGGTGTCGCGGCGATCCTCGCGCTCAGTGCCCTGCTGATCGACCGACGACCGCTCGGCGTTCCCGCTCGCGTGCTCGACGGAGCATCGGTCGCGGCGATCCTCACGGTCTGCATCGGGATGTGGCAGGCGGCGGCATCGCCGCTGATCGCCGGCGCAGACGTCGGGCGATGGATCGTGCTCGATGTGGCAGGCGCCCTTGCGATCGTCGGCCTCGACGCGGGCGAACGCGTCATGCGGTCGCGAGCTCTGTCAGCGCTCGAGCGTGACACGGCCGGCCTGAAGCCTCGGGCCGCGGCGTACGAGCACGAACTCGGTTCGGCGTACGCCGCTCGTCTCGGAGCGATCACCGCAGCCGTCGAGGCCCTCCCGCTGGACGCCCGTCTCGCCCTGCGCGATGACCGCGCCGCGGCGATCGAGCGCCTGGTGAGGCGGGCGCGGATGTCCCGCTCGACCGCCGACCAGGTCTCGCCCCTCCGACTCGGGGAACTCTGCCTGTGCGCAGCCCCGAGGGACGCGGCTTCTTCGTGAACGCGTGGCCTCCGGCGTAGCCTCGAGGGCATGGACGAGCCCCGCCGCAACGCCTGGGTCGTCGCCGCGTTCGCCGCCGCGCTCGACCTCGCGGCGGTGGTCTGCGCGTACGGGTTCGTGAGCCTCCTGGCGGGCCTCGAGGTGATCGACGACCCCGCGGCGGGACGCCTGGTCGGCCCGGTCGCGGTCGGGGCATCCGTGTCGGCCGTGCTGCTCACGCTCGGCCGCACGCTGCGCCGACCCGGCGGGATGTTGTCGAGCGTCGGCTTCTCGGCGCTCTGGAGCTGGGTCGCAGCGGTCGTCGTCGCGACGATCGGCTACGCGTCCGCCACCGGCGGCCTGCTCTCGGCGGTGATCTTCGGGCTCGGGTTCGGCATCGGCTGGTTCGGCCTGCTGATCCCCGCGATCGCCGCCATCGTCGCGTCGTTCGCCGTGCTGGTCGCGCGGGGCCGCTCCAGCGGCATGGAACGCCCGCGCTGGCCGTGGGAGCGCGACGACGAGGAGTAGACGACGAGGTGTGACGGACACCGGCCGCGCCGGCGCTCCGCGGGTGGGCGCGCCGCCGCACCCCGCGCAGTATCGTGATCGCGTGGAGGGATCGATCGAGGCTCGCGTCAGCCAGGAGGTCGACCGCTGGCTCGCGTGGCTGCCGAGGTGGCGGCCGGGCACCCACCGAGCCCGCGTGCGCCTCTGCAGGCGCTGCTTCGGCTCGCCGATCCTCGCCGCGGCGGGCCTCGACGTGGATGTGCCGCACCCCGTGCAGCACGCGTTCTCGATGCGCATGAAGGGCATCATCGACGGCGCGGTCGATGACTACACCGCCCGCAACCTTCCGATGCTGCACCACGAGATCCGACTCGCCGAGGAACGCAAGGCCCGCCGGCCGTACCGGGCGGGGGAGGGGCTCGATCCCGAGTTCCTCGGCCTCGACCTGGACCCCGAGCCGGTTCCCGACCAGCCGTTCCTGTTCACGCTCAGCGGGCTGGAGGCGGATGCCGCCGCCGAGGCGAAGGAGCCGGCGCCCCGACCGTTCACCTTCGAGGAGAAGGAGGCGCTTCGCGAGGAGGTGCGCCTGGCGGACGAGTTCGCCAAGCAACTCGGGCGCCGCATCTGCGTGGAGCTCGCCCAGCACCGGGAGCGGATCGGGTTCGCCGTCGTCGCGTACGTCGAGCCGTTGGTCGAGGAGCTTCTCGCCGACCTCGACCGGGAGCTCGACGCACCGGGATGGCCGGGCACGCCGTGACCGAGCCGACCGTCGAGCGGGCGATGGCCCGCGGCACAGCGGGCCCGGGCACAGCATTCCGCCTTGGGAGAACATGCGGCTCGCGGCATCCGCCGTCATTTGACCGCGAGGTTACGCAGCATTACCATTGATCGGGTGTGCGCGTTGACGCGCGCTTGAACCGTGCCCTCAGGTGCGATCGCAAGATCCCCAGCATGGCACATCTCCGGTTCGCACAGATCGCACACTCCAAGGGCACCCCACGGTAGCCCCCACGGCATACCCACCACTCCAAAGCGCCGCAGTTCTGCGGTGCCGGTGGGTCGTGATGTGAAATCCATCAGCTGTCACCGTGCAGCAATACCAAGGAGAAGCAGTGCCAACCATTCAGCAGTTGGTCCGCAAGGGTCGCTCGCCGAAGGTCACCAAGACCAAGGCTCCCGCCCTGAAGGCCAACCCCCAGCAGCGCGGCGTGTGCACGCGTGTGTACACCACCACCCCGAAGAAGCCGAACTCGGCGCTCCGCAAGGTCGCCCGTGTCAAGCTCTCGAACGGCACCGAGGTCACGGCCTACATCCCGGGTGAGGGCCACAACCTGCAGGAGCACTCGATGGTGCTCGTGCGTGGCGGTCGTGTGAAGGACCTCCCCGGCGTGCGCTACAAGATCATCCGCGGTGCCCTCGACACGCAGGCCGTGAAGAACCGCAAGCAGGCTCGTAGCCGCTACGGCGCGAAGATGGAGAAGAAGTAATGCCACGTAAGGGACCCGCTCCGAAGCGCCCAGTCGTCGCCGACCCCGTCTACAGCTCGCCGGTCGTCAGCCAGCTCGTCAACAAGATCCTCATCGACGGCAAGAAGGACCTCGCGCAGCGCATCGTCTACGAGGCGCTCGAGAACGTCGCGACCAAGTCCGGCCAGGACGCCGTCGCCACCCTCAAGAAGGCGCTCGACAACGTGCGCCCCACGCTCGAGGTGCGCTCGCGCCGCGTCGGCGGTTCGACCTACCAGGTCCCCGTCGAGGTCAAGCCGCACCGCGCCAACACCCTCGCGCTGCGCTGGCTCACGAGCTACGCGAAGGCCCGCCGCGAGAAGACCATGACCGAGCGGCTCACCAACGAGATCCTCGACGCGTCCAACGGCCTCGGCGCCGCAGTCAAGCGCCGCGAGGACACGCACAAGATGGCCGAGTCGAACCGCGCCTTCGCCCACTACCGCTGGTAACAGGTGGGCGGATGCCGCGAGCAGTCAGCCGCGGCATCCGCTCGACCGCCCACACCCCCATCCTGATCTCCCCCGGAGGAACCCGTGGCACTTGACGTGCTCACCGACCTGAGCAAGGTCCGCAACATCGGCATCATGGCGCACATCGATGCCGGCAAGACCACCACAACTGAGCGCATCCTGTTCTACACGGGCGTCAACCACAAGATCGGCGAGACCCACGACGGCGCCTCGACGACCGACTGGATGGAGCAGGAGAAGGAGCGCGGCATCACGATCACGTCGGCCGCCGTGACCTGCTTCTGGAACCGGAACCAGATCAACATCATCGACACGCCCGGCCACGTGGACTTCACGGTCGAGGTGGAGCGATCCCTCCGCGTGCTCGACGGCGCGGTCGCGGTGTTCGACGGCAAGGAGGGCGTGGAGCCCCAGTCCGAGACGGTCTGGCGCCAGGCCGACAAGTACAACGTTCCCCGCATCTGCTTCGTCAACAAGATGGACAAGCTCGGCGCGGACTTCTACTTCACCGTCGACACGATCGTGAAGCGCCTGGGTGCGAAGCCGCTCGTGCTGCAGCTCCCGATCGGCTCCGAGAGCGACTTCGTCGGCGTCGTGGACCTCGTCGAGATGCGGGCGCTGGTGTGGCCCGGCGACGCCAAGGGCGACGTGACGATGGGCGCGAAGTACGAGGTGCAGGAGATCCCGGCCGACCTCAAGGACAAGGCGGAGGAGTACCGCCAGATGCTGCTCGAGACCGTCGCCGAGACGAGCGACGAGCTGCTCGAGAAGTTCTTCGGCGGTGAGGAGCTCACCGTCGCCGAGATCAAGGGCGCCGTCCGCAAGCTCACCGTCAACTCCGAGATCTACCCCGTGCTCTGCGGCTCGGCGTTCAAGAACCGCGGCGTGCAGCCGATGCTCGACGCGGTCATCGACTACCTGCCGTCGCCCCTCGACGTGCCGGCCGTCGAGGGTCGCAACCCGCGCAACGAGGAGGAGATCATCGAGCGTCACGCCGACGCCAACGATCCCTTCGCGGCGCTCGCGTTCAAGGTAGCGGTGCACCCCTTCTTCGGTCGTCTCACCTACGTGCGCGTCTATTCGGGTCACCTCGACTCGGGTGCCCAGGTCATCAACTCGACCAAGGGCAAGAAGGAGCGCATCGGCAAGATCTTCCAGATGCACGCCAACAAGGAGAACCCGGTCGACTCGGTCACCGCGGGCAACATCTATGCCGTGATCGGCCTCAAGGACACGACCACGGGAGACACGCTCTGCGACCCCGACAACCAGGTCGTCCTCGAGTCGATGACGTTCCCCTCCCCGGTCATCGAGGTGGCGATCGAGCCGAAGACGAAGGCCGACCAGGAGAAGCTCGGCATGGCGATCCAGAAGCTCGCCGAGGAGGACCCGACCTTCCGCACCGAGCTCAACCCCGAGACCGGCCAGACGGTCATCAAGGGCATGGGCGAACTGCACCTCGACATCCTCGTCGACCGCATGAAGCGGGAGTTCAAGGTCGAGGCGAACGTCGGAAAGCCGCAGGTGGCCTACCGCGAGACGATCAAGCGCGCGGTCGAGAAGCACGACTACACCCACAAGAAGCAGACGGGCGGCTCGGGGCAGTTCGCGAAGATCCAGTTCGCGCTCGAGCCACTCGAGATCACCGCCGACAAGACGTACGAGTTCGAGAACAAGGTCACGGGTGGCCGCGTTCCGCGCGAGTACATCCCCTCGGTCGATGCGGGCTTCCAAGACGCGATGCAGTACGGCATCCTGGCCGGCTACCCGATGGTCGGCGTCAAGGGGATCCTCCTCGATGGTTCCGCCCACGACGTCGACTCCTCGGAGATGGCGTTCAAGATCGCGGGCTCGATGGGCTTCAAGGAAGCCGCTCGTAAGGCGAACCCCGTCCTGCTCGAACCGCTGATGTCCGTCGAGGTCCGTACTCCCGAGGAGTACATGGGCGACGTCATCGGCGACCTGAACTCGCGCCGCGGCCAGATCCAGTCCATGGAGGACGCCGCCGGCGTGAAGGTCGTGCGTGCGCACGTCCCGCTCTCGGAGATGTTCGGCTACATCGGCGATCTGCGGTCGAAGACCTCGGGCCGCGCGGTGTACTCGATGGAGTTCGAGAGCTACGCGGAGGTCCCGAAGGCTGTCGCCGACGAGATCGTCCAGAAGAACAAGGGCGAGTAGCCCTGCCCGCACGGCCCACCCGGGTCGCGTAACATAACAACACAAACCCCGTAGGACACCGGTCGCAATCCAGCGCCCGGCGTGTCTACACGAGTCCTGAGGAGGACCCACAGTGGCTAAGGCCAAGTTCGAGCGGACCAAGCCGCACGTCAACATCGGCACGATCGGTCACGTCGACCACGGCAAGACGACGCTCACCGCCGCGATCTCGAAGGTGCTCGCCGACAAGTACCCGTCGGCCACCAACGTGAAGCGCGACTTCGCGTCGATCGACTCGGCTCCCGAGGAGCGCCAGCGCGGCATCACCATCAACATCTCGCACGTCGAGTACGAGACGCCGAAGCGCCACTACGCGCACGTCGACGCCCCGGGTCACGCCGACTACATCAAGAACATGATCACCGGTGCGGCGCAGATGGACGGCGCGATCCTCGTGGTCGCGGCGACCGACGGTCCCATGGCGCAGACGCGTGAGCACGTCCTGCTCGCCAAGCAGGTCGGCGTGCCCTACCTGCTCGTCGCGCTGAACAAGGCCGACATGGTCGACGACGAGGAGATCCTCGAGCTCGTCGAGCTCGAGGTCCGCGAGCTCCTCTCGAGCCAGGGCTTCGACGGCGACGACGCTCCCGTCGTGCGCGTCTCGGGCCTCAAGGCCCTCGAGGGCGACGAGAAGTGGACCCAGTCGGTCCTCGAACTCATGGACGCCGTCGACGAGTCGATCCCCGACCCCGTGCGTGACAAGGACAAGCCGTTCCTCATGCCGATCGAGGACGTCTTCACCATCACCGGTCGAGGCACGGTCGTCACCGGTCGCGCCGAGCGCGGCACGTTGAAGATCAACTCCGAGGTCGAGATCGTCGGCATCCGCCCGACGCAGAAGACCACCGTGACCGGCATCGAGATGTTCCACAAGCAGCTCGACGAGGCGTGGGCCGGCGAGAACTGCGGCCTCCTCCTCCGCGGCACGAAGCGCGAGGACGTGGAGCGCGGCCAGGTCGTCGTCGCTCCCGGCTCGGTCACCCCGCACACGAACTTCGAGGGCACGGCGTACATCCTCTCCAAGGAGGAGGGCGGGCGTCACAACCCGTTCTACGCGAACTACCGTCCGCAGTTCTACTTCCGCACCACCGACGTCACCGGCGTCATCACGCTGCCCGAGGGCACCGAGATGGTCATGCCCGGTGACACCACCGACATGTCGGTCGAGCTCATCCAGCCGATCGCCATGGAGGAGGGCCTCAGCTTCGCCATCCGTGAGGGTGGCCGCACCGTGGGCGCCGGTACGGTCACGAAGATCGTCAAGTAGCACCGATCGCACCCGCTCGGGTGTGGTATCGACAGGGGTCGGGCCTTCGGGCCCGGCCCCTTCGTCGAGCAGGGACAGGACAGGGGTCGGGACTGCGCCGGATGCTGCAGGCCCGGCCCCTTCGTCGAGCAGGGACAGGACAGGGGTCGGGACTGCGCCGGATGCTGCAGGCCCGGCCCCTTCGTCGAGCAGGGACACCCGGTCCCTTCGTCGTGCCCGCTGGGTCAGACGGGGGTGCCGTCGATCGTCGTCTCGAGCTCGATGCAGCCGTGCACGCTGCGCGCCACGGTGCATCGGCGGTCGATCGCCTTCACCATGATCTCGATGAGCTTCGTGCGCTCGGCATCGTCGAGCACCGACAGGTCGACGAGGAGCTCCTCATCGACGCGGGTGTAACGGTTCTCCTCGTTCGACGTGCCGTGCGCCCACACGGTCATCTCGAAGTCGTCGCCGAGCCGGCGTGCCGCCACCCCGTCGGCACTCATGCCCGCGCAGCCGGCCAGGGCGAGTTTCAGGAGCTCGCCGGGCGTGAAGTGCCCCTCGGCCTCCCTCGGCCCGATGAGCACGGTCGAGCCCCGCTCGTTCATGCCCTCGAACGTGCGGGTGCCGGTACGGGCCACCGAGACGCTGCCCGGTCCGATGCGGCTGCTGACCTCGTGCGCGATTTCCGTCATGGCGCCATCCTGCCCCACGACGGTGCGGTCATTGCGGGCCTCGCAATGCGCCCGGGCGGAGTCTGACCTAGGCTCGTGTACGACGCTCCACCGAACCAGCGGGAGAGTGACGAGTCCAGCGCGATCCGATCGCGAGTCCGCCGCCGCCCTCCCTTGGGCGTGCGATGCGGCAATGAAAGGAGCCCCCGTGTTGACGCAATCCGCGCCGCGGCCTCCCTCGGTGCGCCCCTCCGCGACCAGACCGGTCGCCGTGTCCACGATCGCGAGCATCGCGGATGCCAGCGTGCAGGGTGAGATCGGCGGCCTCGAGGCGACCGGGGTCACCCTCTCCTCGAGCGACGTGCGCCCCGGCGATCTCTATGTCGGCGTGCGCGGCGCGAACCTGCACGGCGCCTCCTTCTCGTCCGACGCGAAGGAACGGGGTGCCGTCGCCGTCCTCACCGACGCGGAGGGCGCGGCGGCCGCAGCCGAGGCCGGAATGCCCGCCCTGGTGGTCAGGGCTCCCCGCGAGGTGCTCGGCGCCGTCGCTGCGGCGGTCTACGGGTACACCCCCGGTCGTCCGCAGTTGCTCGGCGTCACCGGCACCAACGGCAAGACGAGCACCGTCCACCTGCTCGAGGGGATGCTCGGCGCCCTCGGCGAGACATCCGGGCTCAGCTCGACCGCCGAGCGGCGCATCGCCGGCCGCACCGTGGTGAGCGGACTCACCACCCCGGAGGCGAGCGACATGCACGCGCTCATCGCGACCATGCGCGAGCAGCACGTGAGCGCGGCGGGCATCGAGGTCTCGGCGCAGGCCCTCTCCCGCAACCGTGTCGACGGCGTCCGATTCACCGTCGTGGGCTTCACGAACCTCAGCCACGACCACCTCGACGACTACGCATCGATGGAGGAGTACTTCGCGGCGAAGCTCGCGTTCTTCCAGCCGGATCGCGGCGAGACCGGCGTCGTCTCCCTCGACACCCCGTGGGGTGCGCGCGTGGTCGAAGGGGCCGGCATCCCCGTCACCACGATCACGTCGGCCACGGATGTCGTCGCCGACTGGCGCGTGCGGACGCTCGCGGTCAGCCGCGAGGGCACCCGTTTCGAGTTGACGGGGCCGGACGGCGCCCGCATCGAGGCAGCCATTCCCGCGATCGGCGAGCACATGGCCGCGAACGCCGGCCTCGCCATCGTCATGCTCCTCGCCGCCGGCCGGTCCGTCGATGAGATCTCCTCCGCGCTCGCCGCCGAGGACGCCATCCCGCCGATCCCCGGTCGCACCGAGAACGTCGCGGCACCCGGATCCCCGGCTGTATTCGTCGACTTCGGGCACAGCGCCGACGCGTTCGCGAAGACGCTCGACGCGGTGCGCGCGGTCACCGCCGGGCGCGTCATCATGGTGTTCGGGGCGGACGGCGACCGAGACGCCACCAAGCGGCACGACATGGCGGCCGAGGCCGTGCTCCGCAGTGACATCCTCGTCATCACCGACCACCATCCGCGCTTCGAGGACCCGGCCGCGATCCGACGCGCCCTCACGGAGGGTGCGATCGCGGCGCGGCCCGACGCCGAGCTGCACGTCGTGTCGCCCCCGCCACGCGCCATCCGCATCGCGGTCTCGCTCGCCCAGGCGGATGACGCGATCCTGTGGGCAGGTCCGGGGCACCAGGACTACCGTGACATCCAGGGAGTCCGAACGGCCTATTCGGCGCGCGAGGAGGCCCGCCAGGCGTTGCGCGAGTACGGCTGGCAGGCGCGCGAGCAGGCCACGTAGCGCCGACCGGCGACGCGACACGCCCGGGTTGCAACTGGGGCCCGACTATGGCAAACTCGTTGAGTTCAACATTTCGAACGGCGTGCTGTTGCGTGCCGTTCGAATCACTGCCAGGCAGTGCATAGCCACCGCAAGCTCTCGTAGCTGCACGGGTCAGGCTAGGCCGCGGGCAGCAGAGCGCACAAACCGACCACCATTTCGAGCATGGCCTGTGCCTGCAAGAAAACGGGCATGCCCGTTTCGCGAGGGCGACACGCCCGAGCGCGGGGGTCGGCGAGGCTCACGGGTCGGGCGTGCCGAGATCACCGCAGGCGGGGTGGTTTCGACAGGCTCGATCACGGCCTTTGACAGAAGAACAGTGGTGCTTCACACGAAGTGGCTACGCGGCGTCCGATGCCCTCGGAAGGGGGCAGTGTCTTGCGGCATGAACGGCGCCTTTGACGAAGAGAGAGAGTCCGAGATGGCGGGACAGAAGATCCGCATTCGACTGAAGTCGTACGACCATGAGGTCATCGACACCTCGGCGCGCAAGATCGTCGACACGGTGACCCGCGCGGGCGCCACCGTCGTCGGCCCTGTGCCGCTTCCGACGGAGAAGAACGTGGTGGTCGTCATCCGTTCGCCCCACAAGTACAAGGACAGCCGCGAGCACTTCGAGAAGCGCACCCACAAGCGTCTGATCGACATCGTGGACCCGACGCCCAAGGCCGTCGACTCGCTCATGCGCCTCGACCTCCCGGCCGACGTCAACATCGAGATCAAGCTCTGAGGTAACCCATGGCCACCGCTACCAAGAACGTGAAGGGTCTGCTCGGCACCAAGCTCGGCATGACCCAGGTGTGGGACGAGAACAACAGGCTCGTCCCGGTCACCGTCATCGAGATCGCACCCAACGTGGTCACGCAGCTCCGCACGTCCGAGAAGGACGGCTACGAGGCTGTGCAGATCGCGGCCGGCGCCATCGACCCCCGCAAGGTGAACCAGCCCGCGGCCGGCCACTTCAAGGCCGCCGGCGTCACGCCGCGCCGCCACCTCGCCGAGGTGCGCACCGCGGATGCCTCGAGCTACGAGCTCGGCCAGGAGCTCACCGTCGATGCCACCTTCGAGGCCGGCCAGCTCGTCGACGTCGTCGGCACGAGCAAGGGCAAGGGCTTCGCCGGTGTCATGAAGCGCCACAACTTCAAGGGCGTCTCCGCCTCGCACGGTTCCCACCGCAACCACCGCAAGCCCGGTTCGATCGGTGCCTCCTCGACGCCCAGCCGCGTCTTCAAGGGCATGCGCATGGCCGGCCGCATGGGCGGCGAGCGCGTGACCGTGCTCAACCTCCGCGTGCACGCGGTCGACGCCGAGAAGGGCCTGCTCCTCGTCAAGGGCGCCGTTCCCGGTGCGCGCGGCCGTCTCGTTTTCGTCCGCAACGCAGTGAAGGGGGCGTAGTCCATGGCTACCGCGACCAACACCATCGACACCCTCGACGTCACCGGCAAGAAGTCCGGCACGGTCGAGCTCCCCGGCGAGCTCTTCGACGTGCAGACCAACGTGCCGCTGATCCACCAGGTCGTCGTCGCCCAGCTCGCCGCAGCGCGTCAGGGCACTCACAAGACCAAGACGCGTGGCGAGGTCTCCGGCGCCGGCCGCAAGCCCTTCAAGCAGAAGGGCACGGGCCGCGCCCGCCAGGGCTCCATCCGCGCGCCGCAGATGACCGGCGGTGGCATCGTCCACGGCCCGCAGCCGCGCGACTACGCGCAGCGCACCCCCAAGAAGATGATCGCCGCGGCCCTGCTCGGTGCGCTCTCCGACCGCGCTCGCGGCGGCCGCATCCACGCGGTCGAGTCGTTCGCCGCAGGCGACGTCGCGAAGACCCGCGACGCCGTCACGCTCCTCGGGGGCATCGCTCCCGCCAAGCACTTCCTCGTCGTGCTCACACGTGACGAGGAGCTCAGCGAGCGCGCGGTGCGCAACATCCCGACCGTGCACGTGCTCCCGGTCGACCAGCTCAACGCCTACGACGTGCTCGTCTCGGACGACATCGTCTTCAGCACGGCAGCGCTCGAGGCGTTCATCACGACGAAGCTCGATGCAGTCGCTGAAGCGAAGTCGCCCAAGGCCGACAGCGCCGCGAAGGAAGAGGTTTCGGCATGAGTTCCGCCGCATTCAACAAGGACCCGCGCGACATCATCATCGCGCCGGTCGTCTCGGAGAAGAGCTACGGCCTGATCGACGAGGGCAAGTACACGTTCGTCGTGGACCCCCGCTCGAACAAGACCGAGATCAAGCTCGCCATCGAGAAGATCTTCAAGGTCGAGGTGGCCTCGATCAACACCCTGAACCGCCAGGGCAAGACCCGCCGCACGCGCTTCGGGATCGGCAAGCGCAAGGACACCAAGCGCGCGATCGTCACCCTCAAGTCCGGCTCGATCGACATCTTCACGGCTGTCGGCTAGGGAGCAGAGGAAACACACCATGGCTATTCGTAAGTACAAGCCCACGACTCCGGGTCGTCGCGGTTCGTCGGTCGCGGACTTCGCGGAGATCACGCGCTCGACGCCCGAGAAGTCGCTGCTCAAGCCGCTGTCCAAGACCGGTGGTCGCAACAACCAGGGCCGCATCACGACGCGTCACATCGGCGGCGGTCACAAGCGCCAGTACCGCGTGATCGACTTCACTCGCAACGACAAGGACGGCGTGCCCGCCAAGGTCGCGCACATCGAGTACGACCCGAACCGCACGGCTCGCATCGCGCTCCTGCACTTCGTCGACGGCACGAAGCGCTACATCCTCGCGCCGAACAAGCTGCAGCAGGGCGACGCGATCGAGTCGGGCCCCAACGCCGACATCAAGCCGGGCAACAACCTGCCGCTGCGCAACATCCCGACCGGTACCGTGGTGCACGCCATCGAGCTCCGCCCCGGCGCCGGCGCCAAGCTGGCCCGCTCGGCCGGCGCGTCGGTGCGCCTCGTCGCGAAGGACGGCCCCTACGCCCAGCTCCGCCTGCCCTCGGGCGAGATCCGCAACGTCGACGCGCGCTGCCGCGCGACCGTCGGCGAGGTCGGGAACGCCGAGCAGTCGAACGTCAACTGGGGCAAGGCCGGCCGCCTGCGCTGGAAGGGCGTCCGCCCGACCGTGCGCGGCGTCGCGATGAACCCCGTCGACCACCCGCACGGTGGTGGCGAGGGCAAGACCTCGGGTGGTCGCAACCCGGTCAGCCCGTGGGGCCAGAAGGAGGGGCGCACCCGCCGCCCCAACAAGGAAAGCGACCAGCTCATCGTCCGTCGTCGCACCGTCGGCAAGAAGCGCAAGTAGGAGTAGAAGAAGATGCCGCGCAGTCTCAAGAAGGGCCCCTTCGTCGACGACCACCTGCTTCGCAAGGTCGTCACGCAGAACGAGGCCGGTTCCAAGAACGTCATCAAGACGTGGTCGCGTCGCTCGATGATCATCCCCGCCATGCTGGGTCACACGATCGCCGTGCACGACGGCCGCAAGCACATCCCGGTGTTCGTCACCGAGACCATGGTGGGCCACAAGCTCGGCGAGTTCGCGCCCACCCGCACCTTCCGTGGACACGTGAAGGACGACAAGAAGGGCCGCCGCCGCTGACGCGGTGGCGTGAAGGAGGAAAGAAATGGTGGAGTCGATCGCACGCGTGCGACACATCCGCGTGACCCCCATGAAGGCCCGCCGCGTCGTCAACCTGATCCGCGGCAAGCAGGCACAGGAGGCCCTCGCCATCCTGAAGTTCGCACCCCAGGGTGCGAGCGAGCCCGTGTACAAGCTCGTCGCCTCGGCCATCGCGAACGCTCGCGTCAAGGCCGATGCCGAGAACACCTACCTGGACGAGCAGGACCTCTACATCAGCCGCGCATTCGTCGATGAGGGCACCACCCTCAAGCGATTCCAGCCGCGTGCGCAGGGTCGTGCCTTCCGCATCAACAAGCGAACGAGCCACATCACGATCGTGCTCGCCACGCCCGAGGAGGGTACGAAGTAATGGGTCAGAAGGTCAACCCGTACGGCTTCCGTCTCGGCATCACCACCGACCACGTGTCGCGGTGGTTCTCCGACTCGACGAAGCCCGGACAGCGCTACGCCGACTACCTCGCCGAGGATGTCAAGATCCGTCGACTGCTCCGGACGTCGCTCGATCGTGCGGGTGTCTCCCGCATCGAGATCGAGCGCACCCGCGACCGTGTCCGCGTGGACATCCACACGGCCCGGCCCGGCATCGTGATCGGCCGCCGCGGCGCCGAGGCCGAGCGCATCCGCGCCGACCTCGAGAAGCTCACCGCCAAGCAGATCCAGCTCAACATCCTCGAGGTGAAGAACCCCGAGGCCGACGCCCAGCTCGTCGCCCAGGGCATCGCCGAGCAGCTCTCCGCTCGTGTGGCGTTCCGCCGCGCGATGCGCAAGGGCCTGCAGGGCGCGCAGCGGGCCGGCGCCAAGGGCGTCCGGATCCAGGTCTCGGGTCGCCTCGGCGGCGCCGAGATGAGCCGCTCGGAGTTCTACCGCGAAGGCCGTGTGCCCCTGCACACCCTGCGCGCGAACATCGACTACGGCTTCTACGAGGCCAAGACCACGTTCGGCCGAATCGGCGTGAAGGTCTGGATCTACAAGGGCGACATCACCAACAAGGAACTCGCCCGCGAGCAGGCCTCCCAGAAGCCCTCGCGCGGTGACCGCAGTGACCGCCCCCGCCGTGCGCCCAAAGCGCAGGAGCCGGTGGCAGCAGGAGTTGAGGCATAACCATGTTGATTCCCCGTCGAGTCAAGCACCGCAAGCAGCACCACCCGGGCCGTTCGGGCCAGGCCACCGGCGGCACGAAGGTCACCTTCGGCGAGTACGGCATCCAGGCCCTGAGCCCCGCCTACGTGACGAACCGGCAGATCGAGTCCGCTCGTATCGCGATGACCCGTCACATCAAGCGCGGCGGCAAGGTGTGGATCAACATCTATCCCGACCGTCCGATCACGAAGAAGCCCGCCGAGACCCGCATGGGTTCCGGTAAGGGTTCGCCCGAGTGGTGGGTCGCCAACGTCAAGCCGGGTCGCGTCCTCTTCGAGGTCTCGGGCGTCTCCGAGGAACTCGCTCGCGAGGCGATGACCCGTGCCATCCACAAGCTGCCCCTCAAGGCACGCATCATCAAGCGCGAGGAGGGCGACGCATAATGGCCGTCGGATCCAAGGAGCTCCGTCCAGTAGAGCTCGACACCTTCGAAGACGAGCGACTGGTCGACGAGTTGAAGAAGGCCAAGGAGGAGCTGTTCAACCTGCGCTTCCAGTCGGCCACCGGCCAGCTCGAGAGCCACGGCCGCCTCCGCGCGGTCAAGCGCGACATCGCCCGCATCTACACGGTGATCCGTGAGCGCGAGCTCGGCATCCGTGCCACGCCCGCCCCGGTCGAGGCCTCCGGCCAAGGCCGACAAGAAGACGAAGAAGGCCAAGGCCGAGGCGGAAGCCCCGGCTGAGGCCGCAGAGACGAAGGAGGCCTGATCATGGCTGACACCAAGAAGGCTGCTGCAGCCGAGGTCGCCGAGACGGCCTCGCACCGGCCGTACCGCAAGGTGCGCCGCGGCTACGTCGTGAGCGACAAGATGGCCAAGACCATCGTCGTCGAGGTGGAGGACCGCAAGAAGCACCCGCTCTACGGCAAGGTCATGCGACGCACGACGAAGGTCAAGGCGCACGACGAGCAGAACACCGCCGGCGTCGGCGACCTCGTGGTGATCAGCGAGACCCGTCCCCTCAGTGCCACGAAGCACTGGCGCCTCGTCGAGATCGTCGAGAAGGCCAAGTAAGCCCCCCGGCTTGCTTGAAAGAAGGAGTTCACAGTGCTTCAGCAGGAATCACGAGTCAAGGTCGCCGACAACACCGGCGCCAAGGAGCTGCTCACGATTCGCGTCCTCGGCGGCTCGAAGCGCCGCTACGCCGGCCTCGGCGACGTCATCGTCGCGACGGTCAAGGACGCGATCCCGGGCGGCAACGTCAAGAAGGGCGATGTGGTCAAGGCCGTCATCGTCCGCACCGTCAAGGAGACCCGTCGTCCCGACGGTTCCTACATCAAGTTCGACGAGAACGCGGCGGTGATCCTGAAGAACGACGGTGACCCCCGTGGCACCCGCATCTTCGGACCGGTCTGTCGCGAACTGCGCGACCGCAAGTTCATGAAGATCGTCTCGCTGGCACCGGAGGTTATCTAGTCATGGCCAACATCAAGAAGGGCGACCTCGTGCAGGTCATCTCGGGCCGCAGCCAGGCCCGCGGCGGAGACCGCGGCAAGCAGGGCAAGGTCATCGAGGTGCTGGTGGCCGAGAACCGCGTCGTCGTCCAGGGCGTGAACTTCGTCACGAAGCACGTCCGAGTCGGCCAGACGCAGCGCGGTTCGAAGACGGGCGGCATCGAGACCCACGAGGCGCCGATCCACGTGTCGAACGTCGCGCTCGTCGACCCCGACACGAAGAAGCCGACACGCGTCGGCTTCCGCACCGAGACCGTGACGAAGGACGGCGCGCAGAAGACCGTCCGCGTCCGCTACGCCAAGAAGTCAGGTAAGGACCTCTGATGACCGACACCGCGACTGCCGCGCCGGCTGGCAAGATCCAGCCGCGCCTCAAGCAGAAGTACAAGACCGAGATCACACAGGCGCTCACCGAGGCCAACGGGTACACCAACCCGCATCAGGTCCCGGGCCTCGTGAAGATCGTGGTCAACATGGGCGTGGGTGAAGCCGCCCGGGATGGCAAGATCATCGACGGCGCCATCGCCGACCTCACCCGCATCACCGGCCAGAAGCCGCAGGTCACCAAGGCCCGCAAGTCCATCGCGCAGTTCAAGCTCCGCGAGGGCCAGCCGATCGGCGCGCACGTCACGCTGCGCGGCGACCGCATGTGGGAGTTCCTCGACCGCCTGCTCTCGCTCGCCCTGCCCCGCATCCGCGACTTCCGCGGCCTGTCGGAACAGCAGTTCGACGGCAGCGGCAACTACACCTTCGGCCTCACGGAGCAGTCCGTGTTCCACGAGATCGACCAGGACAAGATCGACCGCGTCCGCGGCATGGACATCACCGTGGTGACCACCGCCAAGACCGACGACGAGGGCCGTGCGCTGCTCCGCCAGCTCGGCTTCCCGTTCCGGGCGTCGACGCCCACCAGCTGAATACCGGATGCCGCGAGCTCGCGTTCGCGGCATCCGACCGGCCGGGGCATCCGCCCAGGTCTCCCACCACAGGTCAGTCCCCGTGTAACGGGTCCTGAAACCTGGTGAAAACGTAAGGAAACTTCCGTCATGACGATGACCGATCCGGTCGCTGACATGCTGACCCGCCTGCGCAACGCGAACTCGGCGCACCACGACACCGTGGAGATGCCGAACTCGAAGCTCAAGGCGCACATCGCTGCGATCCTGAAGAACGAGGGCTACATCGCCGGCTTCGAGGTGACCGACGCACGCGTTGGCAAGACGCTCACGCTGCAGCTGAAGTTCGGCCCGAACCGCGAGCGCTCGATCGCCGGCATCAAGCGGGTCTCGAAGCCCGGCCTCCGCGTCTACGCGAAGTCGACCGAGATCCCCAAAGTGCTCGGCGGGCTTGGCGTCGCGATCCTGTCCACTTCCAGCGGTCTGCTCACCGACCGCCAGGCCGAGAAGAAGGGCGTGGGTGGGGAAGTCCTCGCCTACGTGTGGTAGTTCCATGTCACGAATCGGACGACTCCCCATCGACATCCCCGCCGGTGTCGACGTGAAGGTCGACGGCACGGCCGTCACCGTGAAGGGCCCCAAGGGCGAGCTCTCGCTCAACGTGGCCACGCCCATCGAGGTGAAGATCGAGGACAACCAGGTCCTCGTCACCCGCCCCGACGACGAGCGCGACTCGCGTTCGCGTCACGGCCTCACCCGCACGCTCATCGCGAACCAGATCCTCGGCGTCACCCAGGGCTACTCCAAGGGCCTCGAGATCGTCGGCACCGGTTACCGCGTCGCCCAGAAGGGTTCCGCGATCGAGTTCGCGGTCGGCTTCTCGCACCCCGTGACCGTCGAGCCGCCGACCGGAATCACGCTGACCGTCGAGGGCAACAACAAGGTCACCGTCGCAGGCATCGACAAGCAGGCCGTCGGCGAGACCGCCGCCAACATCCGCAAGATCAAGAAGCCCGAGCCGTACAAGGGCAAGGGCATCCGCTACGCCGGCGAGGTCGTGCGTCGCAAGGCCGGAAAGGCTGGTAAGTAATCATGGCCGTGAAGACCAAGTCGGCAGCGCGTTCGCGCCGCCACAGCCGCCTTCGCAAGAAGGTCGTCGGTACGGAGCAGCGCCCGCGCCTCGTCGTCACGCGTTCTGCCCGCCACGTGTTCGTGCAGGTCGTCGACGACTCGAAGGGCCGCACCGTGGCCTCCGCGTCAACCATGGAGGCCGACCTCCGCACATTCGACGGTGACAAGACCGCCAAGGCCAGGAAGGTCGGCGAGCTGGTTGCAGCGCGTGCGCAGCAGGCCGGCATCGAGGCGGTCGTCTTCGACCGCGGCGGCAACAGGTACGCCGGTCGAGTCGCCGCCATCGCCGATGGCGCCCGAGAGGCGGGGCTGAGCCTGTGACCGACAACAAGAAGGAGAACGAGGTGGCCGCAGAGGCACCCGTGGAGACCGCCGCGTCGAGCGAGGCTCCCCAGAACGAGCCGCGCGAGGCCCGTCGTGGCAGCCGCGAGCGCGGCCCGAGCCGCGACCGCGGTGGGCGAGACGCCGAGAAGAGCCAGTTCCTCGAGCGCGTCGTGACCATCAACCGCGTGTCCAAGGTCGTCAAGGGCGGTCGTCGCTTCAGCTTCACGGCGCTCGTCGTCGTGGGTGATGGCAACGGTCTCGTCGGCGTCGGCTACGGCAAGGCGCGCGAGGTCCCCACCGCGATCTCGAAGGGCGTCGAGGAGGCGAAGAAGAACTTCTTCCGCGTCCCTCGCGTCGGCGCGACCATCCGCACCCCGTGCAGGGTGAGGCCGCCGCGGGCGTCGTGCTGCTGCGTCCTGCCCTGCCCGGTACCGGCGTCATCGCCGGTGGCCCGGTGCGTGCCGTGCTCGAATGCGCCGGCATCCACGACGTGCTGAGCAAGTCGCTCGGCTCGTCGAACACCATCAACATCGTGCACGCCACGGTCGCGGCCCTGAAGGAGCTCGAGGAGCCCCGTGCGGTCGCCGCGCGTCGTGGACTCGACTACGACCAGGTCGCCCCGGCCCGCCTGCTGCGTGCCGAGGCCCAGGCGGCCGAGGCCGCCGCTGCAGCGAAGGCAGGTGCCTGATGAGCAGGCTCAAGGTGACCCAGATCAAATCCAAGGTGAGCGAGAAGCAGAACCAGCGCGACACGCTGCGCAGCCTGGGACTGAAGCGCATCGGCGACTCGGTCGTTCGCGACGACACCCCGCAGAACCGCGGCTACGTCACGACCGTCGCCCACCTCGTGAAGGTTGAGGAGATCGACTAATGGCT
>CAVXSL010000008.1:0-152813 GCA_963764435.1 uncultured Actinomycetota bacterium | reverse complement strand
CTTCACCTCGTTCCAGAGATTCGCGCCCAGCAGCGACTTCTCGGTGAGGTCGTCGGCGTCGGACTTCGAGATGCGACGGTTGTTGAGCTTCACGCCTGCCAGCACGTTGTCGCGGATCGACATCGTCGGGAACGGATTCGGTCGCTGGAAGACCATGCCCACCTGCCGGCGCACGAGCACGGGGTCGACCCCCGGGTCGTAGAGGTTGTTGCCGTCGATCAGCACCTCGCCGTCGACGTACGCACCCGGGATCACCTCGTGCAAGCGGTTGAGCGTGCGGAGGAACGTGGTCTTCCCGCAGCCCGACGGGCCGATGAACGCGGTGACACTGCGTGGTTCGATTTCGACGTTCACGCCCTCCACGGCGAGGAACTTGCCGTAGTAGACGTTCAGGTCGCGGACTTCGATGCGCTTGGACACGGATTTCCTTTACTGGCGACGGTTCAGCGGCCGAACTTCGGCGCGTAGAAGCGGGCGATGACTCGGGCGATGATGTTCAGCGCCATGACGATGAGGATCAGGGTGAGCGCGGCAGCCCAGGCGCGATCGAGATACGCCTCGGGCGGGTTGCCCTGGTTGGCGTACTGCGTGTAGACGAAGACCGGCAGTGACGACATGCGGCCGTCGAACAGGTTCCAGTTCATGCTCGAGGTGAAGCCGGCGGCGATGAGCAACGGCGCGGTCTCACCGATGACGCGGGCGATCGCGAGCATGATGCCCGTCATGATGCCGGCGATCGCCGTCGGCAGCACGATCTTCACGATCGTGAGCCACTTCGGCACGCCCAGGGCGTACGAGGCCTCACGCAGTTCGTTGGGGACGATGCGCAGCATCTCCTCGCTCGAGCGCACGACGACGGGGATCATGAGCACGGTGAGGGCGATTGCGCCGGCGATGCCGGTGCGCGTGCCGGGACCGAGGAAGATCGAGAAGAAGGCGTAGGCGAAGAGGCCGGCCACGATCGACGGGATGCCGGTCATGACATCGACCAGGAACGTGATCCCCTGCGCGAGCCTGCCCCGGCCGTACTCGACGAGGTAGATGGAGGTCATGAGCCCGATCGGGATGGAGATGATCGCCGCCGTGCCGGTCATGATGAGCGTGCCGACGATCGCATGCAAGGCGCCGCCGCCTTCGCCCGTGACGTTGCGCATCGACGAGGTGAAGAATTCGATGTCGAAGCGGGCGAGGCCGTACGTGATCACCGTGAACGTGAGCGAGACGAGCGGGATCATCGCGAGCACGAACGCGCCGGTGACGATTGCGGTGACCAGGCGGTCCGTCGCGCGACGCCGGCCCTCGACGAGCATCGAGAAGAGCCAGATCGACGGGATGTAGAGCAGTGCGCCGACGACGATCGCCGCACCCCAGTTGTAGCCGGTTCCGGCGGCGACGGCCATCACGCCGAAGAAGGCCGCCGACACCGCGAGCGCCGTGCCGAGGATCAACCACGGTACGGGAGCGGGCAGGCGCCCCGCGGTGAGCGAGTTCTCGATGGGCGTCGCGGTCGACGGCTCGGGCTTGGTCGTCGTGGACATCAGTTGGCTCCCGAGAATTCCTTGCGACGGCTGACGATCCAGCGGGCGATGGCGTTGACCGCGAAGGTCAGGATGAAGAGGATCAGACCCGTCGCGATCAGCACGTTCACGTTCATGCCGAACGCCTCGGGGAAGCTGAGCGCGATGTTCGCCGCGATCGTCGACGGATTGACCGAGGTGAGGAGCTCGAAGGTCACGACGCCGGTCGCCGACAGCACCATCGCGACCGCCATGGTCTCACCGAGCGCACGGCCGAGTGCGAGGACGGCCGCGGAGATGACGCCCGAGCGGCCGAAGGGAAGCACCGCGGTGCGGATCATCTCCCAGCGTGTCGCGCCGAGTGCGAGTGCCGCCTCCTCGTGGAGCACGGGCGTCTGCAGGAAGACCTCGCGGCAGATCGCGGTCATGATCGGCAGCACCATGACGGCGAGCACGATGCCGGCCGTGAGTATCGTGCGGCCGGTTCCGGAGACCGGGCCCGCGAACAGCGGGAACCACCCGAGGTTGTCGACGAGCCAGGAGTACACCGGCTGCACCGCAGGGGCCAGCACGCCGATGCCCCAGAGGCCGAAGACCACGGACGGCACGGCCGCGAGCAGGTCGACGATGTAGCCGAGCGCCGAGGCGAGCCGCCGCGGCGCATAGTGCGAGATGAAGAGCGCGATGCCGATCGAGACGGGCACTGCCATGAGCAACGCGAGCGCGGAGGCCCATACCGTGCCGAAGAGGAGGGGGCCGACGTACGCCCAGAAGTTCGTGGACAGGATCGAGGCGTCTTCGTTCGTGGCGAAGAGTGCCGGGATGCTCTGCACGATGAGGAAGAGCGCAACCGCGGCGAGGGTGACGACGATCATGTACCCCGCGAAGACCGCCGACCCGGAGAAGACCCGGTCGCCCGGTCGCTGCTTCGCCTTGATGGTGGTTGCGCTACTCGTGTCGGTTGCGGTGCTCATGAGTCGCGATCCTCGGGTTCGAATGGTGGTGGGATATGACCGTGCCCGACCCCGCGCGTTCCTCGGAAGCGTCGGGGTCGGGCACGAGTCACTACTTGATCGAGTCGATCGCAGCGGTGACCTTCTCGCGGAGCGCGTCCGAGATCGGCGCGGAGCCGGCGGCCTCGGCCGCGACGTCCTGGCCCTCCGGGCTCGACATGTACGAGAAGTAGGCCTTCACGAGCTCGACGTTCTCAGTTTCGGCGTACTCCTCGCAGCCGATGATGTAGCTCACGAGCACGATCGGGTAGACGCCGGCCTCCTCGGTGCTGTGGTCGATCTCGATCGCGAGGTCGACCTCCGAGCGGCCCTCGACGAACGGCGAGGCGTCGACGATCGCGGCTGCCGCCTCGGGCGAGTACTCCACGAACTCGCCACCCACGCCGACTGCGACGGTTCCGAGGTCTCCGGCGCGCGATGCGTCGGCGTAGCCGATGGTGCCGGTGCCGTTGGTGACGGCGTCGACGACACCGGAGGTGCCCTGCGCGCCTTCGCCGCTCTCGAGCGGCCACACGCCGTCGGGCTCGTACGTCCAGACCTCGGGGGCCGCGCCCATGAGGTACGCGGTGAAGTTCTCGGTGGTGCCGGAGTCGTCCGAGCGGTGCACCGGTGTGATCGCCTGGTCGGGCAGCGTCACGCCGGAGTTCGTCGCGGCGATCGCCGGGTCGTTCCAGTTGGTGATCGTGCCGGCGAAGATGCCCGCGATCGTTGCCGCGTCCATGTTCAGCGAGTCGACGCCCTCGACGTTGAAGATCACGGCGATGGGCGAGATGTACGTCGGAAGCTCGACGACGCTCGTGTCGGGAGCGCACTTCGCGAAGCCGCCTGCGGCGATCTCCTCATCGTCGAACGCCCTGTCGGAGCCGGCGAAGTCGCTGGCGCCCTCGAGGAAGGTCTCGCGACCCGCACCGGAGCCGGAGGGGTCGTAGTCGATCGTGACGTCGGGGTTGGCCTCCTGGAAGCCGGCGATCCATGCCTGCTGGGCGGCGTCCTGCGAGGACGAGCCGGCGCCGACGAGGTTGCCCGAGAGCGACGAGGTGGTCTCCTCGCCGGCCGAGCCGCCTTCGTTCGAGGCGCAGGAGCTGAGCGCGATCGCCGCGGTGACGGCGATGACGGCGGGCACGCCGAAACGCTTGAGGTTCACGTGATTCCCTTCCGGGGTTTGAATTGCAGGGGTTTTCGGGCCGGTGCCGACCCGCATGCGACGCTAGGTCCCGCTTCTTACGAGCATCCGCCGCCTCGGTAAACGGAAGGTGAACGAGCGCTGTCGGCTCCGGACCGCTGCCGCGCTCGCGCTGAGGGTGTCCGCGTCACGCCCTCGGAGCGTGAGTCTCGATCGCGACGATGCCCGAGCCCGAGTTCGACGACGAGAGGTGTACGACACTGAACGCACCGGGCTCGAGCCCCGCGGCATCCGACACGTACGAACCGATCGGCGTGCCGGTGGCGAGCGCGACCTCACGCACGATCTCGGGCAGCACCGGCCCGTGGCTGCAGATCACGGCCGACTTGCCCGACCGCACGCGCTTGCCGATCACGCGCCGGATCTCGTCGTGGCCGGACTCCCATGCGTCCTGGCTGATGCCCTCCTCGCGCTTCACGGTGATCCCGGTCGCTGCCGCGAGCGGGGCCACCGTCGTCACGCACCGCACCGCGGGCGACGACACGATCCGCTTCGGAGCCCACGCCGTGACGGTATCGACCAGGCCCGCGGCCTGTCGCACGCCGCGCTGGACGAGCGGCCGTGCGGCATCCGCGCCCTTCCAGCCGCTGCGGCCGACGGCCTTGCCGTGTCGTACGAGCAGGAGGGGGAAGGTGCTCGTGACCCCCCGGTCGACGAGCTTGGCGAAGTTCTCGAGGATCTCCACGTCGGGCTCGTAGGTGAGTTGACTCCGTGCGCGCTTGACCGTCATCCATTCGAGTGCGGCGACCTCGGCGTTCGGCTTGAACGTCGAGCGCTGCACGGCCTTCTCGGTCACCTCGGCCGCCCAGTAGTGCACGATCTTCTCGCGCCCGCTCGGCAGCGGGTACTGCGAGACGCCGAGCGGCACGCCGAGCGCGACCTCGAGCCCGGTCTCCTCCGCGATCTCGCGGACCGCGGTGCGGGGCAGCGACTCGCCGGGCTCGACCTTGCCCTTGGGGATCGTGACGTCGCCGTAGACGGTGCGGTGGATGACCAGCACGTGGATCCTGCCGTCGATGAGCCGCCAGCAGACCGCGCCCGCTGCATAGACCGCTGTCGTCAACGTCGCATCCCCGAACGGGTACGGTGCCCGATCTGCTGCATGAGCCTCGACTGCAGGTCACCGAGCGGACGTCCCGACTCGTCGACCGAGTGCCGGGTCCACACCCCGTCGTGGTCGAGGTGCCACGAGCTCGTGCGGTCGTCCATGGCCTGGTCGAACAGCGCGTTGATCTCGACGAGGTGGTCGGGATCGGTGAGGCGCACCAGCGCCTCGATCCGACGATCGAGGTTGCGGTGCATCATGTCCGCCGAGCCGATGTACACCTGCGGATCGCCCTCGTTCAGGAACGAGAACATGCGGGAGTGCTCGAGGTAGCGCCCGAGGATCGAGCGCACGCGGATGTTCTCGCTGAGGCCGGGGATGCCGGGGCGCAGGCTGCAGATGCCGCGCACCCACACGTCCACGGGCACGCCGGCGTTGGATGCACGGTAGAGCGCGTCGATGATCGCCTCGTCGACGATGGAGTTCACCTTGATCCGGATGCCGCTGCGCCGGCCGGCCTCGGCCTTGCGCGTCTCGGCGGCGATGAGTTTCAGCAGCCCGTTGCGCAGGTGCAGGGGCGCGACGAGCAGGCGCTTGAACTTCTTCTCGATCGCGTAGCCCGAGAGCTCGTTGAACAGGCGCGTGAGGTCCTTGCCGACCTGGTCGTCGGCGGTGAGCAATCCGAGGTCCTCGTAGATCCGGCTCGTCTTCGGGTTGTAGTTGCCCGTGCCGATGTGGCTGTAGTGCCGCAGGCCGCCTTTCTCCTGGCGGATGACAAGGGCGAGCTTGCAGTGGGTCTTCAGGCCCACGAGCCCGTAGACCACGTGCACGCCCGCCTTCTCGAGCTTGCGTGCCCACGAGATGTTCGCCTGCTCGTCGAACCTCGCCTTGATCTCGACGAGTGCGAGCACCTGCTTGCCGGACTCGGCCGCGTCGATGAGGGACTCGACGATCGGGCTCTGGCCGGACGTACGGTAGAGGGTCTGCTTGATCGCGAGCACGTCGGGGTCGGCCGCCGCCTGTTCGAGGAAGGCCTGCACACTCGTGGCGAACGACTCGTAGGGGTGGTGCAGCAGCACGTCCTGGCGCGACACGGCGCCGAAGATGTCGGCGTCGCGATTGGGCTCGGACGGCTGGAGCTGCGGCGGCGTGGTGGGGACGTACGTCGGATAGTGCAGTTCGGGGCGATCGAGGCGAGCGAGGTCGAACAGCCCGCCGAGGTCGAGCGGCGCCGGCAGGCGGAAGACCTCCTGCTCGGTCACGTCGAGCTCGCGAACGAGGAGGCCCAGGGTCACCTCGTCCATGTCATCGGAGATCTCCAGCCGGATCGGCGGGCCGAAGCGGCGACGGAGGAGCTCCTTCTCGAGGGCCTTGATGAGGTTCTCGGTCTCGTCCTCCTCGATCTCGACGTCCTCGTTGCGGGTGACCCGGAACACATGGTGCTCGACGATCTCCATGCCCGGGAAGAGGTCGCCGAGGTGGTTGGCCATGAGGTCCTCGAGCGTGACGTAGCGCGCAGCCTCGATCGATTCGGCGAGGTCGACCCGTACGAAGCGTGGGAGCATCTGCGGCACCTTCACGCGGGCGAACTCCTGTCGGCCGCTCCTGCTGTTGCGCACGCGCACCGACAGGTTGAGCGAGAGCCCCGAGATATAGGGGAACGGATGCGCCGGGTCGACCGCGAGCGGCATCAGCACGGGGAAGATCTGCCGCGAGAAGTACTCCCGCAGGTGTGCCAGCTCGCCCTCGCCGAGTTGCGACCACGACACGATCCGGATGCCGGCATCCGCGAGGGCGGGCTTCACGAGCTCCTGGTAGGCGCGGGCGTGGCGCTCCTGCAGCTCGTGGGCCTTCTTCGAGATGTCGCTGAGCACGTCGAGCGGAGCGCGCCCGACGTTCGTGGGTACGGCGAGTCCGGTGTCGATGCGGCGTTTCAGGCCGGCCACGCGCACCATGAAGAACTCGTCGAGGTTCGAGGCGAAGATCGCGAGGAAGTTCGCACGCTCGAGCACCGGCAGTCGGGGATCCTCGGCGAGTTCGAGCACTCGCTGGTTGAACGCGAGCCAGCTCAGCTCGCGGTCGAGGTATCGCTCCGCGGGGAGTTCGGGCGCGCCTTCGATGTCGAACGGCTCGAAGTCGTCGTCGAAGTCGCTCGCCGTGCGGTCTTCGTCGAGGGCGCTGTCGGTCATTCCCTCATCATGCCATCCGGGTCGGCGTGGGCGGTGGGGTCCGGCTCAACGAGCGGTGACCGTCGGCGCCCCATGGTCGTCGTCCTCGTGCACGTTGAAGCGGTAGCCGACGTTGCGCACAGTGCCGATGAGGCTGTCGAGGTCGCCGAGCTTCGCGCGCAGTCGCCGCACGTGCACGTCCACGGTGCGGGTGCCGCCGAAGTAGTCGTAGCCCCACACCTCGCTCAGCAGCTGCTCGCGCGTGAAGACCCGCGACGGATGCGCCGCGAGGAAGCGCAGGAGCTCGAACTCCTTGTACGTGAGGTCGAGCGCGCGGCCGTGCACCTTCGCCGAGTAGCTGGCCTCATCGATGACGACGCCGGAGGTCTGGATGCGCTCGGCCGGCTGGGCGGACTGCGCACGGCCGATGGCGAGGCGGATGCGGGCGTCGATCTCGGCCGGACCCGCGTCGACGAGTACGACGTCGTCGATGCCCCAGTCGGGCGTCACCGCCGTGAGCCCGCCTTCGGTGACGACGAGGATGAGCGGGACGGACAGCCCCGTGGTGCGGAGGATCTGCGAGAGGGCCTTCGCTCCGGAGAGATTGGTGCGGGCGTCGAGGAGGACGAGGTCGGATTCGGGCGCCCTGACCAGCTGCTCAGGCGAAGCGGGGATGACCCGCGTTCGATGAGACAGGAGTGACAGAGCCGGGAGAACATCATCGTTGGCCGCCGGCGACAGGATCAGCAGCTGCGCCACGCACACCCTCCAGTAGTAAGGTGCGGTCAATACTACGTGACGGCGGACACCGGGCGTGCGAGGTGGGACGGGGAACGATGCAGGCAGGTTCGGAGACACGGGGCGGATGGCCCGGGATCGCGGTCGTCTGGGCCATCGCCCTGGCGGGCTCGATCGTCGTGGTCTCACTTTCCTACGCGGGCACCGACGACTGGATGGGCGACACCTCGAGGCTCGCCGTGTACGGGGCACTCGGCATCGTCCTCGCGGCATCCGTGCTGGGGTCGCTCGCGGTTCAGCTGGCTTCGCGACGGCCCAGCGGATTCGTGACGCGGGCGAGCGTCAGCATGACGGGCGCCGCCGTCGTGGTCGCCGTCGCGGCGGTCGCCGTCGCGCCCGTCGCCCTCGGGCTGAGCGGGTAGACTCGGAGCATGTCGCAGTTGCTCGCCCTCGAACTCCTCTTCATCGGCCTGCTCGGGCTCGCGAGCCTCGCCATCGCCTGGATCTCCGGCGTCGTCGTCTACAAGCTCTTCAAGGGGCAGCGCTGATCCGATGATCGAGCTTCCCGTCGACCTTCCGGCCGAGCTCGTCCCGCTCTCCTGGCTCATCGGGGTCTGGGAGGGGTCGGGCGTGATCGACTACAAGGTGGGCGACGAGTCGATCACCCACGAGTTCGGGCAGCGGGTGAGTTTCAGCCATGACGGACTGCCGCACCTGAACTACACGTCCTACACGTGGCTCTTCGCCGACGAGCCCGCAGGCGATCCCACGCCGCTCGCCACCGAGACCGGCTACTGGCGCATCGAGCGCGAGCTGGGTGAGGGCGATGCCGGCCCGGCCCTGCTCCCCGCGATCGGCGAGCCGCGCTACCGCGATGCCGAGTCGGTCGAGACACTGCGCAACGGCGACGGAGGATTCGACCTCCAGGTATCGCTCGTGCACCCGGGCGGCATCGCCGAACTCTACCTCGGGCAGGTCAGGGGCCCGCGCATCGACCTCGCGACCGACGCCGTCATGCGTACCGCGGGCGCCAAGGACTATGCGGCGGCGACGCGCCTCTACGGCCTCGTCGACGGTCACCTGCTCTGGGCGTGGGACATCGCGGCGCTCGGCCAGGACCTGCGCACGCACGCCTCCGCTCGCCTCGCGAAGGTCGACTGATGTCCTCGTCGCCGTTCCTCGCGCTCGAATCGGCGGTGCCGGCGGAAGGCGTCGACGAGGGCGTGCCCGGCCACTACGGCAACCCAATCGTCGAGCAGCGCCGGCTCGAGCGGGGCGAGGCGATCGTCGACCTGTCGAACCGCGGCGTGCTCACCGTGACCGGTCCGGATCGATTGAGCTGGCTGCACTCCATGGCGAGTCAGGCGCTCGCACGGCTGGCTCCGGGCGAATCCGCCGAGGCGCTCTTCCTCGACGCTTCGGGGCGGATCGAGCACGTGGTGCACGTCGTCGACGACGGCACGACCACGTGGCTCGTCGTCGAGGGTTCGGATGCCGCGCCGCTGGCATCATGGCTCGACCGCATGCGGTTCATGCTGCGGGTCGACGTGGTCGACGGCACCGGCGAGTTCGCGGTGCTCGGCGCCATGTCGGTGGCCGCGCTCGATGCCGCCGTGCCCGCGCACCGGGCGAACGGCGTACCGCTCGACTGGACCGACCCGTGGGGATCGCCCGCTCCGGATGCGCACCGCTATGCGCCCGACGCCGGCCACCCGGCATCCGCCTGGCGCTGGGTCGAGCGGATCGTGCCGCGGGCCGCGCTCGCCGACGCGGCTGCGGCCGTGCGCGCCGGGCGTGCGAGCGCGGCGGGCTCCCTCGCCGCCGAGGCCCTTCGCATCGCCGCATGGCGGCCGCGGCTCGCGACGGAGGTCGACGAGAAGACGATCCCGCACGAGCTCGACTGGCTGCGCAGCGCCGTCGATCTCGGCAAGGGCTGCTACAAGGGACAGGAGACGGTTGCGAAGGTGTTGAACCTCGGCCGCCCGCCTCGCCGGCTCGTGCTCCTGCACCTCGACGGCAGCGATACGGTGCTGCCCGCTCCCGGCGACGTGGTCGTCGCCGAGAAGGTGCGCCCCGAGCCCGCCGCCGGTGAGGCGCCCGAACGGCGCGAGGTCGGCCACGTCACGTCGAGTGCCATGCACCACGAGCTCGGTCCCGTCGCGCTCGCCGTGGTGAAGCGCGCCGTGCCGGCTGGACTTCCGCTCATCGTCGAGAGCCACGGCACCGACGTGGCCGCCGCACAGGTGGAGATCGTGCCCGTCGGGGCCGGCGCCGCGGTCGACGTGCCGAGACTGCCGAGGCTCGGCGTCCGGAAATGACGTCGACCGGGGCGCTCCCCGAGTGGCTGCGCACTGGAGTGAGGCGGCTGCGCGGGTCGATCCCGGCGATCCTGCAGATCACCGTCACCGCGGTGGCGGCTGTCGCGTTCGCGCAGATCGTGCTCGGACATCCCCAGCCGATCGTCGCCGCCATCGTCGCGATCAACGCCCTCGGATTCGCGCGTGTCGCTCGCCCGCTGGGCGTGCTCGAGACGGTCGTCGCGATGTCGCTCGGCATCGCGCTCGCCGAGGTGCTGCTGCTCGCGTTCGGCGCTGGACTCCTGCAGTACGCCCTCGCGCTCGTGCTGACGCTCGCCGTCGCGCGCCTCGTGACGGGCAATGCGGTGTACGCGCTGGCCGCCGCGGTGCAGTGCTCGCTCGTGATGCTCGTGTCGGCGCCCGCGGGCGGTCCGTTCACGCGCACGCTCGATGCGGTGGTGGGCGGCGTGTTCGCGCTGGTCGCGACGGCCGTGATCCCGCGCGACCCTCGCACCACGGCGGCGCACGACGGGCGCCGCCTGATCGAGGAGCATGTCGCGGTGCTCCAAGAGCTCTCGACGGCGCTCGGCGCAGGGGACCAGCACGCGGCCGGCCTGGCACTCTCCCGGGCCCGCGCCACCCAGCCCCTCGTCGACGAGTGGACCGGATCGGTCGACTCGGGCCTCGCCATCGTCCGCGTCTCCCCGCTCGCCAGGCGCTCCCGCTTCGACCTCCAGCGCCAGCGAGTGATGCTCACGGGCCTCGAGCAGGCCACCAGGAACCTGCGCGTCCTCGCGCGCCGCATCGAATGGCAACTGCGCGACGGACGGCCCCGGGCCGAGATCGCGGAGCTGCTGCGCCGCATCGCCCTGTCGCTCGGGCCGCTGGCCGACTCGCTCAGCGACGTGTCGGCGCAGCCCATCGCGCGGCAGTCGCTGTCCGAGATCCTCCGCAACCTCGATCCCGAGCACTTCCTGCCCGAGACCTCCGTCAGCGACCGCAACACGCTGCACGCCCTGCCTCCCTATCTCGTCGACCTGCTGAGGGCGACAGGGCTCAGCCTCGACGAGGCACGGGCGCTGTTGCCCCCGACTGTGTGACGGGCCACAGCCGCGGATGCCGTCGCAGTTAGGCTGGACACATGCCTCACACCCTCGTGCTGCTGCGCCACGGCCAGAGCGACTGGAACCAGAAGAACCTGTTCACCGGCTGGGTCGACGTGCGACTCAGCGACCTCGGCATGGAGGAGGCGAAGCGCGCCGGCGAGCTGCTGGTCGAACATGGCATGATGCCCGATGTGCTGCACACGTCCGTGCTCACCCGCGCCATCCAGACGGCGAACATCGCGCTCGACGTCGCCGACCGCGCGTGGATCGACGTACGCCGCTCGTGGCGCCTCAACGAGCGTCACTACGGCGCCCTCCAGGGCCTCGACAAGGCCGAGACGCTGGAGAAGTACGGCCCTGAGCAATTCCAGCTCTGGCGCCGGTCCTTCGACGTGCCGCCGCCGCCGCTGTCGGACGATTCCCAGTGGTCGCAGGTCGGCGACCCTCGCTACGCCGACCTCTCCGACGTCGAGATGCCCCGCACCGAGTGCCTGAAGGACGTCATCGCTCGCATGCTGCCGTACTGGAGGGAGGGCATCATCCCCGACGTCGCCGCGGGGCGGACGGTCCTCGTCGCGGCGCACGGCAACTCGCTTCGTGCACTCGTGAAGCACCTCGACGGCATCTCCGACGAGGACATCGCCGAGCTGAACATCCCCACCGGCATCCCGCTGGTCTACGAGCTCGGCGACGACTTCATGCCGCTCTCCCCGAGCCGGTACCTCGACCCCGAGGCGGCAGCGGCGGGCGCAGCCGCCGTGGCCGCACAGGGCCGGAAGTAGCAGCATCGTCGTTCGACATCGAAAGGGCGGGGATGTCGCATCCCCGCCCTTCGGCTCATGTCGACGGCTACGCGCCGAGCGCCGACTTCTCGGGATCCCAATCGCCCGTCGCGAGATATTGCACCATCTTCGCGATCGCGACGGCATGGTCGGCGAACCGCTCGTGGTAGCGGCTCGCGAGCGTCGCGTCGACCGTGTCGACCGCCTCGCCCTTCCACTTCTCGCCGAGCACCTTGTCGAACACCGAGAGGTGCAGCGCGTCGACCTTGTCGTCGTCGTTGCGGATCTCCTCGGCCAGCTTCACATCGCTGCTGGCGAGCAGTGCGGTGAGCTTACGTGCGATCTCGACGTCGAGCGCACCCATCTGCGCGAAGGTGCCGCGAAGCGACTTCGGCACGACCTTGTCGGGGAAGCGGTAGCGGGCGAGTTGCGCGATATGCGTGGACAGGTCGCCCATTCGCTCGAGCGAGGCGCTGACGCGCAGCGCGCTGACGACGATGCGGAGGTCGCGCGCGACGGGCTGCTGCCGCGCGAGGATCGTGATGGCGAGCTCGTCGAGCGCCATCGTCGCAAGGTCGATGCGGGGATCCTCGGCGATCACCTCTTCCGCGAGGCTCACGTCGGACTCATTGAAGGCCCGCGTCGCCTTCTCGATCGAGACGGCGACGAACTCGGCGATCTCGACGATTCGGTCCTGCACCTCGCGCAGCTCTTGCTGGAACACGTCACGCATGTACGAAATCCTTGTCTGCTCTGTCCCACCCCGAAGCGCACGCGGGCGGCTGGTGTCCGCTCCGGCCTCCGCACATCCTTCCCGCAGGAGGTGAACGACGAGTGCCCTAAGCCTGAACAGTCGTTAACCTACCTCCAGACGGCAGTCCGACGGACGGAGCGTCCATCACGACTGGTTAGGGTGAATCCATGGACTCCACGTGGTTGGTGCTCACGGCACTGGCCTTCGGCATCGCGCTCGGTGCCGGTTTCATGATCGTGCTGCACCTCGCCGAACGCCGCGGATCCAGCGCCGCGCGTGTGGTCGCGCCGACCATCCCCGACGGCATCGACCAGGTGCTCGAGGTGCTGGAGTCCGCCGGCGTCGTGCTCGATCCGTCGAACAACGTGCTCAAGGCGTCGCCGGGCGCGCTGGCGATGGGACTCGTGCGACAGCAGCACCTCGCGCATCCGGAACTGCTCGACCTCGTGGCCGCCGTCCGTCGCACGGGCGAGACGACGACGAAGGAGATCGGCGTCGCCCGCGGACCGTTCGGTGAATCCACCATCCGCCTTCGCGTTCGGGTTGCCCGGCTGGGCACCCGCTTCATCCTCCTGCTCGCCGAGGACCGGACGGAGGCGCACCGTCTCGACGAGGTGCGACGGGACTTCGTGGCCAACATCAGCCATGAGCTGAAGACGCCGATCGCGTCGGTGAGCCTGCTCGCCGAGGCGCTCGACCAGGCTGCCGACGAACCCGAGCAGGTGCGCCGCTTCGCAGGCCGCCTGAGCGTCGAGGCCAACCGCCTCGCACACATCACGAGCGAGGTCATCGAACTCTCGCGCCTCCAGGCGCGGGGCGCGCTGCATCCCGACGTGCTCGTTCGGGTCGACGACGTGGTGGCCGCGGCCGTCGACCAGAACCGGGTCGTCGCAAGCGCCAAGCATGTGCAGATCGCCGTGCGGGCGTCCTCCAAGGCGCGGGTCTACGGCGACCGGGCGCTGCTGGTCGTCGCCGTGCACAACCTCATCTCGAACGCGATCGCGTACTCCAACGAAGGCGGTCGCGTGGGCGTGGGCGTCAAGGCGCAGGGCGACACCGTCGAGATCGCGATCACCGACCAGGGCATCGGCATCGAGGGCGAGGACGTCGACCGGATCTTCGAGCGCTTCTACCGCGTCGATCAGGCGCGCTCGCGCAACACCGGCGGCTCGGGACTGGGGCTCAGCATCGTCAAGCACACCGTGCAGAACCACGGAGGGGACGTCCGCGTGTGGTCGCAGCCCGGCCGTGGGTCCACCTTCATGATCCGCCTGCCGGTCGCGGAGGTTGCGCCCGAACCCCCGGCCGCGCCGGAGACGTCGGGCGAGCTCGAGCATTCCGGCACCGCGGGTGTATCGGTACCCGGCAAGAAGTCCAGACGCGGCGCCCGACGCAGATCCGGCGCGGCCGAATCGGCCACCAGCGCCACCACGCCCCACCAAGGAGAACCCACGTGACTCGCATCCTGCTCGTCGAGGACGAGATCGCCCTCAGCGACCCGCTGAGCTTCCTGCTCGAACGCGAGGGCTACGAGGTGGAGGTCGCGGCCGACGGCCCCACGGCCCTCGCCGCTTTCGACCAGAACGGCGCCGACCTCGTGCTGCTCGACCTCATGCTGCCCGGGCTTCCCGGCACCGAGGTGTGCCGCGAGATCCGCACGCACTCGACCGTGCCGATCATCATGCTCACAGCGAAGGACTCCGAGATCGACATCGTCGTGGGCCTCGAACTCGGCGCCGACGACTACATCACGAAGCCGTACTCCACGCGGGAACTGCTCGCCCGGATCCGCGCCGTGCTCCGTCGGCGGATCGAGGTCGACGACTTCGACGAGGCGATCCTCGAGGGCGGGCGCGTTCGGATGGACGTCGACCGCCACACCGTCGAGGTCGATGGAACACCTGTGCCCATGCCGCTCAAGGAATTCGAGTTGCTCGAACTCCTGATGCGCAACCCGGGGCGCGTACTCACCCGGGGCCAGCTCATCGATCGGGTCTGGGGCTCGGACTACTTCGGCGACACCAAGACGCTCGACGTGCACATCAAGCGCATCCGCTCGAAGATCGAGCGCCAGCCGTCGGACCCGGTGCAGCTCGTCACCGTCCGCGGACTGGGCTACCGCTTCGAGGCCTGACGCCGCTCGCCGAGCCCGGGCGACCTCGCCGGGCATGCAGACGTCGGCGCCTGACGGATGCCGCAGCATCCGTCGAACCGGTCGCGCGCTACGGCGCCAGGTCGGCGTACTCGGACATGCGGGAGTCGAGCACCGGAACCAGCAGTTCGACACCCTCGAAGTCGCCGTACTGGAAGTACATGGGCAGCAAGGCCCCGGGCTCCGTGTCGATGCCCTCGAGCAGCACCGGATCGAGCACGTCGATGCTCTCCATGTCGCCGGTGCCGAGGGCCACCGCGCCATCGGACTCGACCTCGACGGTGGTCGTGTCGCCGCCGCCCTCGCCGAACTGCACCCCGAGCTCGACGTCCTCGTCGCCGGTGTTGACCACGGTCATCACGAGGTTGCCCTCGTCGCCATCGTCGCTGATGACGAGGATGTTTCGCAGGTCCAGGTCGCCGACGTTCGCCGAGACGCCATCGCTCGCGTTGTAACGCTCCGTGGTCGCCTGGTGGGTGACCATTGCGCAGCCGCTTGCGCCCAGGGTGAGACCGAGGGCCAGAGCAGCGGATGCCGCGAGACGCGCCTTCACAGAACCTCCAGATGCGAACGGGCACGCGCCCGGAGCCGGCCGCGCGAAAGGGGATCGAGACCGAGTGTAGCCTACGGTGGCGCCCCGTCCTGGAGGGGCGGCGAACCTTAGCATGATGCCGAATGTGATATCCTGAGAGTTGCCGGAAGGACATTCATCCATGCTTTTTGAGGTTGGCGAAACCGTCGTTTACCCCCACCACGGAGCCGCAACGATCACCGAAGTGAAGAAACGGGTCATCAAGGGTGAAGAGAAGCTCTACCTCAAGCTGAACGTCACGCAGGGCGATCTCGTCATCGAGGTGCCGGCCGAGAACGTCGACCTCGTCGGCGTGCGCGATGTCATCGGCAAGGAGGGCCTCGACAAGGTCTTCGAGGTGCTGCGCGCTCCGTTCACCGAGGAGCCCACCAACTGGTCCCGACGCTACAAGGCGAACCTCGAGAAGCTCGCCTCCGGCGACGTCATCAAGGTCTCCGAGGTCGTACGCGACCTGTGGCGCCGCGATCAGGACCGCGGCCTGTCCGCTGGTGAGAAGCGCATGCTCGCCAAGGCGCGCCAGATCCTCATCTCCGAGCTCGCGCTCGCCGAGAAGACCGATGAGGAGCAGGCCTCGACAGTGCTCGACGAGGTACTCGCCTCCTAGCACTGGCTCGCCCGACGGCGGAAGCCGCCGCCGGATCGCTCGGATTTCGACGCGATACCCTCGACCCATGAGCGCGTCGAGGGTTGCCGTCATCGTCGTCGCCGCGGGCAGCGGCACCCGACTCGGACACGCCGAGCCCAAGGCGTTCGTGCCCCTCGGTGACGGCACCATCCTCGACGCCGCGCTGGATGCCGTGTTGGGCATGCGCGAGGTGCCGCAGGTCGTCGTCGTCGTGCCGGCAGAGCGCGTGGACGAGACGCGTGCTCGATTCGGACCGGTTGCGTCGGCGGCATCCGCTGCGCTCGAGGTCGTCGCGGGCGGCGCCACGCGCCAGGAGTCGGTCGCCCGTGGCCTCGCGGTGCTGCCGCAGCCGGTCGACGTCGTGCTCGTGCACGATGCCGCACGCCCGCTCACGCCGTCGATCGTCTTCGACGAAGTCGCAGCCGCCGTCCGGGCGCGCGGCCACGGTGTGATCCCGGCGCTCGACGTGGTCGACACGATCAAGCGCGTCGGCGAGCACGGGCGCGTGCTCGAGACCGTCGATCGCTCGCAGCTCGCCTCCGTGCAGACGCCGCAGGGGTTCCCGCGCCGAGCGCTCGACGCCGCATACGCCGCAGCGACGAGCGAGTTCACGGATGACGCGGCGCTCGTGGCATCCGCCGGTCTGGCCGTCGACGTGGTGCCGGGCGATGCGCGGGCCTTCAAGGTGACCCTGCCCGCCGACCTGCGACGGGCCGAGGCGTTCGTCGGGGAGCGCACCGTCGCCACGCACGGCCGCGTCGAGACCGGCGAGGCAGCGGCACCCGGGGCGGTCCGGCGACATGCCCTTCCGCGCATCGGCACGGGCATCGACGTGCACGCGTTCGCCGACGACCCGAACACCCCGCTCTGGCTGGCGGGCCTGCAGTGGCCGGGGGAGCGGGGACTCTCGGGCCACAGCGACGGCGATGCCGTGATCCATGCCATCTGCGACGCGCTGCTCTCCGCCGCCGGACTCGGCGACCTCGGCGGCGTGTTCGGCACGGCCGACCCGCGGTTCGCGGGCGCGCACGGCGAGGTGTTCCTCGTCGAATCGCTGCGACGAGTGCGGCAGGCCGGGCTCGCGGTCGGCAACGTCTCGGTGCAGGTCATCGGCAACCGGCCGAAGCTCGCCCCTCGCCGTGCAGAGGCCGAGGCGCTCCTCTCCGAGATCCTCGGTGCCCCGGTGAGCGTCGCCGCCACGACGACGGACGCGCTCGGGTTCACGGGCCGCGGCGAGGGCATCGCGGCGATCGCCTCCGCCCTCGTCATCCCCGTCGAGCACGCCGGTAGGCTTGGCGCGTGACCTTGCGACTCCACGACTCGAAGGCCCAGGCCCTGCGTGACTTCGTGCCCCTCCGTGAGGGGCACGTCAGCATGTACGTCTGCGGTCCGACCGTGCAGTCCAGTCCGCACATCGGGCACCTGCGCAGCGCCCTCGTCTACGACATCCTGCGTCGCTGGCTCTCGTACCGCGGTTACGACGTCACGTTCATCCGGAACGTCACCGACATCGACGACAAGATCCTCAACGCCGCGTACGAGGAGGGAAGCGCCGAGCAGTGGTGGGCCCTCGCCTACCGGGTCGAGCTCGAGTTCACCGCGGCCTACGCGGAGCTCGGCATCCTGCCGCCCACCTACGAGCCGCGCGCGACGGCCAGCGTGCAGCAGATGCAGCAGCTCATCGGCCGCCTCATCGAGCGCGGCTACGCATATCCGGCACCGGATGGTACGGGCGACGTGTACTTCGACACCGCGAGCTGGCCCTCCTACGGCGAGCTCACCCGCCAGTCGCGGGATCACATGGAGGCCGCCGCCGACTCGGACCCGCGCGGCAAGCGGGACCCGCGCGACTTCGCCCTCTGGAAGGGCCACAAGCCCGAGGAGCCGGCGTCGTCGTCGTGGAGATCACCGTGGGGAGCGGGCCGGCCCGGCTGGCACATCGAGTGCTCCGCCATGGCGAGGCGCTACCTCGGCCCCGAGTTCGACATCCACGGCGGCGGCCTCGACCTGCGCTTCCCGCACCACGAGAACGAGCTCGCGCAGTCGACCGCGGCAGGAGACGCGTTCGCGCGGTACTGGGTGCACAACGGGCTCGTGAACGTCGGCGGCCAGAAGATGTCGAAGTCGCTCGGAAACTCGGTCTACGCGGGCGAGCTCCTCGAGCTCGCGACCCCGCTCGCCGTGCGATACCTCCTCGGGGCGGCGCACTACCGCTCGACCCTCGATTACTCGCCGGCCGCGCTCATCGAGTCGCAGGCGACCGTCGACCGCATCCGCGCGTTCCTCGTACGCGTCGAACGGCGGCTCGCGGGCACGCGGTACGCGGGCGTCGGCAGCCCGGTCATCCCCGATGCGTTCGGCGCAGCCATGGACGACGACCTCGGTGTGCCGCAGGCGCTCGCGGTGCTGCACGACACCGTGCGGGCGGGCAACCAGGCACTCGACGACGAGGAGCTCCACGACGCGGCCTCGCTGCACGGACAGGTGGTCGCCATGGCCGAGGTGCTCGGCATCGACCCGCGCGACCCGCACTGGTCGCCGGATGCCGCGCCCGCGGCATCCGCGCTCGACACCCTCGTGACGCGCCTCATCGAGGACCGCCAGGCCGCCCGAGCGGCGAGGGACTTCGTCGCGGCGGACCGGATCCGCACGGAGCTCACCGCGGCGGGCATCACCCTCGAGGACAGCCAGACCGGAACGCATTGGAGCTTGGGATCATGAAGGGCAGCGGCAAGCCGCGCGCCGGTGCGGTGCGCAAGACGGGCAAGAACCAGCAGGTCGGCACCGGCGGTCACGGGCGCAAGGCGCTCGAGGGCAAGGGCCCGACGCCGAAGGCGGAGGACCGCGACTGGCACCCGGCGGGCAAGCGCAAGGCCGCCCAGGAGCGGTACGCCGCGGCCGGGGGCAAGGGCAAGCCGGGCGCCAGGGTCGCGGGCCAGAGTCGTGCCGGCGCGCCACGCGGTGCCTCCGGTGCGTCGCGTCGGGCGAAGTCGGGGGATGAGTCCGAGATCGTGACCGGCCGCAACTCGGTGGTCGAGGCGCTGCGCGCCCGCATCCCCGCGACGACCCTGTACGTCGCCGCGCGCATCGAGATGGACGATCGCGTGAAGGAGGCGATGAAGATCGCCACCGGCCGCGGCATCCCGATCCTCGAGGTCATGCGCCCCGAACTCGACCGGCTGGCCGGCGAGGGCGGCGTGCATCAGGGCCTCGCGCTCAAGGTGCCGCCGTACCAGTACGCGCACCCCATCGAGCTGCTCGACGAGGTCCTCGCCCGAGACGAGACCCCCCTGCTCGTGGCGCTCGACGGTATCACCGACCCGCGCAACCTCGGCGCGATCCTGCGTTCGACCGGAGCGTTCGGCGGCCAGGGCGTGATCGTGCCGCAGCGTCGCTCGGTGGGAGTGAACTCGGCCGCGTGGAAGACCTCGGCCGGTGCGGCGGCGCGGGTTCCGGTGGCGATGGCGCCGAACCTCACCCAGACGCTCAAGGCCCTGAAGGACCGCGGCGTCTTCGTGCTCGGCCTCGACGCCGACGGGGACGTGTCGCTGCCCGGCCTCAGCTGGGCCGACCGGCCGATCGTGGTCGTCGTGGGCAGCGAGGGCAAGGGCCTCTCCCGGCTCGTGGCCGAGACGTGCGACGCCATCGTGTCGATCCCGATCGAGTCGTCGACCGAGTCGCTGAACGCGGGCATCGCGGCATCCGTCACGCTCTACGAGATCTCGAAGCTGCGAGCGTCATCCGGCGCCGGTTGACCCTTCGTCGACCGACCGATCACCTCCCGGGCTGGATCGCGGCCTCGATCAGGCGGAGGTTGGAGGGATCCGGCGCGATCTCACCGCGCTCGATGCGGTGCCCGACCTCGACGACGGCCCGGTTCACCGGCGTGGGCACGCCGAGGCGGGCGCCCTCCGCGACGACGGTGCCGTTGAGGTCGTCGACCTCGCTTCGCCGGCCCTTGCGCCAGTCCTGGAGAACCGTCGTGGTCGCGCCGGGTACCACGAAGCGGTCGTAGAGCACGTCGAGCATGGTCTCGACGACGTGCTCCTGCTCCGCGAGGTCGGATGCCTCGAGGCCGAAGATCGCCAGGACGGCGTGCCCCCGTGCCCGGCCGACGTCGAGCGCCTCCCGGCCCGCGCGGAGCATGAGGTCGCGCATCCCCGGCACGGCGACCGCATCGAGCATCGGGAGGCCCAGGCTCGCCGTCGTGACGAGCGTCGTGGCGTTGCTCACCAGTTTCATCCACTTCGCCGAGGCGATGTCGTCGAACCGCTCGACCCGGCCGGAGTGTGCGAGGAGGGTCGCGACGGCGTCTGCCGCCGGTGCCGCATCCACGGCGAACCACGATCGCTCGGGCGGGGTGTGCCGGTGCACGGCACCCGGGTCGGTCATGGTCGCCGACACCTCGATGACCGTGCCGACGGCGCCACAGCGCCGTCGAGCACGCGGTGATCGGCCGACAGGGTCACCGTCATCACGCTCTGACCGGCTGCTGTGCGGCGCTCGGTGCGGCTGGCGCACTCAGACCTTGATGCGCCAGTCCTCCTCGTCGTCGGGGTGCACGAGGGGGATGGCCGCGGTCTCGGGCGGGATGATGTCGATCGCGGTGGTGGATCCCGTCTGCGGCCCGATCACCGTCGCCTCGTCGCGGCGGTGGCGGAGCACCGTGTTGACGTACGACGTGACCGCCTCGGCGAGCGGGATGTCGTGGCCGGCCTGCTGCGCCATGAACCAGCGATGCTCGAGCAGTTGGTGGAACACCTCGGGCGGCTCGAGCTTGCCGCGCAGCTCGGCGGGGATCGCCCGCACCACCGGCTCGAACACCCGCACGAGCCACTCGTGCGCGACCATCTCCTCGTCGAGGTCCGTCTTGCCGAAGGCGGCGCGGTAGGAGTCGAGGTCGTTCAGCAGGCGCCGAGCCTGATTCTCGCCGGAATCGATGCCCGTGAGCCGCAGTAACCGTCGCTGGTGGTGTCCGGCGTCGACGACCTTCGGCTGGATGCGAACCGTCGTGCCGCTGTCGTCGGTTCGGATCGCGAGCTCCTCGATGTCGAAGCCCAGGTCGTTCAGCCGACTCACCCGCTCATTGATGCGCCACCGCTCCGCGCTGGAGAACGATTCCGACCCCGTGAGCTCCTTCCACAGGCTCCGATAGGCCTCGACGATGCCGCTCGAGATGCGCACCGGGTCGAGTTCGTCGGCGACGCGACCGCCGGCCTCGAGGTCGAGGAGCTCGCCCGCGATGTTCACCCGGGCGATCTCGAGGTCGTTCTCGCGCTGCCCGTTCGAGAGGCCGCCTTCATAGAGCTTGCCCGTCTCGGCATCGACGAGGTACGCGGCGAAGGCGCCGGCGTCGCGGCGGAACAGCGTGTTCGACAGCGACACATCGCCCCAGAAGAACCCGACGATGTGCAGGCGGACGAGCAGCACCGCGAGGGCATCCACGAGCCGGGTCGCCGTGTCGGGTCGCAGGGTCTGCGAGAAGAGGGCGCGGTACGGGAGCGAGAAGCGGAGGTGCCGGGTGACGAGCACCGGCTTCAGGGGCTCGCCCTCGGCATCCGATCGATTGGTGATGACCGCGATGGGCTCGACGCCGGGGATCTCGATTCGCTGCAGCGTGCGCAGCACCTCGTATTCGCCCTTGGCCATCTCGGCCGTGGTCTCCTTGATCGCGACGACAGTTCCGGAGAGGTGCGCGAAGCGCACGAGGTGCCGGGAGATGCCCTTGGGCAGGGCCGCGATCGTGTCGTTCGGCCAGGCCTCGAGGGGGAGGTCCCAGGGAAGGTCGAGCAGGGCCGGATCGGCCATCGCCGAGGTGATCGAAAGTGAGCCGCTCATCGTCGTTCAGCGTAGCCCGGATGATCGCGGCGGCAGAACGCCGATGCCGGCCGGGCTCGCGGCCCGACCGGCATCAAGGTGCGTACGGTGTGCGTCAGCTGACCACGGCCTTGTCGCTGAGGCGTTCGCCCGACTCGGCGTCGAAGAGATGCACGTGGTTGGGCGTGGCGGTGAGGTACACCTTTTCGCCCGCGTTCGGGTGCGTCCGGCCGTCGACGCGCGCGACGATGTCGGTGCGCTTGCCCTCGACCGTCGAGTGGCCGTAGAGGTAGCCGTCGGCGCCCAGCTCCTCGACGAGATCGACTTCGACCGCGAGGCCCTCGCCCTCATGCGGCGACACCATGATGTCCTCGGGGCGGACCCCGATCGTGGCGATCGCGCTGCCCTTCGCGTCCGCGAGGATCTCGCGGTCGATGGGCACGGTCGCGGTGCCGAACTTGACCCCGACGTCGGTGAGGTCGGCGTGGAACAGGTTCATGGCCGGCGAGCCGATGAACCCTGCGACGAACACGTTCTGCGGCTTCTCGTAGAGGTCGCGCGGCGTGCCGACCTGCTGCAGGACGCCGTCCTTCAGCACCGCGATGCGGTCGCCCATGGTGAGCGCCTCGGTCTGGTCGTGGGTGACGTAGACCGTGGTGACGCCGAGGCGGCGCTGGAGCGACGCGATCTGCGTGCGCGTCTGCACGCGCAGCTTCGCGTCGAGGTTCGAAAGCGGCTCGTCCATGAGGAACACCTGGGGCTGGCGAACGATCGCGCGGCCCATGGCGACGCGCTGGCGCTGGCCGCCGGACAGGGCCTTCGGCTTGCGGCTGAGGTACGGCTCGAGGTCGAGCAGCTTCGCGGCCTCGAGCACGCGCGCGGCGCGCTCCTCCTTGCCGACGCCCGCGATCTTGAGGGCGAAGCCCATGTTCTCGGCGACGGTCATGTGGGGGTACAGCGCGTAGTTCTGGAAGACCATGGCGATGTCGCGGTCCTTCGGCGGCACGTCGGTGACGTTGCGGTCGCCGATGAAGATGTTGCCCTCGCTGATCTCCTCGAGACCGGCGAGCATGCGCAGCGAGGTGGACTTGCCGCACCCGGAGGGACCGACGAGGACGAGGAACTCCCCGTCTTCGACCTCGAGATCGAGCTTGTCGACCGCGGGGCGGCTGCTCCCCGGGTAGAGGCGGCTTGCCTTGTCGAACGTGACTGATGCCATGGTTCTGTGCTCCTTCACCGGCAGGTACGTGCCGGACGATCCGTAGTGATGGAAGTGCGTCGACGTCGACGCCCACTCAGTATCGCATGGGCCCGACCGAGCAAGGTGGCCGGGCGGCGTGAGCGCGCTCCCACGTCGGGCGCTGCCACGTCGGGCGCTGCCGTGTCGCGCCCTGCTGTCGCGCGGCATCCGTTTGGGTGATTCCCAGCCGTGCTTCCTACTATCGTGGGTGCGTTCGCATGTAATCGTGCGCGCCCTCACAGCGACCGGAGTGACCATCCATGACGTACGGCGGATCCAATCAGCCACGCCCGACCCGTAATGAGCGCAGAGAGGCGGCCAGGGAGAAGGCCAGGATCCTCCGCGAGGAGCAGAAGAAGCGGGAGCGTCGCAACAAGGTCCTGATCCAGGGCGGCATCATCGTGGCGGTGCTGGCGATCGCAGCCCTCGTCGGGACACTGATCTTCCAGAACGTGCAGCCCGACGGCCCGGGCCCGAGGAACATGGCGAGCGACGGCATCCTGCTCACCGGCGGTGAGGGCGGCGCCGTAGCAGCCGTCGAGACCCCGGCACTCGCGGCAGACGAGACCCCGACGCCGACGGTGCCCGACGAGAGCGGTACCGTCGCCAACATCGTGACGTACATCGATTACCTGTGCCCGTTCTGCGGCCAGTTCGAGGCGACGAACGGCGAGTCGATGCGCACCATGGTGGAATCGGGCGCCGCGACGCTCGAGATCCACCCCATCGCGATCCTCACCAACAAGTCGGCCGGCACCCAGTACTCGCTGCGCGCGGCGAACGCCGCGGCGTGCGTCGCCGACTCCTCGCCGGACGCGTTCCTCGACTACAACGCGATCCTCTTCCAGAACCAGCCCGAGGAGGGCACGGAGGGCCTCACGGACGACCAGCTCAAGGAGCTCGCGGGCGAGGCCGGCGTGAGCGACATGTCGACGGTCGAGCAGTGCATCGACGACCTGCAGTTCAAGTCCTGGGTGCAGGATGCCACGAACCGCGCCCTGACCCAGCCGGTGCCGAACTCCGAACTGCCCTCGATCAAGGGCACGCCCACGGTGCTGGTGAACGGGCAGCCGTACAGCGGCTCGCTCGAGGACTCGCAGGAGTTCCAGGCGTTCGTGCTCCAGGCGACGAGCGCATCGTTCAACGACTCCGAGACGCCGACGCCCACCCCGACGCCCGCGCCGTAGCGCTGCCCGCGAAGGCTCGGCCATCGCGCCGGGCCTTCGTGCTGTCGGTAGGATGTCGGGGAGGCTTCCGCCTCGTGCCGGCTTGGCGCAATTGGTAGCGCACCGCTCTTGTAAAGCGGTGGTTGCGGGTTCGAGTCCCGCAGCCGGCTCGACCTGTGGCCTGTCGCCGCTCACTCGAGCGTCGTGAGGCGGGATGCCGCGACGTGGTCCCTGCGCCGCTCGACCCGCCGGCCGCCCGGCAGGCCGCCGACGTAGAGCCAGCCGAGCAGCCGCTCGTTCGGCGCCAAGCCGTGCATCTCGGCGACGAGCGGATGTCGCGTGTACGGCCCCGTGCGCCACATGACGCCCCAGCCCGCCTCGTCCAGGAGCAGGCTCAGCACGTGGGCGACGCCGGCGGCCGACGCCTCCTGCTCCCACTCGGGTACCTTGGCGTGGTCCCGCGTGACCGCCGCGACGATCGCGAGGAGGAGCGGGGCGCGCACCGCCTTCGCGGCGAGCTTCTCGGCCGCTGCGCCCTCGACGCCTGCCGCAGCGGCGAGGGCCGCGCCGAGTCGCTCGCGGGCGGAGCCGCGGAGCGCGATCACGCGCCAAGGCCGCAGCGAGCCGTGGTCGGCCACGCCCGATGCGCCCTGCAGCAGTTCGAGCAGAGTCGCGTCGTCGGGCGCGGCATCCGTCACCTTCGACGCCGAGCGCCGCGTGCGCGCCGCATCGAGCGCGGATGCCACGCCTAGGACTCCGGGGTGAAGTCGAGCGCGATCGAGTTCATGCAGTAGCGGTCGCCGGTCGGGGTGCCGAACCCGTCGGGGAAGACGTGTCCGAGATGGGAGCCGCACGCCGCGCACCGCACCTCGGTGCGCACCATGCCGAGCGAGGTGTCCTCGATGAGCTGGACGGCCTCGGGCCGCACCGACTCGTAGAAGCTCGGCCAGCCGCACCCCGAGTCGAACTTCGTGCCGCTCTTGAACAGCTCGGCGCCGCACGCCGCGCACGCGTACATGCCGGCGCGCTCCTCGTCGAGCAGCTCACCGGTCCACGGTCGCTCGGTGGCCGCCTCGCGGAGTACCGCGTACCGGTCGTCGCCGAGGTCGGCGCGCCACTCGTCTTCGGACTTGTCCACGCGATACGCCATGGGCGCTCCTTCCGCTCGGGTCATGCCGGGTGCCGGGTGCCGGTGCCGGGTCGCCGGTGTGCCGGATGCCGGACGCCGACCACTATGGTCGCAGGTCGTCCCGCATACCCTGCAACGCGTGACGGACGTCGCGTGTTCCGTCGCTCGCGATGCACACGCCGCGACGCTCGGCTCCCTCACGGCCTCGGGTCCCTAGGATGTGCTCCAGGCGGTGACCGGCCGCGCGGAGGGAGGATGCATGAGCGCCGAGCGAGCGCCCCGCCCCGACGGGGGCGCGGCCGGTCTCGACGACCGCTCGCTGCGCGTGCTCGCGTTCGAGGGCCGTGCCTGGCAGCAGCCCGGTCGCAAGGCCGAGGCGATCCGCGACGAGTTCGGCATCTCGGCCGCCCGTTACTATCGGATTCTCGGCGAGCTCATCGATTCGCCTGCGGCGCTCCGGCACGACCCCATGCTGGTCAAGCGCCTGCAGCGGATGCGCGATGCGCGCGCGGCGACTCGCGCGCATCGCTCCCTTTCGATCGGCCGACCGCTCGACTGAGCGCGGCCCCCCGACCCCCCGACGACTGGACCCCATGGCGCAGAAGTTCCCCCGTGATCGATTCGACTCCATCCCGCACGGCATCGAGCGGGTGGGGGCCCATCGCGCGCCCGCACGACGCGGCGGAGGCTTGATGGCGTTCGGATGGGCCACTCTCGCGACGGTCGTGCTGGTCGCGGTCGGGATCGGCGGCGTGGTGATCTTCAACGACCGGTTGAACTTCGGTGACACGGGCGCGGCCGCGCCGACTGAGGGTGCGACGCCGGCGCCGACCGCGGCGCCCACGGTCGCGCCCGACATCCCGGTGACGGTGCTCAACGGCACGACCACGGCCGGGCTCGCCGCGCGGGCAGGTGAGACGCTCACCGCCGCGGGGATCCCGGTGGGCACGACCGCCAACGCGAGCGCGACCGATCTCACCGAGACCGTCGTGTACTACGCCACGCCCGACCTCGAGGGGGCATCACGGGGCGTTGCCGCGGCCATCCCCGAGGCGGACGTGCGATTGTCGGACCAGTTCGCCGCGATCGGCACCCCACTCGTGCTCGTGGTCGGTTCCGACTATGCGGCGGCCACCGGCGGCTGATCGCAGGCGAATCGTTGCCATTCTGCGACCTTCCAGCGTGTCCCCCCTCTTGTGTCCCGACCTCACGTCGTTAGTATCTGGAATTGGTCGCTCGATCCCGTGTGAAACGCCCCGGTGCCGCCAGCGGTGCCCTGTCAGCACGATACGAGGGGGCCCGGTACAGGCGACAGGCACGTGCTGATCGACACACGGCAACATGGGAGCAACGCATGGCGAACGGAACCGTCAAGTGGTTCAACGCTGAAAAGGGTTACGGGTTCATCACCGTCGAGGGTGGGGGTCAGGACGTCTTCGTCCACTACTCCGCGATCGACATGGCTGGGTACAAGGTGCTCGAAGAGGGCCAGCAGGTCGTCTTCGAGGTCGGCACCGGATCGAAGGGGCCGCAGGCCGAGGCGGTCCGTCCCGCATAAGTCGGTCGTCCACGACGCGCCGCCGGTCGACCGGCGGCGCGTCGTGGCGTGTCGCTCGTCGCAACGATGTCGTGCCCATCGAGCGGACGTGCGGGTACATGTCCCCGGCACGACTCACGCGCTGGGCGAACACGCGCGTGGCGGCGGCCCGCGACATCCGCGCTCGCTTGCACTCATGACGGTCGAGTGCCAGAATCGTCTTAGCACTCACTCCATTTGAGTGCTAACCAACGAATCTTTGAGACGTCCGAGAAGGGACGAGAGACACACATGGCAAAGATCATTGCTTTCAACGAGGAGGCCCGCCGCGGGCTCGAGCGTGGGCTCAACCAGCTCGCCGACGCGGTCAAGGTGACCCTCGGCCCGCGCGGTCGCAACGTCGTGCTCGAGAAGAAGTGGGGCGCCCCCACCATCACGAACGACGGCGTGTCGATCGCCAAGGAGATCGAGCTCGACGACCCGTACGAGAAGATCGGCGCCGAGCTCGTCAAGGAGGTCGCCAAGAAGACCGACGATGTCGCAGGTGACGGCACCACCACCTCCGTCGTGCTCGCCCAGGCGCTCGTGCGCGAGGGCCTCCGCAACGTCGCCGCCGGCGCCGACCCGATCCTTCTGAAGCGCGGCATCGAGAAGGCCGTCACCGCCGTCACCGCGGAGCTGCTCTCGGCAGCGAAGGAGATCGAGACCAAGGAAGAGATCGCCGCCACCGCGTCGATCTCCGCCGCCGACCCCGAGATCGGCGCGATCATCGCCGAGGCGATCGACAAGGTCGGCAAGGAGGGCGTCGTCACCGTCGAGGAGTCGAACACCTTCGGCACCGAGCTCGAGCTCACCGAGGGCATGCGCTTCGACAAGGGCTACCTGTCGGCCTACTTCGTCACCGACCCCGAGCGCCAGGAAGTGGTCTTCGAAGACCCGTACATCCTGATCGTCAACGGCAAGGTCTCGAACATCAAGGACCTGCTCCCCATCGTCGACAAGGTGATCCAGACGGGCAAGCAGCTCGTCATCATCGCCGAGGACGTCGACGGCGAGGCGCTCGCGACCCTCATCGTGAACAAGATCCGCGGCATCTTCAAGTCGGTCGCCGTCAAGGCCCCCGGCTTCGGCGACCGTCGCAAGGCGCAGCTGCAGGACATCGCCATCCTCACCGGCGGCCAGGTCATCTCCGAGGAGGTCGGCCTCAAGCTCGAGAACGTCTCCCTCGACCTGCTCGGCCAGGCTCGCAAGGTCGTCATCACCAAGGACGAGACCACGATCGTCGAGGGCGCGGGCGACCCCGAGGCCATCGCCGGCCGTGTCGCGCAGATCCGCGCCGAGATCGAGAACACCGACTCGGACTACGATCGCGAGAAGCTGCAGGAGCGCCTCGCGAAGCTCGCCGGCGGCGTCGCCGTCATCAAGGCCGGCGCGGCCACCGAGGTCGAGCTCAAGGAGCGCAAGCACCGCATCGAAGACGCCGTTCGCAACGCGAAGGCGGCTGTCGAAGAGGGCATCGTCGCCGGTGGTGGCGTCGCCCTCATCCAGGCCGGCGCGAAGGCGTTCGTGACCCTCGAGCTCAGTGGCGACGAGGCGACCGGCGCCAACATCGTGAGGGTCGCCATCGAGGCACCGCTCAAGCAGATCGCCCTCAATGCCGGGCTCGAGCCGGGCGTCGTGGCGAACACGGTTGCCGGTCTGCCCGACGGTCACGGCCTCAACGCCGCGACCGGCGAGTACGGTGACCTCATCGCGCAGGGCATCATCGACCCGGCCAAGGTGACTCGCTCGGCGCTGCAGAACGCGGCTTCGATCGCAGGCCTCTTCCTCACCACCGAGGCCGTGGTCGCCGACAAGCCCGAGAAGAACGCGGCTCCGGTCGGCGAGGGCGCGGGCGGCATGGACTTCTGACCCGAGCGGAGCGAAGCTCCGCGAAGGTCAGGGTCGAGTGACCGGCCCTTCCGGCCTCGAGCCCCGAGTCACACGATGGGCGTCTCCCTCGGGAGGCGCCCATCGCCGTGTCTCACGACGCCTACCGCAGGAAGAGCCGCGCGTTCGCCTGCTCGGCGTCGGCATACTGCGTCGCGGCGATGCCGAGCGCATGGCTCAGCTGGGCGAGGCTCTGCTCCACCTGCTGCTGGGTGGTGCGCCAGTCGGACACGGCGGCCTGGAAGGCGGTCGACGCCTGACCAGACCACGACGACTGCAGGCCGGTCAGCTGCCCGACGAGCGAGCCGACTTCGGCCTGGACACGGCCGATCGCGGCCTGCACGGTCTGGGTGGCGGCGGACACCTGCGCGGCGTCGACGTGGTACGTGGTCATGGTGCGGTCCTTTCGTCGGGTGGGTACCACCACGGTAGGTGCCGCCGCACGGCCCGATGCGGGCGCGCAGGATCGTGCACGAGGCACGCGTTCGACCGGAGCTGGTGAGGACGAGTCAGGGCGAGACAGGGCGAGACGTCAGCTCTGCGCGACGGTGAGCAGCGCCGCCGCCGACTCCGCCAATGGGAGCGACACCCGGAAGGTCGCGCCGCCGCCCGGCGTCTCGACCACGTCGACGACGCCGTTGTGCGCGGCCACGATCGACGAGACGATCGCGAGTCCGAGACCCGAGCCACCGGTCTCGCGCGTGCGCGACGTGTCGGCTCGCCAGAAGCGCTGGAAGATCTTCTCGCGGATCTGCGGTGGGATGCCCTCCCCGTGGTCGACGACCTCGATGGTCGCCGTCCCGGCCGCGTCGTCGACCGACACAACGATCTCGATGGGACTGTCCACCGACGTGAAGCGGATCGCGTTCGCCATCAGGTTGTTGACGACCTGACGGATCTGGTTCTCCTCGGCGAGCACCACGGCGCGCCGCACGGGAGCGGTTCGTTCCGTCGACGCGGATGCGGATTCTGGCGAGGCCTCGGGAACGGTCGCGGTTGCGGTCGACGCCGTCTCGGGCTCGACGCCGCCCGGAGTGGTCGCGGTGTCCGCGGCCGACGTGCGCCCCTTCGCACCTTGGCCACGCCGAGTCCCGGATGCCCGCGCGCCCGCCTTCTGGCCGCCCCGACGTGATCCGCCGGCCGCGGGTGACTCGCCGCGCGGACGCCGTCCGCGGAGCCGCGCGATGGTGGCGCCCGCGAACGAGATTGCACCAGTTGTCGGCCGCTCGGTATCGAGTTCGACCTCGAGTTCGGGGGCCGCCCGGGCTGCATCCGCATCGGAGACGTCCTCCGGCGCGATCACCGTGACCGTGCGCCCGGGGTTGGCGGCCATCGCGTCGAGTGCGGCGTCGCGGGCGAGGGGCACGAGGTCGACCTCCCCGAGCTCGAGCGGCTTCGCCTCGTCGAGACGAGCGAGGGCGAGGAGGTCCTCGACGAGGCCGCCCATGCGGATGGCCTCCTTCTCGATGCGGTCCATCGCCTGCCTGACCTCCTCGGGCGTCTGCAGCGCGCCCATGCGGTACAGCTCTGCGTAGCCGCGCACCGACACCAGGGGCGTGCGCAGCTCGTGCGAGGCGTCGCCGACGAACCTCCGCATCTGCTCGATGGTGCGGGCGCGGTCGCGGAACGCACGGTCGATGCGGTTGAGCATCGTGTTGAGCGAGCGGTTGAGCCTTCCCACCTCGGTATTCGGTGTCGCGCCGCCGAGGCGCTGGCCGAAGTCGCCGTCTGCGATCGCAGCGGCGGTGCGCTCCACCTCGCGCAGCGGCGTGAAGGTCGTGGTGACGAGCATTCGGGTGAGGAGAGCACCGATGAGCACGACGCCGAGGCCGAAGCCGAAGAAGATCGTGAGGTACACGGCGAGCAGCCGCTCGGTCTCCTTCGACGAGATCGCGATGATGACGGGTGCGAGGCTCCCCTGCGAGTCTGCGGTCACGAGCGTGCTCACGGCTCGGAATGTGAACAGCCCGTCGGCGTCTTTGAGGGGGAACACCTCGTACTTGCCATCCGCCCGAGCGTTGCGCGTGGTGACCTCGGCCTGGGTCAGCGTTTCGGGGATCTGCGGAATGGTGTCGCGGTCGCGGCCCTGCCAGTTGTGCCCCTCGAAGCTCCCGGTCTCGGAGTCGTAGACCGCTATGAAGACGTCGTCGGAGGTGGAGAAGTTGAGACCGCGGACGTCGTTGAGGTCGTTTTCGGCTCTGGTCCCCTGCCCGTCGTCCTCGAGGAAGTACTTGTTCAGGTCGCCCGAAGCGATGGTGTCGAGCTTCGATGCCGTCTGGTCCTCGACGTACGAGCGCAGCATGGCCGCCGTGCCGATGCCCGAGACGAGGAGTCCGACGGTCAGCATCAGCACCGTCACGCCGGTGATCTTGGTGCGTAGCGAGATGCGGTTCCACCGCTCGGAGATCGTCTGATGCATCGCGGGCCGAGTCTAGGCGGCGAAGCCTGTGTCAGGGCTTGGAGGATTTCAGCATGTACCCGAATCCTCGCTTGGTCTGGATCAGCGGCTCGGTCGAGTGCTGGTCGAGCTTGCGTCGCAGGTAGGAGATGTAACTCTCGACGATGCCGGCATCGCCGTTGAAGTCGTACTCCCACACGTGGTCGAGGATCTGCGCCTTGGAGAGCACCCTGTTCGGGTTCAGCATGAGGTAGCGCAGGAGTTTGAACTCGGTGGGGGAGAGTTCGACCGGGACGTCGCCCACCAGCACCTCATGGGTGTCCTGGTCCATGGTGAGCTCGCCCGTGCGTATGACGGCATCCTCCTCGGCGTGCATCGTGCGGCGCAGGATCGCCTTGATGCGGGCGACGATCTCGTCGAGGCTGAACGGCTTCGTCACGTAGTCGTCGCCCCCGACGGTGAGACCGGTGATCTTGTCTTCGGTGTCGTCCTTCGCCGTGAGGAAGAGGATGGGCGCCGTGTACCCGGCGGTCCGCAGGCGTTTGGTGACGCCGAAGCCGTTCATGTCGGGCAGCATGACGTCGAGGATGATGAGGTCGGGCTCCTCTTCGAGCACGGCGGAGATGGTCTGGGCGCCGTTGTTCACGGCGCGCACGGCGAAGCCGGCGAACCGCAGGCTGGTCGTGAGGAGATCGCGGATGTTGGGTTCGTCGTCGACGATGAGAATGCGAGGTCCATCGCTCATAGACCAATTCTCTTGAAGTTCGCTGTGATCCGACTGTGAGTCAGATGGATGAATCGGAAGCCGCGGCGATGCGCAGGCGGCATCCGCCGCCGAGCACCTCTGCATGTCGCTGCGCGGGCCACGTATCGTGGGCAGCGTGACCACGACCAGGAACCTCGCGGGGCTCCTCCGAGACGACCAACGGCTCCGCCGTGAGTTCGAACGGCTCGCGGGATGCGGGGATCGGAGAGGATGACATGAGCAGCGAAGACGGCATCGTCATCATCGGCGGCGGGCTCGCGGGAGCCAGGGCCGCCGAGGGGGCGCGTGCGGCGGGCTATGACGGGGCCGTCCGCATCGTCGCCGCGGAAGACGCGATGCCCTACATCCGACCGCCGCTGTCCAAGGGGTTCCTGATCGGCAGGGACGCCCGCGAGGCCATCGACGTGCATCCCGCCGAGTGGTACGCCGAGCACCGTGTCGACGTGCTCCGCGGCATCCGTGCGACAGCGCTCGACGTCGCGGCGCGGCGGGTCCGGCTCGGCGAGGGCCGCGACCTCGGCTACGACCGCCTCCTGCTGGCCACGGGCTCGGATCCGCGGAGGTGGCCGGGAGCCGGCGGCGACCTCGCGGGCGTGCACGTGCTGCGCACGATCGACGACTCCATCTCCCTGAAGGCGCTCCTCGAGCCGGGCGGCCGCCGCATCGTGCTCATCGGTGCGGGATGGATCGGCCTCGAGGTCGCCGCGGCCGCGCGCGGGTACGGCAACGAGGTCACCGTCATCGCACCCGAGGCGGTGCCGCTCGAGGCGGCGATCGGGCCGACGGCGGGAGCCGTGTTCGCGAAGCTGCATCGCGACCACGGCGTGGACCTGCGGATGTCCACGAAGGTCGAGCGGATCGCCGGTGAGGACGGCCGCGCGATCGGCGTCGTGGTCGAGGGCGGCGAGGTCGTGCCGGCCGACGCCGTGATCGTCGGCATCGGCGCCGTCCCCGCCACCGGGCTCGCCGAGGCGGCCGGCATCGACGTGGACAACGGCGTCATGACGGATGCCGCGTTCCGCACGAGCGTGGCCGATGTCTATGCCGTCGGCGACGTCGCGAACGTGTACCAGCCCTTCCTCGGCCAGCACCTGCGCAACGAGCACTGGGCCACGGCCGAGAACGCCGGGCCGGCGGCCGGACGCTCCATGGCCGGCGAGGCGATCGAGTACGACGAGCCGCCGTACTTCTACACCGACCAGTACGATCTCGGCATGGAGTACTCGGGCTACGGGCCCCTGATGGCGGGCGTCGAGCCCGTCTTCCGCGGCGACGTGCCGGGCCGCGAGTTCATCGCGTTCTGGCTCGTCGAAGACCGGGTCGTCGCCGGCATGAACGTCAACGTCTGGGACGTCAACGAGCAGGTGCAGCAGTTCATCCGCTCGCGCGCACGCGTCGACCGTGCCAGGCTCGTCGACCCGGCGGTGCCGCTCGATGCGCTGCTCGCCGAGGCGACGGCATGACTCGCGCCGCAGAGGCGGGCGTGAGCGGCGCACTCGGCTGGGTCGAGCCGGAGTTCGCCAACCCCGTGCGGCGCATCGCCGGGCGGGACGTCGACTTCCGGCACACGATCGCGGTGATGGCCGTCGTGAATCGCACGCCCGACTCGTTCTTCGACCGGGGCACGACCTTCGGCCTCGACGCCGCGGTCGACGCAGGTCGGCGCGCGATCGAGCAGGGCGCCGCCTGGATCGACATCGGCGGGGCGAGGTTCGGTCCCGGTCCCGCGATCCCCGTCGAGGAGGAGATCGACCGCGTCGTGCCGGTCGTGGAGGCGCTGGCCGGCGCCGGAGCCGCGCTCTCGGTCGACACCTTCCACGCCGAGGTCGCCGCCGCGGCCATCGCGGCCGGCGCCCATGTGATCAACGACACCACGGGCGTGCACGATCCAGCCCTCGCGGACGTCGTCGCGGCATCCGATGCGACGCTCGTGATCACGCACAGCCGGGCGCAGCCGCGACAGTGGTTCCCCCGGCCGCAGTACGACGACGTCGTCGCCGAGGTCGCCGCGTTCCTCGAGGAGCGCACCGCGCTCGCGGTCGCGCACGGCGTCCCCGAGGATCGGATCGTGCTCGACCCGGGGCACGACCTCAACAAGAACTCCCGCCACAGCCTCGAGCTCACCAGACGGTTCGGCGAGCTCACGCGGCTCGGCTTCCCACTCGTGGCCGCGGTGTCGAACAAGGACTTCATCGGCGAGGCGCTCGACCGGCCCCGCGACGCTCGGCTCGCGGGCTCGCTCGCGGCCGCCGTGTTCTGCGTCGCGCAGGGTGCGCGCATCCTGCGCATGCACAACGTGCCCGAGGCGGTCGACGCGGCGGACATGATCGAGGCGATCATGGGATGGCGCGAGCCCGCCTACCTCAGGCACAACGTGGTCGACGGCCCGAACGAGGAATCGTGACTCCGCCGACGAGGGAGGAACTGCTGGAGGCGTACGCGGTCGACGACCGCACCACGCCGCGGGTGCGCATGAACTTCGTGGTGAGCCTCGACGGCGCTGCCACCCTCGAGGGTCGCAGCGGTGGCCTCGGCGACGAGAACGACCGGCTGGCGATGCAGGTGCTCCGAACGCTCGCGGACGTCGTGCTCGTGGGCGCGGGGACGGTACGCGTCGAGGGATACGGGGGCGTGCGGGTCGACGAGGCGGATGCCGCGTGGCGGCGTGCGCACGGGCTCGCACCGCAGCCCCGTGTCGCCGTCGTCTCGTCCCGGCTCGACCTCGCCCCGACGCATCCGTTCTTCGCACGGGCCGTAGAACGCCCGATCGTGGTCACCCACGCCGCCTCCCCGGCCGACCGTCGAGCGGCGCTCGCCGACGTGGCCGACGTGCTCGTCTGCGGCGAGGACGCCGTGGACCCGCACGCCATGATCGATGCGCTCGCCGGTCCCGGCCTGCCGCAGGTGCTCTGCGAGGGTGGTCCGCACCTGTTCGGTTCGCTCGTCGAGGCGGATCTCGTCGACGAGCTCTGCCTCAGCATCGGTCCGCTGCTCGTAGGAGGAGTGGCCGGCCGAATCGTGCGTGGCGCTCCCGAGACCGAGCGGCGGATGCGCCTGCTGCACGCGATTCCCGCGGGCGACCTGCTGCTCCTCCGCTACGCCCGCGCCTGACCGCTGTGCGTCAGGACGAACGCGATGCCCATCGCGGCGACTCGGGAGTCGCCCGGTCACGCACCGGTCGGTACACGAGGTGCGTCACGAGCGACGTTCCGCGCGAGGAGGCCTGTTCGAAGTCACTGGGCGGCACCCCGTCGAACAACCGTTCGCCCGCGCCGATGATGGTCGGCGTGACGTGCACCCGGAGCTCGTCGATCAGGCCGGCTGCGAGGAACTGGTTGACGGTGTCCGGCCCGCCCGCGATCGACACGTTGCGGTCGCCGGCAGCTGAACGAGCGCGCTCGAGCGCGGCGTGGATGCCGTCGGTGACGAAATGGAACGTCGTCCCGCCCTCCATCGGCAGGTCGGCTCGCTCGCGATGCGCGAGCACGAACACCGAGGCGTGATACGGCGGGTCGTCGCCCCACCATCCGTGCCAGTCCAGGTCCCACTCGCCGCGATCCGGTCCGAACATGTGACGGCCCATGATGAATGCGCCGGCGTCGACGATGGCGTCGATCTCCGTACGGCTCTCATCTGCGGCGTCGGGGTCGAACATCCAATCGTGCAGCCGGTCGTGCTCGATGGTGCCGAAGGGGAGCTCACGCGTCTGTCCGGGCCCGGCGGCGTAGCCGTCCATCGAGACGGAGATGTCGCAGGTGACGAGTGGCATGAGGGCCCTCCGATCAGGCGGCTTCCAGCGCGTGTGCGTCGAGGATCGTGTAGCTGTACCCCTGCTCGGCGAGGAACCGCTGCCGGTTCTGCGCGAAGTCCTGATCGACGGTGTCGCGCGCGACGAGCGTGTAGAAGTTCGCCGAGAGGCCCGACTCCTTCGGGCGCAGCAGTCGGCCGAGTCGCTGGGCCTCCTCCTGGCGCGAGCCGAACGAGCCCGACACCTGGATCGCCACGGTCGCCTCGGGGAGGTCGACGGAGAAGTTCGCGACCTTCGACACGACGAGCACGGGCGTGGTGCCCTCGCGGAACTCCTGGTAGAGCCGCTCTCGATCGTCGACCGGCGTCGCGCCCGTCAGCTGCGGTGCGCCGAGGGCGTCGGCGAGCTCGTCGATCTGGTCGAGGTACTGGCCGATCACGAGGATCCGCTCGCCCTGGTGCTTCGCCACGAGCTCCTTCACGACCTCGAGCTTCGCGGGCGCCGTCGCGGCGAGTCGGTAGCGTTCGTCGTCGGCGGATGCCGCGTAGGTGAGCCGCTCGGACTGCGGCAGGTCGATGCGCACCTCGAAGCAGGCGGCCGGCGAGATGAAGCCCTGGGCCTCGATCTCCTTCCAGGGCGCGTCGAACCGCTTCGGGCCGATGAGCGAGAAGACGTCGCCCTCCCGGCCGTCCTCGCGCACGAGCGTCGCGGTGAGGCCCAGCCGGCGGCGCGCCTGGAGCTCGGCCGTGAGCTTGAACACGGGCGCGGGCAGCAGGTGCACCTCGTCGTAGACGACGAGCCCCCAGTCGAGCGCGTCGAGCAGCGCGAGGTGGGCGTACTCGCCCTTCCGCTTCGCCGTGAGGATCTGATACGTAGCGACCGTGACGGGCTTGATCTCCTTGACCTGGCCCGAGTACTCGCCGACCTCGTCGGCGGTGAGGCTCGTGCGCCTGAGCAGCTCGTCGCGCCACTGCCTGGCCGAGACGGTGTTCGTCACGAGGATGAGCGTCGTGGTCTTCGCGGTGGCCATGGCACCCGCGCCCACCAGCGTCTTGCCTGCCCCGCAGGGCAGCACGACGACCCCCGAGCCGCCGTCGAAGAAGTTGTCGACGGCCTTCTGCTGGTAGTCGCGCAGGTGCCATCCCGTCTGCTCGAGCTCGATCGGATGCGGCGTGCCCGGCGTGTAGCCGGCGAGGTCCTCGGCCGGCCAGCCGAGCTTCACGAGCTCCTGCTTGAGGGCGCCGCGCGCCCACGGGGCGACGAGGAAGCTCCGGTCGTCGATGCGCTCGGTGAGCAATGGCGCGATCCGCTTCGCGCCGGACACCTCGGTGAGGACGGCGATGTCGGATGAGTGCAGGCGCAGTGCACCGTCATCCGTGCGATCCACCACGAGCCGCCCGTAGCGCGCGACGGTCTCGCGCATGTCGACCGCGACGGTCTGCGGGACCGGGAACTTGGCATAGCGCTCGAGCGTGCCGAGCATGTCCTCGGCGTCATGACCGGCCGCGCGTGCGTTCCAGAGACCGAGTCGGGTGATGCGGTAGGTGTGCACGTGCTCGGGCGCACGCTCGAGCTCGGCGAACACGGCGAGGTCGTGCCGGGCGTCCTCCGCGAGCGGATGTGCGACCTCGAGCAGCACGGTGCGGTCGCTCTGCACGATGAGGGGGCCGTCTGACATAACCGTCGAGTCTACGCCGTGTTGATGGACGAACGGCGGGGGGAGCGATCAGGCCTTCGTCGGCGCGGGGGACACGGCGGCGATGGCCGACAGCGGCAGCGTGCGCTCGATGTCGGCCTTGCGGTCGCGGGCACGGAGGCGGCCGTTCGCGACGCTCGCCGGTGCGAGCAGGTAGTCGGCGGTCTGGCCGCCGGGCATGCGCACGGTGACGGTGAGCGTCTCCTTCGCCCGCGCCGCCGCCTCGAGCTGCCGGGCGAGCCAGGCCTGCTCGGTCGCGCCGTCCTCACCGGTCGCGAGCACCCGGTCGAGCATGGCCGCGATCGGATCGGTCTTCGGCGTCGCGGCCGGAACGGGCGCGAGGCGGTGGCGACGCAACCGGACGATCTCGCCGTCCGCGTTCTCGGCGGCCACGGGGTACTTCGCGTCGGAGAGCGCCCAGAACACGACGTCGGGGGCGAACCGTGACAGCAGTCGATGGGAGCTCGCCTGCCGCAGGCCGAGCGAGGTGAGCGACTGGTCGACGGCGAGCGTGCGCACGAGCTGCTCGTCGTCGGAGCGCACCGCCGCGCGCGCAGGGGCGTCGGCCTGGTCGGCGGCGGCCACCCGCACCGATCCGAAGCGAGCGGCGGCCTCGTCGACGAGGTAGGCGAGCGGCTGCGGGATGCCCGTGAGCGAGATCCCGCCCAGGAACTCGAGGATGGACTCCGCCGACTCGCCTGCCGCGAGCCCGCGGTTGACGGATGCCGCGCTCACGCGATAGGTCGATGCGAGGTCGCGCCCCTCCACGTCGGCGAACCCGCGGAGCCGCGCGTCGAGCGACGGCTCGAGCGGCCCCGGCGACACGATCGAGAGGTCGTGCTGCAGGTACACCTTGTCGACCTGCGCGGGGAAGTGCGCGGCGAGCATGCGGGCGGCGCGGTCGACGTCACCGACGAGCACGAGGCGGCCGGGCTCGATCGGCTCGCCTGCCACCGCGAGGCCGAGCGACTCGGCGTCGCCGACGAGGCGGTCGAGCCCCTCCTCGACCCAACGGCCGCCCGCCGGGTAGAACCAGCGCACGTCGTCGCGCAGATCGGTGGCGGTGAGGTTCTCGGTGCGCCGGGCGACGAGTTCGCGCAGCGGGGCGGGGATGCGGTCGCGCCAGCACTCGGCGAGCCGGCGCCACCGAGCGGCCGCGGTCTGCTGCGTCCACGCGGCGCCGAGATCGGACTCGAGCCAGAACGCCCCGTCGCGCACGACGAGGCCGGCCTCGTCGGCACGGTGGAACAGACGGGGCAGCGCCTCGAGCTCCACCCCGCTGGACTCCGCGAGGCGCTTCGAGTCGGGAAGCGCGAGCCCGCCCTTCGCGAGTTCGCGCGCGGGTTGGGTGCCGAGTGCGGCCAGCAGCTCCGCCGTCGCGGCCACGGTGGCGTACGCGATCTCGGCCGCGCGTCGTTCGAGCAGGCTCCGGTCGACGTCGTCGACCCCTACCAGCACGGGCGGCGCAGGTGCGGCGAGCTCGGACACCGGCGGGATGTCCCGCGGCGTGTGCGCGACGATTCGGGCCGAAACGGCGGTCGGCACATGCACGTGTTCGTCGGAGCGCACCACGAGGAGCACGGCAGCCAGCTCGTCGACGAGCGCCGCAGCGGCACCCGACAGCTCGGAGGACGCCCCGAGCTGCACGAGCTCGGCTCCCGTCGCCGCGACGGTGGTGTCACCGTGCTCGTCGGCCACCGAGGAAGCCGCGGCCAGCACGGCGAGGTGTCGCCGGTCGAGTCTGCTCAGGGCGTGGTCGACCGAGTCAGGCGCGAGCAGCACCTCCGCGAGGTCGAACAGGTCCCGCACGCTCGTGCCGTCGAGGTCGCGCGACTGCAGTGCCGACGCGAGTTGCGTTCGCGGCAGCCCGCGGAGTTGTGCGGCGAGCTCGAGCATGCCCGCGTCAGCTCGACCCGGATCGAGTCTCGCGTGCCCGGCGAACCCCGTTCACGATGAGCAGCGCGACGAGGAGCAGGAACCCGATCGGGAGCCCGAAGAGCGGCAGGGTGAGCACGATCGGCCAGATGCCCTGGCTGAAGCCGTCGTTCGCGCCGACGCCGGCGAACGTGGCGACCATGACGGCGATGAACGCGAGGATGGAGAGTCCGACGATGCCCACGAACATGTAGGCCAGGATGCGCTCGGCACGATGCTGGGTGATGGGGCCGGATTCGCTCACGTCACCAGAATAGGGCAGCGGGCACGCCTGCGCCCATCGGCGCCGGGTCAGGAGCCGGTGGGCCTCGTGATTCCCGCCGACGATCGTGCGTACTACGCTGCCGACGAGCGGTCCTGTCGGCGGTCTCGTCGACGCGGGCGCTCGATGCATCGCCACCGACGGAGAGTCGACGGATGGTGGGTCGGACCGGGACAGGACCGCATGTATGCGCTCATCGCCGAGCTCGGCCTCGCGACCTCGCCCACCGAATGCTCGTCGGACTGGAACGGGTACATGGAGGGTGCGGTTCGGTCCGGCGAGGCTGCGGCGCGGACGGTGCTCGCCGAACTCGGCGCGGATCCTCGACGGTAGTGAGCTGGGCCACTGACCCTAGACTGGAGAACGGACGGGCCCGCGATTCCGCGCGCCCTGAGAAGCGAGCGAGGTCACACGATGCCGACCGGCAAGGTCAAGTTCTACGACGAGGAGAAGGGATTCGGCTTCATCAGCTCCGATGACGGCCAGGAGGTCTTCCTCCATGCATCCGCTCTTCCCGCGGGCGCGACCGTGCGTGCGGGCACCCGTCTCGAGTTCGGCGTGGCGGAGGGCAAGCGCGGCGCACAGGCCCTGTCGGTGCGCGTGCTCGATGCGCCGGTGAGCCTCACAAAGATGAACCGCAAGCCCGCCGACGATATGGCGATCATCGTGGAAGACGTGGTGAAGGTGCTCGACGGCATCGGCGCCGACCTGCGCCGCGGCCGCTACCCCGACAAGTCCAAGGCTCGCACCGTGGCTGCGGTGCTGCGCAAGGTGGCTGACGATCTGGATGCCTGAGCAGACCGACCCCGTCGACGCCGCCCAGTCGACCGAAGCAACGCCGTCGACCGAGGCGACGCCGCCGGCGGAGCTCGCGGACGCGGAGGCGGCCGCTGTGCCGCAGTACCCGGCCGACGCGGCCCTGCTCGAAGCCGTGGACCTCGCCCGCGACGCGCTCCTCGAGGTGACCCCGGCCGAGACGGTCGGTTCGGTCGCGGGGCACGTCGTCGAAGGCGAGCACGTGCTGAGCCTGCTGTTCGAGGCCGACCTGGCGGGCTATCCGGGCTGGCGGTGGAGCGTCACGCTGGCGCGCGTCGACGACGGCGAACCGACGGTGCTCGAGACGGAGCTCATGCCCGGAGAAGCCGCGCTCGTCGCGCCCGACTGGGTGCCGTGGTCGGAGCGGCTCGCCGATTATCGCGCAGCGCAGGAGGCGGCGGCTGCCGCGGCGGCTGAGGCCGCCGAAGACGCGGGGGACGGCGAGGGCGGTGACGAACTCGACGACGAAGGGCCTCTCGACGACGAGGATGAAGACGACGACCTCGATGATGAGGCCGACCTCGACGATGACGATCTCGACGATGAGGATCTCGACGATGAGGCCGACCTCGACGACGACGCGGAGCTCGACGCGGCCTTCGGACACGACGACGGCGACGACGAATTCGACGGCATCGACATCGACGCTCTCGACGACTCGGCGGAGGCCGACGACGAGGATCCCGAGGGTCAGCCTGCCGAGCCGACCCGGTGACGCCTGATCCGGCGGCGCGCCACTTGCACCACCACGAGTCCGAGAACGCCGAGGGTCACGCCGCTGACGGCCGCCCAGACCAGCCAGGCGAGCCCGGACGCCTCCAGCTGCGCGCGGAAGACCAGGGTGAGCGCCAGGGCCGCCAGCCATCCGAGCGTGCCGACGAGCAACGCCTTGCGACCGTCCGCCCTGGCCGGCGCCGGATCGGGGCGTCGCTCCGACTCCTTCAGCCAGAGCCGCACGAGCGTCAGTCCATCCGTTCGAGCACGTAGTCGATCGAGGCGGTGAGCGCGCGGACGTCGTCGGGCTCGATCGCGGTGAACGTCGCGACCCGGAGCTGGTTGCGTCCGAGCTTGCGGTACGGCTCCGTGTCGACGATGCCGTTCTCACGCAGGATCGACGCGATGCGCGCGGCATCCGTGGACTCGTCGAAGTCGATCGTGACGACCACCTGCGAGCGGTCGGTGGAATCCGCGACGAACGGCGTGGCCACCGGCGTGCGCTCGGCCCACTCGTAGAGCACCGACGAGGACTCTCGGGTGCGCGCATCGGCCCACGCCAGGCCGCCCGATCCGTTCATCCACTCGAGTTGGTTCTCGAGCATCAGGAGCGTCGCGATGGCGGGGGTGTTGAGGGTCTGGTCGAGCCGCGAATTGTCGATCGCGTGCTTCAGCGAGAGGAACTCGGGAATGTGGCGATCGCTCGCGGCGACGCGCTCGACGCGCTCGATCGCGGCGGGGGAGAACAGCGCGAACCAGATACCGCCGTCCGAGGCGAAGTTCTTCTGGGGTGCGAAGTAGTAGACATCGAACTGGGTCGCGTCGACGGCCACACCGCCGGCGGCGCTCGTCGCATCGATGACGGTGAGCGCGCCGTGATCGCCGGCGACCCGCCGGACCGGCGCCATGACGCCGGTCGAGGTCTCGTTGTGCGGCCACGCGTACACATCGACGCCCCCGACCGCCTCGGGGTTCGAACGCGTCCCGGCCGGGGCATTCCGCACGTCGGGCGTGTCGAGCCAGGGGGCCGCGGCGGCACGCGCGAACTTCTGGCCGAACTCGCCGAACGCGCACAGTTGGGCGCGCCGCTCGACGAGGCCGGATGCCGCGGCATCCCAGAAGACGGATGCCCCGCCGTTGCCGAGCACGACCTCGTAGCCGTCGGGCAGCGAGAAGAGCTCGCTCAGTCCGCTGCGCACCCGGCCCACGAGGCTCCTCACGGGAGCCTGGCGGTGCGACGTTCCGAGCAGTCGTGAACCCTCGGCCGCGACGTGGGCCACCTGCTCGGGCCGGACCTTCGACGGCCCGCAACCGAATCTCCCGTCGGCGGGCAGGAGGTCGCTGGGGATCTCAAGGGTCGGCATGGCACGAGTCTAGCGAGGAGGCGGCGGCCGGTAGGCTGGATCAGGGCTGCGACAGGAGGGCTTCTGGTGACCGATCTCATCGATACGACGGAGATGTACCTCCGCACCATCCTCGATCTCGAGGAGGAGAACATCGTGCCGCTCCGCGCGCGCATCTCCGAGCGTCTCGGCCATTCCGGCCCCACCGTCTCGCAGACGGTCGCGCGCATGGAACGCGACGGCCTGGTCGTCGTCTCAGGCGACCGTCATCTCGAGCTCACACCCGAGGGCCGGAGCAAGGCGGTCCACGTCATGCGCAAGCACCGGCTCGCGGAACGGCTCCTGGCCGACGTGATCGGGCTCGACTGGGAGTACGTGCACGACGAGGCATGCCGTTGGGAGCATGTCATGAGCGAGCAGGTCGAACGACGGCTCATCGAGCTGCTCGGCGGGCCCCGCGAATCGCCGTACGGCAACCCCATCCCGGGCCTCGAGGAGCTCGGGCTGCCCGCCGCCGACCCGTTCATGGCCGGGGTCGTGCGGGTCCTCGACGCCGTGTCAGCGAGCGGCGCACCGGTGCGCGGTGTCGTCCGGCGCCTCGGCGAGCCCGTGCAATTCGACCCGGAACTGCTCGGCCAGCTCAAGCGTGCCGGCGTGGTGCCCGGTGCCATGGCCGTGTTCAGCAACTCCGGACCATACGTGCTCGTGGAGGTCGAGGGCGTCGACGGAGGTCTCGAACTGCCGAGTGAGGTCGCGGGCCACATCTTCATCGCGAAGAATCCCTGATCACTGACGCACCGTGATCGGAAAGTGACATTCCGGCAACCGTCGCGTATTCTCAGTCGAGTCCGCCGGCACGAAGCCGGTCGGCGGAACAGGATCGAGTTTCCCCCGGTGCCCCACCGCTCGGTCCAGAACCGATGACGCGCCCTGTGCGCATCAGGTGGGACGACGTCACCGCGTCGTGGGGCAACGGAGGTATGACTCTTGGCTCGACACTCCCCACGACGTCGCATGAGGAGCACCGCCACCGTCTCGAGGGCAGTGGTCCCCCCGAAGGCCCCGGTAACTCCACGAACCGATCTCGCAGCGAAGGTCGCCTCCAGACCGCTCCCATCTACGGCCCGACGGCTCAGACGCGGCGGCGTCGCCAACATCGTCGTGATGACCGTCGCAGCCGGCATCGTCGGCACGCTGGCGATCCCCGCCTATGCGTTGGCGCCGGGCAGCACCGGCCTGCAGTTCGGCACGACGGCGGAGACCAGGCTCACCAAGGCGCAGGCCCAGTCGGTCGAAGTGGCCGACGACGTGATCGCCGCACCGGTCACCAAGGACGCGTTCTCGGCCACCACCGGCGAGGAGATCCGCGCCGCGGCCGAGGCGGCAGAGGCGGCAGCCGCGGCCGAGGCCGCCCGGCAGGCCGCCGAGGCGCAGATGACCTCGTATGCCGCTTCGTACAGCGGCCCGTCGGTGAGCGACTTCCTCGCGGCACCGCCGTATCCGAACTTCGACCTCGCGAGCGTCTACAACGTGGCGACGCAGTACATCGGCACGCCGTACGTCTACGGCGGGGCCACGCCCGCGGGCTTCGACTGCTCCGGCTACGTCATGTACGTCTACGCCCAATTCGGCATCAGCATGCCCCACTCCTCCGCGGGGCAGGCTTCGATGGGGACCCGCATCTCCGAGGCCGACGCCGTGCCCGGCGACCTCGTCGTCCTGCCCGGCCACATCGGCTTCTACGCCGGCGACGGCATGATCCTGCACGCACCGTACGCAGGCGCCTCGGTGCGCATCCAGCCGATCTGGACCAGCGACTACTACATCGTGCGCATCGGCATCTGATTTGTGAACATCGTGTGACACGAGGCACGAATGGCGCGCTGGCGGCATCCGACGCGCCATTCGTGCCTTAGCCTTGTAGCCTGACGATCCGAGATACCGGGCAGGGGAAGGCCGATGGTCGAGACGCGCAGCATCCATTCCACGGATGCGCGTGCGCAATTCCACCAACGGCGCAGTAGTCAGCCGAGCACGATCCGGGTGAACGCCCCGGCGGGCACTGTCTTCACGACGGTGCCCGTTCTGCGTTTCCGGGGCCGTTCGCGGTCGGCTGCATCGCCTCCTCCGGCAGGCCACCACGGCCTCGGAATGTCGATCCGTTCACGCGGCTGGAAGCCATCCAGCACCGATCGAAAGGCAATCCATGCGCACACTCGTGCTCAACGCCGGATATGAGCCCCTCGCCGTCGTCTCGTTCAAGCGGGCGCTGCTGCTCGTGATGAACCAGAAGGCCACTGTGATCCTCCACGAGGAGGGCAATCCCGTGTGCGCGGCCAGTGGCTCGTGGGAGCGCCCCAGCATCATCCTGCTCACCCGCTACGTGCGAACACCGCACGTGCACGCGGTGCCGGTGAGTCGTCGCGGAGTGCTGCGCCGTGATGAGCACCGCTGCGGCTACTGCGGGCGATCGGCGTCGACCATCGATCACGTGCTGCCTCGCTCGCGGGGTGGCCGCGACACGTGGGAGAACCTGGTCGCCTGCTGCCTGCGCTGCAACAACACCAAGGGCGACCACACGCCCGCCGAGATGGGGTGGGAACTGCGGTTCACGCCACGGATGCCGCAGGGGCGCAGCTGGGTCGTGCGCGGGTTCGAGCGCCCGCTCCCGCAGTGGGACGAGTACCTCGCGACCGCCGCCTGATCGAGTCGTGACAGATGCCACGGCCGTGCCATAGGGTGAGACGAGTCCGGAGAGCCTGACCTCCGCGACCAAGGAAGCCAACCCGATCCGGGCTGTTCTGCTGCCTCGGACGGCATCCGGAGGTTCAGCTGTTGCGCGGTGACGAGAACCACGCCCATGAGCGCGCGCGCTCGGGGCGACGAGCGGCCGATCGTGGCCGCGCTCGTCGTCCTGCGCCGAACCATGGCCGTCGTTCGGGGGCCGCGCCAGCGGATGCCGCTGCGACCGCACCCGCGCTGAGCGTTGCGCGTGCGAACCGCGCTCCGTCCGGCGACGTCGCGCGTGCCGTGGTGACCGGGTCGCGTCGCACCCGCCGGAACGGGCCGATGCGCGTGTTCGCGACGGTGCTCCTGGTGCCCGCCATCGTGGGCACGGTCGCGTTGCCCGCCTACGCGCTCATGCCGGTCGGCGGCTTCGAGGCATCCGGCACCTTCAGCCTCTCGGTGGCGCAGGCACAGCATGTCGACGTCTCGGCGCTCGCGAGCGGTGCTCCGGTCTCGAGCGACGCGTACTCCATCACCACGAAAGCGGAGATCGAGGAGGCGCGCCTCGACGCGGAGGAGGCCGCACAGGCCGCATGGGCTGCCGAGCTCGCCTCGCGGGGCTCGGGCAGCTACGCGATCTACACCGTCAGGGCCGAGGGCGACGACTACCCATGGTGGGATGCCGTGCCCGACGACTACGGCGGCGGCCTCTCGCCGCTGCGGTACTTCTACCGCGAGTGCGTGGACTTCGTGGCCTGGCGGCTCAACCGCGACGCCGGCGTCACGGGCGCCCCCTGGAAGTGGACGTGGTCGACGCTCGCGTCGGGCAGTGCGTACGCCTGGGCCGACGCCTGGGTGGCGAGGGGTTGGCCGACGTCGAGTGAGCCCGTCATCGGTGCCGTCGCCTGGTTCCCCTACAACCACGTGGCCTACGTGCAGTCGATCAACGACGACGGCAGCGTGAACATCGAGGAGTACAACCAGAACTCCGACCATTCCTACCACCAGCGCACCATCCCGGCAGGGGCGGCGCTGTACCTCTACCCGCCGGGCTGACCCCCTCCGCAGATCAAGGGGCGGCAGAGTCGCGGGTCGACGCCCTCAGTGCCCCTCGGGCATCCGCGCGAGGCATGCCGGCGCCGGAGTCGCGATCGTCTCGACGACCTCCGTCGGCACTCCGTCCTCGTCGAGCGCCACGATCGTGATCGAGTCGGATGCCTGATCGGCCACCAGCGCGAATCGCTCGTCGTGCGTGACCTGCAGGTCGCGGGGATGCCGCCCGCCCGTCGGTATCGCCGCGACGCGCTCGAGCGTGCCGGCGTCAGCGTCGAACCGCAGCGCGACGATCGCGTCGGCGTCGCGGTCGCCGATGAGTACCGTGCCGGGCCGTGTCAGCCGGATCGCGGAGAGGCCGAGCCCCCGCGCCTCGACGCGCTCGTCGACGGGGAACCACGCGACCTCGTGTCCGCCGACGAGGTCGAGGACGCTCGCGGTGCGATCCAGCTCGTTCGCAGTGACGGCGAGGTCGCCCGCGATCACCAGGTGGCGCGGGCCGGCGCCGGCGTGGATCACGAGGTCGTCGGCGTCGTCGTGCGGGAGGCCTTCGGGCAGCGCGTCGAGCCCGACCACGCGGACGCGGTCGGCTCCGAGGTCGGGAACGAGCAGTCGATTGCGCGCGGTGTCGACCACGGCCTGGTGCGGATGCGACGACACCTGCCGCTCGGGGTTCGGGCCCGCTCCCTCGAACATGACCGTGTGCACGGCGTCGGCCGGGACATCCGGAGCCGCCGGGTGCGCCGTCAGGCGCCCGCCGTTGTAGTTCGCGGCGAAGATCCAGTCGCCCGACTCGTCGAACGCGAGGTGGCACGGGTCGGCGGCATCCGTGGGGCCCGGCTCACCGAAGCGGTGCAGCGCGTCGCCCTCGATCGTCCACGTCGAGACCTGCCCGTCGGCGAGCTCGTGCACGATGGCGAGCACCCCCGTCGCCGCAGAGACGGCGAGGTACGTGGGGTTGGGCCCGACGTCGAGAGGGTCGCCGAGCGTCGTCGTGCCGTCGGCGGCGACATCGAGCGGCCGGATGCCGCGGGCCGCGGAGCCGAGTACGCCCAGCGTCGAGGCGCCCACCCAGAACCTCGTTGTGTTCGCGTGCGCCATCCTCGCCCCATCCTTGCGGCCGACGCCGCGGCTCCCGACGCCTGCGCGCCGCTGAACACGCTACCGCGAGCCGGTAGACTCGTGCGGTCAGCCTCTGTAGCTCAATGGAAGAGCAGCGCCGTCCTAAGGCGAGGGTTGGGGGTTCGAGTCCCTCCAGGGGCACCGTCCGATGCCGGCACGCGGCGTCCATGGATCCCGGGTGGGCTCGATCGCTCCGCCGGCGTTCGCGAGGGTGCCTCAGGTCCGCGGATTCGTCCCCTGTCCGATGCTGAGCCACGTCTCGGGCTCCTCGCCTCGACGCGAGGTGCCCTGCGTCTCGGCCGAACGACCGGCATCCTTCATCGATTGCAGCTGCCGGTCCACGTCGGCCTTCGCCGCGACGGCCGACAGCTGCCGCTCGATGTCGGCATCGGGTGCGGCGGTGAGATCCCGGAGCGCGCCACTGGCGAGCAGGTCGTCCGTGGCGGCCGCGCGGGCCTGCATCTGGGCGACCCGATCTCGCGCGCGGTCGAGGCTGGTACCGATGTCGTCGATGGTCGAGCTCAGCCCCGACACCGCCTCATTCGCCTTCACCTGAGCCTCGGAGGCCGTATAGGTGGCCTTGATCGTCTCCTTCTCGATCCGGAACGCGGCGACCTGTTCCGTGAGGAGGCGCTCCCGCTCCTGCAGTTGCGACGCCTGCCGTTCGAGCGCGGCGAACTGCTGCTGCAGCTTCTCGACCTGACCCTCGAGCAGCGCGCGACGCTCCAACGCGGCGCGCGCGAGGTCCTCGCGCCCCTGGGTCAGCGCCTCCCTGGCTTGTCCGCCGAGGCGTTGATAGCGGGCGCCCATCTCCTGCCCCTGCAGCTCGATGCGCTTCTTCGCCGTCGCGACCTCCGCGACCGCCTGCCGGACCTGTTGGAGCAGCTTCACCTGCTGGTCGTAGCTGTCGTCGAGGGTCTCACGTGGGTCTTCCACCTTGTCGAGGGCCCGGGAGGCCTTGCTCCGGAAGATCGTCCGCATCCGCGACGTGTTGCTCATGGTGGGTTCCCCTTTATCTCGAACGATGGAGGCGATTCATCTCGAACGATGGAGTCGATCGGTAGATTGGGACCGAGTCGGCTCGTAGAGTCCGTCGCGTCGGTTGAGGGCGTGCAGCTCCTCCACTCCCGCGTGCAACGCGGCGACCTCCCGATCCATCTCGGAGTTCAGCGCGGTGAGGGTGTCGTCGGTGGAGCCCGCAAGACCGGATGCCACAGCGGAGCGCAGCCGACGCACCAGTCCGGCGACCTGCTCGACGCGGTCGCCGGCCGCGGGAAGCTCCGCGGCAAGCACGGCGGAATCGGTCTCGCTCTCCATCAGCCGCAGTTGCAGGTCCAGGGCGACGCCCTCCTGCTGGATGCGACGGAAGAGTCGCGGCAGCTCGCCGCGGGGCCCACCGTTTCGAGCCGCGAGGTCGACGGCAGCTCGCCCGCTGTCGAGGGATTCCTCGAGCCGCACGCGCAGGCCGAGGATCGTCCGCTGCGGACCCCGGCTCAGGCGGGCACGGGTTCTCAGTACGGCGCCCCCGACAGTGCGACTGCGGCGAACACGCCGGTACAGGAAGCGCAGGAGCAGGATGAGCGCGATAGTCGCGCAGATCCCGACGAGGACGACGATCGCGAGTGCTGTCAGCACCCAGTCGAGGCCTGTCACACCCACCACCTCCGCGTTCCTGGACCGCGCGACTTCGCTCCGGCACCGGTCATGACGCGATATAGCGCGACATCATGACGCGATACCGCCAACCTACGCTCGCCACGGCCGGAACGTTAGCGTCCGGGCGAAATTCGCAGGACTCGTGCAGCACCACACTGCCGGCGAGAGGGCGCGCGAAATTCGCGGGGCCGAGTCGGAACATCATCTCGGGCAGGACCAATTCGCGGGAGGGTCTTGACTTCGGCAGGCTCGATCCCGAACAGTCCGCGGACCGGGCACGACGAGTGTTCCGCGCAGGAGCCCGCGGCGGCATCCGACGCGCCGTCAGCTCCGGTCGACCGCGCGCATCCACCCGGCGATGTACGCTCGCTCGTTCACCCCGAGGCGGACGCCCCCGCGCGCGACGGACTCACCGTCGAGCTCGCAGAGTTCGTAGATGCGGCGCAGGACGTCGTCGCGCAGCGGGGCATGCAGGTTCTCCACCACCTCGCGTTGCAGCGGCCGCTCGAGCATGGGCCACCACAGGCCGATGGGCGGGAGACCGTGGCCGGGTTTCGGGCGCTCGCCACGGGCCGGTTCGTCGATGAGGGAGGTCATTGCGCTCGCTCCTCGGTCACGTGGCCGGTGTCCGGATCGCGGACGACGACGTGCTCTTCGGCGTCGGCGTCCTCCTCGGCACGCTGGTGCTCTTCGGCGGCTTCGACCGCCGCATCGAGTTCGTCCGCCGCATTCGGATCGGTAGGGCCGGGATCGGTCATCGGTGCAACTCCTCGCTCACGGCGGACCGCGTCATCGAGGTCTGCCGACGACAAGATTACGCGCTTGCGCGCGAGGTGGACAGAAATCGACCCGCTCGCGCGGCGAGTCATCTCCGCGCCGCTCCCGAGATGACGCAGGCTGCTCGTCGCATCCGGGGCTGCGCGCTCGCCCTTCGGGCAGGAAGATGGACGGATGGACCTTCCGGTGATGCCACCCCTCGCGCCGATGCTCGCGAAGTCCGTCAAGGAGATTCCCGACGTCGGACACGTCGAACCCAAGTGGGACGGCTTTCGCACCATCGTCTTCAAGGACGGCGACGAGATCGAGCTGGGCAGCCGCAACGAGCGGCCGATGACCAGGTATTTCCCAGAAGTCGTCGAGGCATTGCAGCAGAACCTGCCTCAGCGCTGCGTCGTCGACGGCGAGATCATCCTCACAACCGACGGTCGTCTCGACTTCGACGCGCTCCAGCAGCGCATCCACCCCGCCGAGAGCCGGGTGCGCATGCTCGCCGAGAGCACGCCCGCATCGTTCGTCGCGTTCGACCTGCTCGCCATCGCCGACGACGACCTGATGGGCGAGCCCTTCGCGGATCGGCGGCGTGGGCTGGTGGAGGCGCTCGCCGGGGCATCCGACCCCGTCTTCGTCACCCCGGCCACAGCCGACCTCGCCGTGGCCCACGACTGGTTCACGCGCTTCGAGGGCGCGGGCCTCGACGGCGTGGTGGCCAAGCCGCTCGCCGGCACCTACCAGCCCGACAAGCGCACGATGTTCAAGATCAAGCACGAGCGCACGGCAGACTGCGTCGTTGCGGGCTACCGCTGGCACAAGACCGGTGGGGTCGTGGGGTCGCTCCTCCTCGGCCTCTACGACGAGGATGGCCGCCTCCACCACGTGGGCGTCGCGGCATCCTTCCCGATGGCACGACGGGCGAGCCTGGTGGCCGAGCTCGAGCGGCTCGTGGAAGACGACCTGTCGCGGCATCCGTGGGGGGAGTGGGCCGACCAGGAGGCGCACCTGTCGACCCGGATGCCGGGGGCCGTGAGCCGGTGGAGCGCCGGCAAGAACCTCTCGTTCGTGCCCCTGAGGCCCGAACTCGTGGTTGAGGTCGCGTACGACCACATGGAGGGCGACCGGTTCCGCCACACGGCGCAGTTCCGCCGGTGGCGGCCCGACCGCACACCCGAGAGCTGCACGTACGAGCAGCTCGAGTCGCCCACGGACCTCGACCTGTCGGAGATCCTGCCGCTGCGCGGCTGACCGCGCGTTCGGGTGAGCCAGGCGGACTCGCCGGGTCGCGGCCTCAGGACTCGGGCGGATCGGCGGAAGTGCCGTGCGCGTACCCTGCGTGGACCTCGGCATCGAGGCGATGCGCGTCTGCCAGCTTCGCGAGCAGCGTCGCGAACTGCGCCCGTTCCGATTCGTCGAGCGGTGCGACGATATCGGCTGTCTGTCGCTCGGCCGCCGCCCTCAGTTCGCGCATCGCCGCGCGGCCGTCGTCTGTGAGCTGCACCCGGTAGTTGCGCCGGTCGTCGGGGCGGCGTTCGCGCACGACGAGCCCGGCCCGTTCGAGGGCATCGACGAGCACGACCACTCGGCTCGGCACCGCGCCGACCCGGTCGGCGAGCTCCCGTTGGCTGAGCCCCGGGCTGCGTGCGATCAGCCGGAGCACACCAGCGGCGGCGGGCGTGAGCCCGAGCGGGCGCACGAGCTCGGCGAATCGGGAGGTGCTGTAAGTGCCCAGCTGGGACAGCAGGAAGCCCGTGCGCGGCGGGGTCTCGGATCGCGAAGGGGTCACGACGGCACCCTAGCGGCCATTGACAAATTCATTCATAGCGAGAATCATACATGGCATGAATGAAATCGACACCACAACGGGCGTGTCACGGGGCGTCCGCTCCGGCGGACCGAACCCCGGCGTGCTCGCACTCATCGCATTCGCGCTCGGCATCGCCGCCATCGTCGTCGGCACCGTCACCCCGGGCGGCGCCGTGCTGGGCTCGCCGTTCGCGCCGACCGACGAGGTGGTCGCCCGCTTCGCCGGGGAATCCGTCACCGTTCGCTGGGTGGCGCTGCTCCAGTTCGGTTCGGCCGTCCCGCTCGGCATCTTCGCGGCGACGGTGTACGCCAGGCAGCTCCGGCTCGGAATCCGGGTTCCCGGTCCCGCCATCGGCTTCTTCGGCGGCATCACGGCCTCCATCCTGCTGATGGTCTCCGCGCTCGTCGGCTGGGTGCTCAGCCGACCCGAGGTGACGGTCGACGCCACCCTCACGCACGCATTCGCGTTCCTCTCCTTCGCGACTGGCGGCGTCGGATATGTCGTCGGCATCGGCCTGCTCATCGCCGGGATCGCGGTACCGGGGCTCATCCTGGGGCTGATGCCCCGCTGGCTCGCATGGACCGGGCTGGTGATCGCGGCGCTTTCGGAAATCGCCTTCCTGTCGCTGGTGTTCGAGCCGCTGCAGGTCCTGATTCCCGTCGGGCGCTTCGGAGGCGGGATCTGGCTCATCGCCGCCGGCTTCCTGCTGCCGGTCTCTCGCGCGGCCGCGAACCGGGACCGGCAGGAGCTCGGCTCCTGATCGGCTCGTTGCTCAGAGCACCGTGCGCAGCCCGGCCGACAGCGCCGTGTGGTGCTCGAACACGAGGTTCGTCTCGGTGAGGGCCACGGCGGGATTGGCCGAGAGGTTCTTGAGTACGAACTGGCGCACGTGCTCGCTGTCGCGCACGCGCACATGGATGAGGAAGTCCTCGGAGCCGCCGAGGAAGAACAGTTGCGCCACCTCGGGCTGGGTGCGCAGCTCGTCGGAGATCTGCTCCATGAGGTGGCGCGCGCCCGGCCGGATGCGCACGCTCACGAGCGCCTGCAGCGTGAAGCCGAGTGCGAGGGGATTGATCTCCGCCGTGTAGCGGGTGATCACGCCGCGCTCGCGGAGCGATCGCACCCGGGCGAGGCAGGTCGACGGCGAGACGCCGACGGCGCGTGCGAGGTCGACGTTGGGGATGCGCGCGTTCTCGTGGAGCAGCGCGATGATCTGCCGGTCGATCGCGTCGAGGGCCATCGGCCCGGATGCCACGGCGGCAGCGGACCCCTGCGCCCGGCTGATCTGCGGTGGTTCGCTCACGATGTGCCTCTCCTCCGAACGATTGCGGCGAATGACGCCACGCCACCGAATTCTATGCGGAGCCCCTTCCCGAACGACGAACAGGCGGCGACGATGGTCCTATTCATCCACACAGCATTCGGAGTGACCATGCGCGTCGGCGTGCCTGCAGAGATCAAGAACAACGAGTTCCGCGTCGCGATGACGCCCGCTGGTGCCCATGCCCTCGCCCAGCGCGGCCACGAGTGCTCATCCAGGCCGGCGCCGGATCGGCGCTGGGTACCTCGACGCCGAGTACCTCACCGCCGGGGCGGCGATCGTCGACACAGCCGAAGAGGCGTGGTCGGCCGAGCTCGTGATGAAGGTCAAGGAGCCGATCCAGGCGGAGTACGGGTTCCTCCGCGAGGACCTCACGCTCTTCACCTACCTGCACCTCGCGGCCGACCTGCCGCTGACCCGCGCGATCCTCGATTCGGGCGTCACGGCCATCGCGTACGAGACGGTGCAGCTGCCCGACCGGACGCTGCCGCTGCTCACCCCGATGAGCGAGGTCGCCGGACGGCTTGCCCCGCAGGTGGGCGCCGCCGAGCTGCACGCCTCGAAGGGCGGGCGCGGTGTGCTCCTCGCGGGCGTGCCCGGCACCGCCCGGCCAAGGTGGTCGTGATCGGTGGCGGCGTGGCCGGTGAGCAGGCCGCGGCGACTGCCCTTGGTCTCGGCGCCGACGTCACCGTCATGGACATCTCACTGCCGAAGCTCCGTGAGCTCGACGCGCGCTACGACCACCGCATCAGGACGCTCGCGTCGTCGCCGTACGAGATCGCACGACAGGTGAAGGACGCCGACCTCGTCATCGGCGCGGTGCTGGTGCCCGGGTGCAGCGGCCCCCAAGGTCGTCACCGACGCGATGGTCGCCTCGATGAAGCCTGGCGCCGTGCTCGTCGACATCGCCATCGACCAGGGCGGATGCTTCGAGGGCTCGCGCCCGACCACACACGCCGAGCCGACCTTCCGCGTGCACGACGCCATCTTCTACTGCGTCGCCAACATGCCGGGCGCGGTCCCCGCGACCGCCACGCCCGCGCTCACGAACGCCACGCTGCCGTACGCGCTGAAGATCGCGGACCTCGGCTGGCAGGCGGCGCTCGCCGCGGACCCGGCCCTCGCGCTCGGCCTCAACTCCACCGGTGGACGCCTGGTGAACGAGGGTGTCGCCCGCGCGCACGGGTTGGAGCTGCAGGGCGCGAACTGACGCGGCGCCACCGATCGCGAAGCGCCCGAGTCCCGAAGCGCGGCCCGAAGCGTCCGACGTCGCGCGAAGCGACCGAGGCCTGCAGCGCGCGCCCGACACCGGGGCCGGCGCTTCGCGCGTCAGGAGAGCGTGAGGAACAGCTTCTCGAGCTCGTCGACCGTCAGTCGTTCGCGGCCGCTCGGACGGCTGTCGGATGTCGCGGACGACGGCTCCGCGAGGCACTCGCGCATCGCACTCGAGATGATCGCGAACCCGGCCTTGTCGAGCGCGCCCGACACGGCGGCGAGCTGGGTGACGACGCTGCGGCAGTCGCCGCCCGACTCGACCGCGTCGATCACGGCGTTGAGCTGGCCACGAGCGCGCTTCAGGCGGTTGAGCACGCGCCGATCGGTCCCCGCCGATGCCACGGACGCCGCTCCCGCGGGCGCGCTCACCGGTCGCCGCCCAACGACAGGGGCAGCCCGGCGCGGTGCCACTCGACGATTCCGCCACCGATGTTCACGGCGTCCACGCCACTGGCCTCGAGCACCTGCGTGGCCCGCGCGCTGCGTCCGCCGACGTGGCACATGACATAGACGGTGCGGTCGCGGGGCACCTCGTCGAGGCGTTCTGCGAGGGAGCCGAGGGGAATGTGCTGGGCGCCGTCGACGCGCGCCTGCGCGACTTCTTCGGGCTCGCGCACGTCGAGGATGTGGGCGTCGGCCATGGCGTGCACCTCGGACGGGGTGATGGTCTGCATGGGACTCCTTCGAGTGCGTGGCACGGCGCGGCCGCCGATGACGATAGCACAATACCCCTGCGGGTATCGAAACGGTCCCGGATGCGGCGATGCTCACGTGAAATCCGCCTGAAAGGCACGTATGGTGACGGTGTGCGGCGGCCCGATCGGAACCACGGCGGGGACGATCTCCTCGCCTCCGGGACGGATGTCGCGACCGAACACCTCACACCGGATACATGGCACAGGACATCACCAGCCCCGACGGTCTCAGCCTCGGCGACCCAGAACTCGTCGCCGGGAACATCGCCGACCGCGCGTGGCCCCGATGGCAGGCCGAGCTCGCCGCGGTGGGAGGCCGATCTCCGCTCGTGCAGTTCATCGACTCCCCGCGCACCCGTATCGAGCTCTCGACGACGCATCCGGGTGGGCTGCCGCAGTTCATCACCGGCAAGTCGACCCTGCTCTCGAGCCTGATCCGCGACGAGCTGGCGCTGCGCAACGCGCGTCTCGCCGCCGCCGAGATCACGCAGAAGGGCATCGAGCTGCGATCGGTGCGCGGGATCGACTCGGTGCATCTCGCGATCGGCCTCGCGTCGTGGCGCAACGGGGGCGAGGAGTACCTCGCACCCGTGCTGCTCCGGCCCCTCGCCATCCGGCGCTACGGCCGCGATTTCGAGCTGAAGCTGAAGGGGCAGCCGTTCCTCAACCCGGCGCTGGCACGTGAGTTGCGCCAGCAGTTCCAGATCACCCTTGACGCCGAGGGCTTCGTCGCGCTCGCCATCACGAACGGCGTCTTCAAGCCTCAGCCCGTGATCGACCGGCTGCGCGGGCTCACCTCGCACCTGCCCTGGTTCCACGTCGCGCCGCGTCTCGTCGTCTCCTCGTTCGCCGAGGTCGGCCCCGCCATGGCTGCCGACCTGCGTCGCATGCCGCCATCCGCTCGTCGACGCGGTGGCCGGCAACGCGGCCGCACGGGCTGCGCTCGCCGAGCTGGGCGGGGAGCGCGCCCGCCTGGTGCCGCAGGACGAGCGCCCGCCGTCGACCGACACGCTTGCTCCTGGACGCCGACCCCCAGCAGGAGCAGGTGGTCGCCGAGATCGAGTCCGGCACGTCGCTCGTGGTCAAGACGTTGCCGGGAACGGGCGGAACGCAGACCGATCGTGAACGCCATCGGCGCGCTCGTCGCGAAGGACAAGCGCGTGCTGGTCGTGGGTGCACGGCGGGCGAGCCTCGACGGCATCGCCCATCGGCTCGGTCAGGTCGGGCTGGGCGGCGCATCCGTCGCCGCCGCGAGCCTACGGCGCGATCTCATCCTGTCGATCTCGCGCAACGAGAAGGCCGAACGGCCGCGGGTCGCCGACGTCGACGGTGCCCTCGTGCGCCTGCGCAAGGTGTTGCTCGATTACCGGGCGGCGCTCAACCGGCGCGATCCCGAGCTGCGCGTTGTCGGTCCTCGACGCGCTCGGCGAGCTTGCGCGGCTCGCGCTGCTTCCGGATGCCCCTTCGACCACCGCGCGACTCGAACACGCGTCGCTGGTGGCACTCGCCGCCGGCCGGGACGGCGTCGCCCGCGACCTCGCCCGTGCGGCCGAGCTCGGCGAGTTCCGCTACGGGCCGGGCGACTCGCCCTGGTACGGCGCCTCGTTCACCTCCTCCGAGGAGGCCGCCACGGCGCACGAGATCGCCAAGCGCGTGAGCGACACCGAGCTGCCGCGCCTGCTCGAACGCGGTCGCGCGCTGATCGCGCAAACCCCGCTGCGCCCGTTCGAGTCGGTCGCCGAGCTCGGGGTGTTCCTGCGCCTGCTCCTCGATGTACGTGAGACGCTCGACCGGTTCCGGCCGTCGGTGTTCGACCGGCCCGCTCGGCGAGCTCATCGCCGCGACCTCGGGGCGACGCGATTCGCCCGGCATGTCTCGCACGAGCCGCCGGCGCCTTCGCCGCCTCGCGCTCGAGTACGTGCGCCCGGGCGTGCACGTCGGCGACTTGAACGGCGCGCTCCGCGGCATCCAGCAGCAGCGCACGCTCTGGCAGCGATACTGCGAGGCGGGCGCCATCCCCGGCGTACCGGTGGGGATCGACGACGTCTACGTCGCGTTCCGCACGGTCGCGACCGACCTCGCCGCCCTCGATGCCCCGCTCGGCGTCGCAGGCACGGCCCGGCAGCTGGCGGCGCGTCCCGTGCGCGAGATGGTCTCGAACCTCGCCGGCCTCGCGGCCGAGTCCGAAGTGCTCACCAATCTGCAGGAACGCACGGCCGTGCTGTCGCGCCTGCGCGATCTCGGCCTCGACCCGTTGCTCCTCGACCTCGCACGGCGGCATGTGCCCGAACGCGGCGTCGCCGCGGAGCTCGAGCTGGCGTGGTGGCAGTCAGTGCTCGAGTCGATGCTCCAGAACGACAAGGCGCTCCTCGGGGCGAACACCGCAGTGCTCGACCGCCTCGAGGCCGACTTCCGGCTCGTCGACGAGGCGCACGCGTCGGCCGCGGGCCCCCTGCTCGCGTGGCGCCTGGCCGAGAACTGGAAGGTGGCGCTCGTCGACCACCCCGAGGAGGCCCAGCGGCTGAAGCGGATGCTCCGCGGCGATCGCGTGCGCGCCGCGGCACTGCAGCACGATGCACCGCACCTCTTCCGCGCGCTGGCACCGGTCTGGCTCGCGTCGCCGTACGAGGTTCCCGCAGATCGACGACGGCATCGCGTTCGACGCCGTCATGCTCGTAGACGCCGGATCGACCACGATCGCCGAGAACCTCGGCGCCATCCGGCGGGCACGGCAGGTGGTCGCGTTCGGTGACCCCGTCACGCAGACGCCCACCCTCTTCGAGACCGGGATCGACGACCCGGAGCTCGACACGGGCCGGGACGACACGGTGCACGGCGTCGACGCGCTGCACGCCGACTCGGCGCTCGCCCGCCTCGGCGAGCTGCTGCCGACCCTCACCCTCACGCGCAGCTACCGTGCGGGCGGCGAGGACCTCGCCGAGCTCGTGAACCGGCGGTTCTACGCCGGACGCATCGAATCGCTCCCGTGGGCGGGAAGCTTCCTCGGCCATGGCAGCCTCGGCTTGCACTACGTCGCGCGGCAACGGACTGCCCGATGCGATCAGCGGCACGATCGAGAGCGTCGACGCAGAGGTGGCGAAGGTCGTCGAGCTGGTCATGGAGCACGCCGTCAAACGGCCTCGCGAGTCGCTCATGGTGATCACCGCCAGCGCGAGGCACGCCGCGCGAGTGCACCAGGCGGTGCTCGCGGCGTTCGCAAAGCGAACCGACCTCTCCGACTTCATCCTCAAGGACCGCGCCGAGCCGTTCACGGTGCTCACGCTCGAGCAGGCCGTGGCGCAGAGCCGTGACCGGGTCATCTTCTCGGTCGGATACGGCCGCACCCCGCACGGCCGACTGCTGTCGAATTCGGCGTCGCTCGGGCGAGCCGGGCGGCGACCGGCTGCTCGCCGTCGGCATGACCCGCGCGCGCCGCTCCATGGACATCGTCTCGGCGTTCCGCCCCGACGACATCGATGAGGATCGACAGTCGCACGGGGTGCTCGCGCTCGCGAACATCCTCAGCCAGACCGAGGAGCGCGTTGCCGGCGCCGACGACGCCGGCGAGCCCGACGGCTCGATGCTCGGCGATCTGGCCGTGCGGCTCGCGCGCCGCGGCATCCGGGTCAGCGTCGGTCACCGCGGCCGCCTCGCCCTCGCCGCCGCGCATGCCGGCAAGGCCGTGGTCGTCGAGACCGATGACGCGCTCTTGGGCCTCAGCCTGCGCGAGTCGCTGCGGCTCAGGCCCGACGTCCTGCGGCGGCTGGGGTGGCACTACCTGCGCGTGCACAGCTTCGAGCTGTTCGGCAATCCCGAGGCGGTCGCGGCGCGGGTGGCCAGCCTGCTCGGCAAGCCGACCCTCGGCCGACGGATGCCACGGCGAGCGACTGATGGCGGAAGGACACCGCGACAGCGGGTCGAGCGTGCCGGCGGCAACGCGCGCCGCGCCAGGCTGACGCCGGCGCCCGGCTCGGACCCGTCGCCGGAGCCGCCCGCTGCGGCGGCGGAGACCGATCGACGAATCCCGACCGAAGCGGGGGCGGCCGAACTCCGACGACGAGCGCTTCACGCGAGACCGCCGCACTGGCGAGCAGCGGCGCTACTCGGCGTGACGGCCGCGGCGCGCGACGCCGGCGCTGCTCGGCGAGCAGGTCGCGGATCTGCAGGAGCAGCTCGGTCTCGCTCGGCGGCTCGCGGCGGGCTCGCCGGGCGTCTGGCCGCCTGGCGCTCGCGTACGTGTTCATCGGCAGCACGAACACGAGTACACGACGAGGGCGACGGCGAGGAAGGTGATCATCGCGCCGAGTACTGCGCCGAACGACTCGTGCATCGCTGCCACCAGGATCATCGCGTCGTTCAGGCTCCGGCGTTGAGCGCCTGCCGATCAGCGGGTCGACGAGCCGCTGACGATCGCGCTGACGATGCGGTGAACGCCGCGCCGATGACGACCGCGAGCCGCGAGGTCGATGACGTTGCCACGGGTGATGAATTCCTCGAAGCCCTGAGCACGTTCCGCTCGCTGTCGCGGAGCCGCTCGATGACGAACCTGCTGATCCACGGAGCGGAGGACGCGCCCGAGCGGAACGGCGAGTCGACCCGCCGACCGCCGGTGCCGAGGAGCCGGCCGGACGCCGCCCGACGACGAAGCCCCCGACGTCGGCCGATCCGACCCCCCGCCCGCGACGCCCGCCCGGGAATCCGTGCGGTAGAAGCCCGAGCCGTTGAACGTCACGCCGATGGTGTTGAAGAGCTTGCGGAGCCGCCCGCCGCACACCTCGCACACGGTGAGGGTGTCGTCGGTGAACGCCTGGTGGATGTCGAACGCGTTGTCGCACTCGGTGCAGCGGTAGGAATAGGTGGGCATGTGACTCTTCCGGATCGTGGCTCGCCGCTCAGAACGCGATGATGCGCGTGGGGGTCACGACGCCGTTCACGGCCTGGTCGTGCACCTCGCGCGGCACCTGCTCGACGAACTCGCTGTCGAAGACGACGGCGTACACCGGAGGACATTTTTCCATCGAACCGAGGGTCTTGTCGAAATAGCCCTGACCCCAGCCGAGGCGCATGCCGGTGCGATCGACTGCGGCGGCCGGCACGAGGATGAGGTCGACGTCGTTGATCGCCATCGGCCCGAGCAGCTCGCCGACCGCCTCGGGCATGCCGTACAGGCCGAGGGTCTCGACCTGTTCTTCGCCGACCGTCCAGTCGAGCAGGCCGTCCTCACGGGTGATGGGGAACAGCACACGGATGCCTCGGGCCTCGGCCCAGTTCACGAACGGCCTGGTGTCGGGCTCCGTCGGCATCGAGAGGTAGCACGAGAGCGACTCGGCGCCCGTCGATCCCACGAGCTCCTCGAGCCGCGCGGTGAACGCCCGCGGTCGCGAGCTCGCGTTCGTACGCCGGCATGTTCTGTCGACGCTCACGGAGCTCGGCGCGCAGGATGCGCTTCTGGATCTCCGGATCGTCGGGCATGGCTCACATCCTAGGGCGACGGCGTTCGTCGCAAGCGCCTGCACCGTGCCCTGACATCCGGTTACGCTCTAGGCATGACTCAACGGATCACGAAGGCCGTCATCCCCGCGGCCGGCCTCGGCACGAGGTTCCTCCCGGCGACGAAGGCCATGCCGAAGGAGATGCTCCCCGTCGTCGACAAGCCCGCGATCCAGTACGTGGTGGAGGAGGCCGTCGCCGCCGGGCTCGACGATGTGCTGATGATCATCGGACGCAACAAGAACGCGCTCGCGAACCACTTCGACCGGGTCACCGAGCTGGAGTACACGCTCGAGACGAAAGGCGACAACTCGAAGCTGTCGAAGGTGCAGGAGTCGAGCGACCTCGCCGACGTGCACTTCGTGCGCCAGGGCGATCCGAAGGGCCTCGGCCACGCCGTGCTCCGCGCTCGCAAGCACGTGGGCGACGAGTCGTTCGCCGTGCTCCTCGGCGACGACCTCATCGATGCCCGCGATCCGCTCCTCTCGCGAATGCTCGACGAGCACGACCGGCGCGGCGCCACGATCGTCGCGCTCCTCGAGGTCGACCCCGCACTGATCCACCTCTACGGCGCGGCGGAGGTCGAGGCCACCGACGATCCCGATGTCGTGCGCGTCACGGGTCTCGTCGAGAAGCCGACCGCCGACGTGGCGCCGTCCAATCTCGCGGTGATCGGCCGCTATGTGCTGCGACCCGAGGTCTTCCGCATCCTCGAGCACACGAAGCCCGGCAAGGGCGGAGAGATCCAGCTCACCGATGCGCTCATGGAGATGGCGGCCGACGTCGACGGCTCGGGGGGCGTCTACGGCGTCGTCTTCCGCGGCCGGCGGTACGACACCGGCGACAAACTCGACTACATCAAGGCCGTGGTGCAGCTCGCCGCCGATCGCGACGACCTCGGCCCCGAGCTGAGGCCGTGGCTCGTCGAGTACGTCGCCGGCTTCGATCGGACCTGACGTGGCCGCGGCCGCGATCCCCACGCTGCGTGACGGCGACGTCACGCTTCGGCCGATCCGCGCGCGCGACGCCAGGGCGCTGGAGCGCGTGCTCCTCGACAACCGCGACTGGTTGCGCGAGTGGGAGGCCACCTACCCGGGCGGCGGCTCGGTCATCGACACGCGGGCGAGCATCCGCAACCTGCTCGGGCACGCTCGTACAGGGCACGCGCTGCCGTTCGTCATCGAGGTCGCCGGCGAGATCGTCGGCCAGCTCAACGTCTCATCGATCACGTTCGGGTCCCTGTCGTCGGCGAGCATCGGCTACTGGGTGTCGCAGTCGTTCGCGGGACGCGGCATCACGCCCACAGCCGTCGCCCTCGCCACCGACTACTGTTTCTCGGTGCTGCGCCTGCACCGCATGGAGATCTGCATCCGACCCGAGAACCAGGCCTCGCTGCGGGTCGTGGAGAAGCTCGGATTCCGCTACGAGGGGCTGCGACGCCGCTTCATCCACATCAACGGCGACTGGCGCGACCATTTCGCCTTCGCGCTCGTCGCCGAGGAGGCGCCGCACGGCGTCCTGCGCCGCTGGCGGGAGGGACGAGTGCCGGAGGAGGCAGCGCGCGTCACCGCCGAGGACCGCGCGGCCGCGGCCTACCCCCTCCACGTCGCCGATCGCTGAACACACCGCATCACGCCCCGGCCATTCGCCCACCGTGACCTAGCGTGGTCGCATGGACGTGATCGGGGGAGGACTGCTCGTGGCTGCCGCCGCGGCGCTCTGGATCGCGTACCTGCTTCCGAGCTGGCTGCGCCGTCGGCAGTACTTCGCCACCGAGCGCAACGCCGTACGGCTGCAGCAGACCCTGAGGATCCTCGCTGAGACCGCCGAGACCCCCGAACCGGTGCGGGTCGAGGCCACCGCCCGCGAGGTCGCGACCCAGCAACGCATCCTGCACGAGCACGAGGAGGCGGCCCGGCTTGCCGCCGAGGCCGCCGAGCACCTCGCCATCGCCGAGCGCCGCGCCGCCGAGGAGGCAGCCCAGGCCGCGCGCGAACTCGCCGCGGCGGCTCGCGCGCCGATCACCGAACCTGTCTCGCGGGTCGCGCCTGTCGCGTCCGGCGATCCGTCGATCGGCAGCAACGCAGCTGCATCGACGGATGCCGCTCGCGCGCGCCGCACGCTCCGAAGGCGCCGTGCACGCTGCTCGCTGCTCCTGCTCGCGGGCCTCGTGACCGTGGTCGGTGGACTCGCGGCGGCCGCATTCGGCGCCTCGCTTCTCATCGCCGCCGGGGGAGGGCTCGCCGTGGTGGTGGCGTTCTCCGGCATCGTGCGCCTCGCGCGCGTGCACGTGCCGCCTCCCGTCGTCGCCGGCTCCATCACGACGCCCGAGGCGGAGCCGTTCGAGCCGATCGAGCTCGCCGAGGAGGAGTCCGAGGAGCACGCCTGGACGCCGCAGCCCCTGCCGAAGCCGCTGCATCTCTCCCGCGGCACGATCGCCGCGATCGCGATGGCATCGATCGAGGCCGCCGCCGACCTCAAGCGCGCAGCCGCCGAGGCGGAGGTCTCACGTCGCGCCGAGAAGCTGGAGCACACGGTGCCCTCGATCGCCCCGGTGCCGACCCCGCTGGCGCCGCCCGCGACTGCCGCGCTTCGTCAGGCCGAACCGACGAATCCCTACGCGCGCATGGGCATCGTCGGTGACGCGGCCCCGGGCATCGATGACCTCGACGCCGTGCTGCGCCGCCGCCGCGAGACCGGATAACGCACCCGAGCGGGGTCCGGACCAGCCTCTGAGGGATGATAGGCTCGTTGTCGCTCGGGCCCATGGCGCAGTTGGTAGCGCGTCTCGTTCGCAATGAGAAGGTCGGGGGTTCGAATCCCCCTGGGTCCACCGTGGAAGGCACCGGTCAGGTGCGCCGCTCGAGACGGATCACGACGTCCGACTCGAGTTCCGCCCTCCCGGTCTCGACGAATCCGGCAGTACGGAGCGTGGCAAGGTCGTCGTCGACGCCGTGCCGACTGCGCGTGACGACGAGGACCCGGTCGATGCCTCGCAGCCGGTCGGGAACTGCGGCCAGCGAAGTCGTCACGTCCCAGAGCCCGTCGGTGCGATCGTACGGGCGCACCAGGCCGAGGTCGACGACGCCCGCGAACGCGTCGGGATACCCATGCATTGCGAGTCGCGGACGACGGGATGGGCGCACGGACTCGTCGAACGCGATGCCGTCGCCCGGCCCTGCCCAGCGTTCCACGACGGCGGCGACATCCTGCCAGTCGGTGCCCGCGTTCTTCGCGTACGGACCGCGCTGGTCGATGTAGGCGGGCACGGCGAGCGCCGCCACGATGGAGATCGCGGCGACCTGCAGCCACGCCCGCCGCAATGCGGTCACGCCGACCGCCATGGCGATCGCGACTCCGGGCGCGACTACGACGAGGTACCGCGGCGTGTACACCGGAGACACGAGCGCCGTCGTCGCCAGCAGCATCAGCGCCGGCAGGAGCATCCACGCCGCCGCGAGCAGCAGGAGCTCCCGGCGCCCGCGCCACGCGGCGTCGCTGCGGTGCGAAACCGCCGCGACGGCCGCCACCGCGACGAGCGACCACGCTGCGAAGGCGAACGGTGCCAGCATGAACCACGGGTCGATGAAGACCGATTCGGGCGTGATCCTGTCCCGCCCACGGCGGAAGGCGAGCTGGTCGCGCTGGAGTGCCGCGGCGACGACGACGGGGGCCGCGATCACGAGTGCCGACGCCCAGGCGACGCCGAACGGGGCGAGGCGCACCCGCACGTCATCCCGACGCGCGACCGCGAGGACGTACGCCGCATGTACCCCCACGAGGAGCAGGACGTGGAGGAACAGGTAGGCGCTCGCGGCGAGTCCGACCGCGTAGAGGAACCACCATCCCCGACGCGCCGGAGCGTCGAGCAGCCGCAGCAGCAGCACCGTCAGCCATACCGCGGCCGAGGTCGCGAGCGCCAGCGACCGAGCATCGATGGCCACGAAGAGCACGCGGGGAAGCAACGTGAAGAGGATCGCCGCGGTCACCGCCGTCCATCGGTCGGCACGCCGGCGGACGAGGACGAAGACCCCGGCGGATGCCGCGCCGACGGCGATCCCCGATGGCAGGCGAACGGCGAACGGCGAGGCGCCGACGACGTCGATCCAGAGGTGCAGCAGCGCGTAGTACAGCCCGTGGACCGCATCGACCGAACCGAGCATCGCCCAGAGCGAGGCCCAGTCACGGCGAGCGGACATGATGCTCGCGACCTCGTCGCCCCAGAGCGACGGCACCCAGGAGCCGCCCGTGGCGACGGCCGTCGCGACCACGCCGATGAGGACGGCGAGCCGGGTGTCGAGCGGGAGGCCCCATCGCGCGGCCGCCCGGGGGGCGCCGATCACGTTCGGCGTGGATGTCGCCGCTTCGTGACGCGTACCGGAGCTCATGCGTCCGGCCATGTTCCATCGTCCCGCCGTCCGCAGTGTCGCGGCAACGGGTCCGCCGCTGCACGTCCCGAGAGCATCCTCGAGCACAAACGGGTCATCCGCTGTCGGCGCGGACCTCGGCCGGCATGCGCGTCTCGCCGACGCCGGTGATCGCCGTGAGGGTGGGATGCCCGCCCGCGAGCAGCGCGGCATCGCTCGTAGGATCGTGCTCGCCCTCCAGGTCGGCCACGGCGAGCCGCACGTCCCCCTCGCCGGCTTCGGTCGCAGTGGTCTGCACGACGCCGAACGGGGCGAGCGTGGCGGCGCGCAGCGGGAGGTCTCCGGCCCCTGCGTCGTTCGGCACGTTGAGATTCAGCACCGTGCCGCGCGGGCACGCGAGCAGCGCCCGCAACACGCCGCGCGCGAGGCTGGCCGCAGCTTCCCATTCGTGGGTTGCCGGATGCATCCCCACATCGAGCGACACGGCGAGGGCGCGTGCGCCACTCGATCCCCCGGTGAGTGCCGCGCCGACGGTGCCCGAGTGCAGGATGGCGCGACCGATGTTCGCGCCCCGGTTCACGCCGGAGAGCACCGCGTCGGGGGCCGATCCGAATGCGCCGTGCGCGGCGATGAGCGTGATGAGCGCCGGAGTCGCCCGAACGGCGAAGCAGGGCATCTCGAGCCCCTCGATCTCCCGGCGCTCCACGTGGATGCGACCATCGAGCTCCGCGCCGGTGATCGACGCGCTCGACCCGCTGGCCTCGGAGGCCGGCGCAGCGACGATCACGTCGAGGCCTTCCGCAGCCGCGGCCGCGGCGAGCGCGTGGAGCCCGGGGGAGTCGATACCGTCATCGTTCGTGACCAGTACGGTCGTCATCGCGGATCGACCTCCGTGCGTGCGGCGAGCTGGTCGGGCGTCACCTGTTCCGTCTGTTCCGCCTCCTCCGCCACGATCTCCCGCACGTCGACCCGCTCGCTCAGGCGGCGGATCGCGTCGGCGTCGCCCGTTCCCAGCCCGTGCCGCGTGACGTTCAGGGCGCCGGCGGCCGCCCCGAGCCGGGCCGCCTCGCGCAGCGGTTCGTCATCCACGAGCGCAGCGACAAGCGCGGCCGTGAACGAGTCGCCGGCCCCGCGGGAGTCGACCTCTTCCATCGCGGGCACGTGAATCGCGTACGCCCGTTCGCGGTCGACGAGCAACGTGGGGTGGTGGGCACGGGTCAGGATCACATTCTGCGCCCCAGCGTCACGCAGGCGGCGGGCGGCGGCGACGAGCTCGGCCACCGAGTCGTCACGGAGCTCGCCGGCGTCTCGGAGCTCGGTATCGCTGACCTTGGCGACGAGGACGCCGCCCTCGATCGCCGCCGACAGCCTCGATCCGGAGAGGTCGACGACGACTCTTCGGCCGGCGGCAGCGAGGTCGGCGGCGAGCCGCCGGTACACGTCGTCGGGCAGGATCCCGTCGGCCGCCGGTCCGCTGAGCAGCACGAGTTCGGCGTTCATCGCCTCACGCAGCATCACCGCGTAGAGCTCGTCGAGGTCGTGCCGAGAGAGCGGGTCGCCGGGCAGTTCGACGATCGTCTGCCGCTCGCCGCTGCGCCGGTCGTGGATGTAGGCGGCGCCGCGTCCCTCGCGCTCGACCGCCTGCACCTCGATCCCCTCGTCGTCGAGGAGGTGTCGAACGACTCGTCCGGTCTCGCCGGTGAGCGCACCGCAGACGCCGACCGTGCGACCGAGGGTGCGGAGCATCCGTGCCTGCCAGACGCCTTGTCCGCCGGTGTGCACGTGGAGATCGGCAGTGCCGGCCTCGTCCTCGAGGGTCATGGTCAGTAACGGCGAGGGCGCGAAGATCAGCACATCGACCATTGGTTCCCTCCTTCACCGCGAAGCTACGCCGGTGGCACCCGGACCGCCACGGCTACCGTTCCCTGGCCCGACGGCCTACCATTCGCCGACGTGACGCTCGCGACGCCGGGCGTAGGGTGGATGGGATGTCGCAGGCGCCGCACACGCAGGAGATCCCGCTCAGCACCGCGCAGCGCTGGCGCGCCTACTGGGTCTGCGTCGCCGTCGCGGGGATCACCATCCTCGACCTCTCGAAGATCAACGTGGCCCTGCCGTCGATCGAGGAGTCGTTCGGCGCGAGCTCGACCGAGTTGCAGCTCATGGTCTCGGGATACGTGCTCACGTTCGGCCTCACGCTCGTGCCGGCCGGCCGGATCGGCGACCAACGCTCGAGGCGCACGCTGTTCGTGATCGGACTCAGCCTCTTCACGCTCACGAGCCTCGCCTGCGCGCTCGCGCCGAACAGCACCGTGCTGCTCGTGGCGCGGCTGCTCCAGGGCGTCGCCGCGGGCATCCAGATGCCGCAGGTCCTCGGCATGGTGCAGCAGCTCTTCCAGGGTCCCGAGCGCGGCAGGGCGTTCGGCCTGTTCGGCGCGACGATCGGCATCGCGACCGCGATCGGCCCGACCCTCGGCGGGCTTGCCATCGCGATCGGCGGCTCCCAAGACGGATGGCGGGGGGTCTTCTGGATCAACGTGCCGCTGTCGATCGCCGCGATCATCCTCGCGCTGTTGTTGCTGCCGGAGACGCGTACCCGATCGTCGCGACCGCTCGAGCTCGACCCCGTCGGCCTGCTGCTGTTCGGCGTGACGGTTCTGGCGCTCATGTGGCCGTTCCTCTTCACAACGGGTTCGCCCGACGACAACCCGGCACGGTGGTGGCTGCTGGTGGTGTTCGTCATTGCTGGGACGACGTTCATCGCGTGGGAGCGGCACTACGCGGCATCCGGCAAGCACCCCCTCATTCCGCTCTCGCTGTTCAGCGTGAGCTCCTACCGCAACGGCGTGGGGCTCGCATCGGTGTACTTCGCGGCGATGCCGTCGATGTTCCTCGTGACGACGCTCTACCTGCAGCACGGGCTCGGCCTCGCACCCGTGTTCGCCGGCTTGGTGACCATCGGCTTCGCGCTCACGAGCGCGGTCACGTCCTGGATCGGTGGCACCCTCGTGAATCGGGTGGGCCGAGCGCTCGTGGTGTGGGGTCTCATCACCATGCTGGTCGGAGCAGGACTCCTCATGCTGGCCGCGATCCTGCTGCCGCCCGAGATCACGCCGTGGGCGATGGCCGGTGCGATGGTGGTGGGCGGCGTCGGCGGCGGGTTCGTGATCTCGCCGAACCAGACGCTCACCCTCGCTGACATCCCGGTCGCACAGGGCGGCCTCGCGGGCTCGGTCGGCCAGCTCGGCCAGCGCATCGGCACCGCGGTCGGCACCGCCGTGGTCCTCGCGCTGTTCTACTCGACCATCTACCGTGAGGCCGGCGCAGAGGACTCCACGGATCTCGGGGTGTACCACGACGCCTACGGCTTCGGCATGACCGCCGTTGCGGTCTTCATCGCCGTCGCGCTCGGCATCGGGATCGGCGACCTCAGCGCACGCCACCGTCGGCGGCGGTCGCTCGCAGCAGCGACGCCATCGGTTGAGTCGCCATCGGTTGAGTCGGCTTCCAGCTGAATCTGCGGTCAGAGGGCGGATGCCGCGCCCTCGTTCACCGGATGGCCAGGACGACCGCGCGTTCCTCCTTGGGGAAGTGCTCGATCGCGGCGCGGAGCGCCACCCGCGGCATGGTGGCCGCGTGCTGCTCGACGAACGCCCTGAGGCGTGTGCGATCGAGGTCGCCCGCTGCGCGCAGCACCCACCCGAGTGCCTTCTGCACGAACGGCTGGGGGTCGTCGGCGAGCACCTCGGCGAGGGCGTACGCGTCGTCGAGCTCGCCGCGCTTCAGGAACGCGAACGTCGCCACCAGCGCCGTGCGCCGCTCGGGCCAGAATCCGGATGCGGCGAGCCGCGCGAGCGGCGCCCGGTCGCGATCGAGCAGGTACCCGCCGACGACATCGCGCGCCGCCAGGTCGACGAGGTCCCACTGGTCGATGCGGTCGTGGCGGCGGAGGTACAACTCGTAGAGCTCCGTACGTCGCTCGGTTCCGGACTTCCGGTGTGCGGCGGATTTCCCCATGATGCTGCACGCGAGCGCCCGCACCTCGTGGGCCGGCTGTTCGAGCAGCGCCTCCAGCTCCGACCCGGCAAGGTCGAGTGCCGTCTTGGCGAGCTCGAACACCTCGCCCATCGGGACGCCCAGAAACGGGGCGTCGGGGTCGGGCGGGAAGTAGCGGGTGTACTTCTCGCGCTGCGTGTCGCTCGCTCTGCTCTCGAGCGACTCGACGAGGGTCGCGGCATCCGTCATCGCGTGCTCCTCTCCGTCTGGCCGGGCTCGGTCGGCCCGGGATCAGCGTACGGCCGCAACGCCCTCCGCGGCCGGCGCGTCGGAGAAGGCGAGCTTCGGCACGAACGCGAGCAGCACGGCGGCGATCGCCGCGGTGATGCCGCAGACGAGCCACACCGTGACATAGCCCGAGAACGACCCTGCGGTGCCGGTGGCCGCCTGCCCCGCGGTGCCGAGCAGGGCGATGCCGAACACGCACGACGCGATGGCGCCGCCGACCGTCTTCACGGAGTTGGTGAGACCGGTGGCCACGCCCGTCTGGTGGGGCGGGGCGGCGGCGGCCGCGGCAGCAGGCAGTGCGGCGACGAGGGCGCCCGAGCCGATGCCCGCGACGATCATGTTCGCGAGCACCTGCGGGTACGCGTCGTGGAACGGCAGGAACAGGAGGTAGCCGATCGCCACCAGCGAGCTCGCGCCGATGAGGGCGACACGGGGTGTGACCCAGCGGGTCGCGAGCGGGAACAGCATCGCGCCGACGACGAGCGAGAGCACGTATGCGCCGACGAGCAGCGAGGTCTGGAAGCTCGTGGCGCCGAGCCCGTAGCCGTAGACCGCGGCATCCGTGCGCGCGAAGGTGGACAGCGGCGCCTGCGCGCCGAGCACGCTCACGCCGAAGAGGCCCGCGGTGAGGAAGACGGGCCACAGCGACGGAGAGCGGAACATCAACACGTCGATGAGCGGGTCGGGATGGCGCAGCTCGTAGCGGGCGAACGGAATCACGAGCAGGACGCCGAGCGTCACGAGCCCCCAGCTCAGCGGGTCGGCAGGACCGTTCAGGCGCATGAAGCTGAGGCCGCCGGTGAGCGAGAGCAGGGAAAGCGAGATGAGCACGAGCCCGCCGGTATCGAACGTGCCGCCCGCGAGGCCGGGCGATTCCTTCACGCCGAAGAGCACGACGAAGAAGCAGGCGATCACCGCGACCGCGGGCACCAGGAGAAGCACCGTCATCGGCAGCGCCTCGGCGAGCGCGCCGGCCGAGAGGGCACCCGCGATCGCACCGAGCTCGAGGGCCGCAACCAAGAGGCCCGCGGCCTTGCGAGTCATCGCAGCAGGGCGCTCGCCGGAGCGGCCGCGCGACCAGATCAGCGCGATCTCGAGCGGGAGCCACACCACGTAGAAGCCCTGCAGTGCCCATGCGACGAGGAACACCCAGAACACGTCGGTGAAGGCCAGAGCGGTCGACGCGACAGCCGTGACGGCGGTCGACCAGACCAGCATGCGCTTGTGGCCGACCATGTCGCCGAGCTTGGCGAAGGCCGGCACCACCAGCGCCGAGAGCATCAGCTGCGAGCCTTCGAGCCAATTGACGTCGGCGTCGTGGATGCCGAGGTGACGGGCGATGTCGGTGAGCAGCGGCGTGTAGTAGCCCTGGATGATGCCGCTCGTGAACTCGACGAAGGCGAGGAAGCCGACGATGGCGGCGACGGGTCCGAGCTTCACAGCGCGCGTCATCGGGGCTCCTTCGGGTGGGAGGGGGTTCCGGCTGGGGGTGGATTCACCCTAGTCCCTCGGATGTCTCATCCCCTCGGATGTCTCATCAGTTCGGTCCTTCGGATGTCTCATGTCTCGTCCGGAAGACCCCCACCTCATTCCGGCAACGATGTGATGAGCGCCCGGTGGAAGCGTTCGCCGCGTTCCAGGCTCTCGACGCCGACCCACTCGTCGACCCCGTGGATCGCCGCGCGCTGCGACACGCTCATCGCGATCGGGGCGAATCGGTACACCGCGGGCGAGCAGCGATGGAACCACCTGGCGTCCGTGGCCGCGAACACGAGGTATGGCACGGTGACGGCCTCGGGATACGACGCGGCGACGGCGTGGATGATCGCAGCGAACTGCGCGTTGTCGCTGGGCGACTCGGGCGACGGGTCACTGCCCTCGATCACCTCGATGCGCACCCGACGGTCGCGGATGACCCGACGCACCCGCGTGACGGCGGTGCCGATCGTCTCACCGACCGCGATTCGGAGGTTCAGCGTCGCACTCGCGTCCGTCGGGAGCACGTTGGCGGCGGTGCCCCCGTCCAGCTTCGTGACGGCGACCGTCGTTCGCACGAGCGCTGCTGCGTCGCCGCCGATCCGGACGAACGCGCGGGCCGTGGCCCACGGCACGGCGCCCATGGCGCGCAGCAGCAGTCGGGTGCCGCCGCGCGTGTGCGGCACGAACGTGGCGAGCATGGTGCGCAGCGACCGCGGCATCCGCTTCGGGAACGGGTTCGGCGACAGGCGGTGCACGGCGCGGGCGATGCGCGCCGTCGCGGTCATCGCGGGCGGTGCAGAGGCGTGCCCGCCGTCGCCGCGTGCGGACAGCCGCAGCGTCACGACCCCCTTCTCGCCGACGCCGACCATCGCCGCGGGCACCCTCACGAACGGCAGGGGAGCGTCGACCACGGCGCCGCCCTCGTCGAGCACCAGCCACGGCGTGATCCGGCGAGCCTGGAACAGGGCGGCGATCGCCTCGGCAGCGGACCCGTGATCCTCCTCGTCGCCGCCGAACGAGAGGTAGACGTCGCGGGCGGGCACGAACCCGTCGGCGAGCAAGTTCTCCACCGCCTCGAGCAGCACGAGCATCGGACCCTTGTCGTCGAGCGTGCCGCGCCCGTGCACCGACCCGTCGTGGATCCGGCCCTCGAACGGCGGGTACGTCCATCCGTCGGACTCCTCGGCCGGCACCACGTCGTAATGCGCCATGAGCACCACGGGGTCACCGTCGCCCCGCCCGTTCCATCGGAAGAGCAGCCCCAGCGGGGCCACCTGCTCGAACGAGAGCTGCGCGTGCACGAGCGGGTACAGCTCGGCGATGAGGTCGCGGAACCGGTCGAACTCGCCGAGGCCGCGCCGGTCGCGCCCTGCCGAGACGGTGGGCAGCTGGACCATCCGTGACAGCCGCTCGGGCGCGCCGGGCCGCACGGTCAGGGGGTCTGGCATTGCTCCACCCTAGGCGAGCGGATGTCGCGTGCCCGCCTCAGGCCGCGAGGTGCGCGGCGGGCGCGAGCAGCGCTGCGAGCTCGGCCGCCGACAGCTCGCGCCCGAATGCCGGATGCCCCGGCTCGAGCGACCGGCCGTTCGCCAACCGGCCGCCGTCGACGGCGTCGAAGCCGATGTCGTCGATGATCTGCGCGATCACGGCGCGTGCCTCGGGATCGTCGCCGACCACGGCGAGGGCGCGGCGCAGCGGCGAACCCGGATCCATCGCGTCGTCCTCCATCTCGTGATAGCCGAGGTGGTTGAGCGACTTCACGACGCGGGCGAGCGGGTTCCGTGCGGCGTTGATCTCGCTCGTGGAGCGCTCATCCGCGTCGACCGCGGCGATGTGGCCGTCGACCGGTGGCCAGTAGTTCATGGCGTCGACGACGACGCGACCGCCGAAGTCGTCCCACGGCACGGTGCCCGCCTTGCCGAAGGGCACGGCGACGATGATGACCTCGGCCTGTTCCACGAGCTCTGCGGGCGTCACGACACGGGCACCTGGAGCGACGACCGACACGAGCAGGTCCAGCGCGGTCTGGCGCGGCGATCCGCTGATGAGGACGTCGTAGCCGGATGCCACGAGGAGTCGCGCGAGCGCGGTGCCCACCTTGCCCGCACCGAAGATGCCGACCACCGGCCGATTCGTCACGTCCACGCCCTCATTCTCGCCGACGCGGGTCGTCGATGCATCGACATCGTGCGACAACGCCGCCTCGGGCGGGTCCATTCCCGGGCACGTGGGCCGCGACATCCGCGCGCCGTCGCCGGACGAACCCGGTCGCGCCGGCGGGAGGAATAGGCTCAGCCCGGTGGGGGTTGCCAACCACAGATGCGTACGCATGCAGCGCCGGAACGGGGACATGGACATGGCTGAGCGGTACGAGTTCGGACTCGACACCTTCGGCGACGTGACGAAGGGGCCGGATGGTTCGGTGCTCTCGCACGCGCAGGTGCTGCGCAACGTGGTCGATGAGGCGGTGCTGGCCGATCGGCTCGGCCTCGACTTCTTCGGCGTCGGTGAGCATCACCGTCACGAGTTCGCCGTGTCGGCGCCCGAGGTGGTGCTCGGCGCGATCGCGGGTCGCACCGAGCGCATCCACCTCGGCTCGGCCGTGACCGTGCTGAGCTCCGACGATCCCGTGCGGGTGTTCCAGCGGTTCGCGACGCTCGACGGGCTCTCGGGTGGCCGCGCCGAGGTCATCCTCGGGCGCGGGTCGTTCATCGAGTCGTTCCCGCTGTTCGGCTTCGAGCTCGACCAGTACCAGGAGCTGTTCGAGGAGAAGCTCAACCTGTTCGCTGCGCTCCTCCCGCAGGAGCCCGTCACCTGGACGGGTGAGTTGCGGGCGCCGCTCACCGACCAGCTCGTCTACCCTCCCGTCGAGCACGGACGCCTGAAGACGTGGGTGGGCGTCGGCGGCAGCCCCGAGTCGGTCGTGCGCGCCGCGCACTACGGCCTTCCGCTCGTACTGGCGATCATCGGCGGCAGCCCGGCGCGATTCGCGCCGCTCGCCGAACTCTACCGTCGTGCGCTCGCGCAGTTCGGCCACCCCGAGCAGCAGGTCGCCATCCACTCGCCCGGTTTCATCGCCGACACCGACGCGGAGGCGCTCGACACGCTCTGGCCGCACTACAAGGTGCTCATCGACCGGATCGGGCGCGAGCGGGGCTGGGGCCCCGTGAGCCGCGAGCACTTCGAGGACGAGGCGGGGCCGAACGGCGCGCTCTACGCCGGTTCGCCCGAGAGGGTGGCGCAGAAGATCGCGACCGCGATGCGCGCGATCGGGGCGTCGCGCTTCGACCTCAAGTACTCCAACGGCACGCTGCCGCACGAGGCGTTGATGGGCAGCATCGAGCGGTACGCCACGCAGGTCGTGCCCCGCGTGCGCGAACTGCTCGCCGCAACCGACGCGGCGGACGCCGAGCTCGACACGCTCGCGGCGGCCGATCGGGCGGATGCCGCGGCTGTCGCCGAGCAGGAGCACGACTGAGCGATCGGCGTCAGGCGGGTCCGGCGGCCGCCCGGACCGCGCGTCGCCGCACGGCTGCGCGGAACCACGCTGCCTCGGGAAGCCTGGCGAGGAACGTGCCCGCGACGATCGTGATGAGCACGTAGGCGGTGGCCAGCGGCGCGATCTCGGGCGCGACCCCGGCTGTCACGGCGATGCCGGCGATGACGATCGAGAACTCCCCGCGCGGACCAAGTGAGAAGCCGGCGCGCCATTGGCCGAGCGTGCCGACACCGGCACGCCGTGCGGCGTACGCGCCGGTGATGAGCTTCGTGATGATGGTGACCACCGCGAGTCCGAGGGCAGGCAGGATCATCGGCACGAGGGCCGTTGAATCGGTCGTGAGGCCGAAGAACACGAAGAAGGTCGCCGCGAAGAGGTCGCGCAGCGGCGTCAGCACCTGGCTCGCGTTGGCGGCGACCCGGCCCGACAGGGCGATGCCGACGAGGAACGCGCCGACCGCCGCCGATACGCCGACCTCCGCTGCGAGTCCCGCGACGAGCATCGTGAGCCCGAGCACGCCGAGCAGCAACGGCTCGAACTCGTCGGCGGGGAAGAGCCGTGACACGAAGTGGCCGTGCCGGAGCGCCACGTACAGGATCAGCGTGACCACGCCGACGGCGATCGCCACCGAGATCGCGCCTTGCGCGAAGCTCACGCCGATCACGATCGCCGACAGCACCGGGAGGTAGAACGCCATGGCGAGGTCCTCGATGACGAGCACCGCGAGCACTGCGGGCGTCTCACGGTTCGACAGTCGACCGAGGTCGCGGAGCAGCTTCGCGATGACGCCCGACGACGAGACCCACGTGACGCCCGCCATCGCCACGGCCGCGACCGGTCCCCAGCCGAGGAGCAGTGCGATCGCCGCGCCCGGCAGCGCGTTCAGCACGGCGTCCACGATGCCGGGGACCCGTGCGGACCTCAGGCTTCCGAGCAGCTCGTCCGCGGTGTACTCGAGGCCGAGCAACGCGAGGAGCAGGACGATGCCGATCTCGGCTCCGGCCTGGAGGAACTCCTCGCTCGCTTCGAGCGGGATCAGGCCGCCCCTGCCGAACGCGAGGCCGAGCAGCAGGTAGAACGGGATCGGCGAGATGCCGATGAGGAGCGCGAGGCGCCCGAGAAGGCTCATGCCGAGAAGCAGCGCGCCGACCTCGATGAGGAGCAGCGTGGTCTCGTCCATGACGACCGCCTCAGTCGGGGCCGTTGGAGAGCAGTCGAGCTACTCCGTCGAGTCCTTCACGCGTGCCGACGGCGACGATGACGTCTCCCGCGCGCAGGCGCTCTGCCGGCGTGGGGGAGGCGATGATCGCACGCTCACGGACGATTGCGACGATCGACGAGTGCGTGCGCGTGCGCGCCTTGGTGTCGCCGAGGGTGCGGTTCAGGTACGGCGAGTCCGTCGGAAGCGCGATCTGCTCGGTGTACAAGCCGGCGGTCTCATCGCTGAGGCTCTGGAGCCGGCTGAGCATGACGGATGCGCCGAGCACGTCGGCGAGGGCCGCGGCCTCGTCGTCGTTCAGCGGGATCGAGTCGCGGCAGGCGTCGGGGTCGTCGACGTCGAAGAAACCGAGATCGCGCTCACCGTCGCGGTGCGAGACAACGCTGATCCGTCGACCACCTTCGGTGACGAGATCGTGGCGGACGCCGATCCCTGGCAGGTCGACCTTCTCGATGTGTATGCCCACGAGCGCTATCGTAACCCCGGCGGATGCGACCCCCGGGAGGCGGTCCTCAGTGTCGCGTGCGTGCCTCGGTCATCATCTCGAGCACGGGCGTACCGCCTTCGTCGAACAGCGCGAACGATGGCAGAACCGCCGACAGCTCGGCGAGCGAGGAGACGTGCGTACCGCCGCACGGGATTCGCGCCGTGCCCTCGGGCAGCTCGCAGACCCAGTAGCGGCGGTTGCTCAGTCCGTCTCCCTCCGACTCGACCCGGACGGGTGCATCGGAACCGATCCATCGGTCGAGCTGATCGATCACCGCACGGGCGTCGATCGCCTGGACGTCGCCAGCGAGCGACGCCGTGTCGAAGCCGGCGCGGCGCAACGACTTGTTCAGGCGGTAGCGGTCGACCGAGCCGTTGGGGAGTATGCGCGACGACGAGATCGCCAGGGCGTCGAAGTCGGGGCTGCCGAGGGCGTCCTCGCGCGCGGGCTTCGACCAGCGGTCGGCCAGCGCTCGGTTCAGCGCGAGCGACGCGAGGTGGCAGGCGGTGTGCCCGGTCGACAGGGCGTGACGGGTCGAGGCATCCGCCACTATCTCGACCTCGTCGCCCTCGGTGATCGGGGAGCCGGCGTCGACGAGATGGGCGACGACGAACGCCCAGCCCTCGGCGCCGGAGCGCACCGGGATGTCGGCGCCGAGGTACAGGGCGGTGCCGTCGCTGGCCGCGACGACGGCGTCGCGTATCGGGAGCTCCTCGCCGCGCACCCGGATCACGCCGGCGTCGGCCGGCTGGTCGGGCCACCCGGCATCCACCGGGTGGAAGCTCGTGGTCTCGGTGATGACGGCGAGGCGGCCGTCGGGCGCCGGAGCGGTGTGCAGCACGCGGCTCGTCTCGCGCAGCGCTCCGCCCGGATACGTGACGCGCGTATCGCGCTGGGGCAACGTCACCCGTCAGGCGCCGTCGGCGCGGCCGAGGAGGCCGACCGGGATGGCGACGGCGAGGGCGACGCACAGGATGCCGCCGAAGAACGTGATGGCCTCGAGACCGGGAAGCCCGGAGGCCGTGCCCATGAGCCACATGCCGAACACGAAGATCCCCATGGAGATGAGGAAAGCGATGACGTTCACGGGACCTCCAGGATCGTTGTGCAGCGGCGCCGCCTCCCGCGCCAGTCTAGTGGTCGGGCCCGCGCGCGAGCGGGTTCGTTCCTCGTGTCTCGTCCGCCGGCACGGCCCGACCGATCAGTCGTCGAGCGGGCCGAGCCAGGCGTTCGCGACCGTGCTGTGCGCCGACTCGTCGTCCGAAGGGTGGAAGACGCCCGCGAGCACGTCGCGAGAGAGGCGCCCGAGCTCGGAACCGGCGAAGTACGACGAGCCGCCCGCCACACGCACAGCCTGGTCGACGACGTGCTTGGCCGTCTCGGTGGCTCGCACCTTGACGCCGACCAGCTTCGCGAACCACTGCGAACCGTGGTCGACCAGCCCGTCGAGGTCGCGCGCGATCGCGACGAGCTGCGGGGCGAGCGCGTCCTGGGCGATCGCGGCGTCGGCGATACGCCAGCGGATGTCGGGATCCTGCGACAAGGCGGCGCCGTCGCGCTTCATCGAGGTGCGCCGCTGCGCCGCCGCCACGGCGAGGTCGAGCGCTCGGGCGCCGATGCCCGCGTACACGGCGGCGAGCAGCAGCTCGAAGCTCGCGAAGATGCCGAAGATGAGCGGGTCCGCGTTGGGTCCGGGATCGAGTCGCCGCACGATGCGGTCGGGAGCGGCGAACGCGCCGTCGAGCACCGTCGTGCGGCTCTGCGTCGCGCGCATCCCCATCGTGTCCCAGTCGTCGAGGATGCGGATGTCGGGGTCCTCGCGGTCGATGAATCCGTAGACGATCTTCGGTGCGTCGGGTGAGTCGGTGTCGAGGCCCATCGTGCCGAGCCGGGTCCACGCGGGGGAAAGCGAAGTGAAGATCTTGCGGCCGGAGTACCGGTACCCGCCTCCGGCCTGCGGCTCGGCCCTCGTGCGCGAGCCGAACAGCATGAGGTCGTTGCCGGCCTCCGAGATGCCGAACCCGAAGATCTCGCCTGCGCCCGCCTCCCGGAGGACGAACTCGAGGGAGTCGTCGCCACGGTCCCTGAGGATCTTCGCGACGCCAGTCCATACGAGGTGCATGTTCACCCCGAGCGCCGTGGCGGGTCCCGCGCCCGCGAGCATCGCCTGGGCGCGCACGGCGTCGTCGAATCCCCACCCGAGCCCGCCGAGCTCCCGGGGCACGAGCGCCGCGAGGTATCCGGCCTCCCGCAGTTCGGCGAGGTCCTCGGTGAAGAAGGCGTTGTCGCGGTCGTACCGGGCGGCGCGTTCCCGTATGCGTTCGAGGCGGTCGTCGTGCAACAGGGTCTCGGGCGTCGCGCTCACGACGCCAGACTACGCCTCGGGCGTCCCGCCCTGCGGGGACCGACTCGCGGTGGGCGAGGGCTCCGTGCCCGGCTGCCGCCGGCGCGTCGCGAGGACGACGACCGCGACGATGATCGCCGCGGCGACGAGCGCGGCCGTGAGCCACGGCAGCATGACGCCGACGGCGACGCCGAGCTGTGATCCGAAGGCCACGAGGGCGTTCCAGCCGGCGACCACGCCGCTCCAGAAGTCGTCGGGCCGGGGATCGGGTGCGACCTCCTCGGTCACGAGATCGACCTGGATCGTCGAGAAGTCCACCTGGTCGACGAGCGAGTCGCGCTGCTGCGTGAGGCTGTCGAGCTCGGCCTGGCGGGTCGTGAGCTCGGACTCGATCGTGATGAGGTCGGCGACCGTGGTGGCGGTGCCGAGCAGCTCCTGCAGGCGGTCCACCGAGGCGGTGAGCGCCTCGATTCTGCCGTCGAGGTCCTGACGTTGCGCCGTGACATCCGTCGCGTTCATCGACACCGACGTGACCGTGCCGAGCGAGCGCAGCTCCTCGACGACGCCGTCGAGCTCGTCTGCCGGGATGCGCAGCGTGAGCGATGCGCTCGGCGGATGTGTGTCGGTGCCGGGCGTCTCGGTGCGGCTGTCGACTCGTCCGCCTGCCTGCGTGGCGAGGTCGGCGGCGTCGTCGGCGGTGGCGATCGGATCCTCGACCGTGATCGAGAGCGAACCGGCGGTGATGACGCTACGGTCCTCGAGCTGGGCGTCCGCTGCGCTGCCCGCGGCGTCCTCGGCCGCCCTGCCGTCGGTCGCGCCGGGCTCGGGAGCGACCTCGCCGGAGGGCGCCTCGACCAGCGGAGGGCTCGACCCGGAGGTGCCCGCGGTGCAGCCGGCGAGGAGCAGGGCGGTGATCGCGGCCGCTGCCGCCACGGGTGCGAGTCGTCTCATGCGCTCACTGTATTGTGACGCGTGAATCCGATCTCTGGATGGTCGCTGGGAGTCTGGTCACGATCGGGTTGCGCTTCGCTGTGAGTCGTTCGGCGGCCCCGACGAACCGCACCGCCGGCTCGTCAGACTCCATCGGTTCGGCGATCCCCGTCAGTCGAAGTCGGGATCGCGTCCCGTCCGCTCCCCGTCTCGAGGGTCGCGATGGCGGCCATGTCCTCGTCGTCGAGCGCGAAGTCGAACACGTCGAGGTTCTCGCGCAGCCGCTCGGGCGACGATGCCTTCGGGATCACCACGTTGCCGAGTTCGACGTGCCAGCGCAGCACGATCTGCGCGGGCGTCCGGCCGTGCTTGTCGGCGAGGTCGGCGAGCAGCGGCGTGCCGAGCACCCGGCCGCGGGCGAGCGGCGACCATGCCTCCGTGCGGATGCCGCGCTCCGCACCGAACGCGCGCAGCTCGGCCTGCGGCAGCCACGGATGCAGCTCCACCTGGTTCACGACGGGCGCGACCCCGGTTTCGCCGATGATGCGCTCGAGGTGGTGCGCGTGGAAGTTGGCGACGCCGATCGAGCGCACGCGACCCTCGTCCTGCAGCCGGATCAGGGCTCGCCACGTGTCGACGTAGCGGTCGGTCGACGGCATGGGCCAGTGGATCAGGTAGAGGTCGAGGGTGCCGATGCCGAGGCGTGCCATCGTCGCGTCGAACGCGCGCAGCGTCGAGTCGAAGCCGTTGTCGTCCATCCAGACCTTGCTCGCGACGAAGAGCTCCTCGCGAGGCACTGGGGCGTCGCGCACCGCTTCGCCGACGCCCTCCTCGTTGCCGTAGAGCGCAGCGGTGTCGAAGTGGCGGTATCCGATCCCGATCGCGTCACGGCAGAGGCGTGCGGCATCCGTGGCCGGGACCTTGTAGAGCCCGAAGCCGAGCTGCGGGATCGTCGCGCCGTCGGCGAGCGAGAGGTTCGGTGCTGGGGTGACGGGCTGTGGCATCAGGACTCCTCGTCAGCTCGGCTGCACCGGCACCGGCTCGGTGTCGGGGATGGGGCTCGCGTCGCGTTCGCGGAGGTCGGGATGCCACGAGTGGGCGAGCACCGCCACGGTGAACCCGAGGAAGGCGAGCACGGACGCTGCCCAGAACGCGCCCTGCGCGCCGAACCCGTCGATGAGGAAACCTGCGAGGGCCGAACCGAGCGCGGCGCCCATGAGCTGACCGGTGCCCACCCAGCCGTACGCCTCCGCTGTGTCCGAGAACTTCACGCTCGCCGAGACGATGGCGAACAGCACCGCGAGGACGGGCGCGATGCCGATGCCGGCGATGAACAGCGTGGCCGCGAGCCACCAGAAGTCCATGACGAACGCGGCGAGGGAGGTTCCCGCGAAGACGATGAACATTCGGCGGGCGGTCGACCACGGTCCTATCGGCACGTGCCCGAGGAACAGGCCACCCGCGAGCGAGCCGATGGAGAAGATCGCGAGCACGATGCCCGCCTGCGGGCCGCCGTGCTCGAACACCGCGACGACGCCGGCCTCGACCGCGGCGCAGGCGCCGATGAGGAGGAATCCGACGATGGTCGCGAGCATGACGGGCGGGCGGGCGAGCACCGCGCCGAACCGTCGCTTCGAGCGCGGGATGCGCACGCGCCCGAGCTCGGGGGAGGAGATGAACCAGATCCCGCCGGCGACCATCATCGCGGCGGCGAGCAGGATGCCCCACACGGTGCCGATCTGCGTGGACACGAACGCGGTGACCACCGGCCCGACGACCCAGATGATCTCCTGCGCCGAGGCGTCGAGCGAGAACAGCGGGGTCAGCTGGCGCGAGTTCACCATCTTCGGGTAGATCGTGCGGACGGCAGGCTGCACGGGAGGCGTCGAGAGTCCGGCGATGAATCCCAGCGTCATGTAGAGGGGCAGCGTGAGGGGGAGCACAGCGATGGCGACGACCGAACTCGCGCATACCACCAGCGTCGTGATGAGCACCGGTCGCATGCCGAGCCGGCCCATGAGGCGGCTCGTGAGCGGACCGGCGATGGCCTGGCCGATCGACGTGGCGGCGAGCACGAGGCCGGCCGCGCCGTACGAGCCGGTCTGCTGCTCGACATGGAGGAGGAACGCAAGCGAGAGCATTCCCGAGGGAAACCGTGCGGTCAGCTGGGCGGCGATGATGCGAGCGACGCCCGGGGTCCTGAGCAGATCGGAGTAGCTTCCCACGGTCCGACCACTCTATCGATGGCGGATGCCGCGGCTGCGCCGGGCGCGGCCGGGACGAGAGCCGGTGGACAGCGGGCTGCAGTGCAACGGTCGGCCCTCCCGCGGGGTGCGGGAGGGCCGACCGTGCGAGTGCGATCAGTGCACGAAGTGTGCGCCGAGTCGGTCCCCGACCTTCTCCCCGGCGACCGGCGAGGCCTTCGCCGTGCCGCTCACGGAGCTGGTCGACATCGCGTACGTGAGGATCGCGTGCGCGACGGCATCCGCCATCTGCTCGAGTGCCAGCGTGTTGACGTTGCTGATGACGCCGTTGTACTCGAGTTCGCCTCCGTATGCAGCGTTCAACGCCATGTACAGCTCGGCGTCGGCGCCGTCGGCGATCGGGTCCAGGCTGTCGCATGCCCGGTGGTAGCAGGGGTCGTACGACACCGGCTCCCCCTCGAACGTTGCGAGCCCGCCGTACAGCGTGACCTGGTCTGCCGTCTTGTTGTCCTCGGCTCCCGTGAACAGGCCACCGGCCGGGATGCCGGCGGTGATGAACGCGTCGTAGTCCGAGCGTCCGTCGAACGCGGTCGGCTCCGAGGCGAGGCCCTGCGAGGCGAAGAACTCCTCGAAGACCTGCTCGATGTCATCGCTGCCGGTCGGACCCTTGATGCCGAACGCGTCGCCGTCGCCGTCGTAGATGAACCGGGCGAAGTTGGGCGAGCCGATCATGTCGAAGTTGAGGTAGAGCTCGATGTCCTTGGTCTCGGACTTCGTGAGGGAGTCGACGTAGAACTGCGAGCCGACCAGGCCCGCCTCCTCGGCACCCCACCACGCGAAGCGGATCGTGTTCGTCGGCTCGATGCCGAGTTCGGCGATCTGGAGTGCGGTCTCCAGGAGCGTTGCCGACCCTGTGCCGTTGTCCTCGATACCGGGACCCTCGGGCACGGAGTCGAGGTGGGCGCCGGCCATCACCACGCGGTCGTCCCGTCCGGACGGGGTCTCCGCGATCAGGTTCTGCGTCGGTACGTCCAGCTCGATGAGCGTGTCCGTCATCAGGTGGATGACCACCTCACCCTGCTCGAGGAGGGCGGCGAGCTCGTTGCCGATCTCGAAGGAGGTGCCGACGACGGGGATCGGGTCACTGAACTCGGCGCCGAGGGTGGCTGCCAGGGTCTCCGTGCGGCCCTCCTGCCCCTCGTTGAAGATGATCACGCCGACCGCGCCGGCGTCGAAGGCGTTCTCGGCCTTCACCGAGAAGTCGCAGGTGCCGCGCTGGACCAGGGCGATGTTGCCGGCGACGAAGTCGGCGAAGTCCTCCGGCTCGCAGCCGCTGTTCGAGGTGCTGGCCGTCGGGCCGGGTGGCAGCACGAGGTCCACGGCCTGCAGAGGCGCGGTGACGTCACCGCTGCCGGAGTAGTCCGCTGTGATGAAGTCCTCGTCGGGAACGTAGGTGAACGGATCCGGCGAGACGCGCTCGAACACCGGTTCCGACAGCTCGCTGAACCGGTTGAACAGGAAGTCCTGCCGAGTCACCTCGTAGCCGGCGGCCACGAGCAGACTCTCGATGTAGTCGACCGACAGGCCGTATCCGGGCGTGCCGCTCGCGCGCGTGTCGCCGTTCGCGTCGGCGATCTCCTGCAGCTCGGCAAGATGGTCCATGATCGCGTCCGCGGATACCTCCGCCCGCAGTTCGCTCGTATCGGTCGGCACGGCGGCGTTGGCTGCGGTGGCCGTGGCGGTGAAGGCGATCAGCGCCGTGACCGACGCGACCCCGACTGCCGTTCTGTGGTTTCTCTTCACGGTGTTCTCTCCCTGCGACTCTGCAGATTCGGGCACCGCACCGTCGAGATGATGTGGTCGATGTGTGCGGTGCCATCGGACGAACGTCAGCGTTGCGTTCGGTGTCGCCTCCGTCAAGCCCCTTGTGTTGCACGAGATCGATCTCGACAATGCGGCGCACCGTCGTTCATCGTTCAGTCCGCGAGTGCCTTCGCGATGCGCTGCGGCGACACCGTCTCCGCGGTGCGGAGCTCCTGCGCGAACAGGCCGACGCGCAGCTCCTCGAGCATCCAGCGCACGCGCACGAGCCGGGCGGGCGCCTCGGGATCGATCGGGATGCGGCCGCCCGCGGCCTCGAATGCGGCGATCGACGGCTCGAGCTGGTTCATCGCCTGGCGGTCGCGCCCGGCGTTCTCCTGAAGCTTCCGCACCCGCACGACGATCGCCTCGAGGTAGCGCGGCAGGTGCCGCAGGCGCGCGAGGCCGGTCGACGACACGAAGCCGGCCGGCACGAGCGCGTCGAGCTGGGTACGCATGTCGCCGAGCGCCGCCATGAGGTGCATGCTCGACGCGCCGGCGATCGCCCGGTCGGCCGCGCGAGCCGCCCGCAGGATCCGCCCGACGAGCGCGACCGTCTCGAACATGCGGTCGACGATGCTCGCGCCGATCGCGTCGCGCACCGCCTCGAACTCGGCGCGCGTACGCACCAGCCCGTCGGGATGACGCGCCCGCAGCTCGGCGTCGACGCACGCCGCCAGGCAGTCGTCGAGCAGCGACCGGGGCCCGGAGTACGCGCTCGACGCGAGGGCGAGCTTCTCCTCGTTCGAGAGGTGCTCCTGCACGTACGCGACCGGGGTGGGCGTGGCGAGCACGAGCAGCCTTCGGATGCCGCGTCGTGTCTCCCTGTCGCGCTCATCCGCCGTGGCGACGAGGCGCAGGGCGACCGAGGACTTCTCGTCGACGAGCGCCGGATACGCGCGGATGACGTTGCCCGACTGGCGCGTGTCGACGTGGGCGGGCAGCTCATCCCACTCCCAGGTCGTGATGCCCGAGCGCTCGGCGATGACCGCGCTCGCTGGTTGAGGAGCCGGCGGCGGCGTCTCGGAACCAGCTTGCACGGCGGTCGGGTTCCGGGATGCACGCTGCGCGGATTCCTCGACCCGCGATCTCCCCGTGACGGCCCTTGCGACGGCGTCACGCGTACGGTCGGCGAGCCGGGCCTGCAACTCGTCGAGGTCCTTCGACGCGCCCACGGTGCGCCCGCGCTCGTCGACCGCGCGGAACGTCACGCGCAGGTGCGGCGGCACGCGGTCGAGATCGAAGTCCGACGGGTCGACGGGCGCGAATGTCAGGCGTCGGATCGCCTGGGCGATCATCGCCGTGAACGGCTCCCGCTCGGCACCGCGCTCGGGGCCGGCCGGCAGCTCGGCCGCGATCTTCGCAGCCCACTCCGCCGCGGGCACGACCTGTCGTCGCAGCACCTTCGGCAGCGTGCGCAGCAGCGCGGTGATGAGCTCGTCGCGCAGGCCGGGCACCTGCCAGTCGAAGCCGTCGGGGCGGATGCGCGGCAACAGCACGAGCGGCACGACGACGGTGACGCCGTCGTCGTCGGCGCCCGGTTCGAACCGGTAGCCGAGCGAGTACGTCTGGTCGGCCTGTCGCCATCGGTCGGGGAAGCCGTCGTCGCGATCCTCGTCGGCCCGGGCGCCCAGCAGATCGGCGCGGGTCATCGTGAGCAGTTCGGGATCGCGTCGGTGCTCGCCGCGCCACCAGCGCTCGAACGCGCGTGTGTCCGTGACATCCGCCGGCACCCTCGCCTCGTAGAACGCCACGACGGCCTCATCGCCGGCGAGGATGTCGCGGCGGCGCGTCCGCTCCTCGACCTCGCCGAGCTCACGGCGCAACGCCCGATTCGCGCGCACGAAGGCGAAGAGCCGACGGTCGAGCCGGCTCGTGTCCCAGTCCTCCTCGACCAGCGCGTGGCGGATGAACAGCTCGCGCGCGAGGGGCGCGTCGACCCGCGCGAGCTGGATCCGCCGCTTGGGGACGATCGGAACGCCGAACAGCGTCACCTTCTCGTCGGCGACCGCCGAACCCTGGCGTCGCTCCCAGCGGGGTTCGCTGAAGGTGCGCTTGGCGAGCGGGCCGGCGAGCTGCTCCGCCCACGCCGGATCGATCGCGGCGTTCATGCGGGCGAACAGGCGGCTTGTCTCGACGAGCTCGGCGCTCATGAGCGCCGCGGGCGGCTTCTTCGCGAGCGCCGAGCCGGGGAAGACGACGAACCGCGCATTGCGGGCGCCGAGGTACTCCGGCTGCTGCCGGCCCTTCCGTTCTGCCTCGCGCGCCGTGCCGGCACCGCCCCGGCCGCTCGAGGTCCTCGCGTCGTCGCGGAGCCCGATCTGCGAGAGGAGTCCGGCCAGCAGCGCCCGGTGGATGCCGTCGGCGTTGGGTTCACCTGCCCGTTCGGAGACGTGGAGGCCCAGCGGCTTCGCGAGCCGCACGAGCTGGCGGTACAGGTCCTGCCATTCGCGCACGCGCAGGTAGTTGAGGAACTCCGCCCGGCACATGCGACGGAAAGCACTGCCCGAAAGCTGCCGCTGCTGCTCCTCGAGGTGGTTCCAGAGGTTGAGCAGGGTCAGGAAGTCGCTCGAGGGGTCGACGAAGCGCGCATGGAATCCGTCGGCCTGCTCCTTCTTCTCGAGCGGGCGCTCGCGCGGGTCCTGGATCGTGAGCCCCGCCACGATCGCGAGCACGTCGCGGGAGACTCCTTGCGACTTCGACTCGAGCACCATGCGAGCGAACCGTGGCTCGATCGGCAGCCGGGCGAGCTGCCGCCCGATGCGAGTGAGCTGCGGCCCGCGCCCTTCTGCGGGTCGGGAAGCCCGCGACGCGGGTGTCTCTTCTGCCGGTCGAGGAGCCCGCGAAGCGGGTGTCTCGAGACCCTCGTCGATCGCCCCGAGCTCGCGCAGCAGTTCGAGGCCGTCGCGGATGCCGCGGGTGTCGGGCGGCGTGAGGAACGGGAACTCCTCGATCGCGCCGAGGTCGAGGGAGGCCATCTGCAGGATGACCGCGGCGAGGTTGGTGCGCAGGACCTCGGGGTCCGTGAACTCCGGCCGCCGCTCGAAGTCCTCCTCCGAGTAGAGCCGGATCGCGATCCCGTCGCTCGTGCGGCCCGACCGACCCGACCGCTGGCTCGCCGACGCCTGCGAGATCGCCTCGATCGGCAGCCGTTGCACCTTCGACCGCGCCGAGTATCGGCTGATCCGTGCCGTCCCGGCATCCACGACGTAGCGGATGCCGGGCACGGTCAGGCTCGTCTCGGCGACGTTCGTGGCGAGCACCACCCTGCGCTTCAGCCCGGCCACCTTGGACGGCTCGAACACACGGTGCTGGTCGGCGGACGAGAGCCGACCGTAGAGGGGGAGCACCTCGGTCTCGCCGGCACCTCCGCGCCGTCGTCGCATGCGCCCGCACCGCCGCCTCGGCGTCGCGGATCTCGCTCTCGCCCGAGAGGAACACGAGCACGTCCCCGGATGACTCCCGCTCGAGTTCGTCGAGGGCGTCGAGGATGCCCCGCTGCACGTCCTTGTCCTCGGCCGCGGCGCCCTCGTCGTCGCTCTCCTCGCCCTCGGCACCGGTGCCCGCCTCGGCCACGAGTGATCGGTACCTCACCTCCACCGGATACGTGCGCCCCGACACCTCGATGACGGGCGCCGGGCGCCCTGCGCCACCGTCGGCGGACACCGTCGCGAAGTGCTTGGAGAAGCTCTCGGGGTCGATCGTCGCGCTCGTGACGATGACCTTGAGGTCGGGCGGCGGGGGAGGAGGCGCTTCAGGTAGCCGAGCAGGAAGTCGACGTTGAGGCTGCGCTCGTGCGCCTCGTCGATGATGATCGTGTCGTAGCGGCGCAGCTCCCGATCGCGGTGGATCTCGTTCAGCAGGATCCCGTCGGTCATCACCTTGATACGCGTGGCCTCGCTCGCACGGTCGGTGAAGCGCACCTGGTAGCCGACGAGGCTGCCGAGCTCGACGTGGAGCTCCTCCGAGATGCGCTCGGCGATGGTGCGCGCGGCGAGCCGACGCGGCTGCGTGTGTGCGATCGACTCGCGGCCGAGCTCGAGGCAGATCTTCGGCAACTGCGTGGTCTTGCCCGAGCCGGTGGCGCCGGCCACGATCACCACCTGGTGGTCTCGGATGGCGCGGGCGATCTCCTCGCGCTGCCCGGAGACGGGCAGCTCGGCGGGATACGTGATCGCGGGAAGCACAGCCCACCATCGTATGCCGTCAGGTGGCCGGCCGAGGTCGTACGCCGTCCGGCGCCGGCGCACGTCGGCGGCCCGGCCGCGGGCGACGGACGACGTCGATGCGTGTCCACCTCGCGGCCAGCGAACCGCCCTGTCGGATGCCGCGACCCTCGTGGTGGGATGAGGGCATGACACAACCGCTCGTTCCCCGCATCCAGCTCAACGACGGCTACTCGATCCCGCAACTCGGCTTCGGCGTCTTCAGGGTCGATCCGAGGCAGACCGAACGCATCGTGACCGAGGCGCTCGAAGTCGGATACCGCCACTTCGACACCGCCCGCATCTACGGCAACGAGGCAGGCGTGGGTCGTGCCATCGCGGATTCCGGCATCCCTCGTGAAGAGCTCTTCGTGACGACCAAGCTCTGGAACGACGACCAGGGCACGCAATCGGCGTTCGACGCGTTCGACGCGAGCCTCGAGCGACTCGGTCTCGAGTACGTGGACCTCTACCTGATCCACTGGCCGACCCCGGCGAACGATCGGTACGTCGAGACGTGGAGGGCGTTCGAGCGCCTGCGCGAGTCGGGCCGCGTGCGTTCGATCGGCGTCTCGAACTTCCTCGTACGGCATCTCGAGCGGTTGCTCGCCGAGACCGACACCGTGCCCGCCGTCGACCAGATCGAGCTGCATCCCTACCACCAGCAGCCGGCGACCGCAGCGTTCGCCGAGGAGCGTGACATCGCGATCGAGGCGTGGGGCCCGCTCGGGCAGGGCAAGTACCCGCTCTTCGAGCTGCCCCAGGTGACGGATGCCGCCGCGGCCCACGGCGTGACTCCTGCGCAGGTCGTGATCCGCTGGCACCTCCAGCGCGGGCACATCGTGATCCCGAAGTCCGACCGCCGCGAGCGGATGGCGGAGAACTTCGACGTACTCGGCTTCGAGCTCGACGACGCGGAGATGGACGCCATCACCGGTCTCGAGCGCGAGGGACGCGTGAGCGCACATCCCGATGGCGTGAGCTGACCGGCGCCGGTTGCTGAACGGTGCGTGTTCGACTGATGCCCAGCGGCCGAGCACACTCGGCTGAGCCGCGACACGCCCGGGATGCGGGGTCGTTTTGGCCCAGGGGCAGCGCCGTCCGTAGAGTGATCACTCGTCACCCCAAAGGTGCGGCGGAGCGAGAGAGTCCAGCAGGACCAGCGCTTGCCGGCCTCAAGCGGGACCATCCAATCGCCCAGATCAGAACCCTTGTCGGACGCTGTCTGAGCGCCTAGGATGACAACCTCACTTCCTCTGCGGTCGCAGGCTTCCAGGCCCGTGATTCGGGTTGTGCTGCGGCGCGCCCGCCAAGCCGATCGGTTTGGGATCAGGCTCGTGAGGTGATATAGTAGAGAAGTTGCCCAGGGGCACGTCGAAAGGCGGAAACCCGGGTGCGTCCGTTCCTTGAGAACTCAACAGCGTGCACTATGTTCAATGCCAATTTTTGAACCCTGGCCTCTGCCGTTTTTGGTGGGGGTGGGATTCCTTTGGATTGATGGACAGTCAGTTTTGATTGTTTCTCGGTCGGAGATCAAATTTCCGGCGCTGCCTTTTGGGGTGGTGTTGGTGCCATGTTTTTTTGGAGAGTTTGATCCTGGCTCAGGACGAACGCTGGCGGCGTGCTTAACACATGCAAGTCGAACGATGATCCGGTGCTTGCACCGGGGATTAGTGGCGAACGGGTGAGTAACACGTGAGTAACCTGCCCTGGACTCTGGGATAAGCGCTGGAAACGGTGTCTAATACCGGATAGGACCTTTCACCGCATGGTGGGGGGTGGAAAGTTTTTCGGTTTGGGATGGACTCGCGGCCTATCAGCTTGTTGGTGAGGTAATGGCTCACCAAGGCGGTGACGGGTAGCCGGCCTGAGAGGGTGACCGGCCACACTGGGACTGAGACACGGCCCAGACTCCTACGGGAGGCAGCAGTGGGGAATATTGCACAATGGGCGCAAGCCTGATGCAGCAACGCCGCGTGGGGGATGACGGCCTTCGGGTTGTAAACCTCTTTTGGCAAGGAAGAAGGGCTTCGGCTTGACGGTACTTGCAGAAAAAGGACCGGCTAACTACGTGCCAGCAGCCGCGGTAATACGTAGGGTCCGAGCGTTGTCCGGAATTATTGGGCGTAAAGAGCTCGTAGGCGGTTTGTCGCGTCTGCTGTGAAAACTAGAGGCTCAACCTCTAGCCTGCAGTGGGTACGGGCAGACTGGAGTGCGGTAGGGGAGAATGGAATTCCTGGTGTAGCGGTGGAATGCGCAGATATCAGGAGGAACACCGATGGCGAAGGCAGTTCTCTGGGCCGTAACTGACGCTGAGGAGCGAAAGCGTGGGGAGCGAACAGGATTAGATACCCTGGTAGTCCACGCCGTAAACGTTGGGCGCTAGATGTGGGGACCTTTCCACGGTTTCCGTGTCGTAGCTAACGCATTAAGCGCCCCGCCTGGGGAGTACGGCCGCAAGGCTAAAACTCAAAGGAATTGACGGGGGCCCGCACAAGCGGCGGAGCATGCGGATTAATTCGATGCAACGCGAAGAACCTTACCAAGGCTTGACATAACCGGGAACGCCGCAGAAATGTGGAACTCTTTGGACACTCGGTTACAGGTGGTGCATGGTTGTCGTCAGCTCGTGTCGTGAGATGTTGGGTTAAGTCCCGCAACGAGCGCAACCCTCGTCGCATGTTGCCAGCACGTAATGGTGGGAACTCATGTGAGACTGCCGGGGTCAACTCGGAGGAAGGTGGGGATGACGTCAAATCATCATGCCCCTTATGTCTTGGGCTTCACGCATGCTACAATGGCCGGTACAAAGGGCTGCGATGTCGTAAGGCGGAGCGAATCCCAAAAAGCCGGTCTCAGTTCGGATTGAGGTCTGCAACTCGACCTCATGAAGTCGGAGTCGCTAGTAATCGCAGATCAGCAACGCTGCGGTGAATACGTTCCCGGGCCTTGTACACACCGCCCGTCAAGTCATGAAAGTCGGTAACACCCGAAGCCGGTGGCCTAACCCTTGTGGAGGGAGCCGTCGAAGGTGGGATCGGTGATTAGGACTAAGTCGTAACAAGGTAGCCGTACCGGAAGGTGCGGCTGGATCACCTCCTTTCTAAGGAGCAGCTCGGAGGCCTTCGGGTCTTCGCAGTGCATGCCGGTTCGGGTCCTTTGTGGCTCGCTGGTTGCTCATGGGTGGAACATTGACATAGGTGCTCGTCTGTATGGTTCAGACCTAGTACGCCCGCTTCGGTGGGTTGGAACGGTGGGGGCCGGCCGGGCGGGTGCGTGCACGCTGTTGGGTCCTGAGGGACCGGACGATCCTGCGCCTCTTTCGGGGGTGTGGGGTGATGGTTTCTTCAGGCCTTCACCGAGACTGACCTGTGGGTTGGTGGGTGTGGGGGTTCTGGCCGTCTGTTGAGAACTACATAGTGGACGCGAGCATCTTAGATTCAGGACTTTTGTCCTGGATCACAAAAGGTGAATCGCCAATTGCATCCTTTCGGGGGTGTGTTTGGTGTATTCACTGGTCAATTTCGCAGCGTCGCCCTTTGGGGTGGTGTTGCACGAATTCGATCGAACTCATGTGATTTTCAAGTTTCTAAGAGCAAACGGTGGATGCCTTGGCATCTGGAGCCGAAGAAGGACGTCGTAATCTGCGATAAGCCTCGGGGAGTTGATAAACGAGCTGTGATCCGAGGATTTCCGAATGGGGAAACCCCGCCAGGCCCTTTGGGTGATCTGGTGACTCCCGCCTGAATGTATAGGGCGGGTAGAGGGAACGTGGGGAAGTGAAACATCTCAGTACCCACAGGAAGAGAAAACAACCGTGATTCCGTGAGTAGTGGCGAGCGAAAGCGGATGAGGCTAAACCGGTCATGTGTGATACCCGGCAGGGGTTGCATGGTCGGGGTTGTGGGACCTCTCTGGTCGATCTGCCGGTCGGCCGCGGTGACGCGTCAGGTATAGACGAACCGGATTGAAAGCCGGACCGGAGTGGGTGTGAGTCCCGTAGTCGAAATGCCTGGCGGCCCGGAGGGGGATCCCAAGTAGCGCGGGGCCCGTGAAATCCCGTGTGAATCTGTCAGGACCACCTGATAAGCCTAAATACTCCCAGATGACCGATAGCGGACAAGTACCGTGAGGGAAAGGTGAAAAGTACCCCGGGAGGGGAGTGAAATAGTACCTGAAACCGTTTGCTTACAAACCGTCGGAGCAGCCTTGTAGTTGTGACGGCGTGCCTTTTGAAGAATGAGCCTGCGAGTTAGTGATTTGTGGCGAGGTTAACCCGTGTGGGGTAGCCGTAGCGAAAGCGAGTCTGAATAGGGCGTTTGAGTCGCAGGTCCTAGACCCGAAGCGAAGTGATCTATCCATGGCCAGGTTGAAGCGACGGTAAGACGTCGTGGAGGACCGAACCCACTTCAGTTGAAAATGGAGGGGATGAGCTGTGGATAGGGGTGAAAGGCCAATCAAACTTCGTGATAGCTGGTTCTCTCCGAAATGCATTTAGGTGCAGCGTTGCGTGTTTCTTGCCGGAGGTAGAGCTACTGGATGGCTGATGGGCCCTAAAAGGTTACTGACGTCAACCAAACTCCGAATGCCGGTAAGTGAGAGCGCAGCAGTGAGACGGTGGGGGATAAGCTTCATCGTCGAGAGGGAAACAACCCAGACCACCGACTAAGGTCCCTAAGCGCGTGCTAAGTGGGAAAGGATGTGGAGTTGCACAGACAACCAGGAGGTTGGCTTAGAAGCAGCCACCCTTGAAAGAGTGCGTAATAGCTCACTGGTCAAGTGATTCCGCGCCGACAATGTAACGGGGCTCAAGCACGCCACCGAAGTTGTGGCATTACCGCAGTCGATAGGCCTTCGTGGTCCAGTCGTGGTGATGGGTAGGAGAGCGTCGTGTGCTGGGTGAAGCGGCGGAGTGATCCAGCCGTGGACGGCACACGAGTGAGAATGCAGGCATGAGTAGCGAAAGACGGGTGAGAAACCCGTCCTCCGGAAGACCAAGGGTTCCAGGGTCAAGCTAATCTGCCCTGGGTAAGTCGGGACCTAAGGCGAGGCCGACAGGCGTAGTCGATGGACAACGGGTTGATATTCCCGTACCGGCGAAGAACCGCCCACACGAGATCAGGAGTGCTAAGCATCCCTAGCCGCGCGGATCCCTTCGGGGTGAGGTGCGGGGCGGCATGCGACCCCATCTGGTGGAGTGAGCGTAGTAACAGGTGTGACGCAGGAAGGTAGCCGATCCCGGGCGATGGTTGTCCCGGGGCAAGCGTGTAGGCCGAGCGATAGGCAAATCCGTCGCTCATGAAGGTTGAGACGCGATGCGGATGAAAAGTTGGTGATCCTATGCTGCCGAGAAAAGCATCGACGCGAGGTTCTAGCCGCCCGTACCCCAAACCGACTCAGGTGGTCAGGTAGAGAATACCGAGGAGATCGAGAGAATCGTGGTTAAGGAACTCGGCAAATTGCCCCCGTAACTTCGGGAGAAGGGGGGCCCGAAGCGTGAACCTGCTTGCCAGGGGAAGCGTGGAGTGGCCGCAGAGACCAGTGGGAAGCGACTGTTTACTAAAAACACAGGTCCGTGCCAAGTCGCAAGACGATGTATACGGACTGACGCCTGCCCGGTGCTGGAAGGTTAAGAGGACCGGTGAGCCGCAAGGCGAAGCTGAGAATTCAAGCCCCAGTAAACGGCGGTGGTAACTATAACCATCCTAAGGTAGCGAAATTCCTTGTCGGGTAAGTTCCGACCTGCACGAATGGCGTAACGACTTCCCAGCTGTCTCAACCGCGAACTCGGCGAAATTGCATTACGAGTAAAGATGCTCGTTACGCGCAGCAGGACGGAAAGACCCCGTGACCTTTACTACAGCTTGGTATTGGTGTTCGGTGTGGCTTGTGTAGGATAGGTGGGAGACTGTGAAGCGGGCACGCTAGTGTTCGTGGAGTCATTGTTGAAATACCACTCTGGTCACTCTGGATATCTAACTTGGAACCGTGATCCGGTTCAGGGACAGTGCCTGGTGGGTAGTTTAACTGGGGCGGTTGCCTCCTAAAGAGTAACGGAGGCGCCCAAAGGTTCCCTCAACCTGGTTGGCAATCAGGTGGCGAGTGTAAGTGCACAAGGGAGCTTGACTGTGAGACTGACAGGTCGAGCAGGGACGAAAGTCGGGACTAGTGATCCGGCAGTGGCTTGTGGAAGCGCTGTCGCTCAACGGATAAAAGGTACCTCGGGGATAACAGGCTGATCTTGCCCAAGAGTCCATATCGACGGCATGGTTTGGCACCTCGATGTCGGCTCGTCGCATCCTGGGGCTGGAGTAGGTCCCAAGGGTTGGGCTGTTCGCCCATTAAAGCGGTACGCGAGCTGGGTTTAGAACGTCGTGAGACAGTTCGGTCCCTATCCGCTGCGCGCGTTGGAAATTTGAGAGGATCTGACCCTAGTACGAGAGGACCGGGTTGGACGAACCTCTGGTGTGCCAGTTGTTCCGCCAGGAGCACCGCTGGTTAGCTACGTTCGGGATGGATAACCGCTGAAAGCATCTAAGCGGGAAGCCGGCCTCGAGATGAGATTTCCGTCCCTTCGGGGGAGAGGCTCCCAGCCAGACGACTGGGTTGATAGGCCGGATGTGGAAGCAAGGACTAACGACTTGTGCAGCTGACCGGTACTAATACGCCGATGACTTGATAATCACCACACACACCACGTTTGCAAAAGGCACGGTGTGTGGCCAACGGATTGCTCGCGTCCACTCTGTGGTTCCCAACAGACGGAACCCCACACAATTCAACACCGACACTGCACCCACCCCACCCCCCACCCGGGGTGTCGGGGCCGGGGTGCAGCCACCACGACCACACACCCCACCCCCCGCACCACGCGGGCGGGCGGGTGTGACACGAGTTACGGCGGCCATAGCGCGAGGGAAACGCCCGGACACATTCCGAACCCGGAAGCTAAGACTCGCAGCGCCGATGGTACTGCAGGGGCGACCCTGTGGGAGAGTAGGACACCGCCGGACAACCATTCGCAGAGAGCCGCCCAACCCGGGCGGCTCTCTCACGTTAACGGGCCGTTGAAGAGAGCCGCCCAACCCGGGCGGCTCTCTCACGTTAACGGGCGGCGAAGCGGCGCCCGTGGTCGATTCAGGGCGGAGGTCAAGCCCGGGCGGTCCCGGCATTCCCGTCCTACGCTGGAACGATGGGGAATCGTCTTGGGGATGCGCTGAGCCCGTACCTCCGCGCACACGCGGACAATCCCGTGGACTGGTATCCGTGGAGCGAGGAGGCGTTCGCCGTCGCACGAGCTCGTGACGTGCCGGTGCTCGTGTCGATCGGCTACGCCACGTGCCACTGGTGCCACGTGATGGCGCGGGAGAGCTTCAGCGATCCGCAGATCGCCGAGGTCCTGAACGAACGGTTCGTCGCGATCAAGGTCGATCGCGAGGAGCATCCCGACGTCGACGCGAGCTATCTGGCGGCCGCGTCGGCCTTCACGCGTGAGCTCGGCTGGCCGCTCACCGTCTTCGCGACGCCCGAGGGACGCACGTTCTACGCCGGCACGTACTTCCCTCCTCGGCCCGTGCGAGGAATCCCCGCGTTCGCGGACGTGCTCACGGCGGTGGACGAGGCCTGGCGTGACCGACGGCGAGAGCTCGACGAGACGGCGGAGGCGGTAGCGGACGCCCTCGCAGCGGCGTCCGTCGCCTCGACCGCGGGCGACTTGCCGGGGCCGGCCGAGCTCGCCGGCGCCGTGGACGCCCTGGCCGAGGACGAGGATCGGATCCACGGCGGATTCGGGTCTGCGCCGAAGTTCCCGGTTGCGCCGGTCCTGGGCTTTCTCGTGGCCTCAGACGGCGGGCGAAGCATCGCCGAGCGGACGATGCGCCTGATGGGCGCATCGCCGCTCCGTGACCCCGTCGAGGGCGGGTTCTTCCGCTACGCGACGCGCGCCGACTGGAGCGAGCCTCATTACGAGCGCATGCTCACCGACAACGCGTTGCTCCTCGGGGTCGCCGCCGAACTCGCGCGCGGCGACGCGCCGCCGCCGTTCGCAGCGTCGCTCGCCGAGGGCGTCATCCGATTCCTGTCGGAGCGGATGCAGCTCGAGGGCGGGGGTTTCGCGAGTGCGCAGGATTCCGAGAGCGTGATCGACGGAGTGCGCAGCGAGGGCGGCTATTACCGGTTCGACGCCGCCGGTCGGGCGCGACTCGCACCGCCGGCCCTCGACGAGAAGGTGCTGACAGGTTGGAACGGTCTCGCGATCGGCGGCTTGGCGCATGCGGGATTCGTCTTCGACGACGCGCGGGCGATCGACGCCGCCCGGCGGGCCGCCGATTACCTGCTCGCTCACCACCTGCGTGACGACGGCACCCTGGTGCGCGCGTCGCTCGACGGCACGGCGTCGCCCGCCACGGCCACGCTCGAGGACGCCGGCATGCTCGCGAACGGGCTGCTCGACCTCGCCTGCGCCACGGGTGAGGCACGATACGCCGTCGAGGCGCGGACGTTGATCGACCGTGCTGCCGCGGCAGCCGAGGGCGACGCGGGGACGGCGACGGTCGGGGACACGGCGGCTGCGGAAGAGGGTGCCACAGGGGCGGGTCCGGCGCTGCCGTTCGCCGCACCCGCCGGCGGCGACCCGGTGCTCGTCGCACACGGGCTTGCGCTTACGGCGGACCCGGCTGAGGGCGCGACCCCGTCGGGCATCACGGCATGTGCGGATGCATCCTGGCGCCTGTACGCGCTCGGCGCCGGGGAGCGGTATCTCGACCTCGCCGAGCAGGCGATGCGTTCGGTGGCCGGCATGGCCCTGCAGCGTCCGCTCGCCTTCGGCGGTGCACTCGCGGTCATGGCGCGGCTCGCGGCCCCGCTCGTGCAGCTCGTCACGGTCGTGCCAGACGCGCCTGACGGGCGCGCAGCGTCCGAGGAGGCGTCGAACACTGCTGAGCGCGACGAGGCGGCACGCGGCATCCGTCGCGGCGATCGTGACCGAGCGGCAGGCGCGCGACTTCGCGGCGGCGGGATTCGAGCTCTTCGAGGGACGCACCGCGCCGAGCGGCGGGGCGACGGCGTACCGCTGCCGATCGTTCGTGTGCGCACTGCCCGTGCATGATGCGGGCGCCCTCGCGGAGCTCGTCGAGCGCACCGACGTGTGACGTCGCACTCCGTCAGGATCCGTACGATGGTCGGATGGACGATCGCGCACGCAACAGCACGGCGCTGGTCGTCGGCGCGCTGGTGCTCGACGCGGTGCTCGTGGTGGTCTTCGCGATCGTGGGACGCCGGAGCCACGCCGAAGGGCTCGACGTGGTGGGCCTCTGGGGCACGGCGTGGCCGTTCCTCGCGGGGCTCGGCGTCGGCTGGGTCGCGGCGCGGGCGTGGCGCCATCCGCTGGCCCCGTGGCCGACCGGAGTCGTGGTCTGGGCGTCGACCCTGGTGGTCGGGATGCTGCTGCGCCTCGCGAGCGGGCAGGGTGTGCAGGTCGCGTTCGTGCTGGTCGCGGCGATAAGCCTCGCGATCCTGCTCATCGGATGGCGCGGCCTGACCGCCCTCGTGAAGCGCCGCAGCCGTGCGCGCGCGACCTCGGGCCTCTCGTGAACGTCATCGAATGGCTCTTCGATGCCCAGCTGGTGATCGGCGGGCAGGTGATCCTCTGGCGCGAGATCATCGGCAACCTGTTCGGGCTCGCAAGCGCGCTCGGCGGCCTGCGCCGCAAGGTGTGGGCATGGCCCGTCGGCATCATCGGCAACGCACTGCTGTTCACCGTGTTCCTCGGGGCGGTCTTCCACACGCCGAACTCCGTCAACCTGCTCGGCCAGGCCGGCCGGCAGCTCATGTTCATCGCGGTGTCGATCTACGGCTGGGTGAGTTGGTCTCGGCACGAGCGGGTGAGCCACACCGCCGTCGACCCGCACTGGGCGAGCACCCGCGAGCGGATCTTCCTCGGGATCGCCATGTTGGGCGGGACCCTCGTGCTCATCCCGATCTTCAGGGCTCTCGGTTCGTTCGAGCCGGTCTGGGCCGACGCATGGATCTTCATGGGATCGCTCCTCGCGACCTACGGCATGGCGAAGGGCTGGACCGAGTTCTGGCTCATCTGGGTCGCCGTCGACGTCGTCGGCGTGCCGCTGCTCGTGAGTGCCGGTTACTACGCGTCGGCCTTCCTGTACGTCTTCTACGGCGCGTTCACGATCCTGGGCTTCATCACCTGGATGCGCGTGCAGCGCCGGCAGCGTCTCACCATGGCGATGGAACTCGATCGAGCACCGACCACACCGCAGAACTGAGCTCGGGGTGGTCGAGCGCGATGTCGCGCAGCAGCTCGAACTCGAACCTCGCGGCGTCGCCGTCGCGAGCGGCCGGGTGGTAGGCGCGCGCCCGTGCGGGACTCCACCGCTCGGAGTGCAGACGCTCTTCGCGAATGGTCGCCACGACCTGCTCATCGACCGAGGGCAGGTCGGGGATGAATACCCACGGGTCCTCGCCGAGGCGGCATCGCAGCTCGATGAGGGCGGAGAGCTCGTCTCGTGCGTCCTGTCGCAGGCGCTCGAGAATGTGTGCGTCAGCCATCGCGACCTCCCCTCGCTCTATCGATCGTAGCCAAAGCTACGTGCACCGTGTGACGCCCGGGTTACAGCTGGCGACGGGACGTGTACGTCAGATGACACGGACGTGACGCCGCAGCATCCGGCAGGGGACGTGGGTGCTTGAATGGACCGCGTTCGCGCGCGAGCGGGCCGTCGCTCGGAGCGGATCACGTGCCCACGAGAGGAGTCGGTGTGCCCGAGGAGTACCTCATCCTGCACGGATGGCAGAACCGCCGACCCGACGGCCACTGGCAGCGCTGGCTCGCCGGCGAACTCGAGGCCCGCGGGGCGCTGGTTCGCTATCCGCAGCTTCCCGAGCCCGATGAGCCCCTGCTCGGCCAGTGGATCGAGGCACTCGAGGTCCAACTGCGCGGCACCCATGCGGGCTCGCTCACCGTCGTGGCCCACAGCCTCGGGTGCCAGCTCTGGCTGGCGTACGCCGCGCGACGCGCCGAACGCGGCGAATCGACGCCGGTCGCGAAGCGAATCGTCCTCGTCGCTCCCCCTGCGCCCGACGTGCTGCTGGGAATCCCCGAGATCGCCGCGTTCGCGCAGACGCTCGGAGGCGCTGCCGCGCGCGAGGCCCTCGCTGCCACCGCCTCGGAGCGGGGCACGGTCGTCGCGAGCACCGACGATCCTTTCTGTCCCGAGGGCGCCGAGGAGGCCTACGCGCGCCCGCTCGACCTCGAGTTCGTGCCCGTCACGGGCGGCGGTCACCTCACCATGGACGACGGCTACGGCCCCTTCCCGCTGGTGCTCGAGCTCGCGACCCGGTGAGCGGATGCCTCGGCGGCACGCCACCGGCGGGCGAACGCGGGCGACGAGCCGCCCCGGCGCGGGCGCCGCCACGACTCGGCGATCCCCGAGGAGCCGGGGGTAATCTCGTGGTCGCACACGAAAGCGAGTCCATGGCCGACAGTCCGCTCTCCGATTCCCCGTACGAGGTGCTCGGCGTCCCCGCCGACGCTGATGCCGCCACGCTGCGTCTCGCCTACCGGCGCGCCCTGCGCACCGCCCACCCCGACACCGGCGGCGATGCCGCCCGGTTCCACGCCGTGCAGCGGGCGTGGCAGCTCGTCGGCACGCCCGAGGCACGGGCCGCGTTCGACCGCGGCGCGCGCGGCGCCACGCCCGCGCCGACGCGGGAGGCGTGGGCGCCGGCCGCGCCGAGCCGCCCACGGGACTCCCGTCCCCTCGCTCGCTCGTACGGGCATCCCGGCGGCCTCACTCGCCAGTTGTACCTCGACCGCATCCGCGAATGGGTGGGTCGCGGCGTCGAGGTGCCCGACCCCTACGATCCTGCCCTCGTGCGGCGGGCGCCACGCGACATCCGGCACATCCTGGCGGACGCGCTCGTCGAGGAGTCGACCGCCCGCGCGCTCTCGACGCTCGGCATCGCCTACACCGTCTGGCACGACATCGCCACGGATGCCGCCGGCCCCGGCCTCCCCCCGAAGCTCGACCATCTCGTCCTCGGCCCCACGGGGCTGTTCGCCATCCAGTCCGAGGACTGGGGCGGCCCGGTCGCGATGAGGCGGGGCGAGCTCGTGGGCGATGCGCTCGCCGGCGAGCGACCGATCCGCGCGCTCGCCGCGCGGGCGAAGGCCATCGGGCGGGCGGCGCGGGTGAAGCCGACCGCGCTCATCGTCGTGGTCCCCGACGAGCACGCGGCCGAGCCGCTGGAACTCGGGGGCAGTGTACGCGGGGCGGTCGTCGCGCTCGTGCGGAGCTCCCGGCTCGCCAGCGCCGTGCGCGAAGGCCTGCCGGGCTCGGCGCACCTCGGCGGCACCGAGGTGATGGAGGTGCGCTCGCGGCTGCAGGCCACGGTGCGATTCGCGTGAGCCCGCGGCATCCGATCGCCGGGCGCGACCGCGGGGCGACCACCGGTGCCGGCCAAGGGTGGTTGGATGGAACGGTGCCTGAGCTCGACCGTGACGCCCACCTCGCAGACTTCGCCGACTTCCTCCGCGACTCGCCCTCGTCGTACCACGCCGCCGCGACGGTCGCTGCGCGACTCGAGGCTGCCGGGTTCGAGCGTCTCCACGAGCGCGACGAGTGGCCGAGCGGGGCGGGTCGGCGCGTCGTGGTTCGAGACGGTGCGGTGATCGCCTGGGTGCAGCCGGATGCCGCGTCCCCGACGACGCCCTTCCGCATCCTCGGCGCTCACACCGACTCGCCGTCGTTCAAGCTGAAGCCCGGCGCCTCGACGAGCTCCGAGGGCCTGCTGCAGGCGGGCGTCGAGGTGTACGGCGGTCCGCTGCTCAACTCGTGGCTCGATCGGGAGCTCGAGCTCGCGGGGCGGCTCGTCACCGAGGACGGCGCCGAACATCTCGTGCGCACCGGTCCGCTGCTGCGGATCCCGCAGCTCGCGATCCACCTCGACCGCGACGTCAGCAAGGGACTCACGCTCGATCGGCAGAAGCACCTGCAGCCGGTGTGGGGCGCCGGGGCGGGCCGCGACATCCTCGGCCACCTCGCGGGGATCGTCGAGGTCGACGCCGATACGGTCGCCGGTCACGACGTCGTCGTCGCCGACACCGCCACGCCCGCCCGGTTCGGTCTCGACGACGTGCTCTTCGCCGCCGGCCGCATGGACAACCTGAGCTCGGTGCATGCCGGGCTCGTCGCGCTGCTCGCCGCGCCCGGCGACGCCCCGCACATCAGCGTGCTTGCCGCATTCGATCACGAGGAGATCGGCTCGGAGTCACGATCGGGCGCCAGCGGCCCCTTCCTCGAGGACGTGCTCGCCCGCCTCGCCACCGATCTCGGGGCGGGGCCGACCGACCGCCGCCGCGCATTCGCGGACTCGTGGCTGCTCTCGTCCGACGCCGGCCACGCCGTGCACCCCAACTACCCCGACCGGCACGACCCGGGCAATCGACCCGCGCTCGGCGGCGGGCCGCTGCTGAAGCTCAACGCCAACCAGCGGTACGCCACGGATGCCGTCGGGTCTGCGCTGTGGGCACGGGCGTGCCGCCAGGCCGGGGTGCCCACGCAGCCGTTCGTGTCGAACAACACGATCCCCTGCGGATCCACCATCGGGCCGCTCAGCGCCGCGCGGCTCGGCATCCGCACGGTCGACGTCGGCGCGCCGCTGCTCTCGATGCACTCGGCCCGGGAGCTCGCGCACGTCGACGACCTCGTCGCGCTCGCCGCGGCCGTCACCGCGTTCTTCGCGCCCGAAGGCGACTGATCCACCCCCACCGGCTCGTCGGGCACGGGCGGGGCTTGCGCATGCCGGCTGGCGACCCCGACGGCGGCCTGCGTCTCGTACGCTGACCGGAAATAGCGGCACGACGGCGCGATATCACGCGTCCCGCGGCACCCGCCGGTGCGAGGGTGATGAGCATGACCGAGACCATCGCAGCCGCAGCATCCGCCCTCTTCCAGCACGTCGCGTCACAGGCCGACGCGGTCGCCCACTTCCGCGGTCGGCTCGGCTTCGAGTCCGACGTGTCGGACGTCGCCGCCGCGCTCGCCGAGCCCGAGCCCGGGTTCGTGCTCGTCGACACCCGCAGTGACGCCTCATGGGCGCAGGGACATGTGCCCGGAGCGATCCACCTGCCCGGGCGCCGCATAGCCGCCGAGGCGGCCGAGCGGATTCCCGCGGGCACCCCCGTGGTCGTCTACTGCTGGGGACCGGGATGCAACGGTGCCACGCGAGCGGCGCTCGAGTTCGCGCTGCTCGGGTACCCCGTGAAGGAGATGCTCGGCGGGTTCGAGTACTGGGTGCGTGAGGGCTTCGCGTACGACACCGCAGACGGGCTGGCCCAGCAGCCTGCCGACCCGCTCACGAACGTCTCGCGAGCAGGGCTCGGCGGCAGCGCGATGGTGGACACGGGGATCACCTGCGACTGCTGACGGCGCAGGTACGGCCCAAGTGTCACAGCACGCCGCTCGACCTGGGCCTGATGACGCGAGGGCTGGCGCATGTCGGCCCGGGTCAGCGCAGCGGCCCCCGACGAGCCTCCAGCCACATCGTGTGCTCACGGAGGCCGTTGCGAACGGCGGACTTGATGATGAGGTAGCCGATCCACAGCATGAGCGCCAGCACCGCGAGGTAGATCGCGAGGCCGATGACGAGGCCGATGAGGCCGGCGCCGAAGAGGAGATCGTTGTAGTTCGGGTCATTCGGGTCCATCAGCACAGGTTGGCAGACGCACGGCACATGCGCGAGTGTCCCGATCGGGGGTCACCTGCATGAGCGGGAGTACCGGTTCGAACGGCCCGACGGCTCCAGCTTCCTCATGATGGCGTACGGCGTACGGGCGCGCGGTCGAGCCGTCGTCGGAGGCCGCTTGAGCGATGTCGACCAGGAGGATCACGACGCATCTCGCGGCAAGATAAGCAACCACTGTTGACAATTCCATCCGAGCAACCTAGGTTGCTTATATGACCCCGCGAACCCCGGAGACGATCGGCGCCGAAGCCGACGACCTCGCTGCCGTCGTCGCGTTGCGCGAGATGGCCGACCGCCTCGAGGACGCCGCAGTCGAGCGGGCGATGCGCGCCGGCTGGAGCTGGACGCAGGTCGCCGAGGCGCTCGGCGTCACGCGTCAGGCCGTGCACAAGAAGCACCACCGGCGACTCGAGACCGCCGGGATCGAATTGAGGAGGCGCAATGTCTGAGGAACGATCCACACCCGGGCCGCTGCACGACGAGCGTCTCGGCGCGCCCCTCAAGCGCGTCGTGATGCGCTCGATCGACGAGGCCGTGCGCCGGGGCGCACCGAGTGTGGAGGCCGAGCACCTGATGCTCGCGATCGCCGTGGAAGACGAGGTCGCCGGGCGCACGCTCGCGGACTTCGGGCTCGACGTCGCCGGCATCGACGCCGCCCTCGACGCCGAACGGGTGCGTGCGTTGCGTGCCGCCGGCATCGAACCGGTCGCCGAGCACCGGCTGCGCGCCACCCGTCGGTCGCGGCCCCGGTGGGGGAACTCGTTCCGCGAGGCGATGCGTCGCGCCGACTACCGGGCGCGACGCGACCGTCCTCGAGCCGACCGCGAGCGGCTCGCCGTGGCCGACACGCTCATCGGCATCCTCCGCGCCGATCTCGGCACCGTCCCGCGAGCGCTCGACTACGCGGGCATCGATCGCGCCGCCCTCATCTCCGAGCTCCGACGACTCTGAGAGGAATACCCCGATGGTCACCCCCACCACCGGCTGGGCCGTCGAGGCCGACGGCCTCGTCAAGTCGTTCAGCGACACCCGCGCCGTCGACGGCGTCGACCTTCGGGTCGCCACCGGCTCCGTGTACGGCGTGCTCGGTCCGAACGGCGCCGGCAAGACGACCACCATCTCGATGCTCGCGACCCTCGCGCGACCCGACGCCGGCACTGCTCGCGTCTTCGGTCACGATGTCGTTCGTGAGGCGCAGGTCGTTCGCCAGCTCATCGGCCTCACGAGTCAGTTCGCCTCGCTCGACGAGATGCTGTCGGGCGCCGAGAACCTCGTGCTGTTCTCTCGCCTGCAGGGTCTGGGCCGGGCGTCGGCCAGGCGCAAGGCCGCCGAGCTCCTCGAGGAGTTCGGGCTGCGCGATGTCGCGAAGAAGCCCGTCACCCAGTACTCCGGGGGCATGCGACGCCGCCTCGACCTCGCGGCGAGCCTGATCGCCCAGGCGCCGCTGATCTTCCTCGATGAGCCCACGACTGGGCTCGACCCGCGCACCCGAGTGCAGGTCTGGGCCACGATACGCCGACTCGTCGCCACCGGCTCGACCGTGCTCCTCACGACCCAGTACCTCGACGAGGCCGACCAGCTCTGCGACCGCGTGGCGGTCATCGATCAGGGGCGGGTCGTCGCAGAGGGCACGACCAGCGAGTTGAAGGCTTCGGTCGGCCAAGCCAGCCTGCAGCTCCGGCTCTTCGAGGCGCGCGACCTCGAGGACGCCTCGGTGGCGATCGAACGCGTGCTCGGCACCCGTCCCACGATCTCCCCGGAAGCCGGCCGTCTCACCGCGCCGATGCACGATGCCGATCGCGTGACGGAGCTGCTCGTCACGCTTCGCGAGGCGGGTATCCGGCTCGCCGAGCTCAGCGTCGCTGAGCCCACCCTCGATGAGGCGTTCCTCGCGCTCACCGGCCACGGCGTCGAAGCCGACGCGACCGACGACGAGGCATCCTCCGACTCCGCCTCCACCCTCGAAGGGAGCCGCGCATGACCGCCGCGACGAACGCCTCGACGACCGCCTCCTCGTCCATCACTCCGGGCGCCGAGCGGGCGCTTGAGAACGTGGTCGGCGCCCGCCAGACGGTCTCGAACTCGATGGCGATGGCCTGGCGCGGGCTCCTGAAGATCAAGCGCACGCCGGAGCAGCTGTTCGACGTCACGTTCCAGCCGATCCTGCTGACGGTCATGTTCACGTACATCTTCGGCGGCGCGATCGCCGGAACCCCCGAGGACTACCTGCCGTTCATCGTGCCGGGAATCCTCGTGCAGACGGTCATCATGACGTCCGTCGTCACCGGGGTGCAGCTCCGGGAGGACATGGCCAAGGGCGTCTTCGATCGGTTCCGGTCGCTGCCGATCGCCCGGGTCGCGCCGCTCGCCGGCGCGCTGTCGGCCGACACGGTGCGCTACGCGATCGCGTCGCTCGTGACCTTCGCCACGGCCTTCGCGATGGGGTATCGACCCGACGGCGGGCTCGCCGGAGTGCTGCTCGCGACCGTGCTCGTCATCGTCTCGGCGTGGTCGCTCAGCTGGATCTTCGCATTCTTCGGCGTCATCGCCCGATCGGCGGCGGCGGTGCAGGGCATCTCCCTCATGATCCTGTTCCCGCTCACGTTCCTCTCGAACGCGTTCGTGCCCGCGTCGACCATGCCCGAATGGCTCGCGTGGTTCGTCGGCGTGAACCCGGTCTCGCACCTCGTCACGGCGGCGCGCGAGCTCACGACGACGGGCACCTCGGGCGTCGAGGTGTGGGTGACGCTGCTCGCCTCGGCTGCCGTGGTCATCGTCTTCGCACCGCTCACGGTGCGCGCCTACATGCGGAGGGCGTGACCCTGCCGGGCGGCCGAGGGCTCAGCGCGCGGTCTTGCGCGACGTGATCTGGCCCGTGTCGAACCCGAGCAGGTGCAGGCCGCCGTGGAATCGCGCGTGCTCCACCTTGATGCAACGGTCCATGACGACCGTGAGACCCTGCTCCTCGCCGTAGTGGGCGGCATCCTCGTTCCAGATGCCGAGCTGCACCCAGATCGTCTTCGCGCCGGCCGCCACGACCTCGTCGACCACCTGCGGGATGTCGCTGCCGCGACGGAAGACCACGACGATGTCGGGCACCTCGGGCAGGTCCGCAAGGCTCGCGTAGGCCGGCTGGCCGAGGATCTCGGTCGCGTTCGGGTTCACGAAGTAGAGGCGGAAGTCGCTCGACTGCTGCAGGTACGTGCCGACGAAGTAGCTCGAGCGGGCCGGGTTGGGCGAGGCGCCGACGATGGCTACCGACTTCGCCGCGTCGAGGATCCTGCGGCGCTGCTTCGCGTCGGGGCCGATCCACGTGCGCTGCGAGTGCAGCAGCTTCGCGAGGGGCGAGTTCGCGGGCAGTTCGCACGAGAGACCGTTCACGAGGCGCACCGTCTCGAGTAGGTCGTCGGATGCCGCCGGGGCGGATGCCGCGGCATCCGCGGTCGCCTGGGTCGCGGTCGTCGTGGCACCCGTCGCTGTCGTCATCGTGCTGCTCCTGTCGCGGCCGAGAGGGCCTGGTCGAGATCGTCGATGATGTCCTCAACATCCTCGATGCCGACGCTGATTCGCACAACACCGGGCAGGACGCCCGCGTCGACGAGCTGCTGCTCGGTGAGCTGGGCGTGCGTGGTGGACGCCGGGTGGATGATCAGCGTCTTCGCGTCGCCGATGTTCGCCAGGTGCGAGGCCAGGTTCACCGACTCGATGAGCTGCTGGCCGACCGCGCGGCCGCCCTTCACCTCGAAGCTGAACACCGAGCCCGGGCCCTTCGGCAGGTACTTCAGCGCACGGTCGTGGTGCGGGTGGTTCGGCAAGGCCCGCCCAGTAGACCCGCTCGATGCGGGGATCGGCGTCGAGCCACTCGGCGACGGCGCGCGCGTTGTCGACGTGTGCCTGGATGCGGTACGGCAGCGTCTCGACACCCTGGGCGAGCAGGAACGCCGAGTGCGGGGCGAGCGTCGGGCCGATGTCTCGCAGCTGCTCGGCCCGAAGCCGCGTGAGGAACGCGTACTCGCCGAAGTTGCCCGACCACTGCAGGCCGCCGTAGCTCGGCACCGGCTGGCCGAACAGCGGGAACTTCTCGGAGTGCCAGTGGAACCGGCCCGACTCCACGACGACCCCGCCGAGGGTCGTGCCGTGCCCGCCGAGGAACTTCGTGGCCGAGTGCGTGACGATGTCGGCGCCCCACTCGATGGGCCGGTTGAGGTACGGCGTCGGGATCGTCGAGTCGACGATGAACGGGATCCCGTGCGCGCGGGCGACGTCGGCGAGGCCCTCGAGGTCGGCGATCTCGCCCGACGGGTTCGCGATGGTCTCGACGAAGAGCGCCTTGGTCTTCTCGGTGATGGCCGCGGCGTAGTCGGCCGGGTCGGAGGAGCCCACGAATGTGGTCTCGACGCCGAAGCGGCGCAGCGTCACGTCGAGCTGGGTGATCGATCCGCCGTAGAGGTTCGCCGAGGCGACGAGGTGGTCGCCCGCGCCGGCGAGGCTCGCGAACGTGATGTACTGCGCGCTGAGGCCGCTCGCGGTCGCCACCGCGCCGAGTCCGCCCTCGAGGCTCGCGACGCGCTCCTCGAAGCTCGCGACGGTCGGGTTGGCCAGCCGGGAGTAGATGTTGCCGTACTTCTGCAGGGCGAAGCGGGCCGCGGCATCCGCGGTGTCATCGAAGACGAATGCGGTCGACTGGTAGATCGGGAGCGCACGCGCGCCCGTCACCTGGTCGGGGATGTTGCCCGCGTGGATGGCGCGGGTCTTGAAGCCGTATTCGCGGTCTGCCATGGGTTCACGCTACTGCCCTCGTCCGTGGCATCCGGCGGCACCCGTAATGCGGGGCAACGGATGCCGCGTTCGTCAGCCGGTGGCCAGCACCTCGTCGGTCGTCACCACGCGCGCGAACCCGCCGCCCTGGAGGTTCGCGGCGGTGGCGCGGACGAGTTCGGCCGCGGTGAGGCGCATGCCACCCGGCCCCTCCAGGTCGAACGTGTGCGTCGCGTCGAGCGGCAACGTCACGTCGTACCCGAGGTTGCCCGCCATGCGCGCGGTGGTCTCCACGCACATGTTCGTCTGGATGCCGCAGACCACGAGCTGGCGGATGCCCCGGGCCTGGAGCCAGGCGTGCAGGTCGGGCTCCCCGTAGAACGCGGAGTTCACGTGCTTGGTCACGAACAGGTCGTGCGGGGCGTCCGCCACGACGTCCTTCATCGCGTTGCCGGGGGACCCCGGCGCCAGCGGCGAGCCGGGGGAGACGGAGTCGTGGCGCACGAGCACGAGGGGCCGAGAGGCATCCGACCACGCCTGGACCAGGCGCCCGATGTTCGCCTCGGCGTCGGGATTGTCGCGCTCGCCCCACTGCGGGTCGTCGAAGCCCTGCTGGACGTCGATCACGAGGAGGGCGGCGGTGTCGTCGAATTGCATGGGTTCATGATCGCTCGCTTCGCACGTGAGCCGGCCGGCGGCGCCTGCCAATCCTCGGCGATGCCCTGCCAAGCGGATGCCACGCGCTGACCGGTACCGTGGGCGGATGATCCTCGAACACGCCGTCCTCCCCGTCACGCCCGGCCGCGAGGCGGACTTCGAAGCCGCGTTCGCGGAGGCGAAGACGATCATCGCCGGGATGCCCGGCTTCATCGACCTGCGGCTGTCGCGCTCGATCGAGACGCCGAACGAGTACCTGCTGCTCGTGCACTGGGAGAGCGTGGAGGCGCACGAGCAGGGGTTCCGGGGCTCCCCCGAATATCGACGGTGGCGGGAGCTGCTGCACGGCTTCTACGACCCGTTCCCGGTGGTCGAGCACTTCGCGGAGGTCGTGAAGGTCCCCTGACAGAGCTTGCAGCTCCGCGAGGCTGCTGCGACGATGTCCGCATGCTCTGGGTCGGCACGGTGGTGCTCGGCGTCGACGATCTGCGGCGGGCGATGGCGTTCTGGTCGGCCGCGCTCGGATACGCACCCCGCTATGAGCCCGACGAGGACTGGGTCATCCTCGATCCGCCGGAGGGCGCCGCAGGCACGAGCCTCTCGCTCTCGGTCACCCGGGCCTCTGTGCAACTGCCACCACGCATCCACCTCGACCTCTACGCCGATGACCAGCACGCCGAGATCGAGCGCCTCGTCGGGCTCGGCGCACGCCGCATCGACTGGGATCGGTATCCGGCCGATGCGGATTGGATCACGCTCGAGGACACCGAGGGCAACCGCTTCGACGTGATCGACAAGTCGGGCTGACTGCACCGAGGCATCCGCTGCACCGAGGCATCCGCTGCACGTGCACTATCCCTCGGGTTGTAAAGAATCATTGACACCGTGTCGCCTGCGCTTTACAGTGGGTGTCAAGAACTCTTGACATGACACCTGAGGAGACAGCGATGGAGCGACGTGGTGCGAGCGGAGGCCTGAGCATGTCGTACGAGGAGAAGGGCACCTGGGTCTACCTGGTCATCGCGGTCGTCGGCTACACCGTGTACCTGTCGCTCGTGCTGCCGCAGGTGATCGGCGGCGTCGCCGTCGAGAACATCGACTACGTTCCGGTCATGCTCTGGACCATCGGCGGCGCGATCGTGGCGTCGATCGTGGGGCGCATCCTCGTCGAGATCATCTTCCCGAGCGAGAGCACCAAGGGCGACGTGCGCGACCGCGACATCGACCGGCTCGGCGAGCGCGTCGGCAGCTCGTTCGTCGTGATGGGTGCGCTCGGCGCCCTCGTGCTCGCGATGCTCGAGGCCGAGTGGTTCTGGATCGCGAACGTCGTGTACCTGTGCTTCGTGCTGTCGGCGATCCTGTCGAGCATCACCCGGCTGGTCGCCTATCGCAGGGGCGTGCCGGCATGGTGAAGCCCACGAGGGTCACGAACGACATCCGCTCGCTGCGGTTCCGCCACGGCGAGATGACGCAGGCCGAGCTCGCCGCGCGGATAGGGGTGACCCGTCAGACCGTCATCGCGATCGAGCAGGGGCGCTACTCGCCCTCGCTCGAGATGGCCTTCCAGATCGCGCGGGTGTTCGGGGTTCCGCTCGACGAGGTCTTCCAGTACCCCGAGGAGCAGGGAGCAGCATCATGAGAGTCTCAGCATACGAACGGTACGGACCGCCCGAGGTCGTCACGATCGTCGAACGGCCCGACCCGATCCCGGGTGACGGCGAGGTGCGCGTCCGGGTGCACGCCGTCTCGGTCGGGGCGTCCGACAGCGCCGCGCGCTTGGGATCCCCCTGGTTCGCGCGCCTCGCGTTCGGGCTCCGGGCGCCGCGGAAGTCGGTGCTCGGCTCGGACTACGCGGGCGTGGTCGACGCCGTCGGGCCCGGCGTGACGCGGTTCGCGGTCGGCGATCGCGTGTTCGGCGCGACGGGCGCCGACTCGGGTGCCCACGCCGATCTGCTCGTGGTCGCCGAGTCGTCGGCGATAGTACCGCTGCCCGACTCGGTCGGCATGACGGATGCCGCGGCGGTCTGCGACGGTGCGCTGACGGCGCTGCCCTTCCTTCGTGACGGCGCGCACGTGCGGGCGGGCGACCACGTGCTCGTCAACGGCGCCTCCGGCGCCGTCGGTGCGGCCGCGGTGCAGCTCGCGAAGCACTCCGGCGCCGAGGTGACGGCGGTGTGCGGGCCGGCGCACGCCGAGCTCGTCCGCGGGCTCGGTGCCGACCATGTCGTCGACCACACCCGAGTGGACGTCACCCGCGGAGACACCGGGTTCGACGTGTTCTTCGACGCGGTCGGCAAGCGCACCTTCCGGACTGCGCGGCGAGTGCTGGGGTTCGGCGGCGTCTACCTCACGACCGTTCCGTCCTGGGCGATCATGTTCCAGCAGCTCAGCTCGCGGCTCGGCCGCCGGCGGGCCGTCATCATGTTCACGGGACTCCGGAAGGACGCCGACAAGGTGCCCGACCTGGAGTTCCTCGCCCGGCTCGTGGCGGCGGGCGCGCTTCGGCCGCCGATCGAACGCGAGGTGCCGCTCGAGCAGGTTGCGGAGGCGTATCGCCTCGTAGACACGGGGCACAAGGGCGGGAGCGTCATCCTGCGGCCCGTGCCGGCCGGGAGCGATGCGGCCGCTGCTGCCAGCCGGCCCGAGCCGACGCATCAGGCATCCGACCGGACCGAGACGGAGGCCGGCGCATGAGGGCCATCGTGAGCAGCCGGTACGGCGGGCCCGAGGTGCTCGCGCTCGCCGACGTCGAGCCGCCCGTTCCGGCCGACGACGAAGTGCTCATCCGCGTCGAGGCGGTCGCCGTCAGCATGGGCGACGTGCTGGTGCTGCGCGGCGAGCCGCGGATGGTACGGCTCGCGTACGGCGTGCGGCGCCCGAGGAAGACGGTGATCGGTCGGGATGTCGCGGGCGTGGTCGAGGCCGTCGGGGCCGGCGTGACCCGTTTCCGCGTCGGCGACGCCGTGTTCGGGGAGTCCAACCAGGGCGGTTTCGCCGAGCTCGTCGCCGTGCCTGAACGATTCGTCGCAATCCGGCCGTCGAGCGTCGACGCGATCCACTCCGCCGCCGTGGTCGTGTCCGGCGTCACGGCGCTCCAGGGCCTGCGGCTCGCGGGCGTCGGTCCGGGGCAGCACGTGCTCGTGAACGGCGCGTCGGGCGGCGTCGGCGGATTCGCCGTGCAGCTCGCGAAGGCGATGGGTGCAGAAGTGACAGGCGTGTGCCGGGGGGCGAAGGCCGATCATGTGCGGGCGCTCGGAGCCGACCACGTCATCGACTACACGCGCGAGGACTTCACGGAGAACACGGGTCGTTACGACGTGATCTTCGACATGGTGGCCGATCATCCGCTCGGGCGCGTGCGGCGCGCGCTTTCGCCGGGGGGCATCCTGGTGCTGTCATCGGGCCGGGGCGGAAGGGTGCTCGGTCCGCTCGGACGCATGGCGGCGGCATCCGTGATCTCGCCGTTCGTGGCACAGCGGCTTCGCACGCTCGCGGCACGGCGCAGCGGCGAGGACCTCGCCGAACTCGCGCGCCGCATCGACGCCGGCGACCTGCGGCCGGTCGTCGACCAGGTGTTCCCCCTCGAGCGGGCGGCCGATGCGGTGGCGCGACTCGAATCGGGTGAGGTGCGCGGCAAGGTCGTCATCACGGCGTGAATCGGTCTGTCGCCGGTTGAGCGCCCCCCTGTGCCGGCATCCGCCCGACGACCCCGATCGACCGACGGTCAGGTCACCCAGCTCGGCGCCCAGAAGTGCAGCTGCCGGAACTCCGGTGTCACCGGCACGGCCGCCCAGATCGGGTAGTAGAACGCCGAGACGAGGAGCACGAAGGCAAGGAAGACCCCGACCGTCGCGATTCCGCGCTCGCGGCGCCACCGGACGTCGTCCCGGCGCCCCAGGATGAGCGCGATCACTGCCGTGAGCGCGAGCATCGTGTACGGCTGGAACGCGATCGAGTAGAACTGGAACACCGTGCGGTCGAGGTACATCAGCCACGGCAGGTACCCTGCGGCGAGGCCGAGCAGGATGGCGCCCACCTGCCACTCCCGGTACCGCACCAGCCGGTACACGAGGTAGAAGGTTGCCGCGGCGGCCGCCCACCAGATGAGCGGGTTGCCGATGCCGATGATCGACTCCCAGCACGTGTCGGCGCCGCATCCGCCCGATCCGCCTTCGGTCGACGCGAAGTAGATGTTCGTCGGCTTGAACATGATGAGCCACCAGAGCGGGTTGGCCTGCGAGGGATGCTCGCCATGCACGCCGATGTGGTAGGTGTACGCAGACTGGTGGTAGTGCCAGAGGCTCTGGAGCGCGTGCGGCACCCACGCGAACCATCCGGTCGCCGCGTTGCCCGGCTCGTCGGCCCAATGCCGGTAGTACCCGCCGTCCGTGACGAGCCACCCCGTCCACGACGCGAGGTAGACCGCCGCCGCCACCGGCACGAACAGGAGGAAGGTCACGGGCCCCTGCTTCAGCACGGCGCCGGTCAGCCAGAACGGCACGCCGGCACGCCGTCGGGCGAGCGCGTCGACCACGATCAGGTAGACCCCGAACGCCGCGAGGAACCACAGGCCCGACCACTTCACGGCGCACGTCGCCCCCATCGCCACGCCCGCCGCGATCACCCAGGGTCGCGCCCAGATCGCCGGTCCGTAGTGCGGGTCGCGTCCGCCCGACCGAGCCTCGGCGAGCCGCAGTTCGAGCGCGCGCCGGGCATGCTCGCGATCGAGGAGCACGAACCAGAAGCCCAGCAGCGCGAACAGCATCACCCAGTTGTCGAGCAGGGCGACGCGGGACATCACGATCGCATTGCCGTCCACGGCCAGGAGGAAGGCCGCGATCACGGCGACGATGGTCGAGGGCCAGAGCCGGCGCGCGACCATCGCGAGCACGAATACGGCGACCGTGCCGGCGAGCGCGGTGCTCGCACGCCACCAGAATGCGTCGTCTGCACCGAACGCCGCCATACCGAGCGCGATCATCCACTTGCCGAGTGGCGGATGCACGACGTAGGCGGGGTCGTCGAGGAAGATGCCGGTGTCTCCGCGGGCGAAGTCCTCGTCGGCGTCGTCGGGCCAGTCCGACTCGTACCCGTTGTGCAGGAGCGTCCACGCGTCCTTCACGTAGTAGGTCTCGTCGAAGACGATCGCCTGCGGGTGTCCGAGGTTCCAGAACCGGAGCACGGCTGCGAGCAGCGTCACGAGGAGCGGGCCGCCCCAGTACCACAGCGCGCGACGACGCGGCGTGGAGAGCACCCGCCCCCACCAGTCGTCGAGCGGCGACCCGCGGCGTTCGACGGGCGAGTCGTCGGGCGCGGATGCCTCGCGCTCGGCGGGCGCAGGCTGTACCGACGCGTCGACGGGGCGGTCGTCGCGACCCTGATCGAGCGCGTCGGACTGGGATGCAGCATCCGCGCGCTGATCGCTCGTCGCAGCTGTGCCCGGCTCCAATCCCATGCGCCAACCCTAACCAGTCAGTCCGGAAGGCTCAGCCGCCCGACCGTCCCCCAGGAGTCCGGCGCGCGCGTGCCGGCCGGCGGGACCCCGGAGACCGCCTCGCCGAGGAGGCGCCACGCGGACTCGTCGAGCCGCTGCGGTGGAAGGAACGGGTCGAGCAGGGTCACGTGCGCGGGTACGCCGAGCGCCCTCCCCCCCGTCCGCCGACGTGCGGATGCCATGCTTGAGGTCATGATCATCCTGGCGGCGACGCCCATCGGCAACCTCGGCGATGCGTCCGCCCGGCTCCGTGAGGTGCTCGAGGAGGCCACGGTCGTCGCGTCAGAGGACACCCGAGTCACGCAGCGGCTGCTCGCGGGACTCGGAATCGCCAACCGCCCCCGGCTCATCGCCCTGCACGAGCACAACGAACGGCAGAAGGCCGCCGCGCTCGTGGAGCTCGCGCGTGACGCCGACCTGCTCGTGCTGACCGACGCGGGCATGCCCACCGTCTCCGACCCGGGTTTCCCGCTCGTGCAGGCCGCGGTCGCCGCGGGGGTCGGGGTGACCGCGATCCCGGGGCCTTCCGCCGTCATCACGGCGCTCGCCGTGTCGGGCCTGCCGACCGATCGGTTCGCGTTCGAGGGGTTCCTGCCGCGCAAGGCGGGCGACCGGGCCCGCCGGCTCGCCGAGCTCGCGGGCGACCGACGCACGCTCGTCTTCTTCGAGGCCCCGTCCCGTCTGGCCGCGAGCCTCACGGCGCTCTCCGACGCGTTCGGCGCCGACCGCCCGGCGGCCGTCTGCCGGGAGCTCACCAAGCTGTATGAGGAGGTGCGCCGCGGCGGCCTCGGTGAGCTGGCAACCTGGGCGTCGGAGGGGGTACGCGGCGAGATCTGCATCGTCGTCGGCGGTGCGCCGGAGGAGCGGGCGGATGCCGCCGGCGCCCTCGACCGCGTGCTCGAGCTCGCGGCATCCGGAACCCGGCTGAAGGACGCCGCGGCGCTGGTGGCCGCCGAGACCGGCCTCGGCAAGCGCGACCTGTACGAGTCGGCGCTCGCCGCGCGCAGGGGAGGCTGAGCGGCCGCACGAAAGCGGCGGCTGAGCGGCCGCTGAACGCCGGCCGAACGTTTCCACCAGCGCCCCCCGAGGAGGGGGAGAATGGGGAGTACCGCACAACGGTGGAGGTGCGAGATGTCGCGTGAAGTCAGGTTCTCGAATTACGGCGGCCCCGAGGTGCTCAAGGTCGTCGAGCTTCCCACACCCGAGCCGGGCGAGGGCGAGGTGCTCGTCGAGGTGCTCGCCACAGGGCTGAACCCCGTCGAGAGCGCCATCCGGCGTGGCGAGCATCCTGATCGATGGCCGGTGCGGTTCCCGGCGAGTCAGGGCCGTGACCTCGCCGGGGTCGTGATCGCCACGGGTCCCGGCGTCTCCCGGTTCTCGCGCGGCGACGAGGTCATGGGCTTCGTCGATCGCGGCGCGCAGGCCACGCACGTGGTCGTGCCCGAGTCGAATCTGCTGCCGCGTCCACCGGCGCTGTCGTGGGAGGTGGCGGGCTCCCTGTACACCGCCGGTACCACGGCGTGGACCGCCGTCGAAGGCCTCGGCCTCGACCCGAGCGACACGGTGGTCGTCACCGCGGCGGCCGGCGGGGTCGGATGCCTCGCGGCGCAGTTCGCCCGCATGCGCGGCGCGACCGTGGTGGGCACGAGCGTCGAGACGCGCTTCGACTTCCTCCGCCAGTTCGGCGTGCTGCCCACCCCGTACGGCCCGGGGCTCGCCGAACGGGTTCGCTCGCTCACGCCGCGGCCGGTGAGCGCGTTCCTCGACTTCCTCGGCGGGCAGACCGACGCGGCACGCGAACTCGGCGTGCCGGCGGTGCGGGTCCTCACGACGCTCGACTGGGACGCGGTCGACGAGCACGACGCCGTGCGAGCCTCGGCCGGCGACGTCGTGGCGCTCGGCCGGGTGGCCGCGCTCGCCGCGGCTCGACGCATCCGCCTGCCCATCGCCGACGTCTTCTCGCTCGACGACGTCGGCGACGCGTACCGTGCACTCGACAAGCGCGAGGCGCCCGGCAAGATCGTGCTCGGGATCCACATGGTCGAGTACCCGGCGCAGCGCGTGCGGGAGCCCGAGTTCAAGGAGCAGGACGTCACGCTCGGCGTTCCCACGCCGCATGATCACCTCGACGTGGAGGAGGCGGTGCCGCCCGCGCTCGGCGACGGCAGCGTTCGCCGGCGTCACCGCGAGGAGCGCACCCGCCAGCCGTAACGCAGCGGTGGGGTCATCCGTGCGCCCGTAGGATTGTCCGCATGGCCGACGCCTCCTCGTTCTACATCACCACGCCGATCTTCTACGTGAACGACGTGCCCCACATCGGGCACGCCTACACCGAGGTGGCGGTCGACGTGCTCGCGCGCTGGCACCGCCAGGCGGGCGACGACACGTGGATGCTCACCGGCACCGATGAGCACGGCCAGAAGATCATGCGCACCGCCGTGGCGAACGGCGTGCCGCCGAAGGATTGGGCCGACCAGCTCGTCGCCGACGCGTGGAAGCCCCTGCTCGAGACGATCGACATCTCGAACGACGACTTCATCCGCACCACCGACGAACGGCACGAGGTCAACGTCCAGAAGTTCCTGCAGCGGCTCTACGACGAGGGCCACATCTACACGGGCGAGTACGAGGGCTACTACTGCGTGGGCTGCGAGGAGTACAAGCAGCAGTCCGAGCTCGTGCCCGGCACGGGGGAGTACGAGGGCGTGCTCGTCTGCGCGATCCACTCGAAGCCGGTGGAGCTGCTGCACGAGAAGAACTACTTCTTCCGGATGTCGGCGTTCTCCGACAAGCTCCTCGCCCTCTACGAGGAGCGACCCGACTTCGTGCAGCCCGAATCGGCGCGCAACGAGGCCGTCTCCTTCGTGAAGCAGGGACTCGCCGACCTGTCCATCTCGCGGTCGACGTTCGACTGGGGCGTGAAGGTGCCGTGGGATGACTCGCACGTCGTGTACGTGTGGTTCGACGCGCTGCTCAACTACGTCACCGCGGTCGGGTACGGGCAGGATGACGCGGAGTTCGCACGCCGCTGGCCCGCACAGCATGTCATCGGCAAGGACATCCTCCGATTCCACGCCGTGATCTGGCCGGCGATGCTCATGGCGGCCGGCCTCGAGGTGCCGCGCGGGGTCTTCGCGCACGGGTGGCTCCTCGTCGGCGGCGAGAAGATGTCGAAGTCGAAGCTCACGGGCATCGCGCCCGAGCAGATCACCGAGACGTTCGGCTCCGACGCCTTCCGGTACTACTTCCTGTCCGCGATCCACTTCGGCCAGGACGGCTCGTTCTCGTGGGAGGACCTCGCCGCCCGCTACCAGGCCGAGCTCGCCAACGGCTTCGGCAACCTCGCGTCGCGGGTCATCGCCATGATCAATCGTTACTGCGACGGCGTCGTGCCGCAGTCGTCGGAGCTCTCGGCCGCCGACCACGAGATCGCCGCCATCGAGCGGCGGGCGACGGATGCCGCGTGGTCGGCGATCGGCCGACTCGCGATCCACGAGTCGATCGCCGCCACCTGGGAGCTCGTCGACGCCCTGAACGGCTACCTGACCGTGGAGGAGCCCTGGACCCTCGCGAAGGACCCGCACCGGCGCGCCCGCCTCGAAACCGTGCTCGCGACGGCGTACCACGGCCTCGGCACCCTCGCCGTGCTGCTCTCGCCCGTGCTGCCCGAGGCGACCGCGAGGCTCTGGACCGCGCTCGGAGCCGAAGGTACCGTGCAGGAGCAGCGGATCGACCGCGCCGACCAGTGGACCGCGGGCGATCGGGTGGCGCCGCTCGAGGCGCTCTTCCCGCGCGTCGAGGTGGCTGCGTGACGGCATCCCCGTCGGATCCTCGGGTCGAGGAGCCGCGGAGCGGGCGTCTCGAGACCTCGGTCGAGGAGCCCGCGGAGCGGGCGTCTCGAGACCACCTCCGCACGCGCTCCGACGGCGGGCGTGCCATCGAATATCCGCCAGCTCCCGAACCGCTCGCCGTCGGCGTGTACGACAACCACACCCACCTCGAGATCGCCGACGGCGCGTTGCCGCTCGACGTGCACGAGCACCTCGAGCGCGCGGCATCCGTGGGCGTCATGGGCGCCGTGCAGGTGGGTACGGATGTCGCGACGAGCCGGTGGTCGGCCGACGTCGCCGAGCGCGAGCCCCGCCTGCTCGCCGCTGTCGCGCTGCACCCGAACGAGGCGCCCGAGCTCGCGGCGACAGGCGCGCTCGACGACGCGCTCGCCGTCATCGACGAGCTGGCCACGCGCCCGCGGGTGCGAGCGATCGGCGAGACCGGGCTCGACTTCTACCGCACGGGCGAAGACGGGCGCGGCGCGCAGTTCCGCTCGTTCGAGGCGCACCTCGACATCGCGAAGCGGCACGGGCTCGCCCTGCAGATCCACGACCGCAACGCGCACGACGAGGTGCTCGAGACACTGCGCCGGGTGGGTGCACCAGAGCGCACGGTGTTCCACTGCTTCTCGGGCGGCCTCGAGCTCGCCCGCCTCGCGACCGATGCCGGCTGGTACCTCTCGTTCGCCGGCAACGTCACGTTCAAGAATGCCGAGAACCTTCGCGATGCGCTCCGGGTGGCGCCGCGGGACCGCATCCTGGTCGAGACGGATGCCCCGTACCTCACCCCGGTGCCGCTGCGCGGGCGTCCGAACGCGCCCTACCTGGTGCCCTACACGATGCGGTTCATGGCGCGCGTGCTGGAGGTCGACCTCGATGAGCTGTGCGCCAAGGTTGCGTCGAATACGCGCGACGTGTACGGATCGTGGCATGATGACCCCGTGCGGGGGACAGCGGGGTGAACGCGCATCGGCATGCGGCCGACGGAGCACAGAGCGCTCCGCGGCTGCTCGGGCCGGCAGAGCTCCGCGACCTGGCGGAGCTCCTCGGCGTGACGCCGACGAAGAAGCTCGGCCAGAACTTCGTGCACGATGCCAACACCGTGCGCCGCATCGTGCAGATCGCGGGCGTGCAGCCTGGTGAGACGGTGCTCGAGATCGGTCCCGGTCTCGGGTCGCTCACGCTCGGTCTCCTCGAGGCCGGGGCATCCGTCATCGCGATCGAGATCGACCGGCGCCTGGCCGAGCAGCTCCCGCACACCGTGCGAGTGATGCAACCGGGCACCTCGCTCGTGGTCGTGCACGGCGACGCCCTGCGGGTCACCGACGTGCCCGGCGAGCCGACGCGCCTCGTGGCGAACCTGCCGTACAACGTCTCGGTCCCGGTGCTGCTGCACCTGCTCGAGCACGTGCCGTCGCTGACGTCGGGCATCGTCATGGTGCAGGCCGAGGTGGGCCATCGTCTCGCGGCAGGGCCCGGATCCAAGGTGTACGGGGCGCCGAGCGTGAAGGCCGCCTGGTACGGCGACTGGCGGCTGGCCGGCCAGGTCTCGCGCATGGTGTTCTGGCCGGTGCCGAACGTCGACTCGGTGCTCGTGGGGTTCGAGCGCGGCGAGCCGCCCGGCACCGACGAAGAGCGCAGGGCGACGTTCGCGCTCGTCGACGCGGCGTTCCGGCAGCGCCGGAAGATGCTCCGCCAGTCGCTCTCCGCCGCGCTCGGGGGATCGTCCGCTTCGGCGGTGCACGCGCTCGAAATGGCGGGCGTCGACCCGCAGGTGCGCGGCGAGCAACTGAGCGTCGAAGACTTCCTCGCCATCGCGCGCGTGACTTCCACGCCACGGGTTCCGCGCACTACCGTGGAACCATGACCACGCCGGTCGGGAGCAGTGCCGAAGGGGTCGGAGACGAGGCGCTCCGCGACGCAACGGGCAGGGATCGAGCGGAGTGGTTCGCCCTCCTCGACCAGGCGGGTGCGGCCACGTGGAAGCACCCCGACATCGCGAACTGGCTCGTGACCGCTCACCGCGTGGACGGATGGTGGGCCCAGGGCATCACGGTGGGGTACGAGCAGGCCCGCGGCATCCGCCAACCGGGCCAACGCCAGGACGGCACGTTCGAGGCCAGCGTGAGCCGCACCGTCGACCTCGACCCGGCCGACGCATTGCGCGCCCTCGCCGCGATGGTCACGCTCCAGCTCGACGTCGACCCGCTGGCGTTGAACGTCACCGCCAAACATCCGACCGCACGATTCCCGCTCGACGGCGGCGAGTTCGTGCTCGCGACGGTAAGCCCGGTCTCCGAGGGCCGATCGTCGATCGGGCTCACCTGGGGACACATGTCCGACGGGTCGCGGCTCGCGGACGTCAAGGCGCGCATGCGCGAGTGGTTGCGGGCCGTCGGCTGACCCGGGGTTCCACCGGAGCCGTGGGATAGCGTGGAGTCATGACGATCGCCGCGACCGACGAGGCCGTACACGTTCGGGCGCCCGGCAAGGTCAACCTCTTCATGCGCGTCGGTGAGGTCCAATCGGATGGCTACCACGACGTCGCGACCGCGTACCAGGCAGTGTCGCTCTACGAGGACGTGCGGGCGTGGCCAGACGACGAGTTCAGCGTCACGTTCGGCGGCAGCGTCGACACGTCCGCTCTGCCGACGGATGCCTCGAACCTCGCCATCAAGGCGGCGAAACTCCTCGCCCGCACGGCCGGGGTCCCGGGCGGCGTGCACCTCGAGATCGACAAGCACGTGCCCATCGCCGGGGGCATGGGCGGCGGATCCGCGGATGCCGCGGCGACGCTCGTGGCGTGCGACGCGATGTGGGGCACGGCATTCTCGAAGGAGGAGCTCAACGCACTCGCCGCCAAGCTCGGCGCCGACGTGCCGTTCGCACTTTCGGGTGGCACCGCGATCGGAACCGGCCGGGGGGACCGCCTGAGCCCCGCCCTCGCGACGGGATCGTTCCACTGGGTGCTCGCCGTCGCGGAGTTCGGCTTGTCGACGCCCGGCGTCTACCGCGAGCTCGACCGGCGACGAGTGGAGGAGCCGCGGCTCGCCGCGGTGCACGCACCGCCCACCGTCGACACGTCCGTGCTGCAGGCGCTGCGGGCGGGCGACCCGCGTCTGCTCGCCGAGGCCCTGCACAACGACCTCCAGCCCGCCGCGCTCGGACTTGCGCCCGGCCTCGGCGGCATTCTCGAGCTCGGCGAGTCGCACGGTGCGCTCGCCGGGATCGTCTCGGGGTCGGGACCGACGGTCGCGTTCCTCGCCGACGACACAGACTCCGCGCTCGAGTTGCAGGTCGCCCTGTCGGCGGCGCGCCTCAACGCCGTGCATGTCCACGGGCCGGTGCACGGCGCCCGCATCGTGCACGATTGACGCACCTGCCGGCGCGAGGCGCCCGCCTCCTCGATCCGCTCAGGGGTAGCGGACCCTGAGCCCGAGCCGGATGCGGCGGGCTAGGCTCGATGGGACATGGCACACCTCCTCGGCGCCGAGCGCCTGCACCTCGAGTACCCGACACGCACGGTCTTCGACGAGGTCACCCTCGGCATCGACGAGGGCGACCGCACCGGCGTCGTCGGTCGCAACGGCGATGGCAAGTCCACGTTGCTGAAACTGCTGGCGGGGCGGATCGAGCCCGACGCCGGGCGGGTGACGCGCCGCCGCGGCATCCGGATCGGAATGCTCGACCAGGCCGACGTGGTCGACCCGGGCATGACGGTGGGCGAGGCCGTGGTCGGCGGCATCGAGGAGCACGTGTGGGCCGGCGACGCGAGAGTGCGCGACGTGATCGCCGGACTGCTCGCAGATGTCCCGTGGCACGCGCAGGTCGGCAGCCTCTCGGGCGGGCAACGCCGCCGCGTCAGCCTCGCCGCGCTGCTCGTCGGCGACTGGGACGTGGTGTTCCTCGACGAGCCCACCAACCATCTCGACGTCGAGGGGATCTCCTGGCTCGCACGCCACGTGAAGACCCGATGGGCAGCGGATGCCGGTGCGCTCGTCGTCGTGACGCACGACCGCTGGTTCCTCGACGAGGTGTGCAATGCCACGTGGGAGGTGCACGACGGCATCGTCGAGCCGTTCGAGGGCGGCTACGCGGCGTATGTGCTGCAGCGCGTGGAGCGGGATCGCATGGCCGCGGCGTCCGAGGCGAGGCGGCAGAACCTCATGCGGAAGGAGCTCGCCTGGCTGCGCCGCGGCGCGCCGGCGCGCACGTCGAAGCCGAAGTTCCGCATCGAGGCCGCCAACCAGCTCATCGAGAACGAGCCGCCCGTGCGCGATCCGGTCGAGCTCAGCCGGCTCGCGGTGACCCGCCTCGGCAAGGACGTCGTCGACGTGCTCGACGCCTCGGTCGTGTACCCGGTGCCGGATGCCCCGCCCGGCGCCCCGGCCGAGCACACCGTGCTGCACGACGTCGAGTGGCGCATCGCGCCAGGGGAGCGCACCGGGATCCTCGGCGTCAACGGCGCGGGCAAGTCCACGCTCCTCGGCCTCGTGACGGGCACGGTGCAGCCGACCACCGGTCGCGTGAAGCGCGGCAAGACCGTGAAGATCGCGACGCTCAGCCAGGAACTCTCCGAGCTCGCCGAGTGGGCAGACCAGCGGGTCAGCGCCGTGATCGCCGAACAGCGCACGGCCTACAAAGTAGGCGAGGGCTCCAAGGCGGTCGAACTCACCCCCGGACAGCTGCTCGAGCGGCTCGGCTTCACGAGCGCGCAGCTCTCGACGCCGGTGAAGAACCTCTCCGGCGGACAGAAGCGTCGCCTGCAGCTGCTGCTCATCCTGCTGCAGGAGCCGAACGTGCTCATCCTCGACGAACCCACGAACGACCTCGACACCGACATGCTCGCCGCCATCGAGGACCTCCTCGACTCGTGGCCCGGCACGTTGCTCGTGGTGAGTCACGACCGCTACCTCATCGAGCGGGTCACCGATCGCCAGTTCGCGATCCTCGACGGGCATCTGCGCGATCTGCCGCGCGGTGTCGAGCAGTACCTCGAGTTGCGGCGACAGGCGACGGATGCCGCGGGCGGCATGGGTTCGGCGGCTGGGACCCGCCCGACCGCACCGGGTGCGGCCGCGTCGGGTCTCGAGACGCCCGCTGCGCGGCCTCGACCCGCAGGTGATGCCCTGTCCGGCGCGGACCGACGCGCCGCCGAGAAGGAGCTCACGTCGATCGACCGGCGTCTCGAGAAGCTGCAGGCGCAGATCGCCGAGCAGCACGAGCGGCTCGCGCGCCATGACCAGGCCGACTACGTGGGGCTCGGCGTGCTCGGCGACGAGCTCACGCGCGCTCGAGGCATCCGTCGCCGAACTGGAGACCCGCTGGCTCGAAGTGTCGGAGGCGCTGGAAGGTTAGCGACCACCCGGCGGAGCCACGCTCCTGATCCGTCGCCCTGGGCGAGGTGCGACACGTCCTCGACAGGGCACTGCTGGCGGCGCAGTCCCACAGGGTTCGGAAGCCGGCTCAGAACGGCGGCGGCTCGTCGTACTGCGGCGCCATCGATAGCGGTGGGCGCTCGACCATCGCTCGCCGCCCCGGTTCGCCTCGGGGCGGCCCCGTGGTGTCGGCAGCGGATGGGATGCGGCGGGCCGGATGCGTGCGGTGTACGCGACCGGCCGGGCTCCGCCACTCGAGTACGCCCTCGGCAAGGTGCTTCGTCGACCAGGATGTCTCGTGCTTGAGGTGGTGATGCAGGCTGCACAGGTGCGCGAGGTTGTCGAATGCCGTGCGGCCGTCGTGCTGCCAGTCGACGGTGTGGTCGACCTCGGAGCGGACCGCGCGACGATTGCAGCCCGGGAACCGGCAGGTGCCATCGCGCACCTCGAGCCACCGCTTGAGGTCAGCCGGCGGCCGGTAGCTGGTGCGGTCGACATCGAGCACGGTGCCCGACACCGGGTGCGTGAGGATGCGGGTGAACGTCGGCGCCTGCGCGGCGAGCCGCCGCGCGGTGTCGGCGTCGATCGGCCCGTGGCCGTCGAGCAACCCGGGATCCTCGGATGCGCCGATGAGCGTGAACACCGGCACCGTGACGTGCACGCTGGGGCGAGCGGCGGCGACCGCCTCGGCGAAGTCGGATTCGCCCGGCAGCCTGCCGTGCAGGAGCAGGTCGCGTGCGGCGTCGGCGCGGAGTTGCGCGGCAGCGCGATGATCGCCGCCTGCGTAGGCGCCTGCATCGGAGCCCGCGTCAGCCGCTGCAGTGGCGTGAGCGACCCGGTCGAGCCGATCTTTGATGAGCAACGCGTCGGCCGCTGGCAGCAGTGCGTGCAGCCACGCCATGCCGTCGCGAGCCGGCTCGATCTCCACCCGTCGTTCGGCGAGGGCTGCTCGATGCCGCTCGGCGATGGACTCGACTTGGAGCTCCTCGCGAAGCGCACGCGCCCTGCGACGCAGGGTGGCGGCCGTCGTGGTCTCGGCCACCACGGCCAGCCGTTCGTCGAGCCGCGCGCGCACGGCGGCGTCCTCGAGGCCGACCGCCTCATCGACGATCACGCTCGCGTGACGGGCGCTGATCCGCCCGTCGCGCATCGCGGCGAGCGTGGCCGGCAACACGGTCGACAGCGCCCACGCCTCGGAGATCCGGTGCTCCATCGTGCGCTCGGGCACTCGAAGCGCCGTGGCGAGCTCGGCCGTGACGGCTCGGCGCGCCAGGTCGTGTCGACGCTGTGGCGAGACCGAGGGCGATACGAACGCCGCCTCGCCGCGCACCGCATATCCGACGGTGAGATAGATCAGGTCGACCTGCATTGCCGCGTTCATCGCCTCCACGCGCTGCGCCTGAACCGCCGCGTCGATCAACTCGCCAAGGCCGTCTTGCGCCATCGCGTAGGGGGAACGGACGTCGGCAGCGGATGGAGCAGCGGACTCGGGGAACGTGCCGCCTGCGGCATCCGAGTCACCGAATCTCATGCCCCGAGTCTAGCGGAAATCGGTCATAGATTCGAGAGGAGCGAGAAGTGTGGAGAAGAAAGATCGAATGGGAATTCGAGCGAGGACCACCTTCGCGGCTGACCCGATGTCAGTCGAACCCGAGGCTGAGCTTGCGCAACAGGGTCGCGAGGCGCTTCTGCTCGGCGGGGGGAAGCCGTTCGAGCAGCTCGGTCTCGGCATCGACGAGCCGGGTGATCGCCGCATCCACGCGCGTGAGACCGGCCGGAGTCATCTCCACGAGGATGCCCCGGCCGTCGCGAGGGTCGGTCTGACGGGTGACCAGCCCGCGCTCGACGAGCCGGTCGATGCGGTTGGTCATGGTGCCGCTCGAGACGAGGGTCTGCTGCAGGAGCTGCTTCGGCGAGAGCCGATACGGCGACCCCGCCCGACGCAGGGCCGAGAGCACGTCGAATTCCGAGGCCTCCAGCTCCGAGCGCGTGAACGCCTGCCGACGCGCGCGGTCGAGGTGCTTCGAGAGGCGCGCAACGCGCGAGAGCACCTGCAGCGGCGCGAAGTCGAGGTCGGGCCGCTCGCGCTCCCAGTCGTCCACGATCCGGTCGACCTCGTCAGCATCGGTCATCCCGCCATTATCGCGCTCGGATCCCGGTGCCCGGACGCGGCGCGGCCGCGCCGCCCCGGTGACTCAACTCGCCCGGGGAAGCCCTTCGCCGGTCTCGACGAGCGACTTCATCGAGCTCAGCACCCACATCCAGCCGGCGCCCGAGACATCCGCCGCCGTCTTCGGCGAGGCCTCCAGCCGGTCATGGGTGAGGGTCACGAGGCACGTGCCGCCGTCCTGCGGAGTGATCTCCCAGGTGACGCGGCTCGCGGGCTCGTCGGCGAGTTCGTCGTCGTACGACGACGTCCACTCGTGCACGAGCCGCCGCGGCGGGTCGAACTCGAGGACCGCGTCGGTGCCCCAGTCCTCGCCGTCGGGTCCGGAAGCCCTCCGCGACTCGGGCGTGAACTCGATCCGCGAGCCGAAGAAGTACTGCGGGGTGAGGTCGGGTCGGGTGATGGCGTCCCAGATCTGCTCTGCGGTGGCGCGGATGAACACGTGGTAGATCTGCGTCATGGTCATGGTCGTTCCTCCAGGTCTCGCTTGAGGTCGGCGAGCGCCGAAGCGGGCCCGACCCGGTACTTGTCGATCCATCGGTCGTGGATGAGTCGGATCGGCACGACGTTCAGGAAGTGCAGCTTCTCCCGGCCGACCCGACGTGTGGTCACGAGCCCGGCGTCTTCGAGCACCCGGAGGTGCTTCATGACGCCGAACCGTGTCATGTCGGCGAGCGCCTCGAGGTCGACGAGGCGGGCGCCGTCGTGCTCGAAGAGGTGGTCGAGCAGGCGTCGCCGCGTCGGATCCGCAAGGGCGCTGAACACCGCGTCGTCATCATCCATCTCGCTCATGATACGTGACCGAAAGGTCACATATCAAGAGCGGAACGAGGATCGCCGGCTGCCGGCATGACGATCATGGGGGTCCACGGATGCCGCTGCGGACCTCGCGTCGCGTGGCAGACTTGTCAGCGCGACCGGTTCGATCGGCCGCGGTCCGCCATGGTGTAACGGCAGCACGACAGCCTTTGGAGCTGTGAGGACCAGGTTCGAATCCTGGTGGCGGAGCATGGACCAGCAACTCGCCATCATCGTGCTCGCCGCCGGCCAGGGCACCCGCATGAAGTCCGCCACCCCGAAGCTGCTGCATCCCCTTGCGGGGTCGCCCATCGTCGCCCACGTGCTGCGCACGGCGCAGGCGCTCGATGCCGCACACGTCATCGTCGTCGTGCGACACGAGCGCGACGAGGTCGCCGCCGAGTGCGAGGCGGTGATGCCGGGCGTGGTCGTGGTCGATCAGGACGAGATCCCAGGCACGGGCCGCGCGGTGGAGCAGGCCATCGCGACCCTGCCGGCGGACTTCGACGGCGAGGTGCTCGTGCTCAACGGCGACGTGCCGCTCCTCGACGCCGACACGCTCGCCGCGTTCCTCGAGCGGCACCGCGGCCATGCCGCGCAGGCATCCGTGCTCTCGGCCTTCTTCGACGACCCGAATGGCTACGGCCGGGTCGTGCGGAGTGCCGACGGCGCCTTCGACCGCGTCGTCGAGCAGAAGGATGCCTCCGACGACGAGCGGGCGATCGACGAGATCAACGCCGGCATCTACGCCTTCGGCGTCAGCGCCCTGCGCGACCAGCTCGCGAACCTCACGACCGACAACGCCCAGGGCGAGAGGTACCTCACCGACGTGATCCAGCTGCTACGTGAGGCGGGCTCCGAGGTGGAGGCCGTGCCGGTGTCGGAGGCGTGGCTCGTCGCCGGCATCAACGACCGCGCGCAGCTCTCCGAGATCGCCGCGCGACTCAACGCGCTCATCGTGCGCGGGTGGCAGCTCAACGGCGTCACGATCGAGGACCCGGCGACCACTTGGATCGACCTCGACGTGCGGATCGAGCCCGACGTCACCATCCGTCCCGGCACGCAGCTCAAGGGCGCCACGGTGATCGCCACCGGCGCGGTCGTCGGTCCCGACACCACGCTCGTAGACTGCGAGATCGGCGAGGGCGCCGAGGTGAAGCGCACGGATGCCACGCTCTCGGTCGTCGGCCCAGGGGCGTCCGTCGGCCCGTTCTCGTACCTGCGGCCCGGCACGGTGCTCGGTGCCGACGGCAAGATCGGTTCGTTCGTCGAGACGAAGAACGCGAAGATCGGCGTGGGCAGCAAGGTGCCGCACCTCTCGTATGTCGGCGACGCCACCATCGGCGAGTACTCGAACATCGGCGCCGGCTCGATCTTCGCCAACTACGACGGCGAACGAAAGCACCACTCCGAGATCGGCTCGCACGTGAAGAGCGGGGCGCATGGCGTGTTCGTCGCGCCCGTTAGGATTGGCGACGGGGTCTACACGGGTGCCGGCACCGTCCTCCGCAAGGACGTTCCCGCCGGCGCGCTCGCCGTGAACGTGGCCCCGCAGCGCAACATCGAGGGATGGGTCCAGAAGCAACGACCCGGTACCGCGGCCGCCCGAGCGGCGGAGGCGGCCGGCGAGGCATCCGGCACGGCATCGATCGAGGCGCAAGCCGACTGACGCACCGGCGGATCGCGGGTGGAGAGGAAGACCACATGTCGGGAATCGAGACCACCGGATCGAAACGCCTCGTGCTCGTCTCAGGCCGGGCCCATCCGCAGCTCGCCGAGAAGATCGCCGAGGAGCTGGGCACGGAGCTCATGCCCACCGACGCGCGCACGTTCGCCAACGGCGAGCTGTATGCGCGCTTCGACGAGAGCGTGCGCGGCACCGATGCCTTCGTGATCCAGTCCCACGCCGCCCCCATCAACGAGTGGCTCATGGAGCAGCTCATCATGGTCGACGCGCTGAAGCGCGCCTCCGCCAAGCGCATCACCGTGGTCTCCCCGTTCTACCCGTACGCCCGCCAGGACAAGAAGGGCCGCGGCCGCGAGCCGATCTCGGCGCGGCTCGTGGCCGACCTCTACAAGGCCGCCGGAGCCGACCGCATCATGTCGGTCGACCTGCACGCCGCGCAGATCCAGGGCTTCTTCGACGGCCCGGTGGATCACCTCTTCGCGATGCCGGTGCTGCTCGAGCACTTCCGGTCGAGGCTCGACCCCGAGACGCTCACCGTCGTCTCTCCCGACATGGGCCGCGTGCGGGTCGCCGACATCTGGAGCGATCGGCTCGGCGCGCCCCTTGCGATCATCCACAAGCGGCGCGATCCACTCGTGCCGAACCAGGTGTCGGTGCACGAGATCGTCGGCGAGGTTCGTGGCCGCGTGTGCCTTCTCGTCGACGACCTCATCGACACCGGTCGCACGATCGTCAAGGCCGCCGAGGCGCTGAAGGCCAACGGTGCGACCGGGGTCGTGGTGGCCGCGACCCATGCGGTCTTCTCGAGCCCCGCGGTCGACATCCTGCAGCACGCGTCGATCGACCGCGTCGTGGTCACCGACACGCTGCCCATCCCCGAGTCCAAGCGTTGGGACCGCCTCACGGTGCTGTCCATCGCCCCACTCCTCGCCCGCGCGATCCGCGAGGTCTTCGAGGACGGCTCGGTCACGAGCCTGTTCGACGGTGCGGCCTAGGACATCCGATGACGATCACTGACACCGCGTCCCTGGCTCACGAGCTACTCCGAAGGGGTGCCGCACGACATCGACGCCCAGCAGGGCTCCCTGTACGACCTCGTCCACGGCTCCGTGGACCAGTACGGCGACCATGTCGCCCTCGAGTTCTTCGGCGCGACCACCTCCTATGCCGAACTCGGCGACCAGATCGAGCGGACCGCAGAGGGGCTTCGCCTGCTCGGCGTGCAGAAGGGCGACCCAGTGGCGCTGGTGCTGCCCAACTGCCCGCAGCACGTCGTGGCGTTCTACGCGGTTCTTCGCCTCGGCGCCATCGTCGTCGAGCACAACCCCCTCTACACCCCGCGTGAGCTCCGACACCAGTTCGAGGACCACGGAGCCCGCGTGGTGATCGCGTGGGACAAGGTCGTCGCCACCATCCAGGACTTCCCCTCGGATGTCGCGGTGCGGTCGATCATCTCGGTCGACCTGACCCGGGCCATGCCGTTCGGCACGCGGTTCATGCTCCGCCTGCCGGTGGCGAAGGCGCGCGAATCGCGCGCGGCGCTCACCACCAGGGTGCGCCGCACGACGCCGTGGCAGGAGCTCGTGGCATCCGCGCCCATCGACCCGCACATCATCGGCCCCGAGGCGGGCGACGTCGCCGTCATCCAGTACACGAGCGGGACGACCGGCAGCCCCAAGGGGGCCGCGCTCACGCACGCGAACCTCGCCGCGAACGCCGCGCAGGCTCGCGCATGGGTGCCGCAGATCGAACGCGGCACGTCGGTGGTCTACGCGGTACTGCCGATGTTCCACGCCTACGGGCTGACACTCTGCCTGACGTTCGCGATGAGCATGGGCGCGCGGCTCGTGCTGTTCCCGAAGTTCGAGCCCGACCTCGTGCTGAAAGCGGTGAAGCGGCATCCGCCGACATTCTTCCCGGCCGTGCCGCCGATCTACGACCGGCTCACGAAGGCCGCCGCCGCCGAGGGCGTCTCGTTGAGGGGCATCCGCATCGCCATCTCGGGGGCGATGCCGCTGTCGGCCGCCGTGGTCGAGCCGTGGGAGGCCGCGACCGGCGGGTATCTCGTGGAGGGCTACGGCCTCTCGGAGTGCTCCCCGGTGCTCATCGCCAACCCCGTCTCCCCGAACCGGAAGGCGGGCACGGTCGGCCTGCCGCTGCCCTCGACCGAGGTGCGAGTGGTCGACCCCGACCAGCCCACCGTCGACCGCGAGCCGGGCGCAGAGGGCGAGTTGATCGTGCGCGGGCCGCAGGTGTTCTCGGGATACTGGATGAAGCCCGAGGAGACCGAGGCGGTGTTCGTGCCCGCCGACGACGGCGGCGCTCGTTGGTTCCGCACGGGCGACATCGTGACGATCGACGACGAGGGCTTCGTGCGAGTCGTGGACCGACTGAAGGAGCTCATCATCACCGGCGGCTTCAACGTTGCGCCGAGCGAGGTCGAGGAGGCGATTCGCGCCCATCCCGAGGTGGAGGACTGCGCAGTCGTGGGCCTGCCCGACGAGCACTCGGGCGAGCAGGTCGTGGCGGTCGTCGTGCTGAAGGACGGCGCGGAGTTCGACGAGCAGGCGATCCGCGCCTTCGCGCGCGACGGGCTCACGGCCTACAAGGTGCCCAAGCGCGTCGTCCGGGCGGACGACCTGCCGCGATCGCTCATCGGCAAGGTGCTGCGCCGCCAGGTGCGCAACGGCCTGCTCGAGGGGTGAGGCGTAGCGGGCTGTTCCCCGGCCGAATCCGGAGGCGGCCCGGCCAGCGGCTGCGCCCGCCTGCCCGATCCCGACTCAGGCGTCGCGCTCGTCGGGTTGTTCGAGCACCGGCTGGCGGGGCAACATGGGCAGCGGACCCAGGTTGCCGAGCGAGCGCGCAGTGCCGTGTTCCGTGATGGCGAAGCATTCCCAGCCCGGTCCGCCCGGTGCGAAGAGCACGAACGACGTGCGGAATCCGGCCGCGTCGGTGTCGTAGGCCGCGACGACCACCGCGCACGTCCGATCTGCTGCCGACTTCGCAACGCCGTATGCCGAGAGCACGAGCGGGAGCACCATCGCGCCGAGCGCGATGAGCACGACCACGCGCACGACGCGCAGGCGGCGTGCACCGGGCATGGGCGTGTCGTCGTCGAACGGGTCGGGCTCGAGCTCGGGATGCCGATCGGTCATGTCGCACCACCCGACACCAGGACCGACGCCACGCCGCCGGCGCTCGCGAGGAGGGTCGCCGTCGCGACCCCCGGCAGTGCGCCCTGCGGAGGGGTGATCACGAGGAACGTGCGCTCGTTCGCGAGCGTGAACCGGTAGTCGGGCTCGATGCCCTCATGTCGCCACGCCGGTTCCGGCATCCGTGTGCCCACTGTCGCCTCTTCGTGCTCTCACGCGCCCCGGTCAGTGCGAGGAAGGCGCGGTCTCTATCTCGGAGCGATCGCCAGACCAGAGCGTGTGGAACACGCCCGGCTTGTCGGCGCGCTGGTAGGTGTGCGCGCCGAAGAAATCGCGCTGGGCCTGGATGAGCGCCGCCGGCAGGCGCTTCGCGCGCAGGCCGTCGTAGTACGCCAGCGCGGATGAGAACGCGGGGGTCGGGATGCCCGCCTGCGCCGCGATCCCGATGACGCGACGCCAGCTCTCCTGCGTACCCGCGATGGCGTCGCGGAAGTACGGTGCGGCCAGGAGGAGGACCAGCGACGGGTCGTCGGCGTACGCCTCGGCGATGCGGTTCAGGAAACGGGCGCGGATGATGCATCCGGCTCGCCAGATCTTCGCGATGTCGCCCTTGTGGATGTCCCAGCCGTACTGCTCGGCGCCCGCGACGATCTCGTCGAAGCCCTGTGAGTAGGCGATCATCTTCGACGCGTAGAGCGCGCGGCGGACGTCCTCGATGAAGGCGTCGGCGTCCGCTTCGGCGACCTTCCATTCGCTCGATGGTCCGGGAAGGTCGGATGCCGCGTCGCGCTGCGAGCGCCGTGCGGAGAGGCTGCGCGCGAACACCGCCTCCGCGATGCCCGACTCGGGCACGCCGAGGTCGAGGGCGTTCTGCACCGTCCAGGCGCCGGTGCCCTTCGCGCCGGCTGCGTCGAGGATGACGTCGACGAGCGGGAGGCCGGTGGCGGCATCCGTCTGGCGCAGCACCTCGGCCGTGATCTCGATGAGGTAGCTCTCGAGCTCGCCCGTGTTCCACTCGGCGAAGACGTCGGCGATCTCGGCGGGGGACTTACCGGTGCCCTGGCGGATGAGGTCGTAGGCCTCGGCGATGAGCTGCATGTCGGCGTACTCGATGCCGTTGTGCACCATCTTCACGAAGTGACCCGCCCCGTCAGTGCCGACGTGGGTGACGCACGGCTCGCCGTCGGGGGCGACCGCCGCGATCGTCCGCAGGATCGGGCCGAGCGTCGCGTACGACGCCGCCGACCCGCCGGGCATGATCGACGGTCCCTCCAGCGCGCCCACTTCACCGCCCGAGACGCCCATGCCGACGAAGTGGATGCCGGTCGGCGAGATCTCGGACTCGCGGCGGATGGTGTCGTGGAAGTTCGCGTTGCCGCCGTCGACGATGATGTCGCCCGGCTCGAAGCGAGAGACCAGCTCGGAGATCACGGCGTCGGTGGGCTTGCCGGCCTGCACCATGATGATCGCGGTGCGCGGCTTCGCGAGCGAGGCCACGAACTGGTCGTAGCCCTCGGAGCCCTCGCCCTCCGAGGCGATGAATCCGGCCTCGGGATGTTCGGAGGTCAGGGTGCGCGTTCGCCCGGGCGAGCGGTTGAACACGGCGACGTTGTTGCCGTCGCGGCTCGCGAGGTTGCGTGCGAGGTTCGACCCCATGACCGCCAGGCCGACGACTCCGATGTTTGCAGATCCGGTTTCAGGCACGAAAGCTCTCCTCGTGGGTTCTGGGGTCGCTTCCAGCGTAGTGTGAGCATGGCTCGCCGTCGCCGCGGTTGCGACGACGACGGGATGCCGCAGCCGCGCGTGAGTTAGCCTGCAACGCATGAACGACGACGCCGACCGGCCCCGCACCGACGCCGATCCGCCCCGGCTCGTCGTCATGGGCCCGAGCGGTGCCGGCAAGTCCGTAGTCGGTGCCGCGATCGCACGCCGCCTCGGCGAACGGTACCCCGGCATCACGTTCCTCGATTCCGACGAGCTGCACCCACCGGCGAACGTCGAGAAGATGCGCCGTGGCATCCCGCTCGAAGACCAGGACCGGTGGCCGTGGCTCCGGCTCGTCGGCGAGGCGCTCGCCGAGGCGGACGCAGGTCGCGTGATCGCCTGCTCGGCGCTGCGGCGCCGGTACCGGGATACGATCCGCGACGCCTGTCCGGTGGCGGAGTTCGTGGAGCTCGTCGTGCCCCCCGATGAGCTCAGCGAGCGGGTCGACGATCGACGCGGCCATTTCATGCCTCCGACGCTGCTCGTCTCGCAGCTCGCGACCCTCGAGCCGCTGGCCAACGACGAGCGGGGTGTGCGGGTCGAGAACGTCGGCTCGGTCGACGACGTCGCGACGCGGGCGATCGCGGCGCTTCGACCGGGCTGGTAGAATATCTCCTTGGTCTCCCGTGTCTCCGGCGCAGGCGACCGACAACTTCGGCGAGGGAGGTCCACGTCGTCCGCGAGAGCGGCTGGCGGGGCGTCCGTGATCGACGCGGTGGAACCAGGCTTCACGGCTGTTTCCTCACGCACCAGCGCATGTCACATGCAGCGCGTTCGAGTCGAAACGACAGACACACGATCTGGGCCGCGAGCCCGCAAGGAGATCCACTATGGAAGACGACAACAAGGTCGAGGCGCTGCCCCGCGACACGTTCGGCAAGGGCGCGGCGCGCAAGATCCGCGCCGCAGGCAAGATCCCCGCCGTGCTCTACGGCCACGGCACGGACCCGCAGCACCTCACGCTCCCCGGCCACCAGGTCAGCCTGCTCATCCGCAAGGCGAACGCCCTGTTCGACCTGCAGATCGCGGGCAAGAGCCAGCTCGCGCTCGTCAAGGACGTGCAGAAGGATCCGGTGCACCAGATCATCGAGCACGTCGACCTCATGGTCATCAGGCGCGGCGAGAAGGTCCAGGTCGAGGTGCCCGTGCACACCGAGGGCGAGTCCTTCGCCGGCACCATCGCCGACCTCGACGCCAAGACGCTCCTGCTCGAGGTCGAGGCCACCCACATCCCCGAGAGCGTGGTCGTCTCGATCGAGGGCCTCGAGGAGGGCACCCAGATCCACGCCAAGGACGTCGAGCTGCCCAGTGGCGCCACCCTGCTCAGCGATGTCGACGTGCTCGTCGTGAACGTGCACGTTCCGCAGAAGGTCGACCTGGGCGAGGAGGCCGTCGAGGAGGCCGCCGAGGAGGAAGAGGCTGCCGCGACCGCTGCTGCTGCCGAGGAGGCCTCAGCCGAGCTGGCCGAGTAGCCGTCCGCCCATCGCGCGCACGGGGCCTGCGGCGCCGCATCCGGGTACGCTCGGACTGCGGGCGCGCCGCGGGCCCCGCGCCGTTTCGCCGCGTGGGCTCGTTGCCCCCGCTGGAGGTTCGTTCGCATGTGCACGCGCGATGGAATTCGATCGCGACGCCTGATCAACCCGACGCAGTCGCGTGTTGCTGCTGCCATCGGCGGGATGCATGGGCCTTCCGTGTCAGCAGGCGATCCAGCCGGCGGAAGTCCTGGGCGAGGATCAGGTGCGTCGACCACCCCGGGAGCCACCCGACCTGCCAGCGCAGGGAGTCCCCCAGGTCACCTGAGTAGTCCGCCCTGACGTACGTCACAGCGCCGGACTCCACGAACTCGTATTCGACGCGCGCATTCCAGGGCGCCGACGACAGCCATACCACGCGCCGGTTCTCGTCGAGAATCTCCAGCTCGTCGATGAAGTGAACTCTGAACGGGCCGATGCGGTCCGTAGCCATCCACCTCATGCCGACGCGGAGCGGTCCGTCGTCGATCCGCTTTCGGAACTCGACGGCCGGGACGAAATCATGCCATTTCGTCGGGTCGGCCAGGTAGGGGAACACTGCGTCGATCCGGTGGTGGACCGTCGCGTGCACGACGACATGACGCTCCCAGCGACGTGCCGTCGTGGGCCCGGGCCGACGTTCGTCGGTCGGACTCTCGCCCTCGGGAATGTGGTCCTCCACGGGCGTGAGTGTATTTCGCAGCTCGCAGCGAGCGCAATCGTTTCGTGGCACGCACAACGCCGCGGGTGTAGCATGCGGGTGTTCGCCGCGGGAAGCGGCATCCGCCCGCTTCTCTGTGGCGAGATCGGGGTGGAGATGGCTGAGAAGCTGCCGTCGTCCGGGTTGCCGCCTGACGGGCAGGCCGCGGGTTGCGATACATCGGGCATGATCCTCGTCCATCGCATCTTCCGCTGGCTGTACCGCGAGCTTCCACTTCTCGTCCGCGGGGTCGAAGCCGACGACGTGACACGTGCGGGAGTCGTCGGTGTGTACGCGAACCTCGACTTCTTCGCCCTCCATCTGCACCACGAAACGGAGGACACCGTGCTCTGGGATCGCCTGGTCACGCGTGATCCCGCCTGTGCCGCGCACGTGGATCTGATGCGAGCGCAGCATGCAGAGGTCGCATCGCAGCTCGCCCGCATCGAGCCTCAGCTTGCTCCATGGGTCCGATCAGCCGATCCGGGACTTCGCGACACGTTCGCCGCAGACATCGAAGTCCTTCGGGACACACTGTTCGGGCACCTGGGCCAGGAGGAGGACGACATCCTTCCGGTCGCCAGCGCGGTGATGTCCCAGCAGGAATGGGACGTGCTGGAGGCCCATACGCGTGCCACGCTCATGGCGCGCCGCAAGGACTTTCCGAGGGACGTGCTGTCGCTGCAGCTCGGCCTACTCCTCGCCAGCGTTCCCGAGGCAGAGCGCGACGAGTGGTATCACGCGAATGTACCCGCACCGATTCGACTGCTCTACCTCCTGCTGATGAAGAGAAGGTACGAAAGCGCGATGCGGGAACTGTATCCCGACCGGCCCGTGCCGGCGATGTTCTGACCGATGGAGCCATCGATCGCGCGCCTCCGGGTCATGGGACTCGACCGCCGGCGCGTCGACCATCGAGGCGTCTGTCACGCCGCGATAACACGGTCGGCCGTCACGAGCTGAGCGGCCAGGAGCAATGCGGCGAGCATGACGAGGCGGAAGAGGGCGCGCGACGGGGGGCGCACGAACGCTACGGTGAGCGTCGCAGCCGCGACCACGACCACACCTGCGAAGAACACCCACGAGACGGTCGATGCTCCCGACAGGTCGCCGCCCGCCGAGCCCATGAGCACCAGCACTGCACCTGCGACCACGGCGCAGGCGGCGACGGCCGTCGCCACCCTCGGTCCCAAGCGGTGCGGAAGTCCCCGGACCCCTGTGGCGGCATCCTGAGCCAGGTCGGGCAGCACGTTCGTCAGATGCACGGCCGCGCCGAGCGCAGCGCCGGCGATCCAAGCCCACGGCGGGGCGAGGGCGGGCTGCGGTGACGAGAGGGTTGCCAGGCTCGGGAAGATCGCGAAGCTCACGAGGAACGGGACGATCGACGCCGCCGACGACTTGAGCCCAGCGTTGTACGCCCACGCCGACCCGAGGGCGAGCGCGTGCGCGGCGAGCATCCGCCAACCGAGCAGCGCCGACAGCATCAGGGCTCCTGCCAGCGCAGCGAGGGCGGCACCCCAGGCGATGGGGAGTCCGACATCACCCCGCGCGATCGGCTTGTCCGGTCGCGACGTGATCCGGTCTCGCGGCGCATCGATCGCGTCGTTCGAGATTCCGACCGAGAGCTGGCCGGCGAAGACCGCGAGCCCGAGGAGCCCAGCGCGGGCTGGGTCGAGCCCGGCCGCCCACCCGAATGCCAACGCGAGGGCGGTGACGATTGACGTCGGCCCGGGGTGCGACGATCGCCACAGCGCCCCAGGTGTGCTCACGCGCACAATGCTCTCACGTCGCTCTCGGGTCTTCGGTGAGCAACCTGAAGATCACGATGTCTCCTGCTGCGCACACGGGGCCTGGGGCGCCGCTTCCGGGTACGCTCGGACTGCGGGCTCGGGCCCCGTACTGTGTCCCCGACGTTCGCCGCGCCGTCGAGAGGAGCCGCCATGGGCCTCCTCGATCGTCTGCGCCTCCGCCGGAAGGACGAGCCCATGGGCGAGAACACCTGGCTCGTGGTCGGGCTCGGCAACCCCGGGGCGCAATACGCCGGCAACCGCCACAACGTGGGGCAGATGGTGGCCGACGAGCTCGCAGCGCGCCTCGGCGCCACATTCAAGACGCACAAGACGCCCTCTCGCGTGGCCGAGGGGTTCCTCGGCCCGGGCGGGCCCAAGCTCGTCATCGCGAAGCCCAACGGCTACATGAACACCTCGGGCGGACCGGTGTCGGCGTTGCTCAAGTACTACTCGCTGCCCGTCGACCGGCTCGTCGTCGTGCACGATGAGCTCGACATCCCCTTCGACACCGTGCGGCTCAAGCAGGGCGGCGGCCACGGCGGCCACAACGGCGTGAGGGATGTCTCGAAGGCCACCGACGGCGGCGGCTTCACGCGCGTGCGGGTCGGCATCGGCCGCCCGCCCGGCCGACAGGACTCGGCAGACTTCGTACTGAAGGACTTCTCGGGCGCCGAGCGTCAGGCTCTGCCGAACCTGGTGTCGGATGCCGCGGACGCCGTCGAGGCGGTCGTCGAGCACGGGCTCGTGGCAGCGCAGCAGCAGTTCCACTCGCCGGGCTGAGTGCCCGTCGACGCTGGTGGCCGGGGGCGGGCGTTCGCGGGCAGCGCACCCCACGGGCAGCGCACCGCGGCGGCCACGTCGGCGGGCGCGCGTAGACTCGGACGGTGACCCTGCAGGGCTTGAACACGGCGCTCTCGCGCGCCTCGACGATCGACGGCGCACTCGCCGAGGCCCTTCGGAACGCCGACTTCTCGGCTCCCGCCGGCATCGACGCGCCCCTGCTCGCCGGGCTCCTCGGGCGCCGGGCCGAGGCCGGGCTGCCGCCTGCGCTGCTCGTCATCACGGCGACGAGCCGCGAGGGCGAGGCGGTGCGGTCCTCGCTCGCGCCCTACCTCGACGACGCCGAGATCCTCGAGTTCCCCGCGTGGGAGACCCTGCCGCACGAGCGGCTGAGCCCGTCGGCCGAGACGGTCGGGCGCCGGCTCCACGCCCTGCGCCGCATGCACGACTGGGCCGAGGCCGGCTCGCGGCATCCGCTCGTGGTCGTGGCCTCGGTGCGGGCCGCACTGCAGCCGCTCGCCGACAACCTCGCGGAACTCGCACCGATCGAGCTCGTCGTGGGCGGGCGCGGATACGAACTCACCGCCCTCGCCGCCCAACTCGTCGACCTCGCCTACACGCGGGTCGACATGGTCGCCCGTCGTGGCGAGTTCGCGGTACGGGGCGGCATCCTCGACGTGTTCCCGCCGACCGCCGAACACCCCGTGCGCGTGGAGTTCTTCGGCGACGAGATCGAGGAGTTGCGGGCGTTCTCGGTCGCCGATCAGCGTTCGCTGCCCGACCCGGTCGAACGGCTGACGCTGGCCCCGAGCCGCGAGCTCTTGCTCACCCCGGCGGTGCGGCAGCGCGCCCGCGAGATGGTGCACGAGTTCCCGAGCCTCGCCGGGATGCTCGAGAAGGTATCCGAGGGCATTCCCGTGGAGGGAATGGAGTCGCTCGCCCCGGCCCTGCTCGAGCGGCTCGTGCCGATGGCGCACTACCTGCCCGAGGGCGCCGCCGTCGCGGTGCTGCAGCCCGAACGGGTCATCGGCCGCGCGGTGAACCTGGCCGAGACGAACCGCGAGTTCCTGGGCGCCGCGTGGAGCGCCGCCACCGTCGGAGCCGAAGCGCCCATCGACCCTTCGACGTGGCTCAGGACAAGCCTCGCGGCCGGTGACTTCCTCACCATGCGCGAGTTCCGCAATGCGACGCTGTTCAGCGCGCCGGGTGCACCTGATCCGCGGCGCGTGTGGTGGACGTTCTCGAGCTTCGACCTCGGGGATGCCGCGGCGGTGGTCGCGGCATCCGGGCACGACGACGCCGAAGTGGCCGCTGCCGCGGCGGATGCCGCATCCGAGTACGTGCGGGTCGCCGCCAACGCCATGCCGAGCTTCGCGGGCAGCGTCGCCGGTGCCGTCGACCATGTCGCCGAGCGCCTGCGCGACGGGTGGAGCGTCGTCGTCGCATCCGCGGGGCACGGACTCGTGGAGCGCGCACGCGACGTGCTCGCCGAGGCCGGACTCGCAGGGCGCATCGTCGAGCAGGTGCCCGGCGGGCTCGAACCGGGTGTCGCGTACCTCGTGCAGGCCGACGCGGCGCGGGGCTTCGAGGTACCCGAGGCGAAGCTCGCGCTCGTCGCCGAGGCCGAGTTCTACGGCCGTTCGGCCGGATACGACACGCGCCAGAACACGAAGCTCGCCAGCCGCCGGCGCAACGTCGTCGACCCGCTGCAGCTGAAGGCGGGCGACTACGTCGTGCACCAGACGCACGGCATCGGCCGGTTCGTCGAGATGGTGCAGCGCGAGGTCGCGACCGGCGGCCGGCCCACCGGCCCGAGTCGCACCGCCGGCATCCAGCAGGCGCCCACTGCGGTGCGCGAGTATCTCGTGCTCGAGTACGCGCCGTCCAAGCGCGGCCAGCCAGGCGACAAGCTCTTCGTGCCCACCGACCAGCTCGACCTGCTGAGCAGGTACGTGGGCGGCGAGGCCCCGGCACTGTCGAAGATGGGCGGCAGCGACTGGGCACAGGCGAAGGGCCGGGCGCGCAGGGCGGTGCGCGAGATCGCGGTGGAGCTCGTGAAGCTCTACTCGGCGCGCATGGCGGCCAAGGGCCACGCGTTCGGACCCGACACGCCATGGCAGCACGAGCTCGAGGAGGCGTTCCCGTTCGCCGAGACGCCCGACCAGCTGCAGACGATCGACGAGGTGAAGGCGGACATGGAGCGGCCGATCCCGATGGATCGCCTGCTCGCCGGCGACGTCGGCTTCGGCAAGACCGAGGTCGCCGTGCGCGCCGCGTTCAAGGCGATCCAGGAGGGCAAGCAGGTCGCCATGCTCGTGCCCACCACCCTGCTCGTCAGACAGCACCTCGAGACGTTCTCCGAGCGCTACGCCGGCTTCCCCGTGCACGTGCGCGCCCTCTCGCGCTTCCAGACCGACAAGGAGGCTCGTGACACCGTCGCGGGCCTCGCCGACGGCACGGTCGACATGGTCATCGGCACCCACCGCATCCTCACCGAGCAGGTGAGGTTCAAGGACCTCGGACTGCTCATCATCGACGAGGAGCAGCGGTTCGGCGTCGAGCACAAGGACACGCTGAAGAAGCTCAAGACCAACGTCGACATCCTGGCGATGAGCGCCACGCCGATCCCGCGCACGCTCGAGATGGCCGTCACCGGGATCCGGGAGATGTCGACCCTCGCGACCCCGCCCGAGGACCGCCACCCGATCCTCACCTTCGTGGGCCCGTACTCCGAGCAGCAGGTCGGCGCCGCCATCCGGCGCGAGATGCTCCGCGAGGGCCAGGTCTTCTTCGTGCACAACCGGGTGTCGTCGATCAACCGCGTGGCGGCGCAGCTCGCAGAGCTCGTGCCCGAGGCTCGAATCGCCGTCGCACACGGCCAGCTCAACGAGCACGTGCTCGAGCAGATCGTCGACGACTTCTGGGAGCGCAAGTTCGACGTGCTCGTCTCGACCACCATCATCGAGACGGGCCTCGACATCTCGAACGCGAACACCATCATCATCGATCGCGCCGACAAGTACGGCCTCTCGCAGCTGCACCAGCTCAGGGGCCGTGTCGGGCGAGGCCGCGAGCGTGCCTACGCGTACCTCCTGTGGGACCCGCAGAAGCCGCTCTCCGAGACCGCGCACGACCGCCTGTCGACCATCGCGGCGAACAACGAGCTCGGCAGCGGCACGCAGGTCGCCCTGAAGGACCTCGAGATCCGCGGCGCGGGCAACCTGCTCGGCGCCGAGCAGGCCGGCCACATCGCCGGCGTCGGCTTCGACCTCTACCTCCGGATGATCGGCGAGGCGGTGTCGGCGTTCCGCGGCGAGGTCGCAGAGGGGCAGACGGAGTTGCGGCTCGAGCTCCCGGTCGACGCGCACATCCCCGAGGACTACGTGGACTCCGAGCGCCTGCGGCTCGAGGCATACCAGAAACTCTCGGCGGCGAGCGGCCCTGCGGCCAAGGACGGCCAGATCGACGCCGTGCTCGACGAGCTCGTCGACCGCTACGGCGCGCCGCCCGACGCCGTGAGGCATCTCATCGCGATCTCGCGTCTTCGCCGCCTGGCGCAACTCGCTGGGCTCTCAGATGTCATCGCCACGGGCTCGAAGCTCCGCATCGCACCGGCGAACATCCCCGATTCGCGTCGAGTGCGGCTCGAACGGCTGTATCCGGGCGCGAAGCACTTCGCGCAGAACGACGTGATCCTCGTGCCGTTCCCGACGCCCGACGGGGGACTGCTCGACGACGCCGAGCTCATCGAGTGGGTGTCGAGGCTCGTCACGGCGATCTTCCCGATTCCGGATGCCGCGGCGCCCGCGTCCGAGGCATCCGCCACCGCCTGACGCCAGCGACGCGCTGGCGGCTCAGAGCACGAACGCGACGATGAGCAGTGCAGTCGTCGTCATCGTGATCGCGTAGGGAAGGGCCATCCACACCATCTGGAAGAACCCCAGCCGGATGAGCGGGGCGAGCGCCGACGTGAGCAGGAACAGGAAGGCGGCTTGGCCGTTGGGGGTTGAAACGCTCGGGACGTTCGTGCCCGCGTTCACGACGATCGCGAACGATTCGAACTGCTCACGCGTGATCGAACCGGCGTCGAAGGCTTGAGCGATCTCGGTGATGTAGACGGTCGCGACGAAGACGTTGTCGCTGATGGCCGAGAGCACACCTGCCGCCACGAACAGCAGGGTGCCCTGCTGCGGCCCCTCCTGGGCGAGCACGAGATCGATCACGGGCGTGAACAGGTCCTGATCGTGGATGATGGCGACGATCGCGAAGAATGTCACGAGGAGCGCCGTGAACGGGAGTGCGTCCTGGAACGCACGCCCGATCGAGTGTTCTTCGGTGACGCCGTTGAACGCCGTCGCGACGATGATCACCACGAGGCCCACCAGTCCGACCGGCGCGAGCTGGAACGCCAGCGAGACGACGAGCAGGACGGCCGTGATCGCCTGGACCGTGAGTCTGGCCTTCTGGCGAGGGCCCCTGCCGGCCGATTCCCGGCGCTCCCACCGCTCCATCACTTCCCGCACCGAAAGGGGCAGTTCAACGCCGTACCCGAACCATCGGGTCTTCTCGAGGAGCGCCGTGGTGAGCAGCCCGACGATGAGCACCGGGAGCGAGACCGGCAGCATCCGCAGGAAGAATTCGACGAACCCCCATCCGACGAGTTCGCCGATGAGCAGGTTCTGGGGCTCGCCCACGAGCGTCGCGAGTCCGCCGAGCGCAGTGCCGACCGCTGAGTGCATCATGATGTTCCGCAGGAAGCCGCGGAAGCGATTCAGGTCGCCTTTCATGGGGTCGTTCACCAGCTCGTCGTCGGCGTGATCGTGGTCGTCGTCGATGCCGCGATTCGAGGCGAAGCGGTGGTAGACCGAGTAGAGCCCGGTGGCGACCGTGACGATGACCGCGATCACGGTGAGCGCGTCGAGGAACGCCGAGAGCAATGCGGCAACACCGGCGAAGGTGAGCGAGAGCAGGAGCTTCGAGCGCACGGCCACCAGCAGCTTCGTGAACACCAGGAGCAGCAGGTCCCGCAAGAAGTAGATGCCTGCGACCACGAAGATCAGGAGCAGGATGACCGAGAAGTTCGCCAGAGCCTCTTGGTACACGTTCTCGGGACTGGTCAGGCCCATCACCACGCCCTCGATCGCGATGAGGCCCCCGGGCTGAAGCGGGTAGCACGTGAGCGCCATGGTGAGGGTGAAGATGAACTCGCCCATGATCACCCATCCCGCGACGACGGGACCGAGGGCGAGGAGCACGAATGGATTCAGCACGAGGAAGGTGAGGATCGTCACCTTGTACCAGTCGGGCGACTCACCGAGGAAATTGCGCCTTCCGGCGCTCAACAGTTCGAGAACCATGCCCGTACCTCCCGATGTGTCCGTCAGTCGTCGTCGAGCGCGTCAGTGTGCGAATGGACCGCCCATGCCGGGATGCTCCCCGAGCCGGCGATAGTGGCGCGAGCGCGCGCTCACGACGACCGCCGAGACCACGATCGCCACTCCGGAGCCGAGCAGCACTGCGAGCGTGCCCTCGTCGGCGACCTCGGGAAGTGCCGCGAACGCGAGTTCGTTCATGAGCAGCGACACCGTGAAGCCGATGCCGCCGAGTGCCCCGACCGCAGCGAGGTCTGCAAGGGCGAGCGGATGACCCGACCGTCGCCTGACGACGAGCACGCCGAGGCCCCCGCCGAGCATGATGCCGACTTGCTTGCCGACCGGAAGCCCGACCAGGATGCCCCAGAAGGCCGGATCGAGCTCGCTCGGCGGAACCTGCGGGATCGCGACCATGGCTGCGGAGAACGCGAAGAGCGGCAGGATCACGCCGTTCGACCATGGCTCGAGCATGTGGGCCGCGCGCCCAGCCGGGCGGCGAGCCATGACGAGGCCGAGCGCTACGCCTGCGATCGTCGCGTGCACACCCGAGCGATAGACGAAATACCACGCGAGCACGGCAAGCACCACGAGGAGAAGGATGATCGGCCACTGCGGACGCCGCGTGAGGACCCACTGCGAGCGCGGCGTCAGGAGCCGGCTGATGCCGCCGAAGAGCGCGATCGCGAGCGCGGCGAACCCGAGCGACCCGAGGTCGGCGTCGGTGGTGAAGAAGAACGCGATGATGAGGATCGCGATGAGGTCGTCGAGGACGGCGAGGGCGAGCAGGAACACGCGCACACGCGTGGGGATCCAGGTGCCGAACACCGCGAGCACGCCGAGGGCGAAGGCGATGTCGGTGGCGGTCGGGATCGGCCATCCATCGATCGCCGCGGTGCCCGCGGTGAACCCGAGGTAGATGAGCGCCGGCACCACCACACCGCCGAGCGCGGCGATCGCGGGCAGCAACGCCTTCGACAGGGAGTTGAGCTCACCGATCGCCAGCTCGCGCCTGAGCTCCACCGCGACGATGAAGAAGAAGATCGCGAGGAGCCCATCGCTGATCCAGTGCCCCACCGACAGGTCCAGGCCGAGCCACGACAGTTGCTCATCCTTGATGGCGATGAGCTCCGGCCCGAAGGGGAGGTTGGCGACCACGAGGCCCACCACGGCGGCAGCGAGGAGGAGGGCTGCGGACCATCGCTCGGACCGGAGGAAGTTCATGGGACCCCTGTTCGGCGCGGCCCGTCGGCGGCGCGCGTGACGACGACGGTGACGGCAGTCTTCCGCCGGCCGACCAGACTTCCCGGCGCTCCGCCACCGATCCTATCGGGAGGCTCGCATCGAGCGCCTAGCATGGCTTTCGAGGGCGCACGCGTCGCCCGGAGGGGAGCGACCGTGGGCGACATCCGACACGCGAGCACGACGCCGACGACCGCGGGAGCGGCAACGCGGCTCGACGAGCTCGTCGAGACGGTCGCGCTGCTTCGCGCCCCCGGCGGCTGTCCGTGGGACGCCGACCAGACGCACGCGTCGCTCGTGCAATACCTGGTCGAGGAGAGCTGGGAGCTCATCGATGCGATCGAATCCGGTGATCGCGACGAGATGATCGAGGAGCTCGGCGACGTGCTCTACCAGGTGCTGTTCCACGCCGACATCGCCGCGCACACGGCGGGCGAGGACTTCGACATCCAGGATGTCGCGGCCCACATGACCGCGAAGATGGTGTCGCGGCATCCGCACGTCTTCGGCGGCGACCGCACGGCCGAGACCGCCGACGACGTGGTGTCGTTCTGGGACGAGCTCAAGGCCGACGAGAAGCCGCACCGCACGAGCGTGCTCGACGGAATCCCGCGCGGCATGCCCGCGCTGGCGCTCGCGCAGAAGGTGCTCGGCAAGGCCGAGAAGGTCGGCGTGGGCGTCCCGCGCGCCGAGCCGGCGAACGTCTCGACGCCGACGGGAGCGGATGCCGCCGGAGCGCCCGCGCCCGCGGATGCTTCGGCCGCGTCGGCGCCGGCGGCTGCCCCGGCCGCGCCCGCGTCCGCGGATGCCCCGGCGGCGCCGGCGCCCACCACGGAGGACGAGCTCGGTCGCACGCTGCTCGCTCTCGTGGCATCCGCTCGCGCGGCGGGACTCGACGCGGAGCGGGCCCTCCGCCACGCCGTGCGCGGTCTCGAGGATGAGGTGCGCGCCGCAGAGCGGGCGACCGAGTTCTGATCGGCGCCGAGCTCGGGACTTCGGCGCGCGCCGACCGCGGTCGGCGGACAGTCGGGCGTACCGTCGATATTGGGGCATCGAGGAGGAGCTCATGGGCATCGAGGAAGAACGGCTCGCCGAGTTCTTCGACCGGTACGCGGCGGCGCTGCGCGAGTTCGACGCCGACGCGACCGCCCAGCTGTGGGGCCTGCCGGGCATGATCGTCACCGACGAGTTCGCGGGCGCGCTCGAGAGCCGGGCCGACTTGGCGGCGGGGCTCGCGACGTCGTACCCGCTCTACCGACGGCTCGGGCTCGAGTCGGCCTGGCCCGAGATCCGGGCCGTGAGTGCGCTCACCGATCGGATCTCGACCGTGCGGGTGCGCTGGCGTTTCCTCGACGCGGACGACGAGCTGATCGTCACCACCGACTACGAGTACCTCGTGCGCGACGACGCCGACGGGCTGCACGCCTACCTCGCCGTGGGCATCGACGAGGCCGAGGCGCTGCAGCGCGCCGCGCGCACCCGCGGGGTGGACCTCGAGCTCTTCGGCTGACTCGGGGCACGCGGTACTCGGCTGACTCGGGGCGACTCTGGCGACTCGATCGGCTGACTCGGCCGGCGACTCGGCTACTCGGCTGACTCGGCTGACTCGGCTGACATGGGGCGCGGCGGCGCGCACGGTTGCGCCCGCGCGTGCTGGAAGAATGGTCGCCATGGCCGCTCCCGTCACCCCTCCGCGCGGCATGCGCGATTTCCTGCCCGCCGAGAAGGCCCGGCGCGAGCACGCACTCGGCGTGATCCGCGGCGTCTACGCGGCGCACGGGTTCGACGAGATCGAGACGCCGGTCATGGAGGACTCGTCGCGCCTGCATGCAGGACTCGGGGGCGACAACGAGAAGCTCGCGTTCGCCGTGATGAAGCGCGGCCTCACCCCTGACGACCTTGCGGCGGCCGCGGCATCCGGTGACCCGCTCTCGCTTGCCGACCTCGGCCTGCGCTACGACCTCACGGTGCCGCTCGTCCGGTTCTATGCGACGCATCGCGCCGCGCTGCCGCCCGTGTTCCGCGCGATCCAGATCGCGCCGGTGTGGCGGGCCGAGCGACCGCAGAGGGGCCGCTACCGCCAGTTCGTGCAGTGCGACATCGACATCATCGGCGAGGCCGGCCCGCTTGCGGAGCTCGAGCTGCTCACCGCGACTGTCGCCACCCTCGACGCACTCGGCCTCGGCGAGTGCACGATCCGCCTCAACGACAGGCGCATCCTCGCCGGCATCCTCGGCTCGTGGGGGGTGCCGGCCGAACTCCGAGAGCGCGCGCTCATCACGATCGACAAGCTCGACAAGATCGGCATCGGGGGAGTGGCCGCCGAACTCGCTGCCCTCGGCGTCGATCAGGCGGATGTCGCCGCGGAGCTCGAGGCGCTCACGTCCGCCGGCTGGCACCTCCACGACGGGGTCCTGCCGCCGCCCGCATGGCTCGACCTCGCCGCCTACCGCGACCTGCTCGCCCTTCGGGACGCCCTTCCCGGCGCCGCGATCGAGTTCGACCCGACGCTCGTGCGCGGCATGGGCTACTACACGGGAACGATCTTCGAGGTCGCGCATCCCGGCTACGGCTACTCGCTCGGCGGCGGCGGCCGCTACGACCACATGATCGGACGGTTCCTCGGCCAGGAAGTGCCGGCGTGCGGCTTCTCGATCGGTTTCGAGCGCATCGTCGACCTCCTCGAGACGCAGGACGAGGCGCGTCCGCGGGCGGTGGTGCTCGTGCACGACGCGGATGCCCCGGCGTCGCAGCTGCTCGCCCTGAAGTCCGAGCTCGTGGCATCCGGAACCCGCGTGCGCCTCGAGCGGCGGGTCAAGAACCTGCGCGCTCTGCTCGACCGGATCACCGCCGACGGCTTCGACGCCTTCGCGCAGGTCGGGCCCGACACCACGGATGCCGCGTCGCTCGCGTTCCGCGACCTCAGCGTGTAGCCCGCGCACTTCATCGCGAGCCGTCGATCTTGGCGAATTGTGCGGCGCCACATCAGCCAAGTTCGACGTCTCGCGATCACGCCGTGCGCGCAATGAGGGCGCGACGGACCCGCCGAGCAAACGCCTCGGGGCGCTCGAACAGGTCGTCGCTCGTGACCCGGATGACTCGCCACCCAGCATCTTCGAACAGCTCACGTCGCTCGATGTCCTGCTTCCAACGGAGCGGATCGAGGTGCTCCTTGCCCTCGTATTCGAGGATGAGGCGCTGCTCGAGGTAGGCGAGATCGGGGTGGAGCACGAGCTCGCCGTTCGCAACCGGGATCGGAGGACCGACCGAGGGCTCGGGCAATCCCGCCTCGACCAGCAGGAGCCGAACGAGCGTCTCCGGGCGCGAGTCGACACCGCGTCGGAGTTGATCGATGGCCCAGCGAGCCGACTTCATGCCGCGCGCGCCCGCGAACTCCGCGATCGCGCGCCGGAGCTCGGCAACGGACGCCTGAGGCGGCTCCGCCGCGCTCCCATGTCGGACGCCGGTGATCAAGAAGTCGCCGACTGCGACGAGGTCGTGTGCGTCGAGCATCGCGGCCAGCTGGATCCACATCGTCCCGGGTGAGACGACGGGACAGCCGAAGCGCAGTCCCCGATGGACCACGCGGCCCGATTCGTGGCCGATGACGCCGTCGGTCCGGGCTCGGGCGATCCCGCTCGGGCTCGTCACGTGCACCGGTCTGGGCGATCGCACATGAGAAGGAAGCGGTGCGCCGTAGAGAAGCGCCGCCGTCGTGTGGCTGAACGCCTCGCCCGCTCGGAGCAGTGGTTCATATGCCCGGCAGACGTCGAGAACGAGCTCCTCATCGAGGTCGACGGCGCTCACTCCGGTGAAGGGGTGCTGCACTCGGGCGCCCCGCAATCGGGAACGGGTGGTGCCGAAGAGGGCGTGGTCGCTCGTGCGGATGGCTCCGCCAAGCGGCAAAGGCTTTCGTCGAGGCATGGTCACATGGTGGTGACTTCGGCCGCGAGGCATCCGCGTCTCTCCACACCCGGACCCCATTCACCCGCGAGCCGTCGATATTGGCGAAACGATGCCGACGGACCACGCCAAAATAGACGGCTCGCGGACAGTGGGCGAACATCAACAGGTGCCAGCGACGCCGCTGCCTGTGCTGCATCCGGCGCGTCAGTAGACTGGGCGGCGGATCACGACTGCGTCCGACGCACACCTTCCAGAGCCGACAAAAGCGACGCAACCCATCACAGAGCCGACCTCATCCATCACAGAGACACACGCACACCCATCACAGAGGAGTTCACTGTGGCAATCATCGAAGCTGTAGGCGCCCGCGAGATTCTGGACTCTCGCGGCAACCCGACCGTTGAGGTCGAGGTGGTCCTCGACGACGGCTCGCTGGCCCGCGCGGCGGTTCCGTCGGGCGCGTCCACCGGCGCCTTCGAGGCGTACGAACTGCGCGACGGCGACAGCGGACGCTACCTCGGCAAAGGCGTGCAGAAGGCCGTCGACGCCGTGCTCGACGAGCTCGGCCCGGCCATCGAAGACCTGGATGCCGCTGACCAGCGCCTCGTCGACGCCGCGCTCATCGAGGCCGATGGCACCGAGAACAAGGGACGCCTCGGCGCGAACGCCATCCTCGGTGTGAGCCTTGCCGTCGCGAAGGCCGCCGCCGACTCGGCCGACCTTCCGCTGTTCCGCTACCTCGGCGGCCCGAACGCCCACGTGCTGCCCGTGCCGATGATGAACATCATCAACGGCGGCGCGCACGCCGACACGGGCGTCGACATCCAGGAGTTCATGGTCCTGCCGATCGGCGCCCCGACCTACTCCGAGGGCCTGCGCTGGGGCGTCGAGACGTACCACGCGCTGAAGAGCCTGCTGAAGTCGAAGGGCCTGTCCACCGGCCTCGGCGACGAGGGCGGCTTCGCACCCGACTTCGAGCACAACCGCGCCGCGCTCGACTTCATCGCCGAGGCGGTCGGCAAGGCGGGCTTCACGCTCGGCACCGACATCGCACTCGGCCTGGATGTCGCAGCCTCCGAGTTCTTCGAGAACGGCGTGTACCGCTTCGAGGGCAAGGACCGCAGCTCGGCCGAGATGAACGCGTACTACGCCGAGATCGCCGACGCCTACCCGCTCATCTCGATCGAGGACCCGCTGGACGAGGACGACTGGGACGGCTGGGCCGAGCTCACGGCGACTCTCGGCACGAAGCTCCAGCTCGTCGGCGACGACCTGTTCGTCACCAACCCGAAGCGCCTCGCCGACGGCATCGCGAAGCACGTGGCCAACTCGATCCTCGTCAAGGTGAACCAGATCGGCACGCTCACCGAGACCTTCGACGCCGTGGAGCTCGCGCAGCGCGCCGGTTACACCGCCGTGCTCTCCCACCGTTCGGGCGAGACGGAGGACACCACGATCGCCGACCTCGCGGTCGCAACCGACTGCGGCCAGATCAAGACGGGCGCGCCCGCCAGGGGCGAGCGCGTCGCGAAGTACAATCAGCTCCTGAGGATCGAAGAAGAGCTCGGTGAGGCTGCGGAGTACGCGGGTCGCACGGCGTTCCCCCGATTCACGGCCTGATTTCGCGTGACGGGGGCGGCCGTGGGGTCGCCTCCGTTCGCGTTCCGGGCCGGTGAGGAGGGGCGATGCATCCGGATGCTCCGCGCCCGCCTGCTCGGCGCCCGAACCCTTCGCGTGCTCCGCGACCGCCTGCTCCCGCTTCGCGTGCACCGCGCCCGGATGCTCCGCGACCGCCTGCACCGCGCACGCCTGCTCCGCGACCGCCTGCACCGCGCACGCCTGCTCCGCGCTCTCCGGCGAAGCGCCGACCGACGGCCGGCGACCTCGCGGCGTGGTTGAACGGCATCCGATTCTCAGGCTTCTCGCTCATCATGATTGGTGTGCTCGTGCTCGCGGTGGTGGTGTTGGCGCCGACGATCGCGGCGTTCGCCCAACAGCGACAACAGATCGCCGAGCTGCGCGCCGCCGTCTCCGGACAGGAGGAGGAGGTGCAACGCCTGCGCGATGAGCGCGAACGCTGGAACGACGAGACGTTCATCATGACCCAGGCACGCGAGCGGCTGTATTACGTGATGCCCGGCGAGGTGAGCTACCTCGTCATCGACGACCGGACCGAGGCGGCGAAGGCGGATGCCACTGCCGACGTCTCGGCCGACGTGACCGAATCGAAGGGCGACTGGATGCGCAGCCTGCTCGACTCCGTGATGACCGCGGGGCTCGCTCCCGCGCCCGCGGAGGCGCCGACCGGTGCACCGGCGGAGGGGAGCGGCGGATGACGCGTCCCCCCTTCGATCCCGTGAGCGAGCGCGACATCCGCATCGTCTCGGCGCAACTCGGCCGCCCGGCGCGCAACGTGGTCGGCATCCCGGCGCGCTGCGCCTGCGGTGCCCCTACGGTGGTGGCGACCGCCCCGCGGCTCTCCGACGGCACGCCGTTCCCGACGCTGTACTACCTGACGCATCCGGTCGCGACCGCGGCGATGTCGTTCCTCGAGGCAGCACAGGTGATGGTCGAGTGCACCGAACTGCTTGCCGCCGATCCCGAGGTCCTGCGAGCCTACGAGCGAGCGCACCGCGCCTACATCTTCGACCGCGAATCCATCGAGGTCGTGCCCGAGCTCACAGACATCTCGGCCGGCGGCATGCCGAACCGCGTGAAGTGCCTGCACGCGCTCGCGGCGCATGCGCTCGCGGCGGGTCCCGGCGCGAACCCGATCGGAGACGTCGCGCTCGAGCGCTCCTCGTGGTCGCCCGCCGTCTGCCAGTGCCCCGACTACGGGGTCGACGTGCCCGACCTCGAGCATGCCGACGCCGACGACGACACCGGGGGGCGAGCATGACCCATCGCAGACGCCGCCCGCTCGCCGCGCTCGCCAAGGCCGCCGCCGTCGTCGCCGCCGGGACCGTCCTCGCGCTGGTCGGCGTGACGCCCGCGCACGCCGACACCGTGCGAGACCTCCAGTACTGGCTCAACGACTACGGCTTCACGACCGCGTGGAACGCCTCGCGCGGCGAGGGCGTGACCGTCGCGGTGATCGACACCGGCGTGAACGGCAACGTCGCGGAACTGCGTGGCGCGGTCGTCGGCGGCACGGATGTCTCGGGCCTCGGCACGCCCGACGGGCAGACTCCCGTCGGCGAGGACCCCAACCACGGCACCATGGTCGCGTCGCTCCTCGCGGGCCGCGGCACCGGCAACGGCAACGGCGTGATCGGCGTCGCGCCCGAGGCGGACCTGCTCACGGCATCCGTCGCGTTCGGCCAAGACACCGGCGCGACGAAGTCGAACGACGACCAGATCGCCGAGGCGGTGAAATGGGCGGTCGACAGCGGTGCGGATGTCATCAACATGTCGCTGACCCGCAACACCCCCGATTGGCCCGAGAGCTGGGACGACGCGTTCACGTACGCGTTCGAGCACGACGTCGTCGTCGTCGCGGCGGCCGGCAATCGCGGCAGCGGCACGAGCGCGGTGGGGGCGCCCGCCACGATCCCGGGCGTGCTCACCGTCGCGGGCGTCGATCGCGAGAAGGACGTGAGCTTCGACGCGAGTTCCCAGGGCATCACGATCGCGGTCGCCGCCCCGAGCGAGGACCTCGTGGGTGTGCTGCCCGACGGCAGCTACGTGCAGTGGAGCGGTACGAGTGCGGCCGCCCCGATAGTGTCGGGCCTCGTCGCGCTCGTGCGCAGCGAGTACCCCGAGCTGGATGCCGCGGACGTCATCGAACGACTCATCCGCACGGCCGATCCGCACGGCCACGACGTCCCCAGCGCGCTCTACGGCTGGGGCATCATCGACCCTGTTCCCGCGCTCACTTCGGAAGTGCCAGGGGTCGAGGAGAACCCTCTCGGCAGCCTCGCGGACTGGATCGCGCTGCACCGCAGGGCGGATTCTCCCGCACCGGCCACCGACGACGTGACCCAGCAGATCGTGCCGATCGCCGACCCTCCGCCGCCGCAATCCGACGGCGCGCAGACCCTCCTGCCGACCGCGTGGACGCTCGCCTATATCACGGTCCCGCTCTCGCTCGTCGCTGCGTTTGGTACGCTAGCAGCGCTGTTGGGCATCGGAGCCGCTCGGCACACCAGGCGGACCGTCCGCACTCGCGGGCAGTGATCGCATGTACCAGACAACGAGGAGTCCAATCACCGTGCCCAAGATTCTCATCGTCGGTGGCGGCTATGCGGGGTTCTACACAGCGTGGAAACTCGAGAAGTGGCTGCGCTCCGGCGAGGCGGAGGTCACGATCGTCGACCCGCTCCCGTACATGACCTACCAGCCCTTCCTGCCCGAGGTCGCCGCCGGGTCGATCGAGCCGCGCCACTCGGTGGTCTCGCAGCGCCGGCACCTCAAGAAGACCAACGTCGTCACTGCCAAGGTCACCCGCATCGACCATGCATCGAAGACCGCGATCATCACGCCCGAGATGGGCGAGCCGTGGCAGTTCGAGTACGACGTCATCGTCGTCACCGGAGGCGCCGTCTCGCGCACGTTCCCGATCCCCGGCATCGCCGAGAACGCCGTCGGCCTGAAGGCGATCGAGGAAGCCGTCTTCATCCGCGACCGCGTGCTCACGAACTTCGACAAGGCGTCGACGCTCCCACCCGGTCCCGAGCGCGAGCGCCTGCTGACCTTCGTCGTCGTCGGCGGCGGATTCGCGGGCATCGAGATCTTCGCCGAGCTCCGTTCGTTCGCGAGCGCGCTGCTCGAGTACTACCCGCAGCTGACCTTCGACGAGACGCATTTCCACCTCATCGAGGCGATGGGCCGCATCATGCCCGAGGTGTCGCTCGAGACGAGCTACTGGGTCATCAAGCACCTCGCCCAGCGGGGCGCTGAGATCCACCTCGACACCCAGCTCACGAGCGCGGTCGACGGCAACATCGAGCTCTCCACCGGCGAGACGTTCGAGACCGACCTCATCGTCTGGACCGCGGGCGTCATGGCGAACCCCGAGATCGTCCGTGCCAGCGACCTCCCCGTCGAGGAGCGCGGCCGGGTGCAGACCCGCGCCGACCTGCGTGTCGGCGACGAGGACGACATCGTGCCCGACGCCTGGGCGGCCGGCGACATCGCGGCGGTGCCCGACCTGACCGGCGGCGGCGTCGGCGGCTATTGCGTGCCGAACGCCCAGCACGCCGTGCGGCAGGGCAAGCTCCTCGCCAAGAACATCGTGGCGGTGCTACGCGGCGAGGAACCCAAGGAGTACTCCCACAAGAACCTCGGTGCGGTGGCCGGCCTGGGCATCGGCTCGGGCGTCTTCCAGTCGGGCAGGATCGCGATCAAGGGACTCCTGGCGTGGTTCGCACACCGCGGCTACCACGGCCTCGCCATGCCGACCTGGGAGCGCAAGTTCCGGGTGTTCTGGGGCTGGTGGAACAACTTCTGGCTGGGCCGCGACATCGTGTCGCTCGCGGCGATCCAGCAGCCCCGCGCTCAGTTCGAGCAGTTCGCGGCGCGTCCGAAGCCGCCGGCGGTCGCTGCGCCCGTTCCGGCCGCGACATCCGGCAAGCCTGCGCCGAAGGCCGTGGGCGGGAAGCCCGCATCGGTCGGCGCGAAGCCGTCGGAGGCCAAGTCGACCACGAAGGTGCCGGCCGGCGCGGAGGCCGAAGCCCAGCCGGTCGCCGCGAAGTAGTCTGGGACGCGGCGCCACTCCCGGGCGGCGCCGCGCTCCCGTAGCCCAATCGGCAGAGGCAGGCGACTTAAACTCGCCGCAGTCTGGGTTCGAATCCCAGCGGGAGCACCGT
>CAVXSL010000007.1:0-292890 GCA_963764435.1 uncultured Actinomycetota bacterium | reverse complement strand
GACGTGGTCGACGCGGTCGGATTCGCCCGTGAACATGGCCTGCTCGTGTCGATCCGTGGCGGCGCGCACAACGTCGCCGGTAACGCCGTCAACGACGGAGGGATCGTCATCGACCTCTCCGAGATGCGCAGCGTGCACGTCGATCCCGAGCACCGCGTCGCGCGCGTGCAGGGCGGTGCGACGTGGGGAGACGTCGACCGCGAGACGCAACTGTGGGGTCTCGCCGCGCCGGGCGGCCAGGTGAACACCACCGGCGTCGCCGGCCTGACCCTGCACGGCGGTCTGGGCTCGCTGCATCGGAATACGGGCTGGCGCTCGATAGTCTGCGCTCGGTCGAGATCGTCACGGCCGACGGGCAAGTCGCACCGCGAGCGAATCGGTGAACCCCGAGCTCTTCTGGGCGGTGCGGGGTGCCGGGAGCAACTTCGGCGTCGTCACGTCGTTCGAGTTCGCGCTGCATCCGGTTGGGCCGGAGATCTACCAGGCGGCCCCGATCTTTTCGCTCGACGATGCGCCAGCCGTGCTGCGCAAGTACCGGGACTTCTGCGCGACCGCGCCCGACGAGATGGGGCCGCAGGCGATGTTCTGGAGCGTGCCCGCGGTCGACGATTTCCCAGCGGAGCTGCACGGGATGCCGATCGTCGTCGCCTTGGTCGTCTACTCGGGCGACCCCGACGAGGGGGAGCGGCTGCTGGCGCCGGTTCTCGACTGGGCGACACCGATTCTCGACCTCAGCGGGCGCGCGCCCTGGGCGCTCGTCCAGAGTTCATTCGATGCGTTCTTCCCCTTCGGCGGCTACTACTACTGGAAGTCACTGCTCGTGGGCGAGCCGAGCGACGACCTGCTGGACGCAGTCGTCGAAGCTGCCGCCGACCGGCCGTCGCCCGACGCGATCGTGAACTTCTGGCAGCTGGGCGGCGAGATCGAACGGGTCGCTCCGGATGCCACGGCGTTCGCCCAGCGCGACGCCAAGTACCTGCTCAGCCTCGACACCTCGTGGTTCGATCCCGACGCAACCGAGCGGTGCATCGACTGGACCCGAAGGACCTGGGCGGCGATGCAGGAGCGATTCGCCACTGACCGCCCGTACCTGAACTTCGTCGGCTTCGGCGAAGAGAAGGAGGCACTCGTGCGCGCCTCGTACGGTGCGAACTACGACCGGCTGGTGGCGGCCAAGACGACGTACGATCCCGGCAACCTCTTCCGGATGAACAACAACATCCCGCCGCGCAGTTGAGAAGCCGACCACACCCACGCCGTCGCCCGAGCCGCCCGCGTGCAACCTGCCTCCCGAACAGAGAACCCTTACGCCGGGGAGGGATCCCCAACCGGCGAAGGCCGCTCAGGTGGACGGCGTCCTTTCGTTCAGGAGTGCCACCGCGGTGGTCAGTCGTCAGGTGGGCGACGCAGTCGCTTGACGTCGGTGCGCCGCTTCTTCGCTTCCAAGCGCCGTTCCTTGGCACCCCGACTCGGACTCGTCGGTCGCCGCGACGGTGACGGCGGCCGCAGAGCGTCCGCCACGACGGCGGCCAGCCGAGCCCGCGCAGCATCCCTGTTGCGCAATTGCGCGCGATGCTCGGATGCCGCGATCGTCAGCACTCCGTCGACAAGGCGACCGCTCAGACGCTCGAGGAGTCGCTCCCGCTGGAGCGGCGAGAGCACGGCCGAGCCTGCCACGTCCCAGACCAGTTCCGCTCGGGAGTCGGCGGTGTTCACACCTTGCCCGCCGGGACCGGATGACCGCGAGAACCGCCAGGACAGCTCGGAGTCGGGGATCGTGACTCCGGAGCCGACCCGAAGACCGGGACGGTGGGCAGCGGGCATGGATCCATCATCCTCTTGCCCTCGAGATGCGGCCGAAAGCGGATCAGTCTCCGCGCGCTGAATTGCCTGCGCTACGCCACCATGTGCTCGGCGAGGAACGTCGCGGATTTCGGCGTGAGCCGCGGTTCAGTCCTCCGGAGCTCCCTCACGACACTTACGACTTCAAGGTCGCCGTCCTCGCGTGTCGTGGGCGAGGATGCCTCTCGCCCACACGAGCGCCGGCTGCGGCGGTTGCCCGCTCGGCGGTACCTCCCCGCCGAAGAGGGACTGCAGCCGCTTACGTGGGTCCTCGTGATCGCCCAACACCTTGGCTGCCCACTCAATCTGCACGCTTCAACCTCCCACGCTCTACACGCCGCAACTTCGCTTCGAAGGCTAGCGAGTGCTCTATCTCGAAAACTCCCCCGTGCGGGGGTGACCGGTTCGGCTCTTCCGCCACCACTGTCACCTGGCTGCGACGTTGAGTTCCACGGCCTCGGCCACGAGCGCCTTGACCGCCGCTTCGTCCACGCGATCTCCATCGAAGTAGTCGATGGCTCGGACGACTTTGCTGTCCAGCCGGGTGTTGAAGAGATCGCTTCTTTCCATGCGGGCACCCCTCGCGAACGTCAGCCTTACGGCGCTCTTGAGCACGTCGACGAAGCAGACGTCTCCGTCATGCGTCCAAAACGGAACTCCCTCCGGTTTGGAGGGCTTCTTGTACTTGACCACCTCGACGGCGTCCGGGTCGGCGGCCATGATCGCATCTCGAAGCGCGACGAGCACGTCCTGTTTCCAGCCGCTCTGCTGCGCGATGATGTCGTCGATCTGCTCGGAATCGGACTTATCACTCATGGGCGAATACTTGCGAAGAGAGCTGACGAAATCAACAGCCGAAGTCGGTCGCAAACGCGCGTGGCGGGATCCCAAACGCGATGCCGCGCGCGCCGACCCATACTCAGTGGCTCGAATGCAGATACGGCGCTAGCGTCGAAGGCGGCAAAGGAGGCCCTTTCGGCTCCTCGCCGCGGAGGTCTGATGCCTACGCGAGACGTGCGAAGCCGGCGATGTACTCCGCGTGTGCCGTTAGCGGGACGCCAGCCGACTCCGCCTGCCGCCGCATCGTCGTCTGCGCCTGATCACTGGCTGGGCCGTAAATCTCCCACGCCTCCCTTTCCATGACCTGCCCCGCTTGCTCCCCGCGTGTCTCCGCCCCCTCAAGGTGGCGGTCCAGGGCCTCTGCATCGGCGAACAGGTGGACGATAGTCAACCGGGAGTCCTCGCGGTCGAGGTAGTGGAGGAACGCCGCCGTCTGCGGCTTCTCAGCTTGGAGGCGGCGGACAACCTCAGGCGCCATCCGCTCGTACGCGGCCAAGTCTTTCACCCTGAAATGGCTGATGAACACGATGGGTGCGGACATGTTGTCTCCTGCTGAGCCTCGCACCGATCATAAGGCGCACACGGAAGCGCCCCCCATCCAACTGGACGAGGGGCGTCTGGCTCGTCGGGCTACTTGCCGAGGTCGCGGTGCTTCCGCTGGAGCCACACGCCAGACATGCCGAGATCCTCACCGATCTCGCGCCACGTCACGTTGAGCTTGCGCAGCTCAGCCATCGTGTCGCGCTCAGCGGTCGCGACCTCCTGCGTCTTGGCTTCGAGGGCGGCGCTCGCGGCCGTTCGGGGCGGCGCAGCACCTCGACGGCCGCAACGAACTGGTCGAGGTCGACGTGCAGCACCACGAGGTCCGGCCATGGCTCACGCGACCAGTCTGCCTCACGGGGCTTCTGCCGTTGATGGCCGACACCCGCAGCGCTCGGCATCCCCGGCCTCCGGGTCATCCCGTCGACGGGGTCGCTCGACGGTGACAGACTGCCTCCATCGATCGCGGTCCCGACGGCCGCCGAATGAACGCCGCACTCGACCGAGGAGAGACCATGACCACCTGGCCCACCGCTGAACTCCACATCCACATGGAGGGCACCCTCGAAGCCGACCTCCTCATCGAGCTCGCACGCCGCAACGACGTGCGGCTTCCGAGCTACGACCCCGAAGTGTTGACGGCACGGTACGCGTTCGCCGACCTCCAGTCGTTCCTCGACGTGCACTACTCGAACCTCTCCGTGCTGCGAACCGAGCAGGACTTCTACGACCTCGCGAGTGCCTACCTCCGCCGTGCCGACGGGGCCGGCGTACGCCGCGCCGAGATCTTCTTCGACCCGCAGACCCACCTCGGCAACGGCGTGCCGTTCGAAGCGGTCATCGGCGGGTTCGACGCGGCCATCGCCGACGCGGCCCGAAGCACCGGCATCTCCGCCGATCTGATCCTGTGCTTCCTGCGCGACCTCGGCGCCGACGCGGCGATGGAGACCCTCGAGACGGCGCTGCCGTACCGCGACAAGTTCATCGGTGTCGGACTCGACTCGACCGAGATCGGCTACCCGCCGTCGCTGTTCACTGAGGTGTACGCCCGCGCCGCCGCCGAGGGACTGCACCGCGTGGCGCATGCCGGTGAAGAGGGCGGACCCGACTACGTGTGGGAGGCGCTCGACCTGCTGAAGGTGGAACGCATCGACCACGGCAATCGTGCGCTCGAGGATCCGGCGCTCGTGCGCCGCCTCCGCGATGAGCGCATCCCGCTCACGGTGTGCCCGCTGTCGAACGTCGCCCTGCGAACGGCGCCGAGCGACCTCGCGCAGCATCCACTTCCGGTCATGATGGCCGAGGGCCTGCTCGTGTCGGTCAACAGCGACGACCCCGCCTACTTCGGCGGCCAGGTCGACGACAACTACCGAGCGATCGAGGCGGCGCTGTCACTCAGCGCGACCCAGCTCGCGACGCTCGCGCGGAACTCGTTCGAGTCGGCGTTCACGACGGATGCCGAGAAGACGAACTGGATCGCCGAGGTCGACGCGATGCTCTCGAAGGTCTCGGGCTGAGTGTCGGCATCGAGTTCTGCGCGTCAGCCCCAGAAACCGTCGTGCACCGCGGTCGCCTCGGGCAGGTCGGCGGGGCCGGCGACGACGACCGGGCGGCCGCCGCGCGCGAACACCTCGCGGCAGGGCAGGTGCATGGTCGGCACGCCCTCCTGCTCGGCGACGATCGCGGCGAGCCCGTGCTCGGACAGCGCGTAGACGACGCGGGCGATGCCGCTCCAGTAGATCGCGCCGGCGCACATCGCGCACGGCTCGGTGCTCGTGTAGAGCGTGCTCGTCGCCAGCGCCTCGGGGGTCAGCGCCTCCGTGACGGCGCGCACGAGGTTCGTCTCGGCGTGACCGGTGGGGTCGCGGCGGGTGACGACGGAGTTCATCGCCTCCACCGTGCGACCGTCGGCGGTCACGAGAAGCGACCCGAACGGATGGTCGCCGCGGGCGCGCGCCTCGAAGCCCAGCTCGACGCAGCGACGCAGCCGTTCGAGGTCGGTCTCGGTCACCACGGTCGCGTCGGTCATGCGGACTCCCTTCTCGTCGGTCCATTCTCGCGGAGTGCGGCCGGTGGCTGACCACCGTCTGTGGTCACGGTGATCGGAGCCGTCAGTCGCTGGGACGCGCGAGATGGCGATCACGGTGACGACGATCGAGATGACTGCGGAGAGGGCCATGCCGAGGCCGATGTGCACGTTGAGCGCCAGTGCTCCGACAGCGGCGCCCGCTCCGATCAGCGCGATCGCCCCGGCGCGGCGGCGCCAGGGTGCGCCGACCGGCACCTGCAGATGCTTGACCTGTGCGACCGCGCCTGTCGCAATGACATCCAGGCCCCTGTCCGCGCCAGGTGGCGTGCGCCGAGCGTCTAGAAACCCGAGTTCCAACAGGTGCCGGACGGCGCGCTCTTCCGCCTGCTCCCAACCGGTCATCACCGCCTGCTACGCCTGTGCAGTTTGGGTGAGGGCCAGGCGACCGATGAGTCCGACGCCAACCCCGCTGATCGTGTTCCTTGCAAGTGCATTCTGCCCCACGTGCTCAGAACCTACTCCGCGTTGGCCGAAGCTCTCGCACATCGACAGGATCACCGACGGGGTGAAGCCGACTCCGCCGTGCTCAGCGAGCCTGATGTGCGCCGTCCACCCGATACCGTCCGTCGACGGCTCGACAGTCAGGTCCACCCCGCTGCGGTACGAGCCGGGTATTTGGGAAGACACGATGCCGAAGATACGCCCGACCACCAAAGAAGCGAGTAGGCCCAAGTCGAGGGGCATCTGGAGCGCGCGACCGTGTTGTAGCCCGTGCTCAAACTGCTCTTTGTCAAGGTCCGGGGCTGGCGGTGGCGTTGTTCGTCATTTGGCGATCGGTCAACGGCGCACCCGATAGCGCAGGTGAAGCACCCGGTTGCCCTGAACAACTACGTCTGGGTCTTCCAGCAGGTGCTGCGAGTCGACGGAGCCGAAGTAGCGCTTGCCGGACCCGAGCACGACGGGTGCGACGTCCATGCGTACCTCGTCGACCAAACCTGCGGCGAGCAACTGGCCGCCGACGTCGCCAGCAGCGACCTCGACAGTGCGGTCACCCGCGAGCTCCTTCGCCATGGTCACGGCCGCCTCGATGCCGTGGACGAAGTGAAACGGCGCGTTGGGGTCCCAGCCCTCGGGCGCCGGCCGGTGTGTCACGACGACTACGTGGTCGATCCCGCTCGGAGGCGTCCCGTCCCAACCGTCCGTGATGTCGAAGACGTGGCGGCCGGCGATTGTCACCCCGATCTGGTCCCAGTACGGCCGGATGTGGTCGTAGGACGCTTGCGACACGTTCAGGACGCCGCTGTCGTCCAACGGCACGTCACCGCTGACCAACCACTCGAACAGTGGACCGGGATCGTCGTTCTCCGCCGCGATGAAGCCATCCACCGAGACCGACGCATTCATGACCACTTTCCCCATGGGTTCCTCCTCTGTGTGGAGTCCCAAGTCTCGTGTGTCGTGAGCGGTCGCTCTTGTAAGAAATCAATCGGCTGGCAGCGGCCAGCCCTCCAGCGCGTGGTCGGGATGCTCGCGTAGGAAGCGTTGCCGGACTTCGACATACCGGGTCGGCGTGAGCCCGGTGAACTCCCGGAACTCGTGGACGAAGTGGGCCTGGTCGAAGTAGCCCGCGCGAGCGGCAACGTCGCCCCAGTCGATAGGTGCGGCCACGTTGATCGCCAACACGGTGGAGGTGAATCGGTAGCTGCGCGCCAGCCGCTTCGGCGTGACGCCGATGACCTCCTTGAACCGCTTCGCCAAGTACGTGCTGCTGGCGCGGGCTGCCACGCCGAGGTCGCTGATCGGCACCGCTCCGCCGGTCTCCGCGATGGCGCTGCTCAGGTGGCGGACGATGTCCAGGCCGTCGATCGCGCGCAGCCGTCGCACCAGTTCCTCCTCGAGCAACATCAGCATTTCGTGCGGTGCGTCCGCCAAGGTCAGTCGGCGGCGCAACTCAGCGATAGCGGGCTGGCCCCAGATCTGCTCCACCGTCGCCGGTCGATCGCACAACTCGGCCGCGGGCATCGGAAGGAACGGTGCCAGCCCCCACGGCCTGAAGTGGACGCCCACGGACCGCGTCGGGGTTGGGTAGCCGAACTCCCACGCACGGGTGGGCGTGGTGACCGCGCAGCCGTCGGTGTATTCCACGGCTTCTACGTCGGTGCCGGCGCGGATGAGAAACGGCGCCCCGAGGTTGACGATGAGCAAAGGCGCGGGCGCCGCCGGCAGCATCAACCGGGAGTACGGCGGGGCGCCCTCCAGGTAGTAGAGGTCGACGATCAGCCCGTCGAGCGGCGGACCGGGCACCCTGGACACATACTCCACGCTGACATCATCGCCGACGGCCCATCTGGCATCACGCGCCGCCGCAAGCATCGAGCCGGCGCCGATCCCTGACGGGCGCCCCGGCGCATTTCGGGCCCGAACTACACCCCACTTTGTGCGACCTGTCGCTGATCCGTGCACGATCCCTCAGCGGGCAGTCCCGAATCGGTCTCGTTTGCGGGCGATCACTGGATCGGCGGGATCCGCATCTGGCGTGATGATGCGCGACCAATCCAGGCCTCGTTCTGGCTTCGGCTGGGGCCTTCTTGTCGTTGGGAGGCCCGGCCCGGGACGGCTCTGGGATAGCGGGGTCGCTACACCTTCCTAGGCCAGTTCGGCTTCCCCGGAGAACTCCCTCAAGCTCTCCAAGACCCGCATAACCATGGTCATGCATGAGCTGGATTGCGCATCAGCCCCGTGACACCGGGCGCGTTAGATCCCGCCTGGGAGAAGCCAAACGAATGTCAAGGGGTGGCGGCCCTCGACGGGACCGGGCTAGACCAGTGATGTCAGGTGGCGGTTGGACACGTGCCTGGCTGCTGGCTAGTCCGGGCCCGCTACGCGAACACGACCCGCGGTAGCGACCCCAACGCGAAACGGAGACACGTAGATGAGCAAGCCAACGGAGGGCCCGCATACGCCCGACGTCCTAACCAATCGAGAGGCCGGCGGCCTGATTCTTGCGTTTATGGCCGCGGTGATACTCGTGCTCACGGTAGCGACCTCAATGACTCCCATGACGGAGAACCCGAGTACGAGCAGTCGAGAACCAACCGCTCACGCGACTGAGAGCGGCTAGAGCATGTCTGACAAGGGCGGGGCGGGCGCGGCGCGATGCTGACCGGACCCTTCGGTGTGTCACCCCCCGGGACGAAGAAGCTCGGACCTGCGAGGGGTTGGGCCCACAACGCGTGGGTGTGTTCGTGAGATGTCATCACCGACCGAGCAGCTGGCGCCCGCACTCGACATCGACGCCCGGCTCACCGAGATCGAGCGCCGCGTGAACCTGCTCGTCAACGTCACGCCACTCAACGCGGCGGAGGCGTGGGCGGACTTCGAACGCAGTGACTTCGGCACGGCCCCCACGCTGCGGCTGCGGCCGTTGGACTTCGACCCGGACCTGGCGCACCGTGACCTGTACGACCTCGAGGTCGAGAACGTGGACGACCCGGCGCTGCACACGCTCTTCCGGGCGAAGCGGGACGAGATCGCCCGGCAGATCACCACGTTGGAGGACCGCGACACGTCACGGTTCCTATACGGGTCACTCCAGCTCTACGGAACGGTGGCCCCTCCGCTGGCCGCGGCGGCGGAGGAGCTGCTCGAGACCATCCCCCCGCAGGCGCCGAGCACCCAGACCGTCACCGCCGGGGCATTCGCCGACGCGGCCCGTGCGGAGTTCGAGCGCTACCGTGCCGTGTACCCGGACTTCCCGGTCCGCGTCGAGGTACGGGACGACATCTCCGAGCTGATGGTGTCGTTCGGCCGCCTGCTCATCCCGGAGTCCGCCGCCTTCCGGGCCGACCGAGTCGAGCCGTTGCTGCACCACGAGGTCGGCACCCACGTGGTCACCTACCAGAACGGTGCCCAGCAGCCACTGACGCTGCTGACCATCGGCCTGCCCGGCTACGACGAGACCCAGGAGGGCCTCGCCGTGCTCGCCGAGTACCTGACCGGCGGGTTGGACCCGCGGCGGCTGCGCGTGCTCGCGGCGCGAGTGGTCGCGGTCGGCAAGATGCTCGACGGCGCCGGCTTCCTGGACATCTTCGAGTCGCTGCGGGCCGACCACCGCATACCGGCACGGACCGCGTGGTCCATCGCCATCCGGGTCGTCGTCGGGGGCGGTTCGGTGAAGGACGCGATCTACCTGCGCGGGATCACGCGCATCCTCGACGCCCTCGCAGAGGGCAGCCGCCTCGACGTCCTGCTCGTCGGCAAGCTCGCGTTGGACCACATCCCCCTGGTGCAGGACCTGCTCGACCGCGAGGTGCTCCACGCGCCGTGGGTTCGGCCACGCTGGCTGGACGTGCCCGGTGCACAAGAGCGTCTGGAGAGGCTGCGCGCGGGCGCGACGGTCACCGACCTCTACGAGGGAGACGTGGCGGCATGAGGCTCGCATTTCTCGTCAACGACGTCGACACCGAGGTGGACGAGTACACGACCACCCGACTCGCCAGGGCCGCAGCCAGGGGCGGGCACGAGACCTGGTATGTCGGCGTCGGGGACCTCGAGCTCGGCAGCAGCGACGGGCTGTTCGCGGCCATGGCTCGCGCCGCGAGGTGGAAGAGCGACGACACCCTCGCAAGCTTCATGGAGGGGATCAAGGCGCGCGACGCCGAGCGGATCCTCATGGACGACCTGGATGCCCTCGTCCTGCGCAACGAGTCGATCGACGACCTGCAGGAGCGCCCGTGGGCCAGCCCGATGGGCGTGGTGTTCGGACAGATGCTCGCGGACCGAGGTGTGACGGTGGTCAACGACCCGAACACCCTCCATCGAGCGACCAGCAAGCTCTACCTGGAGGAGTTCCCCGAGAAGGTCCGACCACGGTCGCTGGTGACACGAAATCCGGAGGCGATCGAGCGGTTCGTCGACGAAGTCGGCCACTGCGTCGTCAAACCGCTGTACGGGGCCAAGGGCCGCAACGTCTTCATGATCGAGGGCCCGGGAGAGACCAACCTCGCGCAGATGACGGAGGCGGTCCTGCAGGACGGCTACGCCATCATCCAGGAGTTCATCGACGGAGCCAAGGACGGCGATGCCCGAATCTTCCTGCTGGAGGGCCGCATCCTCGAGCGCGACGGCAGGCCGGCCGCCTTCCGACGCGTGCCCACGGGCAACGACCCGCGCGCCAACATCAGCACCGGCGGTCGGTCGGTGCCCCTCGAGGTCGGTGAGGCCGAGCTCGGCATCGTCGAGGCGATGGGCGACAAGCTCGCCGCCGATGGCTTGTTCCTCGTGGGCATCGACGTGATCGGCAGCCAGGTGGTGGAGATCAACGCGGAGAGTCCCGGCGGGTTCCAGAGCGTCGAGAGGCTCTACGACATCGACATCGCCGAGACCGTCATCGAAGCCCTGGAGCGCCGCGCGAGCCCGGGGTCCTGAGCCGTACCGCCGGTCATCCGGCGACGGGGGCTCCGCGGCCGGGTCGTGAAGGACCCGGTGGGCCATGTCGAAGGTCGACAGGACCTCGCTGAGGTACTCGCAAGCGGCCTCCAACACCTTGCGTGGTGTCCGGGCTAGGTGTCCGGCAAGGACCTCGCCCAGGATCCGTAGCGGATCCCTCAGCTGGGCGCTTTCAGGGAGCTCCGGACGGGTCTCCATGCACAGCAGTCGTGGACGATCTTCCGAGGACGGTACAGAGACGAAACCATATTTGCGGTACAGACGTATCGCATCGTCCCGCCAATCCCATACCGTCAGGCGCATTGGTAGATCCTGATGGCGAATTGCGGCACGGATCAAAGCGGAGCCAACTCGATGTCCGCGCACGCTGGGATCAACCCAGACCCGCTTGATTTCGCGTGCTGCTGGTGTCTGCTTCACAACCGCAAGCCCGACCGGTGCATCGCCGAGCTCCGCGACGTAGACAATCGCATTCTCATAGGAACGCGCTGGGTGTTTGACTTCGTCGCGATAGCGTTCGGGCAGGTCTACACCTGCAGACGTCTCGCCCAGATGAGTGGCTTTCTCGCGCTCGGTCTGCGTCAAGTACGCCTCCACGAGACGGCTAACAGCTCCGGCGTCAGGACCAGTGAGATCCGCGGGGCGGACAGTGGGCGCGTTCGGTTCGATATTCATCGCTTCATTCTTTCAATGGGTCCCGCGATCGCATCAACGGCGGCCGCACGCCGGTCCCGCGGCCGCACCGCGGCCGCTGTTCGGCGTCGACGCGAGAAGTCTCGGCGCCATGCGTCCCGCATGACCCGCCCGCAGCCGGCGCCCGGTGACGGGGTGCTGAACGCTACAGCATTGGAAGGAACGAAGGAGCGGATATCTCATAACCCGCGCACGGATAGTTCGGAGAAGCAACCAACCGGGTTCTGGGTGGGCGCATTCTCGAACGCCCGCTGGGTCGACCGGCGGCGCTGAGTCAGCCCGCCGGGCGCACAGCCGCGAACGGCCCGCGCAGCGCCGCCCACTGCAGCAGCATGATCGTCTTCGCGTCGACGATGTCGCGGCCGATGCGGTCGAGGGCATCGTCGAATGAGAGCTCGAGCACCTCGATGTCCTCGCCCTCGTGGGCGAGTCCGGCGCGCGATCCGTGCGCGACGGCGCCACGCCGGTAGGGCGCGGCGAAGAAGTGCAGCGCGCTCGGTCACCGAGCCGGGGCTCATGTACGCGTCGAAGACGTGCTCCACGTCGCCGACCGGGTGGCCGGTCTCCTCCTCGGCCTCGCGGCGGATGGCGGTCTCGGGGTCGTCCTCATCGAGCAGCCCGGCGGCGGTCTCGATGAGCATGCCGTCGGGGTGCTCGTTCACGTAGGCGGGAAAGCGGAACTGGCGCGTGAGCAGCACGGTGCGCGCCGACACGTCGTAGAGCAGGATGCAGGCGCCGTCGCCGCGGTCGTAGGTCTCGCGCTCCTCGATGGTCCAGTGGCCGTCGGCGTGCTGGAAGTCGAAGGTCGTGGCGCGCGTGACGAACCAGTTCGACGTGAGGAGGCGCACCTCGCGCACGCGGACGCGCGGGTTGCGATCGAGGTCGCGCCCGACGCGGTCGAGGCCGGTGCGGCCACGGCGGTCGGGAACGTCGACGCCCGCCTGCGGCATCCGCTCGCCCTCGGATGCCGAGGCGCCGGCCTGCGGCATCCGCTCGCCCTCGGATGCCGAGGCGTCGGCCTGCGGCATCCGCTCGCCCTCTGCCGACCCCACGGGCGTCAGCGGAAGTTCACGAACTGGAGGTCGACGTCGAGGTCGGACGCCCTTCAATAGGCGGATCGTCTCCTGCAGGTCGTCGCGGCTCTTCGACGAGACGCGCAGCTCGTCGCCCTGGATCTGCGACTTCACCGACTTGGGCGCCTCGTCGCGGATGATCTTGCCGATCTTCTTCGCGTGCTCCTGGTCGATGCCCTGCTTGAGCGCCACCTCGAGGCGGAATTCCTTGCCCGACGCGTACGGCTCGCCCGAGTCGAGGCTCTTCAGCGAGATGCCGCGCTTGATGAACTTCGACTGCACCACGTCGAGCACGGCCTTCACCCGCTCCTCGGAGTTGGCCTTCAGCAGGATCTTCTCGCCGCTCCACTCGGCAGACGCACCCACGCCCTTGAAGTCGTAGCGCTGCTCGAGCTCCTTGCGGGACTGGTTGACGGCGTTCTCGGCCTCCATCTTGTCGACCTTGCTCACGATGTCGAACGTTGAATCTGCCATGCGCGCCAGTCTATCGAGGGGTCGGATGCCGCGAGCAGACGCCGTGGGGCGATGGGTCTCGATACGCCGCCTGCGGTCGCTCCTCGACCGGCGGGAGCGGGCGGGCTGTCGATGAGCGCACGCGGAGCTCATAGGGCAGCGGCGTGGCTGCCGCGTCGGCCGGGGCATCCGCATCGGGCTCGAGCTGCTCCATGAGGATCTCGACGGCCTTCTCGCCTTGGAAGCGCGGAAACTGCGCCACGGTCGTGAGACCGAAGAAATCGGAGAGGTCGTGGTCGTCGATGCCGACGACCGATACGTCGCGGGGTACGACGAGGCCGAGATCGCGTGCTGCGAGGATCGAACCGATCGCCATCTCGTCGGATGCCGCGAAGATCGCCGTCGGGCGGTCGTGGGGCACGCCGAGCAGCTGCTTGGCGGCGTGGTACCCGCCGCGGATCGTGAAGTCGGCGGGCGCGACCAGTCGTTGGTCGAGCTGGATGCCCGCGCCCTGGAGCGCCTCCTCGTAGCCGATGCGCCGGTTCGTGGGCAGGTGGAAGTCGAGGTCGAACTCGGGGTCGCCGCCGATGTGCGCGATGCGGGCGTGTCCGAGGCCGATGAGGTGCTCGGTGGCGAGGCGGGCCACGGCGACGTCGTCGATCGTGAGAGTGCGCACTCCGGGGATCGGACCGCCGACGCCGACGAGCGGCTTGCCGAGGTGATGCAGGCGTGCGACCTCGTACTCGGTGAGTTCGAGCGAGACGGCGATGACGGCGTCGACTCGTTGGCGCAGCAGGAAGTGCGCGAAGACGCTCGCCCGTTCGCGGCCGTCGCCGGAGAGGTTGTAGAGCGTGAGGTCGTAGCCGCTGCGGAGGAGCGACTGCTGCGCGCCCTCGAGCACCGACGAGAAGAACCACCGGTTGAGGAACGGGATCACGACCCCGATGTTGCGCGTGCGGCCCGATGCCAGGCTCGACGCGTTCGACGAGACCACGTAGCCGAGATGGGCGGCGGCCTCGTCGACCTTCGCCTTCGACGCGGGGGAGACGTGCCCCCGGCCGCTGAGGGCGCGCGAAACCGTTGCGGTCGAGACGCCCGCGAGCTTGGCGACCTCTTCGATGCCGGCCATGAGCTCCTCATTCCCGGCCATGCCGAGTCAAGGCATCCTATCTCGCCGCGGAATCGTGGCGCGCCGAGCGGATTATTGCCTCCGGTTGCCGTGTGCGGTAGAAACGATAGGTCTTGGGCTTGCCCACTTTGGGGCGGCTTGCCCCGTATCGCTATCGGAAGGGAAGCTCGCGTGAAGTGGGTCAAGCGAATTGCTCTGGTGCTCGTGGTGCTGTTTGCCCTCTTCTACCTGATCACCCGACCCGAGGATGCTGCGAGCGCCGTCGAGACCGCAGTCGGCGCTGTCTGGTCGGGGGTCGAAGCAGTGGGGCGGTTCTTCACCTCCCTCGCGTCCTGACCGCATGAGCCTCTTCGGTCTGGATCCTCGCGTCGGACGGTACCTCATCGCCGACGAGGGCGAAGTGATCGTCGATGAGGTGCACAAGCATTGGGCTGCGATCGTCGGTCCCGTCCTGGAACTTCTCGCGATCATCCCGGTGCTGCTGCTGCTCGCCTGGCTCCCGCCGGGCGGCTACTGGCTGCCCCTGTTGGGCGCTCTGGCGTTGCTCGTCCACGGGCTCTGGCGCATCCTCAGCGCGCACATGGACCGATTCGTGGTGACGAACATCCGCGTGTTCCGCGTGCACGGGATCCTCGCGCAGCACGTGGCCACCATGCCCATCTCGCGAATCCTCGACATCTCGGTGCACGTGCCGTTCGTCGGACGGATCATCAACTACGGGCACTTCGTGTTCGAGTCGGCGGCGCAGGAGCAGGGGCTCCGCGAGATCCGCTACGTCGGCTCGCCGACCCAGCGGGGGCTCACCATCCAGCGCGTCATTCAGCGCTCCGGCCTTCGCGGCGCGACCAACACGCGAGCGCAGGAAGCCGCTGCGCTCGCAGCGCCGGAACCGCGATCCATCACGACCCCACCGGCCGCACCCCCCACGCCGTGGGCGCCGATCGTTCCTGTGGCACCGGTGGTGGCCCCGGCCGAGTCGGCACCGAACGGGCAGTCCCGTTCCCCTGAAAAGTCCGGCCCGAACGATCAGACGGCGCCGATCGACCTGCCCTGGTGGCGCTCGCCACGGTGAGCCGTTGCGCAGGCGGCGGCGCGCGCATCCGGCGCCTGCAGGGACGGCGACTGTGTGCGTAGACTGACTGCGATCGGGCGAGGTCGGTGGTGGTTGCCGGCCGAACGGCGAGCACGTGCATGCCCGGCACCTCCCATGCATTCGAACCGTATTCGAGTGCACGCGCGTCGGCAGTGATGGCACGACTCCGATACGCGACCGCCCGCCGTATGCCTCCCTGATGTGAACGACGCCGAACTGAAGTGCTCCCCGACCGGTCCGTCGGTGCGTGCGTGACCGGGACGAGGATCATCTCCGTAGCCGCGGAGCTCGCACCCAACCGCGTGAGCGTCGACGCCATCGCAGCCCAGATCCAAGACGCCTCGCCCGCGCGGCTCCCGGTTGGTGCGATCAAACGCCTCACGGGGGTGAACTGGGTCCACCACCGTGACGAGGGCCAGCAAGCGTCCGATCTGGCCTCAGCCGCCGCCCGCACTGCGCTGGACCGTGCCGGGCTCCGGCCGACCGATCTCGACCTGCTGATCTTCGCCTCGGCGTCGCAGGACCTCATCGAACCGGCAACCTCCCATATCGTCTCCCACTTGATCGGCGCGACCGGGGTCCCCGTGATGGACGTGAAGAACGCCTGCAACAGCTTCCTGAACGGCGTGCAGGTCGCCGACGCGTTCATCCGCGCCGGCATCTACCGCACGATCGCCGTCGTATCCGGGGAGACGCCGTCGTCTGCGATCCGGTGGGTGAACACGTCCAAGCAGCAGTTCAGCCGTTCGTTCCCCGGCTTCTCGATGTCCGACGGCGGAGCCGCGATGATCCTGACCGCCAGCAGCACACCCGGTGTGCGCGCCATCCGGTTCACGGCCGATTCCGCCAGCTGGGATGTCGGGACACTGCGCACCGGGGGGTCACGGGCCCCTCGCGACATCGAAGCCACCTACTTCGACATGGACGGCGCGAAGCTGACCCGGGCGTTCCTTGCGCTCGGCGCCGACGTCGTCACGGACACACTGGCAGAGACCGGATGCACCTGGGATGACTTCCGATTCGTCGGGATGCATCAGATCTCCGCCACCTACCTCGGGATGGCCTGCGAGGTCCTCGGCATCCCCGAGCGGCGGGTTCTCTCCACCGTCGCTGATCACGGGAACGTCGCGTCCCTCAGCTTCCCGTTGCAATTGCAAGCCGCGATCGATCGCGGCCTGTCCCGCGGTGATGGGTTCGCGTTCGCCGGGTTCGGTGGCGGCATCTCCACCGGGTTGGGGGTGTTCACGCTGTGAGACTGACCGTGATCGTCCCGATGTTCAACGAGGCTGCCACCGTCGAGCCGACCCTCAGGGCGCTGGCTGAGCAGGACGATGCGGACTTCGACGTCGTGTTCTGCGACAACGGCTCCACCGACGGCACCGCGACCGTGGTGGAACAGTACGCCGCCGACCGCTCGCTGCCGTGGGCGGTGGTCCACGAGCCGATGAAGGGGACCGGTGCAGCGGCAGACACCGCGGCCCGCACGGCGATCCGACGCGGCGCGACGCACATCGCACGAACCGACGCCGACTGCCTTCCCTCCGCAACGTGGATAGCGACCATCAAACGTGTCTTCGCCGAGAGGAACAGCCTCCTGATCGCCGGCATGAGCTACCCGCGAACGGACGACCAACCGATCAGCCGCGGCCGCGCGGCTCTGCTCCGTGCGGTCAACGAAGTGGCGATCTTCTTCGGGAAGGTCCGCCCAGCCAACTACGGTCCCCAGTTCCGGGGACCGTACATGATGGTCTCCGGCAACAACGTCGCATTCACCGCCGGGCTGTACGTGGATGCCGGCGGTTTCACCCGCACGGCCATCGAAGACGTCCACGAAGATCGAGAGCTCATCCAGGCGGTTCGCCTGTTCACCGACAGATACTCCTTCCACCGGGACATGGTGGTGTACGCCTCTGCCCGCCGCGTCCAGGCGTGGGGTGTCGCAAGGTCGTTGCTCTGGTACGCCGGCCACTACTTCCGACCGAATGAAGTGGACATCCGATGACGGCCAGAACCGCCACGAGGGAAGACCACCGGGTCGTGTTCCGCGGCCACCGCGCCGGGTACGCAGCACTGAAGCTGATCGCCGCCGCCGGCCCCGTCGTTCGGGTCCCCGGTGTCGGCGTGGTCGTGTCGGACGCACAGATCATCCGCGACGTCCTGCTGGACGGCCGCCATTTCTCCAAGGTCGGCCCGGGAGGGTCATCGGAGCTGTGGAGCCCCGTCATCGGGCCTCGCGCCCTGTTGAACATGGACGGCCAGGAACACGCGCACCTCCGAAAGAAGCTCGCACCGCTCTTCACCCCGAAGTTCCTGAACGCCATCGTCGCGGACACCCTCGAGCCGCACTTCACCCGGATGCGGAGCGATATCGTGGCCGGCCGCACCGTGGATATCGTCACGGCCGCCGAGATCGGGGCGGCGTTGATCATCGTCCGCCTCACGGGCTTCGGCGCCGACGACGTCGAGGCAGCTTCCGGACAACTGGCCAAAGCCCGCCAGATCCTCTCGTACGCGAGCCTCACCACCCGCAGGTTCACCGACCGGCAGGTGGCCCGGATGCAGTCGCTGCTCGCCGACATGACCGGAGGCGCAAGGGTCGCCTACCGGGCATCCGTACCCGGCACCGTACCGGCCCTGCTGCGCGGCGAAGGCCTGTCCGAAGATGATGCCATCTCCGTCATCTCCGCACTGGTCGTGGCGGGAACGGAGACCGTCGTCAGTCTTCTCCCGCGCACTGACCCAGATCCTCCTCGAGTCCGGGTGGATGGAGCGCATCGCACAGGACCCCCGCCTCATCGGTGCCGCCATCACCGAAGCGCTCCGCGTCACCGTCCCCAGCCCGGTGATGATCCGCGCCGTGGCAGCACCGACACGGATCGGCCTCACCGCCGTGCGCCCCGGCGATCGGATCGTCTTGTCCACGTTGATGGCGTGCCAGTCAGCGGGTGACTTCAACCCCGACGTGCCCGTCCCGAAACCCATGCGGCAGCTGTGGTTCGGTGCCGGGGCGCATTTCTGCATCGGGATGCCACTGGCGTCCCTGGAAGCGGAACTGTTCACCACCGCCCTCGCCGGCGCCTTCCGGGACCGCCCGTTCACCATCACCGGCAAGACGTACAAACGACGCACGATCGCCGCCGGCTACAAGGAGCTGACCGTATGCGCACTCTGATCGAACGGATCGAACGGGCCTGCCATGACCACCCCGACCTGACCGCGATCCGGCACCGCCACGACAGCATCAGCTACCGGGAGCTCGGCGAGGCGATCACCAACGTGGCGAGGAACGCGATCGCCGCCGGCGCAGCACCGGGGGACCGGTTCCTGTACGCCGCCCGGCCCTCACCGCGGTCGTTGGCCGTCACGCTGGGGATGCTCCGGGCAGGGATGACGCTCGTGTTCGTCGACCCGTTCACCGCGCCGGCGCTGTTCGCGTCTCGGGCCCAGCTGGTGGAGCCCGCGTTCACGCTCGCCGACTCCTTCCTGTACATGGCCGGCCACCGCAACCTCGCTTGGGCGCGGTCTCTTCGAAACGTCAACCTCTGCGACTTCAGCGCCGTTGACGCCCGCCACATGTTCATGGGTACGCGCCTTCCCGGTGTTCCCCGAGACGGCATCCGTGCCGAGGATTGGATGAAGGCCGCACCGTCGGTGGACCTACCGGCGGTGGATCCGGCGCGGGATGCCGTCATCACCTTCACCAGTGGCACCACCTCCGATCCGAAGGGGGTCGTTCACTCCCAGCGGACTCTGGCGTCGAACGCGGAGCCGTTCGCTGACGCGCTGAGCATCCACCCACGCACCCTCGTGTACTCGGAGCCGATGACGGTCGGCGTGGTCGCGTTGACCCGCGGGGCGGAGTGGTGGATCCCCGACACGTCGGACCGTGACGTCCTCGCCGACGTGTACTTCGGTGTCCCCACCGACCTGCTCAGCATGCTGGGCCGGCCGAAGCACGAGTTCCGCGCCCAGGTCGTCGCGACGGGCGCCGCCCCGGTACTGCCCTCCCTCGTCGACCGAGTCACCGACCAGATGGGGAACCGGACGAGCATCATCTCGGTGTACGGGGCGACGGAGATGCTGCCGATGGCGACGTGCGACGCCCGCCGGAAGCGGGACTGCCTTCATGGCGACCTGGTCGGCTCCCCGATCGGGGACACGAGGGTGAAGATCGCCTCGGACGGGGAGATCCTGGTTGCCGGGTCGGGGTTGATGGAACGGTACTTCGGCCGGGAGCCGGAGAGCTGGCACCACACCGGCGACCTCGGCCGCCTGGTCGACGGGGAATTGGTGCTCCTCGGGCGGAAGAAGAACATGCTCATCCGCGGCGACAAGAACATCTACCCGTCCCTGTACGAACCGGGGATCACGACGATCGACGGGGTGGCGGATGCTGCGATCGTCGGCGTTCCCGACGCGTACGGGGACGACCGCGTCATCCTGTTCGTCGCCCGCGACCCCGACCAACCCCACGGGGTTGTCAGGCAACGTGTTCACGCCGCGCTGCCGGACCACTTCGACGGTGACGCCATCCCCGACCGGGTGTGGGTGCTGGACCGACTCCCGGTGTCCGGCCGGGCAGGGAAACGAGACCTGGACACGCTGCGGTCGTTGGCCGCGGAATGGGTGCTCGAGGGCCGATGAAGGTCATCGTCACCGGTGGTTCCGGATTCGTCGGTGGGCAGGCGGTTGCCGCTCTCCTGCAGGCCGGCCACGATGTCACCGAGGTGGGCCGGCGCCCTGGGTCAAACGCCCGGTTCTTCCGGTCCGACTTCCAAGTCGGTCGGATGCCCCGGTTCGGTGACGCCGTCGTCCTCCACTGCGCAGCCGTCACCGAAGACGGCTGGTCCGACGACGTGGCGGACGCGAACCTCCGCCTCACCATGGCTGCGCTCGAGCTCGGGGATGGCAACTTCATCCACCTGTCCTCCTCATCGGTGTACGACCTGTCGAAGCGGTCAGCGAACACGAAGACGGAGGAAGCGACCGGGGAGTACCGCTGGTATAACTCGTACGGGCCGTCGAAGCTCGCCGCGGAGATGCTCGTGCGGGAGTCGAGGACCCAGGCAACGATCCTCCGCCCTCACGGGGTGTACGGCGCCGGAGACACCACTCTCGCACCGAGGCTTCGGCGCGCGGCACGATTCGGGGTGCTGCCGCTCCCGAACGGCGGACACGCCGTGCACCAGCTCACCTGGGTGGGGAATCTCGTCCACGCCATCCTCTCCGCGCTGGAGGCGAGGCTGCCCGGAGTGAACACCTTCAACATCGCCGACCCGGAAGCCGTGACCGTGCGGGCGGCGGCCCTGGCGGCGATCGGCCGCCACCCGGTCATCAACGTCCCGCTGAGCGCAGCGATCACCGCGGCACGAGTCGCCGAACGCCTGCCCGGAAGATCGGCCCTCTCCGTGTACTCCATCCTGCAACTCGGAATGGACCGCACCTACGACATCGAGCCGGCGAAAGACCTCCTCGGGTACCGTCCGGCGGCAGACGGGTTGGCGCGAGCGTTTCGATGACCCGCTGCGCTTGGAGAGCCTGACGGACGGGGTGCGGCGGCCCGCGGCATCCGTGGACCCGGGCTGATTTCTCGACACGCCGCTCCGCGGGTATCCTTGACAGGCCCCCGGTTGTGTGCAGAACGCGGTCGGGTGCGCCTGGCGAGTTACCCAAGCGGCCAAAGGGATCTGACTGTAAATCAGCTGTCTACGACTTCGGGGGTTCGAATCCCTCACTCGCCACGCTGTGATCGCAAGGGTTTCGGACGGATGTCCGGAGCCCTTGTTCTCGTTCGACCGGGTTGCCGTGGGACTACCGGATTCCTGTGACGACGCCACTGCGCCCGGACACTGTCAAGATACCCGCCTCGGTCCGGTCGGGCCCGACGGCGGGCTGGCGTAGCGTGAGGGCATGACCCAGCACGCCGCATCCGCAGCATCCGCCGCCGACCTGCTCGACCTCGCTCGCGAGATCGCCGTACGGGCCTCGGAGTTCGCGCTCGACGCCCGGCGGGTCGGCGTCAGCGTCGCAGCGACCAAGTCGAGCGCGACCGACATCGTGACCGCGGTCGATCGCGACGCCGAGACGCTCATCCGCTCGCTGATCCTCGACGCGCGCCCCGACGACGGCATCGTCGGCGAAGAGGATGTCGCGCACATCGGCACGAGCGGCATCGACTGGGTCGTCGACCCGATCGACGGCACGGTGAACTTCCTGTACGGCATTCCGGCCTGGGCGGTGAGCATCGCGGTCGTCGAGGGAGCCGCGGGCGGCGCCGTCGGCGGCACGACGCTGGCCGGCGTCGTCGTGAACCCCGTGACGGGGGAGGTGTTCGAGGCGAGCGCGGGCGGCGGTGCCCGCGTCGGCGGGCGCGGCCTGTCGGTGAACGCCGACGTGCCGCTCGCCTCGGCGCTCATCGGCACCGGGTTCGGGTACGCGGCGGAGCGCCGGCGAGAGCAGGCCGCCGTGCTGCTCGACGTGCTGCCGAAGGTGCGCGACATCCGCCGCATCGGCTCGGCCGCGCTCGACCTCTGCGCACTCGCGGCCGGACGGCTCGACGGATACTACGAGCGCGGGCTCAACGCGTGGGACCACTCCGCAGGGGCGTTGATCGCCCGCGAGGCCGGCGCGCAGGTGGGTGGGCCGCACGGAGGTCGTGAGAGCTCCGAGCTGCTCGTGGCCGCGGCGCCCGGGCTGTACGAGGAGCTCGCCTCGGCACTTCGGGCAGCGGGCCTCGACGCCTGATGGTCGGGTGCTGGTGGGTGGCGCATCGCGCGTGAATTCGTTGCGGCATCCCCAGCAGTGATGCGGATGCTGCGGTAGAAATGCCGATGCACCAGCGGAATCATCATCTCGCGTGGCGCGGGCCCGCGGGACGGGTTACTCTTTACCAACCCGTTATCCCGGCATAGGCTCGGGATGCTCATCTCCTCCCCGTACCGCCCCCGATACGCCGAAGGTTCCCCACGTGCTCGAGTCCCCCCTCGTGCCCGACGGTTCTACGCCAGGCACACAGGTCCCACTGCGGCCTGAACGACCCCTGACGCGACGGGAGATCCGGGAACGAGAGACGGCCCAGGCCCTTCGGCTCGAAGCCGAGTACGCGGCCGCCGGGGCGGGCGCTGGCGCTGGCGCTGGTGCTGGCGGGGCATGGCAGGCCGGCACGTTGCCCGCGAATGCGGGTGCGAGTGCGGGGGGCGCAGCCTGGCAGGCCGGCACGTTGCCCGCGAATTCGGGTGGGCAGCCCCCGTTCACGGCCGCTGGACGTGCAGAGTATCCCGCCGCCCGGCAGCCGACCGAGCGACCGGTTCCGCCGAACGCCAACGCCGGGCAGGCGCCCGCAGCGCCGTATCCCACGGATCGTGCAGCATTTCCGGCTCACGGGGCCTCGCAGCGTCCGGTGCCACCCACGGCGATGCCGCAGTCGGGCGTGCAGTTGCCGGGCGGGCGGCAGTCGGGCATGCAGCAGCCGGGCGCGCAGCAGTTGGGCGTGCAGCAGTCGGGCGTGCAGCAGTCGGGCGTGCAGCAGCCTCGCCGCAGCGTCCCACGCCGCAGCAGTCCGGCCGTTCAACAGTCGGCCCCGCAGCATCCGGGCGTTCAACAGTCGGCCACGCAGCATCCGGCCGCGGTGCGCCCAGTCGAGCGACCCGGCTTCGACGCCATCTTCGGCACCGCGGATGCCGCCCCCCAGCAGACCTATGACGCGCCCGCGACCAGGCGCCGGGCCGACGCCCGGTCGCCCCACGCTCCCGGAGCCGAGCAGTCCGACCGCCCCGTCGGTCGAGACTCGTCCTCCTCGCGTTCTGGCGACGGAGCCGCCGGTCGCACATCGCGCCGAGACGAATCCGTCGGTTTCGACGCGCTCTTCGGCGGTCTCGGCGACGACCCCGACGGCGGGGAGGACACGGGTCCCGAGCGACGCGGCGGTCGCTCGGGCAGGTCCGATCGCAAGGCGGCGAAGGACGCGAAACCCGCCAAGGCGGCGAAGTCCGCGAAGGCGGCTCGAGGTTCCGGATCCGGCAAGGGGCAGCCAGTCGGACCCCGGCGCACCGGAGCCGTTCCTGCCGCGGCCGAGCCCATCGATGGCGACTTCGCGTTCCTGATCCGGGGGGAGGGTCCCGGGGCTGCGGCCGCGGCATCCGACCTCGATGCGACCGGGCGTGCATCGGATTCGGCATCCGCGGGAGTCGCATCGTTCGCCCGCGCGTCGGGCTCTGCTCGTGTCGTTCCACCTGCGGTGGCTCCGTCTTCCGATCCGACTGCTGGATTCGCGGCGGCGATCTCCGCTGCCGCGGGCGCGCTGCCCATTGCTTCGGGAGGGCTGCCGCCGCATCCGGAGGGCTGTCCGCCGCATCCGGAGGGCTGACCGCCGCATCCGGAGGGCTGTCCGCCGCATCCGTAGGGCTGTCCGCCGCTGCGGGTGCGCTGCCCACGGCCGGGTCATCGCCCGCACCCGCACCCGCGCCACTCAATCTCGACAGCCCCATGCAGCGCGGCCGTAGCGCCGACACCGCGGGGGCGGCCGGCTTGCGCGCCGACCCGAGCGGGCTCTCGGACCTGCTCGGTTTCGGTTCGCCGACCGAGAGCCGAGTTGACGAAGGTCGCTACGAACCGGCGAAGCAGCCGGTGGACACGGCACGCCGCGTGACGGACAGCGGTCACGACCGTCCTGCCCCCGGTCCTCGAGGTGCGACTCGAGGTGACCTTCCCGCTCGCCGCTCTGTAGCGCAGGCGGCGACTCGTCCTGCAGCGCGGCCCGCGGCATCCGCTCCACGGCGTCGTCGTCGTGTCGCCGGACGCGTGGCGAGCGTGGCCGCCATGAGTTTTGCGGCGATGCTCGCGGTGGCGACCACCATCCCGTCGCTGTCGCTGCTGTCGCCGGCCGACGTGCAGGCCATGGTGCTCGCGAACGCCGCCGATGCGAACCTCGACGGGCAGCGAGTCACGCTCAGTGGCGACATCGTCGCGCAGACGGTGCAGCGCGAGGGGTACGAGTCGCAGACGATCGCGGAGTACGCCCGCGCTGCGGGCATCCGCGCCGAGGCGGACTTCACCAACAACCCGGCGGGCACGATCCAGTGGCCATTCGCGGTCGGCGTGCACATCGGCGACCGGTTCGGGTACCGAAGCTGCGCAGGCTGCTCGACCAACCACGGCGGCCAGGACTTCAACCCCAGCCTCGGTGCCGAGATCCAGGCGATCGCCGACGGCACTGTGGCCGTCTCGACCGACTCGGGCGGCTCGCTCGGCGTGGTCATGATGATCGACCACATGATCGACGGCGAGCTGATCACGAGCGTCTACGCGCACATGGAGTACGACTCCCGCCGCTTCGAAGTCGGCGACACGGTCCACGTCGCCGACGTCATCGGAACCACCGGCGACACCGGCATGTCGACCGGCCCCCACCTGCATTTCGAGATCCGTGTCGGCGGCGTCGACGGCACCAAGATCGATCCGCTCGAGTGGTTGTACGCCAACACGAACTGACGCGGCATCCGCTGAGGCGTCATTTCCCACATTTCAACCCGTCCGCGCTCGAATTCGGGGGAGGCCCTCCACTCGCGGGCGTTCTCCACAGGCGGTAGGCGAGCATCCTCGCTCATCCCCGAAACTCGTGGGATGAGCGCCGTGCCAATTCCGCCAGCGAACGTGATCCGCTCGAACGGCGGAGCGTTGCCGCGGAGAAGACTCGAGCAAGCCGGCGTCCGACGCGCAGTGCTCGAGCACGCAGTCGACGAGGGCAAGGTCGTCGTCATCCGCCACGGCTGGTACGGCGTTCCGGATGCTCCGGCCACCGTCCTGCAGGCCGTGCGCGTCGGCGGCTCACTGACCGCGACATCCGTGACGCGTCTCCACGGCCTGTGGACGCTCGATGACGAGAGGCTCCATGTTCGGGTGTCGGCCAGCGCATCGAGGCTGCGCTCGCCGCTCGATCGACGCGTGCCGCTCGATGCATCGCACGGCGTGTGCCTGCACTACCGTGAACGAGCCGGCGGACCAGCGGATGCACCGGCTCGTGATTCGCTGCCCCGCGCGCTCGCCGAGATGTTCACCTGCAGTAGCCCGCTCGCGGCGATGGTGGCGGTGGATTCGGCGCTCAATCTGGGGCAGCTCACGAACTCCGGGCGCGCGCAACTCCGGTCGCTCGTTCCGGCCGCCAAGCGGCGCCTCATAGACCAGGCCGATCCTGGCTGCGACTCGGGCCTCGAGACGATCGCGCGGATGCTGCCGCGCGGCAAGCGGCTACCGCACCGCACGCAGGCGGTCATCCCCGGCGTCGGGCGCGTCGACCTTCTGATCGGAGACCGGCTGGTCGTGGAGCTCGACGGTGCGGGCTTCCATCTCGACGAGGCCGAATTCGCGGAGGATCGGCGACGTGGCCTTGCGTTGGTGATGCGCGGTTACCTTCTCGTCCGACTGACCTACGGCATGGTGGTGCACGACTGGGACCGCACGCGCGCCGACCTGCTTGCGATCATCGCCCGAGGCGAGCACCGGTGGGGCGTCCGAGTGCAGCACTGGCGGCGGCGGTGCTGACGGACGGGGCGGCGTGCTGCCCGGGGCCCAGGTGCAGGCGCGACGCGGGTGGTGCGGCAGGATTACAGGGGAAACCCGCACATGGGTGTCGTGTGGAGGGGCATGTGGCGGATTCCCCTGAATCCGTGCTGCCTGGAGGGGGAGCGGCACAGCGGCGGGGCGGAACGGATGGCGCGGCGCCGCGGCAGCACGTACACGCGCCCGGCCGCGCCGCGGCATCCGCGCGCGCCCGCGCGCCGCGGCATCCGCTCGCCGTGGACTACGCCCGGAGCCAGGCCGTCGTGTCGTGGGGGAGCGAGCGGCCGTCGAGTGGTCCGCTCGTGAGCAGCACCTCGCCGTCGGGCAGCGCGACAGGGTCGACCCCCGCGTTCGCGATCACCACGACCTCGCCGTTACGGAAGGCGATCGCCTGGGCGGGGAATCCGGGCAGCCACTCGAGCGTGCCGGCGCCGAGGTCGTGCTCGCGGCGCAGGCGGAGCGCGTCCTGGTAGAAGGAGAGCGTCGAGTCGGGCACGCCGCGCTGGCGATCGCGGGCGAGGTCGTGCCACTGGGCGGGCTGGGGGAGCCACGGCTCGCCGCCGGGCCCGAAGCCGTACGTGGAGGCGTCGGCCTCCCAGGGGATCGGCACGCGGCATCCGTCACGGCCGTAGCGCTCGCCGTGCGTGCGGAACCAGGTGGGGTCCTGCCGCGCGTCGTCGGGCAGGTCGATGACCTCTGGCAGGCCGAGTTCCTCGCCCTGGTAGAGGTAGGCGGAGCCCGGCAGCGCGAGCATGAGCGCCGTGGCGGCACGGGCGCGACGCAGGCCGGGTGCGTATTCGGGGAGCACGCCAGAGCGGGGGCCCAAGCCGTGGCCCTGCGGGTTGACGATGGTGACCGAGAGGCGTGTGGCGTGCCGCACGACGTCGTGGTTCGACAGCACCCACGTCGAAGGCGCGCCGACCGCGGCGAATGCGTCGATTGAGTCGTCGATCACCTTTCGTAGCGCGCGGGCGTTCCACGGGGTCTCGAGGTAGACGAAGTTGAACGCCTGGTGCATCTCGTCGGGACGCACCCACTTGGCGACGCGGGGAAGCGGGTCGACCCACGCCTCGGCGACGAGCACACGCTCGTCCGGGTACTCGTCGACGAGCGTCCGCCAGTCACGGTAGATCTCGTGCACGCCCTCCTGGCCCCAGTACGGCGAGCGAGCGGAGATCTCGTCGCTGATCGCCGGCTCGAGCGCCACGCCGGTCGGGTCGGCGCCGACGGTGTCGACGCCAGATGCACCCGCGACTCCGGATGCCGCAGATCGACGTCGACGTCGCACGACTCCGACTCCGCCTCCGCCGCCCATGCTGCCGCCCTCGGCGGGTGGGGTGTAATCGGGCAGACCGTCGGCCTTGACCAAGCCGTGGGCAACGTCCACGCGGAAGCCGTCAACCCCCCGATCGAGCCAGAAGCGCAGGATCCGGTGGAACTCCTCGCGCACGTCCTCGTTCGTCCAGTCGAAGTCGGGCTGCGAGCTGTCGAAGAGGTGCAGGTACCACTGGCCGGGCGTGCCGTCGGGCTCGACGACGCGGGTCCAGGCGGGGCCGCCGAAGATGGACTTCCAGTTGTTCGGCGGCTCGTCGCCGTTCGGGCCGGTGCCGTCGCGGAACAGGTAGCGGGCACGCTCAGGGCTTCCCGCCGGCGCCGCCAGCGCCGCCTTGAACCAGGCGTGCTCGTCCGACGAGTGGTTCGGCACCAGGTCGATGATCACGCGGATGCCGCCCGCATGCGCCTCAGCGAGCACGGCGTCGAAGTCGGCGAGCGTGCCGAATCGCGGGTCGACGTCGCAGTAGTCGGCCACGTCGTAGCCGGCGTCGCGCTGCGGCGACGTGTAGAACGGGGACAACCAGATCGCGTCGATCCCGAGCTCCTGGAGCTCGCCCAGCCGGCTCGTGATGCCGGCGAGGTCGCCCATGCCGTCGCCGTTCGCGTCGGCGAAGGATCGGGGATAGATCTGGTAGATCGCGGCGGTGCGCCACCACTCGGAAGTCATGACGAAACTGTACGTCATCCCGAATTGGGGTGGAAACGCTTGCAGAAGTCACCCGTAACACGATGGTCACGAACCGGTATCGATGGTGGCATCTCGGTTTGGTAGCGGGGGACATCCAAGGTATATCTGTAATCGCTTGCACGATTCGCGAGCACTCCACACGGAAGAACGGCCTTTCGGACAGGTGTGCGGTTCCGGGCTCCGGAACGGGAACGCAGCTCCCCCATCAGGATGCAGCTCCCACACCAGGCGAAGGCGCCGATCTCACGCACACTGAAGGGCACACCAATGAGGGTGAACAAGAAGGGCCTCCTCGCTGCCGGGGCCGCCGCGGTCGTCGTGACGCTTGGCCTCGCGGGCTGCGCCGGCGGAACCAGCGCATCGGATGGCGAGGCCACGTCGAGCGGCACGCTCACGGTCTGGGTCGACTCCGAGCGCGTCGACGCGCTCAAGGGCGCGGCCGAGGCATACGACCGAGAAGAAGGGCGTCGAGGTCGAACTCGTCGGCAAGGACAACGCCGACATCAAGGACGACTTCATCCAGCAGGTCCCGACGGGCAAGGGCCCCGACGTCACCATGGGCGCGCACGACTGGCTGGGCGAGCTCTCGACCAACGGCGTCGTGGCGCCGATCGAGCTCGGCGACTCCGCGGGCGACTATCTTCCCAGTCGCGATCGACGCCGCCACCTACGAGGGCACCACCTACCTGCTCCCGTACGCGGTCGAGAACATCGCGGTGCTCCGCAACGCCGACCTCGTTCCCGAGGCAGCAACGACCTTCGACGACATGATCGCGAAGGGCCAGGCCGCCGGCCTCAACGCAGCCCTTCGTGGTGCGAGCAGGGCGCCGAGGGCAACCCCTACCACCTCTACCCGTTCCAGACGGCCTTCGGCGCCCCGGTGTTCGGTACGAACGACCAGGGCTACGACCCCACCGACCTCCAGCTCGGCAGCGCGGGCGGCGAGCAGTTCGCCACCTGGCTCGGCAGCCAGGGCAAGAACGGCACGGGCGTGTTCAACACCGACATCGACGGCGACATCGCCAAGCAGGCGTTCCTCGACGGCACCGCGGCCTTCTGGCTCACCGGACCGTGGAACGTCGGCGCCGCGATCGACGGCGGCATCAACGTCGCGATCGACACCGTGCCCAGCCCCACGGGTGAGCCCGCGTCGCCGTTCGCCGGCGTGAAGGGCTTCTTCATCTCGTCCGAGTCGAAGAACAAGGTCGCCGCGAACGACTTCCTCGTCAACTACATCGGCACCGAGGACGTGCAGCTCGACCTCTTCGAGGCGGGCAACGTGCTCCCGGCGCTTTCGGCCGCGGCCGAGACCGCGTCGGAGGACCCGATCATCGCGGGCTTCGCCGCCGTCGGCGCCGAGGCCGTGCCGATGCCCGCCATCCCGGCCATGGGTTCGGTGTGGGAGTACTGGGGCATCGCCGAGGCCGACATCATCAACGGTGCCGACCCGGTCGCCACGTGGCAGAAGCTCACGAGCGACGTGCAGGCCGCGATCAAGTAACCCCGTTCGCGGGCGGGGAGCGGCGCGCCTGGCGGACGCGTCTCGAGACCAGCCGGTTTCGGGACGCGTCCGCCACAGCGGCCGCTCCTCGGTCCGCATGACCGGACGAGAAGAGCGAGCAGATGACGACGACCATCGACGACGAGGTCACGGCCGAGACGCCGTCGCCGCAGCCCACGAAGAAGCAGCGACGAGCCGCGAACATCGCCGACGCGGCATCCGGCGGAATGAAGATGCTCCTCCTCAAGCTCGTGCTGCTCGGCATCCTCGACGCCGTCGCGGTGTACGCCGTGCTCGTGCTCGCGATGAACGAACAGTGGTTGATCGCGGCGGTCGTCGTGATCGTGGCCGCGGTCGTCAACTGGATCTACTTCTCGCGCCGCAAGCTTCCGGCGAAGTACCTCGCGCCGGGCATCATCTTCCTCGTGCTCTTCCAGGTGTTCGTGCTCGTCTACACCGGGTACATCGCCTTCACCAACTACGGCACCGGGCACAACGGCTCGAAGGAGCAGGCGGTCTCGTCGCTCATGGCCTCGTCGCTGCAGCGCGTCGAGGACTCGCCGACGTATCCGGTCACCGTCGTCGACCGCCTCGGCACGCTCGGCCTGCTCGCGACCGACCCCGACGGCGACGCCTACGTCGGCACGAACGACGAGCCGCTCGAGCCGGTCGACGCCGAGATGGAGGGCGGCCAGGCCGTCGCCGCCGACGGCTGGACCAGCCTGAGCTTCGCCGACGTGCTCGCCCGCACCGACGAGATCACCGAGCTCGCGGTGCCGTTCTCCGACGACCCGAATGATGGCGCCCTGCGCACGCCCGACGGATCGAACGCGTACCAGTACATCTCGACGCTCGAGTACGACGAGGGCGCCGGCACGATGACGGATGCCACGACGGGCACGGTCTACCGCGACATCGGCACCGGCGCCTTCACGTCCGACGACGGCGAGGAGCTGCTGCCCGGCTGGCAGATCGCCGTCGGCTTCGACAACTTCGTGCGCGCGGTGACCGACCCGCGCCTCGCGCAACCGCTTGTCTACGTCACGCTCTGGACGTTCGCGTTCGCGTTCATCTCGGTCGCGTCGACGTTCTTCCTCGGGCTCTTCCTCGCGATCGTGTTCAACGACGTGCGGATGCGCGGACGCAAGTACTACCGGGTCGCGCTGATCCTGCCCTACGCCATCCCGTCGTTCCTGTCGGCCCTGATCTGGGCGGGCATGATGAACGAGAGCTTCGGATTCATCAACCAGGTGCTGCTCGGCGGGGCATCCGTGCCCTGGCTCACGGACCCGTGGATGGCCAAGGTCTCGGTGCTCATCGTGAACCTCTGGCTCGGATTCCCCTACATGTTCCTCGTGTGCATGGGCGCGTTGCAGTCGATCCCCGACGAGCTCCAGGAGGCCGCGACTGTCGACGGCGCGAAGCCCTGGGCGGTGTTCCGGCTGATCAAGCTGCCGCTCCTGCTCGTGACCGTCGCGCCACTGCTCATCGCCTCGTTCGCGTTCAACTTCAACAACTTCAACGTGATCTACATGCTCACCGACGGCGGGCCGCGCGACTCGAACGCGCCCATCCCGGTCGGGTTCACCGACCTGCTGATCACCATGGTCTACAAGGTGGCCTTCACCGGCCAGTCCCGTGATTACGGGCTCGCGAGCGCGTACTCGATCATCATCTTCATCGTCGTGGCCGTGATCTCGATCATCGCCTTCCGTCGCACCAAGGCACTCGAGGAGCTGAACTGATGGCCGCTGACCAGCCCGTCCCCGGTACCGCAGACCGGCCTCCTCGTCGGTGAGATCGAAGAGTTCGCGGATGCCTCGACACGCGCGAGCTCGGCGATCGACGAGGGCGGCTACATCCCGCCGAAGCGCCCGTTCAAGTTCGGCCGATGGTTCCGGGCGACCGGATGGCGCCACATCGTCGGCATCGTGATGGTCGTCTTCTCGCTCTTCCCGATCGTCTTCGTCGTCTCGTCGTCGCTCAACCCGCAGGGCACGCTCACCGGCTCGAACGCGCTGTTCTCCAGCATCGGGCTCGACAGCTACGTGCGCATGCTCACCGACCCGCAGGTGCCATACCTCCAGTGGTTCGGGAACACGATCATCATCGCCTCCATCACCGCAGTCGGCACGGTGTTCCTCGGTGGCCTGGCGGCGTACTCGTTCTCGCGCATGCGCTTCGCCGGCCGTCGCCTCGGGCTCATCTCGATCGTGGTCGTCCAGATGTTCCCGCAGCTGCTCGCCGTCGTCGCGATCTTCCTGCTCATGACGGCGATCGCCGACTGGTTCCCCGCGATCGGCCTGAACACGCAGATCGGCCTCATCATGGTGTACCTCGGCGGCGCGCTGGGCGTGAACACCTACCTCATGTACGGCTTCTTCAACACGATCCCGGCGTCGATCGACGAGGCCGCCAAGATCGACGGGGCCGGCCACGCCCGGATCTTCTTCACGATCATCCTGCGGCTCGCCGCCCCGATCCTCGCGGTCGTGGCGCTGCTGTCGTTCATCTTCTCGGTGAACGAATTCGTCGTGGCATCCGTGCTGCTCATCGACACCGAGAAGCAGACGCTTGCGGTGGGCCTCACCAAGCTCGTGTCGAACCCGCGCTACGCCGACTGGAGCGCGTTCTCGGCCGGTGCCGTGATGGCGGCGCTGCCCGTCGTGGCGCTGTTCCTCTTCCTGCAGAAGTACATCGTCGGCGGCCTCACGGCCGGCGCCGTGAAGTAGCCGAGCGGATGCCGCTTCACGCGGCTCCCGACCGACACGGATGCGGACAGGTGCCGCAAATGGTTCCGACGAGACTGCCACGAAGAAACTTTCATACGGGTGCATCCAATCCCGGCCAAGCGACGGAAGTAGGTGGTGAAGGTAACTCGCGCCCCACCACGGGGCAGACCTTGGAGGGAACCATGAAGAAGATCCTCGCCGCCGCCATCGGCGCCGGAGCGCTCGTCGCTCTCGGTGCCGTTGCTCCGGCCAACGCTGCTGAGGGGCCGGCCAAGCTCTCCGTGCTCCACGGTGTGCCGGGCCTCACCGTCGACGTCTACGTCAACGACGCCCTCACGCTCGACGACTTCGAGCCCGGCGACCTCGCCGGCCCGCTCGAGCTGCCTGCGGGCACGTACTCCGTCGCCATCACCGCATCGGATGCCGCCGACGCCTCATCCCCGGCGATCGGCCCCGTCGACCTGCCACTGGAGGCAGGGAAGGACTACACCGCGGTCGCGCACCTCACGGAAGCGGGTGATCCGACCGCCACCCTGTTCCCGAACGACATTTCGCAGGCCGCCGCCGGCGAGGGCCGGCTGACCGTTCGGCATGTCGCAGCCGCACCGGCCGTCGACGTGCTCGCGGGCGGTGCCCCGGTCATCACGAACCTGACGAACCCGAACGAGCAGGTGCTCAACCTGCCCGCCGGCGTGGTCTCGGCTTCGGTCGCGGCCGCCGGCACGACCGACCCGGTCATCGGGCCGGCCGACGTCGACGTCGCCGAGGGCGTGAACACGATCGTCTACGCATGGGGGAGCCTCGAGGACGACAACCTGGCCCTCGCCGTGCAGACCATCGGCGGACTGCACTCCAGCCCTGAGGGTGTGCCTGCCGGCGAGGCCGGCCTCGCGGCGACCAACGCCCCCGGCGTCGGCACCGAAGGCTGGGTCATGATCGGCGCGGCGATCCTCGCGGCAGCCGCGCTGGCACTCGCCGCGCTGCGTCGGCGCCGCCCGGCGGAGGACCGGCACTGACCTCGCCGGCCCGGGCGATGGCCGCGACCAGGGTGATGGGGTCCCTGGTCGCGGCCTCAGCCGTGCTCTGCGTGTTGTCTGCCTGCGTCACCACGCCGGACCCGACGGTCGAGACGACGGTGCCTGGCCGTCTCGGAGGCTCGGCCTCACGCCCTCGAGGCGACCCATGCTCCGGCTGCTGCCGACGTGCCTCGCAGGTCGGCGGCGCTGGAGGACAATCGGGCGGTCGCACCGCCCGCGCCCAATCGGGTCGAGATTCCCGACCTCGGCATCGACGTCACCGTGCAGCCCGTCGGGCTGGACGAGCAGGGTCGGATGGACCTGTTCGAGGATCCGTCCATCGCTGCGTGGTACCAGTGGGGTCCCGCCCCGGCGAGCGAGGCCGGCTCGACGGTCATCGCCGCCCACGTCGACTCCCTCGAGTACGACCTGCTGCCCTTCGCGCGGCTCGAGGATGCGGTCGCCGGGACGCAGGTGTTCGTGACGGATGCCGCGGGCACGCGGCATCCGTACGCGGTGCAGCTCGTCGAGGTCCTCGACAAGGCCGACGTGGACTGGGCGGCGGCGTTCGATCGCGCCGGACCTCCTCGCCTCACGCTCGTGACCTGCGGTGGTGAGTTCGACTACGAGAACCGCCGATACCTCAGCAACCTCGTGCTCACCGCAACCCCGGCCGGGTGAAGGTGGAGGATCGCTATGCTGATCGGAGCACCGCAGTACGTGGATGCCGCCCCGATGCAGTACCTCGCTGCTTCCGAGGGTCGCGTCCGACGATCGCGAAGGGGTGTACGTCAGCTGGGCAGTTCGGTGGCTCCTGGATCGGTCGACGATGAGGCGCTCGCGGTCAGCTTCGCGGCAGGCGACGAGTGGGCCCTGCGAGAGGCGTACGCTCGGTGGTCGCCTCTCGTCTTCCGGCTCGCGCTTCGGTCGCTCGGCGACCGCACCGATGCTGAGGATGTCACCCAGCAGGTCTACATCTCGGCGTGGCGTACACGCTCCGGGTTCGATGCCTCCCGGTCCTCGCTCAGCGCATGGATCGTGGGTATCACCCGGCACCGCATCGCCGATGCGCATGAAGCACGGTCACGCAGGCGGCGGCTCGAGGAGGCGCTCGTTGCCGACGCATCCGCCCAAACGTCGCCCGGCGGGGACGACGTCGCGGAACGTGTGATGGTGGCGGAAGAGCTCGACCGGTTGGAGCCGGTCCCACGTCGGGTGATGCAGCTCGCGTTCTACGAGCAGCTGAGCCATACGCAGATCGCCGAAGCGCTCGATCTGCCCGTGGGGACGGTGAAGAGTCATGTTCGACGCAGTCTGAGCAGGCTGAGAACGCGATGGGAGGTGGACGATGAACCACATCGAGCCTGACGACCTCGCGACACTCGCGCTCGACGGAGGCCGGCCCGACGAGGTCACTCGCGCACACCTCGACGAGTGCGTCGCGTGCCGCACGGAGTACGACGCCCTCGCCCGCACCGTCGAGCTGGGCCGCAGCGGACTGGAACGGGAGCTCGAGCCGCCTCCGTCATCCGTGTGGGCCGCGATCCACGGTGAGCTCGCACTCTCGCCTGATCTCGCTGCGGACCCGTTGGCGACGTCCGGGGTTCGCGACGTGGCCACCGGGCCCGACGGCGCCGAGCCGCCGCGTGCGACGGTCACGCCGATCTCAGACGCCTCGGTCCGCCGTGCAGGCGACAGGCACGCCCGCCGACGGTGGCACCGGAACGCGTCGGCGCTGGTGGCCCATCGCAGTCGCCGCGGCGGCGGTGGGCGTCGTGGGCGGCATCGCGATCGGAGTGGCACTGGCCGGTCTCGGGGGCAACAGCCCGCGTCGCAAACGGTCGTCGCCAGCGCATCGCTCGAGCCTTACCCAGGCTGGTCGACCGCCGGCTCGGCCGTTCTGGAAGAGGATGATGACGGCGTACGGTCCATCGTCGTCGACCTCGACGCAGAGGTCCCTTCGACGGAAGTTCGCGAGGTCTGGCTGATCCGCTCGGACGCATCCGGCCTCGTGAGCCTCGGACTGCTCGACGGGTCATCCGGCCGCTTCGTCGTGCCCGACGGCATCGATGTCGATGAGTTCACCCTCGTCGATGTCTCGGCAGAGCCCGTCGACGGCGATCCGGCTCATTCCGGCGACTCGATCGTCCGCGGGGAGCTCCGGAAGACCTGAACCGATAGGCGGCGGCCGTTCGTGTTCCCCGGCGAGCTGTCAATCCCCGAACGCGGCGCGGTGCTCACGATTACGGTCGGAGGGAGCCGAGCGCTCGCCCGGTTCGGGAAGGGTTGCCCCGTGTCTCGAAATGTCCGCACCATGAAGTGCTCGCCGCAGGCCGTGTTCGACGTGCTTGCGGACGGGTGGTTGTACCCCGCCTGGGTCGTCGGTGCCTCGCGCATGCGCGACGTCGACCGCGCCTGGCCAGCCGAGGGAAGCGAGCTGCACCACTCGTTCGGCGTGTGGCCGCTGCTCATCGACGACGAGACGGTCAGCCTCGAGTGGACCCCACCGCACGGCGCCGTGGTCCGTGCGAAGGGCTGGCCGATCGGCGAGGCCCGCGTGACGATCGACGTGCGGCCGCGGGGCGACGGATGCCTCGTCCGCATCCTGGAGGAACCGGTCGAGGGTCCCGGCAGCTGGATCCCGAGGTTCCTGACCGACCCCATGCTGTACCTGCGGAACCGCGAGACCCTGCAGCGGCTCGCCTACCTCGCCGAGGGGCGCGAGCAGAACGGAGAGCGCTGATGCCGAATCGCGGTGCCGTCCCCACTGGTTCAAAACGCCTCACGCCGACTGCCGTGGAGTGCCTCCCGGATGCCGCACAGCCGGTCGGCCTCGGTTCGAATCGCGCCGGGCTAGGTGATATCCTCGTACGGTTGCCGAGTGCGGCACGCGCCCCGATAGCTCAGTGGTAGAGCACTTCCATGGTAAGGAAGGGGTCGTCAGTTCAATCCTGACTCGGGGCTCTGGTTCTTCGCGGCGTAGCCGTGAGGGCCTCCCGGCGGGGTAGCTCAGGTGGTTAGAGCACACGGCTCATAATCGTGGTGTCGCGGGTTCGAGTCCCGCCCTCGCTACAACAGCAGAACTGCGCTTGCAGGCGCTACGCCCGCATTGCTCTGTTGTCCGATTCCGACTGCTCACACGAGCGCGGCCGGCTTCACCTTCACGGGAGCGAGCCAGCTCACGATGACGACCGCGGTGATGGAACCGGTGGCCATGATGGCTGCGAGGACGACGATCTGGAACATGCCGGCCTCCAGCGGTGAGACCCCGCCGAAGATCGCTCCGACGAAGGCCCCTGGCAGTGTGACGAGTCCCGTGGTCTTGGTCTGGTCGACCGAGGGGATCAGCGACGAGTAGACGGCCTTCCGTGCGGTGTCGACCGTGGATCGCCGTGGCGTGGCGCCGAGAGCCAGCCATCCCTCGACCTCGTCCCAGCGGTCGCGCGTGGCCTCCGTGAATCGCGTGCCGGCCAGGGTGGCGATGGTCATGGCGTTGCCGATCACGATGCCGCCGATCGCGAGCGCATACCGCGGCGAGAACTCGATCGCGCCCGTGAGGAAGATGATCAACAGCGACGTCACGATGCCGACGCTCATTCCGGTGGCCGTCATCGCCGCGTTTCGAGCCGACCACCCGAGACGCCTCGTCGCCGTCGCGGTCGCGACGCCGAACATCACCAACAGGGCGACAGCGACCCAGAAGGGGCTGGTGATCACACCGCTCAGGATGAAGCTGATCGCGGCGAGCTGTGCCGTACCGCGGAGGACGGCGAGTGCAGGCGCCCACTCGTGGGGTGCGCGGTGAGCCAGGAGGACGACCGTCGCGATGACGGCGAGCATGACCACCGCAATGAGCGTCGGGACGAAATCCTCGGGCCATGTCATGAGTGCCTCCCGTGTCACGCAGCGTATGGCACCACGACGCTACCGCCACAGACAGGCGACGCCCCCGCGAGCATGAGCACGCGGGGGCGCCGTGGCGCGGCATCCGATCAGGCCTGTTGGGGAAGGACGTCGAACGACACGCGGCCGTCGTCGGAGACCCAGGCATCGAGCGTCTTGTCGTCGAGCGCCTTGGCGGCGTTCTCAGCGAGGTAGACGTGCGCGCCTTCCCGCTCCACGACGGCGTCGTGCTCCTCGGGTGTCGGCACGATCGCGACCGAGAACTCCATGGAGTCGGGTTCCTCGGCGCTGATGCGGAGCCCCGCTTCTTCGGAGCCGCCCCGGCGGGCGATGATCTCTCGGACGACGGTGCTGGCGGTTTCGGTCAGTGTGAGCATGTGCTACTCCTCTCCGATCACAAGTCATCCACCCTTCCGCGTCGCCGGTCGAGCCGCCACCCCTTGCGATCGATGAGCGGATGCCGCAGACTGGGCGCCCCTCGACCGGGAGGCCGTCGTGGGAGCCGGATCGGAGGCCGAAGCATCCCCAGATGCTGGGATCGCGGCTTCGAGCCGCGTAGGCTCCGCTTCGACTCGAATCTCGCAGCGCGCGAGCCGTCGACGGATGCCGCGGCGCTCGCCGCCCTCGCCGAGGACCCCTCGGCGTACTGGGCCGCCCGCAGCGCCCGCGCGTGGGCGTAGCCCCCATCTGGAGCGGCATCCGACCGGCTCCCAGCCCGACGGTCTAACCTGAAGCGTGACTTCAGGCGACGCTCCAGTCGAGGTCGAGGCTCCAGAGGAGCCCGCCACGACGTTCTCCGACCTCGGCCTCGACGGCCCGGTGCTCAAGGCGCTCGACGACGTCGGATACGAGACTCCCTCGGCGATCCAGGCCGCGACCATCCCGCCGCTGCTCGCCGGACGCGATGTGGTGGGCCTCGCGCAGACGGGCACCGGCAAGACCGCGGCGTTCGCGCTGCCGATCCTGGCCCGCCTCGACGTGTCGCAGAAGACCCCGCAGGCGCTCGTACTCGCCCCCACGCGCGAGCTCGCGCTGCAGGTGTGCGAGGCGTTCGAACGGTACGGGTCCCACCTGCGCGGCGTGCACATCCTGCCGGTCTACGGCGGTCAGGGCTACGGCGTGCAGCTGTCGGCGCTGCGCCGCGGCGTGCACATCGTCGTCGGCACGCCCGGCCGAATCATGGATCACCTCGACAAGGGCACGCTCGATCTCTCGGAGCTCAAGTACCTCGTGCTCGACGAGGCCGACGAGATGCTCAAGATGGGCTTCGCCGAGGATGTCGAGACGATCCTCGCCGAGACCCCCGACGACAAGCAGGTGGCGCTGTTCTCGGCGACGATGCCGGCCACCATCCGCCGGATCTCGAAGCAGTACCTGCGAGATCCCGAGGAGATCACGGTCGCGACGAAGACCACCACTTCGGTGAACACCACCCAGCGCTACCTCATCGTCTCCTACCCGCAGAAGGTCGACGCCCTCACGCGCATCCTCGAGGTCGAGAACTTCGAGGGCATGATCGTCTTCGTCCGCACGAAGAACGTCACCGAGGAGCTCGCCGAGAAGCTCCGCGCGCGCGGCTATTCCGCCGCCGCGATCAACGGCGACATCGCCCAGCAGCAGCGCGAGCGCACGGTCAACCAGCTCAAGTCGGGCAAGCTCGACATCCTGGTCGCCACGGATGTCGCGGCGCGCGGCCTCGACGTCGAGCGCATCAGCCACGTGGTGAACTTCGACATTCCCACCGACACCGAGTCGTACGTGCACCGCATCGGCCGCACCGGACGAGCCGGACGCACGGGCGACGCGATCAGCTTCGTGACGCCTCGTGAACGCTACCTGCTCAACGCGATCGAGAAGGCCACCCGCCAGCCGCTCACCCAGATGCAGTTGCCGAGCGTCGACGAGGTGAACGTCACCCGGCTCGCCCGGTTCGATGATCGCATCACCGAGGCGCTGGGCCAGGTCGCGCGGGTCGAGGGATTCCGCGACATCGTGAGCCACTACATGCGGCACCACGACGTGCCCGAGGTGGATATCGCGGCAGCGCTCGCCATCGTCGCGCAGGGCGAGTCGCCGCTGCTGCTCGAGCCGGAGCCCGAGCGGCCGCATCGCGCCGAGCGCGGCGACCGCCGGGATCGTGACGACCGCGAGACCCGCGGGGCTCGACGCGACCGCCCCGAGCGGGGCCGCTCCGGCGACGGACGCGACCGCGACGACCGCGACGCCCGCCCGGACCGGCGCCGTTCGGGCGACTCGGCGATGGCCACCTACCGCATCGCGGTCGGGCGCCGGCACCGGGTCGAGCCGCGGCAGATCGTCGGTGCCCTCGCCAACGAGGGCGGACTCAGCCGCGGCGACTTCGGGGCGATCCAGATCAGGCCCGAGTTCTCGCTCGTCGAGCTGCCCGCCGACCTCCCCGGGGAGACCCTCGCGCGACTCGAGGACACCCGGATCTCCGGCCGCCTCATCGAGCTGCGGCCCGACACGGGCGGACCCGCTCGACGCTCCCCGGCCCGCACGGCGGATGGCGCGGCCGACGAGAAGCCGTTCCGGAAGCCCCGCCACCGCAACTGACGCCCCGTTCTGTCAAGGCGGGTCGTCGAACATGCGTCATCCGCGCCGTCCCCGTATCCTCGAATCGGCGACGAACCCCCGCGAGTGGTGGTGCGCCGTGATCCGGAAGCGAGGTGAGGCGGTGACCGACGGTCGTGAACCCGACGCGCCGCTCCGCCGTCCCCGCGGACGTCACGCCGTGCCCACGACACCGTCGGGCGAAGGGTGGCGAGCACGCGTCGCCTCGGTCGTGTCGCCGGTCGCGGCATCCGTCGAGCCCCGCATCCAGGCGGCGGCCGAGTGGCTGTTCGAGCGCCGCCTGCACGTGCTGATCATCTCGGCAACGGTCGCGACCATCGCGATGATCGGCGGCGCGGTCGCGTTCATCTCGCTCACCGGCGGCCCGCGGCCCGGCGACGAGGCGTCGAGTGTCGTCGACGCGCCACGGCCCACGTCGACCGATCGGGCAGACCCCGACACGTTCGGGCCGATCCTGCCGAGCTCTCGCCCGCCATCCCCCTTCGGGCCGAGCACGCCGAAGGCGACGCCGACGCCATCGCCGGACGACGAGGGAGGCGACCCCGAGGCGGACGAGCCGCCGGTCGAGCCCACGACCGAGCCGACGCCGACCGATCCGGCAGGGCGCGACACCGCACCGGGCCAGACGAAGCGGCCTGACAAGCCGAAGCCCTGACACGCCTCGGGTGGCGGCCCTGATACGAGGAGCCGTCCCGACGAGGCAACGCTCCGTGAGCCCCGTGAGCGCGTTCTCGAGAATGGCGCGGAACGAGGCCCTCCTTCGGCTTCATCACATGCCGCGTTCACGTACCGTTCAGATTCCCGTGCTGGGCTATCGTGAGCCCGACGCCCAGCGGAGTGCGTCACCAACGAGATCGATGGGACGATACGTGACCACCCGTACGGCCGAATACCCCCGGCCGGACCACTTCCTCCTCCATATCAGCGACACGCACCTGCTCGCAGGCGGCGGCCGGCTCTACGACCGTGTGGCCAGCGAGCAGCATCTGCGGGGCCTCTTCGACGAGTTCGAGGCATCCGGTGCTCGTCCCGAAGCCGTCGTGTTCACCGGCGATCTCGCCGACCGCGGCGAGGCAGACGCCTACGACCGCCTGCGTCGCATCGTCGACCCGGTCGCGGAGCGGCTCGGCGCGCAGGTGATCTGGGTCATGGGCAACCACGACGACCGCTCGGCGTTCCGCCGGGGGCTCCTCGACGACCGAACGGGCGGGGTTCGCCCGGTCGATCGGGTCGACGATGTCAACGGCCTGCGGGTCATCACGCTCGATTCCACGGTGCCCGGCCATCACCACGGCGAGGTCGCGCCCGCCCAGCTCGACTGGCTGGCCGAGGAGCTCTCGATCCCCGCGCCGCACGGCACGATCCTCGCGATGCACCATCCGCCGGTGCCGAGCGTGCTCGACCTCGCGGTGGCGGTGGAGCTGCGCGACCAGGAAGGCCTCGCCGAGGTCGTCGAGGGCAGCGACATCCGCTCGATCATCGCCGGGCACCTGCACTACTCGTCGACGGCCACGTTCGCGGGCGCGCCCGTGTCGGTCGCGTCGGCGAGCTGCTACACGCAGGACCTCAACGTTCCGGTCGGCGGCACACGCGGACGCGATGGCGCTCGTGCCTTCAACCTCGTGCACGTGTATCCGACCACCGTGCTGCACTCGGTCGTGCCGCTGGGCTCGTTCCCGACCCTCGACTGGATCGATGCCGACGAGAGCGCCCGCCGCCTCGGTGAGTCGGGCATCAGCATCGCGGATGCCGCGCCCGCGCCGGCACCGAATGACCCGCCGTTCACCATGCCGATCCCGGTGTTCGCGGGCTGACCTGCGCCGAGCGCCGGCGCTGGCTGGCTGGCCGGGGGCCCGCCCTCACTGATCATCGGGCGGAATCCCGTTGGACCGACGGAATCCCCGACGACGGGATTCCACCGACCGAGCGGGATTCCGCTGCGAGACACGTCAGATCAGGATGGTCGGCCGCCGCACCCGCGGAACGCCGAGCCGCACGAGCCGGGCCTCCACGGGGCGCTTGTGTTGCACGTCGGTCCAGTCCCATCGGTCGAACCCCGACAGCTGCCGCCGGATCGCGTTCTCGCGATCCTTCTCCGCGATGACGGCGTCGGCGGCGCGGCGCGCGGCTGCGTCCGCCGCGGCGGCGATTTCGGCCGCCCGCACGGAAGGGCCGGCGGCGATGCCGGCCGCCCGCACGGATGGGCGCGGTCGGCGATTGGCGGCGATGCCGCGCCCGCACGGAAGGGCCGGCGGCGATTTCGGCCCCCGCACGGATGGCGGCGATCCGGCTGTCCGCGCCTCTGTTGCGCCGCCACGCCTCGTGAGCTTGACACGCGACGCGCGTCCTGGGTGCCACGGTACTTGCCCCTGCCGTCAGCCTCGGCACCCGCCCTGACTTCCGGCCAGTAGAAGTCGAGGAATGCCCGCCTGCCCAGCTCGGGCAGCCAGAGCTCGTGCTGCAACTCCGGCGGAGCGAAGCCGAGCTCCTCGATGAGAAGCCGGCTGCCACTCTCGATCGGAGTGTCGGCGAGCGTCGTCGCACGCTCGAGCACGGCCTCGGCTCGACGACTGCGCGGGTAGGGTTTCAGCCGCTCGTGCTCCGCATGGAGGCGCTCGAGGGTGGTCAGCGGAGCGGCGTCGCCGAACCGCGGCACGTGCAGTGCGGCATCCGTCGCCGTCAGCGCCGCCACGAGCGGCGCATGTCGCGCAACCTGGAGGAGGGTGAATTCGACGGATGTCACGACGCAGCCGTCGACCTCGACGATGTCGACCGCGCGGGTTCGCGCGACCTCGACCACGCCCGCCCGCCGTCGGCCGTGCTCGCCCCGAGAGAGGATGAAGACCTCGGACGGCCACGGGCCGATGATCGGAAGCCCGAGAAGTACCGCGGCCGAGTAGCTCGTGAAAATGGGCGAGCCGAACGCGTACGCGACCGACCGCACGTCGGAGAGGTAGGCGAGTCGATCCTGCTCGGCGGCACCCTGCAGGTCGTCATCGCGGGGCGTCGAGGTGCTGGCTCGGTAGATGCCACGGCGGACGGCCTCGAGCTCGCCGCGGGCGACGGCCGCGTGAAGCTCGCTCTGCCGCCCCAGTGCTCGGACGTCCGCGAAGCGGATGAATCCGTACTGGTCGAGTGGAAGCGCGTGCGGCATTCCGTGAGCATCTTCCGCGAACGAGCGCTTGCACTGTTCGAGGAGGTCGATCATGGGACGACGCGGCGAATCCGCTCCTGTCGAGGGGGAGACGTTCCCGCCGTCGCCGCGCAGCAGCGTTCGCCCCACGCGTCGGCTTGCCTCCCCGCCACGGAATCCCTGTGGTCCGTTGGAATCCCTGGTTCGTGGATTCCGCCCGCTCAGCGGGATTCTGCTCCGCGGGTGCGGGGTGCGCGGGTGCGGGGTGCGGGGTGCGGGGTGCGGGGTGCGGGGTGCGGGGTGCGGGGTGCGGGGTGCGGGTGCGGGGTGCGGGGTGCGGCGGGTGCGGTGGGTGCGCCGGGTGCGGTTGGTGCGGCAGCGCGGCGCGGGACGGACGCGGCGTCAGGCGGTGAGGTCGGGGGCGGATGCCGCCAGCTCGGCTCGAACCCCGGCCGCCGCCCCGGCCGAGGCGAACTCCGCCGCAGCCGCATCGCCTGCGGCATCCGCCGGCTTCTCCCACGGCGCCGGGAACGGGAAGTAGCGCTCGAGGAAGTCGATGACCGCTGCGGTGCGCTGCTCCACCGGGATCTCGGGGAAGCTGCCGTCGTTCAGGCAGAACATGTCCTGGTCGCGGCGCTTCAGCAGCCGCTTCATGGCCGGCAGCGCCTTGTGCAGCGTGGTCTCGATGTACTTCACTCGCGCGTCGGTCTGCACCACCGCACGGCCGATGAGCAGCGCGTAGTAGTGGTAGAGCGAGTTCGTCACCGAGATGTCGGTGGCCGAGCGGAAGCGACTCGCCGCGGTGCGTCGGAACTCCTCGGGGAACGCCGCCTCGAGCTCGGTCATGACGCTGCGGCGCAGCGGTGCGGCGCAGTGCTCCAGATGCCGCGTCGTGACCTTGCCGAACCGTTCGCGCAGGAGCGCCCGGTTCACCCGGGCGGCGTTCTCGAACCCGCTGCGACCCGGGTCCGTGTCGCCGAGGCCGATGCGCGTCGATGCCTCGACGAACTTCGTGACGCCGCCCGGCGAGAAGAACAGCGACGGGCTCACCGGCCGGCCGAAGAACATGTCGTCGTTCGAGTAGAGGAAGTGCTCGGCCAGGCCCTCGATGTGGTGCAGTTGGCTCTCGACCGCATGCGAGTTGTGCGTGGGCAGCGCCGAGGGATCCGCGAACATCTCCTCGCTGCGCACGATGGTGACCTTCGGATGCCTCGCCAGCCACGCCGGCGCCGGCGAGTCCGTCGCGATGAAGATCCGGCGCACCCACGGCGCGAACAGGTGCACCGAGCGCAGCGCGTACTTCAGCTCGTCGATCTGCCGGTACCGGGCCTCGGAGTCGTCGCCCTCGCCGACCACGTAGCTCTGCATGCGCTTCGCACGCTCCCGCACGAACTCGCCGCTCGACCCGTCGACCCAGGAGAAGACCATGTCGATGTCGAAGTCCACGTCGCTCGCGAGCGGGTCGAACATGTGCTCGAGCGTCGGCCAGTCGCGTCCGTGCAGGCGCACGATGTCGTCGATGGCTTCGGCGCGCGGGATCGTCCGGCGCATGAGCGCATTCTCTACGGGTGCCTCGATGACGTCGTCGCCGAAACGCCAGAGCTCGAGTTGCACGCCGGTCTCTCGGCCGTAGCGAAGGCGGCCCACCGGCTCGATCCGCGGGCGATAGAGGCGCAGCACGGTCGCCTTGCGGTGTGCCGACAGGCGTCCGTCGGCGAGCAGCACGGGGTGCGAGTCCGCGGCGCGCTCGGGCGCGATGATCGCTGAGTAGAACGGCTCGTTCGCGAACGCCGTGACGAAGGCGCGGGCGACCGCCTTGCGGTCGGCGCGGTCGACGGCGATCACGAGGCGGTCGTCGTTGCCGCGCACGAGCAGGAAGCGGATGGTCGCGGCGTCGAGCGCGTCACGGATCGCTCCGAGGTCCTCGACCATCGACTCGTGCGGGGTCATGTGGCCGTTGCGGAGGGCGTACTGCCCCTTGCGCAGGACGAGGTCGTCGCGGTCGAACCGCGCGATGCGCGGCGCGGACGCCACCAACACGAGCTCCGAGGCATCCGAGAGACGCAGCGGCGGGAGGGCTGCCGGCTCCCGCTTCGCGAACGCATACCCCGTGTGGTCGTGCTGGTCGGCAGGTCGAACGCGGTCGGGACTCGTCACGGCAGGGTGGCCTCCAGGGGTCGGCGGTGCGCGCGGGAGTCCCGCGGTAATCCTCCATTCTATCGAAGGGATGTCCGTGTTCCGATGTCCTGATGCAGGCTGCTCGGTGGTTTGCGCTGCTGGTTCGCGACGGAATGTGTCGCAGCGTGACACCGCGCGACATCCGGCGTTGAGGGCGACCGGCCGCCGCCGTAGGTTCGTCGCCAACCGAACCCGAGTCCAGACCACCGAGTCGCCGACGGATCCGGACTCGCAATCGACCCGAGTCGCCCCCGACCCAGCGCGAGGAGCCCCCAAGTGAAGGCCACCGACGAACGCAGGCGGCGAGCTCGCGTGCTCGCGGTCGCCGATCGGGCCACGGATCTCCCGACGGTCGATCCCGGCCCGCTCGCTGCGCTCGTGGACGCCGGGCTCGAGGTGCCGGTGCTCGGCGGGGGTTCGGTGCGGCACGTGAACCTCGACGTCGCGGCATCCGCCCCCGCGTTCCAGTCGGTGGTCGAGCACGTCGCCCGGATGCTGCCGCACTACGCGAGCGTGCATCGCGGCAGCGGATACCCGTCGCAGGTGACGACGATGCTCGTCGAGGAGTCGCGGGCGACCGTGGCCCGGCACGTCGGCGCGCGCGACGCCGACCTGGTCGTGTTCACGCGCAACACGACCGATGCGTTGAACCTCCTCGCTTCGGCGGTGCCGGGCGACACGGTTGTGCTCGACCTGGAACACCACGCCAACCTGCTGCCGTGGCGGTCGCGTCGCGTCGTCGTGGCGGATACGACGATCGACGCGACGCTCGAGGCGCTCGACGCCGAGCTCGCGGCGCGCCCGGCCGCGCTCGTCTCGGTGACGGGGGCGTCGAACGTGACCGGGGAAGTCCTCCCGGTGGAGCGGATCGCCCGGCTCGCCCACGCACACGGTGCCCGCCTCGCCGTGGATGCGGCGCAACTGCTGCCCCACCGGCGCGTCGACCTCGCGGCATCCGGCATCGACTACCTCGCGTTCTCGGGCCACAAGGCGTACGCGCCGTTCGGCTCGGGTGCACTCGTCGGCCGTGCCGACTGGCTCGATGCCGCCGCGCCCTACCTCGCCGGCGGGGGCGCTGTCGAGTCCGTGCGCCTCGACGACGTCGACTGGAAGATGGGCGCCGACCGGCACGAGGCGGGAACGCCCAACGTGATCGGCATCATCGCGCTCGCCCGGGCCCTCGTGGAGCTCGAGCGGCTCGGCGAAGCGAGACGCCGTGAGCACGAGACCGCCCTCACCGTCCGCCTGCACGAGGGGCTCGCGGTGGTGCCTGGCGTACGGGTCATCCGGGGTTTCGCGGACCCCGGCGACCGCCTCGGCATCGCGACCATCGAGCTCGAACGCGGCTCGGTCGGCCTCGTCGCCGCCGCGCTTGCCGCCGAGCACGGCATCTCGGTGCGAGCGGGCCGATTCTGCGCCCACCCGTTCTTCGACCGCGTCGGCCGCCGTGGGAACGGGCTGCGGGCGAGCCTCGGTGCGGGCTCGTCGGCCGACGACGTCGACCGGTTCGTCGACGCGCTCGCACGCCTCGTCGCCGACGGGCCCGAGCACGCGTACACGCGCACGGCGGCGGGGTGGTGTCCGAGCGTCGACGACCGCCCGTGGCCCGCCATCGGCTGAGCGCCCTCCGCCGACTTCGCGGCCCGCCGACGGCGGCTGACGCCCTCCGCCACTTCGCAGCCCGCCGCCGACGGCTGAGCGGTCCCGCCCGACTCCGCAGCCCGCCGACGGCCGAGCGGGCGAGTTGCCGCGTCCCCCGTTTCGGGCCGTTCCCATGCGGCCCCTGATGCGCCACACTGAGCGCATGGGATCAGCGTTGACCACCATCGGATTGCCTGTCGCTCTCGGCATCATCATGTTCGGCCTCGGGCTCTCGCTGACTCCGCGCGACTTCGCGCGGGTCGGGAAGCATCCGAAGGCGGCCATCGTCGCCCTCGTCTGCCAGCTCCTCGTGCTGCCCGCGCTCTGCTTCGGGCTCGTGCTGCTGTTCCGGCTTCCGCCGGTGCTCGCGGTCGGCATGCTCCTGCTCGCCGCATCGCCCGGCGGCACGACCGCGAACCTCTACAGCCACCTGTTCCGCGGCGATGTGGCGCTGAACATCTCGCTCACCGCGCTCAATTCGGTGATCGCCGTGTTCACGCTGCCGCTCATCACGAACCTCGCCATCGCCTACTTCCTGCCCGGCGACGAGTCGCTGGGCCTGCAGCTCGCGAAGACCGTCGAGGTGTTCGCGATCGTGCTCGTCCCGGTCATCCTGGGCATGCTGGTGCGCTGGTGGAAACCGGGCTTCGCCGATCGCATGGACAGGCCCGTGCGCATCGCGTCCGTGGTGATCCTCGTCGTCGTGATCGCGGGCGCGATCGTGTCGAACCTCGGGCTCCTGCTCGAGAACGCAGGGCGGCTCACCGGCATCACGGTGACCTTCTGCCTGCTGAGCCTCACGATCGGCTACCTGGTGCCGCGGATGCTCCGGGTGGACCGGGCGCAGTCGATCGCGAGCGCGTTCGAGATCGGCATCCACAACGCGACCCTCGCGATCGTGATCGCGCAGACCGTCGTCGGCAGCGTCGAGATGAGCCTGCCCGCCGCGGTGTACGGCGTGCTGATGTTCTTCATCGCACTCGGCTTCGGGTTCCTGATCCGCGGTCGTCCGGCCGCCCGGCCGAGTGAGGCCGGACGGACGGAATCGGTGACGGATGCCGCGGGGGCGACGCCACCCGAACGCTGAGATCGCTCGGCGGCGGGCACCGCGCCCGCCCCGATTCGGGCAGGAAGGCCCGGGACAGGAGATGGAACCCGAGCACGAGGATCAGCTGGAGCGTCGCCGCGACGAGCTGCGCCGGATCGTCTACGGGACCCGGGAGGGCGCCGGCAGCGACGCGGTGGTCGAGCTCGCCGCAGTTGAGGTGGAGCTCGCCGCGCGGACGGGCGAAGCTCGGCGGGACGTGCGCGACCTGCCGGCGGCATCCGACACGCCTGCGGCATCCGACACGCCTGCCGCATCCGATGAGCCTGCCGCATCCGACCTGCCTGCGGCATCCGACACGCCTGCCGCATCCGACCCGCCCGTGGCATCCGATGAGCCTGCCGCACCCGACACGCCCGTGGCCTCTGGCCGAACCGCGATGTCGGACGGGCCGCCATCAGGGCGACCCCGGCGTGCCCGCGCTGCGATCGTCGCCGGTGCGATCGCGGTGCTCGCGCTCGCGGCCGCCGGAGTCGCTCTGCTCGGGCCGGCGCGCGACGTGCTCTCGCCGCCACGAGGGCTCGCGGTCTTCGAGCGTGATCAGACGCCCGAGGAGCGAGACCGCGCCGACCGGGTCGCGAGCGCCGCCGGACTCCAGCCGACCGACGCGAGTGCGCTGCGCTCGCTCGGCCGCGCCTTCGGGTATGACTTCTGGGTGTTCCGCGATGCCGACGAGGTGTGCCTGCTCTCGCAACGACCGTACTTCTTCGTGTGGGTGGAGTCGTGCGCGTCGATCGAGGACTTCGCGGCGGACAGCCTCATCCGCCGCATCGCCGCCGACGACATACGGAACGGTGCTCGGCCGCCGGCGATGGGACCGGGCGATGTCCTCGTGGTGACCTGGGGGCCCGAATCCGCCGAGATCGAGTGGTCGGTGGAACCCTGATAGGGCGTTCGTAGACTGGAAGGCACCTGCAGGGAGGGGACGCATGCAGCCGCTGGTCGAGAGCGACATCCGCGCGTCCTTCGGCAACGCGAGCGACACGGAGCTCGCCCAGCTCTCGCTCCCGCATGACTTCCTGCTCACCGAGTGGGCGCACCTCGACGCCTTCGCGTGGCGCGATCCGCGCATCGCGGCACGCGGCTATCTCGTGACCGAGCTCAGCGGGAGCCCTGCCGGCATCGTGCTGCGCACGGCCGGGTCGAGCGGGTCGCATCACCGCGCGGCGATCTGCAACCTCTGCCACACGCACCAGCCCGGCGATCAGGTCGTGCTGTTCTCGGCCCGGCGTGCGGGACCCGCGGGGGAGCGCGGTGACAGTGTGGGCACCTACATGTGCAGCGACCTGGCGTGCCAGGAGACCGTGCGGCTCGGTCAGCCCGCCGCGCCGTCGGAGCTGCTGCCGAGCGTGCAGGAGCTCATGCGCATCGAGGAGCTCGCTCGGCGCACGCGGGCGTTCGTCGCCGACGTGCTCGGCGCGGGCTGAACGCGTGGATCGCAGCGGAGCGGACGGCGGGAGACCGCGGGCGCGCGTCAGCGCGCGGCATCCGGAGTCAGCGGTTCGAGCGTCGGACGCTTCGCCGTGCGCCCGTCGCCCGAGGATCGACCGGTGAGGCGGCGCCCGACCCACGGCAGCACGAACTCGCGGTAGTACGCGGCCGTGTTGCGGCTGCGGGGTCCGGGAGGCGCTGCGGCGACCTCGGCAACGCCCCAGACGTCGGGCACGGCGACACCCAGCGCGGTGAGCACGTTGCTCGCCACGCGGGCGTGCCCGAGGGAGTTGAGGTGCAGCTTGTCGGGCGACCAGTAGCGGATGTCGCGCAGCCCACGGTCGTTGAAGTTGTCGACGAAGGTGACGCCGGGAAGCTCCGCGAGATCGGTGAGCGCTGCGGTGAGTCGCATGCCGCGTGCGTCGAACACCCGCCCGAGGGGGAGGTGGTCGGCGGGGTTCGCACCGCTCAGCATGAGCACGTGGATGCCCTCGCCACGGATGCGGTGCACGGCCTGGCGGAATCGCTCCGCCACGCGCTCCTCGGGCATGCGCGGTCGCAGCATGTCGTTGCCGCCGCCGTTGAAGCTGATCACCTCGGGACGCAGCACGATGGCCGCCTCGAGCTGCTCATCGATGATCGGGCCGAGCTTGCGGCCCCGGATCGCGAGGTTCGCGTACCGGATCGGCTCGCGCGCCGCGACGGCGAGGCCCATCGCGACGAAGTCCGCCCAGCCCCGCGTGGAGCCGTCGGGGAGCTCGTCTCCGACTCCCTCGGTGAAGCTGTCGCCGACGGCGGCGTACGAGTGGAACATGTCCCCACGCTAGCGCCGCGCGGCCGATGCCGGGGCGGTTCAGTGGGAGTGCGCCTGGTGTTCTCGCTCGAGCTCGCAGTCGGCCCCGGGATAGAGCAGCGTCTCGTGGCCGTCGTCGAACCTCACGAAGAACGGTGGACTACCGTTCTCCCCGCGCACCTCGAGTATCTCGCCGTGTCGATCGGCCTGGCCGACCTGCTTGCCATGGATGACGAGGCGTTCGCCGACAGTCGCGTGCATCGCGTCCTCCTCCCGCTGCATTCCAGCGTACGCCGGGCACTCCCGAGTGGGAAGGTGGGTTGACAGCCTTCCCTCGACCCGTGCTCATGGCTAGGGTGATCGAGTGGGTCGATTGACCCACATGGGATTGGTCGACGGGTCGCGACGGGTCGCGGCATCCGGCATCCGGCATCCGTCGGCCGAACGATGAACCGAGGTTCCGATGGCCGGTGCGCTCTCCGACCTTCCTCCGTTTCCGCCGGGTTTCCGCTGGGGTGCTGCGACCGCCGCGTTCCAGATCGAGGGCTCGACGGATGCCGACGGACGTGGGCCGTCCATCTGGGACACCTTCTCGCACACTCCCGGTCGCATCCTCGACGGCGCGAACGCCGACGTCACCGCCGACAGCTACCGCCGCTATCGCGACGACGTGGCGCTCCTCGCCGACCTCGGCGTCACCGACTACCGGTTCTCGATCTCGTGGACCCGCGTGCAGCCGAGCGGCACCGGCCCCGCGAACTCGCGGGGTCTCGATCACTACGAGCGGGCCGTCGAGGCGCTGCTCGACGCGGGGATCGCTCCGCTGCCGACCTTGTTCCACTGGGACCTGCCGCAGGCACTCGAGGACGCCGGCGGATGGCTCGCCCGCGACACCGCGGCCCGCTTCGCCGACTACGCGGCCCTCGTGCTCGAGCGCCTCGGCGACCGGGTGCCCCGCTGGATCACCCTGAACGAGCCCGCCATGATGACCCTGCAGGGCTATGCCGTCGGCACCCAGGCACCCGGACGAGCGCTCATGATCGGCTCCCTCCCCACCGCGCACCACCAGCTGCTCGCGCATGGCCTCGCGGTCGCCGCGATCCGGGCGGCCGGTGACGCCGAGGTCGGCATCACCAACAACCACACGCTGGTCGTGCCCGCTTCGGATGCCCCCGAGGATCGGGCGGCCGCCTGGGCGTTCGACGTCATCTACAACCGCGTCTTCACCGATCCGGTCCTCACGGGGACATACCCCGACCTCACCGCGTTCGGGCTCGAGGCGTTCCACGTGGTCGAGCCGGGCGATCTCGAGACCATCGCGGCGCCGCTCGACTTCTACGGGGTGAACTTCTACAGCCCGACGCGCGTGGCCGCGGCATCCGCCGGCTCGGAGTTCGCGGCGGCAGGTGTGCCGTTCGAACCGGTCGACTTCGACGGGGTGCCCGTGACCGGATTCGGCTGGCCCATCGTGCCGTCGGCGTTCGCCGACGTGCTCGTGGGCCTGCAGGACGACTACGGCGACCTGCTGCCGCCGGTCGTCGTCACCGAGAACGGCGCGTCGTTCCCCGACGAGGTCGTGGCGGGCGCGGTGCACGACGGCGAGCGGATCGCGTACCTCGAGGCGCACCTGCGGGCGCTTCGCCATGCGATCGAGTTCGGGGTGGACGTGCGCGGGTACTTCGTGTGGTCGCTCATGGACAACTTCGAGTGGGCCGAGGGCTACACGCAGCGCTTCGGGCTCGTGCACGTCGACTTCGAGACGGGCGAGCGCACCCGTAAGGACTCGTTCGCCTGGTATCGCGACATCGTCGCGCAGGAGCGCACCGCGCGCTGAACCCCTCGCACCGGTGGCGCGGCCACGGGGTCGAGTCCAGACTGGAAGAGCGGATGTTGAGCGACCTGCTCCACCCATATCCTCCGCATCACACGGAAACGGAACGTCATCATGACCGACACCCTGCAGGAAACGACGATTCTCGATCGGGTCGCCGACGGACTCTTCATCGGCGGCGAGTGGGTCCCCGCCGAAGGTGGCAAGACCCTCTCGGTGGTCGATCCGTCGACGGGGCACACGATCAAGGAGATCGCGGATGCCTCGCCCGCCGATGGCATCCACGCGCTCGACGCCGCGGTGGCCGCCCAGGAGGCATGGGCCGCGACCGCGCCCCGCGAGCGCGGCGAACTGCTGCGCCGCGCGTTCGACACGGTCATGGCGCGCAAGGAGGACTTCGCACTCCTCATGACGCTCGAGATGGGCAAGCCGCTCGCGGAGTCGCGTGGCGAGGTCGCCTACGGCAGCGAGTTCCTCCGCTGGTTCAGCGAGGAGGCGGTGCGCATCACGGGGCGCTACGGGCTGAACCCCGAGGGGACCGGCCGCATGATCGTCTCGCAGCGCCCGGTGGGCCCGTCGTTCTTCATCACGCCGTGGAACTTCCCGCTGGCGATGGCGACGCGCAAGATCGCGCCCGCGCTCGCCGCGGGCTGCACGGTCGTGATCAAGCCGCCGGCGCTCACCCCGCTCACCACGATCGCCTTCGCGCAATTGCTGGAGGAGGTCGGCCTGCCCAAGGGTGTCGTGAACGTCATCACGACGAGCACGTCGTCGAAGGTGTCGAGCCCGATCCTGGCCGACCCGCGACTGCGCAAGCTCAGCTTCACCGGCTCCACCGAAGTCGGCCGCTCGCTGCTGCAACAGGCTGCGCAGGGCATCCTCCGAACGAGCATGGAGCTGGGCGGCAACGCGCCGTTCGTGATCTTCGAGGACGCCGACCTCGACAAGGCGGTCGACGGCGCGATGATCGCGAAGTTCCGCAACATCGGGCAGGCATGCACCGCAGCGAACCGGTTCCTCGTGCACGAGGCGGTCGCCGACGAGTTCGCGAAGCGCGTGGCCGATCGAGTGCGGGCCATGAAGGTCGGCCGCGGCACCGAGGAGGGCGTGAACATCGGCCCCCTCATCGATGAGAACGCCGTGTCCTCGACCGAAGAGTTCGTGCAGGACGCCGTGGGACGCGGTGCACGGGTGCTCACCGGAGGATCGCGCATCGACGGCGCCGGAAACTTCTACGAGCCCACCGTGCTCGCGGGCGTCGCGGCGGGCAGCCGGCTGCTCCGCGAGGAGATCTTCGGCCCCGTGCTCGCCATCACGACGTTCGAGGACGAGGACGAGGCGGTGCGGCTCGCCAACAACACGGAGTACGGGCTCGTCTCGTACGTGTTCACGCAGGACCTCGCCCGCGGCCACCGATTGATCGATCGTCTCGCCACCGGGATGATGGGCCTGAACACGGGCCTCGTCTCCAACGCGGCCGCCCCGTTCGGCGGAGTCAAGCAGTCGGGGATCGGCCGCGAGGGCGGTTTCGAGGGCATCCACGAGTACCTGGACACGAAGTACACGCTCATCCCCGTCAGCTGACGCATCGAGCTGACCGCTCGTTGAGCGGGTTGAGGAGGGCGCGGAGCGCCCGTCTCGAAACCCCGCTGCCGAGTCGGCGGGTTTCGAGACGCGTCCGGCTTCGCCGGGCGCTCCTCAACCTGCAGACGCGTCCGGCTTCGCCGGGCGCTCCTCAACCCGCAGACGCGTCCGGCTCGCCGGGCGCTCCTCAACCCGCAGACGCGTCCGGCTTCGCGGGCGCTCCTCAACCCGCAGACGCGTCCGGCTGCCGGGCGCTCCTCAACCCGCAGACGTGGACGCGCGGGGCCTACGCCGCGAGCTTCGACATGGGCGGCCTCGCCCGCTACGGCGCCGACCTGCGCACGCCGGTCGGGCCGATCCACCCCCCTTCGCGTGCAGCGACATGGCCGGCAAGGGCTACCAGCACGTCGACGGCGCCATCCGCGTGGGACGCGAGGTCGCCGACGAGATCCTGGCGACGTGAGCGCGTGCCGGAACCTGCAGAGCGAGTGCCGGAACCTGCAGAGCGCGTGCCGGCACCTGCATAGACTGGCGGGGTGCCTGTGAACCCCCAGCTGCTGGGGCGGATCTTTCCGCCCACCGAGCCCTACCTGGTCGGCCGTGAGAAGGTGCGCGAGTTCGCCCATGCCGTCTTCGCGACGAACCCGATCAACCTCGACCCTGAGGCGGCGAAGGCCGCCGGCTACGACGACGTCGTCGCGCCGCCCACCTTCGCCGTCGTCCTGCAGGAGCGCACGCTCGCACAGCTCCTCGCCGAGCCCGACACGGGCATCGACTACTCACGGGTGGTGCACGGCGACCAGCGGTTCACCTCCAGCCGCCCGATCGTCGCGGGCGACCTGCTCACCGGCACGCTCACGATCTCCGGCGTGAAGACGCTGGGTGCCCACTCGATGATCACCGCCGAGTCCTCCATCACGGATGCCACCGGCGCCCACGTCGTGACCGCGGTCTCGACGATCGTCGTGCGAGGGGAGGAATGATGCCCGCCGCTCCGACGCTCGAGCGCCTCTCCGTCGGCGACATCGTCGCCGAACACTCGTTCCCGCTCACCCGCGACTCCCTCGTGCGCTACGCGGGCGCGTCGGGCGACTTCAACGCGATCCACTACCGCGACGACATCGCCCACTCGGTGGGACTGCCGGGCGTGCTCGCGCACGGCATGCTCACGATGAGCTTCGCGGTGCAGCCGGTCGTCGACTGGGCGGGCGACCCCGGCCGCGTGGTCGACTACCAGGTGCGCTTCACACGCCCGGTCGTGGTCGATCCGGTGCTCGGCGCGGTCGTGTCGGTCGTCGCGACGGTGGGCCAGCTCGACGCCGAGGCCCGCACCGCCCGCATCGACCTCACCGTCAAGGTCGGCGACGAGACGGTGCTCGGCAAGGCGCAGGTTCGGGTCTCACTTGGCTGACATGGCACGCGACATCCCACTCTCCATGGCACGCGACATCCCCTTCTCGGAGCTCACCACGCTGCAGGTGGGCGGCCCGGCCGACAAGCTGGTCACAGCCACGACGCAACGCGATCTCGTGGACCTCGCCGCCGAGGCGTGGACTCGCGGGGAGCCGTGGCTCGCGCTCGGCGGCGGCTCGAACCTCCTCGTCGGCGACGAGGGCTTCGACGGCACGGTGATCCGGGTGGCGACGACGGGCATCGAGCTCCTGCCGATCCACGCTCCGCATCCCGTGGGCAGGGTCCGAATCCGGGTTCAGGCCGGCGAGACGTGGGACGACCTCGTGGCGTGGACGGTGGAGCACGGCTATTCGGGCTTCGAGGCGCTCTCGGGCATCCCCGGATCGGTGGGCGCCGCCCCCGTGCAGAACATCGGCGCCTACGGGCAGGAGCTGGCCTCGACGCTCGTCGCGATCGACTTCCTCGACGAGGGCGCGGCTGCCCCGCGACGCATGACGGCCGACGAGCTCGAGCTCGGCTACCGCACCTCGGTGCTGAAGCGCGGACTCCGCGGCATCGTGGTGTCGGTCGAGTTCGACCTGCATGACACCGCCCTCGAGCGCGCCGTGCTCGGGGACGCCCTCGGGGAGCCGATCGCCTATGGCCAGCTCGCCGACGCCCTCCACGTGAACCTCGGCGACCGTGTGCCGATCTCGCGTGTGCGCGAGATCGTGCTCGCCCTCCGCAGGTCCAAGGGCATGGTGCTCGACGCCGCCGACGCCGACTCGGTGAGCGCCGGCTCGTTCTTCACGAACCCGATCGTCACGGAGCGCGTCGCCCGCACTCTGCCGGGTGATGCGCCCCGGTGGTACCTCGGCGACGAGGCGATCGACGAGGTCACCCCGCTCGCAGGCGGTGTCGTGGAGTCGCCGCTCGACCAGTTCCTCGCGCACCAGGCGTCGCTCGAGGCATCCGTCACGGTCACGGATGCCGCGCCGGCCGAGCCGCTCGTGAAGCTCTCGGCCGCGTGGCTGATCGAGCGAGCGGGCATCCGCCGCGGGTTCCGCCTCCCCGGATCACGCGCAGCCGTGTCATCGAAGCACACGCTGGCCCTGACGAACCGCGGCGGCGCCTCGGCCGAGGAGATCGCACAGCTCGCCCGCTTCGTGCAGAGCCGCGTCCAATCGGAGTTCGGCATCAAGCTGCAGCCCGAGCCGGTGCTGGTCGGCGTCGAGCTGTAGCCCCTCAGCGAGCCTCGGCGGCGGTCTGCCGCGCTGCTTCCGTGCCCGGAGCCGGACGTGCAGGAGATCGCACGATGTGCAGGATGTCGCCGGGTGGACGCCTCCTGTTGATCGCGCGAGCTCCTGTAATCGGAGTCAGTGGCGGGCGCGCTCGCCTCGCCGCAGGAGTCCGATGATGCCGAAGATTGCGATGAGGGCGCCGAGGGCGACGAGGGCGAACAGCACCGCCGTGAGCGGATCGGGTGCTCGGTACCACGCCGCCGCAGCCTCGCGACGCTCCGGATCGAGGAACCAGAGTGTCGCCGCGGCCATTGCAGCGAAGAGCAGGCTCCAGACCAGGGCGCCCCAGCGCACGGTCGGTCGGCCAGGCCGCGACATCTCGGGCGGCGGGGCTCCGGTGGTGGTGCGCGCGTCGGTCGTGGTCTGATCGAGCACGACGGTCGCGAACACCGTGCTCGGTTTCGTCGGCGTACGCGCTCGGTCGCGGGAGCGAAGACTCCGAGGTGGTAGGTGCGAGGGCGTCGGTCGCGGGCGGGCTGGTCGGTCATGGTCACTCCGATTCGTAGATCAAGACGTGCACGTCGCCGACCCTCTTGCCGCACCACGAGTTCGGAATCGGGGGTCGTGCCGGGGACTCCCCCGAGCGCGCGTGCCTGGGACAGGTTCCCGAGCTCCTGGCTCGAGACGATCTCGCCCCGGTCGTTGTACCAGGTGACGTCGACCGGTCCCGCGTTCCGCGCGTCGAGGAGCACTCGCTGGTCGCCCTGCATCATGAGCGTGACCTCGCCGACGCCCTGCAGGATCTCGACGTCGGGTGTCGTGCTGGCCATCGGAGAGCGGAGAGCTGCGCGTTCCCGAACGGTTGGATGATCGTCTGCGAGGGGCTCGAGGATCTCCCCGATCGACCATGGCATCCACGTCGCGCCCGGCGCGACCGTATAGCCGAACATGAACGCGGTCGTCACGGCGGCGGCGAAGGCGAGCACCCCGCTCCGCCGGCGCCGAACGGCCGCGATGAACATGCCGCCGGCGATCACGAGTGTCGCGACCGCGAACGCGATCGCCGGTGCGGACTCGTCCATCTCGCAACGAATCGAGCGCCGAGATCGCCGCTGCGGCCGCCGCCACGAGGGCGATTCCGAGCACGGTGAAGACATAGGGGGCGCTCGCACGCGGCCGAAAGGCCCGACGTGCCGCACGCGCCTCGTCGGCCTGCGCCGCGAGAGCGCGAGCCTTCGCCTTGTCCTCTGCGTCGGCCCGGGCGCGCGCCGCGAGCTCCGCGTTCTGCCTGCCCGGACTTCCACTCGGCGTGCGAGAGACGCCACGCCTCGTGTTGCGCGCGCCACTCCGCGAGGATTGCCGCGTCGGCGCGCTCTGCGGGGACGGGCGGTTCGATCGTCGGGTCGGGCGACGGATGCGAACGAGCCGGATGCCGCGCGAGGCATCCACCGCTCCGCCGCGGATCGGCGGCAACGGGAGTTCCCCGAGGCGGCGGCGGCACGCGGAAGCCATTCGCGGTGCAGCGCCGCCGTCCGGGGAGGTCTGTGCGGCTCGGCGCACAAGCCAGATCACGAGGGCGACGATCGCGCCGACGATGATGGCGAGCGCCTCAGAACACGCGGAAGCGGAGTCGGCCATTCCGGCCACCACCGCCAGCCGAGCCAGCCGCCCTGCGCCATCGGCAGGAGCCCGATGAAGCCCATGACGGCGATGCCGACGATCGCCGGGTCGACGATGCCGCGGAGCAGCCGGTCGAGGTGGATGTCCCCCTCGGTGTCGGGCAGCAGCAGCCACGCGACCGCGTAGACCAGCACGAGCGGGGCGCCGAGCACCGCGGCCACGACGACGATGCCGCGCACGATGATCGGATCGATGCCGAGCCGCGCCCCCACCCCGGCGCAGACGCCGCCGAGCCAGCCTGCGCGGCGCGGAACCCCGAGGCGGCGGAGCCACGCGAAGAAGCCCGGGCCGGTGGCCGACTCGGGTGTCGCCGCGCCGGACCGCCCGGATGAAGCCGAACCGGCCGCCCCCTCGGCCGGCGGTCCGGCGGGCGCGGAGTCCCCCTTCGCGTCATCCGGCGCTGAGCCTGCCTCGGGGGCGGTCTGGTTCGTCTCCATGCCTCGATGCTGGCAGCGCCGACGAGACGCTCCGCCATGGGGTGGAATCCCTGATTCGACCCTGAGTCGACCGGCGGCCACGGGCGCCGAGCGCGCGTCTGCTTGGATGGCTGGCATGAAGACGATCGCGCGCGCAAGCGGTGCGCGGCCGCGGCTTCCGCGGCGAGCGGCCCCGCGGCATCCGTCGGTTCCGCGTCTCACGCGTCCGCGCGACTGCGTCGCCACGGGCGTCTCAGCCGGGCTCGCCGCGCACCTCGGCTGGCGCCCTCTGGGTCGTGCGCGCCGGATTCGTCGTGGCGGCCTTCGCCGGCGGCGCAGGAATGCTGTTCTACGTCTGGCTGCTGGGCCCTGCACGCCGTGGGAGGCGGGCGAGCGCGCGCCCGAGCCGGCGCGCCCCGGTCGCCTGGCTGCTCGTCGCGGGGCGCGGCGATCCTGCTGCTCGTGGCGTGGAGCGTGGGCGACACGCTCGTGAAGGGCGACGGCGCCGACTCGGCGACGCTGGCTCGGCGCGACCATGGCGGGCATCGCCCTCGCCGTCGCATCCGGAGCTTGGTCGACCTTCATCGACCGGCCGGATCCGGTCGCGCGGTCCGCGCTACGGAACTCATCGATGCGCATCATCGCGACCGTGCTGCTCGGCGTCACCGCACTCGCCCTCGTGTTCGGCCGACACGCGGCACTGAACCCGGTCGCCCGTGTTCGCCGCCGCCCTCGCCGCCGTCATCGGCATCGCCCTCGTCTATGCGCCCACACTCATCGCGCAGTGGCGCGACCTCACTGCCGAGCGCACGAAGCGCATCCGCGAGGAGCAGCGCAGCGAGATCGCCGCGCACCTGCACGACTCGGTGCTGCAGACCCTCGCCCTCATCCAGAACCGCGCCGGTGCGCACGAGCGAGGTCGCTCCGCATCGCCCGCGCGCAGGAGCGGGAGCTGCGCGACTGGCTCTTCGCCGGCGACACTCCGCCGATAGCGACCTCGGCACCGACCTTCGCGACTTCGCGCGCGGCGCTCGAGATCGACTACCCGGTGCACGGTCGACGTGGTCGTCGCTGGGGGAGTCGCGCGAGCGCGCCAGCGGCGAAGCTCGCCGCGGCGGCCCGCGAGGCGATGCTCAATGCGGCCCGGCATGCCGGGTGGAGAGGTGTCGGTGTACGTCGAATCGAGTCGTCGAAGCGGTGCGAGGTGTTCGTGCGCGATCGCGGGCCCGGGTTCGCGCTCGCCGAGGTGCCGGGCGACCGGCTCGGCGTGCGCGAGTCGATCATCGGGCGGATGCGCCGCGCCGGCGGTTCGGGCGTCGGTGCGCACCGGCGCCGGCGGTGTCGGCACCGAGGTGCGGCTGCGGTTCCCCGCCGAGCGTGCCGCGTCGGAGGTGACGCATGCCTGAGGCATCCCTTCGACAGGCCCATGGCGCGTGCCGTGCGCGTCATCGTGGTCGACGATCACTCGATCTTCCGCTCGGGCCTACAAGACCGACCTCGATCAGACTCATCGAGCGTTGTCGGCGAGGCGCACGACGTCGAGTCCGCGGTGCGCGGCGGTGACGGATGCCGCGCCCGATGTCGTGCTCCTCGACGTGCACCTGCCCGGGGTCTCGTGCCGGCGGGCTCCAGCGGCGGCGCCGAGGTGATCCGGAGGGCTGCGTCTATGCGTGCCGGGCACCCGGTTCCTCGCGCTGTCGCGTGTCGGACAAGGCGGAAGACGTCGTCGGCGTCATCCGTGCGGGTGCCCGCGGCTACATCACGAAGGGCTCCTCGGGCGCCGACGTGAGCCGCGCCGTGCACGTCGTCGCCGAGCGGCGACGCGGTGTTCTCCCCGAAGCTCGCCGGGTTCGTGCTCGACGCGTTCGGCGCCGCAGTCGGCGAGACGGCCTCCGCCAGCGACGAACTCGACCGGCTCTCGGCCCGCGAGCAGGAAGTCATGCGCCTCATCGCGCGAGGTTACGCATACAAGGAGGTCGCCGCCGAGCTCTTCATCTCGACGAAGACGGTGGAGACGCACGTATCGGCGGTGCTCCGGAAGCTTCAGCTCTCGAGTCGGCACGAGCTCACAGCGTGGGCGAACGCGCGGCGTCTGCTGTAGGCGTCGACTGCGTCGCGGGCAGGCTTGACACCCCCGCGTCCTCAGTGTGACACCACATCGACGCCATTACGCTTGACATGACACCATAGTGGTGTCATGATGGCGTCATGGATCTCGCACGGTACGTCAACGAACTCCGGCAGCAACTGGAGATCGCCGCCGATGCGGGTGGCGACGAGGCTCGGCAGCTCGCCGAGCGCCTCACCGCCCCGCTCGACGCGGCGAGCCGACTCGTGCTGCTCGAGGCGCTGTCCGACGCCGCCGGTGAGATCACCCGCGAGCTCGCACCGGGCTCCGTCGAGGTGCGCCTCCGCGGGCGCGACCCCGAGTTCGTCGTCACGCAGGCCGCCCACCCGGCCTTCGAGGCGGTTGCCGCCGCCGCGGCGACACCCCCGCTCACTGCGACTGCCGTCGCCGAGCTCGACGAGGGCAGCACGTCCCGAACCACACTCCGGCTTCCCGACCACGTGAAGGTGCGCGTCGAGGAGGCGGCCGCCCGAGACGGCATCTCGGTCAACGCCTGGCTCGTGCGCGCGGTCACCGGAGCACTCGAACCGGCCAGCCCGCGCGCACCGCTGCGCGAGATCCGCGGCGGCGAGCGCTTCACCGGTTGGGTGCGCTGAGCGCCGCCCTTCCCGATCTTTCCATTCCGTCGAGGCCATCGGCCCGACGTAAGGCACCACAGAAGGAGACATCATGCCTGTTTTCGCGACCCCGGAACCGATCTCGGTCACCCTCGACGTCGCTGCCGCGAACGTGCGGTTCATCGCAAGCGACCGGGACGACACGTTCGTCGAGGTGCGGCCCAGCCGCCCGGCGCGATCGGGCGACGTCAGGGCGGCCGAGCAGGCCGAGATCGAGTTCGCCGACGGCCGGCTGCGCGTGCGCACCACGAAGAGCTGGCGCACATGGCTCCCGGTCACCGAGTCGGTCGATGTCACGATCGAGCTGCCGTCGGGATCCGACGTCCGGGGCGAGATCGCCTACGGCCACCTCCGGGCCGAGGGTCGGCTCGCCACGTGCGCCGTGAAGACCGGCGCGGGCGATATCACCCTCGACCAGGCCGGCCCCCTCGAACTGCGCACCGGCGCGGGCACGGTCTCGATCGCCGTGGCGACCGGGCACTCCGCGGTCGAGAGCGCCTCGGGCAGCGTCCGCATTCGCCGGATCGAGGGCAGCGCCGCGATCAAGAACTCCTACGGCGACACCACGATCGGCGAGGTCACCGGCGAGCTCCGCGTGAAGGGCGCGTACGGGTCGATCTGGGTCGACAGGGCGCTCGGCTCTGTCGACGTCAAGACCGCCCACGGCGGCGTCCGCCTCGACGAGGTCGTTCGAGGCGAGGTGCAGCTCGAGAGCTCCTACGGGGCGCTCGAGGTCGGCGTGCGCAACGGCACCGCCGCCTGGCTCGACGTGGCCACCCAGCACGGGAGCGTGATCAACTCCCTCGGCGTCCAGGACGGACCGGGGGAATCCGAGGAGACGGTCGAGGTCAGGGCGCGCAGCTCGTGGGGCGACATCGTCATCCGCCGTTCGAACGAACAGCACACCAAGAACAGGAGCAACTCATGAGTCACGAAAGGAGCGAACACGACATGGGTATCAAGATGACGACCACCGAGCGGAACCGCGAGCCTGCGATCCGTCTGCAGGGTATTGAGAAGTCCTACAAGGATCTGCATGTCCTGCGCGGCGTGGACTTCGAGGTGGCAGCGGGCAGCATCTTCGCCCTTCTCGGCTCGAACGGGGCGGGGAAGACCACGATCGTGAGGATGCTGTCCACCCTGCTCAAGCAGGACACCGGCACAGCCAGCGTCAACGGGTTCGACGTCGCGACGCAACCCGCGCAACGTGCGAGAGTCCATCAGCCTGACCGGGCAGTTCGCTGCGGTCGATGAGATCCTCTCCGGTCGGGAGAACCTGGTGCTGGTCGCCAGGTTGCGGCACCTGACAGGATCCCGGCCGGATCGCGGATGAGCTGCTCGCACGCTTCGACCTCGCCGATGCGGGTTCGCGGAAGGTGGCCACGTACTCCGGGGGCATGCGCCGTCGCCTCGACATCGCGATGAGCCTGATCGGGCAGCCGAAGGTGATCTTCCTCGACGAGCCGACCACGGGGCTGGACCCCGAAGGACGCCTCGAAGTGTGGCGGGTCATCCAGGAGCTCGCCACGCGGGGCACCACCGTGCTGCTCACGACGCAGTACCTGGAAGAGGCCGAGCAGCTCGCGGATCGGATCGCGATCCTGCATCAGGGGCGCATCATCGCGAACGGCACGCTCGCCGAGCTGAAGCAACTCCTGCCACCGGCGAAGGTCGAGTACGTCGAGAAGCAGCCGACCCTGGAGGAAGTGTTCCTCGCACTGGTGGGCAACGACGACAAGCGACACGAGACACGGAAGGACCAGTCATGAACACCCACTTCTTCGCCGACACCGCCCTGTTGACGGGCCGGTCCCTGCGGCACATCCTCCGCAGCCCCGACACGATCATCACCACCGCGATCACCCCGATCGCGTTGCTGCTGCTGTTCGTGTACGTGTTCGGCGGCGCGATCCAGACCGGCACCGACAGCTACGTCACCTACCTGCTGCCCGGGATCCTGCTGATCGCGGTCGCGTCGGGCATCGCGTACACCGCGTTCCGGTTGTTCCTCGACCTGCAGAGCGGCATCTTCGAGCGATTCCACTCCATGCCGATCGCGCGATCGTCCGTGCTGTGGGCGCACGTCCTGACCTCGCTGGTTGCCAACGGGATCACGCTCGTGATCATCGTGGGGGTCGCGCTCCTCATGGGGTTCCGCACCTCGGCAGGCCTCCTGGCGTGGCTCGCGGTCGCCGGGATCCTGGCGCTGTTCACCCTGGCACTGACCTGGCTCGCCGTCATCGCCGGCCTGACCGCGAAGTCCGTGGACGGTGCCAGCGGATTCTCCTACGTGCTGATCCTCCTGCCGTTCATCAGCTCGGCGTTCGTCCCCACGGACACCATGCCGGGTCCGGTGCGCGTCTTCGCCGAGAACCAGCCGGTCACCTCGATCGTCAACACGATCCAGGACCTGTTCGCAGGACAACCCGTCGGCAACGACATCTGGATCGCCCTGGCATGGTGCCTCGGCATCCTCGTCATCGCCTACGTCATCGCCATGGCCGTCTACCAGCGCAAGATCGCCTGAGCACTCCGGACCAGCTCGTCGAACCCGGCCGGGCAGCCCTTCACGGATGCCCGGCCGGTCGTGAGCCGGAGCGTTGGCGGCCACCGGCGCTCAGCGCGCCGCACGCTCCTCGATGAGCTGGTCGCGAACCTTCCGGCGCAGCACCTTGCCGATCAGCGATCGGGGCAGCTCGTCGACCTGCGAGATCAACTTCGGCACCTTGTAGGCGGTGAGACTGTCACGACTGAATTCGCGAAGCGCCTCCGCATCGAACACCGCACCGTCGCGGAGTTCGACGGCTGCCGCGACATCCTCGGCGCCCGCCGGCCGCGGCAGGCCGACGACGGCGGCACCCCGCACATCGGGATGGGCGAGCAGCACGCCCTCCACCTCGGAGGGCGAGACCTTGAAGCCACCCGTGATGATGAGCTCCTTCACCCGGTCGACGACGGTGACGAATCCGTCGGCGACGTGCACGATGTCGCCCGTGCGGAGCCAACCGCCCTCCAGCAGCGACTCGGCGGTCTCGGCGGGCCGGCGCCAGTAGCCCTGGAACACCTGCGGACCGCGGAGGAGCAGCTCACCCCGCTCGCCCAAGGGACGGTCTTCCGTCGGATTCTCCGGATCGACGACCCGGATCTCGGTGCTCGGGAATGGCACCCCCACGGTGCCGGGACGGCGGGTCGGCCCCATGGGGTTGCCGAGGGCGAGCGGCGAGGATTCGGTCATCCCGTAGCCCTCGACGAGGAGGCCGCCGGTCACCGACTCCCACCGATCCACCGTCGCCGGCGGCAGGCTCATCGCGCCGGAGATCGAGTAGCGGATGCCCCGGAGGGCCGCCGCGCCGCGCTGCTCCGCGACTCGGGAAAGCCGGTCGTAGATCGGCGGCACGGCCGGCAGGAATGTCGGCGGTGAGTGCTTCGCCGCCTCGAGCACGAGGTCGACGTCGAACTTCGGGAAGAGGACGAGCCGGGCGCCGAGGCTCATTGCGATGGTGAGGCAGAGGGTCATCCCGTAGGCGTGGAAGAGCGGGAGCACGCCGTAGAACACCTCCGAGCCCTCGCGCGAGGCCGGGCACCCACGCGCGGCCCTGCATGGCGTTCGCCCGCAGGTTCCGGTGGCTGAGCACCGCGCCCTTCGGCCTCCTGTCGTGCCACTCGTGTACTGCAGGAGCGCCGGGTCGCCGAGCGCGGGCCTCGGGTGGCGCTTCGCGAGCGGGCGACCGCCCGCGATCCGCTCCCACTCGAGGATGCCGCGGGCGGGCGGTCGGCCCGTGAGTGCGGCGCGCGACGCGCGGGCCCTCGGAAGCGGCAGGCGCAGCGCCATCCGCTTCCCGAAGGGGAGGGCACGCGTCGGGTCGACCGCGACGATGTGCGCCGGCCGGATGTCGCCAGGGAAGTCGGCGATCGTGTCGGCCACCGAGTCCCAGACGATCGCGACGCTCGCGTCGTGGTCCTCGAACTGGTGTCGGAGTTCGCGCGGAGTGTAGAGCGGGTTGTGCTCGACGACGATCGCGCCGAGCCGCAGCACCGCGTAGAACGCGACGACGTGCTGCGGAAAGTTCGGCAGCACGATCGCGACCCGGTCGCCCGCGCCGACGCCGAGCCGTCGCAGTCCCTCGGCGGCACTCGCGATCTGCACGCCGAGCTCGCGGTAGCTCGTCTCGGCGCCGAAGAACTCGAGGGCGGTGCGTCTCCCGAAGCGGGCGACGGCGGCGTCGATCATGTCGACGAGGGTCTGGGTGGGCTCGTCGATCTCGCGGGGCACGCCCTCGGCGTAGTGCCCGAACCATGGTCGCGTCTCATACGGATTCACCGCATCACCCTTCATCGGGTGGCGTGCGCGACCGCGGGCCGATACACGTCGAGCGCCCCGGTTCGATCGTAATCGCCGTGCGGTAGCCTCGGTTCCCCTGCGCCGCGGCGGCCTCCGCAGCTGTGGCCGTCGCCACCTCGCCGTCGTGCGCGAATCCGGGCGGCTGGTTCCCCCTCGGCTTGACGATGACCTCCAGTGAGGGCGTCATGAACGACTCGATGCGTCGGGGGAGCATGCCGAGGCCGCGCAGGATCCCGGTGATGCGGCGGCCGAAGGCGAGCGAGGCCACTGCCCTTGCGCGTGTATCGGCGTGCAGTACGCGCACGTCGAGCACGCCTCCGTCGAGCCGTCGCCGCCCCAGCGGCGCGGCGACATCGGGGTCGTTCGCACCCACCCCGACGAAGAGCGTCCACACGTTGGCCTGCCGCCCCCCGATGACGATCGTCACCGGCTCGGACTCGCGGAGCACGCGGGTCGCCATGAGACCCGCGAGCCACTTGCCCCAGCGCTGTTCGTGTCGCTCTCGTTCGGCGACGAACTCAGGGTAGACGCCGACCGACGCCGTATTGAGCACGGTGATCGGGTCGGCGTCGGCGAAGCTGAGCTCCGCAACGTCCACGCGCACGCCCTCGCCGCGCTGCAGCGCATCGACGGCGGCACTGGCGGGTGACGCGCCCGCCGCTTTCGCGAAGTGGTTGAACGTGCCGGTGGGAACGACGAGGAGCGGCAGCCCGGCCAGCCGCGCTTCATGTGCGACCGCCGCGACGGAGCCGTCGCCCCCGCAGACCCCGAGGATCCGGGGCGGATCGGCGCGGGCGAGCGCTGCGCGCACGGCTTCCCCGGGATCCCCGCCTTCCGAGAGGTGGAGCTCCGCGCGCGGCAGGCGTTCGGCGAGCATGCGCGCCGGGTCCAGGCGCACCACGCTGGTTCCCGAGGAACGGTTCACGACGATGAAGGCGCCCTCGCCGTCGGGAGAGGCGGGGAGCCGGCGGTCCGCGCCGCCTGCCGCGGTCTCCTCGCCTGAACGCGGAGGGACGAGCCGGCCGCCGAGCAGGGCGACGCCCGTGCCGAGCGCGAGCCCGCCGATCACGTCGGAGAGCCAGTGCGCGCCGGTGTGCAGCCGGGAGTAGGCCACCCCGAGCGCGAGCGGTGCGATGGCTGCGCCGGCCTTGGGCGACTCGATGCCCACACCCGTGACGAACGCAGCGGCGCTCGCCGAGTGGCCCGACGGGAACGACGGCGTGTGCGGCTGCGTCTCCAGCCGGCGGCCGACCGGCACGTCGGCGAGGAGCGGGCGTTCGCCACCGAACAGCTGCTTGCCGATGACATTCGCGAGGAGGCTGGCGACGAGCAGGGAGGCCATCCCGCGCAGGGCCGCACGCGGCTTTCCGGTCACGGCGAGCACGCCGGCGATCGTCGACCAGAGCACGCCGTCATTGGCGAATCCCGAGAGCCACTTCCAGAACCGGTCGGCGCCGGGGCCGGTTCGGCGCCGGTTGCCGACATGGGCGGCCGCGGCATCCGCTCGCCGCACCCACCGCGGCATGATCACACGGCGGCGTGCTGCGACTTGAAGGCTGCTGAAAGCACCCACCCGGCCAGCGTACGGGCTGCGCACTCCTGTGTCGAGGTACGTGAACAGAGGCGGTCGAACTGCACGCGGCGTCAGAGCAGCCCGAGCTCCATCGCCCGTGTGACCGCGCGCGTGCGATCGTTGACGCTCAGCTTCTCGAACACGTGCAGCAGGTGCGTCTTCACGGTCGCCTCGCCGATGAGCAGCGTGCGCGCGATCTCGGGGTTCGAGCGGCCCGCGGCCACGAGCCGCAGCACCTCGAGCTCCCGCGGCGAGAGCGCGGGCGGGGCGACGGATGTCGCATCCGCACGCACCCGCGACACGAGCTTCGCCGCGATCGAGGGCGCGAGCACCGTCTCGCCGGCGCGACGAGCACCGATCCCGGCGAGGATCTCCGCCTGCGGCGCGGCCTTCAGCAGGTAGCCGCGTCGCGCCGGCCTCGATCGCGCCGAGGATGTGCTCGTCGGTCTCGTAGGTGGTGAGCACGAGCACCTTCGCGGTCGGGCCTGCCGTCGATGATGCGCGCCGTGGCCTCGGCGCCGTCGACGCCAGGCATGCGCAGGTCCATGAGCACGAGGTCGGGGCTCGAGCTCGGCCGCGAGCTCGCACGGCATCGAGCGCCGTCGACCGCCTCGCCGACCACGTCGATGTCCGGCGCCGCCGACGAGCAGCCCGACGATGCCGGCGCGCACGATCGGGTGGTCGTCGGCCACGAGGATGCGGATCCATCGCGTCCAGCGCCTCCGGTGTCGCGTCGCGGGCACCGGTCGCGCCGCGAGCACGGTAGCGACCGTAGCGTCGCCCCGTGGCTCGAGCGCTCGAGCCGACCCGCCGACGAGCGCGAGCCCGCTCGCGCATGCCGCTGAGACCGAAGCCCGTGTCCTCGTCGGCCTCCGGCCGGGGCCGACGCCGTCGTCGCTCCACGGTGAGCACCACCCCGTCGCCGCGTGCGACCACGTCGATCGCGGCGGATGTCGCGCTGCGCGTGCTTGCGCACGTTCGCCAGCGCCTCCTGCGTGCACCGCAGCAGCACGACCTCGAGCTCGCGGTCGAGCGCCGCCGGCGTCGACCGGCACCGTCGACGCGCGACGCCGGTCTCGCGTCTCGAAGCGATCGCCGAGCCGGCGAGCGCGTCGGCGAGTCCCGCACTCGACGGCACCGCCGGGCGTGCGCGGCGACGAGCGCCCGCGCCTCGCTGAGCGCCTCGCGCGCCATCTGCTCGATGAGCTCGATCGTCTCGGGCGGCGCGCATCCGTCGCCCTCGACCGTCTCCGCGGTGCCCGCTGCTGCCAGCAATCACCAGGCCGGTGAGGCTCTGCGCGATCGTGTCGTGGATCTCGCGGGCGAGCCGTTCGCGCTCGCTCGGTGACGCCCGCGTCGCGGTGCATCGCGGCCAGCTCGCCCTGCGCGGCCTGCGAGCTCGGCGAGCAGGCGCGCCGCGTTCTTCGCCGTACTCGGCGATGCGGGTGATCCAGAGGCCGAGCGCCAGGCTGAAGCCGACCGAGAGCGTCGCGACGCCGACCGGCCCGCGAGGATGTTCCCGAAGCCCGAACCGGGCGGCGTAGCCCGACGATGGCCGACCGCCGACGACGACGTTCGCCGATGATCGCCGCGGCGCAGGCTCGGGCGCGGTCGACCCAGAGGATACGGATAGACGAAGGCCTGCAGCATCGAGAACGAGCGGCTCGAGCGCCGATGCCGACGCCGAGCGATCGACGGCGAGCAACAGCGCGATGATCACGGTCGTGCGGGGCGCCCGGCCGCTGCGACGCCGCCGCGCGTAGGCGAAGTAGAGCGACGAGGAACGCGCCGTCGCCGCCCACGCGCCCGCAGTCGTCGGCGGCCCGTACGGCGGGTCGACGGCAGTGAGCGCGACGATCATCACGGCGACGCGATCGCCGCGGCGTCCCACCATCGCACGTTCACCATGACGTCTACTCTCACATCGGACTGCAGTCGACCGTGCGCCGTCGACGGTCGTGCGCCACTTCGTTCTCACGCGTCGCGGCGGATCCACCGGAACGTGAGACGGCTCACCACGAGGCCCACCACCAGCCAGGCCACGAGCATGATGGCGACGAGTCCGAGATCCCACTCGCCGTTCTGCTCGAGTACCTTGAAGTCGTCGGGCAGGAACGCCGCCCGCATGCCCTGCGCCATCCACTTGAGCGGGAACAGGCTCGCGATGTTCTGCATCCACTCGGGCAGCTGCCAGAACATCAGGTACACGCCCGAGATGAACTGGAGCACGAGCACGATCGGGATCACCACCGCCGTTGCGCTCTTGCCGCTGCGGGGCACCGCCGAGAGTGCGATGCCGAGCAGCGCCGAGGTGCCCACGCCGAGCACGAACACCCAGGCGAACGTCGTCCAGGCTTCGGCGGTCGTGGGCAGTGCGATGTCGAACACGGTCGCCGCGGCGAGCAGCAGCAACGCCGCCTGCAGCACGCCGGTCACGAACACCTGGCCGATCTTCCCCAGGAAGTACGACACGGGCGAGAGCGGGGTTCCGCCGAGCCGCTTCAGGGTGCCGTCGCCCTTCTCGGTCGCGATGTCGACCGCGAGGTTCTGCACGCCCGAGAGCAGCATGCCGGCGGCGAGCATGCCGGGCAGGTAGTAGGCACCCAAGGAGATGCCCTCCATGCCGGGGCCGGGCACGACGTCGCCACGCGCGCTGAATGCCGCGGTGAAGATGCCGAGCATGATCATCGGGAAGAGGAAGGTGAAGAACACGGCATCCGGCGAGCGGAAGTACCCCTTCGTCTCGTGGACGATGCGCGAGGCGCCGACCCGCAGCATGTTCGGGCGGTGGGTGCGCGAGCGGATGTCGCGGGCCGCAGCGCCCCCACGAGCCCTGTTGCCAGTGGTCGTCGTGCTGCTCATGCGAGCGCCTCCTCGTCGTCTCGGGTCTCGGCTCCCGCCGAACGCACCAGTTGCAGGTAGATGTCCTCCAGGCTCGGGCGGATGACCTCGAGCGCATCGGGCTCGCCGTCCTGAGCCTGTCGAAGGGCGCCGTCCTGTACCCGTCGAGGGGCGCCGTCCTGAGCCTGTCGAAGGGATGCCACGAACTCCGCCGGCCGGTCGGTTCGCGCCTCGCGGGGCGTGCCGTCGGCATCGCGCCACCGCACGAGGGGGATCCGTGCATCGGGTCCGCCGAGCTCGTCGACGCGGCCGACGTCGACGAGCCGCCCGCCGAGGATGACGCCCGCGCGATCCCCGAGCTGTGCGGCCTCGTCGAGGTAATGCGTCGTGAGCAGGATCGTCGTGCCCTCGGCCTTCAGGGACCGGATGAGCCGCCAGAACTCGCGCCGCGCCTCGGGGTCGAAGCCGGTGGTCGGCTCGTCGAGGAACAGCAGTTCGGGGCGCCCGATGATGCCCAGGGCCACGTCGACACGGCGGCGCTGGCCGCCCGACAGCTTGGACACGCGCGTGCGCGCCTTCTCGTCGAGGCCGACGGCGGCGATCACCTCGTCGACGTCGCGTGGGTCGGGATAGAACCCCGCGAAGTGCGTGAGCTGCTCGCGCACGGTGTGGACGCCCGCCTCGGTCGCCGACTGCAGCACGATGCCGAGCCTGGCCTTCCAATCGAGGTCGCCGTGGGCGGGGTCGACGCCGAGCACGCTCACCTCGCCGGCGGTGCGAAGTCGATATCCCTCGAGGATCTCGACCGTCGTCGACTTGCCGGCCCCGTTCGGGCCGAGCAGGGCGAAGGTCTCGCCGTGTGCGATGTCGAGGTCGATGCCGTCGACGGCGGTGACCCCGCCATACACCTTTCGCAGCCCTCGGATCCGCACCGCGGCATCCGTGCGAGCCGGGATGTCGGCGGAGTTCGTGCCCGAGCCGGGCGGTGTCGTGTCCATGACTACAGCCTGCTCCTCCGGAGCGCGTGACGGCAGCCCCCGTGCAGTCGATTCCGCCCTCCACCGGTCGGTGGATGCTCAGTCCGATGGGGCCTCGGCGCCGCCCGGCGCGTCGAGTTCGACGAGCCGCCGTTCGAGGAAGCGGCGCTCGGGCGTCGTCGGGGCGAGGCCGATCGCCTCGCGGTACCGTGCAGCGGCGGCATCCGCCTGCCCGAGGCGCCGCAGGAAGTCGGCCTGGGCCGCGGGCAGCAGGTGGTATCCGGCGAGTCGGCCGGATGCCTCGAGCAGCGCGAGGTCGTCGAGCCCGTGTCGGGGTCCGTACGCCATGCCGCGGGCGATCGCACGATTGAGGGCCACGAACGGCGAGTCGGCGAGCATCGCGAGCGCGTCGTACAGCACCGCGATCGCGCGCCAGTCGGTGTCGGCCTCGGAGCGTGCGCGAGCGTGCACCGCCTGGATCTCGGCCTGCAACCGGTACGGGCCGGGCGGGTCGGTTCGGGATGTGTCGCCCCGCGAGCGGTCGAGGAGCGCGAGCCCCTCGGCGATCCGCGTCGCGTCCCACGTCGAGCGGTCCTGCTCGGGGAGCGGCACGAGGTCGCCCGCGGCATCGACGCGCGCGCCCGAGCGGGCGTGCTGCAGCAGCATCAGCGCGAGCAGCGCCCTCGCCTCGTCGGCGTCGGGGAGCAACGCGACCACGAGCCGCGTGAGTCGGATCGCCTCGGCGGTGAGGTCGAGTCGTTGCAGCGCGTCGCCAGAGCTCGCCAGATACCCCTCGTTGGCGATGAGGTAGAGCACCGCGAGTACGCCGTCGAGCCGCTCGGGCAGCAGGCCGGCGGTCGGCACCCTGTACGGGATCCCGGCGTGCCGGATCTTGCGCTTCGCCCGTACGATGCGCTGCGCCATCGTCGCCTCTGGCACGAGGAACGCGCGCGCGATCTCGACGGTGTCGAGTCCGCCGACGGTTCGGAGCGTCAGCGCGACGCGCGACTCCATCGGCAGCGCGGGATGCGCGCAGGTGAAGATGAGTCGGAGCCGGTCGTCCCACTCAGGCTCGGCGCCCACGACCTCCGCCGGATCGGGCGGGCCGCCGGCATGCCCGGAGAACTCCTGCATCGCCATCCACTCCCTGACCTTCTCGGCTTCCACCCCCCGGCGACGGAGCCGATCGAGGGCGACGTTGCGGGCCGCGGTCGTGAGCCACGCCCCGGGGTTGCGCGGGACGCCGTCGCGCGGCCAGGTCTGCGCCGCCCGCTCGAACGCGGCTGAGGCGGCATCCTCAGCAACGTCCCAGTCGCCGGTGACGCGGATCAGCGTCGCGACCACCCGCGTCCAGTCCGAGTTGTACGCTTCGCGCAGTGACGCCGCGACGTCGGGTGCGAGCGGGTCCGTGCCCGCACCCGACACCGACGGGCCGTCTTCGCGCGTCAGAGCGCGGCCCCTGCGAGCGCTTCGGCCGCGGCGGGCTCCAGGCGCCGATCGCGGTCGGCCGCCTCTCGCTCCGCGCGGGCCACGTGGTCCTCGTGGACGTCGAACGGCCAGAGTGGGCGGAGCTCGATCGCCCCGCCGCGCGCCATCGGATGCTTCGCCGCGACCTCGATCGCCTCGGCGAGATCGCGGACCTCGATGAGGTCGAAGCCGGCGACCCATTCCTTCGCCTCCGCGAACCCGCCGTCGGTGACCAGCACCTCGCCGTTGCGCCGGCGCACGAACGTGGCATCGGCGGGCCGGCGCAGGACCTCGCCGAACAGGCGGACGCCTCGGCCGTCCATCTCGCGCACCCAGGCCTCGGGGTCGTCGGCCTCCTCCGGCGTGCTGTCGTCGGCCGCCGCGCGCCCGCCCCTCGGTTCGGCGACGACCAGCATCAGGTAGCGGCGGCCGCGCACGGGCCGCTCGGCGAAGCCGGCCGGAACGATGCGCGCGTCCGGCTCCTCGTCGGGCCACTTCACGAACGGGCGGATCTCCACACGGCCGAACGACGCTGCCGGATGCTTCGACGCGATCTCGATGGCCTCGTCGAGGTCGTGCGCGTCGATGACGTCGAAGCCCCCGATCGACTCCTTGGACTCGGTGAACGGCCCGTCGGTCACGAGCATCTCGCCGCCGCGCACCCGGACGGTCGTCGCGTCCGCCTCGGGCCGCAGGCGCTCGCCGTACTCGGAGACGCCTCGTGCCTGGATCTCATCGACCCACTCGCCGACATTGTCCTCGGCGGGGACGTAGGGCAGGGGATCGTTGCCCTCGGCGTAGAACAGTGCATACTGCATGCGGAATCCTTCCTCTCGGTCACGCTACGCAAGTACGACGAACGGGGAAAGGCGATATCGACAGGTCGCCGTGGGTCTAGTGCGGCAGCACGAGGGAGATGCCCAGCACGATCATGACGACGGCGATCACCGCGTCGAGCACGCGCCACGCGCGGGGGCTCGCGAGCACGCCGCCGAGGAGCCTCGCGCCGTACGCCAGGCCGAAGAACCAGATGATGCTCGCGACGCCCGCGCCGACGGCGAACGCCCACCGCCCGTCGCCGTGCGTGTTCGCGACCGAGCCGAGCAGGAACACCGTGTCGAGGTACACATGCGGGTTCAGCCAGGTGAGTGCCAGGCACGTGAGCGCCGCGGCCGCGAGCGTCGAGCGCCGGGCGTTCGGCCGTGGTGCGCTCGCCGATCCGGAGCCGGAGCTCCCCACGGATGCCCCGGGCAGCGGGCTGTTCCCCTGACCCCGCGTGCTCGTGGCATCCATCACGTCGACCGACTCCGCGAACCGTCGATCTTGGCCGCTTCCAGTCTCGGAAGCCGACCAAGATCGACGGCTCGCGGAGGAGTTGGCAGGCTCGCCGGTGACGACTGGCTCGCCCGCGACCAGCGCCTCGCCGCTCGGCCGGATCGCGCGTCGCGCGGCCAGCAGGCCGTAGACGACGAGGAACGCCGCTCCCGCCCATCGCACGACCTCGACGAGCCAGGGCACCGCCTGGAGCACAGCGCCGACGCCGGAGACACCCACCACGATGAGTGTCAGGTCGCTGAACGCGCAGATCGCCGCGACCGCGAACACGTGCTCGCGCCGGATGCCCTGCCGCAGCACGAAGAGGTTCTGCGCGCCGATGGCGACGATGAGCGAGGAGCCGAGGCCGAGGCCGGCGAACAGCGACGAGAGGGGCACGCCTTCGACGCTACGCGGGCTCGGGCCGACAAGATAGCTCACGATTCTTCAGACGCATTAGCATGCCTTCAGATGGAGATCCCGCTCGACCTTGCTCGCACGCTCGCTGTCGTCATCGACGAGGGCACGTTCGACGCGGCCGCACGGCGGCTGCGCCTCACGCCGTCCGCGGTCTCCCAACGCGTGAAGAGCCTCGAGCAGCAGCTCGGGCGTGTACTCGTCGTGCGGTCCAAGCCGGCGCGCGCGACGGAGGCCGGGGCCGCCGTCGTGCGCCTCGCACGCCAACTCTCGCTGCTCGAGCACGACGCGCTGGCGGGATTCGGGGTCGACGCCGCGCACGATCGGCCCGTCTCCATCCCGCTGGCCGTCAACGCCGACTCGCTCGGCACGTGGTTCCTCCTCGCCCTCGCACGCGTCGCGCAGCGGCATCCGATCGTCTTCGACCTGCACCGCGACGACCAGGACTTCACGGCGGGCCTCCTCGAGTCGGGCACGGTGATGGCCGCCGTCACGTCGCAGGCGACACCGGTCGCCGGATGCTTCGTGCGTCCGCTCGGGATCATGCGGTACGAGGCCGTGGCGACGCCCGCGTTCGTGGAGCGCTGGTCGAGCGCACCCGATCGGTCGCCCGGCGCGGCCGCTACGACGGCGGCGGCGGCGGGGCATCCGGATGCCGCGTGGCTGGCGTCCGCGCCCGTCGTCGACTTCGACCGTCGTGACGACCTGCAGCGGGACCACCTTGCGGCGAGTGGCGTCGACCCCGACGCGCCGCCGCGCCATTACGTGCCGGCATCGAACGATTTCGCGATGGCGATCAAGCTCGGCCTCGGCTGGGGGATGCTTCCCGGATCCCAGTCCGATGCGGAACTCGAGCGCGGCGACCTCGTGCGACTCGGTGGGGCGCCGATCGACGTGCCCCTGTACTGGCAGCAGTGGAATCTGCGCTCCCCGATCCTCGACGCCATCGCAGCTGCGGTGATCGAGGAGGCACGCCAGTCGCTCCTTCCCGCAAGGTAGTTGCCAACCCGGCCATCCCGGCATGGAGCGGCTTTCGCACGACAGTCAACCCCTTGTCGCGCAGGCGAGGCGCGACGTTGACTGTGGTTCGGCGGCGATCCCGCCGGAAAGGAGTCCGATCATGGGTGTCGGAGACCGTATGGAGAACACTGGCGAAGACCTCAAGGGCAAGACCAAGGAGGCTGCCGGCAAGGTCACGGACAACGAGCGCCTCGAGGCCGAGGGCAAGATGGACCAGGCCAAGGCCGGTATGAAGAACGCCGTCGAGGACGTGAAGGACGCCTTCCGCGACGACGACCGCTGACGGGCGTCGCCAGTATCTCGAGAGATCCGTGGGCCGTCGGGATCGGAAGTCCGATTCCGACGGCCTTCGGCGTGCAGGCCGGGCGCGACGCCGCTCCACGGCATCCGGATGTCAGGCGAAGAGTCGCTGCAACCGCTCCACGCCCTCGAGCAGCGCGCCGTCGCCGAGCGCGTAGCTGAAGCGCAGATAGCCGCTCGGGCCGAACGCCTCGCCGGGCACGGCCGCGACCTCGGCCTGCTCGAGCATGAGGTCGGCGAGCTCGAGCGTGGTCGTGGGCGTGACGCCCCCCCAGGTTCGGCCGAGCAGCCCCGAGACATCCGGGTAGACATAGAACGCGCCCTGCGGCACGGGCACTGTGACACCGTCGATCTTCGACAGTTCCGCGACGATCGTGCGGCGCCGGCGGTCGAACGCGCGGCGCATCTCCTCGACCGCGTCCTGCGGTCCGGTGAGGGCGGCGATCGCCGCGCGCTGCGAGATGTTCGACACGTTCGACGTGAGGTGCGACTGCAGGTTCGCGGCGCCCCTGATCACGTCGGCCGGGCCCACCATCCACCCGAGGCGCCATCCTGTCATCGCGTAGGTCTTGGCGACGCCGTTGACGAGGATCGTCTGCCCCGCGAGCTCGGGCACCGCGTCCACGACCGAAACGGCCCGTGCCGGCACCCCGTCGGGGTCGTCGGCGTAGGTGAGGTTCTGGTAGATCTCGTCGGACACGATCCAGATGCCGTGCTCGAGCGCCCACTCGCCGATCGCGCGCACCTGTTCGGGGGCATACACGGCACCCGTGGGGTTCGACGGCGACACGAAGAGCAGCACCTTGGTGCGCTCGGTTCGCGCGGCCTCGAGTTGCTCGATCGTGACGAGGTATCCCTGCTCGGCACCCGCGAAGACATCGACCTGGATGCCGCCCGCAAGCTTGATCGCCTCGGGATAGGTGGTCCAGTACGGGGTCGGCACGAGCACCTCGTCGCCCTCGTCGAGGAGCACCTGGAAGGCCTGGTAGACCGCTTGCTTGCCGCCGTTCGTGACGACGACCTGGGCGGTGCCGACTTCGAGACCGGAGTCGCGCAGGGTCTTCGCTGCGATCGCCTCACGCAGCTCCGGCAGGCCGGCAGCGGGGGTGTAGCGGTAGTTCCTCGGGTCGCGTGTCGCTGCCAGCGCGGCCTCGACGATGTAGGCGGGTGTCGGGAAATCGGGCTCGCCCGCCGCGTACGAGATCACCGGCCTGCCTTCGGCCTGCAGGGCTTTGGCCTTCGCATCGACCTTCAGGGTCGCGGACTCGGCGATGGCGGCGATGCGGGCGGAGAGGCGGCGGCGTTCAGACACCTGTCAAGCCTATGGGGCAGGATGCCGCGGAGGACAGCGCTCTGACGTGCGGTCGTGGCGGAGCATCCGATCGGTGTCATCCGTCTGTGTCATACTCCGCGTCGTGACCCTGTTCGAGTCGCCCGACGAGGGCTCCGGGCTCGCGCACCGCCGCGACCGGGCGCACGACCCGTTCGCGGAGGTGCATGCTCGACGGGGCATCCGCAACACGCTCACCGTCATCCTCGCGATCGTCCTGACCTTCGGCGGGCTCCTGCTCATGGTCCACCTCACGACGCCCGGTGGCCTCGACCTGGACGACCGACCCGACGCCGAAGTCGTGGCGCTCGCCGATCGGATGTTCCTCACCGAGGAGGGGCGCACGATCTTCTTCGATGCCGAGCCCCGACTGCGCGACGGAGCGGAGGTCGAGCGGGCATGCGGGTTCACGGGCCCCGACCGGGACGACAGCGACGATGACATTGCGGCGGCCGGGTGCTACGGCGGGTTCGACTCGATCGTGATCTTCGAGCCCTCCGACGAGCGTCTCTACGGGATGATGGTCACAACAGCCGCTCACGAACTGCTCCATGCCGCCTACGAGCGCCTCAGCGCCACCGAGAGCGCCGAGGTCGACGCGCTCGTCGAGGCGGAGATCGCCCGAGTGCCCACCGACGATCCGGTGCACGCGCAGGTCGCATGGTCGGTCGGCGACCGTCCCGAGAACCGCGGAACGGAGTTGTTCGCGTACCTCGGCTCCCAGATCACCCTCGACGGGGGGTTCGCGCCTGAGCTCGAGGCCTACTACGCGCGCTACTTCTCCGACCGGGGGGCGCTCGTCGGGGTGTTCCTCTCCGTCGAGGCGACCTTCGACGGCATCATCGCCGAGCTCGAGCAGGGGAGGACCGAGCTCGCGGCGCTCGAGCGGGGCAACGCCGACGGCTGGGCCGAGTACCGAGCCGACCTCGCGTGGCATGCCGAGGCGACGGCGGTCTACAACGCCGATGTCGACGCCTACAACGCGATGTCTCCGGAGCAGCGGGCCGGCATGTTCGCCGTCCCGACCGAGCCCGGTGGCGCCGCGACGCCGTGGGGCGACGCGCTCTCCGCGAGGCTGGGAGAACTCGACGCGCTCCGGGAAGACCTCGCCGTCCGCCAGGAGACGCTCACCGCCTCCGATGCGCAAGCGGCGGAGCTCCGGGCACGACTTGACGTGTTGTACCTCGATACCGTCGCCCTCTTCGACGCCGCCGACCCCGGTTCGTCGTGACCTTGCCTGCACGTCACAGGTTCTGCCCGATGTCCCAGAGCCGGTCGGGTCGACCGTCGATCGCCTCGGAGACCGCGAGGGCCTGATCGTCGGAAAGCGATGCGACGTAATCGACGACCCCACGACCGACCCCGAGTCGCAGGACCTCGGCCGCCTCGGGGATCGGCACCCCCTCGGGCCTCGCCGCCCGGACCTGCGCGTAGCCGTCGGTGGCGATCTCGACGAGCTCCTTCAGCCGCTGGGGCACCCGGTCGCGATCCAGTTCGTCGGTCACCCATGCGGTGAGTCCCTTCACCGCACGGGTCAGCACTCGGCTCAGCCCCCGCTGGTACATGACGACGTCGGACCGGTCGAGAATGAAGCGGCGATGGACGAACTTCAGCACCTCCACCTCGTGCCACGGCAACCGGTCGAGGCTGACCGGGCCGGTTCGCGCCTCGTCGGCCGGCGCCGGGACGACCGAGGTCTGCAGGTGGCTGATCCAGCGGTTCGTGAACGACGAGAGCGCCCGCTCCGAGGCGATCGAACCGTCGAACGGGGTTGCGAGGAGGCCGTCGACGAGGTCGTCGGCGACGACGTCGACGGCTTCGGCGAACGCGTCGTCGTCAGCCACCCAGGGATCGCTGCGGTGGAGCTTGCGCCTCAGGGCCTCCATGGCCGAGCCGGGCGGTGCCGAGCGCAGCACGAGCGCCTCGTCGTCGAGGCCGCGCAGTTCACCCGACCCCTCGATCCAGCCCCGGAACTCCCGCGCCACGGCGCCCTGGCTGAGCAGGCCGGCACGGTAGAAGTCGTCCACGTCGTGGATCGAGTACGCGATGTCGTCGGCGATGTCCATGATCGAGCATTCGAGCGACTGCTCCAGCGGCGGGAGTCCGCGCCGGGCCTCGGAGAGGTCGGCGGCGTCGAGGTCGTACGCCGAGAACTTCGCCACGTCGACGCCGCCGTCGACGCGGCGCATCCCTCGCGGCAGCGGACCGCTGCCCAGGGCGCTGTCGTCGACGAAGCGCGTCCACGGGTACTTCGCGATCGCCGCCCGGACGGCTGCGGTGAGGTTGAGACCGTGCGGCGCAGTGCCGGTCACGTCGAGCGTCGCGATGATCCGGTAGGTCTGCGCGTTGCCCTCGAATCCGTCGGCGATGCCGAGTGTCTCGCGGGCGAGCCGGTCGAGGACCCGCTCGCCGACGTGGCCGAAGGGCGGGTGGCCGAGGTCGTGGGCGCTCGCCGCCGCCTGCACGACGACCGCGTCGCACCCGTGCGCGACGGCCAGCGCATACGCTGGTGACGCGGCATCCGTCAGTCCGACCGCGATCGCCCGCGCCACCGCCGTCACCTTGATCGAATGGGTGAGCCGGTTGTGGATCAGGGGGCCGGCGCCCGGTTGCGCGATCACCTGGGTGACCCCGGACAGGCGCGAGAAGTACGGGGAGAATCGGATCCGCTCGAGGTCGAGCCGGAACTGCGAATGCTCGCCGGTGACCTCCACGCTGCTTCGCGGCTCGACGACGCGCCGAGCTGCCCGCTCCGGCATCATCCCGCCCCCCGTCCGTTCCGCCCCGGCAACGGACGCCGCGCCGGGACTGCTTCCCAATCTAGGCGGGCGGCGAGGGGGCGCGTGAGCCGCGGCATCCGCTCGTCGAGCTGTACGGATGCCGCGGCTCACGCGTCGGTCAGCGGGCAGTCATCCTGAGCCTGCGATCGTCGCCGGCGGGCTCAGACGCGGGCGGCGAACTCCAGCTCCCGCCCGTGCACGGTGAGTGCGTAGATCACGAGGATGTCGATCGCGAGCAGGATCAGGGACAACCACGGCTGCTCCGGCAAAGTGAAGATCTGCACGATGGCATGGATCGAGACGATGATGATCGTGACCACGCGCGCCCACGTCGCACCCGAGAACAGCGCGGCGGCGACGAGGATGAGCGCAATACCCATGATCAGGTGAAACCAGCCCCATCCTTGTGTGTTGAACAGGTACAGGTCCCCTTCCACCTCCACGAAGTAGGCGCTGTTCGGCGCCGTGATGGCGATGAGCCCGTAGATGGCGTCGATGGTGCCGACGATGATGAGCGCGACGCCGGCGAACCAGCCCCATCCGACCCATCCCGTCATGCGGGTGTCACTCATGTGGAACAACTCCCTTACATTCGTCGGATGCGCCGGGCGCAGATCGCTTCGGCGCTGATGCTGCTGCATGGCATGCTAACGCCCCGGGCGCGGTGCGGCATCATGTGGATCGTGTGATGTCGGGCGTGGTGGCGTGGCCCGCGGCCGTGGCGACCGCGGCCGTGGCGGCCGCGGCATCCGCTCGGCTTTACTCCACCTGCGGCGTCGCATACACTTGCTGAGGTTGTTGAAGGTCAGCCAAGCTTGTCTGCGCCTATTTTCAGGGCTTCGTCCAGAAGAAACGTAGTGGGCTCGTGCTGTCCGAAACAGCGGTGGAACATCCCGGCGCCGCCCGGTCGTTCCATAGGGCGGTGGCTCAATTGGTAGAGCAGCGGTCTCCAAAACCGCAGGTTGCAGGTTCGAGTCCTGTCCGCCCTGCAAGCCGGCAGCGAATGTCGGCCCACGAAAGGTATACGACGTGGCACGGAAGATCATCGACGAACCCAGCGAGGATGTCGTCGCCAATGCGAAGCGCGACCGCGCGGCGCGGCGGAACCCCTTCGCTCGGATCGCCCTGTTCATTCGGCAGGTCATCGCCGAGCTGAGGAAGGTCGTCACTCCGACCCGGCGCGAGCTCTTCAGCTTCACGGCGGTGGTGCTCGTATTCGTCATCATCATGATGGCGATCGTCTGGGGCCTCGATCAGGTGTTCGGCTTGGTCGTGCTGTACGTCTTCGGAACGCCGGGAGCCTGATCGGGCAGTTCGGCCCGAAGGTCCGGCCGCCCAGAGGGCGGAACGAAGAGAAGGAATTGAGAAGTGTCGAAGACTGAGCGTGACGACGCCGATTGGGCTACGGCCGCCGAGCAGTCCGCGGAGGACGACCAGGCCCAGGAGGGCAACTCGCTGGAGCACGACGAGTTGTCGGTCGAGCCCGCCGAGCATCGTGCCGTGCATCTCGTCGATGACGAGGGCAATGACATCGACCTCGACGCCGTGCTCGACGCCATCGCCGAGGCGACCGATCCCGAGGCGGATCTGGTGATCGACGACGCACTCGACGTCGACTCGGAGGACGAGGTCCTCGCCGCCGCCGAGGCCACCCGGGAGGAGGCCGAGGACGTCGTCGACCCGTACGATGAGTTCCGCAAGGAGCTGCGGTTCCTGCCGGGCAAGTGGTACGTCATCCACTCCTACGCGGGATTCGAACGTCGCGTGAAGGCGAACATCGAGCAGCGGCGTGAGTCGATGGCGATGGCCGACTACATCTTCCAGGTCGAGGTGCCGATGGAAGATGTCGTCGAGATCAAGAACGGCCAGCGCAAGATGGTCACCCGCGTGCGCATCCCCGGTTACGTGCTCGTCCGCATGGACCTCAACGAGGAGAGCTGGTCGGTCATCCGGCACACCCCGGGTGTGACCGGCTTCGTCGGCAACGCCCACAACCCGACGCCTCTCCGCTTCGAGGAGGCCTTCGGCATGCTGAAGAGCCTGGTCGAGATCAAGGAGGTCGCGCCCGCCAAGGGTGCCAGGGCCGGTGCCGCCGCAGGCGCGGCTCGCGCCATCCCCGCCGAGGTCGACTTCGAGACCGGCGAGACCATCACCATCAAGGACGGCTCGTTCGCGGGCCTTCCAGGCACGATCAGCGAGATCAAGCCCGAGAGCGGCAAGCTCACGGTGCTCGTCTCGCTCTTCGAGCGTGAGACGCCGGTCGAGCTCAGCTTCGACCAGGTCACCAAGCTCTAGGCATCCGAACGCGCGACCCTCCGGTATACTCGGTGGGTTGTGCTGCGTGAGCGCACCGACCACCGCATCCCGGATCCGCCGGGCCTGCGGGAGAGTGCCCCGGCACGGGGCGTTCGATCAGAAAGAGAGAAAACATGGCACCGAAGAAGAAGGTCACTGGTCTGATCAAGCTTCAGATCAAGGCCGGCGCCGCGAACCCGGCCCCGCCCATCGGCCCGGCCCTGGGTCAGCACGGCGTGAACATCATGGAGTTCTGCAAGGCGTACAACGCGCAGACCGAGTCGCAGCGCGGCAACGTGATCCCTGTCGAGATCACCGTCTACGAGGACCGCTCGTTCACCTTCGTCCTGAAGACCCCTCCCGCCGCCGAGCTCATCAAGAAGGCAGCCGGCGTCGCCAAGGGCTCAGGCGTCCCGCACACCACCAAGGTCGGCAAGCTGACCACGGCGCAGGTGCGCGAGATCGCCGAGACCAAGATGGTCGACCTCAACGCGAACGACCTCGACGCCGCGTCGAAGATCATCGCGGGCACCGCCCGTTCGATGGGCATCACCGTCGAGTAACCAGTCTGCTGGTCGAGTAGCGCGAAGCGCATATCGAGACCCATGACTCATGACGGATGCCTCGCGGCATCCGATCACCGGAACTCAGCAATCGTGGCAGCGCCTGCCAGGCGCAGATGACCACACTCTCTCAAGGAGAAGCAACATGGCACAGAAGTCCAAGGCCTACCGGGCCGCGGCCGAGAAGATCGAGGCCGGCAAGTACTACACCCCGAGTGACGCGGTCGCCCTCGCGAAGGAGACCGGGTCGTCGAAGTTCGACTCCACCGTCGAGGTCGCACTGAAGCTCGGCGTCGACCCCCGCAAGGCCGACCAGATGGTGCGCGGCACCGTCATCCTTCCGCACGGCACCGGCAAGACCGCGCGCGTGATCGTGTTCGCGACCGGTCCCGCGGCCGAGGCTGCGATCGCCGCGGGCGCAGACGAGGTCGGCGGCGCCGAGCTCATCGAGAAGGTCGCCGGCGGTTACACCTCGTTCGACGCGGCCGTCGCCACGCCCGAGCTCATGGGCCAGGTCGGTCGTCTCGGCAAGGTGCTCGGACCCCGCGGCCTCATGCCCAACCCGAAGACGGGCACCGTGACCCCGAACCCCGCCAAGGCGGTCGAGGACATCAAGGGCGGCAAGATCGAGTTCCGCGTCGACAAGCACGCCAACGTGCACTTCGTCGTCGGCAAGGCCTCCTTCTCGCACGACCAGCTCGACGCCAACCTTCATGCCGCCCTCGAAGAGGTCGTGCGCCTCAAGCCGTCGAGCGCGAAGGGCCGCTACATCCAGAAGGGCGCCGTGTCGACCACGTTCGGCCCCGGCATCCCGCTGGACGTCAACGCGATCTGAGCTTGTTGGCGCGCCGGTCCCCACCCGGCGCGCCGCAGTCGGCATGGCGTCGCAGACGTCCGGCGGCGAGCAAGTCGCCGCCTCGTGGAGCGTCGTGCGTCCCGCATGGCACGCCGGTCCCGCCCGGCGTGCCGCGGTCGGCTGAGATGTACGGACGTCCGGCGGCGAGCAAGTCGCCGCCTCTTGGAGCGTCTTGCGTTCCGCACTTCACCACGTGTTGCGAAGGGCCCGCCGGTTCACCGGCGGGCCCTTCGTCGTCCCGGCTCAGGCGAGCGCCGATCGACCCAGCCCGGCGCAGATCAGCTCGGCGAGCGCCGGCAGGTCGAGCGCCGCGCCGTCCGTGGCCGCGCCGTCCGTGGCCGCGCCACTGAGGTCCGCGAGTGGCCGGATCGTCCTCGGCCGGGACGTTCACGCCCTTCTCGGGGCCTGCACGGTCGTGGCGGGGGCGGCGGAGGAGTAGGGTCCGGATCAGGCCGCGCATCCGCGTGGCCGGTGGAAGGAGATCGACGCCGTGACCGGGTCCGATGCCGCAACGCTCCCGTTCCTCGTCGTGGTCGAGGGGCGTCGAACCGGCGAGCGCATCGCGATTTCCGACGGCCGTTGGATCATCGGACGGGATGCCGGATCCGACATCGTCGTGGACGACGTGGGTGTCAGCCGTCGTCATGCCGCGCTGACGATCGCGCGCGGCGAGACGACGATCGAGGACCTCGGGTCCGCCAATGGCACGCGGGTGAACAGTGTTCCGCTCGATTTCGGGTCGTCGGCTGGTCGCAGGCGACGAAGTGCGTCTGGGTGCGGCCGCACTGCGGTTCGAGACGCCTGCCACGGCCGGCGCGGCGCCGACTCCCGCGGCGGCCGGCTGCCGGCCGCTACGCCGATGCCCACGGCTGCGTCGGCGCCGGCCGCGACCCCCACGCCCCGTCGGCGTCGGGTCCGGCTCGCACGGGTTGTGCTCGTGGGGGGCCTCGCGAACCTCGTGCTGCTCGCTGCGGGCGTCGTGATCACCTTCGCCACCGACTGGACCGGGATCGGCCCGTGGCTGGCGGCGCCGCTCGTGGGCATGGTGGCGGCGCTCGTCGACGTGGGCAGGCAGTCGCTCACCCGCGAGCCCCAGCCGGCATCCCCTCACGCAGAGGCAGGCTTCCGCGGCATCCGTGACCGGTCCGGTCCCGCCGCCGGCGGGGACCGGCGACGGCACGAGGACGAAGCGTCGCGTGCCCGTGCTCGTGGGCGTCCTCGTCGCGGTCCTCCTCATCGGCGGCGGCGGGTTCGCAATCGCCTACGGCGTCGCGACTGCGACCGCATTCATCACCGGAAACCAGATCGGCCCCGACCGCCTCGTCGGCGGACCCGTGACCGTGGATACGCAGGGCGTCACGACGACGGTGCACCGCGTCGAGCACACGCAGGATTTCACGCGTGTCGAGATCACGGTCGTGAACGGGCTCGCCAACACGATCACGCTTCCGGTGTTCGGGAACGCGACCCTGTCCGCCGCCGACGGCATGACGCTCGGCGGGGATCCGTTCCGCAGCTCGTGGAACCAGACGATCGCGCCGGGGCAGACGCGGAGCGGAGTGCTCGTGTTCGCCGGGCATCTCGGCACTGGCGAGACCATGGCGTCGCTCGCGTTTGCGACCGTGTTCGAGCAGGGCTTCGACGGGCCGACGTCGATCGTCGTCGACGGGCTCGTGCTCGCGCCGATCGATGAGTGACGCGGGTCGCGGCATCCGCTCAGAACGTGACGCGGAAGCTCCGCTCGCCGGTGGGGTCGGCCTCGGAGACCTCGGTGCCGCGGACGAACGCGCCTGGCGGTCCCTCCGCCATCCAGTCGAGCATGGCCTGCACGGATGCCTCGTCGCCCTCGACCTCGGCCTCGACTGCGCCGTCGCGGCGGTTCCGCACCCAGCCGGCGACCCCGAGGCGGTCGGCCTCGATCCGCGCGGAGTAGCGGAACCCCACGCCCTGCACCGCGCCGTGCACCACTACTCGCCTGCGGATCACTCCTCCAGCGTACGATGCGGCGTGTCGGCCGATCGTGAGCGCTTGCGCTACGGCGCCAGCGACCCGTCGTTGTTCGCGGTCAGCAACCTGCCGATGCTGCGCAAGGCGCTGCGCACGCGGGATGTCTCGTCGTACAGCCTCTCGAGCATCGCCGATGATCAACGCGGCCAACGCCGTGTACTCGCTCTACGTGTTCAGCCTGCCCCTCGGGCCCATCTGGGCGCTGCACACGTTCTACCTCATCTCGTGCGCGATCATGCTCGTGCTCTGCCTCGGCGCAGCGGCGGCGCCGCCGCACGACGCCGCCGGGGCGCACCTCCGAACCCGAGGCTCCGTCGTGACGCGCGCCTGCCTACGGCGGACCCGCCGGCGTACGATGTGCGTCATGGGGGAGATGAGCGACTACATCGCCGGGCTCGAGGCGCCCGATCGCGACCTGATCGAGCGCATCCGCGCCCGAGCGGTCGCACTCGTTCCCGAGGCAGTGGAGGGGATGAGCTACGGGATGCCGGCGCTCCGGTATCGCGATTCGCCGCTCGTCGCACTGATGTCGGCGAAGGATCACATCGGCCTCTACCCGTTCAGCCCCGACGTGGTCTCCGCGGTGGAGGGCGAGCTCGACGGGTACTCGTGGTCGAAGGGCACCATCCGGTTCACCGCGGAGCATCCGCTGCCCGACTCGCTGGTCGACCGGATCGTCCTCATGCGCCGCGACCAGATCGACGCGACGAAGAGAGCGGCTGAGGCGCGAACGCAGCGCCGAGCAGACGCCCAGGAAGCAGCGCCGAGACGCCGAACGCGAACGGCGTCCGAGGCCCAGACCCCGGACGCCGCACACGAGGTTGCCTCAGCCGATGCGGATCAGCTTCTTGTTCACGAACTCGTCGGCGCCGTAGCGGCCCAGTTCGCGGCCCGAACCCGAGCGCTTGACGCCGCCGAACGGCAGCTCCGCGCCGTCGGCGAGCACCACGTTGACGAAGACCATGCCGGCCTCGATGCCGTCGGCCACCCGCAGCGCCTGCTCCTGATCCGTCGTGTAGACGTAGGAGCCGAGGCCGAACGGGATGTCGTTCGCGAGGCGCACCGCGTCGGCCTCGTCCCTCGCGCGATAGACCTGGGCGACCGGGCCGAAGAACTCCTCCTTCGACGCGGGATTCTCGGGCGTGACATCCGTCAGTACCGTGGTCTGGAAGAACGCGCCGTCGCGGGTACCCCCGCGAACGAGCGTGGCGCCGTGCTCGACGGCACGCCTGACCTGCTCGTCGAGGTTCTCGGCCGCCTTCAGCGACGAGAGCGGCCCGAGCGCGGTCTCGGCGTCGGTGGGGTCGCCGACCTCGACCTCGGCGAGCTTCGCGGTGAACTTCTCGAGGAACGGGTCGTAGAGCTCGTCGGCGACGATGAACCGCTTGGCCGCGTTGCACGACTGCCCGCTGTTGTCGAGGCGTGCGTCGACCGCGGCCTGCACCGTCGCGTCGAGGTCGTCGGTGGAGAGCAGGATGAAGGGGTCTGAGCCGCCGAGCTCGAGCACGACCTTCTTCAGGTGCCGGCCCGCGACCTCGGCGACCGCCGCGCCGGCGCGTTCCGAGCCGGTGAGCGACACGCCCTGCACGCGCGGGTCGGCGATGACCTTCTCGATCTGCTCGTGCGAGGCGTAGATGTTCACGTAGGCGCCCCTCGGGAAGCCCGCGTCGTGGAAGATCCGCTCCATCGCCGCGGCCGATTCGGGGCACTGCTCGGCGTGCTTCAGCAGGATCGTGTTGCCGATGATGAGGTTCGGGCCGGCGAAGCGGGCGACCTGGTAGTACGGGAAGTTCCACGGCATGATCCCGAGGAGCACGCCGAGCGACGAGCGCCGGATGATGGCCGAGCCATCGCCGTCGAGCAGATGGATCGGCTCGTCCTTCAGGAAGTCGGCGGCGTGGTCGGCGTAGTACTCGTAGATCGCCCCGGCGAAGTCGGCCTCGGAGAGCGCCTGCTCGATGGGCTTGCCCATCTCGCGCACGATGATCTCGGCGAGCTCCTGCCGGCGCTCGACGTGCAGCTCGCCCACGCGGCGGATGAGCGCGGCGCGCTCCTCGACCGACGTGGACTTCGACCAGGTGCGGTACGCCAGGTCGGCAGCCGCGATGGCGGCCTCGAGCTCCTCGCCGCTGATGGTCGGGAAGGTCTTGATCGTCTCTCCGGTTGCCGGATTGACCACGGCATAACTCATAGGACTCCTTGCTCGAAGGTGCACGGGACACGCCAACCGGTCGGCGACGACGGTGCACACCTGCGTCAAGCCTATGCCGACGCGCCGTCCCCGGGAATCGACGTCCTGGCGCATCCGTGGCATCCGCTGGACGGGGGTGTTCAGCGCCCTCGCGGCGGCTGGGTATCGTGGCGTGTGGTCGAGCCGGGAGGGCGGAATGGGTCACGGCGTGCTGAGCGGCATCCGCGTCGCCGATTGCTCGTTGCTCGCCGGCCCGTATGCCACCATGACGCCGCGGATCAAGGACCTCGAATGACCCCCACCGCCCCCACCGCCGCGACTGCCCCCACCCCTCCGCGCATCGACGCCGTGTTCGGCCTCGACGCCCTGCTCACCGATGAGGAGCTGCGAGTGGCGCGACCGGGCGCGCCGCTTCGCGCAGGAGCGCATCCTGCCCGTGATCGACGCGGACTTCGAGGCCGAGCACTTCCGTCGCGAGCTCGTGGGCGAGCTCGGCGAACTGGGCTTCCTCGGCATGCACCTCACGGGCTACGGATGCGCCGGCGCGGGCGCCGTGGCATACGGGCTCGTGTGCCTCGAGCTCGAGGCAGCCGACAGCGCCTGGCGCACGTTCGTCTCGGTGCAGGGCTCGCTCGCGATGAGCGCGATCCACAAGTACGGCTCCGAGGAGCAGAAGCGGCGGTGGCTTCCCGGTATGGCCGCAGGCGAGCTCATCGGATGCTTCGCGCTCACCGAGCCGCAGGGCGGCAGCGACCCCGCCGCGATGACGACGACCGCCCGCCGCGACGGGGACGAGTGGGTGCTCGACGGCGCCAAGCGCTGGATCGGCCTCGCCTCGCTCGCCGACGTGGCCGTGGTGTGGGCGCGCGTCGACGACCCGATGGGCGAGTACGGGCAGGGCAGCCATGCGGTTCGCGGCTTCCTCGTGCCGACGTCCTCCCAGGGCTTTTCCGCGACGCCGATCGACGGCAAGCTCTCGATGCGCGCCTCCGTGCAGTGCGACGTCGTGCTCGACGGGGTGCGCCTGCCGGCGGACGCCGTGCTGCCGGGGCATCCGGTCTCTCGGGGCCGTTCGGATGCCTCAACGAGGCGCGCTACGGCATCGTCTGGGGCGCGATGGGGGCAGCCCGCTCATGCCTCGAGGCGGCGCTCGACCGCTCGGTGACGCGCGAGGTGTTCGGCAGGCCGATCGGTGCGAACCAGCTCACCCAGGCCAAGCTGGCGGACATGTTCGTGGAGGTCGAGAAGGGGATCCTGCTCGCCCTGCACCTCGGGCGGCTGAAGGAGCGCGGCGCACTCACGCCCGAGCAGATCTCGGTCGGCAAGCTCAACAGCGTGCGCGAGGCGCTCGAGATCGCACATCAGGCACGCTCGATCCTCGCGGGCGACGGCATCACCGACGCGTTCCCGGTGATGCGGCACTCGGCGAACCTCGAGTCCGTGCGGACCTACGAGGGTACCGACGAGATCCATCAGCTCGTGATCGGCCGCGCGCTCACGGGACTGAACGCGTTCTGATGAGTGGCGGTCACTCCGTCACCGGCCTCTGCGACATCATGGATGCGTTCGAGCCAGGTCGACACCGCCGTGCGCGCCGCGGCGGCGGCCGGCGTCGAACGGTCGACCCGCGCGGAGCGCGCGATGTGGTTGCCGGCGCTCGCCGACGCGGTGGAGCTGCACCGCGCCGAGCTCGTCGCGGTCGCGCACGACGAGACGCACCTGTCCGAGGCGCGGCTCGACGGCGAGGTCGTGCGGGCCGCCGCGCAGCTGCGGTTCTTCGTCGGCGTGATCGAGGACGGCTCCTACCTCGAGGCGACGCTCGACTCGCCCGACGCGTCGCTCGTGCCGCCCAGGCCCGACTTGCGGCGGATGCTGCGCCGATCCGTCCCGTCGCGGTGTTCGCCGCGTCGAACTTCCCGTTCGCGTTCTCGGCGCTCCGCAACGACACCGCCTCGGCGCTCGCGGCCTGATGCCCCATCGTCATGAAGGCGCACCCCGGGCATCCGCGCCTCTCGCGGGAAAGCAAGGAAGCAAGGGAGCACTGATGAAGAGGCCGCTGGTCGACTCGAGGCGGACTTCGCCGCCGGATCGACGGAGTTCCGGGCGCGCGGCATCCGGAGCTCGGCGGTGACGCGGTCGACGCCCTCGCGTGGACCACCACGTACGAACACGGATGATCGCGGGCACGCGCGACGCCGCCGGCCGCTTGGCGGAGCGGTCGACGGCGTCGCGTGTGCCGAGGGGCCGTGCAAGTCAGCTTGACCGGGTTGGCGACCGATCACCGTGCTTACGCCGGTGGTACCCGAGCGAGACCAAGGCGAGCCCACCGACGATGATGGCGGCGACCGACGCGATGCCCCACCATGACAAAGCGGAGGACGGCGCGGCCGGGCCGCCTCCACCGACGGCGTCTTCGACGCCCTCTGAGGCAGCCATCGCTGCGGCGTAGCGCTTGGCGACCGTGCTCTTGATACTCGCCCAGGCTCGTCTCCTCGGGGAGTTCGAACCTGCCCTGCTCGGTGAGTGTGCGGACTCGTCCGTTCTCCAGCACGATCCACGTTGCGCTCGGCTGGTCCTCGATGACCCTCGCGGCCTGGGACAGCCCGATCAGCGCGTTGCCCAGCTCTGCGTTGTTGTTGTATCCGACAAACTCGACCGACTGGGACGCGGTGTCGGCATGGGCATGGACCGTGCCGATGACGGTGTCGCCGCTCACCACAGGTGCGATCCACAGACCGGTGGCCTTGACGGGCCGTTCCGTGGCTCTTCCGCGAACGAAATCATCGGACCATGCCGAGTACTCTCGAGGATGGCCGATGTCCGTCGCTGACGTGAAGTCTGTCTCGTTCTCGCTCAGTTCGCCGACGTACACCGTCGAAGCGGCGTTTTCCATGATGAACGGGAGGGCGACTTCGTCGAACCACACGTCGACGTAATCAGGTGTGTGCGGGGCGGCCGTGGCCGCTGCCGACGGCGCGAAGACGAGAAGTACAGCGCCTGCGGTCGCCGCTGCCGTTGCCGTTGCCGTTGCAAGAATCCTGTTCATCGTCCTCTAGTCCATGATGTAGTAGCGGGTATTGGTCCACTTGTGGCTGGCGTCCTCGACCATCCAGCTGTATGACTTCGTATCGATGACACCTCCCGCGGGATTGATGTAGTTCAGCGTGGAACCCGTGTCGTTGTAGCCCCGCACGACGTAGCATGTGCCCTGTCGAAAGCCCAGTGCTCTTCCACCCCCAGCGCAACATGATGAGGCGGTTCGCGTTGATCTCCCCGGCCACTGAGGTGAAGCCCAGCGCGCTGCTATTGACGGCTCCGGGATCGCCGACCCCGCCGCCGCTGAGTGCCCTGTATACGTCGGTGCCGAACGAGCCAGTCCAGTTCCCGCAGGTGGACGACGCCTTGCCCCACTTCACGAGTTGACATTGACCCGGCGTGTTCCCCGTTTCCCAGCGGACGACGGTTGCCGACGTGGCTGCCCAACACCAGTTGGACTGCTCTTGCGCGTATGCCCATGCGTAGATCGTCTTGCTGGCTGCCTCGGCAGCGAGCCCACCGGTGCCGGCGAGGATGAGACCGAGCGCTACGCCGAGCAACCCGCCACTAAGTGTTCTTCGATGCGTTCCATCATGGTTTCGTGAACCCTTCACCTTGCTCCTTTGCAATGTGACCCTGGTACGTCGCCTTCCGCGGCGAAGTGTGCTGCTGATCGTGACAGTCGAGGCTTTGCGAGGCGAGTCCGCATTTTTCGGGGACTTTCCTCCGATTGTGTGAGTGTGGTAGGCGGATTCAATGACCGATACGTACATCGCATACGTGAAGTCGCCAGGGTCTGCGCGGACTTGGATCCTCGGCACGTCTTGGCATCGCTCGGGCGGATGAAGGAGCGGAGATGGTGTCGATCGTTGCGCTTCGATCGGTGCCGGCCGCCGCTCGCTGGAGCCTGGACGTGCAGGTCGCAGCCGGCGCAGGATAGGGGGCATGACGACGAACGTCATGATCTTCGGGGCGGGTTCGGAGGCCTCGAGCGGGCGAGCCTGCTGTCGGAGCGCCTCGCCGACGACGTCGACGTCACCCTCGTCGACCAGGACGACGCCTTCGTGTTCGGCTTCTCGAATCTGGAGGTCCTCTTCGGACGTCAGACCGCGGATGAGGTGCGAATCCAATATCGCGCGATCCGAAACACCCGTGTGAGTTCCGCCGGGAGCGGGTGCTCGCGATCGACCCGCGGAGTGGCACGTCGTCACCGACGCGTCGACGTACGACCCCGACGTCATCGTGATCGCCCTCGGCGCCGACTACGATCCGGCTGCGACGCCGGGCTTCGTCGACGGGGGGTTCGAGTACTACACGGTCGCAGGTGCGGAACGGTTGCGCGACGAGCTGGCCGCGTTCGGCGGGGGCAGGGTGATCCTCGCCGTCCTCTCCATCCCGTTCAAGTGCCCGCCCCCGCCGTACGAGGTGATCCTGCTGATCCACGACCGGCTCATCGCCCGGGGCATCCGCGACTCGACCCGTGCGCACCTACGAGGGCACCGACGAGATCCACCAGCTCGTGATCGGCCGCGTCGCTCACGGGACTCAGCGCCTTCTGAGGAGACGAGGTGAACGGATGCCGCGGCATCCGTCGCCCGATAGCCTCGTGCGATGGACCTCGAGGACGCCTGGCCCCTGTTCCGCCTGTGCCTGCGCACGCCCAGGCTCGAGCTGCGGCTCGTGCGCGACGACGACCTGGGGCCGCTCGTCGACGCCGCGCTCGCCGGTATACACGATCCCGCGGTCATGCCGTTCGCGGCGCCGTGGACGGACGTCGAGCCCGACATGCTCCGCCGGCGCCTCGTGCAGCACCAGTGGCGCCAGCGGGCGGAGCTGACCCGTGACGACTGGTCGCTGATCTTCACGATCCTCCACGAGGGGGTGCCGATCGGCGTGCAGAACGTCCGCGGGCACCGGTTCCCCGCGTGCCGCACGATCTCGACCGGCTCGTGGCTCACCGCGTCGAAGCAGGGCATCGGGCTCGGAAAGGAGATGCGTGCGGCCGTGCTCCTCTGGGCCTTCGATCACCTCGGCGCTGACGTCGCCGAGACCAGCGCCGTCGACTGGAACGGCGCCTCCCAGGGAGTCTCGCGTGGGCTCGGCTACCGCGAGAACGGGGTGAGCCGGATCGAGTCCCGGCCGGGCGAGGTCTCGCTCGACGTGCGATTCCGGCTGGAGCCGGAGTGGCTCGTCCGCCCGGAATGGACGCTCGAGGTCGACGGCGCCGCCGAGGCGCGCCGCGAGCTCGGGCTCGAGTAGACACACGGCACCCGCCTGGAGCTCTCGAACTGCGTCCGACCCCGACGCCGTGCCGGGCTCACCTGCCGCCATGGCCAACGAGATGGGTGTGCGAACATCGGAATGCCATCAGGCGGTGATGAGCCTCGCGATGATCGCGCGTGAGATCTCGCCCAGCTGAGCGAGCTGCTCGTCGGTCAGTGCGTCGAGCGCCAGCAGGCGTACGTCCCGCACGTGCTCAGGGGCGGCCGCAGCGATGGCGGTGAGGCCGTCCTGGGTCAGGACGACCTGCACTGCGCGCGCATTCCCGGAGTCGGGGTCGGGCCGTCGTTCGACGAGGCCGCGGCTGCACATCCGGCTCAGCTGGTGGTGCAGACGGCTCTTCTCCCAGCCGAGTGCCCGGCTCAGGTCGAACTGTCGCATGCCTCGTTCGGGCGCTTCGGAGAGGACCGCCAGCACGGCGTAGTCAGCGATGGACAGGCCGCAGCGCGACACCAGCCCCTGCTCGAGACGGGATCGCAACTGCTCCTGCATCTGCATGAAAGCCTGCCAGTCGACCTGCTCCCGCGGGCTCATCAAGACGGCGTCGGACATGTAGCCAACCTCTCTCCCGGAATGATCCGTCAGCTCGCGGCACGAATGTGACGGAGGGCGATGTCGTCCTCGTTGAGTTGACATATCAACTCTAACCGATAGAATCTCAGGTGACACATCAACTCGATTGTGAGGCACTGCCATGTCATTTGTCCAGACCGCCGTCGTCGGGCTGACCGGAGATCGACCGTGACCACCTCTGCGCGCGAGCGCGCGCTCACCCGCGCACAGTTGCCCGACGATCTGCGAGCGGTTGCCCTCACGCCGCAGGACCGTCCTACCCCGACCACGCGCCGACGTTCTTCCGAGGAGGGGCGCCGGCGGTCATCCTGCAGGCCCGAGACGCCGAGCACGTGCGCTCGGCCGTCCTGCTCGCCGCGAATCACCCGGAACTGCCCTTCTCCGTCCGCAGCGGTGGCCACGGTGTCTCCGGTCGCTCGACGAACGACGGCGGAATCGTCCTCGACCTCGCGGCCATGAACGACATCGCGCTTCCGATCCCGGCACGGGATTGGTGCGCGTCGAACCGGGCGCGCAGTGGCTCGACGTCGCGCGCTCGCTGGAGCCCACGGGCTGGGAATCAGCAGCGGCGACTATGGCGGCGTCGGGGTCGGGGGGTTGGCCACAGCAGGAGGCGCGGGCTGGCTGGTCCGCGAGCACGGCCTGACCATCGACAGAGTCCGAGCTGTCGAGATGGTGCTTGCCGACGGCTCGTCGTGCGCGCCGACGCAACCACGCTCCCCGACCTGTTCTGGGCAGTCCGCGGGGCCGGGTCCAATTTCGGGGTGGTGACCGCGTTCGAGATCGCCGCGTCGCCGGTCTCGGCCGTGGGGTACGCGCAGTTCATGCTGGTTGCCGACGACGCCGCCCGGTTGCTCGTCGACTGGGGGGCCGCGCTGGAGGCCTCGCCCCGCAAGGTCACCAGCTCGGTGATCCTCGGCCCCACCCGCCCGGCCAACCGGTCATGGCGCAGGTCAACACCGTTGTACACAGCGACGAACCCGACGAGATCCGCGAGCTGCTGGCGCCGTTCGCCGCCGTCGGGCAGCTGGCCCAGCAGTCCGCCCAGGTGGTGCCCTACTCGCACGTGATCGACAACATCTACCCGGGGCCGCACCGGGGCATGGGCGAGCCGCACGCCCGGGCTGCCGTGGTCCGGCACATCACCCCCGACCTCGCGCGTGGCTTCGCCGAGCTGCTGGCCGGCGGTGAGGCGTTCTACTTCCAGATCCGTGCCCTCGGCGGCGCGGTCGCCGACGTCCCCGCCGATGCCACGGCGTACGCCCATCGGGACGCCAACTTCCTCCCGGGCGCACTCGGCCGCAGCCGGGACGGCATGAACCGCGAGTGGGACCGGCTCCGTCCGCAGTTCGACGGCGGCTACATCAGCTTCCAGTCCGACGAACGGCCGGGCCGACTGGCCGAGGCGTTCCCTCCGGCGACCCTGGCCCGGCTTCGCGGTCTCAAGCGCAGCTACGACCCGCACAACCTCTTCCGCGACAACTTCAACATCGACCCCGCCGGGGTCGACGAAAGCGAGCACACCTTATGAACGAGCCCATCACCGCCGACCTGTCCGGGCAGACCACCGTCATCCTCGGCGGCACCGGCAACATCGGCGAAGGCATCGTCCGGGCCCACATCGCCGCCGGCGCCACCGTCGTCGTCCCGAGCCGCGACGCCGATCGTATCGAGGTCGTCCGCCGGGCCCTCGACGTGGGCGCCGACCGACTCGTCGGGATCGAGGGCGACACCCAGACCTTCGACGGCATGACCAAGATCGCGGAGGAGACCGTCGTCCGCGCCGGCGTGCCGACGCACCTCGTGGCCAGCATCGGCGGCTGGTTCGGCGGCCAGCCGGTCTGGCAGACCGACGAACAGGCCTGGAACACCTACTTCGTCGACCCCAGCCGGGCCCACTTCGCAGCCGCCCGCGCCTTCATCCCGAGGATGGCCGACGGCGGCAGCTACACCATGATCCTCGGCCTGTCCGCCTACCTCGGCATGCCCGCGACCAGCCCCAGGGCCATGCACGGCGGAGCCCTCCGGATGCTGCGCCAAACCCTCTCCACAGAGGTCGGCCCGCAGCGGCGGGTCAACAGCCTCGCCTTCGCCCCGCTGCTCAATCGCGAGCGACCACACGGAGACCCCACCTGGCTCAACTCCGACCACGTCGGTCGACTCACCCTGGGCCTCGCGACCACCCCGACCGTGACCGGCCAGGACTTCCTGGTGCCCGGGCTGGCCGACTACACCGCGCTGATGACCAGCGGGTTCACAGCGGAGACGGACCTCGACCGACTCGGCATCCCGGCTGCCGGGCGGAGGACGCCCGACCGGACGAGACGAGCCGGATGACCCCTGCCCGGGCAGACGGGGCCGCGCCCGTCAGTCCGCGGCCCAACCGAGCGTCCGACAGCCCCTGGAACTGGACCGGCTCGAGGACACAGGGCCTGGTTGCCGTCTGGTTGCCGCCCGCCCCCTGACCTGGCAGGGTGGCGTCGTGCCGGGCCAGGAGCTGGGTCCTGATGAGCAGAGCGTGGTCCATCAGAAATGACGATCCCTCAGGTGCCCTTGACTGAGCAGGTGCTCGTGAGTGACGATTACGCCAACACTCACCGAGGACCAGTACCAGTTCGGCGCCGCATCGGCGATGATCGAGCTCTTCGGGCTGGGCGACTACCTGCGCCTGCAGATGATCGCTGAGCACCCACGCCGGCCGCGTCGGTTCCCGCCCACTGCACGGAAGGACGGCGCTCATGAAGGCTGCGGTGCTCAAGGAGCTGAACAGTCCACCGGTATTCGACGACTTCGAGGACCCGGTCGCCGGCGAGGGCAGACCGTCGTCGAGATCGCGGCGGCCGCTGTGCACCACGTCGATCTCGCGCGGGCCTCGGGCACGTTCTACCTGGGGCCGCCGCCGCTGCCGTCGGTGCTCGGGGTCGACGGCGTCGGTCGCCTGGCGGACGGGCGGCGAGTGTTCGTCGACGCGGCCGTCGCCCCGTTCGGCACATGGGCGCAGCGAGCACTCGTGCGCACGGAGAGCCTGCTCGACGTGGCGGATGGCGTCGAGGACGCCACCGCGGCCGCGCTGGCCAACAGTGGCCTCACGGCCTGGCTTGCTCTGGCCTGGCGGGCGCCCGTGCAGCCGGGGCAGACCGTGCTCGTGCTGGGCGCGGCCGGGGCCGTCGGCTCGGTGGCCGTGCAGGCCGCGCAGCTGCTCGGTGCCGGTCGGGTGATCGCGGCCATTCTCGAGGGCGAGCGTCCACCGCCGGGCGCTGACGCGGTCGTGACGCTGACACCCGGCGAGAACTGGGCCGCCGGCTTCCGCGACGCGTCGGGCGGAGGCGGGGCGGACCTCATCATCGACCCGGTGTGGGGCGAGCCGGCCCTCGCGGCGCTCAAGGCCGCCGCTCCCGGGGCACGGCTGGTCCAGATCGGGAACATGGCGGGTGAGACGGTGGAGCTCGCCGCGCCGATCCTGCGGGCGAACAAGGTCGACGTGATGGGCCATGCGGTGTTCCATGCGCCGGTCGAGGTGCGTCGGGAGGGCTTCGTGCGGCTGACGCAGCATGCCGCACGCGGCGAGATCACGGTGTCCCGGGAGGTGATGCCGCTCGCAGACGTTGCGCGCGCCTGGGAACGGCAACGCACCGGCGCCGGCACCAAGCTCGTCCTCATACCGTAACCGGGTCCGTTGCTCCTCGCGCCGGGGAGGCGCGTCGCGAGCTCGGGCTCGAGTAGACATGCCGGAGGCCGGCGCCCAGGGGCGGCGCCGGCCTCCGATCGGGCGACGCGGGCGTCAGTTGACGCCGGGGATGATGAGCCACCGGTTCGCGAGGATGATCCACACGACCATCACCACGAGCGCGACGATCGTCAGGGTGCGGCCCGTGCGTCCGCCCGCGAAGAGCGCCACGACGAGCACGATGAGCGTTGCGACGCCGAGCACGAGCGAGCCCCACGGGATGCCCGGCACGAACAGCGAGAGCAGGAACAAGCCGGCGACGACGATCTCGATGATGCCGACGACGACGGAGCCGCCGCGCGCACGGAGACGCCAGATGCCGTCGACGAGGGCGAGCACGCCACCGACGAGGCCGATGAGGAGGAGCCAGGACAACACGATCATGGGTATCCTTCGGATTGGTGTTGGGGCACCGAGACGCGGGAGGGGACTCCCACGACGCGGTCAGCCTATCGACGCGCCTGCCGCCCGGGGGCGGGGTTGCGCGCGACACGCCGGGGAGTGTATGCCGCGTCGCGCATGCGAGCTGGGATGCGCGGCCGAGAAGGCCGAGTTCGGTGTCGTGCGGCGGGCGCGCTGGTTCAGCGCCTGAGCGGGCGTAGCGTGGACGCATGGCCGCCCGCACCCCCGGAGTCAGCGCTCCGGGTCAGCGGGCTGCAATCCCGCAACGCCTGGCCAGGCGCATCCTCGGGGTGTTCCGCGTGCTCATCGCCGTCGTGGAGGTGGTCGCGCTGGTCGGCAACTTCGAGTACGTGCTGGGCTTCCGCTTCTTCGCCACCGCGAACTTCTTCAGCTACTTCACCGTGCAGTCCGCCATGGCCGCCGTGGTGACCCTCGGCATCGCCGCCGGTTACGCCCTGCTGGCGCCGGACGATCCGCCGTGGCTCGGCATCCTCCGCACCGTCGTGACCGCGTACCTGCTGGTGTCGGGCATCGTGTTCGCGCTGATCGTGAGTCAGGCCTCGACACGTGCCTACCGCGTCGATGTGCCATGGTCGGACACACTGCTGCACTTCGTCGTACCAGCGCTCGCATTGATCGCGTGGACGACCGACAGCATCCTCGCCGTGAACCCCCCGGTTCCATGGTCGACGGTCGGCTGGGTGCTCGTGTACCCGTCGCTCTGGTTGTCGTACACCCTCATGCGCGGCGCCGCCGTCGGCTGGTATCCGTACTTCTTCCTCGACGAGGCGCAGGTCGGCGGGCCGTTGGGGGTGGCCGCCTACTGCGCGCTCGTGCTCGTGATCTTCGTGGCTGTCACGGCGTTCCTCGTGGCCGTCAACCGCGCGTTGTGGCGAACGGCGCGAGATCGGCGAGGATCACCTCGAGAAACTCCTGATCGTCGAGCGCTTCCAGCCGCGGCACCTGCGTCGCCGCGATGACGCCGACGAGGATGGGCTCGCCCGTCGCGAGTCCGACATCGAGCCAAGCCGCGACCCGCGGGATCCCGCTCACCACCGTGAGCACGTCCGGCAGGTCGGATGCCGCGTCCTGGCCTTCGGGGCCGGCGATGCCGTCGCCCCCGGTGCCGTCGCCCGAGGTGCCGCCATCCGCCCCGGCGCGCCAGAACGCCTCCTCGAATCGCAACCACACGACATCGACGGCGCCCGTCTCGAGCACGGCGATCGCGTGCTGGTGCGCGTAGGGCAGAGCGGGCGAGAAGCGGGGTGTGTCGGACTTCAGGACGCCGAGCGGCAGGGTGACGATGGCGCGGTCCACGGTAACGGATTCGCCCCTGTCGAGTCGAAGGCTCACGCGTTCGTCGTCGTAGGTCACCAGTGTCACGGCGCTCGACACGGCGATGTCGACGCGGTCGGCGATCTCGTCGAGCAGGTCCGAGAGCCTGCCGGAGGCGATCCGCGATCCCGGCGGGAACGCCGTGGTCGGAGCCGAGCGTGCCGACACCAGGTTCGACGATGCGCCCGTCGCCGGCTGGACGCCGCTCGTGATGGTGTGCGCGAGCCACGCGCCGGGGCTGACGCCGTCGGCGCCCGGCGCGGTCGACATGGGCACCGTGCCCGAGTCGACCAACGCGGCCGCGAGCGAGACGTCCTGCGGCTGCGACTCGGCCCAGGCGCGTGCGGCGTCGACGGCGTCGTCGCCGATCGACGGGATCGGCACGATCGTCCCGTCCGGCGTGCGTGCCTCGATCACGCCGTCGAAGAGCACGGTGTCGACGGATGCCGCGCCGAGCGCTTCGACCAGCGGCTCGTCGTCGGGCACGAGCACCGGGCCGAGCTCAACCGCTCGGTCGAAGCCGTCATCGTCGACCGACCACACTCGACCGCCGACGCGGTCACGGGCCTCGACGACAATCACCTCGAAGCCGGCATCGACGAGGTGCGCCGCGGCGGTCAGCCCGGCCATGCCGGCGCCGATCACGGCGATCCGCTCGTTCGGCTCGGCAAGGCGGGCGACCTGCTCGGCCGCCGCCCGCCCGGAGTCGCGCGCGCCGGTAAGTGTTCCCGGCGCGTCGGGGGAGCAGGCCTCGCCCGCGATCCAGAGGCGCTCCTCGACGGGCTGGGCAAGGGATTCGCGCAGCGCAGGCGTCGTGCCGACCGCATCGTACGAGAACGCTCCGCGGGCGAACGGGTCGGCACTCCACGCGGACCGTCGCATCGCAGTCGGCACTGGCACGCCGTTCGGCGCGGTCGGCGTGGGCGTGGGCGTGGGCGCTGGGCTCGCAGTCGGCGATGGTGCGCGCGTAGGACTCGGCTGCGGCGAGATGCAGCTCGACAAGGTGACGGCTGCGATCCCCGAGAGCGACGCAGCGAGGAAGGTTCGCCGGTCCATGCCGCCGGGCGTCGCCCGAGAGTCCATGGGATTCAGGCTAGCCGACCGCCCCGGCAGTGACCTCGACTCCCCGAGCGCGCCGAACGGCACGGGCGTTCGACCCGGCGGGACGAGCGGCGGAGGTTCGGTGGGCCCTTCAGGCGGTTGCGGGGCTCGGCGGACGAGGCCCTGGGCGCAGAAATGCAGGAAAATCCGCTTCTCATCGCCGTCACAGCACGGCGGATTCATACGGTCGTTGCAACACGGGAGGTGTTGCATGGGTGCGCGGCGGTTGTATCCGGATGCGGTGCGGGATCGGTTCGTGGGTTTGGTGTTGGGTGGGGAGTCGGTTTCGTCCGCGGCCCGGGTGCTCGGCGTGCCGGTGCCGACGGTGGAGCGGTGGTGGAAGGCTGCCAGCGTGGGTGTGCCTTTGCGGAAGGGGTGGCGGGGCGGGGGGGAGTTCGTCGTGGACCCGTTGCCCCCGTCGCATGGCAAGTCGGGTCGGTATCTCTCGGACGCGGATCGGGCGGTGATCCAGGCGGGGTTGGCGTGGCAGCTCACCTTGTCGCAGATCGGCGCGATGATCGGCCGGGACAAGTCGGTGGTCAGTCGGGAAGTGCGCCGGAACAGTGGCGCGGACGGGGTGTACCGGGCGGCGTTGGCGGATCGTGCTGCGGCCGCGAAGCGGTGCCGTCCGAAACGCTTCAAGCTCGCAGCTAACCCGTTGCTGCGGCGGCGGGTCGAGGCGTGGATGGATGACGGGTGGAGTCCGGGCCTGATCGCGCGGATGATCGCCGCCGACCCCGGCGGCGATCAGACTGATCGGGTGAGTCACGAGACGATCTACCGGGCCCTGTACGTCCAGGGCCGCGGGCTGCTGCGGCAGGACCTGGCCCGGAAACTGTCCACCGGCCGCACCCAACGCAAGGCACGCGGCAGCGTGGACCGTCGCGGTCGGGCCATCTACGAGGACGCGTTCACGATCAGCGACCGGCCGGCCGAGGTCGCCGATCGGGCGGTGCCCGGGCACTGGGAAGGCGACCTGATCATGGGTGAGGGCAACCGGTCCGCGATCGGGACGCTGGTGGAACGCTCGACCCGGTTCGTGATCCTGCTGCACCTGCCCGGCCGGCACACCGCTGACGAGGTTGCGACCGCGATGATCGACCGGATGAGCGAACTGCCCGATCACCTGCGCCGGTCGATCACGTGGGACCGCGGCGTGGAACTGGCCGGTTACGAACGGATCCAACTCGCCCTGCAGGCGCCGGTGTACTTCTGCGACCCGCACTCACCGTGGCAGCGCGGGTCGAACGAGAACACCAACCGGCTCCTGAGGTTCTGGTTCACCAAGGGCACCGACCTGAAAGCCTGGGACGCTGCCGGCCTGCGCCGAGTCCAGGACACCCTCAACCGGCGCCCCCGACCCACCCTCGACTACCGCACCCCAGCCCAAGCCCTCAACGAACTCCTCGCCCGAAAAGTTGCAACGACCACTTGACATTGCCCCCGTGAGAAGACCCATGGAGCGGATTTTCCTGCATTTCGGTCGGCGGGACGCCGAATCGCGCGGAGCATCCACCGTTTACTTGCTATTGACAAGTGCACTTGCAAAGAGCAAGCTGATTCACGGAACCGGGAACACAGACCAACGATGATCCACCGAAGGAGAGAGACGATGACCGCCATCTTCGTGAACCTGCCCACCACCGACCTCGAGCGAGCCAAGTCGTTCTACACGGCGCTCGGGTTCGGCATCAACCCGATGTTCACCGATGAGAACGCCGCCTGCGTCGTGATCGACGAGGACATCTACTTCATGGTGCTCACGCGCGAGTACCTCGGCACCTTCACCGACAAGCAGATCGTCGACACCAAGACGCACGCGCAGGTCAGCATCGCGCTGAGCCGCGACTCGCGCGAGGACGTCGACGACGTGGTCTCGAAGGGCCTCGCCGGGGGCGGCAGCGAGCCGCGTCCCGTGCAGGACTACGGCTTCATGTACTCGCGCGACCTCGAGGACCCCGACGGCAACATCCTCGGGTTCCTGTTCATGGAGCCCGCCGCCGCCGAGATGGGCCCCGAGGCCTACCTCGCCGAGCAGGGCGCTTCGGCCCCGTCGACGACGGCCTGACCGGGCGGTCCCCATGGCGACGCGCGCGGGGCGCGGCTTCGGTCAGTACAGCGGCGTGGCCCGGGCGGTCGAGCGGGTCGGGGAACGGTGGGCGCTGCTCATCGTCCGCGATCTGCTTGCCGGCCCCCGCCGGTACAGCGACCTGAAGGCCGGGCTCCCGCGCATCCCCACGAACATCCTGAGCGACCGGCTGAAGGAGTTACAGGAGTCGGGCGTCGTTCGGCGGGTGCCGACCGTCCGCGGCGGCTACGAGCTGACGGCAGCCGGGCGAGCGCTCGAGCCCGTCGTCGTGGCACTCGAGCGCTGGGGATGGTCGGCGCTCGGCGAGCCAGCCGAAGGGGAGGTCCTGACCGCCGACGCACTGGCGGTGGCACTGCGCGCCGCGTTCCGAGCGGATGCCGCGGACGGTCTCCCTCCGACCGAGTACGTGCTGCACGTCGGCGGTGTTTCCGTCTCGGCACTCGTCGTGGACCGCGTGCTCGACGTGGTGCCGATAGGCGCCGATGCATTGCCGCAGCCGCTGCGTCGCGGCATCCCCGACGTCGCTCCCGAGGCGGTGCTGGAGCTCGAGGTCGGACCTCCGGCGTTCCGCGACCTGCTCTCGGGCGCGGTCGGGGCGTCGGGCGCGGTCGGCGCGTCCGGCGCGAGGCCCGCGAGGGCCGCTCTTCGACGTTCCGCCACCGGCGCGAATGCGCGGACCACGGGCGGTCCGAGCGCCGCGGTGACGATCCTCGCGGGTGAGTCCGAGGTCCTTGCGCGCTTCACGCTCACGTTTCACATCGAGCCGGTCGGGCCGGTGACGGATGCCTCGACCGGCGCGGGCGGCGCCGAGGCATCCGTCGCCTGACCGCACCGCCATCGGCGCGATGCACCGTCTCACACCACCTGCAGCGGCTCCGGTTCGCCGTCGGGCAGCGTCACGCTGAGCTGATCGCCGGCGCGCACGACGCCGCCTGCGACCACGACCGCCATCACGCCCGCACGACGATGCGTCTCACCGGCAGCGTCGCGGTGCACGAGCTGCTTCATGAGTCCGCTCTGGAACCGGTTGATCTGCGGCACGGATTGCGAAGGCCGGTCAGCTCGACCTCGGCGGCGTCGCCCAGACGGATGCGCGTGCCGCGCGGGAGGGCAATCAGGTCGATCCCGTTCGTGGTGACGTTCTCGCCGAGTTGCCCGGGCCCGACGTGGAAGCCGTCGAGGGCGACATCGTCGAACAGCTCACGCTGGATGAGGTGCACCTGGCGCAGGTTGGGCGAGGGCGCGGACGCATCGATGCGGGAACGGTGCTGCACGGTTGCGCCGGCGTGGGCGTCGCCGTCCACGCCGTGTCCGGCGATCAGCAGGATCTCGTCGCGCACGGGCTTGGAGAAGCGGTGCGCATCGTCGCGTGCGACGGCGACGACGACGGTGACGGCGCTGCGGTGGTCGACACGACGGATGCGGCATCCGTGATCATGCCCGGATGAAGGCGCAGCAGGGGCGGCTCATCGCTCATGAGTCGAACCCGAGGCCGAGGGAATCCAGCGTCTTCAGCAGCATGTTGCGCCTGCCGCCCGTATGATCGGCGCGGTCGAGTGACCAGCGCGTCGCGTTGATGCCGACGGCGGCGGCCGGCTCGGGCGGGAAGGGCAGCGGACGCTCCCGCACCATGCGCAGGCGCGTTCGCTCGTTGTCGCGCCGGTCGAGCAGGTCGAGCATGACCACGGCGGCGAACCGGGTCGACGCGACGCCGAGGCCGGTGAAACCGGCGGCATACGCGACGCGGCCGTCGCGCGCCGTGCCGAAGAAGGCGCAGAACCGCGTGCTCGTATCGACCGCGCCGGCCCACCGATGGCTGAACCGCAGCCCCTCGAGCTGCGGGAACGTGGTGAAGAAATGCGCGGCGAGCCGCTCGAACGACTCGGGCCGCCGCTCATACTCTGCGCGCACGCGCTGGCCGTAGTGGTACACCGCGTCGTAGCCGCCGAAGAGGATCCGGTTGTCGCGCGTGAGCCGGTAATAGTGGAACTGGTTGGCGAGGTCGCTGAGACCCTGCCGGCGCGACCAGCCGATCGACGCCAGCTGTTCGCCCGAGAGCGGCTCGGTCATGAGCACGTAGTCGTAGACCGGCACGGTCATGAACCGATTGCGCCTCAGCAGGCTCGGGAACACGTTCGTCGCGAGCACCGCCCGCTGGGCCAGCACGCGGCCGTGGTCGGTGACGAGGGTGACCGCTCCGGTCGAGCCGGGCGTTTCGAGCCGGCGCACGGGGGAGCGCTCGTAGATCTCGACGCCGAGCTCCTCCGCCACCCGGGCGAGCTCCGCTGCGAGCTTCGCCGGGTGCAGGATGGCGCTGCCGCGGGTGTCCCAGACGCCGGCGAGGTACGTGGGCGAGCGGACTTCGGCGCGCACCTCGCCTTGATCGAGCAGCCGCACCGTGTGGTCGCCACGCGCCACCGCCTGGGCGACCTCCTCGAGCAGCCAATCGACCTGGTGCTGCTCGACGGCGACGCCGATCGCGCCGTTGCGCTCGAACTCGAAGTCCATGCCGAACTCCGCCTCGGCCGCCTCGATCGCGTCGAGATTCTCGATGCCGAGCCGGTCCAGCGTGGGCATCTCGTAGGGCCATCGCGCCATGCCGTTCTCGCGCCCGTGCGTGAGGCTCGCCTCGCAGAACCCGCCGTTGCGGCCGGAGGCCGCCCATCCGATCGATTTCGCCTCCACGAGGATCACGTTGGCATTGGGATTGCGGCGTTTGGCGAGCACCGCCGTCCAGAGGCCCGTGTAGCCGCCGCCGACGATCGCGAGCTGGGCGACGCGTTCACCGGTGAGCCTCTGACGCGGGCGCTTCGCCGCGTCGCCCAGGTCGTCGAGCCAGAACACACGCTGCTCGCTCGTCGTGAGCGAGTGCTCGATGACGGATGCCGGAGGCCGGCGTCGTTCGAATACGGTCGTTCCCACGGCGATCACTCCAAGGCGGTCGGTGCTCCCATCCTCCCGCGCGGGACGCTACGGGCGCCACCGCCGGGTGTCGCGGCATCCGCTCACCGGACGGAGTGGCCGGTCAGGCGAAGCCGAACACTGGCGGGAAGGCGAACAGGATGATCGCCGCCCAGCCGAGGTAGACCGGCAGGTAGCCGGTCTGCCAGCGCTCGATGCCGTCGAATGGCACGCGCCGGCGCACGAAGCCGACCTGCAGCCACGTGGCCCATGCGAGGTTCGCGAGGAGGATGACGTTCAGCAGGAGCGAGGCCGTCTTGTTCGCGGTGAATCCGAACTCGCCCGTGCGGGCGATCATCGCGACGAGCACGATGACGTCGACGACGAGCGCGGCCGCGAGCATGAGCACCTGCAGTCGATCGAACCAGCCGGGGGGAAGCGCGGGGTCGCGCGCTGAGATCGAGTACACCAGGAGCGCGACGACCACGACGAGCACGAGGTCGAAGGCGATGAGCAGGTCGCGGCTTCCGTCGACGAGGTTCCATTGCATGACGGACGCCACGATGAGCGCGAGCATCATGAGCGTGAAGAGTGGGGTGAACACCTTCGTGAGCACCGGGGCGATGTTCTCGATGACGCGCTGCTTCGCGCTCACGAGCCAGGCCGAAACGAGCACCGCGCCGGCCGCCCCGCACGGCAGCACCCACTCGCCGATGAATGGCATGACGTCGACCTGGATCGACGCGAACACGGCGACGGTGAGCCCGCTCAGTGCGCCGCCCACGATCGCGATGAGCACGTAGTAGACGAGCCACTCGCCGCTGAAGCGCAGGAAGTCCATCCGGGCGTGGTCGCTCCGCCAGTCGCCGCCGGCCTCGACGATGCCCGTGACGAGCCAGAGTCCGACGATCGAGCCGATGGTCGCGATCACGGCGGTCGCGGAGTTCTGCGTCCCGACCACCACGCTCGAGGACCCTCCGTCGAACGGGTAGAGGTTCAGTGCGAGCGCCGCGACGGCGAACGCCGCGGCGACCCCCAGGAGAGTGCCTGCAGGCGGCCGCCGCCCCCAGGCGAACCACGCGGCCAGGAATGGCAGCACCAGTACGGCGATGTTCCGGAAGACGAGTTCGGGCTCACCCGTGAGGAGTTCGGTCGCCTTCACGGCGATGCCGGCGCCGACGCCGAGCAGGAGGGCGACGGCCAGCCCGTTTGCACGGCGCGCCAACGGGATCGTGCCGGTCGAGGCATCCGCGCCCCTGATGCCCGACGAGTCGTGGAGCACGAGCTGTTTCCAGAGCCGGCCCGAGTGCTCGGCAGCGTACTCGCGGGAGATCTCGTCCAAGTTGCCGAGGCGCCTGACCGCGATGAGGAACGCCTCGTCCTCGGTGAGCCCTTTCGCCGCGAGGGCGTCGACACGATCGCGGAGGTGCGATTCGAGTTCGTCGACGTCAGCGATGCTCAGGGCGTCGCGGCGCTCCATCCAGTCGCGCCACGAGGCGATGAGCTCGTCGAGAGCGGGGGCCTGTTCGGTCGTCATCGTTCAGTCCAGTCCGAGTGCAAGCCGCGGCTGCCGGTGACCGGCGCCTTCGGGCCAGACCTGGTCGAGTACGCCGCCGATGATCGACCACTGCCGGCGATGGTCGGCGAGCGTCGACGCGCCCTGCGCGCTCAGTCGGTAGTGCTTGCGCGGCCGGCCGCCGGGCGACTGCCGCCACTCGGAGTCGACGTGGCCGAGCCGTTCGAGCCGGTGCAGCAGGGGGTAGAGCATGCCGTCGCTCCACTCGAGCTCACCGCCCGAGAGCTCGCCGACCCGCTGCAGGATCGCGTAGCCGTACGACTCGCCATCGGCGAGTATGCCGAGTACCACCGGGGTGGCCGCCGCAGCCACCAGGTCCTTGCCGATTCGCATGCGTGCTCCGATCGTGCCGTCGCGGATACTTCGACGTACGTGATACCTAGATCAACGAGGTACGTAGATCTGCAAGGTACCACTGAGGCGCACATCGCGCCACCCGACACTGCCGCGCGCTGGTACGGGACCGGCGCGCGTGCGCCCGAGGCTCCCGGTCATCCTGAGGGCCTCGGTGTTGACACCGCTGAGCCGCTTGTGCCTCGATAGACCATGACGAGTGCGCCGATCGACGACGACGCCGACCTGGAGCGGGCACGGGCGATCTTCCGAACCGGCGACATCCTCGGGGCGTGGGAGCGCTGCGAACGTGCGGCGTCGCGGGCGCGGGCGCGAGGGGATGCCGCGACGATCGCCCGCGCGGCGCTCGTGGTCCGCGGGCTCATGGAGGGCTCCGTCTACGCGCGGGTGCATGCACTCAGTCGGGAGGCTCTCGTGCTCCTGGACGAGGACGAGGACGAGGTCCTCCGAGCCCGGGTGCAGGCGCAACTCGCGGCGACCGCCGACCGCTGGACGACGACCGCCACCGAACATCCCGCCACGCGTGCGCTCGCCGAGGCTGAGGCGACAGGCGACGCCGAGGCCGTCCTCATCGCCCTGAAGGCGCAGCGAGACGCGCTGGGGAATCCGCTGCACGCTGCCGAGTGGATCGGCATCGGTGAGCGCGCGATCGAGCTGGGCCTGCGCGTGGGCGACTTCGACCGTGTCGCCTGGGCCGGCTCTGCCGGTTGGGCGGGTGCTGGGTGCTCGGAGACCGGATCTCGCTCGAGCACGAACTGCGGCTGCTCGAGGCGGAGACCTCGTTCGACACCGAACCTGCGACCGCCTGGCGGTACGAGCTCACGCGAGCCTGCCTCGCGCTGCACGACGGACGCTTCGAGTTCGCGGCCCGCCTCGCCGACCGTGCGCTCGGGCGCGCGCGAGCCAAGGGGATCCCCGAAGCGGAGTACTTCGACGTCGTGTTCCGGAGCCATTTCACCGCCATCGTCGGGCCCGACGCAGCGATCGACGCGAGAGTCGAGCGCATGATCCGAGAGGTGATCGACTCGGGGGTCTACCTCGCGCGCGCCTGGCTCGCAACCTTCCTCACAGAGCGAGGACGAGACGACGAGGCGGCGGTCGAATGGCACCACGTGCGGGAGCACCTCGACGGGATTCCCGACCACGTCCCCAATACCTCGTCGCACTCGCCGGCTTCTTCCCGTGTGCGTCCGGCAGGGCGATCTCGAGGTGGCACGACGGCTCTATCCGATGCTGCTGCCGTACGCCGGGCTCCAAGTCGTCGGCGCACCTCACACCCCGTCCCTCGGTCCGGTGAGCCTGCCCCTCGCCGAGCTCTCCGAACTGCTCGGCGACCTCGTCACCGCCGAGGAGCACGCACGCGACGGTCTCAGTTCGGCGGTGTCGATGGGCTCGCCGGTCTTCGAGGCTCGGGCCCGACTCCTGCTCGCTCGCCTCGCTCGCGGCCGCGGTCGGAGGGACGCTTCGGGGCCCGAGGTGCGGCGTCAGGCGGAGGCGGCGCGCGCGATCGCGCGACGGATCGCCTGGCCGGCCTTTGAACAGCGCATCGACGTGGTCGTCGCGGACGACCAGCGCGGCGGCCTCTCGAAGCGGGAGGTCGAGATCGTCGCGCTGATCGCCGAGGGGATGAGCAATCGGCGGATCGCCGACGAGCTGCTCCTGTCGGAGCGCACCGTCGAGGCGCACCTTCGACACGTCTTCGCCAAGCTCGGCGTCGACTCCCGTGTCGCCGTCGCCATGTGGCAGGCATCGCGTGGATGACCCGAGCACCGACCGAACCCGCCAGGAATAGGCGGAATCACGGATGTCGCGACCGTACCGATAGACCTACGGTGCCGGTATGACCGTCATCACCGCACGCAGAACCCTGTCCTTCAGCCGCGTCACGGGCTGGCTCATGATCGTCGCAGCCGCGACCGGGATGGCCTCCGCGGTCGCGCTCCTTGTCGTCCCGCAAGCGGTTCCCCCGGACGTCTTCGGCTATCCACTCGAAGGCAGCGCCTATGCACTGGTGCAGGCGAGCTTCTTCGTCAACCACGTCGTGCTCGGCCTCGGGCTCGTCGCGCTCCTGATCCTCCCCGTCTCGCGCCCGAGGCCCGGTCGTGCCGGCCTCTGGATCGCCCTCGTCGGCATGGCGATCCTCGCCGCCTGCGAGCTGTGGGCGATCGGCGTCGCCGATGCGGCCTATCCCTCGCCCGAGACCGCCCCGCTCGACATCGGCTACGGCGTCTCCTCGATTGCGCTCGGCGTGGGCCTGGTGCTCGCCGGCATCGGCGTCGCCCGGTCTCGCGAGTGGCCCGGGTGGCGCCGGTGGATCGTCCTCGTCACCGGCGTGATGCTCTTCGTCGTCGTAGTCCCCGGCCTCGTGGCGGGCTTCGTCGGCGGGCGGATCGGCCTCGCGCTCTGGATGATCGCCTGGGGGCTCATCGGCTTCGCATTGGTCACCGAACGTCCTTCCGGTCGGACCATGTGACTCCTCGCGCATACGAACAGGGCCGCCGCGTGCGCCTCGAGCCTCTGCCGGTCATCCTCGAGGCGCATGCGCCTCGAGGAACTGGTACACCTCGGTCTGGTCGACGCCGGGGAACGTGCCAGTGGGGAGCGCCGCGAGCAGCGAGGTGGGCGTACGCGCGGCCGGCCATGAGGCATCCGCCCACTTGTCGGCCAGGTCGCCGGGGGCCCGGCGGCAGCACGACTCGTCGGGGCAGCGGGACACGTCACGATGTGGCGTCTCGCGGCCGCGGAACCACTTCACGTGCGCGAACGGCACCCCCACCGAGACCGAGTACTCGCCCTCCTTGGCCTTCTCGATGCGCGACGTGCACCAGAACGTGCCCGTCGGCGTGTCGGTGTACTGGTAGAACGGGCTGAAGCGGTCCTCGATGTCGAACACCGTGCGGGCCGTCCAGTTGCGGCAGACGGTCGTCCCCTCGACGGCGCCGAGCGCGTCGCTCGGGAAGCGCACCTTGTCGTTCTCGTACGCCTTGATGATGGTGCCCGACTCGTGCACCTTCATGAAGTGCACCGGGATGTCGAGGCGGGCCGTCGCGAGGTTCGTGAACCGGTGCGCGGCGGTCTCGTAGGAGACCGCGAACGCGTCGCGCAGGTCCTCCATCGAGATGCGCCGCAGGTTCTTCGCCTCGGTGAGGAAGCGCACGGCCGCCTGCTCGGGCAGCAGGATCGCGGCCGTGAGGTAGTTCGTCTCGACGCGCTGACGCAGGAATTCGCTGTAGCCGTGGGGCTCCTCGTGTCCGAGCAGATGGCTCGCGAGCGCCTGGAGGATGGGGGAGCGCGAGTCGCGTGACGGCGACTGCTGGGTGGGCAGGTAGATGCGTCCGTTGCGCTTGTCGGTCACCGAGCGGGTGGAGTGCGGCAGGTCGCCGACGTAGTGCAGCGAGTAGCCGAGGTGCGACGCCATGTCGGCGACGAGCTGGTGCGACACCGGCCCGCCTGCGTGACCGACGGCCTCCAGCAGCTCGGCGGCCTTGGCCTCGAGCTCGGGATAGAAGTTGTCGCGCGCTCGCATCTCGGCGCGCAGCTCCACGTTCGCGCGACGGGCCTCTTCGGGGGTGGCGGCCCGCTCGCGGTGCAGGCGGTCGATCTCGTGGTGCAGCGCGAGGATGGTCTGCAGCGTCTGGTCGCTCATCGTCTTCGCGACTCGGAACGGCTCGAGTCCGAGCGCCTGGAAGACCGGCCCGCGCTGGGCGCGCTCGACGGCGATCTCGAGGGCCGCGCGCTCGGACGGGGCATCCGGCCTCAGCAGCTCGTCGGCGGTCGTGCCGAGCGCGAGGGCGATCGTGCGCAGCATCGACAGCCGCGGCTCGCGCTTGCCGTTCTCGATCGCGGACACCTGGGAGGGCGCCCGGTCGATGGCGGCCGCGAGCTGGCCGAGCGTCATGCCGCGGGCGGTTCGACGGTCGCGGATGCGTCGGCCGAGCGTCAGCGCGTCGACCCCGTCGGGCCTTCCCGCGGGCTCGCCGACGACCGCGGCGAGAGCTGTTCGAGGGGCGCGATCCGCGATGACCATGCATCGATCGTCACACGAGCGAGCGGATGCCGCAAACGGAAGAATTGCAGAAGTTCTGTCGAATCGGCCATCGATCGGCAATTTCGGGATCCGCCAGAGCCTCTGGGTCGGGGAAACATCAGGACTCTGCGCGCGTCCGCAACCGTAAAGATCCTGCTCGCGCCCTTATACGCCCGTGGAGAAGCGATCGCAAGTCCCTATTCCGGTGAGAAACGCCCTGCCTACGGTGGGGCATCCGAGGCAGCCCTCCGGGACTCCGCGGAACATCCACGAGAGGAAGCGAGTCGAACGATGACCAACACCACTCCATCCGGAATGCCCCCGGTCGGGGGTGCGGGTACCACCGGTACGACCGGTGCCTCCGGCACGATGGGAACCCCCGGTACGACCGGCACGACCACGAGGAACACCTCAGGCACCGGCATCCGCGACGACGCCGCGAGCATCGCGGAGGAGACCCGCGAAGCCGGCCGCCAGGTGACCGAGGTCGCCAAGGAGGAGACCAAGGGCGTCGCCTCCGAGACCGCCACCCAGGCGCGGCGGCTCGCCTCGCAGGCCCGCGAGGAGCTTCGCCAGCAGGCCGCCAAGCAGCAGACGCGCGCGGCAGAGGGACTGCACACCGTCGGCAACGAGTTCTCGAGCATGGCCGACAGGTCCGACGACCACGGCGTCGCCAGCGACCTCGTGCGCGAGGCCGGGCGCCGTGTCGACCGAGCCGCGCAGTGGCTCGACCAGCGCGACCCGGCTGCGCTGATCGAGGAGGTCAAGCAATTCGCGCGACGTCGGCCCGGCGTGTTCCTCGCGATCGCGGTCGGTGCGGGCGTCGTCGCCGGACGGCTCACGCGCGCGCTCATGGCATCCGCCGAACAGGACGGTCAGGACGCATCCACGCAATCCCGAAACGCGACGGCCGGAAACGTGCCGCGCGCGCCGCGGGCCGGCGTGGTCGACGAGACCGTGGTCGTCGGCGTGGGGACTCCGACCCGCACCGCAGGCGGCACCTGGAGCGAGGGAGAGGCCGGCTACACCGAGACTCCCAGCGTCGAGGAGGCCGGTTCCCCGACGGTGAGGAGGGGCGGCAACCGATGAGTCACATCAACGAGTCGCGATCGGGCGTGCCCGCATCCGACCTGCCCACCCCGTCCGAGCAGCAGGCTGCCACTACGTCGCTGGGTGACCTGATCGCCGAGGTGAGTCGTGACATCTCCACACTCATGCGGCAGGAGATCGAACTCGCCAAGGCCGAGCTCACGCAGACCGCGAAGCAGACGGGCAGGGGTGCGGGGCTGTTCGGCGGAGCCGGCGTGGCCGGCTTCCTGGCCCTGCTGTTCGTCTCGATCGCCGCCTGGTGGGGGCTCGGCTACCTGATCGGCAACGCCTGGTCGGCCGTGATCGTCGCGGTCGCCTGGGGCATCGTGGCTGCGGTGCTCTACTTCACCGGCAAGAGGGAATTCGACGAGGTCGAGGGGATGCCCCGGACCGTGGAGACGGTCAAGGAGATCCCCGAGACGCTGAAGAGGAATGAGGAGAACCGATGAGCGACCCAGATGAGATCCGGACGGACATCGAACGCACGCGACAGGAACTCGGGCAGGATGTCGACGCACTCGCCGACAAGGTGAACCCGGGCAAGGTCGCCCAGCGCCAGACCGAGAAGGTGCGTAACGCCGCCACTCGTGTCAAGGACCGCGTGATGGGCACCGCTTCCGATGTCAAGGGCGCGTGACGGGCACCGCCTCCGACCTTGTCGACTCGACGCAGTCGGCCGCGGGTCAAGCCGGCGAGACCGTCGCGGATGCGCCGCGCAAGGTCGCCTCCGCGACGCAGGGAAACCCGCTCGCTGTGGGCCTCATCGCATTCGGCGTCGGCCTGCTCGCGGCCTCGCTCATCCCGGCATCGAAGCCGGAGCAGCAGGCGGCCGAGAAGGCGAAGGGTGCCGCGGCACCCCTCGTCGACGAGGTGAAGGGTGCCGCCAAGGAGTCCGCCGACCACCTCAAGGAACCCGCCAAGGGAGCTGCGGAGGCGGTCACGGAGCGAGCCAAGGAGGGCGTCGAGACCGTCAAGGCGGAGGGAACCGAGAAGGCGTCACAGGTGCAAGCCGACGCCAAGCACGCCGCCGACCGCCACACCGGCTGAGTCAGCTGTCGCTGGCTGACTCGTCGCTGGCTGACTCGACGCGAATGCCCCGTCCATACCCGAAGGACGGGGCATCCGCCATGCCGCGCCGGCTGTGGCAGGGGTCTTCAGTGGGGTGTTCGGGGGTCAGGCGCCCATCCGCTCCCCAGCGCGAAGCGCAGCTAACTCAGGCGGACCTTGGGTGTGCCGTCCCGCCGCTCGGCCACGAGCTCGGCGATGACGTGCCGTGCGTTCGCCGCGAGCGGCGGGTGGCGCACGGTGTAGTAGGGCAGCTGGGCGAGCGCCTGCAACAGGACCCACCCCCGAGCGCGGGCCCAGGTGGCCTCGTCGGCCCCCACCCCGTCGCGGAACACGTCGCGGGCGGATGCGGGCAGAAGGTTCCACGCCGGTCGCAGCTCGCTCGCAGGGTCGCCGAGCCCCATGGTGCCGAAGTCGAGGATGCCGTGCAGGCGGCCATCGCGCATGAGGAGGTTGCTCGGAGCGAGGTCGCCGTGGATCCAGACGGATGCGCCGGCAGGCGACGCGGCGAGGGCCTCCTCCCAGATGGCGACCACGTCGTCGAGCTGCGGCCCCAATTCGTCAGCCAGCAGGGCGAGGTTCGTGCGCACGAGCTCGTCCTCCTCGTGCAGGGGGCGCGGCCACGCCGTACGGGGGGCGCCGGTGGGATCAAGGGACCGCATCGCGCGGACGAATTCGGCGAGGTCCGCAGCGAGCTGCTCGGCACCCTGTGTGCCGCCCGCGACTGGGTGCGCGCCCTCGAGCCAACGGCACACCGTCCATCGCCACGGGTACCCCTCGCCGGGCCGGCCGAGCGCCACCGGCACCGGTGCTGCGAACGGGAGCGCGGGCGCGATACGAGGCAGCCACGCGAACTCCCGCTCGAGCGGCTCGACTGCCCAGTGGATCTTCGGCATCCGCGCCGCCAACCGGTCGCCGAGACGGTACATCGCGTTGTCGGTGCCGCTCGACGTCACCTCGGCGACGGGCAGCGGCGCCCACTCGGGGAACTGCTCGGCGACTAGGGCGGCGACGAGCGCGGCATCCGTCACGACCTCGTCGTCATGCATCCGCGTCATCGCACACACACTATGCCCGCGAAACGGTGTCGGGCCGTCGCGCGACCGTGTCAGGTGGCCACGCGGGCATCGAGCGCGGGACGCAGTCGCTGCTCGAAGAAGTCGAAGAAGCCGTCCTGGTCGGGCCCGGCATTCAGGAGCGCGATGTGGTCGAAGCCCGCTTCGGCATAGGCTGCGATCACCTCGACGTGCCGTTCCACGTCAGGCCCGCACCCGAACGCGTCGGCGACGTCCTCCGGCCGCACGGTGGCGCTGGCCGCCTCGAAGTTCACGGGATTCACATCGTGCCGCCCGAACCGTGAGGGGCGGCGTCGAGGCGCCGAGCGGCGGTGGTCGGGTTGGGGGAGCGCGAGCGCCCTCCTCCGTCGTCGGTGCCGTGAGAGCGGAGTACTTTCGTGCCGCAGAAGAATGGCGAAAGTTCACCCCCGGATTCGACGGAGGCGGTGCGGCGAGCGAGCGCAGAGTGGAGCACAGACACCCCGACGGCGCCGAATCCCGACGCCGGACGGACCACACCGAAGCATCCGCTCAGCACCAACGGAGGACACCATGAGCACCAACCGCCCCGGCGACCAGACCCAGACCGCGGCCGAGCTCCAGCTCGAGTGGGACGCGAACCCCCGCTGGGACGGCGTCAGCCGCGACTACACGGCCGAGGACGTCATCGCCCTCCGCGGCCCGGTGCGCGAGGAGCGCACGCTCGCCAAGCGCGGCGCGGAGAAGCTCTGGGAGGACATCCAGCGCAACACCGGCACTGCGTTCGAACGCCAGGAGGACCCGCAGTGGTCCGCCGCGCTCGGCGCCCTCACCGGCAACCAGGCGGTGCAGCAGGTGCGCGCCGGCCTGAAGGCCATCTACCTGTCGGGCTGGCAGGTCGCGGCCGACGCGAACCTCAGCGGCCAGACCTACCCCGACCAGTCGCTCTACCCGGCGAACTCGGTTCCCGCGGTCGTGCGCCGCATCAACAACGCGCTGCTGCGCGCAGGCCAGATCGAGCAGGGCACCGACGACCGCGACTGGATGGCGCCGATCGTCGCCGACGCCGAGGCCGGCTTCGGCGGCCCGCTGAACGCCTACGAGCTCATGGGCCAGATGATCGAGGCGGGCGCGGCGGGCGTGCACTGGGAGGACCAGCTCGCGAGCGAGAAGAAGTGCGGCCACATGGGCGGCAAGGTGCTGATCCCGACGTCGCAGCACATCCGCACCATCAACGCGGCACGACTCGCAGCGGATGTCGCCGGCGTGCCTTCGATCATCATCGCCCGCACCGACGCGCTCGCCGCGACCCTGCTCACGAGCGACCACGACGAGCGCGACAAGCCGTTCGTCACGGGCGAGCGCACGGCCGAGGGTTTCTACGAGGTGCAGAACGGCATCGAGCCGGTCATCGCCCGCGGCCTGGCCTACGCCGAGTACGCCGACCTGCTCTGGGTCGAGTCGGCCGAGCCCGACCTCGACCTCGCGCGCCGCTTCGCCGAGGCGGTGCACACGAAGTTCCCGGGCAAGCGCCTGAGCTACAACTGCTCGCCGTCGTTCAACTGGAAGCGCCACCTCGACGACGACCAGATCGCGAAGTTCCAGCGCGAGCTCGCGTCGATGGGCTACGCGTTCCAGTTCATCACCCTCGCGGGCTTCCACGCCCTCAACCACTCCATGTTCACGCTCGCCAAGGACTACAGCGAGCGGCACATGAGCGCCTACGTCGAACTCCAGGAGGCCGAATTCGCCTCGGAGGCATCCGGCTACACCGCCACGCGCCACCAGCGCGAGGTCGGCACCGGCTACTTCGACCAGATCGCCACCGCGCTGAACCCCAACAGCGCCACCCTCGCCCTCGTCGGATCGACCGAGGAAGACCAGTTCAACCACTGAAACCCATCCATCCCTACCTCCCGAAGGGGAGGGCCGATGAGGAGGAGACACGACCATGAACACCACGCCGCACATGACGCTCGAGCGCACGGATGCCGCATCCGCTCGCTCGACCGAGCCCAAGCCAATCACCGGCAGCTTCCCGCTCCACGAGCCGAGCATCGAGATCACGGCAGCCCTCGGCGAGCGGTACGGCGAGATCCTCACGCCGGGGGCCCTCGCCTTCCTCGCGGAGCTGCACGACCGGTTCGCGCACACCCGGCACGAGCTGCTCGCAGTGCGCCTGCAGAAGCGGGTGGATGCGGCCAACGGCCGTGACCCCAGGTTCCTGCCCGAGACGGAGTGGATCCGCGACGACCCGTCGTGGCGGGTCGCCGGCGCAGCCCCTGGACTCGAGGACCGCCGCGTCGAGATCACCGGACCCACCGACCGCAAGATGGCGATCAACGCGCTGAACTCGGGCGCGAAGGTGTGGCTCGCCGACCAGGAGGACGCGACGAGCCCCACCTGGGCGAACGTGATCGAGGGCCAGCTGACCCTGTTCGACTTCCTGCGCGGCCACCTCGAGTACACGAGCCCCGAAGGCAAGGAGTACCGCGTCACCGCGGAAGAGACGCCGACGATCGTGATGCGGCCGCGCGGCTGGCATCTCGTGGAGAAGCACCTGAAGTTCCACGACCGGGCCGGCCGGGCGATGCACGCCTCGGGCTCGCTCGTCGACTTCGGGCTGTACTTCTACCACAACGCGCAGAAGCTCATCGACGCAGGTCGCGGCCCCTACTTCTACCTGCCGAAGCTCGAGTCGCACCGCGAGGCGAAGCTCTGGAACGACATCTTCGTCTACTCCCAGGAGCGGCTCGGCATCCCGCAGGGGACCGTCCGCGCGACCGTGCTCATCGAGACCATCCAGGCCGCGTTCCAGATGGACGAGATCCTCTACGAGCTGCGCGACCACTGCGCGGGCCTCAACGCGGGTCGGTGGGACTACATCTTCTCGATCGTGAAGACGTTCCGTTCACGCGGACGCCGCTGGGTCCTGCCCGACCGCAAGCAGATCACCATGACGGTGCCGTTCATGCGGGCCTACACCGAGCTGCTCGTCGCGACCTGCCACAAGCGAGGCGCGCACGCCATCGGCGGCATGAGCGCGTTCATCCCGAACCGCCGCGACCCCGAGGTCACCGAGCGGGCGCTGGCTGCGGTCGCCGCCGACAAGCGGCGCGAGGCCGGCGACGGCTTCGACGGCACCTGGGTGGCGCACCCCGACCTGATCCCGACGGCGCGCGCGGAGTTCGACGCGGTGCTCGGCGACCGGCCGAACCAGGTCGACCGCCGCCCCGACGACGTGCGCGTGACCGCGGCCGACCTGCTCGACATCCAGTCGGCCGGCGGCGAGGTCACCGAGGCCGGCGTGCACGACAACATCTCGATCGCGATCCGCTACATCGAGTCGTGGCTGCGCGGCACCGGCGCGGCGGCCATCGACAACCTCATGGAGGATGCCGCGACCGCCGAGATCTCGCGCTCGCAGGTCTGGCAGTGGCTGCACGACAACACGGTCACCGCCGAGGGCACACGCATCGACCAGACGTCGATCGTGCGGATCATGGCGGCGGCCGTCGCGGAACTCCCGCGATTCGAGGGCGACCGCTTCGACGACGCCATCTCGGTGTTCCGAAGCGTCGCGCTCGAGCCGGAGTTCCCGACATTCCTCACCGTGGGGGCCTACGCACGGTTCATGTGAGCCGGCGATCCGGTGGGGCGAGCGGATGCCGCGGGTGGGGGACCTGCGGCATCCGCTCTCGCCGTGTTCGTCTCAGAGATCATCGCAGCGGAACGCCGACGTCGGTGCCGCCCTCGGGCGTGAGCCTCGCGTTGACCTTCACGAGCGAGGGCATCGGCACGAACCCCCCGGCGAACAGCGCCTCGCCCTGGCGGAACCACGGCGACCGCGCGAGCAGCGCCGCCGGCGCGTAGCCGAAGTACGTGCCGAGCTCCTCGAGGTCGAGGGGGGACGTCATCTTCATCAGGGCGAGGTTGTCGCACTGCGAGATGATCCCGGGATGCACCTTCGACGGTCGCTGCGTCGACAGCAGCAGCCAGAGGCCGAACTTACGGCCCTCCGCCGCGATCTGCACGATCCGCTCACGCACGGCGACCGCGAGCGGCGAGTCGAGCTGCGGCGAGCAGAGGTTGTGCGCCTCGTCGATCACGAGCAGCACGGGCCGCCGTTCCTCGCGGCGCTCCCAGAGGTCGTCGAGCAGCGAGAGGGCGACGACCAGTTGCTGCTCGGGCGTCGAGAAGCCGCCGAGGTCGAGCACCGTGGCATCCGGCCGCTCGGCCACGACCTCGGTGACGGCGGTGGCCTTGCCCGCCCACACCTCCCAGTCGAGCACGCCGAGGTTCTCGATGCGCTCGGCGAGCGGATGCCCCTCGCCGTCCACCTCTGTCGCGCGGAGCATCGGCAGCAGCTGCTCGAGCTCGCCGACCTGCACGAGTTCCTGCATGTGCACGAGCCGGTTGTACTCGTCCCGGTCGGCCACGGGGTCGAGCCGCAGCACCGCTGCCTTCGACGGCAGTCGCATGTCGATGAAGCGCGCCCTGAGCGCCGACGCGCCCTCGCCGCGGGCTCGCAGCACCCGGATGTCGCGCTCGGCGAGCGCCTCGGCGGTCGGACCGCTCGCATCCGGGTTCAGCTCGCCGAGCCGCACGAAGTCCGAGTTGGGGTCGAAGATCACGAGGGGCAGCGCCGTGTGGGCGATGAGCTGTTCGAGCACCACGCCGAGGGCATAGGTCTTGCCCGAGCCGCTCTGCCCGCACCAGAACGTGTGCCGGTTGAACCGGCGCGGCAGCAGCTTCGCGGGCCCGCCGGGCTCGGTGAGGTTCGTGCCGACTTCGAGGAGCGCACCGGTCGTCGCGTGCAGGGCCTTCACCGTCGCCTCGTCGACCTGCTCGAGCGCGGCGGTCTCGAACGGATGGCTCATGGCGGTGTCGAGCCCCGCCGCACCGAGCACGCCGATGAGCCGCCCGCGCAGGGTCGGCGGCACGGTCTCCGACCGATCCTCGACGAGCGCCAGCTGCCGCTCACCGCCGCCCGAGACGATGACGAGTGACCCTGCGACGAGGCTCGAGCCGGTGGCGTCGCCCACGAAGAAGGAGCGTCCGTCGTCGGACCGGGCGGTGGGGGAGTTCACGGCCTGCATGCGCCGATCATGCCACTCGGGCGCGCGACGCGTCTGGAAGAATCGGTGACCGTGTCGGAAACATCGATCCGCGCGGCAAGACCAGCGGATGCCGCGGCGCTCGCCGAGCTCGCCGCCGAGACCTTCCCGCTGGCGTGCCCGCCGTCGACGACCCCCGAGTCGATCGCCGTGTTCATCGCCGCCAACTTCACCGTGGAACGCGTCGCAGGCTACCTCGCAGACGCCGATCGCACGCTCCTCGTGGCCGAGGAAGCAGGCGGCCGCCTGGTCGGGTACTCGATGCTCATCACGGGCATCGCGGGCGAGCCGGGCGATGCGGATGCCGCGGCGGCGGTGATCCACGCGTCCGGCCGTCGAGCTCAGCAAGTTCTACACCCGCGCGCTCGCCCACGGCACGGGCGCGGTGGCCGGCCCGCTCATGGCAGCGACGCTGAGCGCGGCCGCGGCCACGGGTGCTGCGACGGCCTGGCTCGGCGTGAACGAGGAGAACTCCCGGGCGATCCGGTTCTACGAGAAGCACGGCTTCACCAAGGTCGGGCGCAAGCACTTCCGCCTCGGCGATCGGGTGGAGGACGACTGGGTGCTGGAGCATCCGCTGGGGATTGCGGGCGTGCACTTACCTGACTAAAGTCAGAGGTATGTCGCCGAATGACCCGAGCGGCGAGGCGATCGACGCGGTGCGCGCCTTCAACCGCGCAGTCACGACCCGTGTCGGCGCCCTCGAGGACCACTACCTCGGCAGCGCCCGTTCGCTCGGCAGCTCGCGCGTGCTGTGGGAGGTCGAGGACGACGGGGTCGACGTGCGCGTCATCCGCGAGCGACTCGAGCTCGACTCGGGCTACCTCTCGCGGCTCCTGCGCTCGCTCGAGCGCGAGGGGCTCGTGACCGTCGAGCGGTCCGCCGCCGACTCCCGGGTGCGCACCGTGCGCGTCACCGATCTCGGCCACGCCGAGCGTGCCGAGCTCGGACGCCGCAGCGACGAGCTCGCCGCATCCGTGCTCGCACCGCTGACCCCGCGCCAGCGGGAGCGGCTCGTCGAGGCGATGGCCACGGTCGCCCGGCTGCTCGACGCCGGGCAGATCGTGGTCGAGCCGGCGGATGCCGCTTCCGACGACGCTCGCCGGTGCCTCGCCGCCTACTACGACGAGCTCGCCCGGCGCTTCCCCGGCGGCTTCGACCCGGGCCGCAGCCTGCACCCCGACACGCACGAGTTCGCCGAGCCCTCGGGGTTGTTCGTGCTCGCCCGCCTGCACGGGCGCGCGATCGGATGCGGCGCGGTGCTCTTCCACGACGACGCGCCCGCGTACATCAAGCGCATGTGGGTCGACGACGCGGTGCGTGGCATGGGCGTCGGGCGGCGCATCCTCGAGGCGCTCGAGCGGGCGGCACGCGACCACGGCGCGGCATCCGTCACGCTCGAGACGAACGCGAGCCTCACCGAGGCGATCGCGATGTACCGGGCGTCGGGCTACGTCGAGGTCGAGCCGTTCAACGACGAGGTCTACGCCGACCACTGGTTCGAGAAGCCGCTCGCGCCTGCCGTCGGCTAGCTCCGCGCCGCGTGCGGCGGCGACGGCGATCGCGACTGCCGCCCGCGCGATCGCCCAGGTGCCGAGACCCGACGCGAGGAAGACCGCCGCGAGGATCGCCCAGCCGCCGAACCCCAAGGTGAGCGCCGTCGACGTGACGAACAGCGGAGCTGCCATCGCGCCGAGCGAGTAGCCCATGGAGAAGACGCCCTGGTAGGTGCCCGCACGCACCGGATCGGCGAGCTCGAAGCTCAACCCCCAGCCGCCCGCCTGCGAGAGCACCTCGGCGAACGCGTGGGCGACGGCGGCCGCGACGATCACCGCGACGGCGAAGCCCGCTGGCAGTCCCGCGGCCGCGGCGTACACGAGGCAGGCGCCGGTCATCATCCAGGCGGCGATGGCCGACACGCGCCCGGCCCGCCGCAGGTCGTGCGTGCCACGGGAGAGCGGCACCTGGAAGAGCACGACGATCACGGTGTTGAGGAAGAGCACCGCCGCCACGAGCACCTCGGGCGCCGAGGTGTGATTCGCGATCCAGAGCGGCACACCCACCTCGCCGACGCCGAACTGCATGCCGAACACCGCGCTCAGGGCGGTGAGGGCGAGGTAGCGCGGGTCGCGCCAGGGCGAGTGGGCGCGCAGCGCGCCCCGGCCCGGAGCGAGCGGATGCCGCGACATCCGTCGACCCGGTCGCGGTCGTCACGGGCGGACCACCTTCTGTTGCGGTGCGTCCACGTTCGCGGGCAGTCGCACGAGCTGGGTCACGCCCGCGAGGGAAATCACGCCGGCGGCGACGATGATCCAGCGGTAGGCGTCGGCCGTGCCGGCGAGCAGGGCGAGCGCGCCGATGCCGGAGCCGACCGCGATCGCGACGTTCGTGACCGTTCGGAGCACTGCGCGGGCGTGCACCCGCTGGTCGCCGCCGAAGGCGCGGGCGATGATCGCCATGCGCGTCGAGTTCGCGGCCTGCTCGATCGCCCCGACGAGCACGGCGATGACGAGGGCGCTCGCGAAGTCGTGTGCGAACACGTAGCAGATGACGAGCCCGACGCCGTCGATCGCCGAGAGCACCACGAGCAGCGCGCCGTGCGCTCACGCGGTCGGCGAGCCACCCGCCCGCGAGCGATGAGAGCACCCCGGCGGCGCTTGCGGCCGCCGAGCACGATCGCGACCTCGTGCGCGGGGAGGCCGACGATGAGCGTGAAGTACAGCACCGTGACCGTCAGGAAGATGCCACGGCCCACGCGGCTGATGAGCGTCGCGATGACGAGGATCCGCAGCACGGGGTCGGCGACCGAGTCGCCCATGCGGCGAAGGAGTCCGGCGCGGGGCGGTGCGGCCGCGGCCTGCTCGACCTCCGCCGCGGCGGCGGCGAGCTCGGGTTCGATGACGGGGAGGGTGCCGGTGTCGGAGGTGGGGGAAGGGCTCACGGTTCAGTTCTTCCAGAGCGCGTGGGCCGTCGAAATCGATGTAGCGTTGTGCTTCATGTTGAGGTACCTGCTCACCGAGGACGACGTCGGCAGCGTGCGCTTCGGCATCTCCCCGCTGTGCGACGCTCGGCCTCTCGCTTCGGGCGATCGGCCAACCCGCCCGGTTCCCGCTCCAGCTCGGCTGGCTGCGCCGCACCGAGGAGGCCCGCGCCCGCCTCGACTTGGCGACACTCTCGGGACTCATCGACGAGCGCATGTGGACGCCCGACTTCCTGAACCCGCGCCCGAGCTCGCCGCTCACGCGCCTCGACGAGGAGCTCGACGTGCTGCTCGCGACGCCCGCCGACGTCTTCCGCCGCGACCTGGTGGCCGTGCACGGACGCGTACCCGACGTGTTCGCGGGCTCGACGAGCGCCGCGATCCGCCGAATCGTGCGTGCGCTCCGCCAGCTGTGGGACACCTGCTTCGAACCGTACTGGCCGCGCATGCGCGCGGTGCTCGAGGCCGACGTCGTCTACCGCGGAAGGCAGATCGCCCAGTCGGGCGTGGCCACGATGCTGAACGGCCTCTCGTCGCGCGTCGAGTACGACCACGGCACGGTGACCGTGCGCCTCGCCGATCCGACCGACCGCGTGCAGGCGATCGACGGCAACGGCCTCACCCTCGTGCCGACGATGTTCACCCGGCGCGCGTCGGCGCCCGTCGGCGACGGCCCGCCTATGGTCATGTACTCGGCCCGCGGCCAGGGCGCCCTCTGGGAGGCGGAGCAGGTCGCGAACCCCGCAGCGGTGGCGGCGGTGCTCGGCAAGACCCGGGCGAGCCTGCTCGCGGCGCTCGGCGACCCGGCGTCGTCGACCGAGCTCGGTGTGCGCCTGGGCGTCACCGCGTCGGCCGTCAACCAGCACCTGCGCGTGCTCCGCGACGCGGGCCTGCTCGTCAGCACGCGCTACGGTCGCAGCGTGCTGTACCTCCGCAGCGAGCTCGGCACCGCGCTGCTCGAGTCGCGCTCGGGTTGACGTGCAGGCCGGATGCCGCGGCATCCGTCGCCCGATTGCCGCCTACTCCGGCTCGGCTGATGCACCAGGCGCGCCGAGGCGACGGATTACTACGCCGCCCTCGCGGCGCCCGCCGGGCCGCGCCCCGCGTGCGCGCGACCCGCGCCGCCCTCGCGGCGCCCGCCGGGCTCGGCGGCGCTCCGCGTGCGCGCGACCCGCGCCGTCCTCGCCGCGCCCGGCGTCTGCAGATGAACCACGCGTCGCTGCCCTCATGTGCTCGTATGCTGCGAGCGCCGCCTCGCGCGACTGCTGCAGGTCGACGATCGGCTCGGGATACGCATCGGTGCCGAGCTCGGGCACCCAATGGCGCACGTACACGCCGTCGGGATCGAACTTCGCCGCCTGCAGCTCGGGGTTCAAGATACGGAAGTACGGCGCCGCGTCGGCCCCCGACCCTGCGACCCATTGCCAGTTGAACGGGTTCGACGCGGCATCAGCGTCGACGAGCGTGTCCCAGAACCACTGCTCACCGCGTCGCCAGTCGATGAGCAGGTTCTTGGTGAGGAACGACGCGACGACCATTCGCACCCGGTTGTGCATCGTGCCCGTCGCCCGCAGCTCCCGCATGCCCGCGTCGACGAGCGGCACTCCGGTGCTGCCCTGCTCCCAGGCGCGCAGGGCGGACGGGCGCAGCCGCGGCCACGGGAACGCGTCGAACTCCTCGCGCCAGTTCCGCGTCGCCAGGTCGGGAGCGGAGAACGCGACGTGCCAGGCGAACTCGCGCCAGCCGAGCTCGGTGAGGAACCGGTCGACGTCCTCGCCGGGCGACCGGCGCTCCCGGACCGCGTGCCACACCTCGTACGGGCTGAGCTCACCCCAGCGAAGACGCGGCGACAACCGCGACGTGACCGCTTCGGCCGGCTGGTCGCGATCCTCGGCGTAGTCGGCCAGGTCGTCTCCGACGAACTCGTTCAGCCGGGAATTCGCCGCGTCCGCGCCGGGCGTCCACGCGTCGCGCAGGCCCGCGGCCCAGGCGTGGTCGGTGGGAAGCAGCTCCCAGTCGTCGAGGTCGTCGCCCGCGGCATCCGCTCGGTCGATCGCGTTCGGCGCGGGCATCGGAGGTCGGGGCTCCGGCGTCCGGGTGCAGGCGCGCCAGAACGGCGTGAACACCGAGAACGGGGTGCCCTGACCTGTGCGGATGGTCCAGGGTTCGAACAGCAGGTTGGCGGCGAAGCTCTGCACGACGCGGCCGTCGTCGTGCAGCGACTGCTTCAGGCCGGCGTCCAGCCGGCGCTCGACGCGGCCGTAGCGTCGATTCCAGTACACGGCGCCTGCGCCGATCTCGTCCACGAGCGATCGGATCACGCGGTCGGCCGGTCCTCGGCGCAGCACGAGTCGGCCGCCGCGCTCCTCGAGCGCCTCGCCGAGCGCGGCCAGTGACCCGTGCAGCCACCACCGTCCTGCTCCGCCGAGCGGTCGGATGCCGCTGGACTCCGCATCGAGGACGTACACGCACACCACCGGCGCGTCGCGCTCCACCGCGGCCGAGAGCGCCGGGTTGTCGGCGACCCGCAGGTCGTCGCGGAACCACACCACCGAGGGCGCGACGCTCATGCGCGTACCCTAACCGACGGCCGATAGGACCGCCTGTGAACCGGCTCCGGATCACCTCCGCCCCCTCGGCACCTCCCGCCACTCACTATGCTGCAGTCAGTGCGTCGCGGAGCGGGGGATGCGGCGGAGCGGGGATGCTGGCGGAGCGGGGGATGCGGCGGAGCGGGGATGCGGCGGAGCGGGGATGCGGCGGAGCGGGGATGCGGCGGGACGGGGAACTTCCATGAGGCGGCTGTTGTTCGCACTGGATCGCGAGGGTGCAGTCCGGACATGAGCAGGCGGCGATGCCGGGCATGATCGCGGCGGGACCGGCAGGCGAGCCGGCGGACTTCCTCGCGCGGCTGCGCAGCCAGGCGCGCCGGGCGAAGCAGTACTATGCCCCGACGATCGACCCGGCGGCATCCGCCCGGGCGCGCATCGAGGCCGGCGAGTTCGTTCGGAAGCATCTCGACGCGTTGCGATCGGATGCCGCAGCCGACGCGGCACGCGCCTCCGACGCCTCAGTGAGCGACGCTGTCGGCGAGCGGCTGCCGGTGTGGAGCTACTGGGATGGCCTCGAGCGCGACGCCCCGCCGCTCGTGCGTGCATGCTTCGCCCAGTTGCGCCGCGTGCACCCGGATGTGCGGATCCTCGATGCTGCCGCAGCACGCGAACTCGTCCCGATGGCGCACGTGATCGAGCGCAGGCTGCGCGGCCGGCCGGCGCAGCGATCCGATCTCATCCGGGTGACCCTGCTCGCCCGCCACGGCGGCATCTGGATCGACGCGACTGCATACGCGCCCGCCCCCCTCACGGAACCGGTCGCAGCGAGACTGGCCGCCGGCGTGTTCTACCTCCGGTGGGGCGGTCAGCAGATCTCGAACTGGCTCATCGGCGCCCGAGCGGGCAACCGGCTCATCGCGATGCAGCGCGCCGCTCTCGAGGCGTGGTGGACCGAGCGCGACGACCTGCCCGACTACTTCCTCTACCACCGGCTCTTCGAGGCACTCGTGGCCGAGGACGCCGAAGCCCGGCGCATCGCCAAGGCGATGCCGCGGGTGAGCACGATTCCGAGCCACCTGCTGCAACTCGCGATGCTGCGTCCGTACGACCCCGGGGAGGTGCGTCTCATCCTCGAGGCCGCGATGGCTCAGAAACTGAGCTACAAGTACGACGGGGTGCCACCCGGATCGGTGCTCGAGCGGCTCATCCGGGTCGGCCTGTCGTAGCCGTGGGCGACGCGGTCGTCGTCAGACCCGCTGCAGCCAGCGCCCGACGCGGTCGTCGTCAGACCCGCTGCAGCCAGCGCCCGACGCGGTCACGCAGCTCGGCCGTCTGCGTGGCGAGCCCGTCATCACGGGCGGGCAGCAGCTCGAGGGTGGAGCCCACCCCGCCCGCCCAGCGCTCGGCGATCGGGAACGGGTGCACCGGGTCGCGCGGGACGCCGACGACGAGCGAGCGGATGCCGCGGGCCGGGAGCTCCGCGAGCTCAGCGTCGTCGGCGAACGCGCGGTTGCGCGGGATCTCGACGAGGCGCATGGCCCGCCGCGCGGCATCCGGCGCCTGGAACTGGGCGAGCAATGCCTGCCCGCCGGCGGGCGAGACCGCGGCGACTTCCTGGAAGACGTCCCGCTCCTGGAACTCCACCGCGCCCGCAGGGCCCGCGTCGGCGAGGATCTGGCCGATCACGGGGAACGGGCGAAGGTTGCCGGGCAGCGATCGGTCGTCGTACGCCGGCCGCACGAAGACGGCGCGCCGCACGGACAGCAGGCCGAGCAGCGCGATGCGCAGGGCGAGCGCCGCACCCATCGAGATGCCGATGAGGGTGACGGGCTCGGATGCCTCGTGGTGACTGCGCCCCGTCGCGGCGATGGCCACGGGCACCTGGGCGCAGACCTCGGCCGCGAGGCGGTCGATCGCGAAGTCGGCGGGCTCGCCGACCGCGAGGAATCCGCCGTGGGCACGCACATCCGGCGCCACGATCAGCTCGTCGGGTCCGGCGGTGGCCTGCACGACGTCCTCGAAGATGCCGAGGGGCTGTCGGCGGTCGGTACCGAGCCCGTGCAGCAGCACCGTCGTCACGCGAGCACTCCGGGGCGGTAGACCGCCCTGGCGGGATCGTCGGGGCGGAGCGCAGCGAGGAGCTCCTCCGCGAGCCGAACGAGGATCGCGATCTGGTCGTCGTCGCGATCGACCCAGCACGAGCGCGGCTCTGCGCCCACGGGCACGAAGTCCTCGTGCTGCTCCCACACCACGAGCGTGCGCTCGGCGCCGAGCACGTACTGCTGCCACCAGACCTGGCGCAGGTAGCCGCGCGGGATGCCGCGCCACGGCCGCGACGTGGTCTTGATCTCGCAGAGCTCGGGCGTGCCGTCGCCCGCGATCCGGAGTCCGTCGGGCGTGGCGAGGTGCCGCCGATCGGATGCCGCGTGGAACAGCAGCGTCGACGGCTCGATGCCGTGCGTGCGGCGCGCCCAGTCGGCGATCACCGGCTCGCGCCGGCGCCCGTGGTCGATGAACCGGGTGCCGCCGAACCCTCCTCGCGTGTCGTGCAGCTTCTCCAACGCGGCCGAGCGCACCGCCGCATGTGACGAGAGCTTCGCGGCATCCGTGGCCGTGATGCCCTGGGCGCGCGCCCGCAACCAGGCCACGCGGTCGGTCGCGTCGGCCACGATGCGCAGCTCGTGGGGGAACGGCGACGCCCGCACCGCGGCGGCGACGTGCGGGGCGACCGACTCGAGGTCGAACAGTGCGAAGGGGGTGTCGGTCACACCATTACGGTACCCCCGCCGGCCGTCGGCGGACCGGCTCGGCGACGCGAGCCGGTCAGACTACCGCTGATCCGTGGTGCCCCCAACACGGGCGTGCTCGACCGCCTGGAGTGGCGCGGCGTCAGCGCGGGCCGCGAGCGCGTCGATCCCCTCGGGGGAGAGGGTGTGGTGGATCGCGAGCATGGCCGCGCCGAGCACGGCGGCATTCTCGGCGGCGGCCGACTGCACGATGGCGAGGTGCTCGGTGGCGAGCGGCATCGAACGGGTGTAGACCACTTCGCGAACGCCCGCGATGAGGTGCTCGCCGGCCCGTGCCATGGAGCCGCCGATCGCGATGACCGACGGGTTGACGAGGCTCACGCACGCCGTGAGCACCTCGCCGATGTCGCGGCCCGCCTGGCGCACCGCCTGGATGGCATCGAGATCGCCCCGCTTGACCAGGTCGACGACCTCGGCCCCCGACTGCACGTCGCGGCCCTGCCCGCGGAGCGAGCTCGCGATGGCTGGGCCCGATGCGAGCGCCTCGAGGCATCCGCGGTTGCCGCAGTGGCAGGGCACGTCGGCACCGCGCGCGACCCGCACGTGGCCGAGATCGCCCGCGATGCCCTGGGCGCCGCGCTGCAACAGGCCGCCGGAGATGATGCCGGAGCCGATACCCGTGGCGACCTTCACGAACACGAGATGCTCGACGTGCGGCCAGGCGAGCGCGCGTTCACCGAGCGCCATGATGTTCACGTCGTTGTCGACGAGCACGGGAACCTCGAGGTGCTGCTGCATCCAGCCGGGCACGTCGAAGCGGTTCCAGCCGGGCATGATCGGCGGGTTCACCGGTCGGCCGGTGGAGTGCTCGACGGGACCGGGCACGCCGATGCCGATCGCGGCGAGTTCGTGCCGGTCGCGTCCGATCTCGGCGATGAGCGCGAGGCTCGCGTCGACCATCCAGCCGAGCACCGCCTCGGGTCCCTCCGCGATGTCCATGCGCTCCCTCCGCTCGGCGAGCACCGATCCGGCGAGGTCGGTGACGGCGAGCGTGGCGTGCGAGGCGCCGAGATCGCCGGCGAGCACGATGCGGGCGCCGGGATTGAGGGCGAACTGCGACGGGGGCCGGCCGCCGGTGGACGCGGCATCCGCCACCGGGGTCACGAGGCCGAGGCGCATGAGCTCGTCGACTCGGGCGGCCACGGTGGACCGTGCGAGGCCGGTCGCCAGCGCGAGCGAGGCGCGCGTGCGTGGCACGCCGTCGCGGAGCAGCTGGAAGAGCTCGCTCGCCCCTGAGCTGCCGAGCGCCGAGCCCCGGCTGATGTCCACCATGAAACGAGTAAAGCACACCCACATCCCTCGTTGTTCGATCACGAAGTTGTCACAGTACCGACGACTTCTGTCGAGGGGCTAGCAGAAGTCGTCCGTACTGTGTCAGCATGGCCCACATGACAACGGACGTCATCGCCCCGGCCCGCACGCTTCGTGCAGGCTTCGTCGGCGGCGGCTTCATGGCCGCCGTGCATTCGAGGGCCGCTCGCGCCGCACGGGCCGAGTTGGCGGGCGGTGCGTCCTCGTCGGCCGGACGCGCACGGGATGCCGCCGGCCGGCTGGGGCTCGAGGCGGCATTCGATTCGGTCGATGCGCTCGTCGCAGATCCCGACATCGACGTGGTGCACATCTGCACGCCGAACGCCACTCACGCCTCGATCGCCCGGGCCGCGCTCGAGGCAGGCAAGCACGTCATCTGCGAGAAGCCCCTTGCGACCACGGTCGCGGATGCCGCGGCGCTCGTCGAACTCGCCGCCGATCGCGGGCTCGTGGCCGCCGTCCCCTTCGTCTACCGCTTCCACCCCATGGCGCGCGAGGCCCGCGCTCGGATCGCCCGCGGCGAGACCGGCCGGCTCCTCAGCGTGCACGGCGCGTACCTGCAGGACTGGCTCGCCACCCCGAACGACGACGACTGGCGCGTCGACGCCTCCCTCGGCGGTCCGTCGCGGGCCTTCGCCGACATCGGGTCGCACCTCGCGGACCTCGTCGAGTTCGTATCGGGCGATCGCATCGTGCGGTTGAACGCCTCGACGCGCACGGCGTACGAGCGGCGTGCCACCAACGTCGACATCGCGACCGAGGATGTCGTCGCCATCGTCGTCGAGCTCGCCTCCGGCGCCGTCGGCACGCTGCTCGTGTCGCAGGTTGCGCCGGGACGCAAGAACGCCCTGTCCGTCGAGCTGTCGGGCACCGATGCCAGTGTCCGGTTCGAGCAGGAGCGTCCCGAGCAGCTGTGGATCGGGCGGGTCGACGCCTCGAGCGTCGTCGACCGCGACCCGGGCCGCCTCTCGCCCGATGCGGCCCGGCTCGCGATCGTGCCGGCGGGGCATCCGATGGGCTACCAGGACGCGTTCAACGCGTTCGTGGCCGACGCGTACGCCGCCATCGGCGGGTCGAGGCCCGAGGGTCTGCCACGGTTCGACGACGGGCTGCGCGCGGTGCGTGTCACCGAAGCCGTGCTCGCGTCCGCGGCATCCGAGGCCTGGGTGGAGGTGGGCGAGTGAGCGGCGCGCACGAGCCGGTGATGGCCCCCGAAGGACGCGACGTGGTCGCAGTCGCCGAGCCCGTGCTCGTGGCCGAGGGGCTCGAGAAGTCGTTCTTCGGGGTTTCGGTGCTGCACGGCGTGGGCCTGACGCTTCGGCCGGGCGAGGTGCACGGTCTCGTGGGCGAGAACGGAGCCGGCAAGTCCACGTTCATGAAGATCCTCGCGGGCGTCTACGGGCGCGATGCGGGCACCATCACGCTCGCCGGGAACGAGGTCGACTTCACGCATCCGGTGCAGGCAACGCGCGCCGGTCTCGCGACCGTGTTCCAGGAGTTCAACCTGCTGCCCGAGCGCACGGTCGCGCAGAACGTGTTCCTCGGCCGCGAGCCCAGGCGGGGCGGCTTCGTCGACCGCAAGGCGATGGTGCGCGAGACGCGTGCCCTGCTCGACGAGCTCGGCATCGAGGGCGTCGATCCGGATGCCCCGGTGCGCACCCTCACCGTCGCCGAACAGCAGATCGTCGAGATCGTGAAGGCGCTCTCGTTCGAGGCGCGGGTCATCCAGATGGACGAGCCCACCGCCGCCCTCGCCGACCACGAGGTCGAGCTGCTCTACGCGATCGTGCGGCGCCTGCAGGCACGCGGCGTCGCGATCCTCTACGTCTCGCACCGCCTGAAGGAGATCTTCGACCTGTGCGACATCATCACCGTGCTGAAGGACGGCGCGCTCGTGTCGACCAGTCCGGCGTCCGAGCTCGACACCGATGAGCTCGTGCGGCGCATGGTGGGCCGGCCGATCTCCGCGTACTTCCCCGAGGCCGAGGAGGGCACCGAGCTCGGCGAGGCCCGCCTCGAGCTGCGCGGTGCGGGCAACGGGTACGTCGACGGCATCGACCTCGAGCTGCGCGCCGGGGAGATCGTGGGCGTCGCCGGGTTGCAGGGCTCGGGGCGCACCGAACTCGTCGAGGGGATGTTCGGCATCGTGCCGTTCACCCGCGGCGAGATGATGCTCGACGGGCGCCCCGTGCACATGACCGGCCCGCGCCAGGCGGTGAAGGCCGGCATCGCGCTCATCACCGAAGACCGCAAGGCGCAGGGGCTCGCGGTCAACCAGTCGGTCGCCGACAACGCGCTGCTCGTGATCCGCTCGGTGTTCGCCCGCCGCACGGGCCAGGTGCGCCGCGAGCTGCCCGGCATGCTCTCCTCGCTCGAGGTCGTCTCCCGTGGCCTGGACCAGGAGGTGCAGTACCTCTCCGGCGGCAACCAGCAGAAGGTGGTGCTCTCGAAGTGGCTCGCCACCACGCCACGGGTCGTGCTGCTCGACGAACCGACCCGGGGCATCGACGTCGGCGCGAAGGTCGCCGTGTACAAGCTCATGCGACGGATCGCGAAGGACGGAGTGGCCATCCTCATGATCTCGTCGGAGCTGCCGGAGGTGATCGGCATGTCCGATCGCATCATCGTGATGCACGACGGGCGCGCGTCGGCGGAGTTGCCCGCGTCGAGCGATGAAGCCACCATCCTGTCGGCCGCGACCGGCACGCTGCGCGTGGGCGAGGCCGGCCATGAGGCATCCGGCAGCGTCGCCGCGGTCGGCGCGGCCGTCACGGATCCCACGACGGATGCTGCGAGTCCCGCCGCCGCCGACAGCGCGGATGACGCCGACCTGCTCGCGCCCGACGCCCCACCGGAGGCTGCGTACCCCGCCGTGCGGGACGCCGACGAGGAGGACGACCGATGACCGCCGGCACCGCGACGCGCATTCCGTCGGGGCGGCCGCCGACGCCTCGACGCGAGCCTCATCGTCGGCATCGCGCTCGTGGCCGTCATCGTGATCGGCGCCGTGCTCGTGGCGAGCGTGGGGCGCAACTTCTTCAGCGCCGGCAACATCCGCGACATCCTCACCGGCATGAGCGTGCTGGGATTCGTCGCGATCGGCCAGACGCTCGTCATCCTGTGCGCATCGCTCGACCTGTCCGTGCCATACGTCATCAGCCTCTCGAGCCTCATCGCGGCCGAGCTGATGGCGGGCAATCCTGCCAACATCCCGATCGCGGTGTCCGTCGTGCTGGTCACCGCCGCGGTCATCGGGCTGGTCAACGGGCTCATCGTCACGAAGCTCAGGGTCAACGGCTTCATCGCGACGCTCGGCACCGGCCTCGTCATCAAGGGCTACCTCGACACCAACTACCAGGGCACGGCCGGGGCCGTGCCGCCGCAGTTCCAGGTCATCGGCGCCACCGGCGTCGGCCCCGTGCCGATCTCCACGATCATCATGCTGGCCGTCGCGCTCGCAGCGGCGTTCTTCCTCGCCCGCACCCGCGTCGGCAACCACATGTTCGCGGTCGGCGGCAACGAGCAGGTCGCGCGGCTCTCGGGGATCCGTACCGCGCGGCCCCTCATCGTCGCGCACATGCTGTGCTCGATCACCGCCGCTCTCGCGGGGCTCCTGCTGGCGAGCCGGCTCGGCGTCGGCAGCCCGACGGTCGGCACGCAGGGCGGGTACGACCTGCTCTCGATCGCGGCGGTCGTGCTCGGCGGCACCCTGCTCATGGGCGGACGCGGCTCGATCTGGGGCACGATCGGCGGCGTGGCGATCTTCGCGGTCGTCGACAACGTGATGAGCGTCATGCAGGTGAACCCGTTCCTGAAGGATGTCGTACGCGGCATCGTCATCGTGGCCGCGGTGGCGGTGTACACGAGCCGGTCGGTCGATCGCCGTCGGCCCAGGTTCACGACGGGCTCGCCGGATGCGACTTCGAACGCCGCACGCGAACGGCGCGAACAGGAGGTGTCGGCATGAGCGCCACGACATCCGAACAGCCCGGTCTCGGCCGCCGGCTCGCCGACCTCGGCCGCATGCTCGTGAGCCCGCGCGGCGCGGTGTTCCTCCTCCTCGCCGTGCTCCTGGTCGTGATCACGATGCTGAATCCGTCGTTCGCGGAGCCCAGCCAGTCCATCCGCTTCATCCAGCGCGTCGCGCCGGTCGCGATCGCGGCGATCGGACAGTACTTCGTGATCGTCGGCGGCGAGTTCGACCTCTCGATGGGTTCCGTCGTCACGGCGCAGGTCGTGATCGCCGGCAACCTGATCGGGCAGAACGACGCCAATTCGCTTCCCGTGCTGCTGTTCATGCTCGCGTTCGGGGCGCTCATCGGCCTCATCAACGGACTCACCGTCTCGTTCCTCAAGGTGCCGAGCTTCATCGTCACGCTCGGCATGATGCTCGCCCTGCTCGGCGGGGTGCTCTACTGGACGGGAGGCGCAGCCACGGGAAACCCGGCCGACTCGTTCCGCGAGATCGGCCGCGGAGGCATCCGCGACCTGCCGGTGATCGAGATCCTGCCGTGGTCGGTGCTGATCCTCGCCGCCGTGCTCGCCGCCGCGATCGTATTCGCACGCCGCCCCTTCGGCCGTACCATCATCGCCCTCGGCGACAACTCGACGACCGCCCGGTTCTCGGGCACCCGGAGCTGGTGGGTCAAGACCTCGACGTTCATCATCTCGTCGCTGTCGGCGACAGTCGCGGGCGTGCTGCTCGTCGGGTATGCGGGCGTGCACCCGAGCGTCGGCCGCGGGTACGAGTTCGCCGCGATCACCGCCGTCGTGCTCGGCGGCGTCGTGCTCGGCGGTGGCCGCGGCTGGGTGGTCGCCGCTGCGGCCGGCGCGTTCGCCCTCGAGGCACTCTTCACGCTGTTGAACTTCGCGGGGGTGCCCTCGACGTACCGGGCCGCGGTGCAGGGCATCATCATCATCCTCGCCGTCGCCTACGCGGCGACCACGTTCCGCGCGCGCCGCAGAGGCCACGCGCTCGAGACTTCGTCGGGGCAGGCCGCGGCGACCGACACTTCGCCGGGGCAGGCCGCGGCGACCGACACTTCGCCGGGGCAGGCCGCGGCGACCGACACTTCGCCGGGGCAGGCCGCGGCGACCGACACTTCGCCGGCACCAGCGGCGAAGGAGCGCGATCCGGCAACGGATCCTGCTCGTCCTGCACCCATTCCCTCGACGCAGAGGGCTGACAACGAAACCAAGGGAGGTTCGTGATGCGACGCAGGTTCATCGTGGCATCCGCCATGGTCGGCGCTCTCGCGCTGGTCACACTCGCAGGCTGTACCACCGACCCCAACGTGACCGCGCCCACGGAGGAGGCCGAAACCGAGGAAGAGGTCGAGTGGTTCGATCAGGAGCTCTACGACAAGCAGGACGCGGAGCGCGACGTCGTTCCAGAGGGTCCCGAGGACCAGCCGTGGCTGCAGTACATCAACGCGGAGTTCGTGGACACCTCGGCGTACGCGAGCCAGGGGCCGAAGAAGGCGTGCTTCGCCAACGCCTCCATCTCGAACCCCTGGCGCCAGACCGGCTGGATCACGATGAACCAGCAACTCCAGGTGCTGCAGGAGCAGGGCGCCATCTCCGAGATGGAGACCCGCGACGCGCAGGACTCGGATGACACGCAGATCGCCGACATCGACTACTTCATCGACGAGGGCAACTGCGACGTCTTCATCATCTCGCCGAACTCCACGGCGGCGATGACCCCGGCCGTCGAGCGGGCATGCGAGACCGGCAAGCCGGTCATCGTGTTCGACCGCGGCGTCGAGACCGACTGCCCGACCACGTTCATCCACCCGATCGGCGGGTTCGCGTGGGGCATCGACACGGCGGAGTTCCTCATCGACGAGCTCGAGGAGGGCGACAAGGTGGTAGCGCTCCGCATCCTCCCGGGTGTGGACGTGCTCGAGCAGCGCTGGGCCGCGGCCGAGAGGCTGTTCGAGGATGCCGGCATCGAGGCGGTCGATCACTTCACCGGAGCCGACCCCGCTGAGATCAAGAGCATCATCTCCGACGAGCTCGCCACGGGCGACGTGCAGGGCGTGTGGATGGACGCCGGTGACGGCGCCGTCGCGGCCATCGAGGCGTTCGAGGACGCGGGCGTGGACTACCCGGTGATGACCGGGGAGGACGAGATGAGCTTCCTCCGCAAGTGGAAGGAGACCGGGCTCACGGGCCTCGCGCCGGTGTACTCGAACTTCCAATGGCGCACGCCGCTGCTGGCCGCGCAGATGATCTTCGCCGGGCAGGAGGTGCCGAAGGAGTGGGTGCTCCCGCAGGAGCCCATTCCTGCGGGGGAGGTCGACGAGTGGCTCGCGCGCAACGAGAACATGCCCGACGGCCACTACGCGAAGTTCGGCGGCGAGGACCTGCCGGGTTACCCGCAGGTCTGGGAGGACCGGGTCATCCCGTGACCCGCGCAACGCCGGTCGAGTAGCGCCCGCCGGTCGAGTAGCGTCCGCGGGAGGCGAACCGCCCGCCGGTCGAGTAGCGCCCGCCGGGAGGCTGCGCCGCTACTCGACCGGCGATCTTCATCCGCTGACGCGTATCGAGACCTGACACACTGGTCTCGATACGCGGCTTCGCCGCTACTCGACCGGCGATCCTCATGTGCAAGGAGGCAGCATGCGCCGCACGATCGGCGTGAACACGTGGGTCTGGACGTCGCCGCTCGATGACGACACGCTCGTCGTGCTCGCCGCGAAGGCGGCCGGCATGGGCTTCGGCGCGATGGAGCTGCCGGTCGAGCAGCCGGGCGACTGGTCGCCGGATGCCGCGGCCGACGTGCTCGCCGAACACCGACTCGCGCCGGTCGTGATCGGCGCCATGGGCCCCGGCCGCAATCTCGTGGCAGCGCACGCCTCCGAGGAGGTGGCCACCCAGAACTACCTCGTGCACTGCATCGGCGTGGCCGGGCGCCTCGGAGCCCGCGTGGTCGCGGGTCCCTTCACCGCGGCGACTGGCCGGGTCTGGCGGATGGACGCCGAGGAGCGCGAGGCACGGTATCGCGAGTTGCGGGCGAGTCTCGCACCGGTCGTGCGCACCGCGGAGCGCAGCGGCATCCGGCTCGCCATCGAACCGCTGAACCGCTACGAGACGAGCCTCGTGAACACCGTGGAGCAGGCGCTCGACGCGCTCGGGCCGTTGCTCGGTCCTGGCCTCGGCCTCGCGCTCGACACCTACCACCTCAACATCGAGGAGAAGGACATCGGCGCCGCGGTGCGTGCCGCGGGGGAGCACGTCGCCTACGTGCAGGTCTGCGGCAACGACCGCGGCCCCGTCGGCGACGACCACTTCGACTGGCCCGGGTTCCTCGACGCGCTTGACGACGTCGGCTACGGCGGGCCGCTCGGGCTCGAGAGCTTCACCGGCGAGAACGCGACGATCGCGGTCGCCGCATCGGTGTGGCGGCCGCTCGCCGCATCGCAGGACGACCTCGCGGAGCGCAGCATCCGCTACCTCAGCGCATTGCAGGACGAAAGGGAACAGTCATGAGCCTCCGAGAGCCTCGGTCCGCCGCGGATGCCTCCGCCGACCCCGCCGGGCGCGCCGGCACCGACCCCGCCAACCACCCCGTGACCCTGTTCACCGGCCAATGGGCCGACCTCGCATTCGAGGAAGTCGCGCGCCTCGCAGCGGGGTGGGGGTACGACGGACTCGAGATCGCGTGCTCTGGCGACCACCTCGACCTGAAGCTCGCCGAAGAGGAGCCGGGATACCTCGACGAGCGCCGCGAGATCCTGAAGCGCCATGGCCTCGAGGTGTACGCGATCTCGAACCACCTCGCCGGCCAGGCCGTGTGCGACGCGCCCATCGACTTCCGGCACGAGGCGATCGTGCGCTCGTACGTCTGGGGCGACGGCGACGCCGAGGGGGTGCGGCAGCGCGCCGCCGAAGACATGAAGCGCTCGGCGCGCGTCGCGCGCAAGCTCGGCGTCGACACCGTGGTCGGATTCACGGGGTCGTCGATCTGGCCTTACGTGGCCATGTTCCCGCCCGTTCCCGCGTCGGTGATCGAGGACGGCTTCGAGGACTTCGCGAACCGCTGGAACCCGATCCTCGACGTGTTCGACGCCGAGGGCGTGCGGTTCGCGCACGAAGTGCACCCCGGCGAGATCGCCTACGACTACTGGACCTCGGTGCGCACGCTCGAGGCGATCGGCCGGCGCGAGTCCTTCGGGTTCAACTGGGACCCGTCGCACATGATGTGGCAGAACATCGACCCGGTCGCCTTCATCCTCGACTTCCAGGACCGCATCTACCACGTCGACTGCAAGGACACGCGGATGCGCCCGCGCAACGGCCGCGCGGGCGTCCTCGGCTCGCACCTGCCCTGGGGCGACCCCCGCCGCGGCTGGGACTTCGTCTCTACGGGGCACGGCGACGTGCCGTGGGAGGACGCGTTCCGCGCGCTCGATGCGATCGGCTACACCGGACCCATTTCGGTGGAGTGGGAGGACGCCGGCATGGATCGCCTGCACGGCGCCCAGGAGGCCGTCGGGTTCATCCGCTCGCTCATCTGGCCGCGGCCGACCGTGTCGTTCGACGCCGCCTTCTCGAACCAGTAGCAAGCGGATGCCGCGTGGCGACTATTCCGGGATGCTCCAGTAGTACGCCACCCCGCCGGGATGGAGCACGGTGATCGCCCAGTCGACCGGGCGGTCCCACGTGGGATCCGTGTGGCCCGCGTACTCGATGGTGATCGACCCGTCGAGCTCCTGCTCCACGGACGTGACGATGCCGGTGTGGTCGCGGTCGCCGGAGCGGTCCCAGTCGAACTGCACGATGTCGCCGGCCTTCACCTGGTCGCGTTGGTCGTCGGTGAGGGGCGTGGCCCGCTCGGGATGCTCCTCGAGGTACCACATGAGGTTGGTGGAGCTGACCCAGGCCTTCGAGGAGGTGTAGGCGTCGCCGGACTCGTTGTACCACCACTCGTCGTCCGTCGCCCACCCGCGGGCGAACAGCGACTGGCTCGCGAAGTTCACGCAGTCGTTGCGTTGGATGTAGCCGAACTGCTCGCTCGCGGTGTCGTCCCAGTGGGCGTACACGTACGCGAGCTGGGCCGCCACGGCGGGGCTCAGCGACGCCCATCGAAGCCCACCCCGGGCTGTCGCGGCCTCGGGGGTCACGGCGGCCTGCGTCGAGGAGTCCTGAGCGACGGCGTCGGGTTCGGGTTCGGGTGCGGACCGCTGCCCGAGCGTCCAGCTGACTCCGGCTGCACCGGCGATGAGCGCACCGGCGACGGCGACGGCGACGAGAGGGCCTCGACGCCGACGATGCTCACGAGTTCCGAAAAGCTGAGCCATCCTCACAAAAGCGTATGGGACTTCGCTTCGTCGGTCCACATCGGGTGGCTGCCGTGCGAGGGGCGCCGGCCCGAGGCATCCGTCTCGAACGGGCCGACGAGCCGTGCGACGAGGTCACGCGCGTTCTCGAGCAGCGGGTGCTGATCGCCGCCGCCCATGGACGCTGCACCGGCGCCTGCTCGTCATGGTGGCTGCGCTGCTCGTGGCCGTGAGCGCCGTCGTCGGCGTGGTGAGTACGGCTGTGATGCCCGCCGAGTGCCCAGTGATGCGCCGCCGGGTGCGGCTGCGACGCCTGTCGAGTGCGGCTGCGATGCCCCGCTCGATGCGAGCCGGGTACGAGTGCCCGGCTACCCCGACGCGTGCTGCACTCGATGCGAGCCGGGTGCGAGCACCCGAGCCGGCTATCCCGACGCGTGCTGCGCTCGATGCGAGCCGGGTGCGAGGGCCCCGCGGCCGGCTATCCCGACGCGTGCTGCGCTCGATGCGAGCCGGGTGCGAGGGCCCCGCGGCCGGCTTGCCGACGCGTGCTGCGCTCGATGCGAGCCGGGTGCGAGGGCCCCACGGCCGGCTATCCCGACGCGTGCTGCAGCTCGAACCCGTGGCTCGCGGCGTCGCCGAGCACGACCGGGTTCAGGATGTCGGCGCGTGTCTTCGACCTCATGCGCCTCGGCGTCTGGTCGGGATCGATGGTCGGTGGTGGGATGAGCCAGTAGACGGCACCGTCGCGTCGGATCTCCCATCCCTGGTTGTGGTACCTCAGGTGATCTCGACGGCAGAGCAGAATTCCGTCGGCGAGGTCGGTGCGCCCCTGGTCGCGTTTCCAATGTCGGATGTGATGCGCCTCGGTCCATGACGGTGGCCGGTCGCAGTCGGGGTCCATGCATCCACCGTCGCGCACGGCGAGCGCCGCCTTCTGCTTTCGCGAGAAGAGTCGCTCCTCACGCCCGAGATCGAGGCAACGACCCTCGTCGTCGAATCGCATGGGGAGGTATCCCTCGCAGAGTCCAGTTTCGACCACGTGCAGCGGAACCGCGTCGCGATGACCCTCGATGATTCCGAACCCCGAGCCGCTCGCGAGGGCGTGTTCGTTGACGACGAGGCGCACGGCCGGACGCACCTCGTCGAGCACCCGTTCGGGATCGACGGATGCGCCGGCCCGAACGAGTTGCACGAGGCCCTCGGCCGCGTCGCGCTGACGGGTGGCGAGGTCGCCCCCGACGTGATCACTGTGCACCGGCGGCGCGCCGAACGGACGCCGACGACCCTGTGACCGGCGGTCGGCGACCCGTCGCGGGTGTGCGAGTTGGTCGAACACGCTCTTCATGAGCATGCCGTTCTCGGGTTCGAGCTCGAACTCGCCCCGCACCATGCCGTCGTCCTTCACCCACAGCCGCCAGAACTGCCGATGCCGCTGCGACTCATGTCGCTCGGCGACGCCGGCGAAGTCGAGGCGATCTCGCGCCGCACGCGCCGCGAGTCGCGCCTGGTCGGCGTTGAGCGTGCGGCACTCGTCGATGAGTGCCGGGAGCGCGTTCGCGAGTGCCGCGGCGGGTACGCGGTCGTTCGGCTCACCGATACCGGTGCGGATCGCGTCGACCGCAGCGACCTGGAGCTCTCCGCGCTCCAATGCGGCTGCCAGCTGCGCGAACCAAGGCGCCTCGACCGGTGGAATCACTCGCCCCATCTCGGGGTCGGCTTCCCGGAGACGCTCGAGCTCGATGCACTCGGTCGTCTCGGAAATCATTGAACCGACGCGCGTGAGTGATCGGGCCTCACGCTTCGAGGCGCCGGTGACCGACTGGAGCATCGACTCGGCGTTGACATGCCCCTGCCGCTGCGCGAGGCCCTGCATGCCGGCCGACGGTCGAGAGCGATGCGCGACCTCCGCCGCCGAAAGGGCCTGGCATCGCCCGAGTTCGCGCGAGAGGGCCGCAATCGCCCGTTGTGTCTCGATCACCTCGTCGTCGCTCATCTGACGGAAGAGCTCGACGGCCATGCCCGATGCGGCGAGGCGGATCGCCATTTCGCTGAGCATCACGGCCGGTGGGGTCATGATTCATTCTCTCGAACTTCAGCCTGATTCGAAAGTATGTTCGAGAGATTGTGGATAACTCCTGCAGAGATGTCACGCGCGGCGCGGGCGCGAGCTGCGCGCCGCATCCGTGCGGCGAGCGATCTAGCGCTGACCGAGAGCTGCACCGAGAGCGGATGTACCGAGCGCTGAATCGAGCGCTGACGAGCGCTGAACGAGCGCTGCGCCGAGCGGATGTACCGAGCGCTGAATCGAGCGCTGCACCGAGCGGATGTCAGCCGGAGCGCTGCACCGAGCGGCTGCACCGAGCGCTGCACCGAGCGCTGCACCGAGCGGCTGCAGCCGAGCGGCTGCGCCGAGCGGCTGCCAGCGGCTGAGCCGCGCTGCGCCGAGCGGCTGCGCCGAGCGCTGCACCGGCGGATGCAACGAGCGGATGCCGCGACCGAACCGAGCTTCGTCGCGGCATCCGCCGCCCCGGTCCGCCCGTCAGCGCTCGGTGACGGTGCCGTTCTTGATGTGGAGGCGTCGCTCGGCCCGCCGGGCGACGGCCGAGTCGTGGGTCACGATGATCAGCGTGAGGCCCCGGTCGCGCCAGAGCCCCTCGAGGAGGTCCATGATCTCGTCCCGCGTCTCCTCGTCGAGGTTGCCGGTCGGCTCATCGGCGAGGAGCACGTCGGGCTCCTTCACGAGTGCGCGGGCGATCGCCACGCGCTGCTGCTGCCCGCCCGAGAGCTCGCCGGGAAGGTGCGAGGCGCGGTCGGCGAGCCCGACCGAGTCGAGTGCGGCGAGCGCGCGCCGCCGCCGCTCCTCACCCGAGACGCCGAGCGGTTCGAGCGCGGTCTCGACGTTCTCCTGCGCGGTGAGCGTCGGGATGAGGTTGAAGCCCTGGAAGACGAACCCGATCTCCTTCGCGCGAATGGCACCGAGCTTGCGGTCGGGCAGGTGCGAGAGCTCCGCGTCGCCGAGGGTTACCCGGCCCGACGTCGGCCGGTCGAGCGCGCCGAGCATCTGCAGCAGCGTCGACTTGCCGCCGCCGGTCGGCCCCTGGATGGCGATGAGCTGCCCTGCGCCGATCGTGAGATTCACGTCCTTCAACGCGGTGACGGTGCGCCTGGACTGGGCGTAGCGCTTCGAGACCTTCTCGAGTGTGTACATGCGGGTTCCTTTCGGGAGCTTCGAGAGCTACGTGAGTTTCGGGAGTTTCGGGAGCCTCGGGAGCTTCGAGAGCTTCGGGAGCTTCGGGAGCTTCGGGAGTTTCGGGGTTTCGGTGACGGATGCCTCGTGCCGGGTCGCGCTCATGCGACGCTCCCTCATGAGACGCGCGCTCATGCGACGCGCGCTCATGCGACGCTCCCTCATGCGACGCTCCCTCATGCGACGCTCCGCAGCGCCTCGGCGGGCCGCAGGCGCGCGGCGCGCCATCCACCGACCGCGCCGGCGATCAACCCGCCGAGCACGGCCAGGCCGATCGCGATCGCGATGACGCTCACGGTGATCGGGGCATTCAGCACGACCTCCGTCGTGGCGCCGGCCGTGTCGGCGGCGCGCGCAGCGAACCCGCCGCCACCGCCCTCCGACCCGCCGCCACCGCCCTCCGCACCGCCGCCGCCGGGGCCGGCCATCAAAGTCGGACCTGCGCTCGCGCTGGCACCGAGTGTGGGTGCCATGAGGTTCAGGACCCAGATGCCGGCGAGTCCCAGCGCGAGACCGGCCGCGCCGCCGATGAGTCCCTGCACGAGCGACTCGCCCGCGACCTGCCCGACGATGCGGTTGTTCGACCAGCCGATCGCCTTGAGGGTGCCGAACTCGCGGGTGCGACGGGTGACGCCCTGCACGGTGAAGAGGATCGCGATGAGGAACGCGGCGACGAGCACGGCGACCGAGAGCCAGAGCCCGAGGTTCGAGATGAGGCTCGATGCGGTCTGGAGCGACCCCGAGACCGAGGCGGCGAGGTCGGCCTGCGTCGACACCGCGGCATCCGGCAGCGCCTCCTCGAGGTCGGCCTGCACGGCGTCGATCTGGTCCGAGGACGTGGCCTGCACGTAGATGTCGCTCACCATTCCGGTCTCACCGGAGAGCTCCTGCGCCAGGTCGAGCGGAATGTAGACGTTGGCCGCGGTCGCGGCGTCGGCCGAGGTCGAGGTCACCGTGCCGACGATCTCGAAGTCGGTGCCGCCCACGTTGATCGTGCCGCCGACGGCGAGCTCCTCGGTCGTCGCGTAGCTCGCGTCGAGCATGGCCACGGCCTGGCCGGCATCGGATGCCTCGAGCCCGCGCCCGTCGTCGAGCGCCACCGCCGAGAGGGGGCCGACCGCTTCGGCGCCGGGGTCGATCCCGAGCACGGTGAAGCTGTTCACGTCGAATGCGGCGCCCCGAAGCCGCCGCCCCGCTGCCCCTGGGGTGCTTCGCCGCCTTCGGTCGTGCTGTCGGCGGGCGGGGCGGGCATCTCGCCGTCGAAGGTCATGTTCGTGAGCGAGAGCGCCCCGGATGCCGCGGCGACCCCGTCGACGTCTTGCACCGTGTCGAGCGTCGTGGCGTCGAACGTCGAGCCGCCGGGGCCGCTCACGAGTCGTGAGTCGCTGACCGCCGTCGAATCGCCGGAGGTCGTGCCGTCTTCGGCGCCGAACTCGAACCGGCCGCCGCCCTGGCCTCCGCCTTCCCCGGGTGGTGCCGGTACCGGCGAGACGGTGAGGTCGGTGCCGACGCCGTAGACGGACTCGAGCACCGACGCCTGTGCGTCTTTCACGCCCGTCGAGACGGCGTTCACGATCATGACGAGGGCGATCGCGAGCGCCATGCCGATCGCGATGATCGCGGTCTGCCTGCGGCGCCCGGCGAGTTCGCGCCGGAGGTACGTGAAGAACATCGGGGGTTCCCTCTCGTGTGTCGAGGCACCGGTTGGGCCATCGAGAAGGACCGTACGGATGGTGGCAGTGGCTCACCCATGGTGCGGCTATGGATCCGCCTTGCCGGCCGGTTCCACGCGCCGCTATGGATCCGCCTTGCCGGCGGTTCCACGCGCGCTATGAATCCCCTGTTCCGGTCAGGAGCTGCATCAGCCGATCGTCGTCACCGAGGAGGAAGACCAGGGTCGCGACGAGCCCGGTCCACCCCGTCTGATGGCTCGCACCGACCCCGGATCCGTCGTCGCCGTGGAAGTACTCGAAGAAGAGCAAGTGGTCGCGCCAGTGCTCGTCGGTCCACATCGGGTGACTGCCATGCGAGGGACGCCGGCCCGAGGCATCCGTCTCGAACAGGCGGACCAGGCGTGCGACGAGGTCGCGCGCGATCTCGAGCAGCGTGTGCTGCTCGCCCGAACCCGTCGGGTAGTCGATGGTGAACGCATCACCGTGGTACCGGTGCAGCTCGAGCAGGCTCCGAATGAGCAGCACGTTCAACGGCATCCAGACCGGCCCACGCCAGTTCGAATTGCCGCCGAACATCGCCGAATCGGACTCGCCCGGCGCGTAGCGCACGGAGTAGCGCACGCCGTCGACGAAGAACTCGTAGGGGTGCTCGAGATGGAACTTCGAGAGGGAACGAATGCCGTGAGGCGAGAGGAATTCATCCTCGTCGAACGTCACGGCGAGGATGCTCCGAAGCCGGTCGTCACCGACGAGCGACACGAGGCGGTCCCCGTTCGCGTTCGTGCCGCCGAGATTCCGCACGAGCGGGAGGTAGTCACCGAAGTCGCGCACGAATCCGTCGAGCCAACCGTAGATCCTGGCCGCCCCTTCGACGGGCGCGCGCAGCGTGACGGATGCCACGAGCGGCATGAGTCCCACGAACGAGCGCACCCTGAGGCGGGTGAGGGAGCCGTCAGCCTGCCGCACGGCATCGTAGAAGAAGCGGTCGTCGTCGTCCCAGAGCGCCGCGCCTCCCTCGGTCCCGTACACCTCCGCGGCGATCCAGAGGTAGTGCTCGGCGAACTTCCGCATGAGCGGTGCATACGAGGGATCGTCGAGGGCGAGCTCAGCGGCGATGACGAGCATCGCCTGCGCGTAGGAGGCCATCCACGCGGTGCCGTCGGCCTGCTCGAGCGTGCCACCGGTCGGGAGCGGGGACGAGCGGTCGAACACGCCGATGTTGTCGAGTCCGAGAAAGCCGCCCTGGAAGACGTTGTTGCCGTCCGGATCCTTGCGGTTCACCCACCACGTGAAGTTGAGGAGCAGTTGCGCGAAGGCCCGCTTGAGGAACTCGCGGTCCGAGGTTCCGCTCTGCAGCCGGTCCAGCTCGTAGAGGCTGAGCGCCGCCCACGCGTGCACCGGGGGGTTCACGTCGTCGAAGTTCCACTCGTAGGCAGGGATCTGGCCGTTCGGGTGCAGGAAGTCGGCGTCGAGCAGGAGCTCGAGCTGGGCCTTGGCCGCCGTCACGTCCATCTGCGCGAGGGGCAGCGTGTGGAACGCGAGATCCCAGGCGGCGAACCAGGGATACTCCCACGGGTCGGGCATGGAGATCACCCTGCCGGCCCGCAGGTGCGGCCACTGGGCGTTGCGCCCGTCCCGATCCACGAACGGACGATCGCCGCGCTCATGCATCCAGGACGCGACCTCGTACTCGAAGTGCTGCTCGCCCCAGATCATGCCCGCGAGGGCGGCGCGCATGATGCGAGCGTGTTCGGGTGTCGTCCTCGGCCCTGCGATCGCGGCGTGGAAGGCATCCGCCTCGGCCACGCGCCGGGCGATGATCGCGTCGCAGGCCTCGGCGAAGGGCGCGTCATCGATCGACAGGTCGGCACGGGTGAGCCGCACGTGCATCGTCGCCCGGCCGCCTGCCTCGATGCGGACGGCGCGGTGCGCGGCAGCCTTGGTGCCGCGCAGCTCGGGATTCACGGTGGGCGCCTCTGTGAGCACGTGCTCGCCGATCCCGCCCTTCGGGTACGCGGATGCCCCGGGCCGGCCCCAGAGCCGCTGGGTGTCGGACTCGTTGTCGCAGAACAGCAGTTCGGCGTCGCCGTCGGTGCGGAGGATCCACGCGCCGAGCTCGGGGTGCGATGCCTCGATGCGGTCCGGCCCGACCGCGCGGAGTTCGGGTCGAGGACCGTCGGCGGCCGGCTCGCTCGCCGCCGCGCGCTCGATGCCCGCCCACGTGTTGCGGAACCACAGCGTGGGCAGCAGGTGCAGCGGCGCGGCATCCGGCCCGCGGTTCACCGCCGTCACGCGCATCACGAGGTCGTCGGGTGCGGCCTTGGCGTACTCGACGGTCACATCGAAGTAGCGGTGCTCGTCGAAGATGCCGGTGTCGAGGAGCTCGAACTCCGGTCGGTCCCGGCCGCGACGTGCGTTCTCCTCGACGAGGAGGCGGTACGGGAACTCGGCCTGGGGGTACTTGTAGAGCGTCTTCAGGTAGGACGAGGTCGGGGTGGCGTCGAGGTGGAACCAGTACTCCTTCGCGTCCTCGCCGTGGTTGCCCTCGTCGTTGGCGAGCCCGAAGTACCGCTCCTTCAGGATCGGGTCGTGCTCGTTCCAGAGGGCGAGTGCGAGGCACATGAGGGTGCGGTCGTCGCAGAGGCCCGCGATGCCGTCCTCGCCGTGGCGATACACGCGCGAACGAGCGTGGTCGTGCGGGAACGATCGCCACGAGTTCGGGTCGTGCTCGGTGTCTTCGCGAACGGTGCCCCACTGCCGTTCGCTGAGGTAGGGCCCGAAGCGGAGCCAGGCCTCGCGTTCGGGACCGTCGCGGCGGGCCTGCTCGGCGTCGTCGGAGAGATCGGACATGCGAACTCCTCAGGCGGTGGTGCGGCGCCCCTGCTGCGGCTCGCGGCGGCAGTCGTCCGCGTCCGTGCGGAGCCTTTCATGCCGCAGTCTAGACGCACGCACGCCATCGTGTCGGCGTCCACACAAGCGACTCATAGGGAACGCATAGGCGGGCGCGGATACTGGAGACATGAGCACGACGCCGACGACGCAGAACCGCCCGCAGATCACCAAGGGCGACGGCTCCATGGTGCGCGTGCTCGTCGTCGACGACGAGCACTCGCTCACCGAGCTCCTGAAGATGGCGCTGCGGTACGAGGGCTGGGACGTGCGCACCGCCGGCGACGGGTTCACCGCCGTGAAGGTCGCACGCGAGTTCCGCCCCGACGCGATCGTGCTCGACATCATGCTGCCCGACATCGACGGCCTCGAGGTCCTCCAACGCGTTCGCGCCGACGGCACCGAGACTCCGGTGCTCTTCCTCACCGCGAAGGACTCGCTCGACGACCGCATCTCCGGGCTCACCGCGGGCGGCGACGACTACGTCACGAAGCCGTTCAGCCTCGAGGAGGTCGTGGCGCGGCTCCGCGGACTCATCCGCCGCTCGACGCTCACCCTCGCGCAGGCGAACGAGCCGGTGCTCACCGTCGGCGACCTGACCCTCGACGAGGACTCCTACGAGGTCGCCCGCGGTGGCACCCCCATCGAGCTCACCGCGACCGAGTTCGAGCTGTTGCGCTTCCTCATGCGGAACCCACGCCGCGTGCTCTCGAAGGCGCAGATCCTGGACCGAGTGTGGTCCTACGATTTCGGCGGCAGGGAATCGGTCGTCGAGCTCTACATCTCCTACCTGCGCAAGAAGATCGATGCGGGCCGCGAGCCGATGATCCACACGGTGCGCGGCGCCGGCTACATGCTCAAGGCCGCCGGATGACCAAGCCGGGCGACCCCGGCCATGCCGCCGCGTCGCGCGAGGCGAGCACCGAGGCTCGGTCGCGCAGCGCGTCGGGTCGCGCGGCCGGACGAGGCGGATGCCACGCGCCGCGCGCCGTCACCCGTGGACCCTGCGCCGGCGGCTCCTCGTCATCGTGGCCGCGCTCCTCGTCGCCGTGAGCGCCGTCGTCGGCGTGGTGAGCGTCGCCGTGTTCCACGGCTCCTCGCTCGCGCGGCTCGACGCGAACCTCGACTCGGCGACCTCGCGCGCCAACGTCGCCATCACAGGGCAGCCGCCGGATTTCCCGGGCAACCCGTCGGCCGCGCCCGAGCTCCGTGCTCAACCTTCCGGCCAGGAGGCGGGCACGCTCGCGGCGCTCGTGCAGGCTGACGGCACGGCGTCGGCCGGCTACATCACCGAGGGCGGGCGCGTGCTCGATCTGCCGCCGACGGTCGCCGGAACGCTCGCCGCGGTGCCGATCGACGGCGAACCGCACTCGATCGACGTGGACCGGCTCGGCGACTATCGCGCACTCGCGGTCGCGCAGCCGGAATGGAACGGCGTCTCGATCGTGCTCGCCCTGCCGCTCGCCGAGGTGAACGCCACGACCGCGCAGCTGGCGTGGACCATCGTGATCGTCGCCGCGGGCGGCCTCGTCCTCGCACTTGCCATCGGCTCCCTGGTCGTGCGGCGGGCACTGAGCCCGCTCGCTCGGGTGACCGCGACGGCGCAGCGCGTCTCGGAGCTTCCCCTCGACCGCGGCGACGTCGATCTCACCCAGCGCGTCGCCGACACCGACGACCGCACCGAGGTCGGGCGGCTGGGCACCGCCTTCAACCGCATGCTCGGCCATGTGGCATCCGCCCTGACGGCGCGCGAGCAGAGCGAGCAGAAGGTGCGCCGCTTCGTCGCGGACGCGAGCCACGAGCTGCGCACGCCGCTCGCGTCCATCCGCGGCTACGCCGAGCTCACCCGCATGCACGGCGGCGAGCTGCCGCAGGATGTGATGCACGCGATCGGCCGCATCGAGTCCGAGTCGGTACGCATGACCGAGCTCGTCGAAGACCTGCTGCTGCTCGCGCGCCTCGACGAGGGCCGCGAGCTCACGACCCTGCCCGTCGACCTCGGCCGCGTCGTGGTCGAGGCGGTCGGCGACGCACAGGCCGCCGGCCCCGATCACGAGTGGGAGGTGCGCCTTCCGGATGCCGCGACCGTCGTGATGGGCGATGAGCCGCGGCTGCGCCAGGTCGTCACCAACCTGCTCGCGAACGCCAGGGTGCACACGCCCGAGGGCACGAGCGTCGTGGCGGAGCTCGAGCGGGACGGCGACGAGGTCGTGCTGGCGATCGAGGACGACGGTCCCGGCATCCCGCCCGAGCTCGCGGGCTCCCTCTTCGAACGGTTCGCCCGTGGCGACTCCTCGCGCTCCCGCAGGGCGGGCAGCACCGGCCTCGGGCTCGCGATCGTGCGTGCGGTCGTCGAGGCGCACGATGGCTCGGTGTCGGTGTCGAGCGCGCCCGGCGCGACCCGGTTCATCGTCCGGCTGCCCGTCGCCCGGGAGGGAGCCGACGAGTCCGACACAGACGACGAAGCGCCCGACTCGGGCCGGGCGCGGGATCGCAGTGAGTTGCCGGACGCCGCGGCGACGGGGAAGCGGTCAGTCCTCGGACGCTGATGTACCGCCCGGGGCGATGACATCGGCCGTGAGGCGGCCGAGCAGCGTCGCGAGGGTGTCGACGTCCTCGCCCGACCACGTGCGCAGCTGCGAATGGAGCCGCTGCTGCATCCGCGAGCCCTTCTGGCCGACGCTCTCGATTGCGGCGGCCGTGGGCTCGATGAAGCGGGCACGCCCGTCGTTCGGGTCGGCAACGCTCTGCGCGAGGCCGAGCGATTCGAGGTGCTTCACCTGTCGGCTCACCATGCTCTTGTCGATCTCGAGCATGTCGGCGATGGCCCCCGCGTGCATGCGGCCGCGGTGCACGATGGCCGACAGGATCTTGTAGCCCAGGGGCTGCAGGTCGGGATGCACCGCAGATGCCGCCTCCTTCCAGACGGCCCGCACGCGGCCGAAGAGCAGCCGGAGCTGCTCCTCGACCGAGGCGATCTCCTCGTCGGTGGCCGTGCGGACGACGGCCGGCGCGGTGGAGCTCATAGCGGCGATCCTAATCAGTGCGGACCAAGGCGGTTCGGTGTCGGCCGGATGCCTCGCCCGTCGCGTCGATCGATTCGCTCGCCGGGTCGTGCGCGAGCCCGACGGGCGTGAGCGCGACGGAGGCCGCGGCGGCATCGATCGCCGCGTCCTCGGCATCCTCGAGCTCGTGCGTGAGCTCGTCCTCGATCGGATCGGCGGATGCCGCGCCGGCGCCGACAACGCCTGCCTCGGCGGTGGCGGCGTGCTCGGCCTTCGCGCGCTGGATCGCGTTCTGCGTTCCGAGCTGGGCATTCGGGAGGAAGATCACCGCGACGAGCGTGACGATCGCGAGCGGGACGGCAGCGAGGAAGACGCTGCCGATGCCGTAGCCGTAGGCGGACTCGACGATGACTCGGAGGAAGTCGGGCAGTGCGCTCACCTGGGGGATCGTTCCTCCGCCGAGGGTCTGCGCGGCCTGGAGCTGCTGCTCGGGAGGGAGGCCGGCGATGCCGCTCGTGATGTGATCGGCCACGACGGTGCCGAGGATGGAACCCATGACGGCGACGCCCATCGTGCCCCCGAGGCTGCGGAAGAACGTGACGGCGCTCGTGGCGACGCCCAGGTTCTTCACCTCGGTCGTGTTCTGCACCACGAGCACGAGGTTCTGCATGAGCATGCCGACACCCGCGCCGAGCACGAACATCGAGACGCCGACGTACCAGAAGTCGGTGTCGTACTGCAGCCGCGAGAGCAGCAGGCTGCCGACGACGAGCAGGACGCCTCCCGTGATCATGAAGCCCTTCCACGTGCCGCGGCGGCTCACGAGGGCACCGATGACGGTGGAGGCGATGAGCAGCCCGGCCATCATGGGAATGGTGAGCAGGCCCGACTCGGTGGGGGTCGCCCCGCGGGCGAGCTGCATGTACTGGCTGAGGAACACCGCCGTGCCGAACATGGCGACGCCGACCGAGATCGACGCGATGACCGACAGCGTGAACGTGCGGTTCTTGAAGAGGCTGAGCGGGATGACCGGTTCCTTCACGCGGAACTCGACGATCACGGCGATGACGAGCAGCAACGCCGCGCCGCCGACCATGAGCAGGCTCGGCACGGAGATCCACTCGAAGTCCTTGCCGGCGAAGGTGACCCAGAGCAGCAGCAGCGAGACGCCGGCCGAGATGAGCACGATGCCGAGGTAGTCGATCGATACCTTGGCCTTCGGTCGCTTGGGCAGGTGCAGCGTGCGCTGCAGCAGCACGAGCGCGACGACGGCGATCGGCAGGCCCACGAAGAAGGTCCAGCGCCAGCCCAGCCCGTCGGTGATCACACCGCCGAGCAGAGGGCCGCCGATGGTGGCCACGGCCATGACCGCGCCGAAGAGACCGGCGTACTTGCCGCGCTCGCGCGGGCTGATGATGTCGGCCATGACGATCTGGCTGAGCGCGGCGAGGCCACCGGCGCCGATGCCCTGGAACACGCGCATCGTGATGAGCGTGCCGGTGTCCTGCGAGAACCCCGCGACCGCAGAGGCCACGACGAAGATGACGAGCGCCACCTGCAACAGCAGCTTGCGGTTGAAGAGGTCGGCGAGCTTGCCCCAGATCGGCGTGGAGACCGTGGTGGCGAGCAGCATTGCGGTCACGACCCACGTGAACGCGGACTGATCGCCGCCGAGGTCGGCGATGATGATCGGAAGCGAGGTTCCGACCACGGTCGAGGCGAGCATCGACACGAACATGCCGAGCAGGAGGCCCGACAGGGCGGTGAGCACCGCGCGGTGCGTCATGCCGTTGTCGGAGAGCGTGGCGGGTACGGCGGCATCCGCCTTCTGCTTGGGCGTGCGCGTGCGCTGATCGATGACCATGGGACTCCCGGAATGATTGACAGTTGTCAACTTATCTAACTCGTAGACATTGGTCAACTATTCCCGGCTACTGCACCGGTGCATCCGGTGGCGGCAGCTGAACGTCGCTCTCCGGCTCCACCGTGACGCCGTCGATCGAGCGAAGGCGTTCGATCGTGTCGTCGTCGGCCCAGCCGATGACCACGCCGATCGCGTCGAGGCGCTCCTCGACCTCGAATCCGGCGGCGGTGAGTCGCTCGGCCGTGGCCGGCGCGTCGCGCTCGCCGAGGCTCACGTGGACGTGACGCTTCCCCTCGTGCATGTCGCGGTCACTCTCCCGCCGATCGCCGGTTCAGGGCACCGGAGGCTGAACCAGGTCGAGATCGACGATCGGGCCCGGGCCGCCACGCCGGCGACGGCTGCGCGACGACGTTGATCCGCCGTGTCGGCACCACCGCGAGGCCCTTGCCCACCTCCTGCACCGACTGCGGCAGCGGTTCCGCCGTGCGCTCGATCTCGAGCCAGAGAGCACGGCCGCGTCGGCCGGTCTTCTGGGCGAGCGAGGCCGCGACGCCGGCGACGTGCGGCGTCGCCATGCTCGTGCCGCTCTTGATCCCGTACGAGCCCTTGTCCACCGGAACCGACGAATACGTCGCCACGCCGGGCGCCGCCACATTGATCTCGCCGCCGCCGCCGTTGAGGGCGACGCACGAGAACGCCGCCCGCTGCAGCGACTGGTCGAGCGCGGCGACCGCGAGCACCGACGGGCTGTTCGCCGGCGCACCCACCGGACGCCATCCGTCGTTGCCCGCCGCGGCCACGATGAGCGACCCCGCATTCAGGGCCGCAACGGCAGCCTGTTCGTAGTACGTGTAGTGCGGCTGCCCGACGTTCACCGAGGAGCCGAGCGACATCGAGATGACGTGCGCACCCTGCTGGATCGCCCAGTTGATGCCCGCGAGGATCTGGCCGCTCGTGCCGCTGCCCGAGTTCGACAGCACCTTGCCGATGAGCAGGCGCGCGCCGTAGGCCACGCCGTACCGCCGCTGCCCGCCGGACGGCACCTTGATGCCCGCCGCGGTTCCCGCGCAGTGCGTGCCGTGCGAATGCCCGTCCTGCACGGCCTGGCCGGGGATGAAGCTCTGGCTCGCGAGCACCCGCCCGGCGAAATCCGGATGGTCGAGGTCGATGCCGGTGTCGAGCACCGCGATCCGGATGCCCCTGCCCGACCAGGGCGCGGTGTGCAGGATCGGCGGGACGGCGCGCACGGCCGCGAGGCCCCACGTGTACCGGTCGGTGTCGGCGAAGATCTCGGCCGCGTCCACGTCGTGGTCCTGCGCGGACTCGCCCATGTCGTCGACGCCCTCGGAGGTGGCGGTCGCCTCGATCGTGTCGAAGACGTGCACGTAGACCTCGGGCTCGACCGCGAGGATGGGGCTCGCGGAGTCGTTCACCGCACGCGACAGGGCACCGAGCTGGTCGGGCGCCGAGTCGACGACGGCGATGCCGAGCTCCTCGAAGTAGACGCCATCGCCTGCCACTTCATCGAGCGTGCCGAACGCGCCGACCTCCCCGGCGTTCTCGAGGTGGAGACCGGCCACGTCGCGGGCCTCTCGCGCCGCCGTGCCCGGATCGACCGGGGCGAACGTGATGATCTGCCGTCCGGTCGGGCCTTCCGGCAGCCGGCCAACTGACATCTCAGACTTCATGATCTGTTTCCTTCGCTCAGGAGCGCGGCCGGATGCCCCGAGGGAGGGCTCGGGCAACGACGCCCGCGGTGCGCACAGTCTTGATCCGGATGGCGCCCGCGGCATCCGGGAGCGCCCTGACGCGACCCAGCATCGCATCGCAGAGGCGACCACCGCCACACCCTCCGCGATTCCTCCTCGCGGGTGCGATTTTGACGGGCCCGCGGCATCCGCTAGCCTTGTCGGAGCCGAAGACCGCTGGTTGTCGTGCCTGCCCTGTGTTCACCCACCGGGCGAGCCGATCGAAGTCTTGCGAAAGCAGGTGCCCGCGCAGGTGTGACGAAGACTTCCCGCTGATTCGGGCCGAGCTCCGCGCAACTGCGCCGGAGCTCTTTTCTTTCGCTCGAGCCGCTCGAAAGGGCGGCAGGGCCCAGCGCTCCGAGGCCGTGCACCGCCGCCGCGATGCACGTTGAAGACACAAGGAGTGGCCATGGCGAACAAGGAAGCCTCGGTTGCCGAACTCACGAACCTGTTCGAGAGCTCGACCGCCGTTCTGCTGACCGAATACCGCGGCCTCACTGTTGCCCAGCTCAAGACGCTGCGCAAGTCCATCAGTGGGGACGCGAGCTACGCCGTGGTGAAGAACACGCTGACGAAGATCGCGGCCAACAACGCCGGGATCTCCTCCTTCGACGACGAGCTCAAGGGCCCGTCGGCGATCGCGTTCGTGCACGGCGACCCGGTCGCCGTCGCGAAGTCGCTGCGTGACTTCGCCAAGGCGAACCCTCTCCTCGTGGTCAAGGGCGGCTATTTCGATGGCAAGCCCCTGACCGCCGAAGAGGTAGGCAAGCTCGCCGACCTCGAGTCCCGCGAAGTGCTCCTGGCGAAGCTCGCCGGCGCCTTCAAGGCCTCGCTGTTCGGAGCCGCATATCTGTTCAACGCACCGCTGTCGAAGGCCGTCCGCACGGTCGATGCGCTGCGTGAGAAGCAGGAGTCCGCTGCGTAGGCGCGAGCCTCTCAAGCGGTGAGTAACGAATCCACAAGGAGAAGAAACAATGGCAAAGCTGTCCACTGAGGAACTGCTCGAGCAGTTCAAGGGCCTGACCCTCATCGAGCTCTCGGAGTTCGTCAAGGCGTTCGAGGAGACCTTCGAGGTCACCGCGGCCGCCCCGGTCGCCGTCGCGGCCGCTGCCGGCCCGGCTGCCGCTGCCGAAGAGGTCGAGGAGAAGACGTCGTTCGACGTCGTCCTCGAGACCGTCGGTGACAAGAAGATCCAGGTCATCAAGGTCGTGCGCGAGCTCACCTCGCTCGGCCTCGGCGAGGCCAAGGCCGTCGTCGACGGTGCCCCGAAGGTCGTGCTCGAGGGCGCGACCAAGGAGGCCGCCGACAAGGCGAAGGCCTCCCTCGAAGAGGTCGGCGCCACCGTCACCATCAAGTAGTCGCCGCCCTCCTGAGAGGGTTCGCAGCTTGAGGTGACCCGCGTCACCTGAACACACGGATGCCCCGTGGCCGATCATGGCCGCGGGGCATCCGTCGTCTCGGGCCGGGACGAGCTCGGCGGAGCTCCAGACCAGGCACACACCGTCGAGGCGATCATCGCGCGACGTTCGGGCGTTCGGACCTCGAGCTCTGAGCGTCGGGCACTTGTTCCGGCTCAGCGTGGCGCGCTCGTCGTCGACCGCACGACGAGCCGCGTGAGCAGCGGTGCACCGGAGTCGGGCAGGGGATCGGCCATCGCCTCGCCGCCGAGCAGGCGCAGCACCACGTCGACGACGAGCCGGCCCTGCTCGCCGGGATACTGCTCCACGGTCGTGAGCTCGAACATCGAGGCGTACTCGTGGCCGTCGACGCCGATCACCGAGAGGTCGGCGGGTACGTCGATCCCGAGGCGCTCGGCGGCGCGGATCGCGCCGAAGGCCATCTCGTCGGATGCCGCGAATACGGCGGTCGGGCGACGGCCCGGGATGCCCCAGCAGCTGGAGCGCGCCCGTGTAGCCGCCGGGCAGGCTCATCGAGGCTTCGAGGATGTGCGTGCGCTCGTCCGGCGGGGCACCGGCCGCCGCCATGGCATCGAGGAACCCTTGACGGCGCTGTCCCGGCACGCTCGCCGGACGCGCGGAAGCGCCCGCGCCGGCGAGGTGCGCGATCCGGGTGTGACCGAGGTGCAGCAGGTGCTCGGTGGCGAGCTGGCCCACACCGCGGTCGTCGATCGAGAGCCGGGCAGCGGCGCCGCCGGTTCCGCCGAGACAGACGAGTGGACGCTCGCGTCGTTCGAGCGATGCGGCCTCGCGCTCGTCGAGATCGACGCCCACGGCGATGACCGCGTCGACGCGCTTGCGTGCCAGGAAGAAGTCGAAGACGCGCGTCCGCCCAAGGCCCCGCTCGGGGAGGTTGTAGAGGGTGAGGTCGTACCCCGCGCCGAGGAGTGCCCGCTCGATGCCCTCGAGCACCTCGCCGAAGAACCAGCGGTTCACGAACGGGATCATGACGCCGACGTTCTTCGTGCGCCCCGTGACAAGGCTCGCGGCATCCGGCGAGGCGATGAAGCCGATCTCGGCCGCGGCGGCCTCGACGCGCCGACGGGTCTCGTCGGCCACGTAGCCTCGACCGGAGAGCGCACGCGAGGCCGTGGCCTTCGAGACGCCCGCGAGGCGCGCGACGTCGCCGATTGCGGCCATCAGCGCCTCCCTCCGTCGGGCTGCTCCGTTGCAGAGTGTAGTGCCTCGGTGGAGCGAAGTATGGAACCGGTTCCCGTCGGGCGCCGGCCACCGGAATCCCGGCCCGCGGCGGTGTGGGAGCGCTCTCCCGCATGATGCCCGCCAATCGTCCACGGTGTTCGAACCGTGACCTCCCATCTCTTGTGAGGAGTCGCCCGGTTGTCATACCGTGGACGCTGGAACCGGTTCCCGGCTTCGCCTGCACCACACTCAATGAGGAGATGACATGAGACTCACACGGCATCGCCGTTGGATGGCCCCAGTGGTGGCGGCCGCGGCGGTCGGACTGGCCCTCACAGCATGCACGGGGGACATCGCCGAGGAAGAGGCGGCAGACGTCGACTGCGGTCCCTACGAGGACTATGGCACGTTCGACGGCGCGGAGGTGACCGTCGGCGGAACGATCCTCGACCTGGAGGCCGACCGGCTCGTCGAATCCTGGGCCGACTTCGAGACCTGCACCGGCATCAACGTCGAGTATCAGGGCTCGAGCGAGTTCGAGGCCCAGATCGCGGTGCTCGCCGAGGGTGACAACGCACCCGACGTCGGCATCGTGCCGCAACCGGGCCTGCTCGCCCGTCTCGCCACGGGCGGCTGGCTCATCCCCGCCTCCGAGCCGATCGAGGCGAACATCGACGAATTCTGGTCGGAGGACTGGAAGCAGTACGGCACCCACGAGGGCACGCTGTACGCGGCGCCGCTCATGGCGAGCGTCAAGGGCTACATCTGGTACTCGCCCACCGAGTTCGACGACATGGGATACGAGATCCCGGAGACCCTCGACGAGCTGAAGGCGCTTTCCGAGGACATCGCGGCCGAGGGTGACCACAAGCCGTGGTGCGTCGGCCTCGAGTCCGGTGACGCGACGGGATGGCCGGGAACCGACTGGATCGAGGACTACATGCTTCGCCTGCACGGCGCCGACGTCTACGACCAGTGGGTGACGCACGGCATCCCGTTCAACGACCCGCAGGTCGCCCAGGCGTTCGACGCGGTCGGCGAGTACCTGAAGAGCGAAGAGATGGTCAACGGCGGCATCGGCGACGTGTCCACGCAGGTCAGCGAGGCGTTCCAGACGGCCGGCCTTCCTATCCTCGACGGCGAGTGCTCGCTGCACCACCAGGCCTCGTTCTACGAGACCTTCTGGAACCCCGAGGGCGGTGAAGAGAACACCGTGGCCTCCGACGGCACGGTGTTCGCGTTCCTGCTCCCGCCGGCCACAGCCGATGAGCCGGTGTCGGTGACCGGTGGTGGCGAGTTCCCCGTCGCGTTCCGCGATGCCGAGGAAGTCGAGGCCTTCCGCACGTACCTCTCGAGCGACACCTGGGCGAACAACCGGGTCAGCCTCGGCGGCGTCATCAGCGCGAACAAGGGACTCGACCCCGAGGTCGCGTCGAGCGAGCTGCTCGTGCAGTCGATCGAGATCCTGCAGGACCCCGAGACGACGTTCCGCTTCGACGGATCCGACCTGATGCCCGGCGCCGTCGGTGCCGACTCCTTCTGGAAGGGCATCGTGTCCTGGGTCGGCGGTGAGAGCACGCAGGAGGTCGTCAACAGCATCGAGTCGAGCTGGCCGACGGGCTGACCGTCCGCGCGTCGCGCCGGCAGAGAACACGCGACGCGGCATGATCGAGGGGGCGGGGTCCCCGATCCCCGCCCCTCATCACTTCAGATTCAACGACGAACCGGGAGGCACGATGACCACGGGAGATCTGCTCGGCAAGATCCTGCAGTTGCTGATAGGGACCGCGGTCTTCGCCGCGGTGGTGGGCCTCCTCATCTTCTTCATCGACCGAGCACCCAAGAGGGGTCGCGACTACTGGCAACTGGTCGGGTTCCTGGCGCCTGCGATGATCTTGGTCACCATCGGCCTCATATATCCGGCGATTCGTACGACCTTCCTCGCCTTCCAGTACCCGAACGGGGAATGGACGCTCGACAACTTCGTCTGGACCTTCACACAGCCGGTCGGCATCCAAGCGATCGTCAACACGATCATCTGGGTGGCGCTCGTGCCGACGGTCTCGACGGCGATCGGCCTCGCCTACGCGGTGTTCATCGACCGGTCGCGCGGTGAGAGGTACTACAAGGTGGTCCTCTTCATGCCGATCGCCATCTCGTTCGTCGGTGCAAGCGTGATCTGGCGATTCGTCTATGAGTACCGGTCGGGCGAACGCGAGCAGATCGGCCTGCTGAATGCGCTCGTCGTCGCCGCCGGCGGCGACCCGGTGCAATGGCTGCAGACCGACCCGATCAACACGATCCTCCTGATCGTCGTGATGATCTGGATCCAGACCGGGTTCGCCATGGTGTTGCTGAGCGCGGCCATCAAGGCCGTGCCGACCGAGCAGATCGAGGCCGCGCAGCTCGACGGCACGAACGGCTGGCAACGATTCACCAACGTCACGGTGCCGGGCATCCGGGGGGCTCTCGTCGTCGTGGTCACGACGATCTCGATCGCCACGCTGAAGGTCTTCGACATCGTACGAACGATGACGGCCGGCAACTTCAAGACCAGCGTCATCGCCAATGAGATGTACACGCAGGCGTTCCGGGCGAGCGAGGTCGGTCGGGGTTCGGCGCTGGCGCTCATCCTGTTCGTGCTCGTGCTCCCGATCATCGTGTACAACGTCAACGTGCTCCGCAAGGAGAGGGAGATCCGATGAGCAGCATCGCACCCGCCGACCTCCCGGTCGGCAAGGACCTCGGCTCGATCGAGGCCGCCGAGAAAGCCGAGCTGGCCCGGCCCAAGGCGGAGCGGGTCAAGAAGCGCCTGACCTCCCGCACGGCGACCGTCATCTCGCTCATCATCGCCGTGCTCTGGACGATCCCCACGTTCGGTCTCTTCATCTCGTCGTTCCGGCCTGCGGAGCTCATCCGCACCACCGGCTGGTGGACGATCTTCCAGAATCCGGGCTTCACGCTCGACAACTACCGCGAAGTGCTCTTCTCGACGTCCCAGTCGTCACCGCAGCTCGGCGCGTACATCATCAATTCAGTCATCATCGCGCTGCTCGGCACGCTGATCACCATGGTATTCGCCTCGATGGCCGCCTACGCGTTCGCATGGATGCGGTTCCGGGGTGTGGGCGCGCTGTTCATCCTCGTGTTCGCCCTGCAGATCGTGCCGTTGCAGATGGCCCTCGTTCCGCTGCTGCAGATCTTCTCGGTCTGGCTGCGACCGATGCAGGTGTGGCTTCACGAACTGATCCCCATCATCCCCGAGCAGAATTACGCGCCGTTGTGGCTGGCGCACACGATGTTCGGGCTCCCGCTGGCGATCTTCCTGCTGCACAACTTCATGTCCGAGATCCCCGGCGAACTGATCGAGGCGGCGCGGGTCGATGGCGCGACCCATTCGCAGATCTTCTCCCGCATCGTCCTGCCGCTCGCCACCCCGGCACTCGCGTCGTTCGCGATCTTCCAGTTCATCTGGGTGTGGAACGACCTGCTCGTCGCCCTGATCTTCTCCGGTGGCACGCAGGATGTCGCGCCGCTGACCCAGCGATTGGCGGAGATGGTCGGAACGAGAGGCCAGGACTGGCAACGACTGACCGCTGCGGCCTTCATCTCGATCATCATTCCGCTCGCCGTGTTCTTCGGCCTGCAGCGCTACTTCGTGCGAGGCCTGCTGGCCGGGGCGACGAAGGGGTAGGCCGTCCCGAACGGGCAGGGGAAACGGATGCCGCGTGCGGGTGCACGCGGCATCCGCTGCGCAACCCGGTGGTCACGCGGGCGTGGACGCGGTAGAACAGGGTCCATGGCCACGTCGCCGCTGGTGCTGGGCCCGATGCTGCGATACGTCGACGAGACGTCCGCGAGCATCTGGGTGGAGACACGAGCCGACTGCCGGGTGAGCGTCAACGCCGGCGGGCGATCGTGGCACGCCCGCAGCTTCGGCGTGCACGGCCACCACTACGCCCTCGTCGAGCTCGACGGGCTGGAGCCGGGTTCCGTGGTGACGTACGACGTGGAGATCGACGGGGTGCAGGTCTGGCCGGAGCCGGATTCCGAGTATCCGGCATCCGTGATCGGCACACGTGCACCGGGGCGACCACTCCGGCTGGGGTACGGATCGTGCCGCACCAGCGTCTCCCACGACAGCTCGGGGAATCGCACGCACGGCGTCGACTCGCTGCGCGCCTTCGCGCTCGCCGTGGCCGCGGGCCGCGACAGCCGCCCGGACCTGCTGCTGTTCCTCGGCGACCAGGTGTACGCCGACTCGACCACGGAGGAGATGCGGAAGTTCATCCGAAGCCGGCGCGACATCCGCGAGGAGCCGGGCAAGGAGCTCAAGGACTACGAGGAGTACGCCCACCTCTATCAGCTGGCGTGGTCGGATGCCGCGAACCGGTGGCTGCTCTCGTGCGTGCCGACCGCCATGATCTTCGACGACCACGACATCCGCGACGACTGGAACGCCTCGCTCGACTGGAAGAGGAAGATGGAGGCGACCTCGTGGTGGCAGGGTCGCATCGTCGCCGGCCTGGCGTCGTACTGGGTGTATCAGCACCTTGGCAACCTCTCGCCGCGCGAGCGCTCCGAGGACGAGCTGTGGCGGCGCATCCGCGAGCACGACGGTGTCGAGGAACTCGATCTCAGCGATGAGCTCGACGCCTTCGCCGACCGTTGCGACAAGGACCCCGACAGCTATCGCTGGAGCTACTGCCGAGACCTCGACGACGTGCGGCTGATCGTCGTCGACTCACGGGTGGCGAGGGACCTGGCGCCGGCGTCTCGTGGACTCCTGGATGCGCAGGAGCTCGCGTGGTTCGACGAGCGGATGCGCGGCGGATTCCGCCACGTGCTGGTGGCCAGCTCGCTGCCGTTCCTCCTGCCGCTCGGCCTGCACCACGTCGAGGCGTGGGACGAGGCGATCGCCCAGGGCGCCTGGGGCCGGCCGGCCGCCTGGGCGGGAGAGCGGCTCCGGCAGGCCGTCGACCTCGAGCACTGGGCGGCATTCCAGAACAGCTTCCAAGCCGTCGCTCGGATGGCGACCGAGGTGGCCGACGGCGAACGCGGCCCGGCTCCGTCGACGGTCACGTTCCTCTCCGGCGACGTGCACTTCTCCTTCCTCGCGGAGGTGGAACGCGACGACGGAGGCCGCATCGTGCAGGCGGTCTGCTCGCCGGTCCGGAATCCCCTGCCCCGGTTCATGCGCTGGTTCACGGTGGTGATGTCGTACGGTGTGGCGACCCCGTTGGGTGCGTGGGCCGCGCGTTCCGTGAAGGTGCCCGATCCGCCCTTCACCTGGAGGACCGTGAAGGGTCCGTGGTTCGACAACAACCTGGCGCTGCTGCAGGACGGCCCCGAGGGGTTGACGATGACGTGGCACACCGGCGTGGTCGACCACGGCGACGAGCTGCATCCGCGGCTGGAGGAAGTGGCATCGATCGCGGTCTCGCCGCGGAGCCACGTCAAGCGGTCTGCTCGGTGATCACGCGCTCAGCGAACGTCCCCGTTCGGGGCGTCCGCAGCGGCCGGCGGGTCGGAGGCCCCGCTTAGGCTGGACCGCATGAGCATGCACGGTGGCGCGCCGCCGCCGGGCAGACCGGCCGGTACGGCAAGGCGCGCACCCGCATCGCGTCGGTCGACGAATCGGCGCAGCGGGCCGAGAACGCCGAGGCGCCGAAGATCCCGCACCTGCTCCGACGCATCTCGGAGCTGTTCGCGCCCCACAAGGCCGCGCTCGTCACCACGGTCGTGCTCGTGCTCATCGGCGCGGCCCTCAGCGTCATCCCGCCGCTGCTGACTCAGCGGGCGTTCGACGAGGGACTCTTCCCGCATGGCTCCGACGGCCAGATCACCGGTCCGAACCTCCCCGTCCTCGCCGCGATCGTGGTCGCCATGATCCTCGTCTTCGTCGTGTCGGCGCTCCTCGGCGTGTGGCAGACCTGGCTCACCGCCACGATCGGCAACAAGGTCATGGGCGCCCTGCGCGTGCGCCTGTTCACGCACCTGCAATCGATGGAGCTCAGCTTCTTCACGCGCACGAAGACCGGCGTCATCCAGTCGCGCCTGCAGAACGACGTGGGCGGCGTGGCATCCGTGCTCACGAACACGGTCTCGAGCGTGCTCGGCAACACGGTCACCGTCATCTCGGCGTTCGTTGCGATGCTGCTCCTCAACTGGCAGCTCACGATCATCGCCCTCGTGCTCATGCCGTTCATGGTGATCGCACAGCGCCGGGTCGGCCAGGTGCGCGCACGCATCGCCGGCAGGACCCAGGAGTCGCTGTCGGAGATGACCGCGATCACGCAGGAGACGCTCTCGGTGTCGGGCATCCTGCTGTCGAAGAGCTTCTCCCGGCAGAAGAGCGAGATCGACCGCTACGCCGACGAGAACCAGAACCAGATCCACCTGCAGGTGAAGCAGCAGATGACGGGCCAGTGGTTCTTCGCGATGGTCAGCATCTTCATGTCGTCGATCCCCGCGATCGTCTACCTCGCCTCGGGGTGGCTGATCGCGGGCGGTACGGCAGCTGTCACGGCGGGCACGATCGTCGCGTTCACCACCGTGCAGGCGCGGCTGCTGTTCCCGCTCATGGGCCTCATGCGCGTCGCCCTCGACCTCCAGACCTCGAGCGCCCTCTTCGCGCGCATCTTCGAATACCTGGACCTGAGGCCGGCCATCACGGATGCCTCCGACGCCCACGACGTGAGGCGGAGCCCTGCGCTCGGGCGGGTCGAGTTCGACGACGTCACGTTCCGGTACCCCGACGCCGACGATGACGGGCGTCCCACCCTCGACCGCGTGAGCTTCAGGATCGAGCCAGGACAGTATGCCGCCTTCGTCGGGCCGTCGGGAGCAGGCAAGACCACCGTCTCGTACCTCGTGCCGCGACTGTACGAGGCATCCGGCGGCTCGGTGCGGTTCGCCGGTGACGACGTGCGCGAGCTGCACGAGGAGTCGCTCATCTCGCACATCGGCATCGTGAGCCAGGAGACCTACCTCTTCCATGCATCGATCGCCGAGAACCTGCGCTACGCCAAGCCCGACGCCACCGACGCCGAGCTCGAGGCGGCCGCGCGCGCCGCGAACATCCACGAGACGATCGCGTCGTTCCCCGATGGGTACGACACGCTCGTCGGCGAACGCGGCTACCGGCTGTCCGGCGGCGAGAAGCAGCGGATGGCCATCGCCCGCGTGCTGCTGAAGGACCCTGCCGTCCTCCTGCTCGACGAGGCGACGAGCGCGCTCGACACGATCTCGGAGCGGGTGGTGCAGCAGGCCCTCGACGACGCCGCGCGCGGTCGCACGACGATCGCCATCGCGCACCGGTTGTCGACGGTGGTCGCGGCCGACGTGATCTTCGTGATCGTCGGGGGGCGCATCGTCGAGCAGGGCACGCACGTCGAGCTGGTGCTCGCTGACGGCGTCTACGCGTCGCTCTACCGCCAGCAGGAGGAGCGTCCCGTCCTCGAGGCGTGAGGACGGCGGCATCGCCACCGGCTCGGGTCAGGAGCGTCTGATCGAGGACTGGCGACGAGCAGGCCTGCGCTGTGATTCCCGCTAGGCTGTGGCCGTGAGCACTTCCATGCTGTGTTGTCGTCGCTGAAACGAGGCGACCCCTTTTCAGCGTCGCGCACCGCATCCGGCGCCCAAGACGCACTGACACGAGGAAATGAACACGGCATGAAGTACGCAGAGACCATCGTCGATCTCGTCGGCGACACCCCGCTCGTCAAGCTCCACCGGGTGACCGAGGGGGTGACGGATGCCACGGTGCTGGTCAAGCTCGAGTACCTCAACCCCGGCGGTTCCTCGAAGGATCGCATCGCCGCGCGCATCATCGACGCGGCGGAGGCCGAGGGCAAGCTCAAGCCGGGCGGCACCATCGTGGAGCCGACCTCGGGCAACACCGGCGTGGGTCTTGCGCTCGTCGCCCAGCAGCGCGGGTACAGGTGCGTCTTCGTGTGCCCCGACAAGGTCGGGGAGGACAAGCGGAACGTGCTCACCGCCTACGGCGCCGAGGTCGTGGTGACGCCCACCGCCGTGGCGCCCGACAGCCCCGAGTCGTACTACGGCGTGTCCGACCGGCTCGCCCGCGAGATCCCGGGGGCGTTCAAGCCCGACCAGTACTCCAACCCCAACGGTCCGCGCTCGCACTACGAGACCACCGGGCCCGAGATCTGGCGCGACACCGAGGGTCGCGTGACGCACTTCGTGGCCGGTGTCGGCACGGGCGGCACCATCACCGGCGCCGGCCGGTACCTGCGTGAAGTGTCGGGTGACACGGTGCGGGTCATCGGGGCCGACCCCGAGGGCTCGGTCTATTCGGGCGGCACCGGACGCCCCTACCTCGTGGAGGGGGTCGGCGAGGACTTCTGGCCGAGCGCCTACGACCCCGCCGTACCGCACGAGATCATCGCGGTCAGCGACAAGGAGTCGTTCGAGATGACACGTCGGCTCGCGCGGGAGGAGGGCATCCTCGTGGGCGGTTCGAGCGGCATGGCCGTGGTCGCGGCGCTCGAGGTCGCGGCATCCGCCGGGCCCGACGACGTGTTCGTGGTGCTGCTGCCCGACAGCGGACGCGGCTACCTCGGCAAGATCTTCAACGACAAGTGGATGCGCGCCTACGGGTTCTCGAACGCGCCCGCCGGGCACACCATCGCCGAACTGCTGGCGGCCAAGGCCGACCGCACGCCGCCGCTGCTGTACGTGCACCCGAATGACACGATCCGCGAGGCCATCGACCGGATGACCGAGACCGGCGTCTCGCAGCTGCTCGTGCTCTCGGCCGAGCCGCCCGTGGTGCTCGGCGAGGTCGCGGGCGCCCTGCACGAGGAGACGCTGCTCGACCTCGTGTTCTCGGGGCAGGCGAAGCTGACCGACAAGGTCTCGAGCGTGGTGGGGGACCCGCTGCCGCTCATCGGCGTGAACGAGCCCGTGGCCACCGCCCGATCGGCGTTCGGCACGACGCCCGCGATGCTCGTGACCGACGGGGGCAAGGCGCTCGGCGTCATCACGCGCACCGACCTGCTCACCTACCTCTCGGCCTGAGGCCGGGGCTTTCCCACCCTCCCGCCGGTTTACCGGAGATCGGACGATATGCAGGAGCCCCACCGCCGCAGCGATCCTGCAGATCGTGCGAAGTCCTGCAGAAAGAACATCGACAGGCCATGAACATCAACGAGAACGCTCGTTTCGACACCCGCGCCGTCCACGCGGGCCAGGAGTTCGACCCCACGACCGGTGCGGTCATCCCGCCGGTGTACCTCACGTCGACGTACGTCCAAGACGGCATCGGCGGCCTCCGCGGCGGCTACGAGTACTCGCGCGGCGGAAACCCGACCCGCACCGCGCTCGAGACGCAGCTCTCGGCGCTCGAGGGCGGCATCCGTGGCCTCTCGTTCGCGTCGGGGCTCGCCGCGGAGGACGCGCTGCTGCGCACGGTGCTCGCACCCGGCGGCCACGTCGTGATCGGCAACGACGTGTACGGCGGCACGCATCGGCTCGTCCGCCGGGTCCTCGGCGACTGGGGCGTCCGGCACACGACCGTCGACACGAGCGACCTCGATGCCGTACGCGACGCGATCGAGCTGGGCACGACCAAGGTGCTCTGGGTCGAGACGCCGTCGAATCCGCTGATGAAGATCTCGGATGTCGCGGCGCTGGCCGAGCTCGGCGACGAAGCGGGCGTGCTCGTGGTCGTCGACAACACGTTCGCGTCGCCAGCGCTGCAGCAGCCCATCGCGCTCGGCGCCGGCGTGGTCGTGCACTCGACGACGAAGTACCTGGGCGGGCATTCCGACATCGTGGGGGGTGGCCTCGTCTTCGCGCCGGGCCAGGAGGAGCTCGCCGAGCGCGTCGGCTTCACGCAGTTCGCCGCCGGTGCGATCTCGGGCCCGTTCGACGCGTTCCTCACCACGCGCGGCATCAAGACCCTCGGCATCCGGATGCAGCGGCACAGCCAGAACGCGCTCGCGATCGCACGTCGCCTCGAGGAGCACCCGGCCATCGAGCGCGTGTACTACCCGGGACTCGCGTCGCACCCGGGCCACGAGCTCGCCGGACGCCAGATGTCGGGCTTCGGCGGCATGCTGTCGATCTCGCTCGCGGGGGGCCGCGAGGCGGCGCGCCGGTTCGCGGAGTCGACGAAGGTCTTCCAGCTCGCGGAGTCGCTCGGCGGGGTGGAGTCCCTCGTGAACTACCCGTCGGAGATGACGCACGCCTCGGTGCGCGGCACGGAGGCGGAGGTGCCCGAGTCGATCGTGCGCCTCTCGGTCGGCATCGAGGACGTCGACGACCTGCTCGACGACATCGACGAGGCGCTGGCGCGGCTGTAGGGGCATCCACGCCTGCGGGTTGAGGAGGCCGCGGAGCGGCCGTCTCGAAACCCGGCGCCTGCGGGTTGAGGAGGCCGCGGAGCGGCCGTCTCGAAACCCAGCGCCTGCACGTGGGCTGGGTTTCGAGACGCCGCCTGTCCCCCCGGCGGCTCCTCAACCCGCAGCGGGCGGCTCCTCAACCCGCAGCGGGCGGCTCCTCAACCCGCAGCGGGCGGCTCCTCAATCCGCGGCGGGCGGCTCCTCAACCCGCAGCGAGTGGTGGGCCCTCGATACCCAGGCAGTGGGAGAATGGAGACAGCGGCGTGCGTCCGTCACCGGCGCCGGGGAGTCGAGCTCATGACCGGACTCATCATCACCCTGATCATCGTGGGCGTGCTCGCGATCGTCCTGTTCTTCATGTCGGTGAGGATCGTGAACCAATACGAGCGCGGCGTCGTGCTACGGTTCGGCCGACTGCACAGCGTGCGCGAGCCGGGCATCCGGTTCATCATCCCGATCGTCGATGTGATGACCAAGGTGTCGCTGCGCATCGTCACGCTGCCGATCCAGTCGCAGGGCATCATCACGCAGGACAACGTGAGCGTCGGCGTCTCGGCGGTCGCGTACTACCGCATCATCGACCCCGTGAAGTCGGTGATCCAGATCGAGAACGTGAAGTCGGCGATCGACCAGATCGCGCAGACGACGCTCCGCCGGGTCGTCGGCCAGCACCACCTCGACGAGACCCTCGCCGAGACCGCGAAGCTCAACGCCAACATCCGCGAGATCCTCGACGTGACAACGCTCGAGTGGGGCGCCGAAGTCACGCTCGTCGAACTGAAGGACATCCTGTTGCCCGACTCCATGAAGCGCGCCATGGCGAAGCAGGCCGAGGCCGAGCGTGAGAAGCGAGCGAAGATCATCGCGGCCGAGGGAGAGGCGCTCGCCGCGGTGAAACTCGGCGTCGCGTCGGACACGATGATGGCGCATCCGCTCGCCCTGCAACTGCGCACCCTGCAGACGATGGTCGAGATCGGGGTCGACAAGAACACGCTCGTGCTCTTCCCTGCGCCGCTCCTGGGCTCGATCGGGGAGCTCACGAACTTCATCGATCGCGAGGCGGCCACCGCCCACGTACGGGGGAACCGACCAGCCGCCGGGCTGCCGTTCGACGACGCATGAGACGTGGCAGGATCTTGGCGGAACATGTCAATTCTGCCAGCGGCGGCATGTCGGTGGGATGCCCGACAATAAGCCAGTGAGTTCGAGCGAGACCAAGCGGGCGCCGCTGCCGGCCACCCCCCGACGGGCTGCCCCCGAAGCCCCCACCACCTCAGATGCGAGCCACGGCGGTTCCCTCGGCCTCGGCCAGGGTACCGCCCTCTACGTCGCCAGCGTGCTGGGCACCGGCATCCTCGTGCTGCCTGGGCTCGCGGCGGCGGCGGCCGGGCCCGCGTCGATCCTCGCGGTCGCGGCGGTGCTCGTGCTCTCCATCCCGCTCGCGGGCACCTTCGCCGCGCTCGCCGCGCGCTACCCAGACCCGGGTGGCGTCGCGAGTTACGTTCGACGCGCCCTCGGGGGTACCGCCGCGCGCATGACGGGGTACTGGTTCTACTTCGGCGTCTGCATCGGCGCGCCGGTGCTCGCGGTGCTCGGCGGCGAATACGTCGTGGCCGTGCTCGGGGTGGATCGAGCGGCGGTGCCGATCATCGCGCTCGCGATCTTCGTGCCTCCGTTCGTCGCGAACTGGTTCGGCGTGCGGGTCGCCGGCTGGGTGCAGTTCGTGCTCACCGGAATGCTGCTCGCGGTGGTCGTGGGGGTCGTCGCCGCCACGTTCCCGGCGGTCGAATCCTCGAACTTCGCGCCGTTCCTCCCCAACGGATGGGCCGGCGTCGGCACCGCGATCAGCCTGTTCGTGTGGGCGTTCGCGGGCTGGGAGGTCGGCACGCACATCGCGGGGGAGTTCAAGGACCCTCGGCGCACCATCCCCCTCGCCACAGGCATCGCGATCGCCGTCGTGGGTGCGGGATACCTCTCCCTGCAGGTCGTGACCGTCGGCGTGCTCGGCGATGAGGCGGGCGCCGGCGCCGTGCCGCTGCTCGATCTCGTCGAGACGACCGCGCCGGGCATCGGGTCGGTGCTCGTTGCGATGGTCACGGCGATCGTCTGCCTCGGCGTGATGAACGCGTACCTGCCCGCCTTCGCCAAGCTCGGCGCCGCGCTCGGTCGCGACGGCGACCTGCCGCGCTTCTTCGCAAAGGGCGCCGCTGCCGGCGAGATCCCGCGTCGGGCTCTCCTGCTCACCGCTGCAACGGTCGGCGTGTACTTCGTGCTGATGCTGGCGAACGGCATGAACCTCTCGTCCTTCATCCTCATCCACACGAGCAACATGGTGGCGATCTACGCGGCGGGCATGCTGGCGGCGACACTGCTCCTGAAGCGCTGGTCGTTCGGCTGGTGGCTCGCCGTCGTCGCGACGATCATGACCGCGGGCCTGCTCGTGCTCGCCTGGGCGAACCTCCTGGTGCCACTCGTGCTCGCCGCCGCCGCCGTGCTCGTCACGGTCGTGCGCCGCATCCGCTCCGCACGTGCCGGCGTCGCCGCGGTCGCCGCAGCGGCCGAGCGAGCGCCGAGCGACCCGAGCGGCCCGAGCGCCCGAGCGACCCGAGCGACCCGAGCGGACCGAGCGGGCCGAGCGGAAGCAACGGGCATGACTGAGCACCGCGCGCACTTCGACGCCGAGATCGACTTCCTGAACGGGGGCGGCCTGCGCGCCGAGGGCTTCCGGCTCGACCTGCCGTCGGCCGACCTCACCGAGCCACAGGTCGCCGAGCTCCTCGTGCGGCACCTCGGCCTCGCGCTCGTCGAGCGCGTCGAGCTCGCGAACCTCGAGATCGTGGAGGAGGCGCACAAGGGCTCGCGCGGCATCGGCCCGGCAGTCGCACCGGGGGACGCCGCGGCATCCGCTGCCCGCACCGGCGACCGTAGCGAGCTCGTCGACCTCAGCCACCCGATCCGCGCCGGGCTCGTGACCTACCCCGGCATCCCGGCGCCCACGATCACGCCGCACCTGACGCGCGAGGCGTCGCGCGAGCACTACGCGCCGGGCACGGAGTTCGCGATCGACCTCATCACGATGGCGGGCAATACCGGCACCTACCTCGACAGCCCGTACCACCGCTACGCGGACGGCGGCGACCTCGCGAGCCTCAGCCTCGACACGCTGGTCGGCGTGCCTGCCGAGGTGTTCCGGTTGACGGATGCCGCGAGCCGCGGCATCCCCGCCGAGGTCTTCCTCGACCGCGACCTCGCCGGCACCGCGGTGCTGCTGCACACCGGCTGGAGCCGCCACTTCGGTACGCCCGAGTACGCGCACGGCTCGCCGTTCCTCTCGGAGGCGGGTGCACGGCACCTCGTCGACGCGGGCGTCGTGATCGTCGGCATCGACGCGCTGAACGTCGACGACACCGAGTCGGGCGGCGAGCGTCCGGCTCACTCGATCCTGCTCGCCGCGGGCGTGCACGTCGTGGAGCACCTCACGGCGCTCGACCGGGTTCCGGTGCGCGGTGCCCTGTTCACCGCGGTGCCGCCGCGCGTCGAGGGCTTCGGCACGTTCCCGGTGCGTGCGTTCGCGGAGCTGCCGGTCGCCGTCGGTTGAAGAGCCGACGGTCAGGCATCGAGACCCGACACGCAGAGTGGGTTTCGAGACGAGCACTGCCCGGCCTCCTCAACCCACAGGGTCGCCGAGCGGCGCGGGCAGTGGCATCCGCCCCGCTCCTTGGGTCAGGATAAGGGGATGACCGCTCCCGAGTACTCCCTCCGCGACGGCAACTCGATTCCGGCCATCGGGCTCGGCACCTTCGGACTCAACGAGCAGACCGGCATCGAGGCGATCCGTTCGGGAATCGCCGAGGGCTACCGGCTCATCGACACCGCCTACAACTACGGCAACGAGGATGTCGTGGGCGAGGCCGTTCGCCGCTCCGACGTGGATCGCAGCGACCTCATCATCACCACGAAACTGCCGGGCCGGCACCACGGCTTCGACGAGACCACGGCGAGCCTCGAAGAGTCGCTCCGGCGCCTCGAAATGGACTGGGTCGATCTCTACCTCATCCATTGGCCGAACCCCCGCGTCGACAAGTTCGTCGACAGCTGGCGGGCCATGATCCGGCTGCGCGAGAAGGGCCTGGCGCGTTCTATCGGCGTCTCGAACTTCACGATCCCGATGCTCGAGCGGCTCGAGCGCGAGACCGGTGTCGTTCCCACCGTGAACCAGGTGGAGCTGCATCCGTACTTCCCGCAGGAGGAGTTGCGGGCGTTCCACGACGAGTGGGACATCCGCACCGAGAGCTGGAGCCCGCTCGGCAAGGGGAGGGGACTGCTGGCCGAGCCGGTGATCACGGCGCTGGCCGCCGAACGCGGCGTGTCGCCGGCGCAGATCGTGCTGCGCTGGCACGTCGAGTTCGAGGCGGTGCCGATTCCGAAGTCGGCGGATGCCGCGCGCCGCCGTGAGAACCTCGACGTGTTCTCGTTCAGCCTCGCGCCCGAGGAGGTCGAGGCGATCACGGCGCTCTCGCGCGGGCGCCTCTGGGGCGCCGACCCCGACACGCACGAGGAGTTCTGAGGTCGGCGATCGTCACTCGCCGCCGCGGTGCCGGGATCGTCGGGGGCGGTGCCGAGGCACTACAGACGTCGTCGACCCCGCGGTCGGCCGAGGCGTTCGGGCGCGCAGGTGCTTGTCGAGCGCGTCGACCGCGAGAAGGGTCGGGATCGACGCGAAGGCGACGATCCATCCCACGAGCGGCGGATTCGCCTGGCCCAGCGCGTGCGCGATCGGAGGAACCCAGAGCGTCAGGAGCGAGACGGCCACGCCGACGGCGATCGCGGGGATGAGCAGGCGGTTGGTCGTCCAGCCCAGGGCGCCCGGCCACTTCGTGGACGAGCGGCAGGCGAACGCGTTCGCGGCCTGCGCGAACACGACGGTCATGAACGCGGCGCCCGAGGCGGCCATCAGGTCGGGGCCGGTCGGGAACGGATCGCCGGGCCGCCATCCGAACGCGGTCAGCGACACGACGAAGGCCAGCATCGAGAGGACGGCCTCGAGCGGTCCGAGCACGCCGAATGCGCGACGCAGGACCGTGCCGTTCATGAGCCGGCCGCGTACCGGCGGGCCATCGAGCAGGTGCTTCGCGGGCGGCTCGGCGCCGAGCGCCACCGCCGAGAGCGTGTCGGTGCCGATGTCGAGCGCGATGATCTGCAGCACGCCGAGTGCGAGTGGGAACTGCCCGCCCGAGAGGGCCCACACGAGGAACGGCGTGAGCTCGGCGACGTTGTCGGTGAGGTGGTACGTGAGGAAGCGGCGGATGTTCACGAACGTCGCGCGTCCGTGCTCGATGCCCGTCACGATGCCGGCGAACGAGTCGTCGAGGAGCACGAGGTCTGCCGCCTCCCGCGCCACGTCGGTGCCCGACCGGCCCATCGCGACGCCGATATCCGCCTCGTGCAGCGCGGGGGCATCGTTCACGCCGTCGCCCGTCATCGCCACGACGTGCCCGCGCGACCGGAGCGCCCGGGCGATGCGGAGCTTGTCCTCGGGGGAGACTCGGGCGATCACGACCCCGTCGTGATCGAGGAGCGCCGCGAGCTCCTGCTCGTCCTCGGGCAGTTCGTCGCCGATCAGCACTGGCGCGCCCGGTGAGGCGCAGGCCCACCTCGTCGGCGATGGCCGCCGCGGTCACCGGGTGGTCGCCCGTCACCATCGCGACCTTGACGCCCGCCCGTCGGCAGGCCTGCAGCGACTCCCGCACGTCGTCGCGCGGCGGATCCTCGAGGCCCACAACGCCGAGGAGGCGAAGGCCCGTCCTCGCAGGCTTCGAGGCTGCGAGGCGTTCGGCCACCGCGTGGCGCGGCCGCCACCGCGAGCACGCGCAGGCCGCGCGAGGTGAGATCCTCGACGGCCCGCCGGGCAGCGGGAACGTCGTCGTCATCGCAGAGCGGGAGCACGCCGTCGGGCGACCCCTTCACGATGACCTCGTCGGCCAGCACCACGGCCATCCGGCGGCGGCGCGGGTCGAACGGGAACCTCAGTTCGGCCGGCATCGCGGCACGGTCGGCGTGCGTGTCGAAGCCGAGGCGCCTGGCGAAGGTGTCGAGCGCGGCCTCCATGGGGTCGCCGTGGGCGCGCCACTGCCCGCCGGCCTCCTCGGCGTACCCGGTCGAGCATCGGGTGCCCGCGATCGCGAGCGCATGCAGCGCCCCTGAGGCATCGGAGCCGACCAGCGCAGGTCGGCGGTAGGCCCGTACCCGGCGCCCTCGATCGAGACGGAACCGGGCGGCGACCAGGCCTCGACGACGGTCATCTGGTTGCGGGTGAGCGTGCCGGTCTTGTCGGTGCAGATGAACGTGGTCGAACCGAGCGTCTCAACGGCCTCGAGGTTCCGCACGAGGATCTGCCGTTTCGCCATCTGCTCCGACCCCCAGGCGAGCGACAGCGTCACGGTGGGAAGCAGCGCCTCGGGCACGAGGGCGACGGTCACGCCGATCGCGAAGACGAGGGCGGCCTGGATCGGGTTGCCGATGACCACCGAGATGAGCAGGAAGGCCGCCCCGACCGTCACGGCGATCGCCGCCGTGAGGCGGACCACGCCGCGCAGGCCACGAGTCAGCGGCGTGTCGGGCTTGGTGGTCGAGGTTGTCAGGCGGGCGATTCCGGCGAGTCGCGTCTCCACGCCGATCGCCGTGGTGACGGCGCGGGTGTCCCCCTCGACCACGAACACGCCGGCGAACAGTTGCTCGCCCTCGGTGACCGCCCCGGCCACGCTCTCACCGGTGAGCATCGAGGAGTCGACCAGGAGCCCGTTCGCGCTGATGACCGTCGCGTCCGCGGGTACCCGGTCGCCGGCCTCGAGAAGCAGGATGTCGTTGACCACCACGTCCTCGGCCTCGATGACCTGCCGGCGTCCGTCGCGCCACACCGACACGCGTGTCGGGCAGCATTGCCTGCAGGCGGTCGGCGGCCCGGTCGGCGCGGGCCTGCTGCACCGCGGCGAAGACCGCGTTGAGCACGATGACCGCGACGATCGCGACCGAGAGCTCGGGAAGCCCCGCGATGAACGCGAGGATCGCGGCGACCCAGAGCATGATCGCGAAGAAGTGCGTGAGCTCGCCGAGCAGCCGGCGGACCGCGGACGGGCGTCGCGCGGCCGGCAGCCGGTTGGCACCGCCCTTGGCGCGCCGCTCGGTCGCCTCCGCCGTGGTCAGTCCGGGCGGTGCCATGCTCCGCGACATGGACCTCCCCTCGGTCGTGCCTCCAGCGTAGGGCTCAGCACCGCCGATGTGCGCGGTTGGTCAGGCCCGCAGCGCCTTCCCGCGGGGCCCTCGGGTCGGCGGTCAGCGATAGGCTCGATCGAGTGAGCGACTCGACGGCGAATCCGCCCCCCGCTCTCGCGTCGGCTGAGGCGTCCCCTCACGCCGCTCCGGGCCCGGCCACGGCTCCACCCGCTCGGGGGCCGCTCTCGAAGCCGTATCGCTGGCTGTCGATCGGCATGTTCTCGATCGTCTTCCTCGCGGCGTTCGAGGCGATGGCCGTCACCACCATCATGCCGCTCGTGGCGAAGGACCTCGACGGCGTGGCAGTGTTCGCGCTGGCGTTCGCCGTGCCGCTCGCCGCCGGCATCATCGGCATGGTGCTCGCCGGCAACTGGACCGACCGGTCCGGCCCCCTGCCGTCGCTCGTGGCATCGGCGGCGCTGTTCGTCGTCGGTCTGCTCATCGCCGGCACGGCGCCGAACATGATCGTATTCATCGTCGGCCGCTTCGTGCACGGGCTCGCGGGGGCGGCGGTCATCGTGCCGCTCTACGTCATCGTGGCGCGCGTGTACCCCGAGCGCCTGCGGTCGCGCGTGTTCGCCGGATTCGCAGCGGCGTGGGTGATCCCGTCGATCATCGGCCCGGCGATCGCGGGAGTGGTCGCCGAGGCGCTGAGCTGGCACTGGGTGTTCCTGGGCGTCATCGGGCTGCTGCTGCCGGCCGCCGCGATGATGCTGCCGCCGATCCTCCGGGTGCGCAACGAGGTGCAGGGCGACCTGTCCGTTGCCTGGAGCCCCGCCCGCGTCGGCTGGTCGGTGCTCACCGCCGCGGCCGCCCTCACGCTGTCACTGTCGAAGGAGTTCGACGACCCCTGGCGTTGGCTCATCGCGGTCGCCGCGATCGTGCTCGTGGGGTTCGCGGCGCGCCCGCTCATGCCTGCCGGCACGCTGCGCGCAGCACGCGGCCTGCCGGCGACGGTGCTGCTCCGGCTCATCGTGGCCGGTGCGTTCTTCGGCACCGAGATCTACCTGCCGTTCCTCTTCATCGAGCGCTACGAGTTCTCGCCGAGCCTCGCCGGAGCCGTGCTCACCGGCGCGGGGGTCACGTGGGCAGCAGCATCGTGGCTCCAGGGCCGGCTCGGCGATCGGGTGTCGAACACGCAGGCGGTGCAGATCGGCGCGGGGCTGCTCGTGGTGTCGCTCGTCGTGGTGCTGCTCGTCGGGGCGTTCACGCTGCCGCCATGGATCGCGTTCGTCGCGTGGACGCTCGCGGGCGGTGCCATGGGGTTCATGTACCCGCGGTTCTCGGTGGCCGTGCTGAAGCTCTCGCCGGTATCGGCGCAGGGGTTCAACAGCGCCGCGCTCTCGATCGGCGAATCGCTCGGCGCGGCCGTCGCCCTGGCCCTCACGGCGCTCGTGTCGAGCTCCATCGTCGGCGGCGCATTCACGGCGGACTTCGCGGTGACTGTGGCGATCGCCGTCGTGGCCGTGGTGCTCGCCCCGCGAGTACGGCCGAGGGCCGAGGCATCCGCGATGTGACGTCACATCTGTGACAGTCACATTCCGCCGGAGTTGGGCATAATGGGATGCGTCGGCGTGTGTGACCGTGAACATGCCGCGATCCGATCGAGGTCGCCGTGCCAGAGGAGCTGCAGCGGGGTCGGAGTCGGGCCCCGAGCATCCGGGATGTCGCGCGGCTGGCGGGCGTATCGCACCAGACCGTCTCCCGGGTGCTGAACGACCACCCGAGCATCCGGCCCGAGACGAAGCAGCGGGTGCTCGACGTGATCGCCGACCTGCAGTACAAGCCGAACCGGGCAGCTCGCGCACTGGTCACCAGCCGCTCGCACACGATCGGCATCCTCTCGGCATCCAGCACGCAATACGGTTCGGCATCGAGCATCGCCGCGATCGAGGATGCGGCACGTGCAGCGGGGTACTGGGTGAGCACGGCGAACATCGAGTCCTCACAGGCCCGCTCGATCACCGACGGGCTCGCGCACCTCGCCGCACAGGGCATCGAGGGTCTCGTGGTCATCGCGCCGCAGGTGCGGGTGTTCGACACGCTCGCGAAGTTGTCGGTCGACGTGCCGTACGTGACGCTGCAGTCGACCGGGCGCGATCCCGACCGCGACCTGTCGGTGGACCAGATCGCGGGAGCCCGCATGGCGACGCGGCACCTGATCGAGCTCGGCCACACGAGCATCTACCATCTGGCCGGGCCGCAGGACTGGATCGAGGCGGAGGCGCGCATGCGCGGCTTCCTCGACGAGATGGGAGCCCAGGACGTGCCCACCACAGCCCCGATCCTGGGCGACTGGACGGCCGAGTTCGGATACTACGCGGGCCGAGAGCTGCTCACCGTGCGCGACTTCACGGCGATCTTCTCGTCGAACGACCAGATGGCGCTCGGGCTCATGCACGCCGCGCACGACGCCGGTCTCGAGATCCCGCGCGACGTGTCGATCATCGGCTTCGACGACATCCCCGAGGCGGCGCACTTCTGGCCGCCGCTCACGACGGTGCGCCAGGACTTCGCGGAGCTGGGACGGCGCTGCGTGGCGTTGCTCCTGGGCGACATCGAACACACGAACACTGGGGATGGCGGCACCATCACGCCGGAACTGGTCGTGCGTGGCTCGACGGGTCGGCCGGCATTCTGACGGCGACGGCGTCTGCGGAATCCTCTGGCATCCATTTCCGCGCGGTTCGTTATCGATCCGTGATCTCGCCGATTTGACTCGATGTCCACGCATGTGTCTAACATGAGTGTCGCCATGTGAACGGTCACATCGAGACCGAGATCGTGGGCGCATCCCCGCCTCGACGAAGGAGTCTCCAGAGTGCCGACCACTGCAGCCCTTCCCTCGCACGGTTCCGCATGCGACGGCCGGCGGTTCGACACGATCGTCGCGGTCGCGGCATGAGCTTCGGACCGCAGGTCGAGGTCGCGATCGCGCGAGTGCGCGCCGATGTGGCGAAGCTGCACGGCGAGCTGACCCGGTACGGGCTCGTGGTCTGGACGGGCGGCAACGTGTCGGGCCGGGTACCGGGTGCCGACCTGTTCGTGATCAAGCCGTCGGGCGTGTCCTACGCCGAGCTGGCGCCCGAGAACATGATCCTGTGCGACCTGGACGGGAACGTGGTTCCCGGTACGCCGGGCAGTGAGCGGACGCCGTCGTCGGATACGGCGGCCCACGCGTACGTGTACCGGGCCATGCCCGAGGTGGGTGGCGTGGTGCACACGCACTCGACGTACGCCACGGCGTGGGCGGCGCGGGGTGAGGAGATCCCCTGCGTCATCACCTCGATGGCCGACGAGTTCGGGGGGCCGATCCCCGTGGGGCCGTTCGCGATCATCGGCGATGACTCGATCGGCCGGGGGATCGTGCAAACCCTCTCGGGACATCGGAGCCGTGCGGTGCTGATGCGCAACCATGGGCCGTTCACGATCGGCGCGAACGCGAAGGACGCGGTGAAGGCAGCGGTGATGGTCGAGGATGCCGCCCGCACGGTGCACCTGGCGCGAGAGGCGGGCCCGCTCGTGCCGATGCCGCAGGACGCGATCGACCGACTCCACGACCGCTACCAGAATCTGTACGGGCAGACGTCCAGCCCCCGCCGGAAGGTCGCCGTGGGGCGATGAACCATCACAGGAACACCCAGAGCTTGCGCATCCCGCACCCGCGGGACGGGCGCGAGGGAGACGGCCGACGTGGACGCGGCCGGATCCGACTGTCACCAAGACAATGACGTCCATGACGGACACAGTGAAAGGACACTCCGTGAAGAACACGAAGAAGGTGCTGCTCGCCACGCTCGCGGCCGGCTCCATGCTCGCGCTCGCCGCGTGCGCGGGCGGCGGGACTGGCACCGAGGACGGCGGCGGCGGCCTCATCGGCGTCGCCATGCCCACCAAGAGCTCGGAGCGCTGGATCCAGGACGGCGACTCCGTCAAGGCCCAGCTCGAGGACCAGGGCTTCACCGTCGACCTGCAGTACGCCGAGGACGACATCCCCACCCAGGTCTCGCAGATCGAGAACATGATCACGAAGGGCGCCGAGGCGCTCATCATCGCCTCGATCGACGGCACCACGCTGTCGCAGGTGCTGCAGGATGCCGCCGATGCGGAAATCCCCGTCATCGCCTACGACCGCCTCATCCGCGACTCCGAGAACGTCGACTACTACGCGTCGTTCGACAACTACATCGTGGGCGTGCAGCAGGCCACGTCGCTCCTCGCGGGCCTCGGCCTCACCGACCTCGAGGGCGAAGCGGCGGCGGATGCCCCGGCCGGTCCGTTCAACATCGAACTGTTCGCCGGTTCGCCCGACGACAACAACGCCACGTTCTTCTGGAACGGCGCCATCGACACGCTGCAGCCGTACATCGACGAGGGCACCCTCGTCGTGAAGTCGGGCCAGACCGACTTCGAGCAGGCCGCCATCCTCCGTTGGGACGGCGAGGTCGCTCAGGAGCGCATGGAGAACCTCCTCACGTCGACCTACTCGGACGGCTCGACGGTCAACGCGGTGCTGTCGCCCTACGACGGCCTCTCGCGCGGCATCATCTCGGCACTCACCGACGCGGGCTACGCCGTGGGCGAGGGCTGGCCGATCATCTCGGGCCAGGACGCCGAGCTCGACTCGGTCAAGGCCATCAACTCGGGTGAGCAGTACTCGACCATCTTCAAGGACACCCGCAACCTCGCCGAGGTGGCCGTGGACATGGCGACCGCACTGCTGAACGGCGAGGAGCCCGAGGTCAACAACACCGAGGACTACGACAACGGCGTGAAGGTCGTGCCGTCGTTCCTCCTCGAGTCGGAGATCGTCGTGAAGGACAACATCAGCGACGTCCTCGTCGAAAGCGGCTACTGGACCGAAGAGGACATCAACGGCTAGTCACCGATGAGCCGTGGGTCGAGGAGCGGCGACGACGCGTCTCGAGACCGACCGGGGGGTACCCTCTCGTTCAGGTCTCGAGACGCGGGCGACGCCCGCTCCTCGACCAGCGGCCCCCACCCGGCATTGAAGCAGGAGCAAGGATGACCACCAACATTCTCGAGATGCACGGCATCACGAAGACGTTCCCGGGCGTGAAGGCGCTGTCGAACGTCAACCTCGAGGTCGCCCGCGGCGAGGTGCACGCCATCTGCGGCGAGAACGGCGCCGGCAAGTCGACCCTCATGAAGGTGCTCTCGGGCGTGTACCCGCACGGCACCTACGACGGCGACATCGTCTTCGAGAACGAGGCGGTGGAATTCAAGGACCTCGGTGACAGCGAGGCCAAGGGCATCGTCATCATCCACCAGGAGCTCGCCCTCAGCCCCTACCTGTCGATCGCCGAGAACATCTTCCTCAACAACGAGCAGAAGGGCCGCGGCGGCCTGATCGACTGGAACAAGACGAACTTCGAGGCGTCGAAGCTCCTCGCGCGGGTCGGCCTCCGCGAGAACCCCACGACGAAGATCATGGACATCGGCGTCGGCAAGCAGCAGCTCGTCGAGATCGCGAAGGCGCTCTCGAAGGAGGTGAAGCTGCTCATCCTCGATGAGCCCACCGCCGCGCTCAACGACGATGACTCCGACCACCTGCTCGACCTGATCCTGCACCTGAAGGGGCAGGGCATCACGTCGATCATCATCAGCCACAAGCTGAACGAGATCAAGAAGGTCGCCGACTCCGTCACCGTCCTCCGCGACGGCAAGACCATCGAGACGATCGCGAAGCAGGATGTCACGGAAGACCGCATCATCAAGGACATGGTCGGCCGCGACCTCGAGCACCGCTATCCCGACCACACGCCCGATATCGGTGAGGAACTGCTGCGCGTCGAGGACTGGACGGCGCACCACCCGCAGGACACCTCGCGCGTCATGGTCGACAGCGTCAATCTCAACGTACGAGCCGGCGAGATCGTGGGCATCGCGGGACTCATGGGCGCGGGCCGCACCGAGTTCGCCATGAGCCTGTTCGGCCAGACCTATGGCTCGAAGATCTCGGGCAGGGTCTTCCTGCGCGGCAAGGAGATCAGGACCCGGACGGTCGCCGAGGCGATCGACAACGGCATCGCATATGCGACGGAGGACCGCAAGACCTACGGCCTCAACCTCATCGAGGACATCAAGCGCAACATCTCGATGGCATCGCTGAGGAAGCTCGAAAAGAACGGCCTCGTGCAGGACAACGAGGAATTCGCGGTCGCCGACGGGTACCGCAAGTCGATGAACATCAAGGCACCCAGCGTGCTGGTGAAGACCGGCAAGCTGTCGGGCGGCAACCAGCAGAAGGTCGTGCTGTCGAAGTGGATCTACTCGGATCCCGAGGTCTTGATCCTCGACGAGCCGACCCGCGGCATCGACGTCGGCGCGAAGTACGAGATCTACACGATCATCAACCGCCTCGCGGCATCCGGCAAGGGCATCATCGTGATCTCGTCGGAGCTGCCCGAGCTCCTCGGCATCTGCGACCGGGTGTACGCCCTCTCGGAGGGTCGAATCACGGGTGAGCTCCCGGTCGAGGATGCCACCCCCGAGGCGATGCTCAAGCTCATGACCATGGAAAAGCCACGCTGACGCCGACGCGATCGCACAACCCAGGAGACACCATGTCGAACCCGAACCCCCCGACCATCGAGGAAACCCACGCCGTCGGCGGCAACATCAATCCGGTCCAGAACAAGTTCACCGACCGGCTGAGCCACGTGCTCGCCGACCTCGGCAAGAACGGCATCTTCATCGCCCTCATCGCGGTGGTCGTGCTGTTCTCGATCCTGACGAACGGCATCCTGCTGCGGCCGCAGAACATCTCGAACCTGGTCGTGCAGAACGGCTACATCCTGGTGCTCGCGATCGGCATGGTGATGGTCATCATCGCCGGCCACATCGACCTGTCGGTCGGCTCGGTCGCGGCGTTCGTCGGCGCCTGCTCGGGCGTGTTCGCCGTGCAATGGGGCTTGCCGTGGTGGCTGTCGGTCATCCTCTCGCTCGGCATCGGCGCGCTCGTCGGCGTGTGGCAGGGCTTCTGGGTCGCGTTCGTCGGGATTCCCGCGTTCATCGTGACGTTGGCGGGCATGCTCATCTTCCGAGGCCTCGCGCTCGTCGTGCTCGGCAACGCGAACATCGGCTCATTCCCCGCCGAGTACCGCGCCCTCGGCAACGGCTTCCTCTCCGACGTGTTCGGCGACTTCGAGATCGATCCGCTCACGCTCGGTGTCGGCGCACTCGCGATCGTGATCCTCATCGTGCAGCAGGTGCGCACGCGACGTGGCCGCCAGAAGTACGGCCAGGACGTCGAGCCCATGGCGTGGTTCATCACCAAGCTCGTGCTCGTCTCGGCGGCGATCGCCTTCTTCGCCTACTCGCTCGCCTCGTACAAGGGCATCCCGGTCACGCTCATCATCCTCGCCGCGCTCGTGCTGGTGTACGGCGTCGTGATGAACCGCACGGTGTTCGGCCGCCACATCTACGCGATCGGCGGCAATCGACACGCGGCGGAGCTGTCGGGCATCAAGACGCGCCGGGTCGACTTCTGGCTGTTCGTGAACATGGGCGTGCTCGCCGCGCTCGCCGGCCTCATCTTCACCGCGCGCCTGAACCTCGCCGGCCCGAAGGCCGGCGACGGCTTCGAGCTCGAGGCCATCTCGGCGGCATTCATCGGCGGCGCGGCCGTGCAGGGCGGCGTCGGCACGATCGGCGGCGCGATCGTCGGTGGCCTGATCATCGGCGTGCTCAACAACGGCATGTCGATCCTCGGCATCGGCATCGAGTGGCAGCAGGCCGTCAAGGGCCTCGTGCTGCTCCTCGCCGTGGCGTTCGACGTCTACAACAAGCGTCGCTCCGGCGGCCAGTAGGGCCTACTGACCTGGGTTGCCCGGATCTGTACAGATCCGGGCAACTCGAAGGATGCCGCGGCATCCGCCAGTGTGCGTTGCGTGGTTGCCCGAATGTGTACAGATCCGGGCAACTCCGAAGGATGCCGCGGCATCCGCCTGTGAGCGTTGCGGGAGTTGCCCGTATCTGTGCAGATCTGGGCAACTCTGGAATGGGGCGCCCACGTCGCTTGAGCGAAACCCTCGTTAGCGCTAACATCTTGCATCGTCAGCGCAACCGAACGCTGTGACGAAGGAGTCCTCATGCCGCACCCAGAGCAGTACGTGATCGGTGTCGACCACGACACTCCGCCGGGGCGGACTCTCGACCCGGTCGAGGCCGCGGACCGGGCGGTGGCCGCGGACCGGGTGGTGGTGCCGCGGACCGGGCGGTGGCCGCGGACGGGTGGTGGCCGCGTGAGCGGCACGGCGCCCGAGTTCGCGCCCGAGCTCGAGGCGGCGATCGCGCAGGTGCGCGACGACGTCGCGAAGCTGCACGGCGAACTGACGCGCTACGGGCTCGTCGTCTGGACGGGCGGCAACGTCTCGGGCCGCGTGCCCGGCGCAGACCTGTTCGTCATCAAGCCCTCGGGCGTCTCGTATGACGAGCTCGCACCCGAGAACATGATCCTCTGCGACCTCGACGGCAACGCGATCGCGGGCACGCCGGGCTCCGACCGCAGCCCGTCGAGCGACACCGCGGCGCACGCCTACGTGTACCGGCACATGCCCGAGGTCGGCGGCGTCGTGCACACCCACTCGACCTTCGCAGTCGCCTGGGCGGCGCGCGGCGAGGAGATCCCGTGCGTCATCACGGCGATGGCCGACGAGTTCGGCGGGCCGATCCCGGTCGGCCCGTTCGCGATCATCGGCGACGACTCGATCGGTCGCGGCATCGTCGAGACCCTCACGGGCCACCGTTCCCGCGCAGTGCTCATGCGGAACCACGGGCCCTTCACGATCGGCGCGAACGCGAAGGACGCCGTCAAGGCGGCGGTCATGGTCGAGGATGTCGCCCGCACCGTGCACTTCGCCCGCGAGGCCGGCCCGCTCATCCCGATCCCGCAGGACGCGATCGACAGCCTCTACCACCGATACCAGAACGTGTACGGGCAGACGGGGGATGCCCGTCGGGTCTCGACAGGCTCGACCGGCACAGGCTCGACCGGCACGAACGGGCAGACGGGGGATGCACGATGACCGAGTCCACGAACCCCAAGGCCCAGGGCGACGCCGACGAGCGCGCGCGGGCGGCGATCCTCGAGGGGCGCACGTCGCTCGGCATCGAGCTCGGTTCGACCCGCATCAAGGCGTGCCTGGTCGGCGAGGATCCGACCGAGGTGCTCGCCGTGGGCAGCCACGAGTGGGAGAACCGGTTCGTCGACCGCGTCTGGACCTATTCGCTGGAGGACGTCTGGTCGGGACTGCAGGCGGCGTACGCCGACCTCGTCGCCGACGTGCGGCGCCGCTACGACGTGCAGCCGCAGACGTTCGGCGCGATCGGCGTGTCGGCGATGATGCACGGCTACCTCGTGTTCGACGAGAACGACGAGCTGCTCGTGCCGTTCCGGACGTGGCGCAACACGTCGACGGGCCAGGCCGCTGCCGAGCTCAGCGAGCGGTTCGGCCTCAACATCCCGCTGCGGTGGTCGATCGCCCACCTGTACCAGGCGATCCTCGATGAGGAGCCGCACGTCCCGCAGGTCGCCTTCCTCACCACGCTCGCCGGCTACGTCCACTGGCGACTCACGGGTCGTAAGGCCCTCGGCGTGGGCGACGCCTCGGGGATGTTCCCGATCGATTCCGCGACGAACGACTACGACGAGCGGTTGCTCGAGGTGTTCGACCGGCTCGTCGCAGACCACCGGCTCGTCGCAGACCGCGCGCCCCACCTGAAGCTCGCCGACCTGCTCCCCGAAGTGCTGCCGGCCGGACGGCCGGCCGGGGAGCTGACCGCTGCGGGCGCCGCGCTGCTCGACCCCTCGGGTGCGCTCCAGCCCGGAGTGCCGCTGTGTCCGCCGGAAGGGGACGCCGGCACGGGCATGGTCGCGACCGACTCGGTCGCCCCGCGCACCGGCAACGTCAGCGCGGGCACGAGCATCTTCGCGATGGTCGTGCTGGAGCGGCCGCTCGCGCACGCCCACCACGAACTCGACCTCGTCACGACGCCGGCGGGCGACCCCGTCGCGATGGTGCACTGCAACAACGGCGCGAGCGAGCTCGCCGCGTGGGCGGGCATGTTCGCGCGGTTCGCCGCGGCCGCGGGCGTCCCGGTCGACACGGATGCCACGTTCGAGGCGCTCTTCCGGGAGGCGCTCGACGGCGAGCCCGACGCCGGCGGGCTGTTGGCCTACAACTACCTCGCCGGGGAGCCGATCACGGGCGTCACCGAGGGCCGTCCGCTGGTCGTCCGCACGCCCGAGAGCCGGCTCACCCTGGCGAACTTCATGCGCGCGCAGCTGTACGGCGTGTACGGCACGCTGGCGCTCGGCATGCGGGTACTCGCGGACGAGGGCGTCGAGCTCGACCGGATGTACGCCCATGGCGGCATCTTCCGCACAGCGGGGGTCGCCCAGCGCTTCCTGGCCGGCGCCCTCGACGCGCCGGTCGCGGTGGGCGAGACGGCGTCGGAGGGCGGTGCCTGGGGCATCGCCGTACTGGCGTCCTACCTGTCTGCCGCCTCAGAGGTCGACTTCGGAACGTACCTGAGCGAGCGGGTCTTCGCGAATTCCAGGTTCGACACCGTGGACCCCGTCCCCGAGGACGTCGCCGGGTTCTCGGCATTCCTCGACCGCTATCGCGCTGGCCTGGCCGCCGAGGCTGCTGCCGTCGAAGCGCTGTGACCGAGCGCACCCCCGATTCACCGATCATCGCACCGAGGAGCACCTGATGACCCGCACCCCCCTGACCACGTCGCTCGAGCCGTACGAGGTCTGGTTCCTCACGGGCAGCCAGCACCTGTACGGCGAGGAGACGCTGCGCCAGGTTGCCGCGCAGTCGCAGCAGATCGCCGAGACGCTCGACGCGGCATCCGACGTGCCCGTGAAGATCGTCTGGATGCCGGTGCTCACGGATGCCGCGGCGATCCGCCGCACGGCGCTCGAAGCCAACGCGGCGGACCAGGTCATCGGCGTCATCGCGTGGATGCACACGTTCAGCCCCGCCAAGATGTGGATCGGCGGACTCGAGGCGCTGCAGAAGCCGCTCTCGCACCTGCACACGCAGGCGAACGTCGAGCTGCCGTGGGGCGAGATCGACTTCGACTTCATGAACCTCAACCAGGCCGCGCACGGCGACCGCGAGTTCGGATACATCCAGACCCGCCTGGGCGTGCCGCGGAAGACGATCGTCGGCCACGCATCCGACCCGCGCGTGCAGCGCGAGCTCGGCACGTGGCAGCGGGCAGCGGCCGGCCTCGCGGCATCCCGCAGCCTGAAGCTCGCCCGGTTCGGCGACAACATGCGCTACGTCGCGGTGACCGAGGGCGACAAGACCGAAGCCGAGATCCGCTTCGGCGTGCAGGTGAACACGTGGGGCGTGAACGAGCTCGCCGACGCGGTCGCTGCGGCATCCGACGCCGAGGTCGACCTGCTCGTGGCCGAATACGAGGACCTGTACGACGTGGTGCCGTCGCTGCGGAAGGGCGGCGAGCGGCACCGGTCGCTGCGCGACGGCGCTGCGATCGAGCTGGGTCTGCGGTCGTTCCTCGAGGAGGGCGGCTTCGGCGCGTTCACCACCTCGTTCGAGGACCTCGGCGCGCTGAAGCAGCTGCCCGGGCTCGCGGTGCAGCGGCTCATGGCGGAGGGCTACGGCTTCGGCGCCGAGGGCGACTGGAAGACCGCGGTGCTCGTGCGCATCGCGAACGTCATGGGCGCGGGGCTGCCCGGCGGCGCGTCGCTCATGGAGGACTACACGTACGACCTCACGCCGGGCGACGAGCTGATCCTCGGCGCGCACATGCTCGAGGTGTCGCCGTCGCTCACCACGGCTCGTCCGTCGCTGGAGGTGCATCCGCTCGGCATCGGCGGCAAGGAGGATCCGGTGCGCCTCGTCTTCACCGCCGACCCCGGCCCCGCCGTGGTCGTGGCGATGAGCGACCTGCGAGACCGGTTCCGCCTCACGGCGAACGTGGTCGAGAACGTGGCGCCGCGGCATCCGCTGCCGAACCTGCCGGTCGGGCACGCCGTGTGGAAGCCCGCCCCCGACTTCGCGACCTCGGCCGCGGCGTGGCTCACCGCGGGGGCAGCGCACCACACGGTGATGTCGACCGCGGTGGGGGTCGACGTGTTCCGCGACTTCGCGGAACTGGCGAAGGTCGAGCTCCTCGTGATCGACGAGGAGACCACACTGCGCGACTTCCAGCGCGAGGTGCGCTGGAACCAGGCGTACTATCGGCTGGCGCAGGGGTTCTGAACGGAGGGCGTATGGGCGTGGGCATCGACGAATCGGATACGCCCGGCGTGCCGACGATGTTCGACGTCGCACGGCGCGCCGGCGTCTCGCACCAGACCGTCTCCCGCGTGCTCAACGACCTCCCCGGCGTGGCTCCGTCCACCCGGCTGCGCGTCGAGCAGGCGATCGCCGAGCTCTCGTACTCGCCGTCGCCGACCGCACGGGCGATGGCGAAGCGGCGCTCGGGCTCGGTCGGGCTCATCCAGGCGGGGCGACCGGACTACGGCCCCTCCAATGCGGCGCTCGGATTCAACGAGGCGGCGCACGAGGCCGGCTACACGGTGAGCCAGTCGAGCATGCGATCGCTCGATGCCGATGTGCTGCGCCAGGCCGTGCACCGGCTCGCGCTCCAGCGTGTCGAGGCGATCGTGCTCATCTCGGGCGAGCGCGAGGGCATCGGCGTGCTCACCGGCATCGATGCGAAAGTGCCGCTCGTGGTCGTCGCGTCTGAGCAGGCCCCCGGCCTGCACCGCGTGTCGATGGACCAGTACTCGGGCGCGCGGTTCGCGACCGAGCATCTCCTCTCGCTGGGGCACCGCGAGATCCGGCACATCACCGGCCCGATCGACTCGATGGATGCCGCGGAGCGCCGCCGCGGCTGGATCGACGCGATGCGGGCACACGGGCTCGAGGTGCACGCCCCGCTCGTGGGCGATTGGCTCGCGGCATCCGGCGACGCGGCCGGACGCGCCATCATCGCCGAAGGGGTGGCGACCGCCGTGTTCGTCGCGAACGACCAGATGTCGCTCGGCCTGCTGCACGCGTGCCACGATGCCGGCGTCTCCGTGCCCGCCGACCTCAGCGTCATCGGCTTCGACGACATCCCCGAGGCGGCCTACTTCACGCCGCCGCTCACCACGATGCGCCAGGACTTCGACTCGCTCGGGCGGGACATCATGGCCACCGTGCTCGACGTGCTGCGCGACGAGCCGGATGCCGAGGACCGCACCGGGCGGATCCCCGAGCTCGTCGTGCGGGCGAGCACGGCGGCGCCTCGGGCATAGCCGGCGTGGCGGTTCGGACGCTGCGAAGCATCCGGCAGTTCGTGTCGCTCCCGACAGCTCGTCGCGCGCGGCACGCGCCGAGTCAGGGCCGCGGCGGCAGCTCCTGGAGGGTCCAGCGGTTGCCATCGGGGTCCTTCAGGGTGACGAAGCGGCCCCACTCCTGCTCGTCGACGCCCTCGGCCTCCACTCCCTTGGCCTGCAGGTCGGCGAGTACGGCGTCGGCGTCGGGGATCACGACCTGGATCACATCGAGCGTGCCGGGCTCGAGCGTGCCGCCGAGCCCCGTGCCGAACGCGATCGAACATGCTGAGCCGGGCGGGGTCAGCTGCACGAACCGCACCCCCTCGTACGGCGTGTGGTCCTGGTCGGCGTTGAAGCCCAGCTTGTCGACGTAGAACTCCTTCGCGCGGTCGACGTCGCTGACGGGCACGTGGATGAGTTCGATCTTCCAGTCCATGTTCGCTCCTCGATAGGTGGTGCGCGATCCGTCTCATCGAATCGCTGTGGCGGCAGTCTCGTCGAGGATGCGGTCAGTTCTCGTCCGCATTGGTGATTCCGGATGCCGAGCGGCGGGCGCCGTGGCATCCGCTCGGCTGCTCGGAGCCGTGACCGCCCAGGTCCGGTGCGAAGGGCGCGGGTGTGCAGTGCGACGGGTCAGGCTCGGTGCGAGGATGGAGCACATGGCACTGCACATCACGGGAGACACCGCAGCCGACGAGCTGCTCAGCCACCGATGCGTTCGCGCTGCTCGCCGGCATGCTGCTCGACCAGCAGGTCCCGATGGAGACCGCCTTCGCCGGGCCCCTGAAGATCAAGGAGCGGGTCGGCTCGATCGATCCCGCGACCATCGCCGGCTACGATCCCGAGGCGTTTGTCGAGGTGTTCAGGCTGACGCCGGCGGTGCACCGGTTCCCGGGCTCGATGGCCGGCCGCGTGCAGGCGCTCGCACAGGCGGTCGTCGACGACTGGGGCGGCGATGCGGCCGCGATCTGGACCCAGGGCGACCCCGACGGCGCCGAGGTGCTGAAGCGACTCAAGGCGCTGCCGGGATTCGGCGACCAGAAGGCGAGGATCTTCCTGGCGCTGCTCGGCAAGCAGATGGGGCTCGAGGCATCCGGGTGGCGCGAGGCTGCGGGCGCCTACGGTGATGGGGGCCACCGCTCCGTCGCCGATATCACCGACGCCGAGTCGCTCGCCAAGGTGCGCGCGACGAAGCAGGCGGCGAAGGCGGAGGCGCGGGCGGCGAAGGGGAGCTGAGTCGCGGGGCGACGCGTACGCGGGGGTCCGCGGCGCGGAGGCTGCGGAGGCGCGGGGGCGAAGGGAGCTGAGGCGCGCGCGACGCCTCGGCGATAGGCCCGCGGGTGTGGAGGCGTGGCGGCGGAGGCGCGCGCCGCGTGATTGGCGCGACCGGCCGCTCGCGCGGGCGCGGAAGCGTGGCCGCGCGCCAGCACTCGCGCCGCGTGGAGGCGAACGGTCGGCCTCGCGCGCGGCCCGATAGTCCTTGCACGGCCCACTCCGGTACTTCGGTACTCCGGTACTCCGGTACCGCCGCTAGGCGCGGACGGTGACCGGGAGGCCGTGCGCAGGTTCCTTCCTCGTCCGTCTGGTTATGAGCGCTCACATGGCCGACGACTGCCCTGAACCCCGGCATCGCCGCGAGATCACCTGTACGCGGTACATCGCTGGTCGCCTCTGCCAGCAGGCATCGCAGCTGTCGTGACCGAGTCGTTACCGAAATACCACTTGTGAGCGCTCACATTTTGTCGCTACCATGCGAGGGCGGCCCAGGATGAACTGGCCGCCCGGCGCACCAGGACGCAGCGAGACCACGCCGGCACTCGAACAAGGAGGTTCATGCTGATGAAGAAGCTCATCGGAATCGCGGCAGCCGGCGCGATGCTCGTCGCCCTGGCGGGATGCGCGAGCGGAGGCACCGCGAGCGAGGGCCCCAAGCCGCTCGACGAACTCGTCGTCGGCTTCGCCCAGGTCGGCGCGGAGTCGGGCTGGCGCACCGCGAACACGAAGGACATCCAGGCGTCCTTCGAGGAGGCGGGCATCGAGCTCAAGTTCTCCGACGCCCAGCAGAAGCAGGAGAACCAGATCAAGGCGATCCGCTCGTACATCCAGCAGCAGGTCGACGTCATCTCGTTCTCCCCGGTCGTCGAGACCGGATGGGACGCCGTGCTCAACGAGGCCAAGGCCGCCGGCATCCCCGTCGTGCTCACCGACCGTGCCGTCGACTCGAAGGACGAGTCGCTCTACGTGTCGTTCCTCGGCTCCGACTTCATCGAGGAGGGCAAGAAGGCCGGCCAGTGGGTGCTCGACGAGTACGCCGGCGCCACCGAGCCGGTCGAGATCATCCAGCTCGAGGGCACCACCGGTGCGGCTCCCGCCATCGACCGGGCCGAGGGCTTCGCCGAGGTCATCGCCGAGAACCCGAACCTGCAGGTCGTCGAGAGCCAGACCGGCGACTTCACCCGTGCCGGTGGCAAGCAGGTCACCGAGGCACTGCTGAAGTCGAACCCGGGCGTCGACCTGATCTATGCGCACAACGACGACATGGGCCTCGGCGCCATCGAGGCGATCGAAGCGGCGGGCCTCGTGCCCGGCGTGGACATCAAGATCGTCACGGTCGACGCGGTGAAGGACGGCATGCAGGCGCTCGCCGACGGCAAGATCAACTTCATCGTCGAGTGCTCGCCGCTCCTCGGCAAGCAGCTCGTCGAGATCGTGAAGCAGATCAACAACGGTGAGACGCCCGAGAAGCGCATCATCACCGAGGAGACCACCTTCACGCAGGAGCAGGCCATCGAGGCCCTGCCCGACCGCCAGTACTGATCGCCCCCGCGGGTTGAGGAGCGCCGTAGGCGCGTCTCGAAACCGGTCCATGAGGTTTCGAGACGCCGCCTCGGGCGGCTCCTCAACCCGCGGAGATCCACGTCCCATGCTCGCGCGACACCCCAGCTCGATGGAGAGACACGTGACCCAGACACCCGCCGCCGTGCCGGTCGTCGAGATGCGCGGCATCTCGATCACGTTCCCCGGCGTCAAGGCGCTCGACGCCGTCGACTTCCGCATGTTCCCGGGCGAGGTGCACTCGCTCATGGGCGAGAACGGCGCGGGCAAGTCCACCCTCATCAAGGCGCTCACGGGCGTCTACGGCATCGACGCCGGCACCATCACGCTCGCCGGCGAGCAGGTGTCGTTCAGCGGGCCGGCCCAGGCACAGGCATCCGGCATCTCGACGGTGTACCAGGAGGTCAATCTCCTGCCGAACCTGTCGGTGGCCGAGAACATCATGCTCGGCCGGGAACCGCGCCGGTTCGGATCGATCGACTGGCGCGCCATGCGCCGACGCTCCGCCGAGCTGCTCGCGGGCCTGAACCTCGACCTCGACCCGTCATCGCTCCTCGGCGACCACTCGCTCGCCGTGCAGCAGCTTGTCGCGATCGCCCGCGCGATCGACGTGCAGGCGAAGGTGCTGATCCTCGACGAGCCCACCTCGAGCCTCGACGCCGACGAGGTCGCCGAGCTCTTCCGCGTCATCCGCTCGCTCAAGGAGCAGGGCGTCGCGATCCTCTTCGTCTCGCACTTCCTCGACCAGGTGTACGAGATCTGCGACCGCCTCACGGTGCTGCGCAACGGCAAGCTGGTGGGGGAGTACCTCGTCGAGGAGCTGCTGCGCATCGACCTCGTGCAGAAGATGATCGGCAAGGAGCTCACCGTCCTCGACGACCTCGAGCAGCGCGCGCGGTCGGTCGTCGTCGACGAGTCGGATGCCGCGGTGTTCGTGAATGCCGCGAAGCTCGGTCGTCGCGGGGCGATCCACCCGGCCGACCTGCCGATCGCGGCGGGCGAGGTCGTGGGCTTTGCCGGCCTGCTCGGGTCGGGGCGCACGGAGTTCGCCCGGCTGCTCGGCGGCATCGACCGCGCCGACACGGGAGAGCTGTCGATCGCCGGGAAGCCGACGAAGCTCCGCACGCCGCGCCAGGCCATCTCGCATCGCATCGCGTTCTCGTCCGAGAACCGCCGCGACGAGGGCGTGGTGGGCGACCTCACAGTGCGCGACAACGTCGTGCTGGCGTTGCAGGCCGACCGGGGCTGGTTCCGGCCGATCCCCAAGAAGCGGCAGGACGAGCTCGCGCAGAGCTACATCCAGACCCTCAACATCCGTCCGGACAACCCCGACGCGCTCGTGCGCAATCTGTCGGGCGGCAACCAGCAGAAGGTGCTGCTCGCCCGCTGGCTCGCCATCGCACCCCGCCTCCTCATCCTCGACGAGCCCACGCGCGGCATCGACATCGGCGCGAAGGCAGAGATCCAGAAGCTGGTCTTCAACCTCGCCGAGAACGGCATGAGCGTGCTGTTCATCTCCGCGGAACTCGAGGAGGTGCTGCGCCTCAGCCACCGCATCGTCGTGCTGCGCGACCGGCACGTCGTGGCCGACCTCGAGAACGACGGGCTCACCGTCGACTCCCTCCTCGCCCTCATCGCCGACGGCTCGGGTGACGACGACCCGGACGCGACGGATGCCACGGACGCCGCGGATGCCGCGGGCACCCCGGCCGGCGAACCCGTCGCCACAGGCACCCCGGCCGGCGAACCCGTCGCCGCGCTCGCCACGCCCGAGGCATCCGCATCCGATTCCACCACCACCCACTCCACAGGAGGCAGCCGATGAGCGCCCTGATCGCCCGGCTCGTCGCGCACCGGCTGTTCTGGCCGGTCGTGATGCTGCTCGTGCTCTTCACGACCAACCTGATCGCGTTCCCCGGCTTCTTCACCGTGACGGTGCGCGACGGCCACCTGTTCGGCAGCCTGATCGACATCCTGCGCAACGGTGCGCCGACGCTGATCATCGCGGTGGGCATGACGCTCGTCATCGCGACCCGCGGCATCGACCTCTCGGTCGGCGCGGTCGCCGCGATCGCGGGGGCGGTCGCGTGCTCGATCATCCTCGGGTCGCCCGAGCCGGGAAGCCCGGCCACGGTCGCGGTGGCCGTGACGGTGGCGCTCCTCATCTCGCTCGTGCTCGGCGTGTGGAACGGGCTCCTCGTGGCGGTGCTCGGCATCCAGCCGATCATCGCGACGCTCATCCTCATGACCGCCGGCCGCGGCGTCGCGATGCTCATCACCGAGGGGCAGATCCTCACGGTGAACAGCCCGCCGTTCAAATTCCTCGGCTCCGGATTCTGGCTCGGCATCCCGATCGCCGTCATCATCGCGGCCGTCGTGTTCGGCGTCGCGGCGCTCGTCACCCGACGCACGGCGCTCGGCATGTTCATCGAGTCGGTGGGTATCAACCCCGAGGCCAGCCGTCAGGCCGGCGTGCGGGCGAGGGGGCTGCTCATCGTCGTCTACACGTTCAGTGCGTTCTGCGCGGCGATCGCCGGCCTCATCCTCACCGCGAACACCGCCGCGGCCGACGCGAACAACACCGGCCTCTTCATCGAGCTCGACGCGATCCTCGCCGTCGTCATCGGCGGTACGTCGCTCGCCGGCGGCCGGTACTCGCTCGTCGGCACGCTCGTGGGCGCGCTCGTCATCCAGACGCTCGTCACGACGGTGTACACGGTCGGCATCCCGCCGATCGCGACGATGGTGTTCAAGGCGGCGGTCGTCACGATCGTGTGCCTGCTCCAGTCGCCCACCACGGCAGACGCGCTGAGCGGGTTCCGACGACGACTTGCTGTGCGGGCCGGCAAGGGGGTGGCCGCATCATGACGAAGCTCCTCGAAGCGCCCGAGCGTCCCGTCCGCACCGGGGGTTCGGCGGGCCAGGGCCCACGCGCGGGCCTCGTGCGCAGCATCCGGAACCTGCTCACCAGCCCGAAGTACGGCCCGGTGACGGTGACCGCCCTGCTGTTCGTCGCCATCTTCATCATCGGGGGCGTGCGCTACCGCGGCTTCTTCTCGGGGCAGGTGTTCCTCAACCTGCTCGTCGACAACGCGTACCTCATCGTGCTCGCGGTCGGCATGACGTTCGTCATCCTCACGGGCGGCATCGACCTCTCCGTCGGCGCGGTCGTGGCCCTCAGCGGCATGATCGCCGCGAGCCTGCTGCAGACCGGCTGGTCGCCGGCAGCCGTGATCCCGCTGATCCTGGTGCTCACGAGCGTGCTCGGCCTGCTCGTCGGCCTCATGATCCAGGTCTTCCAGGTGCAGCCGTTCATCGCGACCCTCGCCGCGATGTTCCTTGCACGCGGGCTCTGCTACGTGATCAGCCAGAGTTCGATCTCGATCACCGACCCCACGTTCGTCGAGCTCGCCGTCGCTCGCATCCCACTCGGCGGCAACCTGTCGATCACACCGAGCGTGATCATCGCCCTCGTGGTCGTGGCGGTCGCGGTGTGGGTGCTGCAGGCCACCCGCTTCGGACGCACGGTCTACGCGATCGGCGGCGGCGAGCAGAGCGGACTGCTCATGGGCCTCCCCGTGGCGCGCACCAAGGTGCTCGTGTACGTCATCTCGGGCTTCTGCTCGGGCGTGGCCGGCGTGCTCTTCACCTTCTACACGCTCTCGGGCTACCCGCTCACCGCGATCGGCACCGAGCTCGAAGCGATCGCCGCGGTCGTCATCGGCGGCACGCTGCTCACGGGCGGGTACGGGTTCGTGCTCGGATCCGTGCTCGGCGTGCTGGTGCTCGGCGTGATCCAGACGATCATCACCTTCGAGGGCACGCTCTCGTCCTGGTGGACGAAGATCTTCATCGGCGCCCTGCTGCTCGTGTTCATCATCCTGCAGAAGGTGCTCACCGCCCGCCGGCGGTGACCACCCCGTTGCGGTGGGCCGTGTTCGGGCCCTCCGCCTCCGCCTTCCGGGCGGCCCCGGCGGGATAATCGACGGTAACGAGCGCGCCGACGGCGCGGGACAGGATCGGGGCAGCGCGTGAGCGTCGGAGACGACAAGGCCAGGGTCGCGACGATCTTCGACGTCGCCCGGCTCGCGGGCGTGTCGCACCAGACCGTCTCACGCGTGCTCAACGACCTGCCCAACGTGCGGCCGGCCACTCGGGCGCGCGTGGAACAGGCGATCAAGCAGTTGCGCTACGTTCCCTCGCCCGCCGCCCGCGCGCTCGTCACGCGGCGCACGCGCACGCTCGGACTCATCGTCACGGGCGCGCCCGACTACGGTCCCTCGAGCACCGCCCTGCACTTCAATGAGGCGGCGCGCGACGCCCGTTACGCGGTCATCACCGCGAGCATGCTCGAGTCGGATGCCGCGAGCATGCGCTCCGCGGCCGAGCTCCTGGTACGGCAGAACGTCGAGGCCATCGTGCTCATCGCGTCGCAACGCGCCGCGCTCGACGCGCTCGACGGAATCGAGCTCGGCGTGCCCGTCGTGGCCGTGGCATCCGAGGACCGCGGCGGCCTGCATCGCGTGTGGCTCGACCAGTACATCGGAGCCAGCCTGGCCGTCGAGCATCTCGTCTCGCTCGGCCACCGCGAGATCCGGCACGTCGCCGGTCCCGCGAACGCGATGGATGGCGCGGAGCGCGTGCGCGGCTGGTCGGCGGTGCTCGGCGAGCACGGCCTGCCGGCACGCGAGCACCTGGTCGGCGATTGGTCGCCCGGCAGCGGCTACGTGCATGGGCGGACCCTGGCCGCCGACACCGAGATGACCGCGGTGTTCGTCGCGAACGACCAGATGGCGCTCGGCGTGATGCACGCGCTCGCCGAGGCGGGCCTTTCGGTGCCGGGCGACGTGAGCCTGGTCGGCTTCGACGACATCCCCGAGGCCGCATTCTTCGCGCCGCCGCTGACGACCGTGCGCCAGGACTTCGACGCCCTGGGCAGCGATGCGATGGCGGGCGTGCTCTCCGTGCTCGGCGACGACGAGCGACTGCTCCCCGCGCCGCGCGTGCCCGAGCTCATCGTGCGTGCCAGCACGGCGGCGCCGATCCGCGACCGGGTCGATGTCCGTCCTGACCCGATCCGCGACCGGGTCGACGTCACGTCCTGACCGCGAGCGCGACCGGGTCGACGTCTCGTCCTGACCCGATCCGCGACCGGGTCGACGTCTCGTCCTGACGCCGAGCCGCGCGCTCCGCCGGCGGGGATCATCCGTGCAGGAATCCGCCTCTGGTGCAGCTCGGAACCACTGTGTTAGCGTTCACAATTGTGAGCGCTCACACCGCTCGCATCCGTGCTCCACCCCACCACTCCCGATGAAGAGAGCGAGGACGGTCGATGACGACCAGAGCCACCAGGCCCGCATACGCGCGGGGCCGCCGACGGGTGCCGAAGGCCCAGGGTGCCGGCACCGCATTCACGATTTCGATCTCCGGCGCTCTGGCGCTCGCCCTGATCGCGCCGCTCGCGTCGGCGACGATCACGAGCGCCGCCGCAGCCGAGGAGTCCGGCGTCGTCGCCGCGGCTGCGGGAGTCGTGATTCCGCACCTCGACGACGTCCGCGGCAACCTCGCCCTGCCGGTGGACGGCCAGGACGGGGTCACGCTCAGTTGGGCGTCGAGCGAACCCGATGTCGTCACACCCGACGGCGTCGTCTCGCGACCCGGCCCCGGGGCGGACCCGATTCCGGTGACGCTCACCGCGACGGCGACGCTGGGCGGCGAGTCCGCGACGCACGACTACCTCGCGACCGTCGAGCCGCTTCCCGAGGCGGAGCCGTTCGCCGCGTACTTCTTCCCGCACTTCCTCGGCGAATCCACGGCCGCCGACGAGGAGATCTACTTCGCCGCGAGCGTCGGCAACGACGCCGAGGAGTGGATGAGCCTCAACGACGGCGAGTCGGTGCTCGCGTCGACGCTCGGCGAGCAGGGGCTCCGCGATCCGTTCATCATCCGCTCGCCGGAGGGCGACCGGTTCTACCTGCTCGCGACCGACCTGAAGATCTTCGGCGGCGGTGACTTCGGCTCCGCCCAGGAGACCGGCAGCCGATCGATCATGGTCTGGGAGTCGACCGACCTCGTGAACTGGTCGGAGCAACGCGAGGTGGTGGTCGCCCCCGAGAATGCGGGCAACACCTGGGCGCCCGAGGCGTACTGGGACGCGGCCGCGGGCGAGTACGTCGTGTACTGGGCCTCGGCGCTCTACCCGGCGGACCTCCCGGCCGAGCAGCGCGACATCTCCACGAGCTACCAGCGCATGATGTATGCCACGACGCGCGACTTCGTGACGTTCTCCGAGCCGCAGGTCTGGATCGACGAGCCGCAGGGCGCCGGTCGCGGCATGATCGACTCGACCGTCGCCCGCGAGGGCGATGTGTACTACCGCCTCACCAAGGACGAGTCGTACATGGGCATGCGCCAGGAGCGTTCGACCGACCTGCGCCGCACGCAGGGCGTCACCGAGGGCGACGGCTGGGAGCTGATGGCCGAGCGCATCGGCTTCGGCCAGCCCAACCCGTGGGGCGGCACCTTCACCGGCGGCGAGGGCCCGTCCATCTTCAAGAGCAACACGGATGACACCTGGTACCTGCTCCAGGACCAGCCGTCGTACCACGGCGGCGAGGGCTACATGCTCTTCGAGAGCAGCGACCTCGCGAGCGCGCAGTGGACGTCGGTGCCCGACGCGCAGCTTCCCGAGAGCCCGCGCCACGGCACCGTGATCCCCGTCACGGCGAGCGAGTACCAGCGCCTGCTCGAGACCTACCAGCCCGACGCGCTCCAGGAGGGCGTGTCGGTCACGCCCGCCGAGGCCACGCTCGCACCCGGCGCGACCCGGCAGCTCGCGGCATCCGTCTCGCCCGTCACGGCCGAGGACCGCAGCGTCACGTGGACCTCGAGCGACGACACCGTCGCGATCGTGGACGCGAGCGGCCTCGTGACCGCCGTCGCTGACGGCACGGCGACGATCACCGCGAGCTCGACGCGCGGCACGAGCGGCCAAGCCGCGATCACCGTCTCGAGCCCGCTCGTTCCCGAACTGCCCGACGACGCCTGGATCGACGAGTTCGACGGCGAGACGCTCGGCGACGCGTGGAGCATCGTGTCCGAGGTGCCGAGCGCGTGGTCGCTCTCCGAGAACCCCGGATCGCTCACACTGCACTCGCAGCCGGGCGACACCTACCAGGGCGACAACACGGCCGACAACGTGTTCCTCGTCGACGTGCCGGTGGGCGACTTCACGGCGTTCACGTCGGTGACGGGCGCGGTGTGGCAGAACTTCCAGGGCGCCGGCCTCATCGCGATGGCGGGCCTCGACGACTACGTGCGCGCCGGCCTGACCAACGTCAGCTTCGCGCCCGGCGGCCCGACGATCATCGAGAACGGGGTCGAGGAGGAGGCGGTCTACCGCTCGACCTTCACCGCGCGCCCCGGATCGACGCACGAGTACCTGCGCGTGCAGCGGACCGGCGACGAGATCGTCACGAGCTACTGGACCGGGTTCGAGTGGGCGGAGGCCGCCCGCGCGACGGTCGGATTCGACGTGACCCGCATCGGCCTCTACGCGCTCGCCGCGGGCGGAGCGCCGAGCCACGAGGCGCAGTTCGACTACTTCGCGCTCGTCGAGCCCGAGGGCGCCGACGTCGTGCCCGATGGCGCCTTCACGCTGGGCCGCGACGGCGACGCGTCGCACCTCGCGGAGGCCGACGGGTCGATCCGGTTCGTCGAGGAGCGCCCGTTCGCCCAACTCGCCTTCACGGCCGAGGAGCTCGACGGCGACGCGACATCCGCCCGGCCCATCGCCTTGCGCGAGCAGGGCGGCGACCGCCCGGTGGTCGTCCGCGACGGCCGGGTCGTGTTCGGCGGTGACGGCGACGTGCCGACCGCGTTCCGCCTGTCCGACGTCGGCGGCGGCAGTGTCGTGCTGCACGCCGTCGACGGCGGATACGTCGGCGTCGACGGCGAGGGCAGTCTGGTGCTCGGCGACCAGGCGGATGCCGCGCGGCTCACCGTCGTGCCCGTCGAGATCGCCGCGCACGAGATCACGATCGACACCGCGGCCGAGCGCACCGATATGAGCGACGACCTCTACGGCATCTTCTACGAGGACATCAACTACGCCGCAGACGGCGGGCTCTACGCGGAGCTCGTGCGCAACCGCTCGTTCGAGTTCTCGACTGCCGACAACGCCTCGTTCAACGGACTCACCGCATGGCAGAAGGTGGAACGCGGCGGGACCGGCTCGATCGCGGTCGGCAGCGACCGCTCACGCTGGCTGAACGACTCCAACCGCGCGTCGCTCACGATCACGGCGAACGCCGCGGGCCTCGGCGTGCGCAACATCGGGTTCAATCGGGGCGTCGCGGTCGAGGAGGGCGAGAGCTACGACTTCTCGGTGTGGGCGCGCTCGGCGACGGCGCAGGAGCTCACGGTGGCGGTCGAGAACGCGGACGGTACCGAGCAGGTCGCAGCCGGCACCGTCTCGCTCGCGGGCGACGACACCTGGCGCAAGCTCGAGGTGAGGCTGACGGCGAACGCGACGACGGATGCCGGCCGGCTGGTCGTGCTCTCCGGCGCCGCGGGCGCCCTGCAGCTCGACATGGTGTCGCTGTTCCCGGTCGACACGTGGGTCGGGCCGGTCAACGGGCCGAGTGTGCTCCGAAAGGACCTCGCCGAGAAGGTCGCCGAGCTCGACCCGAGCTTCCTCCGGTTCCCCGGTGGCTGCGTCACCAACGTCGGCACGTTCGACACCTACCTCGAGTCCGACGGGCAGGACCGCCGGCGCACCTACCAGTGGAAGGAGACGATCGGCCCGGTCGAGGAGCGGCCGACGAACTGGAACTTCTGGGGCTACAACCAGTCGTACGGCATCGGCTACCTCGAGTACCTGAAGTGGGCCGAGGACCTCGGCGCGACACCGCTTCCGGTGGTGTCCGTCGGTGCGAACGGCTGCGGCAGCACGATCCCCGAGATGACCGACGACGCGCGCATCGACCGCTGGGTGCAGGACACGGTCGACCTCATCGAGTTCGCCCGCGGCGATGTGACGACGGAGTGGGGCGCCAAGCGCGCCGAGCTGGGGCATCCGGAACCCTTCGACCTGCGGTACATCGGCCTCGGCAACGAGGAGAACACCGACACGTTCCAGGCGAACTTCCCGAAGTTCCGCGATGCGGTCGAGGCGGCGTGGCCCGACGTCACGATCATCTCGAACTCGGGTCCGGATGACGCGGGCGCGCGCTTCGACGAACTGTGGGAGTTCAACCGGGCGCAGGGTGTCGACATGGTGGACGAGCACTACTACAACGACCCGTCCTGGTTCCTGCAGAACTCGGAGCGCTACGACGCGTACGACCGGGAGGGGCCGCACGTGTTCCTCGGCGAGTACGCCTCGCGGGGCAACACGTTCGGGAACGCGCTCGCCGAGGCCGCCTACATGACGGGCCTCGAGCGGAACTCCGATGTCGTGGAGCTCGCCTCGTACGCGCCGATGTTCGCGAACGAGGACCACGTGCAGTGGTCGCCCGACCTCATGTGGTTCGACAATGACGAGTCGTGGGGCTCGGTGAACTACTACGCGCAGCAGATGTTCATGACGAACGTCGGCGACGAGGTGGTTCCCTCGACCCACACGGAGTCCGGACGTCGCCCCCGGTCATCGACGGAGGCGTGTTCCTGTCGACGTGGCGCACGAGTGCGGCCTACGACGACGTCACGGTCATCGACAACGCGACGGGCGAGACCCTCCACTCGCAGTCGTTCGAGGGCGGCACCGACTGGTCGCCCGTCTCGGGCGCCTGGGCGGTGCAGGGCGGCGAGTACGTGCAGTCGTCGACTTCAGTCGAAGATGCCCGCGCGATCATGCCCGACGCCTACGGCCAGGACTGGTCGGACTACACGCTCGAGCTCGATGCGCGAAAGCTCGCCGGGCTCGGAGGGGTTCCTCGTCGGCTTCGCCGCCGGCGGTGCGAACGACTTCTACTGGTGGAACCTCGGCGGCTGGAACAACACCCGGATGGCGCTCCAGCATGCCTCGGGCGGCTTTGCCAACGAGGTCGCCGCAGTCGAGGGTCGGTCCATCGAGACCGGTCGCGACTACACGGTGAAGGTCGTCGTGGATGGCTCGACGATCGAGCTCTACCTCGACGGCGAGCTGCAGCTCACCTACACCGAGCCGAGCGCGAAGGGGCTCTACCAGGTCGTGACCCACGACGAGGAGACCGGTGACACGGTGCTGAAGGTCGTCAACCCGACGGGTGCGACCGCGCGCACGGCGGTGTCGGTCACGGGCGGCATGGAGGTCGACGACGAGGTCGCGGTGACCGAGATGGTCGGCGCGCCGGGCGACGTGAACACCAAGGCCGACCCGGAGCACCTGGTTCCGGTCGACCGCGAGTGGACGGGAGGAGCGAACGAGTTCACGTACGACTTCCCGGCGCACTCGATCACGTTCCTCACGCTCACCGAGCACGTGCCCACGTGCGAGGTCGCCTACGTCATCGAGGGCAGCTCGAAGCGCGCGTTCGACGCGACGCTCACCATCTCGAACGTCGGCGACGAGCCGATCGAGGGATGGGAACTCGAGTTCGCGTTCGACGGTTCGCAGACGGTGAGGAACGGGCGCGACGCGGTCTGGTCGCAGGACGGCACCTCGGTGTCCGCCTCGAACCTGCCGTGGAACGGCCGGATCGAACCGGGCTCGAGCATCGAGATCGGCTTCAACGGCCGCATCAACGGCGGCGCGAATGAGCCTCCGGCGTCGTTCCGGCTGAACGGCGAGGAGTGCGTCACGGTCGGGTAGTCGCGGTGCGACGCGGATGCCTCGGAGTCACCGGCTCCGGGGCATCCGTCTCGGTGGGCGACGGATGGAGCCGGTGCGCGGCCGCAGCCCTGCCGCATCCGCTCAGCCGACGAGGAACTCCGCGATCGCGAGCGCCATCGTTCGCGGCTCCCACCTGTGGTCGACGGCGGGGATCGTGCGCATCTGCGCGTTGGGCTTCGATGCGACGATGGATGCCGCGGCCGAGGTCATGGTGGGCAGCGTCTGCTCGCCGACGAGCACGAGCGTCGGCGCGGTGACATCACCCCAGAGGTCGACGCGCGGGGCGGACTGGGTCCAGGCGAGGGACTCGGCGTCGGGCTCGAGGCTCGGCGCGATCTCGAGCATCGTCGCCCAGGCCGGGCTGTTCTTCACGCTCTCGAGCCACTCGGGCGGCATGTCCGCCATGTAGTACTCGATCGTGGCCGCGCGTTCGCCGGCGGCGATGCGCTCGCGCAGGGCCGCGAGGTAGGCGGCGCCCTCGGTGCCGCCCTCCTCGTCGAGGGGCACCTCGAAGAGCACGAGCCTCGACACTTGCAGCGCCGCCGACGCGGCAGCGAGGGCGATCGCGCCGCCGGATGAGTTGCCGAACAGCGCCACCGCGTCATCCGCGCCCTTGATGAGCTCGTCGGTGAGCGCGCGCAGGTCGTCGATCGTCTGGGCGAGGGTGATCGGGGCCTCCGCCGGGCTCTCACCGCGGCCGCGACGGTCGTAGTTCACGACGGTGAAGCCGTGGCCGGCGAGGTGGTGCGCCATCTCGACCGTGACGGGGTCGAACGCTCGGAACTGCATCGCCCCGCCGATGAGGATCACGGGCGGGCCCGACCCCTCGACGTCGTACGCGATGCGCGTGCCGTCGGCGGATGTCACGAACTCGGTCATGCGGTCCCCTTGCGTCGGGTGACAGGCTACGACGAACCGGTGACGTCCTCCAGCGACGCCGCTGCGGCTCGAGGAGCGGGCGCAGCTGCGGGTCGAGGAGCAGGCGCAGCCCGCGTCTCGAGACCTGGGGATGGTGGGTCTCGAGACGCCGCTGCGCGGCTCCTCGACCCGCAGAGGCGGGGCTCCTCGACCCCAGGGGAGCGGCTCCTCGACCCGCAGGGCGCGCGGCCGCAATGTCAGTGGGTGGTGGCAGCATGAAAGGAACAACACAACATGTAGGGGTGGCGACGACACGCCGGGGAGATCCGTCCACAAGCGGATTTTCTCGAAACGGGGCGGGCTGTGGATAACCCGTCCGGCCTCCGCGGGAATCCGCGGGTCACCGGGCATCCGCGTGGGGATGAACAGTGGATAACGCGGTGGAAAACTACACGGGTGTAACTACATCATCTTGTGGCGGTTCAGTTCGGCATACACAAGATGTAGTATTGAAGAATCAGTTGGCAGTACGGGGGCAGGCTCCTCCGGAGCTCGAGAGAACGAGGGGAAAACCATGACGGTCACGGTCTACACCAAGCCTTCCTGTGTGCAGTGCAACGCCACGTACCGCGCTCTCGACAGCAAAGGCATCGAGTACAACGTGCTCGACGTGTCGGTCGACGAGCACGCCCTCGCGCACGTCAAGGAGCTTGGATACCTGCAGGCCCCGGTCGTCATCACCGACGAAGACCACTGGTCGGGTTTCCGGCCCGACAAGATCGCGGAGCTCGCCTCGCGTCTCGCCTAGGGCGGGTTTCGAGACGGGCTTCGGCCTCCTCAACCCGCACACGAGAGTGGCGAAGGATGCACCATGACGAACCTGGTCTACTTCTCCAGCGTCTCGGGCAACACCAAGCGCTTCATCGAGAAGCTGGGTCGCCCAGCGGCCCGCATCCCGTTGCACGCTCGCGACGGTGGCCTCCACGCTGAGGAACCCTACGTGCTCGTCGTGCCCACCTACGGTGGGGGCGACGGCAAGGGCGCAGTGCCCAAGCAGGTCATCAGGTTCCTGAACGACCCGCAGAACCGCGCGCTCATCCGGGGCGTCATCAGCGCCGGCAACACCAACTTCGGGCGCGCCTTCGGCCTTGCCGGCGACATCATCGCCGCGAAGACCGGGGTGCCCCACCTCTATCGCTTCGAAGTATTCGGAACCCCAGACGACGTTCGCGCCGTCGATGAAGGATTGGACGCGTTTTGGTCTCGACAAGCACCGCGGCAGGCACAGCAGCAGGAACATCCGCCAACTCGGCAGCAGCAGACGGCGTAGCCCTCATGGATGCCCCGCGCACCACCACCGTGGCGATGGACTACCACTCGCTCAACGCGATGCTGAACCTCTACGGCGACGACGGAAAGATCCAGTTCGACAAGGACAAGGAGGCCGCGCGCGAGTACTTCCTCCAGCACGTCAACCAGAACACCGTCTTCTTCCACTCCCTGAAGGAGCGACTCGACTACCTCGTCGAGAAGGAGTACTACGAGCCCGAGGTGCTCGCGCAGTACGACTTCGCCTTCATCCAGAAGCTCAACGACCTCGCGTACTCGAAGAAGTTCCGCTTCGAGACGTTCCTCGGCGCGTTCAAGTACTACACGAGCTACACGCTGAAGACCTTCGACGGCAAGCGGTACCTCGAGCGCTTCGAGGACCGCGTCGTCATGACCGCGCTCGGCCTCGCGCAGGGCGACGAGCAATTCGCCACCGACCTCGTCGAGGAGATCATCGGCGGCCGCTTCCAGCCGGCCACCCCCACGTTCCTCAACACCGGCAAGGCCCAGCGCGGCGAGCTCGTCTCCTGCTTCCTGCTCCGCATCGAAGACAACATGGAGTCGATCGCCCGAGGCATCAACTCGGCGTTGCAGCTGTCGAAGCGCGGCGGCGGCGTCGCACTCTCGCTCAGCAACATCCGTGAGTCCGGCGCGCCCATCAAGCAGATCGAGAACCAGTCGTCGGGCATCATCCCTGTGATGAAGCTCCTCGAGGACTCGTTCTCGTACGCCAACCAGCTCGGCGCACGCCAGGGCGCCGGCGCGGTGTACCTCAGCGCGCACCACCCCGACATCATGCGGTTCCTCGACACCAAGCGCGAGAACGCCGACGAGAAGATCCGCATCAAGACGCTGTCGCTCGGTGTGGTCGTGCCCGACATCACGTTCGAGCTCGCGAAGAACAACGAGGACATGTACCTCTTCTCGCCCTATGACGTCGAGCGCGTGTACGGCAAGCCGTTCGGCGACGTGCCGATCACCGAGCACTACCGCGAGATGGTCGACGACCCGCGCATCAAGAAGTCGAAGATCAACGCGCGCGAGTTCTTCCAGACCCTCGCCGAGATCCAGTTCGAGAGCGGATACCCCTACATCGTGTTCGAGGACACGGTGAACACGGCGAACCCCATCAAGGGCCGCATCAACATGTCGAACCTCTGCTCCGAGATCCTGCAGGTGAACACGCCGACGACGTACAACGAGGACCTGAGCTACAAGCAGATCGGCAAGGACATCAGCTGCAACCTCGGTTCGCTGAACATCGCGCTCACCATGGACTCGCCCGACTTCGGCAAGACCGTCGAGACCGCCATCCGAGGGCTCACCGCCGTGTCGAACATGTCGCACATCACCTCGGTGCGGTCGATCGAAGACGGCAACGACAAGTCGCACGCCATCGGCCTCGGCCAGATGAACCTGCACGGCTACCTCGCCCGCGAGCGCATCTTCTACGGCAGCGACGAGGGCATCGACTTCACGAACATCTACTTCTACACGGTGCTCTTCCACGCGCTGCGCGCATCCAACAGGATCGCCATCGAGCGCGGCGAGGCCTTCGACGGGTTCCAGGACTCCAAGTACGCGTCGGGTGAGTTCTTCGACAAGTACACGGATGCCGCGTGGGTGCCCGAAACCGCTCGGGTGCAGGAGCTGTTCGAGGCATCCGGTGTGCACATCCCGACGCAGGCCGACTGGCTCGAGCTGAAGGCATCCGTTCAGGAGCACGGCATCTACAACCAGAACCTGCAGGCCGTGCCGCCCACCGGATCGATCTCGTACATCAACAACTCGACGGCGTCGATCCACCCGATCGCGTCGAAGATCGAGATCCGCAAGGAAGGCAAGCTCGGTCGCGTGTACTACCCGGCGGCGTTCATGACGAACGACAACCTCGAGTACTACCAGGACGCCTACGAGATCGGCTACGAGAAGGTCATCGACACGTATGCCGCGGCGACGCAGCACGTCGACCAGGGCCTCTCGCTCACGCTCTTCTTCAAGGACACGGCGACGACCCGCGACATCAACAAGGCGCAGATCTACGCGTGGAAGAAGGGGATCAAGACGATCTACTACATCCGCCTGCGGCAGATGGCCCTCGAGGGCACGGAGCTCGATCTTTGCGTCTCCTGCACGCTATGAGCATTCCTCATGTTCTGCGGGTTGAGGAGCCGGCGCAGCCGCCGTCCCCTCTCGAAACCCAGCCCACGCGACGGCATCCGCTCGAGACATCCGTTGAGAAGGAACTGACATGACCCTCACAGACCCGGTCAACTCGGCCAGCAACGACCCGGCGCACGCCGGCAAGGTCAAGCTGGTCTGCACGTCAACGCGATCAACTGGAACCGGATGCAGGACGACAAGGACCTCGAGGTCTGGAATCGCCTGGTCGGCAACTTCTGGCTGCCCGAGAAGGTGCCGCTGTCGAATGACGTGCAGTCGTGGAACACGCTGACGCCCGACGAGCAGACGCTCACGATGCGCGTGTTCACCGGCCTGACGCTGCTCGACACGATCCAGGGCACGGTGGGCGCGGTGTCGCTCATTCCCGATTCGCTGACCCCGCACGAGGAGGCGGTGTACACCAACATCGCGTTCATGGAGTCGGTGCACGCGAAGAGCTACTCGTCGATCTTCTCGACGCTGTGCTCGACGAAGGAGATCGACGACGCCTTCCGCTGGTCGGTCGAGAACGAGAACCTGCAGAAGAAGGCCGCGATCGTCATGGAGTACTACCGTGGCGACGAGCCCCTGAAGCGCAAGGTCGCCTCGACGCTGCTCGAGTCGTTCCTCTTCTACTCGGGCTTCTACCTGCCCATGTACTGGTCGAGTCGGGCGAAGCTCACCAACACCGCCGACCTGATCAGGTTGATCATTCGTGACGAGGCCGTGCACGGGTACTACATCGGCTACAAGTTCCAGAAGGGGCTCGAGCTCGTCGACCAGGCCAAGCGCGACGAGCTGAAGGACTACACCTTCTCGCTGCTCTACGAGCTCTACGACAACGAGGCGCAGTACACGCAGGACCTCTACGACGGCGTCGGCCTCACCGAAGACGTGAAGAAGTTCCTGCACTACAACGCCAACAAGGCCCTCATGAACCTCGGCTACGAGCCGATGTTCCCGAAGTCCGTCACCGACGTGAACCCGGCGATCCTCTCGGCGCTCTCGCCGAACGCGGACGAGAACCACGACTTCTTCTCGGGGTCGGGCTCGTCGTACGTGATCGGCAAGGCCGTGAACACCGAGGACGAGGACTGGGACTTCTAGGAGTCGTGCAGTTTCGGCTGGAGATTGCACTTCTGTCGTTCAAGAGCAGTGCCGGCTGACAGAGTCGGTGACGTGATCGACCTCAGTCGTTGAGTGACGTAGCGTTTGTGGCACGTTCATCGGTCATTTTCGCGGGCGGGTCATACGGGAATCACGACCCGCCGAGAGTGCCCGGAGCAGCAATCGTCCACAGCCACGGGCTGGTGCTATCGGTGAGGGACCGGCTTGCGGGGCGTTCGAAAGTGCTCGCTGGCGTCCGCCTCGAGACTCGGCGCGTTGCCTAGGAGACGTATCGGGAACCGGCGTAGCTCGCCCGACGATGGCAGATGCATGGCCAGCGGCGAATGCCCACCACTCCGCAGAAGCCCGAAAAGGCCTGCGGTTGACGCCTCGCAGCGCGAATGGGATGCTCTGGAAATACGCCAGACCAAGCCGCGATGTCGATCCGACGCGAGGAGTGGCGAACGATGGATGAATCCGTAACGGATGTTCTTGTCGCTGGGTACAAGGATATCGATGAGGCGACGAACGATTTCGAGACACTGGTCGCGCTCGTCAAGCGCAGGAACGTGACCATCGAGGGCGTCATCCTCATCACGCACGCCGATGATGGAAGCGTCGCGGTGCGGCGCACCGGCGATAACCTCGGCCGCAAGGGAATGGGCTGGGGCGGGAGTGTCGGACTCGCGGTCGGCTTGTTCGCGCCGCCGTTGCTGGCGTCGGTCGCAGTCGGGGCTGCCGCTGGTGGGGTGATGGCCAGATTCGCGGGCAACAAGGTCAACAAGGAGCTCCACGACAAGATCGGCCAGAATCTGCCGCCGGGATCGGCCGGGATCATCGCGGTCTTCGACGACGAGCAACGTCTCGGTGTCATGGGTGCGCTCGCGGGGGCCCAGATCCGGTCAGTCGTCCAAGGCGACAAGCAAGGGATGGGCGCACTGAAGGAGTCGCTCGCCGAGGCGATGGGAAAATTCAATCCGGACCGTACGATCCTGCCAATCCCGGATCCGAACTTCGGCGGGACCATCGGCCGAACGCTCGATAGGTCCATCGCGGACTGGACCATCAACATGACACCGTCGCCCCCGGATGGCGCGCCGAACGTGCTACTCGTGTTGATCGATGACGCAGGCTTCGGCAACCCCTCGACCTTCGGAGGGCCGGTCGCGACACCGACGATGACGCGGGTCGCCGAGCAGGGCCTGACGTACAACCGCTTTCACCTCACGGCGATCTGCTCACCCACGCGCGCCGCGATGTTGACCGGGCGCAATCACCACACCGTCGGGTTCGGGTCGATCGGCGAACTGCCTGGTCCGTTCCCCGGCTACTCCGCGAGCCTGCCGAAGGACTGCGCCCCCTTCGTCCGCGCCCTTCAGGGCAATGGCTATTCGACCGCCGGATTCGGCAAGTGGCACTTGACACCTGACCACGTCCAGGGTGCCGCGGGTCCGTTCGACCGGTGGCCGAACTCCTGGGGATTCGACCACTTCTGGGGCATCCTCGGCGGTGAGGCGGGCCAGTACGACCCGGTGATCACGCAGGACAACACGACCATCGGCGTCCCGGCGGGCGTCGACACGAAGCAGTACTACTGGCCGGACGATCTCACGGATCAGGCGGTCGGGTGGCTGCACCGAGTGCGGGCGCAGGACCAGGAGAAGCCGTGGTTCATCTACTACTCGACGGGGTGCGCGCACGCGCCCCATCACGTCGCCGTCGAGTGGAGCGAGAAGTATCGCGGCAAGTTCGACCAAGGCTGGGATGCCCTGCGCGAGGAGACCTTCGAACGACAGCAACAGCTGGGTGTCATCCCGTCGGATGCGGAGCTCACGCCGCGACCGGACGCGCTGCCCGCGTGGGACTCGCTCTCGGACGCCGAGAAGAAGCTGTACGCACGGCAGATGGAGGTCTACGCCGGGTTCCAGGAGAACACCGACTGGAACATCGGCCGTCTTCTGGATTCGATCGAAGCGATGGGCGATCTCGACAACACGCTCGTCATCTACGTCTTCGGCGACAACGGGGCGAGCATGGAGGGGTCGGTCACCGGCACCTTCAATGAACTCACCATGCAGAACGGAATCGTCCTCACCTCCGAACAGCAACTCTCGTTGATCGAGCAGTATGGCGGGCTTGACGCCTGGGGAACGGACGAGTTCGCACCACACTACGCGGCTGCGTGGGCCTGGGCCGGGAACGCACCGTTCCAGTGGGGCAAGCAATGCTCCTCCCACCTCGGCGGCACACGCAACGGCATGGTGCTCTCATGGCCGGAACGGATCAAACGCGCGGGTGAGCTGCGTACCCAGTTCACTCATTGCATCGACGTCGGGCCGACGATCCTCGAAGCTGCCGGCATTCCCCAGCCCAAGATAGTCGACGGCATCGAGCAGAAGCCGATGGAGGGAACGAGCTTCGTCTACACGTTCGACGACGCGGAGGCATCCGAACGACACACCGTTCAGTACTTCGAAACCGTCGGCAATCGAGCGATGTACAAGGACGGCTGGTGGGCCGCCTGCAAGCTCGACCGTATCCCGTGGGACCTGTCGCAGCCGACGCTCGCCCGCTTCGCGCCCGGCACCTACGACCCCGAGCAGGACACATGGGAGCTGTACTACCTACCCGACGATTTCAGCCAAGCGAAGGATCTCGCCGCCGAGAACCCCGAGAAGCTCGCGGAGCTGAAGGCCCTCTTCTGGGACGAGGCCGAGCATCATAATGTCCTTCCGCTGTTGGCGGCATTCTCGGTCTTCTTCGGGATTCTCCCGCCGTTGCCGACCATCACGACGTACACGTTCTACGGGGATGTCGAGAACATCGCCTCGGGGATGATCCCGCGGGTCTACGGCCGGTCGTATGCGATCGAAGCCGAACTGTCGATTCCGGATGACGGTGCGCAGGGCGTGATCGTCGCCGAGGGCGACGAGATGGGCGGCTTCGCGCTCTGGGTCGACGAGAACGGACTCCTTCGCCACAGCTACTCCACGATGGGTGTCGAACGGACCGAGCAGGTTTCCACCACACCGATTCCGACCGGCAACGTCAGCGTCCGGATGCAGTTCGACGCCGACCGCCAAGCGCCAGCCACAGGCGGAGCCGTCGCGCTGTACGCGAACGACGAGAAGATCGGCGAAGGACGCATCGAGCGAACTGTGGCTGTCCGCTTCTCGGGCTACGCCGGGATGGACATCGGGCGCGACAACGGACTGACCGTCGACCGTGGATACGCGGGACGCGCGCCGTATCCATTCACGGGAACGGTGAAGAAGGTCGTCTTCGACCTCAAGCCGGGAACCCACCAAGATGAAACGGCGCTTCACGAAGCCAGCGCACACGTCGCGACAGCCCAGGCTGTGAGCGCGTAGCCGGCGACAACCTACCGCTGGTCGACCCTGTGCTGCACTTTCGTGACTTTGAAGATTCAATGGCGCCCCCCCCTTCTCTTCTTCTTAGAACTCGCCGACTTGTATGCCGGTTCGCAGATCGAGTCGTTGCGCGTCTCGCTCGGGGCTGATCGTGATCGCCGTGTTGTCCCTGTTCTTCTCGCGCGGCATCCCGACCGAGATCGCCGGCCCGCCGCGCAAGAAGAGTCCGGAATCAGGCGAAGATTCGGAGGTGGCCACATGGGTGCCAGAAAGGACATGGTCGGCGGCAGGCGGGGAGTCGAGGAACTCGCACCTCCGCCGCCGACCGACTTCGAGCGTCGAGCGGCGCACGGCAAGGAGGCTCGACGACGCACTCGGAGGTCGTCGCATGCGCGGTGGGTGCCGGCACCGGATCGCGCCGACCCGGTCGCACTGCTCGAAGAACAGGCGACGACCCGGGTGCAAGAGCTCGTGCCGATCCGCCACGCGCGAATGATGGTCTCGCCGTTCAACTTCTACCGAGGTGCCGCGCTGCTGATGGCCGCCGACCTGGCCGAAACGCCCGTATCGGGAATTGCCACCCAGATCTGCGGCGACGCGCACTTGTCGAATTTCGGCGTCTTCGGCACGCCCGAACGAGCAATGGTGTTCGACATCAACGACTTCGACGAGACCCTCCCGGGCCCGTGGGAGTGGGACGTCAAGCGACTGACCACCAGCTTCGAAGTGGCGGGCCGGTATCGCGGGTTCGGCGACGAGGAACGTCGTGACATCAACGACACTGTCGTGCGCGCCTATCGCAAGCGGATGCTCCGTCAGGCTGAGTCGCGCGTACTCGAAGGGTGGTACGACAGGCTCGACACGGAGAATGTCATGGCGTACATCGACGCCGAACGCCGCGAGAGGCGCGTTGCCGGCAAGCAAGTGAAGCGGATCGAGGCGGGCCTCGCCAAGGCCCGAACGAAGGACAGCATGCGCGCAATGTCTAAGCTCGTCGAGGTCGTCGACGGCGAGCTGCGCATCGCGGCCGATCCGCCGCTCATCGTGCCCGTCGAAGACTTGGAGTCCGTCGCGCGCAACCGGAAGCGGGCGGAAGGCTGGATGCGGAACCTGATCTCGTCGTACCGGCCGACGCTCCAGCAAGACCATCATCCGATGGAGGAGTTCTCGTACGTGCACATGGCACGCAAGGTCGTCGGCGTCGGCAGCGTCGGCACGCGGGCGTGGGTCGTGCTCTTGCGCGGACGTAACGACTCGGACCCGTTGCTGCTGCAGGCCAAACAGGCTGAGCGTTCGGTGCTCGAACGGTTCCTACCGCCAAGCCGATACGACAACCACGGCGAACGAGTCGTACGCGGGCAAAGGCTCATGCAGGCGGCGAGCGACATCTTCCTCGGCTGGCAGCGCGTGACCGGGACCGACGGCGTCGACCGCGACTTCTACATCCGCCAGCTCTACGACTGGAAGGGCTCGGCAGACGTGGAGGTAATGGTTCCCTCGGGAGCTCGAATCTACGCCAGGATCTGCGGTGAGACGCTCGCGCGGGCGCACGCCCGCTCAGGTGACCGCGTCGCGATCGCCTCCTATCTCGGCCACGGTAGACGCTTCGACCGGGCGATCGCAGACTTCGCATCGGCCTACGCCGACCAGAACGACCGAGACTACGCAGCCTTCGTGGACGCCGTGGCGTCGGGGCGGCTTGAAGCTGCCAACTAGCAGCGCCGCGGTGAGCTGCTCTAGGAACCGGATCCTCGCTCGCGACGGCGGATGCACTGGGCATTTGCTTGACAGCTCCTTCCACGTTCACCCTCCTGACTGCAACGAGCCCACTGCATACCGGAATCCGTGCCACCCGAGAGGCGACATACGGGAATCGTGGTGAAGCCGGCACCGCGCTCTCAACGATGGCCTCCAAACGGGAGGGGATGTCCCGGTTAGGGATCCCTCAGCGGGCGCTTTCAGGGAGCTTCGGACGGGTCTCCATGCACAGCAGTCGTGGGCGATCTTCCCAGGACGGTACAGAGACGAAACCATATTTGCGGTACAGACGTATTGCATCGTCCCGCCAATCCCATACCGTCAGGCGCATCGGTAGATCCTGGTGGCGAAGTGCGGCACCGATCAAAGCGGAGCCAACTCGATGTCCGCGCACGCTGGGATCAACCCAGACCCGCTTGATTTCGCGTGCTGCTGGTGTCTGCTTCACAACCGCAAGCCCGACCGGTGCATCGCCGAGCTCCGCGACGTAGACGATCGCATTCTCATAGGAGCGCGCTGGGTGTTTGACTTCGTCGCGATAGCGTTCGGGCAGGTCTACACCTGCGGATGTCTCGCCCAGATGAGTGGCTTTCTCGCGCTCGGTCTGCGTCAAATACGCCTCCACGAGACGGCTAACAGCTCCGGCGTCAGGACCAGTGAGATCCGCGGGGCGGACAGTGGGCACGCTCGGTTCGATAGTCATCGCTTCATACTTTCAGTGCGTCTCGCGATCGCATCAACGGCGTCCGCAAGCCGGTCGATCAACGAACGACTGAGCATTGAAGGATCCGCCGCCGCACCGTGCCGAGGCGTTCGCGGCGTACGCCTGCTCGCGATCGTATCAAGGAGCGCACGCCGACCTGGAAGCGCCGGCGCCTCGACGGCGGCACGACGGAATGGGTGAACCTCTGACTCAGATGGCGTTCGGCTCCGACAGTGCCTGCCGGCGCACCGCGCCCGGGGTCTGTCCGATGGTGCGGGCGAACGCGCGGGTGAAGGCGGCCTCGGACTGGTAGCCGACTTCGGCGGCGACCTGTGCGACCGTGGCGCGGTCATCGCGCAGCCGGTTGGCCGCGAGGTTCATGCGCCAGCGAGTGAGGTAGGCCATTGGGGCCTCGCCCACCATGCCCGTGAAGCGCGCGCTGAACGCCGACCTCGACATCGTGGCGGTGCGTGCGAGCTGCTCGAGGTTCCAGTCGCGGCCGGGTTCGGCGTGCATCAACTCGAGGGCGCTGCCGACCCGATCGTCTTGCAGTGCCAGCAGCCAGCCGTCGCGCGCGGTGGGATCGTGCGCGAGCCAGGCGCGGATGGCCTGCACGACGAGGATGTCGGAGAGCCGCGTGGCGACGGCCTCAGCGCCGGGCTGCGCACGGGTCAGCTCGTCGGCCATGAGGCGCAGCGTGTCGCGGACCGACGCCGCCATCACGGGCTCATCGCCGCGCACCGTCAGCACGCTCGGCAGGCCGCGCACGAGCTCTCGGGCGGCGGGGTCGTCGAACGCGACGATTCCGCAGATCAGCTGTGTCGCCCGCCCGCCGCCGCCGTGCCGGAGCACCGAGTAGTGCGGCCCGAGGTAGTGCTGCGGGAGCCGGTCGACCCGCGGTGACGGCCCGATGCTTGGCGAGCTCATGATGTCGTGCCCACGGCCGTGCGGCACGAGTGCGAGGTCGCCGGGACGCAGTTCGACGGGGTCGACGCCGTCGACGCCAAGCCAGCACGATCCGACCGTCGGCACGTGGAAGCTCACCGAGTCGGTGATCGCCGGCATCTCCAGCCCCCACGGCTCGGTGAGCTCGGACCGGCAGTAGAAGACCCCGCGCATCCGCAGCGTCTGCAGGACCCGGGCGACGCGGTCTCGGCCTTCCCATGGTGTTGCATCCATGGCTCCATTGTGCCGCAGACGCTGCTCGCACGTCCTGTCCCTCTGGACGAATGAACAAGAAACGTGGACAGACCAGCATGGCTGGGCCGACCCAACCGCCATACCGTCGGATAACCGAACAACATCAACGAATGGAGCGACACATGTATGCAGTGGCTGGAGCGACGGGACGCGTGGGATCAGCAACGGCGCGTCACCTGCTTGCGAACGGAGCGGAGGTACGGGTTCTCGTTCGAGACCACGAACGCGTCGAGGAATGGATCCGGCAGGGCGCGGAGGCCCATGTCGTCGATCTCGGTGATCGAGCCGCCCTGCGCGACGCGATCACCGGGTGCGACGGTCTCTTCGTACTCCTGCCGTTCGATCTCACGGTCGACGACCTCGACACCTACGCCGACGCGATCACGACATCGGTCGCCGGCGCGGTCGCCGACAGCGGAATCCCGCACGTCGTCATGCTCTCCTCCGGCGGAGCCGACCTCCCCGACGGAACCGGCCCCATCACGGGCATGCACCGTATGGAACAGGCGCTGCGGGCGACGGGCACCGTGCTGACCGCGCTCCGGTCGGGGCACTTCCAGGAGAAGGTCGGCGACCTCATCGAGGCCGCACGGGCTGGAATCTATCCGGTCTTCGCCGCGTCGGCCGACGTCCCGCTTCCGATGGCGGCTACTCGCGATCTCGGTGCGACCGCCGCGCGGGCACTGTTGTCGCCGGATGCCACGAGCACATCGATCGACGTGCGCGGGCCTGCGTACTCCGAACGGGAGGTCGCCGGGGTTCTCGGAGCGGCGCTGGAACGCGAGCTCGAGGTCGTCGTGCTGCCCGAGGACGCATGGGCGCCCGCGCTGATCGACGCCGGCTTCCGTCCCCACGTGGCCGAGAGCCTCGCCGAGCTCTATCGCGCCGACGAGCGGGGCCTGCTGGCTCCCCGCGGGGATCGCGCGGTGCGCGTCGACACTCCGATCGAGGTCACGATCGCCGGCCTCACCGCGGCCTGATCGACGCGGGAGGCCACAATGAATGGGGTTCCAGAAGCGGTGCTCGTCGCCGCGACAGTCGGCAACGGGCTCCTCGCGGGGGTGTTCTTCGCCTTCAGCTCGGGGGTGATGCCAGGCCTGCGCCGCGTCGACGACCTTTCCTACGTGACAGTGTTCCGCGCCATCAACCGGAGCATCGTCAACGGTCTGTTCATCCTCGTGTTCCTGGGTGCTCCCATCACGACCGTTGCGGCCACGGCGTTGCATCTCGACGCTACTCATCGGGATGCGCTGGCCTATCTGGTGACGGGTCTCGTGCTCTGTCTGTTCTCCTTCGCGGTGACGGTCCTCGTCAACGTGCCGCTGAACAACCGGCTCGGCACTGCTCCAATCGGCGACGCGCAACTGCGGAAGGCACGCGACCGTTTCGAGATGCGATGGAACCGGTGGAACCACCTGCGAACCGCCACCAGCACTGCCGCGCTCGTCGTTCTCGCGATCGCCTGACGGCGACGGCGGCGATGCCGAATCGGAGGAGTGGTTCGTTCTGACAATCGCCGGCACTCGGCATCGAGTGTTGGCCCTCGCGGTGACGGAGAATCGAAGCATGACGACGCCGGCCGAGTTCATCGACCGCACGCTCCGGGCCGAGGGCACCGAAGAGCGGGCGCATTCGAACGCCGACCGGATCGGGGTTGACCTGAGATTCTACGGCGCTTCGGTCGGCGCGGTGCGCGGCACGGTGCGGGACGCGGATCGGCGGTATCCAGGAATGTCGCACGACGGGGTCACGGCGCTCGCCGCGGAGTTGTGGTCAGAGCCGGTGTACGAGCGCCGGCTCGCAGCGGTCGTGCTACTGCAGCGCTATCTGGCGGTGTTGCGAGGGAGCGACCTCACCCGGGTCGAGCAGTTCCTTCGCGACGCGCGCATCCCGGAGCTTGTCGACCCACTCGTCACCGATGTCGTTCGTCCCCTGCTCGAACGGATGAAGGACCCGGAGGCGACGCGCGCACGACGGATCATCGATCGATGGTCGGTGACGGATGACTCGAACCTGCGCCGTGCCGCCGGGTTGCTCTGAGTGTGAATGAAGGCGAAACCGCCCGGATGACCACCGACATCGAGCTCGCGCGCATCGCGACCGGCACCGTCACGCTGCACGACGCGCGCCGCAAGGTGCGGTGGAGCGTCGACCTCGAGCCGTTCGAGATCGGGGTGTACCCGGTGACGCAGGAGCAGCTCGCCGAGCTGCTCGGGGTGACGGCGTCGCATCCGCTCCGGCCGGCGACCGGCGTGAGTTGGCTGCGTGCGATCAGGTTCTGCAATGCGGCATCCGAGTGGGAGGGGCTCGATCCCGTTTACACCTTCGACGGCGAGGATGTCACGTGGCACGTCGACGCCGACGGGTACCGCCTGCCGACCGAGGCGGAGTGGGAGTTCGCGTGCCGGGCCGGGTCGGCCGGTCCGCACTACGGGCTGCTCTCGGAGGTCGCGTGGACGAGTGCTGACGGGGTGACGACCCCGCAGGAGGTCGGTGCCAAGCTGCCGAACCTCAACGGACTGTTCGACACACTCGGGAACGTGTGGGAGTGGTGCTGGGACCTGCTCGATCCCGCCCGGTACGACGCCTACCGCGTGTTCCGCGGCGGCGGGTTCGCGGATGACGCCTGGAGCGTGCGGGCGTCGACCCGGCGGGGCGGTGCTCCGCGCATGCATCACGAGGACGTCGGGTTCCGCGTCGCGCGGGGTGGCTTCGATGCGACGGATGCCGCGCAGGGATGGTCCGCGGAGGCGGACCGGGAGCGGGCCGCGATCGACGGCCCGCTCCCACCCGGGTGGACGCCGCTCCGCTGACGGCTCAGGCGCGATCGCCGGATCAACTGCCTGTGATTTGGAGCAATTCCACAATGATCGACGCGCGGTGTCGAGCTTTTCTCAATATGACTGCTAGAGTTCGGGCAGCCGAGCGACGAGAGGACTGCAACAGCCCCAACCCGAATCTGTCGCAATGAAACTGGGGGGTCTCATGCGTTGGGCATGGTTCAGGGTTGCCGCCGCGTTCGTCGCGGGTTCGGGCGTCGTCGCCGGACTTCTGGTCAACATCGATCGCGCGACGCGCGAGGATCAAGTTCGCGGCGACGTGCTGGCGAACTACTTCAGCCTGTTCACGATCGTGTCGTCGATCCTCAGTGTCGTTGTGCTGACGATCGCGGCGCGATGGATGCTGCGGCACCCCGGCCCTTCGCCTGAGCCGGTCGGCATCGCCATGGCGATCGCCGTGGTCACTGCGCCGGTGATCTTGCTCGGCATCGTGTTCAACGTGCTGCTGCGTGGCGATCCGGCCCCGATCGCCGCCACCGACCCTGGCTGGGTCTCGTTCATGGACTCGTGGGCCACCGAAACGCTGCACGTCGTCCTGCCGATCTACTTCGTGATCGATCTGCTGTTCGCCGGCAGACGCCGTGGGCTCCCGTGGTCGTCGCTTGCCGTCATCGTCAGTTACCCGCTCGCATGGACGATCTACACGATGCTCCGCGGGGAACGCGTGGTCAACCCTGACGGCAGCACGCCCTGGTGGTACCCCTACGGGTTCCTCGACCCGCACTCCGCCGGGTACGGGTCGGCGTTCACGTACATCGGCGGCATCCTGTTCGCGTTCATGCTGCTCGGCATCGCCATCATCGGCATTGGTCGGGCCCGTGAGCGCCGCTCCTCTCGCCGCGACGCGTCCAACCGGCCGCGGACCGGTGGCCTGCCGGCCTGATGGACGGCCGGGGTGGTCGGTCGCCGACGACCATTAGGCATCGGCGACACCCGGCGTTCTAACGCGCGCTTTTCAGTGCGCGGCTGCGGCTTCCGCGGGGTTCGATCTCTCTCTGGGAGAGGTCGTACTAACGTCGGAGCGTGACCATCGAACTACAGTCGGTGACGTTTCGCTCTCAGAATCCGCAGCGCGACGCAGAGTTCTGGGGGGCCGTGCTGAACCGACCCCTTGAAAGCGACGGCGACGGCATCTTGCTCGCCGGGGAGTCAGGACAGGTGGGCATCCGATTTGCCGCCGGCGCTCCCCATGGCGTGGAGAAGAATCGCCTCCACCTTCATCTCGCTGACGGACCCCGTGATCAGAGGGGAACCATCGCGGTGTGCCAGAAGCTCGGGGCGCGGCTTCTCGGCAGCGGTCACGTACCGGAGAACAGTTACGCGGTCATGGCCGATGTGGTCGGAGACGAGTTCTGTGTGATCGAAGACAGGAACTCCTACTTGGCCGGATGTGGTCCGTTGGGGGAGGTTACGTGCGATGGCACGCGAACTGTTGGACTCTTCTGGAGCCACGTACTCGGATGGCCGCTTGTATGGGACGAGGGCCAAGAAACCGCCATCCAATCTCCTGCCGGCGGAACAAAGATCGCCTGGAACGGTGAAACCGTAAATCCGAAGACTGACCGACATCGTCAATATTTCGTGCTCTCCGTCGCAAACGATCAACTCGATGACGAAGTTAGCCGATTGCTGGCCCTCGGAGCCTCTAGTCATGCCAGCAGCCAAACGGGTGAGACGGTTCTCAGCGATCCGGACGGCAACAAGTTCGTAGTGCACACGATCCAGATGCATTGATCTGGTCAAGGCAAGCGTGCAGGTCGGAGGCAAGTTCGCAAGGCAACGCCTGAGTCAGATGGTGCGATCGTGGGAGATCCGTACCATGCGGATCTCCAGCACACCGTCGTCCACTTGCATGGTGCCGTCGGGGACGAACCCGTGCTTCCGGTAAAACGCCTGCGCCCGCGGATTGGGATCGGCGACCCACAGCGCCGCCGACTCCTGGGGGCCGACGACAGCGTCCAGGAGGGCCGCGCCGGCTCCGGATCCGTGATCGGCCGCAAGGACGTACAACACGTAAAGATGCAGGCCCCATCCGGGCTCCGGGTTCTCCGGCGGACCCGCCATCGCGACCCCGATCACCGTGCCATCGCGTTCAGCCACCGCGACCCTGTTCGCGCGGTAGCGCTCGTCGACGAGGGCCGCAGTCCAGAACCGTTCGCGAGCGTCGACGAGGCCCGGATCATCGAGCACGCGGTCGGGCATCAGGCCGCGGTACGTCTCCTGCCATGAGCGGACAAGCACCCGCGCCATCGCAGCGACGTCCTCGACTCGGGCCTGGCGGACCGTAACCGGGGAGTCCATGAGCGAACCCTATCGAGGCGTGGCGGCTATCGGCTTTGATCGATGGCCGATCGGCTCTGTGGCTGATCGGCGGTCCGCTCGGCATCGAGACCGCCGCCGAGCAGGCATGGCGCGCCCACACTGTTGTGAGCTCAGGTCAACACGATTCGCAAGTGATGTGGCGCACCACTCCGGCGTGCTCGGACGACATCGCCGGGTCAGGCTATCGCGACCGTGAGATTCAGTCTGTGGCCGATTCTCGCGGCGGGTTGTACATGAACTCGATGCGGATGCCGTTGTCCTCCTCGACGAAGGACGCGTAGTAGCGGTCGTTGAACCGCGGGTACGGCTTGGGCTCGCGCACTGCTGTCCAGCCTGCCGCGAGTGCGATCGTGTGCAGGCGATCGACCTCCGCGCGCGAATCGACGGCGAAAGCGAGGTGCTGCCAGCCGACCCGGCCGTGCCGGTGCGGCATGGTGCCCGCCTCGCGGGCGGGGAAGAGGATCAGCTCCTCCGCGCCCTTATACCAGGACACCGACTCGTCGGCATCTTGACGCGTACATCCGAGCGCCTGCATCACCGGATCGAACTGTGCGATCGAGCGAGGCACGTCTTCGACAGAGATGCCGAGATGGTCGAAAAGAGGCACCGAAACATCTTATTGGGAAGCCGTTCGGCCCCGCTCAGCTGCATCGATGGTCATGGAGCGCGCAGAGAACAGGTGGATGCGACCCTTGAACCCATGACGATCTCCGAGGCTGACCTCATCCACTTGGGCCGCGCGGTCGAGCTCGCACGTGAAGCGTTCGCCGCGGGCGATGGCCCGTTCGGGTCGGTACTTGTCGACGGTGCCGGCGTCGAGCGGTTCGCCGACCGCAATCGGGAGGTGAGCACGGGCGACCCGACGAGGCATCCGGAGTTCGAGATCGCGCGCTGGTCGGCAGCGAACCTGACCGTCGACGAGCGGGCGGCGGCCACGGTGTACACGTCTGGGGAGCACTGCCCGATGTGCTCGGCAGCGCACGCGTGGGTCGGGCTCGGCCGAATCGTGTACGTCGCGTCGGCGGAACAGATCGCCGGATGGCGCAGCGACCTCGGCGCCGTGCCGTCACCAGTAAACGTGTTGCCGATCACGGTCGTCGCGCCGAGCCTGCCGGTTGACGGGCCGGTCGACCAACTCGTTCCCGAGGTCCAGGCGCTCATCGAGCGTGCGGTTGACTCGCGCTAGCGTCGCGGCATCGAAGGGCGAGTGGTGGATGCCACGTGGCATCCACCCACCCATTCGTGGTGTCTACAGCTCGAGGGAGTAGTAGTACGCGCGCTCTCCGGTGTCGGAGTCCACACCGCTGAACCCATGGCGCTCGTAGAAGCGCTGCGCGTCGACGTCTGCCTCGTCGACGTTGATCTCGATCGCCGAGATGCCGTTCGCCTCGGCGTCTGTGAGCAGCAGGCGGATCATCGCCGAACCGAGGCCACGGGCCCGACGATCCGGCGCGACATAGAGTTCGTCGAGTAGGGCCACCGGCCCGTCGTACCAGACGTTGCTGCGCAGCGTCACGAGAGCGACTCCCACCGCGGGCTCGCCGGCGAGGTATGCGATCGTGCTGCGCCCGGCGAGCAGTGACCGCAGGCGCCTGGTCAAAACTGCCGTGCCTGGGGAGGGGATGTCGAATTCGGTGTTGAAGTCGTGCAGCAGGCGCGCGACCGTGTCGGCATCGTCCGGCCCGGCGCGTCGAGCATCGCGAGGTGCGGGAAAGTGCAACATGGCCGCAAGACTAGCCGCGTCATCCACTTACGACTCGACCTCGTCGAGCTCATGCCGCAGATACTTCGGAGCCTGTACGCGCCACGCCTCCGTCACGAGCTCGGCGAGGTGGCCGTCGTCGATGCCGGCCATGCGGAATGCGACCTTCGGCTCGCCCCAGGGGGTTGTGGTGCGCAGGAACACGTCGGGCGCCATCTGGACGAGGGCGCGCGCGTCCAGGTCGTCGGCGACCTTCACCCCGACCACGAGCTCGGTCGCGATGATCTCACGTATGTCTTCAGGGATGCTCGGCCATGGATGGCACTCCCATGCGTACAGCTTGCCGCGAACGAACCAAGCAGCACCGCCCGTCGTCGCACGTTCCTCGCTCCCCGGGAGCCCGACGGTGGTGCGACGCAGGTCGTCGAGCGTTGCCACGGGGTGAGCCTATGCCGCACGACCGACGGGCAGGTGCAGGCGTCAGCTGACGATCCGCGTGCGGAACTCGAGCCTGCGCAACTTGCAACTGGCCCCGCTACTCGACGAGCTTGCCCGCCACCGAGTCGTCCTCGCGCATGAGCACCGCGATCTCCGCCGGGATCGGCGGGATCGACTCGCGCGTCACGCCGGCCGACGGCGACCACACGAGGTTCACCTGCAGCGCGGCATCCGTCTCGGGGTAGTCGCTGCGGTTGTGGCAGCCGCGGGTCTCGCGACGCTCGAGCGCGGCGTCCAACGTCGCGCGAGCGGCGAGCGCGGCCGACTTGAGGTCGAAGGCGTGGGCGAGGTCCTGGTAGCCGGCGATATCGGGGTGGACCCCGATGTCGCCGATGCGGGCCTCGATCGCGTCGAGCTCGGCCAGCCCGGCGAGGAGGCCGGCTTCGTCGCGCACCACCCCGGCGTGCTCGGTCATGGTGTTGCGGATGGCGCGCTGCAGGGCGCGCACGTTCTCCGAGCCATCCGATGCAAGAAGGGAGGCGATCTCGTCACGCAGCGATCTGCACCGCGGCCGCCGACCGCTTCTGCGCGTCGAGCGAGGCCGAGTACGACGCAGCGGCCTGCCCCACGATGCGTCCGAAGACGAGCAGCTCGATGAGCGAGTTGCCGCCCAGGCGGTTGGCGCCGTGCAGCCCAGAGGATGCCTCGCCGATGGCGTAGAGGCCCGGGACATCCGTGCCGTGGTCGTCGGGCCGCACCCACACGCCGCCCATCGAGTAGTGCGCGGTGGGCGCGATCTCGATCGGGGACTTCGTGATGTCGAGCATCTGCAGCTCGAGCATGGTCTGGTAGACGCGGGGAAGCCGCGTCATGATCGTCTCGCGGGGCAGGTGCGAGACATCCAGCCACACCCCGCCGTTGGGGGTGCCGCGCCCCTCCTTGATCTCGGTGTAGCAGGCCAGGGCCACGCGGTCGCGCGTGGAGAGCTCCATTCGCTCGGGGTCGTAGCGAGCCATGAAGCGCTCGCCAAGGCCGTTGGTGAGAATGCCGCCTTCGCCGCGTGCCGCCTCGCTGATGAGGGTGCCGGCCGCGTTCTCGGGCTCGATGATGCCCGACGGGTGGAACTGCACGAGTTCGGGGTCGCGCAGCCGCCCGCCCGCCTCGACGGCGAGCCGGAACGAGTCGCCCGTGTTCTCGTCACGCCGCGACGAGGTGCGCCGCCAGATGCGATTGTGGCCGCCGGCGGCGAGGATGACCGCGTCGGCGTGGATGAGGTAGCGCGTGCCGTCTTCGAGGTCGAAGCCGTAGGCGCCGAAGACCGCGCCGTCGTCGTTGACGAGGATGCGCGTGACGTAGACCGTGTCGAGGATCGGCACGTCCAGCTGCGCGGCCCGGTTGATCAGCGTGCGCTGGATCTCGAGCCCGGTGTAGTCGCCCGCGAACGCCGTGCGGCGGTACGTGTGGGCGCCGAAGAAGCGCAGCGAGATGCGACCGTCCTCCTCGCGGGCGAACGGCATGCCGTAGCGCTCGAGGTCCTCGATTCCCTGGGCCGCGCCCGAGGTGACGATCTCAACCGTGTGCGGGTTGGCGAGCAGATAGCTCTCCTTCAGCGTGTCCGCGGCGTGCTGCTGCCAGCTGTCGTCAGCATCCATCGTGGCGAGGGCGGCGTTGATGCCGCCGGCCGCGAGCGAGGTGTGGGCGTCCGACTTGGCGCGCTTGCCCAGGGCGAGCACGTCGACCCCCGCCTCGGCGAGCTCGATGGCGGCGCGCAGGCCCGATCCGCCGGTGCCGATCACGAGGACGGCCGTGGAGATCTGACGTTCTGAGAGGGCTCATGTTTCAACGCTAGGCCTCGTCCTCTGATTACTCCAATGCACGTTCGCGGCCAGAGCAGGGGCGACCATACGACTTGCTGGCGCGAGCCCGTGACACTCGGAGAGCTGTCAGCGGCAGGACGCGGATAGCGGCGGGACATGTTGGGGCTGCCGCCGGGCTGGACGCCGCGGCGCTGACCGCGACGGGAAGATCGCATCAACCCGTCGCGTCGCCACGGAGCGGTCGATACCCTGAACGAGGACGCAACGAGAGGACATCGCATGACGATCAACGACGACGACATCACCCTCGAGCCGGGCGCTGAGGGCGAAGGCGAAGCGGACGGCGGCGCCAACCCGACCGGCCACGACGGTGGCGCAGACGGATCCGCAGCCGGGGGAGAGGGCACGGCCGACGGCGGCGCCAACCCCGGCGGGCACGACGGCGGTGCCGACGGCTCCGCGGCCGCGGGTGAGGGCATGGCCGATGGCGGCGCCAACCCCGGCGGCCACGACGGCGGCGCCGATGGCTCGGCGTAATGACCCGTTCGGAGCGCGGGCCGGTCACTCGGCCCGCGCTCTCGCGCTGCATCCGCATATCGGCTGAGGAGTTCGCGGACCGGCATTGGGGTCGCGAACCGCTCCTCTCACCCGCCGCCGATCTCACCGCCGGATTCGAGGATCTGTTCTCGGCGGAGGCCGTCGACGAGCTCGTCACGCGACGCGGCGTGCGCACCCCGTTCATCCGGATGGCGAACGAGGGCTCGGTGCTCGCGGCATCCGCCTACACCGCCTCAGGTGGTTTCGGTGCCGAGATCGCCGACCAGGTCTCGAGTGACAAGGTGCTCGCCGAGTTCGCTGGCGGCGCGACGATCGTGCTGCAGGGGCTGCACCGGCTCTGGCCCCCGATCATCGGCTTCACTCGCGCGCTCATCGACGACCTCGGGCACCCGGCGCAGGTGAATGCCTACGTGACGCCGCCGTCGTCGCAGGGATTCGACGCGCACTACGACACCCACGACGTGTTCGTGCTGCAGATCTCGGGCGAGAAGCACTGGCGCATCCACGCGCCGGTGCACGTCGATCCGCTCCGCACCCAGCCATGGGACCAGCACCGGGCCGCCGTCGCCCGCGCGGCCACGCAGGAACCGGTGATCGACGCCGTGCTGCGCCCCGGGCGACGCCCTGTACCTGCCACGTGGACTGGATCCACTCGGCGACCGCGCTCGGTGCGACATCCGTTCACCTGACCGTCGGCATGTCGGCCTACACGCGCGCCGATCTCGTCGATGCGCTGCTGCCGGAGGTCGGCGACAATGCCGCCTTGCGCACGTCGCTGCCGCTCGGCATCGACCTGCGCGACCCCGGGGCGCTCGCGCCGATCGTCGAGGAGACGGTTCGGGCCCTCATCCAGACGCTCCAGCAGTCGGATGCCTCGCGGCCGGCCGCGATGCTCAGCGCCCGGTTCGACGCCGACACGCGCGCCGAGCCGGTCGCTCCCCTCGCGACGCTCGAGGCGCTGGCGACTCTGGATGCGTCCAGCCCGGTGCGGTGGCGCGGATCGCTTGCCGGTGCGCATCGCGACGGTTGAAGATCGGGTGCGAATCGTGGCGCGCACCAAGACCGTATCGCTGCCGGTCGAGGCGGAGCAGGCCGTGCGCCGACTCGCCTCGGGCGACCCCGTCACCGCGGGTGAGCTGCCCGGCCTCGACACCGAGAGTGCGGTTGTCGTCGTGCGCAGGCTCATGCGCGAGGGATTCGTGGTGGCGGCCACGTGACCCTGGCCGTCGAGCACTGGGCGCCGTGCAGCGATCGCGCCCGCGAGCGACACGATTCGCTCGTCGGCACCGGTCCGCGCGGGCTGCGCTGGTTCCTCATCGAGGTCGCTGTGAGCTGGGGTCACAATGCGCTCCTCGATGCGCCGTTCGATCGCGAGCTCGGCCGTGCTCTGGTGCGGCGCATCGAGGGCGCCGGCATGCGACCCCTCGCGATCCGTCGCACCGGGCGCCGCATCGCTCCGGCAACCCAGCGGTGGGCGATCGTCGATTCGCGGCCGGGTCACGAGCGCGTGGTATGGGGAGAGGTGCCGGATGCCGCGGCGCTCCTGGAGGTGCCGCTCGACGGCTCCACCGGCGTCCCGTCGTCGCGTCCGATCTACTGCGTCTGCACGCATGCCCTACACGACCAATGCTGCGCGGTGCGCGGACGCCGCGTGGTCACGGCGCTCGCCGAGACGCGCCCGGAGGAGACCTGGGAGTGCTCCACCTGGGCGGCGACCGGTTCGCCGGAACGATGGTGGTCTTCCCGCACGGTCTCTACTACGGGTACGCCGACGACGGCGACCCCGAGCGGATCGCCGACGCCTTCGAAGCCGGGCGCATCGTGCCCGAGCGATACCGCGGACGCAGCTCGCTGTCGCATCCGGTGCAGGCGGCCCAGCACTTCGCCCGGGAGGCCTTCGGCGACGACCGGATCGAGTCCTTTCCACCGGTCGCCGAGGAGGCCGCCGACGGCGGCTGGCGGGTGCGCCTCGAGGGTGCGCACGACGTCGTCGTCGAGGTGGACGAGGTACGTTCCGAGCCGCTGCTGTCGACCTGCGCCGCGACCAGGTTCGTGCAGGTGCGGCAGTACGCGCTTCGTTCGATCAGTTGAGCCTCCGGCTCAGGACGCCGTGGGCACCCGAGCGTGCCCGAAGCACATCAGGCGGAGCGCGCTCTGGCCGGCGTATGCAGCCGGCGGTCGCCGGCTCGGCACTGATCGATCAGGATCGAAGAAGCACGGAACGCACGCATCCGCATAGCCTGAGACCGATGCCTCGTCCAGCGCGGCATCACCGAGAAGACTCCCGGAAGGAGCATCCAACATGGCCAAGACCGACACGTCCGGAGGGCTGAGCGAGTATGAGCGCGAGGCGGTCAAGCAGCGCGCCAAGGAACTTCGCGAGCAGGAGAAGGCCGGCAAGAGCCGCGCAGCCGGTGAGAAGGCGCTCGACGAAGCCATCGCCCAGCTGGAGCCCGACGACAAGGTAGTCGCCGAGGGGTTCCGCAAGGTTGTCACCGAGGTCGCTCCCGAGCTCGTCCCCAAGACCTACTACGGCATGCCGGGGTTCGCGAACTCCGAGGGCAAGATGGTCGTGTTCATCCAGCCGGCCATGAAGTTCAAGACGCGCTACGCGACCCTCGGCTTCGAAGACAGGGCCAACCTCGACGACGGCGACATGTGGCCCACGGCGTTCGCGGTCCGCGACTGGACGCCGGCGGTCGAGCAGAAGGTCGCCGACCTCGTCCGCAAGGCCGTCGGCTGACGGCCTCGTGCCGGGCGCCGATCAGCGTGCGTGCCCGAAGTACATCAGACCGAAGAAACGGGGTCAGCCCACGAAGAGCGATGCCACGACGCTGAGTCGAAGCTCGGCCGCCAGTGCGATGGCAAGGTAGTCCAGGACCGTCAGGAGCGTTGCCCAGGTAAGCAAGAATCTGCCAGCGCGCTGCACCCTGCCCGTGCCCCAGACTCCGTCCCGCAGCGACCAGCCGAGAGTGAACCAGAACAGCGGGATCGTGACGAGCCACACGACCATGCACCAGGGGCACAGCGAGCCGAACTCGAAGATGCTCCGCCAAGCGAAGTAGTGCACGAGCAGGAATCCGGCGAGTACGAAGAGGCTGTAGACGCGCCAGTACCAGACGCGCAGCCCTGCGGGGGCCGCGAGCGCGCTCACGCCGGCGTAGACCGGCCCGGTGAACAGCGTGATTCCGATGATGGAGTTCGCGAACCCCAGCAGGTTCCCTGCCGGCGCCAGCAGGTTCGGGCCGCATGTGATGATGACGCCGAACTCGCACGAAACGATCGGATCCACGTCGGTCAGTTGGCCGACGTACTCCAGGTATAGGAGGAAGGAGACGATCCAGCCCAGCACGCCGGCGACGATCCAGAACACGGCGAGGGCGCGAGGCGGACTGATGGCGACCATGCCCTCAGTCTCGTCTGCTCGGAACTGCCCCGCCAGCGCAGTTGCCGTGACGCCCGATGCGAGTCTCGCAGCGCAGCGGGTATTCTGGGTGGACGGGTCGGTGGCGCGAACCTCGGACGAGACAGCGATGCTCGGCCCGGTGGGTAACGTTGCTCACGGCCCGAACGGAGCAGTGCACCGATGTCATGGGATGACGATTCCTACGCCGACGAGTACGGCGAAGATCGCGCAGCCCGAGCAACGGGGCCCGCCGGCGGGTGGCAGATCGCTCGTCGTGCGGTGGGATACGCAGGCTTGGTGGCCGGAGTGGTCGCATTGGCGGCCGGAGCGCTCTTCGCGGTGAACGCGGCGGGGATGGCGGCCAAGCCCGGCGGGTTCGCTGCGCCGCCTGCACATGGACCGCGTGTGGAGCTCCCACCCGTGATCCAGTCCACCAGAGCATGTGGAGCAGGCCGGCGGCCCCGAGGCGTCGCAGGGGCTCCGCAGCGCGGGTGGTGTCCGGGTCGGCCGCATCGCAGATACTTCAGGTAGACCCGGAGTGGACATCAAGGATCGCCGTGGCAACGGGAATCCCGGAGCGCGCCCTGTCGGCGTACGCATTCGCCCACGTCTCGATCGCCGGAGGGCAGTCGGAGTGCGGCCTCGACTGGACCACGATCGCCGCCATCGGTGCGATCGAGTCGGGTCATGGGAGCCACGCCCGTTCGATGCTCGATGAGAGCGGCTACGTCCAGCCGGTGATCATCGGCCCGGCACTCGATGGCGACGGGGTGGCCAAGATCGAGGACACCGACGGCGGCGTCCTCGACGGTGACGCCACATGGGACCGGGCGGTCGGGCCGATGCAGTTCATCCCCTCGACCTGGGCCAAGTGGGCGGATCGATGCGAACGGTGACGATGTCGCCGACCCGAATCAGATCGACGACGCCGCTCATGCTGCGGCACTGTACCTGTGCGCCTCGGGGCAGATGACCAGCCCGGAAGGGTGGCGGGCGGCGGTGTTCTCGTACAACCACGACAATGACTATGTCGACAGGGTCGCGACGCTCGCGAACACGTATGCGGCGGCAGCCCGATAACGCACTCACGGCGCGATGAGCGGCAACTTCGGGAAGTACGTCTCGTAACGTCGGCGGTCGCGCGTGAGCAGCACATGCCCGGAGACGAGTGCGTGCGCCCCGATGTAGAAGTCCGGCAGAGGAGTCGGACGTTGACCGCCGTTGCGGCGATAGGCGACGAACGCCTTGCCGGCGAGGAAGCCGGCGGGGTACGGGAGTGATTCGCGCGTGAACAACGCTGCGGGAAGCAACTCGTCGAGCAGTTCGATCTCGGAGAACCCCACCGATACCTCGGCGTAGACGATCGGGTCGATGACGACCGGTTCGGCGTCGAGGGCTCGGGCAAGTCGCTCGCTGGACCACGACCCCCACGTGGGGTCGTCGGTGAACACGTCGAGCAGCACGTTCGAATCGACCAGGACTCCCACGGTTACTCGTCGCGCAGCAGGCGCATGAGTTCATCGGTGGAACGAGCGGTGCTCGCGCGGCCACGCATCCGCGCCACTGCCCGCCCGCCCCTGCCGCCGGCGGGATCGGCATGAACGATACGCAGGGTGTTCCCGTCTTCGACCACCTCGACCTCGTCGCCCTCGACGAAGCCGAGACGATGGCGGACGCGGGATACATCCGACAACCCCCGGCAGGGCATACTGGTGCGAGACGACGAAGGGGTGGGCCATGTCCGATGCCGAGCTCGCATTTCTGCGGGAACGAGCCGCACGCGGCGATGAGGAGGCCGCCGCGCAGCTCGTCGAACTGGCCGGTGAGCGGGGCGACTCGTACGAACTGCAGCGGCTCGCCGAGAGCGGCAGCACCGACGCGATGGATGAGCGCGTGCAGGCCGCGACGGAGAAGGGCGACCTCGAAGGGGTCCGGCTGCTCGCGGCGAGCGGCAATCGTGATGCTGCCCAGGTGCTCGACGACCTCTACGACGAGGATCCGACCGACGACGGCACCTGAGGGCGCAAGGCGAGGAGGCGCGCCGAGGCGCAGCCCCACCGCTCGCATCCGGCAACTGACAGACTGACGCCGTGGATGCAGGTAACTACGACTTCATCGTCGTCGGGGCGGGGTCGGCTGGCTGCGTTGTGGCGGCGCGCCTGTCCGAGAACCCGGACCACACGGTACTGCTGCTCGAAGCCGGGCCGCGCGATGACCGGATGGAGGTCCGGATCCCGGCCGCGTTCTCCAAGTTGTTCCGCTCGCCCTTGGACTGGAACTACGAAACCGAGCCCCAGCCGCAGCTGAACGACCGAAGGATCTACTGGCCACGCGGCAAGGTGCTGGGCGGCTCGTCGACGATCAACGCGATGATGTGGATCCCCGGATTCCGCGAGGACTATGACGCGTGGGGGGAAGCCGCAGGCGCGTCGTGGTCGTGGGACTCGCTGCTGCCCTACTTTCGCAAAGTGGAGCGGGTGCAGCGGGTGCAGCGGGTGCAGCGGGTTGAGTGGGTGGAGCGGATGCCGCAGGGTGAGGATGCATCCGACGATGCGTCTGAAACCGCTGGCGCGATCCGGATCGGGGCGCAACGCTCGCCCCGTTCGTCTACCGCCGCCTTCCTCGAGGCCGCTCGCGAGATCGGGCTGGATCAGGTCGCAGCCAACGGTCCCGCGCGGGTCGGTGTCAGCCGGACCATGGTCAGCCAGTACAGGGGCACACGGTTCAGCGCGGCCGACGGGTACTTGAAACCAGCACGTCGCCGCCGCAACCTCACCGTGCAAACCGGGTCGCACGCGACCCGGTTGCTGTTCGACGGCACACGAGCAGCGGGTGTCGAGTACGTCCGGAACGGCGTCATCACGTCGGCCCGCGCCGACCGCGAGGTGATCCTCTGCGGCGGGAGCGTCAACACCCCGCAACTGCTGATGCTCTCGGGCATCGGCGATCGCGGCGAGCTCGAGACTCACGGCATCCCGGTCATCGTGCATGCACCTGAGGTCGGCAAGAATCTCAAGGATCATCTCGTCAGCGGGCTCATCATCGACGCGCACGATGACACGCTGTTCGCCGCAGAACGTGTCGGCGAGCTGGTGAAGTACCTGGTCTCTCGAAGGGGGATGCTCACCTCCAACGTCGCTGAGGCGTACGGCTACGTGAAGAGCGCCCCCGACCGGGACCTGCCCGACATCGAGCTCATCTTCGCGCCCGTTGCCTTCGTCGATCAGGGGCTGACCACCCACCCCGCGCACGGACTGACGATCGGCGCCATCCTGCTGCAGCCGCAGAGCAGCGGCACGGTGAGCTTGTCGAGCGCGAATCCGTTCGACAAGCCCCGCATCGATCCGAGGTACCTCAGCGACCCGGAAGGCAAGGACCGCGAGGCGCTGCTCTTCGGCCTCGGCGTGTGCGAAGACCTCGTCGCCACCGAGGCGATCGGCAGGGTTTCGCGTCGCCGATTCATCACGCTCGACGAGTCCGACACGATGAGCCGCGCCGATCGCGATGCGCTTGCCATCACCGAGTACGCCCACACGCTCTACCACCCCGTCGGTACGGCTCGAATGGGAACGGATGCCGCATCCGTCGTCGACGAGAACCTGCGCGTGCGTGGCGTCGAGGGCCTCCGGGTCGCGGATGCCTCGGTCATGCCCACGATCATCCACGGCCACACGAACGCGGCTGCGATCGTCATCGGCGAGCGAGCGGCGGACCTCATCAGGCAGGCTGCAACGGTCTGACCGTCAGCCGCCATCCGAGCCCGAGCCCGAGCCGGATGCCGCGTCCCGCGCCGCCGCGGCGGCGCGCTCCACCCACTTCGGCGTCTCGCCATACCGCTGGAAGGGCACCACCCGTCCGGCGGCGCTGTCCTCGATGAGCTGCGACAGCCGCCGTTCGCGCGTGGCCTCCTGCTTGGCGGAGAGCACCCAGTGCACGGCCTGGCGGCGGTAGGTGGGGGTCGCGGCGTCCCAGAAGGCGGATGCCGCGGCATCCGCCGCCAGCAGTGCCGCCGCCTCGGGCGGCAACTCCTGAACGGGGTTCTCGAAGGAGTACACGCCCGACCGGTCCTCACGTCGCCGCTCGAACGCGGCGATGCCGGCAGGGTGCATGCGACCCTCGGCGGTGAGCTTCTCGACCAGCGCGATATTCACCGCCGACCAGTTGCTGCCCGGCTTGCGCGGGGTCCAGCGCTGGCGCCTCGCATCGTCGTCGATGCGCTGGGAGACCGAGTCGATCCAGCCGAAGCACAGGGCCTCGGGCACCGCCTGCTCCCAGGTGAGCCCGCGGCCGGGCACGTGCTTCTTGTGCAGCCCCATCCAGAGTTCGGTCTCGGTGGCATGGTTCGCCTCGAGCCAGGCGCGGAACTCCTCGGGCCCTGAGAAGAAGAGGGCCGGCCGCTCGGGGGTGCCGCCGGGCGTGCCGATCTCCGTGGTCATGGCATGAGTCTGCCAGCAGCCACCGACGGGGCGGTCGGTGTTGCGACGGAGGATCTCAATCGGCAGTGGACACCGCAGACCCCATTGGACGCAGATCCATTGGACGACGCAGGCTCTGGAGTCGCATCATGGAGAGCGCATGGAGAGCGCATGAACTGTGTGACCTCGCCAGCCACGACGATGTGAGGAGGTACCCGTGCAGTTCCACCACCACGGTTACGTCTCAGGCGACCCTCGAGTGAAGTCGGCCGCCGGTGTCGGCATCGACCGCCCCGACGAGCTTCCCGACGAGGTCGACGTGCTGATCGTCGGCTCCGGCCCCGCGGGCATGATCGCCGCGGCGCAGCTGTCGCAGTTCCCGAACGTCACGACGCGCATCATCGAACGTCGCCCCGGGCGGCTCGAGATCGGCCAGGCCGACGGCATCCAGGCGCGCAGCGTCGAGACGTTCCAGGCGTTCGGGTTCGCCGAGCGCATCATCGCCGAGGCGTACTGGCAGACCGAGATGGTGTTCTGGAAGCCCGATCCCGCCGATCCGTCGCGCATCGTCCGCGCGAGGCGCACCCCCGACGACCCGACCGGCGTCAGCGAGTTCCCGCACCTCCTCGTCAACCAGGCGCGGGTGCTCGACTACTTCGCCGAGGTCATGGCGAACTCGCCCACGCGGTCGAAGCCCGACTACGGGCTCGAGTTCGAGAGCCTCGAGGTCGCCGAGGGCGGCGAGTACCCGGTCACGGTGACGCTGGTGCACACCGCGGGGGAGCGCGAGGGGCGGCGGCGCGCCGTGCGCGCGAAGTACGTGATGGGGGCCGACGGTGCGCACAGCAGGGTGCGTGCGGCGATCGGATGCCACATGGCGGGCGACCGGGCCAACCACGCGTGGGGCGTGATGGACGTGCTCGCCGTCACCGACTTCCCCGACATCCGCACCAAGTGCTCGATCCAGTCCGAGGCGGGCAACATCCTGCTCATCCCGCGCGAGGGCGGCTACCTCTTCCGCATGTACGTCGACCTCGGCGAGGTCGCCCCCGACGACCACCACGGCGTCCGCCAGACCACGATCGAGCAGATCATCGCCAGGGCGAACGAGATCCTGCATCCGTACACGCTCGACGTGCGGAACGTCGCCTGGCACAGCGTCTACGAGGTGGGCCACCGCCTCACCGACCGGTTCGACGACGTGCCGACGGATGCCGCGGGCTCGCGCACCCCGCGCGTGTTCATCGCCGGCGACGCGTGCCACACCCACAGCGCCAAGGCCGGCCAGGGCATGAACGTGTCGATCCAGGACGGCTGGAACCTCGGCTGGAAGCTCGGCCACGTGCTCGAGGGGCGCGCCCCCGAGACCCTGCTCGCCACCTACTCCGCCGAGCGACAGGTGGTCGCCCAGAACCTCATCGACTTCGACCGGGAGTGGTCGGCGATGATGGCGAAGAAGCCCGAGGAGTTCGCGTCCCCCTCGGAGCTCGAGGAGTTCTACGCCCGGACCTTCGAGTTCCCCGCCGGGTTCATGACTCAGTACGGGCCGTCGCTGATCGTCGCCGAGGCGACGCACCAGGCGCTCGCCGAGGGCTTCCCGATCGGCAAGCGCTTCAAGTCGGCGCCGGTCACCCGGGTGTGCGACGGCAACCCGGTGCACCTCGGCCACCACGCGACGGCCGACGGCCGGTGGCGCATCTACGTGTTCGCCGACGCGGCAGGTGTCGGCGAGTCACAGCCCGGCGAGGCATCCGCGGTCGCCGAACTCGCGGAGTGGATCGCGACGGCACCGGACTCGCCGGTCACCGCCACGCCCGCCGATGCCGACCGCGATGCGTGGTTCGACGTGAAGGTGATCTATCGGCAGCCGCACACGGAGGTCGACCTCGGGGTCGTGCCGAGCCTCTTCCTGCCCCGGAGCGGACCGTTCCAGCTCATCGACTACGAGAAGGTGTACGCGGCAGATCCCGAGCAGGACATCTTCGAGGCGCGCGGCATCGACCCCGGCGGCGCCATCGTGGTGGTGCGACCCGACCAGTACGTCGCGAACGTGCTGCCGCTCACGGCGTTCGACGAGCTCGCCGCGTTCTTCGGGCCGATCCTGCACTCGAGCGTCACCGCGTCACAGGCGTAACGAGCCGGTCGGTCGTGAGGTCGATGTAGCGCGAGCGGTACTCGAGCTTCTCCGTGACTTCACGCGCCGCCCTCAGCTCCGACCCGGCCGGTGGATTGACGGTTGGTCGTCTTCTTCGGGCGGGAGTGCGGCGAGGATCAGTCCGCCGAGGATGGCGAGGTTCTTGGCGAAGTGCGCGACCTGCTGGGCGCGCTGGGCGGGGTCGTCGACCGTCCAGAACGCATGGCCCCCGAGCGTGGTCGGCAGCAGTGAGGCGGCGAGAACGCCGGCGGCGGCCCGAGGTGCCTTGCCGAAGGTCAGGAGCGTTGCCGCGACCAGTTGGACGGCCGCGTTAGCGCGGACGGCGGTGACGTCGTCGGGAACGGCCGGAACAACCGAACGCAGTTTTGCGAGCGCGTCGTGGGCGACCTCCGCCCGAGGCTCCGGGTGGCGGAGCGTGTCGATGCCAGCGATGAGAAACAGCGCGGCGATCAGGCCGCGGCCCAGTGTGCGGATCATTCCCATGGGACCCAGTATCCTCTTCCTCCCCCTGCGCCAAGGGAAGGCGACCAGTTCCCGCGGGAGAGCGTCTGGTCGACGATTCCAGCCGCGACTAACATCGCCAGCACCTTGCGTCCGAAAGGAGAAGCAGTTCATGCAACTCGGCGCGTTCTCGATCAGCCTCGCCGTCAAGGACATCACGGCCTCTGCGGCGTTCTACGAAAAACTCGGCTTCAGCAAATTCGGCGGCGATATCGCCCAAAACTGGCTGATACTCAAGAACGGCGACGCAGTCATCGGACTCTTCCAAGGAATGTTCGACAAGAACTCGATCACGTTCAATCCGGGCTGGAACCAGAGTGCGGAGGCGCTCGACTCATTCACCGATGTCCGCGATCTCCAGCGGCAGTTGAAAGCCCAAGGCATCGAGTTCATGGCGGAGTCCGACGAAGGAACAAGCGGCCCGGCGAGCTTCATCATCCTCGACCCCGACGGCAACCCCATCATCGTGGACCAGCACGTGTGACCGGTCCCGTCGCGTGCGGATGCTGCGCACTGTGCTGTCGCGTCTGGCACGGATGGGGTACTAGCGTGGAGGCGTGTCCGTTCCTGCGACTGACGCACGAACCCTCCACGCCGCCGGCGTGGAGCGCCTTCTCGAGAGCTATCGCGCCCTCCCCGCGACGGCCCCGGTCCGGCTTGCCAAGCCCACCTCGAATCTCTTCCGGACCCGGATCCCAGACCAACGCCAAGGGCCTGGACACCTCGGGGTTGACGCACGTCATCTCGGTCGACCCCGACGCGCGGACGGCCGATGTGGCCGGCATGTGCACGTACGAGGACCTCGTCGCCGCGACGCTGCCCTACGGGCTGGTGCCGCTGGTGGTGCCGCAGTTGAAGACCATCACGCTCGGCGGTGCGGTGACCGGCCTCGGCATCGAGTCGACTTCGTTCCGCAACGGCCTGCCGCACGAGTCGGTGCTGGAAATGGACATCCTCACGGGCGACGGAGAAGTGGTCACCGCATCGCCCGGCGAGCACTCCGACCTGTACCGCGCGTTCCCGAACTCGTACGGGACTCTCGGCTACGCGGTGCGCCTGCGCATCGAGCTGGAGCCGGTCCAGCCGTTCGTCGCGCTGACGCACCTGCGGTTCCATGCACTCGCCGACCTCATCGCCGCGATGGATCGCATCATCGAGACCGGCAGCCTGCACGGGGTCCCCGTCGACTACCTCGACGGGGTCGTGTTCAGCGCCGATGAGAGCTACCTGTGCGTGGGCGTGCAGACCGCGGCATCCGGCCCCGTCAGCGACTACACGGGCCAGCAGATCTACTACCGCTCGATCCAGCACGACGACGGCGAGAAGGATGACCGACTCACTGTTCACGACTACCTCTGGCGGTGGGACACGGACTGGTTCTGGTGCTCGAAGGCGTTCGGCGCGCAGCATCCGCTGGTCCGCCGCCTCTGGCCGCGACGGTACCGGCGCAGCAGCTTCTACTGGAAGCTGATGCGCGTCGAGCAGCGGTACGGCATCGGCGACCGTATCGAGCGACTCAACGGACGTCCGGACGCGCGAACGCGTGGTGCAGGACATCGAGGTGCCGATCGAGCGGTGCGCGGAGTTCCTGGACTGGTTCCTGGCCAACGTGCCGATCGAGCCGATCTGGCTGTGCCCGCTGCGTGTGCGGGACGATGACGGCTGGCCGCTCTACCCCCTCCGGCCGCACCGGACCTACGTCAACGTCGGGTTCTGGGCGACGGTGCCGGTCGGGTCGACCGAAGGCGAGACGAACCGCCTGATCGAGCGCAAGGTCGGCGAGCTCGACGGGCACAAGTCGCTGTACTCCGACGCGTATTACTCGCGCGAGGAGTTCGATGGGCGCTATGGCGGCGAAACCTATCGGGCTGCGAAGCGACGGTACGACCCCGATTCACGACTCCTCGACCTCTATGCGAAGGCGGTGCAACGACGATGACCTCGATCAAGGGACACGGAACGGATGCGGCGGAGAAGCCGGATGCGGTGCAAGCGGATTCGGCGACGACGACGGATGCCCCGGAGAAGCCGGATGCGGCCGGAAAGCTCACCCTCGCCGAGATCCTCGAGCTCTTCGCCGACGGTCGGCTCCCGATGCGATTCACCGCCTACGACGGAAGTTCGGCCGGCCCGCCGGACGCCGCGTTCGGGGTGGAGCTGAAGACGCCGCGGGGCACCACGTATCTCGCCACCGGACGCGGCGATCTCGGCCTCGCCCGCGCCTACATCGCCGGCGACATCGAGATCCACGGGGTGCATCCCGGCGACCCCTACGAACTGCTCAAGGCCCTGGCCGACGATCTGATCTTCAGGACGCCGCCGCCGCGGGCGATGGCGCAGGTCATTCGATCCATCGGCGTCGAGCACCTGCGGCCGATCGCGCCGCCGCCGCAGGAGGTGCCGCCTCGCTGGCGTCGCGTCGCCGGCGGACTCCGGCACAGCAAAGCCCGGGACGCCGAGGCGATCCACCATCACTACGACGTCTCGAACACCTTCTACGAGTGGGTGCTCGGGCCGTCGATGACCTACACCTGCGCGTGCTACCCGCGGCCCGACGCATCGCTGGACGAGGCGCAGGAGAACAAGTACCGGCTGGTGTTCGAGAAGCTTCGGCTGAAGCCCGGCGACCGGCTCCTCGACGTCGGGTGCGGCTGGGGCGGCATGGTGCGCTACGCGGCCCGCCGCGGCATCCGGGCCATCGGCGTGACGTTGTCGAGGGAGCAGGCCTCGTGGGCGCAGCACGCCATCGCCGAGGAGGGTCTGAGCGATCTGGCCGAGGTCCGCCACGGCGACTACCGCGACATCCGGGAGGCCGACTTCGACGCGGTGTCCTCGATCGGGCTGCTCGAGCACATCGGGGTGCGCAACTACCCGTCGTACTTCCGTTTCCTGCAGTCGCGGTTGCGCACCGGCGGGCTGCTGCTCAACCACTGCATCACCCGCCCCGACAACCGGTCGAAGCCGTCGAACGGCGGATTCATCGACCGCTACGTCTTCCCCGACGGGGAGCTCACCGGTTCGGGCCGCATCATCACCGAGGCCCAGGATGTCGGCCTGGAAGTGCTGCACGAGGAGAATCTGCGCCCCCACTACGCGTTGACCCTGCGCGACTGGTGCGCCAACCTCGTCGAGCACTGGGATGAGGCGGTCGCCGAGGTCGGGCTTCCGACCGCGAAGGTGTGGGGTCTGTACATGGCCGGATCACGGCTCGGCTTCGAGAACAACGGGATCCAGCTGCATCAGGTGCTGGCGGTCAAGCCCGACGACCGTGGCGGCAACGGCGACCTGCCGCTGCGGCCATGGTGGACGCCGTAGCACGGGAGCCGAACGGGTGGGGCTGAGATCGACATGGGTGTCGAACGTGTGACGACCGGGTACGCGCCGGTCAACGGATTGCAGATGTACTACGAGGTGCTTGGGGACGGCGACGATGGCGGTACGCCGCTGCTGCTGCTGCATGGCGGGCTCTTCGATAGCGAGCTGCAGTTCGGCGCGCTGATCCCGGGCCTGTCGGAGGGTCGCCGGGTGATCGCCACGGACTTCCAGGGGCACGGTCGCACCAACGACATCGATCGGCCGCTGAGCACGGTCGACCTGACATCCGACGTCGTGGGGCTGCTTGCGCACCTCGGTATCGAGCAGATCGACGCGTTCGGCTTCAGCGTCGGCGGTGCGGTCGCGCTCGCCATGGCGATCGACCACCCCGAGCTCGTGCGCAAGCTCATCGTCTCGTCGGTGTCGTTCCGACCCGAGGGCGACCGAGGTGAGAACGCCGAGGCGGTGGCGGAGCTGACCGTGGACATGATCGCGGGAACCCCGATGGAGGAGCGCTACCTCGCGGTGTCGCCGCATCCCGATCACGAGCACCTGCAGGGGCTCCTCGACAAGCTCGGGCGGTACGACGAGGGCGTCGAAGGCTGGAGCGACGATGAGATCCGCGGCATCGCCGCCCCGACGCTCATCACCGTCGGCGACTGCGACGAGGTCCGTCTCGACCATGCGGTGCGGTTCCTGCAGCTGCGCGGAGGGGATGTGAACGGCGACCTCGAGGGTGTGCCCGCGTCGCAGCTCGCGGTGTACCCGGGCACGACGCACTTCTTCGGGCTGGCGCGCACCGACCTGGTGCTCGACGTGGTGACGACGTTCCTCGACGCACCCGCACCGCGGGCGTGGAAGGACCTGTGACGACGCCGACAACCACTCGCGGCCTTCCGCAACGGCTGAGCTCGTTGCTATGATCCGCCGGTGCGTGCATTCCGCCGGACGCTCGTCGTCCTCATCGTGGTCGTCCTCGTCTTCATCGTCGCGGGCGTCGGAATCTACTGGTGGCAGCGGCCGCTGCTGCTCACCGGCACCGGCTACGCCGCCCACAACGCGTGCGCGGTCACCGAGGTGGCTGGACGCGGCCAGCCGGAGAGCGACCTGCCACCGAATCCGCTCGTGCCCTACCTGACGGTCGCGGCCCACGACGGCGAGGCCGCCGGCTCACTGTTCGGCGTGCTCGCGCGGCAGCGTGCGTGGTTCACCGAGGGCTTCGGCTGCACCCTCTCGAGCGAGCGTCCCGAGCTCGGCGAAGCTTCGCCGATCTCGGCGGAGGGCAACCACGTCGCCGACGTGGCGGCGTCGGCCTCCGCATCCCGACGTCGACGCGGCGATCGCCCGCGCCTTCGGCGACGGCCTCTCGCAGGCGAACGTCGACCAGCTCGGCACCCGCGCCGTCGTCGTCGTGAAGGACGGCCGGCTCGTCGCCGAGCGCTACGCCGACGGCTTCGATGCCACCACGCCGCAGCTCGGCTGGTCGATGTCGAAGAGCGCCACCGACCTCATGGTGGGCATCCTCGTGGAGCAGGGCGTCGTCTCCCTCGACGACGACCACCTGCGCCCCGAGTGGACGGATGAGCGCGCCGACATCACGGTCGAGCAGCTGCTGCGCATGACGAGCGGCCTCGAGTGGGACGAGACCTACGACCTCGGGACCCCGATCACCCGCATGCTCTACCTCGAGGAGGACATGGGCGGGTACGTCGCCCGACAGCCTCTCGCTCACGAACCCGGCACCGTCCAGCAGTACTCGAGCGGCAGCACCACCGTGCTCTGCTCGATCCTCACCGAACGGACCGGCCTCGGGGCCGACCTGCCCCGCCAGGTGCTGCTCGGCCCGCTCGGCCTCTCGTCGGCCGTCTTCGAGCCGGATGCCACGGGCACGCCGGTCTGCTCCTCGTACCTCTGGGCGTCACCGCGGGATTGGGCAGCGCTCGGCCAGTTCGCGCTGCAGAACGGCGAGTGGAACGGCGAGCAACTGCTTCCCGAGGACTGGATGCAGCGCAGCCTCACCGTCACGGACGTCGAGGAGACCGACGACCCCGGTTACGGCATGGGCTGGCGCGTCAACGTGCTTCCCGACGGCAGCCTGCGCTGGCCCGGGCTCCCCGAGGACACCTTCTACGCGAGCGGCCACGACGGGCAGAGGATCATCGTCGTCCCGTCGGAAGGGCTCGTCGTGGTTCGGCTCGGGTTCACCCCCGAGATGCAGCGAGGAGCCGTCGGTGGTGCAGCTCGTGGAGGAAGCTCATCCCTGCGCTCGGCTGACGGCTGGCGCCGCGGGAGCACGCCGAGCAGAGATCACCGTCCACTCGTCGCCCGACCTCCGACGTCAGGCCGAGCCCGGCCGGAGGAGTCCGCTCTCGTACGCGAGGATCACCAGCTGCGCCCGGTCGTGCGCATGCAACTTCGACATGATGCGGTTGACGTGCGTCTTCGCCGTGAGCGGGGAGATGCACGAGGTCGTCGGCGATCTCCTGGTTCGAGCGTCCCCGCGCGACGAGAAGCGAACACCTCGCGCTCGCGGTCGGTGAGGAGCCCCAGCTCGGCCGGCACCTCCGTCGCGAATGAGATTGCGAGACATCCGCGGGCAGGACGTAGCGCGTGATGAGGCTGCGGGTCGCCGTCGGGGAGAGCAGCGCGTCACCGGCGTGCACGGCGCGCACCGCGCGCCCGATCTCCTCGGGTTCGGCGCCCTTGCCGATGAACCCGCTCGCGCCGGCCCGCAACGCCGCCACGAGGTACTCGTCCTCCTCGAAGGTCGTGAGGATGAGGACCCGGGTCTGGGCGAGCGCGGGATCGCCGCAGATGGCGGCGGTGGCGACGATGCCGTCCATCACCGGCATCCGGATGTCCATCAGCACGACGTCGGGATGCTCCGACCTCGCGAGCGTGACCGCCTGGCTGCCGTCGGCCGCCTCGCCCACGACAGTGATGCCCGCCTCGTGCCCGAGCAGTTCGCGGAGCGCCGTGCGGATGAGCGCCTGGTCGTCGACGATGAGCACCGAGGTCATCGCGGATGGTCCGATCGACGGTCGGTTGCCGGATGCCGCGGGTCGCCGGGTCGGCGGGTCGGCCGGATCCGCGGGTCGGCCGGGTCGGCGGAGAGCGGCAGCGTCACCGCCATTCGATAGCCGCCCGGCGTGGGTCCGGCCTCCACCGTGCCGCGGACCGAGGCGACCCGCTCTCGGATGCCGAGCAGGCCGTGCCCCACGCTGGCCGGTGCGTCGGCGGTGGAGCCGCCGGGAGCGGCAAGCGGGTTCGTCACGAGCGAGCCGCGCGGCATCCGATCCCACCTCGACGAGGACGTGCGCCCGGCGCTCGCCTCCGTGCTTGTGCGCGTTCGTCAGCGCCTCACGGAGAACCTGGAAGGCGACGAGGTCCGCGGCGACCGGAAGTCGTGTGAGGTCTCCCTCGATGCGGAGGGTCACGTCGAGCCCCGACTCCCTGAAGCGGTCGACGAGTTCGTCGATCCGGTCGAGGCCGGGCTGCGGCGTGGCATCGGATGCCGCAGGCGGGCCCTCGGCTCCTCCGCGCGGAGCATCGCGAGCAGGTCCCCGATCTCGCCGAGCACCTCGCGCGCCGCCGACCTGATCGTCGCCAGTGCCTCTCGAGCAGTCTCGGGCCGCGACTCCAGCGCGGAGGACGCCACACCCGCGTTGAGGCTGATCACGGCGATCTGATGCGCGACCGCATCGTGCAGGTCGCGGGCGATGTTGAGCCGGTCTTCGGCCACCCGTCGCCGCGCCTCGGATTCGCGGGTCGCTTCGGCACGCTCGGCGCGTTCGGTGATCGCAGCGACGTACGCGCGCCGGGATCGTGTTGCTTCGCCCACCGCGGCCGCGAAGCCGATGGTCACGGCGTACTGGATCGTGCGGGGGTCGAACTCGCGTCCGATCGCGGTCAGCAGGGCGATCCCCACCACCAGGGCGGCGGTGACCACCGCCGTGATGACCGTAGTACGTCGGTCGGTGCGCACCGCGACGCCGAACACGGCGACCGCGGTCGCGAACTCGCTCCCGGGGCCGAGCGCGCCCGTCACCGCCGCGACGGCGAACAGCGCGACGCACACCGCGAGGATCGGAAGCGGCCATCGCCGGCGAAGCGGCAGGATGATCGCGGGCGCGACCGTCGCGGCGAAGCCGATCGGATTGCCCGGGAGCAAGTGGTGCCCGGGGTACGGTGCGATGGCGATCGCGACGATCAGCACCGCGATGATGAGGTCGCCGACCCACACCGGCCACCGCCGCGGCGCACGGCTCGACCCGCGAGCGGCTCCGAGCCTGTCGCGGCTCCACCCTGAGCGAGTCGGCGCCGTGTCACTCGTCGGAGTCATGGCTTCCAGCATGACCGATTCGCGGCGAGACGCGTCAGCCCAGCGCGGCATCCGCCGTACCGCGTGCGCAGTACGCGAGGTGACCGCGACGGGTGGATGTACCGCGGCCCGCGCTCGGCCCATGCTGAAAGGGACATCCGGAACTCCCGGAATATCGACGAACAGGACCACCATGACCGCCACCATCCTCTCGGCGCGCGACGTGCACAAGTCGTACGGCCGCGGACCCAATCGCTTCGACGCGCTCAAGGGCGTGAGCCTCGACATCCGCCAGGGGGAGAGCGTCGCGATCGTCGGCAAGAGCGGCTCGGGCAAGTCCACGCTCATGCACGTGCTTGCGCTGCTCGACCAGCCCACCGAGGGGTCGATCGAACTCGAGGGCACGAACACCCGCTCGCTCCGCGGCGCGAAGCTCAACCGCACGCGGAACAAGACGTTCGGCTTCGTGTTCCAGCAGTTCTTCCTCACGCCGAACGCGTCGGTGCTCGAGAACGTGATCCTTCCGCTGAAGATCGCCGGCGTCGGTCGAGGGGAGCGCAAGCGCCGCGGACTCGCCGCGCTCGAGCAGCTCGAGCTCGACGACAAGGCACGCAACAAGGCGGTGAACCTCTCGGGCGGCCAGAAGCAGCGCTCGGTCATCGCCCGCGCGCTCGTGAACAACCCGCGGGTCATCTTCGCCGACGAGCCCACGGGCAACCTCGACACGGCCACGGGTGCGGTCGTGGAGGACATCCTCTTCGACCTGAACCGCGAGCAGGGCATCACCCTCATCGTCGTGACGCACGACGAGGAGCTCGCGGCCCGCTGCGACCGCCGCGTGTACATCCGCGACGGCGTCATCGTCGACGAGGAGGTGGCGGCATGAAGCCCCTCGACCTGATCGGTTCGGCGATCGGCAACACCTTCCGTTCGAAGACCCGCACGATCCTCACGATCCTCGCGATCTTCGTCGGCGCGTTCACGCTCACGATCACGAACGGGCTCGGCACCGGCATCAACCGGTACATCGACGACACGGTCGCCGCGATCGGTGCCGACGACGTGATGACGGTCACGAAGGTCGCCGACAATGCGGCGGATGACGCGGACGGCCCCCGTGAGTACGACCCCGACGCGATCAACGGCGGCCCTGCGGCCGGCCCTCCCGGCTCGACGGCCGTCGTCGCACCGATCGGCACGACGCAGCTCGAGGAGCTCGCCGCGATCGACGGCGTCGAGCAGGTACAGCCCACGAAGTCGATCGATGCGGACTACATCGCCTACGACGACGGTACGAAGTACGAGATCGGCGTCGGCGGGTTCGTCAACGGCATGCAGCTGCAGCTCGCCGCGGGTGAGCAACCGGATGCCGCGGCATCCGAGTCCCAGGTCGTCATCCCCGACTCCTACGTCGACGTGCTCGGCTTCGATGACGCCGATGCGGCGGTCGGCGAGTCCGTGACGCTCGCGGTGACCGACTGCGCGAGCACACGCAGCATGAACTCGAGGCGACCGTCGTGGGCGTCGCCGAGGCGAGCCTCGGCACGACGAGCTCGGCCGTGCCGAACGACGCGTTCAGCGACGCAGCTGTTCGACGCGCAGTCGACCGGTCTCGACGCGAGCGAGCGCGACGCGTTCTCGGAGGCGACGGTATGGTTCGACCCCGACTCGACCGAGGAGGACGTCAACGCCCTGCAGGATCGGCTCACCGACGCCGGCTACGACTCCACGACCGTCACCGAGCAGCTCGGTACGTTCAAGGCGGTCATCGACGGGATCGTGCTCGTGCTGAACGCCTTCGCGATCATCGCGCTGCTCGCGGCGAGCTTCGGCATCGTGAACACCCTGCTCATGTCGGTGCAGGAGCGCACCCGCGAGATCGGCCTCATGAAGGCGATGGGCATGGGCAGCGGCAAGGTCTTCGGCCTGTTCAGCCTCGAGGCGGTGTTCATCGGATTCCTCGGCAGCGCGATCGGCGCGGGACTCGGCATGCTCGTGGGAACGGCGGTGAGCTCGGCGCTCGGGGGAGCGCTGCTGGCCGACCTGCCCGGGCTCACGCTCATCGCGTTCGACCCGGTGTCGATCGCCGTGATCATCCTCGTGGTGATGGGGGTCGCGTTCCTCGCCGGCACCCTGCCCGCGGCGCGGGCCGCACGTCAGGACCCCGTCGAGTCGCTGCGGTACGAGTGACGACGACGCGAGCCGCGTCCGGACCTTGTGCCGGGCGCGGCTCGCGTCGAGCGTGCGGTGGGCCCCGGATCACCGGAAGAATGGCCCACATGAACGCCGCCCTCCACGCCCTGACGCAGATGCCGTCGCCGCAGTTCGTGATGTCGGCCGAAGGGAGGCGCATCGCCACCTACCTGTGGGGTGAGACGGATGCGCCGGTGGTGCTGTGCGTGCACGGGTTCGCGTCGAGCTGCCGCGACAACTGGGTCGCCACGGGGTGGGTGCGCGACCTCACACGCGCGGGGTTCAGCGTGCTCGGCGTCGACCAGCTCGGGCACGGTTCGAGTGACAAGCCGCACGAGGCATCCGAATACGGCATGGACGCGCTCGTCGACGACCTCGTCACGGTGCTCGACACGTACCTGCTCGACACCGTGCGCTACGCGGGGTACTCGCTCGGCGCGCGCGTCGGCTGGCAGGTCGCCGTGCAGGCGCCCGAACGCGTCGACCGGGCCGTGCTCGGCGGCATCCCCGACGGGCGCCCGCTCGCTCGGCTGCAGATCGAGCAGATGCTCGCCTACGCGGAGCACCGAACCCCGGTCGAGGATCCGGCGACCCGCAACTACGTGGCGCTCGCGGAGCGGGTCGCGGGCAACGACCTGCGGGCGCTCGTCGCGCTCGCCGAGGGCATGCGCCTGGGCGGTGACGCCGACCCCGATCCGACGCATCCGCCGACACAGCCGATCCTCTTCGCCACCGGCAGCGACGACGCGATCCTCCCGCAGTCGCGAGCGCTGGCGGATGTCACGCCGAACGGCACGTTCGTCGAACTGCCGGGCCGGCACCACTTCAGCGCGCCCGGCTCGCGGGTGTTCCGGCGGGCCGCGATCGAGTTCTTCACCAGGAGCGGCTGACCGGAATGGGGCCCGGACGGGATGGAACCCCCGTAGACCGCGGCCTGTCGCATACCATCGGCATTGTCCGTCCGCCGGTGCGGTCGGGAGCATCATTCGAAGCACTCGAGCACGCCAACAGGAGAAGGGACGCGCCGCCATGAAGATCGTCGTCGTCGGAGGAGCCGCAGGAGGAGCATCCGTCGCTGCACGCGCGCGCCGACTGGACGAGTCCGCCGAGATCATCGTGTTCGAGAAGGACGACGACGTCTCGTTCGTGAACTGCGGCCTGCCGTACTACATCGGCGAAGTCATCCCGGACCGCAGTCGGCTGCTGCTGCAGACGCCCGAGCGCCTGCGGGAGTCACTCGACATCGACGTGCGGATGGGCTCCGAGGTGATCTCGATCGACCGCGCAGCGAAGACCGTCACCGTTCGCGAGCCCGCGAGCGGACGCGAGTACTCGGAGTCGTACGACCGGCTCGCGCTGTGCACGGGTGCCGATCCCCTGCGTCCACCGCTGCCCGGCGCCGACCTGCCGGGCGTGCACGTGCTACGAGGCATCAAGGACGCGGACGAGATCAAGGCGCAGCTCGACGCCGCGCTCGAGGCCGCGGCATCCGCTCGGGGTCGCACCGTGCACGCCGTCATCATCGGTAGCGGGTACCTCGGCATCGAGCTGGCCGAGAACCTCCGGCTTCGCGGGGCGGCCGTCAGCATCGTCGAGCAGTCCGACCACATCCTGCCGCCTCTCGACAGGGAGGTCTCCATCCCGGTCGAGCAGCACGTTCGCAGCCGAGGCGTCATCCTGCATCTGTCGACCGACGCGGCGGCGTTCGCCGAGCGCGTCCGCGGCGGCCTCACGGTCGAGCTTCAGAGCAATCACTTCCTCCACGCCGACCTGGTCATCCTCTCCGCGGCCGTGCAACCCGCGGCGCGGCCTCGCGAGGGATGCCGGCCTCGAGATCGGTGCCCGCGGCGGCATCGTGGTCGACACGCACATGCGCACGTCCGACCCGAACATCTGGGCCGCGGGCGACGCCGTCGAGACCGCGCACACCGTGCTGCCCGGCTCGTGGATCACACCGCCGCCCGGTCCAGCGAACCGCGAGGCGCGGGTCGCCGCCGAGAACATCTGCGGGCGCGATACCGAGTACCGCTCGTCGCAGGGCACGTCGATCGTGAAGGTGTTCGACATGGTCGTCGGCGGAACCGGCGCGACCGAGCGGCAGCTGATCACCGACGGCATCGACTACCGCGTGGTGCACATCCACCCGTCGGGGCACGCGGGCTCCTATCCGGGTTCGGCGATGATGCACCTGAAGCTGCTGTTCGCGCCCAGTACCGGGAAGATACTCGGCGCGCAGGTCGCCGGGTACGACGGGGTCGACAAGCGCCTCGACGTGCTCGCCACCGTGCTCCGGTTCGGGGGAACGGTGCACGACCTCGAGCAACTCGAACTCGGCTCCGCGCTCCCGTTCGGGTCTGCGAAGGACCCGGTGAACATGGCCGGCTTCGTCGCGAGCAACGTGCTGCAGGGCGACCTGGTGCTCTGGTATGCCGGGGACTTCCCCGCCGCCATCGAGGGCGCGCGGCTGGTCGACGTGCGCACGCCCGAGGAGTACGGCGTCTGGCACATCCCGGGTGCCGAGAACGTGCCGCTGGCCGCACTGCGCACCGAAAGCGAGGACTGGGACCGATCCGTGCCCGTGCGGCTCTACTGCGCGGTCGGATTCCGGAGCTACCTCGGCTACCGCATCCTGTCCCAGCGAGGGTTCACGGATGTCGCGACGCTCTCGGGCGGCTCCAACACCTTCCGCTACTGGCACGACGTCGAGCCCGCGTCGCCGGCGGCGCCCGCGCCCGATACGCCGTATGCCGAGGCGGTCGACCTGATCGCGTCGATGAAGGGCTCGGGGGAGTCCGTCGTCCTGGACTGCACGGGCCTGGCCGACCCGGGCCCGATCATGCGGCTCTCGAGCACCATGGACGAACTCGCGGCCGGCGACGAGATCATCGTGCGCGTCTCCGACCACGGTTTCGTGAGCGACGGGCCCGCCTGGGCGGCGAGTCATGGCCACGAGCTGGTGACGATGACGCCCGAGGGGGCTGATTACGTGGCCACGTTCCGCAAGGGCAGCCAGGCGCCGGCGACGTCCGGCCTCGTCGTGGCTCCGAAGCGGACCCGGACTTCGATCGTCGTCTTCTCGGGCGACCTCGACAAGATGCTCGCCGCGCTCATCATCGCCAACGGCGCCCTCGCGATGGGCCAGAGCGTGTCGATGTTCTTCACCTTCTGGGGCCTGAACGCACTGCGCCGCGCGAATGCGCCGAAGCGCGACCACAGCGCGCTCGGGCGCATGTTCGGCATGATGATGCCGTCGGGCCCCGACCGGCTGCCGCTGTCGCAGATGAACATGGCCGGCGCCGGCCCCGCCATGATCAAGCACGTGATGAAGGAGCACGACGTGCAATCCGTGCCAGAGCTCATCACGGCGTCACGCGAGAGCGGTGCACGCCTGATCGCCTGCACGACGACGATGGACCTGCTCGGCATCGCGAAGACCGATCTCATCGACGGCATCGAGCTCGGTGGCGTCGCGACGTTCCTCGGCGAATCCGAGAAGTCGGGAACGACGCTGTTCATCTGACGAGGCACGGAGGAGAAGGTGCGCTGGCCTGTCGGAGTGGCGCGTGCCCAGGGTCGAGACGATCCCTCGAGCAGGGATACCGTCGTCGTATGCCTCCCAGCACGAGCGACCGCGATGACGAGGTCGACCTGATCATCGACGCGTGGTCACGGCGACTGCCCGATGTCGACCTGACGCCGCTCGACGTGATGTCGCGCCTGCGGCGTGCATCGAACAGGCTCGGTCGACTGCGTGCGAGCGCGTTCAGCGGCGCCGGCCTCGCGGTGTGGGAATTCGACGTGCTTGCGGCGCTGGGACGAGAGGAACCCCCCCATGAGCTCAGCCCCGCTCAACTGATCGACGCCACCATGATCGGCAGCGCGGCGATGACCAATCGACTCGACAACCTGTCGCGTCGTGGCCTCATCGAGCGGCGCCCCAATCCGCGCGACAGGCGAAGTGTGCTCGTGCGCCTCACCTCCGATGGCGCGATGCGAGTCGACGAGGCGATGCGGCAACTCGCCGAACGTGAAGCCGAGGAGCTGCGCGGCCTCACCCGCGAGGAGCAGGCCACCCTCGCCCGGTTGCTTCGCCGGCTCGCGCAGGACCCCGACTAGCCTCTCGCCGGAGGCATCCGGCACGTCGACCGTCGACTGCTGTGAGCCGCGTGCGCGAACTGGTCGCCGATGCCGAGGCCGATGTTCCCGACGAGTGGAATTCCGTCACGACGGCCTCGAGTGGGTGTCCTGAGTAGGTCGCGCCCTCCGATGGCGGTCGTACGATGGCAGTGTCACGCCCGATCGCACGACGGGAGTCGCCATGGTCCAGGTCCGAATCTTCGGCGTTGCGCTCGATGCTGCACGGCAGCACATCGTGCTCCTGAAGCCGCTGCTCGACGAGCCGGGCGAGGGACGCGTCCTGCCGATCTGGATCGGCGGCCAAGAGGCGACCTCGATCCTCCTCGCCGTCGAGGGAGAGCAGCCGCCGCGCCCGCTGTCGCACGACCTCATGAAGACCCTGCTCGATACGCTCGGCACCGCGGTCGAGCAGGTGGAAGTGACCCGAATCGAGGATGGCACGTTCTTCGCCGAGATCACCCTCATGACACCTTCGGGACGACGTGTGATCGATGCGCGCCCGTCGGACAGCATCGCGCTCGCCGTGCGAACCGAGTCGCCGATCTGGGTGGCCGACGAGGTGCTGGACGAGGCTGGGATTCCGGCTGAGATGGTGGATCTGGGCGGCGATGAGGAGAAGCTCGACGAGTTCAAGCGATTCCTCGACGATGTGGATCCCGAGGACTTCCAGGGCTGAGGCGTCGTCGCTCGCGGCGGTTCGGCCCCGCGCCCACTGCGGTCAGCCCTCGTCGTCGTCGGCATCCGACAGTCCGAGTTCCTCGAGGTCCATGCGGGCCTGCAAGCGCCGCAGGATCACATCGTCGATCGCGCCCGTGTTCCGGAGCGCGATCACCGCAGCGCGCCTCGCCGGCAGCAGTTCCCGCTGCAGACGGGCCTCGAAGTCGTACTCGCTCTCATCGCGATACGCCTCGGAGGGGTCGCCCTCCTCGCGATGGATGGTCCCGAGTCGCTGCTCGTACACGGCGCGCAGGTGTTCGACGGTCTGGGGGGATGCTCCGACCCGTTCCGCGGCCGCGGGCAGCTCAGCCAGCCCCGCTCGGAGCCCGGCCTGCTCGGCGAGCAACTCCTCGTCGCGCTCGGTCGGATCGGGCGGCAGCTTGGCCCAGCGCACGACCGCGGGCATCGTGAGCCCCTGCACGACGAGCGTGAAGAGGATGACGATGAAGGTGATCGCGATCACGAGGTCGCGGCCGGGCAGCGGGTCGCCGCTGGCGGTCTGGGTGGGAAGCGCGAGCGCTGCGGCCATGGACACGGCCCCGCGGAATCCGGCCCACGCGAGCGGGAACCGCTGGCGTGCACTGACGCGCATGGCCCGCTGCTTCGGACGCCGGTCGACGAGTCGGATGAAGTAGGGAACTGTGTTCGACCACACCAGCCGAGTGCCGACCACGACCACGGAGATGAGCAGGCCGGCCCCGACGGTGGCGGCCCAGCCCATGCCGAGCTCGCCGATGATGCGGTGGAACTCGAATCCGATGAGCACGAACAGTGCCCCGTTCAGGATGTAGGTCGTGACCTGCCAGAATCCGAACGCCTGCGCTCTCTGGCTCGCGGTGATGATCCGTGGCCCGAACCAGCTGAGCGCGAGCCCGCAGACCACGACGGCCACGACGCCCGACACGTGCAGGAGCTCCGCCGGGAGGTAGGCCAGGAACGGGGTGAGCACGCTCAGGGTACTCACGACGGGTCGTTCGGGGACGATGCGACGGATTCCGATGACGACGGCCGCCACCGCAAGTCCGATCAGGATGGCGAAACCGTACGACGCGATGAACTGGAGCGCCGCGCCGCCGAGGTCGATCTGGGCGCCCGACACCGCAGCGTCCACGGCGATCGCATAGATCACGAGCGCCGTGCCGTCATTGATGAGGCTCTCGGCGCGCAGCGTCGTGAGTGAGCGGCGGGGGAGGCGTCCGGCGATCGCGGCGACCGCCGTGGCATCCGTGGGCGCGAGAATGGCGCCGAGCGCGAGCGCCATCGGCCAGGGAAGGCCGAGGACGGCGTAGCCGACCCATGCCACGACGCCGGCGGTCACGAACACCAGCACGATGCCCTGCAGCAGGATGACCCGCAGATTGCGGCGGATCTCACGGAGCGACGTGTTGATCGACTCCCAGTAGAGCAGCGCCGGCAGGAACAGCAGCAGCACCACCTCGGGTGCGAGCCCGACGCCGGCGAGGAACGGGATGAACCCGATCGCAGCGCCCAGCACGAGCAGGACGAGCGACGAGGGCAGGCGGATGCGATGTGCGATCGCGCCGCCGAGCACGATCGTCGCGCCGATGACGACGACGAGTTCGAGGCCTTCCATCGCGTCACCCTCCTTCCAGAAGATGCGGGGAGTCTATGTCGTGCCGTCGGCGCCCGCGCTCGCGATCACGTGATCGCCCGGCTCCCGGCAGATCCGCAGGTTCGGGCCGGTCCGGCCGGGTTACGGTCGAATATGGACGGTGGTCGGCAGGGGAACGGGGGCGACGGACGCTGGCGCCCCGGTCGGCACGGCCGACGCGAACCGCCCGCGTGGACCTACTCGCTCGCCGAGGGCGATGACGCCGGGTTCTTCGGGCCGGGCAGTGCGGTCTGGGCCGTCAACGGCTCGTTGCCGACGCTCGTCGCCGGCATACGCGCGCTGCTGCTGCAGACGCTGCATCCGGGTGCGATGGCAGGCGTGCACGACTGGTCGCGCTACAACGAGGATCCGCTCGGGCGACTCGACGGCACGGTGCGATGGGTCGCCGTGACGACCTTCGGCGACCGGCGCAGCGCCACCGCGGCATCCGCTCGCGTCTCGCGGGTGCACGAGCGGGTCACCGGCACGTACGTCGATGCACGTGGCATCGAACGTGCCGTACTCGGCGAACGACCAGGACCTGCTGCGCTGGGTGCACGACGCGTTCACCGAGGCGTTCATCGGCGCCCACCAGGTCTGGGGTCGGCCGATCCCTGGCGGGCTCGACGCATACGTGCGGGAGTGGGCGCAGGCCGGCCGGCTCATGGGCGTGCAGGAACCGCCCACCTCGGTGATGGCGTTGCACGACGAGATGACCGCGTTCCTCGCCGAGGCGAAACCCGATGAGCGGGTTGCAGCGGCGGTGCGCTTCATCCGCCGGCCCGGGTTGCCCGGCCTCACCGGCAAGCTGTACCCGATCCTGTTCGGCGGGGCCGTCGCGTCCCTCGATCCTCGGTACCGCGAGCTGCTCGGGCTCCGGCGTCCGTGGTGGCCCGCCGTCACCCTGACCCGGGCGTTCCTCGCCGTGGGCGTGCGCGTGCTCGGCCCGGTGTCGCCGAGCGAGCAGAATGCGCGGGCGCGGATCGCGCGGCTCGAGGGAGAGGCCGTGCCGGCCGCGGAGTGAGGCACGGCCGGGCGCTCACGTCGCGTCGGCCCAGCGCAGCACCCGCATCGCGCGCAGCGTGTTCCAACGGCTGGGCTCCCCCTCGGGCGCGTCGACGGTGAAGTGCACCTCGCCATGCCACGGCGTGCCTGCTGGCCAGCGCCCATCGTCGCCGCGTTGGGCGAGCACGAGGTCGATCGCGTCGGCGACGCGGGGGTCGGGCGGATCGCCGGCGTCCCTGAAGTAGTCGAGCGCCCGCAGGACGTCGTAGGTCCAGTACGGCGGGAACTTGAGATTCGCGTAGCGGGGGAGCACGATCTCACCGGTCGACCGCCGCTTGACCAGGCGGCGCTCGAGCAGGTACTCCTCGCCCCGGCGGCGGGCCTCGGTCACCGCGGCATCCGGCGAACCGACCGCCCGCTCGTACGCCAGCAGCCCCTCGAGCACGCAGATCGTGGAGTCGAACGAGGACCGCGTGGACCCCTCGGCCCGTTCGCAGTTCCAGCCGCCGTCGTCGAGTCGTTCTTCCAGGAGTCGCCCGATGATGCGGTCGCTGCCGTCGCCGAGCTCGCCGAAGTACGCGCCGACCGCGAGCACGCCCCCGTTGATGCACTCCTCGACCTCGCCGTGGAAGTACGGCAGCGAGTCCCAGTACTTCCAGACCACGCCGTCTCTCACGCGGACGACGGCCGCACGTATTGCGGGGTCTTCGGGGTCGGCGCCGAGCCGCCGCAGCAGGTGGAGCGTCCAATGCGTGCTCCGGCGGTCGCCGTTCTCGCCGTACTCGTCGCCGCCCCAGTAGCCGTCGTCGCCCTGCAGGGCGAGCAGCCGCGCGCCCCACCCCTCGGTGGCGACGCGCGAACGCTCGGCCGCGACCGCCACGGGAGGCTCGTCGAGCAGATCGCGCCTGACCTGCCAACGGATCGACGGATCGGAATCGAGCAGCCACTCGGTGACGTCCATGCGGCCATGATTCCGGATGCCACGGACAACCGCCATCCCTCGACGGCCACGCCGGATCAGGCGTAGCGCGTAATGTGAGGGCTCACACCACGCACCATGATTCAACGCGCCGGCTCCAAGAACTCCCATGATCCACGCCGATGGGACTTGTCCAGCGCCGGTTGTGAGCGATAACATCGCTCGACTCATACCTGCGACCCGGGCCGTGATGCCGGGCACATCTGAAGGATTGCGCAATGAAGCACAATGGCGTTCGACGTATCGTCGCGGGGCTGGCCGCCGCGATCCTCGGTCTCACGGTGGCATTCACCACCACCGCACCGGCCCTCGCGCAGGCGGACGACCACCTCGTCGTTCGGTACGCCCTGGACGAGTCGGGCGGCACCGTCGCCGTGGATCGCTCCGGGCACGGTCGTGACGCCGCGATCGTCGGCGGTCCGACGCTGACCGGTGGCGAAGGCGTGCGCCTCGACGGCGTCGACGACCACATCAAGTTGCCGAACAACATCATGTCGGGGCTCACGTCGATCACCGTGAGCACGGAGGTGCTCGTACGCACGTCGCAGGCGACGCCGTACTTCATCTACGGACTCGGCAACACCGATTCCTCGGGCATCGGCAACGGATACCTGTTCTCGACCGGCAACGGCTACCGATCTTCGATCGCCAGCGGCAACTGGTCGACCGAGCAGACCGTGAACAGCGGGGCCGACCTCGCGCGCGGCGTCTGGAAGACGATCACCTACACGCTCGACGATGCGACGAACACCGCGCGGCTCTATCTCGATGGTGTCGAGGTCGCACAGAACACGAACGTCACCATCACCCCCGGCTCGATCGGCAACGGCGTCACGACGGCCAACTACCTCGGCCGGTCGGTCTACACGTCCGACAGGTACCTCGCGGGCAGTCTTCGGGACTTCCGCATGTACGACATCGCGCTGACCGCCGCGGAGGTGGCGGCGCTGCATCCGAGCGACCAGGTCAAGGTCGACCGCGACCTCGCGGCACTCCACCTCGGCGAACTCTCCGCGGTCGAGGACGACCTCGTTCTTCCGACCACGGGCGCGAACGGAGCGACCATCTCGTGGTCGTCGAGCGCACCCTCGGTCATCTCGTCCACGGGCACCGTCACGCGTCCCCCGGCGGGCGACGACGACGCATCCGTGACCCTCACCGCCACCGCGACGCGCGGTGGGCGCAACGGGCACCCGCGACTTCGCCGCGACCGTCGTCGCCGAAGCCGACGACCAGAGCGTGGTCGATGCCGCTGCCGCCGCCCTCTCGATCACGAACCTCGACGATGTGCGCGGCAACCTCACGCTGCCGTCGGCTCCCGCTGGAACGGAGATCTCGTGGGCGTCGTCCTCGCCCGGGATCGTCGCCGGTGACGGGATCGTGACGCGACCCCCATCCGACACCGACGTGACCCTGACCGCCACGATCACGAGGAACGGGGCATCCGCCACCCGCGAATTCGTCGCCCGGGTTCGCGCTGCGGTTGAGCTCCACCCGTTCGAGGGATACGCGTTCGCCTACTTCACCGGCGACTCGATCGCCGGCGAGAACATCTACTTCGCCGCGAGCGAGGGCAATGACGCCCTCTCCTGGAAGGAGCTCAACGGCGGGCAGCCGACCCTCACGTCGAAGTTCGGCACCAAGGGCCTGCGCGACCCGTTCATCATCCGCTCGCCGGAGGGGGACACGTTCTACCTCATCGCGACCGACCTCTCCATCGGCGGCGGCACCTCGTGGGACGCTTCCCAGCGCATCGGCAGCCAGTACCTCGAGGTGTGGGAGTCCCACGACCTCGTCAACTGGTCGGAGCAGCGGCACGTGAAGGTGTCGCCCGACAACGCCGGCAACACGTGGGCGCCCGAGGCCTACTACGACGAGACGATCGGCGCGTATGTGGTGTTCTGGGCTTCGAAGCTCTACGCCGCGGATGACCCGAACCACACGGGCTGGACGTACAACAAGATGCTGTACGCCACCACGCGCGACTTCGTCACCTTCAGTGAGCCGCAGGTGTGGCAGGATCCCGGAACGTCCCGCATCGACTCGACCGTGATCAAGGTCGACGACGTGTACCACCGCTTCACCAAGGACGAGGGGGCAGGCGGCACCGGATGCAGCGACATCATGCAGGAGACCTCGGCCGACCTGCGCGCGACGCTGGGATCGTGGTCGATGATCGACGCCTGCATCGGCCGCGATGCCGGCACCAGTGCGGTCGAGGGACCGACGGTGTTCGAGTCGAACCCCGGCGACGTGAACGGCGACAAGTTCTACCTGTTCGTCGACGAGTACGGCGGGCGCGGATACATCCCGCTCGAGACCGCGGACATCGCGTCGCCGGACTGGAAGGTGGCGGCGCAGTACGACCTCCCCGCGAGCCCTCGCCACGGCACCGTCGTCCCCGTCACCGCGGCCGAACTCGAGCAGCTGAGCGCCGGCCCGCCGCCGGTCGAGGCCAACGAGGACGGTGAGATCCTGCGCTACGACTTCACGGATGCCTCGGGCTCGGTCGTCGCCGACAGGTCGGGCAATGGGTACGACGGCACCATCGTCGGCGGTGCGGCGTGGCAGCAGGGTGGATCGCTGCGCTTCGACGGCGCCGACGACTACGTCGACCTGCCCGACCACATCCTGTCGGGAGTCGAGGACATCACCGTCGAGGCGGAGGTCAGGATCGACCCGGCGCAGCCGGGGCCGTACTTCATCTACGGGCTCGGAAACACCGACGTATCCGGTGTCGGAAGCGGCTATCTGTTCACGACGGGAAACAACTACCGCACGAGCATCGCGTCAGGGAACTGGACGACCGAGCAGACGGTGAGCTCGAGCGACGCGTTGCAACGCGACCGCTGGGCGCACCTGACGTACACCCTCCAGGGCACGACGGCGCGGCTCTACCTCGACGGCGTGGAAGTCGCGAAGAACACGAACGTGACCCTCGATCCGGGCGACATCGGCGGCGGGCAGACGTTCGGGAACTACCTCGGTCGCTCCCTGTACAACGCGGATGCGCGGTTCCGAGGGCAGTTCAGGGAGTTCGCGCTCTACAACCGCGCATTGTCCGCGGAGGAGGTCGTCTCGCGATCGGGCAACACCACGGCCCTGGCCGGCGTGACGCTCGCGGACGCCGAGGCGCTGAAGATCGCCCCGATCGTGAACGCGGCCGCACGCACTGTGACCTTCCCGGTCGTGCCCGGCACGGATGTCACGGCGCTGGCGCCGGTGTTCGCCACGGCCCAGGGAGTGGGCGTCTCGCCCTCCTCGGGCGAGGTCGTCGACCTCAGCGAACCCGTGTCGTACACGTTGACGGCGCCCGACGGATCGACAGCGATCTGGACGATGCAGGCCCGCGTCATGAACAGCCCGGTGCTTCCCGGCCTGTACGCCGACCCGGACATCTCGGTGTTCGGCGACACGTACTACATCTACGCGACGACCGACGGTTTCGCCGGCTGGGGCGGGAAGGAGTTCTACGTCTGGAAGTCGAAGGATCTCGTCGGCTGGGAGCGCTCGGAGGAGCCCATCCTGACGTTGGACGGAGCGAACGGCGACGTGCCCTGGGCGACCGGGAACGCGTGGGCGCCGACGATCATCGAGAAGGACGGCAAGTTCTACTTCTACTTCAGCGGCCACAACCCGACGTACGACCGCAAGACCATCGGCGTCGCGGTGGCCGACAGCCCTGAGGGTCCGTTCGTCGCCCAGCCGACGGCCATGATCACCAACGATGAGCCGGTGAGGTCGGGCCAGGCGATCGATCCCGCCGCATTCCACGATCCCGTGAGCGGGAAGGACTACCTGTTCTGGGGCAACGGCTCGCCGCTCTACGCGGAGCTGAGCGACGACATGCTGTCGGTGAAAGCCGGAACCATCGCGCCGATCAGCGGTCTGACGGCATTCCGGGAGGGCTCGTTCGTGAACTATCGCGACGGGATCTACCACCTCACGTACTCGATCGACGACACGGGTTCCGAGAACTACCGCGTGGGTTATGCGACCGCATCGAGCATCACGGGGCCGTGGACCTCTCGCGGCGTCATCCTCCAGAAGGACACCTCGCTCGGCATCCGCGCCACCGGCCACAGCTCGGTGGTCAACGTGCCCGGCACCGACGACTGGTACATCGCCTACCACCGGTTCGCGATGCCCGACGGGAACGGAACGCACCGTGAGACGACGATCGACCGGATCGAGTTCGACGAGAACGGCTTCATGAAGGCCGTGGCCCCGACGCTCGAGAGCGTTGCGCCGCAGACGGTCGTGGACCCCGAGCCGCTCGCGGTCGCGATCGCGGGTGAGACCCAGGTCGGGGAGACCCTCCATGCGGGGGTCGCCGAGCCGTGGGATCCGTCAGATTATCGCTGGACGCGGGATGGTGTGGAGATCGCCGGTGCGACGGGCGCCGAGTACACGCTGACGGAAGCGGATGTGGATGCGTTCATCGGGGTCGAGGTCACGGCGTCGAAGCCGCTCTGGACCCCGGCGACGTCGACGGCCGAGGTCGGCCCGGTGCGCCTGCCGCCGACGGCACCCGACCAGCCGGCCGCGCCGACGGTGTCCGGCGGACCGTCGTCCGTGACGGTGCGCTGGCGACGCGCCCGAAGACGGCGGCTCGCCGATCACGGGCTACACCGTGACGCTGACGCCGAAGTCCGACGACTTCCCTGTGGTGGTCAAGGAGGTGGGGGGCACCTCGGTAACGGTGACCTTCACGGGGCTGCAGCTGGGTGCCAAGTACCGGGCGACGATCGTGGCGCACAACCTGGTCGGCGCTTCGCCGTCGTCGGCGCCGTCGGCGGAGATCCTGGTTCGGAAGAGGTGATCGGAACCCGCCGACGGGCGCTCGAGGGTGTTGACTCGACCCATGTCGGCATGGAGCGAGCACGTGATGTGGTGGCACCTCTATCCGCTCGGGTTCGTCGGTGCCCCGATGCGGTCGGATGCCACGGGGCCTGGTCTCGGCGCCGACGGGGTCGTGCACCGGCTCGGGCGCATCGAGGCCTGGCTCGACCACGTCATCGAGCTCGGACTCAACGGCATCGCACTCGGTCCGATCTTCGCCGCGTCGACGCACGGCTACGACACCATCGATCACTTCCGCATCGACCCGCGCCTCGGCGACGACCACGACTTCGACCGGCTCGTCGCCGAGGCGCATCGCCGGGGCATCCGCGTGATGCTCGATGGGGTCTTCCATCACGTCGGACGACAGCACCCCGCCTTTCGCGCGCTGGAGGCAGACGGGCCATCGGCGGCGACGGCAGGCCTCTTCCGGGTGCGGTGGGAAGCGTGGCGGCCCGGGGCGGCGATCGACGCCGACGTCTTCGAGGGGCATGACTCGCTCGTGGCGCTCGACCACGCATCGCCCGCCGTCGCGGAGTACGTCGTCGACGTGATGCATCACTGGCTCGACCGCGGAGCCGACGCGTGGCGGCTCGACGCCGCCTACGCCGTACCGCCCGAGTTCTGGGCGCGGGTGCTGCCGCACGTGCGTCGGATGCATCCGGATGCGTGGTTCTCGGGCGAGGTGATCCACGGGGACGCCGCCGGGATCGTACGCGCGTCGACCATGGACTCACTCACGCAGTACGAGCTGTGGCAGGGCATCTGGCACGGCATCGCCGACCGCAACCTCTTCGAGACGCGGCACGCCATCACCCGCAACAACGAGCTGCTCGCCACGTTCGCGCCGTCGACGTTCCTCGGCAACCACGATGTCACCCGCATCGCCTCGGCGATCGGCGTGGAGTTCGTGCCGCACGCGCTCGCGGTGCTCCTCACGGTCGCGGGCGTCCCGTCCATCTACGCGGGCGACGAGTACGCCTTCACCGGCGTCAAGGAGGAGCGGTACGGCGGCGACGACGCCGTGCGGCCCGAGTTTCCGCCGCAACCACCCCCGACCGAGACGCTGGACGCGGGCGCACGCGCGGTGCTCGACGCCCATCGCGAACTGATCGCCCTGCGCCGTCGGATGCCGTGGCTGCATCGCGCGCACACCGATGTCGTCGACGTCGACAACACGTCGATCGTCCTGCGCACCGCGACCGGTTCGGCGGCCGTGGTGACCGCGCTGAACCTCGGCGCAACCCCGGCGGAGCTTCCGGCGGCTGATGGACGGTTCGTCGCGGCCGGCAGCGGAGCGCTTCACGGCGGTCGCGTGACGCTCGCGCCCGCGGAATGGGTGGTGCTGAACTCCTGACGTCGCGTGACAGATTGACCTCGATGGGGGTCAGCGTCGAAGCATCGACACGGAGTCCGTGACGAGGGAGCGGCGCGCCGAACTCGGTGATCATCGAGAAGCGGAGATCGTACGTCTCGGCGTCCCAGCCCGACATGACGACCAGCTTGCCTCCTCGGTGCCGGACCGGCAATCGCCCGACCCGGCTGTCGACGTGGGGCCGACCAGCGGCGCCTCGCGGCGCTCAGCGCAGGTCGAGCCGCATGAGCACGCGCGGAAACCCGCTGAGCACCGAGTCGGTGTCGGCCGCCTTCGTGAACCCGGCCTGCTCGAACAGGGTGCGTGTGCCCACGTAGGCCATCGTGAGGTCGATCTTCTCGCCCTTGTTGTCGAGCGGATACCCCTCGATCGCGGGAGCACCGTGATCGCGGGCGAACTCGACCGCGCCCGCAAGGAGGTGGTGGGAGATCCCCTCGCCGCGATGGCCCGGCCGCACCCGGATGCACCACACCGACCAGACGTCGAGGTCGTCGACGTGCGGGATCCTTCGGTTTCGCGCGAAGCTCGTGTCGGCACGCGGATGAACCCCCGCCCAGCCCACGACCTCGTCCCCGTCGTACGCCAGGACACCGGGCGGCGGGTTCTCGCGGATCAACTGCTTCACGCGATCGCCGCGGGCCGGGCCCCGCAGCTCCTGATTCTCCTTCGACGACGTGAGCCGATAGCTCAGGCACCAGCACACGTTCGCATCGGGCCGCTTCGGCCCGACCATCGTCTTCACGTCGGCGAACACAGTCGCCGGCTGCACCTCGATCGGCACATCGCCAGCATCCCACCGGCGTCCGACACCGGCAACGGATGCCTCGGTCGCCACCGTCTCAGGGCTCATCGCCGACTCCACTACGTCGAAGTCAAGCCCCTCGCCACGCCTCCACCGGTCTCGTACCGTCGCGGGATGGACACACGCGACGACCGACTCGACGACGCCGAACGACCGGCTCGACGTCTCGACGACGCCGAACGACCGGCTCGACGTCTCGACGACGCCGAACGACCGGCTCCACATCTCGACGATGCCGAAGCACCGACTCGACACCGCAGAAGGGCCGACGACGCGATCACGACGAGCCCAGGTCGCACCGGCCTCTACTTCGTGCTCGGCGGCATCCTGACTCTCATCGGGTTGATCGGGGTCGGGATCTACGCCTTCACGCCGCGGAACACACCCGTCGAGGGCGATGGCACCGCCGACGGACTCTGGCAGGCGGGACTGATCATCGGATCCGCCGTCGCGGGCGGCGTCGGCGTGTTCCTCCTGCTGTGGGGCGTGGTGTCGACGGTGCGCGCGCAGCGCGAGGGGTGACGTCGGTGCCCGCCGACTGGGAGTTCGAACTGGCCATACGGGATAGGCTCGGAGGGTGAGTACGTCCGCCGGGGACGTGTCGACGAGGCATCCGGATGCGCGGGTCGTCCTGTTCTGGCGTCGCATCGACGTGCCCGGTCTTGAACGGCTCGAGCTCGCCGAGCATCCGGATCGCATCGCCGCAGAGTCGACAGTGCTAGGCCTCGACGGCGGCGGATTCCGTGTCGACCACCGATGGCGGCTGACACCCGCCTGGCGAGCGGAGTCGCTCGAGGTCCGGCGGTGGGTCGCGGGCGAGCATCGTCGGCTCTTCCTCCGGCGTTCGGGCGACGGATGGCTCGTCGACGGTCGACCCCGCCCGGACCTCGACGGCGCGGAGGAACCCGACCTCTCGGTCACGCCGTTCTGCAACACGTTCCCGATCAGGCGAATGCCGGATGCCGCGGGCAGCAGCCTGACGCTCGACACCTGCTACGTCGACGCGGCCGCGATGACGGTGGAGCGTTCACGGCAGCGGTACGAACGGCTGGGTCCCGGCCGGGTGCGATACATCGACGTCGGGGTGGCGGCTGGGTTCGAGGCCGACCTCGAGGTCGACGACCTCGGGCTGGTGCTTCGATATGAGCACCTCTTCGAGCGTGTTGAGGCCATCCCGGCGTGAAACGCAAGACCGCGGGGGCGCGGATCGCTGATGAAGGCGGGTGCGATGCGCGTGCGACCGTCGAGGGTCAGCTGGATGCCTCGAGCGCCCCGCGGATCTCCTCCTGCACGAGGTCGGCATTGATGGTCGCGGCGGCGACGGCGCCGACTGCGAGCGACACCGGAACATTCGCTGATGGGTTCGCCACATTGCCGACCGCCCATGCGCCCGGAACGCTGGTGCGGCCGGTGTCGTCGACGTCCACCCAGAGTGCGCCCTGGTTCTCGCTGCGTGCGGCGCCGAGATCGACCAGCAGGGCGTCGTTCGGCACGACCGCGGTGTGGAGGAAGATGACGTCGACGTCGAGGCCGGCACCGTCGGTGAACTCGATCGCCCGCAGGGCACCTGAGGCGTCGGCGACCACGCCGGCCACGGGCCGGTCATCGACCGAGATGCCTCGCGCGATCAGCTCGGCTCGTGTCTCATCGGGCACCTCGCTGCCGCCGGTCACGAAGGTGACTTGCGGTGACCACTGGCGCAGCAATTGCGCCTGCCTCGCACTCATCGGCTGGGTCGCGAGCACGGCGATGCGGCGATCACGCGCCTCCCAGCCGTCGCAGTAGGGGCACACGACGGCCCCGGTCCCCAATGCTGGGCGAGGCCCGGGATGTCGGGCAGCACGTCGCGAAGTCCCGTGGCGACCACCAGGCGGCGACCGAAGTGACGTTCGCCACCGTTGATCGTGACCACGAATCCGCCTTCGGCGACCTCGGCTTGCTGCGCGTCGGCCTCGATGACCGTGCCGCCGTAGGAGCGCACCTCATCGCGTCCTGCCTCCACGAGCGCAAGAGGCGACCACCCGTCGCGACCGAGCACGCCGTGCATGTGTGCGGCGACACCGTTCCGCGGCGCACCGGTATCGATGACGAGCACGCGCCGCCGCGCCCGCACGAGTGTCAGGGCCGCGCTGAGTCCCGCCCCGCCGCCGCCGACGATGATCGCGTCCCACCGGTCGAGCTCCATGCGCCCATCCCATCGCACGTTCCGCCACGGTGCAATGCCTCCTGGAGTCGAGGTGTACAGGGCATCGAGTTCCATCGTGAACCTCGTGGTTCGAGCCGCATCGAGCGCGGTGGCAGGGTCCCGGCCGGCGCCGAGCTGTTCCCCGCACGATCGGCGCCGCCCGCCGCCTCGTCATCACCGAGCTCGACGTCGACGTCGACGGCGACACGTTCGCGCCCGCTCGCACCCCCGACTGGCACGTTGTGGCCATCGACCCACCCGACGGATGGCACACCTCCGGCGGCGGCATCCGTTACTGCTTCCTCACCCTCGAGCGCTGACCCGACCCGCTGGCTCCTCGGCTCGCGATGAGCCTTCCGGTCTGTGCGACTCCTGAAAACAAGGACATGCCCCGCGTTGCATTCCCGTCCTTGGTTTCAGGAGGGCACTAGCAAAGTGTCGTGATGCTTTGGTGCCCTCACGACGCCGCCGAGCGGCGCCACAGTTCGATACCGTCGTCGGGGACGGACAATACCTTCGGGTCGGCCGAGTCGAAGGTTCGGTCGGCGCGTCAACCGCACCCACCCCCCGGGTACCGTGAAGGCATAGACCACCGTTCGCAAGCGCCTGCGGCACCCGGTCGTCGGCGACCTCGAGCTTGCCTATGATGCGTTCGAGTTGCCGGCGGACCCGGGCCTCACCATGTTCGCCTACACCGCCGAGCCCGCCTCGGTGAGCGATGAGCGCCTGGCGCTGTTGGCGAGCTGGTCGGCCAGCACCGCCGATGCCCCGCCGAGTGCGACGGATGCCTCGAGCCGCACGGGCGCCCCGCCGTCCTAGGCCTCGCGGATCTCCCGCCCAAACACCTCGAGGGTGATCTGCTCGGGTTCCGGCCCGGATCAGCGGTTCGGGTTCGTCGCCTGCCCGTCGAGCCAGAGCGTGTCGCTCGGGTCGCTGTGCGTACCGCCGCTGTCGACGTGCTTCGAGCTGATCTGCGGGCCCTTCGTGATCACGTGGACCAGGGCCATCGCGTGGCCACGGCCCAATCCGTAGTCCTCCGCGAGCCACTCCACGATCGGGGTCGCCTTGGTGGACGCGTCGAAGCCGCGCTCGTGCGCCATCTCGATGAACTGGCGCGGAGTAAGACCGGTCTTCGTCTCAATGTTGTCGAGATACGCCTGGAACGACATCGTGCGCTCGCTTTCGTAGTCCGGGCCGCAGCGGCCCACCGGTGGTCACGCTTCGTCGGCCCAAGTCTGGATGATGACGGCGGACGCGTGGATGCACAGGATGCGGAGTCGGCCGTCGCCGATGTTCGTAAAACCGTGCCAGACCCCAGCGGGAACGGTCGCGGTGTCGCCGGCGTCGGCGACCAGCACGTGGTCGCCCATCGTGATGCGGGCGGTGCCCTCGAGCACGACCCAGGTCTCGGGGTACGGATGCCAGTGCAGGCCCGGTCCCTCGCCGGGGTCGTTGTCGACGAAGAAGTACGAGACGCCGGCGCCGTGTTCGCGGCCGACGAAGCGACGTGTGCGCCCCGTGCCGATGCGGAGCGTGTCAGCGGGGACGAGCTCGATGCTCGTCCGGCGCGGTCATCGTCGGTGTGAGCGTGATCTCAGCGGCGTTCATGAGGTGCCTCGATTCGTGTCGGATGCCGCGACTCGCGGCGCACTGTCGGTGTCACGTGCAAGGCTCCCCCTGCGGCATCCGTCACCGTTATTGTTTCGATGTGGATCGAAACTACGTGGACTTCCGGCTCGCGCCAGACGACATCTCGGCCATCCGGTTCGGGGTTTCACCTGGACACGAGCTGTGCCACGCGGTGCGAGTGCTGCAGCGTCCGGCGGAGCATCCGCTGCAGTGGGGCTGGCTGCGGAGCGTGCGCGACTCGGTGCCTCGAGGGGCGTTCGCGCTGTTCGCGGTGCTGATCGGGGAGCGTGGCTACTTTCCCGACTTCCTCACGGCGACACCGAGGTGGGATCTGGAGCCCTCTGATGAGGCCGCGAGGCTCCGCGACGTGCCGGCCGACCTGATGACGGTCGACCTGAACAAGATGATCGTGCGTTCGACGGGGGCCAGGCAGCAGGCGATCCTGCGGATGCTCGACGACCTGCCCCGGGCCCGTGCGATGATCGCCGACGCATGGATCGAGCTGTGGGGGACGCTGCTCGCGCCGGTGTGGACGCAGCTCGAGCGAATCCTACGCGCCGACATCGCGGTGCGCGCTCGCCGCATCGCGGCCGACGGCCTGGCGAGCATGGTCGGCGGCCTGCACCACACGGTCGGATGGCACGATGGCGCCGTGCGCGTCGAGCTTCGGTTGCACTCCGAGGTGCTCGACTGCCGGGGCAGCGGCATCGTGCTCGTGCCGTCGGTGCTGGGCGGGCAGGGCTGCGCCGTGCTGACCGAGCCGCCGGCGCAGCCGACGCTGTTCTACCCCGCACAGGGCGTGACCGAGCGATGGGCGGCGGATGCCGCGGGGCTGGCCGACGCGCTGGGGGCGCTGCTCGGCCCGGCGCGGGCGGGGATCCTGCTGGCGGCCCACGATCCGCGGACCACTTCGCAGGTGGCAACGGACTCCGGACTGGCGATCTCGACTGCATCGCACCATCTCACCGTCCTGCGCGACGCGGGGCTGGTTGCGAGCAGGCGCAATGGAGCACGGATGCTGCACCTGCGCACCCCCCTCGGAGAGGCGCTCATCGGGGGCGCCCTGTAGCGCGCGGCATCTCGTGCTCGGGCGGATGCCTCGCGGCCTCGATAGGGTGGGCGCCATGCCCACCCCCGAATTCGTACTCGAACTGCGCCGCCACGTCGGCACCAGCCCGCTGCCGCTGGTCGGCGTGACGGCGGTGATCTTCCGCGGCGACGAGGTGCTCCTGGGCCGGCGATCCGACAACGGCGCGCTCACGCCGATCACGGGCATCGTCGACCCGGGGGAGGAGCCGGCGGATGCCGCGCGGCGCGAGGCGCTCGAAGAGGCGGGTGTGCGCATCCGCGTCGAGCGACTCGCGTCGGTGCACCAGGTGCCGCGCATCGTCTACGAGAACGGCGACGAGGCGGATTACCTCGACCTCACATTCCGATGCACCTGGCTCGACGGTGAGCCGTATCCCGCCGACGGCGAGATGACCGACCTCGCCTGGCATGGCCTCGACGACCTGCACGACATGAGCGGGGAACAGCGGCGGCGCATCCTGGCCGCCGTCGACGCGTCGGGTGAGGCCCGGTTCGAGGGCGGCGCCTGAACGGCCCGATCATGGCCGCCTTCCGCAGCGCCGGTCAGGACCCCCGCGCTCAGGCGGTTCTCGCCGCGCGCAGCGACGCTGCCGTCACGAAGTCCACGAGTTCCCGTGCCATGGGCTCGGGCTCCCACGAGTGGTCGGCGCCGGGCACCTGCTTCCAAGTCGCCCCGGGAATCGCGGCGACGATCGCCTGAGCCGCGCCGAAGAGCATCGGGGAACGTCGTCTCCCCGAGCAACACCTCGACGGGCACGCGGATGTCGCCGAAGAGCTCCGCCATCGGTGCCGACTCGACCCAGGCGAGCGACTCGCCGTCGGCGCGGTAGCTCACGACCTGCGCGACGATCTCGGGATACTCGGGCGACTGCCGGGCTCCTTCCAGCCACTCGGGCGGCATGTCCTTCATGTAGTGCTCGAGCGCACCCTCGAGGTCACCGGCGTCGACGCGACGCTCGACCTCGGCGGCCCACTCGCGAGCGCCGCCATCCTGGGGTCCGAACGGAGCCTCCCAGAGCACGAGGCCGTCGACGCGCAACCCTCGCGCCGCGGCCGCGAGCGAGATCGAGCATCCGGACGAGTGCCCGCAGAGCACGGCGCTCCCGCCGACGACCTCGATCAGCGCCGCGAGGGCCCCGAGTTCGCGGTCGAGGTCGAGGCGTCCGGTCGCATCGCTCTCTCCGCGTCCGAGGCGGTCGAACACGAGGGTGCGGATGCGGCTGCTGGCCGCGAGCTCTGCGGTCTCCGTCGTCCATGGATCCCTCGCCCGGTGAGTGCCCGCGCCCGCGACGAAGATCAGGGCGGGACCTTCGCCGCGGAGGTCGTAGGCGACGCGGTCGCCGAGTGCGGTGGTGGTGAAGTCGGTCATCGTGGCATCCTTCTGCGTCGTCAGGTGAACCGTTGCCGGAGGTGGATCGTGACGTCGTCGCCGGCGGACTTGCCGAGCTTCGCGCGAAGCGCGGCTTTGATGGGCACCATGTGGTCGCCGTCGCCCATGGGCAGGAGCGTGGCCTGGAACGGCAGGCCGTCGATCGTGCCGCCGACCTTCACCGGCCGGCGAGTGCCGAAGAACTCGCCGGAGTTCGGCATGACCACGATCGTCCACGCGCCCGGCCCTTCATCGCGCCGGATCGGCGCCGTGAAGGTGGTGTCGATCTCGCCGGGGGCGAGGGTCGGTCCTTTGCTCATGGTCGACTCGCATTCAAACTAGACCGTATAGTTCCGAAGCTGAGACTAGACTGCTCAGTACTGGATGTCAACGAGAGGCGGTTCCCGGATGGATCGGTCGGGTGGCCGAGGCACCGCCCCCGGATGCGATGACGACTGTCGATGCCCCGGTGGAGCCGGTCGGGCGCTCCGAGCGCAAGCACCGCGCGATCCTCGAAGCCGCACAGGAGATGTTCCTCGCGGGCGGGTACCTCGGCACGAACATGGACGAGTTGGCAGCACGTTCTCGCGTGTCGAAGCAGACCGTCTACAAGCACTTCGGCAGCAAGGAGGCGCTGTTCGTCGAGCTGGTGACCTCGATGACGGATGCCGCGGGCGACCGCGTGCACCACGAGGTCGCCGATCCCGTCGAGGCCGAAGACCTTGTGCCGTACCTCGAGGCGTACGCCGACCGGCAACTCGAGATCGTGATGACCCCGAAGCTGCTGCAGCTTCGGCGTCTCGTGATCGGCGAGGTCGCACGGTTCCCCGAGCTCGCCGAGGCGCTGTACGAGCACGGCCCGAAGCGCGCGATCGGCACGCTCGCTGCGATGTTCGAACGCATGACGGAACGCGCCATGCTCCGCGTCGACGACCCGACCGCCGCCGCGACCCAGTTCAACTGGCTCGTGATGGGCGAGCCCCTGAACCGCGCGATGCTGCTCGGCGACACCGCGATTCCGACCGCGGCCGAGCGGCGTGCGCAGGTGCGCGCGGCGGTGCGGGTGTTCCTGGCCGCCTACGGCGCGCGATAGACGGACGACCGCATGCCGCCGCCCGGATGCCGCTGCCCGGCCGCAGCTGCCCGATGCCGCTGCCCGGCCTGAAGGCTACGCGCTCGTGCTCCCCGCTGATGCGTCGGAGACCTTGCGCCCGTCCGGCCCGTAGCCGTTGATCTCGAGGAACCTCTTCAGCGTGCTGATCTCTGCGTGCGCAACCCTGAGTTCTGCCTCCGCCTGAACCAATTCCGAGTGCAGTCGCGACGCTTCGGCCTGCGCGTGCGCCGCAAGCGCCTGCGCCTGCTGTGCGCTGTCGTGCGCGCCCTGGGCGGCGTTCTGCGCCGTCGTCGCGGCATTCTGCGCAAGCGTGATGCCGTAGTAGGCGGCCCCGATCGCCGCGATCGGGGAGACGACGGCAACGAGAATGGCGATGATGTCTTGGGATGAGCGGCCGCCCTCGGGATCCGGCAGCAGGAGCCACGCCCCGAGCGCCAGCGCGAGCAGCGCGATGACGACGAGGATCGCAACGGCCGGGTTCCGCGGCGGAGTCGCCGTTGCCGGGGTGCCGGGGGATGGCGTGGGTTCGGATCGCGCCGCTCCCTGTGTCGTGGCCGTGTCGGAAGGCGTTTGGACAGACATGGTGTTCCCCTCGTGTACCGTCGTGTTCCCACCGCCCTGTTGCGGCCCGCGCGGCAAGATCCTACGGTCTGGTCGCCTCGGCGAGCCGCAACCGTGTGGCATCGATCACCGACAGGCCTGAACGCTTGCCTCCATATTCAAGGATATTCGCGTATCCTTGAATAACTCAGGGCGGCCATCAAGAATCGAGGTCCGGCATGCCTCAGCTCCAGCCCGACGGCCAAACCACGGGCGGTGAGCTCGCCGCGGCTGATCGCGACGCGCCCACGGCGGGCGCGTCGGCGTCCGAACCCGATTGGCCTGCACTCGAATACGAGACGCTCCAGTGGGAGCCGAAGGTCATGGCGGGGGCACGCATGAGCCTCAGACGGCGGGCGCAGCTGAGCGGCCCGTACAAGGCGGCCGTCCCGCCCGCCATCGCCGGCCGCACGATCCCGCTGTCGCCCGAGCTCGTCGGCATGGTCGTCGACGCCTCCGCGGAACTGTCGCGGTTCGACGCCGAGGTCGGCGAGGTGACGGCACCGCTCAGCACGATCCTGCTCCGCAGCGAGTCGGCGTCCAGTTCTCAGATCGAGAACCTCACCAGCGGAGCACGGGAGATCGCCGAGGCGGAGATCGGTGAGCGTGTTCGCGGCAACGCCGCTGAGATCGTGGGAAACGTCCATGCGATGGAGGCGGCGGTCGCGCTCGCCGACGACATCTCCTCCGACTCGATCATCCGCATGCAGCGGGTGCTGCTCGCGCACACCCGCCCGGAACTCACCGGAAGCTACCGGAAGATGCAGGTGTGGGTCGGCCCGAGCGCGTCGTCCCCGCGCGGGGCGAACTTCGTGCCGCCGGTTCCAGGGCGAGTGCCCGGGGCCATGGACGACCTGGTGACGTTCGCGCTCGAGGTGCAGCCGCTGACGCTGGCTCAGATCGCCATCACGCACGCGCAGTTCGAGACCATCCACCCGTTCCCCGACGGGAACGGCCGTACCGGCCGCGCGCTCGTGCAGTCGATGCTCCGCAGGTCGGGGATCACCCGCTCGACCACGGTGCCGATCTCCGGCGGCCTGCTGCTCACACGTGACACCTATTTCGACGCACTCGGCGCCTACCGGTCCGGGGATGTCGCGCCGATCGTGCGAGTGTTCTGCGAAGCCGCCTACGTCGCCACGTCGGTCGGCCGCATCCTGACCCGCGATCTCCTGCGCGCCCGCGCGCGATGGGACGAGCAGATGGCCGGAGTCCGTCGAGACGCCGCCGCACACGAGTTGCTCGACCTCGCGTTGAGCCAGCCCGCCCTCACCGCCGAGATCGCCGCGAACAGCCTCGGCGTGTCCCGGCAGACCGCCTACACGGCGCTCGCCACCCTCGTCGACCGCGAGATCCTGCAGCCCGCACATTCGCAGACGCGGAACCAGGTCTGGCTGGCCACCGATGTGCTCGACGCGCTCGACGCGTTCGCGGAGCGAATGGCGCGACGCCACTGACGATCGATCAGCGGCCTCGGTGGGGAGCGACGTTGTACCCCGCTCAGCGCTCGAAGACGGTCACGGCCATGTGCTCCACCGTCGCACCTTCCTTGTCCGCCGACAGCAGCACCGCGATGTCATCCTCTGCCGGGAAGATCTGCTCGGTGATCACGAGTGATCCACCATCGGCGAAAACCTCGACGGATGAGGCGTCGACCCAGATGTCCAACTCGATCACACCATCGCGAAGCGGTAGCGACGCACGCGACAACGACGCGAACCTCTCCGCGAACCCGACGTCGCCCGACGCGGTCCGGTCGACGATCAACTCTCCGGCCTCATAGGTGATCGTCGTCGAGGTAGAGCCATCGGCGGAGGCGCGAACGGCGATCCCGGCGCGGGCGCCAGCCGGTCGGATCCCTGCGCGGATCCGCAGAGCCGACCCGTGGGCCGATTCGGGCAGCGCAGTCAGCCCGGTGGTCAACGGGAGTTCGGTGGCCTGCCAGCTCGACGGATCTGAAGGGATCGGGGCGGGCAGCTGGATCAGCCGGCCGTCGCGGAGGCCGAGCACCCGCGGCAGTGCCATGCTTCCCCGCCAGGGGCTCGTGGGCACGGCGTGGGCGTACATCCAGTTGCTCATCCAGCCGATCATGATGCGGTTCCTGGCGTCGCCGACGGTGACGCCGGCATAGAAGTCGCGACCGAGGTCGAGCCAGTGCCAGGACTCCGCCACGAACGATGTGCCGTCGAAGTCGCCGACGAAGTACTGCATGCCCGATCCGCCGGACGGATGGCCTGGGTTCACGGAGAGGGTCAGCACCCAGCGGCCGTCGAGCGGGAAAAGGTCGGGACACTCCCAGATGCCCTCGCGGGCGCCCGCCCCCCCGAAGACAGAGAGCGGCTCCCAGTGCGTGAGGTCGTGGGAGCGGAACAGGTGGGCCTGGCGATCGAGTGCCTCGACGGCGATGAGGATCCAGTGGTCGCTGTGCCGGAAGACCTTCGGATCGCGGAAGTCGGAGGTGCCTCGGTCGATGACCACGCCGTGCTTGGTCCAGGTGAACCCGCCGTCAGCGCTGGAGGCGATCGCCTGCGCCTGGTGGCCATCGGTCGCCGCGGTGTAGATAGCCACCAACGGTGGCCGCTCGACCGTGCCGAGCCCCGACGTGTTCTCCGCGTCGTAGACGATCGACCCCGAGAAGACGGCTTCGCCGTCGTCGGCCCACAGCGCCACGGGATGCTCCTCCCAATGCAGCAGGTCGTCGCTCGACGCGTGGCCCCAGCTCATGTTCCCCCAGTCCGCGCCCGAGGGATTGTGCTGGAAGTACACGTGGTACCGCCCGCCGTGGTGGATCAGCCCGTTCGGGTCGTTCATCCAGTTCTTCTCCGGAGCGAAGTGCAACCGTGGCCTCGCCGAGACGGTGGTGGCCGTCATCCCTTGACTCCCGTGGACGCGATGGAGTTCACGAACGAACGCTGGAAGGCGATGAAGAGGGCCACCACGGGAATGGTGATCATCGAGCAGTACGCCATGATCTGACCCCACGACGTGTTGAGTTGGAAGAAGTACTGGACGCCGATCATCACCGGTCGGAGCTCCTCCGTCTGGACGACCATGAGCGGCCAGAGGTACGAGTTCCAGGCGGGGAGGAACGTCAGGATCGCCACCGTCGCGATCGCCGGCCCGGCGAGGGGCATGACGACCGAACGATAGATCCTGAACCATCCGGCTCCATCCATCCGAGCTGCTTCGTCGAGCTCCTTCGGAATGGACTGGAAGTACTGGTAGAAGAGGTAGATCGAGAAGGCGTTGACGATGAACGGGACGATCTGCACCTGATACGTGTCGAGCCAGCCCTTCGAGAAGAAGACCCCGAACTCGTCGATTCCGAGATTCGGCAGTTGATTCACCCACCAGACGAGCGGCAGTGCGAGCGTCTCGAACGGGATGATCAACGTCGCGATGATGACGGTGAGAATGGCGCCCTTGAACGGAACCCTCAGCCGGGACAGTGCGAATGCGGCCAGGCTGTTGATGATCACGCCGAGGATGACGGTCACCGTGGAGACCCCGATCGAATTGATGAGGAACCGTGCTGCGGGAACCCGATCGAACACGGCGGCGTAGTTGTCGAACGAGACGTTGCCGATCGGGAGGAACGCCGCGATCGAGCCGAGGTCGCCGAAGATCTGGCGGTCGGGCTTGAGCGAAGAGACGAGCATGAACAGCAGCGGGAAGGTGAAGAGGATCGCGAGCGCGATTCGCACCGTCCAGCCGTACCATCCGATGCCGACTCGAGCTGCCGTCGCGGATGCCGGAGCCGAGCGTGCCGCGATGACGGTGGCGCTGGCCATGGTCATGCCTTCTCTCTGGTCAGGAAGCGTTGGATTCCGGAAATCACGAGCACGAGCGCGAAGAACACGAGCGAGATCGCGGATGCATACCCCGTCTCCTGCTGGCGGTATCCGGATTCGACCGCCTGGTAGACGACTGTCGTCGTCGAGTCGAGCGGACCGCCCTGGGTCATCACGCTGACCTGGGTGAAGAGGCTCAGGGCGGAGATCGTGATGGTGACGAGGATGAGGCTTCGCGTGGCGCGGAGACCCGGCCAGGTGATGTACCGGAACCGTTGCCAGCGGCTGGTTCCGTCGAGGTCGCCGGCCTCGTAGAGTTCCTGCGGGATCGTCTGCAACCCTGAGAGCCAGATGATCATGTGGAAGCCCACGCCCTGCCAGACCGACATGAGGATGATCGAGGGCATCGCGGTCGCCGGGTCGCCGAGCCAGTCGGGGCCTTGGATCGCTCCGAAGCTGATCCGTTCGATGAAGACATTCAGGAGGCCGTCCGGTTCGTACATGAACGTCCACAACAGGGAGACGACCACCATCGAGGTGACCACCGGAAGGAAGTAGACGGTGCGGAAGAAGGTCGTGCCCCTGCCGCGCGCGTTGACCAGCAGCGCCATTACGAGCGCGAGCCCGGCCTGGAGCGGTACGACGACGATCGCGAAGTACGCGACGTTGAGCAGCGCCCGGCCGAACGCGGGATCCTGGAAGAGCCGCACGAAGTTGTCGGTACCTGAGAACGTCGCCGGATATGGCGAGATGAGGCGAGCATTGGTGAACGCGAGTCCGAACGCCAGCACGGCTGGAATGAGGATGAACAGGACGAGCAGCACCAGCGCGGGCGCGACCATGGCGAGTCCGGCGAGCCGCTCGTGACGAAGGCCCCGGTTCGACCGACGCCCGCGCGGCGTCTGCACGTTGTGGACTGAGGCGACCGCGATGCCCTCGAGGGGCGCCAACGATGGCGATTGCGTAGAGGTCATGGTTGCGACTTTCTTCTCGTCTTCCTCGACGTCAGTCAGGGGCGAGGCTCGGCGGCGCGGCGCGGCGCGGTGGCCGCCGAGCCTCGCGCAGGGCTACTTCTGGGTGTAGCCGTCGTTCGAGCTGATGTTCTGGTCGATGTTCTTCACCGCGGTGTCGAGGATCGTTTGGGGGTCGCCGCCATCGATGATGTCGGCCATCGCGTTGGCGAACTCGGTTGAGATGAACGGATAGGCGGGGGTCTCGGGCCGCAGAACGGCGAAGCGTTCGGATGCCTCACGGAACATGGACAGCTCGCCGCCCTGCTCGTACCCCGGGACCAGGGCGGCGGCCTCGGAGGACGCGGGGATGGTGCCGATGGCCGAGGCCACCGCGGCCACATTCTCGGGCTTCAGCGAGAAGGCGAGGTAGTCCATCGCGGCCGCCGGGTCGGCGCATCCGGTCGTGACACCCCATTGCCATGAACCGCCGCCGATCTTCGGGCCGGTGCCCAGGTCGACGCTCGGGAGCGCAACGAGGTCGTCTCCGAAGGCCTCCTTCGAGGTGGAGTACGCCCAGCTTCCCGAGTACAGGATCGCGCTCTTCCCGTTCTGGAAGTCGAGTGTGGGGTCTTCGCCGCTCTTGTTCGCCACATACCCGTCGGCGATCAAGCCCTGGAACCAATTCGCCCACTCGATCGCTTCTGGCCCATTGAGCACGCCATCCGCGCTCTGGTAGTCGGAGCGATCGATGAGGTCGCCGCCGAACGACTGCAGGAACGGGGAATAGGCGTACGGCAACCACTCTCCTGAGCCGCCCGTGCCGAGATCGAGGGGGTGTTCCCATTGACCGGTCGCCTTGAGCGAAGCCAGGGCACTCGCGAACTCGTCTTTCGTCCACGGCTGGTCGGCCGTGGGAACCCGGATCCCGTTCGCTTCGAGGACGGACTTCTTGGAGAGCATCGTGAGCGCGACGTCGTAGTACCCGATCGAGTACGTGTCGCCGTTCCACACACCCTGCACCGAGGGTAGGAAGTCGTCGAGGTCGACCCCGGGAAGGTCGAGGGGGGTCAGGTACTTGGCCCACGCCCAGTTCGGAACGTTCGGGCCGTCGATGTCGACGATGCACGGCAGCTTGCCGGCGGATGCTGCAGCGACGACGGAATCGTTGTAGGACTCCTGCGGGAAGGCCTGGATCTTGACCGTGGTCTCGTCCTGGCTCGCGTTGTAGTCGTCGACGATCTTCTGGATGGCGTCGAGTTCGGCCTCGTTCCCCGCGTTGTGGGTCCAGAGCGTGATCTTGCCGCCACGCCCGTCTCCGCCGGAACCGCCGCTGGGTGAACAGGCGGCGAGGCCGACGGACATTGTGGCGACGGCCACGACGGCCGTCAGTCGGAGTGGAAACTTCATCACCGGGTTCTCCTTCGAACGATGGTGTCGGTCCTGCCGTTTGCAAGCGAGTCCGAGCGTGGAATCGGTGCTAAATTGATTTAGCAAGAGCGACGCTAACATGACCGGACGTGTTCGACAAGCAAGTTGCTAAATTGATTTACCTCGGACGGAAGTCGATGCTTTCCAGACGGTGCGCCGCGGCAAGTTCCCGGCTGAACCCGACCAGACTATTGTTGACGATCGAGACGGGGAACCGATGATGCCAGGGCGACGTGCCACCCTCGCGGATGTCGCGGAACGTGCCGGCCTGTCGAAGGCCGCCGTCAGCCTCATCCTCAACGAACGGCCGGGCTCCCGGCTCTCAGCTGACGCCGTCGCACGAGTACGGGCCGCCGCCGAGGAGCTGGGCTACCGCCCCGATCCTGCCGCACGCAGCCTCCGCATCGGCAAGACGCGCACGATCGGCTTCCTCTCGGATGAAGTGACCATCACACGCTTCGCCTCCGCGATGATCCGGGGCGTCCTGGATGCCGCCGAAGAGCGCGATCACACCGTGTTGATCGCCGAGACCGGCCAGGATCCCTCTCGTACAGGGCCGGCACTCGAGGCGATGCTCGACCGAAGAGCCGACGGCGTCATCTTCGGCCTCATGGGAGCCAAGCAGATCGACGTGCCGCCCGTATCGCGGGATATGCCGCTCGTGCTGCTGAACGCCACGAGCCCGACGGGCGAACGATCGGTTCTCCCCGACGAGAACACAGCCGGCTACCTGATCGCCCGCGAACTGCTCGGCGCTGGCCACCGACGAATTGCCATCATCGGTCATCATGAACCCGCAATCACGGATCCACGAGTATCGGCGACCGTCGGAGCGCGATTCGCCGGTCTCGAGCGAGCCATTGCAGAGGCGGGAGTGGAGCCGCTGCTCGTGCCCGTCAGTCCGTGGGAACCCGCTGGCGGCTATGACGCCGCGCAGCTCGTGTTCGACTCGGTTCGAACTCCGACGGGCATCGTCTGCCTCAACGACCGGCTGGCGTTCGGTGTGTATCAGGCGGTCCAGGAAAGGGGGCTGCAGATCCCCGGCCACATCTCCATCGTGTCGTTCGACGACGATGAGATCGCGGCGTACCTGCGACCCGGCCTCACCACCGCGCGAATCCCCTACGAGGAGATGGGCCGTGAGGCCGTCAGGCTGCTCCTCGACGGAGGCGAGAGCCGTCTCGTGCCGATGCCGATCATCCGGCGGGAGTCGGTCGCCACGATCGGCGCACCTGATCACCGCTTCGAGACATCCCGCCACTCCGCGGCCGCACGGCCGCCGGCCTAGCGACGGGCGCTGCTGCGCCGATCATCGGTGCGACGAAGCCGCACCACCTCGCTGACGCAGTCGCCGCCCTCGACGTCGAGGTCACCGATGAGCTGCGCTCAGCGATAGGCGGCGCCAGTCACTGCCACATCGATGAGCACCTTGCCCACGGTGCCCGCCTCCACGGCGGCGTGCGCGTCGGCCGTGCGTTCGAGCGGGAAGCGCGTGAGAGGTAGCCCCGCGTGCTCGCCCACGTCGAGCGCGCCGTCGGCGAGCGCTCGTCCGATGTCCTCGGCGGCGGCCGCGAGGGGCTCGGCGCCGACGGTGTAGAGCAGCAGGAACTGGTAGCGCACGTTGAGCGCGAAGTTGTGGCGCACGTCGAGCGTCATCTCATTGCCGCCATCCGTGGCGTACACGGAGATCGTGCCGTGGTTGCCGATGATGCTCGCGTCGAGCGCGGCGTTTCGAGCCGGTGACACCTCGACGACGATGTCGATGCCGTCGGGCGCGAAGGCGCGGATGGCGTCGGCGGTGCCGCCCTCGCGGTAGTTCACGACGTGGTGGGCGCCGGCCGCTGTTGCGAGCGCGGCCTTCTCGGGCGAGCTCACGGTCGTGATCACCCGAGCGCCCGACCAGCGCGCGAGCTGGATCGCGGCGTGGCCGACCGCGCCGGCGCCGCCGGCCACGAGCACCGCGCGGCCGTGGAGCGTTCCCGGGCCGAGTCGCGTCGGACCGCCCTCGGCAACGGTGAGGGCGCGGTGCGCGGTCATGGCGGGAACGCCGAGGCTTGCGCCGAGGTCGAAGCTCGCGGCATCCGGAAGCGGCACGACCCGCTCGGCCGGCAGCACCGTGTACTCCTGTGCGGTACCGGTCGGCCTCCCGTGTGCGGCGAGGAACACCCAGACCCGGTCGCCGACCGCGAGGCCGGTCACGCCGGTGCCGACCGCATCGACCACGCCCGCGCCATCCAGATCGGGCACCACCTCGGGGAACGGCGCCGGCATGCCGGGCCGCGCACCGCGACGTGACTTCCAGTCGGTGGGGTTCACGCCTGACACCGCGACCCTCACGCGGACCTCACCCGGGCCGGGCTCGGGGATGTCGCGATCGACCGGCTGCAATACGGACGGGTCTCCGGTCTGCGTGTACACGATCGCTCTCATACACCGAGGCTACGCGGCGTGGGCGGTGGCTCTTCCCGTGTCAAGTCCCTGACGTCGGCGTTCGGGTGCGCGATCGTCAGAGGGTGACGGTGTGGATCGGGACATCCGGGTGGAGCTATGACCACTGGAACGGGGTGCTCTACGACCCTGCCCTGCCGCCGGTGCAGCGACTCGCGCGCTATACGGCGGCGTTCCGCACGGTCGAGCTCAACGCATCGTTCTACCGCTGGCCGACCGACGGCAGCTTCAGGAGCTGGAAGGGCCGCCTTCCCGACGGGTTCGTCATGTCGGTGAAGGCGCCGCGCGGGCTCACCCATGCGAAGCGGCTCTACGCGCCCGAACCGTGGATCCGGCGGATCGGCGGCGCGTGGCACGAGCTCGCCGATAAGCGCGCCGTGCTGCTCGTGCAGCTTCCGCCGACCGTGCCGCGCGACGACGTGCGGCTCGAGTTCTTCCTCACCGCCCTTCCCAGCTGGATCCGGGTCGCGGTGGAGTTCCGGCACGACAGCTGGAACGTGGAGGAGGTGTTCGGGATCCTCACCCGGAACGGCGCGGCGTATTGCGTTATGAGCGGCGCGCGCCTCCCGTGCGTTCTGCGCGCCACGGCCGGCTTCGTGTACGTGCGAATGCACGGCCCGGATCACGACCACCTGTACGGCGGTTCGTACTCCGACCGCGATCTGGCATGGTGGGCCGACCGGGTGCACGAGTGGGCGGGCGACGGACGCGACGTCTACGTCTACTTCAACAACGACGGCGGTGGCAACGCGGTGCGGAATGCGCTGCGCCTACGAGGGTCGGTCGACGGATGACTGGGGTCGAAGGGCCCTGCGCCGTTCCACGAGCTGGCCATAGAGTGACCGTGTGGAGCAACCTCGACGTACGGCGTCCGACCCCGCAGTAGCGAGCCTCTTGGGGCGCAGTGCGCTCGCTGGGACGATCGCGATCTCGCTGCTGGTGCTCATCGCCAGTATCGGGGGCTTGGTCAGCAGCGCGCCGTATGCGAAGGAGACCGCCGACTGGGCGCTGCAGGGGCGCGGTCAGGATCTCGGCAACCTCGTGGCCGTGGCGGTGCTGATCGTCAGCACCGTTGCCGCGGTGCGCGGGTCGACGACGGGCCTCTTCGTCTGGATGGGCGCGCTGATGTACGTGATGTACGTCTACATCCTCTACGCCTTCGCCCTGCACGTCGGAGTGTTCTACCTGCTCTACCTCGCCATCCTCGGGGTGACGTTCTTCACCCTCGGCCGGCGCTTGGTCGCGGCGCTCGATCCAGCACTGCCGTTGGTGCGATCGAGTCGGCCTGCCACTCGATTCGCCGGCATCACGCTGATCGCCATCGGTGGGCTCTTCGCCATCCTGTGGCTGTCCGAGCTGATTCCGGCCCTGATCGCCGGCACGATTCCGCCCAGCGCGGCATCCGCGGGATTGATCGTCAATCCCGTGCACTCGATCGACCTCTCCATCGTGTTGCCCTCGATGATCGCCGCCGGCATCGGCGCTCTGCGCGGTCGGCGCGCCGGCCTTCTTTTTGCCGCCCCATTGCTGGCGTTCTCGGTGCTCATGGGAACAAGCCTCGTCGCCCTCTTCGCCCTGCAGGCAGCGGTTGCCGGGACTGACGTCATGGTCCCGCTGATCGGTGTCGCTCTCGTGGTCGTCGTGAGTGCGGCCGCGTTCGTGGCGCTTCGACGGGAAGCGAGCTCGACCGTCTCGGTCGCCTGACCGCTGACATCTCGCGAGGTCGGACGGATGCGGCATCCGTGAGACCGTGGCAGCCTCGTGGTATGAGCGATAGCAACGAAATGGATGAGCTCCGCCGCCGTGCCGACCGCGGCGACAGCGACGCCGTCGATGAGCTGGTGGAGCTGGCCGGCGAGGCGGGCGACGTCGCCGCATTGCGACGGCTGGCCGACCGGGGGAGTCGCGGTGCCGCCGATGAGCTCGTGCAACTCGCCATCGAAGCCGATGATCGAGTCGAGCTCCGCCGTCTTGCCGCGGCGGGGAACCGCGACGCCGCCGATGCGCTCGAGGAACTCGAGGAGGTGGAGGAAGAGGAGTAGTCCCGGCGGCGCGCCGCATCACTCGGGCTGGTTGCCCGCCTCGCCGGGATGCACGTCGAGCGAGTCGATGATCCATGGGCTGCCGGATGCCGCGACGGCGTCCCGCGCGAGCACGACGATGGCCGGCCATGTGCTGAAAGCCGTCGACGTGGCGTGCCACACTGATCGGATGTCGATTCACGAAGGAGAGTCGGCGATCGACGAGGCCCTCGTCGCATCGCTGCTGCGCCGGGAGCGCCCCGAGTGGGCGTCCCTGCCGCTGTCAGAGGCGGGCGCCGGAACCGACAACCGCATATTCCGGCTGGGCGACGAACTGCTCGTGCGTTTGCCTCGCACCGCGGGCACGGCGGGCTCGCTCCGGAAGGAGCGGAAGTGGCTGCCGCGCCTGGCGCCGTCGCTGACGCACCGCGTTCCCGAGCCGGTGCACGCCGGTTCACCGACAGAGCAGTATCCCCATGAGTGGGCGGTCTACCGCTGGATCGCCGGCGACGCGCCCGGCGAGCAGACCGTTGCCGACTGGCCGGCGTTCGGGGCCGATCTCGCTTCTTTCGTGCGGGAGTTGCACCACACCGACCTCAAGGGAGCCGAGCGAGCCGGCGACCTCAGCTGGTATCGCGGCGGGAGCCTGCGCGTGTGCGATGACTGGATCAGCCCGTCGTTCGACCGCTGCCGCGCCCTACTGGCCGCCGAACTCGATATCGACACCCTCGAGAGGTGGTGGCTCGACGCACTCGCGCTCCCCGATCCGTCGGTCGGGCACGTGTGGCTGCACGGAGACCTGCGTACGGGGAACCTCCTGGTGCGGGAGGGCCGGCTCCACGCCGTCATCGACTTCGGCGCGTTGTCGATCGGAGCCCCTGACGCCGAGCACGCGCCGGCCTGGGATCTTCCGCCTCGAGCTCGCGAGGCCTACTGGGGCGAACTGCAGCTCGACGATGCGACGCGTGAGCGCGCCCGCGCATGGGCGATCGGCGTGGCAGTGAGCGGAATCTCCTACTACTGGCACACCTACCCCGAGTTCGTCGCCGAGTGCCGGGCGCGGCTCGATGCCATCCTCGCCGCCGACTCCGCCTAGCGCATCCGGCGACCGAGCCGCACCCGGCGACCTAGCCGCACCCCTGCGACCCAGCCCCACCCGGCGACCCAGCCCACCCGGCGACCCATTGCGCGACCCTGCAATGCCCTGGATCACCGACCGAGAGATCCCGGTCATCCGCCTCACCCCTCGGACGGGCACCCCTCGGACTACCGGAGAGCGGTGATCGGCCGTTCCCGAGGGACGCGTGCCGATGAGCGATCCGGATGTCACTCGGGTTGGTTCCCCGCCGCCCCGTTGATCGTGAACGGAGTGGTCACGCCCTCGTACATGACGTGGGCGATGAGCCCGTCGACCGCGTGGGGGAGCGTGTGGCAGTGGTCGCTCCAGATGCCGGGGTTGTCGGCGACGAACGCGATGTCGTACGACTCGCGGGGATGAACGTCGAGCGTGTCGACGATCCAGGGGCTTCCGGATGCCGCGATGCCGTCCCGTGACAGCACGACGACGTGGTGGCCGTGCAGGTGCATGGGGTGCACCTCGCCCGAGTCGTTGCGGAGGTGCATCACGACGACGTCGCCCTCGTGCACGTGGAACATCGGCACGTCGGGGAACATCCGTCCGTTGATCGTCCAGAAGTTGCCCGGGCGGCCGTCGATGAGGCCGAAGCGGCGGGCGATGACGTACTCGTACGAACGGTCGGGGGTCGACGGGTCGAACGACAGCGGGGCCGGCGTGCCGTAGGCGAGCAGGTCGAGCGTGTCCTGGGGTTGGGGTCCCCGCGGCACGGATGCCTCGGACGCCGACGGGTCGCCGATGAGCATGCTGCGCGCTCCGCCCACGTGCAGCCGCACGGCGTCGCCCTTCGCGGGCGCCCGCACCGTGACATCCGCTCGCCCGCCCGCCGGGATGAGCAGGCGCTGCCCCTCGACCTCGGACGGCTCGTTCACCTCGTGGCCGTCGGTCGCGACGACGCGGAAGGGTGCCGACGACCACACGGCGGCCGTGCCCTGGTCGGTGTTGATGACGCGGACGCGCACGGTCGATCCGGGCGGGGCGTCGACCCGCTCGTCGGCGACGCTGCCGTTGAGGGTGTGCTGGCCGCCGTAGACGTGCAGCAGCGCGGTGACGTCGAACGCGGCGGCATCCGTCGACCCTGCGGCATCCGTCGAGCCGGCGGCAACGGTCGGCGAGGCGGATGGCCCGGATGCCGCGGCCGGCTCGATCACGATCGCGCCGAGCAGGCCGCCCTCGACCTGCTCGTGCGACACCTGGTGCGAGTGGTACCAGTACGTCCCGGCATCCGTCGCCTCGAACCGGTAGACGTGGCGGCCGCCGACCGGCACCGCGTCCTGCGTGATGCCCGCGACCCCGTCGGCCGCGTTCGGCACGTCGATGCCGTGCCAGTGCAGGGTCGCGCCATCCGCGACCGACTCGTTCACGAAGGTCACCTCGACGAGGTCGCCCTGCCGCGCGCGGATCTCGGGCCCGGGCGACGTGCCGTTGACGGTGTAGCCCTCGACGGCGCGGCCGCCGGGCACGTCGATCGTCTCCTGCCGGGCGACGAGCTCGACGCGCACGTCGGCGGGCCGGTCGGGGTCGGCCGTCAGGGCGGTCACGCTGACCTCGCCCGTCATGCCGACGGTTCCGGATGCCGCAGCCGCGCCGCTCTCGCGGGCCGCGGGCTCGCCGTGGCCGGCGTGGCCGTGCCCGGCGTCCCCGCCGCCCATGTCCATCACCGAGTACTCGCCGAGCAGCGTGGAACTCCACGCGAGCGCGCCGGCGCCGAGCGCGGTCGTGACCGCGACGCCGACGACGGCGCACCGCAGGAGATCACGCCGTGACGGCATCGGAGGTCGTCTCCTCGGCGGCGCCCGCGGTCACGCTCGAGCGAGCGGACCGCCGCACCCGCAGTGCGCCCATGACCGCGGCGACCACGACGGCGAGCGCGTTCGCGCCGTGGATCAGGCCGAGGTACGGCACATCCGTGATCGAGAAGCCGAGCGTCACCTGCAGCACAACGAGCCCGAGCGTGACGGCCGCCCAGAGCTTCGCCCCGCGAGCGCGGACGAAGAACGAGACGACGAGCAGGGCCACCGCGAGCAGCGGGATGACGACCCCGCCCACGAGTCCGTGGATCATGAACCCCAGCTCGCCGACGCCCCCCGCCTGGAAGCTCTCCAGGAGCGCCTTGTCGACGACGCCGCCCTCCGACACGAGGTTCAGCATGCCGCCGAAGGCGAACGCGATAGCGGCGGCCTGCACGACGACGCCGCCCGCGATGATCCAGGCCAGAGCCGAGTAGACCTTGCGCATGATGTGACTCCCTGTTCGTGCGGCGCGCCGTCGTGGCATCCGCTCGCCCCCGAGGCTCGCCGAAACGCGAGCGGCGCCGGAACGCAGCGAACCGGATGCCGCGTGGCGGCGAGCCGCACAACGTATGGAGGCCAGCCGCCAAGGGGTGGTACGGATGCCCCTCTCCCGCACGCGCCGCGCTGGAGGAGGACGATGGGAGCGTGGACCGCAGATGGGTATGCCTCGCGACGCTCGGCCCGATCGGGGTGGCCGCGCTGGTCTACGTCGTCGTCATGCGCGGCTTCATCGACCCCGATGTCAACTCGGACCACGGCCTCGCCTGGCCGCTGCTCGGTGCATTGCCGCTGTTCGTGTTCGGCATGTGGCTGCTCACGGTGTCGGCGTCGCGGATCGCCCTGCTCATCGCGCTCGGGGCGACCTCGATGCTCGTCGGCTCGGCGTACGAGACCTTCGTGCACCTCAACCCCGAGATCCTCGGGGAGCCGTGGTTCCCGCTCGTCAACGTGCTCGGCCTGACCGCTGATGCCGTGGCGACGTCGACGCTGCTGATCGTGTTCGCGACCTTCCCCGACGGCGTTCCCGAGCGGCGGTGGCAGCGGATCGCCGTCGTCTTCCTCTGGACGCCGGTACTCGTCGGCCCGCTCACCCTGCTCACGTCCCCGCACGTCGTGATGTCGCAGTTCATCGGCATCAGCGGCGAGTCGATCCCCAACCCGTATTTCGTGCCGTGGCTCGAGTGGGCGGACCCCGCGGTGCACTACCTCGTCGTCCAGTCGTGGGCGGCCGTCGCGCTGGGCGTCACGGTGCTCGCGTCCCGGGCGCTCTTCGGGCCGCCGGAGGTGCGCGCCAGCACCCGTGTCATGGCCCTCGCGGTCGGCTCGGCGATGGTGGCGTTCGTGCTGTGGACGTTCGTGCCGGGCCTCTGGGGCTTCGAGTTCCTGGTGTACGCGTCGATGCTCGCCATCCCGGTCGCGGCGATCCACGGCATCCTCCGGTACGGCGCGTTCGACATCGGGCCGGGCGATCGCGGCGCGCGCGTCGAGCGATCGTCGAACCTGCTCATCACGGTCGTCTACGCCGCCGGGGTCGCGACGCCCGCGCTGCTGCTCACGCCCCCGCTCAGGACCGTTCCGGCGATCCTGCTCACGACGCTCCTCGCGGTCGTGCTGCTGCCGGTCCGCGGTCTCGATGCAGCGCCGGCTCCACCGTGCGCTGTTCGGCGACCGCGAACGGCAGTTCGGCATGCTCAGCGAGCTCGGCGCACGCCTGGAGCGCGCGGGCGAACCGGATGACCTCGTCGCGCACCTGGCCGACGCGGTGCGCGTGGGACTCGACGCCTCGTGGGTGCGCATCCGGCTCGCGACGACGGATGGCGCGCTCGACGAGTCGCCCGCCGGCATGGCCGGCGATGCGGTCGGGGAGCCGGTCGAGTCGGCCGACCTCGTGCACGGCGACGAGACACTCGGGCGCATCGAGGTGGGGCCTCGCCGCCGCGGGGAGTACGGCGACGCCGAACGCTCCGTGTTGCGAACGGTGGCCGGTCAGGCCGCGGCATCCGTCGCCAACGTGCGCCTGACTACGCTGCTCGCCGAGCAGCTCGACGAGCTGACCGCCTCGCGCGAACGGCTCGTGGCCGTGCAGGATGACGAGCGCCGCCGCCTCGAGCGCGACCTGCACGACGGGATCCAGCAGAACGTCGTGGCGCAGATCGCGGGGCTGCGCCTCGCCCGCAACCGCCTGCAGCGCGGCGAGCTCACGCCCGAAGAGCTCGTCGAACTGCAGGACCAGGCCCGGGAGACGCTCACCGACCTGCGCGAGCTCGCCCAGGGCATCCACCCGCCGGTGCTCAGCGACAACGGGCTCGTCGCGGCGGTCGAGTCGGGGGTGGCGCGGTACCCGATCCCGCTCTCGGTCGAGGCGGATGCCGCCGTGCGTGCCGAGCGCTACCCCGACGACGTGGAGACGACGGCGTACTACGTGGTGCGCGAAGCGCTCGCGAACACCGCGAAGCACGCGGACGCCACGCACGCGTCGGTCGGGCTCGCGCGGTCGAACGGGCACCTGCGGATCTCGATCACCGACGATGGACGCGGCATCGGCGACGTGTCGCCGGCGTCGGTGTCGGGTGGCGGGCTGGCGAACATCCGCGATCGGGTGGCGGCGCTGCGCGGCACGGTCCGGGTGTCCTCTGCCCTGCCGTCGGGTGCCGGCACCACGGTGCTCGTCGACCTGCCGGTCGACGGTTTCTCCCGGGCAGAGACGCGCGACGCCGAGGGTGATCGCGTTGGATGACGCGCGCGTGCTGCGCGTCGTGATCGCCGAGGACAACTACCTCGTGCGCGAGGGGCTGCGCCGCCTGCTCGAGGACTCGGGCGAGATCGACGTGGTCGCCTCCGTCGGGAACGGCACCGAGCTGCTCGACGCGGTACGGCGGATGTCCCCGGACGCGGTGCTCACCGACATCCGGATGCCGCCGGGCCACCACATGGAGGGCATCGAGGCCGCGCACGCCATCCGTGCGGCCTCGCCGTCGACCGGCGTCGTCGTGCTGTCGCAGCATGCGGACGAGAGCTATGCGCTCGCGCTGTTCAGCGACGGTTCTGCCGGGCTCGGCTACCTGCTGAAGGACCGCATCGGCGACCTCGAGGACCTGGTGCACGCCCTCCGCGAGGTGCGCGCCGGCGGTTCGGTGATCGACCCGCAGATCGTGGACACGCTCGTGCGTCGGCGGAGCGCCGCTGGGGCATCGAGCCCGCTCACGGCACTGTCGCCGCGGGAGCTCCAGGTGTTGCGCGAGATGGCCGCGGGCAAGACGAACGCGGGCATCGAGCAGGCGCTGTTCCTGTCGTCCTCGACGGTGGAGAAGCACGTCAACGCCATCTTCACCAAGCTGCGGCTGCCCGAGACGGGCGTCCACCGCCGGGTCGCCGCGGTGCTCGCGTTCCTTCAGGACGGCCGCGGGTAGGGCGGTGGTCGGCCGACCCGGTCAGGACAGCGCGACGACCAGGCTCAGGATGGCGAGCACGGTGACGACCGGGGTCATCGTGTACCGCTCGGGCCGGCTGCGCGAGATCGCGTTGAGCGGGATGCCGAGCACGAAGTAGGCGAACACGATCCACATGCCGACGGTCGACACGGCGTCGGGAACGACGTCGACGAGGCCGACCCGATCGAGCGCCAGCGCGACGATGATCGCGTAGATCACGATCGACACGGCGCTGCCGACCCGGAGCCTCGGCGGAAGCACGCGGTGTGCGCCGCCCCACGCGAAGTGTCCGAGCGGTGCACCGAGCACGAGCGCGAGCTGGAACACGGCGAGCAGGGCGAGGATGACGGTCAGGGCGATCGCGGCGGCCACGCGGGTGAGCCTACCCCGCCGATCGGCCGTGAGTCGTGATCGCCGATGCGGGCGGCGCGACGAGTCGCGCAACCCTTGGGGTCGCAGGTCCGCCGCGGCTAGCCTGAATCGCGAAGCGCCGGCGCGGGGCATCCGGCCGCCCGCCCAGCCGGGGAAGGGACTTCGACTCATGGACATCACGGACAACGGGCCCGAGCCGAACGCGTTCGACATCGAGGCTGCGACCAAAGAGAACCGCAACTATCGCGCCGTCGCGTGGACCGGGACGTATCTGCAGGTGGTCCTCATGTCGATCCCGGTCGGCGGGTCGATCGGTCTTGAGGCTCACCCCGAGACCGACCAGTTCCTGCGCCTGGATGCCGGACGCGGGCGGGTCAGGATGGGACCCTCGGCCGACGAGCTCACCTTCCAGCGGGAGGTCACCGACGGCTGGAGCATCCAAGTGCCCGCCGGCACCTGGCACGACGTCGAGAACACGGGCGATGAGCCGCTGCGCCTCTACACGGTGTACGCGCCGGTGCACCACGCCCCCGGCATCGTGCAGGCGACGCGAATCGACGCGGAACGCGACGAGAAGGCGGGCGCCGACGAGCCGCCGTCATGGAGCGCCGAGCCCGAGGGCGGCGAGCCCGACCTGCACGCCTGACGGTTGACGCGGGGCGTCAATCGCTCCACGGGTTCGGAGCGCAGCGCATCCGCTCTTGTCTGAATGCGTCCGTATGCGAGAGGGTGACGGCATGCAGTCCGCAGGCTTCGTCTCACCCGATGAGTTCTGGTCGCGCGTCGATGCAAGCGATGACGAGGTGCGCCGCACGTTCGCCGAACGACCCGTCTACGGTGTCGTCGGATGGCGCGGCCGGGCGATCCTGTCGGAGTGGTCGTTCGGCAGCGGCATCCGTTCGATCGCGTTCCTGCCTGCAGGCTGGAACGACGATGACTACACGGTCGCGTCGGCGCAGCCACGAGTCGACGTGCTCGGCGATCTCATCGAGCCGCGTCGGTTGATCGCCCAACGTGTCGCGTTCGACTTCCTCCCGCGTGAGGGCGAGCCGCCGTGGCCCCTGCCGGATGCCCCGACCCCCGACGCGATCGTCGAGATCGCCGTCGACGGTGTCGGCGAGCCGTTCGAGGTCTGGTCGAGCACGGAGGGTGCGCGGGCGGCGGGCCGAGTCGGTGGCGTCACTGTCGTCGTGGAGACCGTCGGCCACCCGATCGCGGATGTCGCGCTCGAGCGTGTCCGCAACATCGAGACGCTGCTCGCCGAGCGGCGACGCTGGATCCGGGCTCAACGCGGCGAAGCCTGAAGCACGGACTGGTCCTCCCGAGGGGTCGGCTTCTCCCGCACCGGGCGAGCGAGCACCGGGCGAGCGTAGGCTGAGCGCATCCATCATCCGCAACGGCGCGGGATGCCGCGCGAGAGGGCAAGCCACATGGACCTCACGACCGAAAAGACCGCCACGACCGAGAAGATCGCCCGCGCGTTCTCGAGCCACCGCTTCGGGTTCGCGCTACCGTACCTCGCCGACGATGTCGTCTGGACGCTCGTCGGCTCCGAACCACTGATCGGGCGCAAGGCCGTGAAGAAGGCCTGCGAGCGCACCGGTGAAGACCTCGCGGAGGTCACGACCGAATTCCAGCGCTTCCGCACGGTGGTCGGCGAGGAGAGCGTCGTGGTCGACAGCCTCGCCAGGTACACCAAGGATGGGGGAGACGTCTCGGTCGTCGCGTCGTGCGACATCTACGACTTCGCCGACGACGGGCGCATCACCGAGATCGTCTCGTACACGGTCGAGCTCCCCAGCTGAACGTCCGGGCGCCGGCGATTCCGGTCGAGAGTCCGGATGCCGCATCAGCTCCGCTGAAATGGCGGGAAGGTTGAACCATGGGTGAATCGACTCGTGCTCCGAACCCGCCGCCCCGATGGGCACTGCGGGTGACCGCGCCGGTGGCCCTGGCGCTCTCAGGGCGGCGCTGGTTCCCGCTGTGGGCGATCGTGCACCACCGGGGACGTCGGAGCGGAACCCCCTACGCCACCCCGGTTGCCGTGATTCCGACCGGGGCGACGGACACCTTCCTCATCGGATTGCCGTGGGGGCCGAAGACCAACTGGGCCAGGAACGTCCTGGCGGCCGGCGGCGCCACCGTGACCTGGAAGGGCAGCGACCATGAGGCGACCGAGCCCCGCCTGATCGAGACGAAGGACGCCGCTGCCCTGTCCAAGCCGTTGTTCAGGCGAGTGGTCGGCCGGTTCCCTGCCGCCATCGTGCTGACGCGGGACTAGAGCGGCGCACGCGCGGCGCCTACGACGCGAGCGCACTCGCCACGTGTGTCACATCCGATTCTCCCCTTCCGCCCTGCGACCCGGTCGGCCGACGTAGTCTCGATGTCATGAGCAGTGACCCGTACGTCACCCACCGCAGGCTGCTCTTCACGGTCGCCTACGAGATGCTCGGCTCCGCGGCCGACGCTGAGGACGTGCTTCAGGAATCCTGGCTGAGGTGGGCCGACGTCGACCGTGAGCAGGTGCGCGATCCGCGTGCGTACCTCGTGCGCATCGTGACCCGGCAGGCGCTCAACCATCTGCGCTCCGCAGCCCGCCGTCGCGAGGAGTATGTGGGGGAGTGGCTGCCCGAGCCGCTGCTCACGAGTCCGGATGTCGCCGACGACGTCGAACTGGCCGAGAGCGTCTCGATCGCGATGCTCACGGTGCTCGAGACGCTCGCGCCCGCGGAGCGCGCGGTCTTCGTGCTGCGCGAGGTGTTCGACGTGCCGTACGACGAGATCGCCGAGGCGGTCGACAAGACTCCCGCAGCGGTGCGGCAGATCGCCCATCGAGCACGGGATCATGTGGCGGCGCGTCGCCCGCGGATGCGCGTCGATCGGGCCGAGCAGGAGCAGGTGCTGGAACGCTTCCTCGCGGCCGTCAACACCGGCGATATGCAGGGACTGATGGACGTGCTCGCGCCCGACGTCGTGGCGATCGCCGATGGCGGAGGACAGGTTCGCGGGGCAGCGCGGAGGCCGATCGTCGGCGCGGAGAAGTTCGTGGCCTACCTCCGAGGCGGCCTGGCGAAGTTCGCCGTGCGCGTCGACGCCACTCCGGTGTGGGTGAACGGCGCACCCGGTGCACGCGTTGAGGTCGACGGGAAGCTGGCCGGCGCACTGAGCCTGACCGTCGAGCACGGCCGGATCACTCGTATCTTCTCGGTCGCGAATCCGCAGAAACTGGCGTGGCTCGACGCCGAGACGACGCTCGCACGGTGACGCTCAGCTGCCCTGGATTCCTACCGTCAAGGGAGCAGGGCGGCGATCAGGGTCTCGGTGAGCCAGGATTCGTATGCCGCCTCCGTCCAGCCGCAGTCGCCCACGAGGGCGACGTAGTTCGCTTGGCCGCAAACGGCGTACACGATGTCGCCGGCACGCTCGGCGGTGACACCGTCGCGCAGCACGCCACGCTGCTCGAGCATCCGTCCGAGCCCCTCTCGCAGGCCGTGCCGCCGCTCGGCGGCGATGTGCTCGCGGAGCTCGACCAGCGAGGCGTCGCTGTTGGCCGCGGCGTCGAGCACCCCGAGGAGCGGGCCGACACGTGACCAGATGCCCGGCTGCGTCGCCGCGTACAACTGCAACTGCCGCACGGGATCCTGCTCCTCGGTGATCCGCCGGATCGCGGGCCGTTCGGTGACCGGGAGTTCGGCGCGCTCGGCCCCGCCCGCTACGGCGGCCCGGACGGCATCAGCCAGCAGTCCGGCCTTCCCGCTCGCGGCACGGTAGACGGTCTCGACGGCAACACCCGCCTCGCCCGCGATCGCCGGGATCGTGGTTCCCGCGTACCCACGCTCCACGAAGAGCCGTCCGGCGGCGTCGATGATTCGCGCCCGCGTCCGGGCGGCCTGCTGGCGCCGACGCGTTGCGTCGTACGTACGTCTTGACACTTCAGACATTAAGGAGAATGATACTGTCATGAATATCCGGTCGGGCAAGGACGCGCCGACCATTGGGGAGGTGGCCGCCATGAAGGTCATCGAATACAGCACGGAGGTCGCGCGCACGCCGCAGGCGGTGTTCGACTACGTCACCGACGCGGCGCGGCTTCCAGAGTGGCAGCCGGCGGTCGAGGAAGCGGCCGCCGAGCCGCCCGCTATCCGTGAAGTGGGGATGCGGGGGTATGAGGTGCGCAGGGTGCCGGGTCGCACGCAGCGGATCCGGTGGGAGGTCACCGAGTGCGAGCCCGGGGCTCGTTGGGCGGTGGAGGGCATCGACGGGCCAGTCCGAGCGCACGCCGCGATCTCACTCGCGCCGGCCGGAGGGGCCGGCACGCGAGTCGATTACCGCATCTGGTTCGAGGGCCGCGGCATCGGCAGGCTCATCCGGCTGATGGCGAGCCGCGGCGCGCGCACTGAGGTCCCCGTGAGCCTTGCGCTCCTGAAGCAACGGCTCGAGACGGTCAGCGCGTAGCAGCCCGGGCAACTTCGCCCGGCTCCGAACGGATGTCACACACGTTCTCCCGGTCGGTGGAGCTGAGCGCGAATTGCCGTCCTGTCGCGGAGGAAACGCTACATGCGGGCGAGCTCGTACACGACGACACCCGTGATCATCGGGTTGGACTTCGCGAGCTCGACCGCCTCGTCCATGGTGTCGGCGTTCACGATCGAGTACCCCGTGAGCGAATCCAGGCCGCTCTCGATCGGAGTCACAGCGTCGGGCGTGACCTCCGCCCCTCGACTCATCGGATTGCCGCTGTCGACCATGCGATCACCGACGCTCGCGAACCAGTCCATCCAGGCCTGCCCGATCTCCGGCGTCGGGGTGATGTAGCCCTTGTAGAGGAACATGAACTTCTTCATGGCGTGCGCTCCTTGTTCTGGGATCCGGTCTTCGGACTCTTCGGACTCTTCGGACTCTTCGTGACTCTTCGATTCGATCGCGGCCGCACGTTCGATCGCGGCAACGTAGTTCTCGAGGCTTTCCTCGTCGGTTCCCCAATAGGCATGGAATCGTGCAGCCCACTCCTGGACCCGCAATGAGCGCGGCGCGGTTCACGGCGAGGAAGTTGACCCTGCCGCTCTTGCGCCGCCGGATCAGCCCGGACTCCTCGAGCACCGTGATGTGACGGTTGATCGCGGTGAGGGACATGCCGATGCCTTCGGCGATCTGCTGGATGGATGCCGGCTGGAGTGCGAGCAGATCGACGATCCGGCGACGGTGAGGGTTCGCCAACGCCGAGAACATCGCGTCGAGCCCATTCTCGGTCGCATCTGAATAGTTCACAATAATGTGAAGTGTAATCATGCCGGGAATGTGCGTCAAGGATGTGGAATCCGGTCACGAACTGTCCGAGCTCGGGCGTACGCTCCCGCTATGGATGCCCCAGCGAGTGCGAAGTACGACGTCAAGCGCGAGCATCCGGAGCTGTACGCGCCGTCGGCGGAGGAGTTCGCGGTCGTCGACGTGCCGCCGATGCGGTACCTCGCGGTCGACGGGCATGGCGATCCCAACACGGCTGCGTCGTACCGTGAAGCGGTCGAGGCGCTGTTCGGCGTCGCGTACGTGGTGAAGTTCACCAGCAAGCGAACGCTCGGGCGCGACTTCGTCGTGGGACCCCTCGAGGGGCTCTGGTGGGCCGAGGACCTGGGCGCATTCGTCGCGCGTGACAAGGGCTCGTGGAGCTGGACGATGCTGATCGCCCAGCCCGAGTGGATCGACGAGGACGCCGTTGCCGCCGCCGTCGCCGCCGCGCGTGCGAAGGGCGCGAAGAACGGGAGCGCAGCGAACCCGGCCCTCGACGAGCTGCATCTCGAGCAACTGCACGAGGGCCGGTCGGTGCAGATCCTCCACGTGGGGTCGTACGACGACGAAGCGCCGACGCTCGTGCGCCTCCACGACGAATGGATGCCCCGACACGGCCTCACTTTCAACGGCCCGCACCATGAGGTGTACCTCAGCGATGCACGGCGGACCGCGCCCGAGAAACTGAAGACCGTGTTGCGTCAGCCGGTGCGCCCGGCCTGACCCCACGACCGGGCAGGCTGCCCGAGCAGCGATGCAGCGATGCAGCGATGCAGCGATGACCGATGCGAGCATCTGCAACTCAGGGGTTGCATCCCTTCCGAAGATCTGCAACCATCGAGTTGCATGAGATCGGGAGAGCAGATGATGAGCATTCGAGCAACGCAGCCGCGCACGACCGCCGTGCTGGCCGTGCTGTTCGCCGGGGCATTCGTGATGGGCTGCGCGGAAATGCTCGTGGTGGGCATGATCGACCTGATCGCCATCGACCTTGCCGTGTCGGTTCCCGCCGCAGGCGTCCTGGTCACCGCGAACGCCCTCGGGCTCGCGATCGGCGGGCCGCTGCTGACGTTCCTCACGACGCGCTTCGATCGCCGGCACGTGCTGATCGTCGCCACCGCCGTGTTCGTCGTGGCCAACCTGCTGCCGGCGCTGTTCGCCGACTACCCGCTATTCGTCGCCGCCCGCGTCGTGATCGGTGCGGTGCAGGGACTGTTCATCGCGGCCGCGATGGTGACCGCGACGTCGATCGTGCCGAAGGAGCGGGCCGGCCGTGCGATGGCCGTGATCATCTCGGGCTTCGCGACGTCGAGCGCATTGGGGCTGCCTCTCGGCACGCTGCTCGGGCAGGCCGTCGGCTGGCGCGGGTCGTTCGTCGCCGTCGTCGCGGCCGGCACCATCGTGCTGGTGCTGGCGATCTTCGTGCTCCCTTCGGTGCCGACCCCGCGCGACAGTGGAGCAGTCGGCCAGGCCCGGCACGCGTTCGCCCCTCGTGTGCTCGCGGTGCTGGCGGTGAGCTTCCTGACGTTCGCGGCCATGCTCGCGGCGATCACGTACCTGGTGCCGTTCCTGAATCAGGTGACGGATGTCTCGGGGCCGATGGTGTCGGTGTTCCTGCTCGTGTACGGCGCCGCGACGGCGATCGGCTCGTTCGGCGGCGGCCGCTTCGCCGACGCCAACGCATCCCGCTCGCTCATCATCGGTGCGATCGGCGTGACGGTGTCGCTCGTCGCCCTGCTGGCCTTCGGGTCGAACCCGTGGCTCGTGGCCGTCGCCGTGCTCGGCATCGGGCTGTTCGGCATGGGCACGGGTCCGTCGATCCAGTACCGGGTCGTCAGCCTCGCCGGCCCCGGCGCACCGCTCGCCTCGTCGCTCCCCGCGTCGGCCGTCAACGCCGGCATCGCGTTCGGCGCCTTCGCCGGCGGGATCGCGATCGACGGCGGGGGAGTCCAGCTCGCGGTCATCGCGGGCATCGTCATCGCCGTCGTGGCGATCGCCGTCGCGTGGGCGACCAGTTTCCTCAAGACCCCCGTCGCGGCATCCGTGCCCGACACCGAACCCCTTGCAACCCGCTGAATGCAGCACACCACGAAAGGAACCATCATGGAGCACATGACCAGCAACCCGGCATCCGTCATCGACGAGAGCCAGTTCACCGTGCGGCGCACGATCCACATCGCCGCGCCCGTCGAGAAGGTGTGGTCGGCGGTGACCGAGCCCGAGCACATCTCGCAGTGGTTCGGGAAGGCCGTCTTCGACGGCGTCGGCGTCGGCGCGCGGGGAACCCTCACGTTCCCCGACTACGGGGCCGTGCCGCTGCGGATCGAAGCGCTCGACGCCCCCCGGATGGTCACGTACCGCTGGGGAAACGACGACGCGCTCGGATCGCTCCCCGACGAGGTCGATGAGGAGCACTCGACGGTGTTCACCTTCACCCTCGAGCCGGTGTCGAACGGCACGCAGCTCACGGTCGTGGAGACAGGCTTCGAGCGCACCTCCGATCCGGCCGCGAACCTCGAGAGCCACCGCGAGGGCTGGGATGGCGAGCTCGACAAGCTCGTCGCCCTGCTCGAGCGTGGCGCATGACGATGCAGGCGTTGGTCCCCGTGTTCGCCGCACTCGGCGACGAGACCCGGTGGAGCATCCTGGCGGCACTCGGCGAGGGCGACGCTTCGGCGTCCGCCCTCGCCGGGCGCCTGCCCGTCACCCGCCAGGCGATCGCGAAGCACCTCGCCGTGCTGCAGGAGGTCGGCCTGGTGGAGCCCGTGCGCGTCGGGCGCGAGGTGCGCTACCGCGTGATCGGGTCGGAGCTCAGCGCCACGGCGCACCGGCTCGACGCCATCGGCGCCGAGTGGGACCGCCGGCTCGCCGCGATCAAGGAGATCGCCGAAGGGCTGTAGTCGCGACGGCCGTCCGACAGGCGCCTACGTCTCATTCGTCGGGGGAAGGAAGCGGCGGGCGACGTTCTCCGCCGTGTCGGCGGAACCCTCCTCGGCAACCCACGGGCCGGTACCCTCGCTGGCATCGATGATCCCCTGCTCCAGCCAGGTGTATCGGTCGTCGAGCACCCGGGCGGCAAGGCGTTCATCGGCGGCATCGGTGTTGTGCCACAACGCATCCAGCAGTCGCTCCGTGCGATGACGGGACTGATCGGCGAACGTGTCCGCCAGCTGGAACGCGGCCTTGCCCTGTTCCGGCTGCTCTGCGGCGATCATCGCCGCGCGCACGCAGGACGCCGAAACGGCGAACAGCTCGGCGCCGATGTCGACCACGCGGGCGAGGAACCCCTGCTTGCGTTCCAGGCCGCCTTGCCAGCGCGCCATCCCGTAGAAGGTCGCGCGCGCCAGTTTGCGGCTGGTGCGCTCGACGTAGCGCAGGTGCGGCGCGAGCGCGCCGAACTCGTCGTACGCCGTCGGCAGGTCGCCCTTGCCGGTCACCAGCTGGGGCAGCCAGCGGGCATAGAACCCGCTGGCGGATGCTGCGGCCTTCACCTTGCGGGCCAGGTCCAGGTGCGGATCGATCAGGTCTCCCGCGGCCGTGAGGTGCGCGTCGACGGCCTCGCGCGCGATCAGCAGCTGCATGATCTCGGTCGACCCCTCGAAGATCCGGTTGATCCGCAGGTCGCGCAGCACCTGCTCGGCACCGACGGCCCGCTCGCCGCGGGCTGCGAGCGACGCCGCCGTCTCGAACCCGCGACCGCCGCGAATCTGCACCAGTTCGTCGGCGACCTGCCACGTCATCTCCGAGGACCACAGCTTGGCGAGCGCCGCCTCGATGCGGATGTCCTTGCGGTTCTCGTCGGCGAGCTGTCCCGACAGGTCGACCACCGCCTCCAGCGCGAACGTCGTTGCGGCGATGAAGGCGATCTTGTGTGCGATCGCGGCGTGTTCGCCGATCGGCCGGCCCCATTGCACCCGTTCCCGCGACCACTCGCGTGCGATCTTCAGGCACCACTTGCCCGCGCCGACGCAGATGGCCGGGATCGCCAGGCGACCGGCGTTGAGGGTGGACAACGCGATCTTGAGGCCTTCGCCCTCGCGGCCGATCAGGTTCTCCCGCGGCACGCGCACGTTCTGCAGGGTGGTGAGACCGTTCTCGATCCCGCGCAACCCCATGAACGCGTTACGACGTCGCACGGCGACGCCGGGGGAGTCGGCCTCGACGACGAACGCGCTGATCCCGCCGCGGTGCTCGTCCGACTTGGGGACGCGCGCCATCACGACGAGCAGTTCGGCGACCACCCCGTTGGTGGTCCACAGCTTGGTGCCGTTCAGGATGTACGCCGTACCGTCCTCGGTCGGCACGGCGTTCGTCCGCAGTCGGGCCGGGTCCGAGCCGACGTCCGGCTCCGTCAGCAGGAATGCGCTGATCGCGCCCTTCGCGCAGCGCGGCAGGAACCGCTGTTTCTGCTCTTCCGTCCCCGAGAGGACGAGTGGTTCGGGGACGCCGACGGACTGGTGCGCCGACATCATCGCGACGATGCTGGGGCTCACCGAGCCGATCAGCGCCAGGGCGTGGTTGTAGTAGTGCTGGCCCAGACCGAGGCCGCCGTACTCGACCGGTATCTTCATCCCGAAGGCCCCGAGGTCTGCCAGGCCCTTGATGTACTCGTCGGGGATGCGCGCATCGTGCTCGATGACCGCGCCGTTGATGGTTCGCAGGTAGGACTCCAGCGCGGCGAGGAACTCCTCACCGCGTTCGCGCAGGTCCGGTTCCGGTCGAGGGTGCGGATGGATCAACGACAGGTCGAACTGCCCCAGATAGAGGCCCCTGGCGAAGCTCGGCTTGCGCCAGTCCTGCTCACGGGCGGCCTCGGCGACGGCCCGTGACTGCTGCTCGTCGACGTGGGAGACGGTGGACTCACGAGTGCTACTCACGCAGACCTCCTCGGTGCGCCCAAATCTACGCCGTACCAGCGGCCGAACGCCACCACGCACCGGTTGACAGACTTGACGGATGCGTCTCGTCTCGATCCTCGCTGGCGGTAGCCCGGAGGACACGGCAGGATCGAGGAAGGCGACCGAGGAGGCATCCGGATGACGCTCGCATTCCTGCTGACGACGCTGGTCGTCGTGGCCACTCCTGGCACCGGTGCGGTGTACACGATCGGCGCGGGCCTGG
>CAVXSL010000006.1:0-79316 GCA_963764435.1 uncultured Actinomycetota bacterium | reverse complement strand
CGAAGGGGTTGCTCCAGCTCAGCGCATTCGTGCGACTCGTCGGCGCGGGAGTCGGGGAGCGCGTCGCCGCGCGCGCATAGCGCGAGCGACAGCGCGAACATCTACAGCCTGACGGCCGCGCCGAGCCTGTCCGCGAAGCTGGGAGTGCCACACAGCATCGATACGTAAGTTTTCGGGCGCGACTTCCCCCGCAGCATCCGACCGCTACCCCGCCGACATTTACCCACGTACGGCGCCGCGTGGTGTGCTGATTGCCGCCGCTCGAAAAGCCGCGGCCTCGACCGCCGTGGTGTCGACTACGAGGACGTCGACCTCGAGATCGTCGTCGGCGGCGCCGAAGCGCGCCAAGGCGATCAGCGGCCGCACCCAGATCCCGGTCGTCGTCTTTCCCGACGGCACCGACTTCACCGGAGCCCACCGACGCGCAACTCGCTGTCAAGCTCGACGAGGCCGCCGTGGCATGACGATCTGCAGATGATGCCGCGCCCGGGTTGCTTCCCGCTGAGACCCGCGAGGCGGGCTTGGCCAGGCGATCGGTCAGCGCGGGAATGACCTCCGAGGCGGAAGATCTCGAGCCCCGAACGGTTGTCGCACGCCGCCTCAGGGATCCGTGGATCGCGTACGAGAGCCCGAGTCCCGGCGCTCCTCGAGCTTCGCCGACGATCTGCTCCGGTGTACCCACCGCGGCGTTCGGCGAGTGCAAGTTGGCGATGACTTCCGCCGGCTCTCTTGCGGGCCGAGGGAGGGCGCGAGGTGTGCTCTCGTGCTTCGAGCCGGCGTGCCGCATGTCCGCGTCATCCGTACCCACAACCGCGTCAGCCCGATGAGCGCGTGATCGCGTCGTAGTCGGTGCCATGCCTGTTGGAGTGCCCGCGCAGCACCTCGCTCTTGCGGGCGAACTCCTCGGGCGTGCCCGCGAAGTTCGTGTACGACGCGTACTTCGCCGCGATCCTGAGGGTCACCTTCTCCGCCGGCGCCGGCCATCCAGATCGGGATGCCGCCAGGCTGCAGCGGCAGCGGCCGAGCCATCGTGCCCTCGACCTGGTAGCGCTCGCCGTCGAGGGTCGCGGATCCGGTGGTCCACTGCCTGGTGCATGATCTCGACACCCTCGCGGAGTCGCGCGAGCCGCTCGCGGACCGAGGGGAATCCGTAGCCGTAGGTACCGCCACCATGCTCGGCACCCTATCCGCCGCCGATGCCCATCTCGACCCGGCCGCCCGAGATGACGTCGACCGAAGCCGTGACCTTCGCGAGGTACGCGGGATTGCGGTAGCTCATGCAGGTGCACACCCCGTGAGGTCGACTGAGGCGCTGGGCCGACATGAGGGACCAGGCCTCATGCGTCGCCCTCGGTTTGGCGCTCGGCACAGGCGTGGTGTGGAAGTGGTCGTAGACCCAGATCTCCCCCCACGGAGAGTCCGCCGCGTCGGCGAACGGGCCCGAGGCCCGCTCATCGCCTCCCAAATCTTCTCGGCTCGATGCCGACGAGATCAGTAACGCCAACCCTGTGGAACGAACATTCCGAATCGCATGGGTTCGAGCCTATGACCGACGGCGGTTTCCGAAACGTTCCCCTCTGCCTCTGGTGCCCGCTCAGCGCCAGCCCTGAAGACAGGGCAGGCGTCTGACCCTAGCGTCCCAAACATACGGTGCCGAATCACTGCGATTTCTCCGCGAGCGACTTCCGAGCCTTCGCCATCCAGACGTCGGCATACGGCCGTCTCATCCGCACCACGGGCCAGGGCTCTGCCCCACGAGCGGCTGGGAGCTCCGGCTCGTGGCTGCGAACTCCGCGTCACCGAACCCCGAGCACCGTCTCGAGCTCCGCGCAGCAGCCGCCCCGCGCGGCTCCCCGCGTCGTCACCGAGACCCGAGGTCGAGGTCATGGTCGAGAACTCGCGCGCCCGCGAGGTCGTCATCCGCTTCCCGTGGCGCGAGGGATTCACCATCCCCGTCGTCCCGGGCATGGCGCCGCGTCCGCGCCGGGCGGCCTCGATGGGCGGATGCCGCGTCTGGCTGCCCCACACCATCGTCGGCTGACTGCCCGGGCCAGCGCAGTCAGGCCAGCGCAGCCCAGCGCAGCCGGGCCAACGCACCCGCGCCAGCGCAGTCAGGCCAGCGCGAACCGGAGCTCCGCCCATCGCGGTGCCCGACCAGACCGACTCGTCGAGGTCCTCGCTGCGGACCGTGACGACCTTGCCGCCCTTCGCCATCACGAGCATCGCCACCTGCGGCAGCACGTCGCCCGCGAGGGTGCCATCCCGGAGGTGATCGCCTCACGTTGCCCGTGGCGAACTCGATGGCACCCGACTCGGGGTCGAGTGTGCCGTTCACCGAGGTCGTGAAGTCTGAACCAGAGGGTTTCGACCGCGCCGTCGGCGGCCAGCCGGCCGATCGTGGCGAGGTTGCGCTCCACGCGCCCCGCGCTGCCCTCGGCGACGTCGCCGCGGCGGCGGCGAGGAAGGCCGAGGGCAGCGCGGGGCGCGTCGAGCGCGACCTCGCCACGATCGGCCGGCTGGCCGCCGACGGCGCGGTCGAAACCCTCTGGTTCGACTTCACGACCTCGGTGAACGGCACGCTCGACCCCGAGTCGGGTGCCATCGAGTTCGCCACCGGCAACGGTGAGGGCGATCACCTCCGGGATGGCACCCTCGCGGGCGACGTGCTGCCGCAGTTGGCGATGCTCGTGATGGCGAAGGGCGGCAAGGTCGTCACGGTCCGCAGCGAGGACCTCGACGAGTCGGTCTGGTCGGGCACCGCGATGGCGGAGCTCCGGTTCGCGCTGGCCTGACTGCGCTGGCGCGGGCTGCGTTGGCCCGGCTGCGCTGGGCGACTGCGCTGGCCTGACTGCGCTGGCCCGGGCAGTCAGCCGACGGATGCTGTGCGGCGGCCGGACGCGGCATCCGCCCATCGACGCCGCCCGGCGCGGACGCGCGCCACGCCCGGGACGACGGGGATGGTGAATCCCTCGCGCCACGGGAAGCGGATGACGACCTCGCGGGCGCGCGAGTTCTCGACCATGACCTCGACCTCGGTCTCGGTGACGACGCGGGGAGCCGCGCGGGGCGGCTGCTCGCGGAGCTCGAGCCAGAGGTGCTCGGGGTTCGGTGACGCGGAGTTCGCGGCCACGAGCCGGAGCTCCCAGCCGCTCGTGGGGCAGAGCCCTGAGCCGGTGATGCGGATGAGACGGCCGTCCGACGTCTGGATGGCGAAGGCTCGGAAGTCGCTCGCGGAGAAATCGCAGTGATTCGGCACAGTCATGTTTGCGACGCTAGGGTCAGACGCCTGCCCTGTCTTCAGGGCTGGCGCTGAGCGGGCGCCAGAGCGCAGAGGGGAATCGTTTCCCATGCCGCCGTCGGTCATAGGCTCGAACCCATGCGATTCGGAATGTTCGTTCCACAGGGTTGGCGTTACGATCTCGTCGGCATCGAGCCGGCCGAACATTGGGAGGCGATGAGCGGCCTCGCCGCGTTCGCCGACGCGGCGGACTCGCCGTGGGAGTCGATCTGGGTCTACGACCACTTCCACACCACGCCTGTGCCGAGCGCGACCGAGGCGACGCATGAGGCCTGGTCCCTCATGTCGGCCTACGCCGCGTCGACCTCACGTGTGCGCCTCGGGCAGATGTGCACCTGCATGAGCTACCGCAATCCCGCGTACCTCGCGAAGGTCGCGGCGACGGTCGACGTCATCTCGGGCGGCCGGGTCGAGATGGGCATCGGCGGCGGATGGTACGAGCACGAGTGGCGTGCCTACGGCTACGGATTCCCGCCGGTCGGCGAGCGTCTCGCGCGACTCCGCGAGGGTGTCGAGATCATGCACCAGGCATGGACCACCGGATCCGCGACCCTCGACGGCGAGCACTACCAGGTCGAGGGCGCGATCGTCCGGCCGCTGCCGCTGCAGCCTGGCGGCATCCCGATCTGGATCGCCGGCGCCGGCGAGAAGGTGACCCTCAGGATCGCGGCGAAGTACGCGTCGTACACGAACTTCGCCGGCACGCCCGAGGAGTTCGCCCGCAAGAGCGAGGTGCTGCGCGGGCACTGCGAGGCGCTCGGCACGGACTACGACGCGATCACGCGCTCGTCGAACTTCAACACGGTTGTGGGTACGGATGACGCGGACGTCGCACGCCGGCTCGACGCGATCGAGGCGCGCCTCGCGCCCTACCTCGGCCCGCAGAAGACGGCGGAAGTCATCGCCGACCTGCACTCGCCGAACGCCGCGGTGGGTACACCGGAGCAGATCGTGGCGAAGCTCGAGGAGCGCCGAGAACTCGGGCTCTCGTACGCGATCCACTACTTCCCTGAGGCGGCGTACGACCGTTCGGGGCTCGAGATCTTCGCCTCGGAGGTCATTCCCGCGCTGACCGATCGCCTAGCCAAGCCCGCCTCGCGGGTCTCAGCGGGAAGCAACCCGGGCGCGGCATAGTCTGCGGATCGTCATGCTGCGGCGGCCTCGTCGAGCTTGGCCGCGAGTTGCGCGTCGGTCGGCTCGGTGAAGTGCGTGCCGTCGGGAAAGACGACGACCGGGATCTGGGTGCGGCCGCTGATCGCCTTGGCGCGCTCGGCGCCGCCGACGACGATCTCGAGGTCGACGTACTCGTAGTCGACGCCACGGCGGTCGAGCAGCGCCTTCGAGCGGCGGCAGTCGCCGCACCACGCGGCGCCGTACATGGTGATGCGGGCGGGGTAGCGGTCGGATGCTGCGGGGGAAGTCACGCCCGAAAACTTACGTATCGATGCTGTGTGGCACTCCCAGCTTCGCGGACAGGCTCGGCGCGGCCGTCAGGCTGTGATGTTCGCGCTGTCGCTCGCGCTATGCGCGCGCCGCGACGCGCTCCCCGACTCCCGCGCCGACGAGTCGCACGAATGCGCTGAGCTGAGCAACCCCTTCGGGAGTGCGCGGCAGCGTGTCGAGCAGGCCGGGCGAGTACACGAGGTAGGCCGCCCACTTCGCCCGGGAGATCGCCACGTTCAGCCGGTTCTTCATGAGCAGGAACTCGACTCCACGCGGGGCGGCGGCCGCCGACGAGGCAGCGAGCGTCACGATGGCGACCGCCGCCTCCTGACCCTGGAACTTGTCGACCGTGCCCACGGGTACGTCGGGGTATCCCGCGGAATCGAGCGCAGCGCGCACCATCGTGAGCTGGGCGTTGTAGGGGGTGACGACGATGAGGTCGCGTTGGCCGAGCGGACGGGCGGCCGCTGCGGCGCCCGTGGGATCGACCATATCCGCGATGTTCGCGGCTTGCGCGGGATCCGCGGCATCCGTGGGATCGATCCACGTGCGACCGAGCAGGTCGCTCACGAGGTCGACCACCACGAGGGCCTCCTCGGGGGACGCGGTGGCGTTGCCGACATGTTCGACCGGAACGGGCGTGAGCCCCGGAGCGACGCCGTCGAGCGAGCGCAGCGACGCGACCTCGTGGGAGTGCAGCTCGCCGTCGTACGAGAGGTGCGATACCGGGTCGGCGACGGCCGGATGCATCCGCCGGCTCTCGGCGAGGAAGTAGCCGTACTCGGCCGGCAGCACGTTGTAGCCGTCGGCGACCCAGCCGAGTGCCGACTCGTCGACCGGCTCGGGGTGATTGCCCTGGCTCACCTGCGGCAGCTGCTGCGGATCGCCGAGCAGCAGCAGGTTGCGCGCGGCGACGCTCGAGGCGATCGTGGCGGCGAGCGAGAACTGGCCGGCCTCGTCGATCACGAGCAGGTCGAGCGAGCGGCGCGGAACGCGGTCGGCGTTCGCGAAGTCCCACGCGGTGCCGCCGACGACGAACCCGGATGCCGCGTGCGCGGCCGTGTACTCGGCCACCCCGTCCTTCGCGATGATCGTGTACCCGTGGTCGCCCGGTTCGCGGGCGTCCTTCGGCGCCTTGGCCACGAGATCGGGATCGAGACCGGCGCGCACGACGGCGTCGAGCACGTTCTCGACGACCGCGTGCGACTGGGCGACGACGCCGATGCGCCAGCGGTGGCGGGTGACCAGCTCGGTGATGGTGTGCGAGGCGACGTAGGTCTTGCCGGTGCCAGGCGGGCCCTGCACGGCGAGGTACGAATCGTCGAGCGCGAGGAGCGACGCCACGACCGGGCGCACGTAGTCGTGGTCGGCTGAAACCGGCTCGAGGGCGGCGCGGCGCGTTCGAGGCCGCTGGCGGCGTCGCCAGCCACGGTGCGCGGCGGTGTGCGCCGCAGCACGTCGATGGCCGGGTTCTTCGGCCACGCGAACGGGTAGAGGCTCGAAAGGTCCTGCGCCCACTCGAGGATCGCCTCGCGCTGGCGACCGGCGGGCGGCGGGGTGCCCGGCACCACGGCCATCGGGAGCTCGGACCACGTGAAGCCCGCCACCGAGCGCTCCTCGACCACGAGTCCGTCGTCGAGCACCTCGAGCACCCGCACGGAGTTCTGGGTGCGGGACCCGGGACGCAGACCCTGCCGCGGGAACGGCGCGGGGGAGTCGTACAGCACGAACAGCTCGGCGCCCGGCGAGAACCGGGAACCCGGCGCGATGCGCCCGCGCAGCAGCAGCTCGCGCCGATCGACCCGGTGCTGGTCCTCGCGGTACCAGCGCTGCACGACGGCGGATGCCGCGGGGTCGACCACGAGCACGTCGCGGTTGTCCTCCCACGCCTCGAGCGGCTGCTCGACGCGGAAGAAGTGCGCCCACCAGAACGTCTTCGCCTCGCGGTCGTGGTAGTCGATCGCGGCGGCCGCCAGGGCGAGCGCGGTGTGGTCGGCGTCGCGGTCGGGGTCATCCGGCGGACCGGCGAGGCGCTGCAGCTCCACCGCGAGCGGCGAGGCCTCGTAGACCTTGCCCGCGGCCTTGGCGGCCTCGACGAGCAGCGACTCGGGCACCGGTTCGACTCCGGCTTCGCGCGCGATCCCCAGCAACCAGTCGCGCAGGCGAAGCGTCGAGACGCAGTCGTAGCGGTTGTAGTCCGCGAGGTCGTCGAGCACGTGCTGTGCCGCCGCCGCGCCCGCGAGTCCCGTGGCGGGATCGACCTCGCCCGTGGCCAGGAGTTCGCGCGCCCGCACGTACTCGAGGATCGAGTCGCCGCCCGACTTCACCTCGGCCTCTCGCAGCTCGGTGCCCATGTAGAGCGGCTCGAGCTTCTTGATCGAGTACGAGCGGCTGCCCACGCGCACCGCCCGCTTCACGATGGGGTACAGGTCGACGAGCACGCCGTCGGCGAGCAACTGGTCGACGGCGGCCTCCCCCACGCCGTGCCGTGCCGCGATGGTCAGCAGATGGGTGCGCTCGTAGCTCGCGTAGTGGTAGATGTGCATGTTCGGATGCGCAGCCCGGCGCGCGGCGACGAGCGCCAGGAACTGCTCGAGCGCCACCCGCTCTTCCGCGAAGCTGTGCGCCCACAGCGGCGTGAACCGTTCGTCGGTGTCGACCATGCCGAACAGGTAGTCGAGCCCCCAGTCGGATGCCGCACCCTCTGTGTAGAGCGGATCGCCCTCGAAGTCGAAGAACAGGTCGCCGGGTTCGGGCTCGGGGATCGCCGCGAGCGACGCGGCGTCGCGCACGACGACGGGCGGGGGCAGTGGAGGACCGACCGGGGAGCCCTCGGCCGCGCCGACCGCGTCGGTGGCGACCTCAGCCAGCGCGATCTCGAGCCGCTCGGCCTCCTCGGCCTCGAGTTGGAGGCGGGCCTGGATGCGGAGGTTCTCGATCGTCGCATCGAGGATGCCGTCGATGTGCCCCTCGGATGCCGCGAGCGCGTCGATCGTCTCGATGCCGGCCTCGAACAGGGCGGCCCGCTGGGTCACCCGGAGCCCGGCGACGAGCAGCACGTCGCGGTGCGCCTGCACCTCGAGATCGCACGTGGGGCACCGGCCGTCGAGCGTGTAGCGGGGATCGCCCCACGCGACGGGACCGCCGGCAGCGAGCCGCTCGGCCACGATCTGCTCGAGCCGCGCGCGTCGCAGCCGGAACACGGGCGCGATGTCGTCGAGCCGGTGCACGCTCGTCGACCCGTCGCCGAGCAGCAGCTCGACGGTGTCGGCGCACGGCACGCCTGTGCGTTCGAGCTGATCGGCGTACGACGCGAGCTGCAGCAGCGCGGTGACGCGCGCGCGCCGGGCGAGCTTCGAATCCTGCACGAGGTAACGCCCGTCGGGCTGGCGCACGATGAAGTCGGCGAAACCGATGAACCCCTCGTCGGCGAAGGTCGCCTGGAACACCACGTCGGCTCCCGACTCGAACGCCTCGCGCGTCGTCGCCACCGCCGCGGCGACCGCCTCTGCGTCGCGCAGGTCGGGCCGGGCGATCTCGACGACGCCGTCGCCCAGGCGCTCACGGTAGGCCTCGAGCACGCGCAGCTCGTGCTGGTCCCCCAGGCGTCCGGCGCGTTCGAGCATGGCGTCGGCGTTGGGCTCGAACAGCGTGTCGCGGCCGAGCTTGACGTCGAGCTCGCGCAGGAAGGCGAACTCGCAGTCCGACGCCTTCTTCAGATCGCTCGCGCTCGTCACGACGGTGCCGTCGACCAGGTACATGCGGCTCCCTTCCGTCGTTCCGGTCTTCACCGTAGCTGCCGCCGCCGACATCCACCTGCACGAGGATGCGCCACGCGCATGCCCCACGCGCGAAGATGAGAGCACGACGGATGCCGCGGCATCCGGCCACGCAACCTGGAGGTGCCCGCATTGGCCTGGCGCATGCCCGCAGAGACCGCCCCGCACGAGCGCACGTGGATGGCGTTCCCCCGCCCCGGCCTCACGCTCGGCGACGATCCGGCATCGGCCGAGCAGGCGTATGAGGCGTGGACCGCGGTCGCGCACGCCGTGGCGGAGTTCGAGCCCGTGACGATGGTGGTCGACCCCATCGAGCGTGATCGTGCGCGCCGAATGCTGAGCACCGGCATCGAGCAGCTCGACGCCCGCCTCGACGACTACTGGATGCGCGACATGGGTCCGTCGTTCGTCGTGGACGACGAGCGTCCCGGCGTGCTCGGCGGTGTCGACTGGATCTTCAACGGCTGGGGCGCGCCGCCGTGGGCCTCCTGGCTCAACGATCGTGAGATAGGCCGCTTCGTGACGAATGTCGCGGGCGCCGAGCTCGTGTCGTCGATGCTCGTGAACGAGGGCGGCGGGATCCACGTCGACGGCGAGGGCACGGTACTCGTCACCGAGACCGTGCAGCTCGACCCCGGCCGCAACCCGTACGCCGACAAGGCCCGCGTCGAGGCCGAGCTCGCCCGCGCGATCGGCGCCACGAAGGTGATCTGGCTGCCGCGGGGCCTCACCCGCGACTACGAGGACTTCGGCACGCGTGGCCACGTCGACATGGTCGCGACGATCCCGTCGCCCGGCACGCTGCTCCTGCACGAGCAGCCGGACCCCGATCACCCCGACCATCTCGTGATGCGCGAGCTGCGCGCGTTCCTGACCGAGGCGACGGATGCCGCGGGCCGCCGCTTCGAGATCATCGACCTCCCCGCGCCGTCGACGCTGCGCGACGACGACGGCTTCGTCGACTGGAACTACGTGAACCACCTCGTCGTGAACGGCGGCGTCATCGCGTGCGGCTACGGCGACGAGCGGGCGGATGCCGCGGCGCGCGAGCTGCTCGCCGCCGCCTACCCCGGGCGCCGCGTCGTCACCGTCGACGCCCGCCCGATCCTCGCCCGCGGCGGCGGCATCCACTGCATCACGCAGCAGCAGCCGGCCCTGCCCGCGGAGGACGCATGGCTGGACGAGGGATGAGCGGGCGCGCTGCCACGTGCTCCGATCGCTTCGGAGGACATTTCGCGTTTCGTAGGACGCGGAGGGTGCTGAACGTCCTGCAATGCGACCGATGTCCTACCAACCGGATGCCGCCGGGAGGCAGCCGGTGAGCGCGGAGGACGTCCGCGGGTTGCGGAGCGGCGCCGACGACGACGCGTCTCGAGGCCCGACGCCCGAGGGTTCCGAGACGCCGGCTGGGCCGGCTCCTCAACCCGCAGGGGGTTCCGAGACGCCGGCTGGACCGGCTCCTCAACCCGCGAAGGGTTTCGAGACGCGGGCTGGGCCGGCTCCTCAACCCGCAGAGGGTTTCGAGACGCCGGCTGCGCCGGCTCCTCAACCCGCAGCAGCGCGGTTCGACGTCGTCGAGGCATCCATCGCGGATCTTCGCGCTGCCCTCGAGGAGGGCCGAGTCACGAGCGAGGAGCTCACGCGTCTCTACCTCGACCGCATCGAGGCCTACGATCGACCGGGCACCGCGACGGCGCTCAACGCGCTCGTCGTGATGAACCCCGACGCGCTGGCCGACGCCCGGGCCTCCGACGCGCGCCGCGCCGGCGGCGAGTCGCTCGGCCCGCTCGACGGAATTCCGTACACCGCCAAGGACAGTTACCTCGCTCGCGGACTCACCGCCGCGGCAGGCAGCCCCGCGTTCGAGCATCTCGTCGCCCAGCGCGACGCGTTCACGATCGAGCGCCTGCGTGCCGCCGGCGCCGTGCTCATCGGGCTGACGAACATGCCGCCCATGGCCAACGGCGGCATGCAGCGCGGCCTGTACGGCCGGGCGGAGAGCCCCTACAACGCCGACTTCCTGACGGCCGCCTTCGGCTCGGGTTCGTCGAACGGCTCGGGCACCGCGACCGCGGCCTCGTTCGCGGCCTTCGGGCTCGGCGAGGAGACGTGGTCGTCGGGCCGCGCGCCCGCCTCGAACAACGCGCTCTGCGCGTACACCCCCTCGAGGGGTGTCATCTCGGTGCGCGGCAACTGGCCGCTGGTACCCACCATGGACGTCGTCGTGCCGCACACCCGCACCATGGCGGACCTGTTCGAGGTGCTCGACGTCATCGTCGCCGACGACGCCGAGACCCGCGGCGACTTCTGGCGTGTGCAGCCGTGGGTGCCGATCCCGGCGGCATCGGCGGTGCGGCCCGCGTCGTACCGCTCCCTGCGTCCCTACTCCGAGTCGCGTCCCTCACCCGGGTCTCTCCCCTTCCCCGAGTCGCGTCCCTCCCCTGGGGCTCTCCCCTTCCCCGAGTCGCCCGAATCTGTGCAGAAGTGGGCGAGTCGTGAGCTCGCGGGCCGGCGATTCGGCGTGCCGCGCATGTACGTGAACGCCGATCCCGACGCGGGCACCGCCGAGCCGGGCCGCACGCCCGGCATCGGCGGGTCCACCGGACGGCGCATCGAGACACGGGCATCCGTCATGGAGCTCTGGGAGGCCGCTCGCCAGAACCTCGAGGCCGCGGGCGCCGAGGTCGTCGAGGTCGACTTCCCCGTCGTCTCGAACTACGAGGGCGACCGACCCGGCGCCCCCACGATCGCGACCCGCGGACTCGTGAGCCCCGAGTACCTGCACCGCGAGATCGTGGACCTCTCGGCGTGGGCATGGAACGACTTCCTCGAGGCGAACGGCGACCCCGCCCTGCACTCGCTCGCCGACGTCGACGGGTCGCGCATCTTCCCGCACCCCGAGGGTGCCCTGCCCGACCGCTACACGGGCTTCGACGACGACATCGCCGAGTACCCCGCGTGGGCCCGCGAGCATCCCGGCGCGACGCTCGACGACATGCCGGAGCTCGAGGCGGGCCTTCGCGGGCTCGAGGAGACCCGCCGCGTCGACCTCGAGCTGTGGATGGACGAGCTCGGCCTCGATGCGGTCGTGTTCCCCGCGGTCGCCGACGTCGGCCCCGCCGACATGGATGTGAACGAGGCATCCGCCGATCTCGGCTGGCGCAACGGCGTGTGGGTCGCGAACGGCAACCTCGTGCCGCGCCACCTCGGCATCCCGACCGTGACCGTGCCCATGGGCACGATGCGGGACATCCGGATGCCGGTCGGCCTCACGTTCGCCGGACGCGCCTATGACGACACGGCCCTGCTCGTGCTCGCCGCAGCGTTCGAGGCGACGGGCACGCGTCGCACCCCGCCCCCGCGCACGCCGCCGCTGGCGTAGCGCCGCCGCGGCCCCGCCCCGCCCCGCCCCGCCCCGCCGCGGCCCCCGCCCCCCGGTCCCTGCCCCCGGAACCGACCCTGCCCGATTCCCGCCGCGCGTCGTAGGCTGACCTCGGACGAGCCGTCCGAGAAACATTCCCGGCTCCGTGCCCGCCCAGGGAGGAACGGAGCCATGGCGCAATACGACGTCGCAGGTCGCTCGGCCATCGTGACGGGGGCTGGCAGCGGCATCGGCCGTTCGATCGCCATCCTGCTTGCTGCGAACGGGGCATCCGTCATCGTGAACGATATCGACGCCGGGCATGCCGATGCGGTCGTCGACGAGATCCGGGGAGCGGGCGGAACCGCCGAGGCATCCGTCGGTGACGTGACGGATGCTGTGTGGATCGCGTCGTCCATCGTGCAGGCGAATTCCCTCGCGCCCCTGAAGATCGCGGTGAACAACGCCGGGATCACCGGACCGTTCAACCTCATCGGCGACTACCCGTACGACGGCTGGGACAGGGTGATCGCCGTGAACCTCACGTCGGTCTTCCGCAACCTGAAGGGTCAGCTGCCCGCGATCGCGGCGAACGGTGGCGGGTCGGTCGTGAACATGGCGTCGATCCTGGGGACGGTCGGGTTCGCGCAGCAGGCTGCGTACGTGAGCGCGAAGCACGGAGTGGTCGGTGTCACGAAGAACGCTGCGATCGAGTACGCCACGCAGGGGGTTCGCGTGAATGCGGTCGGCCCCGCCTTCATCAGGACGCCGCTGCTCACCGAGGACGTGATGGAAGCCGTCCGCCCGTTGCACCCGATCGGACGTCTCGGAGAGCCCGAGGAGGTCGCGGCCCTCGTCGCATTCCTGGCGAGCGACGCCGCGAGCTTCATCACCGGCAGCTACCACCTCGTCGATGGGGGTTACACCGCCGTCTGAGGGCGCGCGCCGACGCGGTCAGTCGATCACTGGCCGGTCGATTCCCGCCACTGCCACCACTGCATCATGGCCCCGGAACCTTGCCAGAACCCGGTGAACGCGCTCGAGATCGCCGACGTGAGGATCCAGAGCCCGAAGCCTGCCGCCGTGATGATCCAGGCGATCATCTTGTTCTGCTCGTAGTCGGGCAGGCGGCGGCCATCCTTGTCGCGCTGCTCGCCCGCGAGGGTGAGGATGAGGTCGATGAGCCACCAGATGCCGAGGCCACCGATCGTGAGCAGCTTCACGATGCCGGTACCGATCTTGCCCAGGTAGAAGCGGTCGACCCCGATCCAGCCCAGGAGCCACGAGAACATCCAGGTCGCGATGAACGATCGGTCGGAGAACACGGTGGGCGGGGTCTCGGCTTGGGGCGAACCCGGCGGGACCGGGGCTCCGCCTGGTGTGGCGGACGGATTCGTGGACATGTTGACCTCCCTCTCGACCCCCTCACTCTGTGATCGATCGATGAGGTGCGTGGGGGCCGAAGGTCCCACGCACCGCGTGCGTGCCTGCGAAGGACCGCGCGTCGCGGGTTCGTCAGAGTGGCCGTGACTCGGCGAGCGCTCGCTCGAGCGCGGCCGGCCTGAACAACGCCAGTGCGGTGGAGGAGACGATGTGAACGGGAGCGGCGAGCAGCGTGCGGGCGACCTCTTCGAGCACCGGAATGGCGAAACTCCCGTCCGCGAGGTCGGTCTCCACGAGGAGGTTCACCTCGGCGATGGCCTCCTTCTCCGTTGCCGGCATGAACAGGCGGACGTTCGTGGCACCGCGCTTCGCGAACTCGCGAATCAGCTCGTTCCGGCGCACCGCGAGGCGGTCGGCCAGCGGAAGGTCGACGAACGTGGTGGCGCGGGGCAGGGCCGCGCCAGCGCCGGGTTGGGCCGGGCCGTTGCCGGCCATCGCCGCGCCGTCGCGGGGCACGGCCGCGCCGGGACTGGGCAGGGCCAGGCCGTCGCGGGGCACGGCCGCGCCAGTACTGAGGAACGCCTCGCCGGCACCGGGTTGGGCCAGGCCATCGCGGGGCATGGCCGTGCCAGTACCGCGGAACGACGCGCCGGCGCCGGCAACGGCCGTGCCCGCGCGGCGCGCCTCGGCGAACTCCGTCACGGCTTCGCGAACGATCGTCTTCTTGGAGCATCGGAGGAAGTACGCCAGGTCGGTAACAAGGCGATCGGTCTGCTCGTCGACCTTGATCGACTTCTCGATCACGTTCCTTCCTTCCGTTTCTTGTGTGTCGTGTTCGCTTCAGGTCGTGTGCCGCGTGCTCTGCGGGAACCCGCACGAGGCGTCCGGCGACATATTCCATTCGTGGCCGGAGTACCGGAGTACCGGAGTACCGGAGTACCGGAGTACCGGAGTACCGGAGTACCGGCGAATCCCAGAGCAACACTCTCATCCCACGCGCGCCGCCCGGCTGAGGGCCGCGCCCACATGCCGACTCCGCCGCGTGGCCGAGCGGTGTGGAGGACGAGCCGTCAGTTCACGTCGACGGTGCGCGCGTGCAGGCCCGTCGCGCCGGGAGGACGAGCCGTCAGCTCACGTCGACGGTGCGCTCGTGCAGGCCCGTCGCGCCGTCGGGCACGACGCCCTGGACCTTCGACGTCTGCACCTCGCCGTCGGCCCCGGTCGCACGCACGCGCAGCGTGTGAGTGCCCGACGGGGCATCCCACTCGTATCGCCACTGCACCCAGGTGTCGACCGAGATCGCCGTCGCGAGCGTCGCGGGCTCCCATGGGCCGTCGTCGACTTGCACGTCGACCGCCTCGATGCCCACGTGCTGATGCCACGCCACGCCTGCGACGGTAATCGGCCCCACTACAAGTGACTGGCCGGCGCGCGGCACGTCGATGCGTGAGGACAGCTTGATCGGTCCGCGCTCGCTCCAGCCGCGGACGGTCCAGTAGGCGGATGCCGCGTCGAACCGCGTGACCTCGAGGTCCACCACCCACTTCGTGGCCGACACGTAACCATACAGACCCGGAACGACCATGCGCACCGGGAATCCGTGCTCGGCCGGCAGCGGTTCGCCGTTCATGCCGACCGCGAGGATCGCGTTGCGGTCGTCCTCGAGCACCGCCAGCGGGGTCGACGCCGTGAAGCCGTCTACGCTGCGCGAGAGCACCATGTCGGCGTCTGCAGACGGCGCGGCGCGGGCGAGCAGCTCGCGGATGGGGTACCCGAGCCAAACGGCGTTGCCGATGAGGGTTCCGCCCACCTCGTTCGACACGCACGCGAGCGTCGTGACGGACTCTTCGAGGGGAAGCGCGAGGAGTTCGTCCCACGAGATCGTGACCTCGTGGTCGACCATGCCGTGGATACGCAGGTTCCATCCCGACGGGTCGACGGAGGGGACGGCGAGTGCGGTGTCGATGCGGTAGAACTCCGCGTTCGGGGTGATCAGCGGAGCGAGCCCGTCGACGCCGAGTTCGGCCGATGGCGGCACGGTCGCGCTCGCCGCGGGCCTCGGCAGCGAGATCGTCTCACGGATCGCGGTGACCGCTCGCGAGCCGGCCTGCAGGGCGTATCCGCCGGCCGCCGCGAGTGCGCCGATGAGTGCCGCGCCGCCGGCCCAGCCGAGGAACCGTCGCCGATCGATCCTGGGGTCCCGTCGTGCCGCCGGCGCTTCTGCAGGTCGAGGAACCGGCCCTCGTGCGGGTCGAGATGTCCGCGCTTCTGCGGGTCGAGGAGTCCGCGCTTCTGCGGGTCGAGGAGTCCGCGAAGCGGACGTCTCGAGACCCCCGTCCGCGGCATCCGATATCGCCGCGGCATCCGTAACAGCTGCGACATCGGGCTCCCCCGCGCGATCAGCCACAGCGGCGGCATGCCTCACCGGGAGCCGCTGCACGAGCAGTCGCAGCGCGACCACCGCTCCGATCGCGGCGATCGCCGACGGCGCGATCGCGAGCATGGGTGCGTTGGCCCGCGTCGAGGCGGCGACCGCGCCGACCACGCCCATGAGCCAGAACACGACCTGCCCCCACGGCGGGCGTCGCACTTCGAGCACGCCCGCGGCGCCCGCGACCGCCAGCAGCACGAGACCGATGCCGACGAGCAGGGCGAACTTGTCGGCCGTGCCGAACAACGCGATCGCGGCATCCTTCGCCCACGGCGGCGCGAGGTCGATGAGGAGCGACCCGACGACGACGAACGGGCTCGATGCAGGTGCGAGCACGGCAGCGGCGATCTCGCCGACGCCGGCCCCGAAGACGACGGATGCCACGCCCGCGACCGCGGGCAGCACCCACCACCTTCGTGGGCGCGATGGTGGGGTGACCGACGCGCGAAGCGGCTGCCGAGAAGTGGGGCCAGCGGTCTCGGGCATGCGCTCAGCGTACGCCGCGCGCAGGCTGCGGTATCCGCAAAGCGGCCTGCCGTCTGCGGACCGTAAGGAACTCGCCGCGCACGGCGCACCGACGGATGACGCGGCCGTCGGCGCCGGAGAGGTCCTCCGCTTCCGAACCCTTGCGGGGTGCAGAATGGAGAGAGGCCCGCTGCATCCGACGTCGTGGTCCGCCGCGATGGTCTTGGCCCGATCGCGGAGTCGAAGAGATGACGGCAACACCTCCTGAGCACGACCCGCCACCGCCGAACGACGAGACGCCTGCGAGCGAGGCGCTCCCCGATCCGCCTGCATCGCCGAGGCCCAACATCCACGTGTCTGCGCTCATCGTGTGGCTCACGATCTTCCCGCTCGTCGCAATCTTCAGCACACTGCTCGGCCCCGTGACGCCGGACTGGCACCCCGTGCTCAGAGCCTTCGTGCTCACGCTCATCGTCGTTCCGATCGCGGCGTACTGGCTCATGCCCCAGATGTTCCGGTGGTATGCAGCGGTCGCCCGGCATCGGGCCGCGCGGCGCGCGGGCAGGGGCGCACGAGGGTGACCTGTCGGCACCCGCCGCAGGCATCGGCGGCTGGGCCACCGACCGCCGTTGGGCCTACGAGGATGCGCGCAGGAACGCGGCCGCGCGCGGCGCGAGCGACCCGCCGATCTCGGCGGCGGGCCGCTTCGCGCCCTTCACCTCGAACGAGTGATTCGCGCCCTCGATCCACTCGAGCACCGCGGTCGGGCCGATGCGGGCGACGAGCTCGTCCAACTGGTCGTTCGGGATCGCGAACGGGTCGTTGCGGCCTTGGAGGAACAGCATCGGCACGCTGATCCCGAGCAGGTGCTCGTCGCGCGACTTCTCGGGCCTGCCGGGCGGATGCAGCGGATAGCCGAGGAACACGAGTCCCGCCGCCGGCATCCCGTCGGCGACCGCCATCGATGCCATGCGCCCGCCGAACGACTTTCCCGAGGCCCAGATCGGCTCGTCGGCGCGGGTGCCGGGGGCCCGGGCACCGGCGCGGCCGCGGGCGCCGGCGCCAGCGCCGGCGCTGGCACGGGCACGCGTCGCCGCGGCATCCATCGCCGCGCGCCACGTCGCGATCGCCACCGGCGGCCGGTCGGGGAAGCGGCGCTTCGCCTCGCGATACGGGAAATTGAAGCGCAGGGTGGCGAACCCCTCGTCGTGCATGGCCCGTGCGAAGCCCGAGATGAACGGATGCTCCATGCCGGCGCCCGCGCCGTGCGCCACGACGATCGTGCCCGCGGCATCCGCTGGGCGCGAGTACACCGCCGAGACCGGCGTGCCGTCGACGTCGATCGTGATCCCGGTCTCGTCGGTCATGGGCTGGACACCTCGACGATGCCGTCGACGCCGTCGAGCACGGCACCGTTCGCATCGACGAGGTCGCCGACGGCGGCGGTGAGGGCGAGCGTACCGCCGGCGGCGTCGAGCGCGCTCGCGATCTCGGCGGCCACCCCCGTCGTGTCGCCGCCCGCGCCGGCGTCGGCCAGGATGAGATCGGCCCGGTCCAGTCGGAGCTTCGAGATCCATTCGCGCTCCAGCCCGAACAGCACGGCATAGGGGAGGAGGCGTTCGTGCAGGCGGAACCGGGTGGCGGCGGTCGAGATGCCGGCGGTCGAGATGCCGGCGGTCGAGGTGCCGGCGGTCGAGGTGGCGGCGGTCGAGGTGCCGAGCGTGGTCGCGGCATCCGTCATGTGAGGCTCCGCGCCGCCCGGCGATTGCAGCACGCGCATCCGATCGGCCGTGCCGAGCACGAGGTATTGACGCAGCCCATCCAGGTGCTCGCGCTTCGGGCGAGCGGGCGGCAGGAACCGCCGCCACGACGACGGGGTGACGAGAATCGTCGCGATCGTCGCGGCGAGGGCCAGGAGGGTGGCGACGAGCCCGGGCCAGTCCCCGGAGACCAGGGCGACGACGATGAAGATCGCCTCGACGAGCATGCCGATGTAGGCGAGGATCGTGAGCGTCATCCCGGGCCAGGTCCTACGATGCGGTGCCACGAGCCCATCGCGTGCAAGGGCGTGTTCGGTGTGCTGCACCAGCGTGCGGAGCCGATCCGCGAGCGCGTAGCGATCGGCGGAGAACCGGCGCACCCGACCCGGGGTGTGCTCGGGCCCGAACAGCGCCTCGAGCAGCGCGACCTCGTCTGCGGTGAACGCGACGCTCGGGGCAAGTTCGACGACGATCGGCTCCCGCTTCGAGCCGACGAGCAATCGCACCTTGCGCTGGACCGCGAGGTCGATGAGCGCAGCGGATGCCGCCCGCCGATCCGCGTCCACGAGCAACGCGTCGCGCAGCACCGTGGACCCGCGCTGCGGAGCGTATTGCACGCTCGGCGCCGTCACCCGCTGCGCGGCGACGGCGCGAGTGACGATCCCCAGGGCGAGGATGAAGAGGGCCGGCGCGACCGCGAGCAATATGACGGCGGGGAGCACGCGCCCCAGTCTAGGGATGTCGCTGGGCCTATCACCCCTCGGTGAGCTATTCGGTAGCGCACAAATTCGACCACGCCCCTGGCTCGTGCCGTGCTTCCGTGCCGCGGCGTGGCGCTGTCGGCGGCGGCGTGGCGCTGGCAGCGCGGCGTGGCGCTGTCGGCGGCGGCGTGGCGCTGGCGGGCCGAGGCTTGGCGCTGGCAGCTGAGGCGTGGCGCTGGCAGCTGAGGCGTGGCGCTGGCGGCGGCGGCGTGGCGCTGGCGGGCGCGGCATCGCACTGTCGGCTGTCGGCTGTCGGACCAGATTGTCCGGGCCCAGCGACGGTACCGAAGTACCGAAGTACCGAAGTACCGAAGTACCGGCGTGTCGCGGGCGAACTCGTTCAGGCCGCGGGCGCAATCGAACTCGTTCATGCCGCGGGCGATCGAAATCGTTTCAGGCCGCGGGCGCAATCGAACTCGTTCAGGCCGCGGGCGTCGAAATCGTCCACGCCGGCGGGCGGCGTCGACATCGTTCACGCAGCTCTCAGCGTCGGACTCATTCGTGGCGTAGGGGTGATTCCGCGCCCGACACGTCGGTCGCAAGGCACACCTCCTACTGTGCTCCGAGCTCCTCACGGATGCGCCGCAGGTCCTCCATGAGCGAACCTACGAGGATCCAGTGTCCCGAGGTCGGTGGCGCGATGACGAGCGCCGACGTGAGGGCGGGCGTCTCGGAGGTGATCGGCGCGGGCTCGGACTCGGCTACTCGCACCGCGAGCCGAATGTCGTGGGAGACGCGGCGTAGCTGCTCGGCGATCGCGCGAACCGTCGGTTCGTCGTGGAGCGTGTCGTCGTAATGGTCGGCGAAGGCACGCGTCATGCCGATCACCTGCGTCACGATCGGGGTGAGTTGCTCGAGGAGGTGCCGCAGGCCGGCGAGCTCCCGGCGATGTGCGGAACGTCGGGGGTTGAGCATGAGCGACTCCTCGCCCTCCGCGATCGCGGCGTCCGCGGCATCCCGCATCGGCCGCAGCAGCCGGGACTTGATCATGAGCGCCTCGACCTCCGCAGGGGTCTGCGGGTGTTCGAGTGCATAACCGAGCCGCTCGACGCTCGCCGCGAGCTCGGTGCCGAGTCGCACGAGCGCTTCTCGAGCAGGGGCCACGGCGACGGGCGGCACGATCAGTACGTTCACGATGACGCCGATGGCTGCGCCGATGAGCGTCTCGAGCACGCGATCGAGCGGGTATTCGGGCCGGCCCGCGCCGAGAGCGAGCACGAGGATGGCGCTGATCGCGACCTGGTTGGACGTGACCGGGGTCATCTTGAAGGCCCACGCGACGAACACGGCGACGACGATCGCGGCGAGGATGACCCACGTGCTCTGGCCGAACGCGAGCGAGAGCCCCGAGGCGATCAGCACGCCGAGGATCACGCCGACCGTCCGCTCGATCGCCTTGCCGAACGACTGGTTCACGCTCGGCTGCACCACGAGCACTGCGGCGATCGCCGCGAACACCGGCGGCTGGCCGGGGACCAGCCAGCCTGCGACGAGCCATGCGGCGACCGTCGCGACCGCGGTCTTCACCACCTGCAGGAACGCAATGCGCTTGGCAGCGCGGAAGGTGGCCGTGATGCCCATCTCCTCAGGCTACTGGCGCGCGGGCGGCCTGGCGGAGCGCGGCAGGCTAGTGGCGCGCGGGCGGGCCAGCGGGGCCCCCGCCCCATGCTCGTCACCCGAGTGCGGCCAGCGCCTCCACGATCGGGTCGTCACCGGAGACGACGTCGAACTGGGTGCGTGACGCCGCGCCCGTCTCGAGCACGGCGGCGATCGTCGCCGCGACATCCGCTCGCGGGATCGAACCCGTCGGCACGTGGGCGCCGGCGCGGATGCGCCCCGTCCAAGGGTCGTTCGTGAGGGAGCCGGGACGCACGATGGTCCAGTCGAGGTCGCGCGAGCGCACCGAGGCATCCGCTTCGCTCTTGGCGCGCAGGTAGAGCTGGAAGACGTCGTCGGATGCCGGATCGAACCGGTCGGCGTTCATGGCCGAGATCACGACGAGCCGGGGCACGCCCGCGGCCTCGGCGGCATCGGCGAGCAGGATCGCGGCGTCGCGGTCGACCGTGAACTTGCGCTCGGCACCGCTGCCCGGCCCGGCGCCGGCCGCGAATACCGCGGCATCCGCGTTCTTCAGCACCTGGCCGACCTCGATGACGGATGCCTCCTCGAGATCGAGCACGACCGCGACCGCTCCCGTGGCGTCGACGTCGGCGCGTTGCTCGGGGTTGCGGATGATGGCGATCGGCTCGTGCCCCGACTCGGCGAGCAGCCGTTCGAGGATGAGGGCGATCTTGCCGTGGCCCCCGGCGATGACGACGCGCATCGCCTCAGTCAACCCGCGTGCATCACACAGCGCAATGGGTGCCGGATGCACCGCAATGGGTGCCGGATGTTCGCCCGAAGCGGCCGTGGGCGAATGGCCCGTGAGGCACCGCGAAATCCGGACGGATGGCATCGACGACACGCTGGCACTCGGGATGGGAGAGTGCTAATCTGACAGTAGTTGAGTCAAAGAGGCTCAACTCTTGGACAGAGGTCGCACTGCGGCCGCACAGGGAGGAGAAGTCATGGCCATGTATTGGGATGCGTTCCGTGAGCTCGACCGCCTCGCGGCGGGAATGCTCGATACGAGGCAGGGTCCGCGCATGATGCCGATCGACCTGCTGAGGGACGGAGACCACTACGTGCTCTCGGCCGATCTGCCCGGCGTCGACCCCGGCTCGATCGATATCGACGTCGACGGACAGCTGCTGACCATCCGCGCACAGCGCACCGTCCGCTCCGACGACGACGTGCAGTGGCTCGTGCGTGAGCGACCCAACGGGGCGTTCCTCCGCCAGCTCACCTTGGGCGACGGGCTCGACACGTCCGCCGTCAGCGCGCACTACGACAATGGCGTGCTGAGCGTCGTCATCCCGGTGAGCGAGAAGGCGAAGCCGCGCAAGGTCGAGATCCAGAGCACGATGAACACCGAGAAGCAGGTGACGGCGAAGACATCGAGCTGACGCTCGATCGTCACCGATCCGGAACCCGTCCGCCCATCTGGGCGGGCGGGTTTCCGCCGTTGTCGCCGTTGTCGCCGTTGTCGCCGTTCGTCCGCGAGTCGGTGGGCGGGTCTAGCGTTGACCCATGACGTCGCTCGCGCACGACCTCGAGCATCTCGGCGCGGAGTTCTGGGAGTGGCGGGATGCCACGTCGTTCCGCACCTCCGACGACATCCCACGCGTCGACCGGCCCGCAGGGTGGCTGCCGCGCTTCGACCGCGCCGCCGTCGACGAGTTCCGCCTCGCGCTCGCCGGGTTCGCCGAGCGATGGCAGGCGATCGACGCCGAGGGGCTCGGCGCGCTGCCGGTCGCCACCCAGGTCGACCACCGCCTGCTCGGCGCCGCCCTCGCGCGAGTGCACTGGGAACTCGAGGTGCTGCGCAATTGGGAGCGGGACGCGGCGTTCCTCACGTCGCAGGTGATCGGCCCGTGGTTCGACGTGCTGCTGGCGCCGCCGCCGTTCGATGCGCGACGCCAGTCCGACCTGCGGCGCGTGCTCGAAGCTGTCCCGGCAGCCGTGGAGCAGGCGATCGCGAATCTCGAGCACGCCGGCGTCGCCACGCTCGCCCGCGTGGCCGCGGCCGACCTCCGCGACATCGGCGTGCGCCTCGCACGCTCGGTCGCTGCAGTCGCCCGGCACACGGATGCCGCGACCGCCGCCGCCCTCACGGCCGTCCAGCCCGCCGCGAGCGAAGCGCTCGAGCGCTACCGCGTGTGGCTCGAGTCATCCGCCGACCGGCTCGGGCCTGACGTCATCGTCGGCCGCGACGCCTTCGTCTGGTACCTGCGGCATGTGGCGCTTGTCACGGCCGAGCCCGATGAGCTCGTCCGCGCCGCGATGCAGGACGTGCGCCGCAGCGTCGTGGCCGAAACGGTGCTCCGCACGCGCTTCCGCGGCCAGCCCGAGCGGCCGCCGGCGCCCAGCGCTGAGGCGGAGTCCGCCGACGAGGAAGCGCACGAGCACAGGGTGCGGGCGTTCACCGAGGAATCCGGCCTGCTGAGCCAGCCCGATTCGCTGCGGCGGTACCTGTTCGCGCCGAGGCCCGACTACCTCGAACCGGTCGCGTTCCTGGGCGTCAACGACGATCTCACGAGCATCCGACGCGTCAGTGAGGACGCGACGTCGTATGTGCCGGCACCTTCCGACGACCTGCCGTACTTCGACGCCGCGAGCGCGCGCGACCCTCGGCTCGGCATCATCCACGAGGGCGCACACAGCCAGCAGCTCGCGCTGTCGTGGGCGCAGCCCGACCCGATGCGTCGCCACTTCATCGACTCGGTGGCGAACGAGGGCATCGCTCATTACAACGAGGAGCTCATGCTCACGGCCGGGCTCTTCGCCGGTGCGCCCCTCTCGCAGGCGATCGTGCACAACTTCATGCGCCTGCGCGCCCTGCGGGTCGTCGTCGACGTCAACCTTGCGACGGGCGCGTTCAGCCTGGCAGAGGCGGTCGACTTCTTCGTGCGCATGGTGCCGATGGATGTCGAGACCGCCACCGAGGAGACCTCGTACTATGTGGCGACCCCGGGGCTTGCCATGTCGTATCACGTGGGTAAGCAGGAGGTGCTGCGCATGGTCGCGGATGCTGCGATGGCGGCGCAGCTCGAGGGCGCGGACTTCTCGCTGCGCGACGTTCACGACTTCGTGTGGCGCAATGGCAACGTGCCGATGGCGCTGCAGCGCTGGGAGCTGCTCGACGACCGCGCCGACGTGGACGCGCTGGACACCGCCGGACCGTGGTGGCAGGACGCGCCCGGTCGCCCGCCGCTCACCACGCCATGAGCTTCGTGGGCGTCACGATGATCACGGTGTTGTACTGCTCGACGATCCCGTCGAGTCCCGTTCCGAACTCATCCATGCCTTCGGCGTATTTGGTGGCGTAGGCGTCCGGCCGGTTCTCATCGAACAGCTCTGTCGCGTGCCGGGTCGAATCATTCATCATGGACCTCCCGTCGTCGGGTTGGGCACCGCCTCGCCGGCGGTCGGCCGGTAGATCGGCAGGCTACCCGTGACCGCTGACGTCGGTGCCGCGGTCAGCGTCTGGCGCCGTCGGCCCGCGCCTGCGCGCGGTCGCGGGATCCTCCTCCGGTTCGAACGTCGTCGGCTCGCCCGCACCGACGCCGACGCTGCCGGGCTCGCTCGGGATGGTGCCCTCCTTGCCGAGGCCGCCCTCCTTCTTCGTGCCGCCGCCGGGCGTCCCGCTGTCGCCGGGCGTCTCGCTGTCGCCGGGCTTTCCGCGTCGCCGGGCTCCGCGTCGCCGGAACCGGTCCGAGACGCCATGAAGCCGTCGTAGACCCAGGCGATGTCCTCGTGACCGTGGCCCGTCGCGCTCGCGTCGGCGAACACGTGCTCGAGACCGTCGAGGTACGCGGTGGAGATCGAGGATCCTGCTGCGGTGCGTGCGAGACGGATGTCCTTCAGCAACCCGTCGACCGCGAACTGCGGCGCGCGTCGCCGTTGAAGATGACTGCGGCCTTGCCCCGCGCGTACGGACTGTCGGCGGCCGATCCGGCGATCGCGTCGAGATAGAGGCGGGGGTCGAGCCCGAACGCACGTGAGAGGGCGATCGACAGTGCGGTCCCGGCGGTGAGGTTCGCCGTCCAGACGTTGCAGACGAGCTTCAGGGCGGATGCCTCGCCGAGTCGCTCGCCGACCACGACGGTCTTGGCGCCGATCGCGTCGAACACGGGTTGGAGCCGACCCACGGCGCCGGCATCGCCCGAGGCGAGCACCGTGACCTGTTGGTGCTCGGCGGGACCCTTCGTACCGAGCACCGGCGCGTCGACGACGGTGATGCCGTGAGCGGATGCCGCGGCCTCGACCCGTCGCATGCCTTCCGGTCCGACCGTGGCGCTCTGCATCCAGATGGTTCCAGGACGCGAGGCGGGCAGGAACTCATCGGCCGCACCGAGCACGGCGTCGGCATCGAAGAGCATGGTCAGCACCACGTCGGCGTCGCGTACCGCGTCAGCGGGATCGGACGCCTCGCGGGCACCCTCCTCGACGAGCGGCTTCTCGCGCTCTGCCGTGCGGTTCCAGACCGTGACGGGGAAGCCGGCCTCCAGCAGCGAGTGAGCGAACGGTGCGCCCATCGTGCCGGTGCCGAGCACAGCGACTCGGGGCTTGGAGGTGTCGGTACGGAGCTGATCGGACATTGTCGAGTTCTCCTCACGTTCTCGGAGTACCGTATCCACATTTACTCCGGAAACGGAATCGCGGTCGGGGGGAATCGATCAGGAAGTGCATCCGACTGGAGTCCGCCGAGGGCTGACCGGCACCGCCGAGGGCTGACCGGCACTGCAGAAGCTCGCCGGTGCGCTCAGCTACGCACGAGCCCTAAGCGCACCAGGCTCTCGCCGGCCGCAGCAATGGCTTCGTCGGTCGAGCGCGGCTGCCAGCCCAGCATCCGCTCAGCCTTCTCCTGCGACGCACCCCGCGGCCGGCGCAGCTGCGGGGCGATCGCACGCAGGTCGCCGTTCACGAGTGCGCCCGCCCGCACCAACCACCGGGGAAGCACCCGCGTGGGCACACGCCGCGCATCGGCGCCGAGCCTGTCACGAAGGACCATCGCCAACTCGTGGTACGTGATGGGGTCGCCGGCCACGGCGAGGAAGCGTTGGCCCGCGGCATCCGGATGCGTCATCGCCCGCACGTGCAGGTCGGCGACGTCGCGCACGTCGACGCCCGTCGTGGTGCCGGGCGGCAGAGCCGGCACCTTGCCCGCAAGCATGCGCAACAGCAGCGCGAGGGAGGTCGACAGATCGGCTCCGAGCGCTGGACCGAAGACCGGCACGGGGTTCACGACCGACAGTTCGAGGCCGCCCCCGTCCCGATCGACGAAGTCCCACGCGGCGCGCTCGGCGAGCGTCTTCGACCTGGTGTACGGGGTGAGGTGCGGCAACGAGAGGTCGGTCCAGTCCTCCTCGGTGAACGGCCGTCCCGGATCCGGCCGGTAGCCGACCGCCGCGAACGACGACGTGAGCACCACGCGGTGCACGCCCGCATCGCGCGCGGCGCGCAGCACTCGCAACGTGCCGTCGCGGGCGGGCCCGATGAGCTCGTTCTCGTCCTTCGGCTGGCGCACCGGCAGCGGGGATGCCACGTGCAGCACGTACCTCGCACCGTCGACGGCCTCGGGCCACCCGTCGTCGTGCACGAGGTCGGCGGCGACGAACTCGATGTGCTCAGGATCGGCCTCGCCGCGGCGGACCATCGCCCGCACCTCGTCGGCCCGGTGCAGCGAGCGGATGCTGGTGCGAACGCGGTACCCGGCATGCAGCAGCCGCACGATGCAGTGCGCGCCGATGAACCCGCTGCCGCCCGTCACGAGCACGAGCTCCCTGCTCATGAGCGCCTCCCCGGAGAGGACTCTACCGACCCGGGGCGCCGGTGGGCAGGCCGCTCGCCACGTCGGGGAATAGTACTGCGCCACAACCGGAGTACCGGAGTACCGGAGTACCGGAGTACCGGAGTCGGAGTACCGGAGTCCGGAGTACCGGAGTACCGGAGTACCGGAGTACCGGAGTACCGGAGTACCGGAGTACCGGCCCATCGCAGCGGAGAAGTATTCCCCGTGCGGCGGCGCGCGCGACGCTCAGGCCCCCACGCCCGGCGGAAGCAGGGGGCCCGGCTCACCCGGCGGGCCGAGCCAGTGCGCGGGCGCCGGCCACTCGATGCCGTACGACGCGAGCACGAGCACGGTGAATGCGTAGATCATGATCGCGATGGTGAGGCATCCGAAGCCCATGCCGAGGACGGGAATCGCGGGCCATCGCCGTCCCAGTGAGCGATACCGCGACAGCGACATGCCGCCGAGCCACACGGCGGCCGATCCGAAGAGCACCAGCCAGACCGTGCGCTCGTATCGCCCCGCGAGTGGGATCACGAAGCAGAGCACCACTGTGGTCGCCCCGATGCCGAAGGACGCCCAGCCGAAGAAGCGCGCCCATCCGATGCCTTCGGCGTCGCCCCTGCCGCGCACCAGCCACTGATCCATGGATCGATCCTCGCAGGGAAGCGCGCCCACGTCAGCCGGATGAGCATGACCGTCGTGCCCGGCTCGGGCAGTCAGCCGCCCACGTGGATGACGGGCCGTTCGGCGGGATCCTTCTCGACCTCCCGGATGATCTCCCGCACGACGGGTGGCGTGTCGCCGCGCCCGAGGAGGATGTACCTGACCATGTGCAGGAGCGGGTTGCCCTCCGACCACTCGAAGTACGCGTGCGGTTGCACGCCGGTGGCGTCGCGCATCGCGAGCAGGATCGCCGCGATCGCGTTGGGCGCGGCAGGGCTGTCCGCCCGCAGCACCCGGTGCCCGTCGACCTCCACCCCGTGCACGTGCAGCACCTCCCGGAACTCGGACGGGTCGACCACGTTGATCTCGAGGAACAGCACGTCGGCCATGCCGGGTACCGGGTTCAGTCGGCGCTGCGCCTCCTCCTTCTGCTGGTACTCCGCGGCGTCGCCGACGCCTGGCCGGTTGGCGATCACGGTCAACGTGCCGTCGTGCACGAGGGAGTCGGAGATGAACCGGCGGGCTGCGTCGTCGAACTCGATTCGATAGGCCCGGATCTCGGTGGTCCGAGCGATCCTCGAGATCACTGAGACCACGATGATGCCGAGGATGAACAGGGCCGAGATCGCGAGTCCGTCGGGCTTCTCGATCACGTTCTCCACGAGCGCGTAGCCGAGGATCAGGGTCAACACGGTGTATCCGACCGTGGCGAAGGGTTGCCGGTGGCGGATGGCGGAGATCAGCACCGCGACCGCCGCCGACACCATCATGGCCAGGATGCCGGTGGCATACGCGCCGGCCTGCGCATCGACATCCGCGTTGAAGGCGATCGTGATGATCACGCTGATCGTGGTGTACACCAGCACGACCGGGCGGACCGCTCGGCTCCACTCGGGTGCCATTCCGTACGACGGGAGGTAGCGAGGCACGATGTTGATCAACCCGGCCATGGCCGATGCGCCCGCGAACCACAGGATCAGCACGCTGCTGACGTCGTAGACGGTTCCGAACGCTTCCCCGTAGAAGCCGTGGGCGAGGTACGCGAGGGCTCGGCCGTTCGCTTCTCCACCCGGCTCGAACTCCTCCGCCGGGATCAACAGCGTCGTGACGATGCTGCTCGTGATCAGGTAGGCGCTCATGATGATCGCTGCGGTGGTCAGGAGTTTCCGGGTGTTCTGGATGCGCCGTGCGAGCCGATCCGCGCGGGTCTCGCCATACGCGCTGATGAGGGGCATCATGCTGACCCCGGTCTCGAAACCCGAGAGCCCGAGCACGAGCAACGGGAACGCGAGAAACGCTGGAAGCAGGATGCCCGACCAGCCTCCACCGCTCGCGGTCAGCGCCGCCCACCAGTCCTCGACCGCGACCGGATGGGTGGACAGCTCGACCAGGCCGGTGACGATGACGATCGCGTTGAGCCCGAGGAAGGCCACCACGAGCGGGATCGCGATATTGACCGCCTCGGTGAATCCGAGCAGGAACACCCCGCCGAGCACGAGGAGCAGCACGATCGTGATGGCCACGGCCTGCCCCTTCAACGCCTCGGGCATGAGCGGGTTCTCGATGAGGTGCACCGAGGCATCCGCCGACGACAGCGTGATGGTGATGATCCAGGATGTCGCGACGAACCCGAGCAGTACGAGCACGAAGATCTTGCCGCGCCAGAAGGGGAGCAGCCGCTCGAGCATGGCGATCGAGCCCTGGCCGTGGGGGCTCTCCTCGGCGACCCGTCGGTACATCGGGAGCACGCCGAGCAGGGTCAGGCCGACGATCAGCAGCGTGGCGATCGGCGAGACGGCTCCGGCCGCGAGCACGGCGATCGCGGGGAGGTACGACAGCGTGGAGAAGTAGTCGACGCCGGTCAGGCTCATGACCTTCCACCACGGGTCATGCTCCCCGGTCCCTTCCTCGACTTCGGGACCGACGGGTGGAACGGTTTTCTCGAAGAGCCATGCGGTGAGTCTGTCGCGGGGCCTGCGGACCGCCGGACCCGGGCACGCTCGCGGGGAACTCGAACTGCGTCCAATCACGCATGGCCAACTCCTCTGCACCCCCGAGTCCCCTGCACCCCAACGGGACCATCACATCATGGCACCGCGGCCCTCGACGGCGGAAACGCGAGTGGGCCCGCCTCCGAGGAGACGGGCCCACCGTGGTGCGATCACATCGCTCGAGTCAGATCACTCGACCGGGTTGGTGACGTCGACGGTCATGGTGCCGCCGGTGTTCTGGCCGGTCACGGTCACGGTCACGCCGTGGCCCGCGACGTAGACACCGCCGAGCGGGTTCGTCGAGCTGAAGAACGCGTTCGGGTCGGCATCCGTGAAGGTCGCCGTCTGCGTTCCGCCCGGACCCGTCGCCGCAAGCGACTGCACGGTCTGGCTCTGGCCCTTGCCGACGATGATCTCCTTGTGCAGCGACACGGGATCGATCGCCTGCAGGCCGAAGGGTGCGTCGAACGGCTGGCGTCGGTTGCTCGGCGCGGTGCCGTCGGGGTAGGTGAACCGCACCGGGTGCGAGTCCACCGGGAGCGCCTGGCCGTGGCCGACGTGCTGCGAGGTGTTGTTGTCGCCGTAGGTCTCGTCGATCGCCCACACGAGCATGCCGTCCTGGAACGGGAACCGCTCCACCCAGTCGGGCTTCGTGATGAGGTTGCTGAACTGGTACGGCCCCACCTCGAGGGTGGTGTCGTAACCGACGTACGTGCGGTTCTCGGCAAGGTAGTACCGATCGCCCGAGGAGGTTGCGACGCCGGTGCTGCGCGCGAAGCCGCCGTCGCCGACCCAGCCGTTGTCCCCCGACTCGACGTCGTCGGTGAACAGCGTGGTGCCGCCACTCTTCACCGTGATGTCGTCGATGAAGGCGCCCGCGAGGTGCACGCCGCCGTCGGTCTGGTACCGGAACCGGAAGTCGACCGATCCGTCGCCCGGCACCGAGTAGCGCAGGGTCGACCACTTGCCGTTGGTCGATCCGTCGATCGGCGCACCGATCTGGGTCCACTCGTTGTTGGTGGCGGCGCTGCGGTACTCGGCGTACAGGTAGTCGTAGCCGGCCTCGATGTCGTACCACGCCTTGGCCGTGACGGTGGCTGAGCGGACGCCCGAGAGGTCGAGCGTGCGAGTCAACGTGGTGTTGAGGTCGTCGGCACTCGACGTCCACCAGGCGTACGTGCCCGAGGACGGCGTGGTGTACGTCGTCTCGATGCCCTGGTCGGGCACGTCGACCACGAGGGCCTGCTCCTGGTCGGCGGCCTGCAGCGCAGCGGGGCTCAGCGTGTACGAGCCGCTCTCGCCGGGGCTCACGACGGCGTAGTCGAGCCATCCGAGCTGCAGCTTCTCCCACGGACCCATGTAGCCGGGCGTGGTGCCGATGGCGTCGCCGCCCTGGTTCAACCACGAGCCGCTCGACATGAGGCTCCAGAACGCGGTGCTGTTCTCCCCGCCGCCCGAGGTGTCGTAGAGGTCGGGCAGGCCGAGGTCGTGGCCATACTCGTGGGTGAACACGCCGAGGCCGCCGTTCTCGGCCTGGACCGTGTAGTCACCGATCCAGTAGCCGGTGTCGCCGATCTGCGCGCCACCGAACTTCGCGCCGGCCGGGCCGGTCACGCCGTAGTCGGTGGCGTTCACGTACCAGCGGTGCGACCAGATCGCGTCCTCGCCCTGCGCGCCGCCGCCGGCGTCCTCACCCTCGCCCGCGTGCACGGACTGGAAGTGATCGAGGTAGCCGTCGGGCTCGTCGAAGATCCCGTTGTCGTTGGCGTCGTAGCGGTCCCACACGTCGAAGGAGGCGAGCTCGGCCTTGATCTCGTCAGCCGACTTGCCGGCCGCGACCTGTGCGTCGTACCAGGCGTTGCCCGAGTCCTCGATGAACTGCCACGCCCCGCCGGCGTCCTCGACCGTGTTGTCGCCGTAGGTCGAGGCATTGCCGGGCACCTTCACCCAGTCGCTCACCTCGCCGTCGACCGTGTACGCGCCCGACGACTGCTTCGAGTAGAAGTCGGCGAACGACTCGCCGGCACCGAAGAGCAGGTCGTCGTAGTGCGCCGGCGCGAAGTTCGTCGATCCAGTTCGTGCTGTTGTCCACCGTGCGATCGGGCTCGGCGATCTCATTGTGCAGGGGCCCGGGCGTGGTGCCGAGCTTGCCGCTGCCCTGGTCGCCGAACTCGGAGAGGACGGTGAACAGGCGGCCGGTTCCGGTGACGGATGCCTGGTAGTACTTGTCCTCGGCCAGCTGCACCGCCCCGTCTTCGTCGGGCGACGCCTGACCCGAGAGGATCAGCTTCTGGGCGGCCTTGCGCCGCTCGTTCTGGCGTTCGGTGAGCGGGCCCGGACGGTTGTCCAGGCGCTGGGTTGCCGAGGGGCTCGGGTCCTCAGCGGGTGCGGCGATCGCGGCCGGTGCGAATGCCACACCGGATGCGACCGTCACACTCGCCGCGGCAATGGCGAGCATGCCGCGCGTGCGTCGTTTCACGTGTTCTCCTTCGAAGGAAGCCCGGGGTCGCCGGGCACAGTGCTCGCAACCTAGCAGCCGGTTTCGTCGCAGAATAGATCTAGATTTGTGCCACCCTTTTGGGGTACATACGACTCATCCGAGCAGACGCCAGGGGTCGAGAGCGGATGCCGCGGAGCCGGCCGGTGACGCCGCGGTTGGCGGGATATCGCGTGAGCTCGGCAGCCACTCGTCGGACCCTGTCGGTGGCAGCCACCAGAATGAACAGATGACTCGTCGCGGACTGATCCTGTTCGCCGCGCTCGGGATCGCCTGGGGCATCCCGTACCTGTTCATCAAGGTGGCCGTCAGCGAGCTGGAGCCCGCGATGGTGGTCTTGTCGCGGTCGGCGCTCGCGGCGATCCTGCTGCTGCCGCTGGCGTTCTTCCGGCGCGAGGTGGCGCAGGTGGTGCGACGGTGGAAGCCGATGCTCGCCTACACGATCGTGGAGATCGTGCTCCCGTGGTACTTCCTGAGCTCGGCCGAGCAACGCCTGCCCAGTTCGACCGCTGGGCTCCTGCTCGCCACCGTGCCGCTCGCCAGCGTGGTCATCGCGTTCGCCATGGGTCGGCCCGAGCGGCTCTCCCGCATGAACTGGCTCGGGATCGCGCTCGGCATGCTGGGCGTCACGGCGCTGGTCGGCCTCGACATCGCGGGGTCAGACCTGATCGCTGTCGCGGAGATGGCGGTCGTCGTCGTCGGCTACGCGCTGGGGCCGGCGATCCTCGCGCGATGGATGTCGGACCTTCCGGGCGTCGGCGTCGTCGCCGTGTCCCTGGCCGCCACCGCCGTCGTGTACGTACCGTTCGTGCTGCTCACCGGAGCGTGGCCGACGGCCTTGCCGTCCCAGGCGGTCATCGCGTCGATCCTCGTGCTCGCGGTGGTGTGCAGCGCCCTCGCGTTCCTCCTGATGGTCGGCCTGGTCGCCGAGATCGGCCCGGTGAAGGCGACGGCGATCACCTACGTCAATCCCGCCGTCGCCATCATCGCCGGCGTCCTGGTGCTCGGCGAGCGGATCACGGTGTGGACGATCGTCGGATTCGTGCTCGTGCTGGCCGGCTCGTACCTCGTGACGCGCCGTCGGCGAGTGCCGATCGCGGCGGAAGGGCCGGAGGAGGCGTGCGCCGAGCAGGACGAATCGCCGTCGGGTGGGCGGAGTCCGCTGTCGGCCAACGCCGAATCGCAGTAGCCGACCCGAGCCGGCGACTCACCTCGCGCCGTCGTAGACGAACACGAGCCGGGCGGGCACATCGCCGCTCAGCACCTCGTCGACGGCCTCGTTCACGTCGCTCAGGTCGCGCGCAACCGCGACCACCCGGGTGCGGCCGAGCGCGTGGAGCGCGAACACCTCCGCGAGGTCCTGCCGAGTGCCGACGATCGACCCGATGATCGAGATGCCCTTGAGCACGGTGTCGAACACCGGAACGGTGAGGCTGCCCTCGGCGGGCAGTGACACGAGCACGAGCCGTCCGCCGCGATTCAGCGACGCGAAGGCCTGGCCGAACACCTGAGGTGCGACCGCGAGCACGATGGCGACGTCGGCGCCTCCGAGCCGTGCGATCTCGGCGATCGGGTCGACCGACTTCGCATCGACGACGTGATCGGCGCCCAGATCGCGGGCGAGGTTGAGCTTCTCCTCGGTGATGTCGACCGCGATCACCTCGGCGCCGACCAGCCGTGCATACTGCACGGCGAGGTGCCCGAGCCCCCCGATCCCGAAGACCGCGACGCGCTCGGCCGGCACCACCTTGGCGGCCTTCACGGCCGCGTACGTGGTGACGCCGGCGCAGGAGAGCGGTGCGGCATCCATCGGCGACACGCCGTCCGGCACGCGGACCGCGAACTTCGCGTCGGCGATCGCGTACTCGGCGTAGCCGCCGTCGATCGAGTAGCCGGTGTTCTGCTGCTGCTCGCAGAGATTCTCGCGGCCGTCGATGCAGTAGCGGCACTCCCCACAGGCCCGGCCGAGCCAGGCCATGGCGACGCGCTGCCCGATCGGGGGCGACGTGACGCCGTCTCCGAGCTTCTCGACGATGCCGACCCCCTCATGCCCGGGCACGAACGGAAGGCCGGGCTTCACGGGCCAGTCGCCGCGCATCGCGTGGATGTCGGTGTGGCAGAGGCCACAGGTCTCCAGGCGCACGAGCACCTGGCCTGGTCCGGGCTCGGGGATCGGGCGCTCGTCGAGCGACACCGGCCGGTCGAATGCGGTCACGACTGCTGCACGCATGATGACTCCTTATGGGTGGTGGTGCCGGATGCACCCGCCCAGTCTTGGTCGCGAGGCATCCGCTGCCCGGGTACTTGGTCCCGCGGGCCGCCACAGGCCGCGGCATCCTCTTCGCCGTTTTCGGTCGCGTTGTCGATCTCGGCCGACGCTCGTTCGACGTCCAGAATGAGACGGAGATACCGGCTCGGAGAACAGAGGAGATCGCCATGCGCACGCTCATCGTCACCGTATTCATCAGCCTCGACGGCGTCATCGACTCGCCAGGCGGCGGGTCGCACCCGCGGGCCGGCTGGACCTTCAAGGAGGTCCCGTTCGTCGAGGAGGCGTACGAGATCAAGGGTCGCGAGCAGGTCGAGGCCGGCGCCATGCTCATCGGGCGCGTCAGTTATGACGAGTTCGCCCCGGTCTGGCCGACGATGGAGGAGTTCGCGGAGTACAACGCGATGCCGAAGTACGTCGTGTCGACCACGCTGACCGATCCCGACTGGAACAACACCTCGGTGCTGCGCTCGATCGACGAGGTCGCGCGACTCAAGGAGGGCGACGGCGACTCCATCCTCGTGCACGGCAGCGCAACCCTGGCCCAAGGCCTCGGCGAAGCGGGGCTGGTCGACCGCTACCACCTGCTCGTCTTCCCGGTCGTGCTCGGCGAAGGCAAGCGACTCTTCAGCGGTCGTGAGACCGGCAAGCTGCAGCTCGTCGAACACGAGGCCTACTCCAACGGGGTCGTCAAGGCCGTGTACGACGTCGTGCACTGAGCTCTGGGTCGGCGTTCGCTCGGTCGCCGGGGATCACGCCTCGGATGCGGCATCCGCGGCATCCGCTGCATCTGCGGCATCCGAGGCATCCGGTGCACCCGCTGCCGCACTCGCGCGATGCTTCTCCCGCACGTAGACCTCGCGGCGCACTCGGGCGACGACGTCACCCTCGCGATCCGTGATCGACGTCTCGAACCACTCGAGCACCCTCGCGCCGCCGCGTGCACGATCGCGCAGCTCCTGCGCCTTCGACGCCGGAACCTCGAAGTGCGCGGTGAGCACGCCGCGGCCGGGCTTCACGAACTCGATCTCGCCGCGCGTGTCCCACACGATGTAGTCGCGCCCGAGCTGGTGCATGACGAGCATGAAGTAGTACGGATCGGTCATCGCCGACATCGAGCCGCCGAACGCGGTCCCCACGTAGTTGCGGGTCAACACGTTCACGTGCAGCTCGACGGTCGCGCTCGTCCAGTCGGGGGCGAAGCGTTTCACGCGGATGCCGCTGAAGAGGTTCGGGATCCACAGGCTCATGGACGTGGCGAGGCGTCGGGGAGTCATGCGCATGGGCACGATCCTGCTCGATGTGCGCCGATGCCGCTACGCGTCCGACGAGACCCAAAGAGGACAAACCGGCCGGATGTCACACCCTCACGGTCTCGTACTCCGGCAGCGGCACGTCGTGATGCGCGCTCATGGCCTTCTCCATCAGCGTCACCAACGGCCGTCGCGCCGAGACACGGACGTAGGCGTGAAGTATCCGGATGCCCGTGCGCGTCTTCGGCGTGGCGAACGAACCGATTCCCGGCATCAGCTTCCGCCCTTCCGTGATGTGCGGTTCCATCTCCGCCTCGTACGCCCGGAACGCCCCCCGGGTGTCGGCCTCGCCGCGGTGGTTCAGTTCGTTGCCGAGGATGTAGGCGCCGATCAGGGCGAGCGCGGTCCCCTGGCCGCTCATGGGCGAGGTGCAGTAGCCGGCGTCGCCGAGCAGCACGACCCGCCCGCGCGACAGCTCGGGCATGTGCACCTGCACCAGAGAATCGAAGTAGAACTCCGTCGTGGTGTCCAGTGCCGCCGAGAGTGCGGGCAGATGCCAGACCCCGTCGGAGAGGCCCGATCGCACGAGCGCCTTCTGGGCCTCGACGTCGCGACGGTCGGGAAGGGCGTGGTCGCCGAACCACGTCAGGATCGCGGTGGCCCGGCCCGGCGTGCCGCCCGGTCGAACCAGCACCATGCGACGGCCGGGCATGATGTCCATGATCGACCAGCCCTCGAGCGGCTCGGGCTCGGGAACGTCGAAGTACGACGTCACGCCGCCGAGCGACCGGACGTAGTCGGCCTCTGGGCCCCAGACGAGGGAGCGGACCCGGGAGTGCAGTCCGTCGGCCGCGACGACGAGGTCGAAGCGCTCGCCGGCGGCCTGGTCGAACGTCACGTCGACGCCGTCGTCGTCCTGCGCCAGTGCCGTGATCGTGTCGCCGAAGCGATGCTCGACGCGGCCGGCGGTGACGTCGGAGAGGACCCGGGTGAGCTCGCCGCGCATGATCTCGAGGTCGGCGACCGGCCCGTTGCCGCCGAACATCTCGACGCCGAGTTCGCCGAGCGTGCGCCCGTGGTCGTCGACGTAGCGAAGGCCCTTCTGAGCGAGTTGCGCGGCGCGGATCGGCTCGAGCAGGCGCATCCGCTCGGCGGCGTCGCGCGAGGGGCCGCGGAAGTCGACGAGCTGGCCGCCGGGGCGGAGGGTCGGGGCGACCTCGACGATCGTGACGTCGTGTCCGCCGTCGGCGAGCACGTGGGCGAGCGCGAGCCCGGCGATGCCCGCGCCGGAGATGAGTACCTTCATGATTTCTCTCCTCAGCAGTTCAGACCGTGTCTCGCGGCCTGCGGTTCCGACCCTGTCTGGAGGCGGATGCCTTGATAGTACATCCGTATGAGACGTACGTCTAATACGAATGTCTAAATTCTTGGTACCATCCATCCATGGGGAATCGAGAGGACCTGATCGAGGGCGCTCGGCGCTGCATCATCGAGAAGGGCTACGCGCGCACGACGGCGCGCGACATCGCGGGCGCGGCAGGCGTGAGCCTCGCGGCGATCGGCTACCACTTCGGCAGCAAAGAGGCCCTGATGGCCGAGGCGCTACTCAGTACCGGCATCCAGATCGGCGATTCGCTGGATGCGCGCCCTCAGGAACGCGCCGGCCTCGGAGCTGCTCGGTCGCATCTGGGATGAGTCGCTCCGCGTCTTCGCCGACCAGAGGGAGCTGCTCGCCGCCAGCATGGAGAACCTGGCGCAGATCGATCGGCTCCCCGTCGTCGCCGACACGCTTCGCGCGGCGCAGCAGGCGGCGATCAGCGGCATCGCCGAGCTGCTCGCCGAAACGTTGCCCGAGCTCGACGCGGAACAGCGGCGGGCGCTCGCCGCGTACTACTTCGCGATGGTCAACGGGCTGGCCGTGATCTGGCTGGTCGACCCCGCGGTCGCGCCCTCGGGAAAGCAGCTCGGGCAGCTGCTGCCGGCGCCCGCGCCACCCGCGTCGAATGCTGCGGGTACGCCCTGACGCATGCCCCCGCGGGACCGGCCCGAGCGTCTGCCTTCTGCCCTGCCGTTCTGCCCTGGCCTGCCCGTCGCCTACGAGAATTCAGGGCGGGAGTGCCGCGTGAGCCAGCGCACGATCTCATCGTGCGTGAGCTCGTCGGCCGCGACAGCTCGGATGAACGCGTCGCCCTGTCGCACGGATGCCGCGGCGAGATCGAATCCGTTGAGCTCGTAGAAGGCGACCGTCACGATCCACGACAGTCGCTTGTTGCCGTCGAGCAGCGGGTGGTTGCGATTGATCGCCGCGATCAGCGCCGCCGCCTTCTCGTGTGGCCCGTCGTAGACCTCTTCGTCGAACACCGGGAGCGGCGCGGCGAGCGCGGACAGCAGCCGGGACCGGTCGCGCACGTGCCATCCGACGCTTCGGATCAGCTCCTCGACGTCTTCGGGGTCGAGATACTCGGTCACTTCGAGAGCGCGTCGAGCAGCGCAACGTCACGCTCGAGCACGCGGGCGAAGGCGGCGCGGGTGCGTTCACGCTTCGACGTGCGAGCGGCGAACTCCTCGATCGCGAGCGCGACGATCTCGTTCTTCGACCGCTGTTGCTGCTCGGCGAGCTGCACCAGCAGCCGCTCGTGCTCGGGGTCGAGACGAAGGGTCATCGGCATCGCCGGACCTCCTTTCGTGGTATCACGATGATACCGGATGCTGCGGCATCCGCACCGGGCGCCTTTCGCCCTTGCCAGCCGCCAGCTGTTCGCGAACGGGAACAACACGCGCCGGCGCTCGGTTGCCACTCACCATGACGACACTCGGAATCATCGGAGCAGGACACATCGGCAGCCACGTCGCCCGGGCCGCCATCGCGAACGGGTACGAGGTGGTCATCGCCAACTCCCGCGGGCCAGAGTCGCTCGCGGGCCTCGCGGCAGAGCTCGGCCCGCACGCACGTGCGGCGACGGCAGCGGATGCCGCGTCATCCGGTGACGTCGTGGTCGTGACGGTGCCCTTCAAGGCTTACGCGTCGATACCGGTCGAGCCCCTGGCCGGCAAGATCGTGATCGACACGAACAACTACTACTGGGAGCGCGACGGCCACGTGCCCGAGCTCGACGAGGGCCGCGACACCGTGACCGGCATGCTGCAGGAGCACCTGCGCGAGAGCCGCGTGGCCAAGGGCTTCAACCACATCGTGGCGCGCGACATCACGACCGACGGTCGCCCCGCGGGCTCGCCCGACCGCCGGGCACTCGTGACCGCGAGTGACTTCCCGGATGCCGCGGAGTTCGTGACCCGCCTCTACGACCAGTTCGGCTTCGACGCGGTCAACGTCGGCCCGCTCTCGAACAGCTGGCGTGTCGAGCGCGACCAGCCGGCGTACAAGGCCGGGGCGCAGACGCGTGACGAGCTCGTGGCGAACCTCGCGAAGGGGAAGCAGCAGGTCGCCGTCTAGTTTCGGCGAGCTGCCGTGAACCCTGGACGTCGCCGTCGTCGGCCGCGCGATTCGGTCCCCCGCGCCGCGGTCAACTCAGCGAGTTCACGAACTCCCGCACGCGCGCGGCCATCTCGTCGGGCACTTCGCCGACCGTGAAGTGCCCACCCTCGTCGAGGCGATCGAACACGCGCAGGTCGCGGTAATGACGGCGGGCGAGCGACTCGGGATAGGTCGCCTCGTGCCGCTGGATGAAGACCGCCGCCGGCACCGAGGTGGGCGGGATCGGATCGGGCTGGTCGGCACCCTCGTAATACGGGCGGAATGACGAGCCGATGGTCTGGCTGACCCAGTAGATCATCGCCTCGGTGAGGATCCGGTCCCTCGAGATGCGTCGCTCCACCACCGACGGGTCGCCGGGCGGGGTGTCGCTCCACTCGACGAGCTTCTCGGTCAGCCAGGCGAGCAGTCCCGCGGGGGAGTCGTTCAGCGCGACGGCGAGCGTGTCGGGACGAGTGGCCTGCACGTGCCCGTATGCTCCGTCCGTCTCATGGCGCGCGGCGATGCCCGCGAAGAACGCGCGTTCGTCGGGGTCGGTGAGGGCCGCCCGCTCCTTCATCGTGGGGAAGTGCGCATGGGTGGCGACGATGCCGGCGACGTGCTCGGGGTAGCGCGCGGCGATGAGGTCGCTGACGTTGGCCGTGACATCCTCGCCGTAGGTGACGTAGCGCTCGTAGGCGAGCACTTCGGTCATGAGGGCGTGCATCGTCGCGGCCAGTCGCTTCTCGGACATCTCGCCCTCCGCGTACGGCGATGAGAACGCGAATCCGGGCAGGCTCGCGACGACGACGTGGAAGTCGGGCAGCCGGTCGGCGAAGTCGAGCTGCAGGGCGAACGTGTGCGGCCAGCCGTGCATCACGAGCAGCGCAGGGGCATCCGCTCGGTTCGACCGCAGGTGCACGAAGTGCACGTCGGCGTCGCCGACCCCGGCGATGAACTGCGGATGCCCGTTGAGCCACGCCTCGCGTGCCCGCCAGTCCCAGGCGATCCAGGTGTCGACGAGCTCGCCGAGGTATGCGGCGTTCATGCCCGAGGCGGGCCGCCGAGGTGAGTCGGGGAGCAGGCGGCTGCGTTCGAGGCGTGCCCGGAGGTCGTCGAGAGCCGCGTCTGGGACGTGAAGCACGAAGTGATGGAACGCGCTCATACCGCGACGTTACCGAGTGCCGCCGACAGCGGTTCGGCCCGTCGGTAGCGGCCTGCAGTGTCGGTGTCGGCGGCCGACGACGATGCTGGACGATTCGCCGCGGGTTACGCTCTCAACCGTGGAGGACGAGCTCGCGAATCCCGTGGTGGTCGACTTCCCCCTGCGCGGGGAGGGGTGGATGGCGGTCACGACGCCCGCCCACCGGGTGCCGAGCCACGGCACCGACATGCTCGGGCAGCGGTACGCCTACGACCTGCTGAAAGTCGACGGCCGCGAGGGCGTGCATTTCCACCCGGCCGGGTCGCTGCGTGGCGGGATCATCGGCGGTCGAACCCGTGAGTGCTACGCGTGGGGAGCCCCGATCCACGCCCCCTTCGACGGCGACGTCGTGCGAGCCTCGGACGGGATGCCCGAGCGGGAGTGGATTCATCCGGTTCGGGAACTGGCACGGGCGATCACGAACGCGGCGACCTTCACCCCCGAGCGGCTGCCGTCGATCCTGGGCAACCACGTCATCCTCCGGGCGGGCGGAATCTACGCGGCCTTCGCCCACCTCACGCCGGGCTCGGTCGCTGTCGTCGAGGGCCAGCACGTGGCATCCGGCGACCTGCTCGGCCGCATCGGTCACACCGGCAACTCGACGGCGCCCCACCTGCACTTCCAACTCATGGACTCGACCGACCCGATTGGGGCCCGAGGCATCCCGTGCGCATTCCGCGCATACGAGGTCGAGCGCGACGGCGTCTGGGTGCCGGTGGCGAACGGGATCCCGGGCCGACGTGAGCGGATCAGGTCGGTCGACCCCGACGCGCAGGGCGGTCGCCGCGCGCCCGGATGAGGCGTCACGGGCAACCCGGGATCCATTGGCGCAGACGAGCGACCGGCCGCCTGTCGGGGAGCCAGTCGCTCGGGCACCGCCTCCGCCATTCAGGCGTCGGAGGGCCGCAGGGCTCCCCGCGCGACGACCGACTTCACGACCGACTCGACGACCGCCTCGGGGGCCAACCAGAACGCGGCGTGGTCCTGGCCGGGCAGCAGCTCGACGGTGACGTTCGGCAGGATCTCGGCGAGGGCGTTCGCCCCGCCGACGAAGAACGGCTCGCTGTTCGCGCCGACGAGCACGAGCACGGGCGCATCGATGTTCCATCGGTCGCGGGGCAGGGGCGTGCCGTCCTGCAGGCCCTCGAGGATCCGGCCGTCGTACGCATAGGTGTGGGCGAGCGCGGCCATCGCGTCCCACGACGGGTCCTGCTTCATGCCCGCCACCCATTCGGCCGGGATCTGCAGGGCCTCGGTCATGAAGTACTCGACGGCCTCGCTCCGCTTGCCCGCGGCCACGAGCGACTCCACATGGGCGACGTAATCGGCGGGCATCGGAGGGCGGGAGTCGTCGACGATGAACGGCGGCTCGTAGAGGAACAGGGCGGTCACGGCGTCGCCGAGCGCGGATGCCGCGTCGAGGGCGAGCACGCCGCCGGCCGATCCCGAGATGAGCGCGGCGCGACCGCCGACGACGTCGATGAGGGCCGCGAGGTCCTCGATCTCACGGGCGGGGTCGTACGGCTGCGGGTCGCCGCTTCCGCCCCGGCCGCGCCGGTCGTAGCTCAGCACGGTGAAGTGCTCTGCGAGCAGCCCGATGATACCGGGCGCGCTCGTTCGGTCCTCGGCGACGGTGTTGACGACGATCATGGCGGGGCCGGATCCATGGATCTCGTAGGCGATCGTGGTGCCGTCGCGCGAGGTGAGGGTCTGTTCGGACATGGTGGCACTCCTCTTCTCTGGTCGTGTGCTTTGGTCGTGTTCTTTGGTCGTGTTCTCTGGTCGTGTGACTCGGGCGGCGGATGCCGCGGCTCAGCGTTCGAGCGTCCCCGAGAGTCGCTCGAGCGCCTCGGCGTATCCCCCGGCCATGCCGAGATCGATGGCACGCCGCAGTTCGTCCTCGTCGGGGAACACGGTGACGATGTCGACGGCGGTGCCGCCCGCGGCATCCGTGAATCGCACCTCGGTGGCCCAGCCGTCGACGGCGGGCGTCCAGGATGCGTCGGCGAACGTGTCGACGTAGGCGAGCAGCACGTGCGGCTCGACGCGACGGTACGTGGCGATGCTGCGACTCGGCACGACCGAGCCATCGTCGGGGCCGAGTTCGTAGCGCCATTCGCCGCCGGGGCGCACGTCCATGGCGTGCACGGTGGTCGACCACTCGTGCGGACCCCACCAGGCGGCGATGGCGACGGGATCGGTCCAGGCATGCCAGACCCGGTCGATCGGGAACGGGTAGGTGCGGGCGACGTGGAGCGTCTGGTGCTCGCGGTCGATGCTGATGCCGTCGGTGCTGGTGCCGTCGGTGCTGGTGCCGTTGCTGGTCATCGGTCGTCTCCGTTCTCGTTCGTGTGACTCGGCTCACTTGGGCCGGCCAGGTGGTCGCCGAGGCGATCCATGCGCTCGGACCAGAGCGCCGCATAACGCTCGACCCAGTCGCCCAGGGTTCGGATCGGTTCGGGCCGCAGCCGGTAGATGCGCTGCTGAGCGTGCTTGGTGGACTCGACGATGCCCGCCTCGGCGAGGATCCGAAGGTGCCGCGACACCTGCGGCTGACCCATGCCGAGTTCGTCGACGATGCCGCCGACCGCCCGCGGGCCCTGCCGCAGCAGTTCGACGATGCGAAACCGGTTCGGCTCGGCGATCGCACTGAGCCGAAGCTGTACCGCGTCGATGTCCACGTCTTCAGCATACATGAAGACATATATACACTCAAGTGTCTATACCTCTGGGAATTCCGCCCGACGGTCTCCTCAGACCTCGCGGTGTCACCGAGCGGGCCGAGCTGACCGAGCTGACCGAGCTGACCGAGCTGACCGAGCTGACCGCGCGATGCGAGCTCATGCCGCGCGATGATGGAGTGATGGCGACGCGGCTGCTGCTCATCTCCGACACCCACATCCCGGTGCGGGCGCGGCGGCTTCCCGCCGCGGTGTGGCGGGCGATCGACGACGCAGACGTGGTGATCCACGCCGGCGACTGGGTGGATGTCGCGACGCTCGACGCGATCGAGGCTCGCGCGGCGCGGCTCATCGGCGTGTACGGCAACAACGACGGCGCCGACCTGCGGGCGCGGCTTCCCGAGGTCGCCCGCGCCGCGATCGAGGGCCTGAGGTTCGGCGTGGTGCACGAGACCGGCATGGCCGCGGGTCGCGAGCGCCGCATGGATGCCGAGTACGACGGATGCGACGTGCTCGTGTTCGGGCACAGCCACATCCCGTGGGACACCGTGACGCCCCGCGGCATCCGTCTGCTCAATCCCGGCTCGCCGACCGACCGTCGGCGGCAGCCGGTGTGCACGATGATGACCGCGGTGGCGGACGCCGGCGTGCTTCGCGACGTCGCGCTGGTGCCTGTCGAGCGCTGACCGAGCCAGGCCGTCGGACCGAACTGCGCGGGGCCGGAGCCGACTGGGTGCCGGCGCGAGGGCTCCTGCTCAGCTATCCCCTCGAGATCGCACCCGTGACCGCCGAAGCTGCCGAACGCGCTGCCGCGCTCCGGCACGCCGGCACATCACTCTCGCTCCCCGATGGCCTCTGGCTCGCTCGCCGAGCGCAACGACTCGCGGGCTCTCACCACGTATGCCACATGGCGGTGAACCCCGCGGCAGAGCTTTCGGTGAGTGAGCCCGCCATTGACGCGACGATGGCCGGAATGGCCGGTATGCCGTAGTGGCCGGTAGTGGCCGTAGTGGCCGTAGTGGCCGTAGTGGCCGTAGTGACCGGAGCGGCCACCTTTTCCATCCGGAAACGCGGTACCGAAGTACCGAAGTACCGAAGTACCGGGCCACTGGGCGCGGACACATACCCTGGACGCGCCGTATCGGGCGGATCCGGGCGCGAGTCACGCCCGAAACGACCGCGTCGACACATCATGCCGCGAGTCACGCCCGAAACGACCGCGTCGGCGCATCCGGCCTCGAGTCACGCCCCAGACGACCGCCTCGGCGCATCCGGCCGCGGATTCCGGGAACCGAGCCAGTCGGCGTGGCGCTCAGGCCCCGCCACGCAGCACCGCCCGGGCGAACGCCCGGCCATCCGGGGTCGGCTCGCCACCGCGCCGAAGGCGACGATCGCCGTACTCGAAGGCCGAGAGACTGTCGAACACGTGCCACGATGCTCGGATCAGGTCCATGGCGTCGCGTTCGTCGAGGTTGCGGTAACCGCCGTATCCGTCGTGACCCTCGTAGCCGTAATTGCCGCCGGCGTCGGCAACTCCGTAGCCGAGCAGCTCGAGTCCGGCCCGCACCGCTCGCGCTGCGACATCGAACCCCCCACCGCGACCCGCGGCGACCTCGATCGCGAGCAGCGTGGTGGCGTCGGCCTCGGCGTCGCTGCGTCCGAGGCGACGGATGCCGCGCGCCAGCGCCTCCCACAGCACGACCGGGTCTGCAGCCGCTCGCTTGCCCAGCGCGGTGATCAACAGTCGCCCCTTCAGCTTGCGGATGAGGCCCATCCGCGTCGCTGCTTCACGGTGCGAGCGCATCGGCCAGGTGATGTCCTCTCGGTTCGATGCGCCGATCCATTCATCGCGCCAGCCGAGCGTCGTCATGCCGTCGAGCACGACCGCGGGCGGCATCCATCCGGCCTGCGTGAGGGTGAGCCCGTTCGGCCCGACCGCATCGAGCAACCAGCTGAACGGGCGGACCATCCGAGCCAAAGTCTCGTCGTCGGGGCGCTCGGTGTCGATCAGGTTGCGCTCCGCGACGAGGCCGCGCAGGCCGGCGCCGTCGCCGGGCCGCAGGCGGGCCACGAGGTCGACGAGGGGTGACGCCGCGTCGAGTGAGCCCGACGGCCAGACGGACGCCGCGGCCAGTGAGCCCGACTGCAGGGCGGACGCCGCGTCGAGTGACCCCGACGAGCGGGTGGATGTCGGGTGCGTCGGCCCCGAGGCATCCGGAATCAGGCCCGACGTTTCGGTGGCGGCGCCGAAGCGCAGCGCGAGCTCGCGATTGGCGGCGTCCGCATCGAAGCGCTCGGGGTCGAAGTCCGTCCACGGGTCGGTCGTGGCGTCGACCCACTGGCGGCGGTCGGCGTGGTCTGGGTGCGTCGGGTCGGCGAGCGCCTCGAGCACCTCGCCGTACCCGTACGGGCCGCCCGAGTCCTCGAGCGGCGCCCGGCGTTCGCCGCGGATCACGAGGGCGCGAGCGGCATCCGCCTCGGCGATCGGCACGTCGAGCACCTCGATGAGCTCGATGAGGTGCTGCCAGCCGTCGCCGAAGTCGTACTCGTAATAGAGCGGGCCGTCGAAGCTCTCGAACACGTGCGCGAGCGTGAACTCGGTCTCGTCGAGCAGCTCTGCGGATGCCGGGCCGGGCAGTTGCTCGCGATCGAAGCGGACCTCGTCGATCCCGGCGGCCATGTGCCACTCGCGGGGAAGCCTGCCCACTCGCGGCAGCGGGCGATCGAATCTCGCCTCAGGCGGTTCCTCGGTGAACAAGTGCAGGTGGGAGTCGCGCCAGCCGAGCGCGAGCTGCAGCGCATCGTGGAACTCGTCGAGCCGCAGCCGCCCGTCGACCTCGATGAGGCGCCAGATCTCGGGCTCGATGCCGAGGATGCTGGCTCGTAGGCGGTAGATGGTGCCGCTGGCGTCGTTGGCGTCGTTGGCGTCGCTGGCGTCGTTGGGGTCGCTGGCGTCGCTGGCGCCGCGTCCGGCCGGGGTTGTGCGGGGCATATGTTCAGCGTAGGCGGGGCGAAGGCGTTCACCTCGTTCTTCAGACCGCCGAGGCGCCCGAACGCGTGCGGTTCGTGCTCAATCCGCTTTCGCACGGACGAGAGCGTGACCCGATGCCTCGCATGACGATCTGTGCCTTGGTACGCACCAACCTCGTAGCTCCGCCGTCGCGGAGGATGCGACGAGCCTGATTCGCACCAACCTAGTCGCTCCGCTGTCGCGGACGGATGCGCCGATTCGGACGTATCTTGATCTGTCATGTGTTTCCGTCTGTGAAGTCGGTACCGAAGTACCGAGGTACCGAAGTACCGGGCAGCTGGGGTGCGAACACATACACGAGATCGTGCGATGCAGGCTCGCCCAACAGGAAGCGTCACCGCCACACACCCGTCCGAGCGCCGGCTCGATCCCGCTGGTGCACAAGCTGTGCGCAGCGACCGGCGGACCCCGGGTGGGCGCGGCACCCAGGAGCGCGGCTTCAGGAGCCCAGCTACAGGAGCGCAGCTTCAGGTCCGTTCGGGTCGACGGATGCCTCGGCAAGGCCGCTCATCCCGTTACTCCGGGGAGGGTTCTCGCGGCGAGGTGTGGGTGCGACTGGTGAAGCCGATCTAGCATCGAAGGCGCCCGCATCTCTAGCCGCCGACGATACGATCGGCCGGCCCGACCCACCTGGAGCCCGAGTGACGTTCCCCGGAGACCGCGAGCCCGCTCACGGCTTCGGCGTGCCAGCGGCGAGACATGAGAGTCGGCGCGGCAGTGGCAGCGGGAGCGGCGCTGTCAGCATGAGCGGCACCGGCGGATCCAGCGGCATGAGCGGCAACGCCGACATCCACAGGTCGGGCGGAACCGGCGTCATGGGCGGAACGGGCGTCAGCCGGGGCGGGGCACATGCGCGTTGGGCGGAGGGTCCGAGCATCGACCCGCCGATGCATCCGCTCACCGACATCCAGCGTTACTACCTCTGCTGCCTGGAGCCGACCGGCGAGTACGAGGAGGTGATCGTCGCTGTCGCCGATGGCGGTCGACGGCGATACTTCACGACCCGCGACGGCGGGATCCTGACGGAGGTCGACGAGCAGTACTTCCATCGGCGACGCGGCAGCGGCGGGAGGTCGTTGCTCGAACTCGACGCCCGCGAGTTGGCTGAACTCGAGGCCGAGCTGAAGTTCGTGCGCCCGGTACGTGGGCGCGATCCACTGGCGGAGACGCGGGACCGTGCCGGTGCCGTGGCAGAAGCGGCAGCACCGGAGCCGGTTGCTGAGCCCGAGCCGGTTGCTGAGCCCGAGCCGGTTGCTGAGCCGGAGCCGGATGCTGAGCCGGCTGCTGAACCGATGCCTGCCGCCGAACCACAGCCGGCGGCGGACGCCGAAGAGAGGAAGACGACCGACTTGGACCGCGATTGGACGATTGACGAGTTCGAAGCCATGATCCGGGCGATGGGGCCGGTCGAGACCGTCGAGACCGTGGCACCCGCGGCACCGGTCACGCCCGCGGCGCCACTCGCGCCCCAGGCATCCGCGCCGCCCGCGGCATCCGCGGCGCCGGTCACACCCGCGGCGCCACTCGCGCCCCAGGCATCCGCGCCGCCCGCGGCACCCGTGGCGCCCCAGGCATCCGCGCCGCCCCCGGCATCCGCGCCGCCCGCGGCACCGGAAGCGCCCGCGCCCGCCGCAGCACCACCACAGGCACCGGTCACGTTCGCGAGCGCGTCCGACGCCGTTGCGCAGGTGTCGCTCGCGAAGGGCATCGCGTTCATCGCGCACCGGGGACAGACCGACCTGATCGGTGCCGCGTACATCGACCACCCGGCCCGCGTCGCCGAGCAGTTCGACCCGGTCCGCGAGCCCATCGAAGCTTCGGCGGCGTGGCTCCAAGACGTGCTCGAGCGCACCGACGTGACCTCGCAGGAACTGTTCGAGGCGGGAGTGCTGCCCGAGATCGTCGCGATCGTCCAGCTGCTCACCCGAGCGGATGTCGCGGAGGACACCTACCTCACTCGCATCCGTCGTCACCCGGCCGCGCGCCGAGTCAAGCTCGCCGCGATCGACGACGACGCCGCGCCATGGCGCCTGCGCCACCTCGACTACGACACCCAGGTGGGCCTGTGGGAGACCTACCACCACGCTCGGCAGGCGCTCGGCGTCGACTGATTGTTGCTCACCCTCATCGAGCGCCCAGAGCTGACGCTGCGCCGAAGCGCGCAGGGTGGCCTCCAGCGCATCGAGCAACTCAGGCGCGTGATCCGACACCGTGAGCCAGAGCCTGATGTTGTCAAGGCCGGCGTCGTTGCGGGCGGCGATGTTCCGCGTCGCAAGGCGGGCGCGAGGTCGCCGATCCGCTGCGCGAACAGCTCAAGAACAGCTCAAGAACAGCTCAGACGGGACCGACGGTCGCATCCTCGACGTCAGTCTCGGGTGCGGCGGGTTCGCGCGGCGGCAGCGGCAGCGGCAGCGGCTGCCTCGCGAGCGGCGTCGCGCTCGGCATCGGCCGCTGCGGCCTCGGCCGGCGTCGGCGCGGCGCCGCCGAGGTGGCGCGGCTGCCACCAATGACCGGTGCCGTCGACGGGATAGTCGCGCTGCAGCCCATCGAGGAGCTGCTGCATCCGCGTGCGCAACTCTTCGGTGGCGGCGCGCGCGTCGGTGGTTCCTTCGGGGTGCAGCGGCGTGCCGAACACGAACGACACGGGCACTCCGAAACGTTCGCCGAATCGGACGCGATGGCGCTTGGTCATGAGCCGTTGGCCACCCCACACGGCGACGGGGACGATGGGGACGCCGGCGTCCGCGGCCAGTCGCACTGCGCCGGTCTTCAGCTCACGCACCCTGAATGAGGCACTCACGCCGGCCTCGGGGAACACGCCGATGAGCTCGCCCGCGCGTAGTGACCGCAGGGCGGCGGCGAAGGCATCCGCGCCCGCCTTCATGTCGACCGGGATGTGCCGCATGCCGCGCATCAGCCAGCCGACGACGGGCTTGGCGAACACCGACTTCTTGGCCAGGAATCGCACACGCCGCCGGGTCGCGAGCCACGTGACCCACTCGACGAGGGCGAAATCGAGATAACCGAAGTGCGTCATCGCGAGTACGGCTCCGCCGGTCGTCGGGATGTTCTCGACGCCCGTCACGGAGCGCTTGAGCCGCAAGCCGCCGAACAGCGCCCGCCCTGCGACGATCGCCGTGCTGTAGATGGGTTCAGATGCACGTCGCGACTTCATCCACCCAGCGTATTTCACACGCTGGCCCATGGGCTGCAGATCGTGCTGAGTCGGAGGCACGTTCCTGGTGGGCGACTTCGCAGGAACGCCCGCTCGCTGTAGGGCGTTCCGGCTGCCCCCGGCGTCTCCGGCGCGTCGGGTGAGCGGCGAGGGCCACGAAGTCGACGGATGCGTCCGCTTCCGGCGACGCGAGCCCGAAGCCCGGCCACATGTCTCGTCCGCGGCAGCGGTACCGGAGGTACCGGAGTACCGGAGTACCGGAGTACCGGAGTACCGGAGTACCGGAGTACCGGAGCTTTTCGCGCGCGAACTATCGGCAGGGCCCTTGGCTGCCACGAGGCTTGGAGACGGGGACATGAACGCGCCGGCCATCCCTGATCGGTCAGTGTGGTCTCGTTCCCTGGGACGGCCGACCCGGGCATCGGCCTTCGGGTTCGACCACGTGGAGCGGGTTCCGAGGCACGACACCCCTTTCGCGCGTGCGTCGTACGATGCGAACGTGCGCACCGCCGGAGTGGATCTCGCCGCCGACAGCAGGAAGACCGCCGTGGCGACCATCCGCTGGGCAGCCCGACCGAGCGTTCGTCGAGCAGCTCGTGCTCGGCGCGCAGGATGAGCTCATCGTCGACCTCGCCGCAGAGGTCGACGCGATCGGAATCGACTGCGCATTCGGCTGGCCCGACGACTTCGTCGAGTTCGTCGGCCGGCATGCGCGGGGCGAGCGCGTCGACCTCTCGCGAGACGACGGGATGGACTGGCGACGCCGGCTCGCGTACCGCGAGACGGATCGGGACGTTGCAGCGCGCACCGGTCATCGCCCGCTGAGCGTGGCGACCGATCGACTGGGGCTCACCGCGATGCACTGCGCGGCGCTCCTCGATGCGATCTCGGACCGGATCGGACCGGTTCGCCGCAGCGGCTCGGGTCGTGTCGTCGAGGTCTATCCGGGCGCCGCGCTTCGGGTGTGGGGGTTGAGCCGGTCGGATACAGGACCGACGCGGGCGTCCGCCACGCCGTGATCGATGACCTGGTTCGCACCGCGGACTGGCTCGAACTCGGCGCGGCGAAGACCACCATGATCGGCTCGGATGACGCGTTCGACGCCGTCATCGCCGCGCTGATCACCCGGGCGCATACGGTCGGCGGCACCCATCCGGTCCCGCCGACCCTGCGGGAGCAGGCCGACCGGGAAGGCTGGATCGCCCTGCCATCAATCCCGCTTCACGCGATCCTCGAAATGATCGAGGACTGAGAACGGATGCCACGCCGCGGCGTCGCACGCGGCGCTCGGCGCGCTGCGACCCACGGGCATCGCGGCGGGAGTACGCTCTGGCGCAGCAACAGCGCAGCGCAGTGCGGCGATGGGCGGCCGCGGCCGCGGCGAGGAGGCGGAGATGGTCCCCGAGATCAACTATTGGGCGGTACTGCTGGCGACGGCGTCGAGCATGGTCGTCGGGTCGATCTGGTACACGCCGCGCGTGTTCGGCACCCGGTGGGCGAAGCTCGCGAACGTCGACATGGATCGTCCGGCTGCGAGCGCGGTGATGCCGATCGTCGTGACGGTGATGATGAGCTTCATCACGGCGTGGGTGCTCGCGGGCGCCTCGACGATCGCCTGGCACTTCTACGACGGCGGCTACCTGCTGGCCGCGCTCCTCACCGCGCTGATTCTGTGGGCGGGCTTCACGGCGGCGAGGTTCATCACCCACGACGCCTTCGAGGGTCGCCCATCCTCGCTCACCGTGATCAACATCGCGCATGAGCTCGTAACGGTCGTCGTCATGGGCCTCATCATCGGCGTCTGGCCTCCCGCCGGCACCGTCTGACACGCAGCGCGGCCGGCGCGCGGCGCTCAGATCTCCCGCGTGAACGCCACCCGGTGCTCCCCCGGCCCGTCGTAGTCGCGCCAGGCGAGCACGCCGTCGACCTCGGTGTCGCCGGTCGCGCTGAACCCCATCGCGGCGTGGAACGCCTGCGACCGTCGATTCGGGGGACCGGTGATCGCGTCGACGCGGTGACATCCGGCCGCTCGTGCCTCGTCGAAGAAGCGCTCGTACAGCGTGCGTGCGAGGCCGGCCTGGCGAAGGTCTGGGCGCACGCCGACGAAGTGGATGTACGCGACGCCGGGCTGCGACGACGACCGGAACCCGATGAGGAAGCCGGCGAGCCCCGCCGCATCCTCGGCGATGAGGCTCGTGTCGGCGAAGTGCTGGAAGAACAGCCGCGGCAGCAGCAGCGGCAGGTGCGACCCGGGCGGCATCCCCCACCAGTCGAGGATGACGCCGACGACCGCGGGGTGATCCTGCTCGGTGGGCCGGCGCAGGGTGACGCCGTCGGCGAGGGTGGCGAGCGGATGCCGCGGCGGAGCGTCGGCGGATGCAGTCGGATGCCGCGGCGGAGCGTCGGCGGATGCAGACGGATGCTTCGGCGTCTCGTCGGCTGCGGTCGGCATGCTGCGATCCTCGCAGCACCGAGCGACATCCGGGTCGCTGCGGTGATGCCGACTACCGGCGAGAGTCACGGCCGCCATTCCCGGCGGCGGGTCGGCTCAGGCGCGCGCCGCCTCGCGCTCCGAGAGCACCGCGGCGTGCTCGGTACGGGCGAGGTAGTCGCGGATCGTGTTGCGGCTCCGCGTGAGGCAGGCGATCCGCTCCTCGAGGCCGTCGAGTTCGTCGGCGAGCATGTCGGCGACGGCGCGCGGGCAGCTCGGGCGCTGCTCGGCGGCGGCATCCTCGAGGTCGAGCAGTTCCTTCACGAGGCGCGTCGGCAGGCCCGACTGCACGAGCCCGGCGATGCGCCTCGCACGCTCGACGTGCTCCTCGCCGTAGCTGCGATAGCCGTTCGCCTGCCGCGTCGGATCGAGTAGACCCTGCTGCTCGTAGTACCGCACGAGGCGTGGGGAGACGCCCGCGCGGTGCGCCAGCTCACCGATCTTCATGGGCGGCTCCTCTTCATGGGCGGCTCCGTCATCCGTTCGCAATAAGGCTTGACATTGACATCAATGTCAGAGTTTAGCGTCGTGTTCATGAGCGACACAAGGACTCGAACGACCCAGCCCGAACTCACGCCCGGCGCTGCCGGTGCCACCACCCCGTCCGCCCCGCCGGCGCGGTCGCCCCGCCGGCGCGATTCCCGTGGCCCTCCCTTCTCGTGCTCGGCGGCGCCACGTTCGTCATGGTCACGGCCGAGATGCTGCCGGCCGCCGTGCTGCCGCAGATGGGTGCCGGCCTGGGCGTGAGCGAGCCGCAGATCGGCCTGCTCGTGTCGGTGTGGGCGGCGGCCGTGGTCATCGGCAGCTTCCCGCTCGTGCGGCTCACGCGGCGAGCCGATCGGCGCGCTGTCATCACCTGGAGCCTCGTGCTTCTCGCCGCATCGGCGGCGCTGACCGCGATCGCGCCCGTCTACCCGGCGGCCGTCGCGGCGCGACTGCTCGGCGCCCTCGCCGTCGGTCTCCTCTGGGCGACGACGAACGCGTTCACCGCGGATCTCGTGCCCGACCGCAACCTCGCCCGCGCCGTCGCCGTGGTGCTCGGCGGCGCCACGCTCGGCATGGTGCTCGGCACCCCGGCGGGGAGCGTCGTCGCCGAGGCGCTCGGCTGGAGGGCGGCGTTCGGCGGGCTCGCGGTGCTCGCGCTCGTCGCGGCGCTGCTGGTCCGCTCCGTCGTGCGACGGCCGGTCGTCGGCGCGAGCGCCGAGGCATCCGGTACGACGGATGTCACCGGCGCCGACATCGGCGCCGACACCAGCGCCGACGTCAGCGCCGACGATGACGTGGCCGCCCCCGTCGCGGCGGGGCACGACGAACCCGCGCCGGCTGAGGGCGCCCGGCGAGCGGCGGCCCGCGGCATCCGGCCCATGCTCCTCGTGACGACGCTCGTCGCACTGCTGCTGGTGGGCCACTACGGGACGTACACGTTCATCACACGGCTCGTCGAGTCGCCCGCGGGCGCGATGCCCGGCGGCGTGGGCACGATGTTGCTCGTCTTCGGCCTCGCCTCGGCGGCGGGGGTGGTGCTCGCCGGACGCTTCGACGATCGAACCGAAGGAGCCCTGCTCGTGAGCTCCTTTGCGACCGGGGCGGCGGTGCTCGCGCTCGCGTTCGTCGATGTGCATCCCGCAGTGGGAATCGCCGTGGTCGTCGCGTGGGCGGTGGCGTCGGGTGCACTGCCGCCCCTCGCGCAGACGCTGATCCTGCGGCTGGCCGGCTCCGAGCACCGTGGCTTCGCGGGCGCGCTGATCCCGGTGCTGTTCAATCTCGGCATCGCGATCGGAGCCGCGCTCGCCGCGCTCGCCGTCGGGCAGGCGGGCGTTCCGGTGCTCCCGCCGCTCGCGGCAGCGGTGATCGGGGTGGCGGCGGTCGGGCTGTTCCTCGGTATGCGGTGGCGTCGGGCGTGATCGTGGAACGCCGCGACTTCATGGCCGGATGCCGCGGGGCCGCCGGCGCGCGCCCGCGCTCGGCGTCAGTCGATCGCGACGGTGTGGATGTCCGTGTGAACGAAGTCGTCACCCTTGCAGAGCAGCGAGTCGCCCGAGCTCCGCGCGAGCGCGTACGCGAAGCAGTCGCCGAAGTTGAGACCCGCTGGGTGGCCGCTCCCCTTTCCGTAGTCCCGATAGGCCTGGCGTGCGACTCGGGCATGCAGGGCATCGACCGAGGCGATCTCGATTCCGGCCGCATCCAAGAGTTCGTCGAAGCGCGCACTGAGAACTGGATCCCGGTTCGCGTCGACGACCACGGATGCCTCGAGGTACGTCCCGGCCGACATCGAGGAGCTCGTCGAGGCGGCCAGCGCGTCCACGAACGCGGCCGCCTCGGGCTCGCCCCGGAGGATCGCGATGATGGCCGACGTATCGACGATCATCGCGGGAGACCCTTCTCGTCGTAGAGCAGGTCGCCGTGGTCGGCCTCACGGAGCTCCTCCGTCCACCGCGGGGCGGCGTCGGCGGCAATCGCGGAGAGTCGCCGCGCACGGGTTCGGGTCGCCTCGTCGTTTTTCGTTTCGATGCGCTCGAGCCGCTCGCGGACGGCGACGGTGATTGCGCCCGTGACGGTCTCGCCGGTCACGCTGGCGAGCCGGCGCGCGAGCCGTTCGGCTTCGGGGCTCTTGATGCTCAACGCCATGCTCCAATTCTACCTAGGGCAAGGTGGATGTATAGAACGAGAGAGAGAGAGAGAGAGGGGGCTCAATCCCACCAGAATCGCCATCGCGTCGAGCCGATCAGTCCATCGGCGTATTCGCCTGGGCGTTCTTCGGGGTCATGGAATCGGCTGTCATACGGGCAGATGAGCCGGTGTTCCTCGGCGAGTCGCACCGCCTGCTCAGGGTGCTGCGGAGGTCGAGTGACGACGAGCTCGTCGGCCGACAGCATGTACGCGCCGAAACGCTCCTGCCATGACCTCAAGACGGCCGAGAAGTCCGCACCGAGCAGCGGCTGGTTCAGGGCGAGGTCCCACCCACCCGCGCCCGGCGCTTCCCACGGATGCTCGACGGCGACCAGGGTGATCACGCCCTGACGAAACCACCAGACATCCGACGACGGAAACAGCTCGGGTCCCGACGCCACTGATCCCGAAGCGAGTCCACCCTCGACCACATCGCGCCCCCGGCGTGGTTGCTGCTCCCACGGACGCGCCGTTCCGTATCCGAGGCGGCCGACGATCGGCCACAGGCCGGTCTGCGAGAAGACCCGGACCAACGCGAGCCACGTCGTGTACGCAGCATCGACTGTGTCGTTCGTCTCCCAACCGAGTCGGATGTCGGTCGCGGTCTCGACGTGGTGGGTGAAGTACCGCGATCTGCCGGGCGGAAGCTCGACGCCGGCCACCACGACCGGCTCATCGTCGGCCGGATACTCACCCGCTTGGTCCGCGCTGCCGACGGTGACCGGTTCGGTGAGGCGTTCGTAGTGCGGTCGGTACATCATGCAGACCCTCCCTGTTCCATGCCGTGAACGGGAAGCTACGCGAGTCGTCAATTCGGGATTCCGGAAGCACACCGATTGGGGATGGAGTGCGCCTTCCGCAAGCCGTTAGGGACAGGTCCTGCACGCCACACGCCGAACGCCGAACAAAGGAGGCGAGATGTCGATCTCGACCCCGCAGGTTCGACGCATGGGTAGAGGCATCCGCTTCGAACGCATCGGCTCTCTCGATCAAGGAGACAGGATCATGTCAACACCCCGGGCGCTCCAGCCCCTGCGCAACCCGGCCTACCGCTGGCTCGCGGCGGCGCTCGTGTCGTCGATGGTCGGCACCGGCATCTGGATGGTCGCGCTGGTCTGGCAGATCGTCGCGATCGGCGGCGGCGCGGCCGAGCTCTCGCTGGTCGCCGGCGCATCGGCGATGGGGATGCTGCTGACCACGCTGCTCGGCGGTGCACTGGCCGATCGGATGTCGCAGCGACGGATCCTGTTCGTCGTCGAGGTCGTGCGGGCCGCGAGCGTCGGCATCGTCGCGCTCTTGTCGCTGAGCGGCGGACTCGCCGCCTGGCAGCTGGCGGCGGTCGCGTTCATCGGCGGGGTGATGGCCGGGCTCTACTACCCGGCGTACTCGGCTCTGCTGCCGAGCGTGGTGCCCGAGGACCAGCTGCTCGCCGCGAACGGCTTCGAGGGCATGGCCCGGCCGGTGCTCATGCAGGCGGGCGGGCCGGCGCTCGCGAGCGCGCTCATCGCGATCTCGTCGCCCGGCGCGGCGCTCGCCGTAACCGCATTGACCGGTGTCGTGGCGGCGGTGTGCATCCTGAAGGTCCCCGACGTGCCGGTTCGCGGCGAGCGCCCCGAGGCCGGCAGCGGCGGCGGCGCGCGGCATCCGGCCGTGGCCCTGCTCTCCGACGTGCGCGAGGGATTCGTGTACATGGTGCGCACGCCGTGGCTGCTCGGCACCCTCACGTTCGCGTCGCTGCTGATCTTCCTGATCATGGGGCCGTTCGAGGTGCTCGTGCCGTTCGTGATCAAGGACGTCGCCGGCGGCGGCCCCGAGCAGCACGCGCTGATCCTCGCGGCGTTCGGCATCGGCGGCGCCGTCGGCTCGGCGGTCATCGCGTCGCTCCGGATGCCGCGGCGCTACCTCACCGTGATGAACCTGCTCTGGGCGTTCGGATGCCTCCCGCTGGCGGTGTTCGGCCTGACCGACCAGATCTGGGTGATGGCGATCGCAGCGTTCCTCGTCGGAGCAGCCTTCAACGGCGGCGTGGTGATCTGGGGCACGCTGCTGCAGCGCCGGGTCCCCGCGGCCATGCTCGGCCGGGTCTCGAGCCTCGACTTCTTCGTGTCGCTCGCGTTCATGCCGGTGTCGATGGCGGTCGCCGGGCCGGCGGGGGAGTCGCTCGGACTGCCGGTGGTGTTCCTGATCGCCGGGCTCGCGCCGCTGGTGATCGGAGTCGTCGCGATCGTGGCGGCACGGATGCGCCGCGACGAGATCGCGCACCCGCTCGACGCGAGCGACGGAGCGACGACGAGGGCGACGCGACGGCGACGGGCGACGTCGCACCTGACAAGGCGTTCTCGCGCGAGACGGAGGACACGGAACTGTCCCGCTTGTCGGCCGGTGACCCCGTAGCGAGTGCTGCGTGATTCTGGCAGCCCGCCGGCGAGCAGATGCCGCAGGTCGAAATCGTTGCTGCGCCGAACCGCCCAAACCGGATACTTTGGTCCTGAGATCGGCCTTGTGAGGCCGCGAGCGGCACGATGGCGTGCCGCTCGCCCGTCGGAGGGCATCGATCGCCGGAGAAGCGAGAAGAGAGGGGCACCACCGATGAGAACCTCACACCGACCCGTGCGATGGCGCAGACGCGCGCTCGCCGCCGCCGGAGCACTGCTGCTCGGCACCTCCCTGATGACTGCCACGGCGGCCACCGCCGAAGACGACCCCCGCGTCGACCTCCCCGCGGGCTACCTCGACGCGGGGATGGCGACGAGCAACATCGAGCTGCTCGCGAGCCTGCCCCGCGTCGCGCCATTCGACGCGCCCCCCGGCAATTTCGGGTTCGTCAACTCCGACCTCGCGTTCAGCGGCGACAAGGCCATCGTCGGCAACTTCAACGGCTTCCAGGTGTATGACGTCTCGGATGCCGCGGCGCCGACGCTGCGCGCGTCGTTCGTGTGTCCTGGCGGTCAGGGTGACGTGTCGGTCTACGGCGACCTGCTCTTCATGTCGGTCGAGGAGACGCGCGGCCGGATCGACTGCGGCACGCAGGGCGCGCCCGGTGCGGTGAACCCCGAGCGCTTCCGCGGCGTGCGCATCTTCGACATCAGCGACATCGACGATCCGATTCAGCTACCGGGCGTGCAGACCTGTCGCGGGTCGCACACCCACACGCTGGTGACCGATCCGGATGACCCCGACAACGTCTACATCTACAACTCGGGCACAGCGGGCGTGCGTTCGAGCTTGGAGCTGGCGGGTTGCGAGAACGCTGCGCTGACCACCGACCCGGTGACATCCGGAAACCCGACGCAGTGGCGCATCGACGTCATCAAGGTGCCGCTCGCGGCGCCGGAGACCGCGGCGATCGTCAGCCAGCCGAGGATCTTCACCGACGCCGAGACGGGCGCGTTCAACGGCTTGCAGAACACCCTCCCGGGAACGACACTGCACCCGAGCGGGTCGCTTACAGCCCCACGCCCAACACCAACACGTGCCACGACGTCACGGCGTTCCCCGAGATCGGGCTCCTCGCGGGCGCGTGCCAGGGCAACGGCCTTCTCGTCGACATCTCGGACCCGGTGAATCCGGTGCGGATCGACGCGGTCTCCGACCCGAACTTCTCGTACTGGCACTCGGCGACGTTCAACAATGACGGCACCAAGGTCATCTTCACCGACGAGTGGGGCGGCGGCACGCAGGCTCGCTGCCGAGTGACCGACCAGCCGGAGTGGGGGGCGAACGCGCTCTTCGACATCGTCGACGGCAAGCTGGAGTTCGCGAGCTACTACAAGCTCCCGGTGCCGCAGACGACGCAGGAGAACTGCGTGGCCCACAACGGCTCGATCATCCCGGTGCCGGGTCGCGACATCATGGTGCAAGCCTGGTATCAGGGCGGCCTGTCGATCATCGACTTCACCGACACGGCGGACCCGACCGAGATCGCCTACCTCGACCGTGGGCCGATCAACTTCCCGAACCCGACCGGCCTGAACCTTGGCGGGTACTGGTCGACCTACTGGTACAACGGCAACGTGCTCGGCAGCGAGATCGCTCGCGGCTTCGACAGCCTGGCGCTCACCCCGAGCGACCAACTGTCGGCGAACGAGATCGCCGCAGCCGGCGAGATCCAGCTCGACGAGTTCAACGCGCAGCTGCAGTCGAAGCTCGTGCACGCGCCGAGCTTCGCGGTCGTGCGGTCGTACGTCGACCAGGCCGAGCGTGACGGCAGCCTGAGCGGAAGTTCTCTGCGAGTGGTGCGCAGCTACATCGATCGCGCGGAGAAGTTCGCGGCGGGCCCGGGCGACACAAGGGCGGTCGTGGCACAGCTCGGCGAGGCCGCCATTGCGTCGGGTGCCCCGGCGGACTCGGATCTCGTGCAGGCACTGAACGCGCTGGCCGAGACGTTCCGCTGATACGGGCCGGGAGGCCGGGCAGCCGGCCTCCCCACCAGTGACGAGGTGCCCGGCGGTTCATGACCGCCGGGCACCTCCACGTCGGCGGGAGGCCTCGGGATCAGGACGCTGCGCTCGGCGAGCATCTGCTGCATGCGGGCGATCTCGATGCCCTGGTCGGATTCGACATGACGCGCGAATTGGTCGATGTCCGACTCATGCCCGCCCCCGGCGGCGTAGAGCTCGTCGACCATCTGCACCGCACCCTGGTGGTGCTGGATCATGTACTCGAGGAACAGCCGCTCGAACTCCGCTCCTGTGGCCGCTTCGAGGCGGGCGAGCTGGTCGTCGGTGAGCATCCCCGGCATGGCGTGCTCGTCACCGTCGTGTTCGCTGTGGCCTTCGCGGTCATCGCGCAGTGGTATCACGCGATCCTGGAGCCACCGAATCATGAGCTTCAGCTCGTCCTCCTGGCTGACCTTCATGCGTTCAGCCAGCAGCCGGATGTCGCGGTCGTCGGTGCGCTCATCGACGAACTCGGTCATCACGATGGCCTGGTTGTGGTGCTGGATCATGTCGAGCATGAACTGCGAGTCGGCCTCGACGTGCGTCGGCGACTCGAGCCGCATCGCCTCATCGGGCGAGAGCGTGTGGTTCGGATCGCCCGGCGCCCCGAGCTGCACGACCGGACCGGTCGGCGCGACGCGCTCAGGACCCGTCGTCGTGCACGCGGCCAAGCCGAGTGTGAGCACGACCACCGCCCCGACCCGGCAGGACCGCTCCATCGCCGTCATCCATGTACCTCGTCTTCGTTGAAGGGCATCAGCGAGCGTCGTACTGATCGCCTCCGGCGCCGCAGGTTCACGGTACATCCTGCCGGTAAGTCGCGAAGCCTCGGGCCGGTCTGCTGCTCGAGCGGCGTCGCCCGATGGCGACGCGAACGTGACGTCGCCGTTCTGCTGCACGGTGACCGTGGGCCAGAGGCGGTCTCGACGCGGATGGTCTCGACGATCGGCTGAAAACTTCCAGCGATCTCTTCCGCGATCCAGTCCTCGATGCGTCCGAACTGGCCGGCCGTGAGGATGGTGCCGAAGTGCTCGGTGAGGAAGTTGACCCGCTGGTCGGGCGGTCCGCGGTCACGAGAACACTTCGACGGCACATCGGATGTCGGGGGCTCGCGCCAACCGGGCATCGCGAGTGAACAGCGTGGCGGCGGTGAGTTCGGCCAGCGCGACGTAGGCGGCGTCGTAGCTCGACAGGTTTGCTCGGAGTTGCCACACGCGGTCTGCGATGAGCGACCAGTCCCAGAGCTCGACATCGAGCACGGTGAGGTCGGCGAACGCCTGGCTGGCGTGACGGGCTGCGAGGCGGCGCGTGGTCTGCAGGCGCCGCAACACGTTCGCGACTTCGTATGGCAGGACGCTCGGGGCCAGCAGTCGGGCACCCTGCACCAAGACATGCTCGCCGGCTTCTGGATCAAGCAGAAGTGCCGTCATCGACGACGCATCGAGCACGATCGGGCGCGGCGACGAATCGCTCGTTCGCCGTACTCGTTCGCCGATGGTTCGATCAGCGCCGGTCGGCATCGCGCGAATCGAGGATGTCGTCGGTAGATACGTCTGGGTAGGAGCGAGCGTGCTGGCGGATCGTTGCCAGCGCGTCATCCGCAGAGGGGGTCGACGCGAGGCGAGTGAGTGCTGCGGTCAGGTACTCCTGCAACGAGCGTCCCGAACGCCTGGCCCTGGCGGCAAGTTCATCGCGCACCTCGTCGGGCACCGCGCGGATCGTGATGTTCACCGGCATCTCCTCAGCGTAGCGACGATGCATGCATTACGCATGCATTATCCCGAATGCCGGGCTGACCCCGGACGGTTCACCGGCGTCGAAAGCGGCATCCGCAGTTCAAGGGTCGGCGCCCGATCGCGGAAGCGCTCGCCCGTCCAACGCGACCGCTCGTAACGTGCCGGCCGGACGACCAAGATCTTCGGAATCTCGCGATGGGAGTAGCTCTCGAAGCAGTACATCGGCCCTGTCGAGCACCATTGCTCGGGCCCCACGAAGAGATGGCTGAGGTGATGCAATTGCCGCTCGGCCGCCGCCGTCTCGAGCGGTCTGGTGACGAGCCCGCCTTCGCCGTCGAGTATGAGCTGGTCTTGAGTTCGATCGTCGTCGGGCATGCTCTCGACGGTGGCGAAGTAGCGCACGAGGTCTTCATCGACCGATTCGAGTATCTGCGGAATCCAGTTCGACAATGTGCCGTCGTAATCATCCGTGACGCGGCGGACCGACCAGAGGTGAAGGTCGTCGTCCATCGCGATCGAGATGAGAGTGCGGCGGCCTCCGCCGAGGCCGAGGTGGGGAAGCGCGAGCTGAAGCAGGTCGGTGCCGGAATCGATGATCATGCGGTGAGCCTAGGAATGTGCGCGGCGGCGAGAGCGCAGAGAAGGCGAAGCTGTGGATGACGTTCCGCACACGCCGACCTGTGGAGGATGGCCCCGCCATTCGGTCCGACCGAGGCTCGACCGGATCAGGGGTCCGCGCGACCGAACCGATCTTGAAGCCGCGACACCGCGTCGGCGAGTTCGGGGATGTCGTTCCGGGCGGTCGCCGTGATGATGGCGTGCGTCGTGTCGAAGTACCGGTGCGTCAGTAGATCGCGCATCCGGGCGATCTCAGCCCAGGGGATGCCGGGCTCGAGGCGGCGCGTCGGCTCGCCCAGGTCCTTGACGGCTTCGCCGATCTCGACGAGACGGATCCGGATCGCATCGAACACAAGGTCGTCGGATACGTCGGATCGCGCGGCGTACGACATGATCGCCTCGCACGCGACGCGGATGTCGTCGAGGCGGTCGACCTCTGCGCGGGTCACAGCGGCACCGCCTCGCGGGTGACTCGATCCGCGACGTCGGGCTTGAGTCCTGCGGATGGCACGATGTCGACGGGGCGCCGCAGGATCGCCTCGGCGGCGCTCTGCATTCGCAGCAGCGCGAACGCGCCTACGTCGGGGGCGAGTTCGACGAGGAGGTCGATGTCGCTGTCGGATGACTCGTCGCCGCGGGCGACGCTCCCGAAGATCTGGATGTCGACGGCCCCCAGCGGCTCCAGCGCGTCTCTGAGTTCGGCGGCGCTCGCCCGCACAGCCGCGAGCGTGTCGCCAGGCTTGGCCCGGACGAGCGATGCGTCGAGTGTGTAGCCGGCGGCGGCGATCAACCGCTGCAGCGTCGCGAACGACGGCTCACGGCGGCCGTGCTCGTAGGCGCTGATCACGCTCTGGGTGATGCCCGCACGGCCGGCGAGCTCTGCCTGGGTGAGGCTCGCGGCGGTTCGAGCGTCGCGGATGAGCGTTGCAGCGGTTTGAGTCGCCATGCGCATAGCATATCGACACTATAGCGGATTGTCACTGTGGTCCGGCGCGGGACGAGCTCCCGAACCCAGCGGATGCCTCTCCACCGAGCGCGAAGTTCCGGCGTGCCGCGGCCGGGAAACTCAACTATCGGGGAGGATTCCGTACCATCGATCGTGCAAGGGCCCCTCCCGCCGCATCCGAATCTAATCCGACGACCGTCCGACCCGGTCCGCCGATACGACGGACCGGTAGCCCCTGGAGTTCGGTTGACCGCCCCCATTGACGACGAGCCCGTGTTCGCGTTCGACGTGCCCGCGGCCGGGCTCGACGAGCAGACGACGAGCACGACGACGAGCTTGACGAGGGTGGCGAGCATGGGGCCGAGCGTGACGGGCGGGGCGGTGGCGCGCATTCCGGCGCCCACGCGCAGCCGGTGGAGGTCCCGACCATCGAGTCGCCGCGGCATCCGCTCGGGGATGGTCGCCGGTACTTCCTGAGCAGCCGGGAGCCGAGCGGCGAGTTCGACGCCGTCATCGTGGCGGTCACGGATGGCGCGCGCCGGCGCTACTTCACCACACGTGACGGCGCGAGGCTGGTCGAGGTCGACGAGGCCTCCTTCGAGCGGCGGAGCGAGGGCGGAGCCCGTTCGCTGCTCGAGCTGGACGAACGGGAACTCGGCGAGCTGGAGGCGGAGCTGCGATTCGTGCGCCCGGTGCGCGGGCGCGATCCGATCGCCGAGACGGAAGCGGAGGCCGAGACCGAAGCGGAGACCGAGGCGGAAGCGGAGACCGAGGCGGAAGCGGAGGCGGAAGCGGAGACCGAGGCGGAAGCGGAGACCGAGGCGGAAGCGGAGACCGAGGCGGAAGCGACCCGGGATGCGGCGGCGCACGCCCATCCGGCGGACCCACAAGCCGAAACCGAGGAGGCGGACCCGGTGACCGAGGAGTTCGAGGCGATGGTGGTGGATGCGAGGCGGGCGACCTTCGCGGCGCCGCGCGTCGCGACCTCCGACCCCAGCGACACCAGCGCGAGCACCCCGGATGCCGCGGCCGCTTCACCGCCCGACCGGATGCCGGCGAGCGACGCCGTCGAGCAGGTGGCGCTCGCGAAGGGGATCGCGTTCATCGCCCACCGCGGCAAGCTCGACCGGAGCGGTGCGCCGTTCATCGACCATCCGGGACGCATCGCCGAGCGGTTCGACCCGGAGACCGAGCCGGTCGAGGCCGCGGCCGCGTGGCTCCACGACGTGCTGGAGGACACCACGATCACCGCCGAAGAGCTGTTCGAGGCCGGCGTGCTCCCCGAGATCATCGATGTCGTGCAGTTGCTCACCCGCACCCCCGATGTCGCTCCCGACGAGTACTACGCCCGTATCCGCGGGCACGCCGTCGCCCGCCGCGTGAAGCTCGCCGACATCGACGACAACACCGCGCGCTGGCGCCTGCGCCGCCTCGACTACGAGCTGCAGCTGCGCCTCATCGAGAAGTACCGCCTCGCCCGCCGGGCACTCGGCTCCGAGTGAGGCGCCGACCGCGCCCGCGATTGGGCACAGGTCGACGTGGTCGCGCTACGTCGGCAGCTCGTCCGCGAGGAGCCGGAAGTCGCGCGCCCCCGTGCCCGGGCGCGCGTGGCACGATGGGTCCCAGGACGCCGTCGCCCACCCGTCCGGCGTCGAACGGAGCATCCGATGAAGGTCATCATCGCCGGCGCCACCGGCACGCTCGGTATTCCGATCGTCACGCAGCTGATCGGGGCTACCGGTGCCCGGTGAGCCGCGGCCAGGCGCGCCCATGCCAGATGCGCCCCTGTCCGAGCCGCGACGCGTGAGCGGCCTCCTTCGCTTCGTGCTGATCGCACACGGCATCATCACGCTCGCTGCGGCGATCGTGCTCGCCGTAGTGCCGGCCGCGATCCCGGCCACCGTCGGCATCGACCTCGATCCTGAGGCCTACCTGCTCTCGTACTTCCTCGCCGCCGCCGAGCTCGCGATCGGCCTGCTCTCACTGGGTGCGACCCGCCTGACCGACCCGGCGGCCGTCGGGCTCATCGTCGCGGTCTTCGTGGTGTTCCACCTCTCGACCGCCGTGCTCGAGGTGGTCTACCTGCTGTTCGCGCCGGTGACCGGCGTGCTGGTCGCCAACATCGCGGTACGCGTGGTGGCGGCGGCGATCTTCGTCTTCGCGTGGCGCCGATGGCGACCGGCGGGCCTGCGCTGACCTGTAGGGCCGACGCTGCGCCGGTCGCGGCATCCGCTTCGGTCTGGTAGCCATGTGCACATGACCGCCGCCGCTCAGAAGAAGTCAGCGGATGCCGCGCGCACCGGTTCCTCGTATGTCGCGCTGCTGCGGGGCATCAACGTCGGCGGCCGGAATCCGATCCGCATGCCGGAACTCGTCGAGTGCTTCCGCGACGCCGGATACGGGGAGGTCAGCACCTATCTTCAGAGCGGCAATGTGCTGTTCAGCGCCGACCACAAGAGCGCCGATCACAAGAGTGCCGACCACAAGAAGGGACCGAAGCTCGAGGCGGCAGTGGAGGCGATGCTCGAGGAGCGGTTCGGCACGCCGCTGCTCGTCGTGATCCGATCACGCGACGAGCTGGCCCAGACGATCGATGCCGCGCCCGAAGATCACGGATCGCCGAAGCTGCGCAGCGACATCTTCTTCCTCAAGCATCCGCTCACCTCCGAGGAAGTGCTCGCCGAGATGCCCGAGCTTCGCGAGGGCGTCGACTCCGTGGCGCCCGGTCCCGGCGCGATCTACTTCTCGCGTGTGGCGGCGCGCGCGACCAAGACCCGAATCCAGAAGTTCATGGGCATGCCCATCTTCCAGCAGGTGACGGTGCGCACCTGGGGCACCTCCGTCCGGCTGCTCGAGAAGCTCGACGCGGTGGACGCTACCTGACATTGAAGATCCGATCGCGACACTCTGGGCGTGCCGCGCGACTGACGCGGTGAGCGGATGCTCCGACTCCCGTTTTGCGCTTCCCGCACGTACACCTCCCGCGGGGCACGCCGCAATCGGAGCGCCGCCGAGACGGGCGGATCAGTGTTTGCGTCTCGAACGGTCCGGTACTTCGGTACCTCGGTACTTCGGTACCGTCTCCTCCGAGTGACGGTCTGCTTCCAGCCGTCGCTTCAGGGGACCCGCCGATTCCAGCGCGCTCGAACGTCGTCGCCTTCAGACCACAGATACCCGATCGGGTCGTGCTCTGCAAGGCGACGATGGGATGACCCGCAACAAGATCGCGCACCGGCCGATGACGACATTGTCATCGACCTCTCGACCTCACGATGCGAGTTGCGCCAGCGCCGCCTCAGCAAGCGCAATCGCCGTGTCTCTGTCGCCGGCGACGACGTTGTACCAGTCCGGACCCACTCCGAGATCCACCGCACAAGTACGGGCCGAACGCTTCATCGCATCGAACGGACGCCGCGTCGTCGGGGCTGAGCCCCGCAAGGGCCAGCGGCGAGGCCGTGCCGGCGTGCAGCATCCGGTCGTACGCCCAGCGCCCGCCGCGTACCAAGTCCAGACTTGCGACGTGTATATCCCCGTCCGCGACGGCCCAAGAGCATCGGAGGATACCGGCGTGGAGTCGGGCCTCCGCCCACTCACTCCAGCCCCCACCTTCTCCAAGGCGGGGCTGCGCTTCGGGCGTAGAAGTGATGGACCGCACCTCGTCGAGTGGGATGACGGCGTCGCATTGCTCCGCACTCGGCAGGCTTGTCCGCTCGGGAGAACTTGGGGCCGCGGCCGGACCTGCAGCGCTGACCGCCTCGATGATCGCGTCAAGGAGCGGTTGCCAAGCGGACGTACTCAGGGCGCTCGGCTCACCGCCGTACGCTTCGATGGCCACCCAGGCGTCGCCGACCGCAGCGCTCCCCCAACATCCTTGGTCGCTGCAGCTGCTCTCATCACGAGGCATCCCGTAGCGCGTGGCGCGTTCACTCCAACCGTCCTCAGGTCGCGGTACGACCGAAACCGCCACGCCGACGTACTCCGACTCCCAGCCGTACTGGTCGTTCATGGCCACCCCGTTCGACCACTCGCACACCGTGCCACCCATTGAAAGGATCGAGGTGCGTCTCGGGATTGCGATGCCGACTCCGGCTGCAGTGACGATGGGATCGGTGGGTGCTACGGCGGTGGTGAAGAGGTTCGACACCAAGGTGCTGTCGATCAACGTCTCGCAGTCCAGTCCGTAGCGAGACGCGGGCTGCCCAGGAGCCACCGCGTTCTCAACCGGCGGCGCAGTGGAGTACTCGATCGGAGGAGCGCTGGGGCTGGGTGCGGGAGTCTGGGTCGACGCCACTGTGGCAGCGGGGGTGGTGGCAGGAGGTGCCTCGGGCGGCGGCACGATACCGAGGGCGAACGCGGCTCCAGCGCCCAGTCCGAGGAGAAGTGCCAGTCCCAGGGTCAGACCGATGACGCGGTCGACCAATGGCGAGCGTGTGTTGGATACCTGTTCGCGCGCTGTCTGTTCGAGAACGTTGCGCTTCATCGACACGAGGAGGCGTGTCAGTTCATCTCCGGTCGGTGGTTCAGACTTCATCGAGGGTCACCGCCTTCTTCAATCGGGCCCTGCTACGGGACACACGCTGCTTCACGGCACCGACGCTGAGCCCGAGCAGCTGCGCGGCCTCGACGTAGGGCACACCGTCGACGAGGCACAGCTCGCACACTCGCCTGTCGATCGGCTCGAGTCGCTCGATCTCGTCGAGCACCCAGCGCAGTTCGTCACGCGCCGCCTCGGCGTGGTGATGACCGCGCATGAAGTCCGAGGTGTTCGACGAGTTCTCGTCGAGTTCGTCGGCTTGATTGCGTGCTGCCTTCCGGACGACGTTCAGTGCGAGGTTCCTGCAGGTGACGAGAAGCCAGGGGAGGAGCGACGCCTCGGGGATCGCGATCTCCGGGGCCTTGCGCCAGGCGGTGACGAACGTGTCTTGAACGATCTCCTCGACGTCCATGCGGCTCGGGGCGATCGCCCACGCGTACCGTGTGACCGCCGCGGCATGCCGATCGAAGACGATCGACAACGCCCTGTGGTCGCCGCCCGACAGTCTCCTCAGGAGATCGGCGTCGGTGTCTTCGCTCTCGTCCACGTGCACCCCCTCACCTTAGAGATGTCGCCGAACGCGAAAAGGTCACACGCTCCAGAGAGGATCTTCCGGATGCCGCGACGACATGGTCTTGCTCGTGGGTGGCAGGCCCCGAGGAAGTGCTCGCCGAGATGCCCGAGCTCCGCGAGGGCGTCGATTCCGTGGCGCCCGCTCCCGGCGTATCCGCGGGTCCCCTGAAGCGAACGGCTGGAAGCAGACCGTCACTCGGAGGAGACGGTACCGAAGTACCGAGGTACCGAAGTACCGGACCGTTCGAGACGTAAACACTGATCCGCCTGGATGCCGGTCTTCGTCGCGCGCGCCCGCCACACGCGAGAAGTAGATCTACCAGCGCCCACGAAGTCGTCACCTTGCAGAGCAGGACCCGATCGCGTGTCTGTGGGCTGACGGCGACGACGGATCGGTCGGGACCATCGGGAGCCGTTTACCTTGGGGGCCCGTGTTTCCGACGGTACTCAACTCAAGGCGCCCCCAGCGCGTACGTGTAGTCGCCTGCGCGACCATCCGGCAATGCCGGATGTCGCTCACACGACAATGCACTCGACGCCGGGCAAGTCGCCGAATCGTGCTGCGCGGTCGGTCGTGAGCACGACGCGCTTCGTGGCGACGGCCGTGGCGGCGATGATCAGGTCGTGGGCGCCACGTCTCCTGCCGTCACGGCTGACGTGCGCAAGGAGGCGACCGTGTGCTTCGGCCGTCGTGAGGTCGTACGGTTCGATGGGCACCGTCTCGAGCACCCGGAGAAGGAACTCGGTGCGCTGCGCACGATGCTCGGGGGAGGCGAGCTCGATACCCGTGCGGAGTTCTGCGACCGTGATCGCGGCGATGACCACGTCATCGTCGGAGGCGATGGCGGCGGATGTCTCGCGCCGCTGCCGTTCGGTCGCGATGAGCACCCCCGTGTCGAGGATCAGTCGGCGGGCCATGCCGGCTCGGTGAGCTCGACGGCCTCGCGCGCTGCGGCGACGTCGCGCGCGAAGCCCTCGTCGACGGCTGCGTGTGAGAGGAGCTGCACGACCTCGAACCCGTTGCTGAGGTCGGCAGGGCCGACCGTGGCGATCCGCCTGCCGCCCCGCGTGATGATGATCGTCTCGCCGCGTTCAGCATCGTCGAGCAGGGCGGCGAACGCCCTGCTCGCTTCCGTGGCGGTCATCGTTCGCATGGAATCAGATTATCAGATCTTCCTCGCCAAGCGCGATGTCGATATCGCCCCTCCCGTTCGACGCATGAGGAGAAGCATCCGGTCGCTACTCGACCAAAGCGGATCGCCGACGGCGCCGCCGCAGCACCGTGACCGCAGCCACCGCCGTGAGTCCCGCGAGGGCGGCGGCGACCGCCAGGGTCTCGCCGTCCGGGCGAACGACGCTCTGCCCGCGAAGCGCTTGCCAGGTGAAGAGCAGCACGACCGCTGTGTAGCTCGCGCCCGCCACGGTGAGCAGGCGCCTGCGGGTCGTCGCGTCCAGGTGCGTCCACCGCAGCAGCGCCCAGGCGAGCAGCGGCAGCAACTGCAGGGCGTGCAGCCCGATGAAGTGCCCCACGCGCAGGTCGCCGTGCTCGAGGCTCCAGCCGGTGATCGGCATTCCGGCGCCGCCATCCGCAGCCCCGACGGTGTGTCCGCCGGAGTCGTTCCATCCCTTGTTGAAGATCATCGTGACCGCCGCGAGCATGCCGAGCACGCAGACGCCGATTCCCCAGCGGAGCCCCGCCGCCAATCCGGGGTCGATGCCTCGCTGCATCAGGGCGAGCACGCCGGCGGCGATGGTCGCGATCAGCACGACCGAGATGATGCCGGCCATCGCGTAGAGGACCGCGGCATCGAAGGCGCTGGATTCGTTGTAGTGGCTGGTCGTGCCGCGCAAGACCTGCATCTCGATGAGCGCGATCTCGGCGACGAGGGCGACCGTGATGATGGTGCTGAGCACCGCCAGCAGCCGAGCGTGGCCCCGAACGTGCGACAGGATCCAGCGCAGCGTCAGCAGGTAGACCGCGATCGAGAACGAGAACTTGGCGGGTTTCATCCAGGCGGGAGCCCCCGTGAGCACGGTCGGATCGACGATCAGGCCGACGACGGCGATCACGAACGCGACGGCGCTGAGGCCGGCGCCGACCGCGAGCACGGTGCCTGCCGCCGACGGGCGCGGGGAGGAGACGCGAACAGGAGTTGAGGTCGAAGTGGTCATGCCTCGATGCTCCGCGCCGGTCGTCCAGCCGTCATCGCACCGGGGAACGCCTCGTTCTCGTACCACGGGACGAGGCGAGGACCATTCCGATGTGGTTTCGTTGAGGCGAAGGCCGAGGCCAAGGCGAAGCCAAGGCGAAGGCCGAAAGGAGCGACGCATGAAGCGAGCTTCAGTCGCGGCGAGTTCACGGGTCACCGACCTCGTCTACGCCGGCATCGCCCTCGTCGCCGCGGTGCTGGCCGTGGTCGGTGCGCAGTTCCATCCCGCGGTCATAGTGGCCATGCTGATCGCCTTGGTGCCCTGGGCGCTGCTCGTCTTCGGCGTCGAACTCCCCCAGCCCGCCTTCGCGGCCATCTCGATCATCCCCGTGATCCCCGTCATCGCCCTCTCCGAGATCGGCGCTGCGCTCTTCCTCAGCCTCGCGGCTGCCAGCCGGCTCGCCAGCAGGTCCGACGACCGCTGGTTGGTCGGCACGGTCACCGTCGTCATCCTGGTGCTCCCGTTCGTGCCGTTCCTGTTCGGGGTCGAGTGGGATGTGGGCGCGATCTACTTCGCGTTCGGCGGCGCGTTCAGCGTGCTCGTGGGAGTGCTCCTGCGGCGCGCCACGCGGTTGGCCGACGAACTGCGCGCTGCCGAAGGGGAGCTGGCGGTCGCCGCTGCGCGCGAGGAGCGGCATCGGATCGCCCGCGACGTGCACGACCTCGTGGCGCATTCGCTGACGGTCGTCGTGCTGCACGTCGGCGGCGCACGTCGTCTGCTACGCAAGGACCCGGATGCCGCTGAGGCGGCCCTCATCGAGGCCGAACGCGTTTCGCGCGAGAGTCTCGACGCCATTCGCGGGGCCGTCGGGATGCTCCGGGATGACGACGAGTCCGAGGCGGCGTCGCTGGACCTCGAGCGACTCGTCACGACCTATCGCTCGGCCGGGCTTCCGGTGGTGCTGCGTGTCAACGGCACCGCGGAACCCCTTTCGCTGCCCCTCCGGCTCACGCTCTACCGGGTCGTGCAGGAGGCGCTCGCCAACGCCGCCCGGCACAGCGCACCTGGGACGTCGGCCACGGTGGAGATCGGGATCGACGATCACGCCGTGGTCGCCCGGGTCTCCAACGAGTTCACGCCTACCGGCGCGACGGGTCCCCGGTTCCGAAGGTTACGGGCTCGTCGGACTGCGGGAGCAGACCGCCTCGCTCGGCGGCGAGCTCAGCAGCGGGCCCGAGGGCGACGCGTGGGTCGTCGCGTGCCGGCTTCCCGTCGGGGGTGCCGCGTGACCGCGCCCGCGCCGCTTCGGCTCCTGCTCGTCGACGACCAGGCCATGGTGCGAGCCGGTCTCGCGCTCATCCTCGGTGCCGAACCGGACATCTCGGTGGTCGCCGAATGCGCCGACGGCACGGGCGTGCTGCCGGCGGTTCGCGCTCACCAGCCCGACCTCGTGCTGATGGACGTACGGATGCCGCGGATGGACGGCCCCGAGGCGACGCGGCAGCTGCGCGCGGCATCCGACTCCCCTCCGGTGCTCGCCCTGACGACGTTCGATGACGACTCGGTGCTCTGGGGAGCGCTGACGGCCGGGGCCGCGGGCTTCGTGCTCAAGGACAGCCCGGCCGAAGACCTGATCGCGGCGGTGCGTGCCGTCGCCGCCGGGGGAGCCTGGCTGGACCCACGGGTGCTTCCCCGGGTGTTGGCGCGGGCGAAGGATCGTGCGCCGGCGTCTCCGGCGGCGAGCCGGGCCCTCGAGCAGCTGACCCCACGCGAGCTCGAGGTGCTGCGCCGCATCTGCCTCGGGGCGAACAACCGCGAGATCGCGGCGCAGCTGCGCGTGGGGGAACGCACGGTGAAGTCGCACGTGTCGGCGATCTTCATGAAGCTCGGCGCGCGCGACCGGGCCGCGGCGATCATCGCCGCCTACGACGCGGGGTTGCGCACGTAGGTTTCGACATCCGTTCCGACCCGATGGACGCCGGGCTCCTCGCCCGCGCCGTCAGCCTGTGATGGTCTCGATGTCGTAGTCAGTGATGCGAAGGTCGACGGTCAGCAGGGGGAGTCGCTCCTCGGCCGCCTGGGCAACGAGCATGCGATCGAACGGGTCGCGATGGTGCCACGGCAAGGTGCGGAGTCGTTCGGCGTGCGCTGATCGGAACGGCAGCTCGGCGAATCCTTCCGCCTCGGTCGCCTCGGCGACGCCGTGCGGCACGTCGAGTTTGTCGAGCGATGCCTTGATGGAGATCTCGGCAATGGTCACCGACGACACGAACACCTCATTACCGTCGTCTGAGATGATCCGGCGAAGAGCTCCCGGGAGGCGGTCGTCATCGGCAAGCCACCACAGCAGAATGTGCGTGTCGAGCAACGCTCTCACTCGGCGTACCAGTCCCGCTCGACATCCTCACCGAGTTCGTCGAAGTCACTGTGGATGACGATCCGGCCCGCCCAAGCGCCGGGGGTGCGATGGTGGCGTCGTGGTCGGAACGGGGAGAGCACCGCGACGGGCCTGCCGTTTCTGGTGATCGTCACTTCCTCCCCTGACTCGGCTCGCGCGACCAGACGCGAGAACTGCGTCTTCGCGTCGTAGATGTTCACGCCGTCCGCGTGGTTCTGAGCCGACATGGGCTCAGTCTAGCGAATCTGGTCAGGTCTGGTCAACGGGAGTTCTGGCCGAAGCCACGTCAGTCTTCGATATCCCCTCGGTACGCGGACGTCCGCGGAACGGCACGGATGCTGCGAGCGCGAGTGTGAGCACCGACCCCGCTCCGAGCGCCGCCGTGAGTGCGCCGCGCGGCTTCGAGAGGGCGAGGCGGGATCCGCCGATCGATGGCACGCTCGCGGCGGCACCGACCGCGATCGCCGCGGCGATCACTCCCGCCGCCACCCGTGTCCATGCAGGCCCGCTGCCTGCGACGGCATAGCCGCCGCCGACCGCTGCGAGCGCCACGCCGCTGGCGGCGCTGCCCTCGCCGGTCTTGCGCAGGGTGGCGACGGCTCCGGGCCGGGTGAGCGGGAGGATGCCGATGGCGATCGGGGCCGCAGCGATCGTGCGGCGGAGCGGTAGGTCTTCGCCGTTCGCGCGGCGATGCTCGGCCCAGCCGAAGAGCGCCCCGATGGCGGCCGCGGGGAGGAGGATCGTGCCGAACGTGCCGTACCAGGTGACCGTCGACTCCTTGCCGACGAGCGACGCCATGTACTCGCGGAATCCGGCAGCCCACGTCAGCCCGGCGACGCCGCCGACGGCGGCCGCGGCGCCTGCGGGCATCATCGTGCCGCTCCGTCGGCGACCGGTGCGGCATCCGTCACGGATTCGACGCGTCGGAACGGGATCGAGCTCGCCAGGCACAGCACCACCACGCAGGAGGCGGCGAGGATGGCGACCCAGGCCCCGCGCGGCTGGTCGAGTGCGAGTCGGATGCCCCCGACGGCCGGCACGGTGGCGACGAGCCCGCCGATCACGGCGAGGGTCAGAACGCCGCACACGAGCCGCGCCCAGAGCGCCCCGCGCCCCGACACGGCGAACCCGCCGGCGATCGCGATGAGGGCGATCGCCACGGCGCCTCCGCCCAGCCCCTGGGTGACGAGGGCGAGCAGCGCATCGGGCATGGTCAACGGGAGGATCGCGAAGCTGAGCGGAGCGAGTCCGAGCCATCGCCAGTGCCGGCGACCACCGGTGCGGCGGAAATACTCGGCGAGGCCGAGGAGCGCGCCGGTGACGAGGCCGGCGCCGAGGATGGCCACGAACGTGCCATACCACTCGACCCGCGACGCGCCGCCGGCGATCTCAGACATGTAGGCGCGGAACGCCGCCGCCCACGCGAGTCCCGAAACGAGCCCCACGAGCACGCAGGCGACCGCGGAGGGCCGGGCCCGCGACATCACCGGACTGTTCGTGGATTCGACCTGCGTGACACCCATGTCGACGCACCCCCGATCTCGACGGCTTTCACCAGATTGACTGGTGGTGCGGCCAGTCTATGGCGGCAACTCCCGGCACATTCGCCTTATCGAGCGGCGTTCCTCAGGGCCGGGATCGGTTCCCCTGCGGAGGCTGACGCGGTAGTGTCCGGGCATGGCCGAGCCTACGTATACCGTTCACGTCGCCCGCGAATTCGAGGCACCGATCGAGCGAATGTGGGCTGCGTGGACGCAGCCCGACGACTTGCGAGCGTGGTGGGGTCCTGAGGGATTCACTTGCCCCCACGCTGAAGCGGACGTCCGAGTGGGAGGGCGGATCTTCGTCACCATGCGCGCCCCCGACGAGTGGGGCGGCGTCGAGCAGCACAGCACGTGGAACATCACCGAGATGGATGCACCGCGGCGCCTGCGCTACGTCTTCCGCTTCGCAGATCGGAGGGGAACACCATCACCCGGGCCGAGGCCGGGATACCGGTCGACGGCGTGCCCGACAGCAGTCAGCACGAGGTCGTGCTGACTGGGATCGCCGACGGACGCACGCGCCTCGAGATGACCGAGCAGGGGTACACGACCGCCGAGGCGCGGGACATGTCGCAGGTGGGCCTGGAGCAATGCCTCGACAAGATGGCGGCGCTCGTGGCCGGATGATGGATGAAGAGGCGTGTCAGTTCATCTCGTCGAACACGAAAAGGTCACGTGTTGCCGAGCCTGTTGCCCGGGCGTGTTCGTCGTCAAACCTTCTTCAGCCTGCCCGCGCGGGCGTTCGGGGTCATCGCGGGCGCGTTCACGCGGTCGTCTTTCCCTTCATCCAGTTCGAGCTCCCGGCGAGCGTGATCCCGTCGCGTGAGATCTCGATCATCACGGGGTCCGTCGTGCCGTGCGAGCGCGCTTCATGCTCGTCGAGGTCGAGCACGCGGACGTCATTGCCCGTCCATGACGACATCCGGCGCTGCAATTCATGGACCGCGTCGGTCCATCGCTCCCAGTCGGCGCCATCGGGACGGATGACGAGTACGTCGATGTCGCTGTCGACCCGCATGTCCCCACGTGCAGCAGAGCCGAACAGGGCGGCGTACACCGGCGAGATCTCCCATCCAGCAATGGCGTCGCGAGTCCGTTCGATGAGGATCTGCTTCGCATCTGCGATCGTGGTGATTGCTTCGCTCAGGATGTGCTCCCGATTGAGTCGGTACGTGATCACATTGGCGACTCGCCGGCTGTTCACCACCCCCTGGTCGACCAACCGGTCGAGCGAGTTCCGGACACCTGAGAGCGAACGTCGTCCTTCAAGCAGGGAATGCACGCGCGAAGCAGCGAACTCCTCGTCGGCGCGGGCGAGGACCATCAGGCAGTCACCATCGGTCGACGTGGTGATCGACTCGAACGGTCTCTGCAGCAACATAGGCCCTCCAGAATTCTGGACGTCTGCGTAATATTGTACACGTACGCGTATTTTTCTGACAGACTGGCGACGGCGACCAGAGGTCGTGTTCGGGCGACCGGTTCGTCGCGACGACTGGAGACCGATGAGCGTGGTGACCGCCGCACGCATCACGGCGCCGAACGGGTTCACCGTAGCCGCCCGCAGCGACCGCTGGTACGCGCCCGGGGTCAGCCCGACCACGCCGCGGAAGTCGTTGCTGAGGTGCGACTGGTCGGCGTAGCCGAGCCGAACGGCGAGGTCGGCGAGCTCCGCCGAGGCATCCGTCGAGAGCACCCGCGCGACCTCCTGCAGGCGCACCCGGCGCGCGACCCACTTCGGGCCATGGCCGACGGTGCGGGCGAGGGCGCGCTGCACCGCGCGGTCGCTCACCCCGAACCCAGCGGCGAGCGTCGTGCCGGTGCGGCGGCGCACGCGGTCGGCGAGCTCGACGAGCACTGCGTTCGCGAGTTCCTGCTCCGCGTCCAGAGGACGTTCCTCGAGCAGGGCGCCGATCGCGGCGTCGGCCGCCGACGCCCGCGCCGAGGCATCCGTCGCCGGCTCGATCGACGCAGCAGCCGGTGCAGGCGAGCGTCGAGGGTCGGGGTGACGGGCGTCGTGGCATCCGCGAGTCGGCGCACCGGAAGGTCGCTGACGACCGCAAGCCCGGCTGGGCGGAGCCGGATCGCGAAGACCGAGCCCGATCCGGTGATGCGTCGCCGCCATGCGCCGCTCTGCACACCGGTCACGACGAGGGGCGCGGGCACGTCGCCCGACTCGATCGTGAGCGTGACCGCCGGGTGGTCGATGATGCGCTGGTCGATGCGCTCACCAGCCGGGAGGTCCCACGTCACGTGCCAGTAGCGGTCGACCACGTCGGCGACCGAGGGATGCGGATCAAGCCAGGTCGCGGCGAACCGCTCGACGTTGCGCGGATGCAGCATGCCCGACCGCTCATCGGGGCGGATCGGATGGCTCGTGGGTGCCGGCGCGGGCTGCCGCATGCGCCCATTCTGGCGATCACGCGGTCGGATTTCTGCAAGACGCGGGACATCGGCCTCGGCGACGATCGACGCATCCGTGGCGACGGCGATCGTCGGCGGCGTCGGATGAGGAGGAGTCGATGATCGAGGCATTCGGTGCCGTGAACTGGTGGGCGACGGCGCTCGGCGCGGTCGCGTACTTCGCGTTGGGTGCGCTGTGGTTCTCGCCGCTGTTCGGACGCGTGTGGGACCGGGCCGTCGGTCACGAGCGGCGGGGCGAGCGGTTCCCGACGTCGTACTACGTCGTGCCGCTCGTGAGCAGCATCGTGATCGCCGTGGCGACCGCGTGGCTGGCCGAGGCGGTCGGGCTGGCCGGGTTCCGGGACGGCGCGCTCTTCACCGTCGTGCTCGGCGCCGGCATCGCGGCCGCGGTCTCGGTGACGAATGCGATGACGCCGAACATGCGCCATCCGTTCATCTACGGTGCGGTGACCGGCGGCTACCACTTCGTCGGGATCGGCATCGTCACCGCGATCGTGATCGCCTTCGGGTGAGTGCGGGTCATCCCACGCCTAGGATCGTGGAGTTCCGCGCCCCACAGCGCGCTTCCAGCGGCGGCCATAGGATCGAAGGCATGGCCGGGTTCTGGGGCAAGCGCAAACGTGATCAGCAGGAACTCCAAGCCCACGACGCCGACTTGGCGAAGCGGGCTGGAACGGCCCTGGTCGCCGCCGACGAGCGCATCCGCGTCACGTCCGACGAGCTCGTCTTCGCCGAGGCAGAGCTGGGGCCCGACGCGACCGAGGAGTTGCGCGGGCGCTCGCCACGGTGCGGAAGCACCTGGGCGAGGCGTTCCGGCTGAACCAGCTCAATTACGACGAGATCCCCGACACCGCCGAAGAGCTGAGGGCCCGCAACGCGCGCATCGTGCAGCTGTGCGAATGGGCGGAGGACGTGCTCGACGAACACACCTCCGCCCTCGCCGACCGCATCGCGCGGGCGCGGCGGGCTCCCGAGATCATCGCCGGCGTCCGCGCAGATGCCGAGCGTCTGCGCTTCCGCATCCCGCACGCCCGCGACACCATCGAACGGCTCGCTGCCCGCTATGCGCCAGAGGCGCTCGCCCAAGTGGAGAACAACCCCGCGGAGGCCGAGCAGCTGCTCGGATTCGCCGAGCACAGCGCGGGCGTGGCCGAGCGCCGGCGGGAGGCCGGACAGCGCGAGCAGGCCAATCTCGCGCTCGAGGCATCGACCGAATCGGTGCGCCGGGCGGCGGCGCTCCTCGATGCGGTGGAGACCTTCGAGGTCGAGGCGCTGCGGGCCGAGTCCACGCTGGCGGCGATCGTCGAGGACTCCCGCGGGGACCTCGCCGTCGCGCTCAAGGAGCCGCAGTCGCCCAGTGTCGCGACCGCGATCACCGACCTGCGGGCCGCCCTCGCCGCCCTTCCGCGGGCCGGCGTCAACACCGACCCATTCGCCCAGCTGAGCCGGCTGCGCGAGGCGAACGCGGGGCTGGATGCCGCGATCGCGGCGGCCCGCGAGCGCGCGGCGCGTCCGATTCCGCCACTGGAGCACGTGCGCCATGCCATCGACGACGCCGACCGGCAGCTCGCCGTCGCCCGGGACGTCATCGCGGGCCACCGCGGCTGGATCGGCGCTGACGCTCGGACCCGGCTGGCCGAGTCCGAGCGCATCCGGGTCGACCTCGACCACTACCTCGGCAGGTCCGCGGCGGCCGCTACCGTGATCGACGAGGATCACCGAGAGCAGGCGATGGCGATGGCCCGGCGTGTCGCGTACCTCGCGGGCGAGGCCCTGCACCTCGCAGGGCGCGACATCGACGCGTCCCGACCGCAGGATCCCGGGCAGTGGGGCGGCCAGGGCTGGGGCGGCGGGCGACGCGGCGGCGGCTCCGACATGATGGGCGGAATCCTCGGCGGCCTCGTCATCGGCAGCATCTTCGACGGCATGTTCGACGGATAACGGATGCCGCGTGGCAGGTGCCGCGGGCACACTGCGCTAAGCCATGAACGTGGCAGTACGGTTCCCCGTTCCGTAGCGTGCTTCAAGCTGCGAACTTACGATGGAGCATGGCCGGGTTCCGGGTCGGGCGCAGACGCCCTGCGCAACACCTCGAAGTCCACGACGCCGACCTGTCGAAGCGGGCTGGAAGGGCGCTGGTCGCTGCAGACGAGCGCATCCGTGTCGCCGCCGACGAACTCGGCTTCGCCGAGGCCCAGCTGGGGGCTGACGCGACGACGCAACTGAACGAGGCGCTCGTCGCAGTCCGCAGACACTTGAGTGACGCGTTCCGCTTGAACCGGCTCAATCACGACGTCATCCCCGGCACCGCCGACGAGGTGCGGGCCCGCTACCTTCGCATCGTGGAGCTGTGCGAACTGGTTGAGGACGAGCTCGATGAGCAGACGTCCACGCTCGCCGAACGGATGCGGCGGGCGCGGCGTGCACCAGAGGTCATTGCTACCGTGCGAGCCGACACCGAGCGTCTGCGCGCTCGCATCCCGCACGCCCGCGAGACCATCGACCACCTCGCCGCCCGCTATGCACGAGAGGCGCTCGTCCACGTGGCGGGCAATGTTGCCGAGGCCGATCAGCTGCTCGGCTTCGCCGAGCACAGCGTGGGCGTGGCGGAGCGCCGTCGCGCGGCCGGTCATGGCGAACAGGCGAGCGTCGCGCTCGAGGCATCCGTTGAATCGGTGCGCCGAGCAGCGACCCTCCTCGATGCGGTGGAGACCTTCGAGGTCGAGGCGTTGCGAGCGGAGTCCACGCTGGCCGCGCTCGTCGAGGAGTCCCGTCGTGACCTCGCGACCGCGCTCGAAGAGCCCCGCTCTCGCCGCATCGCGGATACGATCGGCGAGCTGCAGGCAGCCCTCGCCGTCCTCCCGCCGGCCGGCGTCAACACCGACCCGTTCGCCCACCTGAGCCGACTGCGCGAGGCGCGCGCGGCGTTGGATGCCGCCATCACAGCGGCCCGCGAGCGCGCGACAGATCTGATTCCGCTGGTAAACCACGTGCACCATGCGATCAAGGACGCAGACCGACAGCTCGACATCGCCCGGTGATGCCATGGCTGGCCACCGGGGCTGGATCGGCCCGGAAGCCCTGACGCGGCTGGCCTAGACCGGCGACCCCTCCTGCCAAGGCTCCGACTCCGTATTCGATCGCTGCCTGCTGCTTCTCACTCAAGAAAGGCGCCTCAGGCGAGGGGCCTCGAAACGGTCCAAGAGCAGGGGAGACCGTCAAGGAGCAGCGGATGGCACGAGTCGAAATGGACGACACGTAGTCCAGCTCCGCGAAAGGTTAACGGAAGCGAAGAATGACGGGCGTGGCACGCGCGACTGTTTCCAACAGTGCCGACAGCGCAACACCGCGGAAAGGAAAGGCAAAACCGATGGGAATGACGTTGCATGCAGCGATTGAGCGAGTGTTGCTCGACGCGGGTGCCCCATGACCACAGCCGAGATCGCGACAGAGTTGAACACCAACGGCCTGTATTCGAAGGCAGACGGCTCGGCAATCACCGTCTTTCAGATCCGCGGCAGGACGAACAATTACCCCGATATGTTCAATCGGGACGGCAGAACCGTGTCGTTGGCCGACCGGTCCTCGGCGTAGTTTCACGCCTTAGCTCGGAGCGGTTGCTCGACCCTCGGCGATGTCGAAGCCCTCGATGTTCTGGGGATCACCGCCCCAGTGGTGTACATGCGCACCGAGAACACCTTCAAATTCGGAGCCGCTTCATCTTGCTCGTCGATACCCGTGACGCTGGCAGTCGCTGGTCGGCCGGGGATTGTGGCTGCCAGTGGTCTTCTTCATCCAGGGGGTCGCGCCGCTCGTGCCACGGGTTTGGATCGTGGCGCACCCGATTGCGAGGGTGCGGCGGGTTCCAGAGATCATCGCTGGCGTGCGCGCAGATGCCAAGCGCGTGCGTATCTTTCTGCATTGCACAAGACCATCAGCCATCGACTGTTGCTGCCTGGCGACGGCCGCGATCATCGCAGCAGGAGCGCGCCGTCACTGCAGACCAGAGCACGATGAACGCGACCGGCATCGTGGCGATCGCCACGCCGAGCCAGGCCTGACGCTGGTGCTGCGCACGATCGATCGCAACGCGCAGCTGCTCGAACGCGGCGTGATCGACGGCGTTGGCCTCCGGCACCGCTTCCATGACGCCGGCTTCGTGGCGACGTTGACGGTGCGCCGCACCTGATCGGGCGTGAGGGTGACCGGCTGCTGCTGCAGCCACGGTGTGGCTCGGTCTCGCGCAGCACGGCGACATCGAACGGGCGCTCACGCACGTTCATCCGCTTCGCCCCGACGATGGCGACGATCGGCGTCACGTCGACGAGCATCCGGGCGGCGACCGAGAGCAGCTTGGACGTGCGCTTCGCCTCGTACTTCGTGTTCCGCAGATGGTCGGTGCGCTGCCCGTTGACGAGGATGCGCCGCCCGCCGACCTATGTTCTGCCGCGATGGTGCTTGGAGTTGATCGTGAACACG
>CAVXSL010000005.1:0-319700 GCA_963764435.1 uncultured Actinomycetota bacterium | reverse complement strand
TCATGGTGCTTTGCTGTCGATGCGGCGGCGAGTATAGCGCGGCGCCGTGTCCGAACCGTGGGAAACCCGTGTCCTTGCCGTGTGGTGGTCGGGGATGGGCAAGCGCATGCTGAGTCCGTGCCGAGGAACCCTCCACCTCAACTCGGCACCGGCGCTCAGGACGCGGAGACGCCGCCACGGTCACGACAGTGGCGCGACGCACGCCAAGAAAGGGAATCGACCATGGTTAGCCTCACCTACCTCGACGCGCGGACACTGGAGCGCCACCTGCGGGAGGATCACTTGAACCGGTATGGCTGGATGCAGCCCGAATCGAGCAAAGGCAGGCGGAAGATGACGCTGGTGACCGCCTTCCGCGCGGTGTGCGCCCGCCTCGCCCCGAGTGCGTGGGTCGGCAAGGGCACGGGGAGCCACGGCGGTCTCGATGCGTCGGCGACGGAGAGCGGCGTGCGCAGCCTCGCCTAGGCAGGTCGCCGCGCGTGTTCGGAAGCGGAGTTCGGAGGGTGGCTCTACGCCCTCGGCGATGAGTCTTCTACCAATCCGGTCACGTCGATGCGGAGTGCCGTTCCGTGGCTCGACTCCGTACATCACTAGGGAGGAGACCAGATGGACGTCCAGTTTGCCCACGACCCCGCCCCGACACAGCCGGGCCACCTCTCGCGCCGCGCCGCGCTGCTCGGCGGTGCCGCCGCCCTGGCCGCGGCGCTCGCCGCCCGCGGCCTCGCCGCCGCCCAGGACGCCACCCCGGCGGCCGAAGAGATCCTCGTCGAGTCGCTCGGCGCCGGCCTGCCCGCCGGAACGCCGGGGCGGCAACTCATCCTCGCCCGGATGACCTTCCCGGCCGGGTTCATCCTCCCCGCGCACACCCACCCGGGGCCGGTCGTCGCCTACGTCGAATCCGGCACCTTCGGCTTCACGTCGTTGGCCGGGGAGGCGCGCACGGTCACGCGGGCCGCCAACCCGGATACCCCGGAAGTGCCGCCCCTCGACACCGAGGTCCTGCTCGCCGCCGGGGACTCGCTGTTCCACGACGAGGATTGGGTGGGGATCGACCACGCCGTCGGCGACGAGCCGTGCGTCCTCCTGCTGGCGGTGCTCTTCGATCCCACTCAGCCGCTCGCCCACCTCGTGATGGGGACGCCGACGCCGTAGCCGATCCCGTGCCACGACCCAGGCAGACGGCCCCGCCCCTGGACGTTTGAACCAGGGGCGGAGCCCTACCGACCGTTCTTGGTGGATCAGTAGGTCCCAGGAAGCAACGTCGAAGACCGATTACCAGGACGGGCGATCGAGCGCGTCTTACACCAGGCGGGTCCGTGCGCAGCGGTCCAGGCCACGAGGAGGAACACCATCGGCGCCATCGCCTGGGTGGCGGCGATCTGGGCTCTGGCCCGGGGCATGAAGGCGGTCACCCGGTCATCTTGCCCGGCGTCGCCGACGAGCAATAGGCGCATAGGGGGGCTCGCGCCGCCTTCACCCCCCCGTGGCCTGGACGAGCTCCTCGGTCGGGCGGAAGGTCAGCCCGGCCAGGGCACGGTGGGGCGTAGCGCACGACACCCGACGCGTCGACGACGAACGCCGATCGCCGGTAGAAGCCGAGCGGACCGAGGATGCCGTAGGCGTCACCGACGATCTTCTGGGTGTCGGCGAGCAGCGGAAAGGCGAAGCCCTCCTGCTTGCAGGCGAACTTCTCGTGGCTCTCGACGGACTGCGGGCTGATCGCCAGCACCTGCGCGCCGACGGCACCGAAGGCGTCGATGTCGTTCGTGTAGGTGTTGAGCTGACGGGTGCAGACCGGTGTGTCGTCGCCCGGGTAGAACACGATGACGACCGGCTTCCCGGCGTATTCGGCGAGCGAGTAGGTCCGGTTGCCATCCTCGGTCCCGTCGTAGCCGGGCAGTTCGAAGGGCGGCGCCGGCGCCTGCCGACTGTGGCCGCCATCAGGCTTCGACCGCGGCGAGGACGTCGTCGGGGATGTCGAAGTTCGTGTAGACGTTCTGCACGTCGTCGTGGTCGTCGAGGGCGTCGATGAGCCGGAGCACCTTCTTGGCTGCCTCGACGCCGTCGTTCCGGTGCGGGAGGGCCAGACCAGCGCTGGCGCGGTCGCGGCATCCGTGCGTCTGGCGCAGCTCGCCGACCGCCTCGAGTACACCCGCTACTGGTTCGCCGAGCACCACAACATGCCATCCGTCGCCTCGACCACGCCGCCCGTGCTCATCGCCGCCACCGCGGCGCGGACCGAGCGCATCCGCGTGGGATCGGGCGGCGTCATGCTGCCGAACCACGCGCCGCTCGTCGTCGCCGAGCAGTTCGCGGCCCTCGAAGCGCTCGCGCCCGGTCGCATCGACCTCGGCATCGGGCGGGCGCCCGGCAGCGACCCCGTCATCACGCAGCTGCTGCGCATCTCGGGACCGACCGCCGACGTCGACCGCTTCCCCGACCACGTCGCCGACATCCTGAGCCTGCTCTCCCCCGACGGCGCCTCACTGCGGCTCACGAGCGGGCGGGAGTACGCGATCACTGCGACACCGGCGGCCACGGATGTCCCCGAGCTGTGGCTCCTCGGCTCGAGCGACTACTCCGCGAAGCTCGCCGCCGAGCTCGGTCTGCCCTATGTGTTCGCCAACCACTTCTCGGGCGAGGGCCTCGAGCGGGCGCTCGAGCTCTACCGCACGGAGTACCGGCCGAGCGAGGCGCATCCGACGCCCGAGACGTTCCTGACGGTGAACGCGTCGGTCGCACCGACCGTCGAGGAGGCGCGGGCGCGGGCCCTGCCGCAGCTGCGGGCGATGGCCCGGCTGCGCGCCAACCGGCCGCTGCGCCCACTCGAGAACGTCGAGGAGGCGGCCGCCGCACCGGCCGACTCGATGGTCGAGGAGATCATCGCCGCCATGGAGAAGCGGTGGATCATCGCGGATGCCGCGGGCGCCGCCACCGAACTACGTCGACTGGCCGCCCGTCACGGGATCGACGAGGTCATGGTTCAACCCGATCGCGGGCTCGCGTGCGTCGGAGCCGACGGATGCCGCGCCCGGCCGCGAGCAGACGCTCGAGCTACTGGCTGGGGAGCTGCTCCGTCCCGCGGGTTGAGGAGCCGCCGCAGGCGGCGTCTCGAAACCCGACCTGTGCGGGTTGAGGAGCCGCCGCAGGCGGCGTCTCGAAACCCCGTTCCCGAGCGTTGGGTTTCGAGACGCGTCCGGCGACGCCGGCCGCTCCTCAACCCGCAGTTCGACGATTCAGCACCGGTTCAGTGGCATCCGCGATGATGGAGGGAGCTGAGGGAGGCCGCTCATGCGCCTGCTGGTCGTCGAGGACGGGGTTCGCCTGGCCGAGGGACTGAAGCGCGGCCTCGAGGCGGAGGGATTCGCGGTCGACGTCGCCCTCAATGGCACCGACGGATTGTGGCTCGCACGCGAGAATCGCTACGCGGCGATCCTCCTCGACATCATGCTGCCGGGCCTGAACGGGTACCTCGTATGCCGCTCGCTGCGCGAGGCAGGCGACTGGACCCCGGTGCTCATGCTCACCGCGAAGGACGGCGAGTGGGACCAGGTCGAGGGGCTCGACACCGGCGCCGACGACTACCTGACGAAGCCGTTCTCGTTCGCCGTGCTCGTCGCGCGGGTTCGCGCGCTGATCCGCCGGGGCGCGACACCGAGGCCCGCGGTGCTCGAAGTCGGAGATCTCCGGCTCGACCCGGCGACCCACGAGGTGGGACGTGCGGATGTCGCGATCGATCTCACGGCCCGTGAGTTCGCGGTGCTCGAGTTCCTCATGCGACGGGCCGGCGAGGTCGTGCCCAAGGCGGAGCTCCTCGAGGGCGTCTGGGACTTCGGCTTCGACGGCGACCCGAACATCGTCGAGGTCTACATCCGGCATCTCCGGAACAAGGTCGACCGGCCGTTCGCACGCGAGAGCATCCAGACGCTTCGTGGTGCCGGGTATCGGCTGGCGGCCGACGGTGGCTGATCCCGTGCGTCGGCGCCGCGCGGGCGTGCGATCTCGGATCACGCTGGTCGCGACATCCGTCGTCGCCCTCGCGCTCGTCGTCGGCGCGATCGTGTTCTGGGCGACGCTGCGCGTGTCGCTCTACGACGGACTGCGAGCGTCGGCCGAACAGGACGCCGCTGCCATCTCGTCACAGCTCGAGGAGGGCGGCGGACCCGGCGCGCTCGGCGAGCTCGACGACGATCGCTTCGCGCAGGTCGTCGATGACGCCGGCGTGGTCGTCGCCGCCAGCGAGCAGGCGCCGGCCGCCCCGATCGCCACTGGCGGCGACGACCCCGGCATCGTCGAGGTCGGCGACGAGACGTTCGTGACCGCGACCGACGACGCCGACGGCGCCTTCCTCGTGATCGCCGGGCGCAGCACGGAGCCAGCCGAGGAGACGCTCGCGACGGTGGCGTGGCTCCTCGCCGTCGCCGTGCCCCTGCTCGTCGTCCTCGTCGCGGTCACCACGTGGTTCGTCGTCGGCCGCGCGCTCTCCCCGGTCGAACGGATGCGGCGGCAGGTCGACGCCGTCACGGCGACGACGCTGGGACGACGGCTCGACGATCCGGGTACCGACGACGAGGTCGGTCGTCTTGCCGAAACCCTCAACGGGATGCTCGACCGCATCGAGTCTGCGGCCGTGGCGCAACGCCGGTTCATCTCGGATGCCTCGCACGAGCTGAAGTCGCCACTCGCCGCGCTCCGCCAGTATGCCGAGGTCGCACGCGACCACCCCGGACGGATCACCACCGCGGAACTCGGTGACGCCGTGCTCGACGAGGGCGCCCGACTCGAACGCCTCGTGCAGGGGCTGCTCGTGCTCGCCCGCGCGGACGAGGGCGCACTGCGCCTGGAGGTGAGCGACGTGGACATCGACGACCTGCTCCTGGAGGAGGCGCGTCGCGTGCGAGGGGCGGGACGCCTCGCCGTCGACACGAGCGGCATCGCCGCCGCGCGGGTCCGCGGCGACCACGGCCTGCTCAGCCAGCTCGTGCGAAACCTCGTCGACAACGCCGCACGTCACGCAAGGAGCACCCTCTCGTTCACGGTGCATCCCGACGGGGACGGACGCGAGGTCGTGCTCACCATCTGCGACGACGGACCGGGCATTCCCGCCGCGGACCGCGAGCGGATCTTCGATCGCTTCGTACGGCTCGACGACGCGCGCACCGCCGACACGGGGGGCAGCGGACTCGGACTCGCGATCGTGCACGAGATCGCTGCCGCGCACGGCGGGTCGGCGCGCATCGGCGATGCACCGGCGGTCGGCGGCACGTGCGTGCGGGTCACCATCCCGGCCATGGAATCCCCGGCCATTCGCACCGGGTGAGGGTTCTCAGCGGACTGAGCTCGATGGACGGAGTTCGATGACGGAGCTCGATGGACTGACCTCGCTTCAGGCTGGGTTCAGCGACCGGGAGGCATCCTGCTCTCGACGACAAAGGAGAGGGGCACGCCATGAACAGGCGCTCGATCTGGATCGGATCGGCCGCGGTCGGCGCCGCGCTGGTCCTGGGCGGAACGGCGATCGCATTCGCCGGTACGGACGGATTCCGGTCAGACGACGACTCGTCGGAGTCCTCGGACGGGGTCCACCTGACGGGTTCCGCCCTCGACGCCGCGAGCGACGCGGCTGTGAAGGCCGCCGGAGGCGGAACGGTTGTCGAGGCCGAGACGGGTGATGACGGCCGGAGCGCCTACGAGGTCGAAGTGCGCCTCGACACCGGTGAGACGGTCGAGGTGACCCTCGACGAGAACTACGAGGTCATCGAGCTGCAGGGAGATGACGACGGATCCGGCGAGGACGACTGACATGGGAATGCCCCGGGCAGTTGCCCGGGGCATCCGTATGTCTGCGGTCGCCGTACTCAGGCTGCGAGGCCCAGCCGGCGCAGGTCGTCGCTCGTCGCGCGGAACTCGTCGCCGTCGGCGACGGTCTTCTCGCGCGGCACTCGGGCGCCGTTCTGCACACGCGCATCGCTGCCGACGCTCGCATAGGGTCCGACGACGGCGTGGCGGCCGACGACCGCGCGGGGGCCGACGTGCACATTGACACCCACCACGGCCCGCTCCGCGACGATGGCGTCGCGGTCGATCCAGGCGCCGTGGCCGATCTCGGCCCCTCGTTGCACCTCAGCGCCGGGGTCGACGTAGGCCGTCGGGTCGACGAACGCGGACGGGTCGACTTTCGCGGTCGTGGCCACGAGGCCTCGACCGTTCCCATGCTTGCGGTAGCGACGCACGACTCCGGCTTCGTCTTCGAACTCGACGTAACTGATGCCCACGTTTCCTCCTTCCGACGCGGTGGCTCCACGTCCGAACATCGATACAACATCGCAGCTGATCTGGGTATTCCCGAGTTTGCGCGCTCGAGCTGATTGATTGTCGCATGCATGCTCGGGGTCAGCCGAGTGCGTGTCCATGCCAGCCGAGTGCGAGCTCTCCGCCGGGACCTGTGAGTGATCGATGCCAGCCGGAGGCGACTTCGGTGCGGGCCCTGATCTGCGGGATTGCTGTGCTCGGGAGCACGCCACGGGCGGGCGTCGTGCCGAAGCGGGGACTTGTTCCGTCCCGAAACGGGCCGGCGCTGTGCCCGAAGCGGGGACTTTTCCGTCCCGAAACGGGCTGGCCTATGCCCGAAGCGGACACATGTTCCGTCCCGAAACGCGGTACCGGAGTACCGGAGTACCGGAGTACCGGAGTACCGGAGAATTCCAGACGCGAACTCACGCCCGGGTGAGCAGTCCGGGAGAGAGTGGCGACGATGTTGCTCAGTCACTCGATGTTTGCCCAGCCACAGCCGATGTTGCGCAGTCACGCCGATGTTGCGCAGTCACAGCCGATGTTGCGCAGTCACCGCCGATGTTGCGCAGTCACAGCCGATGTTGACATCCGACCGCGGTGTGGCCGGGGTGCCGTCACCTGTAGCCGGGCCTCCGTGACGATCTCACGGCACCTTCTCATCCGGTGCGATCTGCGTGCAATGGCAGACTCGGTGTGTGGGCAGAGCTGAGCGGACGCGCGCGCGTGATCCCGATGGGCGGGCCGTCGCTTCCGCGTCGAACCGCTCCGCACCGAGTCCGCACGTGCATGAGCCACCGCTGCTCGAGCTCGATGCCGTGCGCATCCGGCACGAGCGCGCAGAGCGGCCCACGCCGGACGGCGTCTCGCTCGACATCCGTGCCGGCGAGGTCGTGCTGGTGCTCGGACCGTCGGGCTGCGGCAAGTCGACGCTCGCGCTCGCCCTCGACGGACTCGTGCCGCACGCGGTCGCGGCCGAGCTCGACGGCACCGTGCGCGTCGCGGGAACCGACACGAGAGAGCGCAGCGTCGCACAGCTCAGCGCGCACGTGGCGATGGTCTTCCAGGATCCCGACGCTCAGATCGTCACCGGAACCCTTCTCGACGAAGTGGCATTCGGTCCCGAGAACCTCCTCGTCCCCGCGGCCGAGGTGCTCGCCCGCGCCGAGCGGGCCCTGAAGCTCGTCGGCCTGTGGGATCGCCGAGCCGACGACCCCGACGTGCTCTCGGGCGGCGGCCGGCAGCGTCTTGCGATCGCCTGCGCACTCGCGCTCGCCTCCCCCGTGCTCGTACTCGACGAGCCGACCGCGAACCTCGACCCTGCGGGCATCGACGAGGTGTACGCGGTGCTCCGCGAACTCGCGAACGAGCGCGACCACGCGATCGTCCTCATCGAGCACAACCTCGATGCAGCCGTCGACATCGTCGACCGCGTGGTCGTGCTCGACGCTGCCGGCCGCCTCGTCATCGACGGTGCCGTCCGAGAGGTGCTGCGAAACCGTGCCGGCGAGCTGGTCGACCTCGGCGTGTGGCTGCCGGTGTCGACGCTCGCCGCGATGCGACTGCGAGCGGCGGGCGTGCCGATCGACCCGCTGCCGGTCACGCCCGCCGAGCTCGCAGCCGCGCTCGAGGCGATCGAAACGCTCCCGGCTCCGGTGCTCGAGACGGACGGCTCGTCGGCGCGGAGCCGAGCGACGGATGCCCCGGCGGCCGACGGATGCCCCGGCAGCCCGGAGCGAGGCGACGGATGCCCCGGCGCCGACGGATGTCGCCGCGGCATCCGTGCCCGCCGTCACCGTCCGCGACTGCTCGGTGCAGCGTGGCGGCCGACGCGGACCGGTCGTCGTACACGAGGTCGACCTCGACGTGGCATCCGGCGACTTCCTCGCCATCGTCGGCACGAACGGCGCCGGCAAGACGACGCTGCTGCAGGCCATTGCCGGCGTGATTCCCGCGCCGCGCGGCACGGTCGACGTGCTCGGCATGGATCCTTCGCGGGCCGATGCCCGCGACCGAGCCCGGCGGATCGGCTTCGTGTTCCAGAATCCCGAGCACCAGTTCGTCACGAACACGGTCGCCGACGAGCTCGACCTCAGCCTGCGCGTGCAGGGCGTGCCCGAGCCCCAGCGTCGCGATGAGGTCGAGCGGATGCTGCGACGGTTCGACCTCACCGAGCACCGCGAGCGGCATCCGTTCCTGCTCTCGGGCGGCGAGAAGCGGCGGCTCTCGGTGGGCACCGCGCTCATCGGCGGCGCCACGGTGCTCGCGCTCGACGAGCCCACCTTCGGACAGGACCGCTCGCGGGCCACCGAGCTGCTCGACCTCCTCCGCGACCTCAACGAGCGGGGCACGACCGTGCTCATCGTCACGCACGACCTGCAGCTCGTGGCCGACTACGCGAGCCGGATCGCGGTGATGCAGGACGGTCGCGTGATCGGTGCCGGTCCCGCGGCAGAGGTGCTCGCGGGTCCGCTGATCGAGGCGGCCGGGCTGCGTCATCCACCGCTCGCGCGTGCGACGCGTAGCCTCGTGCGGCATCCCGAGTGGCAGTCGGTCACGCGGATGTCGCAGCTGCCTCAGCCCAGGCGGGCTGTCGCATGAGCACCGTCACGAGCCCCACCGTCGCCACGCGGGGCGCATCGGCGGAGCGCGCGCAGGCACGTCCGACCGGATTCCTCTACGGCCTCAACCCCATCGCCAAGCTCGCGGCACCCCTGCCCGCGATGGTCGCGCTGCTGTTCACGCGCGGAATCCCCATCCCGCTCGCGTTCACGGTGCTGGCCATCGTGCTCCTCCTCGTGGGAGCGCAGCTCTCGGGTCGGGCGATCGCCCTGCTGCTCATCGCCACCCCGGTGGGCGTCGCGCTCGTCGGGTTGAGCCTCGGGCTGTGGGTGGACCCGGCGCGCGTCGACGCGTCGAGCCCCGCGGCATCCGTGGTGCTCCTGGAGGTCGGCGACTGGCGGTTCACGCTCGGCGCCTACCTCATCGGGCTGGCGACCGCTCTGCGCATCGCTGCCATCCTGATGCTCTCGCTCATCGTCGGGCTCACCACGACGGGCGCGGGACTCGTGCGCGCCCTCGTGCAGAACCTGCGGGTGCCGTATCGGATCGGCTACACCGCGCTCGCCGCGCTGCGCTTCGTGCCACGCTTCGGGCACGAGCTCGAGATCATCCGCGCGGCCCATCGCGTGCGCGGCACCGAGGCCGGCCGCGGGCCCGTGGCCGCGATGCGCCGCACGATGGGCTACGCGATCCCGCTACTGGCGAGCGCGATCCGGCACGCGGAACGTGTCGCGCTCGCGATGGATGCCCGCGCGTTCGGCGCCCACCCGACGCGCACCGAACGCACGATCAGCCCGTGGCGGGCGCGCGACACGGTGTTCGTGGCGAGCTTCTGGGTCGTGTCGGCGGCGATCTATGCCGTCGGCCTCGGCCTCACGGTCGCGTCAGCCTACTGACTGGCCGTGGGGGGCGCGGTGTCCTGGATCTCGACGAGGAACACGAGCGTCTGGCCGGCGAGCGGCGCCTGATCCGACGTCTCCGCACCGTACGCGTACTGCGGCGGGATGTTCACGATGAGCTTCGTGCCGACCTTCTGGCCGACGAGCGCCGCGCCGAAGCCCTGGATGACAGCGTCGGTCGTGAACTGCGCCGGGTCGCCGCCATAGCTCTGGTCGAAGACCTCGCGGGTGTCCCAGCTGGTGCCCTGGTAGTGCAGCGTGACGTTGTCGCCCGACTGCACCTCATCGCCGTCGCCCTCCTCCAGCACCTTCATCTCGTACTCCGCGGGCGGCGGGGTGTCGGGCAGGGTCACCGTGGGCGCCGCACCGTCGGCGCCGAACTTCACGTCGGGCACGTTCTCGGTCCACTTCGCCGGCTTCAGCGGCTCCTGGACGTCGACGACGATCACCATGGTCTCCCCCGGCGCCACCCCGATGGTCTCGTTGCCCTGGTCGCCGTAGAGCGTCGATGCGGGCGCGACGGTGACCGTGCGGGAGCCGGTCGGGACGCAGTCGATGCCAGCGAGGAACGCCTCGAAGACGGTCTCGTCGCCGGCCGCGATGGTGGCCGGCTGCGAGAAGACCTTCTGCCCGGTCGTGCCCGAGAAGGCGCTCACGATGGCGTTCACGTCGTCGCCCGCCTTGGTGGTCTCACCGTCGCCCTCGATGACGACCGAGCGCTCGAGCTCCTCAGCCGCCAGCGGGGTGGTGAACGTGGCGGTCGGCGACGCACCGAAATCGCCGGTCACCTCGACGCCGTCGCTGAGCGAGCCGGACGAGACGTCCATGCAGTCCGCCGCGGCGGGCTCGGAGGCCTTGGGCTCTGGGCTGCCGGCGCATCCGACGAGGACCAGGGCGGCAGCGGAGACGAGCGCGACGGGCGCAGCACGGCGCAGGGCACGGTTCATGAGGGGAAGTCTCGTTTCGATCGGGGGTCGCGAACTGCCAGTCTGCCCGCTCCGGCTCTCGATTTCCTGAGACTTCGATTTGCACCCGATGAGCGTGAGAATAGGCGTATGGGGGACACGTCGACGGTACCGGATTTCGCGGGCGAGTTCGGCGATGCGGCGGAATCCTTCGCGGCACTCGACGACGTGCTGTGGGATCCGATCTCGACGGCCGCGGTGGCGCGGTCGCATCCGCTGTTCGATGAGCGCGTGCTCGACGCGTGCTGCGGCGACGGGGCATCCGCCCTGCCGACCGCCGAGCTCGTCGGCATCGGCGGTCTCGTCGACGCCGTCGACCTGTCCGAGCCGCTGATCGAACTGGCGCGCGGGCGGGCGGGCGAGCGGATGCCGCAGCTGCACCTGCACGTCGCCGACGTCACCGAATGGGAGCCCACCGGCTACGACCTCGTGCAGTGCGTCCTTGGGATCTTCTTCTTCCCCGATATCGAGACGGACACGCGCGGGCTGATCGAGTGCGCACGCCCGGGCGGGCGAGTCGCGATCACCGTGTGGGACAAGGGTGCCTGGGAGCCGTTGCCCGAGCTCCTCGTGGGCGCCCTGCCGGAAAGCGACCGCGACCTCGAGGAGCTCGAGGAGCTCACGAAGCCGACGATCGACCACGCCGACACTGCGGGCAGCTTCGCGCACTGGCTCACGGAACTCGGGCTCGTCGACGTGCGCGCCGAGGCGGTGCAGCGGCACCTCGACCTGACGCCCGAGCTCGCGTGGAAGCTCGTGCTGGGCACCCCGCTGCGGGCGGTGGTCTCGGTGCTCGATGAGGGCGAGATCGCGGGGGTGCGCGAGCGCTATCTCGCGGCGGTCTCGGAGCGCGAGCTGTCTACGATCGACATGACGACGCTCATCGCGGTGGGCCACCGGCCGGCGTGACTCATGGCTCTGCGCCCGTCGCGACCGGGCGGCCGTCCTCGTTCGACCACTGGCTCCACGACCCGGGGAACAGCGCTGCGTCGATACCGGCGAGCTCGAGCGCCGCGACCTCGTGCGCGGCGGTGATACCCGAGCCGCAATAGGCGGCGGCCGGCGTGCCGGGCTCGATGCCGACTGCGGCGAACCGCGCGCGCAGTTGGTCGGGCGAGAGGAACCGCCCGTCGGCGTCGAGGTTGCCCGCGCTCGGCGCCGAACGGGCGCCCGGGATGTGACCGGCGCGCGGGTCGATCGGCTCGACCTCGCCGCGGTAGCGCGCGGCAGCGCGGGCATCGAGCAACACGCCTCCGGCGGGGAACGCCGCCGCCCCATCGGCGTCGATCAGCGGCATCGACCCGAAGTGCGCGGTGGCGTCTCCGGGTTCGGGCACGGTGTCGCCCGTCTCGAGCGGATGCCCCGCCGCGGTCCATGCGGGCAGCCCGCCGTCGAGCATCCGCACGTCGGCGAACCCCGCATGGCGCAGCAGCCACCACGCCCGTGCCGCCGACTGGTTGCCGACGTCGTCCATGACGACGACGGTGTCGCCATCGTGGAGACCCCAGCGCCGCATCGCCTCGGTGAACGCGGCTTCGGAGGGCAGCGGATGCCGCCCCCGCCCGATCGCGTCGTGGTCGGCGAGATCGCGGTCGAGATCGACGTAGACGGCGCCCGGGATGTGTCCGGCGCGGAACGCCGGACGCCCGTCGGGCTCGGCGAGCGTCCAGCGCACATCGAGCACCACGGTGCGCGAGTGCGCCCGTCCTGTGCGCTCATCGTCGAGGCGGCGGGCGAGCTCGTCGGCGGTGATGAGGATGGGCATGCCCCCATCCTCCCCCGATTCCTGCACGAGGCCGCTCGGGCTCGGCACCGAGGACCGCTTCTGAGGGGTTGGCGCGCTGAATCTGCTCCCTTGCGGCGCTGAATCCGCTCTCTTGAGGCGCTGAATCCGCTTTCGGGGAGATGTTCCTGTCGACGAACGCGGTACCGAAGTACCGAAGTACCGAAGTACCGGCGCCTTGGACGGGAAAAGTAGTGGTGGCTCGGCGTGGGAGTTCTGCTCGGGCGGAGAAGTGGAGAAGTTCCGATGGCCTCGAGCGGAGAAGTGGAGAAGTTCCGGCCCCGCCGCCCCTCAACCGCGGCCGGTGAACTCCGGCTTGCGCTTCTGCTGGAACGCCGCGAAGCCCTCGCGGTAGTCGTCGGTGTCGCAGAGGGCCGCCTGGGCGCGGTTCTCCTGGTCCATCGACTGCCAGAGTCCGATGCGGTCGTCGCGGAGGGCGGCGACGAGGGCCTTCGATGCCACGAAGGCCTGAGTGGCCCCGGATGCCGCGGCGCGGGCCGCCGCGCGGGTGGCATCCGTCACCTCGTCGCCGGGGAACACCTGCGAGAACAGCCCGGATGCCACGGCCTCGGTGCCCGACATGAGCCGGCCGGTCACGATGAGGTCCATGGTCTTGTGCGGGCCGAGACGCTCGACGAACAGCGCATGGCCGCCGGAGTCGAGCGTCGCGCCGAGGTTCGCGAACGGCGAGCCGATCTTCGCGGTGTCGGCGACGTAGACGATGTCGCTGGCGATGAGGAGTCCCAGCCCGACGCCGAGGCATGCGCCGTGCGCGACCGCGAACGTCGGTACCGGCAGGGCGGCCATGCGGCGCATCAGCGGCTCCACCAGATCACCGAGATAGCCCAGCACGTCGTCGTCGCGCGGATCGACGCCCGAGATGTCGCGCCCGGCGCAGAAGGCGCGGCCCTCGCCGCGCAGGACGAGCGCCCGCACCTCGCCGGACTGCGACATCCGCTCGGCTTCCGCGTAGGCGTCGGACAGCTCGGCGATGCCCGCCGGGTCGAGCGCGTTGAGCTTCTCGGGGGCGTTCAGCACGACCTCGGCCACGCCGTCGTGCACGCTGAAATCGATCATGCTCGGTCCTCTCCTTCGCATCCTCCGCGGCGGGTTCGTCGCCGTCGCCGGTTCCCGACCCAGTGTTGCCGTTCGTGCCGAGTGCGGCCAACGGGCGCGTCGATCTCGACACGAACGGCAACACTGGGGGCATGAGCGGCGGCGTCAGACGTCGTAGTCGACGACGACCCGGTCGGACTTCGGATGCGACTGGCACGTGAGCACGTAGCCGCGCTCGAGCTCGTCTGGTTCGAGCGCGTAGTTCTCGGTCATCGCGACGCTGCCCTCGAGCAGGCGGGCGCGACAGGTGCCGCACACACCGCCGGCGCACGCGAACGGCACATCGGGGCGCACGCGGAGGGCCGCATTGAGGATGGACTCGTTCGCCGACACCGGGCTCTCGACCGTCGACGACAGCCCGTCCAGCGTGAACTCGATCGCCACCGTCGCCTCGCCGCGCTCGACCTCCACGGGGCGGCCGTGCCGCGGCTCCACGCGGTCGGCGTCGGTCGTGAACAGCTCGTAGCGCACGTGCGACGGGTCGACGCCCTTGGCCTGCAGCGTGTCGCGCGCGAGCTGCACGAGCTCGAACGGACCGCAGAGGAACCACTCGTCGACCGTCTCGGGGCGGATGAGCACGTCGAGGATCTGCTCGAGCTTCGCCGCGTCGATGCGTCCGGAGAGCAGGGGCGCGGTGCGCTGCTCCCGCGAGAGCACGTGGTGCAGCGCGAGCCGCGACGGGTAGCGGTCCTTCAGCTCGGCCAGCTCCTCGAGGAACATGACATCGAGCGTCGAGCGGTTCGTGTAGACGAGTTCGAACTCGGATGTCGCGGAGCGTGCCAGCATCGTGTGCGCGAGCGCCATGAGCGGCGTGATGCCCGAGCCGGCGGCGATGGCGACGATGTGCTTGCCGTCGAGGGCGTCCAGGGTCGACGTGAAGGTGCCCTCGGGGCTCATCACGTCGAGGACGTCACCGGCGGCGAGCTCGGTGGTCGCCCACGTCGAGAACTGTCCGCCCAGGTCGCGCTTGATGGCCACCGAGATGCTGCCCGGCATCGGCGGGCGGCAGATCGAGTAGCTGCGGCGCAGCTCTCGGCCGTCGAACTCCCTCCGCAGGGCGACGTACTGCCCGGGCAGGTACGTGTACTCGTCGGCGAGCTCATCGGGCACCGAGAACGTGACCTCGACGGCGTCCGCGGTGAGTGGGCGCACCTCGGCGACCTCGAGCGAGTGGAAGCGGGCACGCCGACGCGTGGGCACATGTTCGCCGCCGACCGTCGAGGCGAGGAACGCGGATGCGACGGCCTCGCTGCGGGTTGAGGAGGCCGCGCTGCGGGTTGAGGAGGCCGCGCTGCGGGTTGAGGAGCGCCGGGCGCAGCCCGACGCGTCTCGAAACCCGACTTCGGGGCACCCGGGTTTCGAGACGCCGTCTCCGACGGCTCCTCAACCCGCACATTTCGCGACGCCGTCTCCGACGGCTCCTCAACCCGCCGCACGCGCGCCGCCATCAGAGCACCTTGAAGTAGTCGAACGGCTCGAGGCAGTCGCGGCACTCGTAGAGCGCCTTGCACGACGTCGAGCCGAACCGGGCGAGCTCGCGGGTGTTCAGCGAGTCGCAGCGCGGGCATTTCACGGCGAGCTGCAGCCGCACCGGACCCGAGCCCCGAGCGGCGGCGCGCCCGGTCGGCGCCTGGATGCCGTAGTGGCGCAGCTTCTCCTTGCCCGCGTCGCTCATCCAGTCGGTGCTCCACGCGGGCGCGAGGACGAGGTCGACGCGCACGTCGGCGTAGCCGGCCGCCGTCAGCGCGAGCTGCACGTCGTCGCGCATGGCGTCGAGCGCGGGGCATCCGCTGTACGTGGGAGTCAACTGCACGCGCACGACGCCGTCGTCGTCGATGTCGACCGAGCGCAGCACGCCGAGATCCTCGATCGTGAGCACCGGGATCTCGGGGTCGGTCACGGTCGCGGCGACCTCCCACGCGCGGCGCGCGGCCGCGTCGTCCGGCGTGGGCCGGGCGACGCATCCGCCTCGGGACCGACGCCCCGGTCACGATCGGGTCTCGAGACGCCGCTACGCGGCTCCTCAACCCGCAGACCCACCGCACTCACCATGACGCCCCCGGGTGTGCGCGCGCAAGAACCTGCATCTCGGCGAGGAGCGGCCCGAGGTGCTCGGTGTGCCGGCCCTGACGACCTCCGCCCGTGGCGATGAACGCGGTGCGCCCGGTGGGCGGCTCGAGCTCTGCCTCGGCGAGCACGTCGTCGATGACGGCGTCGAACCCCGGCCGCAGCGACGACGGCAGCACGGCGACGCCGGCGTCGGCGAGGCGCCCCACCAGCTCGTCGTCCTGGAACAGCTCGTCGATGTACGGCCAGGTGTCGGCGACGGCCACGATCATGCGGCGGCGGGACTCGTCGGTGCCACCCGCGAGCCGCAGCACCCACTGGGTCGCGTGGTCGCGGTGGTAGTCGACCTCCTTCACCGCCTTGGCGGCGATGGCGGCGAGCGTCGGGTCCGTCGACTCCGTGAGCGCGTGGTAGAGCTCGAAGAAGTAGACGGATGCCACGAGCTGCCGCGCGATCGTGTGCGCGAAGTCGCCGTTCGGCTGCTCGAAGAGCCAGGCGTTCCGCCACTCGGGCTCGTCGCGCCAGTACGCGAGGTCGTCCTCACCGCGGCTGGTCGCGGTGCCCCCGTAGTGCAACAGGGACCGGGCATGCCCGATGAGGTCGAGCGCGATGTTGCCGAGGGCGACGTCCTCTTCGAGTTCGGGGGCGCGGGTGATCCACATGCCGAGCAGCTGAGCGAGCACGAGCGCGTCGTCGCCGAGCCGCAACGCGTACTCCGCGGCATCCGCCGATGCGACCCCGCCCGTTCCCGTGATGCCCGCGCCCGCGAGCTCCTCGGTGAGCGCGAGCTCGTCGACGGAGACGTCGCCGTGGGGGTCGAGCAGAGGCGCAGCCTCGTCTCGGGGCACGGCGTTTCGAGACGCCGACTCCGTCGGCTCCTCAACCCGCAGTCGGTCGGCCTCGTTCACAGATGCTTCACCCCCTCGCTCTTCGTGTAGTAGACGGCGTGACGGTAGTTCTTGCCCGCTGGGCTCTCGAAGAACGCACCCTTCGCGTCGGGATCGCTCGTCGTGATCGCGTCGGCCGGCACCACCCAGATCGAGACGCCCTCGTTGCGGCGCGTGTACACGTCGCGGGCGTTCCGCAGGGCCATGTCGGAGTCGGGCGCGTGCAGCGAGCCCACGTGCACGTGGCTCAGGCCGCGGTTGGCGCGCACGAACACCTCCCAGAGGGGCCAGGCCTCGGTTCCCGTCTCACCGGGGGTCGACATCAGTCCACCGCGCTTCCATCATGCGCAGGAATCCCGGTCGCGCGCCGGAATCCATGAACAGCGGGATTCCACTGCGACACCGGGATTCCGGCGTGGCGAGCAGCGGCGGGTGCGCGCATCAGGCCACCGCCCCGGATTCGTGCCAGCACGCGTGCGGCCTGCTTGCGGGCGTACTCGTGCGCCGCCTCGCGCACCCAGGCGCCCTCCTCGTGGGCTTCGCGGCGGCGGCGCAGGCGCTCGGCGTTCGCGGGACCACGGCCGGCGAGCACCTCGTTGAACTCGGTCCAGTCGATCTCGCTCATCTCGTACAGCCCCGTCTCCTCGTCGAATCGCAGCGCAGGGTCGGGCAGCGTGACGCCGAGCACCTCCGCCTGCGCCACGAGCATGCCGACGAAGCGCTGGCGCAGTTCATCGTTCGAGAAGCGCTTGATGTTCCACGCCATCGATTGCGCCGAGTTGGGCGACTGGTCGTCAGGAGGGCCGAACATCATGAGCGAGGGCCAGTACCAGCGGTTCACGGCATCCTGCGCCATCTCCCGCTGGGCATCCGTGCCCTGCATGAGCTCCAGCAGGATCTCGAAGCCCTGCCGCTGGTGGAACGACTCCTCCTTGCAGATGCGCACCATCGCCCGCCCGTAGGGTCCGTACGAGCAGCGGCACAGCGGCACCTGGTTGCAGATGGCGGCGCCATCGACGAGCCATCCGATCGCACCCATGTCGGCCCAGGTCGGCGTCGTGTAGTTGAAGATCGACGAGTAGCGCGCCTTGCCCTCGATGAGCTGCTGCATCATCTCCTCGCGCGAGATGCCGAGCGTCTGCGCCGCCGAGTAGAGGTAGAGGCCGTGGCCCGCCTCGTCCTGCACCTTCGCCATGAGGATGGCCTTGCGCTTCAGGCTCGGCGCCCGGGTGATCCAGTTGGACTCCGGCTGCATGCCGATGATCTCGGAGTGCGCATGCTGCGAGATCTGGCGGATGAGCGTCTTGCGGTAGGCGTCGGGCATCCAGTCGCGCGGCTCGATGCGCGAATCCTTGGCGATGAGATCGTCGAACAGCGCCTGGCCGGCCTCGTCATGCTCGCCGCGGTCGGCCATGCTGAGGTCTGCGGGAGAGGTCATCGTCGACTCCTGTGGGGTTCGCGGCAACCGGGTGTTCGGGGCATCCGGTATTACTAACCGATCGTTCAGTTAGTATATAACCGTCGCGAGCGCCCGAGCAACGGTGCCGAGAACTCGACGGAGACGCCGCCCGCGCATCGGCACCGAGAACTCGACGAGACACCGCCCCCGGCATCCGCCGAGAACTCGACGGAGACGCCGCCCGGGCATCCGAGAAATGCATGAAGATCCGCTTCTCATCGCCGTCACAGCACCCATCAGTCGGATCTTCATGCATTCTCGCCGCATCAGCGCAGCAGCGGTCCCGAGAGGACGCAGATGGTCGGACTCCTGGTGCCGGCACGACGATTTGCGTCCCCTCGGCGGCATCCGGTGCAAGACTGAGGACGATGGTTGAGAACGGAACGCTACGGCGGGGACGCCCCGGGTACGACCAGCAGGGGATCCTCGACGTCGCCGTGGCCGCGTTCATCCAGTACGGCTACGACGCGACGTCGATGGGCGTGCTCGCCGATCGCCTCGGACTCTCGAAGTCCGCGATCTACCACCACTTCGCGTCGAAGGACGAGATCCTCGACCGTGCCCTGGACACCGCGCTCAGCGGGCTCGAGGGGGTGCTCGAAGCAACGGATGCCGCGGGCGGCCGTGCGGCCGACCGGCTCGATGGGGTGCTGCGTGGCGGCGTGCACGTGCTCGTCGACAAGCTTCCCTACGTGACGCTGCTCCTCCGCGTGCGCGGCAACACCGACGTGGAGCGCCGGGCACTCGCTCGCAGGCGCGCATTCGACAAGCGCGTCACCGCGCTCGTCTCGGAGGCGCAGGCCGAGGGGTCGCTGCGCAGCGACATCGACGCCCGTGTGGTGGAGCGCCTGCTGTTCGGCATGATCAACTCGATCGTCGAGTGGTACCGGCCGGGGGGCGCGGAGGACGCCGACAGGCTCGCCGACGACGTCATCGCCGTGGCGCTCGACGGCCTGCGCATGCCGACGTCCGATCGGGTCGAGGAACTGCTCGGCTGAGCCGGGAAGCGGACGCCATTCGCACCGCAGCCGAAACGCACACCAGAAGACGCACAACCGAAGACGCACACCAGAAGATGCAGATCAAAGGGGGACACCATGATCGAGCCGCTTGAGAACCTGCCGGCGGGAGTGATCGGCTTCCGCGCAGGGGGCAGGGTCGAGGCATCCGACTACCGCGACGTGCTCGTGCCGGCCCTCGAGGCCGTGCTCCGCGAGCACGGCCGGATCAACGTCGTGCTGGTGATCGGCCAGGATTTCGACTACTCGCTCGGCGCGATCCTCGAGGACGTACGCATGTTCAGCATTCCACGCCACGCGTGGAATCGAATGGCGTTGGTCACGGACCACGACGTGCTCGCGGGGATCGCGACCGCGATGGGCGGCCTGGTGCCGGGCGACTTCCGCGTGTTCCCGATGCGCAAGCAGAACGAAGCGGTCGCCTGGGTGGCGGAGGGCGTGCAGCAGCCCGCGTGACGGCGGCCGCCGGTCCGAGGCGATGCTCGCCGATCGCCGACCCCCGCCGAGACCGGATGCCTCAGCGGTCGAGTTGGAGCCGTGACCACGCGAGCGCGCACAGTGCCCCGAACACGAGTGGCACCGACGGGACGGTGAGGAGCGCTGCGGCCGGCACGGTGTCCGGCGAGATCGCCCACAGTGCGGGAGCCACGATCGGCACCCACGCTCCGACGTCGGCGATGGCGAGCACTTGCGCGGTCACGATGATCACGATCGTGGCGGCGATGCCGGCGAGCAGCCCACGCCCGAGCGTCGCCGCCCAGGCCGCCGGCACGGCGATGAGCGCCGTGAGCACCACGAGCACCGGGAGGCGCGCGAGCTCGGCGAACCCCGCGGCATCCGTCACCCCGTAGCCCATCACGAGCCCGACAGCCGCGACGACGCCGGTGAGCAGCACCGCAACCCCGACCGTCCAGATCGCGTAGACCACGAGCTTGCCGAGGGCGATCGCCGCTCGCGGCACCGGCAGCGCGAACAGCGAGGACACCGTGCCGTCGGCGAACTCGCGGCCGAACATCCAGCTGAGGGCGATGCCGAACGCCCCGACGCCACCGGCGGCGGTGATCTGGAGCACGATCCCGAGGAGACCGGCCCAGCCGCCCACGCCCGCGAGCGGGCCCAGCTTGGCGATCACCTGCGCCTCACCGGATGCCACGGCGGCGAGTATCCCGAGCGTCAGCACCCCCACGCCGGCGACGAGCAGCACGGTCGTCCACAGCATGACGTGCGACGACCATGCCTTGCGCGCCTCGACGGCGATCGCGGTGCGGAGGAGACCGCGTGGTGCGACGCGGGCGTTCATGCCGCGCTCCGAGTGGTCTCGTCGCGGGCCGCGTCGCCGCGGACGCGTCGTCGCGGGCCGCGTCGTCGCCGGACGCGTCATCGCGGGCCGCGTCGTCGCTGAGCACGAGGTCGAAGAACGCGCGCTCGAGGTCGACACCGCCGGGGTCGAGCGAGCCGATGGCGCGGCCGTCGTTGATCACCGTGATCCGGTCGGCCACGCGTGCGACCTCGTCGAGGTGGTGGCTCGAGACGAGGATGCCGGCGCCGGCGGCAGCCCGCCGGAGCAGCGATTCCCGCAGCAGGATCACGCCGGCGGGGTCGAGCGCATTCGTCGGCTCGTCGAGCACGATCACCATCGGCTCGTGCAGGAGGGCCGCCCCGAGCCCGACCCGCTGGCGATTGCCGAGCGACAGCCGACTCGTCCGCACCTGGGCGTAGCGCCCGAGGTCGAACTCGTCGATCGCGTGGCTCACGAGCTCGTCGATGCGTCCCCGCTCGACGCCGTGCAGCCGTGCGGCGACCTCGAGGTTGCCGCGGCCGGTGAGCTCGGGATATGCGAGAGGCTGCTCGACGAGATGTCCGACGCGGGCCCACGTCGCGGCATCCGCTGATCGGAGCCCGACGCCGTCGATGCGCACCTCGCCCTCGTCGGGCCGGAGCATGCCGAGCAGCACGCGCATGAGCGTCGTCTTGCCCGCGCCGTTCAGGCCGACGATCGCGTGGATCTCGCCCGAGGCGACGCTGAGGTCGATGCCGCGAAGGCCCGCCCCGCCTGGAAACCGTCGAACGAGCCCCCCACCCTCGAGCCGGGGCGCCGCGCTCCCGGCCGCGGTCATGCCATCACCTCGATCACGTCGAGCGCACGCTCGATCGCGTCGGCGAGGGAGCCGTGCTCACCGTCGGCCCACATGAACAGGCCCGCGACGAGTGCAGCCAGCACGGATGCCGCCGCGACCCGCGCGACGTCGGCCGAGGCGCCGTCGGCGACGAGCTGCTCGACGATGGCGTCCTCGGTGTTGCCCGTGGATCGCCACGTGGCTCCGCGGAGCGAGGGCGTACGCGCCGCGATGCGGACGCGCCGGCGGATCACGGGCGTCTCGGGCTCGGGCAACTCTCGCCACGCCGACCGGATGCCGCGGGCCGCTCGCACGAACGGCGGCAGCTCGAGCGGCTGATCGGCGATCGATGCGATGAGGACGGGATCGTACGGGTCATCCAGAAGGAGGTTCTCCTTCGCGGGGAAGTACCGGAAGAACGTCATCTCCGTCACGCCGGCCGCGCGAGCGATCTCGGTGACGGTGGTCTGCTCGTAGCCCTGCCGTTCGAAGAGGTCGAGGCCGGCCTCCACGAGCGCGGCGAGGGTACGCTCGCGCTTCGACGGTCGGAGAGTCGAGTTGGTCACGCAATAATGTTAGTCGCTCACATTTAGGCGTGCAAGAGTCTCGGCGTCCTGTGGCCCCGATGCGGGCCGGGGCCGGCTCAACCGCGCCCGCGCACGCGGTCGCTGCGGGCGAGGAACGTCGCCGACACGATGGTGAGGATGCAGAGCGCGGCCGGAACGAGGGTCAGCACCACGTCGCCCTGCACCCCGCCGATGAAGGTGTCGATGCCCTGCACGATCGTCAGCGCGACCGCGACGGCAAGCAGCGCGTCGTCCCAGCGGAACAGCGGCGACACGAGCGCGAGCACCGCGAGCGCAACGCTCCTGCCCGCGGCGTAGAGGGCGTTCGCATCCTCGAGGCCGCCGTCGATGACCGCGACGATCGAGAAGATGACGCCGACGCCGGTGCCCAGCACTGTGACGACGTAGCAGATCCAGAAGGCCGCGCCGCGCGCGGCGGCATCCGTCGATTCGCTCATGCGTTCAGCGTGGAGGGCGCACGACCGCGGGTCAAGGGGCCGCACCGCGCTGCGCGCACGACCGCGGGTCAAGGGGGCCGCACCGCGCTCGTTGCGAGGCGTGGGCGGTCGGCTCGGGGCTGTTCAGCTGTTCAGCTGGGGCGAGGCTCCGTCACGAGACCGCGACGCATCCGACGGTCCGCGCGACGATGCCGCACCGGGTGCGGGTGCTCCGACACCTCGGCGAGACGCTCCCGCACGATGCGACGCCGCTCGAGCTCCTGCGCCAGCTGCGCCTCGCGTGCCGCCTGGAGGTGGGGGAAGGAGAGTTCCGAGATCAACATGTCTGCTCCGGTTCGTCGTCTAGCTCTAAACTCGTCGCTAAGGCGGTCGCCCGAAATCCGGCAGATGACGTATTCCCGCGGCGCGCAGACAGAGGGGAAATGAGCCGATGCCTCAGGATGCTGCAGCGGGAGTGAAACGACGCATAGGATTCCTCTCGTTCGGCCACTGGCATCCGTCGCCGCAGTCGGCCACCCGCACCGGCCGCGATGCGCTCGTGCAATCGATCGAGCTCGCCGTGGCGGCCGAGGAGCTCGGCATCGACGGCGCGTTCTACCGCGTGCACCACTTCGCCCGGCAGTTGGCGAGCCCGTTCCCGCTGCTCGCCGCCATCGGCGCCCGCACCAGCCGCATCGAGATCGGCACGGGCGTCATCGACATGCGTTACGAGAACCCCCTGTACATGGCCGAGGATGCCGCAGCGGCCGACCTCATCAGTGCCCACGCCAGCGGCGAAGGTCGGCTGCAGCTCGGCGTCAGCCGCGGGTCGCCCGAGCCGGCGCTGAACGGCGCGCACTCGTTCGGGTTCGTTCCGCCCGAGGGCGAGACCGACGCCGACCTGGCCCGTGCGAAGACCGAGGTGTTCCGCGCGGCGATCTCGGGCGCGGGGCTCGCCCAGGCGAACCCGCAGATGACCGGATCGACCGGCGTCCTGCCGATCCAGCCGCAGTCGCCCGGGCTCGCCGAGCGCATCTGGTGGGGCAGCGGCACACGTGCCACCGCCGAGTGGACGGCCGAGCAGGGCATGAACCTCATGAGCTCGACGCTGCTCACCGAGGACACGGGCGTGCCGTTCGACGAGTTGCAAGCCGAGCAGATCGAGGTCTTCCGCGATGCGTGGGCGAAGGCCGGGTGGGAGCGCCCGCCGCGCGTCTCGGTGTCACGCAGCATCATTCCCCTCGTCACCGACGAGGACCGGGAGATCTTCGGCCCGCGCATCGCGGACGACACGAAGGACCAGGTCGGGTTCCTCGACGGGGGACTCGCACGCTTCGGCAAGAGCTACATCGGCGAGCCCGACCAGGTCGCCGAGGATCTCGCGAAGGATGCCGCGGTCGCCGCTGCCGACACCCTGCTCGTGACGGTGCCCAACCAGCTCGGTGTGGACTACAACGCGCGCCTGCTCGCCTCGATCGCCGAGCACGTGGCGCCGGCGATCGGGTGGGAACCGGCGCGCTGACGACCGGCTGCGCCTGCGGCTGCGGCTGCGGCTGCGGCTGCGGCTGCGGCTGCGGCTGCGGCTGCGGCTGCGGCTGCGGCTGCGGCTGCGGCTGCGGCTGCGGCTGCGGAGGGAGGGTTTCTCTCCGCAGATCCGGTACCGAAGTACCGGAGTACCGAAGTACCGGGCCGCTGGGCAGGAACATTCTCTCCCCGGTTCGAGGACGAACTGTGGCGCCGCTGCGCGGCGTCGCGAGGGCACCAAAGCATCACGACACGTTGCTGGTAATACCGGATCACTCGGCTCCCACCCGCACAAATCGGGTGGCTGCGAGGCATCCGCTCGCCGTGCTTGATGCCCTGGGTTCACGCGGGCTGCGGCACCTGCTCCTTCGCCACGAGCGTGAGCACGTCGTAGGTCGCCACGAGCTCGTCGCGCTGGTTCTTCAGCACCGCGTCCCAGCGCACCTCGCCGTACTCGTCGGTCTCGCGCGGTGAGATCTGCTTCGCGGTGAGCTCCACGCGGATCTCGTCTCCCGGCGACACCGGCGTGATGAAGCGTAGGTTCTCGAGGCCGTAGTTCGCCAGCACGGGGCCCGGATCCGGGTCCACGAACAGCCCGGCCGCCCACGACACGAGCAGGTAGCCGTGCGCGACGCGTCCCGGGAAGAAGGGGTTCGCGGCGGCCGCCTCCTCGTCCATGTGCGCGTAGAACGTGTCGCCCGTGAACGCGGCGAACGTCTCGATGTCCTCCAGCGTCACGGTGCGCGACGCCGACACGACCTGGTCGCCGATGCGGAGCTCGGCCAGCGACTTGCGGAAGGGATGCACCCCGCCCGGCTGCGACGCAGCGCCCTGGTGCCAGACGCCCGTGAGCGCCGTGAGCATCTCGGGCGAGCCCTGCACCGCGGTGCGCTGCATGTGGTGCAGCACCGCACGGATGCCGCCGAGCTCCTCGCCCCCGCCGGCACGACCCGGTCCGCCGTGCACGAGGTTCGGCAGCGGCGAGCCATGGCCCGTCGAGGAGCGGGCGTCGTCGCGGTCGAGGAACAGCACGCGCCCGTTGTACGCGGCGATCCCCCCGGCGAGCGCGAGCGCGATGTCGGGATCGTGGGTCGCCACGCTCGTCACGAGCGATCCGCCGCCGCGCGCCACGAGCGCGGTCGCCTCCCCCAGCGAGTCGTAGCCGACGATCGACGCGACCGGCCCGAACGCCTCGACCTCGTGCAGCGCGGGGCTCGCGGCATCCGTGAACCGCAGCAGCATCGGGGGGAGGAAGGCCCCGTCGGATGCCGCGCCGGTGGTGCCGTCGGCGTGCAGGACGCTCGGGGCATCCGTCGACCCGATCACCAGCTCGCCGCCGGCGGACTCGAGCTTCGCGACCTGGGCCAGCACCTCGTCGCGCTGCGCGATCGACGCGAGCGGACCCATCGTGACGCCCTCCGCACGCGGGTCGCCCACCACGACACGCTCCGCGATGCGGGAGCGGACGGCGTCGATGACCGAGTCGACGGATGCCGCGGGCACGATCGCCCGGCGGATCGCCGTGCACTTCTGCCCCGCCTTCGACGTCATCTCGACCACGAGCTGCTTGACGTAGGCGTCGAATTCGGGCGTTCCGGCGACCGCATCCGTGCCGAGCACGCTGGCGTTGATCGAGTCGGTCTCGCTCGTGAACCGCACGCCTCCGGTCTGCACGGAGTCGTGGGCGCGCAGGCGCTCGGCCGTCGACGCCGAGCCGGTGAACCCGACCAGGTCGCCGAGCCTCAAGTGCTCGAAGAGGTCGGGCACGCTGCCAGAGACGAGCTGCAGCGAGCCCTCGGGCAGCAGGCCCGACTCGACGAGGATGCGCACGTACGCCTCGGCGAGGTATCCGGTGGGCGTCGCGGGCTTCACGACGGTGGGCACGCCGGCGAGGAATGCCGGCGCGAACTTCTCGAGCGAGCCCCAGACCGGGAAGTTGAACGCGTTGATCTGCACGGCCACGCCCGGGAGGCGCGTGTAGATATGCCGTCCGAGGAATGAGCCGTCCTTCGAGAGGTTCTCGACTGCGCCGTCGACGTAGACCTTCGCATTCGGCAGCTCTCGTCGACCCTTCGACGAGTACGAGAAGAGCACGCCGATGCCGCCGTCGATGTCGACCCAGGAGTCCTGCTTCGTGGCGCCCGTGCGGCTCGAGAGCTCGTAGAGCTCGGGCTTCCGCTCGCTGAGCGCCAACGCCATCTGCTTGAGGAGCACCGCCCGCTGGTGGAAGGTCAGCTCGCCGAGGCTCGCCTGGCCGACGGTACGCGCGTACTCGAGTGCGGCGCCGAGGTCGAGGCCCTCGGTGCTCACGCGGGTGACCACCTCACCGGTCGACGCGTCGCGCACCTCGGTCGCGGATGCCGCGGCCGCGCCATCCGGATCCGACACCGTCGGGGTCCACCACTCGCCGTTCACATAGCTCGGAAGAATCCTGTCGTTCATCGGTCAACCTTTCGCGAACCGTCGATGTTGGCTGGAAATCCGGCGAGTCGGCGACCAAGATCGACGGTTCGCGGATGCACGCGCGCGTCGCGGGGCGTCGCGCCGCCGTCGCGGGGCGTCCCGCGCGCGTCGCGGGGCGTCCCGCCGCCGTCACGGGGCGTCCCACAGGTAGAAGCCCTCGCCGGTCTTGCGGCCGAGCTTGCCCTCCGCCACCATGCGTCGCAGCAGGGTGGGCGGCGCGAACCGCTCGCCGAGGGTGTTCGAGAGGTACTCGGCGATGCCGAGGCGCACGTCGAGCCCGACGATGTCGGTCAGCCGCAAGGGGCCCAGCGGATGTCGGTACCCGAGCGTCATGGCCGCGTCGATGTCCTCCGCGCTCGCGACCCCATCCTCGAGCATGCGGATGGCCTCGAGCCCGAGGGCGACGCCGAGCCGCGACGAGGCGAACCCCGGGGCATCCGCCACCACGATCGGGGTCTTGCCGAGGGCCGTCCACCCATTCGCGGGCCTCGGCCACGAGCACACCGTCGGTGGCGTCGCCGCGCACGATCTCGACGAGCGTCGAGGCCGGCACCGGGTTGAAGAAGTGCATGCCGAGGAACCGGTCGGGCCGCTCGAGCAGGGCGGCGAGCTGGTCGATCGAGATCGACGACGTGTTCGAGGCCAGCGCGGCATCCGCCGGGAGCACCGCCTCGACGCGGGTGAGCGCGTCGATCTTCAGCTCGAGGTCCTCGGGCACGGCCTCGACCACGAGGGCGCACCGGGCGAAGTCTGCGACGTCGGTGCTCGTGGCGAAGCGGGCGGCGATGGCGGCCTCCTCGTCGTCGGCGGTGCCGCGGGCGACGGATGCCGCGACGGACTCGAGCACGCGCGCCGTCGCCGCTGCCGCGGCATCCGCATCTCGCTCGACGACGGTCACGCGGGAGCCGGCGAGCAGGAACGCGTGCGCGATGCCCGCGCCCATGCGCCCGCCGCCGAGCACTCCGATGTCGGACGGGGCGCCGCTCGCCGTGCGACGCGTCTCGAGATCCTCGTCGCTGGGTCTCGATACGCCGGCTTCGCCGCCTACTCGACCACCGGTGGGATCGCTCACGTGTGCTTCCTCTCCAGGAACGCGGTCATGCGTCGGAACTTCTCGGGGCCCTCGAACAGCGCGGCCTGTGCCTCGAGATCGACCGCGGGGTGCTCCGCGCGCGGCGCCCGGAACACGCGTTTCGTCGCGATCGTCGCGGCCCGGTCGTTGCGCGCGATCCGATCTGCGATCGCGTGCGCCGCGGGCAGCAGCTCGTCGGCGGGGTGCACCTCGCTGACGAGTCCGATCTCGCGCGCCTCGTCGGCGCCGATCGTGCGCCCGGTGAGCAGGAGCTCGATGGCGCGCGCGTCGCCCACGATCTTCTTCAGCCTCCAGCTCGCGCCCGCGGCGGCGATGATGCCGAGGCCCGTCTCGGGGTTGCCGATGCGCAGCCGCGGCGTCGCGACGCGGATGTCGGCCGCGTACGCGAGCTCCGCGCCGCCGCCGAGCGCGTAGCCGTCGAGGGCGGCGATCACGGGCATGGGGAGGTCGGCGACGCGGCCGAACGCGTTCGCGTTGATGCCCCTGCGCGCGTCATCCGCTCGCCGGTCACGGAGCTCGGCGATGTCGGCGCCCGACGCGAAGACGCCGCCGGCCCCGGTGAGGATGAGGGTGCGCGGGATCGCCTCGAGCTCGGCGCAGAGCACGTGCAGCGCGTCGATCGTCGCCAGGTCGATCGCGTTCTTCTTCTCGGGGCGGTTCAGGGTCGCGACGACACGGTCGTCGAATCGCTCGACGAGAAGCGGCCCGCCCGCGTCGCGGGAGTCGCCCATCAGACGCGCTCCACGATGAGTGCGGTGCCCTGGCCCACGCCGACGCACATCGTCGCGAGGCCGTAGCGGGAGCCCTCGCGCTCCATGCGGCCGAGCAGCGTCACGACGAGGCGCGATCCTGATGAACCCAGCGGATGCCCCAACGCGATCGCCCCGCCGTCGGCGTTCACCCGCTCGGGGTCGAGCCCGAGCCGGCGGATGCACGCGAGCGACTGGGTGGCGAACGCCTCGTTGAGCTCGACGGAGCCGATCTCGTCGAGGTCGAGCCCGGCTCGTTCGAGCGCCTTCTCGGTCGCGGGCACCGGGCCGAGTCCCATGATCTCGGGCGCGACGCCGGCGGATGTACCGACGACCACGCGGGCACGAGGGGTGAGCCCGAGGCGCTCCACGGCCGCCGCGCTCGCCACGAGGATCGCGGATGCGCCGTCGTTCAACGCGCTCGAGTTGCCGGCCGTGACGACCGACCCGCCGTGCACGACCGGCCGGAGCGTCGCCAGCACCTCGAGCGTGGTCTCGGGACGCGGCCCCTCGTCGACGAGCACCTCGCCGTGGTGGGTGGGCACACCCACGATCTCGGCCTCGAACCGTCCCGCGGCGATGGCCGCCACGGCATGTTGCTGGCTGCGCAGGGCGAACGCGTCGGCGTCCTGCCGCGTGATGCCGTCGACGCGCGCGACCTCCTCGGCCGTCTCGGGCATCGCGTAGGTCGCCTTGTCGCGCGCGAGGAGCTCGGGATTCGGGAAGCGCCACCCGATCGACGTGTCGTACGCCGCACCCGGACGCGCCCACGCCTTCTCGGGCTTCGCCTGCACCCATGGCGCACGGGTCATCGACTCGACGCCGCCCGCGATGATGAGATCGGCGTCTCCGGCGCGAATCGCGTGCGCCGCCATCGTGATGGCCGACATGCCCGAGGCGCAGAGGCGGTTGACGGTGATGCCGGGCACCTCGTCGGGAAGGCCGGCGAGCAGCACCGACATCCGGGCGACGTTGCGATTGTCCTCACCGGCCTGGTTCGCCGCACCGAGGATGATCTCGTCGATGGCGCCGAGCTCGCCGGCGCGGTCGAGCTCGGTTCGCCTCACGAGCTCGCCCACCACGAGCGCGGCGAGATCGTCGGGTCGCACGCCTGCAAGGGCGCCGCCGTAGCGCCCGACCGGCGTGCGCACTCCGTCGACGAGGTATGCCTCCGCCACGCTGCTCATGGACACTGCCACTCCTGACCTGCCATTCCTGACCTGCCGCCCTGACCTGCCGCCCCTGACCTGCCGCTCCTGACCGCACTGTCTCGGACGGAACGCCGTCATCCCCACCGTAGACGGGGCGAGTCCGGGCGTCACGGGTTGGAATTTCTGACCGATCGTTCAGGAAATAAGTATGGCAAACGGATGCCCCCGGCGCCACCGCTGCGAGCTTCCACCGCTCTGCATGGCTTCCCCAGCGCCGCTTCCCAGCGACACGCTTCAGCGCCGCTCTCGCCAGAGCCACTTCAGCCCGCTTCAGCGCCGGAGCAAGAGTTTCTCTCGGACGGCCCGGTACTTACAGAAGCGTCGATACTTCGGCCCCACTGATCGGTACCGTGATTCAGCAGAAGACAATGCCCGCTGAGCCAATGCCCGCTGAGCGTTCGGCATGCAGGACTACCGTGGCGACACGTCGAGCACCGCCGGAGACCCTTACGCGAGCGTCGTCCTCCGCTCTTGCGGGGACGGCAGCATGTTCAGTCACGAACGAAGGCAGGCCCGCGACCTGGTGGACGCGGACCTGCTGCTTCAGCGATCGGGAGGATGGCTAGGAGACGCGCTCCTCCGACGACTCGTCGACGTCGAGGCCCGCGGCCGCGTCGTCTGAACTCTGAGCGAGTTCGATCGGCCCCAGGTCGACGAGGAACTCGTCGCCGAGGCGCGCGTCCTCGAAGTCGACGTCGATCTCGGCACGGCCGAGCAGCTCGGTCATGCGGCGCTGGCGGTTGCGCGGGATGAGCGTGACCACGCGTCCCGCCTTGCCGGCGCGACCGGTGCGGCCCGAGCGGTGCAGGTACGTCTTGTACTCGTCGGGCGCGTCGGCCTGGATCACGAGGTCGATGTCGTCGACGTGGATGCCGCGGGCCGCGACATCCGTGGCGACGAGCACCTCGACCCGGCCGCTCGTGAGCTGTTGCAGGTTGCGCGTGCGACGCGACTGGTTGAGGTCGCCGTGCAGGGCGACGGCGCGGATGCCGTAGTCCTCGAGGTGGTCGGTCAGGTCCTCGGCGAACGCGCGGGTGCGGCTGAAGACCAGGGTCTTGCCCTCGCGGTTCGCGAGCTGGGCGACGATGTCTCGCTTCTCGCGGTTGTCGATCACGAACACGCGGTGTTCGATGGACGACGACGCCTGGTCCTCGCCGGCGACCTCGTGCACCGCCGGCTCGACGAGGAACTCGTCGACGAGCGCGGCGACACCCGTGTCGAGGGTCGCGGAGAAGAGCAGCTTCTGGCCGCCGTCCGACGTGCGACGGATGATGCGCTGCACCGGCTCGAGGAACCCGAGGTCGCACATGTGGTCGGCCTCGTCGACCACGGTGATGACGACCTCGCTGAGGTCGAGACGGCCCTGCTCGACGAGGTCCTCGATGCGCCCGGGGGTGCCGATGACGATGTCGACGCCGCGCTGGAGTGCGCCGACCTGGCGGCCCTGCGGCACACCGCCGTAGATCTGCGTGGTGAACAGGCCCACGCTCTGCGCGATCGGCTGCACGGTTCGGTCGATCTGCAGGGCGAGCTCGCGCGTCGGCGCGAGGATCAGCGCGCGGGGCTTGCGTCCCATCTGGCGCTTCGTGCGGCCGCTCCCTGAGCCTGTCGAAGGGCCAGACACGGCCCAGAGCTGCATGAGCCGCTCGACCGTGGGGGCGCCGAAGGCGATGGTCTTGCCGGAGCCGGTCTTGCCGCGGCCGAGCACGTCGCGACCTTCGAGCACGACGGGAATCGTCGCGGCCTGGATCGGGAACGGATGCTCCGCGCCGAGCTCCCCCAGCGCGCGCACGACGTTGCCGCCCAATCCGAGTTGAGCGAACGTCACACCCTCGACCTCGTCGGCCTGGATCGCCTCGGCCTCGAGGCGCTCGAGCACCACGTCATCGGCCGGCGCGAAGCGCGACTCGGCGTCCCTCGACGGGTAGAACGACGACGGGCGACGGCCCGACTCCTGGAGGCCCGGGCGGTCGAAGTCGCGGCGCGGCGCACGGTCGGCTCGGTCGAAATCGCGACGCGGCGCACGGTCGAGCGACGGTCGGACGGTCGAAATCGCGACGCGGCGCACGGTCGGCGCGGTCGAACTCGCGGCGCGCCGGGCGCTCGTCCCGGTCGAAGTTCCTGGGTGCACGGCCCTCGCGCTCGACGTTCCGGGGCGCACGGTCGTCACGCTCGAAGCGGCGCGCCGGGCGGTCGTCACGGTCGAATGAGCGACCCTGACGTTCCGGGCGCTCGTAGGAACGGGCGGGGCGATCGTCGCGCTCGGCACGACGGGCGCCGTGGCCCTCGCGGTCGAACGACCGCGCCGGGCGATCCTCACGGAAGTGGGGGCGACCTGCGCGATCGTCGCGTTCGAACTCGCGGCGAGGCGCGCGATGATCGCGGTCGTACGAACGCGGGTCACGGTCTCGAGACGCGCCGCTCCGCGGCGCTCCTCGACCAGCATCGGCGCGGTCGTACGAACGCGGGTCACGGTCTCGGGACGCGCCGGTCCGAGGCGCTCCTCGGCCCGCACCGCTGCGGCCGTCGCGGTCGCGATCTCCGCGGCCTGTGTCGGCGCGCTGCTCGGGGCCCTCGCGGCCCTCGCGGTCGGCGCGGTGCGGCGTACGACCGGCGGCGACGCGCTCATCGCGCGACCAGCGTTCCTTGCGCGGGGCATCCGTCTCTTCAGGCCGATGGCCGCGGTGGCCGGCGCTGCGCGAGCCGGGCTTCTTCGAGCTGCTCTTCGCGTACGACGGATCGAAGTTGCGGGCGGGCCTGCCGCCCTGCGGCTTCTTGTTCTTGGGCATGGTGATGACTTCCTGGGTTGACATGAGGTACATGGCAGCGCCGCTGCGGGCGCAGCACACTGAGAACCCGGAACATCGGCGACCGGGGCCGTTCACATACGGTGACTATCCGGGGCCGAATGCCCCGAAACCGGCCCATTGGACTCACAAACCCATCCGCACGACGCGTGCAGTGTCCAGAACCGACCCGTCAACGATACCGGACGTCGACTGAGAACGAGCCACACGCGGCATCCGACCGCTGGTCGTAGTGCCGGCGATTCGGCTCACGTAGGCTCGGCTCACCACTCCACGCAGGCCGGAGGGCGCCATGACCAGCACCGACAACCCCGCCCGCCTCGACGGCGATGACTGGCGGGTGATCTTCACCCGCACCGTGCACCAGTACCGCATCAACCAGGTGCAGGACATCGCTGCCGCCCTCACGTTCTATGCGGTGCTCACGACGTTTCCGGTACTGCTGGCGACGCTCGCCGCCATCGGCGTCTTCGGCAGCGCCGAGGCGGTCACCGAGGAGGCGCTCAAGGTGATGCGGGACCTCGGCGGGGCATCCCTGGTCGAGGCGCTGCGCGAGCCCGTCGACCAGCTGCTCGACGCCTCGCACGCCGGGTACGCCTTCGTGATCGGCCTCGTCGCAGCGCTCTGGGCGTCGTCGGGCTTCGTCGGCGCGTTCGGCCGCGGCATGAACCGTATCTACGAGGTCGAGGAGGGTCGCCCGTTCTGGGAGATGCGTCCGGCCATGCTCGGCGTCTCGGCCGTGCTGCTCGTGCTCGCCGCCTTCGCGGCCATCGCGCTCATCATCACGGGGCCGGTCGCGGAATCCGTGGCCCGCGCGTTCGGCCTCGACGAGGGCGTCGTGTTCTGGTGGGACCTCGGCAAGCTGCCCGTGCTCGCGTGCATCGCGATCTTCGTCATCACCCTGCTGTACTGGGCGGCGCCGAACGTGAAGCGACGCAACCTGCGGTGGTTCAGCGTGGGCGCGATCGCCGCGCTCGTCGCATGGGGCGTCACCACCGCGCTGTTCGGAGCCTACGTGTTCGGGTTCGGTGCGTATGCACGCACGTACGGCGCTATCGGCGGGGTGATCGCCGCCCTCCTCTGGATCTACCTGTCGAATCTCGCGATGCTCTTCGGCGCGGTGCTCGACACGGAGGTCGAACGTGCACGACAGCTGCGCGCCGGCATGAAGGCGGAAGTGCACATCCGACTCCCCCTTCGCAACCACCGGCTCATCGAGAGGAACCTCAAGGAACGGGCTCGCGACATCCGCGCATCGGCCGCCATGCGGCAACCCTCCGCGATCGATGGGCTCGTGCCGTCGGCGGGTGCGACGACGCGCGACGAGTGAGCCGGCGCCGCCGCTCAGGGGATGAGCAGGATCTTGCCGCGCACGTGCCCGGTCTCGCTGAGCCGCTGCGCGTCGGCGGCATCGGCGAGCGGGAAGCGCGCGGCGATCTCCACCTGGAATCGCCCCTCGGCCGCGAGACGCGCCGCCTCCTCGACGCCCTCGGCCCGAAGGCGCCGTTCCTCGGGTCCCATGGTCGACGGGATGGCACTCGACCAGGTGCGGATGCCGAAGTCCGCGGCGTCCCTCATGCGCACGATGGTCGCGATGCGCGACCGGTCGGCGACGAGCTCGAGCGAGGCCTCGATCGCCTCATCGGTGCCGGCCGCGTCGAGCGCGACCTCGTACCCGCCCGGCGATGCCGCTCGCAGCCGGCCGAGCAGGCCGGGACCGTAGGTGACCGGCAGCGCCCCGAGCTCGCGGAGGCGCGCGTGGTTCGCGGGCGACGCCGTCGCGACGACATGGGCTCCCCACGCTCGCGCGAACTGGATCGCCGCCTGCCCCACGGCGCCAGCCCCTCCGTGCACGAGGAGCGTCTCTCCCTCGCGAAGGCCCAGCGAGCGCAGCACCTGGTAGGCCGTGCCCGCGGGGATGCCGAGCGCGGCCGCCTGCTCGAAGCTCAGCCCGGCGGGCATCGGGGTGAGCTGGTCGAGGTTCGCGACGACGTGGGTCGCGTAGGCGCCGCTGGCGTTCCTCACGATGACCCTGTCGCCCACCTGCACGGCACCGTCCACCCTCTCGCCGACCGCGACGATCACGCCCGAGGCATCCGACCCCACGCCCTGCGGCTCGGTGAAGTCGCGCGGGCCGCGCGCGCCGCTGCGGATCTTCGCGTCCACCGGATTCACGCCCGCCGCGCGGACCTCGACGACCACGCCACCGGCGGGCGGCTCTGGCACCGGCCCTTCGACGAGCGTGAGCACCTCGGGTCCACCATGCTCGCGGTACTTGATGAACTGGGCCATCGTCGTCCTCTCCTCGGGGTCGTCTCGATCTGCGCGTCCGTGCGCGTGGCCGACCTCGTGCACGGCGCCGCGACGCGCTACCAGGGCATCGGGCGGTCGGTGTCGCGCGTGGCGTCATCGGGCAGGTGCGGCAACTCGTGGCCGCCGGCACGGATGCAGAGCCAGCGCAACTGCTCACCACTGCCCGGAACGCACCGCCACGTGCGAAACACCCCCTGCCCCACGCGTACGACGGTGCCCGGCCCGACGTCCACGACGTCATCGTCGAGGCCCATCTGCCCCCGCCCGGAGAGGAACACGTACGCCTCCTCGATGCGGGAGTGCGTGTGCCAGTACCCGGCCTCCTCGCCGGGCTCGAGCGCGTTGGCGGTCATGCCGATGTACTGCATCGCCAGGTCGTGGTCGACCACGCGCCGGCCGTCGCGCGAGGTCTCGGGGCGGAAGCCGCCGTAGTGCGAGCGCCACTCGTCGAGTCCGCCCATCTGCAACACCTGGTATCCGCTCATGCCTTCACGGTATCGCCTCGCCGCGCTCGGCCGCCGCCGCCGGCCGTGAGCCGGCCGACCGTGAGCTCGGCGTGCTGCGCTGAGGCGGCTGCTCGGGCTCAGCGGAGGCCGCCGATGCGCCGCGACAGCGTCGCCGCCGCCTCGCGCACCCCCTCGACGGCGTGCCGCTGCCGTTCATCCGCTGCGTCGTCGGGGAACGTGACCGCGATCGCCGCGGCCGGCCAGCCGAGGTGGTCCACGACCGCGGCGCCCGCCGACGCCAGCCCGGTCGTCACCTCGCCGTCCTCGTCGGCCCAGCCGCGCCCGCGCACGTCGGCGAGCACGCGCTTCAGGCGCCCGTAGGTCCAGTCCGCGGCATCCGTCTCGCCCTGCGGATGCCGCGACGCGAACGCCTCCCGGTCGGGATAGAGCGCTCGCAGCTGCGCGGACGGGAGCTCCGCGAGCATCGCCCGCCCGGTCGCAGTGAGGTGGGCGGGCAGGCGCACGCCGACGTCGGTCACGAGCGACGGACGCCGAGGCGCGCGCTCCTCGACGAGGTAGAGCACGTCGCGCCCGTGCAGCACCGCGAGATGACCGGACTCGCCCAGCCGGTCCACGAGCGCCGCCACGAGGGGGCGCCCGAGGCGGGTGAGCGGCTGCTGCCGGCTGAACCCGCTCGAGAGCTCGAACGCGGCGATGCCGAGACCGTACCGGCGCTCCTCGGGCAGATGCACGACGAAGCCGCGCTCCTGCATCACCGCGAGCAGGTGGTAGACGGTCGATCGGGGCAGGCCGAGCGCGTGGGCGATCGTCGCGGCGGGCACGGGTCCGCGCTGCGCCGCGAGGTGGGCGAGGATCGCGAGCGTCTGGTCGGCGGCGGGCACCTTCGGGCCTGGCGCGGGCACCCTCGGCCCTGGCGCGGGCACACTCTCGGGCCCTGGCGCGGGCACACTCGCCTGGCGCGGGCACCTTCGGCCTGGCGCGGGCACCTTCGGCCCGGCGGCCGGCGCCTTCGATGGCACGCCCATCTCGCCAGCATACGCGCGTCCGGGATCCCGGACGGATGCCGCGACCGCGGCATTCCCGCCAACGCGAGCGCGGTGTGGAATCGGAGCCATGAGCACCATCGCGCCCGCCCGCGCCGCGCACACCGCGGCATCCGTGATCATCGGCACCGGACCGCTCACGATCGACGACGTCGTCGCCGTGGCCCGCCACGGGGCATCCGTCGAGCTCGACCCGGCGGCCCTCGACGGCGTGGCCGCCAGCCGTGCGATCGTCGACGGCCTCGCCGCCGACCCCGAGCCGCACTACGGCATCTCGACCGGCTTCGGCGCGCTCGCCACGACCTTCATCGCCGAGGACCGCCGCGCGCAGCTGCAGGCGAGCCTCGTGCGCTCCCACGCCGCGGGTTCGGGCGCCGAGGTGGAGCGCGAGGTGGTGCGCGCGCTCATGCTGCTGCGCCTCTCGACGCTCATGACCGGGCGCACCGGCGTGCGCCGCGAGACCGCCGAGACCTACGCGGCGATCCTCAACGCGGGCATCACGCCGGTCGTGCGCGAATACGGCTCGCTCGGCTGCTCGGGCGACCTCGCGCCGCTCGCGCACTGCGCACTCGTGGCGATGGGCGAGGGCGAGGTGCGGGACGCCTCGGGCGAGCCGACGGATGCCGCGAGCGCGCTGTCGGCCGCCGGCATCACGCCGCTGCGACTCGGCGAGAAGGAGGGACTCGCCCTCATCAACGGCACCGACGGCATGCTCGGGATGCTCGCGCTCGCGATCCACGACCTCCGGATGCTCCTCACCACCGCCGATGTCGCCGCCGCGATGAGCGTCGAGGGGCTCATGGGCACCGACGCCGTGTTCGCCGAGGACCTTCAGGCCCTGCGTCCGCAGCGCGGGCAGGCGGCATCCGCTGCGAACCTGCGGCGGCTGCTCGCGGGGTCGCCGATCGTGGCGAGCCACAAGGGTCCCGAGTGCACCCGGGTGCAGGACGCGTACTCGCTGCGCTGCGCCCCACAGGTGCACGGCGCCGCCCGCGACACGGTCGCGCATGCGGCATCCGTCGCCGAGGCCGAGCTCGCGAGCGCGATCGACAATCCGGTGCTCACGCTCGATGGCCGGGTCGAGTCGAACGGCAACTTCCACGGCGCCCCGCTCGGCTACGTGCTCGACTTCCTGGCGATCGCGGTGGCGGATGTCGCGTCGATGAGCGAGCGGCGCACCGACCGGTTCCTCGACCGCGCGCGCAACCAGGGGCTGCCGCCCTTCCTCGCGCACGAGGTGGGCGTCGACTCGGGGCTGATGATCGCGCAGTACACGGCGGCGGGCATCGTCTCGGAGCTGAAGCGGCTCGCCGTGCCGGCATCGGTCGACTCGATCCCGTCGTCGGCGATGCAGGAGGACCACGTGTCGATGGGCTGGGCCGCCGCGCGCAAGCTGCGGCGCGCGATCGACGGGCTCACGCGCGTGCTCGCGATCGAGGTCATGACGGCGGCGCGGGGGCTCGCGCTGCGGGCGCCGCTGGAGCCGGGGGCGGCGACGGGTGCGGTGGTCGCGTTGGTCGCGGGGGTAGGTGCGGTGCCGGGGCCGGATCGGTTCCTCACGCCCGAGATCGAGGCGATCACGGAGCTCGTGGGGTCGGGTGAGGTGGTCGCGGCGGCATCGGGGGCTGCCGGGTCACTCGGCTGATCGTCAGCGTCTCCTGGCGGGTTGAGGAGGCGGGCAGCGCCGTCCCGAAACCCACGCCGCCCAGCCGCGCGCCTTCACAGGAGATCGCACGATGCGCAGGACGCGAGGGCCGCGCGGGCTCCTGCAAATCCAGCGATCTCCTCGTTAGGTGACCGCGTAATGACGCGACCCGGTGACGCTTCGCCTCACGCTCATGTCGAAAGGGCCCCCCGCGATGGCAGCGATGTGCCCCGAACAGGGCGCAGGCGCACTTGTCAACGGAGTTGTCTCCCCCCGGCGCCCGGTGCGAGACTGGACGAGGTCGGCCCCGCGAGCCGGCGCGCGAACGGATCCCATGAAGTCGACCTGCTCGAATCCCGGCCAACACCCCGTGTGGTACGCACGAGGCAGTCGTCGACGCAGAGTTCTGGTCGCTGCCGCAACGGCAGCCATGGTGTTCGGCACGTTCGGAGTGACGCCCGCGTATGCCGAGGAAGTGCCGCCGCCCACATCGACGGATGCCCCGTCGACGGCGCCCGCGCCCGCCCCGGCGCCGACGCCGACCCAGACGGCCACGGAAGAGCCGACCCCCGAGCCCACGCCGACCCCTACGCCGTCGCCGTCGCCGGACCCCACTCCCGAGCCGACCTCGGAACCCACTCCTGAGCCGACACCGGCCACACCCACTCCTGAGCCGACACCGACGCCTACGCCGGACACCCACTCCCGAGCCCACACCGACGCCCACACCGACACCCGAGCCCACACCGACGCCCGAGCCCACACCGACACCCGAGCCGACCCCCGAACCTGAACCCGAGCCGACCTCCGAGCCCACACCGCCGCCCACGACCGACTCTCCGGTGCCCGGAACCTCGACCCCGGGCTCGCCATCCACGTCGGTGCCGCCGTCGATCATCATGTCGGGCGAGGTCGGACCCGTCGTCCGCTTCACCACGACGTACACGGTGACGGCGGCGACCAACCCGCAGGTCAGCTCGCTCCTCGCCGCGCGCACGAAGATCGACGTCGCGGTTGCGGCCCTCCGCGATGCCGAGGCGGCGCTCGCCGACGCTCGTTCGACGCGCGCGGTGTCGCAGTCGATCGCTGAGCGGCTGCAGGCCGACGCCGACGCTGCCGAGCTCGAGGCGGATGCCGCCGCCCGCACGTACATCGCCGCGGCGAAGGGCGACGGCACGACCTACTCGTCGATGACGGCCGCGTTCGCCGCGGGTAATGACCTGCTCGCCGGACTGGGCGGCATGGCACGCGTCGCTGAGATCACCGGCGACGCGAAGAAGCTCCTCGAGGTGGCCAATGTGCGTGCCGAGGTCGCGGCGGCGACCCAGGAGCGCGCCGACGCCGCCTGGGCCGAGGCCGACGCCGTTCCGGTGGACGAACTGGTAGGCGAGGTCGCCGCAGCCGAGCGTGCGGTCACCGAGGCGCGGGACGCCCTCGCCGCGCTGGAGACCCGCGTGGCGGCGATCAGCGTGGAGATCGTCCAGTCGCTGCCGGCCGACTCGGGCCAGCTGAGCGCGCAGGGCTGGGCGAGGCCGGTGACCGGGCGCATCACCGACAACTATGGACCGCGACCTGACAAGCCCCTTCCCGGCGTGAACGAGTTCCACCGCGGCACCGACGTCGCGGCAACATGCGGCACCGCCGTCTTCGCGGCGACGGGCGGCATCGTGGTCGAGGCCCGCCCCAACGGCGGCTACGGCAACTGGATCCTCATCGACCACGGCTCCGGTGTCGCGACGGGATACGCGCACCTCGACCCCGGGGGCACGTTCGTGAGCCCGGGCGAGACGGTGTCGGCGGGCCAGCCGATCGGCGCGGTCGGCAGCACGGGCGCCTCCACCGGATGCCACCTCCACTACGAGGTGCGGCTCGGAGGCGTCGCCGTGGACGCGGTGCCGTTCATGGCGGCGCGGGGCGTTCCGCTGGGCTGACAGGGTTTCGAGACGCCCGCTGCGCGGGCGCTCACCCCAGGGTTCAGACGCCCTGCGCGGGGCTCCCCGCAGGGTTTCGAGACGCCCGCTGCGCGGGGCTCCTCAACCCACGGGCGGGCGTCCGGGATCCCGGACGCGGGCGCTGCGGCATCCGTTGTCGACGGATGCAGCGTGCGATGGGATCGAGGCATGACCCACGCACCTGACACCGCCGTCGCCGGAGCACGCACCGTGCGCGCCGCCCGCGGCACGGAGCTCACCGCCAAGAGCTGGCAGACCGAGGCGCCGCTGCGCATGCTCATGAACAACCTCGACCCCGAGGTGGCCGAGCGCCCCGAGGAGCTCATCGTCTACGGCGGCACGGGCAAGGCCGCCCGCAACTGGGCGTCGTTCGACGCCATCGTGCGCACGCTGCGCGACCTCGAGTCCGACGAGACCCTGCTCGTGCAGTCGGGCAAGCCCGTCGGCGTGTTCCGCACGCACGAGTGGGCGCCGCGCGTGCTCATCGCCAACTCGAACCTCGTGGGCGACTGGGCGACGTGGCCCGAGTTCCGGCGGCTCGAGCAGCTCGGGCTCACGATGTACGGGCAGATGACCGCGGGATCGTGGATCTACATCGGCACGCAGGGCATCCTGCAGGGCACGTACGAGACGTTCGGCGCGGTCGCCCGGTCGCTCGCCGCGAAGCGGGCGGGTCTCGAGACGCCGACTGCGTCGGCTCCTCGACCAGCAGGGGGTGCGCCGACTTCGCCGGTTACTCGACCCGCGGATGCCGCATCCGCGAGCCTCGCCGGAACCCTCACCCTCACCGCGGGATGCGGCGGCATGGGCGGAGCGCAGCCGCTCGCCGTCACGATGAACGGCGGTGCAGTGCTCATCGTCGATGTCGACGAGTCGCGACTGGTGCGCCGCGTCGAGCACGGCTACCTCGACGAGTACCACACGCATCTCGGCCCCGCGTTGGCCCGGGCGCTGGCCGCGAAGGACGCCGGCGAGCCGCTGTCGGTCGGCGTCGTCGGCAACGCGGCATCCGTGTTCCCCGAGGTCCTCGCCCGCGGCGTCCCGTCGACATCGTCACCGACCAGACGAGCGCGCACGACCCGCTCTCGTATCTGCCCGAGGGCGTTTCGGTCGACGAGTGGCACGGGCTCGCGGCATCCGACCCCGAGGGGTTCACGGCTCGCGCCCGCGCGAGCATGGCGAAGCACGTCGAGGCGATGGTCGGCTTCCAGGATGCCGGCGCCGAAGTGTTCGACTACGGCAACTCGATCCGCCGCGAGGCCCAGCTCGGTGGCTACGACCGGGCGTTCGCGTTCCCGGGATTCGTGCCCGCATACATCCGTCCGCTCTTCGCCGAGGGCAAGGGTCCGTTCCGCTGGGCGGCGCTCTCGGGCGACCCGGCCGACATCGCGGCGACCGACCGGGCGATCCTCGAGCTGTTCCCGGATGACGCGCACCTGCGCCGCTGGATCACCCAAGCCGGCGAGAAGGTGCACTTCGAGGGACTGCCCGCGCGGATCTGCTGGCTCGGCTATCAGGAGCGGCACCTCGCCGGGCTGAAGTTCAACGAGATGGTGGCCTCGGGCGAGCTCAGCGCGCCTGTCGTCATCGGTCGCGACCACCTCGACTCGGGCTCGGTGGCGAGCCCCTACCGCGAGACCGAGGCGATGGCCGACGGCTCCGACGCGATCGCCGACTGGCCGCTGCTCAACGCGCTGCTCAATACCGCATCGGGCGCGACGTGGGTGTCGATCCACCACGGCGGCGGTGTCGGCATCGGTCGATCGATCCACGCCGGCCAGGTCGTGGTCGCCGACGGCACCGACCTCGCCGCGCAGAAGATCGCGCGGGTGCTCGTGAACGACCCCGGCTCGGGTGTGATGCGACACGTCGACGCGGGCTACGACCGCGCCGTAGAGGTCGCTCGCGAGCGAGGCCTTCGGGTGCCTATGCTCGACTCGTGAGCGACGGCGGCGTCACCGAACGGATGCTCCTGACGGGCATCGGCGAGCTCGTCACCAACGATCCGGCGCCCGACCGAGACGGCGGCCGGCTCGGCATCGTCCATGATGCGGCCGTGCTCGTGGAGGACGGGCGCATCGCCTGGACCGGCCGGGCCACGCATGCGAACGAGCACCTCGCGCTTCGCGACGGGCGCGAGGATCAGCGCGAGGGCGACGAGCACCGCACCGTCTGGGACGCCGACGTGGAGATCGTCGACGTCGGCGGCGGCAGCGTGCTCCCCGGGTTCGTCGACAGCCACACGCACCTCGTGTTCGCGGGCGACCGCGCCGAGGAGTTCGCGGCGCGCATGGCCGGTCGGCCGTACGAGGCCGGCGGCATCCGCTCGACGGTCGCGGCCACGCGCGCGGCATCCGACGAGGAGCTGCGCGCCCGGCTCGCGCACTTCGTCGCCGAGCTGCACGCGCAGGGCACCACGACGTTCGAGGTCAAGTCGGGCTACGGTCTCACGGTCGCCGACGAAGAGCGGCTTGTGCGGCTCGCCCGCGAGGTCACCGAGGAGGTCACATTCCTCGGCGCGCATGTCGTACCGGCCGAGTACTCGGAAGCGACTCGCGGGCCCGACGGCGCCGGCGCCGACGCCTACGTCGACCTCGTCGTCGGCGAGATGCTGGCGGCCTGCGCGCCACACTCGCGCTGGATCGATGCGTTCTGCGAGCGCGGCGCGTTCACACCCGAGCAGTCACGGCGTGTTCTCGAGGCCGGCGCCGCCGCGGGCCTGGGCGTGCGCGTGCACGGGAACCAGCTCGGGTTCGGTGAAGGGATTCGCCTGGCGGTCGAGCTCGGAGCGGCATCCGTCGATCACTGCACCTACCTGGGCGAGGCGGATGTCGCGGCGCTCGCGGCATCCGACACCGTCGCGACCCTGCTGCCGGGCGTCGAGTTCTCGACTCGCCAGCCCTACCCCGACGCCCGCCGCCTCATCGACGCAGGCGTCACCGTCGCGCTCGCGAGCGATTGCAACCCCGGCTCGAGCTTCACGAGCTCGATGCCGTTCTGCATCGCCGTCGCCGTGCGCGACATGGGCATGACACCAGCCGAGGCGGTGTGGGCCTCGACCGCGGGCGGTGCGGCGGCGCTGCGGCGCACGGATGTCGGGGCGATCCGCCCCGGCGCGAGCGCCGACCTCGTGCTCCTCGACGCGCCGAGCCATGTGCACCTCGCCTACCGGCCGGGCGTTCCGCTCGTGGCTCAGGTGTGGAAGGACGGCACGGCCATCGCATGAGTCATGAGCATTCTCCCTACGCGAGGCGACAAGGGACATTTCCCTTCGCGAAGCGACAACGGACATTTCCCTGCGCCAAGCGACAAGGGACGTTTTCCCTACCCGAGGAGACAGGCGACATTTCCGTACGCAACGTGACGGGCTCCGCGATACGCCGGGAGACATATTCTGTCCGCGATGCGCCGGTACTTCGGTACTTCGGTACTTCGGTACCGCCACTGGAGACGGGAAATACCTTCGGATCGCCTGAGTCGGCCCCGCCGCCGGTGGCCTGACGCCTGCCAGCCTGCCGCCTGCCGCCTGACGCCGCCTGACGCCTGCCGCCTGACGCCTGGCCAGCCTGCACGCCTGCCGCCTGAGTCATTCGCACGCTACTCCGTCCGCGATCGGTCCGAGCGAGGCGCCTCGCCCAGACCGGTCGGGACGCAGCGCTACATCATCGACTGCAGCAGCTTCTGGGCGCGCGCGTCGTCGCTCGTCGCGAGCACGACGCGGCTCCTGCTGGCCAAGTAGCCGAGCTTGATGTTGATCCCGGCATCGGCGAGAGCGCGCGCCATCGCGCCGAACAGACCCGGCTTGTCGACATCCGTGTCGGCAATCGGCGGACCGACGATCACATCGGTCTCGCCATCGATCGTGATGCCGGCGCTGCCGAGCGCGGTCCGGGCGCCTGCGACGTCCTCCACGAGAACGTGGACCATGCCCCTCCCCGCGTCGACCACCGCGCAGAGGCCCTCGATGTTGACGCCCGCGTTGCCGAGCGCCTCGCCCAACCGCGCCCCTTCGCCTGGCCTGTCCTCGAGGGTGATCAAGAGATCCTTCGCCATACGGCACCTCCCTTACTCGTTCTCTGTCTACGCCGGCGGTTGCGGCGCGTCAAACCCCCGTCGATGGCTGGAAGGCCAGGTGGACCGGAGCGCAGGACGGAGCCCCGGAGTGGAGGGACGGCGCGGCGCGGCCAATGGGACGGCGCGGCGCGGACGCAGAGGGACGGCGCGGCGGCTGCCGCACCCGGGGGGTCCGGCGGCGCGGCGAGAAGGACCCGATTGGGGGGTGCTGCGCGAGTATTGCTCAGGACTACGATCGGCCCAGGCCTGCGGCGCTGGGCCCGACCTCTGGGGGGAGGGGCCATGCTGGGCATGCTCGCGAGGATGCGCAGGCCCGAGATCCTCGAGATCAGAATCCACGGCGTGAAGAATTCCCCGCCGGCCGAGATGCTCGAGACCACGCCCGACAATGTCCGACGCCACACCGGCGACGAGCTCGGATCCTTCTGGCGTCGCGGAGACGAACGCCCCGCACACGGGATCACGACCACCGAGGCGTTCTCGTGGGGTGCACAGGCACGGACCGGCGGCGGCGCCATTGCGGCGATCGGCAGGGCGGTCGTGCACGTCGGATGGTTTCTCCTGCTTCCATTCGCGCTCGCGAACCTCGCCTATTGGACCCGGTGGATCGGGCCGCAGAGGAGCGCGGGCTCCAAGAGCTGGGACGGCGATGACGGTGCCGCGACCGTCCGGGTGTTCTGTCTCCTGCTCACGCTGATCGCCGTGACGGCGTTCTGCTCCGTCGCGATCGACCTCATCGCCATCCAGTGCTTCCGCGGGGGAACCGAGGTGTGCGCGGCGCTTCCGACCGTCTTCGACGGGCTCCGCGGGCTCGACCGTGACAGCCGCGCTGCGCTCCTCGGCCTCGTGCCCATCGCCGCTATCCTCGTGCTCTACGTCATCGGGCGCCACGGACGTCTGCGCTTCGAGGAACGCGTCAAGAAGTTCGGGGCGGGCCTCGACACATCCGGGGAGGAGGCAGGCCTCCCGCTCCTCGCGACCCGAGGGTTCTGGTCGGTCGCGCGCATCGGACAGACTTCGGAATGGCTCCACGTCGCCGCATCGATCACGTTGGTGCTGTTTCTCCTCGCGCTGGATGCCGCCTACGTCGATGACGAGGACTGCTGGCGTGGGCGTGGGTCCTCAGCGACCACGTGGGCATGCATCGCGAACGCATGGGAACACCAGCTGCCCTTCTGGTTCGGTATCGGCGCGCTCGCCCTGATGCTCGGGATCATCCTCCTCGTCGCGTTCGCGTCTCACACCAAGGACGATGCCCTCCCCGTGTCGGGACGGCGGACCCACCATCCGTCTCCCACCACCGAGGACGAGCGAGAAAGGGCGGCCGAGGTTCGCACGGCTCGAAAGCGCGTGGCGGCCATGGCCTGCCTCGTGCTCTCGATCGTGGGCTACGCAGCGTGGACGGTCCTTGCGTTCACGCCTTGGACATCCCGACGTGGTGGATGGCCCAGGATTCCTCGGCCTCATCGCCACGCCGATCGCGCTCATCGTGCTCGCACTGTTCCTCGCACTTGCAGGGATCGGATGGAGCGCCCGATCGCCGTGGCGGCGTCGGGTCAGCTCCGTTCTCCTCGTTCTCGGAGGAGCGGCGCTGCTGGCCAGCCACGTCGTCCGTGATTGGGTGCCGAAGGCGGACGCTGAAGCCTGGCGGTGGTGGTTGGTCGGCGCCGCGGTAGTCGCCGTCCTCGCCCACCTCATCATCGTCTGGTCGAAACGCGACAAGCACCACTACGAGGCTTGGCGTGGGCAGGGGGCCGGGGTGGTGATGATCCTGTCACTCTTCGCCTCAATGGCTCTCTCGAGCCTGCTCGTTCTCGGCGTGGCATCATGGCTGGGCGCGCCCGCCGAGGCGGCTCCGACCGAGTACATCTGGCGAACGCCTGGCGAACCTCCGCCCGCCGGAAGGTGGAACGTGCCAGACGCGTATGAGTGGTTCGCGGCAGTGCTCGCCATCATCACCGTGCTGATGCTGGTCCTGGTGTTCCTCGTGCTCGCCATCAATCTGACTCGGTTCGTCCGGTTCTCGCTGCCTACGCTCGCGCGGGGTGACGAAGACGAGCGTGATGCGGCGAAACTCGGGGGAATCGACGGGCCCCCTCCCAAGCATCCCAAGAAGTACGCGCCCCGCCTGACCTACCCCGAACCGCCCGTGCGCCGACGCGTCGCCGTGCGGCGGAGTTCGCACCTGTTGCACCGGGGCGAACCGCTCTTCGGGTGGCTCGCGGTGTTCGCCGCCGTCGGATTCTTCAGCATTTCCGTCGTGGTCGGGTTCGAAACCCTGCCCATCGAATGGGCGACGCCGCGAATGCCGTGCTCGGCGCCGTCGCCCTGGCCGCCGTCGCTGCGGTCGTCGCACATGCGGCCTCGAGCAGCGAACGCCCGCTCGGCGTGTTCTGGGACGTCGTCGCGTTCTTCCCCCGCGCCGGGCACCCGTTCGCACCTCCCTGCTACGGCGAGCGCGTAGTACCCGAACTCGCCGCACGCACGCAGTCGTGGCTGGACGACGAACACGCGACCCGACCGCGTGCGGTGATCTTCACCGCGCACTCCATGGGCTCGACGATCAGCGCCGCAACGCTCCTCGCAATGCGTGGCGAGAAGATCAAGGCCGGTCCGCTGAAAGACACGCACGTCCTCGACCGCACCGCACTGCTCTCGTACGGCACGCAGCTGCGCGCGTACTTCACCCGATTCTTTCCGTCGGTGTTCGGCGTGGGCGTGGACCTGAAGGCCGCACACGAGAAGACCAGTGACGAGAAGATGGCGCACGGCGTGAGCGCGCCGGGCGTGAGCTCGCCCGACGCGGTCCTGCCCGGCCCGGCCGAACCGGGCGTGACCGTCCTCGGCGTTCCAGGCATCCTCGGGCCATCGCTCTGGCGTAGCGATCCATGGCGTGCCCAAGTGCTCGCCGAGTTCACGCGGACCCGCCTTCCGCCGCCGGGCCGGAGCAACGACATAACGCTCACCGCCCTGCTCGGCGCCGTCGACCAGGAGGTGCCGCGATGGCGAAGCCTCTGGCGCCGCACGGACTACCTGGGCTTTCCGGTGTACGCGTACCGCGGCGGCAACTGCAACCCGATCGACCGCGGGGTCACGGAGTCCGTGCCGGCGAGCTACCTTCGGCGGTTCGCCACGCACAACGACTACCTCGGCACGCCGCAATTCCTCGTCGCCCGCGACGATCTCGTGAAGGCCCTCGGTGGGAAGCCGAATTGAATCGTCGGCCGTCAGTCGTCGGCCGTCAGTCGTCGTCGCTCCGCCGCATCCGTCGGCGCGCCGACAGCAGCGTGACCTCGGGCCGCGACGCGACGAGCCGCTCGGCCCTGTCGAGCGTGTCGGTCACCCGCTCCGCACCTGACGCGACCACTCCCATGCCGAGCACCGCGCGACGGTGCAGGTCCTGTTCGCCGACCTCGGCGACGCTCGCCTCAGTGGCGTGGCGCAGGTCGGCGAGGATCGGCCGGATGACGGCGCGCTTGTCCTTCAGCGAGTGCACGTCACCGAGCAGCAGGTCGAACTCGATCCATCCGATCCACACGGGTCGCCTCCGAAGCCGGGGCCGCTCAGCCGCGCCGCACCTCGAGCGCGCTGATCCCCCTGAAGCCGATCCAGGCACGATCGTCCGATTCCACGATCGTGGCGATGACCTGGCCGCAGTTGCCGCACCGCACCACCGTCCCCGCGGCGTTCGTGTACACCATGGCGCGGGCGAGTTCGGCCACGTCGCCGCATCCGGAGCATCGCGCCGTCGCGGTCGTCACGTCGAACGAGAAGAAGTCCGCAAGCGGACCGGCCAGGGCGTTGCCGTCGACGTGCTGCATCACGTGCCTCCGTATCGTTCGGTGCGGATGGATCGCGGGTCGTGGCCGAGCTCGACCAGCCAGTCGGCCACGCGTTCGACGAAGCCGGTCGAGCCGCACACGTAGACCCGCGGATGCTCCGCTGCAGGAACCACCGCAGCCTCGAGCGCGTCGCGCATGATGCGACCGGGTGTCGTCGGCCATCCCTCGGGTGCGCGGCGCGTGTAGACGAAGTCGAGCCGGAGTGGGGCGGATGCCGCGGCGAGCGCCCTGAGCTCGTCGGCGAAGTACACGTCGTCGGGCGTTCGCACGGAGTAGAGCAGGCGGAACGGCGTGGGATCGTCGGCGTCGGCGTGCGCCATGGCGATCGCGAACAGCGGCACGACCCCCGAGCCGCCGGCGATGAGCTGCACCGGCCTGGAGTCGCCGGTCTCGGCGACGGGCGCCCACACGAAGTACGCCCCGAGCGGCCCGTGCACCTCGAGCATGTCGCCCGCACGCACCTCGTCGACGAGGTAGGGCGACACCTCCCCGTCGGGCAGCTTGTCCACCGCGAGCACGACCCGGCTCGACGAGCCCGACGACGCGATCGAGTACGAGCGGGTCGCGGTGTACCCGTCGGGGGCGGTGAGCCGCACGTCGAGGTGCTGGCCCGCGGCGTTGCCCGGCCAGCCGTCGACCTCGAGCACCAGACGGGAGGCGTTCGGCGTCTCGCCGCGCACGGCGGCAACGGTGGCGCCGTGCCATCCGGCTCGCGGAACTGCCCGCAGGGCGGCTCCGAGCGCGGTGACCTGCGCCGTCGCGTCGCTCACCAGTAGCGCTCTTCCTTCCACGGATCGCCGTGGATGTGGTAGCCGTTCTGCTCCCAGAAGCCCGGCTCGTCCTGGTCCATCATCACGAGTCCGCGCACCCACTTCGCGCTCTTCCAGAAGTAGAGGTGCGGCACGAGCAGCCGCGCAGGTCCCCCGTGCTCGGGGTCGAGCGGCTCGCCGTCGAACTCGAAGGCGATCCACGCCTTGCCGTCGAGCAGCTCGTCGAGGGGCACGTTCGTCGTGTAGCCGCCGTAGCTGTGCGCCATCACGTAGTCCTGCTCGGTCTCGACGTTCTCGAAGAGCGTGTCGAGCGAGACACCGCGCCACTTCGTGCCGAGCTTCGACCAGTGCGTCACACAGTGGATGTCGGTGTCGACATCGTCGATCTTCAGCGCCATGAACTCGTCCCAGTTCCAGCTGTACTGGTCGGACTCGGTGCGGATCGTGAACTCCCAGTCCGCAGTGTCGATCTCGGGCGTCGGCCCGGCAGACAGCACGGGGAAGTCGCTCACGAGCGTCTGACCCGGAGGAAGCCGATCGTCGCGCTCCCGACCACGACCGCTGAATCCCCGCGTGATGAACGACATCGCGTCTCCTCCCGACCCGTCTCACGATAGTGTCGGGCGCGCGCACTGTCACCGGATGTCGCGGATTCGGCCTTCTCTCGGCGAGGGCGGCCCGAACGCCTAGGGTGGTTGGCATGGCGGCCATCTCGCTCGGCTTGCCGGCGGTTCGCCGGCCCGCGTCGGTTGCGCCGTCGACCGAGGGGCGGCCGGATGTCGCGGGGCTCGTCGACCGGTTCGGCCGGATCGCGCGCGACCTGCGCGTCTCGATCACGTCGGCGTGCTCGTTGCGCTGCACGTACTGCATGCCCGCCGAGGGGCTCCCGGTCATTCCGCGCGACGAGCTGCTCTCGGCCACCGAGATCGCCCGGCTCGTCGGCATCGCGGTGCGCGACCTCGGCGTGCACGAGGTGCGCTTCACCGGGGGCGAGCCGCTGACGCGGCCCGACCTCGTCGAGATCGTCGCGCGCTCGTCGACCGCGGCGCCCGGCACGCCGCTCGCGCTCACGACGAACGGCATCGGCCTCGACAAGCACGCACAGGCCCTCGCCGACGCCGGGCTCTCCCGCGTGAACGTGTCGCTCGACACCCTCGACCGCGAGCACTTCACCCGCCTCACGCGCCGCGACCGCCTCCCCCGGGTGCTCGACGGCATCGCCGCCGCGCACCGCGCCGGCCTCGGGCCGCTGAAGCTCAACGCCGTCGCGATGCGCGAAACGCTGCTCGACGCGCCCGCACTGCTCGCCTGGGCCATCGATCACGGATGCCGCCTGCGCTTCATCGAGCAGATGCCGCTCGATGCCGACGAGGCGTGGAAGCGCGACAACATGGTGGATGCAGCCGAACTGCTGGACGTGCTCGGCGCGCACTTCGTGCTCGAACCCGTCGGCCGGGACGACCCGTCGGCGCCCGCCGAGGAGTGGCTCGTCGACGGCGGACCGGCCACGGTCGGCATCATCGCGTCGGTCACCCGCTCGTTCTGTGCGGCGTGCGACCGTACACGCCTCACCGCCGAGGGGTCGGTGCGATCGTGCCTGTTCGGCGACGACGAGACCGACCTGCGTGGGATGCTGCGGGCCGGGGCATCCGACGCCGAGCTCGCCGACCGGTGGCGCGCCGCCATGTGGGGCAAGCAGGCCGGCCACGGCATCGACGCCGCGGACTTCGTGCGCCCGGCGCGCTCCATGGGCGGGATCGGTGGCTGACGTGGCATCCGTGACCGTGCGGTACTTCGCCGCGGCCGCCGAGGCGGCCGGAATCGAGGAGGAGTCGCTCGCGGCATCCGATGCCGGAGCGACCGTCGGGGAGCTCCGCATCCTGCTCGTCGATCGCTACGGCTCGGCGATGGCGCGGGTGCTGGCGAACGGGTCGTTCCTCGTCGACGGCGTCGTGCAGCGCGACGGCGCGGCGCCGCTCGGCGCGAGGGTCGACGTGCTGCCCCCGTTCGCGGGCGGCTGAACTCCGGGAATCCCTCGCGGCCCTGGAGCGACCGGCGTACCGTGCCGCCCATGGGAAAGGTGATCGCATCCGCATCGATGTCGCTCGACGGGTTCATCGCGTTCGACGACAACACCATCGGCGACCTGTTCGAGTGGTATGAGAACGGAGACGTCGAGATCGAGAACGTCGGCGAGTTGCCGCCGTTCCACGTCACGCCCGAGAGCGCCGAGTACTGGAACTCGTGGGTGGGGTCCCTCGGCGCGCTCGTGGTCGGGCGCGAGACGTTCGACATCACCGACGGCTGGCACGGGCGGCATCCGCTCGGCGTGCCGGTGGTGGTGCTCACGCACGAGCCGCCCCGCGACTGGTCGTACCCGGGTTCCGAGGACTTCCACTTCGTGACCGACGGCATCGGCGCCGCGATCGAGAGGGCGCAGCAGATCGCGGGCGACCGCACGGTCGGGATCACTGCCGGGACCGTCGCGCGCCAGGCCTTGGACGCTGGGCTGGTCGACGACGTGGCCATCGACCTGGTGCCGGTCGTCATGGGCTCGGGGCGGCGCTTCTTCGGCGATCATCCAGCGCCCACGAGGTTGGGCGACCCGACGGCCGTCGTTCAGGGTCGTCGAGTGCTGCACCTCATGTTCCCGGTCGAGCGGGGCTGAGTCAGGCATCTGGCGACCCGACGGCGCTGCTGACTCAGCCGGCCCGAGGTGCGGCCCCCTCCGGAACCCCCGAAGGTGCGGCCGCCTCACGCGACGCGGACGTATTGTCTGTCCCGGACAGCGGTACCGAAGTACCGACGGTACCGAAGTACCGGCGCGCTGCGGAAAGAACGTGTCCGCCGTCGCCTCCTCTCCACGCCAGTCGGAGACCTGACGACACCGAACCTTCAGAGATTGACCCACTCCGTCGTGCCACCCTCGAGGTACTGGCGCTTCCAGATCGGGGTGCGCTCCTTGATGCGGTCGACGAGCAGTGCACATGCCGCAAACGCCTCGGCACGGTGCGGCGCCGCGACGGATGCCACGAGCGCGACGTCCCCGACCTTGAGCGCGCCGACGCGGTGGGCGGCGGCGACGCGTCGGCCGGTCTCGCGGGCGACCTCGGCGCAGGTCTCCCGCAGGAACCGCTCCGCCTCAGGGTGGGCCTCGTAGTCGAGCGCGATGACGGATGCCCCGTGGTCGTGATCGCGGATCACGCCCTCGAAGGTCACCACCGCCCCATCCTGCCGGGTGGTGACGAACGCCTCGATCGCCACCCGGTCGAGCGGGTCCGAGGTGACGAGGGCGAACACCCGAGGGTCAGGCATCCGGGGGGGGTCAGGCATCCGGGGGTCAGGCATCCTTGGCCTCCGACTCGCCCGCAGCCGAACCTGCGGCGGCCGAGTCGCCGAGACCCGACGACGCGCGCGAGCCATGATCGCCGCCCATGACCTGGTCGATCAGGTGCGGGAGCAACTCGTCGAGCACGTCGAGCCCGTCGGCGACGCCGCCGCGTGAGCCGGGCAGGTTCACGACGACCGTGCGCCCGGCGATGCCCGCCAGCGCGCGGCTGAGGGCGGCGGTGGGAGTTGCCGCGCGACCGGCGGCGCGGATGGCCTCGGCGACGCCGGGCAGCTCCTGATCGAGCACGGCGAGGGTGGCCTCGGGCGTGCGGTCGCCCGGGTTCACGCCGGTTCCTCCGGTGGTGATGACCACGGAGGGGGAACCGGCGACGGCGCCGCGGAGCGCGTCGCCGACATCCGAGTCGGCCACGATGACCGGATCGCCCGGGTCGAAGCCGCGCTCGCGGAGCCATGCGGCGATGACCGGTCCGGTCAGGTCTTCGGCCACGCCCTCGGCGGCTCGCGTGGAGACGACGAGAACGGTGGCCGCGTGCGGGTGGTGGGCTGGGTCCGACGCGTCGACCGCGGCATCCGCCGATCCGGGGGAGACCGACTCGGTCCCGCCGGGCTCGGGCGGCACGGGCGCCCCCGCGGCATCCGCTCGCCAGATGCCACGCTTGCCGCCGCGTTTCTCGACGAGGCGGATGCCGCCGAGCGTCGCGGCGGGGTCGACGGCCTTCACCATGTCGTGGAGCGTGAGGCCGGCGACCGCGACGGCGGTGAGCGCCTCCATCTCGATTCCGGTGCGGGCGGTCGTCGAGGCGGTCGCGCGGATCGTCACGGCGGCCTCCTCGAAGCCGAAGTCGATCGACACCGAGTCGAGCGGCACGATGTGCGCGAGCGGGATGAGCTCGCTCGTGCGCTTCGCCGCCGCGATGCCGGCGATGCGCGCGGTGGGCAGCACGTCGGCCTTCTTGAGCTGGTCACTGCGCACGAGACCGACGACCTCGGCGGTCGTGTCGAGCCTGCCCTCCGCGATTGCGACGCGGCGGGTGACCGGCTTGCCGCCGACGTCGACCATGCGTGCGCGGCCGTCGTCGTCGAGGTGCGTGAGCGAGGTCATAGGAACACGGTATCCACCTCGCCGCCGGCGTCGAGCGACGTGACGTCTTCGGGCACGACGATCAGCAGCTCGGATGCCGCGAGCGTCGCCACCAGGTGGGAGCCGGGCCCACCGACGACCTCCGCACGTCCATCCTCGGTGAGGCGGCCCCGCAGGAACTGCCGCTTGCCGGGCACGGACGCGAGCGACCCTGCGAGTTCGAGGCGCTCGGTGCGCGCGGGCGGCAGGCCGGCGATGGCACGCAGCGTTGGGGCGACGAACAGCTCGAACGACAGCTGCGCACTCACCGGGTTGCCCGGGAAGCCGATCACGGGCATGCCGCGATACGCGCCGGTCGCCTGGGGCCCGCCCGGCTGCATCGCCACGCTGCCGACCCAGCCGCCGAGGGGCTCGAGCGTCTCGCGTACCACCTCGTAGGCGCCCATCGAGATGCCGCCGCTCGTGATCACGAGCTCGGCGCCGGCGGCGTGGGCGGCATCGAGCTCGGCACGCAGCCGTGCGACCTCGTCGCGCACGCGCGCCTCGCGCACGACGACGGCGCCCGCCGCTCGCACCGCCGAGGTGAGCGCGACGCCGTTCGCGTCGGGGATCTCGCCGGGGCCGAGCTCGACGCCCGGCGCCACGAGCTCGCTGCCCGTGCTCACGACCGCCACGCGCACGCGTTCCCGCACCAGCAGCTCGCTGAGCCCGGATGCCGCGGCCGCAGCGAGGTGACGCGACTGAAGCCGCCGCCCGGGCGGCAGCACGTCGGCCCCTGCCGGGAGATCCGATCCGGTCTCGCGGACGTACTCCCCCGCGTGTCGCGGCCTGAGCACGCGGACGCGATGCGCGGGATCGCCCGCGCCGTCGGGCTGGGTGTCCTCGACCGGCACCACCGCGTCGGCGCCCTCGGGCACCTGAGCGCCGGTCATGATCCGCACGGCGGTGCCGGGTTCGAGCGGCGCCGGCCGGCCGGCGGTCGCGGCGACCTCGCCGACGACCGGCAGCGACACCGGGGCATCCGCCACGTCTGCGGCGAGCACGGCGAACCCGTCCATCTGCGAGTTGCGGAACGGCGGCAGCGGGATGGGCGACTCCACGGGCGACGCGGTGATGCGGCCGAGCGCGTCGGCGAGCGCCACCCGCTCGCTCGGACGGGCCCCGAGACCCGCGAGCAGCGACCGCACGAAGGCCGCGTGCTCGTCGACCGAGACCCGGCCGGCCATCAGTAGCGCACCACGTTCGCGTCGACCGTCCGGGACCACGCGTCGATGCCGCCCACGAGGTTGCGCACGGAGCGGAACCCCGCCGCGGCGAGCAGTCGAGCGGCGTACTCCGAGCGCACGCCGAGATGGCAGTACACGACGACGGATGCCGCGGGATCGAGCTCGTCGACCCGATCGCCGAGATCGCCGAGCGGGATCAGCGTCGAGCCGCTGATGACGGCGATGTCGGCCTCCCAGGGCTCGCGGACGTCGAGGAGCAGCGGCGGCGCGTCGCCCGCGAGCTCGGCAGCGAGCACGTCGGGCTCCACCTCGCCTGCGGGTCGAGGAGCCGACGCGTCACCTGCGGGTCGAGGAGCCGACGCAGTCGGCGTCTCGAGACCCTCCGTTGCGGCAACCGGGTTTCGAGACGCGCCCTGCGGGCGCTCCTCAACCCGCAGAGGCGTCTCGAGACCCTCCGTTGCGGCAACCGGGTTTCGAGACGCGCCCTGCGGGCGCTCCTCAACCCGCAGATCCGCCCGCTGGTAGACGATCTCGCGACTGCGGCCGCTGAGCGCGTCGTACACCACGACCCGCCCGAGGAGCGGCTCGCCGATTCCCGTGAGGAGCTTCAGCGCCTCGCCCGCCATCATCCCGCCGGTCACGGTGCACACCGTCGGCAGGATGCCGTCGACCTCGCAGCTGAGTCCGGCATCGGCCGGCGGCTCGGGAAACAGGTCGCGGTACGAGACCCCGCGCGCCTCCCACGAGACCCCCACCTGGCCCGAGAACCTCGCGGCGGAGCCCCAGACGAGCGGGATGCCGGCGCGTGCGGCGGCGTCGTCGGCGACGTAGCGGGTGAGCACGTCGTCGGTGCCGTCGATCACCAAGTCGGCATCGGCGAGCAGCTGGTCGGCGTTGCGGACGTCGAAGCGAGCCGCCACGGGAACGAGGGTCGTCTCGGGGGAGAGCGCAGCGGCGGCATCCGCTGCGGACTCGACCTTGGTGCGCCCCACGTCTGCGGGTGCGTGCAACGTCTGCCGATGAAGGTTCGTGACCTCGACCCGGTCGTGGTCGACAAGGGTGACGCGCCCCACGCCCGCAGCCACGAGCGCCGGCACGACCGCGCTGCCGAGCCCACCCGCGCCCAGCACGACGACGTGCGCTACCGCGAGGCGGCGCTGCCCGGCCACGCCGAACCCGGACAGCACGCGCTGTCGGGCGTACCGGGGCGAATCAGGGTCGAGGTCGCCGGCCATGCATCGATTCTCGCAGGCCACGACGGCGCCGCAGGCGGGATGCGGGAACCCGACCGACGGACGGTCCGATCACTGGTCCGACTGCGACGGACCGGATGCCTGCCAGGGATCGGGCTGCGTCGTGGCCGGTGCATGCGGGGCGGCAGGCTGCGCCGGAGTCTGCGCGGCGCGGCCCTCGGCTCGGTCCCGGATGCCCCGGAGCATCCGCTCGGTCATCAGGAAGCTCACCATCTGGATCGGCTCGACCATCGCCGCCGCCCAGTCGGCCAGGTACGCGTACCGCTCGCGAACGATGAGTCGGGTTGAACCGTAGGGCCGGGGTTGCAGGACGAAGGCCCACGTGAAGTCGTACGGTGCCTCGGCGTCGGTGCCGTCGGGAGCGACGCCGCCGCGCAGCACGAGATGTCGCTCCTCGTCGAGTGCGACGACCGAAAGCGCGACCTGGGGGGCGAGGTTGACCGTGTCGCCGACAGTGCGGATCTGCAGCTCGGGCACGATGGTGTCGACGTTGCGGATCTCGACGCCCGCCGCGCTCTCGAGCCAGTCGTAGGTGTAGAAGCCACCGCGGTTCTGGCCGAGCTGCGCGATCCACGGCCACACCTCGGCGGGCGTCGCGTCGATCGAGATCGCGCGGGTGGCGACGAGGTCGGGGTTGGGCAACAGGGCGTCGCCCGGCAGCGGCATACGGAGCTCTTCGTCTGTCGCGCCCCATCGTAGGGAAGCCCGCCGAAGCAGGACGACCGCCCCGACGGTCGCTGCAGCGCCGACCACGACGACCGCCAGTCCGCGCATCCACCCCATACGGCCAGTATCCCAAGGCGGGGCGGCACGGGCAACGGATCGCGCGGGCGTTCTGTGCGTCGCGGGGTCGTCGGCACGTCACTGACCCGATCCCGTCGCTGGCTCGCCCGCACGTCACTGACCCGATCCCGCCGCTGGCTCGCCCGCAATCATTACGTCGCGGAGCTCCATTCAACCTCCGGTGTCGTCTGCGCCATTCGGTTCGGCGATCGCGTCACCGAGACAGTTCTCCTGCCCATTGACGGTACCGAAGTACCGAAGTACCGGACGTCTGCGTGGGAACTGTGTCACCGCGATTCGACAAAGGGGAGGCGTCGAAATGGGCAGCGCCCGCGACCTCGCCGAGTCGGTCAGTCGGTCAGCATTCTTTTGATTCACGGTTCCCTGTATCGTCGCTGTCATGGCAGCTACGGTGACGCTGACCCACACGGCCGCGCTCACGCGACTCGGCTACGCCCTGTCTGACAAGACCCGCACGCGGATCCTGCTCAGCCTCCGGGACGCGCCGGCCTACCCATCGGATCTCGCCGATGCCCTCGGCGTCTCCCGCCAGGTCATGTCGAACCAGCTCGCGTGCCTCCGCGGGTGCGGGCTCGTCGATGCAGTCCCCGACGGGCGTCGCATCCGGTATCGACTCGCGGAACAGCACCTCGCACCCGCACTCGGCGACCTGCTGCGTCTCGTGGTCGCGGTGGACCCGGACTGCTGCTCCGCCGAAGGATGCCGGTGCGCATGATGTCGCTCCCGTCCCGTCCGCAGCCGCTCACGGTGGCCCGTCGGGCGGTCCTCCAGCGACGGATCCGCCTGATCGTCGCGGCGACCATCGGCTACAACGTGCTCGAGGCGATCGTCGCGCTCGCCGCGGGCGCCGTCGCCTCGTCGGCCGCGCTGCTCGCATTCGGCCTCGACTCGGTGGTCGAGGTCCTCTCCGCGGCAGCGGTCGCGTGGCAGTTCTCCGCACCCGACCCCCGCCGGCGCGAACGCGTCGCCCTGCGCCTGATCGCCATCTCCTTCTTCGGTCTTGCGATCATCGTCACGGTGGAGGCGGCGCGTGCGCTCCTGGGCGCATCGGAACCCGAGCCCTCGCCGGTCGGCATCGCGCTCGCGGCGGTGAGCCTCGCCGTCATGCCGATCCTGTCGTGGATCGAGCGCCGCACGGGCCGCGAGCTGGGCTCGGCATCCGCGGTGGCCGACTCGAAGCAGACGCTGCTCTGCGCCTACCTCTCCGCCGCGCTGCTGGGCGGGCTGCTCCTGAACAGCCTGCTCGGGTGGGCGTGGGCCGACTCGATCGCTGCGCTCGTGATCGCCGCATTCGCGGTGCGCGAAGGCATCGAGGCGTGGCGAGGCGACGCCTGCAAGGTGCCCGTCTCCGCCCTGACCGGCGAATGAGCCGGCGGGCTCACTCCACCGTCGCCCGTACCTGCATCACGCCGACGTTCAGCCGAGACGCGGATGCGGCTAATATCGCCGTATGGATCCGCAGGTGAGGAGCCCGACGATGACGAGGTTCCGTGTCAGCGAGGCCGCGGCCCTGCTGGGCGTGAGTGACGACACCGTGCGACGGTGGGGTGAGCAAGGGCGCGTCACGCTCCAGCGAGGGGCCAATGGCATCCAGGTGGTCGACGGTGTCGACCTCGTGCCCCTCATGGAGGAACTCGCGTCAGGCGGCGCCCTCGCCGAGGCCTTCCCCCTCGCGCGCGCCTCGGCACGCAACCGCTTCGTCGGGCTCGTCACGCGGGTGCAGCGCGACGGGGTCATGGCCCAGGTCGAGCTGCACGCCGGACCGTTCCGGGTGGTGTCCCTCATGAGCCGCGAGGCAGCCGACGAGCTCGGCCTCGAGCCCGGCATGCTCGCCGCAGCGAGCGCCAAGGCCACCGTCGTGTCGATCGAGCTGCCTGCGAGGGCCGACGAGTGAGCCGGATGCCGCGGGCCGGCGCGCTGGCGCTCGCCGTCGCGGCGGCCCTCACGGGATGCGCTGCATCCGGGGCATCCGGGATATCGGGGGCATCCGAGTCGCCGGCGCCAGCTGCGGATGCGGCGCCGAGCACGCTCACCGTGTTCGCCGCCGCCTCCCTCACCGAGGCGTTCGACGCCCTCGCCGCGCGCTTCGAGGCGCGGCATCCGAATGTCGACGTCGTGCTGAACTACGGCGGCAGCGGCACGCTCGCCCAGCAGATCGTCGAGGGAGCGCCCGTCGACGTCTTCGCGTCGGCCGCCGAGCCGCCGATGCAGGAGGTCGTGAACGCGGGCCTGACGGCCGATCCGGTCGTGTTCGCGACGAATACGCTCGAGCTCGTCGTGCCCGCCGGCAATCCGGGCGGGGTGACCGGGCTGGCCGACCTCGAGCACGACGAGCTGCGCATCGCGCTGTGCGACGAATCGGTGCCGTGCGGCGCGGCGTCCGCGGAGCTCCTCGGGCGGCAGGGCGTGACGGCAGCGCCCGACACGCTCGAGTCCGACGTGAAAGCCGTGCTGACGAAGGTGGTGCTCGGCGAGGTGGACGCGGCACTCGTGTACCGCACCGACGTGCTCGCCGCGGGCGACCCGGTCGAGGGCATCGAGGTGCCGAGCGCGGCATCCGTCGTGAACCGCTATCCGATCACCGCGCTCGCGGAGCCGGGCGACCCCCGTGCCGCAGCCGAGTTCGTCGACTTCGTCACCGGTGGGGAAGGCCGAACGGTGCTCGCCCGGGCAGGATTCGGGGCGCCGTAGATGACCGAGCCCACGATACGTCCGCCGACGACGCGAACCCCGGCACCGCGAAGCAGGTCGGCCTGCGGCGCACCGGGCGGGCTCGCGTGGCCGGTCGCCGTCGTGGCCGGGATCGCCCTCGCCGTACTCGTGCTCCCCCTCGCCGCACTCGTCGTGCGGGCGCCGTGGTCGGACCTGCCCGAGCTCCTCGCGCGCGAATCGGTGCTCCAGGCGCTCGTGCTGTCGTTCGCCACGGCCACCGTCGCCACGGCCTGCTGCCTCGTGCTCGGAGTGCCGCTCGCGGCGCTGCTGGCTCGGGCCGCGGATTGGCCGACCCTTCCCCGGCGGGCGCTGCGCGCAGCCGTGACCGTGCCGCTCGTGCTGCCGCCGGTCGTCGGGGGCATCGCGCTGCTGCTCCTGCTCGGACGCCGCGGGCCGGTCGGGCAGGTGCTCGAGGCATGGTTCGGCATCACCGTGCCGTTCACGACCGGCGCCGTGGTGCTCGCCCAGGTGTTCGTGTCGCTGCCGTTCCTCGTCTTCGCGGTCGAGGGTGCGCTGCGCTCGGCAGACCGCCGCACCGAGCTCGCGGCGGCGACGCTCGGCGCCTCGAGATGGCAGGTGTTCCGGTTCGTCACCCTGCCGCTCGTGGCGCCGGGGGTCGCGGCCGGCGCGGTGCTCTGCTTCACCCGGGCGCTCGGCGAGTTCGGGGCCACGATCACGTTCGCCGGGTCCCTGCCCGGGGTCACCCGCACCCTGCCGATCGCGAGCTACCTCGCCATGCAGTCCGACCCCGACGAGGCGATCGCGCTCGCGCTCCTGCTCCTCACCGTCTCCGTCGTCGTGCTGCTGCTCCTGCGCGATCGCTGGCTCCCGGGGGTGCGGACATGACGGACGGCGCCCACCCGGCGCTCCACGCCGACGTGGTGGTCGCGCGCGACCAGGTGCGCATCGCCGCCGCGTTCGACGTGGCGCCGGGGCATCCGCTCGCCGTGATCGGACCGAACGGCGCCGGCAAGTCGAGCGTGCTCGCCGCGATCGCCGGGCTCGTACCGGTCGAAGCCGGCCGCGTGCGCATCGGGGCGCGCACGGTCGACCGCCTTCCGCCCGAGCAGCGGCGCATCGGCATGGTCTTCCAGGACTACGTGCTCTTCCCGCACCTCACCGTGCGCGACAACGTGGCCTTCGCGGCCCGGATGCGCGGCTCCCGCGCCGCGGCGCGGACCGCCGCGGACCCCTGGCTCGAGCGGTACGGGCTCACCTCGCTCGCCGACCGCGTGCCCGCCCGAGCTTTCCGGCGGGCAGGCGCAGCGCGTCGCGCTCGCGCGGGCGCTCGCGGCCGAGCCCGACGTGCTCCTCCTCGACGAGCCGATGTCGGCGCTCGACGTCGAGGTGCGCGCCGAGATGCGCGCGGAGCTCGCCACGCACGTGCGCGAGTTCGGTGGCGCCACGGTGCTCGTCACGCACAGCCTGGCGGATGCCGCTGCGCTGGCCGACTCCGTGCTCGTGCTCGAGGCCGGCGCGGTGACCCAGCGCGGCACGCTCGACGAGCTGCGGGCGGCGCCGGCGACGCCGTACGTGGAGCGGCTGCTCGCGACATCCGCCGACTAGCGACGCCCCGCTGACCGGTGGTGATCGCCGAACCGGTCTCTGGCCCGAACGCCTGGTCTACGACTTGGGCGTGTCCAGCCGCACGCTCAGCGGTACGGCATCCTCCAGCTCGTACCACGCGGCGACGTCGAACGTGAACTCCGCGATGGCGCTGGTCGGCATCCCCTGGATCTCGTCGGAGAACCGATGCGCGAGCGCGGCGATCTCGGGATTGTGCCCGACCACGATCGCGCTGGTGTGCTCGCCGTCGAGTTCGCCGACGACTCGAAGCACGTCTTCGGCGGATGCCGCGTAGAGCCGCTCGTCGGCGATGATGCGATCGCCGGGGTATCCGAGCTCGTCGGCGACGAGTTCCGCGGTCACCATGGCTCGCACAGCCGTGCTCGAGAGGATGACGTCGGGCGCAACACCCCGCTGGGTGAGCCGCCGACCCATCGTCCCTGCATCCCGGAGCCCGCGGTCGTTGAGCGGGCGATCATGGTCGTCCATGGTGGGGTGCTCCCAGCTCGATTTCGCGTGGCGCATGAGCAGCAGCGTCTTCATGCGCCGAGTCTGCCACCGCGGCCGCCGGGCCGCGAGGCCGTCGACGCGCGCTGCATCCCTACGACGTCGTCGGGCGCGAGGCCACGGACCGTGCGCCCAGCCCGGCCGCGAACTCCAGCACGCAGAGCGCGGCCAAGCGCACGGTGCGGCCGTCCGCGGCATCCGTCGTCGCGTCGATCTCGACGAGGTCGGCCGAGCGTACGCGCGCATCGGATGCCGCCGCTCGCACGAGCGCCCGCAGCTCCCAGGCGGCGAGGCCGCCGGGCACCGAGGCCGGGCAGGCGGGCGCGACCGCCCGGTCGCACACGTCGACATCGATATCGAGGTGCACCGGGCCGCCGGCGGCGCCGGCGATCGAGAGCGCCTCGGCCATGACGTCGGCGGGACGTCGCCCATGCAGTTCATCGCGGTGGATCACGGTGATGCCGAGATCGGCGGCGCGCTGCGCATAGGCGGCGGAGTTCGCGAAGTCGGCGATGCCGACCTGCACGATGCGGCGCGGATCGAGCCCCGCCTCGATGAGCCGCCGAACCGGCGATCCATTCGACACACCGTCGCGGAGGTCGTGGTGCGCGTCGATGGTCACGAGCCCCGCGCGCGTGAGGTCGTCGCCCCAGGCGCCGAGCGCGGTGGCGACGGTGACCGAGTTGTCGCCGCCGAGGGCGACGAGGGTGGCCGCCCGCTCGAGCACCGCAGCGGCGACCGCCGCCGTGCGCGCCTCGCCCTCGGGCCCGTCGGGCTCGTGGATGTCGCCGGCGTCGGCGAACCGGAGCTCCCCGAGGTCGCGCGGCTCTCGGGTCGCCGGGTCGTCGCTCACCCTGTCGGGCATCAGCGCCGGACTGTACCGCCGCAGCGCCTCACGCACGGCCGCGGGGGTCGTGTGCGCGTTCGTCGGCGACAACGAGGTGCGCCAGGCCGGCACCCCGAGCAGCGCGAGATCCACGGATGCCTCGGGGCCGAGCTCGGCGAGCGCGGGCCACCCGCCTGCCCGTGGCCAGAGGGGATCGTGCGGGAGCGTCGCCATGCAACGAACGTAGCAAGAGGTCAGCCGCGCAGCGCCGCCAGCAGCTCCCGTTCCTTCGCGGCCGACAACCCCGCGCCCCGCTCGCGGTCGAGGCCCTGGGCGCGCTCCCACTCGAGGGTCTCGACGAGCAGCCGCTCGAGGGGCCGAAGCTGCAGCCCGGCGGCCTTCGCGGCCGCATTGGACCGGTCGAGGAACGCATTCCACCCGGGATCGATGATCCACAGCGGCAGCGACTCCGGCCCCGACCACTCGCCCACGCCCTGCTCGACGAGCCACTCCGGCGACACCGCCACGACCTCGCCCCGGTGCCCGCCGACCGAACGCGAGAGCTCGAGCCACTTGCCGAACGTGATTCGGTCGCCCATCGCGTTGAACACGCCGGTGAGCCGACGCTCGACGGCGTCGAGCGTGAATCGCACGAGGTCGTCGATGTGGATCGCCTGCACCGGGGCGTCGAGGATGTCGGGCACGAGCATCGGCCCGTCGTCGCGTGCGGCACGCGCGACCCAGTACCCACTGCGACCCGAGGCATCGCCCGGGCCCGCGATGAGCCCCGGCCGGATGACGAGCAACCGGTCGCCGAGCCCCTCACGGTAGGCGAGCTCGATCGCGGACTTCGCCTCGCCGTAGGTGTCGGGCGTCGAGGCGTCGGACTCCAGCGGCGGCATCAACTCGGCCGACTCGTCGGCGCCGGGCGTGTCCTGCGTCGCGTAGACGTTGCCGGAGGAGATGAACGTCCAGTGCGCGGCACGTGTGCCGAGGTCGGCTGCCGCACGCCGCGCGAACCCCGGCTGTCGGGTCACGTCGATGACGGCGTCCCAATCGCGATCGGCGACCGCGTCGTACGCATCCGGCTTCGACCGGTCGGCTTGCACGAGCGTCGCGCCGTCGGCCACGTCGCCCGTCGCGCCTCGCGCGAGGCAGGTCACGCGGTGGTCGCGCGCGACGGCCTCCGCGGCGAGCGTCCGTCCGAGCCATTGCGTGCCGCCGAGGATGAGCAGATCCATGTGCACATCACAGCACGGCGCGGATGCCGCGGGCACGCGTGTTCTCGGAGCGCGAACCGATCGGGCGTCATCGGTATCGCCCCGGGGCATCCGTCAGCGGGTCTCACCCTCGGGACCACCGCCGGGCATCGCCCCGAGGCATCCATTAGCGGATCTCACCCCGGAACGCCGGGCGCCAACGCGGCGACGCCACCTCACCATGCGGCAGCACATGCGGGAGCACCGAGAGGATGGCGACGTAGGAGACCACCCACAGCCAGGATCCGATCCAGAGCGCGAAACCGGCGAGGGGCACGTCGCCGAGCCACGCCCACTCCATCGCCATGAGCGCGATCCCAGAGGATGCTCCGATGATGGCCGTGAGTCGTCGGATCCACACCGCGTCACTGCGGCGCAGCATCACCGAGACTGCGCCGTATGCGATCGCGACCGCCAGCCCCATGAACCAGAAGGATGGCGTGTGCACCCTGCCGGATGCGGCGTTGACAGCGTGGAGCAGCCCGCCGAGCATCCCGGTGACGACAGCGACAACGCCTCCAACGGCTCCCATCCACTCAGTATGGCGACAGTCGGGTGCATGGGCACGGGACAGGAAGTCCCGATCGAAGACAGGACGGACGCCCCTCGCCCCTGGGACAGATCGAACGGCACCGTTGTGCCATGACAATCCACACCGACTCCGAACAACTGTCCACCGATCGCCGCACAGGCAACGCGTCGGCCACCGGCGACCGTGATCGTCGCCTCCGCCCTCACCGTCCTTCTCGCCTCCGTGGGCACCTACGGTGCGATCTACTTCTCCGGCCTCGACGGTTACGACCCCGTGGATGCGACCTTCCTCTCCATGTACGGCTACCTCTCCCTCATCGGAGTCGTATCGGTCATCGCGCAATGGAGGGGCAGCGCCACCGGCCGGGCCGGCGTTATCGCCTGGGGAATCTTCATGGCTCTGTTCACCCTCGTGAAGCTGGTCACCATCCAGGAGACGGAGGCGATCGGCTTCGGCGTGGTCGCCCTCATCGTGGTCGGCCTGGAGCTCAGTCCCCCGACGCGGCGTTTCCTGCGTTAGCGAACCGACGCGAACTGCCCGCTTCTGACCTGCGAGTGACGGCATCAGCGCGGCCGACTCGTCCGCGCCCAGGCGAGCCGCACGCTGCGACTCAAGGCGTGAGAGCAGCGGCATCCGCTCGCGCTCGTCGTCGCTGCACCGCTCGGACGACGAACTTCCTGGCTTCCTCGAACCAGAACACGATCGATGCCATGGCGACGCACACGAGCCAGTGCTCGGTGTCGAGCGGCGCCGTGCTGAAGGCCACCTGGAGCGGCGGCAGCGACACGACGGCAACCTGCAGCGCGACGACCGCGACCACGGCGCCCCAGAGCCACGGGTTCGAGAAGAGCCCGCGGAACGCGCTCGCCGTGGTCGACCGGGCATTGAACGCCGTGAAGAGGCCGGCGAAGACCAGCGCGGTGAATCCGGCCGTGCGGGCGACCTCGAGTGTGTCGGTCCCGCCGGGGATGAGACCGGCTGGAAGGAAGATGTCCATGGTCAGCAACGTGATGACCGAGATGACGAGGCCCGTGACGCCGATGCCGATCCACATCCCCCGGTCGATCGCGCGGTCGTTCACGCCGCGCGGAGGTCGGGTCATCACGTCGTCGATCTCGGGATCCACGCCCATCGCGAGGGCCGGGCCGGAGTCGGTGACGAGGTTGATCCAGAGGATCTGCGTCGCCAGCAGCGGCAGCACGAGGCCGGAGTCGGAGGCGGCGCTGAGCCCGAGGGCACCGGCGAACACGACGCCCAGGAACACCGTGAGCACCTCGCCCATGTTCGAGTAGAGCAGGTACCGCAGGAACTTGCGGATGTTGTCGAAGATCACCCGGCCCTCGCGGACCGCAACCACGATGGTCGCGAAGTTGTCATCGGCGAGGATCATCTTCGCCGCTTCCTTCGTGACCTCGGTGCCGGTGATGCCCATGGCGATGCCGATGTCGGCCGACTTCAGCGCGGGGGCGTCGTTCACGCCGTCGCCCGTCATCGCGACGACCTGCCCCTCGGCCTGCAGGGCGTCGACGATGCGCAACTTGTGCTCGGGCGCCACCCGCGCGAACACCGAGACCGAGCGCACGGCGTCGCGGAGCTGGTGCTCGTCCATGCCGTCGAGACGCGCGCCCGGCAGCACGATGCCATCCTCGGGGATGATGCCGAGGTCGCGGGCGATCCGCGCAGCGGTGACGGGGTGGTCTCCGGTGATCATGATGACCCTGATCCCGGCGGAGTGCGCCTCGGCAATGGCCGATCGCACCTCGGGCCGCGGCGGATCGATGATCCCGGCGACACCGGCGAAGACGAGGTCGTGCTCGGACGACTCGTCGAGCGACGCTCCCTCATCGCCACCCGGGCTCACGTGGAGCTCCGGCGCAGTGCGATACGCGGCGCCGAGCGTGCGGAACGCCGCATCCGAGAGGGCCTCGACCTCGTCGTTGACCCACGCGCGGCGGTGCGCATCGAGCGGCACCGCCTCATCCCCCACCTGTACGAGCGAGCAGTGCTCGAGCAGCACGTCGGGCGCGCCCTTGCTGAACACGACCACCTCTCCGCTGTCATGGAGGTGGGCGGTCGACATCATCTTCCGCTCGGAACTGAACGGCACCTCGCCGACCCGGCCGTAGTGCGACATCCGCTCGGACGTGCCCTCCAGCTTGCGCGCCGCGACCAGGAACGCCGCCTCGGTGGGGTCGCCCTGGATCTCCCACTCACCGCCACGCTCGGCGAGCTGGGCATTGTTCGCAAGCGAGCCCGCACCCAACACGATCTGCGCCTCGTGATGGATCGCCCCGTCCGTGAGTTCCTGCCCGGCGCTCGTCGCACGGCCGACCGGCTCGTATCCGGCCCCGCTCAGGTCGACCGTGCCGGAAGCGGTGACCACGCGCTCGATGGTCATCTGGTTCGTGGTCAGCGTGCCCGTCTTGTCGGTGCAGATGACGGATGCCGACCCGAGCGTCTCGACGCTCGACAGGTTCTTCACCAGGGCGTTGCGCTTCGCCATCCGCCGCACGCCGAGTGCGAGCACCACGGAGAGCACGGCGGGCAGGCCCTCGGGCACCGCGGCGACGGCGAGCGACACGCCGAGGAGCAGCACCTGCACGAATTCCTCCGGCGAGTCGACGCCCTGGACGAGCGTGATCGTGATCATCACGACGATCGCGATGACGACCACGATCCGACCGAGCATGCTGCCGAGATGGCCGACCTCTCTCTGGAGCGGAGTCTTCTCCTCGACGGTCTCGTCGAGCATGGTGGCGATCGCGCCCATCTCGGTGGACATGCCGGTCGCCGTGACGATCGCCCGGCCCGTGCCCCGGTTCACGGCCGTCCCCTTGTAGACCATGTCGCGCCGGTCGCCGAGCGGTACGACGGCGGTGCTCTGGATCGTGTCGGGATGCTTCTCGACGGCCTCGCTCTCCCCGGTGAGCGAGGCTTCAGCCACATGCAGCGCGTTCGCCCTGATGAGCCGGCCGTCGGCGCCGACCTGGTCGCCCTCTGCGAGCACGAGGATGTCGCCGGGCACGAGCTCGGCACTCGGCACGGTGGCGAGCTCGCCCTCGCGCAGCACCGTGGACCGGGCGCGGGTCATGACGGACAGCGCGGCGACCGCGTGCTCCGCACGGGACTCCTCCACCAGGCCGAGCACCGAGTTCAGCACGAGGATGGCGAGGATCACGATGGCGTCGACGGGCACGCCGTGGGCACCCTCCACGATCCACGCGATCACCGAGATCGCGACTGCTGCGAGCAGCAGGGCGATGAGCGGGTCGGTGAACTGGGCGAGAACGCGGCGCCAGAACGGATTCCGTCTGGTGCTCCGCAGCTCGTTCGGTCCGGTCGCTGCGAAGCGGCGGGCTGCTTCCTCGCGGCTGAGTCCCCGGTCGGGGTCGACCTCGAGCGCACGGGCGACGGATGCGGCCTCCGTTCGCACAGGATCGGGCACCTGGGTCGACGCATCCGGAGGGTTCGTCATGTTCCCATCCTCAGCGCGCGCGATGAGGGCGCGCAAGCGCGGCGACCCGCAGGAATCCCTGCATGCGCGGTGCACCGGCCGCAGGAGGCGCAGGTCATCCCGCATACCCCCTGGGGGTATGATGCTTGCGATACCCCCAAGGGGTAACCTGTCCAATGTCGACAGTCTCGCCGCGGAACGAGGACGGATCATGAGCGACACGGCTACCACCCACCACGGCTACATCAGCGACAAGGACGACTACCTTCGCCGGCTCAAGCGCATCGAGGGTCAAGCCCGCGGGCTGCAGGGGATGGTCGCGGAGGAGAAGTACTGCATCGACATCCTCACGCAGGTTTCGGCAATGACCCGGGCGCTCGAAGCCGTCGCGCTCGGGCTCCTGAACGACCACATGACCCACTGCGTGCTCACCGCAGCGAAGCACGGCGGCGACGAAGCCGAGAAGAAGCTCCGCGAGGCAGCCGAGGCCGTCGCCCGGCTCGTCCGCTCCTGAGGACGCGTCGCACGCCGGTGAGCGCTTCGTGGTAGCACCTGGACGAAAGAGGGTAGATGCATGACACGCGACGACGACGCGCATACGGCGCACGCGGGGCACGCGGCGCACGCGGCACACGCCGGGCACGACATGAACGTGGGGCACGACGCACACGCGGGGCACGACATGCACGCGGGGCACGATGCACACGCGGGGCACGACATGCCCACGCCGCCGGGCACGACGCGCACGCGGGGCACGACGCGCACGCGGGGCACGACATGCACGCGGGACGCACGACCGCGCACGACATGCACGCGGGGCACGACATGCACCCGCCGCGCACGACATGCACGCGGGGCACGATGCCCACGCCGGGCACGGCATGAGCGGCCACGGCGACCACGTCGGCCAGTTCCGCCGCCTGTTCTGGATCATGCTCGTCCTCGCAGTGCCGACGATCGGGTTCAGCCCGATGTTCGCGTCGCTCTTCGGATACTCGTTGCCCGACAACGCGGTGACCCCCTGGGTCTCCCCGGTGCTCGGCACGGTCATGTACTTCTGGGGCGGGCGCCCGTTCCTCAGGGGCGCCTGGTCGGAGCTGAGGGCCCGTCAGCCCGGCATGATGCTCCTCATCGGCCTCGCCATCACGGTGGCGTACTTCGCCTCCCTCGGTGCGAGCCTCGGCATCTTCGACCATCAACTCGACTTCTGGTGGGAGCTCGCCCTCCTCATCGTGATCATGCTGCTCGGTCATTGGATCGAGATGCGCTCGATCATGCAGACGTCGAACGCGCTCGACGCGCTCGCGGCACTCCTGCCCGACGAGGCGGAGCGGGTGGTCCCCGCCGGGCTCTGACGGCAGCGCCGAGAACGGCACTACCACCACCACCACCACCGCCGCCACCGAAACCGTCTCCCCCGCCGACCTCCGCGTCGGCGATGTCGTCATCGTGCGCCCCGGCGGGCGCATCCCCGCCGACGGAACGGTCGTCGACGGCACGGCCGCCGTCGACGAATCCATGATCACGGGCGAATCGGCCACCGTCGACCGCGGCCCGGGCGCCCACGTCGTCGCGGGCACCGTCGCCACCGACACCGCCATCCGCGTGCGGGTCGGCGCGGTCGGTGACGACACCGCGCTGGCCGGCATCCAGCGGCTCGTCGCGAAGGCGCAGGCATCGAGCTCGCCCGCCCAGCGTCTCGCCGACCGCGCGGCCGGCTGGTTGTTCTGGTTCGCCCTGGCGGCCGCCGCGATCACCGCGATCGTGTGGACCCTCCTCGGCGACCCCGACGAGGCGATCGTGCACGCGGTCACGGTGCTCGTCATCGCGTGCCCGCACGCCCTGGGTCTCGCCATCCCGCTCGTCGTGTCCATCGCGACGGAGCGCGCCGCCCGCGGCGGTGTGCTCATCACCGATCGGCTCGCCCTCGAGACCATGCGCAACGTGGGCGCGGTGCTGTTCGACAAGACCGGCACGCTCACGAAGGGCGCGCCGGCCGTGACGGATGTCGTGGCGGCGCCCGGGCACGATCCCGACGAAGTCCTCGCGCTCGCGGCATCCGCCGAGGCCGACTCGGAGCACCCGCTCGCGAAGGCGATCGTGGCGGATGCCTCGCGCCGCCGTCTCACCGTGCCGACAGCGTCGGGCTTCGCGTCGTCGCCCGCGGTCGGCGTGCGCGCGACCGTCGACGGCCGCGCCGTGCAGGTCGGCGGCCCCGCGCTGCTCGCCCGTGAGGGCAGGCAGCCGCTCGCGGCATCCGGCGGGTGGAGCGAGGCGGGCCAGACCGTGCTGCATGTGCTCGTCGACGGCGAGGTTGCGGGCGCGATCGCGCTGGCCGACGAGATCCGTCCGGAGTCGAAGGAGGCCGTCGATGCGCTGCATGCGCTCGGCGTGCAGGTCGCGATGATCACGGGCGACGCCGAACCGGTCGCGCGTTCGGTCGCCGGGAAGCTCGGCATCGACCGCTTCTACGCGGGCGTGCGCCCCGAGGACAAGGCCGCGAAGGTGCAGGAACTGCAGGGCGAGGGCCTCACCGTCGCGATGGTCGGCGATGGCGTGAACGACGCGCCCGCCCTCGCGCAGGCGAACGTCGGCATCGCGATCGGCGCGGGCACGGATGTCGCGATCGCCTCCGCCGACGTCATCCTCGCGTCATCCGACCCCCGCTCGGTGCTCTCGGTCATCGAACTCTCGCGGGCGAGCTACCGCAAGATGGAGCAGAACCTGTGGTGGGCGGCGGGCTACAACATCGTCGCGATCCCGCTCGCGGCGGGTGTGCTCGCCTCCATCGGCTTCGTGCTGCCGATGTCGGTCGGGGCGATCCTCATGTCGGCCTCCACGATCATCGTCGCGCTGAACGCGCAGCTGCTGCGCCGGCTCGACCTGAGGCCCGAGGCCTCGGCGCATGCGGCGCTCGAGCAAGCGCCACCGGCCCAGTGCGCAGCGCCCGGTCGCTACACGTGTTCGGCGAACGCCCGTGTGAGGAAGGCGACCTGATCGGCGAGCACGCGCTCGCGGATGTCGGGGCGGTAGATGTCGAAGTGCGCGAACGGGTAGCTGCGGAGTTCTCCGCGAGGTGCGTCGCGGGCGAGCGGCTCCGTCATGGGGCCTTGCGCCTCTCGGTCGAGCTCGCCGATGCACACCATCAGCGGTGCCCGTACCCGATGCGCGCGCTTCCCGGGTCTGTAGGCCATCATGTCGAGCAGGCCGCGCGGAGCGACCTCGTTGCGCCACGTCCCGCTGGTGAGCACTTCGATCGTCCGGTTGGCATCGGCGCTGACCATGATGGCACGCTCGTCCGCGTCTCCGACGGCCTTGACGTAGAGCGGCGGTCGGCCGAGCCATCCGCGGACACGGTCGCGGATGGCGGTCCAGAGGAGTGCATAGGCCTCCTTCGTCGATCGGCCTTCGACCCGCTTGGGAAACCCGTTGAAGGGGACCTGCGCGACGACACCTGCGATCTGCGAGTCCTCGGCCGCGATCGTGATGACGTGTCCGCCGCCCAGGGACGAGCCCCACAGCGCCACCCGGTCGGGGTCGACGTCGGGGCGGGACCGCAGGTAGGCGATCGCCGCGCGGATGTCGTCAAGCTGGCGCCGCACCGAGACGACCTGGCGGGGCTCTCCTCCGCTGAGGCCGAAGCTCCGGTAGTCGAAGGTCATGGCGATCCAGCCCTCAGCGGCGAACGTCTCGGCTGCGGCGACGATCGACGGGGTGTCCTGTGTACCGCCGAAGCCCGTGCAGATCAGCACAGCGGGCGACGGTTCGGCCGCGCGGCCGTAGACGGTGGCGGCGATGCGCTCCCCGGACGACTCGAAGTCGGCCGAGACGGGCTGAGGATGCACACCACTCATCGGGTGCTCCTTTCGATTCCGGCCTCGACGCCGAGCGTCCGCTCGACCAAGGCGATAGCGAGCTCCGGCGGCACGAGTGCCGTCGCGTCTGGCGCCTTCGCGTAGCGTTCGTCGCGCGCGTCGCCCAGCATCTCGTCGCATCCACGCCTCCGCCGCCTCGCGGCGGGCGTGCTCGCAGCCCGCACGCTCATCGCGCGCCGGGTACGAGTTCGCGGGCACGGCGCAGCAGCGCCCGGAACGCGTCGATATCGAGCGCATCGAGCGACGTGAACGTCACGGCGGCGGAGCCGACGTTGACCTTCCCGAGTTCGCCGGCGCGCCGCTTCACGAGGTACTCGCCGTCTTCGGCGGCGTTCACATAGACGCTCAGGTGCTTCTGCTGGGCTGCGAGGCCGACGAGGAACCACTCCACGGATGCTCCGCGCGGCCGCGGCTGGGTGATGCCGCCGTATCCGACGATGCGCTGCGCCGTGCCGCCCCACAAGGTGCCCTCCCAGAGCGCGCGCTCGAGGCCCGCGAGTTCCTCGGAGATGACGCGGTCGAGCGCGCGCACGTCGTCGCCCTGCCGCCCCTCGACGCTCGCGAGGAATCCGTCGACGTCGGTATCGGTTCGTTTCACGGCAGCCCCTCAGCTCAAGTCGCCAGCATCTCGTCGCATCCGTGCCCTCGCGGCGAACCTACCAGCGGCGCGGAACGGGCACGACCCATGTGGGGCAGCAGCCTGACCCCTCAACACCCCGGGTGCCGCCGCAGCCACGCGAGTTCCGTCGTCAGCCGGCCGGATGCCACGCCCTGCCGTTGACCGGCCCTTGCAACCACTCGGGCGGCGAGAAATGCATGGGCCCTGTGGGACACCCATCACGCGGAATCTCCTGCATTTTCGCCACGGGCGGTCGATGCATCCGCTCGATCCGTCCAGGGCTGCGAAAGTCGTGCGCTGCAATCGATTCTTCGTGAGAATTGTCCCGATGGATTTCCCGGCGATGTCGATCCGGCACGGCGCCCGTTCGACGCAAGGGTGAGGCGGGCAATCGCCCGCGACACGAAGGGAACACGACGATGAAGTACATGCTGATCATGCGCGCGAACGACGAGGGCATCGCTGCGTACGAGAACCTCGATTTCAACGACGTCATCGCCGCGATGGGCCGCTACAACGAATCGCTGATCAAGGCCGGCGTGCTGCTCGCCGGTGAGGGACTCGCCGGCGCCGAGGAGGGCTTCGTGGTCGACTTCGACTCGACGCCCCCGGTCGTGACCGACGGACCCTACGCCGAGGCGAAGGAGCTCTTCAACGGCTTCTGGATCATCCAGGTCTCGAGCAAGGAGGAGGCCGCGGAGTGGGCCAAGCGCTGTCCGCTCGGCCCGGGCGCCCGGCTCGAGGTGCGCCGCGTCCACGAGCTCGAGGACTTCCCGCAGGACAACGAGTGGATCCAGAAGGAGGCGGGCTGGCGCGCCGAGGCTGAGGGCCGGCTCGGAGCTGCGACCGAATGAGCGAAACGGATGCCCCGGGCGCGGTCGCGCCGGCGGATGACGTCGACGTCGACCGCGCCCGGCGCGCCCTCGCCGCAGTCTGGCGCATCGAGTCCGCCCGGATCGTGGCGACGCTCACCCGGTTCGTGGGCGACGTGGGCCAGGCCGAGGACCTCGCACAGGAGGCGATGCTCGAGGCGATGCGGCAGTGGCCGTCCGAGGGGATTCCGCGCAACGCGGGCGCGTGGCTGACGGCGGTCGCCAAGCGACGGGCGATCGACGGATGGCGCCGCCGCGAGCGGCTCGACGAGCGGTACGCCGCGATGGCCCGCGAGCTCGAGCGGCAGGACGCCGCGGCATCCGGCATCTTCTGGGACCCGGACACGATCGACGACGACGTGCTGCGCCTCGTGTTCGTGGCCTGCCACCCGGTGCTCTCGCGCGAGGCGCAGATCGCGCTGACGCTGCGGGTGGTGGGTGGCCTCACATCCGAGGAGATCGCGCGGGCGTTCCTGATGCCGGTCGCGACGATCCAGCAGCGCATCGTGCGGGCGAAGAAGACGCTCGCCGCAGCCAACGTGCCGTTCGAGGTGCCCGAGCCGCAGGACTACCCGGCGCGCCTCGGCTCCGTGCTCAGCGTGATCTACCTGATCTTCAACGAGGGCTACCTGCCCGCCTCGGGCGAGCAGTGGGTGCGACCGGATGTCTCGGCCGAGGCCCTGCGGCTCGCCCGCATGGTGGCCGAGCTCATGCCGCGCGAACCGGAGGCGCACGCACTCGTCGCGCTCATGGAGTTCCACGCGTCGCGGTTCGCGGCGCGCGTGGCGCGGGACGGGTCGCCCATCCCGCTCGACGAGCAGAACCGGACCCGTTGGGACCGCGCCCAGATCGAGCGCGGCCGAGCGGCCCTCGCCCGCTCCGATCGCATCGGCCGTGGGCGCGCGTCGTACGGCCTGCAGGCCGCGATCGCCGAGTGCCACGCCATCGCCCCATCCACGGACGACACCGACTGGGCGCAGATCGTGCTGCTCTACGAGGCCCTCGGACGGCTCGCGCCGTCGCCCGTCGTGGAGTTGAACCGCGCCGTCGCCGTGGCCATGGCGACCGGTCCGGCGAACGCGTTGCGGCTCGTCGACGAGCTCGAGCGCGACGGGCGGCTCGCGGGTTACCCGGGGCTTCCCGCCGTTCGGGGCGAGCTGCTCGCGCGGCTCGGGCGTGCGCACGAGGCCCGCGGCGAACTCGAGACCGCCGCGCGCCTCACGGGAAACGAACGGGAGCGGGCGGCGCTCCTCGCGAAGGCCGCCGGGCTCCCGCGCTGACGCCCCAGAAACGTCGAGCCGTCGATCTTGGCGGGTCCCCTTGCGGGGAACCCGCCAAGATCGACGGCTCGCGTCAGCCTTGCTCGGCGGCGGCGGCGACGGGCTCCAGGGCTCGAGCGGCGCGCTTCGTCCTTCGACGCTCGCGCCCGCCCTCCACGAGGTCGTAGAGCACGGGCAGCACGATGAGCGTGAGTGCCGTCGACGACACGAGGCCGCCGATCACCACGAGGGCGAGCGGCTGCGAGATGAACCCGCTCCGACCGGTGAGCCCGATCGCCATCGGGAGCAAGGCGAAGATCGTGGCGAGCGCGGTCATGAGGATCGGCCGAAGACGCCGGGATGCGCCGTGCAGGAGCGCATTCCGCACCCTCATGCCGCGGGCACGGTACTGGTTCACGAGGTCGACGAGCACGATCGCGTTCGTCACCACGATGCCCACGAGCATCAGCACGCCGACAAGCGAGGCGACACCGAGCGGGATGCCGGTGATGACCTGCAGCGCGATCGCGCCGGTCGCGGCGAACGGCACCGACACGAGCAGCAGGAGCGGCTGCAGCAGCGAGCGGAACGTCGCCACCATCACGATGTAGACGATGAGGATCGCCGCGAGCAGGGCGAGGCCCAGCTGCGAGAACGACTCGGCCTGGTCGGCCGAGACGCCGCCGATCGATGCCGTTGCACCGGCGGGCAGGTCGGCCGACTCGATCGCCGCGGAGACCTGGGCGCTCGCCGTGCCGAGGTCCTCGTCGTTCGGCGTCGCCGACACCGTGGCGCTGCGGAGCCCCTGCACGGTCGTGACCGACGAGGGACCGTCGACCTCCCCGACCGTTGCGAGGGTGTCGAGCGCCACAGGCCCGGTCGACGTCGGCACCACGAGGGCCGAGAGCGCCTCCACCGACGCGGGCGGGTCCTCGCTGGCGAGGTAGATCGTGAGCGTCTTCTCGTCGATCACCACCGACGCTGCGGACTGCGGCTGCATCGCCGCCGAGACGTAGCCGCCGAGGGCGACCTCCGAGTAGCCCGCCGCCGCGGCATCCGTGCGGTTCACTTCGACCGCGACGTAGCGACGGGACTCGGAGAGATTCGACGTGACCTGCGCGAGCGAGTCGAGCCCGTCGAGCTCGTCCTCCACGGCGTCGCTCGCGGCGGCCAGGTCCTCGGCGTTCGACGCCGTGACGTCGACCTCGATGTCGTTCGAGGCCCCGAAGCCGCTCGCGACCGTCAGCGTGATCTCGCCGACGTCATCGAGCCCGTCGAGCTTCTCCCGCGCGTCGGCCTGCAGTGCATCCTGGTCGGCACCCTCGTCGGTCGTGACGTAGTACGTGACCGTGGAGCCGCCGCCACCGCCGAGCGCCGCAGCGATCCCGCGCCCGCCCGTTCCGATCGAGGTCTGCACGGTCTCCACGCCCCCGGTGTCGCGGATCGCCTGCTCCACCGGCTCGGACGCCTCAGCCATGGCGTCGAGGCTCGTGCCGACGGCCAGTTCCTGCGTGACCTGGAAGGTGTTCTGGCCCGACGAGCCGAGGAAGTTCGTCTTCATGAGCGGCGTGAGCGCGAGAGTGCCCACGAGGATGAGCCCGGCGATCACCAGCGTGACGACACCGTGCCGAAGTGTCCATTCGATGACCGGCAGGTAGCCGCGCTGCAGGCGCGACGGGTGCTCGAGCTCGGCGACCGCCGCCGCGGGGGTCTCGTCCGCGACGAACGCCGCCGCGGCCGCCTCGGCCTCCTCGTCGTGCCTGTGCAGCTTGGCGGGCTTCAGGATCCAGTACGCGAGCACCGGCACGATCGTGAGCGCCACGAGCAACGAGGCGGTGAGGGCGATCGTGACGGTCAATGCGAACGGGCGGAAGAGCTCGCCCGTGACGCCCTCGACGAGCGCGAGCGGCAGGAAGACCGCCACCGTCGTGATGGTGGACGCCGTGATGGCCCCGGCGACCTCGCGCACCGCCCGCACGATGGTGGTCGCCTTGTCCACCCCTTCGACGAGGTGACGCTTGATGTTCTCGATGACCACGATGGAGTCGTCGACGACGCGGCCGATCGCGATCGTGAGCGCACCGAGCGTCAGGATGTTGAGCGTGTAGTCGGCGGCCCACAGTCCGATGAACGTGATGAGCACAGAGGTCGGGATCGAGATCGCCGTCACGAGCGTCGCGCGCACCGAGAGCAGGAACACGAGGATCACGAGCACCGCGAAGAGCAGGCCGAGCAGGCCCTCGGTCGCGAGCGACTCGATGGACTGCTCGATATAGGGCGCCTGGTCGAACACCACGGTGAACGTCGCGCCGGGGTTCGTGGTGTCGAGCGAGGCCTCGAGGTCGGGCAGGATCGCCCGCACCTCGTCCGACACATCGACCGTGTTGGCCGCGGGCAGCTTCGTGACGGTGATCGTGAGCGCTCTCTCGCCGTTCACCCGCGAGATGCTCGTGACCGGGTTCTCGGTGAGCTCGACGGATGCCACGTCGTCGATCGTCGTGGCCACCGGCGTGGTGACCGCGGCCTGGCCGGCGGCGCCCGCCTGCCCGGTGGCCTGCTCGGCCCCTGGGGACGCGCCGGACTGGCCGGTCTCGACAGGCTCATCCGGCGCGGCTTGCTCGGTCGCACCCAGCACCGGGAGGGCGGCGATGTCGTCGACGCTTCCGAGCACGCGTCCGCTCTGCACGGCGAACGTCGCGTCACCCTCGGTGATGGTCCCCGCGGGAACGAGCAGGCCGTTCTGCGCGAGCGCGTCGCGGATGGCCTGCTGGGTGAGCCCGCGAGCGGCCAGTTCGGCCGGGTCGGGCGTGATGGTGACCCGCTGGCCGACGTCGCCGACGAGCGTCGCCTCGCGCACGCCATCGAGGTCGTTGATCTCGCCGAGCGTGGTGCGGGAGATCTCGTCGGACAGCGCGGCCACGTCCTCGGCGCCCGTGACCGCGACCACGATCACGGGGAATTCGTCGAAGCTCAGCGCCAGCACCTGCGGGTCGACGTCCTCGGGCAGCTGGTCGGCGATGCGGTTGACCGACGAGAGGAGCTTCTGCTCGGCGAACGCGAGGTCCGTGCCATAGGTGAAGCTCGCCGTGACGCGTGACAGCCCGGTCGAGCTCGTGGTCGAGGTGGACTCGAGCCCGGTGATCCCCTGGATCGCCGTCTCGATCGGCGTCGAGACGTCGGCGTTCACGACGTCGGGTGATGCGCCGGGATACGACGTGACGATCGAGAGCTGCGGGAACTCGATCGACGGCGCGAGCTCCTGCTCGAGGTTCGTCAGCGCGATGCCGCCGAAGATCGCGATGACCACGGTGACGAGTGCGATCAGCGCTCGGTTCTTCATGCTGAGCACGGCGAGCTGGTACATGAAGGCGATTCTCTCAGGGCGCGCACGCGCAGGAAGGTCACGGGAAGCTGGGAATCGCAGGTCGAGGCAGGTGATCGCGGCGATGGCGAGTCGCCTCGGGCTCGGCGCGATGTCGACGGGGTGACCGATCGCAGCGTCTCAGCTTCGACGCCGACGTTCGCCGGTCTACGCCGTGCGCGGACCCCGGCCGACGCCCGCCGCTGGGAGGAGCACTCCGTCGATGATGGAGACCAGGTACTCGGCGTCGACGGGCTGCTTCTGGACAAGCGCCCGGAACGTCGCCATCGCGGGCGTCAGGATCGCGAGGGTGTCGACATCGCAGTCGGGCGAGATCTCGCCGCGCTCGATCGCCCGACGGAGAAACAGGCGGTTCACGGCCGCCCGTGGCTCGATGATGGCCGCGTGTGCGGCGTCGGCGAACTCCGGCGAGCTCGCGATCATGCCGAACAGGCCGCCCATGATGTGCAGGTTGCGCTCGCCCTCCTCGATCGTGCGCGGCCTGATCATGGCGACGAGGTCGCCGCGCAGGGTGCCCGTGTCTGGGAGGCGCTCCAGGTCGAGCTCGCCCGCCTTCATGAAGGCGACAGCGTCGAGCACGAGGTCGGCCTTCGAGGGCCAGCGCCGGTAGATCGTCGCCTTGCCGGCCTTCGCGCGCGCGGCGACCATGTCGATCGTCATGCCGTCGAAGCCCGTCTCGGCGAGCACGTCGATCGCTGCCTCGAGGATCTGGGGATCGCGGGTGTGGTCGCGCTTGCGCCCAAGGGTCGACGTCGATCGGCCGCGAACGGGCTCCACGGACGGTACGAGCTGCGTCATCGCGGTCATCTCCTTTCCTCGCGTTGCGCGTGATGTTGCTGACAAATTACTTCTGGAACTGTTCATTTCCGAAACTGGTCAGTCTCGTATATAGTAGCACGCATGACTTCCGCTTCCACCGAATCCCACACGCCCGTCGCGGCCCACCCCCGCAGGTGGTGGACCCTCGCGACCGTTGCCCTCGCCCAACTCATGGTGGTGCTCGACGGCACTGTCGTGAACATCGCGTTGCCCGCCGCTCAGGCCGACCTCGGGTTCTCCGACGGCGATCGCCAGTGGGTCATCACGGCGTACTCGCTCACGTTCGCCAGCCTGCTGCTGCTCGGCGGCCGCCTCTCCGACCTCTGGGGCCGCAAGCGCACATTCATCATCGGCCTCGTCGGGTTCGCCGCGGCATCCGCGCTCGCCGGTGCGGCGCCGACATTCGAAGTGCTCGTCGCGGGTCGTGCGCTGCAGGGCGCGTTCGGCGCGCTGCTCGCCCCCACGGCGCTCGCGGTGCTCACCACCACCTTCACGATCCCCAAGGAGCGCGCGCGGGCCTTCGGCGTCTTCGGCGCCATCGCGGGCGCCGGCGGCGCCATCGGCCTGCTGCTCGGCGGATTCCTCACGGAGCAGTTCGACTGGCGGTGGAACCTCTACATCAACGTGTTCATCGCGCTCGTCGCGATCATCGGGGCCGTGGTGTTCGTACGCGACGTCCCGCGCACCGGCCCGCGCCCGAAGCTCGACCTCCCCGGCACCGTGCTCGTCTCGGGCGCGCTCTTCCTGCTCGTCTTCGGCTTGTCGAATGCCGAGACCGAGGGGTGGGAGTCGCCGCTCACGTGGGGCATGCTCGCGGCATCCGCTGTGCTGCTCGTCGCGTTCGTGCTGTGGCAGCGGCGCGCAGCGAACCCGCTCCTACCGCTGGCGATCCTGCGCGACCGCAACCGCGCCGCGGCCTATTCGTCGGTGCTCATCGCCGGAGCCGGCCTGTTCGGCGTCTTCCTGTTCGTCACGTATTACCTGCAGACCTCGCTCGGGTACTCGCCGATCCAGGCCGGCGTGTCGTTCCTGCCGATGATCGCCGCGCTGGTGCTCGCCGCGCAGCTGTCGACGAACCTCCTCGTGCCGCGGTTCGGCCCCAAGGTGATAGTGCCGATCGGCATGATCCTCGGGTCGGCCGGATTGGTGTACCTCACGCACCTCGACGCCCAGAGCACCTACGCAGCCGACATCATGCCGCCGCTCATGATCATCGGCTTCGGCATGGGCATGATCACCCCGGCGTCGATGCAGGCGGCCACCCTCGGCGTCGACCGGTCATTCGCCGGCGTCGCCTCGGCGATGGTCAACACGAGCCAGCAGGTGGGCGGCTCGATCGGCACCGCCCTGCTCAACACGCTCGCCGCCACCGCCGCTGCGGACTACGTCGCGGCGCAGACGCCGACCAAGGCAGTGATGGCGGATGCCGCCATCCACAGCTATGCGGTGGCGTACTGGTGGGGCGCCGCGTTCTTCGCGTTCGGTGCGGTGCTCGCGGCGCTGCTGTTCCGTCGCCGGGGCGATGGCCTGTCGCTCGCGACCCCCAGGGATGCTGAGCCCGAGGCGGCACGCGCTGAGGCGCCCGAGGCGGCACGCGCTGAGGCGCCCGAGGCGGCACGCGCTGAGGATGCCGAGGAGAAGGCCACGGCCGCCGTCTGACCGTCCGCACCGCGCACCGCGGCGCAGCTGCTCGCCTCCGGCTCAGACCACGGAGGCGAGCAGCTCGGGCTCCGGCTCGGAAGCCGGGGTGTGGGCGAGCGATCGCCACGCACGGGCGAGCGCCCGCACCGCGGCATCCGTCGTGTCGGGGGAGTAGCAGATCGGCAGACGCAGGAAGCGCTCGAACGCACCGTCGACGCCGAACCGCGGGCCCGCAGCGACGATAAGGCCCTCGCGCCGTGACGCGAGCGCGAGCTGCGAGCTCACAGGGGAGCCGAGCCCGACCCAGGTGACGATGCCGCCATCGACGTGCGGCACCTCCCACTCGGGGATATGGCGTTCGAGCAACTCCTCGAGCCGGTCGCGACCGAGCCGCAGCTGCTCCCGGCGCAGCCCGAGGATCTCGTCCATACGTCCGAGGAGCCGCGTGACCAACAGCTGCTCGATGATCGGCGTGCCGAGGTCGCCGGGCGAGCGCACGGCGAGCAGGCGACGGATGAGCGGGCGCTCGGCGCGGATCCACCCCACGCGGATGCCGCCCCACACCGTCTTGCCGACGGAGCCGACGAGCACCGCCTGGCCGTCGGCGGCCATTGGCGGGAACTCGCCGGGCCGGTCGATCGAGAGTTCCGCGATGGTCTCGTCGGCGACCACCACGGTGCCCTGGCTCGCGGCGGCGTCGAGCACGCGTTCCCGCGCCGCGCGGCTCAGGGTGCGACCGGTCGGGTTCTGGAAGTCGGGCATGAGGTAGGCCATCACCGGGTTGGTGCGCCGGATGGCCTGCACGAGGGCGGCGGTCTCCTCTCGCTCGTCGAGGCCCGAACCGTGCGGGGCGACGGGAACGGGCACGAGCCTCGCGCCCGCGGCGCGCAGCGCCTCGTAGGCGTGTGGATACGTCGGCACCTCGATGAGCGCGCGGTCACCGCGGCCCACGAGCGCTCGCGACAGCAGTGCGATCGCATGCTGCGCGCCGATGGTGACCATGATCTGCTCGGGGTTCGTGGGCAGGCCGCGCGCCGTGTACCGGTCGGCGATCGCGGCGCGCAGGGCGGGTATGCCGATGGGGTCGAATCCCGCGTCGGAGAGGTGCGCCGGAAGGTCCTCGACGGCTTGACGGGCCACCTCGGGCAGCCACGGCAGGGCCGGCGGCGCCGCCTTCGAGAAGTCGATGTACCCGTGCTCGGGCGGCGCGGGCAGCGTGGCCGGCGCGCCTGGGAGGCGCGCGACGCTGCCCGAGCCGCGCATGCTGTGCAGCAGGCCCTGCTCGCGGAGGTGGCGGTAGGAAGCCGTCACCGTGGTGCGGCTGAGCCCGAGCCGCTCCGCGAGGTCGCGCTCGGCGGGAAGCCGGGTCTCCACCGCGATGCGCCCGTCGACGATGAGCAGGCGGATGCGCTCCGCGAGCGACTCGTACGCGCTCCCCGCGCCTCGCCAGTCGCCGAGGAGCAGTTCGAGGGAGCGCGCCGAGAGCGGGAGGCCGGTCATAAGGCCACTTTAGGTGGATTGGCTCTTTGAGAAAAGGCCAATCGTGGAATTGGATTGCATCATGCCGCGCCTCCACCCCGCCGACCCCACGCCCGTGCTCGTCCGTCGATTCGTGCAGCTCATCGTGGGACTGTTCCTCTACGGCATCGGCATCGCCCTCATCGTGCGCGGCGAGCTCGGCGTGGGACCGTGGGACGTGCTGACCCAGGGCATCGCGAAGCACACCGGCCTCGGCTTCGGCCTCATCACCGTGCTCATGAGCGGCATCGTGCTGCTGCTCTGGATCCCGATCCGCCAGAAGCCCGGATTCGGCACGGTCATGAACGCCCTTCTCGTCGGGCCGGCCGCCGATGTAGGTCTCTGGCTCATTCCGCCGGGCTTGGAGCTGTGGGCCCGCATCCTGCTCCTCGCCGGCGGCATCCTGCTCATCGCCGTCGCGACCGGGCTCTACATCGGCGCGCACTTCGGACCCGGCCCGCGGGACGGCCTGATGACCGGCCTCCACCGCACCACCGGCTGGAGGATCTGGGTGGTGCGCACCGGCATCGAGCTCACCGTGCTCGCGGCCGGCTGGCTGCTCGGCGGCAACGTCGGCATCGGCACGGTCGCCTTCGCCCTCCTCATCGGCCCGCTCTGCGGGTTCACGATCCCGTTCTTCGCGATCCGCCGCTCCGGCCGGATGCCCGCCGACCGCAGCCGGCGCCCCCCGCGTGAAGCCGGCCGTGCGCACGCGCCGGGCCGAGGTACCGCTCTCCGCGTCGTCGCCGGCGCCGGAGCGGACGCCCGCCTGAATCGAACGCCCTGCCGTTCGCCGTCGACCCGCATCGAAGGGAAGGAGTCGTCCATGATCGTCCTGATGTCGATGCTCGCCGCACTCGCGCTCGCGGGCATCGCCGCCACGGTCGTCGACTGGGCGCGCGACGGCTACCGCCGCGTGCGCCCGCGCAGCTGAGCGGCGGCCAGCACCGCCAGCGGCGAACACGAGGCCCCGTCCGGAGCGATCCGGGCGGGGCCTCGGTCCAGGCGCAATCCCCTACAGGTTGCGCTCGGCGTAGACGGTCATCGCGTCGCGCACGAATTCGGCGCCCGCCTGGCCGCCGTAGTTCGCGCCGAAGCGCTCGTCGGCCACGTACATCTCGGCGAGGCCGAGGAAGTACTCCTTCGAGGGACCGTCCGCCCCGCCGCCGGGCGTGCCCGGGATGCCGCGAAGCCAGTCGAAGTGTCGCTGGGCGAGCGCCTGCGCCTCGTCGCCCGCCGGGTCGACGCCGCGCTCGTGCGCGTCGATCCAGTCGCTGCCGAGCCGCGCGGCGCGCTGCTGCCACGCGGTCTTCTCCTCCGAGCTCATCGAGCGCCACCACGCGTCGCTCTTCGCGTACGCGTCCTTGCCCCAGCGCTCCTCGACCTCCTCCTTGTACTGCGTGTGGTCGAAGCCGTCGAACATCTGCTCTGCCATGAGTCGTTCACCTCCTTCCAATGCTCCGATGGTGCGTTCCACCGACGCGACCTGCCGCGCCAGTCGGTCCTGTTCCCGGCGCAACCACTCGAGGTGGTTGCGCAGGGCATGCTCCGCGCGGTGCTCTCGGTCGAGGACGTCGGCGATCGCCGGCAGCCCGAGCCCGAGATCCCGCAGGAGCATGATGCGCTGCAGCCGCACGAGCGCGTCGTCGTCGTAGTACCGGTAGCCGTTGCCGCCGATGCTGGTCGGCGGCAAGAGGCCGATGTCGTCGTAGTGGCGGAGCGTGCGGCTCGTCGTGCCCGCGAGCTTCGCGATCTCCTGGATCGACCAGTCCACGAACTCCTCCTCTCCCGTGTTCTCCCACGATGCAGCGCTGGACGCCCGATATCAGCCACGGTAGAGGTTGACGCAGCGTCAATGTCAAGCCAGGCGGCATCCGGGTGCTTGCGGGCAGGCCGAACGCGATATATCGTGTGGCTGGTCGGACGCGATATATCGCGAGATTCAGATCGAAGGCGTCGGATGCCGCGGCATTCGGTGCCTGCAGAGAAGGAGAACACCATGGCCATCGAGAAGTGGGTCATCACCCCCGGAGAGTCCCGGGTCATCGACCTCGAGCTCGTACGCAGGCTCAAGGTGAGCCTCATCGGCGGCAAGGTCGACGTGATCGCGCACGACGAGCCGGGCGCGCGCGTCGAGATCTCCGGCGTCACGGGCAAGGACCTCATGGTGCAGATCGACGGCGACTCGCTCGAGATCGATCACCCGCAGCTGCGCTGGGACAACTTCATCGACGCGTTCAGGGGCTTCGTCGGCAGCGCGAAGGCCGAGGTGTCGATCCTCGCCCCGCGACACGTCGCGATGAAGCTCGGCGTCGTCTCGGGCGACGCGCTCGTGTCGGGCTTCGCGACCGATGGGAAGTTCAACACGGTCTCGGGCAACGTCGTGATCGACTCCCACGAGGGCGACGTCGAGCTCTCGGGTGTCTCAGGTGAGATCTCTGCAGGCAACCACACGGGCCGCATCACGGCGCACACGGTATCGGGCGACGTGGTGGCGACGGGCGACATCGTCGCGTTCATGGCCGACACCGTCTCGGGCAACATGATCGTGGACACCGTCGGCACGCCGCACCGAATCGACACCAACACGGTCTCGGGCAACCTGACGGTGCGCTTCGAGGCGGGCACCGGTGCCCGCTACCGCATCAACTCCGTCGGAGGCACCGTGCTGCTCGACGACATGACCATCAAGGGCATGCTCGGCAAGGGCTTCGAGCGCGTCGTCGGCGAGCTCGCCGGCCGCTGGCTCGATCTCGGCGCGAACAGCGTGTCGGGCAACATCTCGATCATGCGTCGCGGGGCGGCGGCGAGCTCGCGTACTGGCACTGGCGCTGCTGGTGCGACGACGGGTGCGACCGGCCCGACTGGCTCGACCGGCTCGACCGGCTCGACCGGCCCGACCGGCTCGACCGGCCCGACGGCCGGCACCGACGCGGGCGACCACGGAGCGCCGGCATGACCCCGCCCGTCTTCGCCCACGGCAACCTGCGCCTCTACCTCCTCGCCCTCCTCGAGGAGCAGCCGCGCCACGGGTACGAGCTGATCCAGGCCCTCTCGGATCGCTCCGGCGGAACGTACAGCCCGAGCGCCGGCACGATCTACCCGCGCTTGGCGAAGCTCGAGGAGGAAGGGCTCGTGACGAAGGTGACCGATGGCCGCAAGACCGTCTACGAGATCACGGATGCCGGTCGCGCCGAACTCGACGCGCGACGTCACGAGCTCGACGCGATCGAGAGCGACCTCACCGACTCCGTGCGTCGCCTCGCCGACGCCGTACGCGCCGAGGTGAACGACGCGATGCGCTCGCTCCGCGCGGAGCTCGCGAGCGCCGCGCGCCAGGCCCAGGGCTCCGCCACGAGCACCTCGGCGGGCGCGGCCGGAAGCACCATGAACCTCCACGTCGAGTCGAACCGTGCGGTGCACGAGGCGGACCTGGTGCTCAACGAGTTCCGCCAGCAGGTACGCACCGACCTGCGTCGCCAGGCGCACGAGGGGCGCGTGGACCCCGCGTCGGTCGCCCTGCTCAAGGATTCGCTCGCGCAGGTACGCGCCGACGTGCTGGCGACGTTCACCCAACCCTGACCCGGACTGCGGGTCGAGGAGCAAGGACTGCGGGTCGAGGAGAAAGCGAGGTCGCGAAGCGGGCGTCTCGAGACCTTCCCGGGTCTCGAGACGCGCCTCGGCGCTCCTCGACCCGCAGAGTCGTGCGCTCCTCGACCCGCAGAGTCGCCGCTCCTCGAGCCCCGCGGTTCCCGCTGCGGGTGGGCCGTGATTCGATGGAGGCATGACCGACGTCGAACTCCGCCCGTGGTCGGACGACGATCTCGACCTGCTGCGGCGGGCCAACACGCACGAGCTCATGGACCAACTCGGCGGCCCCGAGACCGACGAGCAGGTGATCGCCCGCCACGAGCGCTACCTGCGGATGCAGCGGGAGGGAACCGCGTTCCAGTTCCGCGTCGTGATCCCGGGGCATCCGGAGGGCGTCGGCATCGTCGGGTACTGGCACCGCGGCGAGGCCGGAGAGCGCGTGCTCGAGGCCGGCTGGTCGGTCGAGGAATCGTATCGGGGGCGCGGCATCGCCCCCGCGGCCGTGCGGGCGATGCTCGAACGGGCTCGTGCCGCCGGCGAGACGTTGCCGGTGCACGCGTACCCGAGGGTCGACAATCCGGCGTCGAACGCGGTGTGCCGGAAGTCCGGCTTCACGCTGCTCGGGGAGATGGATTTCGAGATCACGCCCGGCAACGTCCTGCACACGAACGACTGGGTCGTCGAACTGTCGCCCGACTCCACCTCCGCCCCGGCGTAGCCTCGAGGGCGTGCGCGCCTACCTCGCCGTCGCCCTCGGCGGCCTCATCGGAACCGGCCTGCGGTTGGTCTGCGATCTCGCGTTCCCCCACGGCGACGGAGACCTCCCCGTCGAGACCCTCATCGTGAACCTCGGCGGAACCTTCGCCCTCGGCTGGCTCGTCGGCGGCCTCTGGACATCACCGACCACGCCGACCTGGTTGAAGGCCGGAGTCGGCTCCGGGCTGATCGGCTCGTTCACGACCCTGTCGGCGGTGATGGTCTCGCTCATCGCGCTGACGCGGGCCGGCGAACCCTGGCTCGCCATCGCGTACCTCCTGATGTCGGTCGCGGGTGGGCTCGTCCTCGCGGCGGTCGGCCTGCGCATCGGGTCGCGGCTGGCACATCGACCCGTGCCCGAGGCGATCACCGACTCGGGGGAGACGCTGTGATCGGCGCCGGTGGCCTCCCGCCGCTCGTCGCGGTCGCCGTGCTCGTGGCCGGTGCGATCGGCGCGACAGTCCGCTACGCGCTGTCGCGCGCGTTCCCCGTGCGCCCGGGACACCTGCCGGGCGGCATCCTGGCCGTGAACGTCGTGGGCTCGGGCATCGCGGGAGCCCTCGTCGGGCTCGCCGAGCGCGCCGCAGTCGACGGCGACCTTCGTCTGATCCTCGTGACGGGACTCTGCGGAGGGCTCACCACCTTCAGCACCTGGAGCGTGGAGACGATCGAGTTGCTCGGTGGCGGGCGATGGCGTGCGGCGATCCTCAACGTGGTCCTGACCCTCGTCCTCGGCTTCGCAGCGGCGGCGGGCATGTACCTGCTCGTGCGCTGACGAGCGGCGTGGCGTACGATCGCCGTTGAAGCCGCAACCTCCACCGAGGGAGTGATCATGCGTATCAATCTCGCCAGCATCTTCGTCGACGACCAGGGCAAGGCACTCGATTTCTACACCGGCGTGCTGGGCTTCGTGAAGAAGACCGACCTGAAAGCCCCCGAGGCGCGCTGGCTCACCGTCGTCTCGCCGGAGGACCCCGACGGCGCTCAACTCGTGCTCGAGCCCGACGACCACCCGGCTGTCCGGCCGTTCAAGCAGGCACTCGTGGTCGACGGCATCCCGTTCACCTCGTTCGCGGTCGACGACGTCGACGCGGAGTACGCGCGCCTCACGGCGGCGGGCGTCGAGTTCACGCAGTTGCCGACATCGATGGGCGCCGTCACGACGGCGGTGTTCGACGACACGTGCGGCAACCTCATCCAGATCGCGAGCGCGCCGTCCGCGTGATTTGACTTGCAACGCGGCGGGTGTAGTGTCGTCCGCCGTGACGAATAGAGTCGGCCAACCGCCGGCAGAGTTGAAGTCGCCGAAGAACTGGATCATCGGCGACCCGCTGCCCACCGAGAAGCTCGAGGGACAGCTGCTGCCGAAGCGCCTTGCCCTCCCGATCTTCGCGAGCGATCCGCTCTCCTCGGTGGCATATGCGCCGCAGGAGCTGCTCATGATCCTCCTCGTGGGCGGGCTCGCCTTCCTGAGCTTCGCCCCATGGGTGGCCCTCGCGGTGATCGTGCTCCTGGTCACGGTGGTCGCGTCCTACCGGCAGCTCATCCGCGCCTACCCCTCGGGCGGCGGCGACTACGAGGTGGCGAACCGCAATCTCGGCGAGAAGGCCGGTCTCGTGGTGGCATCCGCCCTGCTCGTGGACTACGTCATGACGGTCGTCGTCTCGGTCGCGTCGGGCGTCGACAACATCATCTCCGCCTTCCCCGAGCTCAATCCGTTCCGCGTCGAGATCGCCGTGCTCTTCGTGATCATCCTCGCTGCGGTCAACCTGCGCGGCGTGAGCGAGTCGTCGAAGGCCTTCGCGGCGCCCACCTACCTGTTCATCGGCAGCGTGTTCGTGATGATCGTCGTCGGTCTCACGCGCACGGCGCTCGGCGACCCGCCGGTTGCCGAATCGGCGACGTTCGACATTGAGGCCGGGTCGGTCACGCAGGCCGGCGTCGTCCTGCTGCTCCTCCGGTCGTTCGCGAGCGGATGCTCCGCGCTCACCGGCGTGGAGGCCATCTCCAACGGCGTACCCGCGTTCCGGCGCCCCAAGATCCGCAACGCCCAGCAGACCCTCGTGGCCATGGGCGGCATCGCCATCATCCTGTTCGCCGGGCTCACCGCCGTCGCGCTCATCTCGAACGTGCACTATGCCGAGGACCCCTGCAGCCTCATCGGCTGGGCGGAGTGCGCCACAGAGCCGCAGCGCAGCCTCATGGCGCAGGTGGCGGCGGCGACCTTCGGCGACGGCTCGGTGTTCTTCTTCGTGATCCAGGCGGCCACGGCGCTCGTGCTGCTCCTCGCCGCGAACACCGCGTTCAACGGCTTCCCGCTGCTCGGATCGGTGCTCGCCCGCGACGGCTACGCGCCGAAGTCCATGTCGACCCGCGGCGACCGGCTCATCTACTCGAACGGGGTCGCGATCCTCGCACTCGCAGCGGCCGTCATCCTCGTGCTGTTCCGGGCGAATCTCACGGTGCTGATCCAGCTCTACATCATCGGCGTGTTCGTGTCGTTCACCCTCGGCCAGACCGGCATGGTTCGGCACTGGATACGGGAGCTCCGCGCACCCGCCCGCCCGAAATCGCCGAGGCGGCGCGACAACGGAGATGACGCGCCTGTGCTCACGCGTGTCGCGATGTGGCGCGCACTCTTCATCAACTCGATCGGCGCCGTGATGACCGCCGTCGTGCTGATCGTCGTGACCGTCACGAAGTTCACGCACGGCGCGTGGATCGTCTTCGTGATGATGCCGATCCTCTACTTCCTGATGCTCGGGGTGCACCGCTACTACCGCGATGTCGAGAAGGAGATCGAGGTCGACCCGACCACCACGTTCGGCTCGGCCGGCGACCACGCGATCGTGCTGGTCGGTCGAATGCAGAAGCCCACCCTGAAGGCGCTCGACTACGCCATCGCCGCCCGGCACGACTCCCTCGAGGCGGTGCACGTCTCGATCGACGACGTTCAGACGAAGCAGCTGAAGAAGGACTGGGTGAGGCAGAACATCCACGTGAAACTGCGGATCCTGTCGTCGCCCTATCGCGACCTGAGCTATCCGCTCATCCAATACGTCAAGGGTCGCCGCGCGGAGCACGGCCCCGAGGTCATCACGGTCTACATGCCGCAGTACGTCGTGGGGCACTGGTGGGAGAACCTGCTGCACAACCACAAGGCCCGACGCATCCGCCAGAAGCTGATGCTGGTGCACGGCGTGACCGTCTCTCTGGTGCCGTGGCTGCTCGACTCGTCCGACGTCCTCTACGGACGCAGGTCGCGGCCATTGCCCGGGCAGGACCGCCGCGGCGAGCCCGTTCGCCCCGTGCCGCGTCGCCCGCTCGCCGACGTTCAGGCCGGCGGCCAGAAGCGCGGGCGCTAGACCTGCGGCCGTGACCGACGAGGCCCGCGAGGCGCCTCGAAGCCCGGCTGCAGCATCCGGCGCTAGAGCATCGCCATGATCTGCCGGGCGATCATGCGGCCAGCGCGGTTCGCGCCGACCGTCGAGGCCTGTGGGCCGTACCCCGCGAGGAAGATGCGGGGATCATTCCACGCCGCGCCCTGGCCCACCGCGACGCCGCCCGCCTTCTCTCGCAGCTTCAGCGCCGACAAGTGGCGCAGCTCGGGTCGGAACCCGGTGGCCCAGATGATGGCATCGGCACGTGCCATGCCACCGTCGTCTCCGCCCCACACCACGCGGTCGGGCTCGATGCGGTCGAACATGGGACGCGCGACGAGGAGCCCACGCTCGATGCCGGCCGCGATGCGGCGGCTCTTCGGGACGCCCGTTCCGCTCACGATGGAGGGAAGCGCCCTACCCGCCCGGGCGGCCTCGTCCTGCAGGGCGACCGCAGCGGATGCGCCCTCGAGGTCGAGCTCGTGGCCATCGAGCCAGTCGATCGGGCGACGCGAGACCCAGGTCAGCCCGGCCGCGACATCCTCGAGCTCGAGCATGAAACCGATCGCCGACGTGCCGCCGCCCACGACGACGACGTGCTTGTCGCGGAAGTCCTCGGCGGCCATGTAGTCGGACGTGTGCACGTGCCGGCCGGCGAAGTCTCCCATGCCGGGGTAGTACGGCACGAAGGGCGACCCCCACGTGCCGGTCGCGTTCACGAGGAACCGCGTCGAGATCTCGTATCGCGGGGCCGAGGTCTCCTCGAACGTCCGGCGACGCCGACCGAAGAGCCCCTTGCCCCTCGCCTCCTCGATCGGCTGCGGGGTGAGATCCTCGTAGTGCACGAGCAGGTCGACGCCGTCGTTCACGACGGAGCGCACGTTCATCGGCCGGCGCACACGAAGGTCGAAGTGCTGCTCGAATCGGCCGTAGTAGTCCGCAACGATCTCCTTGGCGGGCAGCGAGCGGTCGGCGGTGTCGAAACTCACGCCGAGCTCGGCCATGCCCGGCAGGTCGTTCACGCGGTGGGCCGTGCCGAGGCGCAGCGACGACCAACGGTGCTGCCACGCGCCACCCGGGCCGGGCGCACGGTCGAGCATCACGAAGTCCTCGTCGGCGACGAGCTCGAAGCGACGCAGGTAATAGGCGACCGAGAGTCCGGCCTGTCCGGCTCCGATCACCACGACCTTCACGCGTTCAGGGCTCATCGTCACCTGCCAATCTCAGCATGGGTTGCTGAACGCGCGCACCACGGAAGGCTCACGAACCGGTACTGGACATTGTGGATGGCTCCGACTGGCTCCTATCCTCGGTGCTAAACTGGCAGCCGGACGAATTTTCTACTGTCAGAGAGCGCCGGGTGAAGACCATCCCACCCGGCCGGATGTCGTAAGGGGGTCACGCATGGGGCGCGGCCGTCAGAAAGCCAAGCACACGAAGGTCGCTCGGGAGCTGAAGTACTTCAGCCCGAACACCGACTACACGGCGCTTGAGCGCGAGCTCACCGGCTCGCAGCATGACGAGTACAACGATGAGGCGTCGAAGTGGTCGGAGTACTCCGATGACGACGACACCTACGTCACGGGCGACGAACAGCGCGCGTAGGCGCGTACCCACATCGACGAGGTCCCGGCCGATCCCGCCGGACGCCGGAGCCGACGACGACATCGGCGGCTGACGAGGCTACGCCCGAGCGCCGACCGGCCGGAGCCCGCGCCACGCGAGCGCGAGCAGGACGACGCGTGCGATGCCGAACGCCCACGGCACGGGCAGCGCGAAACCGAGCCAGAACACGATCTCGACGGGCAGCAGCGCGAGGCTCAGGACCGCGCCAACGCGTGACCCCCGCCACACGAGCCATGCCGCGAATGCCGACACCATGAGCACCAGCAGGAACGCGATGAGCAACGCGGCGAACACTCCCGGGTTGTACTGGTCGGACCACGGACCCCCGTACATCGGGAACAGGTCGAAGAACCGGGGCAACAAGCCTCGCAGTGTTGAGGTGGTAGACCGCGATCGGGATCGCCGGCAGCCCGAATATCGCGGCGTACACCCACGTCAGCACGGCATCGATTCGCGCGAACCTCATGCCGACCTCGATCCGACACGATCCGACAGGGACCCGTCACGATCCGATGATCCGATCAGGCGGGACGTGAACCGTGCTCGGATTCTACGCCGCGCCCACGCGCCAGCGAGCGGTCTCCTCGACGAAGCGCTCGAGCTCGTCGAGGGAGTTCGAGGGCGTGATCGCGCGCAGCACGACCTCGTTGACGACGTCGTACGCAGCGAGGCCCGCGGCATCCGTCACCGTCGCGTCCATTGCCCGGATGCCGAGCCGTTCGAAGTTGGCGGCATACGACGGCACCGATTCGTAGCGAGCGGCCTCGCGCTCGAGCACGGTCCGCGCCGCCGCCTCGGCGATCGTCCGCACGTAGAGCACCACACGCGGGCTCGCAGTGCCGGCCTCGCCGGCGACCGTTCGCGCCTCGCGGGCTGCGTCGAGGGCGGCCCGCGGCGTGAGCCAGTTGAGCAGCACGCCGTCGGACCGCTCGGCGGCGAGACGCCTCATCTTCGGGCCGAGCGCACCGACGACGATCGCGGCATCCGTCGCGGCACGCAACGTCGCGATGCCGTTGCGCACCAGCCCGAGCGGATGTCGCGCGGCACCCGACCCGATGCCGAGCGTCGTCCGCGAGGCGGGCAGACCGTGCAGGTCGAGCGTGTCGGCCGGGCGCCGGTCGAGCGGTATCACCCCCGTGGCGAGCCCGAGCGTCTCGGTCACCGGCGCGACGACGCGGAGGCCATCGAGCGAGTCCCCGCCCGGCACGTCGTTGATCCACAGCGTCGCGAATCCGAGCCGCTCGATGCGCGGCGCGAGCGCCCGCAGTACGTCGGGGCCGCGTGGTGCCGGCGAGACCGATCGAGACCGCGGCGCGCATCGTCAGTCCCCGTACCCGCCGACCAGGCGAACCGCGCCGCCGTCGACGCCCTTGGCGCCCTGCTCGAACCCGTCGAGGCGCCGTGCTGAGCCTGTCGAAGCATCGCGCTCGCCGATCGTGACCGTGCCGGCCTGCCAGGCGGGCAGGCCGAGCACGCCGAGCTCGGCCACGACGTCGGCGGCGGCATCCGCTGCCACGACCGCGAAGAAGCCGATGCCGAGGTTCCACGTGCCCTCGGTCGACTCGAGCGTGGTGCCGGCGAGGTCGTTGAGCACCCGGAACACCGGCGCGGGCGACCACGTCGACCGGTCGAGCTCGACCCACGACCCGCGCGGCAGCACGCGCGCGAGGTTGGCGGCGATCCCGCCGCCCGTGACGTGAGAGAGCGAGTGCACGGATGCCGCGAGCCGCTCGTTCTCGAGCAACCGCACGAGCGGGCCGGTGTAGAGCCGGGTCGGCTCGAGGAGGGCCTCGCCCCACGTCGTGCCGAGCTCGTCGGACCGATCCGTGTAGCCGACGCCGGCGCCCGACAGGATGTGCCGGACGAGCGAGAACCCGTTGGAGTGCAGACCACTCGACGCGATCGCGATGACGGCGTCGCCGTCGCGCACACGGTCGGCGCCGAGCAGGCGGTCGGCCTCGACCACGCCCACGGCTGCGCCCGCGACGTCGTAGTCGTCGGGGCCCATGAGCCCGGGATGCTCGGCCGTCTCGCCGCCGACGAGCGCGGTGCCGGTCTCGGCGCAGGCGTGGGCGATGCCCGTGACGATGGCGGCGATGCGCTCGGGCACGACCTTGCCGCACGCGATGTAGTCGGTCATGAAGAACGGCTTCGCGCCGACCACGACGATGTCGTCGACGACCATGGCCACGAGATCCTGGCCGATCGTGTCGTGCTTGTCGAGCGCCTGCGCGATGGCGATCTTGGTGCCGACGCCGTCGGTCGAGGTCGCGAGCAGGGGCCGCGTGTAGTCCTTCGCGAACGAGAAATCGAAGAGGCCGGCGAAGCCGCCGAAGCCGCCGAGCACGTTCGGGCCGTGGGTCGCGGCGACCGCTTCCCTCATGAGTTCGACCGCGAGATCGCCCGCACGCGTGTCGACTCCCGCAGCTGCATAGGACGAGTTCGAGGTCACCCACCAAGCGTACCCACGGCCCGCGTGGCGCCATCCGACCGCGGCCGCTGACGCGGGGTTCGACACGCCTCGCACCTGAATTGCCCGCGTGGAACGGGGGAGACACGAGGCCGTCGGACTAAACTGGCCGCATGGGGCTGGGCGGAACACCATCGTGGGTGATTCGCGAGAACGCGAGTCGCTCGGTGCTCCTCGCCCTGTACCTGCGCGAAGTGCTCGCGATCGCCTCGCCCGTCGAGTTGCCGCGTCTGCGTGACGTCGGCGCCGTCGGTGCGCGGCTCGAGATGGACGAGCACGACCTGCTCGAGCGCCAGTGGCGGGCGTGGTGGGCGATGACCGTCGAGCCCGAGGCGCATCCGTCGCCCGTGCCGCTCGAGCTCGTGGAAGCCTACGACACGGATGTCGCACTGCCCGTCTCCGATGCCGAGGTGCTCGCCGTCGCGATCGTGCCGCACGCGGAGGCCGCGCGCGCATGGGCCGAGTGGGCGCACGAGGGATATCGCAGCGCATCCGCGGCACGACGCGGCGACTCCTACCGCGCCTACGCGGGCACCATCGCCGAACACGAACGCGAGGTGGGTCGGCGTGCGCACTCGTTCGAGCTCAACGTCGAGGTCGTGCCGTTCGCCGCGCCCGGCGTGTGGTGGATCGGTGCAATGACGGTGGCGGTCACCGACTCGCTGCGATCGGATGCCTCGGCGTTCGACGACGCCATCCACCCGATCATCGCCGAGCTCGCGTAGCCGGCCGCCCGGGGTGACCGTGCCGTCGAACGGGTGCCGGCTGCTCCGCAACCCGCACCCGCATGGCAGACTCGGGGAATGAGCATCTGGTTCGGCGAGCCGTCCCTCGAGTGGGCGAACTCGCGTCGTAGCGGCACCCTTCTCGAGGTCCTCGGCATCGAGATGACCGACCTCACCGACGACTCGCTGAAGGGTCGTATGCCCGTCGACGGACGCAACCGGCAGCCCGGCGGAGTGCTGCACGGCGGGGCATCCGTGGCCTTGGCGGAGACGCTCGCGAGCTGGGGCTCGACCTTCACCGTCGACCCTTCCACGTAGCTACTGCGTCGGCATGGAGATCAACGCGAACCACGTGCGTCCCGTGGCCGAGGGGTGGGTCTACGGCGAGGCGCGCCCGATCACGCGCGGCCGCACGACACAGGTGTGGGACATCCGCATCACCGACGAACAGGGCAAGCTCGTGTGCATCTCGCGCTGCACGATGGCCGTGCTGTCGAAGCCCTCGGAGTACTGAACTGCCGTCCGCGAGCCGTCGATCTTGGCGGCTTCGGGCGCGTCGAACTCGCCAAGATCGACGGCTCGCGTGGCTCTGCGGCGTCCGGGGTTCACTCAACGTTGCTGTGGGAGGATGGATCGTCCAGCTCGGACGCCTCACCCCACCCCGAGGAGCCATCGCTCGCATGTGCGGCATCGTCGGCATCGTCTCCACCGAGCCCGTCAACCAGCAGATCTACGACAGCCTCCTCCTGTTGCAGCATCGCGGACAGGACTCCACGGGCATCGCCACCGCCGACGGCCCCGTGTTCCACATGGTGAAGGCACGCGGGCAGGTGCGCGAGGCGTTCCGCACCCGCGACATGCGCTCGCTCATCGGCAACATCGGCCTCGGCCACGTGCGCTACACCACGAAGGGCGCGGCCGAGCGCGAGGAGGAGGCGCAGCCGTTCTACGTGAACGCGCCGTACGGCATCATCCTCGTGCACAACGGCAACCTCACGAACACGCGCGAGCTCTCGCGCGACCTCTTCTCGATCGACCGCCGGCACGTGAACTCGACGAGCGACACCGAGATGCTGCTCAACATCCTGGCCACCGAGCTGCAGGGGCAGATCACGGGCCTCGAGCTCGACCCCGGCCAGGTGTTCCGGGCGGTCGAGCTCGTGCACGAGCGCGTCGAGGGCTCGTATGCCGTCATCGCGATGATCGCCGGCTACGGCCTCCTCGCGTTCCGCGACCCGTTCGGCATCCGCCCGCTCATCCTCGGCAGGCGCACCACGGAAGCCGGCAAGGTCGAGTGGATCGTGGCATCCGAGTCGCTCGTGCTCGAGAACGGCGACTACGAGGTGGTGCGCGACGTCGACCCGGGCGAGGCGATCTTCATCACCCTCGACGGCGAGATGATCTCGAAGCAGTGCGCGCCGAATCCCCGGCTCGTGCCGTGCTCGTTCGAGTACGTCTACCTCGCCCGCCCCGACTCCGTGATGAACGGCATCTCGGTCTACGAGTCGCGCCTGCGCATGGGCGACCGGCTCGCCGCGACGATCGCGACGCACATGAACACCGGCGACGTCGACGTGGTGATGCCGATTCCCGACTCTTCGCGCCCGGCGGCGATGCAGGTGGCGCGCAAGCTCGGCATCGAGTATCGCGAGGGGTTCTACAAGAATCGCTACGTCGGCCGTACCTTCATCATGCCCGGGCAGGCGCAGCGCCGTCGTTCGGTGCGCCAGAAGCTCAACGCCATGGGCACGGAGTTCAAGGGCAAGAACGTGCTGATCGTCGACGACTCGATCGTGCGCGGCACGACGTCGAGGGAGATCGTCGAGATGGCGCGCGACGCGGGCGCCAACAAGGTCACGTTCACGTCGGCCGCTCCCCCGGTGCGGTATCCGCACGTCTACGGCATCAACATGCCCTCGCGGCAGGAACTCATCGCGCACGGCCGCAAGATCCCCGAGGTCGCGCGCGAGCTCGGCGCCGACCACATGATCTTCCAGGAGGTCCCCGACCTGCGGGCGGCGATCACGCAGGGCACGTCGATCGAGCAACTCGACATGTCGTGCTTCACCGGCGACTACGTCACCGGCACGGTGACCGAGGAGTACCTCGAGTGGGTGGAGCACACCCAGCTCAGTTGATTGCGCGCCGGTCCCCGCCCGGCGCGCCGCGGTCGGCTCGAGGGATCCATGGGCCGGCGGCGAGCAAGTCGCCGCCTCCGAGGGCGTGTCACGTGCCACAGACTGGGACGATGGGATTCACTCGCCGCGGCACCGCCCGCACCTCCGTGCTCGAGATCGCGTACGAGGAGGCGGGCCCGCCCGACGGCCCGGTCGCGGTCCTGTCGCACGGATTCCCGTACGACGTGCGGGCGTTCGACGAGGTCGCGGAGCTGCTCGCGGCATCCGGCATGCGGGTGATCGCGCCGTACCTGCGGGGCTACGGCCCGACGCGGTTCACGGATGCCGCGACGATGCGCTCGGGGGAGCAGGCGGCGCTCGGGCAGGACCTCCTCGACCTGCTCGACGCGCTCGGCATCGACCGCGCCATCGTCGGGGGCTACGACTGGGGCGGACGCGCATCGTGCATCACCGCCGCGGTGCATCCCGACCGCGTCGCCGGGCTCGTGACGGTCGGCGGGTACAACGTCTTCGACCCCGCCTTCGCACAGGAGCCCACGCGGCCCGAGTGGGAACGCACGTACTGGTACAAGTACTACTTCCACTCCGAGGCCGGCCGACGAGGGCTCGAGCGCTACCGCGACGAGCTGTGCGAACTGCTGTGGACCACCTGGTCGCCGGAGTGGGCGGATGCCGCGACCGCCTTCCGGGCGAGCGCGCCGAGCCTCGCCAACCCCGACTTCGTCGACGTGGTGATCCACTCGTATCGGCACCGTTCGGCGCTCGTCGACGGCGACCCGCACTACGCCGACCTGGACGCCGCCGTAGCGGCCCAACCGCTCATCACCGTGCCGACCGTCGTGCTCGAGAGCGGCGCCGATGGGTTGGGCGGCCCGAGCGCCGCCGAGGATCGCGACCGGTTCACGGGACCGTACGCGTTCCGGGAACTGCCCGGGATCGGGCACAACCTGCCGCAGGAGGCGCCGCGCGAGTTCGCCGAGGCGGTGCTGAGCCTGCGCTGAAGGGGTCGGGTCGTCAGTGCCGTCGCCTCGCCGCCGTGACGTCGTGCACCAGCTCGAGGATTCGTCGCGCCCCTGATCGGTCGGGGTCCTGCTCGGGATCGTAGATGGCGATGCTCCAACCGATGCAGCCGCCCCGCGCGACGGCGGCGGTGGTCGCCCGCGTGAGCTGCTCCCAGGTGAGTCCACCGGGCTCGTCCTCGACATCGGGCAGGCCCTGCGCGGGGAACTCGAGCGGGTCGAGGACGTCGAGGTCGACATGCAGCCACCACCGGTCCACGTGCTCGAGCAGGTGGTCGGCGGCGGCTCGCGAGCTGTGCTCGGCGTTCGATGCGACCGCCTGCCAATCGTTCAGCCAGACGCCCGTCTCGCTCAGCGAGCCGACGTTGAACTGCCGACGCCACTCGACGTCCCTCGGTCCGAGCACGGCGAGGTGCGGCTTCTCGAGCGCGGGGAGCCGCTCGCGAAGCGGGCCGGTCATCAGCCGACCGGTGAGCCCGAGGAGCAGGCCGATCTCGGTGTTCGCGGCCTCGCCGTCCTCGGAGACGTCCAGCGGCATCGTGTCCTCATGGCCGTCGATGAACAGCAGGCCGACCGCCCCGGACTCGCCCAATGCCGGGATGGTGCCGAGCAGGGTCGTGCAGTCGCCGCCGTAGACGATCGGGAAGCGATCGGCCTGCACGGCGCTCGCGACGCGGTCACCCACCTGTTGGACCATGGCGACCAGCGCCGCTTCGTTGATCAGGGACGTCTCGCGGCCACGGGTCGGGTCACGCGCCGGCAATGACAATTCCGCACCGTCGATCACATCGCGCGACGAGGCGGCGGCAGCGAGCCCGGCGTCGCGGAGCACCGCCGCAGCGAGCGCCTGGTTCCCCGGGCGACCGTAACCGTCGAACGGAACCGCGACGAGCTCGATCTCGTCCATGGGCCTATCGTGGCACCCGGCGCTGCGCCCTACTCGTCGACGTGGTGCCTGGATTCGTGCACAACGGCGACCGACCTGGCGCGCTTCGCGGAGGCCCGGTCGATGAGGAGGGCGACCACGGCGCCCAGGGCGGCGCCGACCGTGCCGCACAACAGCAGCAGGAAGCCGAACACCTGGCCCCTGTCGAACTCGCCCTCGACCCCGGGGTCGACGGGCTGCCCTGAGAACGCGAAGGTGAGGATGAGCGCGACCACCGCGCCGAGGATGACACCCAGCGTGATGAACCGGCCGTAGCGTGGAGCGCGGCGCGCCGTGACGACGTCGTCGGTCACGTCCGTCTCGAGCGGCTCTTCGATCTCGATGCGCTCGACGCGGCGGGCCTCCTCGCTGTGCTCGCCGCCGTCGACGCCCGCCTCCGGGTCGACACGCTCGAGGTCGTCGCCCATCGCCGCCGGGCGGTCGGAATCGTTCGGCTCGGGGGAGTTCCGGGGGTCGCTCACTCCCTCATTGTCCCACCTGTCGCGGAGGTCACCGTGCCGTCGCGCGGGCCATCGCGGAGGTCACCGTGCTGTCGCGCGCCGGCGATCGCAAAGGTCACCGTGCCGTCGCGCGGGCGATGGCCGCGCTACGCCTGCAGGACCGGCAGGTGGCCCGCCAGGTCCGCACGTTGGCCCGAGGCGTGCACGCGCCCCGAGGCGCGCGCATCGTCCCACGAGAGGTCGCCGGTCGCGAGGGCGAGCCAGGTCGCGGCATCCGTCTCGATCACGTTGGGAGGCGTGCCGCGCGTGTGCTTGGGCCCTTCGACGCACTGCACCGCGGCATATGGGGGCACCCGCACCTCGACGGTGCCGCCGGGCGCCTGCTCGGCCAGCAGCTGCAGCGTGTACCGCACTGCGAGCGCGAGGGTCGTTCGGTCGACGGATGCCGCGAGCGCACGACCGTCGGCACCACCCTCGATGCTCGCCCCGATCGCCCGCACCGTCGCGACCGCCGCCCGCCCCAAGGCGTCGTCGATGCGTGCCCGTGCCATGCGTCCATCCTCCCGCAGTGCGGGAGGATGGACCGGCGCTCGGCCGCGGCGAGGACGAATGTCGCCGTCAGACGCGCGGCACCTTCGGCCCAAGCGACCGGATGGCGAGCAGCCCCATGATCGAGACCGGCACGAGCGCCGTGTGGCACAGCGCCAGCGCGACCTTGCTCGCAGTGTCGTGATCGCTCGGCAGGATCATCGGGAGAATCGACCCCAGCTCGAGCAACGGTGCGACGATCAGGGCGGCTGGGATGACCCACCGCCACCACAGCGAGAAGGTCGCCGCGATCGACATCCCCACGGCGAGCGGCAATGCGGTGAACCCGATCAGGGTGATCGCGTCGACTTCCGCCGGCTGCCCCGTGGCGGCAGCGGTGAACATGTAGGTGGCCCCTGCGGCGCGGCCGAGCGTGTGGATGAGCAAGTTGACCAGTACGGCAGCCACAACCGTCACGGCGACGATCCCCAGGCGACCAAGCCTCCGAGCGAGCGACCTGCCGTGTGCCTCGGCGACGGATGACCGGGCGACGCGGTCGAGAGCGATGTTGTTGTTCATGGCAATCCCTCCAACGTCTCGTCAATGAACCATTTGGTTCAGTATCTCACACTGAACCAAATGGTTCAATGACTCGAGCGATATCGGCGTTCCGGGAGCCGACGCTCTCGACGACCCGCGCCCGGGGCGGCACGGCGCCCATCCGGTAGCCTGAACCGGTGAGAATCCTCGTCCTCGGCTCGGGCGCCCGCGAGCATGCCATCGTCCTCGCCCTGCTCGACGAGGAGGCCGGCCACGAGCTCATCGCAGCGCCGGGCAACGCCGGCATCGCGGCATCCGCCACCTCGCCGGCACGAGGCAGCGTGACCACGATCGCCCTCGACCCGACGGACCCCGTGGTGGTCGCCGACTACGCGATCGACAACGACATCGAGCTCGTCGTCATCGGCCCCGAGGCTCCGCTCGTCGCGGGCGTCGCCGACGCGCTGCGCACCCGCGGGATCGCCGTGTTCGGTCCGGGAAAGGCCGCGGCGGCGCTCGAGGGATCCAAGACCTTCGCGAAGCGCATCATGGAGGCCGCGGGCGTGCCGACGGGGCGCGCGACCCTCGCCGAGACCCTCGCCGAGGTCGAGGCGACGCTCGACGAGTTCGGCGACCCCTACGTCGTGAAGGCCGACGGCCTCGCCGCGGGCAAGGGCGTGCTCGTGACCTCCGACCGCGACGCCGCGCTCGCCCACGCCACGCACTACCTGCAGCAGGGCCCGGTGCTCGTCGAGGAGTTCCTCGATGGGCCGGAGGTCTCGCTGTTCCTCATCTCCGACGGCACGAACGTGCTGCCGCTCTCGCCGGCGCAGGACTACAAGCGCCTGCGCGACGGCGATCAGGGCCCGAACACCGGTGGCATGGGCGCGTACTCGCCACTGCCGTGGCTCCACGACGACTTCGGCAGCGAGCACGCCTTCGTCGACGAGGTCATCCAGACGATCGCGTTGCCGACCGTGCGACAGCTCGCCGCCGAGCAGACGCCGTTCATCGGGCTGCTGTACGCGGGCCTCATCCTCACGCCCCGCGGCATCCGGGTCGTCGAGTTCAACGCCCGCTTCGGCGACCCCGAGACGCAGGTGGTGCTCCCACGGCTCGTGACGCCGCTGTCCACGCTGCTGTTCGCGGCGGCGACAGGTCGGCTCGGCGAGCTGGAACGGCCCGAGTTCCGTCCGGATGCCGCGGTCACGGTCGTGCTCGCGAGCGAGGGGTATCCCGAAGCCCCCGAGACCGGCCGGGTGATCGAGGGACTCGACGATGCGGCATCCGTGCCCGGAGTGCACATCGCGCACGCGGCCACGGCGATCGGCGTGAGCGACGACACCGGCGCGACCCCGCTCGTGGCCATCGGCGGCCGCGTGCTCAGCGTGGTCGCCCTCGGCGCCGACTTCGCCGAGGCTCGCCGCCGCGCCTACGAGGTGCTCGGGCGCATGCGCCTCGAGGGCGGCCAGTACCGCACCGATATCGCCGCCCGCGTCGCGGGCTGAGGGAGCCGAGACCATGAACGCAGCCGCCGCCCTGCCCGGCTGGACGCACGTCTACTCGGGCAAGGTGCGAGACCTCTACGTGCCGACCGCGGTGCTCGACGACGACGACACCTGGACCGGCGATCCGCTGGGGCTCTCACGTGTGGTGCTCGTGGTCGCGAGCGACCGGGTGAGCGCCTACGACCGCGTGCTCGAGCCTGAGATCCCCGGCAAGGGCGCCCTGCTCACCCGGCTCTCGCGGTGGTGGTTCGCGCAGTTGCCGGATGTCCCCAACGACCTCGCCCACGCCGATGACGGTCTCGACGCTCCCGCCGTTCCCGGTGACATCGCCGATCGGGCCCTGCTCTGTCGCACGCTCGACATGTTCCCGATCGAGTGCGTGGTGCGCGGGTACATCACGGGCGGCGGCTGGAAGGAGTACGAGGCCACGGGCGCCATCGGCGGCGTGCCGCTGCCCGAGGGCCTCGCGAACGGGGACCGCCTCCCGGAGCCGATCTACACGCCGGCGTGGAAGGCGCCGATGGGCGAGCACGACGAGAACGTCTCGTACGAGCGCACCGTCGAGCTCGTCGGTGAGACCGTCGCCGAGCAGCTGCGCTCGCGTTCGCTCGAGATCTTCGACCGTGCCTCCGTCATCGCCGAGGGCCGCGGGCTGATCCTGGCGGACACGAAGTTCGAGTTCGGCGCCGACCGCGACACGGGGGTCGTCACCCTCGGCGACGAGGTGCTCACGAGCGACTCGAGTCGCTACTGGGACGCCGAGGCCTACCTGACAGGGTCGACGCCCGAGGTTCGGATGGCCAGCTTCGACAAGCAGATCGTGCGCGACTGGCTTGCTGCGAACTGGGACCAGGCGACGTTCGAGTCGCCGCCCACCCTTCCCCACGAGATCGTCGCGCAGACCGCGGCGCGGTACCGGGAGCTGCTCGCACGGCTCACCGGCGCCTGACGCTCTGCCCTCGCTGTCGATCTCGGCGGCCTCCGACCGTCGTCCTCGTAACGGCGTCGATCCCGAAGGCAACGGCGTCGAGCTCTATCCTCGGCGCTCGTCGTAGGCGTGCGTCGCCGGCCGTGGAGGCGTCGCGTGCGCCATGTCGTGGAACTCGTCGAACGGCTGCCCCTCGCTCGGCAGCGGCGTCAGGCCCGGTCGGGCCCGCAGTCCGTCGAGGACGATCGTGAGCTGCCGGCGCCAGAACGGCAGGTAGGCGCGGCCGTACTGGCTGACGGATCCGAGCATGTCGACGAGGACGATGATGTCGACCGCGGTGACATCCGCCCGCAGGGTGCCCTCGGCCTTCGCACGTGCGACGAGCTCGCCGATCGTCCCCGCCAACTCCGCACCGGGCGTGAGGCCGGGGTCGAGCTGCGCGACCCGGCGCATGACGGCGGGAAGGTACGGCGAATCCGCAACCCAGGCCGCGAGCCGGTCGAGGTAGAGCTCGACCGATCGCCACCCGGACTCGGCACCGAGGATCTCGGGTTCGAACGCGCGCAGGTCGTGCACGGCGGTGTCGTAGAGCTCCCGCACGAGCGCGTCCCGGTTCGGGAAGTGGCGGTACACGGTACCCGCGCCCACGCCGGCGCGGTTCGCCAGGTCATCGAGGGGGGCCTCGATGCCGCGCTCGCCGAAGAGCGCCCGCGCCTCGACGAGGAGCCGCTGGTGATTGCGCCTGGCATCGCGGCGCAGCGAGGCGCTCGGGTCCACGTGTTCACTGTAACCCCGCGTCGGTCGCACCCATCCTGCGCCGAGGACGCCTCAGCTCCGCTCGTCCACCGCCGACGAGCTGGGCCGGGCCCGCGGCTAGGCTGGCAACGTGGCCGAACCCGCCCAGCACGAGCAGCCCGAGCAGCCCGTCTCGGGCAACACCCGCCGCATCGAGGCATCCGTCGTCACCGACTTCAGCGATCGCATGAGCTATGGCGGCTACCTCGACCTGCCCACGCTCCTCTCGGCCCAGCGGCCCATCTCGCGCCCCGAGCACCACGACGAACTGCTCTTCATCATCCAGCACCAGACGACCGAGCTCTGGCTGAAGCTGGTGCTGCACGAGCTCGAGACCGCACGCGACCTGCTGCGCGTCGACGAGCTCGCGCCGGCGCTCAAGTGCATCGCCAGGGTGAAGCACATCCAGAAGACCCTCACCGAGCAGTGGTCGGTGCTCGCCACGCTCACGCCCACCGAGTACGCGCAGTTCCGGGGCGTGCTGGGCAACGCGAGCGGCTTCCAGTCGTACCAGTACCGCGCGGTCGAGTTCGTGCTCGGCAACAAGAACGCGAAGATGCTGCAGGTCTTCGAGCCGGATGCCGCGGCCACCGTGACCCTCCGCCATGCGCTCGAGTCGCCGAGCCTCTACGACGAGTTCCTGCGGCTCCTCGCCCGCTCGGGCCATCCGATCCCCGCGGCGGTGCTCGAACGCGACGTGACGCAGGCATGGACGTTCCGGCCCGAGCTCGTGCCCGTCTTCGCCGACATCTACGCGAACCCCGAGGAGCACTGGGCCGCCTACGAGACGTGCGAGGAGCTCGTCGACCTCGAGGACAACTTCCAGCTCTGGCGTTTCCGGCACCTGAAGACCGTGGAGCGCATCATCGGGTCGAAGCCCGGCACCGGCGGCTCGAGCGGAGCGCCGTTCCTCAAGCGTGCGCTCGAGCTCACGTTCTTCCCCGAGCTCTTCGCGGTGCGCACCGAGATCCCCGAGCTCCCGGGATGACGGATGTCCCGGCACGCTGATCCCGACCTCGGCCCGCTCGCCGTTCCCGTGCGCCGCTCGCTGAACGGCGATCACCCCGGCGAGGTGGGCACGATGCTCCCGCCCCTCGTCGACCACCACGTGCACCTCATGATCATCGGGGTCGACGCCCTGACCGACAGCGCGCTCGCCGGCGTCGTCGACCTCGGCGCCCCGATCGACCTCGTCGCCGCATGCCGGTACCGCGACGGCCTGCCCCGCGCCGACTTCGCCGGCGCGTTCCTCACCGCTCCGGGCGGGTATCCCGTCGGCCGACCGTGGGCGCCCCGAGCGTGCGCGCGTGAGGTCGAGCGCGAGCGCGACGACGTCCGTTCGGCGCTGCCGGGGCCCGCCGAGACGGCGGTGAGCGAGCAGCAGGCGTTCGGGGCATCCGTCATCAAGGTCGCGCTCAATGCCGACGTCGGCCCGGTGTTCGACCGGTCCACGCTCGACGCGATCGTCACGGCGGCGCACGAGCGCGGTCTGCCCGTGGTCGCACACGCCGAGGGCGACGGCATGACCCGCCTCGCCGTGGAGGCCGGCGTCGACACCCTGGCGCATACGCCGTTCACCGAACTGGTCGACGACGCGCTCATCGCCCGGGCCGTGGCGATCGGGCAGCGGTGGATCTCGACGCTCTTCGTCACCGGTTACGGCGCGGCCACCCCCGACCTCGAGCGCGCGCTCGACAACCTGCGGCGCTTCCGCGGGGCGGGAGGGCGCGTGCTCTACGGCACCGACCTCGGCAACGGCGACCAGCCGCTCGGCGTGAACCCCGACGAGCTCGCCCTGCTCGCGGTCGCCGGCCTCGATGCGGCGGCGCTGCTCGACGCGATCACCGACCCCTGGCCTCGACCGGCCCGAGCCGAGGGCGTCGCGACCTTCGTGCCGGGTCCGTCGCCCGAGACCCTCGACGCCCTGCCAGCATGGCTTTCGAACGCGTACATCGTGCCCACCGAAGACCTGGAGGCCCTGTGACCCTCGACGCGCACCTCGCGTACGCCCGCCGGATGGACCGCGCCGACGGGCTCGCCCATTACCGCAAGCGGTTCCTCGGCGCCGCGACGGATCTCGTCTACTTCGACGGCAATTCGCTCGGCCGACCTCCCATCTCGGCGATCGAGCGCGTCGAGCGCTTCCTCCGCGAGGATTGGGGCGGCCGCCTCATCCGCGGGTGGGACGAGTCGTGGATGCAGCTGCCGTTCGAGATCGGCGATCGTATCGGGCGCACCGTCATCGAGGCGAAGGCCGGCCAGACGGTCATCGGCGACTCCACGACCGTGCTGCTCTACAAGCTCGCCCGCGCCGCGGTCGACGCCCAGCTGGCCCGCGATCCCGCCCGCCGCGAGATCGTGGTGGACCGCGACAACTTCCCGAGCGACCGGTACGTGGTCGAGGGCATCGCCCGCGAGCGGGGCATGCGGGTGCGCTGGATCGAGGTCGACACCGCCTCGGGCGTGACTCCCGGGCACCTCGCCGGGGCGGTCGGCCGCGAGACCGCGCTCGTCGTGGTGAGTCATGTGGCCTACCGCTCGGCGTATCTCGCCGAAGCCCAGCAGCTCACCCGCATCGCGCACGACGCAGGCGCGCTCATCCTCTGGGACCTGTGCCACTCGGCCGGGGCCGTGCCGGTGAAGGCAGACCTCTGGGGGTTCGACCTCGCCGTCGGATGCACCTACAAGTACCTGAACGGCGGCCCGGGTTCACCCGCCTTCGCGTACGTGCGCGACGACCTCCAGGGCGCACTGGCCCAGCCGATCCAGGGGTGGATGGGCACCGCCGACGTCTTCGCGATGGATCCGCAGTACACGCCTGCCCCTGGCATCCGTCGATTCCTCAGCGGCACGCCGCCGATCGTGGGCATGATCGCCATGGAGGAGATGCTCGACATGATCGAGGAAGCCGGCATCGCCGCGATCCGCGCGAAGTCCGTGGCGCTCACATCGTTCGCGATCATCGTCGCCGACGAGTGGCTCGGCCCGCTCGGCGTCACCCTCGCCTCACCCGCCCAGCCCGACGAGCGCGGCGGGCACGTCACCCTCAACCACCCCGCGATGCGGGAGGTCACCGCCCGGCTCTGGCAGCGGGACGTGATCCCGGACTATCGCGACCCGGGCGGCCTGCGGCTCGGGCTCTCGCCACTGTCGACGAGCTTCGAGGAGGTGCACCGGGGCCTCGAGATCACGCGGGACACGCTGCGGACCGTGCTGACCGAGCGCGCCGGGCTGGCGTGAGGCGCGGGGTTCTACTCCCCGAGACACGGGCTGTCAATCGCTCGACCACTGTCGAGCCGAGCCGACATGCTGGCCCCTGAGCCGTCGACCACGTCGGCGGCGGAAGGGGGCGACATGCCACGGATCATCCGGACGGTCATGCTCATCGCGAGCGTCATCGGCATCGTGACCGCGCTCGTCAGGCGAGCCGGACCGCGAGTGCGCGAGTACTCGGCCGCGAGCCAGGCGTTCTGGTCGAATCCAAGGGTGATCAAGGCCCGCCAGAAGGCCTGGGACCAGGCACGGCGCCGAGTCGCCGCGGAGGCCAAGGGCCGGGCACACGCCGCGTCGTAGCACCGTGATCGCCGCCTTCGCAACCCGGACGCCCTTTTCGGCGGGCGCCCGCGGGGCGAGCGTACGATGGCCGCATCGCACGACGAAAGGGTGGAACCATGAGTAACACGGACCGCAACATCGCCGACGCGACCAGCGCGGCGCGCGAAGCCGCCGACCGAGTGGCGGGCACGACGTACGAGACCGCCGAGGATCTCGCCGACGTGGGCGGCCGCACCGCACAGAGCACCGCCGACACGCTCTCCGAGGGGGCTGCCGAGGCGAAGGAGCGCGTGGCCAGCGCGGTCGAGGACGCACGCGCCGCGGCATCCGAGGCGGCGGATACGATCTCCGCCCAGGCGAGGGAGGCCATCGAGAACGCGAAGAGCGCCGCAGATGAGGGCGCCTCCTACGTGAGGGCGCGGTACCAGGAGAATCCGGGCATGGTCATCGCGGTGGGCGCCGCCGCGCTCGTCGGCACGGCCCTGCTCCTGCGGGCGATCTTCCGCCGCTGAGGCGGCATGCGCGGCATCCGGCGGCTCCTGTGAGCGGATGCCGCGCATCGTCGCGGCAGTGTGACGCGGGCACCGGTCCGCGGCTCACGACCTGGTCGTCACCCGACCGAACTTGCGGATCGAGAGCGGCACGAAGACGAGCAGCATGAGCGCGACGCCGATGGCCACCGTCGCGATCGGGTTCTGCAGGGTCCACACGTCGGGCTCTTGGTATACGGGCGGCACGTTGCCGAAGAGCTCGCGCGCCGCGAGCACGAGCGCGGACACGGGGTTGTACTCGGCGATCGTCCGCAACGGTTCCGGCAGCGTCTCAGCCGGCACGAACGCGTTCGACAGGAACGTCAGCGGGAAGAGGATGATGAAGGCGGCGTTGTTGATCACCTCGGGACTCCGCACGCTCATGCCGAGGAACGCCATCACCCACGAGAACGCATAGCCGAAGAGCAGCAGCAACGCGATGCCGGCCAGCCCCTCCCACGGGCTCGTCGTGATGCGCCAGCCCACGAAGAGGCCCGTCGCCACCATGACGACCATCGAGAGGAAGTTGACCGCGAGGTCGCCGTTCGTGCGTCCGACGAGCACCGCCGACCTGCTCATCGGCAGCGTGCGGAAGCGGTCGATGATCCCGTCCTTCAGGTCCTGCGCCATCGCCGAGCCCGACCAGGTCGACCCGAACACGATGGTCTGGGCGAAGATGCCCGCCATGATGAACTCGGTGTAGCTGATGCCCGGGATGTCGATGACGCCCTCATAGACGTAGGTGAAGAGCAGCACGAACATGATCGGCTGCAGCGTCGTGAACACGAGCACGTCGGGCAGGCGCCTGATCTTGAGCAGGTTGCGCTTGGTCGTCGCCCAGCCGTCGCTGAACCAGGTGCTGAGGCCCGTAGGGCGTCGCAGTGCGGATGCCGCGGGCCGCGCGATCGTCGTCATGAGGTCGCTCCCGTCTGCTCGTGCGCCGGCTCGTCGGCGTCGGCCTCGGGCTCGGCCATGTGCCCGGTCAGCTTGAGGAACACGTCGTCGAGGGTGGGCCGCCGCATGCCCGCGTCGTGCATCCGCACGCCACCCGCGTTGAGTTCGGCGAGCGTGGACTCGAGTGCACGCGGGCCCTCGCTGACGCCGACGGAGAAGGTGCGCCCGTCGTCGGCGGCGTGTGGTTCGGATGTCCCGTGGCGGGCGAGCACGGCGAGCACGAGGGCGGCGTCGGCGGCGTCGACGATGGTGAGCTCGATCTGCTGGCCGCCGATCTGCGCCTTCAGCTCGTCGGCGGTGCCCTCGGCGATGACCCGGCCCCCGTCGATGACGGAGATGTCGTCGGCGAGTCTGTCGGCCTCCTCGAGGTACTGCGTGGTGAGGAACACCGTGGTGCCATGGCCGGCGAGCGACTGGATGATCTCCCACATGCTCATGCGGCCGCGCGGGTCGAGCCCGGTCGTCGGCTCGTCGAGGAAGAGCACCTCGGGCTTCGAGAAGATCGCGCCGGCGAGGTCGAGGCGCCGACGCATGCCGCCGGAGAATCCCTTGACCGGCCGATTCTCCGCCTCGGTCAGCTCGAACACGTCGATGAGCTCATGTGCTCGGCGCCGCGACTCGCGTGCGGGGAAGTGGTACAGGCGACCCACCATGTCGAGGTTCTCGAAGCCGGTGAGGTTCTCGTCGACGGCCGCGTACTGGCCTGAGACGCCGATGATCGGCCTGATCTCGTCACCCCTGCGCACGACGTCGATGCCGCCGATGCTGGCGGTGCCCTCATCGGGCACGAGCAGGGTGGTGAACACCTTGACCGCGGTGGTCTTGCCCGCACCGTTCGGGCCGAGGAGGGCGCGCACGGTGCCTCGCTCCACCGACAGGTCGACGCCGGCGAGCGCTTCGACCGGCGGTGCCTTGCGCACCTCGTAGCGTTTGACGAGCCCTCGGGCCTCGATGAAGGCCATGACCCCGACGCTAACCCGACCCTCCGACATCGACAAGGTGCCAGCGCTCGATCGACTCCCCGCCGGGCACTCGGGCACCGCGCACCGAGAGAGCAGCGAGAGAACCGGGCGCTCCGGCAACCGCCCCCGATAGAATCGACCCATCCACTCCCTCGACCGGACGGAGAATCGCGGTGCCCACCATCGTCGTCGACGTGATGCCCAAGGCCGACCTGCTCGATCCCCAGGGAAAGGCCGTCGCCGGCGCGCTCGCCCGCACCGGCCACCTCGGGTTCACCGGCGTGCGCATCGGCAAGCGCTTCGAGCTCACGGTCGAGGGCCCGGTCGACGACGCGCTCAAGGCGAGCGTCCAGCAGATCGCAGAGGAGATCCTCTCCAACTCCGTGATCGAAGACGTCGTGGGCATCCACTACGTCGAGTCCAACATCGAGCTGGCCGAGGAGGCGTTGGAGGCGGCATCCGGGCACCACGAAGGCGCAGTGCTGTCCGAGGGCTTCGGCGCCCCTGCCGGCGAGACGCACTGAGGACGACCGGCATGCGCATCGGCGTCATCACGTTCCCCGGCTCACTGGACGACCGTGACGCGCAGCGCGCGGTGCGGCTCGCGGGTGCCGAACCGGTCGCGCTCTGGCACGGCTCGCACGACCTCGAGGGCGTCGACGCGCTCATCTTGCCGGGCGGCTTCAGCTACGGCGACTACCTGCGCTGCGGCGCGATCGCCTCGCTCAGCCCCATCATGAGCGAGGTCACGGATGCCGCGAACGCGGGCATGCCCGTGCTCGGAATCTGCAACGGCTTCCAGATGCTCACCGAGGCGCACCTGCTCGAGGGCGGCCTGGTCCGCAACGACCACGGCACGTTCATCTGCCGCGACCAGGTGCTCTCCGTCGAGAACGTCTCGACCGACTGGACGAGCGCCTTCGAGATGGGCCAGCAGATCACCATCCCGCTGAAGAACGGCGAGGGCGGCTTCATCGCGGACGACGAGACGCTCGACCGCCTCGAGGGCGAAGGCCGCGTGGTCTTCCGCTACGTCGACGTGAACCCGAACGGCTCGCTCCGGGATATCGCGGGCATCTCGAACGCCCGCGGCAACGTCGTCGGGCTGATGCCGCACCCCGAGCACGCGGTGGAGCCCGGGTTCGGACCCGACACGGCGGCCGCGATGCGGTCGGGTGTCGACGGTCTCAGCTTTTTCACGAGCGTCGTGCGGCGCACCCTCGTCGAGGCGTAGCCGCACTCGGGCGGACGGCGACCGCTCGGCCGGCCGGCGCATCACGGTGCGAGGCGCTACCGGGCAGGTCGCTCACCGGCATCCGTGGCGGATCGGTCCGCCCCGTCCGAGGCGGACCGGTCCGCCCCGTCCGGGGAGACGGCGCCCTCCTGCACCGGGATCGCAGCCGTGAACTCCGCGGCGCGCTCCTCGGCCTCCACGCTGCCCGAGAAGAGGCCGGCCCGTTCGGCCTCGCCCCGGGTGCCGATACCGGCGGCTGTCGGTGCCTCGTCGTGCTCGACGGTGTCGCCGATGAGCACCCGCTGCTGGGGAAGCGCCAGTCGGTCGATGTCGCGCACCCACTCGACCAGCTCCTCGCGAACCTGGCAGCGCAGGTCCCAGAGGGCCGCGGAGTCGTTCGCGCTCACGAGCACGCGCACCCGCACGAGCCCGCCCGTCGCATCGGTCACCTGCAGCACGCTGGTCTTGTGGTCCCACAGCTCGGCGTGGGCGAGCACGCGATCGAGCTCGTTGCGCATCGCGTCCGTCGAGATGCGCCAGTCGACGTCGAGATCGATGGACCCGATCAGGGCGCTGCCGTACTTCGTCCAGTTCTCGAACGACTCGGTCGTGAAGAAGGTGCACGGCAGCACGACCGTCCGCTCATCCCACGTGACGACCACGACGTAGCTCAGCGTGATCTCCCGGATGCGACCCCACTCGCCGTGCACCACCACGACGTCGTCCACGCGAATGGCCTCGTTGAAGGCGATCTGCACGCCCGCGAAGAGGTTCGCGAGCGTGGACTGCGCCGCGAGGCCGAAGATGACCGACAGGATCCCGGCCGACGCCAGCACGCTGGCTCCCACCGCCCGAACGGAATCGAACGTCAAGAGGATGGCGCCGATGCCCACCACCACGCCCCCCACCACGATGAGTCGGCGCACGATCTGCAGCTGGGTCTGCACGCGGCGCGCAGCCTGGTTGTCGGCGACGTCGGTGCGATGCCGGCTCGCGCTCACGTCGGTGAAGACGAGCAGCAGTTCGCAGACGAGCCATGTGCCCGACGCGATGAGCAGGATGAGCATGAGGTGATCGAGCTCGGCACGCAGCTCGGTATCAGGCAACGTGGTCTCGATCGCGATCCAGAGCCCCGTGACGAGGAGGACGGCGCGGACCGGCCACCGCGCACGATCGATCAGCATGCCCGCCCACTCCCGGCGTCGCGCGATCGCGCGCACGATGACCGAACCGAGCCACGAAATGAGGAAGACACCCACGAGCACGATGACGAGCGCGATCACGAACCCGACCCACTGCTGCCATTCGGTTGCGGCCATCATGAGCCTCCTTCCGGCTGTTCGTCGGAGGGTTCGAACAGCCTCGGGTCCGAATCAGCCTAGGCACGCCACCCGGGGCCGTCGCAACCTGAACGGGCCAGGCGGTCCGCCGGAACGCGAGACATCGGATGCCGCGGCCCGCTCGGGAGGTCGACGAGAACCCTTCCCTCGGGCAGGACCTCTGCAGCAAGATGGCTCTGACGCGCAGATCAAAGGAGATCCCATGGCCCGGAGCCCGCACCACGACGTGACAATACCCGCACTCTCCGTGTACGACTACCTCTTCGGCGACCTCACCGAGGCGGATCTCGACGAGGTCGCCATCATCGACGGCATGAGCGGTGCGACGACCACCTATCGCCACCTCGTCGCCCAGGTCGACCTCCTCGCAGGCGCCCTCGCCGCGCGAGGCGTCGGCGTCGGCGACGTCGTGGCGCTGCTCTGCCCGAACGTGCCCGCGTTCGCGAGCGTGTTCCACGGAATCCTGCGGGCGGGCGCGACCGCGACCACGGTCAACTCGCTGTACACGGCCGATGAGATCGCGAAGCAGCTGACGGATGCCAGTGCCACGTGGTTCTTCACCGTGTCACCGTTGCTCCCCGGCGCGAAGGCGGCTGCCGCAGCCGTCGGCATCGCCGACGATCACCTCGTGGTGCTCGACGGCGCGGAGGGCCATCCGTCGCTCCGCGACCTTCTCAGCGAGGGCAGGACCCCGCCTGACGTGTCGTTCGACCCCGCGACCCATGTCGCCGTGCTCCCGTACTCGTCGGGAACCACCGGCCTCCCCAAGGGGGTGATGCTCACGCACACGAACCTCGTCGCGAACGTGGAGCAGTCGGTCGCGACGATCGGGCTCGACCGTGGCGACCGTGTGCTGGCCGTGCTCCCGTTCTTCCACATCTACGGCATGACCGTGCTGCTGAACTATGCGCTGAAGCTGCGGGCGACGCTCGTCACGATGCCGAGGTTCGACCTCGTCGAGTTCCTGCGCGTGATCAGCGAGCACCGCGCGAGCTGGGTGTTCATCGCACCGCCGATCGCGGTGGCGCTGGCGAAGCATCCGCTCGTCGACCAGTACGACCTCTCGAGTGTGAAGGTCGTCTTCTCGGGGGCCGCGCCGCTCGACGGCACGCTCGCCGAGGCCGTTGCCGCGCGCCTCGACTGCCTCGTGTGCCAGGGCTACGGCTTGACCGAGACGAGCCCGGTGACCCACGTGATCCCGCTCGACCGCCCCGACATCGATCGCTCCTCGGTCGGGTTCCTGTACCCAACACCGAGGCGCGCCTCGTCGACGTCGAGACCGGCGTCGACCTCGAGGCGCCCGCGGGCGGCGTGAGCGAGCCGGGCGAACTGCTGATCAGGGGCCCGCAGGTGATGCAGGGCTACCTCGGCAACGCCGAGGCGACCGCGGCGATGCTCGACGCCGACGGGTGGCTGCACACCGGCGACATCGCCACGGTGACCTCCGACGGCATCTACCGCATCGTCGACCGAGCGAAGGAGCTCATCAAGTACAAGGGCTACCAGGTGGCGCCCGCGGTGTTGGAGGCGGTGTTGCTGCGGCATCCGCTCATCGCCGACGCCGCCGTGATCGGCGTGCTCGACGAGGACGGGCAGGAGATTCCGAAGGCGTTCGTCGTGCTGCAGCCGGGAGCGTTGCTCGTCGACGAGGCGGTGATGGCGTACGTGGCCGATGAGGTCGCGCCGCACGAGAAGGTCGCGCGTGGTGGAGTTCGTCGAGACGATCCCGAAGTCGAGCTCGGGCAAGATCCTGCGGAAGGACCTTCGCGCTCGGGAGCAGGCGCGGGCCTGAGCCGGGGGGTTCACGCAGGTCCGGCGGATGACGCGGGGCGCTCCGGAGGAAGGCGGGGGGCGCCCCGGACGGATGACGCAGGGCGCGCCTTAACGCGCCCGAAACATGCAGGGCGATGTCGGGAAATCAACAACTCCTAACGTCATGGGGTACGCACCAATTTCGGATCGCGAAACAGCCCTGACCCCGGCGCTGGTTGTACCACGCACAGCACACGACCAACCCCGCCGTGGCTCGACTTCCGGGCCGTTCGCCGCGATCGCCCGATGAGTGGAGACCTGCCATGAAATCTCGTTCTGCCCGCCGAACCCGCCCCCTCGCGCTGACCGCAACCGCGATCGCCGCGACCCTCGTCCTCGCCGCCTGCTCGTCGGGCGCGGAAGCCGACGGCGGCGGCGACGAGTCCGCCTCGCACGGCGACCTCACCGTGCAGCTCTCGTGGATCAAGAACGAGGAGTTCGCCGGCGAGTTCTTCGCGGACTCCGAGGGCTACTTCACCGAAGCCGGCTTCGACACCGTGAACCTCGTGCCCGGTCCGTCGACCGGCGTCGCGGAGCTCGCGTCGGGCAGCACGGATGTCGCCCTGAGCGACGCCGTCTCGATCGGCGCAGCGGTCGCCAACGAGGGCGCCCCGCTGAAGATCATCGGCGCGACCTATCAGAAGAATCCGTTCACGATCCTCTCGCTCGCGGACGGCGGCAACATCGCGACGCCCGAGGACCTGATCGGCAAGCGGATCGGGGTGCAGGACTCGAACGCGAGCCTGTTCGCCGCCCTTCTCGCCGCCAACGGGATCGACGAGTCGCAGCTCACGATCGTGCCGGTGCAGTACGACCCGTCGCCCCTCACGAACGGGGAGGTCGACGGCTTCGTCGCCTACCTCACGAACGAGTCGATCACCGTCGCCGCGCAGGGTCTCGAGGTCGTGAACCTTCCGTTCGCCGACAACGGCCTGCCGTTCGTGGCCGAGACGCTCACGGTCACCGACCAGTCGATCGCTGAGAACCGCGAGGCGCTGAAGGCGTTCCTCGTCGCCGAGATCCGCGGCTGGACCGACGCGGTGAACGACCCCGAGGCCGGCGCGAAGCTCGCCGTCGAGACCTACGGCAAGGACCTCGACCTGAACCTCGAGAACGCGATCGCCGGCTCGACGATCCAGTCGAGCGACCTCGTCGTCTCCGACGAGACCGTCGAGCACGGCCTCTTCACGATCTCGGAGGCGCTCCAGGAGGAGACGATCGCGAGCCTCGTCGGCGCGGGCATCGACCTCGAGGCATCCGACCTCTTCGACCTCAGCCTGCTCGCCGAGGTCTACGAGGAGAACCCCGACCTCGTCGCCTACGCGGGCTAGCAGCACGGAGGCTTCCGGCGTGTCGAACGACGTCATGGTCGGTGCCCAGGCGCAGAGCCTGGGCACCGGCCTGCAGATCAGCGGCTTGAGCAAGGTGTTCACGATCGGCCGGCGCAGCGTCACCGCGCTGCAGGACACCGACCTGCACACCGATCAGGGCACGTTCCTCGCCCTGCTCGGTCCTTCGGGATGCGGCAAGTCCACCATCCTGCGGATCCTCGCCGGCCTCGAGGAGCCGACGACCGGCACCACCCGGGTCGACGGCAAGAGCCCGAGGGAGCTCCGTGCCCGCCACGAGCTGGGCATCGCCTTCCAGGACTCGGCGCTCCTGCCCTGGCGGAGCGTGCTCGCGAATGTGCGGCTCCCGTTCGAGGTCGCCGGCGTCGCGGTGGATCACGGCTACGTGCGCGAGATGATCGAGCTCGTCGGACTCGCGGGCTTCGAGAAGGCGAAGCCCGCGCAGCTGTCGGGCGGCATGCGCCAGCGCGTGTCGATCGCACGATCGCTCATCCTGAAGCCGTCGGTGCTGCTCCTCGACGAGCCGTTCGGCGCGCTCGACGACATGACCCGGCAACGGCTCAACCTCGAACTCCTCCGGATCTGGACTGAGAAGCCCGCGACGACCCTGCTCGTCACGCACGGCATCTCGGAGGCGATCTTCCTCTCCGACCAGGTGGCGGTGATGAGCCCCCGACCTGGTCGCATCAAGGAGATCATGCAGATCGACCTGCCGCGCCCGCGCACGCCCGACCTGATGCGCACGCCCGAGTTCCACGCCTACGTCGACCGCGCGTCCGAGCTGCTCTTCGGCTCGGACGGCGGCGAAGACGAGCACTGAGGAGCGTCGTGCAGGCGTTCAGAGTGCCCCCGCGGATCACCGGACTGCTCGGCGGTGCCGCGCTCATCGCGGTCTGGTGGATCGCTGCCCTGACCGTGACCGGCGCCGGCGGATACCGTTCGATCCCCACGCCGCCCGAGGTGCTCGCCGGGTTCGCCGACAGCGGGTTCGCCTACTACTGGCGGAACTTCTCGGTGACCCTCGTCGAGGCGGCCCAGGGCTACGTGTGGGGCAACGGCCTCGCGCTCGTCCTCGCCGCCCTGGTGCTCGTCGTGCCCCGGCTCGAGGGCGTCGTGATGCAGATCGCGATCATCACCTACTGCGTGCCGATCGTCGCCATCGGCCTGCTCGCGATCGTCATCATCGGTGCGCCATCGCCGGGTGCGCCGTCGGGCACCGCCGTGTTCCTTGCGGCACTCAGCTGCTTCTTCACCACCGTCGTCGGCGCCCTGCTGGGCCTGAAGGCGGCGGACCCGGCGAGCCTCGACGTGGTGTCGGTGTACGGCGGCAACCGGTTCACGCAGCTCGTGAAGGTGCGCAGCATCGCCGCGCTCCCCTCGATCCTCAACGCGCTGCAGCTCGCCGTGCCGGCCGCGTTCCTCGGCGCGGTGCTCGGCGAGTTCTTCGGCAAGGTCGAGGTCGGCGTCGGCCCGGCGCTCATCGCCGCCCAGCAGGGTCTCGACGCTCCCCGGGTGTGGGGGCTCGCGCTGGCGTCGGGCGCCGTGGCGCTCGCCGGGTACGCCCTCGTCGGGCTCGTCGCACGAGTCGTCGCGCCGTGGTCGAGCGGGGTGAACCGATGACCGCCCTGCAGACCGCGAGCGTTCCGCCCCGTGACTCGGTCGCCGAGCTTCGCCGCGCGGTGCGCGCCGAGACCACGAGGAACGTCCTGCGCGCCCTCGCCGGGAGCGTGCTGACGTTCCTCCTGACGATCGTCGCCGTGCTCGCCATCTGGGTCGGCGTGCTCTGGATCACCGGCGTCTCCCCGTACATCGCGAAGTCCCCTGCCGATGTCTGGGCCTACCTTGCGACCGATCCGGATGCCGCCGCCAATCGCGCCGAGCTCGGCGCCAACCTCCTCGTGACCCTCGGCAACGCGTTCATCGGATTCGTCGCCGGGCTCGTCGCGGCCCTGATCACCGCGATCGCGTTCCACCTCTCGAAGGGCGTCGAGCACGCGCTCATGCCGATCGCGATGCTGCTGCGATCGGTGCCGCTCGTGGCATTCGCACCGGTCATCATCATGATCTTCCAGCGCGACGTCTGGACGGTCGCGGTCATGGGCGGGATCGTCGTCTACTTCCCAGCCCTCGTGAACATCGCGTTCGGCCTGAAGTCGGCGTCGCCGCAGATGAACGACGTCGTAACGGTATACGGCGGCAATGCTCGGACGGCGCTCCGCAAGGTCGCGCTGCCCACCTCGCTTCCCGCGTTCTTCGCGGCCGTGCGCATCTCGGTGCCGGGCGCGATCACCGGCGCGCTGCTCGCGGAGTGGCTCGCGACGGGCACGGGCATCGGCGGCGTGATCGGCACGTACACGTCGCAGGCGCAGTTCACCGCACTCTGGGCATCGGTCGTCGCGGTGACCGCGGCGTCGCTCGTGCTCTACAACCTCGCGCAGATCGTCGAGAACGTCGTGCTGGCGCGCATGGGGATGCACCCCGATCGATCGGCGATCAGCGGTTCTGCCCGAGCGTGACGTTCGCCGACTGGAGCCAGCGGCCGGCGGTCTCGTTCAGGCGCGGTCGGCGAGCTCGCGGCTCGCCCGATCGGATGCCGCGGCGATCTCGTGTGCGTCGGCGAACACCAGCTCCCCACCGTCGACGATCGTGCGCCCGCCGACGAGGAGGCGGGAGAGCGGCGGCATCGACGCGAGCCCCAACGCGGCGACGGGATCGGCGATGCCCGCGTGCTCGACGCCGTCGATCCGCCACAACGCGAGGTCGGCGAGCTTGCCGGGTTCGATCGATCCGAGCTCGGCGTCGCGACCGAGCACGCGGGCGCCGCCGATGGTGGCGACGCTGAAGTGCTTGGCGCACGCTGAACGAGTCCGCGCCGGTGCGGAGACGGCCGAGCAACACGGCCTGGCGGATCTCGGTGCCGAGCTGCCCCGACTCGTTCGATGCGGCGCCGTCGACGCCGAGCCCCACGGGCACGCCGGCGCGCAGCAGGTCGGCGACCGGTGCGATGCCGGCCGCGAGCCGCGCGTTCGACGAGGGGCAGTGGGCGACGCCCGTGCCCGTTCGGGCGAACCGGGCGATCGCGTCGTCGTCGAGGTGCACGCAGTGCGCCATCCACACGTCGTCACCGAGCCATCCGAGCCCCTCGAGATACTGGGTGGGCGTCATGCCGAACCGCTCGAGGCAGTACGCCTCCTCCTCCACGGTCTCGGCGCCGTGGGTGTGCAGCCGCACGCCGAGCGTGCGCGCCAGTGCGGCGGACTCCCGGAGCAGGTCGGCCGAGACGGAGAAGGGCGAGCAGGGCGCGATGGCCACCCGCACCATCGCGTCGAAGGCGTCGTCGTGGTACGCGTCGACCGCGGCCCGACTGGCCGCGAGCGCGGCATCCGTCGTCTCGACCGCGAAGTCGGGCGGAAGACCGCCGCGGCTCTCGCCGAGATCCATGGATCCGCGGGTGGCGTGCAGGCGCACGCCGATGCGGGAGGCGGCCTCGACGATGGCCCCGACGAGGTCGCCGGAGCCTCTCGGGAAGACGTAGTGGTGGTCGCCCACGGTCGTGCAGCCCGAGCGGGCGAGCACCGCGAGCGCCCCCGCGGCGCCCGCGCCCACGAGCCCGGCATCGATCCGCGACCACGAGGGATAGAGCGCGACGAGCCAGTCGAAGAGGATCGAGTCCTGGGCGACACCCCTGGTGAGCCACTGGTACAGGTGGTGGTGCGTGTTCACGAGCCCGGGAGTGAGCAGGTGACCCCGACCGTCGATGCGCTCGTCGGCGCTGTCGAGCAGGGCACGCGGCGCATGACCCTCCGCGACGGAAGTGATGCGCCCGCCATCGATCACGACGTGCCCGACGGAGTGCTCGGTGCCGAACGGGTCGACCGTCGCGACGTACGGTCCGTCGATGACCGTGCGGCGAACCACGGCGCCGGGGACCACGGTGCCGCGGGACTGCGGCGCCGCGCGAGCGGGCAGGAGGTCGCCGGTCACACGAGGCCGGTGTACTCGTGCCATGCAGGTCCGGCGTCGGGGGCGTCGTCCCGCGTCACGCTGGCCTGGATGAGCCCGTAGGGCCGGTCGTCGGCGTGAAACACCTCGTTGTCGTTGGCGATGCCGAAGCGCTCGAGGTCGTAGCGGAAGTGGTGCTTGTTCGGCGCCGAGAGGCGCACCTCGGCGATGATGTCGTACGCCTCGAGCACGGCCTTGCCCATCTCGTAGAGGGTCTGCTGCAGCGCGAGCGAGTGCACGACCGCGAACTGGCGCACGAGCAGCGCCTTCACGCCCGCGTACACCTCGTTCCAGTCGGCATCCGTGGTCGTGAAGCGCCACTTCGCCACGAGGGAGGTCGCCATCACCCGGTCGGTCGTCGGCTCCAGCACGGTGAACTCGTCCTGGAGGAACCCGTGGAACTCCGAGCCCGTGGACTTCAGGATGACGAGATCCTTGAGTCCGCCGGTGACCCACGTCCGCTGTTCATCGCCCGTGCCCGTCACTGTCACGGAGGCGGTCCGGATCTCCTGGCCCTTCCGCACCCACGTGTGGTCGTGTTCGGCGCCGTCGACCAGCACGCGTTGCCACGCGTACTCCTCGATCTCGACGCGCGCCTCGTCGACGGGCGCCACGTCGTCGACGAAGTGCCGAGCGAGCGCGAGCCCGTACTCCTCGATCGAAGCGAGTCCCTCGAGCTTCGCGAAGGCGTATGCCGTCTGCTTCTGCGTGTCGGTCGGCAGGACGGCCCCCTGGTCGCCCGTGAGATGCGCGGCCGCGAAGTCGCCGCGCAGCGCCGTGGAGACGTTCACGTCGTGGATCTCGTGGCGCGGGGTGTCGCGGACGATGCGCACGATGCGGTTCTCCGCCTTGCCGTACTGGTGGTCTCCGAGGATGATCGCCATCTCATGCTCCTTCGTCGCGGTCGGGGGATGTGGATCGAGTCGCCAACCGCCAGATGCGGTCGCGCGAGAACGGGGTCTCGAACGGCCTGGCGCCGATCGCATGTCGGATCGCGTTGCCCAGTGCGGCGGCGACCGGGATGTATGGGCTCTCGCTCATCGACTTCGCCCCGAACGGACCGAGGTCGTCGCTCGTCTCGGCGAAGAGCACCTCGGTGACCGGGATGTCGGCCATCTGCGGCACGCGGTAGAGGCGGAAGACCGGCGTGCGGATGCGTCCGTCGTCGCCGACCATCACCTCCTCGTAGAGCGCGCCGCCGATGGCCTGGGCGACGCCGCCCTCGACCTGGCCCCGGCACTGCTCGGGATGCATGACCGTGCCGGCATCCGCGGCGTGCACCGACTGCAGGATGCGCACCACGCCCGTGCGCACGTCGACCGCCACGCGGAACGCCTGCACGTCGTACGCGAGCGAGCGCACCTCGCCGAACTCCTCGCCCGCGGCCACGAGTCCGTCGCCGCGCCGGTGCTCGGCGGGGGCGGCCGCGATGAGCTCGGGGAAGCCGACCAGGCGCGAGCCGGCCGTCACGCCGTCGGGGCCGAGGGTGCACTCCGCGGCATCCGTGCCCGTGATCGACACCGCGGTGTCGATCAGGATGCCGCGGAGTGCGATCGCGGCGGCGTGCAGCGCCTTGCCGGCGACGGTCGTGCCGGCCGAGGCGAATGCGCCGCTGTCGTACTCCGCACCGTCGGTGTCGGAATTCTGCATGCGGATGTGCGCAACGTCGGTGGAGAGGTCGGTCGCCGCGATCTGCAGGTGCACCGTCGTGGTTCCGTTGCCGAACTCGGTCGTGCCGACGCCGAGCACGTACATGCCGTCGGGGACCACCGAGACCGTCGTCTTCGAGACGTGCCCTCGGGGTGCCATCGTCGCGATCATCGAGACGGCCATCCCCTCGCCGACGCGCCATCCGTCACCCTCGGGAGCCTCCGCGCCGCCGCCGCCGTCGTCGTCGCGCCGGAGCGCCTGTTCGGCCAGGTCGAGGCACTGGTCGAGGCCGTAGCTGCCGGGGACGAGGTCGGGCTCGACCCGGCCGTCCCAGCCGACGGGCACCTCGCCGGCCCGGATCACATTGCGGCGGCGCAGCTCGAACGGGTCGAGGCCGAGGGCTACCGCCAGCTCGTCCATCGCCGACTCCACGCCGAGGTTCACCTGGCCGAGCCCGTATCCGCGGAATGCGCCCGAGGGCACGTTGTTCGTGTACACGACTTCGGCGTCGACCCGCTTCACCGGGCTGCGGTAGAGGCTCAGCGATTCGGAGCATCCATGGAAGAGCACGCCACGGGAATGGTTGCCGTAGGCGCCCGTGTCGCTGAGCACGTCGACCTTCATCGCGGTCAGCCTGCCGTCGGCGGTCGCGCCGAGGGACACCGACACGCGCATCGGGTGCCGCACGGTGGTGCGCACGAACTCGTCGTGCCGGCTCAGCTCGTAGACGGCGGGCTTGCCCGTGCGCAGTACGGTGAGCGCCACGAGGTCCTCGGTGAGGAGCTCCTGCTTGCCGCCGAATCCGCCGCCGACGCGGGCGGTGAGCACGCGCACGCGATCGGGCGGCAGGTCGAGCATGCGGCAGAGCTCGTCGCGGGTCAGGAACGGCACCTGGGAGCTGGTGCGCACGACGAGGCGTCCGTCGTCGTCGAACCAGCCGAGCGACCCGTGCGTCTCGAGCTGGGCGTGGCTGATGCGCTGCGTCTGCCACGTGCCCGAGACCGTGACGTCGGATGCCGCGAGCGCCGCGTCGACGTCGCCGCCGAAGCCCGCGTGCAGGCCCGCGACCACATTGCGGTCGGCGTGGTCGACGCGGTCCTCAGGAGTTCGATCGGGGTGCAGGAGCGGCGCGCCCGGGGAACGCGCCTCCTCGGGGTCGAACACGGCCGGCAGCACGTCGTACTCGACCACGATGCGGCGGCACGCCTCCTCCGCCGCGACGGCGCTGGTCGCGGCCACGGCGGCGACGCGCTGGCCGACGAAGCGCACGACGTCGTCGAGCACCCGCGTGTCGTCGGGATCGTCGGTGCGGTGCTCGTGGCGGGCCGTCGAGAACCGCGCGGCGGGCACGTCCTCGTGGGTCAGCACGAGCTCGACGCCCTCGACGGCCTCCGCGGCCGAGGTGTCGATCGACCGGATGCGCGCATGGGCATGCGGCGAGCCGAGCACCCGCACGTGCAGGGCGCCCGGCATCGGCGTGTCGAACGTGTACGGCTCCGTGCCCGTCACGACGCGGCGTGCCGCGGGTGCGGCGATCGACTTGCCGACGAGCGTCCCCGGCCGCTCACCCGAGGAACCGAGGTTGCGCGCCCGGCCGCGAGCCGACTCCTCGGTCACTCCGGCGGTGATCGAGTCGCGGATGCTCCGGTAGCCGGTGCAGCGGCAGAGGTTGCCCTTCATGAGGCGCGGGAGGTCGTCGAGTTGCTCCTTTGCAAGCGTGGACGCGGTCACGATCATACCCGGGGTGCAGAATCCGCACTGGAAGCCGAAGTGCTCGACGAAGGCCTCCTGCATCGGATGCATCGCGTCGGGCGTGCCGAGCCCGGCGACCGTGGTCACCTCGCGGCCGGCGACCCGCTGCGCGGGGTAGACGCAGGAGTGCACCGGCGTGCCGTCCACGAGCACCGAGCACGCGCCGCAGTCGCCGGCGTCGCACCCCTTCTTCACCTCGAAGTGCTCGTGGTCGCGAAGGAACGTGCGCAGGCACTGTCCCGCCCGCGGGTCGCCGTCACGCTCGGCGCCGTTGACGCGGAACCTCATGCGGCGAGCTCCTGCCTGATCTCCTCGAGGAGGAGGGCGCTCACCTCGCGTCGCCAGTCGGCCGTGCCGAGGGGATCGGTGTAGTAGGTGTCGACGGATGCCGCGTCGGATCGCAGCGTCGCGGCATCCGGGAGCCCCTCGTATCGCAGCACCGCCGGCCGCGTGGTGGCGGCCGTGATCGCGAACACCGTCCGGCCGTCGTCGTCGACCCGGCCGGTGAGCACGGCGCCCGACCGGCCGAGCTCGGCGAGCGCGATCTTGCGGAAGGCCGTGCGCGCCCGCAGCGCGTGCGTCGGGAGCTCGATGGCGCGCAGCACCTCGCCCGCGACGAGGGCGTTCTCGCCGTTGCCGGTGATGAGCTCCTCGACCGGGACGCGACGCTCGCCGCCGTCGGGCGTCCAGACGATCGCGACGCCGCCGAGGGTGACCGCGAGCGAGATCATGGCCCCGGCCGCGAAGGAGCGGCAGATGTTGCCGCCGACGGTGGCGACGTTCCAGACCTTGAACGACGCGAGCAGGGCACTCGCGCACTGGAAGAACAGCGGATGCGCCGCCCACCCGTCGTGCGCGGGCATCGCGGCGAGCTCGGCGATCGTGCAGGTGGCGCCGATGCGCAGGCCCCACTCGCCGACCTCGATCGACGGCCACCCCATCGCGGTGAGGTCGACGAGCCCGGTCGCCTCGAGCTGCGGCTCCGAGAACATCCAGGTGCCCCCCGCCACGAAGCGCTCCCCCGGGGCCAGCCGGAGGTCATCGCGCGAACCGGCGAACCGGTACGCCGTGATCGTGTTGAGATCCATGCACGACCCTCCTCACCGCAAGTGAAGCCGGTGCAGATGACGGGCGTGTTTCAGTGAATGGGCCCGGAGGTCACGGCGAGCGGACGCGCGTCCCGACCCGACCGCGCGGCGATCACCTCGGCGAGGATCGAGACCGCCGTCTCCTCGGGCGTCGCGGCGCCGAGGTCGAGACCGATGGGCGAGCGCAGCCGGGCGAGCGCCTCGCCGTCCACACCGGCCTCGGCAAGGAGTCGTACGCGCTCCTCGTGGGTGCGGCGGGAGCCGAGCGCGCCGACGTAGGCGACCGGGAGCGACAGCGCGCGGGCGAGCAGCGGGACGTCGAACCTCGCGTCGTGGCTCAGGACGCAGACGACCGTGCGCTCGTCGACGTCGACGCGGGCGAGGTAGTCCGTCGGCCATTCGGCGACCACCTCGTGCGCGGCGGGCACCCGCTCGGCGGTGGCGAACACCGGGCGGGGGTCGCACACGCTCACCCGGTAGCCGAGGAGGGATGCCGCGGCGGCGAGCGCCTGGGAGAACGCGACGGCCCCGAAGATCACCATGTGCGGCGGCGCCAGGCGGCTCTCGCAGAAGAACACGAGCTCCTCGGACTCGCACTCGATGCGCAGGAGCCCGGAGCTGCCCGATCCGATGCGGCGGCCGAGCTCGGCCTCGATGCGGGCGGCCGAGACACCCCGCACGCCGGCCGCCGCGAGCTCGCCGTCGGTGAGGGTGCCGGGTCCGGCACCGGGCACGACGACGCGACCGATCAGCATCGTGGGACCCGAGACGAGCGTCGCCAGGCCGCTCGACTCGCCGGCGAGCACCCGCTCGAATGGGACGGCCTCGAGGAGTTCGGCGTCTGCGGCCTGTACGAGGACCTCGATCTCCCCGCCGCAGCTCAGGCCGACGGCGAACGCACTCTCGTCGGAGATGCCGAAGCGCGCCCGCTCGACCTCGCCGCCGTCGAGCACGCGCTCGCACAGCTCGACCACCGCACCCTCCACGCAGCCGCCCGAGACGCTACCGGTGACGCGGCCGTCGGGATCGACGATCATCGAGGCACCCGGCCCCCGCGGTGCCGAGCCGGACACGGCGGTCACCGTCGCGACGGCGAACCGCTCGCCGCGCGCGAGTCGCGCGCTGATCTCTGCCGCCAGCTCGAGCACCGTCTCTCCTCCCGCCGCGGGTGGAGGAGCGGTCGGCGCAGCCGCCGCTTCTCCAGACCCGGGGTCCGATGATCCTAGACGAGGACTCCGGCCGGCATCCGGGCAGCAGCCGCGCGGCAATGCGTCCGAAACGGAACGCTGTTATCGTCCCCGGGGAGGAAACATGCCCGACATCGACGATCCGTTCGACCTCGTCATCCATGCGGACGCCGCCTTCATCGACGGCGACTTCCGCCCTGCGGCGATCGCGGTCCGCGACGGCGTGATCGCGGCGATCGAACCGGCCGGAGCGGCGCTGGCGGGCCGTGCGCACGCGACCCTCGCCCCCGGCGAGCGGCTCATCCCCGGCCTCGTCGACACGCACGTGCACGTCAACGAGCCCGGCCGTACCGAGTGGGAGGGCTTCGCCACCGCGACGCGCGCGGCAGCGGCCGGCGGCGTCACCACGCTCATCGACATGCCGCTCAACAGCATCCCGCCGACGCTCGACCCCCCGTCCCTGGCGGTGAAGCGGGCGGTGGCGGCATCCCAGGCGTTCGTCGACGTGGGCTTCTGGGGCGGCGCGGTGCCCGGCAACCTCGGCACGCTCCGCGCGCTGCACGACTCCGGCGTCTTCGGGTTCAAGTGCTTCCTCTCGCCCTCGGGGGTCGACGAGTTCCCCCACCTCGACCCTGACGGGCTCCGCGCTGCGCAGCGGGAGCTCGCCGAGTTCGACGGGCTGCTCATCGTGCACGCCGAGGATCCGGCGGTGCTCGCCGCGCACGAGAACGACGGCGGTCGCAGCTACGCGCGATTCGTCGACTCGCGACCACCCGAGGCGGAGCTGCTCGCGATCGGGCGGGTCATCGACGGCCTCCGCGAGACCGGCGGCCGCGCCCACATCCTCCACCTCTCCTCCGCCGCGGCGCTCCCGCTCATCGCCGAGGCGAAGGCCGAGGGCCTGCGCCTCACGGCGGAGACCTGCCCCCACTACCTCACCCTCGACGCCGAGCACATCCCCGACGGAGCGACCGAGTTCAAGTGCTGCCCGCCCATCCGCGACGAGGACAATCGCGACCTGCTCTGGCAGGGCCTGGTCGACGGGGTGATCGACCTCATCGTCTCCGACCATTCCCCGGCGACCGCCGACCTGAAGCTCGGTTTCGACGGCGACTTCACGCGGGCATGGGGCGGCATCTCGGGACTGCAGCTGGGTCTCGCGAACGTCTGGACCGAGGCGGCACGCCGCGGCATCCGCCTCGACCGCGTGCTCGGCTGGATGTCGCAGGCGCCCGCCGACCTCGTCGGCCTCACCCGCAAGGGTCGCATCGCGGTGGGCGCCGACGCCGACCTCGTCGCGTTCGCGCCCGACACGGAGTTCGTCGTGGATGTCGCCGCGCTCGCGCACCGGAACCCGGTCTCCGCGTACGCGGGAGCGCAGCTGCGCGGGGTCGCGACCACGACCTGGCTGCGTGGCCGTCCGGTCGGCGACGGAACGCCTGAAGGGCGTCTGCTCGAGCGCGAGGGAACCGGCGCGGATCAGCCGCCGCACTGACCGCGCCCCTGCCGCGACGACGCGCGTCAGCTGCCGCGGTAGGTGGTGTACGCGAAGCCGCGGGCTGACGCAGCTGCCGCGGTAGGTGGTGTACGCGAACGGGCTCAGCAGCAGCGGGATATGGTAGTGCTCGGATGCCTCGGCCAGCTCGAACACGATCGCCACCTCGGGGTAGAGGGTCGGCCGGTCGCCGAAGTACGCCGCGGTGTCGAACACCACCCGGTAGACCCCTTCGGGCAGCGCCGCCGGACCCAGCATCGAGGCACGACCGTCGACGTCGGTGACCGCGGTACCGATCTCCGACCAGGTTCCGCCGGCGTGGGACTCCAGCCGCACCGTGACCCCGACCGCCGGGCGCCCCAGCGCCGCGTCGAGCACGTGGCTCGTGACGTGGCTGCGCTCGCTCACGCGACCGCTCCGATCGGCGTCGCGGCGTCGGCGAACATGCGCTCGAGGCGCAGGAGCGCGATCTCGCGGAGCTGCTCCCCGACGACCGCGAGCTCGGCGGCGTCGTCGAGCTCCATCCTGCGGGTGAGCTCGGCGAAGATCTCGGCGCGCGACCTGCCCGCGGCGCGGATCAGGAACACGCGTCCGAAGCGATCCTCGTACGCCAGGTTGCCCGCGGCGATCGCGGCGGCGAGCTCGAGGTCATCGGCATCGGCCGAGGACTGCTCGGCGCGGGAGAACCGCTGCGCCGCGCCGTCCCCGGCGGGCTTCTCGCCGATGCGCGGGTGACTCGCGAGGGCCTCGTCGATCTCGGCGGGGCTGCAGCGGCGTCGCGGCGGCCGCGGCGACCGCGAGCAACGCGTCGAGCGAGTCGTACGGCGCGCCGCTCGCGACCTCGTCGATCCACCGCGCGACGTGGAGGCAGGCGCCCAGCTCGTTGCGGAATCGCACGTCGGCCTCGTCTCGCTCGCTCATCCGTGCCTCCTCACCAGCGGCCTGGTCCGCTCGCGGTTAACTGTAGTCATGACGCCAGCGCCCCTCGGAGTCCTCCTCGCGGCCGGCGCGGGGACCCGGATGGGCCGGCCGAAGGCGCTCGTGAGCGATTCGTCGGGCGTTCCGTGGGTGGGCATCGGCTGCCGGATGCTCCGCGCCGCCGGCTGCGGCGACGTCGTCGTCGTGCTCGGGGCGCAGGCCGACACCGCCCGCGCGCTCGTCCCCGCCGACGCCGAGGTCGTGGTGGCGCCGGACTGGACGGACGGCGTCTCCGCGTCGCTCCGCGCCGCCCTCGCCCACGCCGCCGAGACCGACGCCGAGGCGGTGCTCGTGAGCCTCGTCGACCTTCCCGGCGTTCCCGGATCGGTCGGGCGGCGGGTGCTCGATGCGGCCGGGGGTTCGCTGCGCCCGGCGCTCGCGCGCGCCGTCTACGCCGCCCGTCCGGGGCATCCGGTGCTCATCGGTCGCGATCACTGGGCCGCCCTGGCGCGGAGTCTCGCCGGCGACACGGGTGCGAACGCGTACCTGGCGGCCCACCGCGCCGTCGAGGTGGAGTGCGGCGACCTCAGCGCGGGCCTCGATCAGGATCACCCGGATCGCCCGGAACGCTCGGATCGCTGATCGCCGCGTCGAGGGCGTCCCACGCGAGCGAGGCGCAGCGCGCGCGGAGCGAGAGCCGACCGATGCCGGCGAGCGCTGCGACGTCTTCGGCGAAGTCCACGTCGACTCCCGGGGCCGGAGTCGTCGATCCCATGATCAGCGAATGCACCTCCCGGGACAGCCGCCGGATGTCCGCGAGCGCCATGCCGTCCACACGGGCGACGAGCATCGCCGCCGAGGCCTGCGACACCGCGCATCCGCGGCCCTCCCAGCGCAGCCCCACCACCGATGGCCACCCGACCTCCGAGACGGCGAACCGCAGCTCGACCTCGTCGCCGCAGAGCGGGTTCCTGCGGCGCACGGCATGGACGGCTCGCGACTCGACCCCGAACCCGTGTCCCGGACGTCGCCTCGCGTAGTCGGCGATGAGCGCCTCGCGCAGGACCCTGTCCATCATGTGCCCTCGATCTCGGCGAGCTCGCGCCACGCAACGTTCGTGGTCGTCATCGTTCCCCGACGCGAGCGGGCTCATCTCCTTCGAGTTCGGCGCGGACCTCGTCGGCGACCGCGAGCACCGCGCCTTCGAACGCGTCGAGGGCCAGCGCGACATCCGGCGCCGTGACCGTCTCGTCGGGGGAGTGGCTGATGCCGCCGTTGCCGCAGCGGATGAACAGCATCGCGATGTCGGTGACCGCGTGCATCGCCATGCCGTCGTGGCCCGCGCGGCTCCAGAGCCTGATCGGGTCGTCGTCGCCGGTACGACGGATGCCGCTCGCCACCGCATCCCGGAGCCAAGGGGCGCAGGGCGTGGCATCCGCCCGGTAGATCTCCCGTGCCTCGAACCCGAGCCCGCGGCGTTCGGCGATCTCATCGGCCCGGCGCCGGATCTTCGCCAACGCGAGATCGCGTGCGTGATCGGACTCGGCACGGAGGTCGAGGGTGAACTCGACGCGGCCGGGGATCACGTTGATGCCGCCTGGGAAGGCCTGCATCCGTCCGACCGTGGCGATGACACCGGACTCGCGCCCGATCGACTCCACCTCGACGACGAGCTCGCTCGCCCCGACGAGCGCGTCGCGACGCTTGTCGTACGGCGTGCCGCCGGCGTGGCCGGCGTGACCGGTCATCGTGAGCTCGAACCGCCGGGCACCCGCGATCGTGGAGACGACGGCGAGGGCGCGGTCGGCGTCCTCGAGGTGGGGGCCCTGCTCGATGTGCGCCTCGAGATAGCCGACGAGCGACTCCGGGCGCCGTGCCGCCTCGCCGATGCGCTCGGGGTCCAGGCCGAACTCGACGAAGGCCTCGCGGAGCGTGCGTCCGTCGCAGTCGTGGGCGTCCCACCAGGAGGGATCGAAGCCGCCCGACATCGCGCGGCTGCCGAGGAGGGCGTTGCCGAACCTGGTGCCCTCCTCGTCGGTGAAGCCGACGACCTCGAGCGCGAACGGCAACGCCTCGCCAGCGCGGGCGATTCGCGCGGCGACCTCGATCGCGAGGAGCACGCCGAGCATGCCGTCGTAGCGGCCGGCGTCGCGCACGGTATCGAGGTGCGAGCCGATGAGGAGCGCGGGCATGCCGGGTTCGGCCCCCTCGAGCCGTCCGCACAGGTTGCCCCCGGCATCCTGCCATGCGACGAGGCCGGCCTCCTCGATCCAGGTCGCGACGAGGTCGTTCACCCGTCGGTGCTCGGGCGAGAGGTGCACGCGCTCCAGGTATTCGGGGCTCGACGAGATCGCGGCGAGCTCATCGCACCGGGCCATCACCCTCGCGGCCGCCGCGATGGTGTCGTCCGTGAGTCCGAGGTTCACGCCGCCTCCTCGGAGTAGACGTCGCGGGCGGCGCCGACGCCCGCACCGGCGGTGAGCCCGTGCCCTTCGGCGCGGAGCACCTGCTCGAGCGCCGCGAGGGTCGTGAGCACGGCGTCCTTCCTCGCGTTGTAGCCCATCGTGCCGATCCGCCAGATCCTGCCGTGCAGCGGACCGAAGGACGTGCCGATCTCGATCGCGAAGTCCTCGAGAAGGGCCCGTCGCACCCGCTCGCCGTCGACGCCGTCGGGGATGTGCACGCCGACCACGTTGTGCATGCGGTGCGCGCGATCGCCGAAGATCTCCAGTCCGAGCGCGGCGACCCCCTCGGCCATCGCGGTGCCGTGCAGGCGGTGCCGCTCGACGGCCTGGTCGATGCCCTCCTCGAGGAGGAGTCGCGCGCACTCCCGCGCGCCGTAGAGCATCGACGTCGCCTCGGTGTGATGGTTCAGCCGCCGCTCGCCCCAGTAGTCGAGGATCATCGACAGGTCGAAGTAGTTCGAGCGGATGGGGTCGTCGCGCACGGCGTCGCCCTCGGCTCGGATGCCGGCTTCGATGCTCTTGCGTGCCTCGATGCGTTCCACCGCCGCCGGCGAGAGGCTGATCGGCGCACTGCCCGAGGGCCCGCCGAGGCACTTCTGCAGGCCGGCGGTCGCCGCGTCGAGGCCCCAGGCGTCCATCTCGAAGGCGTTGCCGCCGAGCGAGGCGGTGGCATCCGTGTAGAAGAGCACGCCGTGTCGCGCGCAGATCGCGCCGAGCTCCTCGAGCGGCTGCGCGACGGTGGTCGACGTGTCGCCGTGCACGACGGCGAGCAGGGCGGGCTTCACCTCGACGACGGCCTGCTCGATCTGCGCGGCGGTGAACACCCCGCCCCACTCGATCTCGCGAGTGTGCACCTCGGCGCCCGCGCGGCGGGCGATCTCGGCCAGGAGGTGCCCGAAGCGCCCGAAGACAGGAACGAGCACGCGGTCGCCGGGAGCGAGCAGCGACACGAGCGCCGCCTCGATGCCGGCGCGGGAGGTGCCGTCCACGAGGAGCGTGGCCGCGTTGCGGGTGCGGAAGACGCCCCGGTAGAGCTCCATCGTCTCGTTCATGTAGCCGGTCATCGCCGGGTCGTACTGGCCGATCAGCTGCGCGGACATGGCGCGCAGCACCCGCGGATCGGCGTTGACCGGTCCGGGCCCCATCAGGAGGCGAGCGGGCGGGTTGATCGGAGCAGTGATGACGGACCCCCTGACGCGGTGCAAGGCGCCAATCTACGCATCCGCCGTTTCAGCGATGTTTCAGGTGTGTGACCCACTCCCGTGCCGACTCGACGAGCGCGAGGTCGCTGCCACGAGACGCGACGAAGCACACCCCGAGAGGTGCACCGCCCACGGTGAGACCCGGGACCGACACGGCGGGCCGGCCTGTCGCCCCGGCCACCGCGGTCATCCGCAGGGTCGCGGCGCGCGTCGCCTCGATCCCGGCGCTGTCGGCATCGAGCGCCGGAGCGACGGATGCCGCGGAGGGCAGCACGAGCGTGGCGTCGCCGATCGCCTCGTCGAGCGCGACGCGCGCCCGCCCGAGCGCGGCGCGCGCGTCTGACGCATCCGCGGCCGTGATCGTGGACGCCCACGCGAAACGGGCGGCGACGTCCGCGCCGAGCGCTCCCGGATGCGCGTCGATCCACGCGCCGTGGTGCGCCCACGCCTCCGAAGCCTGAACCACGCGGAACGCCGCGTACAGCGCATCGAGCGCACCGTCTCCGAAGGCCCCGCCCGGGTCGTCGAGGCGAACGATGTCGTACCCGGCGTGAGCGAGCGAGTCGACCGCGGCGCGGAACGCGTCGGCCACGTCGGGGGTCGCCGATCCGACGAGCGCCGGCGCCACGACCAGTCGCGCGCCGAGTCCGCGCTGCGACTCGACGTCGAGGCTCGCCCGCGCCGCCCCGGCCAGCGTCGCCGCGTCGCGCGTGAGCCATCCGACCGTGTCGAAGCTCGGCGCGAGCGGGAGCACACCGTCCGTGCTCACCGCCCCGTGCGTGGTGCGCAGGCCCCAGAGGCCCTGGTAGGAGGCGGGAACGCGGATGGATCCGGCCGTGTCTGTGCCGAGGCCGATGGTCGCCTGGCCCAGGGCCACCGCAACGGCCGGGCCGCTCGACGAGCCTCCGGGGATGGCCCCCGGCACCGCCGGGTTGGGCGGGGTGCCGTACGCGGCGTTGCGTCCGGCGATGCTGTACGCGAACTGGTCGGTGCGGGCGATGCCGCGAACGGATGCCCCGGCCGCCAGCAGCGCCCGCACGCTCGCCGCCGATCGCGTCTCGGTCTCCGCCTCGGCGAGGTAGGCCGGGACGCCCGCCCCGATCGGGAATCCCTCGACGGCGAACACGTCCTTCACCGCGACGGTCTGCCCGTCGAGCGGCCCCCGCGCGGTCGGCGCCAGGAGCGGGTCGCCGGCGATCCGCCACACGCGTGGGTCGAGCGCGCCGCCAGGGCCGCCCGGCCCGCCCGGGCCGCCCGTCGGATTCACGGGGACATCGCGATCGTCGGCCGGCGGCATCCGTTCAGCCCCGCCGCACCGCTCGGAAGTCCGAGGTGCGGATGCGCGCGTGCACGCCCTTCACGAGGTCGACCACCTGCGAGATCTCGAAGTCGGTGGCGGCGCTGAGGTACGCATACGCGAGGTGCGGCGCCATGCCGTACCTCGCCCCGAGGAGGCCGATCGCCTGTCGGACGCAGTCCTGCATGGCGATGTCGAGGTCGGCGTCGAGCCCCGTCGGCACGAGGTACTCGCTCGTCTCGGCGAGCGGCCCGGCGACGGCGCCGAAGTCGCGCACCGCGTCCTCGGCGGCGACGACCTCGAAGCGGATCGTCGCCCGGAGCGACGCCTCGAGGGCGGTCAGGGCCACCTCGCCGCCGCCCTGCGCGAAGTGCGGGTCGCCGACGTAGGCGAGCGCGCCCGGCACCTGCACGGGCAGGTAGAGCGAGGCCCCCTCGGTCAGCAGGTTGATGTCGAGGTTCCCGCCGTGCCGGCCGGGCGGCACGGAGTGCGGCCGCTCGTCGGCGTCGACCGCGACGCCCATGATGCCGAGGAACGGCGCGAGCGGGAATCGGATGTCGCGTGCACCGCCGTCTTCGAGCGGGAGCGCCCCGAACCATCCGCCGTGCTCGTCCTGCTCGATGGGGGCGAACACGCTGACGTTGCCCGCCTGCTGCGGGTATTCGCCGGGCAGCGCACCCCGCCCGTGTCGGTTCGAGATGACCCCGTACGGGACGCGCGGGGTCGTGTCGAGGACCGTGAGCTTCAGCAGGTCGCCCGGGCGCGCGCCGCGCACCAGGATCGGGCCGGTCACGACGTGCGGTCCGTCCTTCGCAGGATCGCGAGGATGATCGGATGCCGCGAGCGCCACGGCCTCGTCGAGCACGTGCTCGCGGTCGACACCGTGCCCGCCGAAGAACGCCGCGGGATCGCGCCCCTGGTCCTCGAGGATGCCCTCGTGGCTCAGGGTGTCGATGACGACCTCGTCGCCGGAGTCGACCTGGAGCACCGGGGCATCGCCGCGGGCGGGCAGCCGACCCCAGCTCAGCGCACCCGGTTCCGCGGGAAGGTACGATCTCGCGTCGTCGAGGTCCGTGCCGGATCGCAGCACTCCGCGGAACCCGCCCATGCAGCATCCCTTCCGTACCCAAGCTCCGTGTGAAGTCGATGACCGTCGTGCGTCATCCTCGGGCTTCCGAGAGTAGCGGCATCATGGAACGATGACCGCCGCGCCCGCCCCGGAACCGCTCACCCCCGAACTCGAGGCGACCATCGCCGAGATCTTCGCGCGCCGCGACCGGCAGCACATGCAGCCGACGATCGACGCGTTCCTCGCGCTGCTCGCGGCAGCACCCCGGCCAGCCAGACCTGCTGTACGAGGTCGGCGGATCGTACGACACGGCAGGTGAGGAGCAGACCGCGGCCGACTACTACGAGGCCGCGCTCGCGGCCGGGCTCTCGGGGGAGCGACTACGGCGCTGCCTGCTCCAGTACGGCAGCACGCTGCGGCTGCTGGGCCGTCACGAGGAGTCCGTGGCGGTGCTCGATCGTGCGCTCGCCGGATGGCCCGAGTCGCCGTCCGTGCGGGCGTTCCACGCGCTCGGACTGCACGCCGCCGGTCGAAGCGACGGCGCCGTCGGCGAACTGCTCACGCTGGTTGCCGACGCCGTCCGAACCCCGGACGTGCTGCGCTACGAGGCGGCGCTCCGCGGCAATGCGGCCTTCCTCATGGCGCTCGACGAGCACGGGCTCGCCGAGCGCGCGGACGAGTGATCGAGGCGTTCAGCCTCGGGGTCACCCTCAGTACTGGAGCAGCTCAGCCCTGCAGCAGCTCAGCACTGCAGCAGCTCAGTACTGCAGCAGCGAGAAGACCTCGTATCGGTCGCCGAGCGCCGCGCGACCGCCGAGCTCCTCGAGCTCGAGGGCGACCGAGATGCCGGCGACCTCCCAGCCGGCGCGCTCGACGAGACGCGCGGCAGCGCCGACAGTACCGCCCGTCGCGAGCACGTCGTCGACGATGAGCACGCGGGCGCCCGGCGGGAGCTCCCCCTCGTGCACCTCGAGTGCCGCGGTGCCGTACTCGAGCGCGTACTCCTCGCGCAGCACCGCTCGGGGGAGCTTGCCGGCCTTGCGCACCGTGAGCACGCCCGCGCCCGTCAGGGTCGACGCGGCGCCGGCGATCAGGAACCCGCGCGCCTCCACGCCGCCGATCTCGTCGAACCGGCCGGCGAACGGCTCGGTGAGGCTGGTGCCGAGCGCACGCAGCGCCGGGGCATTCGCGAACACGGGCGTGAGATCCCTGAACGTGACGCCGGGCTCGGGGAAGTCGGGGATCGACTCGATGAGGCTCGAGACGAGTTCGCGTGCAGAGGGCTCGGTCACCGGAACAGGCTACCCGGCGGCAGGCGGGCCGCGGCATCCGCTCATGGGCGCCGTGCCCGCAGCGGAACGCGGCATCCGGCACCATGGACGCATGCCCATCCTCAACAAGGACATGTCGGTCTGCATCTCGCTCGCCGGGCGGCCGTCGAATCTCGGCACGCGATTCCACAACTTCCTCTACGACGAGCTCGGCCTGAACTTCATCTACAAGGCGTTCACGACCGACGACCTCGAGGGCGCGGTGCGGGGCATCCGGGCGCTGGGCATCCGCGGATGCTCCGTGTCGATGCCGTTCAAAGAGGAGGTGATCCCGCTTGTGGACGTCATCGAGCCCTCGGCCGCGGCGATCGAGTCGGTCAACACGATCGTGAACGACGGCGGCGTGCTCACCGCCTCGAACACCGACTACGAGGCGATCGCGCAGCTGATCGCCGAGTACGGGCTCGATCCGGCGCAGCGCGTGCTCGTGCGCGGGTCGGGCGGCATGGCGAAGGCGGTGGTCGCGGCATTCCGCGGGGCGGGCTTCGACGACGTCACGGTGCTCGCGCGCAACGAGGCGGCCGGGTCGGCGCTCGCGGCGAAGTACGGGTACGAGTGGGTGGCGGATGACCCCGAGCCCGCGTTCGACGTGATCGTGAACGTCACTCCACTCGGCATGCACGGGCCGGATGCCGCGGCGCTCGCGTTCCCGCCCGAGCTCATCGAACGCGCGACCACCGTGTTCGACGTCGTGGCGTTCCCCGCCGAGACGCCGCTGATCATCGCCGCGCGCGCCGCCGGGAAGCGCGTGATCACGGGCGCCGAGGTCATCGCGCTGCAGGCCGCCCGCCAGTTCGAGCGGTACACGGGGGTTCCGCTCACGCGCGAGCAGGTGGAGCGGGCCTCGGCGTTCTCGCGGGCCGAGTAGACCGCCCGCGTCTTCGCGGCCGGGTGACCCGCTCAGTTCACGACGGCGTCAGTTCACGACCGCGCTCAGTGCACGAGTGTGGTCAGCCAGATGACGAGCACTCCCAGGCTCGCGGTGACGAGCGCACTGACGATGCGCCATGGCCACGCGCTGCCGCGGCGGGCCGAGGTCAGGTATCCGAGCACCGCGAGGATCGCCACGCCCACCCAGAGCGCGAGGTAGTACGCGACGTACTCGTCGAGGACGCCGATGACCGCGAGGAGCAGGAACACCGACGGCAGCACCATCGCGAGGAGTATCCCGACGGAGTGCCGCATCGAGGCCCAGGCCGCGTCGGCGACGGCACGAATGCGCGGCGCCTCCGACCCCTCTCCGGCGACGGTGCCCGAGTACACGTGCGCCAGCCAGAAGACGCCGACCGTTCCGAGCGTGAAGAGCAGGACGTCGAGGTCGGTCTCCTGCTCCCAGCCCACTCCGATCAGGGCGCTCACGAGGATGATGCCGTAGATCGCGTACTCGGTCCGGTAGACATGCGCGAGCTCGGACACGGGCTTCGCGACGGCGTGCTCCACGCGCTTCAACGGACCGGCGCCGGCGGTCGGCTCCGGCTCACGCGTGTCACCGGCTCCTGCCGTCATCGCGTGCCAGCCTTCCGACCGCCGCCGGCAGTGGCCGCATCGATCGAGTCGAGCCCCTTGAGGAGCTTCCAGGGGCGGCGCGAAGTACGCCGTACCGGTGAGGGCGGTCGAGAAGTCGAGCAGCCGGTCGTGCAGTCCGGGTGGATCGCCGATGAACATCCGCTCGAGCTTCTGGCCCGTCGCGGCGTCGTCGAGCTCGAGTTGTCGGGCTTGGTCGAGATGGTAACGAGGAAGATCGCGAAGCGCGTGACCGCCGCGTCGAGGCCGAGCTGCGGGATGCCGGAACCCCCGCTCGGCGGCAACGCCGGGATCGACATCTGGTCCTCGCTCCCCCAGGTGCCGGCACCCGACGACGAATGGCGACGTCGTGCCTGCCCCACGATCAGCCGTACTGCGAGCCTACGCGGCCCCGGCGGCGTCGGCACGAACCCCTGCCACGCGAGCCTCCGCTCACGCCGCGGATCCAGCTCCACTCAGTCGGCAGCGAGGGGACCGATTGGTGTGAGAACAAGCGAGTTCCAGGCCGCAATCGCATTGTGCGCTGACGCCGTCTTCTTGGAGGTGGCGCCTCCGGGTCCTACATTGACGCGGAAGACGTGGGGACGATGACGTCCGGCTGTGGCACGTAGTGCCAAGGGGAGGCGTTGAAGATCCCGATCGCGAGCAGCGAGAGCACTGTCCCGATCAAGCAGACCCTGGTGAGGACTGCGATGGTTCTTGCTTGGAATCTGCGGCGTGCCAGGGCGAGTAGGCCGAGCCCGGCCAGGCCTCCGGCAGTGTTGACGATGACGTCGGTGATGTCGAAGCTGCCGGTGGAGAGCAGGTGCTGGGTGATCTCCAGGACCAAGCTCGCCCCGACGAGCACGCCCGTCACCTTCCACCTCTGCCATGACGGCGCGAGGAGCCCGAGGTAGAGGCCGAATGGGACGAAGAGCAGGATGTTCGCGACGACCTCGATGGGTGCGCTGACACCGGCCTCGGTACTGGGCAGGAACGGGACCAGCTTGATTGGGCGTGGGAGCAGCGCGGCCTCTCCGACCCACGGAACCGCAAGCTTCCAGAGCACGATCCACATGAGCAGGACGAGATAGACCACGAAGAGCACGACCAACAGGACGTGTCTGGACGGCTTCTTCTTCAGGGGAGACACCCTGAAATAGTCGCAGTTTCTCGAAACCGTCAAGCACGCGCATCTGGGGTTGCGGCCCTCCTTCGAACTGTGAGCATAGAGTGCTCAGATGAGATACCCGCGGGCACCAAACGTCATCGACGTCACAGCTCGTGAGGTTGATCGCAAACAGTGGACGCCTGTGCTGCCCGCGTAGGTATCAGCCGTCAAGCAGCTCGGTGAGGGCTTGGGCTGCACCCTGGGTGGCGGACGTCTTAGTCTCGGCCTGGGCAACGGCGTAACGCCGCGATGCTCGGTCGACGGCCAGGACAGTCCACGGACCGGTGCCATCCTCGCCGCTCAGCTCGATGTACAGGCGTGCCCGATCGTGCTCGACGCGAAGGCGGTGCGCTTCGTTGCCGTCTTCGTGCAGGATCCGGCGATGCTCGGGGTCGGCTACGAAGGACGTCCATCGGCTTCGACGCATCTCCCTAGGTAACCACAGACAGATCCGCAGAGAGTCGAGCCGCTCGGGGATCGGGTATCGGGCGCGGTGTGCGTGCGATGAGCGGCTCGGGCTACGTTCGCTCGTTCAGAGCGCCTTCCGCATCTGCTGCGTGACGACGTCATAGCCGGATGAGCTGTAGAGGGAGATGGCCGCGTGGTTGCGTCCGAAGACGTTCAGCTCCAAGGCGACCGCGCCAGCTTGCCGGGTTGCATCCTCGACGGCCTCGAGGAGAGCACGTCCGAGTCCACTTCCTCGCCTGGTCTCGATGACCTCGATGTCGTAGAGGAAGGCAACATCCGGTGTGCCACGCGGGTGGTCAAGACCCACCCAGGCGCGGCCGACAGGCTCGCCGTCGGTATCGACGCCTCGAAGAACGAGCATTCGCGCTGTCGCCAGCCCTTGAGGCAGCAGGTGCGCGTTCTCCTCGCGAGCGCGTTGCACCGCTCCCTCTCGTTGCCATCGGCCGGCAGCGACTTGCTCGTCTGCGTATTCTTCAGCGATCGTGGATTGCCAGTGGTCAAACTCGGCCTGAGTCATCTGGCGGACAGTCACCTTTGTCACGGAGCTATGCTGACACGGCTGCGACGGTCTTCCGCACGGGCGGCTCGGCCGACAACGCCGCGAGCCTTGCAACCAACCGGAGCGTCGGCTATGTCGTCGACGAGCAGTGGGTCACACTCGCACCTGCGCCATGAACCCACTAATTGGGCGTGCCGTCGCGCTCGGTTCGCTGGCGCAGGCCCTGCAGTTGCCATGTGTGCACGTCGCCCACCCATTCCCAGCCGGGCTTGGCCGACGGACCAATCCGCGGGTCGCTGGGATCCCTGCCGTCACGCAAGGCGTGCACGTACGCCCGATCCTGGTCGATCCGCGCGCGCACCTGGTCGCCTGCGCCGACGGACCCGTGGCCCGGGACCACGACATCGACGTCGCCCGCCACGCCCTCGAGCAGCCCCAGGGCGGTGAGGTAGTCCTCGATCGGGTCAGCGGCACTCAGTCGAGCATCGGAATCAAGACGTCGGAAAGCATGTCGCCGGCGACGAGAACCCCGCGCTCCTCGATGAACAGTGCCGCATGGCCCGGGGCATGCGCCTGGTGTTCGATAATCCGGACTTCGGGGCCATCCCAGGGAATCTGCGCAGTTCGGGCAGGCAGACCGGTAATGAGGCCGAACAGGTTGAGCGGTATCTCCTCGGCGATCTCCGGTGGTAATCCCTCGGCGACGCGGGCCTTCCAGTCGGCGTTCGACAGCAGATCTCGCATAACAGCCGCACAGCGGGCTGTACCGTAACGGGGTGCTTCGCCAAGTTCGGTGTGCCAGAGCACGTGATCCCAATCAGGATGCGTCGAGAAACCTGCCACAACGGGCTGGCCCAACTCACGAAGGTCGTTCGCGAGGGCGACCATTTCGTCGCCCGTTATTCCGGGGTCGATGAGCAACACGCCGGCCCGGCCCTGCACGGCGACAGCGTTGTTCTGGAGTAACTCGCTCTGGTGAATCAGCACACCGTCGGCGACCTGCCTCATCACGACCCTGCCTCACTCTCATCGCGGATGGCGTAGTGATGCATGGTCACGCCTGATCCGAACGATCGCTGCTCGAGCAGGTCGAGCTCGACCGGCAGGTCGTCGTCGAACAGCGGCCTGCCGAAACCCAGTATCGCGGGATGGGTGAAGAGCAGCAGCTCGTCGAGCAGCTCCGCCCGGAGCAGCTGCGTGGCAAGGGTCGCGCCGCCCACCGCGATGGTGCCGTCGGTCCGGGCACGCAGGTCGGCGAGCTGACCGATCGCGTCGTCCCCGCCGATGATCCGGGTGTTGTAGTCGGCGTTGCGGCGAGTGCGGGAGACCAGCACCTTGGGCATGGCGGTCCAGATCTCACCGTACTCGCGCAGAACGTCCGGAAGGGACGCGTCATCGCGCGCGCGGGGCTGGTACTCCTCCATGAGCTCGTAGTAGACCCGGCCGTGGACGATCGCCGCCCGCCCGCGTGTCCGTGCATTGGCCTCGCGGTGCAGCTCCTCGTCGATGCGCAGCCACTCGCCAGCACCGTTGTCACCGGGAACCTGCTCGATTCGCAGGTCGAGGGACACGTTCATCGAATACACGAAACGGCCCATCAGCTCCGCCCCAAATAGTGATTGCGTTTTGCAACTACTATAGTGGGAAGCAAAAACTGTCAAGGAGGAATCGTGGAACCACGGTCCGGGTGTCCGATCAACGCCGCCGTGGAGGTGCTCGGAGATCGCTGGTCGTTGCTCATCCTGCGCGACGTCATCTTCGGCGACCGCCGCTACTTCCGGGCACTGCTCACCGGGTCGATCGAGGGCATCGCCTCGAACATCCTCGCCGACCGCCTCAAGCGGCTCATCGATGCAGGAATCCTCACCCGCGGCACCGCAGCCCGGGGGCAGCGCGCTCGCTTCAGCCTCACTGAAGCCGGGATCCAGACTGTGCCGATCATCTACGCCCTGGGCAACTGGGGCCTCGACTGGCGTTCCGGCAGCGACGAGCTCCAGGCCCGGCAGCAGCTCATGCGCGATGAGGGTCCGACGTTCATCCAGGAGCTCATGGACGAGCTGCGCGTCCGTCACCTTGACGCCCCGCCGAAGCCGCACGACGGTCCAGGCCCGTTCGAGCGTCTCGACGCCGCCTCCGCCGCGGCATCCGACCCGGCATCTTCGTGACCGAGCTGCGTGCCGGCTGGCCGGAGCAATCGCCATCGAGAACGCGGCCTCGCCGATCATGCCGACCTCCCCTGAAATCAGAGATGTGCGAACTCGCCGGTCACGATCTGCCGGGTCACGACTTGAAGGGCGGACTACGAACTGTTGCCGTCCGGATCGCTGAGAATCCTCTCACCCGTTTGGCTGTTGGCGTGACCAGAGGCCCCGAGGGCCATCAGTCGGCTCACTTCGTCATCGAGATGATGGCTTGGCACGGCCAGGACGAAATATTGGCGTTGTCGAGCAGTCTTTGGATTTACAGTCTCACCGTTCCAGGCGATTTTTGTTCCGCCGGCAGGAGATTGGATGGCGGTTTCTTCGCCTTGATCCCACACAAGCGGCCATCCGAGTACCTGGCTCCAGAACAGCCCAACGGTTCGAGTGCCATCGCACGTCACCTCCCCCAACGGACCGCATCCGGCCAAATAGGAGTTCCCGTCTTCGATCACACAGAACTCGTCCCCGACCACGTCGGCCATGGCGGCGTAACTGTTCTCCGGTACGTGACCGCTGCCCCGAAGCCGCGCCCCGAGCTTCAGGCACACCGCGATGGTGTCCCTCTGATCACTGGGTCCGTCAGCGAGATGAAGGTGGAGGCGATTCTTCTCCTCGCCATGAGGAGCGCCGGCAGCAAATCGGAGGCCCACCTGTCCTGACTCCCCGGCGAGCAAGATCCCGCCGCCATCGCTTTCAAGGCGTCGGTCCAACACGGCCCCCCAGAACTCTGCGTCGCGCTGCGGATTCTGAGAGCAAAACGTCACCGACTGCAATTCGATGGTCACTCTACGACGTTAGTGCGACCTCTTCCTGACAGAGACGGAACCCGGGGGTAAACCCGCGGCCGCCCACTGTGGAGCGTGCGTTTACCCGGTCCGTCGTCGGGCGTGCGCAAGAGGATGCGCATCTGACGCGCGATCACCCGATAAGAGGCCAGTCGACATCCTTCGGGTCTTCCAGTTCCTGGTCGTCGCCGCCAGAACATGGGATGGCGTTGGGCCCGGAGCGGGATCTGGTCGAAGCCGCACGCGACACCCAAGCGAGTTCGAGGGCCGTCAGCTTGCGGGGTCGTATTGGAACGCGCGCACCTCCTGCGCGCATCGTGCAGGCAACTCGCGATCTTCGCGGCCCATTCCACGAGCTGCCTCGCGCGAGGGCAACTCCAGCACCGTAGTAGCCGCCTTCGAGTTGCTTCGTCTCGCGTATACGTGCCCTCGGTCACGGTCCCATCGCCATCGACCATGACAGGCGGAATGCTCTCGTCGATACGCCGCCGCCGAACGATCCCTCAGACGCCGGCGTCCTTCGCCTCCTGCACGAGCCGGTGCGGGCCGCGTCGGGGACCGGTGGTCCAGCACCGATCCTCTTCTCGATGCCGCCGCCGGCGCCATCGTCATAATGGGGATGTGCAGCAACGCATTGGTCGGTTGATCGACGGCCGATGGTACCGATGTCGCGTACTCCTCGATCGGTGCCGGGCGGCCGCTGTTGTACGTCACTGGCTGGCTCAGTCATCTCCAGCTGAGCTGGGAACTGCCGGAAGAGCGGGCCTTCTACGAGAGCCTCGCGGAGGGCTGCCGGCTCGTGCGGTACGACCGTGCCGGCTGCGGGTTGTCCGCGGCATCCGATCGGCCCCAGTCAATGGCGTACGAGCTGGAGCAGCTCGCCGCAGTCGCCGAGACACTCGGTCGAGAGCCGTTCGACTTGATGGGCACGTCGATGGGCGCGCTGGTCGCGGTGGCCTGGGCCGCAGCGCACCCGGAGACCGTCCGACGGCTCGTGCTGTACGGCGGCTGGGTGTCCGGCGCGAACATCTCCCCACCCAGCGTGCGCGACCACGTCCTCGGGCTGGTTGAGTCGCACTGGGGTCTCGGCTCGGACGTGCTCACCGACATCTTCGCCCCCGACGCGATTCCGCGTCGCCGGGAGGAGTTCGGTCGCTACCAGCGGGCCTCGTCGACCGCTGCCACCGCCCGGTCGCTGCTGGCGATGAGTTACGACCTCGACGTCAGTGACCTCCTCGCGCAGGTCAGCGCCCCGACGCTGGTGGTGCATCGTGCCCAAGACCGGGCTGCTCCTGTCGAGCAGGCCGGAGCACTCGCCGACGGCATCCCCGATGCGCAGCTTGTTGTGCTGCCTGGGCGCTCGCATCTGCCATATGCGGGTGATGCGCAGGGTGTCGTGGCGCCGATCCGGCGGTTCCTGGGCTTGCGCAGCCTGCCCCGTCCCCCTCGAACGCTGACGGCCCGGCAGACCGAGGTCGCCGCGCTGGTCAGCGATGGGTACACGAACCGCGATATCGCCACCCGGCTGGGCATAGACGAACGGTCGGCTGAGGGTCATGTCGAAAGGATCCGCCTGCGCCTCGGCTTCACATCGCGAGCCCAGATCGCCGCCTGGTATGTCGCCCGGCGCGATGAGTCGGACCGTGAAGTGAGGTAGTTCCACGCCTGAAAGGGCGGACGGGACCGTCCACGCTGGTGTCATGACAAACGAGACACCGCTGGAGGAGACATGACCCAGACCATGACGCCACCTCGTCGGAGACGGGGTTCGAGCAGCACGCCCTTCGCGGCCGCTTCAACGCCGCGTTCTTCCGTGTGATGGACCCGTACGTGGAGCGGAAACTCCGCAGTCGCAAACAGCGTGTGTTCGCCGGGCTCCCTCGCGAGATCGTCGAGATCGGGCCGGGCGTCGGCGCCAACCTCCGCCACCTTCCCGCCGGCAGCACCCTCGTGGCCATCGAACCGAACCGGTACATGCACGCCCCGCTGCGGGATGCAGCGCAGCGATACGGCGTGCAGCTCGAGCTCTGTGAGCGCATGGCCGAGCAGACGGGGCTACCCGATAACAGTGCGGATGCCGTGATCTCTTCGCTGGTGCTCTGCTCTGTGAGCGACCCCGCGGCCGTCCTCGCCGAGGTACGGCGCATCCTGCGCCCGGGTGGCACCTTCCGATTCCTCGAGCACGTCGTGGCCAGGCCCGCCACGCCGACCCGCGCGGCCCAACGGATCCTCCGCCGCCCGTGGGCCTGGATCTTCGAGGGGTGCTCGTGCGAACGAGACCTTGAGCAGTCCGTGCGCGCCGCGGGCTTTGAGAGCGTCACGATCGACCGCTACCGCGTCCACACCCCGTTCCTCCCGTTCAACACCCACATCGCCGGCATCGCGCAGGCGTAGCGCAACCAACTGTGGGGTGTCCGCAGCGCGCCGCGAACCCCCGGTGCGACGCGTCCGCATGCCGATCCGCGTGCGAGCTGTGGGCGGCCGAGTTCGTGCCTATCCTTACCGGCGAGTCTGGAATCCGTGACCGCGGGCCACCGGATCGCGTCACCTCGACCCAGGGGCCGAGCACAACGAGACCATGGCCTGACACGACGAGGAAACCCGGATCCTGTCGGCAGCAGGTAGCGTGGGAACGTATCTTCGCTTCCAACGACTATCGCAGTCTCCACAATCGAATTTATCTTCGCTTCCAGGTCCGATTTCCGCTAGAATCGGAACGTGTCCAGCGCTCCCGCCGCCCTCCTCGAACTCGAGGCGGCGTGCGCGAAGGTGCTCGAGATCTGGGCGGGCGCTCTGATCGGGTTGTCGCACGACGCCGAAGCGGATGTCAACACGATGAGCGACGACGGGCTCGTGCGGGCGACCGAGGCGCTCGCGATGCTCGGCCGTCGTGTCGAGGCGCTGCAGGCCCGATGCGCCGCCGGCGTGGCCGAGCGTTCGCGCGGCGGCGATTCCGATGTCGCGCGACGGCATGGGCACGCATCGGCCGAGCGCCTCATCGCGCAGACGACCGGTGGCCGGTACTCGGATGCCGCACGGCTCGTCGCCATCGGCAAGGCAACGAGCCGCCGCACGTCGTTCACGGGGGCAGCGCTGCCCGCACGCCATCCGCACCTCGCGAAGGCGCTCCACGACGCCGCGATCTCAATGGTCGCGGCAGACGCCATCCGCCGCTTCCTCGACGGACTCTCCCCGAGAGTCACGATCGACGAACGCGACGCAGCAGAGGAGCTGCTCGTCGATCGCGCGCCCGTGGTCGGTGTCGACGGCGTCACCCGGCTCGTCAAACAATTCGAGGCGCATCTCGACCCCGACGGCGTGAAGCCCCGTGAAGACGAGCTCCGATCACGCCGGGCGCTCTCCGTCTGGGAGGACGCGAGCGGCATGATCAATCTGCGTGGCGCGTTCGACCCTGCGAACGGCGCTCCGATCAAGCTCGCCATCGAGACGCTGGTCGGCGCGGAGCTTCATCGCGCTCGTGATGCGAAGCGCCCGTTCGGAACCGCTGGCGACGACCACAACGGCGTGGCGGGCGCCGCGGCTGCCGCTGCCGGGGGCGTCGGGGCCGGGCACGATCCGGTGTTCGCCGAAGAGCGCACGATCGCCCAGCTCAACGCCGACGCGCTCGCCGACATCGCGCGGCTCTCGCTGTCGAGCACCGAGGCGCCCGCCGCCCTTCGCTCCGCAATCGTGGTCGCGCGGGTCGACGCGGCGTCGCTCGCGTCCGGTCAGGGCCACGCGAGCATCGACGGCATTGATCAGCCCATCTCAGCCGGCACTGCACAAGAGCTCGCCGCGTCGGCGGGCGTCGCGCCCCTGCTCATGCACGACGGCAGCGAGGTGCTCGACTTCGGTAGGGCGGCGCGACTGTTCAGCCGAGCTCAGAAGGTCGCACTCATCGAGCGCGACGGTGGCTGCGCCTGGCCCGGATGCCGCCGGCCGCCCTCGCACACGCAGGCCCATCACATCGCGTGGTGGACGCGAGATCACGGCCCGAGCGACCTCGACAACGGAATCATGTTGTGCAGCCACCATCACCATATGGTCCACGATGACGGATGGGGCATCGTCATCCGAGAAGGACGAAGCTGGTTCATCCCGCCGCCGCATCTCGATCCCGAGCAGCGACCGCGAGCGGGCAACATCGCACCGGGTCACCTCGTCAGGCGACACCTCGCCGAGCGAAGGCGCCGCGCGGATGGCGCGTCGATGGCTGCGGTCGGGTCCCGCAGCGCGACGGCCATGCCACGCACCGGATGATGGCGGGGTGAGCGGTGCACGGGGTGAGCGGTGCGGGCGTACGCGGCGCGCGCACCGGGGTGGGCGGTGTCACGCTCCGGGGCGGGTCGCACGCCGACCGGTAGACTCATGAGGTCAGGCATCCGCCCGCGGCATCCGCTCGCCGCCGTTCTCTGGAGTCGCTACTCGTGACCACCGAAGCCACCGCCATGACCGCAGCGACGAACGCGACGAACGCGACAACGCCGACGACGCCGACGAGCTCGACCGCGCCGGTGCTCGACACCGTGGAGGCGGCCGCGGCTAGCCCCGAGAAGGAGCAGCCGTACGCGGCGCTCGGCGTGAAGCCCGACGAGTACGAGCGCATCCGCAACATCCTCGGCCGGCGCCCGACCAGCGCCGAGCTCGCGATGTACTCGGTCATGTGGAGCGAGCACTGCTCCTACAAGTCGTCGAAGATCTACCTGCGCCAGTTCGGCAAGAAGGTCACGCCCGAGATGAAGCGGCACCTCATGGTGGGCATGGGCGAGAACGCAGGCGTGCTGGACATCGGCGAGGGCTGGGCGGTCACGTTCAAGATCGAGTCGCACAACCACCCGAGCTTCATCGAGCCGTTCCAGGGCGCCGCCACCGGAGTCGGCGGCATCGTGCGCGACATCATCTCGATGGGGGCGCGCCCGGTCGCGGTCATGGACGCGCTGCGCTTCGGCGCCATCGACCACCCCGACACCGCTCGGGTCGTGCACGGCGTCGTGTCGGGCATCAGCTTCTACGGCAACTGCCTCGGCCTGCCGAACATCGGCGGCGAGACCTGGTTCGACCCGGTGTACCAGGCGAACCCGCTCGTGAACGCGCTCGCGGTCGGCGTGCTGCGCCACGAGGACCTGCACCTCGCCAACGCCAAGGGCGCCGGCAACAAGGTGGTGCTCTTCGGCGCTCGCACCGGCGGCGACGGCATCGGCGGCGCGTCGATCCTCGCGTCCGACACGTTCGCCGAGGGCGGCCCCACGAAGCGCCCGGCGGTGCAGGTCGGCGACCCGTTCGCCGAGAAGGTCCTCATCGAGTGCTGCCTCGAGCTGTTCGCGGGCGACCTCGTCGAGGGCATCCAGGACCTCGGCGCGGCCGGCATCTCGTGCGCGACGAGCGAACTCGCGAGCAACGGCGACGGCGGCATGTCGATCGTGCTCGACGAGGTGCTGCTGCGCGACCCCACGCTCACGCCCGAGGAGATCCTCATGAGCGAGAGCCAGGAGCGCATGATGGCGATCGTGCGCCCCGAGAAGCTCGACGGCTTCCTCGAGGTGGTGAAGAAGTGGGACGTCGAGACCAGCGTGCTCGGCGAGGTCACCGAGACCGGCCGCCTCTCCATCACGTGGCGGGGCGAGGAGATCGTCAACGTCGACCCGCGCACCGTCGCAGTCGACGGCCCCGTGTACGAGCGGCCGGTCGCCTACCCGTCGTACCTCGACGCGCTGCAGGCCGACGGGGCATCCGACCTCGACTCGCCCGCAGACGGGCGACGAGCTGCGCGCGCAGTTCCTGCGACTCGTGGGCTCGGCCAACCAGGCGGATGCCGCGTGGGTCACGAACCAGTACGACAGGTACGTGCTCGGCAACACGGCCCTCAGCTACCCCGACGACGCGGGCATGATCCGGGTCGACGAGGCATCCGGACTCGGCGTCTCGCTCGCGACCGACGCGAACGGCCGCTACTCCCAGCTCGACCCGCGCCAGGGCGCGAAGCTCGCGCTCGCCGAGGCGTACCGCAACGTCGCGGTCACCGGCGCGAGGCCTCTGGGCGTCTCGGACTGCCTGAACTTCGGCTCACCCGAGAACCCCGAGGTCATGTGGCAGTTCTCCGAGACCGTCGAGGGACTGAGTGACGGATGCCTCGAGCTCGGCATCCCCGTCACCGGCGGCAATGTGTCGTTCTACAACCAGACCGGCGACGTGCCGATCCATCCGACGCCCGTGATCGCCGTGCTCGGGGTCATCGACGACGTGGCCCGCCGCATCCCGTCGGGGTGGCAGGACGACGGCCACAACATCTACCTGCTCGGCGACACCGCGCTCGAGCTCGACGGGTCCGCATGGGCCGGTGTCGTGCACGACCACCTCGGCGGCCGGCCGCCGGCGGTCTCACTCGAACGTGAGAAGGCGCTCGCGGAGCTGCTGGCTGCGGCCGCGATCGAGGGCCTCATCGACTCGGCGCACGACCTCTCAGACGGCGGCCTCGCGATCGCGCTGACCGAGGCGGTCTGCCGATTCGGCGTCGGCGCCCGCGTGGTGCTCGACGAGGTGCTGGAGGACGCCGGAGTCGACGCCGCCACGGCGCTGTTCTCCGAGTCGACCGGTCGGGTGATCGTGTCGGTGCCCCGCGAGGACGACGTGAAGTTCCGGGGCCTGTGCGAGGGCCGGGGCTACGCGGTGCGTCGCATCGGCGTGACGGATGCGGCATCCGGCTCGCTCGAGGTGCAGGACCTGTTCACCGTGCCGGTCGAGGAGCTCCGCGCGGTGAACCGCGCCCCGCTCGCCGACGCGTTCGGCCCGGTCGTCGGGCACTGAGGGTACTGAGGGTATCTGAGGTCGACGTTGTCACAGGGTGATCGGTTCGACGAGACGGCTGACCCGGCGAGCGTCGGCGACGACCGGGAGCCGTACCCTGCAAACTACGCCGCGGCGCACGGCTCGTTCAGCCTGGTGCCGGCGGCGTACATCTTCCTGTTCGACGGCGGCCGCGTGCTGTTGCAATTGCGCTCGAACACCGGCTACTACGACGACTGGTGGGGCGCCTCGGCCGCCGGTCACATCGACGCGGGCGAGTCCGTGCTCGCCGGCGCCGTGCGCGAGGCATCCGAGGAGCTCGGCATCCTGATCTCGGTCGACGACCTCGCACCGCTCACGACGATGCACCGGACCGCGGCCACCGGCCTCGCCGTCGACCAGCGCGTGGACTTCTTCTTCGCCTGCCGAAGCTGGAGCGGCACGCCCGAGCCCCTCGAGGACAAGGCCGCCGAGCTTCGGTGGTTCGACCTCGACGACCTGCCCGAACACGTCGTGCACCACGAGCGCTTCGTGCTCGAGGGCAGCCGGTCCGGCTCGCTCCGCGCGATCACGGCGTACGGGTTCTGACCGTGGAACTCGCACTCCCGATCCTCCTCGGTCTCTTCGCCGCAGCACTCGTCGTCGGGATGACGGTGCGTGCCGTTCGTGCACCTCGCGGCCAGCGGATGCGCGCCGCATTCGGTCCGATCATGGGCGCCGGCGAGACATACCAAGAACTGCATACCGGTCAGAAGGGGCTGCAGGACTCGGTCATCGAGTCGATCCAGGAGTCAGAGACGCGCCCGTCACGCGCCGACGGCGACGACCACTGACCCGCACACCCGTTGACGGGAGACCCGGACGTCACCGACGCGTCATCACGAGGGCGACGACGCCCACGAGGGCGACGGCAATGACTGCAATCCGGAGAACGAGGGGACGTGATTCGATAGGCAGCAGGTACGTGATCGCGACTCCGAATGCCGCCGCAGTGAGCACGAGCACTGCGCCCGTGATGGCCGCTGAGAACCGGGCGTCGACCCCGCAGCCCGGTGGGGCCGCCTCGGCCGGACAGGTCCCGGGCATCACAGCGGCGATCAGGAGGAATACCCAGAAGACCACCGCGGTGGCCGTCGTGGGGATCCATGCCCGATCCGGCGACATGGCCGACGCCATCTGCCTCTCCCTCTCACCCGTTGTCGCGACAGCGCGATCGACAGGAGGACCGGCGACCGCATGAATATGCTGCCGTGCCGTGCGGCTCCTGCCTGCTGTCCGCGGCACATCGTTGCCTGAGCGATGCGCGATCGTTGTCGAAGCGAGATCAGCGCGTCGCCTCCGGCGTCCCAGTACCCGAGAGCAGGATCTCCGGCTACGTCCCCTCGGGCGGGTTCACGAGCAGGTTCACGCGGTCGGCGAGGTAGCGGTCGAGCGGCGTGAGCGCGTCGGGCTGCGCGTGGCTCCAGCGCACCCGCACTTCGCCGTCGCGGAGCACAAGCGGTCCGGATGCCCCGACGCGGTCGACCTCGTCGAGGTCGACCGGGCTCGCATCGAAGTCCACGGTCTCACCTTCGGCGATGCCGCCCTTGACGGCGGCGGCGCGCCAAGCGCGTTGCTCCGCGATCGCGGCCGCCGGGATGCTCCTACGCGCCGGACGCTCCGCGCGCACCACGCGTCCGGTGTGCCAGACGCCGCCCGCCTCGTCGAGGAGGAGCGCGCCGAGCCGCCACACGCGACCGAGCGGGGTCATCCGCGGCGCACGCGGGATCCCGAGCAGCCGACGCTCGGGCACGAACACCGCGACGGTCTCCTGTCTGGCGCCGGCCTCGCGGAGGGCCACCACGGCGTCGGCCAGGAGTTCCCGCGCTCGCTCGACCGCCCGCGCTCGCTCGACCGCCTGCGCTCGCTCGACTGCCCGCGCCGCAGCATCCGGCTCGGAACCGTCCCGCCCCGTGGCGTCCGGCTCCGAAACGTCCGGCCCCGTGGCATCCGTCATCGCGACCTCCCGATGAGCTCGAGCAGGGCCATGCCGTAGGCCTCGGAGACATCGGGGTGCTCGAATCGCGCTCGCTCGCCGCCGAGCACGATCTCGACCTCGAAGGCGTCCGGGAGGCGCGTGAGCGAGCGGAACGTCCCCTGCAGCAGCTCGCGCAACTGGTCCTCGCGAGGCAGCCACACGGCGTCGGCGAGCGCGACCGAGTCGAGCGCCCATTCGGTCGTGCCGTTGAACGCGAGAATCGTGCCGGTGGTGTAGCGGCGCGCCTCGATGGTCATCTCGCTCACGGTGAAGACGTCGGCCTCCACCTCGGCCTCGACGTTCCCGGGCAGGTCGAGCTGGAACCGGTCACCCGACGCCGGATGCCACATGAGGCCCGCCTCCCGGAGCGCGAGCGCCAGATCCTTGCTGATCATCACCCAATGGTGCTCCGAACGGAGCGCCACGTCACGTCCCGGGTCTGGCGCGATCGGCTCTCGGCGGCGCGGGTCGATTCAGAACGTCGATTCAGAACGTCGATTCAGAACGTCGATTCAGAACGGGCGATTCAGAACGGGCGATTCAGAACGGGCGACGCCCGGGCGCGACCGCGACCCGCACGTGCGGGCCGGTCGCCGCCTCGGCCAACGCGGCGTCCAGGTCGGCGAGCGGATAGGTCGCGCCCACGAGCTCGTCGAACGGAATGCGCCGCCACGATCGCTCGAGGAAGGCGACTGCTCGGCGCAGCTGCGCGCCCGTGTAGTCGTGCACGGTGGTCAGGGTCACGAGCCGCCGCACGAGCGACTCGGGATCGAGGCACACTTCGGAGCCGGGCGCCAGGCTGCCCACGACCACTGCGACGCCGCCGACACCGAGCGACCCGATCGCGGTGCGAAGCGTGGTCGGCAAGCCCGACGGCGATCCGGATGTCTCGATGGCCACGAGCACCTCGGGGAAGCCGCGCCGCGCGAAGTCGGCGAGCGTCGTGTCGAGCCGTTCGGGCGACATCGCCCTGGCCGCCGGGTCGACCGGTACGGCACCGATCTTCCGGGCGAAGGCGCGCCGCGAGGCATCCGGATCGGACACGATCACCTCGGCACCGGCCTCGATCGCCATCGCTGCCGCCGTGAGGCCCACCAGCCCCGCGCCGGTGACGAGCACGAGCGTGCCGGCCAGGTCGACCTGGGCGGATGCCGCATCCAGCGCCGCGAGCGCGGTCGCCGTCGCGCACGAGGCGGGCGCGAGCACGCGGCTCGGCACGTCCTCGCTCACCCGCACGATCTCGGTGCCGACGCGCAGCTGCACATGGGTGGCGAATCCGCCCGAGAGCTCCCACCCGCGGGTCACGCGTTCGTGCCCGTACTTCGCGAGGGTGCGGCAACGCTGCGAGAGCCCGCGGATGCAGCGGTCGCACTCGCCGCAGCTGACCGTGACCGACCACACCACGCGGTCGCCGAGTTCGAGCGGCACGCCATCGGCACGACGAGCGCCGTCGCCGAGCGCGACGACACGACCCACCTGCTCGTGACCGAGCACGAGCGGCGCGGATGCCGGACGTTCACCACGGACGGTACGCACGTCGGACGGGCAGATGGTGGCGAGTTCCACCTCGACGAGCGCCTCGCCGGGCGAGAGGCGAACCCCGGGCGCCGCGATGGCGTCGAGGGGGCGCCCCGGCTCGTTCCATACGATGGCGACCGGCGACGGCTTCACGATGACGTCGAGCTCGCCCACGCGCTGGACGGTGTGCATACGCGTCGCCTACAGTCGGCGACGGCCGGCGTGCACGTCGTGGGGACGGTCGCCGGGGCGCTGCGGATCACGCTCGGTGCCCGCCAGAGCGAGCAGCTCGACCAGCAGGTCGAGGTCGTGCTCGTCAGCGTCGTCGATCCCATCGAGCAGATCGATGACGCTGCTGGTGTCTCTGGACATGACCGAGCCTCCTACCGACGACCCGCACCGAGCCGCTCCGCCACGCGGTGCGAGCGCCCGCGATGCTTTCCGTCGACGTTAGGGAGCGGCTGCCAACGCCACCCGAATCGGGGGTTGCGCGCAGGTGAACCGCTCGCGACGTGCTGTCAGCCGCGGCGGCGCGCGGGGCCCATCGCGGCACCGAGGCCGACGATGAGGATCGCCGCGAAGAGGAAGCCCCAGCGGGCGGTGACGAGCGCGATCACGGCGAGCACGACGCCGACCGCCACCACCACGCGCGCGAGCATCAACCGCACGCGTGGCGAGAGCCATCCGCCCTGGCGGCGGGCCCGCATCATCCGCCCACCGGGCGGACCGGCGGCGAGCCCGCGGCGCCCACCGTGAACGGCCGGCCGGTCGCCCGCTCGGCGAACGCCCACACCCGGGCGCCGATCGCCGCGTCGGTCGACACGGGTCTCGGCGTCTGCAGCCGCGGCGCGCCCCGCACGAGGAACCACGGCCCCCAGAACTGCCCGCCCTCCACACCGGACGCCGTGAGCGCGTGCAGGGTCACTTCCGCGCCGCGATGCTTGCCCTGCGACCACGCGGCCTGCAGCGCGTCGGCGAAGCGCCCCGCCCTGCTCGGCTCGTTGACCCCCGGCACCATGGGCGTGCGGCCGCTGATCGAATAGCCCGGTTGCGCGACCACGCTCGTCACCGGAACGCCCGCCGCCCGCAGCCGCCGGTCGAGCTCGAACGCCACGGCCTGCGAGGCGATCTTCGATTGGGCGTATGCCCGCCAGGCGTCGTACCCGCGCTCGAGCTGCAGGTCGTCGACGCGGAAGGTCGAGAGCCACGTCGAGAGTGAACCGAGCGACACGATGCGCCCACCGGGCGAGAGGTGCGGCAGCAGGCGCCCGAGCAGAGCGAAGTGCCCGAGCACATTGGTGGCGAGGACGAGCTCGTTGCCGTCGGCCGACTCCAGCCGCGCGGCCGGGGTGTGCACCATGCCCGCGTTCGCGACGACCCCGTCGAGCGGTGGCCCCGCCAGCAGCCGCGTGGCGCCGGCCTCCACGGCGTCGAGCGACGACTGGTCCATGACGAGCGTCTCGACGGATGCCGCGGGCCGTGCCGTGCGGATGGCCGACACCGCGGCATCCAACCGCCCGGGGCTGCGCCCGCTCATCACCACGTGTGCGCCGGCCCCCGCCAGCCTCGCCGCCGTGAAGAAGCCGAGCCCGGCATTCGCGCCGGTGACGAGGTAACGCCGCCCGGACTGCGAGCGAAGCGGAGGCGGGTACCAGTTCACAGGTCTTCGCCGGTGCCGTTCCCGGCCAGCTCCTCGTGGTGCTGGATCACCTCGGCGACGACGAAGTTGAACCACTTCTCGGCGAAGGCCGGATCGAGGTGCGCGTCCTCGGCGAGCGCGCGAAGGCGCGCGATCTGGCGTCGCTCGCGGTCGGGATCGCTCGGCGGCAGTCCGTGCTCGGCCTTCAGCCGCCCCACCTGCTGCGTGAACTTGAATCGCTCGGCGAGCAGGTGGATCAGGGCCGCGTCGATGTTGTCGATGCTCGAGCGGATCCCGAGCAACTCGCTCATCGCGGCATCCCGTTCGTCGATGGCCCCGTCAGTCATGCTTCGAGCGTACCCGCGCGCCTGCCGGGGCCTCACTTCCGGTCGCTCGGGCCGAGCGCGTCGCGCATACGGAGTGCGAGGGCGACCTCGATGGGATCGCAGGCCGGCAGCCCGTCTCGTTCGGCGTAGAACCGGGCGACGCGCTGCTTCACGGTGTTGCGATGCAGTCCCAGCGCCTCGGCGGTGCGCACGTAGTTCTCGCCCATCGCGAAGAAGGCGTTCAGTGTCTCCCGAACGACGCGGTGGTGCTCACCCTCGGCGGCGACGGGTCCGAGCACCTCGGACACCCACGTGGCGGTGGCGATCGGGTCCCTGCTCATCACGGCGATCAGCGCGACATCAGGATCGGTGTATGCGACGAAGGGCGAGGTGCGGTAACGAATCGACGAGAGCGCCACGAGGCGCGCGGTGAGCGCCTGTTCGTGCGACCTGCGGAACCCCGCCACTCCCTCGCCGACGTCTCCCACCGCGACACGCACGCCGTGCACCGCTTCCGCGACCGAGCGGATGACGCTGAGGTCGGGGCTGCTCCGGGGCGGCAGGGCGATCCATGCCCACGCCGTCGAGCGATCGGCCGCCATCGTGAGCGTGGGATCGGGACTGCGAACGTGCGAAGCCAGCCGGCGGACGACCTGATCGATCTTGCGCTGCTCGTCGACGTCGTCGATGTCGATCACGCTCCAGACGACGACACCGAGATGACGCTGGTCGAGGCGGTATCCGGTCTCGGATTCGAAGGCGCGTGCCGGCACCGCATCACCACGCAGCACCTTGAGGATCATCGAGACGTTGAGCGTCGCACGCGTGGTCCACCAACGGCGGCGCTCGGTGTCGTGCACGGAGGTGACGAGTTGCAGGATCCAATCGATGTAGCGGTGCACCACGTCCGCGACACCGCGGACGACGTCGATCTTGACCCCGTCGGGCAGGTCGAGGCGCTCCACCTCATCCAGGGCGAGCCGCAGGAACATGCTCTGGCCGAGGTAGTAGGCGCGGGTGAGTGCGTTGACCGGCACGTCTCGCTGCGCGAGTCTCGACGCGTACTCGACCGCCGCCGTCGTGGGCTGAATGCTCTCGAGGTCGATGTCGTTCGCCAGGATGTGGCACATCGTCGTCACGTTGCCTTCGATGCTGGCCTGCAACAGCTCCACGAGCTGCGGATCACCGCTGAGATCCTCGATGCGTGTCGCGAGCAGGTCGCGCATCTCGCGGACGATCTCGGGGATGCGGACGTCCAGCCGCCTCGCCACCAACACCAGCTGGCCGCTGATATCGGGGTCCACGGCGCCGTCGCCGACACGACCCGAAGTCATCATCCTGACGCTCACACTCCTATCGGCACGCCCTCGGACGCCACCGGCTCCGAAGCCCCCTGCTCGGAAGCCCCCAGGCGCTCGAGCGCGCGCCGCGCCGCGTTGTATCCGGACATTCCATGGATGCCGGGACCAGGTGGAGTCGCGGCGGAGCACAGGTACGTGCCCGATACGCCCGTGTCATACGGAAACGCCGTGACGCGCGGCCCGAAGGTGAACTGCAACGGAGTCTTCGCGCCGGTGAGGATGTCGCCGCCGACGAAGTTCGGGTTCTTGCGGGCCAGGTCCGTGGCGGTGTGCACGCCCGTGGCCACCACATGATCGCGGAACCCCGGCGCGAATCGCTCGATCTGTGCGATGATCGCCTCCGTTGCGTCCCCACCGTACCCCGCGGGTACATGCGCGTAAGCGTACACCGGGTGGGTATTCCCTGCCGAGCGTCCCGGATCGGCCACGTACTGCTGACCGAGGAGCACGAACGGACGCTGCGGCATCCGGCCGGCGACGATGTCGCGCTCCCCCGCGGCGATCTCTCGCGCATCGCCCCCGAGATGTACGGTGCCGGCGCGGCCGACCTCGGGATTCGCCCATGGGATGCCTCCCTCGATCGCGAAGTCGACCTTGAATGCCGCAGGCCCGAATCGGAACCGCCGCAGCGACGCGAGTGTGCGTCGCGGCATGACGTCCGAGAGGAGATTGGCGGCGTCTCGAGGGTTGAGGTCGAGCATCGCGATGTCGTGACGCGGAAGCTCCCGGCGCAACCGGATACGGCGCCCCGTCTCGAAGCGCACTCCGAGTTCGGTGAGGATCTCGATCACGGCCGCCGTGAGCCTGCCCGTGCCTCCCTCGACGACGGGCCAGCCGCCGGCGTGGCCCGCGGTGATGATCCCCGCGCCGATGCCCGTGACGAGCGGCAGGTCGAGTCGCTGGAACGCATGAGCGGCCACGCCCGTGAAGAGTGCCCTGGTGCGCTCCTCTGCGAAGACCCGTGACACCCAGGTCGCCGGCGGACCGGCGACGGCGCCGAACCGCGCAAGGCGCAGCGGATGCCGGGGAATTCGCAGGAGCGGCTGCATGATGTCCTCGCACAGCTCCGCGAAGCCGCGCGACGGGGCGCCGAAGAGGCCCCGCCACCGCCAGCCGTCGCGACCCAGGCCCTCGGCCGTTCGGTCGATCGACTGATGCAGCAGCACCGCGTCACCGCCGTCGAGCGGGTGCGCGCAGTCCACCTCGGCGCGTCGCCAGCGCACACCCCGAGCTCCGAGGTCCAGTTCCGCGAGATAGCTCGACCCGGCCGCCATCGGATGCACCGCAGAGCAGTAGTCCTGGACGAGGCCCGGGAGGAGCGACGGACCCGACCTCGCTCCGCCGCCCAGTTCGTCGGCGGCTTCGAAGACCGTCACGTCGACGCCCGCCCGTGCGAGCACCATGGCGGCAGCGAGCCCGTTGGGCCCGCTGCCGACCACGACGGCCTTCGTCATTGCCGCACCTCGACGGCTGGTGTCTCCGGTACCGACGTGCTGTTCGTCACGACGGCAACCGGTCCGGATGCCGGGGCCTTCCAGGTCACGTTCACCGGGATCGGACCTTCGGGCAACCACGGCTGCGCCTGCACGGCGTCCTCCACCCGCCATGATCCGCGTTCGATGACGCCGAGCGCTGCATCGATGACCTTGTACTCCTGGGTGTTCCTGTGGATCGGCTGGGACTCCACCCAGACCACGACGAACTCGCCCGGGCGGAAATGGCACCGAGCCTGGAGGGCGCGGATCAGATCCTCGTTGTGCAGGTGGCCATCGCCGAAGTTGAACCCGATGACGGAGTTGCACGCGAACTCACCCTCGCGGATCGTGCGGGTCTCGAGGTCCGGAAGCGACCGGTAGAGCACCGAGAAGAGCCCTCGCCCCTGACTGTGCATCGACCGCCAGGCGATCGTCTGCTGCATCGTGATCTCGGCGACCGCGAGCGGGTAGCCGAGCTGCTGCAGCTGCACGACCTGATTGCGTGTGGGTCGCACGACGGCGTCGAGCTTCTCCTCCGCCCCCGGGGTGAAGGTCCACAGGGCGGTCGCCCAGTTTCCCGCATACTGGCGCATCGACGGGAGGAACGACACCAGGTCGGGGCGCAGGTTGCCGAGCACCGGGAAGACCAGGAGCGCCGCCACGATGATCGCCAGCAACCACATCGGCGAGAAGTCCATCACGCCGTAGCCGTTCCAGGCGGGGAACCCCAGGAACAGGAACGCCGCGGCGTAGCTGTACAGCAGGTTCCATTCGAGCGGCACCGCGAGCGGGAAGGTCGAGACGATGAACAGGTGGAAGCCGATCATGACCACCACCGCACCGGCGGTCAGCCACACGTCCTGCGAGAACAGCATCACCAGCGGTGCACCGATCTCGACCACCGTCCCCATTCCGTGCGCCATGAAGTTGGCGAGCTTCGACGGGCGGATGTCGCGCGGGAAGTCCCGGTACAACTGGCGCTTGAACCAGATCGGCGGCCAGAACGGCGTGTTGCTGAGCATCGGAGGGATGACGTTCACGAAGTGCTTCCCGATCTTCGAGACGCCGGCACCGACCCACACGACGACGAGGGCAACCTTGAGCGCCACGATCATTTCGACGAAGGGAAGGAACGCGAAGAACACCAGCGCCGGCAGGTATTGCTCGGCGCGTGCTGCGATGAAGATCGTCTTGTCGCGAAGGCCCACGATCACGAGGAGCGCGATCGCCACCACGAGCGGTTCGGTCTGGATGAGCCCGCTCGTGTTCTCGGGGAGCGCCGCCGCCAGCGACGGCGTCACGGTGCCGGGTTGCACGAGGGCGGTGGCCAGCGCGCCGAGGAAGCCGAGGTAGAGGGCGACGTCGAACCCCGTGCGACGATCTCCGTTCGTGCCTGGAACCCACGCCCAGGGGCGGAGTCGGATCGTGCCGCGTCGCGCCCAGAACAGGATGCCGCCGGTCATGGGCTTGAACTTGCCCGCGATGGGTCCCCATGACCCGGCGAGCCCGATCGCTTCGAGCAGCATCGTCCAGACGACGAACTTCTGGTAGACGATCGGCTCGTTCCACCACGACCACACCTCCCAGAACCATCCGACGCCGGAGGTGGCCGTGATGATGACGACGCCGAGGAACAGCCAGACGAACGTCACCTTCAGGATGTACGTGGTTGCGATCATGCGGGGCGAGCCGAATCCGTACTCGACCCAGTGCAGGGCGAGCGTCTTCATCCGCTCTCGCAAGGGTTGGTGCAGAAACGTCTCGTGGTCTACGGGCGGAAAGTCGCCGGTCTTGAATCCCATGTCAACTCCTTCGGTGATGCGGGGCGGTTTCGGTGATGGGTCTGACGACGGACGAACGGACGAACGAAGTCGTCCGGGTGACCGCGTCAGTTGGCGGCCGCGAGGGCGCGGCGCAGCGCGGGCTTGTCCACCTTCCCGACTGGGTTGCGGGGCAGCTCGCCCACGATCTCGATGACGGACGGGACCTTGACCTTCGTCAGCCCGATCCGGCAGTGCTCCTGGAGGTCATCCGGTCCGACCGGCTGAGCATCCGGTGCGAGGACGACGTGCGCGATGGGGACTTCCCCGTACACCGGATCCGGGCGCCCGACCACGGCGGCTTCGAGCACGGACGGATGCGTCGACAGGACCGCCTCGATCTCCTTGGGGTAGATGTTCTCGCCGCCTCGGATGATCATGTCCTTGATCCGGTCGACGATCCTCAGATAGCCGTCGCGATCGAGGACGCCGATGTCGCCCGTGCGCATCCAGCCGTCCCGCAGGGCATCACGGGTCGCCTCGGGGCGGCCGAGGTATCCGCGCATGACGGTCGGCCCGCTGATCCAGATCTCTCCGCGACGGCCGGGCGGCTGGAGCATCCCGTTCTCATCGACCACGATGATCTGCTGACCGGGCAGTGCACGCCCGACCGTTCCCGGTTTGCGGGGGCCCCACACCGGATTGCACGCGGAGGCGCACGTGGCTTCGGTGAGCCCGTATCCCTCGACGATGCGGAAGCCGAACCGGGCCTCGCATCGCTCGAGCAGTTCGGGCGAAACGGGAGCAGCGCCGCAGATGGCGACGCGCAGGGAGCTGGTGTCAGCCTCCTGGTCCTGGGGGAGTTCGGCCAGGCGCGCGAAGATCGCCGGCACTGCGGAGAAGTACGTGGGCCGGTAGGTGGCGACGGCTTCCAGGAACGGCTGGGGCGCGAAGCGCTGGAGCACCGTGACCGAGGCGCCGACCGACATCGGTGCGAGGAAGCTGATGCACAGCGAGTTGACGTGGAAGAGCGGCAGCACGAGGAGGGCTTGATCGTCGTGCGTCAGCCACACGTGCTCGGCCATCCCGCGTGCCATCGCCTCGAGGTTCGAGTGGTCGAGCATGACACCCTTGGGCTGGCCGGTCGAGCCGCTCGTGTAGACGAGCAGGGCGAGATCGTGACGATCGATCTCAGGCGAAACGATCGGACCGACGGGCGAGGTCTGCATGTCGTCGACGCCGAGCACGGGCACCGACACGTTCGAACCGGCGGGTGTCGCCCCCAACACGATCCTCGCGTGCGAGTCGTCGATCTGGTACTCGAACTCGCGAGCCGTGAACGTGGGATTGATCGGGGTGACTGCAGCGCCGACTCGCCAGGCCCCCAGCATGCCGACGAGCAGTTCGATCGAGTTGGGGAGCATGATCCCGACCACGTCGCCGTGGCCGATGTCGTTGGCGGTCAGCTGGTCCGCGAAGGCGGCTGCGCGGAGCTCGACATCCCGGTAGGTGAGCGCCTGGCGCTCATCGCGCAAGCACGGCGTGCTGGAACCACGAGATGGGCTGTGCCACGGGAGGTATGGAAGAGTCATCGGTCGCTCCAACGGTCGTCATTGACGGAGAGTGCGATCAGGTTATGCACGGGGCGGGGCAGGCCGAATCATCACGGCCGACCCGAACTGTCCGAGCGAATGTGCATAATGCACACCCACTTCCGACACGAGCTGCGGCTCGAGGAGGCGCGCAGCGCCGCATTCTGCACACCCCACCCAAGCCACGAACTGCGGGTTGAGGAGGCGCACAGCGCCGTCTCGAAACCCGCACCCCCGCACACAGAAGCGGCGCGGCATCCGACCCCCATCGGATGCCGCGCCGCGGCCTGTGCCCTCCGCGATCAGCGCGGCGTGGCCCGCCTGATGACGACGTACCCGGCGACGGCCCACGCGAGCGCCTTCGCCAGCACAACCGTGAAGATGCCGACGATGCCGATCGAGGTGAACCATTCGAACACCGCTGTCCAGCTCTCGGTGAAGGTGAGTGCTGCGACGATGACGAGCACCAGTGCGACCGCGCTGAAGAGCAGGGTCATCATGCCGCGCATGCGCCAGCGCAGGTAGATCGTCGTGATGCTCGCGCCGATGAACAGCACGAGCAGCTGCAGTGCGAACGTCGTGTAGAAGTCGGTGAGCCAGCCCGATTGCCCGTACCAGAGCGTGTCGAACATGCCTGCGCCGATCCCCCAGCCGTCGGTCGCCTTCTCGACCTGCACGAGGGTGGCGATCGCCGCGGCCATCTCGATCGACACGAGCACGAACATGATGCTCGTGCCGAGCCAGAAGTCGCGACGGGTCGCGCCGAAGCCGAGGGCGAACGAGAACGTCATCCCGATGGCCTGCACGCCCACGACGACGAGGTACCACTGGGGCGAGAGCACGGCCCAGCTGTAGCGGAGGCCCTCGCCGGCATCGGACACCCCGGCTCCTCGAAGGATGATCGCGACCACCATCGTGACGGCCCATGCGCCGCCGAGGATGAGCCACGGGATGCCGAAGAACACCGACGGCGTGACGGCGTGCAATCGGACGATGCGCCAGATCTCGTCGGCGCGCGAGCGCGCTTCGGTGCGATGCGTGCCGGCGTCGACGGCGGTGACGGCGGTCATGCTGCGGCCCTCTCTTCGGTGGAGTCGGCGCCGAGGTCGGTGCCGGTCAGGTGGATGATGAGTTGCTGGAGCGAGACCGGGGCGAGCTCGAGGCCGAGCTCGGCCGCCCGGATGCGGTCGGTCTGATCGAGGCGGCCGTCGACGGTGACGGATGCCAGGCCGCCCAATCGTTCGCGACCGATCACCGGGCGGTCGGCGACGAACGACTCGACGGCTGCCCGCGGCCCGGCCACGGTCGTGGCGGATCCGCGCACCTCGTCGGCCTCCTGGTCGAGCAGGATCCGGCCCTGGTCGATGAGGATGATGTGCTCCAGGAGGTTCGCGACCTCGTCGATCAGGTGCGTCGAGAGCACGACCGTGCGAGGGTGCTCGGCGTAGTCCTCGAGCAGCCGGTCGTAGAAGATGTGCCGGGCCACCGCGTCGAGGCCGAGGTAGGGCTCATCGAAGAACGTGAGCGGGGCGCGTGAGGCGAGGCCGACGATGACGCCGACTGCCGAGAGCTGGCCGCGGGACAGCTTCTTGATGGTGCGGTTCAGCGGAAGCCGGAAGTCTTCGATGAGGCGATCGGCGAACTCGGCGTCCCAGTTCTCGAAGAACCATGGAGCCGCGCGAAGCACGTGCAGCGGCTTGAACGCGTCGGGATAGCGCTGCGACTCGGCGATGAAGCACATGCGGCGCAGCACATCGCGCGTGCTCGGCGGGTGGGCGACCGAACACCTCGACCTCGCCGCCGTTCGGGAAGATCTGGCCGGTGAGCAGCTGCATGATCGTGGTCTTGCCGGCCCCGTTGCGGCCGAGGAGCCCGTAGATGCGGTTCTGCTTCGATCGTGAAGTCGACGGCGTCGAGCGCCGTGAACGACCCGTAGCGCTTGGTGAGCCCGCTGACGCGGACCACGGTGGAGGTCATGACTGGATCCTTTCCGCGCGGATGAGTCCCGCGAGTTCGTCGATGTCGATGCCGAGCTTCTCGGCTTCGACGATGAGCGGTCTGACGTATTCGGTGGCGAAGTCGGCACGTCGACGTTCGATGAGTCGGGCCCGGGCACCGGGAGTCACGAACATGCCGATCCCCCTCCGTTTCGACACGATGCCGTCGTCGACAAGGCGAGTCACCCCTCTCAGTGCCGTGGCCGGGTTGATGCGGTGGAACACGGCGAACTCGTTGATGGACGGGATCTGCTCGCCCTCCTCGAGGACGCCGTCGATGATGTCGTTCTCGATCTGCTCTGCGATCTGGATGAAGATCGGTCGCGATTCGTCCATGCCGACCCGTCTGTCGTGGTGCCGAACCTCGTTGGTTCATTAGTTATGTAACTAACCAACCACGTGCCGTTGCCCGTGTCAAGCACTCGGCCAGAATTGCGCAGGGCCAGAATCAGTACTCGGTCGCAGCGCGTCAGGATTCAGCGCAGGGTCAGGCCGCGGCGAGCTCCCGGCGACGCCGGAGCCGGACCCGCCCCTGCGTGAGCAGGATGCCGAGCAGCACGAGCACGGCACCGACCGGCTCGTGCCAGCTGAACCGTTCGCCGAGCAACACCACGCCGAGCACCACGCCCACCACGGGCGTCACATAGGTGACCGTCGACGAGCCGGTCGGCCCCCAGGCGCGCAGCACATTGATCATCCAGATGTAGGCGACGCCCGTGCCGAGCACACCGAGCGCCAGCAGGGAGCCGACGATCGCCCAGTCGAGATCGACCGGCGACAGCGCGAGCCACGGCGTCAGTGCGAGCATCACGACTGCCGAGACGCCGATCGAGAGGAACGCGAACGTCGCCGGCGCGATCGGCCGCTGGCTGAGGAAACGGCGCTGGTAGCCGAACGTGAAGCCGTAGCAGAGCGTCGCCACGAGGCACGCGACCTGGCCGGCCAGGCTGCCCGTGAGCGCCTGGTACTGCCATGGACCGATGATGACGAGCACGCCGAGGATGCCGATGCCCACGCCGACCCACCGGCTGAGGCCGAGCCGCTCGACGTGGAACACGAGCGTCGCCATGAGCGCGGTCATGATGGGCGTCGTCGCGTTGTAGATCGACGCGAGGCTCGACGAGACGTACTGCTCGGCCCACGCGAAGCACAGGTACGGGATCACGCACGTCGTGAGGGAGACGACGAGGAAGTGCAGCCACACGACCCGCTCCCGCGGCAGCACGGGCCCGGGAGTTCCGTCGGGGGCGGTGACGCGCGGCCGCGTGATGAGCACGATCGCTCCGAGGGCGAGGGCGCCGAGCAGGGTGCGCGACCAGGCCACCTGCCCGAACGACACGCCCTCGAGCGCGACCTTCATGAACAGGAAGCTGGCACCCCACACCATGCCCATGGCGAGGAACTGCACCCAGATCGACACTCGCCCCGATCGCTTCGGTGCGGATGCCGCGACCGCGGCCTGCTGGGCGGTACGGGTGCTCACCGGTCGAGCGTATGCCGATCCACCGAACTCCGAACCTGTTCGGCGACGTGCTTGTCCGGAATCCGCCGGAGGTCGGCAGCCACGGCACTCATCCGCCCGCGGCATCCGCCCGCGGCATCCGCCCGCGGCATCCGCCCGCGACATCCGCCCGCCGGGTTCGCCCGCTTGGCGACCCACCCGCGGGCCCGCATAGGCTGGGGCGCATGACCAGCCATTTCGATGTCGTCGTCCTCGGCGCGGGTCCTGGCGGCTATGTCGCCGCAGTTCGCGCCGCTCAGCTCGGACTCCGCACCGCGGTGATCGAGGAGAAGTACTGGGGCGGTGTGTGTCTCAATGTCGGGTGCATCCCGTCGAAGGCGCTGCTGCGCAACGCCGAACTGGCGCACATCTTCCACGCGCAGGCGTCGACCTTCGGCATCTCGGGCGAGGCGAGCTTCGACTACGGTGTCGCCTTCGACCGCAGCCGCCAGGTCGCCGACGGTCGCGTCAAGGGCGTGCACTACCTGATGAAGAAGAACCAGATCACCGAGTTCGACGGCCGTGGCACGTTCCGCGACGCGAACACGATCGACGTCGCGAAGGCCGACGGCTCGACCGAGACGCTGACGTTCGCGAACGCGATCATCGCGACCGGCTCGCGAGTGCGGCTGCTGCCGGGCCTCGAGCTGAGCCAGAACATCGTCACCTACGAGACGCAGATCTTGCAGCGCGAGCTCCCGCGGTCGATCGCGATCGTCGGCGCCGGCGCGATCGGCATGGAGTTCGCGTATGTCATGCGCAACTACGGCGTCGAGGTGACGATCCTCGAGTTCCTCGACCGCGCACTGCCCATGGAGGACGTCGACGTCTCCAAGGAGATCACGAAGCAGTATCGCAAGCTCGGCGTGCCGATCCTCGCGTCGACGAAGGTGGAGACGGTCACCGACAACGGAACATCCGTCACCGTGACGTACACGGGTGCCGACGGGCAGCCGGGCTCGCTCGAGGTCGATCGGGCGCTCATCTCGGTTGGCTTCGCCCCGAACGTCGAGGGCTTCGGCCTCGAGAGCACCGGCGTCCAACTCACCGACCGCGGCGCGATCGCCATCGACGAGTTCATGCGCACCAACGTGCCGCACATCTACGCGATCGGCGACGTCACCGCCAAGCTCATGCTCGCCCACGTCGCCGAGGCGATGGGCGTCGTCGCGGCCGAGACCATCGGCGGTGCCGAGACCATGTCGCTCGGCGATTACCGCATGATGCCGCGGGCCACGTTCTGCTCGCCGCAGGTCGCGAGCTTCGGCCTCACCGAGCAGCAGGCACGCGACGAGGGCTACGACGTGAAGGTCTCGACCTTCCCGTTCTCGGCGAACGGCAAGGCGCACGGCCTCGGCGACCCCACTGGCTTCGTGAAGCTCGTCGCCGACGCGAAGTACCTCGAGCTCCTCGGCGGCCACCTCATCGGCCCGGATGTCTCGGAGCTGCTGCCCGAGCTCACCCTCGCCCAGAAGTGGGACCTCGGCGCGCTCGAGCTCGCCCGCAACGTGCACACGCACCCGACCCTCTCCGAGGCGCTGCAGGAGGCGTTCCACGGCCTCGCGGGCCACATGATCAACATGTGACGGATGCCGCCTGCCCGACATCACGACAACGGAGGACGCGATGAGGATGACCTGGCTCGTACTCGGCCTCGGTGGAGTCCTGACCCTGCTCGGCGTGGTCTTCACACTGCAGGGCCTCGATATCCTGCCCGGCTCGGGGATGAGCGGGGTGGCGCTGTGGGCGATCGTCGGGCCGATCATGGCCATCGTCGGTCTGGTGCTGCTGGGCGTGGGGTTCGCCCGGCGACGCCCCGGCCCGAAATAGCGCGAACGGCCACCGTTCGCTGCGGCCGGCTACTCGGCGTCGGTCGCGTCGAGGCGCACGGGCTCGCTGCCCCGTGCGGCGAGCCGCGCCATGAGTCCGTCGCGCACGGCGGGCCACTCCTCGATGACCACCGAGTACACGGCGGAGTCGCGCCACGAGCCGTCGGCGCGCGGCTGCTCGCGCCGCGTGATGCCCTCGAACTTCGCGCCGAGCTTCAGGATCGCCGCGCGCGAGCGTGCGTTGCGTTCGTCGGCCTGAAGCTTCACACGGCCGAACCCGTGGCTGAACGCGAGACCCAGCAGCAGGAGCTTGGCCTCGGGGTTCACCGCGGTGCCCCACACCCGCGGGTCGTAGGCGGTCCAGCCGATGTGCGCCGATTCCCTGGCCAGGTCGAGGTCGCCGAGCTTCGTCGCGCCGACGATCGTGCCGTGGTCGGGGCCGCCCTCGAGCCGCACCGTGAACGGCAACGCCGTAGGTCCGCCGGAGTAGTACCCGCGGGCGAACGTGTCGAAGGCCTGCACGTCGGCCGGCAACCCACCAGGCCCGCCGCCGAAGCCGCCGGCGAACACCTCGGGACGACCGAGGGCGCGGTGCAGCGCCGGGATGTCGTCGGCGGAGAAGGGCGTGAGACGGATGAATCGGCCGACCATCGGCTCGTCGGCGGGTCGGACGGCGGTCACCCGCATCAACTCAATTCAGCAGGTCGTGCCGCTGCACGATCTCGTCGCGGCCGGGGCCGACGCCGATCGCCGAGATGCGCGAGCCGCTCATCGCCTCGAGCTCTCGAACGTAGGCCTGCGCGTTCGGCGGCAGCTCCTCGAAGGTGCGCGCTCCCGAGATGTCCTCGCTCCAGCCGGGGAACTCCTCGTACACCGGCACGGCGTGGTGGAAATCCGACTGCGACACGGGGATCTCGTCGACTCGCTCGCCGTCGACTTCGTAGGCCACCGCGACGGGGATGCGCTCCAGCCCCGTGAGCACGTCGAGCTTCGTGAGCACGAAGTCGGTCACGCCGTTGATACGCGAGGCGTAGCGCGCGATCGGGGCGTCGTACCATCCGGTGCGACGTCGTCTGCCGGTGGTGGTGCCGAACTCGGCCCCCTTGTCGGCGAGGAATTCGCCCCACTCGTCGTTGAGCTCGGTGGGGAACGGACCGGCGCCGACGCGGGTCGTGTACGCCTTCACGATTCCGATGACCCGGTCGATGCGGTTCGGCGCGATGCCCGAGCCGGTGACAGCGCCGCCGCTCGTGGCGTTGGACGACGTGACGAAGGGGTAGGTGCCGTGGTCGACGTCGAGCATGGTGGCCTGGCCACCCTCGAACAACACGGTCTCGCCGCGTTCGAGCGCCTGGTGCAGCAGCAGTGACGTGTCGGTGACCATGGGCCGCAGCCGTTCGACGTAGCTCAGCAGGTCGTCGACGATCTCGTCGACGCCGATCGCACGACGGTTGTAGACCTTCACGAGCAGGTGGTTCTTCTGGTCGAGCGCGCCCTCGACCTTCTGCCGCAGGATGTTCTCATCGAAGAGGTCCTGCATGCGGATGCCGACGCGGTTGATCTTGTCGGCGTAGGTCGGGCCGATGCCGCGGCCGGTCGTGCCGATCTGGCGCTTGCCGAGGAAGCGCTCGGTGACCTTGTCGAGGGTCCGGTGGTATTGCGTGATCAGGTGCGCGTTCGCCGAGATGCGCAACCTGGAGACATCCACCCCCCTGCTCTCGAGTGCCTCGAGCTCCTCGAACAGCACCTCGACGTCGACGACCACGCCGTTCCCGATGACGGGCGTGACGCCGGGCGTGAGGATGCCCGACGGCAGCAGGTGCAGCGCGTACTTCTCGTCGCCGATGACGACCGTGTGCCCGGCGTTGTTGCCGCCGTTGAACTTCACGACGTAGTCGAGCCGGGGACTCAGCAGATCGGTCGCCTTGCCCTTGCCCTCATCGCCCCATTGCGCTCCGATCAGTACGACTCCGGGCATGTCAGTCCTCTCCTGCCACGTCGAGCGCGGCCGGTTCCGTGATCAGGTCGCCGACCTGCGCGTCGATCGTGCCCGCCGCGACGACGAATCCGGCCGACGACACGATGGGAATGGGATTGGTGGGCGTGAATTCCGAGGCGATGTGGGCCCGCGCATCCGGATCGGCGGCCGCGAGCTCGTCGGCGAGGCGGGTGGCGCGTGATTCGAGGCCGAGCCGCTCGGCGGCGCGGCGCTGGGTGTCGAGGGCGCGCAGGTACGCGCGGTTGGGCTCTTCGGACCACCGCACCGCATCACCCGGCTGCCAGCCTCCCTCGACGAGCTGCTCGCGCCCGAGGTCGGCCGCGACGACCGCGTAGGCGAACGCCTCGATGGTGCGTGCTTCGGAGTCGGCGATGTCGGCGAGCTCGATCCACGCGAGCGGTGATGACGGATGCTCCGCCACGACGAGCGCTAGGGATGCGCGATCGGCCTCGGCGAGCGCCTGCCGCACCTCGGGTTCGTCGGCGAGGGACGCCTCGCCCTCGGGTGCTGGCTCGTCTGCGATCACACTCAACCTTATCGCGGGGGTCTCCGCGGGTTGAGGAGCCGCCGAGTGGCGTCTCGAGCGGTGCCGTCCACGTGGTGCCCATTCCTGCACGGGCACGTGCAACTCGAGGGGCGCGCGGCGCCCCTTTCCGCGCAACTAGTCTGGACGCCATGTCGAAAGTCCTCTCCAGCCTGCCCGTCGGCGAACGCGTCGGCATCGCCTTCTCCGGAGGCCTCGACACCTCGGTCGCGGTCGCGTGGATGCGGGAGAGAGGCGCGGTGCCGTGCACGTACACGGCCGACATCGGGCAGTACGACGAGCCCGACATCGCGGCGGTGCCCGGTCGCGCCAGGGAGTACGGCGCCGAGATCGCCCGCCACGTCGACGCCAAGGCACCCCTCGTCGAGGAGGGCCTCGTGGCCCTTCAATGCGGCGCGTTCCACATCCGCTCGGGCGGCAAGACCTACTTCAACACCACGCCGCTCGGACGCGCGGTCACCGGCACCCTCCTCGTGCGCGCCATGAAAGAGGACGGCGTCGACATCTGGGGCGACGGCTCGACCTACAAGGGCAACGACATCGAGCGGTTCTACCGCTACGGCCTCATGGCCAACCCGCGGCTGCGCATCTACAAGCCGTGGCTGGATGCCGCGTTCGTGACGGAGCTCGGCGGCCGCAAGGAGATGAGCGAGTGGCTCGTCGCCCGCGGCTTCCCCTATCGCGACTCCGCCGAGAAGGCGTACTCGACCGACGCGAACATCTGGGGCGCGACGCACGAGGCCAAGAGGCTCGAGCACCTCGACACGGGCCTCGACATCGTCGAGCCGATCATGGGCGTCGCCGCCTGGCGCGACGACGTCGAGGTCGCCACCGAGGAGGTGTCGGTGCGGTTCGACGCCGGCCGGCCGGTCGCGATCAACGGTGTCGAGTACGCGGATGCCGTGACCCTCGTCTACGAGGCCAATGCGATCGGCGGCCGGCACGGCCTCGGTGTCTCCGACCAGATCGAGAACCGCATCATCGAGGCGAAGAGCCGCGGCATCTACGAGGCACCGGGAATGGCGCTGCTGCACATCGCCTACGAGCGACTGCTCAACGCGATCCACAACGAGGACACCATCGCGAACTACCACGCCGAGGGCCGGCGGCTCGGGCGCCTCATGTACGAGGGCCGCTGGCTCGACCCGCAGTCGCTCATGCTGCGGGAGTCGATCCAGCGCTGGGTCGGCTCGGCGGTGACCGGCGAGGTGACGCTCCGCCTGCGACGCGGCGACGACTACACCATCCTGAACACCGAGGGCCGGGCGCTCAGCTACCACCCCGACAAGCTCTCGATGGAGCGCGTCGGCGACGCCGCCTTCGGCCCCGAGGACCGCATCGGCCAGCTCACCATGCGCAACCTCGACATCTCCGACTCCCGCGCCCGACTCGAGCAGTACGCGGCACAGGGCATCGTCGGCGGTGCGACGGCCGAGCTCGTGGGCGACCTGCATGCCGGTGAGGCGGCGGAGATCACGGCCGGCGAGTTCGAGACCGACCTCGAGGCCGCAGCGGATGCCGCGAACGAACGCGCGGCATTCGACCTCGGCACCGACTGACGCGACACCCGCATCCGCGGCCTTTCCCACGTGGGATGCCGGTGCCATACTCAGACGACTGCCGCAACCCGCCGGACGACGACGGGAGCGCGACTGACCTGGGGAGGGCGCCATGGTCTGGGACTGGACGGGGCGATCGGGCGTGGCCGCGTGAGCGGCGAGGCCGTCACCATCATCGTCGGCGTGGCCATCGTGCTCGCCGACCTCGCGATCCGCATCGCGGCCCTCATCATCATCCCGCGCGAACGCAAGCCGACCGCCGCAATGGCGTGGCTGCTCGCGATCTTCCTCATCCCCTTCGTCGGGATCCTGCTGTTCCTGCTCATCGGCAATGTCAAGCTGCCCGCGAAGCGACGCGAGCGTCAGCGCGAGATCAACCGCGCGATCGCCGAGCGCGGCGACCGCCTCCACCTCGGGTCTGATCGATCGGCGTGGCCGGAGTGGTTCGCCTCCGTCGTCGAGCAGAACCGAGTGCTCGGCGCGCTGCCGGTCGCCGGGGGCAACACCGCGGAACTGATCGGCGACTACCAGGCGTCGATCGACGCGATGGCGGCCGACATCGACGCCGCGAGGCGGTTCGTGCATGTCGAGTTCTACATCGTGGCGTTCGACCGGACGACGAAGGGATTCTTCGCCGCCATGGAGCGCGCGGTGCAGCGCGGTGTCACGGTTCGACTGCTGCTCGACTACATCGCGTCGCGCCGCGTGCCGGTCCACGACGAGACGATCGCCGAACTCGACCGCATCGGCGTGCGGTGGAGCTACCTGCTGCCGGTGCAGCCGTTCAAAGGCAGGTACCAGCGGCCCGACCTGCGCAACCACCGCAAGCTCGTGGTAGTCGACGGCCGGGTCGGCTACACCGGCTCGCAGAACCTCATCGACCGAAGCTACGACTCCCCGAAGAACCTCGAGCGAGGATTGCAGTGGCAGGAGCTCGTCACCCGCGCGACGGGCCCGGTCGTCGCGGCGCTCGACGCCGTGTTCCTGTCGGACTGGTATGCCGAGACCGACGAGCAACTCGTGGACGAGGAGCACGTGCGTGCCGACCTGGTCATGCGGGACCCGTCGCCGCAGGCGCTCGACTGCCAGGTCATCCCGAGCGGGCCGGCGTATGACGGGGAGAACAACCTCAGGCTCTTCCTCTCGCTCGTCGCGTCGGCGCAGGATCGCGTGATCATCACGAGCCCGTACTTCGTGCCCGACGAGGCGATGATGTACGCGATCACCTCCGCGAGGTTCCGTGGTCTCGACGTGCAGCTGTTCGTCTCGGAGATCGGCGACCAGGGCTCCGTCTGGCATGCGCAGCGCTCGTACTACGGCGAGCTGCTTCGAGCGGGGGTGCGCATCTGGCTGTACCCGGGTCCGTTCATCCTGCACGCGAAGCACCTGTCGATCGATGACGATGTCGCCGTGATCGGCTCGAGCAACATGGACATCCGCTCGTTCACCCTCAACTTCGAGATCTCCATGCTGGTGCACGGGAAGCCGTTCGTCGACGACATGCGCGAGGTCGAGGCCGGCTACCGGGCGATCGGGCGGGAACTGACCCTCGAGGAGTGGGAGAAGGAACCCGCATCGGCGACCTTCCTCGACGGCGTCGCGCGGCTCACGTCAGCCCTGCAGTAAGGCGCGGAGGGGGATCGACGATGCTGGCGGCGATCGGACATATCCTCCCGATCGCGCTCGCCGTCGCGATCAGCTCGGTGCCGATCATGGCGACGATCCTGATCCTGCTCTCGCCCAAGCGGGCGGTGTCGTCGATCCCGTTCCTCGTCGGATGGGTGCTCGGCATCGCGATCGTCGTCACGATCTGCACGCTCGGTGCACAAGCCGTGCCGGCCTCGCGCTCGCCACGACGAGCCGACACGGCGGTCGGCGTCGGCGAGATCCTCGTCGGCCTCGCGCTCGTCGTCATCTCGATCGTGGCCTGGGTCAGGGCGCGGCGGAACCCGTCGACGACGATGCCGAGGTGGCTGAACGCCGTCGGCTCGTTCGGGCCGTGGGCCGCGTTCGGGGTCGCGTTCGCGCTCAACCTGCGCCCGAAGGGCCTGCTCCTCGCGATCGCCGCCGGCCTGGCGCTGCGCGGTGACGGCGTCTCGGCGACCGAGGCGTTGATCGCGATCCTCATCTACACGATCGTGGGCGCGTCGACCGTCGCCGTGCCCATCATCGTGACGCTCGCAGCGCCCGAGCGGATGGAGCCGCGGCTCGTGTCCATGAAGGACTGGCTCGCGCGCAACAGCAGTTCGGTGACCGCCGTCATCCTGTTCGTGATCGGGGTGGTCATCATCGGGACCGGACTCGGACGCCTCTGACCGTATCGTCGCCCGCCGCTCACGCCGGCGTCTGCTGGTGCGCCGCCACGCGCCATGCGCCGTCGTCGTAGAGGTACGTCGTCGACATGCGCAGGTTGACGGTGTCGTCGCCCCGGCGGGCCACGGCGCGGTACACGAGCACGCCCGCGTGGTCGCCGAGCCGGATGACGGCGGGCTCGTGCAGTTCGTACGAGTCCCAGGGCGGCGCGCCGCGGAATGCGGCGAGGATCTCGTCGCGACCGAGCGCCGCGCCCTCCACCACCATGAGCGCGTCACGAGTCATCACGCGCTGGTAATGCTCACCGCCGCGACCATCGAGGATCGCCCTCCATCCGGCGTGCTCCTCGTGCAGCAGGCGGGCGGGCAGATCGTCGGTGATCTCGGGCATGCCCCCACGCTAACCGCGATCGGATGCCCCGTGAAGGGCATGTCGGGATGCCGCAGTGCGGCGCCGCGGCTCCGCCCGCGGCATCCGCTCGTTACAGCCAGCCGCTCCGCTTGAAGATCCTGTGGAGCACGACACCCGATGCGACCATGAGCAGGACCGCGACCGGATAACCGAACTCCCAATGCAGCTCGGGCATGAAGTCGAAGTTCATGCCGTAGATCGTGCCGATGAGCGTCGGCGCGAAGAGGATCGCCGCCCACGCGGAGATCTTCTTGGTCTGCACGCTCTGCGCGACGCTCGTCTCGGTGAGCTTCGTGATCTCCGCGTTCTGGTGCTGGGTCACGAGGGTCGCGTGGACCTGCAGGGCGTTCTGCAGCAGCTCGTGGAACGAGTCGGCGCGCTCGACGATGCGGATGACGTGGTCCTTCACGTCGCGCAGGTATCGCCGCAGCTCGAGGTCGATCGTGTACTTCTCGAACCCGCGCTCGAGCGCGTCGATCATGCCGACGAGCGGTCGCGTGGCGCGCTGGTACGCCAGGACCTCGCTCGAGAGGTCGTAGATGCGCCGGGTGACCTCCGGGTCACCGGAGAACAGCTGCTCCTCGATCTCGTCGATATCGTTCTCGAGGCCCGCATTGACAGGACCGTACTCGTCGACAACCTCGTCGAGCACTGCGTAGAGCACGGCCTCAGGGCCGTGGGCGAGCAGCTCGGGCGTCGCCTCGAGCCGACGGCGAACCTTCGCGAGGTCGGGCGACTCGGCTCGCCGGATGGTGATCGCGAAGTCTCGGCCGGTGAAGACGTGGAGCTCGCCGAATTCGACCCGCTCTTCATCGTCGAGGTAGCGAGCCGGCCGGAGCACGACGAAGAGGGTGTCCCCGTATCGTTCGAGCTTGGCGCGCTGATGGCCCTTCCGCGCATCCTCGACCGCGAGTGGGTGGAGTCCGAACTCCGTCGCCACGGCGTCCAGCTCCTGGTCGGTCGGACGGTACAGCCCGATCCACGCGAAGCCGCCGTGTTCTGCGCGCGTCTCGAAGCTCTCCTCGAGGCTCGACGGCGTGGCGACGCGGCGGCCGCCCTGGTAGATCGCGTTGTCGACGACGGGCATCGGTCAAGTGTGGCACGGCGAACGCAGGGATCGCCGATCCGCGCCACCCGTCGCGGAGGGGATCAACCGGTCGCATGTGGAATCGCCGCGTGGCTGAGCACCCACGAGTGCATCGCGATGGCGGCCGCCGCGCTCGCGTTCAGCGAGCGGGTCGAGCCGAACTGGGTGATCTCGACGATCGTGTCGGCCGCGTCGATCGCCTCTGCAGAGAGGCCCGGCCCTTCCTGCCCGAAGAGGAGTACGCAGCGCTCGGGCCACGCGAAGACCTCGATCGGTAGGGCGCCCGGCACGTTGTCGACGGCCACGATGGGCAGGGATTCGGCGCGGGCCCACACGACGAAGTCCGCGACATCCGCATGGTGCGCGAGATGCTGGTACCGGTCGGTGACCATGGCCCCGCGCCGGTTCCAGCGGCGGCGCCCGATGATGTGCACCGTCTCGGCGGCGAAGGCGTTGGCGGTGCGCACGATCGATCCGATGTTGAGGTCGTGCTGCCAGTTCTCGATCGCGACGTGGAACGGATGCCGCCGCGTGTCGAGGTCGGCCACGATCGCGCCCATGCGCCAGTACCGGTAGCGGTCGACGACGTTGCGGGCGTCGCCGTGCTCGAGGAGCTCGGGATCGTAGCGCGGATCGTCGGGCCACTCCGCCCGCCCGCCCGGCCAGGGTCCCACGCCGCGGGGGACCGTCGGCTCGCGACCTTCCTCGGGCTCCGGCTCGGACGTCTGATCGGTCACGCCTGCAACGCTACCCGCGAACGGAAGCGGCCCCGACGTTGCACGCCTGGGCCGCCTGGTGGTCCGATCCGGGTCGTCGACTACTCTGGGGCCTCAGCGCCGCCGCGGCAGGCCTCGCCCGGTGACGGAACGAACTCCTTCAGTCCGGCCTTGACGTACTGGCCGTAGCTCTGCGCCCGCCCGCCGGTCACCGCGTCGTCGTCGAAGCCCGGCGGGTTGTTCTCGATCTCGTCGGGAAGGTCCTGCCCGGAGAAGGCGCAGGCCGAATTGGCGTTGGCCGCACCGGGGATGGGATCGCCCTGGCCGTTCGTCTCGCCCGCGAACGCCGCGCCTGCTCCGCCGCCGAGGACGAGCCCCAATGCGACGGCGCATCCGATCATGATCCGCTTCATGTGTCTCACCTCTCTGTGATGGGACGGACGACCACGATTCGCCCCATCACACTGGGGCTCGGCCCCCTGCGGGTCGCCCGATGCATGGGAACCTACACTGTTTCCACCTGAGGCGGTTACCCGCGAACGGGTGACAAGCGGGGGCACCGATGCTTTTCGGCATACCGAAATCCCGGTAATATTTCGGTATGCCGAAACGTGCTCTCGTCGCCACGCTCCTCGCCGCAGCCACCATGATGCTGGGCGGGTGCGCCGGCAGCGCGGCGAACGGCGAGGCAGACGAGCGACCGGTCGTGCTCACGACCTTCACCGTGCTCGAGGACATCGCGCAGCAGGTGGCGGGCGAGCACCTGCGGGTGGAGTCCATCACGAAGGCCGGCGCCGAGATCCACGGCTACGAGCCGACGCCGGGTGATCTCCGGCGCGCCTCCGAAGCCGACCTGATCCTCGATAACGGCCTCAACCTCGAGGCCTGGTTCGCCGAGTTCGTCGAGAGCCTCGACGTGCCGCACGTCGTCGTGAGCGAGGGCGTCGAGGTCCTGCCGATCGCCGACGGTGCGGCCGAGGGCCTCCCGAATCCGCACGCCTGGATGTCAGCGGTCAACGTGCAGCTCTACGTGGACAACATGGTTGCGGCGTTCAGCGAGCTCGATCCCGACCACGCCGCCGACTACGCCGCGAACGGGGCGGCGTACCGGGTCGAGCTGCAGGCGGTGCACGACGAGCTTCTCGCCGAGCTCGCGAGCCTCCCGCCCAGCGAACGCGCGCTCGTCACGTGCGAGGGGGCCTTCTCGTACCTCGCGCGCGACGCGGGCCTCACCGAGCAGTACCTCTGGGCGGTCAACGCCGAACAGCAGGCCACGCCCCAGCAGATCGCACGCACGATCGAGTTCGTCGACGAGCGGCGAGTGCCGGCGGTGTTCTGCGAGTCGACCGTCTCAGACGAGGCGATGCAGCAGGTCGTGCAGGCGACGGATGCCGCGTTCGGCGGCACGCTCTACGTCGACTCGCTCTCGGAGCCCGAGGGCCCGGTCCCGAGCTACCTCGACCTGCTGCGTCACGATGTGGACGTCATCACCGCCGGCCTGACCGGGAGTGCACGATGAGCGGGCCCGCGGCATCCGTAGGTCCCGGCGGACCCGGCGATCGGAGCGGGGCGGCACTCGAGGTGCGGGACCTGACCGTGCACTACGGCGACGTGCTCGCGCTCGACCGCGTCAGCCTCACCCTGCGGCGCGGCAGCATCTGCGCGCTCATCGGCATGAACGGGTCGGGCAAGTCGACGCTGTTCAAGGCGATCATGGGCACCGTTCGGCCCGACCACGGCACCGTCGCGATCGCCGGCCTTCCCCCGAAGCAGGCGCGCCGGGCGGGCATCGTCGGCTACGTGCCGCAGAGCGAGGACGTCGACTGGTCGTTCCCGCTCAGCGTGTACGACGTGGTCATGATGGGCCGCTACGGCTTCCAGAACTTCACCCGGCACCCGCGACCGGCCGATCGCGCGGCCGTCGCCGAGGCGCTCGATCGTGTGGAACTCACCGAATTCGCCGATCGCCGCATCGGCGCGCTCTCGGGCGGGCAGCGCAAGCGCGCATTCGTCGCGCGCGGCCTCGCGCAGGGCGCCGACGTCTTGCTGCTCGACGAGCCGTTCGCGGGTGTCGACCGGCGCAGTGAGGCCACCATCACCGAGCTGCTCCGGGAGCTCGCGTCAGCCGGGGCGGCCGTGCTGGTCTCGTCGCACGATCTCGAGGCGCTGCCACGGCTGGCCGACGAGGCGATCCTCCTGCTGCGGCGTGTGCTGCTGCACGGATCCCTCGAGGAGGCGCTGCAGCCCGAGCAGCTCGCGCGGGCGTTCGGCCTCGACCTGACCGGCCGCACCCAGGAGGGGGAATGACGATCATCGACCTGCTGCTCGAGCCGCTCGGGTACGAGTTCATGCAGCGCGCGTTCCTCGTGACGGTGACGGCGGCGATCGTGTGCGGCATGCTGAGCTGCTGGCTCGTGCTCATCGGGTGGTCGCTCATGGGCGACGCCGTGTCGCACGCGGTGCTTCCCGGCGTCGTGCTCGCGTACCTGCTCGGCGCACCCTTCGCCGTCGGCGCCCTGGTGTTCGGCCTCGCCGCGGTGGCGCTCATCGGCATCGTCCGGTCGACCAGCCGGGTCAAGGAGGACGCCGCGATCGGGGTGGTCTTCACGACGCTCTTCGCGCTCGGCATCGTGCTCATCTCCGTCGTGCCGAGCCAGGTCGACCTCGGCCACATCCTGTTCGGCAACCTGCTCGGCGTGAGCACGTCCGACCTCGTGCAGGTGCTCGTCCTGGGCGCGGTGACCCTCGCCATCCTGCTCCTGAAGCGCCGCGATCTCACGCTCTACGCCTTCGACCCGACGCACGCGCACGCGATCGGGCTCAACCCGAAGGTCCTCGGCGGGCTGCTCCTCGGCCTCCTCGCGCTCACCGTCGTGGTGGCGCTGCAGGCGGTCGGCGTGGTGCTCGTGGTGGCGATGCTGATCATCCCCGGCGCCACGGCGTACCTGCTCACCGATCGTTTCGCCCGCATGCTCGTGATCGCGCCGATCCTCGCCGTGGTGTGCTCCATCGTCGGCATCTACCTCAGCTACTACCTCGACGCCTCCTCGGGCGGCATGGTCGTGCTCACGATGGGCACTGCGTTCGCACTGGTGTACCTGTTCGCCCCCAAGCACGGCGTCATCGGCCGGCGCGTGGCCGCGGCCGCGCGGCAGAGGCAGCGGCAGGTCCCTGCGAACGTGTGACTCCGACGTTCTCCGGGGGCTTTCGAGACGGTGACCACCACGTCGGCCGGCCGCTATCCTGAGGCCGATGCCTGCCAACAGCCCCGCGATCGAGGACTACCTGAAGACGGTGTACGCCCACACCGAGTGGCAGCCCGACCCGATCACCCCCAAGGTGCTCGCCGACCGGCTCGGGGTCGCGCCGTCGTCGGTCACCGAGATGGTGAAGAAGATGGCGGCCGCCGGGCTGGTCTCGCACGTGCCCTACGGCGCGGTGCGGCTGACGGATTCCGGGCTCAACCGCGCCCTGGCGGTCGTGCGTCGCCATCGGCTCATCGAGACATGGCTCGTGCAGGAGATGGGCTACGGGTGGGACGAGGTGCACGACGAGGCCGAGATCCTCGAGCACGCCCTGTCCGACCGGTTGCTCGAGGCGATCGATGCGCGGCTCGGCCGACCCATGCGCGACCCCCACGGCGATGCGATCCCGTCGGCGGCCGGCACCCTCGCACGACGCGATGCCGTGCTGCTCGCCGACGCAGTCGCCGGCCACGAGGGCGCCATCGTACGCATCAGCGACCGGGACCCCGCCATGCTCCGCGCGCTCGACGCCGCGGGCATCGGGCTCGACACCATGCTCACGGTGACGGATGCCGCCGCGGCATCCGTCACGGTCACCGTCGGCAATCGCGCGCACACCCTGCGCCGCGCCGCGGCCGAGGCGATCTGGATCACCGCCTAGGCTCACCGGCTGGGCTCACGCTGGCCCCGGCAGTCGCGGCACCCACCTGTCCAACCGGCGGCATCCGCCGTTCATCGGCCTGTGATCTGCGCCGCCTAGGCTTGGCGCATGGGACGACGTGAAGAAGTCGAGTGCTGGCTCACCGACATGGACGGGGTTCTCGTGCACGAAGACCACGTCCTGCCCGGCGCGGCCGAGCTCCTGCAGCAGTGGGAGGGCGCCGGAACGCCCTACCTGGTGCTCACGAACAACTCCATCTTCACGGCGCGCGACCTCTCCGCGCGGCTTCGCGCGAGCGGGCTCAACGTGCCCGAGGATCGCATCTGGACGAGCGCGCTCGCGACCGCCGACTTCCTCAAGCAGCAGCTGCCCGGCGGCACCGCGTTCGTCATCGGGGAGGCCGGCATCCTGACCGCGCTGCACGAGGCCGGATTCGTCATGACCGAGACCAATCCCGACTTCGTCGTCGTGGGCGAGACCCGCAACTACTCGTTCGAGGCGATCACGAAGGCGATCCGGCTCATCGTCAACGGCTCGCGGTTCATCGTCACGAACCCGGACGCCACGGGGCCCTCCGCCGAGGGCCCGCTGCCCGCGACCGGGGCCATCGCGGCCCTCATCACGAAGGCCACGGGCAAGCAGCCGTATGTGGTCGGCAAGCCGAACCCCATGATGTTCCGCTCCGCGCTCAACAAGATCGGCGCGCACTCCGAGAACACCGCGATGATCGGCGACCGCATGGACACCGACATCGTGGCGGGCATCGAGGCGGGCCTGCACACCATCCTGGTCCTCAGTGGCATCAGCGACCGGGCCGAGATCGAGCGGTACCCGTTCCGGCCCGAGGAGATCCTCGAGGGCGTCTTCGAACTCGTGAGCGCGGAGCCGATCGAGGTGGAGCTCTAGGCGAGGCGCGCAAGCGCCATCGGACCGGCCGTTCAGGCGAGCCGCGCCATCGCCGTTTCGACGAGGCCCCAGAACCGGTCGACGTCGAGCCCCGTGGCGACCCACGCGTTCGGTTCGCGCCGAAGCATCCCGTCGAGGTCGACGCTCGTCGCGCCGACGGTCTCGTGCCCGGCGACCTCCACGTCGAGCCGGGTGTGCACGAGTTGCACCGTGTCGGGATCGGCGAGCACCGCGACGGCCACGGGGTCGTGCAGCGGTCCGTCGGGCATTCCGAAGACCTCGTCGTTCGTGCGGCAGAAGAACTCGAGCAACTCGTCGCCGAACGCCGACGTGGCCGTGCCTGCCGCGGCGAGGCGCTCGCGCACGGCCGAGGTGACGAGCGCGCGGTGCGTGACGTTCAGCCCGACCATCGTGAAGCGGATGCCGCTGCCCACGACGAGGGCGAGCGCCTCGGGATCGACCCACGCATTGAACTCGGCGTATGGGGTCACATTGCCGCGCTCGGTCGAGCCGCCCATCCACACGACCTCCCGGATGCGGTCGGCGACGTCGGGACGATCGCGCAGCAGCATCGCGACGTTCGTGATCGGTCCCGTCGCGACGATGGCGACCGGCTCGGTCGCGGCGAGGATCGTGTCGGCCATGAGCTCGGCCGCACCTCGCGGATCGAGCGGCACGACCGGCTCGGGCAGTTCGGGTCCGCCGAGCCCGTTCTCGCCGTGGATCCACTCCGCGGTCTCGAGGGTGCGCGCCAACGGGCCGGAGGCGCCGGCGGCGACCGGCACATCGGTCACGCCGGCCACCGTGAGTGCGATGCGCGCGTTGCGGCTGGTGTGCTCGATCGGCGCGTTTCCGCCCACCGTCGTGACCGCGAGAAGTTCGAGTGACGGATGCCCCGCCGCGAGCCACAGCGCGAACACGTCGTCGTGTCCGGGGTCGCAGTCGACGATCACCGGAACGGTCATGCGGTCGCCGACCCCTCGTCGAGCCGGGCCGCGCGCAACACCGCGTCGCGCGGGGCGTACGAGTCGATCGTGCCGCGCGTCTGCACCGCCAGCGCCCCTGCGGCGACCGCGAAGCGCAGCGCTGCCTCGAGCGAACGTCCTTCGGCGAGGAACGCGGAGAGCGCGCCGGTGAAGGCGTCACCGGCGCCGGTGGTGTCGATCGCTGTCACGCGGGGCGCGGGCACCGCCCACGATCCGTCGGCCGATGCGGCGACCGCGCCCGCGGGGCCGAGTGTCACGACGACGGAACGCGCGACGCGCCCGACGGCGGATGCCGCGAGCCGGCGCCATTCCTCGAGCGTCGTGCCCGTGGCATCCGTGCCGATCCCCACCGCTCGCGCCTCGTGCTCGTTGACCACGAGCGGGTCGGCGGACCCGACGACCGCTGCACTCACCGCTGCCGGCGGAGCGAGGTTCAGCACGAATCGCACGCCGGCGCCTGCGGCGAGCCCTGCGACCCGCTCGATCGTGGGCACGGGCAGCTCGCCCTGGGTGAGCACGAGCGATGCTTCGACGATGCGCTCGCGTTCGGCGTCGACGACCGCGGGCGTGAGCTCGAGGTTGGCGCCCCCCGTGATGATGATGGTGTTCTCGCCCGAGTCGGCGACCGTGATCTGCGCGACGCCGGTCGGGGCATCCGCATCGCGCACGATCGCGCCGGTCGGCAGCCCGAAGCGTTCGAGCGTCTCGAGGGCGAATTCGCCCGCGGCATCCGCGCCGATTCGCGCGACGAAGTCGACGGATGCCCCGACGACCTGTGCGGCGACGGCCTGGTTCGATCCCTTGCCGCCGAGGGCGACCCGGAAGCCGAGCGACCGGATCGTCTGCCCGGGCGCCGGGAAGGACTCGACGTAGCTCGTCGAGTCGACGTTCAGCGAACCGACGACGACGACCCGGCCGGATGCCGCCACGCTACGCCGTGGGTCCGGGACCGGCGATGCTGCCGGTGAGGAGTTCGCCGCCCGACCGGTTCGCGAAGCAGTAGTACGTGCGCTCGCCCGCGGCCCATTGCTCCTCGGTGACGGGGAACGCCGCCTGCACCTGCAGGTCGTCGATGCCCGACACCGTCGCCGGGTCGATCACGCCGGGTGCGGTGCAGAGCAGGTTCATCTGCGAGGCGATCTCGGCCTCGCCGGGGAACGGCGCAGCGGCATCGCCCTGGAGGGTGCCGCGGTAGACCAGTTGCGCGGCGTGCGGGGCGGCACAGTCGACGACCGAGAACTCCTCGTCCCACGCCGATCCGAACGGGTCGATGCACTCGCCGCCGAAGAGGGTGTTCCACGCGTGCACGCCCACCGGCTGCGGCGCCGTCGGTGAGGCGACCGGCTCCTCGGACTGGGTCGGCGACGCAGACGGCGATGCGGCCTGGCCGCCGCCGCCGCCGCCCGAGAGCATCGTGCCGAAGTAGAACAGCCCCACGAGCACGAGCAGCGCGACGAGGCCGCCCGCGATCCAGCCCAGGGTCCGAACCGTGCGGTTGCCACCGGAGCCGCCGCTCGAGCCCGATCCTCCCATGCCGGATCCACCGCCGTAGCCACCGCGCGGGGTGACGTCCGACGGACGCGACCCGGGAACGGAGGCGCGGGTCGACGTGAAGGGGGACGCGGATGCCGCGGCGACGGCGCCGGCGCCGGCGCCGGCGAACGCGCGGTTCGCCGCACCGGGCCGCCACTCGTCCTGCTGCCAGGGGTCGCGGGTGGCCTGCGGGCGGGCGGGCGCCGTCCGGGCGCCGAACAGGGCGGCGAGCGGGTCGTCATCACCCTGGTCCTGCACGGGTCGGGCGTTCGCCGCATTCGCCGCAGATGCGTCGGCGGGAGTCGGGAACGCGGAGCTCGGCGCTCCTGCGGAGGAGAAGCGCGCCGTCGCGTCATCCGTTCCGTAGTCCGGCAGATCGTCGTTGAACGACCAACTCGGCACGGGCTCGGGTTCGCGGCTCGGGCTCGGGCTCGGGCTCGGGCTCGGGCTCGGGCCGGCGTGCCGTCGGCGTCTCGAACAAGGCGGCCGTGAACGGCGCGCGCACCCCGGGCTCTGGCGTCTCTTCCCGTGACTCGTCCCACCCGGTGGCGGGGAAGTCGGACGGTCGCTCCTCGTCCGGCGTGATGCTCTCGGCCATGGGGTCCCCAGCGGAGGGGTTGGGCGTGAGGTTCCAGAAGTATCCGGTCTCCGCGATCTCGCGCGAGATCGGCGACCTGCCCTCGTCGTCGGCCGCAGGAGCCCCGTCGGAGAGGAATCGGCCGCGTCCGCCCGCGGGCGGCTCGGAGTCGCGAACCACGGGGTCCTCGTCATCATCGCCGTCGAACGACAGGCCGAGGGCGTCGAGGCCCGGGCTTCCGCGGTCCTGCGGGGGCGTATCGCCGCGCTCGAGCGCGGATCCGGCGACCGAGCGGCCGGCGGGAGACCCGGCGCCGGATGCATCGTCACGGGTGGGTCGAGCGGCTCCACCGAGGGCGGCGAGCAGTTCGTCGACCGGCTCGTCGGGCTCCTGGTTGCGGTGGACCTGGTCGCCAGCCGCGGCCGCGAATGCCGCGAAGGCGGCCCGGCGGTTCGCCGCAGACTCGGACGGTGCCCACGCGGGTGCCGAGGCGGGCGGATCGGCCTCGCCGCGCACCTCGATGAACGGGAAGCCGCTCGCGGACATCGAGCCGCTCGGCTCCGCGGGCGACGGAGAGCGGGGTTGCGACGGCTCGAAGGGCGCAGGCCGGGTCTCGGATGCCGCGGGCTGCACGTCGAACGACGCTGGCCGGGTCGCGGATGCCGCGGGCCGAACGTCGAAGGGTGAAGGCCGGGACTCGGGTTGTTCAGGCCGGGTCTCGGGGGTTGCAGGCCGGGTCTCGGTGGTGCGGACAGGGTCTCGGGTGCCGCCGCCTGGACGGGTTCGGCGCGAACCGCCCGCTGGGCCGAGGCGTCGATCAGCGCCTGGAACGGGTCTACCGTGTCGGACGCGAAGGCGCCGAAGCGATCAGTCGTGCGCGGCTGCGGTTCTGGCGGGGCCACCTCCGGCACCGGTGCCGGGACGGTGAACTCCGGCTGCTGCTGGGCCGGGGGCCGGACGCGCGGATTCCGGCTTCGGGGCGAGCGGCTCGCCCTCGTTGAGCGCCGACCAGAGCTCCTCGTCGTAGTTCGAGCGTCGCGCCGATCGCGGGGCTTGGGCGGGGCGCTGGTCCCAGCCTGCGGGCGCGGTGGTCGGCGCGATCGGATGCCGCGGCGGCTCCACCGGCGGGGTGGCGAAGCCCTCGGGGACGCCGGGCTGGCTCAGCGGGACCGCCATGGGCGTCGCCGACGCGGGCGGCGGGGAACTCTGCAGCGGCGTGAACGACTGCCGCGCCACGGGCGGAGGCGTGTAGTCGGCGAACGGCAAGGGCGCCGACGGCTCAGGGCGGGCGTCCTGGTCGCGTGCCGCCGCAGGGCGGGGCTGCTCGTCGGGTTCCGCCGCAGGGCGGGAATACTCGTCGCGTGCCGCCGCAGGGTGGGAATACTCGTCGCGTGCCGCCGCAGGGCGGGGCTGCTCGTCGTGTGGCGACGGCGCGGGTGCGGACCACGTCGGCGCGGGCGACTCCGGCGCTGAATCCGCCTCGAGGCGCGCACGTGCGGTCGCCGAATCCGCGGACTGCGCAGGCATCGCGGGCTCGGCGAGGTTGCGGAATGCCGCGCGGATCGCATCCTCGGAGTCGAGATCGCGTCCGCCCCACGTCAGCGCGAACTGCGCCGTCGGCGTCACGGGTCCGGGCGGCGGCGCAGGCGGTGCCGCGAACGTGGGCGGCACCACGGGCGGCGCGGGCGGCGTCACGGATGCCGGCGGCACCGGAGGCGCCACGGGGGGAACGACGCCGGGTGCACCGACGGTGAACGGCGGATTCCACGAGGGATGTCCGGATGGCGCGGCGTGCGGCCACGTCGTCGCGGGCGGCTGCGTGGTGGCGGGTGGTTGCGCCGCGGGCGGCGGCACTGCCGCGGGCGGCTGCACTGCCGCGGGCGGCTGCATCGCGGTGGGCGGCTGCATCGCAGTGGGCGGCTGCATCGCGTCGGGCGGCGTGTATGCGAACGACGACGGACCCTGCGCAGGCGGGGGCGCGGTGTGCGTCGCAGTCGGCACGGGACCGCCGATCACGGGCAGTGCAGGTGTCGCGGCATCCGGAGGCGACTCTGGCTCGGCCAGTGTGAACCAGTCGAGCACCTCCTCGCGCCGAGGTGGCGGCGTCGGCGACACGGCCCGCGGCACAGAAGCCTGGAACTGGGGCGGCACAGCCTGCGCGGGCGGCACAGCCTGACGCGGGCGGCACAGCCTGCGCGGGCGGCACAGCCTGCGCGGGCGGCACAGCCTGCGCGGGCGGCGCGACGGGCGGGTCTTCACGCGCCGGCGTGCGACCGCTCGCGAGTTGCGCGAGCAGCCAGTCGGCATCGTCGGCGTTTCGCCCGTCGAGACTCATCAGGCCAGCCCCAGGTCTTCGAGGCCGATCGCGGCAAGGTACGGCACACCTGTGGCCTCGATGACCTCGCGGGCGCCGGTGGCCCGGTCGACCACGACGGCGACGGCGACGACCTCCGCGCCGGCGGCACGCAGCACCTCGACGGCCTTCAGCGGCGAGCCGCCCGTGGTGGAGGTGTCCTCGAGGACGATCACGCGCTTGCCCGCGACATCCGGACCCTCGACCTGCTTGCCGCGACCGTGGTCCTTCGGCTCCTTGCGCACGACGAACGCATCGTAGGCCAGGCCACGGGCGGCGCCCTGGTGCAGGATGGCGGTCGCGATCGGGTCGGCGCCCATGGTCATGCCGCCCACGGCGTCGACATCGGGTACGTCGGCGATGAGATCGAGCATGACCTGGCCGATGAGCGGCGCGACCCGGTGGTCGAGGCTGACCTTGCGAAGGTCCACGTAGTACGACGCCTTCTTCCCGCTGGTCAGGGTGAAGTCGCCGTGGAACACAGCGTCGGCCGAGATGTGCTGGATGAGCTGCCGGCGCGCGTCGATGGTGTGCTGGGGCGCGAGGGTCACCTGAATACTCTACGACGCCCGTTCCTGAGTGGAAGGGTCGGATCCTGCACGCCCACGACGCGGCCCACCCGACCGATGGACGACGAAGGGCCGCTGCGACGGGTGTCCCTTCCCGGGCAGCGGCCCTGCTCCCGGCGAACCCGGGGTCGCGATGCCTCAGACGGTGCGCGCGATCGTCGCCGTGGGGCGACGGCCGTAACCGTCGCGAGCCGAGGAGACGATCGTTCCGGCGACACCGACGATCGAGATGATGCCGAGGATGGCGAGGAGCGTGAACACGGTGGTTCCTTTCGAAGAAGAGGTGGCTCGTCGAGCGACGGATGCGCCGTTGCACGTGTTCGACATGTCAATTCTCACGCCCTGAACCATGCAGCACAAGCGCACGATTCTTCAATGACAATGTAGCCTGTCTACATGGACGTTGGGCGTTTGGACCTGCTGAGAGAGCTCGCCGAACGCGGCAGCGTCACCGCTGTCGCCGAGGCGACCGGCCGCACGCCTTCGGCCGTCTCGCAGCAGCTCAAGGTGCTCGAGCGCGAGGCAGGCATGCCGCTCACCCAGCGCCGCGGCCGCGGCTTGGTGCTCACGAGCGCCGGGCAGGCCCTTGCGCGCAGCGCCACGGATGTCGCGATTGCGCTGGAGCGCGCCTCCGCGGTGTGGGACCAGTTCCGCAACCATCCGAGCGGCGAGGTGACGCTGCTCACCTTCCCGACGATCGGCGCCACGCTCCTGCCCGGCGTTCTGACCGATCTCGCCCAGGTCGCCGGCCTTGTCGTGCACTGCACCGACCTCGACCCCGAGCTCGCCGAGTTCCCCGACCTGACCGCCGACTACGACATCGTGCTCGCTCACGCGATGCCGGGCGACCTGCCATGGGGCGGGCGCGGCCTGAGGGCGGTGCCGTTGCTGACGGAGCCGCTCGACGTCGGCCTCCCCGCCGATCACCGCCTCGCCCGCAGGTCCCAGGTGACGCCCGCCGACCTCGTCGAGGAGACGTGGCTCGGGATGCCGCCGGGCTTCCCGTTCGAGCGGATCCTGCACGCGATCGAGCAGGAGGGCGGCAGGCGGCTGCACGTGAGCCAGCGCTTCAGCGACATGCACATCGTCGAGGCGTTCATCGAGGCGGGGCTCGGCATCGCCCTCGTGCCCCGGTTCACCTCGGGCACCGTGCCGCCCGGCATGGTGCTGAAGCCGATCCGGGGCGTCCCGTCGGCGCGGCAGATCGTGGCGCTGGTACGGCCGGATGTCGCGGAGCGCCTCGCCGTGCGCACGGTGCTCGAGGTGCTCGTGGCCCGTGCCGCCCGCCTCGAGCAGACCTACGGCGATCCGTCGCGCGGCGGCGGCGCTTCCGCCGACGTCGGTGCCTGACCGTTCGCCCGCCGTGGGTGCGCATCCACGATGCGCACGCCTGACTAGACTCCTCACTCATGAACGATGCGGCTGGCGATGACGCGATCCTGTTCGACGTGACCGATGGGCTCGCCCATCTCACCCTCAACCGGCCCACGCGGCTGAACGCCGTGGACCCCGACGCGATCGGGCTGTGGCAGCGGTACGCCCACGAGATCGCCGAGCGCGACGACATCGGCGCGGTGCTGTTCGACGCCAACGGGCGCGCGTTCTGCGCGGGCGGCGACATCGTGGCGATGTCATCCCTCGCTGCCGGGGAGCCGGATGCGGGCCGCGTGATCCAAGGGCTTGCCGATCGGATCCATGATGGCCACCGAGCGCTCCGGGAGAGCGCCAAGCCCATCGTGGCAGCGGTGCAGGGCCCGGTCGCGGGCGGCGGACTCGGATTCATGCTCGTGGCAGACCTCGTGGTGGCATCCGACCACGCCACGTTCGCCAGCCGGTACGCGGATGTCGCCCTCACGCCCGACTGCGGCGTGAGCACGCTGCTGCCCGAGGCGATCGGCACGCGGCGAGCGCTCGAGCTGACGCTCACCGCGCGCACGCTGAGTTCGGCCGAGGCGCTGGACTGGGGACTCATCGCCGAGGTGGTCGCGCCGGACGCACTCGAGGCGCGAGCTCGCGCTATCGCCCAATCGTGGCTCGACGGTGCCACGGCGGCATTCGGGCAGGCGAAACGGCTCGTGCGATCAGGGCTCGGCCGAAGCTTCCAGGACGCGCTCGACGACGAGGCGCGCACCATCGGTGCCGCGTTCGAGGGTCCCGAGGCGCAGTCCGCGATCGCCGCATTCTCCGGAAGGCGGAGAAGCTGACGTGCAGGAACCGGCGGAGGAGTTCGCGGAACTCGCCGGCCAGGTCGCGCGCCGAGCACGGGCCGCGGGGTTCACGCTGGCGACGGCGGAGTCGCTCACGAGCGGCGCGATCGCGACCGCGCTCGGCGCGGCACCCGAGGCATCCGACTGGTTCCGCGGCGGCGTGGTCGCCTACGCCGAGCCGGTGAAGCGCCGGGTGCTGGGCGTCACCGCCGAGTCAGTCACGTCGTCGCAGTGCGCACAGGAGCTCGCCACTGGCGTCGCGGCGCTGCTCGACGCCGACGTCGCGGTCGCCGTGACGGGAGTCGGCGGACCGGAGCCCGCCGATGGCGAGCCCGCGGGCAGCGTGTACGCGGCGGTGAGCGTGCGTGGCGACATCCGGGACGAGCACTGGCAGTTCGACGGCGATCCGGCTGCGGTGGTGCACCAGACCGTGGGCGCCGCGCTGGAACTCCTGCGCGACGCGCTACCGCGGGTGCCGTAGCGGCACGATGTTCGACGCGCGTGCCGTTGGTGCTCGTAGGTGCTCGTAGGGCAGGCTCAGGTCGCCCGAAGGTACCGTCCGTCCCCGACGGCGGTACCGAAGTACCGAGGTACCGAAGTACCGGATGATCTGGGAGCGCAACTCTCGTCGGCCGGCGGGGCGACCGGGGTGGGCCCGACGCTCGGGACCACCCCTCAGGTCGCAGCAGACACCGAGGGGACCTCGCCGAACCCGTCGGCGAGCAGTCCACGAAGCGCGGAGACCGCGGTGGCCGCGTCGGGCCCGTGGCCGTCGAGCTTGATCCGGTGACCCTGCTGTGCGCCGAGCGACAGCAGGCCCATCATGCTCTTGGCCGTGACCGGCCCTGTGCCGGTGGTCAGGTTCGTCACGTCGACGAGGGCGTCGAAGCCGCCGACGGTCTGGACGAACATCGCCGCAGGCCGGGCGTGCAGTCCTTCGGGATTGATGAGTACCTCGTCCACCGAGAGAGGGTCCGCGCGAGGCCGGCGGTGGCGCGTCGGGCGGCGGTGGCGCGTCGGGCAGCGGCTCGAGCTGGTCGCGTTTCGCGTCGAGCGCCCCTGCGACCTCACGAGCGACCTCCTCCAACGGCGCGCCCGTGGCGGCGAGGACCACGCCTGCGGTGATCCCCTCCACGAACGGGCCGGCGCTGACCAGCACCTCGGTGCTCGACTCCCGGAGCTCGAGGGCCAGTCCCGCGCTCAGCACCGCCGAACCGAGATCGGTGATGACGAGGACGCCGGGTTCCTCGCCGATCTCGTCGATGGCCGCCGCGACCGCAGCCGCGTCGGTGCCGAAGTGGCCGTCGACGCCGGCGGCGATGCGGATCGGGGGAGGACTCCCGTGCACCATCTTCAACCCGAGCTCCACCGCCGCCTCGGCGAGCCGCGGACTGTGCGACACGATGACGAGGCCGATCATCGGACGCGTTCCGCGTGGGAGTCCGCGAGCGACTGCACGAGGATCGCGGCCGAGGTCGCGCCCGGATCGAGGTGGTCGGCGCTGCGATCGCCCAGATAACTCGCCCGTCCCTTGCGGGCGATCAGCGGGATGGTCGCATCCCGGCCCGCGGCAGCGGCGGCGGCCGCCGCCTGCAGCGACTCCGTGAGGGGGGCACCTCCGGCTGCCGCGGTGCTCAAGGCGTCCATGGTCGGCCGGAGCGCGTCGATCATGGTCTTGTCGCCCGGCTCGGCGCGGCCTCGGGCCATGACACCGGCGACACCTGCGCGGAAGGCGTCGGCGAAGACGGTGGTGTCGAGTTCCGAGGCCGCGCCGGCGCGCTTGGCCATCTCGAGGAACAACGTGCCGTACAGCGAGCGCACGAGCCATGCGATCAGGTCGTCGACCGTGAGGCGGTTGTCCTCGAGCGTCAGCATCTCCTAGGCCCCCCAGCGGAGCCCTGCAGTGCTGACGGGCGCGTCCCAGAGGCGCAGCATCTCCTCGTCGGCGCGCAGGAGCGTGAGCGAGCACCCGGCCATGTCGAGGCTCGTGATGTAGTCGCCCACGAGAGCGCGGGCCACGGTGATGCCGCGCTGCTCGAGCAGGGCGGCGACGTCGCCGTAGATCGCGTAGAGCTCGATGAGGGGCGTGCCTCCGAGTCCGCTCAGCATCGCGATCACCGGTGCTCCGGAGAAGTCGTGGTCCGACAGGATGGACGACACCAGCTCTTCGGCGATCTCGGACGCGGGCCGGTGGGGCACCCGCTTGCGGCCGGGCTCCCCGTGGATGCCCACGCCGACCTCGATCTCGTCCTCGGGCAGGTCGAAGCTCGGCTTCCCGACCGCGGGCAGCGTGGCGCTCGTGAGCGCGACGCCCATCGACCGGCCGTTCTCGGCGACGCGCGTGGCGAGTTCGTGCACGGCATCGAGATCGCGGCCCTCCTCGGCGGCGGCGCCGGCGATCTTCTCGACCAGCACCGTCGTGCCGACGCCGCGCCGCCCGGCGGTCCACGTGGAGTCCTCGACCGCGACGTCATCCGCCACGAGCACCGACTTCACCGCGACGCCGTCTGCTTCGGCGAGTTCGGCGGCCATCTCGAAGTTGAGCACGTCGCCGGTGTAGTTCTTGACGATGTAGAGGACTCCGGCTCCGGCGTTCACCGTCATGGTCGCAGCGAGCATCTGATCGGGCGACGGCGACGTGAAGATCTCGCCCGCACATGCCGCGTCCAGCATCCCGAGGCCGACGAAGCCGCTGTGCAGCGGTTCATGACCCGACCCGCCACCGGAGATCAGTGCGACCTTGCCCTGCTTCACTGCCGTTCCGCGAGAGACGACGCGGTTGGCGAAGTCGACCGCGAGCTCCTGGTGTGCTGCCGCGACGCCTTGCAGCGCGTCGGCGAGCACCGTCGACGGTGAGTTGATGAGCTTCTTCATCGCTGGGCCTCCTGTTCGACGACTGCCTCGGTGGTGCTGGCGCGATCCGCCTGTGTGCGCGAGATGAGCCCGAACAGCAGGCCGGCGGCGACGCCGGCGAGCACCTCGGCGATGACGTAGACCGGCCACTGCTCCCACTGCACCGTGCCGCCGAGGATCTGCTGCGCGAGCATCGGGCCGGTCGTGCGGGCGGGGTTGATGGAGGCGCCCGTCGCGGGTGCCACCGGGATGATCGCGGCGAACACGACCAGGCCGATCACGAGGCCGGCGAAGCCCGGCGCGGCCTTGCGGTGGATCACGCCGAACACGGTGAACACGAGGAGGAACGTCCCGACGAACTCCGCCGTGAACGCCTGCACGATCGGGATGTCGCCGTACGAGGCGACGCCGAGGCCAAGGCTGCTCGCCTGCGAACCGAGCACCCCGACGATGGTGAACGCCCCGACGGTCGCGCCCAGCAGCTGTGCCAACAGGTAGCCCGGCACCTCACGCCAGGCGAACTTGCCTGTCACGGCGAGGGCGAGGGTGACGGCCGGGTTGATGTGGTTGCCCGAGATGTACCCGAACACGTACACCGTCCCAACGACGATGGTGCCGAAGGCCAGCGAGATGAAGCCGAGATCGGCGGGCGCGAAGGGCGCGTCGCCGCTCACGATTGCGAGCGCCGGCACCGAGCCGACGCCGACGAATACGAGGAAGGCGGTGCCGAGGAACTCGGCGGCGAGCCGCTGCCAAGTCCTGTAGTCATCCATGATGTGCGTTCTCCTTTGAACATGGGGCCCGGCGGGCTGGGGAGCCGTGTAGGTTCGACATTGTCGAATCTGCTTCGGTAATACCGAATGATGCACCGCCGTCATCGACCTGTCAAGAACGCGAAAGAATGGGGAATGCGCAATGGCGCGACGACGGGCCGAGAGGGGGAACGTTGTGATCCAGTCGATCGATCGCGCAGCGAAGATCCTCGGCCTGCTGCAGGGCTCGCGCCGGATGGGGATCAGCGAGCTGGCGACGGCCCTCGACCTGCCGCCCTCGACCGTGCACGGCATCGTGAAGTCGCTGCAGGCCCACGGATTCGTCGCCCAGCAGCCCAGCGGCAACCGGTACGTGCTCGGGCCGGCACTGCTGAAGCTCTCGAGCGTCTACCTCGATACGCTCGACGTGCGTGCCCGATCGATGCGCTGGATGCACGAGCTCTCCCGCCGCACCGGGCTGGCTTCCCGGCTCGGCGTCGAGATGTTCGGCGAAGTGGTCGTCATCCACCACGACCGTCGTCCCGATGGCACCGAGCAGATGCCCGAGACGGGCGTGACGATCCCGAGCCACGTCTCGGCGATGGGCAAGGTGCTGCTCGCCTACGACGCGGCGCACGCGGCGGATGTGCTCTCGCGTCCTCTCCCCAGCCTCACGGCGGAGACCACGACGGAACCGGGCCGACTGCGGGAGGAGTTCGAACAGGTCAAGCGGGACGCGCTCGGATTCGAGAACGAGGAGGCGGTCATCGGCGAGTCCTCGGTCGCCGCACCGATCAGCGCCGAGGAGGGCGAGGTGATCGCCGCGATCGCGGTGGTCATGCCATCGAGCGCATGGCCTCCGACCGAGGCGGTCCTGAACGATCTCCGCGAAGCCGCACGGAACATCTCGCGAGAACTCGGCGCGTCAACCTGGCCGCCGCATGCTCCAGAGGCGGCGGCCGGCTGACTCGCTAGTCGTGCTGCGGGAACCCGAGGTTGATGCCGCCGTGGCTCGGGTCGAGCCAGCGCGAGGTGATCGCCTTCTCCTGGGTGAAGAAGTCGAATCCGCGCGGGCCGTACGCCTTGGCGTCGCCGAAGAACGAGTCCTTCCATCCGCCGAACGAGTGGTACGCCACCGGCACCGGGATCGGCACGTTGATGCCGACCATGCCCACGGTCACCTCACGCTGGAAGCGCCGGGCGGCGCCGCCGTCGTTCGTGAAGATCGCCGTGCCGTTGCCCCAGCGCGAGGAGTTGATGAGATCGAGCCCGTCTTCGTAGCCGTCGATGCGCAGGACCGACAGCACCGGCCCGAAGACCTCGTCGCGATACACCGCCGATGAGGTGGGCACCTTGTCGACGAGGGTGGGCCCGAGCCAGAAGCCGTCGGGCTCGCCGTCGACCTCGGGATCGCGTCCGTCGACCACCACGTCGGCGCCGTCGGATGCCGCGACGTCGAGGTACCCCGCGACCTTGTCGCGGTGTTCGCGCGTGATGAGCGGGCCCATGTCGCATCCGCGGGTGCCGTCGCCGATCTTCAGCCGCGACATCCGCTCGGCGATCTTCTGCACCAGCTCGTCGGCGATCGTGTCGACCGCGAGCACGGCCGAGATCGCCATGCAGCGCTCCCCCGCCGATCCGAAGCCCGCGTTCACCGCGGCGTCGGCGGCCAGGTCGAGGTCGGCGTCGGGCAGCACCAGCATGTGGTTCTTCGCCCCGCCGAGCGCCTGCACGCGCTTGCCGTTGGCCGTCGCCGTCGAGTAGATGTACTGCGCGATCGGCGTCGAGCCCACGAACGAGATCGAGCGCACGATCGGATGCTCGAGCAGCGCGTCGACCGCGACCTTGTCGCCGTGCACCACGTTCAGCACGCCGTCGGGCAGACCCGCCTCCTGCATGAGCTTCGCGAGCCACACGGACGCACTCGGGTCCTTCTCCGACGGCTTCAGCACCACGGTGTTGCCCGTGGCGATCGCCAGCGGGAAGAACCACAGCGGCACCATCGCCGGGAAGTTGAACGGGCTGATGATGCCGACGACGCCCACGGGCTGACGCGTCGTGTACACGTCGATCCCCGTCGAGACGTTCTCGGAGTACTCGCCCTTGGTGTAGCCCGGCATGGCGCATGCCAGTTCGACGACCTCCAGTCCGCGAGCGATCTCGCCCGCGGCATCCCCGAGCACCTTGCCGTGCTCGCTCGTGAGGATGGCGGCGAGTTCGTCGGTGCGCGAATTCAGCAGTTCGCGGAACCTGAACATGACCTGCTGCCGTTTCGCGATCGACGTGTCACGCCATGCTGGGAACGCCCGCGCTGCCGCCTGCACGGCGGTGTCGACGTCCTCGGTCGACGCGAAGTGAACCCGCCTCTGCTCGACGCCGCGTGCCGGGTTGTACACGGGTCCGGTGCGTTCGGAGGTTCCGGCGACGGATGCCCCGTCGATCCAGTGCTCGACGGTCGTCGTTGCCGTCTGCGCCTGGGATGCGGTCAGTGTCTGGCTCATGATCAGCCCTCTCCTTCGAGCGCGGTGCCCAATACTCCATCGTAGATCGCCACCGCTTCGGCGACCTCCTCCGCGGTGACCACGCACGGCGGCACCACGTGGATGCGGTTGTCCTGCACGAACGGCAGGAGCCCGCGCCCGACGAGCGCGGACTTGATCCGGCCCATCGCGGCCGGTGACAGCGGCTCGCGAGTGTCGCGGTCGGCAACGAGCTCCATGGCCCAGAACACGCCCTCGCCCCGCACCTCGCCGATCACCTCGTGCTTGTCGGCCAGGTCGGCGAGCGCCGGCCCGATCTCGATCTCGCCGATCGCGCGGGCGTTGTCGACGATGCCCTCGGACTCCATGGCGTCGAGGGTCGCGACGATCGAGGCCATCGCGAGCGGATGTCCCGAATACGTCAGCCCGCCCGGGAACACCCGATCGTCGAACGTCGCCGCGATCGGGTCGGAGATGATCACCCCACCGGCCGGCACGTAGCCCGAGTTCACGCCCTTGGCGAATGTGATGAGGTCGGGTCGCACGTCGTAGCCGTCGAACGCGAACCACCGGCCGGTGCGGCCGAAGCCCGCCATGACCTCGTCGAGGATGAGCAGGATCCCGTACCGGTCGGCGAGCTCGCGCACGCCCGCGAGGTAGCCGGGGGGCGGTACCAGAACCCCTGCGGTGCCAGGGACGGTCTCGAGCAGGATCGCCGCGATCGAGGTCGGTCCCTCGGACTCGATGACCCGGCGAAGGTGCTGCAGGGCGCGCTCCGACTCCTCCTCCGGCGTGGATGCCCAGAACTCCGAGCGGTAGAGGTACGGCCCGAAGAAGTGAACGTGCGCACGGGCGAACTCGTTGGGCACCCGCCGCCAGTCGCCCGTGGCGACGATCGCGGCGCCCGTGTTGCCGTGGTACGAGCGGTAGGTCGAGAGGACCTTGTCGCGGCCGGTGTGCAGTCGCGCCATCCGGATCGCGTTCTCGATCGCGTCCGCCCCGCCGTTGGTGAAGAACACCTTGTGGAAACCGGGCGGCGCGTGGCCGATGATGCGCTTGGCGGCCTCGCCGCGCGCGAGGCTCACGGTCGAGGGCGCGATGGTGGTGAGCAGCTCCGCCTGTTCGCGGATCGCCTGGACGACGGCCGGATGCTGGTGGCCGATGTTGACGTTCACGAGCTGGCTCGAGAAGTCGAGGTACTCGCGCCCGGCGTGGTCCCAGACGCGGCATCCGCGACCGCTGGCGACGACCAGCGTGGACGGCTGAGACTGCGCCGACCACGAGTGGAACACGTGTTCGCGGTCGAGCATGCGAGCGAGCTCGTCGAGGTCGTCGGCGAGGTTCTGGGTGAGGTTCTCGGTGAGGTTCTCGGTGAGACCCTCGGTGACGTTCTCGGTCATGGCTTCGGTGCCTTTCGTTCGGTGGTGATGCGCTGCGGGTTGAGGAGCGGCCCTCGGGCCGCGTCTCGAAACACGATCCGGTGAGCGACCAGGTTTCGAGACGCCGCTTCGCGGCTCCTCAACCCACGAGAGGTGGATCAGTTGCCGCCCTCCTGGAGTGTGACCTCGATCGGCTCGTAGTCCGCGCCGATGAGGTCGACCCCGTCGGCCTCGAGGTTCTCGTGCGCCTGGTCGACGTACTCGTTGGTGTACGCCGTGTCGGGCGGATCGGTGGTGATGACCTGGGCGCCGTCCTGGTTCTTGGTGGCGAGCGCCATCTCGACCGTGGCATCCCACTGGGCCTCGTTGATGTGGCCGATGCCATCGGTGGAGGGCCAGATGAGCTTGTTGATCTCGTTGGCCATCCACAGCTGGTGGCTCGTGCCGAGGGTTGATCCGGCCTCGGTCACCGCGTCGGCGGCGGCCTGTGGATCGTCGCGCTGGTCGATCCAGCCGAGGATGGCGCCCTGGATGAGCTTCACCGCGGTGTCCTGGTACTCCTCATCGGACTCCAGTCGCTCGGTGTTGGCCCAGATGGCGTCCTGCAGCATCGCCGTGCCGACCTCGTTCCAGTCGATGACCGAGAAGTCCTCGGGCTGGTAGAGCTCGCCGGTCTCGGGGTTCACCGCCTCGAGCAGTTGCGCGTACTCGTTGTAGGTCATCGCCTGGGCGGCATCGATCTCGCGGTTGAGGAGCGCGTTCATGTCGAAGTTCTGCTGCACGATCGAGTAGCCCGAGGCGTTGGCCTCGGTGAGCCCGGCGAAGAGCTCCCACTCGTTGCCGAAGCCCCAGCTGCCGACCTGCTTGCCCGAGAGGTCGGCGGGCGTCTCGATCCCGCTATCGGCCCAGGCGACCTGAAGGGTCGCGCTGCGCTCGAAGATCTGCGCGATGTTCGTGATGTTCGCGCCGGCCTCGATCGAGGCGAGCGCCTTCGGCACCCACGCGATCGCGAAGTCGACGTCGCCGGCGGCGAGCACGTCCTGCGGCACGATGTCGACCGCGCCCGGGATGATCTCGACATCGAGGCCGAGGTCCTCCCAGTAGCCGTTCGCCTCCGCGAGGTAGTACCCGCCGAACTGTGCCTGGGTGAGCCACTGGAGCTGGAGGGTCACCGGCGTGAGCTCGCCGTCGCCGCCGTCCGTGGCGCCGTTGTCGGTGCCCCCGCCGGCGCAGCCGGCGAGCACGAGCGCGGTCGCGGCGGCTGCAGCCGCGCCCGCGAAGATCCTGTTGCGCATCATCTGCGTTCCTCTCTTGGTGATGGTGCTGGGTGGTGCGGATCCGACCGGCAGGGGTGCCGGTGGCATCGGCCGGGCGTCGTCGTCCGGAAGGGGTCAGGTCATCGGTGGCGGGACGCGATCCTCTCGAACAGGGTGGTGAGGGCGAAGAACACGAGGCCGAGCAGGATCGCGCCGATCACGAACGCCCATGCGCGGGCGTAGGCGCTGGATGCCGCGGCGGTCGTGATCGCCGAGCCGAGGCCCTGCCGCGGCCCGCCGAAGTACTCGGCGACGAGCGCCGAGATCACGGCGAGCGACGAGGCGATGCGCAGGCCGGTGAAGAAGTACGGGAGTGCGGACGGGATGGTGACTGCGCGCGTCTCCTGCTGCGGGGTGGCCGCGTAGGAGCGCATGAGATCGCGGTGCACGGGCCGCACCTGGCGGAGGCCGCGGAGCGTGTTGAGGAAGACCGGGACGAACGCAGCGATGGAGGCGATGATGATGCGCGCCACCTCGGACGTGGAGCCGAACATCGTGTAGAGCACGGGAGCGAGCGCCACGATCGGCACGACCGACACGGCGGCGACGATCGGCACGAGCATGCCGTCGATCGCGCGGATGAACGACGCGACGATCGCGAGCAGCACGCCGGCGACCGCGCCGATCACGAGCCCGATGAGCGCGTTGGCGCCCGTGACGAGCGTGGCCTGCAGCACCTGCGGCGCGTACTGCACGAGCTGGGCCCAGATCGCCGACGGGCTGGCGAGCACGAACGGAGCAATGCCCGCGGCGACGACCACCAGCTCGACGAGCAGCACCAGCAGGATGAAGAGCGCGATGGGCGGTACGACCAACTGCACGAACCGGCGCGCGATTCCCGCCGGTCGAGGTGCTCGCGCAGCACGCGTCTCGAGACCCGTGACGGCGATCTCGGGATCTCGAGGCACCGCCTGCGACGGCTCCTCGACCCGAAGGGACGGTGCTGTGTCCCTCATCGCACGTCCACCCCCCTCGCCGAGCCGGCCGCCGACGCCTGCGGGCCGTGCAGCGCCTCGCGCACGGCCGTGACGCCGGCGAAGAACGCGGTGTCCTCGCGAAGGTCCTCGCCCCGCTCGGCGGCCTCGCCGAGGCGCACGTCGATCTCGTCGGTGATGCGGCCGGGACGCGGCGACATGACGACCACCCGGTCGGAGAGGTACACCGCCTCGGGGATCGAGTGGGTCACGAAGACGACTGCGGCCCCGGTCTCGGCGCGGATGCGCAGGAGCTCGGTCTGCATGCGCTCGCGGGTCATCTCGTCGAGCGCACCGAACGGCTCGTCCATGAGCAGCAGCCTCGGCCGCTCGGCCAGCGATCGGGCGATAGCAACCCGCTGCTGCATGCCGCCCGAGAGCTGGTCGGGGTAGTGGCGAGCGAAGTCGGTGAGTCCGACCAGGTCGAGCAGCTCGGCCACCCGAGCCCGCCGCTCGGCCGCGCCGACGCGGTGCAGCTGCAGCGGGAGCTCGATGTTCGCCGCGACCGTGCGCCACGGCAGCAGCCCCGCCTGCTGGAACGCGATGCCGTACGCCTGGTCGATGCGCGCCTGCCGCGCGGTCTTCCCGAAGACCCGGATGTCGCCGGCCGTCGGCTCGTCGAGGTCGGCGATGAGCCGGAGCAGCGTGGACTTGCCGCACCCGGACGGGCCGATGAGTGCCACGAACTCCCCGGCGTGGACCGTGAGCTCGATGCCGGTGAGGGCGGTGACCGTCGCACCCTTCGCGCCGGGGAAGGTCCGCTCCACGCCGCGGACGACGACGGCCTCGGTCGCGTCGGCGGCCGGGGTCGGCTCGGGGGCGGCGGTCGGCCGGGGCGCGGACGTGCTCATGCGACGGTCTCCTGTCGGCGGAACGGGCTGAGGAATGCGGCGAGGAGGGCGACGAACCCGGCGGCCACGAGACCGAGCAGCACCGCACCCAGGATCGGCGACCACGGCTTCGCGGGGTCGCTCGACGCGGCGACGGCGGTCTCCAGGATGAGCCGGCCGATACCGCCGCTGAACCCGACCGAGATCTCGGCCACGACCGTGCCGACCACGGCGTTCGCGGCAGCGAGGCGCAGGGCCGGAATGAGGAACGGCACGCTCGCGGGCAGCCGGAGCCGGACGAGGGTGGTCCACCAGCCCGCCGCGTAGCTGCGCATGAGATCGAGGTCTGCGGCCTCCGGGCTCTGCAGGCCCCGCAGCGCGCCGACGGCGACGGGGAAGAACGCGAGGTAGCTCGCGATGATCACGACCGACATCCAGCTCTCCCAGGAGAATGTGCCGAACTCCAGTCGCGAGCCCCAGTTGCGGATGAGCGGCGCCAGCGCGATGAGCGGCACGGTCTGGCTGAGGATGACGAACGGCAGCACCGCCCGCTCGGCGATCCGGAACCCGAGCATGAGCAGGGCGAGCGCGAATCCGACCACCACGCCGACGAGCCAGCCGAGGGCCGCGACGCCGAGGCTCACGAGCGCTGCGCGCAGCACCACGACCCCGAGCGGCAGCGCGCCCGAGGCACGGGTCACCGGCTCGACCGCACGTGCGAGCATCTCCCACGTGTGGGGCATCGCCTGGTCGCTCGTGCGAGGCAGTAGGCGGATGCCGCTGCCGGTGGCGCCCTCCCGGGCGCCGATCAGCCAGCCGTCGGCAGGGCCGACGAGCTTGTACAGCTCCCAGACGGCGGCGAGCGCCACCAGGCCGAGCACGCCCCAGAGCACCGCCTGCCAGCGCCGCGCTCTGCCGGTCGAGGAGCCCGAAGGGCGTCTCGAGACCCGTCGTCCGGGTGGCGTGGCGTCGGGTCTCGAGACACCGGCTTCGCCGGTTCCTCGACCCGCGGTCTGAGTTCTCGTCATGCCTTCGCCGTGACGTGCTCGGAGAGCGCCGGGATCACCGTCTCGCCGTAGACCCGCAGCGTCTCCTCCTTGTTGTCGTGCTGGAGGTACCCGGCGAACTGGTCGACCCCCAGCTCGGCGAGCTGCTTCAGCTTCGCGATGTGGTCGTCGGCCGTGCCGAGCAGGCAGAACCGGTCGACGATCTCGTCGGGCACGAACTGGGTGTGCACATTGCCCGCCCGCCCGTGCTCGTTGTAGTCGTAGCCCTCGCGTCCCTTGATGTAGTCGGTCAGCGCGTCGGGCACGGTGCCGTGCATGCCGTACTTCGCGACGATGTCGGCCACGTGGTTGCCGACCATGCCGCCGAACCAGCGGGACTGGTCGCGCATGTGCGCCCAGTCGTCGCCGATGTAGAACGGCGCGGCGACGCAGAACTTCACCGCCATCGGATCGCGGCCCGCGGCCTCCGCGGCATCCCGCACCGTCGTGATCATCCAGGCGGCGATGTCGATGTCGGCGAGCTGCAGGATGAATCCGTCGCCCACCTCGCCCGCGAGCTTCAGCGCCATGGGGCCGTAGGCGGCGACCCACACCTCGAGCTCCGAGCCTCGGCTCCATGGGAACTGGATGGTCGAGCCGTGGTACTCCACGGGCCGCGAGTTGCCGAGCTCGCGGATGACGTGGACCGACTCGCGCAGCTCGGCGAGCGTGGTCGGCTTGCCGTTCGTCACGCGCACGGCCGAGTCGCCGCGGCCGATGCCGCACACCGTGCGGTTGCCGTACATCTCGTTGAGGGTCGCGAACACGGAGGCCGTGACCGTCCAGTCGCGCGTGGCCGGGTTCGTGACGAACGGGCCGACCTTGATGCGCTCAGTCTGCGACAGGATCTGGCTGTAGATGACGTAGGGCTCCTGCCACAGGATGTGCGAGTCGAACGTCCACACGTGGCTGAATCCATGCACCTCGGCGAGCTTCGCGAGCTGGATGGTGCGCGAGGCCGGGGGGTTGGCCTGCAGGACCGCTCCGAATTCCATCGGTGCTCCTTTCCTAGATGAGGTACGTGCTGAGCCCGCGCTTGAGGAACCGGCCGTCGCCCTTGGCGCCGAGGTACTCGCCGTCGTCGACGATGACCTTGCCGCGGGAGAGCACCGTGTCGACGTGCCCGTCGATCTCGAAGCCCTCGTACGCCGAGTAGTCCATGTTCATGTGATGCGTCCGCCCAGTAGGGGCACCGGATGCATCCTCCGCGAGCCCGATCGACGTGTGCCCGTTCGGGTCGTAGACGACGATGTCGGCGTCGGCACCGGGCTGGATCACGCCCTTCGTGCCGTACAGGCCGAACATCCGCGCCGGCGTGGTGCTGGTGATCTCCACCCAACGTTCGAGCGTGATCTCACCGGTGACGACGCCCTGGTACAGGAGGTCCATGCGGTGCTCGATGCCGCCGATGCCGTTCGGGATCTTGCGGAAGTCGCCGAGCCCCAGTTCCTTCTGGTCCTTCATGCAGAACGGGCAGTGGTCGGTCGAGACGATCTGCAGGTCGTTGGTGCGCAGCGCCTGCCACATCGAGTCCTGGTGCCCGTCGGCGCGGCTCCGGAGTGGCGTGGAACAGACCCACTTGGCGCCCTCGAAGGCGCCCCACTGGTCGGTCGACGCACCGAGCTGTTCTTCCAGCGACAGGTACAGGTACTGCGGGCAGGTCTCGCCGTAGACGTTCCATCCCTTGTCGCGGGCCCAGGCGAGCTGCTCGACCGCCTGCTTCGCCGACACGTGCACCACATAGAGCGGCGCGCCGGTGAGCTTCGCCAGCATGATCGCGCGGTGCGTGGCCTCCTCCTCCATCTCCCAGGCGCGCGCGATGCCGTGGTAGTAGGGGTCGGTGTCGCCCCGGTCGACGAGCTGCTGGGCGAGCACGTCGATGGCCGGGCCGTTCTCGGCGTGCATCATCGTCAGCATCCCCGTGTCGCGCGAGACCTGCATGGCCTTCAGGACCTGCGCGTCATCCGAGTAGAAGACGCCCGGATACGCCATGAAGAGCTTGAAGCTCGACACGCCCTCGTCTGGGAGGCGCCGCATCGCCTCGAGGGACGCCTCGTTGACATCACCGACGATCTGGTGGAAGCCGTAGTCGATCGCGCAGTTTCCCGCGGCCTTCTCGTGCCAGGCTGCCAGTCCGTCCTCGATGCGCTGCCCGTAGGTCTGCACCGCGAAGTCGATGATCGAGGTGGTGCCGCCCCAGGCGGCCGCGCGCGTTCCGGTCTCGAAGGTGTCGGATGCCTCGGTCCCGCCGAACGGCAGCTGCATGTGGGTGTGCGCATCGATGCCCCCGGGGATCACGTACTTGCCCGAGGCGTCGATGACGCGGTCGACGGATGCCGCGACATCCGTGCCCAGCAGGGTGCTGCCGGGCTCGAGCACGGCGCGGATGGTCGCGCCGTCGACGAGGACGTCGGCGGAGGCCCGCCCGGTGGCGCTCACGACGGTGCCGCCGGTGATGAGGGTGGTGGCCATGAGGACTCCTACGGCTTGGGGATGGACGTGTAGGACTCGGGGCGGCGATCGCGGTAGAACTGCCACGCGTTGCGGACATTCCGGATCATGTCCAGGTCGAGGTCGCGTACCACGACCTCCTCGCGGTCCTCGGAGCCGTACCCGCCGACGATGTTGCCCTGCGGGTCGACGAACTGGCTCTTGCCGTAGAAGTCCACGGCGAGCTCGCCGTACTCGTTGTCCTCGCGGCCGACGCGGTTGGGCGCGGCGACGAAGTATCCGTTCGCCGCGGCCGCGGAGGGCTGCTCGATCTCCCAGAGACGGTTCGAGAGGCCGGGTTTCGTGGCGTTGGGGTTGAAGACGATCTGTGCGCCGTTCAGGCCGAGCTCGCGCCATCCCTCGGGGAAGTGCCGGTCGTAGCAGATGTAGACGCCGACCGGCCCGACAGCGGTGTTGAAGACGGGGTAACCGAGGTTGCCGGGGCGGAAGTAGAACTTCTCCCAGAACTTCTCGAGGTTCGGGATGTGGTGCTTGCGGTACTTGCCGAGGATCGTGCCGTCGGCATCGACCACGACCGCGGTGTTGTAGTAGACGCCGGGTTGCTCCTCCTCGTAGATCGGCAGGATCATCACCATGCCGAGCTCCTCGGCGAGGGCCGCGAAGCGCCGCACGATCGGGCCGTCGGCCGGCTCGGCGTAGTCGTAGTACTTCACGTCCTCCGTGATGCCGAAGTAGGGACCGTAGAAGAGCTCCTGGAAGCAGATCACCTCGGCGCCCTGCTCCTTGGCCTCGCGGGCGAACTGCTCGTGCTTCTGGATCATCGACTCCTTGTCGCCGGTCCAGGTCGTCTGCGTGATGGCCGCTCGGACGATCGTCATGTTGCCTCCTGAGTCGGTCGGCGCCGTTGCCGCTCGCTCGGTGTGTGCGGCCTGAGCTGGTCAGGCTGCTCACCGGGCGATGCTGCCACGCCGGGGTGGTGGATCTGGGACTGCCGAACGGGCCCGCGACCCGTTCTGTTATTGTTCGGCGTGAACATTTCTCTTGTGTTTCACACTGTGTCGCGGTCGTGAATTCATCCTGTCCCTTGCTCCGTGAGGAGGCAATGGTCGTGTCGAGTATTCCTGTGAATGCAGTTCATCCGGATGCCCCTGCGCTCGTCGCGCTCGCGGAGTTCCCGGACACCAGCCCCCGGGGCATCGCCGGCGTGATCGCCCGGCTCGTCAACTCGGGCGAGCTCGCGGTCGGCGAGCGCCTCCCCACCGTCCGGGAGCTCGCCCGCGGCCTCGGTGTGAGCCCCGCGACCGTGAGCCAGGCGTGGCAGGCGCTGTCGCGCGCCGGGCTCATCGAGTCGCGCGGCAGGGCGGGCAGCTTCGTGAGCGGCGCGGCATCCGCTCGGCTCGCCCCCCGGATGCGCGGCATGGCAGCGCCGAACGACCCGGTGCGCCTCGACCTCTCGCGCGGCACGCCCGACCCGCTGCTGCTGCCCGCGCTCGGGCCGGCACTCTCACGCGTCTCAGTGCGGGCGGAGACCGGGAGTTACCAGGATGAGCCCGTGATCCCGGCGCTCGCGGCGGTACTCGCCGATTCGTGGCCCTCGCGTGCTGAGGCGATCATGGTCGTCGACGGCGCGCTCGACGCGATCTCGCGCACGCTCGGGCAGTTGGTGCGGTTCGGCGACCGGGTGGTGGTCGAGAGCCCGGGCTTCCCGCCGTTCCTCGACCTGCTCGACGTGCTCGGCGCGCATGCGGTGCCCGTGCGGCTCGATGAGCAGGGCATGCATCCCGACGCACTCGCCCGCGCCCTGCATCGTCATCCGGTCGCCGTGCTGCTGCAGCCGCGCGCGCAGAACCCGACCGGCGCGTCGATGACGACCGAGCGCGCCGAGGAGCTCGCTCGTGTCATCCGTTCGGCGACCGGGGTCGACGACCTCGTCGTGATCGAGGACGACCACTCGGGGCTGATCTCCACGGAGGGCGACGTGACGCTCGGCACCTGGCTGCCCGGCCGCGTCGTGCATGTGCGCAGCTTCTCGAAGTCGCACGGCCCGGACCTGCGCGTCGCCGCGCTCGGCGGCCCGCGAGGCCTCATCGACCGCGTCGTCGCGCGACGCATGCTCGGCCCGGGATGGACGTCGCGGATGGTGCAGACGATCCTCCTCGACCTGCTCACCGAGGGCGCCTCGATCGACGCCGTTGCCGAGGCTCGGCGGCGGTACTACACGCGACAACGCGCGCTCGGCGATGCCCTGCGAACGCGCGGTGTCGCGGTCGCGCCGGCCGATGGCATCAACCTGTGGGTACCGGTGCTGAGCGAGCGCTCGGCGCTCGTGCAACTCGCCGCGTCCGGCATCCGGGTGGCGCCGGGCTCGCCCTTCCTCGCCGCATCCGACGCGGGGGATGCCGCGAACGGCACGCGCCCTCGGTCCGGCGGCGATTTCGTGCGGGTCACCGTCGGCGTGTTGCGCGACGGCACCGACGAGGTCGCGGACGCGCTCGCGTCGGCGGCGCAGCACCTCGTGGCCGGCGGCTATTGAAGGTCGGACGTGACCCGGTGCCTCGCGGCCGGGCGGGTATCGGCGGGTCAGTCCGGGTACTTGCGCGTGATGAAGTCCGACATCCCCGGGACGGTGAACGCGACGTAACCTCGGTCGGGCGCGTAGATGTTGCCGTTCTTGATGAGTTCATCCCGCGCGACCGAGAGGTCGCTGGCCCGCGACTTCCCAGTCCGTACGACGAGGTCCTGGATGGCCGAGGACCAGTCACCGTCCAGCGCCATCGCCTTCATCATCTCGCGCTGGGATGGCGACGCCCGATCCCATCGGGACTGGTAGAGGCCGCGATCCACTTCGTCGCGCGCCAGGCCGACGCCGATGCGAGCATCGGTCTCGGTGATCACATCCGAGACCGTCGCATCCCAGACATGCTTGCCGCACGCCTGCGCGAAGTACGGGTAGCCGCGGATCGACTCCTTCGCCACTTCGAGCGCGGACTGCTCCCACCGGACGCCACGCGCCTCCGTCGGTCGCGTCAGCGCGATCGTCGTCTCGGCCTCGTTCAGGAGTCCGAGGGTGCGGTAGTCGTAGAGCCGTTCGGCGTAGCTGGTGGCATCCGAGAGCACTGAGGGGAGCGACGGGAGACCGGTGCCGATGAGCAGCAAGGGCACGGGCCGAGCGCTCTGCCCCAGGATGTGGAGCGCCACGTTGAGTCCGTTCAGGTCGGGCTTCGGCGCATCCTGAAGCTCGTCGACGGCGATGAGCGCTCCCATGCCGAGATCGCGAGCCGTCGCGCCGACCTCCTCCAGCAGGTCCAGGATGTCGCGCTCGAAGTCGCCGGTGTCTGCACGCCCCGGAGCGGGGTCGACGTCGAATCCGAACATGTAGATGCCCGAGGGATCGACCTTGAGCTGGAACGACCTGAACACGCTGAGCAGCGTGCGGACCCGCTCTCGCACCTGCTCGCCGGGAGTCGTGAGCTTTCGCAGCTCCAGGAACAGCACTTGGGCGATCGACTTGCGCAGGCTCCCGTCGGCGGTCGCTTCAGCCTTCACGGCGATCCATCGGTGCGAGTCCTGTGCGCTCCGCACGAACTCGTTCAGGAGCACGGTCTTGCCCACACCGCGCAGCCCAGAGATCATCAACGGGCGGTCGCCTTCACCCGTGTCGATGATCTGGGCCATCACCCCGTCGACATACGAGATGATCGCGTCGCGCCCGGCGAGTTCGGGGGGTACGCGCCCGGCGCCGGGGCGGAACGGGTTGCTTCCGTGGCCTTCGACCATGATCAGACGGTATCAGCCCGTATCAGGCATTATCAGCCCGTATCAGAGATTCTGTTATACGGCGATAGAGAACGATAGACGTGGCGGCAGTGGACTGGTACCTCGCCGTGCCTGCTTGATTGGCGCTTCGCCACGACTGCTCGGCTGGTGTCGGTTCGTCTGCTCGACTGGCGTCGGTTCGTCTGCTCGACTGGCGTCGGTTCGTCTGCTCGACTGGCGTCGGTTCGTCTGCCTGACCGGTGTCGGTTCGTCTGCCTGACCGGTGCTCGCACTCGCCTGCTCGACCGGTGCCTCGACTTGTCCTCCACAGGGTGTGTTTCAGCGGAGTTTCGCACAGGTGTAATGGCCGGTCAGGGCGGTTTTCTCGGACGCTTCGAATGTCGGTGGGTGGGTGCAGGATCGAAGCATGGAACAGCCCTCACCGCCCGGGCAGGCGCAGCCGTCGCACGACGAGCCGCCGTTGCCGTTGCCGTCCGGGCTGCCGTTGCCGTTGCCGTTGCAGACGTTGGCGGGGGATGTTGCCGGCTTGGGTGGGGTGTGGGCGGGGGCGATGCCGGCGTTCGGCGGGTTCGAGGGCACGGCGCAGGTGGAACTGGAGCAGATGAGCGATGCCGGGCTGGTGCGGGTGACCGACCTGCTGGCCCGGGTGCGCCGCGACGCGGACGCGCTGCTGGCCCGGGTCGCGGCCGAGGTCGCGAACCGCTCGGCCCGCGAACTCGGGGACACCGGGCTGGCCAGGGCGCACGGGTTCCACAACCCGGTGCGGCTGATCGCGGCGTCCACCGGCGCGTCCCGCACCGACGCGGCCAGGCTCGTCGCGGTCGGTGCGGCGACCGCGACACGGCGCACGTTCGCCGGCGAGTCGCGGCCGGCCAGGCATCCGCATGTCGCCGCGGCCCTTGCGGACGCCGCGATCGGGGTGGACGCGGCGTCGGCGATCACCTCGATGCTGGAGCGGGTGTCGGCCCGCGCCGACCCGGCGCTGGCCGACGTGGTCGAAGCGGCTCTCGTCGGCCTGGCCCGGAACGCCACCCTGGAGCTGCTGATCCGCGGAGTCCGCGAGGCCGAGGCGCGCCTGGACGCCGATGGTGTGGAACCCCGCGAGGAACAGCTCCGCCAGGCGCGCTCGCTCACGATCCGCGAAGACCCCACCGGCATGGTGCACCTGCACGCCCGCCTCGACCCCGAGAGCGCCGCACCGGTCAAGGCCGCGATCCACGCCCTGGTCGGCGACGTGCTGCGCCGCCGCGAACCCACCCCCCGCGACCCGCGCCCCGTCCTCGACGACCACCGGACCATCCCGCAACTCCAAGCCGACGCGCTCGCCGCGCTCGCCCGGCACACCCTGGGCTGCACCGCCACGCTCACCCCGCTCGTGAAGACCACCGTCGTGGTCCGGGTCAACCTGGACACCCTCCTCGAGCGGCGTCGGCCACGCCCGCATCGACGGCCTCGACCAGCCCATCTCCGCCTCCACCGCCCGCCGCCTGGCCGCCGACGCCGAACTCATCCCCGCTGTGCTCGGCGGGCCCAGCCTGCCCCTGGACCTCGGCCGCGCCGCCCGCCTGTTCACCAAACCACAACGCCTCGCCCTCGGCGAACGCGACGGCGGCTGCGCATCCTGCGGACAGAACATCGCCTACGTCGAAGCCCACCACATCAACTGGTGGGACCGCGACACCGGACCCACCGACCTCACGAACGGGGTCCTGCTCTGCAGCTTCTGCCACCACACCATCCACCGCGACGGCTGGGACATCCACACCACCCCCACCCAGATCTGGTTCATCCCCCCACCCCACATCGACCCCCACCGAACACCCCGACTCGGCGGCAAAGCCCGATACCAACTCCCCACCGTCGCGGCCGCCACGCGCACGCGCGTGACCACACGCGCCGGCGCAACCGTGCACTGCGGACGAAGCGGCCCGCGGATAACCCAGGCGCGGGCGGATCCCTCCGCCGCCGGAGCCGCCCGCGCGTACCCGGGACACCGCGTCCACCGTCCGCGTCAGGTGCGCAGCACGCAGCCCGGCACATACCTGCGACGGCGAGCCCGGCGGTCACACCTTGACGGTGCTCGGCGCCTTCGCATAACGGTCGGGCGTGATCGTGAGCTCCGCCTGCCCGCCGGTCATCGACCGGAGGTCCAGCACGTAACGCCCGAGCTCCGCCTCGGGTACGGTCGCCACCACGCGGGCACGGCCGTCGTCGGTCGACTCCGTCGCCATCACGTGGCCACGGCGACCCGACAGGTCGGTCAGCACCGTGCCCTGCAGCTCGGACGGCACCGCGACCGTCACGATCGACACAGGCTCGAGCACCACCGTCCCTGCCTCGGCGAGCGCTGCCTTGACGCCGATCGCCGCGGCCGTGCGGAAGGCCATCTCCGAGGAGTCCACCGAGTGCGCCTTGCCGTCGTACAGTTCCACTCGCACGTCGACCACCGGATGCCCCTGGGGGCCGCCCGAGGCGAGCGCATCGCGCGCTCCCTTCTCGACTGCAGGGATGTACGCCCGGGGCACCGAGCCGCCGACCACGGAGTCGACGAATTCGAAGCCTTCGCCCGACGGAAGCGGCGAGACCCGCAGCTGCACGACCGCGAACTGGCCGTGGCCGCCCGACTGCTTCTTCAGCTTGCCCTCGACCTGTGCGTTCCCCGCGATCGTCTCGCGGTAGGCCACGGGCGCCGGTGCCGTTGTCACGTGGACGCCGAACACGCGTGCGAGGCGCTCGACGGCGACGGCGACATGCGTGTCGCCGAGTCCGCGAAGGATCGTCTGACTGCCCACGCGGTCGATGACGAGCGTCGGGTCCTCCGCGAGGAGCCGGCCCAGGGACGAGAACAGCTTCTCGTCGTCGGATTGGGTGACCGGTTCGAGGCTCACGGCGAACACCGGTGCCCGCTTCGGCAGCGGCACCGGGCGTGCACCGCCGTTGGTGCGCGACCAGAGGAGGGATCCCGACGGCGACCCCGTCAGCTTGGCGACCGCGCCCACTTCACCCGCGTGCAGGGCGTCGACCGGCAGATGCTCGGCCCCGCGGAGCCGGAAGAGTCCGTGGATGCGCTCGTCGGAGCCGGTGGTGGCATTGCGGAGTTTGTCACCTGCGTGAACGACGCCCGAGAGGACCTTGAACATCGACACCTGCCCGACGAACGGGTCAGCCACGGTTCGGAACACGTACAGGAGCGTCTCGCCGGCCGGGTTCGGGGCCACTCGATGCTCGGTTCCGGTCTCGTCGTCTCCCTGGCCACCGGCGGACTCGCCCGCGCCCCTGCTGGAAGCACCCGCCGAACCGCCGATCACGATCCGCCCGTCGTGATCGAGCGCCGACGGCGACAGGCGGCACAACAGGTCGGCGACGCGATCGATCCCGGCGCCGGTCACCCCCGAGCAGACGACCACGGGCACTGCCTCACCAGTCGCGACCTCGACCGCGAGCGTGCGCTCGAGCTCTGCTGCCGACGGCTCCTTCCCGTCGAGGTACGCCTCGAGCTGCTCGTCGTCGTGCGACACGATCTCCTCGGTCACGTCGAGGTGCATCTGGTGCTCCTCTGCAGCGGCCTCGGGAGGCAGCGGACCGTCGTGATGACGACCCGTCTCGTCGTAGATGAGCGCCCGCTCGCTGAGCACGTCGGCGATCGCCCTGAACGCCTGCTCCTCGCCGAGCGGCAGCTCGAGCGCCCACAGGTGTTCACCGAAGGCCGAATGCAGCTCGCCCAGGACGCGCCGGAAGTCGGCTCGGGCCTTGTCCTCCTGCGTGACGACGACGATGCGGGGCACGCCCGCCGCCTCCGCGGCCGCCCACATGAACCGCGTGCCCGCCGTGACGCCGTCGACCGCGCTCACGACGATCACCGCGACATCCGCCACCGAGAGCGCGGTGTCGACACCGCCGACGAAATCGGGATGTCCCGGCGTGTCCACCAGGGTGATGCTGTGCTCAGCGCCGCCGGACTCGGTCCAGTTGAAGTAGGCGAGCGAGAGCCCGAGGGTCGTGCCTCTCGCGATCTCCTCAGGCTCGTGGTCGCAGACCGTGGTTCCCTGGTCGACGCTGCCGGCTCTCGGGATGGCACCGGCCCGAAGCAGGAGCGCTTCTGCCAGGGTCGTCTTGCCGGAACCTGCCGCGCCCACGAGGGCGACGGTCCGGTCGTTCGGTGTCGCTGCCGAGTTCATGGAACCTCCCGCGCCGCTGCCGATCTGTCCGTCCATCGTGGACCCGTCGGGCCTCGAATGCCAGCCCTTCGCACACTGCGGACGGATCGAGCGGATGTCACGTCAGGACTCGACGAAGTGACGCAGGAACCAGTCGCGCGCGAGGGCCGCCACCTGCTCGAGCGCACCAGCCTCCTCGAAGAGGTGGGTGGCCCCGGGCACGATGGTGAGCTCGGCAGGGCAGCGCAACTGTGCGAGGGCGATGCGGTTGAGCTCGAGAACCTGCCGATCGGCGCCGCCGACGATGAGGAGCGTGGGCGCGGTGACCGACTCGAGCCGCGCTCCGGCAAGGTCGGGGCGTCCCCCGCGAGAGACGATCGCGGCGATTCCCGCGTCGGGTTCCGCGGCGGCCCACAGCGCAGCGCCCGCCCCCGTGCTCGCGCCGAAGTACCCGATCGGGCGCCCGGCGGCCTCGGGACGGAGACGGAGCCAGCTCGCCGCGGAGACCAGCCGCCGACCGAGGAGCGGGATGTCGAAGACGTTCGCACGGTCGGCCTCCTCGGGCGGCAGGAGCAGGTCGAGCAGCAGAGTGCCGAGCCCGGCGCGCTCCAGCACACCGGCGACGAACCGGTTGCGAGGGCTGTGCCGGCTGCTGCCGCTGCCGTGCGCGAACACCACGAACCCAGTCGGCCGCTCGGGCACGTGCAGCGTCGCACCGAGGCGGATGCCCGCGTGCGGCACCTCGACCTCCGACGCCACGGGCGCCCATTCGGTGGCCACGATCCAATGCTCCCGCGCCGGATGCCGCAGCGGAAGGGGATGCCGCAGCGGAGGGTGGGACAGGCCTGCGGCCATGGTCGTCGGTTCGGAGCCATCGTCGGATCGGAGTCATCGTCGGGTCCCGAGGCATTGCGGCATCCGATGCAGCGTGCTTGCGTGGGGGACGCGGTGCGTGTGCGCGTGGGAGGAGTGCTGATCATGGCCCTCATGTCGGCGTGGACCACGCTCGGCGACGGCCGTCTGGAGCAGACGAGCATCGAGACGCCCGAGCCGGGCGACGGTGAGCTGCTCGTCGAGGTGCTCGCCTGCGGGGTCTGCAGGACCGATCTGCACGTCATCGACGGGGAGCTCGCCCGGCACAAGTCACCCGTGGTGCCCGGCCACCAGGTCGTCGGGCGCGTGATCGCCACGGGATCCGGCGTCACCCGCACGGGCATCGGCGACGTCGTCGGCATCGCCTGGCTCCGCTGGACCTGCGGCGCATGCCGGTGGTGCCGGTCGGGCCGCGAGAACCTGTGCCCCTTCGCGCGCTTCACCGGGTGGGACGCGGACGGCGGGTACGCGGATGCCGCGGTCGTCGCCGAGGCGTTCGCGTACGAGTTCCCCGCCGGGATCGATCCCGTCGCCGTCGCGCCGCTGCTCTGCGCGGGCATCATCGGCTATCGGGCCCTCAGCCGCGCGAACCTGCCGCCCGGAGGCCGACTGGGCCTCTACGGGTTCGGGTCGAGTGCGCATCTCACCGCCCGGCTCGCGATGGCTCAGGGCGCGTCGGTGTCGGCGATCACGCGGGGCGAGTCGAACCGCCGACTTGCGCGCGAGCTCGGGGTCGACTTCGTGGGCGACGAGTACGACGTGCCGCCCGTGGAGACACGATTCCGCGATCGTCTTCGCCCCCGCCGGGGAGCTCGTGCCGCTCGCGCTCGCGTCGACGGTGCGGGGCGGCACGGTCGTGCTCGCGGGGATCCACATGAGCGACATCCCCGCGATGACCTACGACGAGCACCTCTTCCTGGAGCGCGACCTGCGCACGGTGACGGCGAACACGCGCGCCGACGGCGACGCGTTCCTGCGGCTCGCGCGGGGCCTCGGGATCGCGGCCGAGATCACGCGGTACCCGTTCGACCGCGCAGACGAGGCCGTCGACGACCTGCGCGCCGGACGGGCATCCGGCTCGCTCGTGCTGACGCGCGAGGCGTGAGGTCTCGCGTCGCCGCTAGCGTTGAGGGGTGCGGATCACGGTGCTGGCCGGCGGAGTCGGAGGGTCGCGCTTCGTGCGCGGTGTGCGTGAGGAGTGCGCCCGGCGCTGGCCCGACGGCGACGGCACCGGGACATCCGCCGAGGTCACCGTGATCGTGAACACGGGCGACGACCTCTGGCTCGCGGGGGTGCGCCTGATGCCCGACTTCGACTCGCTGCTCTACTCGCTGGCCGGCGTGAACGACACCGAGCGCGGATGGGGCCGCGCGGGCGAGACCGAGCGCGTCGCTGCCGAGTTGCGCGAGTGGGGCGTCGGCTGGCCGTGGTTCACGCTCGGCGACCTCGACCTCGGCACCCACCTCGCTCGAACGGCCTGGCTCCGCGAAGGCGCGACGCCGTCTGAGGTGGCGATGCGCCTGCAGCAGCGCTGGCCGCTCGGCGTGCGGCTCATCCCGGCGACCGACACCGAGGTCGATACCCACGTGCTCGTGGCCGACCCGGACGTACTCGACGGCGAGCGGGAGCTGCACTTCCAGGAGTGGTGGACGCGCTACCGGGCGACCCTTCCGGCCATCGCATTCCGTCAGCGGAATATCGACATCGCGCGCCCGGCGCCGGGCGTCGTCGAGGCGATCGTCGGGGCCGATCTCGTGCTCGTCGCGCCGTCGAACCCTGTCGTCTCGATCGGCACGATCGTGTCCGTGCCAGGCGTCCGGGAGGCGATCCAGGAGACCCACGCGCCCGTCGTCGGGGTCTCGCCGATCATCGGCGGCAAGGTCGTGCGCGGCATGGCCGACGCCTGCCTTCCGGCCATCGGCGTCGACACGACGGCCGAGGCGGTCGGCCGCCACTACGGCGCGCGGTCGGCCGGCGGCCTCCTCGACGGCTGGCTCGTCGACGAGTCGGATGCCGCGGCGGTCGCGCCGCTCGAGGGAGCCGGCCTCGTCGCGGCATCCGTGCCCCTCTGGATGCGCGACCTCGACACCTCGGCCGCGCTCGCCGGAGCGGCGATCGACCTCGGTACGAGCATCCGCGACGGTCGCTGAACACATCCGTCGACGCATCCGTCAACCCGGTGATCGCCGAGGCACGCCGGCGTACCGTGAGACTGGCACGCACGGAGGGGAAACGATGCGCATCGTGATCATCGGAGCCACGGGGAACATCGGAACCGCCGTGCTGCGGCGGCTTCGCGACGGCGAAGGGACGACGGAGCTCGTCGGTGCCGCACGCCGACGACCCGACGACCGCATCGAACCCTTCCGTGGGGTGGAGTGGCACCGGGTCGACGTGTCGGAGCCCGAGGCGGACGACGCACTGGCCACGATCCTGCGTGGAGCGGACGTCGTCCTCCACCTCGCCTGGGTCCTGCATCCGAACCGCCGCGAGCGGGTCATGTGGGCGACCAACGTCGCCGGCACCGGTCGCGTCCTGCAGGCTGCCGCGGCTGCGCGGGTGCCGCACGTCGTCGTCGTGTCGTCGGTCGGGGCATACAGCCGCGGGCCGAAGCACACCCGGGTCGGCGAGGAGTGGCCGACGGGCGGCGTGCACACCTCGCACTACGCCCGGCACAAGGCTGCGCAGGAGCGCCTGCTCGACGCGTTCGAGGCGGCGAACCCGGGCACCGTGGTCAGCCGCGTGCGGCCGGGCCTCGTGTTCCAGCGCGACGCGGCGAGCGAGATCGCTCGACTGTTCATCGGTCCACCCGCGCTGTTCCGCTGGCTTGGCCGGGTGCGCATCCCGGTCCTCCCGATGCCGGTGCAGGTGATCTCGCAGGCTGTGCATGCAGACGACCTCGCCGACGCCATCGCGCGGATCATCGAGCGTCGCGCACCCGGGCCGTTCAATGTCGCCGGCGAGCCGGTGCTCGATCCGCAGGCGCTCGGTACGGTGGTCGGTGCGCGACGCGTCGTGCCGGTGCGGCTCTCGGTGGTCCGCGGGCTCATGTGGCTCAGCTGGAGGCTGCGCCTGCAGCGATCGGACCCCGGCTGGATCGACATCGCGGCCAACGTGCCCGTCATGTCGACCGCTCGGGCGCGCTCCGAGCTCGACTGGGAGCCTCGACGGACTTCGACCGAAGCCCTCCGCGAGATGCTCGACGGACTGGCCGAAGGCGCGGGGGTGCCCGCGTCGCCTGCGCTGGCGTCGGCCTCAGGGCGTGCGTAGCGCTTCCCGCCGGGTCTGCGGGAGGGAGCGGGCCGGTCGGCGCCCGCTCCCTCACGCAATTCCACGATGGCGCTCAGCCGTTCGCCGGGACCTTGATCACCGGGCACTCGAACGACGCGACCGGGTCGCCGACCGTGAGGTCGCCCGCCGACTGCGCCGCAAACAGTTCATCGACCGAGTCGAGCACGCCGTCGTCGTCGAGGTCGCCCGACGCGAGTGCCGCGCCGTATCCGTCCGGCAGGCTGACGGGCAGCACCTGCCAGCGGCCGCCACGATACCCGGGGTCGCCGGGGGCGGCCGTCGCGACATTCTCCTGCGTGCCGGCCGGGAAGGCGTAGATCGGCTGGTAGGAGCTCGCGGGCGCACCCGTGTTCGTAAGATCCGTCGGCGTGCCGACGGTGCGGTATTGCACCCCATCGATCCAGAATCCCGGCCCACTGACGCCCGCGGCATTGGCCGCAGACGCCCCGAGCACCGTGCCGCCGAGTGCAAGGGCGGCGACCGCCAGAGCACCGGCGATCGTACGGAGTCGATTCGTCTTCATCTCGTTTCATCTCCTTCGCCACCGTTGTGGTGGCCCGCTCCCCAGTCAAGACATGCGTCTCCCGCTCCACCATGGAAAACCATTACGGTCCGCTTACCGCTGACCGGCGGTGTGTGGTGGGCGTCGGCGCCAGCGGAGAAGCAAGAACCGGCATAGGATGGGAGCGACTCACCGGCCTGGATCTGGCCGGTGCGTGTGGCCCGGGATTGGGCCGCGAGTCGCCGACTGCGTCGGACTTCCGCTTGCACACCGTCCCGGAGGCCCCATGCCCATCTCCCGTCTTCGTGCACGACGCGATGCCCGTCGTGTCGTGCTCGTCGCACTGCCGATCGCCGCGCTGCTCCTGGTCGGGTGCGCGAGCACCGGCACCGGGGCAGAACGCGAGCCGGATGCCGCGGTCGGCGACGACGCGACATCCGGCTACCCGCTCACCGTCGACAACTGCGGCACCGAGGTGACCTTCGACCGGGCCCCCGAGCGCGTCGTCACGATCAAGTCGTCGACCCTCGAGTTGATGCTCGCGCTCGGCCTCGAGGACCGCATCGTGGGCACCGCCTTCAGCGACGGGCCCGTGCCCGAGGAGTACGCCGAGGCGGCATCCGGTCTCGAGGTGCTCTCCGACAAGGTGCCCTCGCAGGAGGTCACCCTCGCCGCCGAACCCGACCTCGTGTTCGCCGGCTGGGAGTCGAACCTCTCGGCCGAGGGCGCCGGCGACCGCGACACGCTCGCGCAGCTCGGCGTCGCCACCTACGTCGCCCCGGCGGCATGCAAGGGCGAGGGGTACATGCCGAACCCGCTCACGTTCGACGAGGTGTTCCGCGAGTTCGAGGAGGCCGGGGCGGTCTTCGGCGTTCCGGATGCCGCCGCCGACCTCGTCGCGTCCCAGCGCGCCGAGCTCGACGCGGTCGAGCCCTCGGATGCCGGCCTCACGGCGCTCTGGTACTCGTCTGGTGACGACACCCCATACGTCGGCGCCGGCATCGGCGCGCCACAGATGATCATGGATGCCGCGGGGCTCGAGAACGTCGCCGCCGGTGTCGCGGACACGTGGACGTCGATGGGCTGGGAGGCGATCGTCGCCGCGAACCCCGACGTGATCGTGCTCGTCGACGCAGCGTGGAACACCGCCGAGCAGAAGATCGCGAAGCTCGAGTCGAACCCCGCGACCGCGGCGCTGCCGGCCGTGCAGCACGAGCGCTATCTCGTCGTGGACTTCCCGGCGACCGAGGCGGGCGTGCGCAACGTCGGCGCGGTGGCGTCGCTCGTCGACCAGCTCGAGGGACTCGGGTACTGATGTTCGGAGCGCCTGCAGGTCGAGGAGCGGTGCAGCCGCGTCTCGAGACCCAGCGTCTCGAGGAGCCGGGTCTCGAGGAGCCGGGTCTCACGACACGCTGCGTCCTCCGACCCGGACGCTGCGCGTCCTCCCCGACCCGCAGCACGCCCGGACGCTTCGCGTCCTGCGGCCCCGGGCGGCCTGCGCACGGGCGCGTGGGCCACGGCACTCGGCGTGCTGCTCGTGGCATCCGTCGTCATCACCGTGACGATCGGTCCGGCGGGCCTCAGTCCCGCCGACGTGTGGGCGAGCGTGCTCGCGCACCTCGGCATCGGCGAGCCGACGCTCAGCCCGCTGCGCGACGGCATCGTCTGGGAGCTCCGGATGCCACGTGTGCTCACGGCCGCGGCGGTGGGCGCCGGCCTCGCCCTCTGCGGAGCCGTCATGCAGGCGCTCACCCGCAACCCGCTCGCCGACCCGTATCTGCTCGGCCTCTCGTCCGGCGCATCCGTCGGCGCGGTGGTCGTGATCGTGCTCGGCGCCGGCCTGCTGCTGCCGTTCGCGGCCTTCGCCGGGGCGCTCGTCGCGCTCGTTGCGACGCTCGCCCTCGCAAACGCCGCGGGCGCGTTGACGCCGACCCGCACCGTGCTCGCCGGACTCGCCGTCTCGGCGGTGTTCGGCGCGATCACGAGCCTCGTCATCTTCTGGAGCGCCACGGGCGACAGCTACCGCGAGATCCTGAACTGGCTGCTGGGCTCGCTGGCGGGCACCGACTGGACGTCGGTGGCGCTCGCGGGCGGTGCGGTCGTGCTCATCGGGGTGCCGGTGCTCGCGAGCGCGCGGACGCTCGACGCGTTCGCGTTCGGCGACACGGCCGCCGCGGCGCTCGGCGTGCATGTGGCCCGCAGCCGCGCGGTGCTGCTCACCGGCACGGCCCTGCTCACCGGCGCACTGGTGGCCGTGAGCGGAGCGATCGGCTTCGTGGGGCTCATCCTCCCGCACGCCGTTCGGCTTCTCGTGGGCTCACGTCACCGCGCCCTGCTGCCGTTGTCGGCGCTCGCGGGCGCCATCTTCCTGGTGTGGGTCGACACGGGCGCCCGCACGCTGTTCGACCCGCGCGAGCTGCCGGTCGGCATCCTCACCGCCCTCGTCGGCGGCCCGGTGTTCGCCCTGCTCATGCTCCGGAATCGGAGGATCACGTGAAACCCGACGGCCTCCGGGCCGACCGCGTGCGCTTCACCCGGGGACGCCGCCTCATCATCGACGACGTCGACTGCACGGTTCCCGCAGGAAGTGTCGGCGCCTTGCTGGGTCCGAACGGCGCCGGCAAGAGCACGCTGCTGCACCTCATCGCGGGCGTGGAGCGAGCGGATGCCGGAACGGCGCGCCTCGGCGAGCGCGACCTCGCCGCGCTTCGCCGACGCGAGCGCGCCCGCGTCGTGGCCCTCGCCGAGCAGGAGGTGACGGATGCCCCGGGCCTCCGCGTCGCCGAGGTCGTCGCCCTCGGCCGCACGCCCTACGTCGGCGCCTTCGCGGGACCGGGCGAGCTCGACCGGGCGATCGTGCGCCGCTGCCTCGAGGACGCCGGACTCACCGAGCTCGCCGACCGCGAGTACGCGACGCTCTCGGGCGGCGAGCGCCAGCGCGTGAACCTCGCCCGGGCCCTCGCGCAGGAACCCGAGTTGCTGCTCCTCGACGAGCCCACCAATCACCTCGACGTGCACGCCCAGCTCACGGTGCTCGGGCTGCTCCGCGAGCTCGCGCACGGCGGACTCACGGTGCTCGCGGCGCTGCACGACCTGTCCCTCGCGGCCGGGTACGCCGACCACGTGATCGTGCTCGCGAACGGTCGCGTCGTGGCGGCGGGCGCGCCGGGTGAGGTGCTCGACCCGGAGCTCATCCGCGACGTGTGGGGCGTCGAGGCATCCGTGCTGGAGCATCCGGTCAGCGGACGTCCGCTGATCGCATTCTCGGAAGTCGCGACGGGCACCCCCGCGTCGGTCACTCCACCACGGTCGCCCGCCCGCTGACCGCCGGCCGTTCGAGCACGTCGGCGGCGCCGCCCCGCCGCTTCACGCGAAATTGCAGGCGTAGCCTTGACGCATGGGTGAACTGAACGACGACCGTCGAGTACTGCTCGAGGGCATCGCCGACGAGTTCCTGCACAACTCGTGGACGGGGCGGCGGCTCGTCGCCGTCGAGGGTGCCACGGGTGACCACGCGGCGCGCCTGGCCGACGACCTGGCGGCGGTGCTCGTCGAGCGCGGGCAGGACGTCGCGCGCGTCTCGGTGGGCGACGTCGACGAGGCGACGCTGCGGGGCGAGACGGTCGAGCCGTTCCGCGCCGGCGTTCTTCCGGGCGCAGAGAGCGCCGACACGGTGCTCGTCGTCGACGGCAGTGGGCTGCTCAACGAATCGGTGCGCGGCATCTGGCACTTCTCGATCTGGACGCTCGCCGGCGACGAATTGCCGCATCGGGGTGCGAACGTCATCGTCGACGACACCGACGAGTCGAGACCCACCCGGTACTTCTACGACTACTGTCGGCTGCCCCCGAACTTCGGTGAGCGTCGAGCCTCCGCGGTCACGTCGAGCGCGTCGAGCGCGTCATAACCTCCTGAGCCGGTTTCCGACGTCGGCGGCTGCTCGACTGATGCGGCTGCTCGATTGATTACGAGAGCACATCTTTCGTGAGGAACCGCCCCACGGCCAGCGCACCGAATACGACCACATATCCGGCCTGCAGCTGGGCGTTGTCGGCGAACGAGTCCCACACGATGGGCTCGCGCAGGAGGTCGCCGAAGCCGAGCCAGTAGTGCGTGAAGAGCCACGGATGCAGCCACTCGAGCTGCGGCAGTGCGTCCATGATCTGCGAGACCACCGCGAGGATCGCCGTCGCCGCCATCGCGCCGACGGGCACCGTCGTGAGGGTCGACAGGAACAGTCCGATCGCCGACATGCCGAGCAGCGAGACCGTGACGTACGCCGCGATCGCGAGGAAGCGCAGCAGCGCCTCGCCGATGCCGACCGTCGCGCCGGACAGCAGCGTGACCGGACCGATCGGGAACAGCGCCCAGCCGACGAGCGTGCCGACGACGACGACCGTGAGCGCCGCGGCGGCGCAGAACACGGCCGTGGCCGCGTACTTCACCCCGAGCAGCCGGATGCGTCCCGCCGGCGCGATGAGCAGGTAGCGGAGCGTGCCGTGGCTCGCCTCGCCCGCGATGGTGTCGCCGGCGACCACGCCGATCGTCAGCGGCAGGAAGAGCGGGGTGGCGACCAGGATCGCGGTGACGCCGACGAACAGCCCGTTGTTCGTGATCTGGTCGAGGAACGCGGGACCCCTGCCGCTCGGTGCGGGTCCCGCCACGCGGATCGCCACGCCGATCAGGATCGGGATGAGCGCGAGCGCGCCCAGCATCGCCCAGGTACGCCGACGCCGGAACAGCGTCAGCAGTTCGGAGCCGAAGAGCCAGATCGTGCCGCCGCCACCCGTCGCGGCCGCGGGTCGAACAACCGGCAACGCGGGCGTCTCGAGGCCCTCCTCCCGCTGCGCCGCTGCCGATCGATGAGCCGGCACCGTCTGCGTCTCGAGACCCTCCTCCCGCTGCGCCGCCGCGGATCGAGGAGCCGGCGCCGCCGGCGTCTCGAGACCCTCCGACGCGTCACTGGACAACGTCGAACCCCTCTCCGGTGAGCTCGACGAACCGCTGCTCGAGGTTCGCGTGCAGCGTCTCGAACCCGCGCACCCGTACGTCGGCCCCGACCAGTGCGGCCACCACAGACTCGGGTGGCCGGGCGCCGAGGCGCGCGACCACGGAGGCGTCGCCCGCGGCATCCGCACCGTCGTCGACGTCGAGCGCCGAGTCCCGTCAACACCTCGCGGGCTCGGCCCACGTCGGGCGTGCGCACGAGCACCCGGGTCTCGCCCTCCGCGCGGAACTCATCGAGCGTGCCCTGCGCGACCAGGCGGCCGGCGCTCATCACGCCGACGTGGGTGCAGATCTGCTCGACCTCGGCGAGCAGGTGGCTCGACACGAACACCGTCGTGCCATCTTCGGCGAACGATCGGATGAGCGAACGCACCTCGCGGGTGCCCTGCGGGTCGAGTCCGTTCGTCGGTTCATCGAGCACGAGCAGTTCGCGGCGCATGAGGAGCGCGTTCGCGAGGCCGAGCCGCTGCTTCATGCCCAACGAGTAGGCGTGCACCTTCTTCCGTGCGGCGTGCGAGAGCCCGACGCGGTCGATGGCGTCGGCCACCCGGGCCCGGCGGCTGCGCTGGGGCGCATGCCGGTCGGCGGCGTCGAAGCGCTTGAGGTTCGACTCGCCCGAGAGGTACGGCGAGAACGCCGGTCCCTCGACGAGCGCGCCGACGCGCGGGAGCACCGAGTCGACGTGCCGCGGCATGTCGGCCCCGAGCAGGCGTGCGTCGCCCGCGCTCGCCGCGACGAGTCCGAGCAGCATCCGGATCGTGGTCGTCTTGCCCGAGCCGTTCGGCCCGAGGAAGCCGAACACCGCGCCCCGCGGCACGGCGAGGTCGAGACCGTCGACGGCGAGCTGCGAATGGAAGCGCTTGGTGAGGCCGTGCGTCTCGATCGCCAGGTCGGGCACGCGCGGCGCCCCGTCAGCGACCGCTCGCGGCGGCGGCGAGCAGGCGGTCGACGGTCACGGCGCCTGCGAGCACGCGTCCGTCGTCTGCGAAGAGCACGGTCACGAGCGACGTCGAGAGAACGCGTCCGCCTTCGACCGGCTCGGTGAGCGTGCCGAGCAGGGCGGATGCCTCGCCGAGGCCCTCCGCTCCGGGCTCCCCGGAACCACCTTCACCGGTTTCCCCGGAACCATCCGCGCCGGGCTCCCCGTATGCGCCCGCGGGCAGCACGACGACGGCGGACCAGCCCTCGCCGATGACCTGCGGATGAGCCTCCGCTGCCTGGCCGCCTTCAGCCTCCGCCTCGGCCTCGGCCTTCCACTGCTCGAGCTCCGCGACCGTCGGCACCGGCACCTGCTGCTCGGTCACCGCGGTGCCCTCGGGCGGGGTGAACGCGAACACCGAGGCATCCGGTGCCTCGAAGGACACGTCGGTGAACGTGACGCTGAATGCGGGCTCGTCCGCGTCACGAGCGGTGACGGATGCCGCGAGCGCCACGCCCGTCTCGCCGTCGATGGACACCGAAACCTCGCCGACGAGCGTGTCGGCGTCGCGCGGCTCGAGCACGAGCTCGTACACCTCGCGCCCGGCGACGCGAGCGTCGGTGCCCACCGACACGTCGGTCGTCTCGTCGAGCTTCGCGAGCGCCTGGTCGAGCACCTCATCGGGCGTCGGGAGCGGTGCGCCCAGCTCGGCTTCGAGTCGGTCCCTCGCCTCCTCGGAGTGCGTCCCCGCCTCCGCCTTCAGGGCGTCGAGCGCGGCCTGATCGACCGTGACGTGGGTCGCCGCCTTCTCGCGGGAGTCGTAGATCCATGCCCCGCTCTCGGAAAGGTAGACGTCGCGCTCCGCGAGCTGGTCGAGCACCTGGATGCGGGCGTTCGTGCCGTCGAGGTAGACGCGGGCGGTGTGGGTTCCGGTCGCGAGGGAGATGAGGTCGTCGAGGTCTGTGGCCGAAGCGGATGCCGCGTCGTCGCCGTCGGCCGGCTCGACGTCGCCGTCGGGCGCCACACCGTCGCTCCCGCTGCCGCCGGCGCCGGCTCCCCCGCCCATTGCGCCGGTCAGCCCCGACAGGTCGGGCAGCCCGAGCTCGGACGTCTGCTCGATCGTGCCCGACAGCGCTTCGACGTCGCTCGACGCCGCGAACTCGAGGAGCTCCTCGGGCGTGAGATCGGGCAGGTCGACGGCGGCGTTCGCCTGCATCGGCACGAGCACGACGGCGACGCCGATCGCGATCGGCGCGGCGATGGCGGGGATCCAGCGGGCGAGCCTGCGAGACGGCCCGGTGTCACGGGGGCGCATGTGCTCAGGCTACGCCCGGATGCGGCATCCGGGTCTCATCGGCGGGGAACACTCAGGAACGCGAACCGCGCTGGGCGTCGACTCCCGGGTGGAGGCCGACCGTTGCCGACGATCGACGCCGGGGTCTACGGTGAGCCCATCGGCTGTCTGTACCGAGTTCGGGGGGAATCTCATGGTCAATGTCGTCCGCCGTCGCACCGCGCTCCGCAGCGCGAGCCTCACGCTCTCGGCAGCCTTGACGGTCGGGGTCGTCGCCGCGGCTGTGCCCGCTGCCGCGCTGCCCACCGCCGCTCCGTCGCGCGTGGACACGGTCGCGACCGGGCGTCCGACGCCGCCCGCCCCGGCGACCTCGACCGGATACGGCGGCGCCGTGTCATCCGTCGACGCGGAGGCCAGCGCGGTCGGCCTCGAGGTGCTTCGCAAGGGTGGCAATGCCGCGGATGCCGCGGTCGCCACCGCCGCTGCGCTCGGCGTCACCGAGCCCTACAGCGCCGGTATCGGCGGCGGCGGGTACTTCGTGCACTTCGACGCCGCCACCGGCGAAGTCACCACGATCGACGGACGCGAGACGGCGCCGGCCGAGATGCCGACCACCGCCGTTCGACGGATTCACGTTCCAGCAGCTCGTCTCGTCGGGCCGCTCGGTCGGCGTGCCCGGCACGCTGGCCACGTGGGAGGCGGCGCTCGACGAATTCGGCACTGAATCACTGCACGAAATGCTCAAGCCGTCGATCCTGCTCGCCACGCGTGGGTTCCGGGTCGACGAGACGTTCCGGCAGCAGACCCTCGACAACCAGCCGCGGTTCTCGGTGTTCCCCGAGACGGCCGAGTTGTTCCTGCCCGACGGCGACGCGCCGCAGGTGGGGTCGACGTTCCGCAACCCCGACCTCGCGAGGACGCTGCGACAGATCGCGCTGTTCGGAACCGACGAGTTCTACGAGGGCGCTGTCGCCGACGACATCGCCGCGATCGTCCAGGACCCCGACGCACTCGCGAGCACCACGTATCCGGCGCCGGCGGGCTTCATGACCACCGACGACCTCGCCGACTACGAGGTGCTCTTCCAGGATCCGACGCACGTCGCGTACCAGGGCCTCGACGTGTACGGGATCGCGCCGTCATCGTCGGGGGGCACGACGGTGGGCGAGTCGCTGAACATCCTCGAGAACTTCGACCTCTCTCCCGCGAACCTCGGGCAGAGCCTCCACCTCTACTTCGAGGCCACCGCCCATGCGTTCGCCGATCGCAACGCGTACGTGGGCGACCCGGCCTTCGTGGACGTGCCGACGGAGACGCTGCTCAGCCAGGGGTTCGCCGACGCACGGGCGTGCGAGATCGATCCCGACCTGGCCTCGACGAAGCCCGTGCCCCCGGCGACCTCGCGGCCACCGGCTGCGAGGCGGCGGCCGCGGCGTTGGAGCCCGTCGACACGGAGGGGCTCTCCACCACGCACCTGTCGGTCGTGGACCGGTGGGGCAACGCCGTCGCGTACACGCTCACCATCGAGCAGACCGGTGGATCGGGCATGACGGTGCCCGGCCGCGGCTTCCTGCTGAACAACGAGCTGACGGACTTCAGTCTCACCTGCTCGGGCACCGACCCCAACTGCCTCGAGCCGGGCAAGCGGCCGCGCTCGTCGATGTCGCCCACGATCGTGCTCGACGACGGCGAGGTGCGCTACGTGCTCGGCTCGCCGGGCGGCGCCACGATCATCACCACGGTCGTGCAGATCCTCCTCAACCGGATCGACCTCGGGATGACCCTCCCCGAGGCCGTGGCGGCGCCGCGAGCGTCGCAGCGCAATACGACGAACAATGCGCCGACACCGGCCGAAGCAGAGTTCATCGCCGCCTACACCGACGACCTCGCACCGTTCGGCCAGCTGCTGACCCAGGTCGGCGGCCCGAACGCCGCGGGCACCCTGGCCGGCGAGATCGGCGCCGCCGCGGCGATCGAGGTCGATCCGAGCGGGCTCATGATCGCAGCAGCCGAACCGGTCCGCCGTGGCGGGGGCACTGCGCTGGTGGTCGAGCCGGCTGAGTGAGCTGCCGGACGGCGGGTCGGGCCGGCAGGACGACCCGCCGTCCGGTCCGGCTGCCACGCATGCTCAGCGCGCGCGCAGCCGCGGGGCGAGATCGCGCTCGAAGAGCTCCTGGAAGCGCAACTGGTCGTGCCCCGGTGCGTGGAACACCAGGTGGTTGAATCCCCAGTCCACGTACTCCCCGATCTGCGCCGACGACCTCGTCGGGGTCGGTGCCCACGATCCAGCGCTTCGCGATCTGCTCGATCGGCAGCGCGTCGGCGGCGCGTTCCATCTCGACCGGGTCGGTGATGTCGTGCTTCTGCTCCTTCGAGAGCGACAGCGGCGACCAGAACCTGGTGTTCTCGAGCGCGGCCTCCTCGGTCTCCTCGTACGACAGCTTGATCTCGATCATGCGGTCGAGATCGTCGAACTCCCGCGCTGCGGCCCCCGCGCCCTCCTTCACGGCAGGGATGAGCTCGTCGGTGTAGAGCTCCCTCGCCCTTGCCCGAGGTGCAGATGAAGCCGTCGCCCGCGCGGCCGGCGTACTTCGCGACGGTCGGGCCGCCGGCAGCGATGTAGACCGGCACGCCGCCCTCGGGAACGTCGTAGATCGACGCGTCGTGCGTGGAGTAGTACTCGCCCTCGAAGCTCACCCGGTCGCCGTCCCAGAGCGCCCGCATCAGCCGCACCGCCTCGCGCAGCCGCGCGAACCGCTCGCGGAACTCCGGCCAGTCCTGCTCGCCCGCACCGCGGAAGCCCGTGGCGATCTCGTTCAGCGCCTCGCCCGTGCCGAAGCCGGCGATGACCCGGCCGGGGTAGAGGCATCCGAGGGTCGCGAACGCCTGCGCGAGCACGGCCGGGTTGTAGCGGAACGTCGGCGTCATCACCGACGTCCCGATGCGGATCGACGACGTGCGCTCGCCGACCGCCGCCATCCACGCCAGCGAGAAGGGTGCATGGCCGCCCTCGTGCCGCCACGGCTGGAAGTGGTCGCTCGCGAACACCGACTCGAAGCCGTGCCCCTCGGCCGCGACGGCGATCTCGACGAGCTCGCGGGGTGCGAACTGCTCGGCGGAGGCCTTGTATCCGAGTGTGAGCGTCATGGTGTTCCCTTTCGGTCGGCGAGCCGGGCCACGGCTTCGGCGGTGTGGTCGCCGACTCCATGGTGCAGCACGGTTACGAGGCCGTCGACCGTGTCGACGTCGCGAGTGAGGCCGGGCAGGTCGGATGCCGCGAGTTCGGCGAACCCTGCAGCGAGGTGCCGAGCCGCCGAGTCGGGCCCGAACCGCGGCTCGAACGGCACCCCCGGCGCGGCGGTCGCGAGCGTCGAGCCGGTGCCGTCGGCGTCGCGGACGAAGGCGAGCGGATGCCGCGCCGCCGCGTCGAGCGCGCGGCCGAGCTCCGCGGGGTGCAGGCCCGGCAGGTCGCCGAGCAGCACGGCGACCGCCACGGGCACTTCGGCGCGAGCCGCGTCGATCCCCTGACGGATCGCGGAGCCCAGGCCGCGCGCCTCGCCGGCGGCCGACGGACCCGTGGACTCGTGGAGGAACTCGGCGCCTCCGGCCGAGCGCGGGATCCTCGCCGACCACGATCACACGGGCGACCGACGGCGTCGCGAGCGCGGCGGCGATCGTGTCGAGCGCGAACGCCCGGGCGAGCACGGCCCGCGAGTCGTCGTCGACCGCCGGCCCGAGCCGGCTCTTGGCGGCGGGCGCCCCCTTCACGGGGATGACGACGGTCCACGCGGGCTGCCGGCCCGGTTTCGAGATGCTGCTGCGCGGCTCCTCAACCCGCAGGGGTTGATCGGTCATGCGCGCAGCCCCGGCAACACGTCGCGTCCGAAGATCTCGAGGAACTCGGCCTGGTTGCGCCCGACATTGTGCAGGTAGACGCGGTCGAAGCCGAGGTCGAGGTGTCGCTGGATGTCGGCGCGGTGCACGTCGAGGTCGGCGGAGACGACCATGCGCCCGGCGAAGTCCTCGGGGCGCACGGTCCGGGCGAGCTGGTCGAACTCCCACGGCGAGCGGATGTCGCTGCGCGGGAACCGCATGCCACCGTTCGGCCACTCGACGAGCGCGTTCCGCATGGCGTCCTCGTCGGTCGGCGCCCACGAGAGATGCAACTGCACCACCTTCGGCATCTTCGCGGGATCGCGCCCGGCCTCGCGGGCACCCTCCGCGAACCGCGTGATGAGCGGTCCGAGGCGGTCGGTGGGGCCCCCGATGGTGATGAAGCCGTCGACGTTGCGCCCGGCGCGGCGGGCGGTCACCGGCCCGGATGCCGCGACGAAGATCGGGGGCGCGGCATCCGGCATCGTCCAGAGGCGCGTCGACTCGAGGCGGAAATGCTGGCCCGAGTGGCGCACGTCGCGACCTGCGAGCGAGCCCGCGAACAGGCGCTTGATCATGTCCACGGCCTCGAACATGCGGTTGATGCGTTCGGGTGCCTCGGGCCAGTACTGCCCGGCAACGTGCTCGTTGAGCGCCTCGCCCGAACCGATGCCGAGCCAGTGCCGCCCCGGGTACAGCGCCCCGAGCGTCGCGCTCGCCTGGGCGACGACCGCGGGGTGCATCCGGAACGTCGGCGTCGTGACGCCCGGTCCGAGGTCGCCCGTGGTGCGCTCCCCGATCGCGGCCAGCACGCTCCAGACGAATGAGGACTCGCCCTGGGCCGGCACCCACGGCTGGAAGTGGTCGGTCGCCATCACCCCTCGGAAGCCGTGCGACTCGGCGAGCGCGGCGAGCGCCACCGCCTCGGTGGGCGGGAACCGCTCGAGCATCGCGGCATAGCCGATGTGCGCTGACACCCCTCAATCCTCCACCCGCAGGCGCTGCTCATTCGTTCGGGCTGAGGGGTCCTTCCGCCTGCGCCTCGTCGAAGCCGTTGCGGTAGCCCTCGTTGTACGCCTCGTCGGCTCCCAGCCGGAACAGGTCGCGCTCGGGCGGCCGCTGGATGCTGCGTGCACCGGGGAGGTCGAGGTCGCCGACGAAGCGGCCGAGCCCACGCACCACCGCGACCGGCACGCCCGACGACTTGCCCTTCACGAGATCGCCGGCGCCCGCGAGCTCGTCGGCAACGCACGGCATCGTGACCGCGAGCGGCTTGCCCGCGGCATCCGTCGACCCTCGGAGGTCCTCGAACACGTACACGCCGGCCGCGCCGATGGCGATGTCGGTCTGACCCTCGCGCCACGGCCGGCCGAGGGTGTCCGAGAGGATCACGCCCACGGCTGCGCCCGTGAGCGCACGGATGCCGGTGGCGAGCGCCCGTGCGGAGGCATCCGGGTCGACCGGCAGCAGCAGCACGGTGCCGTGCGGAGCGTTCGACGCGTCGACCCCGGCCGCGGCACCGATGATTCCCTGCAGGTTCTCGACGATACGGGTCACCCCGTCCGTCGGTCGCTCGAGTGGCGATGACGCGCACCGTCTCGGCGGTGATGGCAGCCTCGCGGTCATCCGCGTGGACGATGCGGCCCTCGGACTTCGACACGATCTTCGAGGTGACCACGAGGATGTCGCCGTCGCCGAGCTCGACGGCCCCGGCGATGAGCGCGGCGAGGTCGTCGCCCGCCTGTACCTCGGGCATTCCCTCGACGCCTTCGACGCTGAACCTCACGGGCGACCTCGCATTCCTCGTGCTGCCTCGATCCTTGCAGCATCCGATGCCGCCACTGCCAGAATTCTGCGACGGCGCGATGCGAGCGCAAGGGCTTGCCGACCGCCGCGTCCGCGTGCGTACCATCGAGCATGAACGCCCGCCACACCGGCTCGTCGCAAGCGGACACCGACCCTGATCCCGACGCCGATCCCGCCACCGATCCATCCGCGTCCGCGCGCCGCGACGCCTACCCGAGCAACGGGCGCAACGAGACGCCGGCCGAGCGCAGCGACCGCAACTGGAACGACATCCTCCAGGAGCTCAGGGTCGCGCTCACGGGCACCCAGCTGATCGGCGGCTTCCTGCTCGCGGTCGCGTTCCAACCGCGGTTCGAGGAGCTCGACGACTACCAGCTCACGCTCTACCTCATCCTCGTGTCGCTGGCGGGACTCGCGACCGTGATCGGGCTGGCACCGGTGACGCTCCACCGCACGCTGTTCCGCCGCCAGGTCAAGGAGCGCACCGTGCGGGCGGGGAACCAGTTGCTGATCGCGCACCTCGTCGTGGTGGCGCTCCTCGTGATCGGCGTGACCGGCCTGATCTTCGACCTCGCGGTCTCGCGGACTGCCGGTGTCGTCGCGATCGTGGTCGGCGCCATCGTGCTGGTGTTGCTCTGGGTCGTGCTGCCGCGGACGCAGCTGGCGAAAGACGACGCCGACGCGTCGGTCGAGTCGGCGGCGCGCGACGACGAGAAGCAGGTCGTGGGCGAGGAGCCGTGAGGCGACGGTGGGGCAGTCCTAGGCTTGCCTCATGCGCATCGCCACCTGGAACGTCAACTCGATCCGCACCCGCGTCGACCGCGTCGTCGACTGGATGGTGCGCGAAGACGTCGACGTGCTGGCGATGCAGGAGACCAAGTGCACGGCCGACCAGTTCCCGGCGGCGGCCTTCGAAGCCGGCGGCTATGAAGTCGCACTCCACGGCTTCAACCAGTGGAACGGCGTCGCGTTCGCCAGCCGATCGCCGATCGGATCGGTCGAGACGAGCTTCCCCGGCATGCCCGGGTTCCTGAAGGGGGTCGAAGGGCCCGACCAGCCGCAGGAGGCTCGCGCGATCGGCGCGACGGTCGACGGCGTTCGGCTCTGGAGCCTCTACGTGCCCAACGGCCGAGCACTCGGAGACCCGCACTACACGTACAAGCTCGACTGGCTCGCCGCTCTCACCGACTACACGCGCACCGAGACGTCCGCACGCCCCGAGGTGCCGTTCGTCCTCATGGGCGACTTCAACATCGCCCCGTTCGACCAGGACAACGGCGACCCCACCGTGATCGTCGGCCAGACCACCCACGTCTCCCCGCCCGAGCGCGAGGCGTTCTTCACACTCGAGAACGCGGGTGTCACCGACGTCGTACGCCAGCGGGTGCCCGAGGGCTTCACCTACTGGGACTACAAGCAGCTCCGGTTCCCGCGCAACGAGGGCATGCGCATCGATTTCATCCTCGGTTCCGCGCCGTTCGCGGAGGCCGTGACGCATGCCTCCATCCACCGCAACGAGCGCAAGGGCGTCGCACCGTCCGACCACGTGCCGGTGCTCGTCGACGTGGCGCTCTCGCAGTCCGACGATGACCTGCCGATGATCTTCGGCTGAGGCATCCGTCGCTCCCGCTATCCCGCCGGCACCACTACCAGAAGGCACCGCCCGTGCCAAGGTCGCGGGGCACGGGAGGCGGTATTCAGGCAAGGCCGCTACGCTCGATCGCGTGACCACGTCCCCCAACAGCGTGATCGGCGACTCCTTCGCGGGTGCCACCTTCGGCGACCGCTACCGCCTCGACAGCCTCATCGGCCGCGGCGGCATGGCGAGCGTCTATCGCGGCGTCGACCTCGCCCTCGGGCGACCCGTCGCCGTGAAGGTCTTCGCCGAGGCAGCCGAGGGCATCGACGATGCCGAGCGCCGCAAGTCCGAGACGGCGCTGCTCGCGAGCCTCTCCCACCGCGCGCTCGTGCGGCTGTACGACGCCTCGCGCGACGCCGGGACGGGGCGGGAGTTCCTGGTGATGGAGCTCGTCGACGGCCGCGACCTGCGAGAGGCGCTTCGGCTCGGGCCCATAGGCGCTGCGGATGCCGCAGGCATGCTCGCCGACCTCGCCGAGGCCTTGCACGTCATCCACGAGCGCGGCATCGTGCACCGCGACGTGAAGCCTGCGAACGTGCTGCTCGAGCCCGCGCACCTTCCGACCCGCACCTGGAACGCGAAGCTCGCCGACTTCGGCATCGCCCGCCTCATCGACGATGCCCGCCTGACCCGCACCGGCCTCCTGGTCGGAACCCCGGGTTACCTCAGCCCCGAGCAGGTGAGCGGTCGTCCGCCGACGCCTGCCGCCGACGTGTACTCGCTCGGCCTGCTCGTGCTCGAGGCTCGCACGGGTGAGGCCGCGTTCCCCGGCCCTGCCATCGAAGCGGCGAGCGCTCGGCTCGTTCGTGATCCCGACATCCCGGCATCACTCGGTGCGGACTGGGTCGAGCTTCTCCGGGCGATGACGGCGCGCGAGCCCGCCCAGCGGCCCTCCGCCCTCGACGCCGCCGTCGCGGCATCCGCACTCACGACGGCCGCGCGCGGCGGCCATCCTCCGACGGCGCCGACCATCGCGTTCGCGGATGTCGCCGCGGCCCCGACCGAGGCCATGCCGGCGTCCCCGGCATCGGTTTCCAGCGACGCCCCAACGGCGCCCGTCTCAACGTCGGCTCCGGCGAGCGACGCAGGACACGACGACGACGGGACGCACGACGACGAGGCGACTGCCGCGACCCGGGTCCTCCCCGTTCCAGACCGCTCCTTCTTCGAGGTTCCCGCCTCCGCGACCGCGGAAGAGGCTCGAGCAGGCCGTGGCACCAGGGCCGGCCGCCGCGACGAGCGCGAGCCCGGAGATCGCCGATGGGTGCGACCTGCCATCGTGGTCACCCTCCTCGTCGTGATCGTCGGGGTCGTGGCCGGACTCCTGTACGGGGCGCTCAGCGCACCGTCGGCCGAGCCGACTCCCGAGCCGCTGCCGAGCGTGCCGGGCGAGCTCGGCGTCCATCTGGAGCAACTCGACGAGGCGGTGACCGGCGGATGATGCGACGGAGTACGTCCCGGCGAGCAGCGGTGCCGGCCGCGGCGCTCGCGATCGCGCTCAGTCTCGGCCTGTCGGCGTGCGCGGCATCGAGTGAGAACACGACCGCGGCCCTGCGCGAATCGGTGGTGCAGATCGCCGAGCGCTCTGCGGCAGGCGACTACGCGGGCGCTCTCGCCGAGCTCGCCCTGCTCGATCGTGATGTCACGACGGCGGCCGAGAACGGGAGCATCGACTCGGCCCGCGAGCAGCAGATCCGCACGGCGATGGAGCTCGTACGGGCCGAGCTCGAGACGGCGGATGTCGCGCCGGCGACGACGCCCACGCGCACGCCTACGCCTACGCCGGACGACGATGAAGGTGACGACGCGCCCGGCAACAGCGACAACAAGGGCAAGGGCAACACGACGACGACAAGGACGACAAAGACGACGACTGACTTTCGCCACGGATGAGGCGTACTCACATCGAACAGGTACCCTCGATGAGGTGACGACTCGACACGACCGCGTCGCTCGTACTGCCCGGCGCCGCACTCGCAGGCGCGGTCGCACCATCCTCACCGCGGCGGTGCTCACTCCCGCGCTGGCCTTCGGCTTGGGCGCGTGCGCACCGGCGGGCGACCAGCTCGAGGCCTACATGCACGCCTCGGTCGTGGAGATCGCCGAGCGCTCTGCGGCAGGCGACTACGCGGGTGCCCTCGCCGAACTCGCACTCCTCGAGCGCGACGTGACGAGGGCAGCCGGCGACGGTCGAATCGGCCGCGAGCGCGAGCAGGAGATCCGGGTGGCCATGGACCTCGTGCGCGCCGACCTGGAAGCTGCCGGAGCAGCGGCGACGCCGTCACCGACCACGCAACCCCTCCCCGGCACCGAATCGGAGCCGACCACCGCACCCGTCCCCACACCGGAGGGGTCCACCACGCCCGAGCCGACGGTAGCGCCGGAACCGACACCCACGCCGGACCCGACCCCCACGCCCGAGCCGACCACGACGCCCGAGCCGCCTCTCACGCCGCTGCCGAGTGCGACTCCCGGCGACGACAGCGGAACGGGCAGCAGTACCGACGACGAAGAGTAGCCGGTCGGGCGGCGGCTGAGACCGCCACCCCACGCCCTGCGTAGTGTCGAAGCATGCCCCATCTCGCGGTGCCCGGAGCCGAGCTCTACTACGAGTCCGACGGCAGGGTCTCAAGTCCAGCGCTCCTGCTGATCCCCGCCGGCATCGCCACCCTCCGCATGTGGGACCTGCAGGTCGAGGCGCTCGCCGCGGATCACCTCGTCGCGCGGTACGACCCGCGTGGCTTCGGCGCCACCCGCCATGACCCTTCGGTGCCGTTCTCGAACCGCGCCGATGCGCTCGCGGTGCTCGACCACCTGGGCGTGGAGCGAGCGAGCATCATCGGCGCGAGCCGAGGCGGCACCATCGCACTCGACGTCGCCCTCGAGGCGCCCGAGCGCGTTGCGGGCATCGTGACCGTCGGTTCCGCGCCGAGCGGATTCCCAGAGCTCCCGCTCACCGAGGAGGAGCAGTGCCGCTTCGACGAGCTGGACGCGCTCGATCCCGCCGTCGACGCCAGGCGACTCGTTCGGCTCGAGACGATGCTGTGGGCGGTCGGGCCGTTGCGGCGCGAGGATGACCTCGATCCCGCGTTCGTGCGGAGGGCGCACGAGTTGAACGAGCCGAACGTCGCACACGCGTCGGATGACGGCACGATGCTGCCCTTGGATCCGCCGGCGTTCGGCCGGCTCGGCGACATCCGCTCGCCCGTCCTCGTCATGGTTGGGGAGTACGATCTCAGCGCCACGCTGGCGCAGCACCGGCATCTTCTCGAGGCGCTCCCGGACGCGACCGGATTCCGCCTCAAGGACACCGCGCACCTACCGAACGTGGAGCGCGCGGCCGAGTTCACGCGTGCGCTGCTCGATTGGCTCGCCGAGCACGGCCTGTGATGCATGGCACTGCCGGCGAACAGCCGATTCGCGGTCGCCGTCCAGCTTTCGCGCGTACCGTCGGATCATGACCTCCGAAGTCCTGCTCACGATCCTCGCCGCCGCGCTCGCACTTCCGATGCTGCTCGGCGTGGTGTGGCAGCGCATGCGCCCCCGCCCCGTGCGGGTGCGCGCCCGATAGGATCAGCGCCGACCTGTGAACCGCTCCATCGACCGGTAGACGCCGAACGCGTCGCCCACGATCCGGTCGAAGACGCGGGCAGGCAGGATGCCGCGAAGCGCCCGCGAGAGCCCGACGCTCCACGGCAGTTCCACGAGCGGCACGCCGGCCAGCATCGCCTTCCACACGCGGTCGACCACGAACTCAGGCTCGAGGATCGGCGCGAGCGGGAGGCCCTTCGCACCGGCGAACATCCCCGTCGAGACGTAACCCGGCGTGACGGTGGTGACCTTCACGTTCGTGTGGTCGGCCTGCTCGAGCTCGAGCCGCACTGAGTCGCTCCAGCCGATGAGCGCCGCCTTCGATGCCGCGTACACGGCCATCCGCGGATTCGCGAGGGTGCCCGCGGCCGACGCGATGTTCACGATGCGCGACTCCCGGTAGGCGTTCGCGATCATTCCCGGGATGAACTCCCGCGTGATGTACATCGGCGCGAGGGCGTTCACCTGCATCGTCGGGCGGGTGTCCTCGCCGTTGTCGGTCTCCCAGAAGTACGCGTTGCCGCGAACGATCCCGGCGTTGTTGATGAGCACGTCCGGGTTGCCGACCTCCCTGCGCACGCGCTGGGCGGTCTTCGCGATGGCCCCGAGGTCGCCCACATCGATGACATACGACCGGATGCCGGTCCGCCCACGCGACGTCGACCCCAGCGCGTCGGCGGTGCGGGCGAGTGCGGCCGCATCCCTGTCCCAGAGCGTGACGGATGCCGCACCCTCGGCCACCGCGCGCTCCGCGTACATGCGGCCCATGCCACCGGCAGCGCCCGTGATGAGCACCTTCGCGCCCTGCACCGTTCTCGTCATTGCTCCATCTTCGCGCACGCTTCGGAAGCGCCTCAGTCCGCCAGCCGCACCACCTCGACCCGGTCGCCCGGGCCGGCGAGCACGAGCACGCGCTTGGCGGTCACGCCCTCGAGCGCCCCGGCGAGCGCCGCGGCATCCGGAGCCCCACCGGGTTCCCCGACGCGCTGCCAGACGGTGACGGAGGCGCCGGTGGTGTCCTCGATCGCCGCCGAAAGCGCAGCAGGATCGCCGGCCGTCACGAGGATGACGCGGCCGATCCGGCGTGTCGGTGCGAGCCCCGACGCGACGATCACCGAGCGGTCGCGCCGCCAGACGGCGAAATGATAGGCGAACACGAGCACCGTCGCGACGAGGAGGCCGAACGGCGCGCGCACGCGATCGATCAGGCTTGCGACCGACGTGGGATCGAGCCAGAACTCGAACAGCCGGTAGCCGACCACGAGCAGTGCGATCAACGCCACCACGGCACTGATGCCGAACACGGCGATGAGGTACACGCGCCTGGAGGTCTGCGCGATCTCCGCCGGCTCGAGGTGTCGGGTCGGCTTCCAGCTGACCCACCAGACCGGTCCGCCGACGACCAGCGCGCTGATGCCGCCGAGCAGGAGCGAACGCTCATCGGATGCCGCGAGTGGGCTCACCGTCGTCGCGAGGATCGCGTTGACGATGATGCCGATCCCCGAAGCGGCTGCCGCCAGGCCGACCGCCGACATGACCAGGCCACTCGCACGACGCGTGCCGGCTGATCGTTCGACCGCGATGCGGCGATGGTAGGCCCATACGAGTGCGCCCACGGAAGCCGCCGCGAGCGCCGTTCCGAGCGGACGCAGGATCTCGCCGACGGGCTCCCCCGGGTCGAACGCCAGCCGCAGCAGCGTGAACACCACGGTGCCGAGTCCCGCGAGCATGAGGATGCCGGCGCCCATGACGCCGACGACGACGAGGGCGACGGCGGCAAGGCCGGTGCGCAGTCGTCTCGCACCCTCGCGGAACCAGTGCCACGACCAGATCACCCCGCCCGCCACGGCCCAGATGAGCCCCTCGAGGGGCGAACGCCACCATGGGCTCCCGGTCATGGTCAGCTCGGCGGTTCCGCGAATCGCCATGTCGAACAGCGAGCCGAGCGAATCCACGGCGCCCCCGACGCCGATGACGAGGCCGAAGACTGCGCCCGCCACGGCCGGCACCGTGCCGAGCCTGATCGGGTGCTTGATCGGATGCCGCCACATCCAGTGGTGCCAGACGAAGACGCCGGCCCAGACCACGCCGACGGAGAAGTCGCCCGGCAGCCACTGCCCGCTCACGAGCGAGGTCGCCGTGCCCACGATCGCCGACGTCGACACGATCAAGGACACCGTGTACATCACCGTCACGTACAGGCCCCACGCGAGCGACGACCGCTCAGACTCATCCGAGAGCCGGCGCCACACGATCCACCAGAGCATCGCGGCGAGCGGCCCGCCTATCAGGGCGAACGCGAGGGAGAGCGCCAGCTCGGCGGTCCCGCCGACGGCGAGCCGGGTGCCGAGGTCGAGCAGCCGCTCCAGGAGGCCGCTGAGCCCGATGGCGGCGATGATGACCAGCGCGGCGAGCAGCGTGTAGACGATGAGACGCCGCACGGTGCCCTGCGCTCGGCCCGCAGGGGATGCGGATGGGAGTCTGGTCGCGGTCATGGTTGCGCCGTCCTCGGGCTGCAGATCGTGAGCGGCCACGGCGCGGACTCGATCAGCCAGCTGCCATCGGCCCGGACGAGGTCGAAGTCCCCCTCCTCCTCGTACTCCGTTGATCCGAACGGTCCATCGTCGTAGGTGATGCCGATGAGCACCTCCACGTCAGCGGACTCATCGCGCTCGGTCGTCGAGACGAGGGTGACGCGCATGTCGTCGGCCGTCACCATCTCGAGTCGCTCGCACGGATCTCGGAGCTCGGGCGCCAGGTAGTCGATCGCCGCGGACTCGTCGCCTTCGATCACCGCGGCCGAGTAGCGCTGCACGACGCCCTCTGGTGTGGTCTCGTCGAGGAGTTCGGGCTCACCGCGGGTGAACACGACGACGAGCGCCACGATGACGAGTGCGGCGATCACGCCGAGGATCACGGTGAGGGTTCTGTCGGGCCCTGGTCTCGGCGTTTCCATGACTCAGATCATGGCGCAGTCCTCATGGTGCAGCCCGCGCCTTGGCGGCGCGGCGTCGCAGCAGCTCTCGCTCCCGCTCGTTGGCGGTCATCGCAGCGGCGCGCTCGAACTGCTCGGCCGCCTCGGCGCCGCGTCCGAGACGCTCGTAGAGGTCGCCCCGCACGCTCGGCAGGAGGTGGTAACCGGCCAGGGCCGGCACGTCCTCGAGCTGTTCGAGCAGCTCGAGGCCGACGGCAGTTCCCCGCGAGCGGCTGAGCGCCACCGCGCGGTTGAGTTCGGCCACCGGAGATCCTGTGCGGCGGCCGAGGTGCTCGTACAGCTCGGCGATGCGGTCCCAGTCCGTGTCGTCGACGGATGCCGCGCCCGCATGCTCCGCGGCGATCGCCGCCTGCAGCGCGTACGGGCCAGGGGCATCGTCGGGCCCGGCGGCGGCGAGCTCATCGGCGCGCGCAAGGGCGTCGAGGCCGCGGCGGATGCGCGAGGCATCCCACCGTCGCCGGTCCTGCGCGTCGAGGAGGATCGGCTCGCCGTCGGGACCGAGCCGTGCCGCGAGCCGTGACGACTGCAGCTCCATGAGCGCCGAGAGCCCGTGCACCTCGGGATCGTCGGGCACGAGCGCCGTGAGGATCCGGCCGAGCCGCACGGCCTCGTCGCAGAGGGCCGGGCGCATCCAGTCGTCGCCCTCGGTCGCCGAGTAGCCCTCGTTGAAGAGCAGGTAGACGACCCCGAGCACCGTCTCGAGCCGCTCGGCGCGTTCGGGGCCGCTCGGCTCCTCGATCGCCGCCCGGGTCTCCGTGAGAGTGCGCTTGGCGCGCGAGACGCGTTGCGCGACGGTCGCCTCGGGCGCGAGGTAGGCTCGCGCGATCTCGCGCGTCGACAGGCCGGCGACGAGCTTCAGCGTCAGCGTCGTCTGCGCCTCGGGCGTGAGCGCCGGGTGGCAGCAGATGAACATGAGGCGCAGCACGTCGTCCTCGACGTGGTCGATCCGGGCGCCCGGGTCCTCGTCGACGGACTCGGAGAGCTCGCGCGCGAGCGCTGAAGCGGCCTCGTCCTGCCGCGCCCGACGTCGGAAGGCGTCGACCGCGCGACGCTTCGCCGTCGTCATGAGCCAGGCACCGGGATTGTCGGGGATCCCCGACGCCGGCCACTGCGCGAGTGCGGCGACCACGGCGTCCTGCGCGAGGTCCTCGGCGAGCGCCACGTCGCGCACGATGCGCACGAGCGCGGCGATGAGCCGCGTCGATTCGAGCCGCCATACGGCCTCGATCGCGGCGCGCGTCGTCTTGTCGCCCACGCGAGCATGAGACCACGGGCTTCACGACCGCGCAAGGGGCAGCCGCGGGCGGGCGCCGAGGGAGCGCACCGACGCCACCCGACGCGACCCGGCGCGCCGCGACCCGCCTGCGCCTCAGAACTCGGCGATCTGCCGGATCTCGACGCTGCCCTGGAAGCCGGGCCAGTGGTCCTTGTGGATCTGCATCAGCCGGCGCCCGAGCTCCACGGCCTCCTCGCGCGTGCGCACCTCGATCACCGCGTACCCGCCCACGAGCTCCTTCGCCTCGGTGAACGGGCCGTCGACCGCCTTGATGCTCCCGTCGACGAGCGAGACGATCATCCCGGCGTCGCTCGGCAGCAGCCCCTGGCTGTCGAGGAGGATGCCGGTCGCCCGCCCCCAGCGGTCGTACTCCGCCATCGCCTCGAAGACCGCGGGCGGCGTCTCGCCGTTCGACTCGCTGGACTTTATCAGGCACATGTATCGCATGGGATTCCTCCTCGGTGAGGCGTGCTCCGTGGGCTCGCCCTCACGATAGCGTCGGCGGCTGGTCCGCGTTCTCGACACGGCCTCGAAGAAATTTCCCGAGCCGATGTCGAGAACGGATGCCGCACGGCGACGCCATGGTGAACGACCCGATGCACGGGTCGCGAAAGGAAGGAACGATCGCCATGAACTCCGACCTCGAGAACGCCGGCACCGGGACCGCAGGCGCGAGCACCGCGAGCGCGACTGGCGCCCGGACGGGAATCGCAGACCGGCGCCAGGCCCACGCCGACGACGCCACCACGCGCGTCCTCGTCACCGCCGGGGCCGTCGCGGGACCGCTCTTCATCGTCGTGGGCCTCGCGCAGGTCCTCACCCGCGAGGGCTTCGACCTGTCGCGGCATCCGCTCAGCCTGCTCGCGCTCGGCGATCTCGGCTGGATCCAGATCGTGAACTTCATCGTCGCGGGCGTCCTGATGCTCGCCTTCGCCGTGGGCGCTCGCAGGAGCCTCGGCGGCGGACCGGGCCGCACTTGGGCACCGGTGCTGTTCGCCCTCTACGGCGTGGGCCTCGTGCTCGGCGGCGCCTTCACCGCCGACCCGGCCCTCGGCTTCCCCGTCGGCACTCCCGACGGGTATCCCACCGAGTGGACGTTCCACGGCGGCGTGCACGCGTTCGCCGCACCGCTCGCGTTCCTCGCCCTCGTGGGCGTGACGTTCGTCGTCGCCCGCCGGCTCGCGTGGGAGGGGCACCGCGCCGCCGCCGCATGGTCACGCGTGATCGGCGTGGCGTGCCTGCTGCTGTGCATCCCCTTCGGGCCGGCCATGAGCGTCCGGTTGTTCGTCGGGGTCGCGCTCGGGTTCGCCTGGATCACGGCGTACGCGATCTCGCTGCTCCGCGAGCCTCGGGTCGCTTTGGGCTGAACAGCGAGTCGATCGGGCGGGCGGATGCTGCGGCATCCGCTCGCCGCGTCACCTCAGCGCATGGCGCGGTAGGCGGCGCGATCCTCGGGCACGAGGTGCTCGGTCGCATACGAGAGCATCGTGCGCGGCATCCGTGGGGCGTTCTGGTCGAGGAACCCGGTGAGCGCGGCGCGGTCTACTCGCTTGCCGACCTCGCGGAGCATCCAGCCGACGGCCTTGTGCATGAGATCCTCACGATCGTCGAGAAGCCGCGCGGCGAGCCGCAGTGTCGGTGCGGCGTCTCCCGCCTTGATGAACGCGAAGGTCGAGAGCACGGCCACCCGGCGCTCCCAGAGCGACGCGGATGCCGCGAGCTCGTCGAGCAGCGGATCATCGCCGCGGCCCGCCTCCCACAGGAACTGTCCCACGAGGAACTCGGCGGAGCTGTCGACCAGGTCCCAGTTGTTCACCCGGCCCGCACGCACGGCGTCGAGGTACGTGGCGTGCAGTGCCATCCGGGCGCCCTCGTCGCGGCTGCGGGGCCGACTCGCCACGCCGAACTGGCGCACCATCACGAGCAATGCCGCGAGCCGGTGCTCGTGCACCGGACTCCCGAGGAGCGCCGAGGCCTCGTCGAGCGGCATCCGCTCGAACCGTTTCACGAGCGCGCGAATAGCCGGCAGGCTGACCCCGGCGAACACATCGCCTTCGGCGTACTGTCCGGGACCGGTCTTGAAGAACCGTTGGAGCACCACGGCCCGTGCGGGGTCGGCGGCCGCGTCGATGGCGGCGGCGAGCTCGGCAGCGGTCGGGTCGGGTGCGTGCGACGCTTCGGCCACGCTCGAACTCTAGTCGGGCCGAGTTCAGGCGTGGGCGGGGCGGGCGACATCGACGGGCGCGGGGGTCGAGATGACCTCACCGCGCCCGTCAGGTTGATCGGGGGCTTCGCGTCGGCGTTCAGCGCGAGCCTCCCAGTGGCGACAGGACGTCATCCACCGTGCCGGCCTGCTGCTCCGGCTCGGGTACCCCGTTGCCGAGGGGCGACACGTAGTCGTTCACCTCGACCGGAGCGCTGCCCTTCAGCTCGCGGATCGCCGCGTCGGTCCGTGCCTCGGCGTATGCGCCGAGGCGATCGCCCTGCATCTCCGCAGCGCGTCGTCGCCGTGCCCTTTCAGCTCGCGGATCGCCGCTTCCGTGCCTCGGCGTATGCACTGAGGCGATCGCCCTGCATCTCCGCAGCGCTCGCGTCGTCCCGCGTGCTGCCTTTCAGCTCGCGGATCGCCTCGGCGCTGAACGCCTGCTGCGCAGCGACCGGCTTGGCCGCATTCAGCTCGCGGCGGGCGTCGGCGGTCCACGTGACGGCGCCGGTGGCCTGCTGCGGCTGCGAATGCAGTTCGCGACGTGCGTCGGCGCTGAACGCCCGCGAAGCGTCGGCCTGGATGGCCCGCTCCACCGACTCCGCCGTGATGCGGTTCTCGACGCGGGTCGGCGACAGGTCGTCGTGCGCGATCACGTGGCCGCGTGCGAGTCCCATCTCTGCGGCGTTGCCTACGGGCGAGAGATCGTCCTTGACCGATCCGCCTTGTGCGGATGCTCCAGCGCAGCCGCTCATCAGCACCACGAGCGACACGGTGATCAGCACCGGTGCCACGGTTCGTGTGTTCATTGCTCCATTCCTTTCGGGTTGGGATTCCGCCTGGTCGGGGGATATTGCTGAAGCTACGAGCAGTGAGAAGGCGCCGGATCCGTACAGCCACCCCGACATGCCTCGGAATATTCCTGAGCATTCCTCAGTGCAAGCTGCTGGCGGATGCTCCGAACGGAGCCCGCGTGCACTGAGATTCCGCCGGTGGCACGGGTGTACGCGCCGTGGCGAACTCCGCCGCGGATCCCTGCGCCCACGCACGAAAGCCGCGCCGGACCGCAACACATCGCGGGATGGCTGCACATAGCCTTGAACCGAGGCCGATCCGGCCACGTCCACGTCGCGACCGCGACCGCACCCGGGAACGGAGGTTCACATGTCGAATGTCACGATCGACGCCATCATCGGCGAACCCGAGGTCCTCGAGGACGAGGTCTCCGCGGCCGACATCGCGCTCGCCGCCCACGTCGAGACCGACCCCGACTGGCTCCGCCTGAAGGAGTCCGCCACCCGGCTGCAGTCCCTCCAGGTGAAGGACGGCTCGGTCCCCGAGGAGGCCGACCGGCCCGAGGCATTCGCGCTCGTCGATGCCATCGTCGCGTCGATCGAGGCGCTCGCGCCCCGGTTCCCGCACGAGGATGCGTACCTCGCGGCATCCGTGAAGGACTTCCGCCGCTGGCAGGCGGAGGGCTTCGGAGTGCCCGACTTCCTCGACTCGCTCATGGAGTTCCAGCCGCAGCGGCACCGGATCGACGGCATTCGCCACCTGGTCGTGTTCCCCATGTACACGCAGAACGGCTCGAGCGACCGCCACGTCGAGGCACTCGTCGTCGAGACGATCTGGCCCGAGTTCATCGCGGCGCTCGAGGCCGGCGACTACTCGAACAAGCTGTTCGTGAGCCTGCGGCTCGTGGACTTCACTCCCGGCTACGACACGAACTCGGCGGTGCTGTTCCCCGAGACCGTGGCGATGAGGGAGATCCCCACCTTCACGTGGGGTGCGATCTTCCAGGACCGCGAGGCCGCGCGCTACCGCCGGGTCGTGCGTGCGGCATCCGAGATCACGAAGCTCGAGCTTCCCGCCGACGCGGCGGCGCTGCTCGACGACCAGGAGCTCGCGGAGCGCACGTTCGTGATGTGGGACATCATCCACGACCGCACCCACATGCGCGGCGACCTGCCGTTCGACCCGTTCATGATCAAGCAGCGCATGCCGTACTTCCTCTACTCCCTCGAGGAGCTTCGATGCGACCTCACCGCGTTCCGCGAGTCGGTGAAGATCGAGCGGGGCCTGCGCACTCGGGCGACAGAGCATACTGAGGGGGCAGGTGAGGCGCTTTCCGGGATCCAGCAGCAGCTGCTCGAACACGCCAGGCTCGTGCAGTACGCCGTGATCTTCGACCGCATCTTCCGGTTCGCGATCACGGGTTCGCGCGTGCGCAACTACGACGGCCTCGGCGGCCAGCTCCTCTTCGCGTGGCTGCACCAGAAGCACGCGCTCGAGTGGACCGACGTGCGTCTGAGCTTCGACTGGGATGCCGTGCCCGACGCCGTCGTCGAACTCGGCGACGCGATCGACGAGCTGTACTGGAAGTCGATCGACCGCCCGAAGTCGGTGCATTGGCTCGCCGCGTACGACCTCGTGCGCAGCGTGCTCACGCCGAACCCCGCGTCGGTGTGGGCAGAGGGCCTGCCCCGCGAGGTCCTCGCCGGCCCGCCCAAGGGCTACACCGACCTCGTGATGGACGACGAGTTCCCGCTGTCGATGTTCTACGAAGCCCTCGACAAGAAGATGAAGCCGGTCATCGAGTCGACGGTCGGCATCACCGCCGCCGACGCCTGATGTCCGAGACTGCCGGTCGAGGAGCGGGCGCAGCCCGCGTCTCGAGACCCGAAGGAGAGGTCTCGGGACGTCCTGCGGCCTCCTCGACCGCCAGCGGCCTCACCGGCAGAGTCGTCGTGATCGCGGGCGCGACGAGCGCGTCGGGCCGCGCCGTCGCCCGGGCGCTGCTGGATGCCGGCGCGCGCGTGGTCGTGGTCGGCAGCGATCAGGGCCGCATCGACGTGCTCGAGCGCGAGCTTCCCGGCGTCATCGGGGAGCGAGCCGATCTCACCGACGGCGACGACGTGCTCGAGCTGGCGATGCGCATACACGCCCGGGTCGGCGATGTCGACGGAGTCGTGCACCTGATCGGCGGATGGCGCGGCGGCGGCGGCATCCCCGGCCAGACCGAGGAGGACTACCGCGTGCTCGAGCGCTCGTTCACCGCCCTCCGCGCTGTGAGCCGTGTCTTCTGGGACGACCTCGTCGCCTCACCCACGGGCCGCATCGCCATCGTGTCGTCGACGACCGTCGAGTCCCCGACCGCGAGCGGCGCCAATTACACGGCGATCAAGGCGGCGAGCGAGTCGTGGATGCGCGCGCTCGCTCAGGGCTTCGCGAAGGCGGATTCCCCCGCCGCTTCTGTGACGTTCCGTGTGCGCTCGCTCGGCGGGCTCGAGGGCGTGCTCGCATCGGCCGTGGTCGGGCTCTGGGAGGCGGATGCCGCCGCGCTCAACGGATCGGTCGTCGAGCTCGCCGAGTCCGCCTGACCATTCGCCCCGACGTGATCGGGCTCACGGCGCGCCGCCGGTGGCGTGCACCGCGTAGCCCCAGCAACCCGCGTCCTCCCAGCGGTACGGGTCGCCGTTCGGGCCGCCGTAGAGCGCGGCATCCCACGCCGCGTACTCCTGGGGCGAGAGGTCGGGCGGCATCGCCGGGAATCGGTTGGACTGGTCGGGTCCGGGCTTCCACCACTCCCAGTAGAGATACTCCTGGCCGGCTCCGTTCATGCACTCGCGCACGATCTGCTGGAAGGCGAGCCACGCCTCCTTCGCCGCCTTGTTCGGCGGCTGGGTGTCAGGCCCGGGCCTCGCGGGCGGGCCGCCGGGTGCCGGTCGCTGGGCGATCGGAACATCTCCGTCGGGCGACGGCGACGGGGTCGGGGTGGGAGCGGGCCCCCGCGTGCGGGCGGGAGGCTCGGGCGCCGGCGTGCCGGCGGGCGGGTCGGACGCCGGCGGCACCGGGGAAGGGACCGTGGCACCCGGGGCCGGCGAGATGTCGGGGGCGGCGTTCTCGACGGCGTCGCCCGCCCGATCGTCGGGTGCGGCCGACCCGGCTTCGTATCGGCCGGAGTCGGTGGAGGCGGGCGCCGGGTATCGGGCGTCGTAGAACACGGGCGCGCCCGTGTTGGCGGCCGCGACACCCACGAAGACTGCCCCCACGAGGCACGCGGCAACGCCCGCCCCCACGATCAAAACCGGTCGCATCACGCCCCTTCCCCCCAGGTCGGCGCGTCGTTACACCGGTTCCTACGGGAACATGTTATGTCCGACGCGCCAGCCCCACAATTGGGGGTACGACAATGCGGGCAGGAGATGCCAGTTCGTTACGTCGACGGCGAGGCGGCATCCGATGCGGGCCCGTCGCCCGGCGGGACGGATGTCACCTCTCGGGCGGTGTCCGCAGGGTCGCCCTGCGCCCGGCTCAGGAACACGAAGGGCACGGCGATCGCCGAGATCACGCCGCTCCAGAGCATCGAGCCGCTGTAGCCGCCGAGATCGGCCGAACGACCGAGCAGCGGCTGGAAGACGACGCCGCCCGCGCTGCCGAGGAGCGAGTCGAACGACAGCACCGTGGCCCGTTGCTTCGACGGGATCATGTCGTTCAGGTACGCACGATGCACGGGGTCGTCGATCGAGGAGGCGATGCCCCATGCGGCGAGGAGCACGAGCGCGACCCAGAAGTTCGTGGTGAACGCGAGTGCGACGAGCACCACGGCGCTCGAGATCGTCGCGAGCAGGATCGCCGACGTGCGCTTGCGGAAGAGCCGCCGCACGTAGGGCGCGATCGTGCCACCCACGATGCCCGCGCCCGAGAGGATGGCCGCCGCGAGACCAGCGATCGAGTACGCGCCCTCGTCGCCCCAGAGCTCGAGCAGATACGGCTGCAACGCGTAGAACACGTAGATGCCGACCCCCGCCGTGAACGGCGTGGCGAGCATCAACCACCGCACGGGCGGGTTCCCGAGCCCGTAATGCACGGAGTCTCGCATGACGTTGCGGGTGGCCGTGAGCGGGCCGACGCCTCGTTCGGGCGTGAACCCGAGATCGCGCATGAGCAGCGCGGCCACCACGAACATCACGACGAGCACGCCCGCTCGGATGAGGAAGGGAACGCCGAGGTCGGTCACCTGCGCCACGATGCCGCCGGACACCGACCCGACCAGCATCGCGATGCTGCCGGCGATCAGCCCACGGCCGAAGACCGTCTCGAGGCTCCCTTGGTATCCGGTGGCGTGCAGCGCGTCGACGAGCCACGCGTCGACCGCGCCCGAGAAGAACGTGAACCCGAGTCCCAGCAGCACCGAGACGATCGCCCACGCCCACAACGGCGACTCCCAGACCCAGAGCAGGTAGTACATGACGGTCGTCACCGCCAGGGTGAGGGTGCCGAGCAGGTACGACGCACGCCGACCGAGCGTATCGGCGACGACGCCGGTGGGGATCTCGAAGATCACCATGCCGGCCGTGAAGAACGCGTTCGCGGCGAACGCCTCGAGGTTCGAGAGACCCGCGTCGAGCAGGAAGAGCGTGTTGATGCCCCAGATGAAGGATGCGGCGAGGGTGTTGCCGAGCAGGAGGGTGTAGTACACCGCCTGCACGCTCCGGGGCGTGGTCGCCCCCGTTGCGGGTAACGTCACCCCTTCACCACCGCGCTCATCCCCCCATCCTTCCCGGGGATCGGTTCCAGCGCCAGCCTGTCAGAACCGACGCGCGAACGGCTGCGGCTTGCGCATGCGGGCGAGCAGCAGGATCGGGATGAGCACGTACGGCAGGTTGAAGGCCAGGAACTTCGCCGGGTTCGGCGTCACCCACTCGGGCTCGCCGAAGAACTCGACGCCGAACACGATGATGCCCGTGATCGAGGCGATCATCGTCGCGTAGATCACGCTCGGCAGCTGGATCCAATTCCAGCCCTTCACGAGCGAGACCACGAGCAGTACGTAGAAGACCGGGTACACGAACGCCGACAGCCCGGTGACGAACCGCATCCACACGGGCGGATCCATGAACAGCGGGTCCGTGTCGTGCGCGTACCACCAGTTCGCGTTCACGAAGAAGTTCGACGACGGCTGCGAGAAGTCCACGCCGAGCGTCGGCAGCATGTCGCTGATCATGCTCGTCACGGTGAACAGCGAGAACACCACGATGAAGAACCAGTCGAACGGACGCTCGCGCAGTCGAAGGTCGGGCGGGCGGCACGGGTCCGCGGAGGTCGCGGCGGGCGAGGTAGCGGCGGATGAGGTGGCGTCGCTCGACGTCGCAGTGGTCATGCGCATGGAGCGTAGCGGTCGGATGCCGCGTGCACCATGTCTCGCCGTGTGCACGCCCTTGACGGTGGCCGCGTGGGTGCCCGCTGGGGGTGGCCGCTTCGGGTGGCCGCCTGGGGTTGCCGCGTCCCTACACCGACTCGAGCGAGAGCACCTCGACCGGAAGCGCCTGGAGGCGCTCGCGCATCCGGATGAGCTCGCGTGCATGCTCGTCGAGGCGGCGGTCTTCGGCCGACCGGAGTTCGAGCGGCGGGATGGGCCGGGCGTGGCCGTCGCCCCCCGGATCGACGAAGACGCTCATGCAGTGCGTGGTCAGCTCGAGTGCGTCGGGGGACCGCGGCGATCCCGAGCGGACCCGGACGGCGATGTGCATGCTCGTGCGACCCGTGTGGATGAGCCGAGCGTCCAGCTCCACGACGTCTCCGATGCGGATGGGCCGGAAGAAGTGGATGCCGCCTGAGTACACGGCCCGGGCCCCCGTCGACGACCAGCTCGCCGCGCACGCGAATGCCGTCTCGTCGATCCAGCCCATGACCGTGCCCCCATGCGCGTTGCCACCGAAGTTCGCGGCGCCAGGGGCGGCGAGGAAGCGGAACACCGTTCGAGGCGCCGTTCCGTCCAGCGTGTACTGCTGCGCCATCATGGCGTTACGGATGTCGCGCCGTGCTCCCAGTCGCTCTTCTGCGCGCTCGTTCAGGGTGCGGTCCTCGTCGGTCGACGGGCTCCAGCGCGGCACCTCACGCGGCGTGCCGTCGTCGTCGACCGCCACGAACACGAGGATGCAATGCGTCGCGGGCGTGGAGGCGCGGCTGTGCACATCCGCTGCCTCGATCACGACCAGTACCTGCATGCTCGTTCGTCCCGTATGGATGATGCGCGCATGCGCCTCGACCAGGTCGCCCGCCCCGATCGGACGGGTGTAGTGCACGTTGCCGACATACGCGGTGACGCAGTAGGAGGAGCTCCAGCCGACCGCGCAGGCGTAACCGGCCTTGTCGATCCACTCGAGCACGCGGCCCGCGGCGACAGTCGTGCCGCCGACGGCCGAGTCTTGCGGCGAGGCGAGGAAGCGCAGTGTGATTCGGTCCGTCATCTTGTCAGGGTCGCAGCATAGCGACCGTCTTTGACGCGAACGTCGAGTGAAAGAACCGAGGTTCTTTCACGTCGAGAAAGGATGCCGCGTCGGAACACAGTCGGGCTCGGCAGGCGACTCAGTCGAGCTCGCGCAGTTGCGTCGTGCGCTCGCTCGGCGTGTCGCCGGTGTTCACGGTGCCCTGCGGCTCGATGAGGATCGCCGAGACCTCCTCGTCGGCGCGCGGACAGTGCTCGACGCCGCGCGGCACCACGTAGACGTCGCCCGGTTCGAGCTCGACGTCCTCGTCGCGGAGTTGGATCACCAACCGCCCCGAGATCACCATGAACAGCTCATCGGTGTCGGGGTGACTGTGCCACGTGAACTCGCCGAGGAGCTTCACGACCTTGACGTCGTAGTCGTTCACACTCACGAGTCGACGGGGCTGCCATGGCTCCGAGAACGAGTCGAGTGCGGCCTGCAGGTTTCGTACCTCTGCGCTCATCCCCTGATTCTCGACCAACGTCCATCCGCGTAGGCGCCGATCGCGGGAATTGGCAGGGTGCGCACATCTTCGGCATCAACTCGTCTGGCGAGAGGGTTGACGCGGCATCCGCGGGGTCCTACGGTTAAGTAAATCATTACATAAGGAGTTGCTTACATGGCGGGTGCGGCGGACGAGCTCAGCCTGGTGTTCCAGGCGCTCGCCGATCCGACGCGACGCGCGATCATCTCACGCCTCCGCAGCGGGCCGACGACCGTCGGTGATCTGGCAGAGCCGTTCGCCATGAGCCGCCCGGCGATCTCGCAGCACCTCAAGGTGCTCGAACGCGCGGGCCTGATCGAACGCACCGCCGATGCGCAATGGCGCCGGTGCACGCTCCGCACGGAGCCGCTCGACGAGGCATCCGCCTGGGTCGAGCGTCACCGGGACGAATGGAACGAGCGCTTCGACCTGCTGGACGAGCGACTCCGCGAGTTGAAAGGACAGAAGGATGCCTGAGCAGACCTCCACCGGAACGAAGGAGTTCACGATCACCCGCGTCTTCGACGCACCCCGCGATGTCGTGTGGCAGGCATGGACGACCGAGGCGGATGCCGCCGCCTGGTGGCATCCGCGCGGCATCGAGATCAAGCCGGGCAGCGTCGCCCTCGACGCGCGCGTGGGTGGTCGATACGCGTACACGATGGTCAACCCCGCTGATGGGCAGGAGTATCCGACGGCGGGCGTCTACCGCGAGATCACACCTCCCGAGCGGCTCGTCTTCACGTGGGGCGTCGCCCGGCGATCCCGACGACGAAGCACCGGTCATCACGGTGGAGCTCCGCGAGCTGCCGGAGGACCGCACCGAGATGCGATTCCATCTCGTCGGCTTGGCAGGCGAGCCCGGCGACGAGAGCGTGTACGACGGATGGGACTCGGCGTTCGACATGCTCGCGGAGCAGCTGGCGAGGCGGGAAGCTGATGGGCCGCCTCACCGTCGAGCAGATCGTGAGCGTCGACGGGTATGCCGCCGACGCCGAGGGCGGCATCGGCTTCTTCGAGGCGGTCGACGAGGTCGACTCGAACGACGCCGACCAGCTCGCCTTCCTCGAGCACGTCGACGCGATCGTGCTGGGCGCCAACACCTACCGCATGTTCGCGGCGTATTGGCCTTATGCCGATCCCGAGGTCGAGCGAGTCGCCGAACCCATCAACCGCCTGCCGAAGTTCGTCGTGTCGAACACGCTCGAGACCGCGCCTTGGGGCGAGGGGCAGGTCGAGGTGCTCCGGGGCGACGGCGTCGAATCGGTCGCCGCGCTGAAGGAGCGCTACGACCGGCATCATCGTGTGGGGCAGTCTCACCCTGGCCGATGCACTCCTCGCGGCCGGACTCGTCGACGAGCTGCGGCTTCGAGTCGTGCCCGTGCTCGATCGGGGCCGGCCGGTCGTTCACTCCGGCGAACCTGGGCGAGCGGCGACTCGAGCTCGACCACGTCGTTCCCTACCCGACGGGGCACGTCGCGGTCACCTACCGAGTGCGCTGATGCGGAGTCGCCCTCGAGCGTCGCCGCGGCTCAGCCCGCGGCCACGAGCCCGACACACGCCAGGCAGAGGACGAGGCCGATCGCCCGGGTCGCGGTGATGCGTTCGCGCAGCACGATCGCGGCCAACGCGATGGTGACGGCGGGGTAGAGCGAGGTCAGCACGGCGGCCACCGCGAGGTCTGTCACTTGTGACGCGGCGAGGAACGACGCCAACGCCGCAGCGCCGAGCACCCCGGCGCTCGCGCCCCATGCGATCGTGCGGCCGCGTGGCCGCCACGCCTGCCGCAGCGACCAGGCGACGATCGCGATCAACGCCCCACCGACGAGCTGGCCGGCCGCGAGCGGCAGCACCCCTGCGCTCGCGGGAACCTGCGCGAGCGCGATGAAGAGCACACCGAACCCGAGACCGGCGATCACCCCGTCGAGGAGTGCGCGTCGGAAGCCGGGGCCGGCGGACTCGACCGGTTCCCGCGAGACGAGCCAGATGCCCGGCAGGGCGACCGCGAGGCCGAGCCACACGAGCAGGCTGGGCCGCTCTCCCATGGCGACGCCGGCGACGACGGGGAGCACGGCGGCCCCGACCGCCGAGACCGGTGCGACGAGGCCCATCCGGCCCGACGCCAGCCCGCGATAGAGGAACACGACGCCCCCAGCGCCGCCGAGTCCTGCGAGGGCTGCCCAGGCGAAGTCCGCCCAACCCGGCGATCCTCGCACGACTATGGCGAGTGCGAGGATCGCGGCGGCGCCCGCCAGCTGGCCTGTGAACGCGATGGCCCATGCGGAATGGCGCCGTGCGCCCATGCCGCCCAGGAAGTCCGACGCGCCGTACGCGACCGCGGCGAAGAGGGCCAGGAGGATGCCTGCGCTCACCGCTCGACCATATCCGACCCCGACGACGTGCGCTACGCCGTACGGTGAGCGCCGCGCGGGTGAGCTAAGCCGTATGGCTTCCGGAGGCGCCGCTCAGCGCCGCGGGTCGGCGGCGGCATGTTCCTCGAGCCCGGGCTCCTCCGCAGGAACCGACTCCCCAGTGCCTCGGAACCTCCGCCGAGAGCAGGCGGTAGGACCGCGTCGTGAAGGCGAGCAGTGCGAGCGCCACGAGCAGCAGCCCGCTGAACAGGAAGACGAGCGCGATGCCGCGGGCATCGCCCTCGCCGAGCACCCAGCCCCACGCCTCCTTCCCGCCGTCGGACTCCATGTACGGGATGATCCAGAACTGGGCGATCGGCGCGATGAGGAACGCCGTGACGGGCGCGGCCGCCGACTCGACCGCCGCGGCGAAGCCGAAGACACGGCCCTGCCGCTGGAACGGCACGACCTTCTGGATGACGGTCTGCTCCGGACGCCTCCACCGCGGGGATGAGCGCCATGTAGAGGAAGATGCCGAGGGCGTAGAGCCACCACCACTCGCGGATGGTGAAGAACGCACCGAGGATGCCCATGACGACGACGACGAGCAGCATCGTGCGGATCGGGTTCCTGCCGAGCCCGAACTTCGCAATCGCGATGCCGCCGATGATGAACCCGATCGACGCGATGCCGAACACCACGCCCCACGCCTCGACGGGGAACAGCGTGAGACCGTACGGGTCCATCAGCGCGATGTAGACGCCGCCGATGAGGTTGTTGAGCGTCGTGAACAGGATGAGGGCGAACAGGCCCGGGGCGGCGCGGATCGCGGCGATGCTGCCCTTCACGTCGATCGCGGGCGCACGGCCGTCCTCGGCGACGGGCTTCTCCTCGGGGATGCGCACGAACAGCAGGTGCACGAGCGCCACGAGCGTCAGGGCGATTGCGATCACGAGGGTCCACCCCATGCCGAGCAGTCCGATCGCGAGCCCGCTGAACACGCTCGTGGTGATGAACGCGAGCCCCTGCACGGTGCCGACCAGGCCGTTGGCGTTCGCGTGCCGCTCCTCGGGCACGAGCAGCGTGACCGTGGTTGAGAGCGCGATGTTGCGCATGTGCTCGACGACGGAGCCGAACAGGATGACGCCCGAGAACAGCCAGAACCACGGTCCGCCGAGGTCGACGAGCGCCGATTCGGGCTGCAGCAGGTAGACGATGCCCGCGACGATGAACGCGCCGAGCGTGATCGCGCTCGACAGCACCATGACCGCGTGCTTGCGGTGGCGGTCGACGATGGTGCCGAAGAGCATCCCGAACACGGCGATGAGCAGCATGTACGCGCCGCCGATGATGCCCGTGGCGAGCACCGACCTCGTCTCGAGGTAGACCCAGAACGTCAGCGCGAACCACAGGAAGCTCGTCGTGATGTTCGCGATCATCGTGTTCGCGAGCACCGAGACGAAGGTGCGCATGCCGTTCGGCGGCGGCTGCGGCTGCGACCGCCGCTCCTGCACCCGCGCTGCCGCGTCGGACGTCGGTCGGCTCTTCTTCGCCGTCGCCCCCGCCTCGGGGACGTCCGTTCCCTCGGTCACGATGCGAGGGTAACCAGAGCAGCCGACATCCGGAACCCCCGACGTCGACCGCGACCCTCCCCCGCACGGAGCATCCCGGCTGGTGGCAGGATGGTTCGGTGACCGACCAGCTCCACGACATCGAATTCCGCGGCTTCGCCTCCGACAACTACTCGGGCGTGCACCCCGAGGTGCTGGCCGCGATCGCGGCCGCGAACGGCGGCCACCAGGTGGCGTACGGCGAGGACATCTACACCGAGCGGCTGCAGGAGGTGTTCGCGCACCACTTCGGCGAGGGCGTCGAGGTGTTCCCGGTGTTCAACGGCACGGGCGCCAACGTCACGGGGCTCCAGTCGATGCTGCCCCGCTGGGGTGCCGTGATCTCGGCCTCGACCGCCCACATCAACTCCGACGAAGGCGGCGCACCCGAGCGGGTCGGCGGCATGAAGTTGCTCACCGTGCCGGCGCACGACGGCAAGCTCACCCCCGAGCTGATCGACCGCGAGGCGTGGGGCTGGGGTGACGAGCACCGCGCGCAGCCGCTCGTCGTCTCGATCACGCAGACGACCGAGCTCGGCACGGCGTACTCGGCCGCCGAGATCCGCGCGATCGCCGACCACGTGCACGAACGCGGCATGAAGCTGCACATGGACGGTGCGCGCCTCGCGAACGCGGCCGCGTCGCTCGACCTGCCGCTGCGCGCGTTCACGCGCGACGCCGGGGTGGACGTGCTGAGCTTCGGCGGCACGAAGAACGGCGCGCTCGGTGCTGAGGCGATCGTGGTGCTGAACCCCGAGGCATCCGAGGGCCTCAGGTACCTCCGCAAGCTCAACATGCAGCTCGCCTCGAAGATGCGGTTCGTGTCGGCGCAGCTCATCGCGCTGCTCGAGGGCGACCTCTACCTGCGCAACGCGTCGCACGCGAACGCCATGGCGCGCCGCCTGCGCGACGGGCTCGACGCCGGCATCGCGGCAGGCCACCTGCCCGGCCTCGCCTTCACGCAGCCGACGCAGTCGAACGGAGTGTTCGCCACGCTGCCGCCCGGCGTCGCCGACCGTCTGCGCGCACGGGGATTCCGCTTCTACGACTGGGATGCCTCGCGCAACGAGGTGCGCTGGATGTGCACGTTCGACACCATCGAGGGCGACATCGACGCGTTCGTGGCGGGCATCCGCGAGGAGCTGGCGCGCTCGTAGGGTCGGCACTGCAGGAAGACGACGAAGGGCGGATGCCGCAACGCGACATCCGCCCCCTGCGTCGATCAGCGAATCAGCCGCCGACCGCCGCCAACGCGTTCACGATACCGGCGCCGTAGAACCCGTTCGACTCCGACGTGCCCTCGCAGGTGTGCGTGGCGGTGACGGTCTGGCCGGCCGGGAGGATCCGGGTGTAGGTGAAGGCGGCGGGAACCGGGCAGGCCTTGACGGTCGCCGATTCATACAGCACCGACTCGACCTCGGACGGGTCGAGCGTCAGGCCGTTGCGCTGTCGCTCGCCGTACGCGCTCACGATGAGCGCGGCGACGCCGGCCGCGTGCGGCGAGGCCATCGACGTGCCCTGCAGGTACTGGTAGTACGCGCAGACCTTGCCCTTGACGTCGCAGCTCTTCACCGCCCAGGGCACGACCACCTCGCCGTTCTCGTCGATCGCACCCTCAGCCGCGGCGAGCGACGCCGGGTACGCGGCGAGGATTCCGGCCGCGAAGTCACGCTTGGTGTCCGCAGTGTCGTAGACATCGCCGCCAGGGGCCGCGACGTCGATGTAGCCGTTGCCATAGCTGGAGTAGTACGCCTTGCGCTCGGAGATGCCCGTGCTCGAGACCGAGATCACGCCGTCACCCTCGGCGGGCATCGACACGCACGACTCGGGGTCCAGCATCTGACGGACGTAGGCGACCTCGCCGGGAACGCTGGCGAAGTTGGGGCTCGTGCCGTCGGTCAGCACCTTGGTGTAGTCCCATGCCTGGTTGCCTGCTGCGGCGACCAGCGTGACGCCGTGACCGCGAGCGAAGTCGAGCGCGCGCTGCATCGCGGTGATGATCGTCTGCTGTTCCTGCTGGTTCTCGGCGGAGTCCGCAGGGTGGCCGGTGCAGTTGAACAGCCATGGGTCGACGTAGTAGCTCATGTTCACGACGTCGATGCCGTTGTTGCCCGCGTACGTCAGTGCGTCCACGGAAGGCTGCAGGAAGAAGTATCCCGAGTCCTGTCCGGCGCGAAGGTTCACCAGGGTGACCTCCGGCGCGACGCCCGCCATGCCGATGCCGTTGATCGGCGAGCCGATCGTCGATGCGACGTGCGTTCCATGGCCGTTCTCGTCGACGTCAGCAGCATCGTTGCAGGAGGCGTCGACCTCGTCCTCGCACGCGCCGTCGACGTCGTGGCCGTCCGCGTCGACCGGGACGTCGACCGTGAAGTTCCGGCTGAGGTTGGCGTCGAAGTTCGGTGCGATATCGGGGTGGCTGCCGTCGACGCCGGTGTCGAGGATTCCGACGAGCACCTTCTCGTCGCCGCGCTCGACGGCGTAGGAGCCGTCGACCGTCGCGTCGATCTGCTGCATGTCCCACTGCAGGTCGGCGAGCGGCTCAGCGCCCTTCACCGGCTTGCCGGGATCGGCCGGGCTGTCCTTCGCGGCCGCCTCGTCGGGCGTCACGCGCGTCTCGCGTTCGACCGCGTCCTCGCGGAGCTTCTGCTTCGCCGCCGTGTCGTCGGGCACACCGCCGACCACGCGGTCCTGTGCCGTGCCCTCGATGGCCGGCTGCGAAGCGGCTGCGTCGGCGAAGCCTGCGTCGCTCGTGACCACCGTTGCGACGCCGATGTCGGTGTTCTGGCTCACGATGGTGCCGCCGGCGGCCTTGACCGCGGCACGTGCGTCAGCCGTCGAGACGCCCTCGGCGAAGAGCACGACGAACTGCTGCTCGCCGGCCTCCTCGTTCGAGGCCGACGTGGTCGCGCCCGCCGGTGCGGCAGCAAAGGCCGTCAGGGCGAGCGCGAGTGCGGAGACTGCCGCGATGGATCGGAATCTCATGGATGTCCTTTCTCCGGATATGGATGCTCGTCATGCTGGCACAGCCGCACATCCGGGCGTAAGGCTTGATTTCTCGTGCGTGCGCATGCAAGAAGCATCCGGAATACCAGGACCTTCCACGCGTTGAAGTTGGATGGGACGACGGAGCCCCGGCATCCGTCCATCCCACACGAAAGCACCACTGCATGACGCTCGTCACCGACTTCACCTCCCGCAAGGCCGACACAACGGCGCCCCTCATCCATCCGCTCGTCGAGCGCTGGAGCCCTCGCGCCTACGACCCGACCGCCGTCGTCTCGACCGACGTGCTCCGCACGATCCTCGAGGCCGCCCGCTGGGCGCCGTCCGCGAACAACACGCAGCCCTGGCGTTTCATCGTCGCCCGTCGCTGCACCGTTGCGTTCACCACGATCCACGACGCCCTGGCGGGCTTCAACCAGGTGTGGGCCGACTCCGCGGCCGTGCTCATCGTCAACATCGCCGAGGTCGCCGACGTCGACGGCGAGCCGCGCCCGTGGGCTCGCTACGACCTCGGCCAGGCCGTGGCACACCTCACCGTGCAGGCGCAGCACGAGAACCTGCACACCCACCAGATGGGCGGCTTCGACGGCGCGAGGATCGCGGAGGCGTTCGGCCTCGCCGACAACCTCGAGGTCGTCTCGATCACCGCGATCGGCGTGCTCGGCGACGTCGACGCCCTCCCCGAGGCGCTGCGCGAGCGCGAGGTCGCTCCCCGCATGCGGAAGTCGCTCGAGGAGCTGGTCGTCGCCGGCGACTAGCCTCCGACAGCCCCGAGCGAACGAACGAGCGGATGCCGCACCTCACCCTGCGGCATCCGCTCGATGTCGTTGCACTGTTGTGACCGTCAGCCGGCGTCGCTGATCGTGCAGGTACGCGCGCAGGTGCTCGACCACGAGGTCGTGATCGTCCTGCTGGGGAAGGCCCGAGACGCCGACCGCGCCGATCACCGTGCCGCCCGCGACGCGGACGGGCACCACGCCGCCGTGCGCCGCGTACTCGCGCGGATCGAGCCTGGCGTGCGTGTCGAAGTCCTCGCCGTTCGCTCGGAACGCCTCACCGACGAGCAGCGACGCCCGCCCGTAGCGCTGGACCACGCGATGCTTGCGATCGAGCCAGCCGTCGTTGTCGGCGCTCGCGCCCGGCAGGGCGGTGTGGAACATCCGCTGCGGGCCGATCCAGATCGCGATCGCGACCGGCAGACCGCGATCGGCGGCGGACTCGCGGAGCCGACCGCCGAGCGCCCACGCGTCGTGGGGCGTGAAGGAGCCGAACTCCAGCTCGGCCTCCTCGGCGATGAGTCGATCCAGCAGCTCGCTCATGGTCGCAACAGCACCTTGACCGCGCGACGCTCGTCCATCGCGGCATACGCCTTGGCGGCCTCGCGCAGCGGCAGTTCGAGATCGAACACCCGGCCGGGCTCGATCGCGCCGGAGAGCACGTCGGGCAGCAGTTCCTCGATGTACCCGCGCACGGGCGCGATGCCGCCATTGACACCGACGTTGCGGTCGAAGAGTGGGCGCACGGGCAGTTCGGGGCCGCCGTTGGGCGCCCCCACGTAGCCGACCATGCCCCCGGGTCGGGTCGAGCGGATCGCCTGATCCATGGATTCCCTCGTCCCCACGCACTCGAGCACGCGGTCGGCGCCGATCCCGTGTGTGATCTCCTGCACGGCGGTCACGCCGACGTCGCCGCGCGCTGCCACGAGGTGCGTCGCCCCGAACGCACGTGCCAGGTCTTGACGCTCCGGATGCCGCGACATCGCGATGATCGTCGTCGCCCCGAGACGGCGCGCCGCGATGATCGCGCACAGGCCGACCGCGCCGTCGCCCACCACCGCGACCGAGTCGCCGGGACCGACCCCGGCGGACACCGCCGCGTGGTACCCCGTGCCCATGACGTCGGAGAGGGTCAGCAGGCCGGGCACCTGGTCGTCGGTGATCTCCTCGCGCACGGGCACGAGCGTGCCGTCGGCGAGGGGCACGCGCACGCGCTCGCCCTGGCCGCCGTCGGCGAAGCCGCCGAACCGATCCTCGCCGCCCCACCAACCGCCGTGCAGGCACGACGTGGAGACGCCGTTGCGGCAGTTGATGCACGTGTTGTCGCACACGTAGAACGGGGCGATCACGAAGTCACCCACGTGGATGCGCTCCACGCGGTCGCCGATCGCTTCGACGACGCCCACGAACTCGTGGCCGATGCGGTGCGGCTCCCGGGTGGGGGTGACGCCGCGGTACGGCCAGAGATCGGACCCGCACACGCAGGACGCGACGACCTTCACCATCGCGTCACCGCCGGTCGAGAGCACGGGGTCGGGCACGGCCTCGACGCGGATGTCGCGGGCGCCGTAGATCATCGTCGCAAGCATGGTCCGAGACTACGCCCGCCTCGTTTGCGGGGTGACGTGAGCGTTCCTCAGGGGTGTTCGGTGCGCTCGAGTCCGCATCTCGCGGACAGAACAAGTGCGAGAGCGGCCTGAGAGGATCGTCGGCAGAGTCGCGTGCCAGTCATGCGAACTGGTGCTGCCGGATCCGTCGCCGCGTCTCCGTGCCGCGTCCTGACGGTACTCCGGTACTCCGGTATTCGACGGTACTCCGGTACTCCGGTACCCCTCCGGTACTCCGGTACTCCGGTACTCCGGTACCGCGAATGGGCACGGGAACTGTTGTGCCGAGCGCCACGAGCGCGAGAGCGAGCATGTCGGGAGTTCTGCAAGGAGATCGCGACGCACCTCGATGACTGACCGGACGCTGAGCCGACCCGCCCTCCGTCCGGCGCGTCGCCGGACGTCCGACGCGTCACACGGACAGCACCCCGGAATCCGGACACCAGTCATGAAGTGAGGGATTCTCAACTTCGGCGCATCGGAGTAGCGTCCGCAGTGTACGCCCGCCACCCGAGCGGACGTCGGATCGGATGGGAGACCCCGATGAACCGCACATCCATCGCCGCGGGGGTCGCCGCGGCATCCGCCCTGCTGCTCGTCCCGGCGCCGGCCTTCGCCGCCCCGGTGCAGATCTTCCCCTGGGAGGACTCGTTCACCGTCGTGCACGAGGTCGGCGAGGAGGGCTGGTGCCCACCGGACGTCGTCGACTTCGAGGTCACCGAGAGCTTCGAGGGGAGCGGCATCGACCGCATCACGACGCAGCGCGACGGCCTCATCCGCTTCGCAGGCACGTACCGGACGGTGACGACGTACAGCGCGAATGAGAAGACCCTGGTGGCCGAGTCCCATGGAAACGTCCGCGACACCGAGATCGTCGACAACGGCGACGGCACGCTCACGATCTCGTTCAAGGACGCGACGGCGACGAAGGTCTGGCTGGACGGTACGTTCCTGTTCCATGACACCGGACTCGTCGAGGGCGCCTTCCTCGTCGACCACAACGGCACGCCGACGATTCCCGAGGACGACGAGCCCCTCGGGCCCGTCGGGGAGATCGGGCTCCATGGCCGGTTCGACACCGAGGATCGCGACTTCTGCGAGGACCTCGCGATTTCCTCGGTCCCTGACCGATCACCTGCTACACGTGCGGCACGAACGCCTCCCACGCGAGCCGCTTCTCGCGCCGCGGGTCGAGCTCCACGCGGTCGACCCGGTCGAAGATGAGCGTTCGGCGCTGCGCCTCGTCGTACCTCGGCCAGTCGGGTCCGGGCGCGCCGGATTCCGCGAACGACGTCCAGTGCCGTTGCATCCGTCGCCCGACCTCGCGGAACATCCGGCGACCGCCGAGGAGCATCAGGCCCATGCCCGTCGGGTTGTCGAACTTCTCGAAGAGCGCGAACAGCTCGAGGCCGTGCGTCGCGTCGAGCCCGAGCACGCGCGGCATGCGCGGTGCCGCGTCGAAGCGGTAGCAGTAGACCGGCGCGTAGCGGGAGTGGCGCTCGGCCACCTTCATGCTCGGGAACCAGAAGGTGAAGTCGCCCGCGAAGTCCGCGGCAGGTCGTCGCTCGGGCAACTCGGGGTACTGCCGCTTGATCGCCTTGCGCGCCTTCTTCTTCGTGTTCGCGAAGATCGCCCGAATCCGCGGCTTGGTGGTGGGCAGGATGCTGATGCGCCCCTCGAACAGCGACCCCTCGCGGTCGTTCGTGCCGATGATGAGCGGCACCCGGTGCGCGAGGCCATCGCGGAACGCGTCGAGCGGGCGATGCGGCAGGAAGTCGCCGTCGATGACGGGCGCCAGGCTGATCGTGCCGGGGTTCTCGTCGGGGGTCCGCACCGAGAGCTCGGTGCTCGCCTCGGCGAGCAGCATCGGGTCGGCGGTTCGGAGCATCGTCGCGGCGTCCTCGGGGGACTCGCTGTCGAGATCGTCGTCGTCGACCATGCGGCTCAGCACGCGCACGTACTCACGCGCCCACTTCCCGGCGATCGCGGCGAGGTAGACCGCGTTCGCGGGTGAACTCTGCGAGATCGCACGCGCGAAGAGGCCTTCGGCGGCGGGGACCGTGAGCAGGGTCGTGACGGAGTTCGCTCCCGACGACTCCCCGAAGAGCGTCACGTTGCCGGGGTTTCCGCCGAACACGCCGATGTTCCGCCGCACCCATTCCAGGGCGGCCACCTGGTCGCGGAGGCCGAGGTTGCAGTCGAACGGATGCCGCGACGACGAGTAGGCCCGGAAGTCGAGCCAGCCGAGCGCACCGAGCCGGTAGTTCATGCTCACGTACACCACGCCGTGCCGGCGCACGAGCCGTTCGCCCTGCTGCGGGTACTCGCCGGACGATCCGACGCTGTAGGCGCCGCCGTGGATGAACACCATCACTGGGCGGCCCGACACGGGCCCCTCGGGGACGACGACGTTCACGCTGAGGCAGTCCTCGCTGCGAGCAAGGTGCGAGCCGCGCCGATGAATTGCCCCCTTCGCTTCTGCGGAGCGACCGGGCCGTAGTCCGCGGCGTCCCGCACGCCGTCCCAGCCGGGCACCGGACGCGGTGCGCGGAACCGCCCATCGCCGGCGGTCGAGGCGGCGTAGGGGATGCCCCGCCAACAGCGCACGCCCCCACGGCGGATGCCGCGCACCGCACCGCGATCGGATTCGACCACGAGGTCGCCTGACGTCACCTCGCGCAACGACATAGCCGCAGCGTACTTCGAGAACGTGAAGCTCGGGAGTGCGCTGTCGGTGGAGTCCGGCAGAATGCTCTGGTGATCGGCATCAGGAGCTTCTGGAACGCACTTCCCACCGAGGGCCGTTGGCTTCTTTCGACTGTCGCGATCCAGACGCTCGGCCGGGGGATGACCCTGCCGTTCACGATCATCTACCTGCACGAGGTGCGAGGCTTCGACCTCGGGCTCTCGGGCGCCCTGATGAGCCTCATCGCCATCACCGGGCTGATCGTGACCGGTCCGGGCGGCACCCTCATCGACCGGTTCGGCGCGCGCGCCGTACTGCTCGCGGGGCTGACCGCGATGATCGCCGGCTGCACGCTGCTCGCGTTCGCGACCGACCCCTGGGTCGCGGGCGTCGCGCTGGTGCTGATCGGCGTGAACTTCGGTGTCTCCTGGCCGGGGTTCAACGCACTCATCGCAAAGGTGGTCCACGGAGACCTCCGGCAGCAGTACTTCGGCGTGAACTTCGCACTCGTCAACCTCGGGATCGGTATCGGCGGCATCCTCGGCGGGTTCTACGTCGACGTGGATTCACCCGAGACGTTCACCGTGATCTTCCTCGTCAACGCGGCCACCGTCCTGGTGCCGATGGCGTTGCTGCTCGGTCCGCTCCGGCACGTCCGCACGCAGACCGAGCCGTCTGAAGACACGCCATCGTCCGGCGGCTATCGGGAGATCCTGCGCCAGCCGGCGATCCTCTGGCTGACCCTGCTCACGTTCCTCGCGATGTTCATCGGCTACGGCCAGATGGAGGCCGGGTTCCCGGCCTACGCGCGGCAGGTGGCCGAAGTCTCGACTCGCGTGATCGGCCTCTCGTTCGCCGTCAACACCGCGGTGATCGTGCTCCTGCAGTTCGCCGTGCTGAGACGCATCAGCGGCCGGCGCCGTACCCGCGTGATGATGGTGATGGCGGCAGTGTGGGCGTGCTCGTGGCTGCTCCTGGGTGCCGCCGGACTGCTGCCCGACACGCTGGCGGCCGCGATCGGCGTCCTGGCGTTCATGGGCGTGTTCGCGTTCGGTGAGACCCTGCTGCAACCGACGGTGCCCGCGGTGTACAACGACCTCGCCTCCGACCACAACCGCGGCCGCTACAACGCCATCAACTCGGCGGCGTTCCAGTGTGGTGCGATCACGGGGCCGATCGCCGCCGGCCTGCTGCTCGACCAGGGCCTGCGACGGGTGGTACATCGTCATCATGGTCGTCGGCTGCGTCGGAATCGGCGTGCTGGCCGCCGTGCTCGAACGTCGCATCCCGGCGAGCGCGAACGGCGTGCCCGGGCCCGCCGACGTGCGTGAGGCACCCCCGAGCTGAGGTTGCGGCCAAGCCCGCCGCGGGGCATCCGATCTGGGGCGGCCAGCTATTCGTCGAGCAGCTCGGCGTCGATGACTTCCTCGCTGTCGCCGTCACGACCCTCGCCGCCGGCCCGACCGCCGGTGCACCGGCACTGCCGCCCGGGACACCGTGAGCGACTCGCCGTCCGGTGCGAGCTCGACCACCACCGTGTCGCCGTCGCGGATCTCGCCCGCGAGCAGGGCCCGCGCCAGCTTGTCGTCGATCTCGTGCTGCATGAGCCGGCGCAGCGGGCGCGCGCCATAGAGCGGGTCGTACCCGCGCTCGGCGAGCCAGGCACGGGCGTCGGGCGTGACGCCGAGCTCGAGCCGCCTGTCGTGCAGCCGCGCCGAGAGCCGGTCGATGTAGAGGTTCACGATCTCGCCGAGCTCCTCCTCGCTCAGCGGGGAGAAGACGACGATGTCGTCGAGCCGGTTGATGAACTCGGGCTTGAACGCCTGCCGCACGGTCTGCAGCACCGCCTGCTCCTTCTCGCCCCAGTCGAGGCTCGGGTCGATCAGGTACTGCGAGCCGAGGTTCGACGTGAGGATGAGGATGACGTTGCGGAAGTCGACCGTGCGGCCCTGTCCATCCGTCAACCGGCCGTCGTCGAGCACCTGCAGCAGCACGTCGAACACCTCGGGGTGCGCCTTCTCGACCTCGTCGAGCAGGATCACCGAGTACGGGCCGCCGACGCACCGCCTCGGTGAGCTGGCCGCCCTGCTCGTAGCCGATGTACCCGGGGGGAGCGCCCACGAGCCGCGAGACCGAGAACTTCTCGCCGTACTCCGACATGTCGATGCGCACCATGGCGTGCTCGTCGTCGAAGAGGAACTCGGCGAGCGCCTTGGCGAGCTCGGTCTTGCCGACGCCGGTGGGGCCGAGGAACAGGAACGAGCCCGTCGGCCGGTTGGGATCGCTGAGACCGGCACGCGAGCGGCGCACGGAGTCGGCGACGGTCGCGACCGCGCGCTTCTGCCCGATGATGCGCTTGCCGAGCTCGGCCTCGAGGTTGAGCAGCTTCTCGGTCTCGCCCTGCATGAGCTTGCCGACCGGGATGCCCGTCCACGCCGAGATCACGGCTGCGATGTCCTCCTCGGTGACCTGCTCGTTCACCATGCGCGGCTCCGTGGGAGCCTCCTCCGCCTGCTCGGCCTCGGTGAGGTCGCGCTCGAGGGTCCTGATGGTCTCGTACTCCAGCTTCGACGCCTTCTGGTAGTCGCCCTCACGCATGGCGCGGTCGCGCTCGGTGATCGCCTCGTCGAGCTTCTTCTTCAGCTCTCCGACGCGATTGAGGCCCTGGCGCTCGCGCGCCCATCGCGCCTCGAGTTCGGCGAGATCGCGCTCCTTCTCGACGAGCGTCTCGCGGAGCTTCACCAGCCGCTCCTTGGAGACCTCGTCCTTCTCCCGCTTCAGCGCGAGCTCCTCGAGCTTCATGCGGTCGACCTCGCGCTTCAACTGGTCGATCTCCACCGGGCTCGAGTCGATCTCCATCTTCAGCCGCGACATCGCCTCGTCGATGAGGTCGATCGCCTTGTCGGGGAGCTGCCTGCCGGTGATGTAGCGGTGCGAGAGGGATGCCGCGGCGACGAGCGCGGCATCCGTGATCGTGACCCCGTGGTGGGCCTCGTACCGGCCCTTGAGCCCACGAAGGATCGCGATCGTGTCCTCCACGCTCGGCTCGCCCACGTACACCTGCTGGAACCGGCGCTCGAGCGCGGCATCCTTCTCGATGTACTCGCGGTACTCGTTGAGGGTCGTGGCGCCGATGAGGTGAAGCTCGCCGCGGGCGAGCATCGGCTTCAGCATGTTGGAGGCCGCGACCGACCCCTCGCCACCGCCCGCGCCCATGAGCAGGTGCAGCTCGTCGACGAACGTGATGATGCGACCCTCGGACTCGTCGATCTCCTTGAGCACCGACTTCAGCCGCTCCTCGAACTGGCCGCGGTACATCGCGCCGGCGACGAGTGCGGAGATGTCGAGCGACACGAGCTGCTTGTCCTTCAGGGACTCGGCCACGTCGCCTTCGACGATGCGCTGGGCGAGCCCCTCGACGACTGCGGTCTTGCCGACGCCCGGCTCGCCGATGAGCACGGGGTTGTTCTTCGTGCGTCGGGTGAGCACCTGGCTCACCCGACGGATCTCGGCGTCGCGGCCGATGACCGGGTCGAGCTTGCCCTGACGGGCGAGGTCGGTGAGGTTCACGCCGAATTGCTCGAGCGCCGACTGCTGCTCCTCCTGCGAACTCGGCGCGCCCTGCATGTTGGCCACGGGTGGCTTCCCTTCTTCACAACCGAGTCCCTCGACTCGACTTTGCGAGAGAGCGAGCATTCCGACGGTCCGGTCGGAAGTCCGCCGGTTTCACGCTAGACCGGATGCCCCGCCGTCGCCACCGTCGGAGGCGCCGACGAGGCGCCGTCGAGGCGCCGACGCTGATGACGTCATTCGCATAACGATCGACTGGCCCCGCGGGCGACTCGAGGCGGCGGGCGGCAGGCTGGGATATAGAGGCCCACGGCACCCGACAGAGAATCCGGCATGCAGAAACGAACCATCGTCACCATCTCGATCATCGCCGGGGTCGCGCTGCTCGGCGGTGCGGCCGCGGCCGTCGCAGGCCCGATCATCTACCGCGATGTGATCGTGGGTGAACAGGAGGCCGCTCCGAGCGTGACGACCGCGCCGAGCTCGTCCGCGACCCCGATCGACCCCGCCGAACTGTCGGGATCCTGGGTCGTCTCCGACGGCTCATACGCCGGCTACCGGGTCGACGAGGTGCTCAACGGTACGGATGTCACGGTGGTGGGCCGAACCGACGAGGTCACGGGCTCGTTCACGGTCGACGACCTGAGGCTCACCGGCGCCGAGATCACCGTCGACGTCGGCTCGATCGCCACTGACGCGGAGGGGCGCGACGCCTACTTCCGTGACGTGGCGTTGCGGACTTCGGAATTCCCGACCGCCACGTTCGTCCTCACGGAGCCGGTCACTGCGGCATCCGCGCCCGTGATCGGCGAAGTGCAGACCGTCACCGCGACGGGGGACCTGACGATCGCGGATGTCACCCGATCGGTGACCGTGGAGCTCGAGGCGGTGCTGAACGCGAGCAACGGGCAGGTCGCCGGCAGCATCCCGATCACGTTCGCCGACTTCGGCGTCGTGGCGCCGAACCTCGGCTTCGTCTCGGTGGAGCCCGAGGGCTTCGTGGAATTCTCGCTGAGCATCGTGCCCGCCTGACCACGGGCGGAGCTGGACCGCGACGCCGGTGCGGGCCGGGGCCCTCGGCGGCATTAGCCTGTGAGGACATCGCGAGGAGGAGGACGCATACATGCCGCTCGAGGGAGAGTACGAACCGAGCACGTCGGGATGGGCCCGCAGGCAGGCGGAGGAGTTCGAGTCGTCCGCCGGGGCGAAGGCCAACACGCTCCGGGGACGGCCGATCATCGTCATGACGTCGATCGGTGCCAAGACCGGCAAGCTCCGCAAGACGGCGCTCATGCGCGTGGAGCACGACGGGCAGTACGCCGTCGTCGCGTCGCAGGGAGGTGACCCGAAGCATCCGACCTGGTACTGGAACCTCAGGAAGCACCCGCACGTCGAGCTGCAGGACGGCGCGGAGAAGCACGACTACGAGGCGCGCGAGCTCGAGGGCGAGGAGCGCGAGGTCTGGTGGCGTCGTGCCAACGAGACGTGGCCCGATTACGACCGCTACCAGACGAAGACCGACCGGCAGATCCCGGTCTTCCTGCTCACACGCATCGCACTCTGACGCTCACAGCCAGCGCATCGTGAACGCCCGCGCCAGCAGCGCGCGGAACGGCGGCACGCTGAGCACCCGCACGGTGGAGTTACGAGCCCGCAGCCGCATCCCCGACGCCGGTGCCCCCATCGCCATGTTGAACGCGGCCTGCCGCACCGCGCGGTTCGCAGCGGAGCGCCGCACCCGGTCGTACGCCTCGAACGCCTCGAACGGCGCACCCGCGCCGAGCGCGCCCGCGAGGTCGTGGTCGAGCCGCACCGCGTCGAGCCATCCGAGGTTCATGCCCTGGCCGCCGATCGGACTGATCTCGTGTGCGGCGTCGCCGGCGAGCGCGACGCGCCCGAGGGCCATCCGCTCGGCCACGTGCTGGCGTGCCTCGAACGTGCTCGGATCGCCCGCGGCATCCGGATCGAACGCGCCCCCGACCCGCGAACGCACGATCGTGGCGAGCTGGCCCGCCGTGGGGCGTACGGGCGGGCGGCGAACCCACGCGACCCAACGACGCAGCCCGCCGGGCATGGGGAACGACTCGACCACACCCGCGGGCTCGAAGTGCAGCAACGCCTGGTCCCGCTCGCCGGTGTCGTCGCGGGTGTCGCACATGACGTACTGCGCACGGCCGCGTCGCGGCTTCCACGCGAGTCCGAGTGCGTCGCGGATGCCGCTGCGCACGCCGTCGGCCGCGACCGCGTACCACGCCGTCAACGACACGGGCCCGTCGCCTGCGCTCCCCTCGACCTCCACGTGCGTGCCGCGGTCGTGCACCGCGTGCACGTGGACGCCCCGGCGGAGGCTGCCGGGCCGGAGCGCATCGAGCCTCCGCTCGAGCAGGTCCTCGGCCTCGAGCTGGGGGAGCGAGAGCACCGCACCGGTCGCGGGCGAACGACATCGCGCCGAGCGTCCTGCCCTCGCAGGTCACCCGTCCACCCCGGATCTCGACGGCTCTCGTCTGCACCTCGTCGGCCACGCCCGCCAGTGCGAGCGCACGGAGTCCGGGCGGGTGGATGCCGATCGCCCGCGACCGCCCCGAGCGCTCGGTGCGTCGCTCGAGCACGACGACGTCGAGGCGCCGCCTGGCGAGCAGGCACGCGAGCATGAGCCCGACCGCACCGCCGCCGATGATCACCACGTCATGGCGCGGGTCGCGGTGGACGACGTCGGGTTCAGGCATCCGCACCCCATACCACTTCGAGTCGTGAGGGGATGCCGCGTCTCACCCGCCAGCCCGGAGGCAGGATCCCGGCGAGCTCGTCGACCGTGTGACTGCGACGGATCGACGTGAGCCCGTCGGCGCGGATGAACGAGCCCGCCAGCAGGTTCCGCTCGAACGGCAGCGTGCCGATCGCGTACGCCGCATACCCGATCGGCGTGCGCTCGATGTCGCTGTGCACCGCGATGCCGCCGACGCCGGCGAGGCGCTCGGAGTCCGCGAGCAGCGCGCCGAACTCGCGGCCGTCGAGGTGGTGCAGCACGTGGTTCGACATGACCGCCTCGAACCGCTCCCCCGCTGCCGCGAGCCCGGCGCTCGACTCCCGGCGCAGCACCAGGCCGGGGTCGGGAGGTTGCCGGAGGGCCCAATCGAGCGCCCGGGGGTCGGGGTCGATAGCCGTGACCTCGAGGCGGAGCCCGTCGCGCCGCGCCCACCGCAGCAGCGCCCGCGGGACGTCAGCGCCGCCCGTGCCGATGTCGAGCACCCGTCGGGTCCGGGTGGGCGACAGGAGCGGACGGATCCAGCGCCGGTACACCGCGCGCGGATTGGACACGATCGGGTTGACGAAGCGGAACCACGCGTAGGTGCGCTCGAGGGCCTCGACGTCGGCGGAGGGATCGTCCATCAGCTCGACGGCCTCGTCGTCGCGCTGCAGCAGGAATCCGCGCTCGAGGAAGCCGGGCGGGCTCATCACGTCAGGCGCGCACCGTCATGAGCGCGGACTCGACCGTGAGGCCTGGCCCGAACGCCATCGCCACGACGCGGTCGCCGTCGGCGGCGGCATCCGAGGTGAGGATGTGCCGCAGGACGAACATCACGGTCGCACTCGACATGTTGCCGTAGTCCCGCAGCGTCTCGCGGGCCGGCACGAGTTGCGCCTCGCTGAGCTGCAGGCGGGACTCGACCTTGTCGAGGATGCTCCGCCCGCCGGGATGGATCGCCCAGTGCTCGACCGCGTCGCCCGCGGCATCCGCGGCCAGTGCCTCGGCGAGGACCGGATCGTGGTCGAGCAGCGGCTCGATCGCTCCCGTGATGTGGTCGTCGATGATGGTCGGCACGGCGTTCGAGAGCCCGATCTCGAAGCCGTGGTCGCCGATCTTCCACGCCATGTCGTCTTCGCCGTTCGGCGTGATGCGCGTCTCGAACCGGTCGAGGTCGAATGCCCGCTCCCCGTCGGCGAGCGGGCGAGCCGTCACGATGCCCGCCCCGGCTCCGTCCGCGAACAGCGACGAGGCGACGATCGTGTCGGGGTCGTTCGACGAGCGCAGGTGCAGCGTGCAGAGCTCGGTCGAGACGACGAGCACGACGGCCTCGGCATCCGCCTCGCAGAACTGCTTCGCCGTGCGCAGAGCCGGCATGGCCGCATAGCAGCCCATGAACCCGAGGTGGTACCGCTGCACTGCCGGCCCGAGGCCGAGTTCGCGCACGAGCATGAAGTCGGGGCCCGGCGCGTAGAAACCGGTGCACGACACGGTCACGACGTGCGTGATGTCGGATGCCTCGACGCTCGGGCACGCGTCGATCGCCGCCTGCGCCGCCCGCACGTAGAGCTTCGTCGCCTCGGCCGAGTAGATCTCGTTGCGGGCCTTCGTACCCGGGAGCAGCAACTCGCCGCTGTCGATGTCGAAGAAGACCGGCTCGTCGGGGTGCGCGTCCCTGCTCAGCTCGCCGAGCACGGTGTACCGCGTCTCGATCCCGGACAAGTTGAACGAGGTCGCGACGATTCGCTGCGCGAGCCGGTTCAGACCTGGCTGCGCGGTGAAGACGTCTCGAACCTCCTCCTGGACGAGCACCGTCGACGGCACTGCCGTCGAGAGGGCGCGCAGCGCGATCGTCACCCCAGCAGCTTCGCCTTGGCCGCGGCGAACTCGGCGTCGGTGAGGATGCCCTGGTCCCTCAGCGCCGCGAGCTTCTGGAGCTCGGCCACGACGTCGACCCCGCCCGCAGCGGGCGCCGCCTGCTGGGCCGCCGCCTGCTGGGCGGCCGCCTGCATCTGCGCCTGCTGCTGCTGCGCCTCGTACTGCTGCTGCTCGTAGTCCTGCTGCGCCCGCTCCTCCTGGCGCCGCTGCACGTTGCCGCTCACGGCGGTGGCGGTTCCGGCGACGACGGCCGTGCGGGCCGCCATTCCGACCAGTCCCGGGCGTCCGGCTCTTCTCAGGGGCATGGTTCCTACTCCTCCTCGGCCGCAGCCATCGCGGCGTTCACGACGGGCGCCGGAATGCGCTCGGTCTGGATCACGACGCCGCCCGACTCGGCGAACCTCGACGCCAGGTCCTTGGCCCAGAGGAGCTCGATCGCGAGCAGCGCGCCGGAAGTGCCCGGCGGAATGGCCTGGCCGAGCTCCTGCGCGTCCTCCTCGGCGACGAGGCCGACGGCCGCGAGTTCGATGTCGCCGAACCCGTACTCGTCGCTGATCTCGTCGAAGTCGGTGATCAGCACCGAGCCGTCCTCCTCGCGCGAGATCACGAGCAGATCGATCAGGCGGATCTCGCCGCCCTCGACCAAGACGCGGATCGCGTCCAGTGTCCCCTCATCAATGCGATCCCCCTCGAAACCCACGAGGTACAGCTCGACCGGGCCGTAATCGAAATCCGCCATGACTCCCCCTTCGTCGTGTTTGCAGACTAGACCCGAGCCTGAACGGGCGCCAGACCCGCGCGTGAATCCTCGGGGAACACGGCGAATCGGCCACCACGGACCTACCGAGCGGGTGTCTCGGCAGCGGCGGGCGGTTCCTGTGGGAGCGACGACGGCACGATCCGGAACTCGGGCGCCTGCGACACGAGCAGCCACGCGGGCAGCACGATCACGCACAGCATCGGCAGGATGCCGATGTCGTCGGGGATGGCCACGGCCAGGAAGATCGCCAGCCAGCCGTCCCGTGCGACGACGAGCACCATCCCGAGCACGCCGCACGCGACGGCCAGCCCGATGGGCATACTCGGGATGAGCACGTGTCCCAGCAGGCCGAGGGCCACGCCGATGAACGTCGCCGGGAACACCCGGCCGCCGCGGAACAACGCACTCGCCGCGACGACCAGAGCCAGGATCTTGATGGCGGCGATGACGGCGAGCTGCCTGGCGTCGTACTGGTCGGGATCCTGGAGCAGCTCCCCGATCTGATCCAGGCCTTTGAACAGCGTGATCGGCCCGCCGATGAAACCCAGGACCCCGAGCACGAATCCGCCGACCAGCGGGATGACGATCGGACTACGCAGCGCATGGAGCATCCGGTAGACGACGGGGAAGGCCGCGAGCGCGGCGAGGCCCAGCACGGCGGCGCCGCACGCGACGAACGCGCCCGTGAGCAGGTCGATCCCTTGCGGAGTGCCGTACTCCGGCAGGTCGAACTCGAGCGGTGGGGCGCCCAGGAGGTGCATCGTGATCGCGCCGGCTCCGGCCGCTGCCACGGGAAGGAAGAGCCGGTCCCACAACGAACCGCCGGACTTCGCGGCTGCGACGATGCCCGTGAACAGGAGCGCCGCCGCCACCGGGGTCCCGAACAGCGCACCGACCGTCGCGGATCCGGCGAGCAACGTCGACACCTGGGCGGGCACCTGCGGCAGGAGTCGGGCGACCACCGCGACCACGATGGCGCCGTTGATCGCGATGATCGGGTTCTCGGGGCCGAGGCTCACTCCACCGGCGAGACCGAGCACGGTCACGACGGCGAGGCCGGGGAGTGTGGCGAGTGGCAACGGAGGGCCCATGAGTTCGGTCGTCGCCGAGTCGGGTCCGCCGTGGCCGGGCAGGAACCGCAGGCACAGGCCGACGGCGAGCCCGGTGAGGGTGAGCACGAGCACGATCCACCAGCCGTCGGGATCGACGCCGAGCGCATCGGGAACGGTGTCCCAGAGCACGCCCTTCAGGAGGTTCGACACCTGGTCGAGGCTCCACAGCACGAGGGCAGCGAAGACGCCGACCACGATCGCGGGGACTGCGAGCACGAGCAACCGCCGCGGCGACGTCGCGGGATCGGCAGGCGTCGGTGCGAGCGTCATCTCGCGATCGACCCATCACAGCGGCGAGGATCCGGCCCGAGCCGTCGATGTCGGGCGTCGACCAGCTCCCCCCATGGGCCACCTCACGCGACGAGCGTAGCCCGCCACAATAGTGGACGTCCCGAGTCGCCACGCGGTAGGTTCGCCTCAGCAGCGCTCACTGGGGGGCGCTCCGACCGATCGGAAGGCTGCACATGAGTTTCTGGGAGAGTTTCTGGGACGTGATCTGGTGGTTCCTCTGGGTCTTCGTGTTCGTCGCGTACCTGATGGTGCTGTTCGCGATCATCGCCGACCTGTTCCGCGATCACAAGCTGAACGGCTGGTGGAAGGCGGTCTGGATCATCTTCCTGATCTTCGTGCCGTTCCTCACCGCGCTGATCTACCTCATCGCGCGCGGCCAGGGCATGGCGGAGCGTTCGGCGAGGGAGTCCCGGTCGTACCAGGTCGCGACCGACGAGTACATCCGTCAGGCTGCCAACGTGGGCGCGACCCCGTCCGACGAGATCGCGAAGGCGAAGGCGCTCCTCGATTCCGGCTCCATCAGCAAGGAGGAGTACGAGGTCCTCAAGGCGCATGCGCTCGCGCAGCCCATGCAGGGCGCGCGGCAGGCGCAGGCCGCGAAGCCCGTGTCGGGCGCCTAGCTCGACACGCGTACGGGGTCGGATGCCGCGGCATCCGGCCCCTTCGTCGTCTCCGCCGCCCTCGTGGGGCGCATCGCGCTCACGTTCCGCAGGAACAGGATGATCCAGCTGAAGATGAGCACGGCCGACACGAGCTCGACGGCGGTGAGGTTGTAGTACCCGACGAGGAAGAGCACCGCGAGGAACGCGATCACGCCGAGGTAGACGTACCCGAGCAGGATGAACACGCGCGGCATCGCCGGGATCAACCAGTGCAGCGCGACCACGATTGCGCCGAACACCACGGCCATTCCCGTCGACAGCGTGTTGTGCAGGATGAAGAACCTGTCGACCGGGAACACGCCGACGAGGGCGAGAAGCGCACCGACCAGAAACAGGCCCACGAGGAGCATCCTGCGGCCGCGGATCTCCGCATGGGTCGTCACCGAGATGGACGCCGCGGCATACCGGGCGATGATCGTGACGAGCGCGCCCGCGATGATGAGCGTCACGTTGAAGGTGAGCGCGGAGACGTCGCCCGTCATGCCGAGGGCGCTCAGGTTCCTCCTCCACCAGTTCGGATCACGCGCACTCAGCATGCTGGCGAGCGTGCCGACAGCGAGGAACGCGCCGAGCACGAGGGAGAGCAGCATGGGCGTGAGATGCGCCGACGACAGGAACACGACGTACGCGGTCAGCGCGAATGCGACGGCCGCGAGCATGGCTGCCGGGAGGGTGAAGACGACGGCGTCGATGAAGCTCCGCTCGAGCAGGTCGGCCATTCCGACCCAGCCGAGGAGCACGATCACGGCGTGCGCGAGCGCGAGTGCGACGACATCGAACCAGGTCAGTCGTGCCCCAGGCAGGTCGGGCCACTGCGTCGCCCACGGCTGCACGCGCGCAGCGCGGTCACGGGCCGGGATGACTCGGCCGATCACGAAGACGATGATCGCGGTGATCGCCCCGCCGATTCCCACGTACTCGCCGAGTGAACCGGGCCCGGAGATCGCCTGGTCACGGCCCCAGAAGCCGATGAGGGAGACCGGGAAGCCGAGCGCGAGGAAGGCGGCGCCGAGGAGCAGTGCGATCGACTCGAGCGAATCGGCACTGGCGGCCGGATGCCGCAGCACCCGTGAGATCGAAGTCGACGATGCTTCGGCCACGCTGCACCCCGTTCGCTCACGCGATCGCCCGGCGAGGCGGTCGCTGGTCGGCACCAGACTGCCAGCACGTGGGTGCGCATGTCCAAGGTCCATGGATGCGGCATCCGCTGCCGAGCTGCCCGATACGACACGCCGCTCCGCAGGCGATCCCCGAGGGTGGCTCACGCAGATCGCCGAGCCTGACCGCCGACCGCCTGGCGCCTCAACGGAACGGTGTCGGAGGGCGCCGCCTCCGGCCCTCCCGTCGTATCCGCCGACCCCGGGCGGCGCATCGCGCTGACGATCCGCAGGAACACGATGATCCAGCTGAAGATGAGCACGGCCGACACCAGCTCGACCGCGGTCAGCGTGTAGGACCCGACGAAGAAGAGGGTGGTGAGGAACGCCATCACGCCGAGGTAGACGTACCCGAGCAGGATGAACACACGCGGCATCGCCGGGATCAACCAGTGCAGCCCGATGACGATCGCGCCGAACACCACGGTCATGCCCATCGACACGATGTTGTGCACGATGAGGAATCGGTCGATCGGGAACACGCCCACGAGGGTGAGGAGGATGCCGACCAGCATCAGGCCCACCAGGAAGATCCGGCGCCCGCGGACCTCCGCGTCCGTTCTCGCCGGGATCGACGCGGCGGCGTACCGCGCGATGATCGTGAGGAGCACGCCCGCGATGATGAGCGTGAAGTTGAAGGTGAGCGCGGAGAGGTCGTCGGTCATGCCGAGGGCGCTCAGGTTCGACATCCACCAGTGCGGGTCGCTGGCACTCAGCATGCTGGCGAGGGCGCCGACCACCAGGAACGCAGCGAGCAGGAGTGAGAGGTGCAACGGCGTGAGGTTCGCCGACGACAGGAACACGACGTAGGCGGTCAGCGCGAATGCGACGCCCGCGAACACGGCAGCCGGGAAGGCGAAGACCACGGCGTCGATGAAGCTGCGCTCGAGCAGGTCGGCCACGCCGACCCAGCCGAGGAGCACGATCACCGCGTGCGCGAGCGCGAGCGCGACGACATCGAACCACGTCAACCGGGCACCTTCCGGGTCGGGCCACCCCGTCGTGCCGCGGACGACCGCCGGGACCGGACGCCGCTCCACGAGCACCCTGCCGAGCAGGAAGGAGAGGACGGCGGTGATCGCACTGCCGATCCCGACATACTCGCCGAGCGAGCCCGGCCCTGCGATCGTCAGGGACCGGCCCCAGAAGGCGATGAGCGAGACCGTGAAACCGACCGCGAAGAACGCTGCGCCGAGGAGCAGCGCGATCGACTCGAGCGACTCGGCGCTCGCGGCCGGATGCCGAAGCAACCGTGAGATCGAGATCGACGATGCGTCAGGCACGGTCCTTCCCCCTTCAGGAATCGGTGGGGTCGAGCACCTCCAGCATCGAGCCCTGCACGAATCCGGCCCACTCGTAGGCCGCCCGCAGGTAGTCGTCACGGGTCTCGTCGGCTCCGTCGTCGCCCTCCTCGATGACGCCGACGCGTTCCGCGAGGATCAGCCGCAGGTCGGTGAGGAACGTGAGCCAGCCCCACGCCTCGGACTGGTCGAGCTCGATCTGCACCACGCCGGCATCGCCGTCATCGACGGCGGTCGCGTCGCGCACGCGCTGGGCGGCCTGGCGCTTGCCGTCGACGAGACTGTCGCGCGTGTACCGGGCGAACTCGCGCGACGACGGCGCGTCGTCGGGGTATGCATTGGGAAGCAGGCGCCCGAGGGCGGGATCGTCGGCCTCCCCGAGCAGCAGCACCGAGTCGACCTGGTCGGCGAGCTCGGAGAGGAGCATCGCCTCCTCGACCTCGAGCACGATGCGCACGCCCTCGCCGCCGCTACGGCCCGCGACGATCATGGCTCCGCCCTCGACACGGTGGCCTGCAGGCCGTAGCCGTGCATGGCCTCGACGTGCCGCTCCATGGCCTCGCGGTTTCCGGTGGCGACGACCGCGCGACCGGCGGTGTGCACGCGCAGCATCAGGCGCTCGGCCTGCTCCCGCGGGTACCCGAAATAGGTGCGGAAGACGTAGCTGACGTAGGTCATGAGATTCACCGGGTCGTCCCACACGATCGTGCGCCACGGCTCCTCGGGCACGGCGCGAGCCGTCGTGTCGGCATGGAGTTGCTCGAGGGTCGAGGTCACCTCTCCAGCCTGACACGACCGTCGGCCGGACGGAACCCGAAGGATCCCTCACCCCGGTCGGGTCGACGCCGTCACGGTGAACTTCGGGTTGCGAGCGACCTGGCGGGTCGGGCCGACGAGGCGCTCCAGCAGCGGCCGGTAGCGTAGGTGCGAGTTCCACACGCACCACAGCTCGCCCCCGGGCGCGAGCACCCGGGCGGCCTCGGCGAAGAGGTGCGCGGCGATTCCCGTGTGCAGTGCGGCATCCGAGTGGAACGGCGGATTCAGCACGACGAGCCGCTCGCCGGCATCGCTGAGCCCCTCGAGCCCGTCGGCCTGCGTGACGGCGATGCGGTCGGCAAGGCCATTGACCTCCGCGGTCCCCCGAGCGGATGCGACCGCGGCGGCCGAGCGGTCCGTCGCCGCCACACGCAGCGCGGGCCGAGTGCGGGCGAGCCATGCGGCCACCAGGCCGGTGCCGCATGCGAGATCGACGGCAGTTGCGGCATCCGGCACCGCGTCGCCGAGGTGCTCCAGCAGGAACCGGGTGCCGTGGTCCACCCCGGTGCCCGCGAACACACCGCCGTGGGCCACGACCGTGATCCCGATGTCGTCGTGCCGCTCGCCGCGGGGCCAGCCGAGTGCAGGCGGCTGCCGCCGGTCGCGGGGGACCCGGGCGATGAGCACCCGCGACTTCTGTCGGGCGTGCGACACGTCGATCTGCTCGAACCAGGCGCCGAGCACGTCGTTCATCGCGAGCGACAAGTGCTTGATGCGCCCGCCCGCGACGACCACGACGTCGGATGCCGCGTGCTGGGCGACCAGCCCCGCGAGCTCGTCGAGGCGGTCGAGCGAGCGCGGCAGGCGCAGGAGCACGAGCCGCGCGCCGGCGAGCAACTCGACGCCGAGGGGCATGGAGCGCACCGTGTCGGCGAGGCCGGCGCGATCGGCATTCGCCGCGAGGGCGCGTTCGCCGGTGATGAGGTCCTGATGCACGCGGATGCCGCGTGCACCCGCCGCGGCCGAACCGAGCGCCAGCGCGCCGTACGCGTCGTCGAGCACCACGAGCCGGCCCGGTCCGAGCCCTTCCACGAGCGGGGCGGCCTCGTCGAGGATCAGCCGGTCCGCGGCATCCGACGCCTCGAGCCCATGACCCTCGACGTCGGGATGGCGGCGCAGCGCGGCGAAGTCGAGCGGCATGGCCCAAGGCTACGTCGTCGCGCAACCCGGCTGCGGCCGCTTGGTCGGTTTGCTAGCCTCGTGCCCGCATGCGGAACGCAGGGCGGCAAGCGCACGGCGGACGGCGCGCGGCACGAGGGGTCGCGGTCGATCTGCGTCGTGCTCGCTCGAACACGGCCGGCATGCCTCCGTCCGGCTCGGGTTCGCGCACGGTCCCGCCTGGTCCCCGTCAGGCTCGCAGCAGGCGCGACCGCGACATCCCGGCGCGCCTGGCGCGTCGGCTCGCGACGCCCGCGGCCGCCATAGCGGTGCTCGCCCTCGGCCTCACGCTCTCGCTCGCGCCTCAGCCTGCGGCCATCACCGCACCCGGAGCAGGATGGCCCGACGGCGACGTGCAGGCACTCTATGTCGCGCCGGATGTCGCGGCGCCGACCGTCCGGCACGAGTCGTACGCGACGACCACCGGCCCCGAGACGCTCATCGCCTCGGGCACCAACGAGGACTGGGCGAAGCTCGTGCTCGTCGAGGGCGGGTGGCCCACGACGAGCGAGAACGTCACCCTCATGCTGCAGTGGATGCGGGAAGAGAATGGGACCGACAACTGGTGGAACCGCAACAACCCGCTCAACAACGGGCACGGCTCGGGTGGCGGAAGCGGGCTCGGAACCTACGACAGCCTCGTGACCGCGGCGTACTACGCGGCGGACAACCTGAAGAAGCGGTCGTTCTACGCCGCGATCGTCGCGGCCCTGGAGGACGGCAGTTCGGCACACGCCACCGCCGAGGCGATCTGGGCGTCGCCGTGGGCCTCGAGCCACTACGGCTACGGCGCGTGGTGGTCGAAGTCGCCGGTACCCATCGTGCGGGCGCCGGCGTCGGCCTGGTAGCGACCACGGGCGCCTCCTGGTCGCGACCACGGGCGCCTCGACCGCGCCGCCGCGCTACTCCCGGTCGAGCGGTCGCCAGACGACGAGTGCGTTCTGGCGACGGACGCGAGTGCCTGCACGCACCGGAACGATGTCGCCGGCGGAGCCCGCAGCGAACACCCGCCGTCCCGGGCGGTTGAGCATCTCGTCGGCCAGCATCGCCTCGAGCTCGCGCACGCGCGCCCGCAGGCCTGAGACCTCGTCCTCGAGCTCGAGCACCCGACGGATGCCCTCGAGGCCGACGCCCTCGCTGGAGAGCCGGGCGATCTCGCGCAAGAGCACGACGTCGCGCATCGAATAACGCCGCGACCTGCCCGCGGTGCGCTTGGGCGAGACGAGTCCCATGCGGTCGTATTGCCGCAGCGTCTGCGGATGCATGCCCGCGAGCTCGGCCGCGACCGAGATGACGAACAGCGGGCTCGTCTCGTTCATGCTCATCGCAGCGACCTTGCCTTCGCCAGCAACTCCTCCCGGGGATTCTCGTCGGGCAGGAGGGCGTCGAACTCCTTGAGCTTCTCTTCCGCCTCCTTCGACAGATGCGATGGCACGGCGATCTGCACGATGGCGAGGAGGTCGCCCGTGCCTTTCGGCGTCTTCACCCCACGGCCCTTGACCCGGAGCACGCGTCCGCTGGGCGTTCCCGGCGCGACCTTCAGCTTCACGGGGTTGCCGTCCAGGGTGGGCACCTGGATCGTCGCGCCGAGCGTGGCCTCCGCGATCGTGACCGGCACGGTCAGGCGCAGGTTGAGGCCGTCGCGCTCGAAGACGGGGTGCTTGCGCACCTTCACGGTGAGCACGAGGTCGCCTGGCTCGCCGCCGTCGGGCGACGGGTTGCCCTTCCCGCGCAGCTTGATCTTCTGCCCGTCGGCGACGCCGGCCGGAATGCGCACCGTGATGGGCTTGCCGTCGGAGGTCTGCAGGGTGATCTGGTCGCCCTTGGTGGCGGTCATGAAGTCGAGGGTGGTCGACGCGACGACGTCGCGCCCCTTTGTCGGCCCGCCGAACCCGCGGAACCCGCCGCTCGGCTGCCCGAAGCGGCCGCCGCCGAAGAGCCCGCCGAGCAGGTCGTCGTACGCGTCGCCCTGCTGGTACGAGTACGACGTGCGCCCGCCCGGGCCGCCGAACATCGACCCGAACACGTCCTCGAAACCGCCGGCGCCACCGGTGGAACCGGGCGCGGTGAATCGGGCTCCGGAGCCCATGGCGCGGATTGCGTCGTACTCCTTGCGCTGCTCGGGATCGGAGAGCACCGAGTTCGCCTCGCTGATCTCCTTGAACTTCGCCTCGGCCGCAGCGTCGCCCGGATTGGAGTCCGGGTGGTACTTGCGCGCGAGCTTGCGGTAGACCTTCTTGAGCTCCGCGTCGCTCACGTCCTTGGAGACGCCGAGCACCTGGTAGAAGTCCTTGTCGAACCAATCCTGACTGGCCATCGGCACCTCCTCCTCGAAAATCTAGTCCTGCTGGCCGAGTAGGCCGCAAGAGCAGCGGTATCGAGCCGGTCGAGTAGGCCGCAAAGCGGCCGTATCGAGACCGCTCATCGGGTCTCGATATGCGGCTGCGCCACTACTCGACCACCGGAGCGCCGCTTCTCGACCACCGGAACGGCGCTCCTCGACCGGCATCGATCGCTACTCCGGCGTCTTCACGACGACCTTCGCCGGACGCAGCAGCGTGCCGCCCAGCAGGTATCCGGGCTCGACGACCTCGGCGACCGTGTCGGTCTCGACCTCGTCGGATGGCTGCTGGAAGATCGCCTCGTGCCTCTGCGGGTCGAACGTCTCGCCGACCTCGCCGAAACGGCTGAGCCCGAGCTTCTCGGCGGCTGCGCGGAGCTTCGCCGCGATCGTCGCGAACGGGGCATCGCCCTCGAGGTCACCGTGCTTCTCGGCCCTATCGAGGTCGTCGAGCACCGGCAGCAGTACACGGACCGCCGCGCCGAGCGCACGCTCGCGCTCGACCTCGCGGTTCGCCTCGGTGCGCTTGCGATAGTTCGCGTACTCGGCGGTGACGCGCTTGAGGTCCGCGAGGTGCTCGTCGGTCGGCTCGCGCACCTCGGCGTTCGCCGCGTTCAGGATGTCGTCGACCGTGAGCACGTCCTCGTCGAGCTCGGCCGCCTCCTCGGATGCCGCGGCATCCGCTCCCGCATCGGCCGCCACGGAGGCGCCCTCCTCGGGCGCCCCCTCGGCCTCGGCCTCCGCCTCGGCCTCCGCGTTCGCGGCGTCGGCAACGCGACGGACCTCACCGGTCTCGGGGTCGATCCGCCGCTTGTCGCGGATGACCGGCTCCTCGTGGTCGTGATTCTCGTCGGACATGGTCACCTGGCCTGACCTGAGCTCGTGGTGTCCTCGTCGTCGATGACCTCGGCGTCGACCACGTCCTCGTCGGAGGACTCGCCACCTTCAGCGCCCGACGGTGTCGCGTCCTCACCGGGGTTCGCGGAGGCACCCGCGGTCTGCTGCGACTGCTGGGAGTAGATCGCCTCGCCGAGCTTGCCCTGCGACTGCGAGAGCTTCTCGAAGGCCGACTTCACCGCGTCGTCGTCATCGCCGGCAAGGGCCGACTTCAGCGCGTCGACGTCGCCCTGTACCTCGGACTTGACGTCGGCGGGGAGCTTGTCGTCGTTGTCCTTGATGAGCTTCTCGACCTGGTACACGAGCTGCTCGGCCTGGTTGCGGGTCTCGGCGGATTCGCGGCGCTTCTTGTCCTCCGCCGCATGCTCCTCGGCGTCGCGCACCATGCGCTCGATGTCGTCCTTCGGCAGCGACGAGCCGCCGGTGATCGTCATCGATTGCTCCTTGCCGGTGCCCTTGTCCTTCGCGCCCACGTGCACGATGCCGTTCGCGTCGATGTCGAAGGTGACCTCGACCTGCGGGATGCCGCGAGGCGCCGGCGCGATGCCGGTGAGTTCGAACGTGCCGAGGGGCTTGTTGTCACGGGTGAACTCGCGCTCGCCCTGGAAGACCTGGATCGCGACCGACGGCTGGTTGTCGTCGGCGGTCGTGAAGGTCTCGCTGCGCTTCGTGGGGATGGCCGTGTTGCGCTCGATGAGCCTGGTCATGATGCCGCCCTTGGTCTCGATGCCGAGGCTCAGGGGGGTGACGTCGATGAGCAGCACGTCCTTGCGCTCGCCCTTGAGGACGCCCGCCTGGAGGGCAGCGCCCACGGCGACGACCTCATCGGGATTCACGCCCTTGTTGGGCTCCTGGCCGCCGGTCTCCTCCTTCACGAGCTCGGAGACGGCAGGCATGCGCGTGGACCCACCGACCAGCACCACGTGCGCGATATCGGAGACCTTGATGCCCGCGTCGCGGATGACGTCCGCGAAGGGCTGCTTGGTGCGGTCGAGTAGGTCGCTCGTCATGTTCTCGAACTGGGCGCGCGTGAGCGACTCGTCGAGGTTCGCCGGACCTTGGTCGGTGAGCGAGAGGTACGGGAGCTGGATGGACGTCGACATGCTCGACGAGAGCTCCTTCTTGGCCTGCTCCGCGGCCTCCTTGAGGCGCTGCAGGGCGATCTTGTCCTTCGAGACATCGACGCCGGTCGAGTCCTTGAAGCGCTTGATCAGCCATTCGACGATGCGCTGGTCCCAGTCGTCGCCGCCGAGGTGGTTGTCGCCCGCGGTGGCCCGGACCTGGATGGTCGAGAAGTCCTCGTCCTTGCCCACCTCGAGGAGCGAGACGTCGAACGTGCCGCCACCGAGGTCGAACACGAGGATGAGCTCGTCCTCCTTGCCCTTGTCGAGGCCATAGGCGAGCGCGGCCGCGGTGGGCTCGTTGATGATTCGCAGCACGTTGAGACCCGCGATCTCACCGGCCTCCTTCGTGGCCTGGCGCTGGGCGTCGTTGAAGTACGCGGGCACGGTGACAACCGCGTCGGTGACGGTGTCGCCGAGGTACTGCTCGGCGTCGCGACGCAGCTTCTGCAGGATGCGCGCCGAGATCTCCTGCGCGGTGTACTTCTTGCCGTCGATCTCGACCGTCCAGTCGGTGCCCATGTGGCGCTTGACCGACGAGATGGTGCGATCGACGTTCGTGACGGCCTGGCGCTTGGCGGTCTCGCCGACGAGCACCTCCCCGTCCTTCGTGAATGCGACCACCGACGGGGTGGTGCGGAAACCCTCGGCGTTCGCGATGACGGTGGGCTCGCCACCCTCGAGGACGCTCACCACGGAGTTCGTGGTGCCGAGGTCGATACCTACTGCTCGTGACATGTGTGTTTCTCCTTCTGCCGGGAGCGTGCACCAGCGGATGCCGCGCACACTCCATGCGGCGTCGGCCGGCCTTCCTGGCCGTAACCGAAGTCAACGTCGCCGGAACTTGAGCCCCGACGACTCAAGTGTTCCAGTGTGATCCGAACGTGTCAAGTCGGGTCACGCAAGACTTGAGTTCAGCCGACTCAACTCGCATCCGCGCTCGAATCCGGATCCCCCGTCAGATCAGGGATTTCACGTCGCGTCCGGCCTCGGCGACCGCCGACGCGACGAGCGCCGTCAACACGGTCGGGATGCGGGTGTCGTCGATCGCCCGCACGAGCACCGGTGCGAAGCGCGCCTTGCGCCCGCTGTGCGTGCCCATGAAGCGCCGCAGCTGCGCCTCGGTGGCCCGCGAGCGCTGCGCCGGCTGCCGCTGGAACGTCCGGAACCGGCCGAGTTCTCCGTGCTCGGCGAGCACCTGCTCCACGTGCTCGGTGCCGAGGGCGCGGATGAGCTCGCCCTCGAGATCGGGATCGCACGCGAAGAACCCGGCCGACGTCAGGTCCATCGCACCCCCTGCTCGCACGAGTCCGGCATCTGCGACGGCCCACTGCACATGCGCGATCTCGGCGACGTCGAAGAGGCCGACGACGCGCGGGACCGGTCGCGCTGCAGCCAGCGTCGCGAGATGGCGTCGCAGGTTGGTCACCCCGCCCATCGGCACGACGGCGGCGCGGGCGGCGGCGAGGTCGACGCCGAGCCGATCGGCGAGCGCCTCGACGGCGAGGCGGTCGCTCTCGCCTTCGACGAGCACTACTGCGGATGCCTCAGCCGGCAGGACTGCGCGCATGCGTCGACCCTACCCCGCTACACCTGCCCCGTCTGCCCCTCAGCGCGGCTGAGCGTATTATGGATTGATGGATCCGTCAACCGTTCCGGAGACGTAGTGCTTCCCGATGCCAGCCGCCCGCTCTACGAGGTCAAGGCCAACCTGTTCAAGGGCCTCGCCCATCCGCTCCGGGTGCGGGTGCTGGAGGTGCTCTCGGCCGCGCCCGAGGCATCCGTTTCCGAGCTCCTCGAGGCGACCGGACTCGAGGCCTCGCACCTCTCGCAGCACCTCGGCGTGCTGCGGAACTACCGACTCGTGAGCGCCGAGCGCCGCGGCAACCAGGTCTACTACCGGCTCGCCTACCCACAGGTCGCCGACCTGCTCAGGATCGCGAGGGCGCTGCTCGGCGAGATCCTCGAGACCACCGAGCGACAGCTCATCGAACGGTCGGGGCTGCCCGAGATCCCGCCTGGACCGCCGGCGCCCTCTGCGGCGAGCGCGGCTCAGCCGTCATGAGTTCCGCACGACTCGCGCGTGCGGCCCGCGCCGCCCGATCGCTTCTGCCCTCCGCCGCCGACTACCGCGAGGTCCCGCGGTCGTGGCGGGGCGACCTCGTCGCGGGTGTGACGGTCGGCATCGTCGCCCTTCCGCTCGCGCTCGCGTTCGGGGTGAGCTCGGGTGCCGGCGCCGAGAGCGGACTCGTGACCGCGATCGTCGCGGGCCTGGTCGCGGCCGTGTTCGGCGGCTCGAACGTGCAGGTCTCGGGGCCGACCGGTGCGATGGTCGTGGTGCTCGGACCGATCATCGCGACGCACGGAGTCGGCGCGCTCGCGATCGTCGGCATCCTCGCCGGCGTCTTGGTGGTCGCGGCCGGAGTGCTGCGCCTCGGGCGGGCGGTCACGTACATCCCCTGGCCGGTGATCGAGGGCTTCACGCTCGGCATCGCGATCATCATCTTCCTGCAGCAGGTGCCCGCCGCGCTCGGCACCGTCCCGGGGCCCAGCACCAATGCGCTCGTCGCCGCGATCCAGGCGCTGCCGACGGTGAGCTGGCCCGAGGCGGGGTGGGCGCTCGGCATCGTGCTGGTGGTCGCGGCGGTGATGATCGCCGCCCCGAAGGTGCACCGGCTGCTTCCCGGCTCGATCATCGCCATCGTGCTCGTGAGCGTCGTCGCCGCAGTCGCACAGCTCCCCATCGCGACGATCGGCGGGCTGCCCGCGGGTCTTCCAGCGCCGATCATGCCCTCGCTCTCATGGGACGCCGTGTCGCCCCTGCTTGCTCCCGCCCTCACCGTCGCCGCACTCGCCGCGATCGAGTCGCTGCTGTCCGCCCGGGTCGCGGCCTCGATCTCGGACACGGGCCCGTACGACGCCGATCGCGAGCTCGTCGGCCAGGGCCTCGCCTCCGTGGCATCCGCGTTCTTCGGCGGCATGCCCGCGACCGGCGCGATCGCGCGAACGGCCGTGAACGTGCGCACGGGTGGGCGCACCCGGCTCGCCGCGATCGTGCACGCGGTGCTGCTCGCCGTCATCGTCGTCGCGGGCGCGGGAATCGTCTCGGTCATCCCGCTCGCCGCGCTTGCCGGCGTGCTCATGGTGACGTCGGCGCGCATGATCTCGATCGCGACGGTCCGCTCGGTCATGGGCTCGACGCGTTCGGACGCCGTCGTCTTCGTGGTCACAGCGATCATCACGGTGACCTTCGACCTCATCTACGCCGTGCTCATCGGCATCGCCGTCGCAGCGTTCTTCGCACTCCGGGCCCTCGCCCGCTCGAGCGGCGTGCACCGCGAGGAGCTGCCCGGGCCCGCCCAGCCCGGCGACGAGCGCATCGCGCTCTTCCGCCTCGAGGGCGCGTTGTTCTTCGGTGCGGCCGAGCGGATGCTCGAGCGGGTGGGCGACATCCGCGACGTCGAGGTCGTCATCATCCGGATGTCGCAGCTGCAGATCCTCGACGCCACCGGCGCCCAGGTCATCAACGAGCTCATCCAGGCGCTCGAACGGCGGGGCGTGACCGTGCTCGTCAAGGGTATCCAGACGCGCCACCTCCGGCTGGCCGAACGGGTCGGCGTGATCGCGTCGCTGCGGCACCAGAACCACCTCTTCGACGACCTGCCGTCGGCCGTCGAGCACGCGCGGAGCCACATCGTTCGGGGGCCCGCCTCTCCAGCACGGCGATGAGGGCCCGCACTGATGCGCGCGGGCCGCAGGCCCATATGCTGTGGCGATGACGCATCGCCGACTGCGCGCCATTCCCGCCCTGCTCCTCGTCACGCTCGCCCTGGCCGGCTGCGTCGCGACGCCCACGCCGCCTCCCCCGCCGAGCGAGTCTCCTGCGGTCACGCCGTCGCCGACCGCCTCGGCCGAGCCGACGACCGAGCCGAGTGCGGCGCCAGCCGCGACCTGCGACACCGTGCTCACGGCCGACGCCTACGCGAAGCTCGCCAACGACGGCCTCGAGTCGAGGGAGCCACCGGCCGTCGACCACATGGCCACGTACTACCCCTTCGCCGCGCAGCTGATCGAGGCTGGTGGTCTCTCCTGCAGCTGGGGCAAGCCGCAGACTGACCTCGTACTCACGGTCACGCAGCTCGCCGACGCCGACTCGGGCGCGTGGGCGGCAGCACTCGCAGACGCCGGATTCGTCGAGTCGAACGATCCGGTGACGGGCGCGTACACCGGTCCGGTCGACCCGGGCACGGGCATCAGTCCCGTCGTCGTGGTCGCCGGCGACAGCATGACGTTCGTCAGCGCCCCGACGTTCGCCGGCTGGATCGCCTCGACGTCGTAGCAATCCGGCTGGTGGCGCTGGACAGGCGAGTCCTCGCGGGCATATGCTCGCCACCGGGCCGCGCCACGCGGCATCCGCCCACCGAGTCGAAGGGAGAGAACGATGAACGCCGTCCTTGTCGAGCGCATCGCAGACACCCTTCCCTGTGAGGCCACCCACTAGACGTGTTCGGTGGCCTCCGTGATCTCGGAGAACCACCGTGACCTTCCTCTCGTCATCCGACGACGCTGTACCGAATGACCTCTCCGCTGCGCCGTCCGGCGCGCGAACCGAACTGAACACCGTCACCCTCATGTTCCAGGCCGCCGAGCCTGGCGAGGGGCAGCGCTGGTCGACCTGGCCGGCGACCATCCCATCCGAGCGCGGACCGGAGCCGCGCCCCGACTGGCTCGTGACCTCCGCCGCGGCGATCGACACCGAACTCGGCGTCGTGAAGACCGGCAAGGAGGCCGACCTGCACCTCATCGAGCGGGCGATCCCGGATGCCCCGGCCGACGTGCCCGGGAACCGGGTGCTCCTCGCCGCCAAGCGGTATCGCTCGAACGAGCACTCGGACTTCCACCGCTCGGCGATCTACACCGAGGGTCGTGGCACCCGCCGCAGCCGCGACGCACGCGCCGTCGCCAAGGGCACGACGTTCGGTCGCGCCGTCGCGCGCGTGCAATGGGCCTCCGCCGAGTTCGATGCCCTGAGTCGGCTCACCGAGCTCGGGGCATCCGTGCCGTACCCGGTGCAGGTGCACGAGACCGAGGTGCTCATGGAGTTCATCGGCGACGGCCGGGCCGCAGCGCCCCGTCTTGCACAGATCCGGGCGGATGCCGCGGAGCTGCGCGACCTGTTCCACCAGGTCATGGCGTTCATGCGCACGCTCGCGCGCGCCGGCCTCGCGCACGGCGACCTCTCGCCGTACAACCTGCTGGTCCACCACGGCCGGATCGTGGCCATCGACCTGCCGCAGGTGGTCGACCTCGTGTCGAACCCGCAGGGCTTCGACCTGCTGCATCGCGACTGCGTGAACGTGTGCGACTGGTTCACCAGGCGGCGGCTCGAGTGCGATCCAGAGGAGCTGTTCGGCGAGCTGGTGGGGGAGGTCGGGTTCTGAGACGGATGCCGCGCCGCTAGAGCGCACGACCGAGCGGGATCACCCGCTGCGTCGTGCCGTGCGCGACCGGGGTGAGCATCGAGGCGACCGAGCCCCGCTGGCGCCCGTACTTCGCGCGCATCGCGTCGTCGACGGCACGCTCGAGCGGGTCCGTCTCGGGGATCGCCTCGAGCTCCACGGCGCGGACGCCGGCCGGCGTCTCGAAGCCGACGCCGGGGTTGCTCGTCGCACGGCGGAACCATCTGCCGTCCGGCCCGCGCAGCGAGCGGATGAAGCTCACCCCGTCGACGTCGACCGCCCAGATCGGGGTGGAGATCCGCCGGCCGTCGCGGGTCGTGGTGACGATGCGCACGGTGTCGGTCACACGTAGGTACTCGGTCAGGGCGTCGTCGGTTGCCATGCTCCAGTGAAACAAGCCGGCACGGATGCCGCCAGCCCCCGGTTGCACGAGGCGTGTCCCGGTCGGGCGCTACCGTGGCGGCATCCGGCGGCGCTACAGTGTGCCCACCGTACTCGCGTGCGGGATCGGGCCCGATCACCGGGATGCCGGGACGCCGCGGCCCGTCATCTTCCGTTCACCCGACCGAACGAGGCTTCCGTCATGACCCAGCAACCCGAGACCCCGCCCGCCGCGACGCAGGAGGTCGAGCCCGTCACCGGGCTGGAACTGCACGAGGGGCAGCGGATCCCGGCGAAGCAGGTGTGGGCGTGGGCGCTCTGGGACTGGGCGACACAGCCGTTCAACTCCGTGATCACCACGTTCGTGTTCTCGGTCTACATCACGAGCAGCCTCTTCCTGCCCGCCGGAATCGCGGCACTCGGCGAGGGCGACCCGGCATACGACCGTGGGCTGGCCGAGCTCTCGACGTGGCTCGGACTCGCGGTGGGCCTCGGCGGCATCCTGGTCGCGTTGCTCGCGCCCGTGCTCGGGCAACGGTCCGACGCCACAGGACACCGCAAGCTCTGGCTCGGCGTCTCGACCGCGCTCGTCGTCGTGTGCATGGCAGCGATGTTCTTCGTGCAAGCCGAGGCGCAGTACTTCTGGCTCGGTGCCGGGCTGCTGGCGGCGGGCACGGTCTTCTCCGAGATCGCGGGCGTGAACTACAACGCGATGCTCGTGCAGGTGTCGACGCCGAAGACGGTCGGCCGTGTGAGCGGGCTCGGCTGGGGCTTCGGCTACCTCGGCGGCATCGTGGTGCTCGCGCTCGTGGTCGTGGCCCAGCTCAACGACTGGTTCGGCGTCGCCACCGAGGGGGGCCTCAACATCCGCCTGATCGCGGTCTTCTGCGCGCTCTGGACCCTCGTGTTCTCACTGCCGATCTTCCTCGTCGTGCCCGAGGCGCCGCCGGCGCCGGGGCGAGAGCGTGTGGGCTTCTTCCGCAGTTACGTCGTGCTCGCGAAGGACATCGTCGCGCTCTGGCGCACGTCGCGGCCCACGTTCTGGTTCCTGCTCGCGAGTGCCGTCTACCGCGACGGCCTTGCCGGCGTGTTCACGTTCGGGGCGGTCATCGCGAGCGTGACGTTCGGGTTCAGTTTCAACGAGGTCGTGATCTTCGGCGTCGCGGCCAACGTGGTGGCCGGAGTCACCACGATCGTGTCCGGGCGTCTCGACGACCGATTCGGTCCGCGCGCGGTCATCCTCTTCTCGCTCGGCGGCCTCGTCGTGGTGGCGCTCGTGCTGTTCTTGTTCCACGAGGGAACGGCGCTGTTCTGGGTGTTCGGCCTGCTGCTCTCGGCGCTGGTGGGCCCGGCGCAGGCGGCGAGCCGCTCGTTCCTGGCGCGAGTGACCCCCGCCGGCCGCGAGGGCGAGATCTTCGGCCTCTACGCGACGACCGGGCGAGCGGCGAGCTTCTTCGCCCCGCTGCTCTGGGCGGGCTTCATCGCCGTGGCGGGCGCGCAGTACTGGGGCATCCTCGGGATCGCGCTGATCCTCGCCGCCGGCTTCGTGATGATGCTCTTCGTGAAGCTGCCGGCCGAGCGGTCCTGATCGCGGCGCGGATGTCGCGGGCCGGCATGCCACCCCTCCCCGAGCCCATGCGTTCGGGCGGGTGCTACCGACCGCTCGCGCCGCGTGCGTTGTAGACCACCGCGTCAGACGCGCCGAACGCCCGGAACACCTCGATGGCGTCGTCGTGGCCGACCCCGACCGAGACGCGGATGCCCCGGCGCTCGAACTCCCCTGCCCAGTCCTCCGGCATCGGCCCCTCGTCGAACCCGGTGAGCTCCTCCACCTCGGCGCCCTCGCCGGCCACGGCGAGCGACCGCACGCCCGACCACATCGTGGCGCCGTAGCACATGACGCACGGACGCCAGTTGACCACGAGCTCGAGCTCCGCTCCATGCGCTCCGAGGTCCCACCGCCGGAGGCGGCGCTGCGCGAGACTCAGCGCCGTGACCTCGGCATGCATGGAGCTGAGATTCGTCGAGAGCACCATGTTCACGCCGACCGAGACCAGCTCACCGGATGCCGCGTCGACGACGATCGCGGCGAAGGGGCCGCCGTTGCCCGCGCGCCAGTTGCGGTCGGAGAGTCGGTTGACGAGCCGCATCCGATCCTCGGCGGTGGCGAGCGGGGGCGCGTCGGCAAGCGCCGGCAGTTCATCCACGAGCCATGACGGCAGCGAGGCGGCGAATTCCGAGGCGAGGGATGGGTCCATGCGACCCATTCTGCCGCGCTCGACAACGCAGCACGTTCGGTAGTGTGGCCCGCGGACCGGTGCGCGTACCCAGCGTGCGCCGTTGTGTGAGAGACGGCGGCGATCCCGTGACCATGACCATGACCATGACCCTCCAGGCGAAGCAGCGCCGCCGGCGGCGCCAGCGCGCGGTCGGGTACCTGCTCGTGGTAGCTGCCTGGGCGGGCTCGATCGGACTCAGCACGCTGCTCGCACCGCCGGAATGGCTGCACCTTGCGGCCCTGTTCGTGCACCTTGCCTCCCTCATCGTGGGACTCGGTGCGGTCCTCATGGTGGAGTGGTACGCGATGCTCTGGGCGAGCGAGTGGCGAACGGTGCACGACCTGCGCAGGGTCGACAAGACGCTGAGGCTGCCGATCTGGCTTGGGCTGTTCGGCCTGCTGGCGAGCGGCGCCCTCCTCCAGCCCGACCTGGAGTCGCCCCTCACGATCGTCAAGCTGGTTGCGGTACTGATCCTCGCCCTGAACGGCGTCGCCCTGACCCGCTTCACGACCCGCTTCGTGCAGTTCCCTCTGAAGATGCGGTTCACATCGCTGCCGATACGGGTGCGCATCTCCTTCATCGGCACCGCGGTCCTCTCCCAGCTGGCGTGGTGGACAGCGGTGGGCATAGGCATGCTCAACACGACGACGTGATCGGCCTCGCAGGAGTCACAGGGCGCGTGACATCGGCTGCCCTCAGGCGATTCGGGCGTACCAGCCTTTGAGTGCTTGGGAACGTTCAGCTCCTAGATATAGTCTCACGTGAGTCCCTTTCCCCCACTCGAGGACCCGACCATGTCTCACGTACCTGTGGCACGCATGCCAAGGGCGGCTTCGCCGCAAGCCGTCCGCCGCGCGGGCACTGTTCGTGGCACGAGCATGGGAACGGCGGCGTGAGCTCGTGGGGTCCCGCGCCGCGGCGCGAACGCCGTATCCGAGAGCAGCAGCGTCGGCGGGGGCGTACCCGATGGGTCGTCCTCGCGGGCATCGTCGTCGTGCTGCTCGCTGCCGGCGGAACCGCGACGGCCATGGTGCTCACCAACCAGGACTCCATCGACCAGAGCGCGGCACCCGAGACGCCGCCGACCGAGGCCGGGCCTGTGGTGTTTCCCGATGACGAGCCGGCAGCTGCAGCCGGTGCACAACCGTGCACCACCGTGAGCGTCCTGTCGTCGCTCGAGAACTCCGAGATGGTCTCCCGCCTCGCCGATGGGTACAACGCCCAACCACGCGACATCGACGGCGCCTGCGTGACGGTCGTCCCGACGAGGGACAAGTCGGGCGTGGCCGCCGAGGATGCCGCGGCGAACTTCAAGGACCTCCCCGAGGATCAGCGACCCACGGTCTGGATGCCCGACTCGAGTTCGTGGATCTCGATCTCTCGCAATACCGGCGGCGGCGCGACCGTCCCCGCGGAGACCACCAGCGTCGGGTCATCCGACATCGTGCTCGCCATGCCGGCCAGCCTTGCGGCGGCGATCGGATGGGATGTCGTCCGCCCGTCGTGGCACGAGATCTTCACGCTCGCGAACGACCCGAACGCCTGGGCCGACCGGGGCCACCCCGAATGGGGCGCCTTCAAGCTGGGCAAGACGAGTCCGCTCGTCGCGAGCTCCGGCGTGGCGGCCCTGCTCGCCTCGTACGGTTCAGCCGCAGGATCCGTGAAGGACGTGACGGACGACCAGATCGGCGACGAAGCGATCACGGCCGAGGTGCGCGAGCATGAACTCTCCACGAGCCATTACATGGCCACCCCCGAGCATTTCCTGTGGCACGCGCGACAAGCCGAGGAGGCGGGATCGGTCGCGGACTTCCTCTCCGCGGTGATCGTCGACGAGAAGTCGGTCTGGGACTACAACCGCGGCATCACGAGCCGCGACGGCATCACCCGGATCGAGGGAACGCCGCCCGAGGAACAGCTCGTTCCGATCTACCCGCTCGACGGCTACTACGCGGCAGAGAATCCCGCGGCCGTGCTGACGGGCCCGTGGGTCGACGACACCGAGGCCGCCGCGGCCCAGGACTTCATCCGCTTCGCGGTGACCAAGCAGGGCCAGCAGATCGTGCGGGAGACCGGGTACCGCGATCTCAACGACGAACTCGACCCGCTTGCCGCCGAGGTCGGCCATCTCGGCATCGAGGAGCACGACGCCCTCCCGTTCCCGGGTGCAAGCGTGATCCGCGCGTCCCATGAGGCGTTCCCCGAGGTGCGCAAGCGCGCGGAGGTGTTGTTCCTCGTCGACGTGTCCGGCTCGATGGAGGAGCCGATCGCGAACGGCGACAGCAAGCTCGCCGCGGCGAAGGATGCGATCACCCAGGCGCTCGGTCACTTCACCCCCGGTGACAACGTCGGCCTCGCGGCATTCTCGTCGGTCGACGACGGTCCGATCACCCCGGGGCTGGTCAGCCCGGTCGCCGACGTCCGGAACAGCCGCACCGGCTTCCTCCGCGCACTCGGTGCACTCAGGCCGATCGAGTTCACGCCGCTGTACGCGGCGGTGGACACGTTCGCACGGGAACGTGCCGCCGCGTGGCAGCCCGACCGTATCAATGCGATCGTCGTGTTGAGCGATGGCAGGGACGAGACCCTGGCGCCCACGATCACTGCGGAGCAGATGATCGCCAACCTGAAGGGGTACCACCACCAGACGCCGGTGCTCGTCTTCACCCTCGCCTACGGCGCAGGCGCCGATGTCGAGACGCTGAAGTCGATCTCGAGCGCGACCGGCGCCCATTTCTACGACGCGTCCGACCCGAACAAGCTCGAGGATGTGCTCGGCGACCTCGTGACGAGCTTCTGAGCCGGAGCCGCCGAGCCGGAGCCGGAGCCGGAGCCGGGAGCCGCCCGGGCGGCTACCACCGGTGACGCGATGGTCGCTATCGCCGCTGCTGCTCCGACCCGGACAGCCGCTGCGCGATGTAGATCGGGATGATCGAGACCAGTACGAGCACCACCGCGATGACCGAGACGATCGGCGCCTGGTTCGGCCGGAACATGTTGTTGAGGATGAAGATCGGCAGCGTGGTGACCCCTGAACCGGCGGTGAACGTCGTGACGATGATCTCGTCGAAGCTCAGTGCGAAGGCCAGGAGGCCGCCGGCCAGGAGCGCCGAACGCAGTTGCGGGAAGGTCACCAGCCGGAACGTGGTCAAGACCCCCGCGCCGAGGTCAGCGGACGCCTCCTCGAAGTTCGTGCCGAGCCTGCGGAGCCGGGCGATGACGTTGTTGAACACCGTGACGATGCAGAACGTGGCGTGCGCGATCACGACCGTCCAGATCGAGAGCGGCACGCCCATGATGGTGCGGAAGAAGTTGTTCAGCGCAATACCGGTGATGATGCCGGGCAACGCGATCGGCAGGATCACCAGGAGGCTGATCGCGTCTCGGCCGAAGAAGTCGAATCGCTGCAACGCGAGCGAGAGGAGCGTGCCCAGCACGAGCGAGATCACCGTGGCGATCGCCGCGATCTGCACGCTCGTCCACACGGCCTCCATCGCACCGGCGCTCTGGAACGCACGCGTCCACCACTCCAGGGTGAAGCCGGGCGGCGGCCAGGTGAGCGACGTCGAGGTGGAGAAGGAGTTCACGAGCACGACGAACAGCGGCACGTAGACCAGGAGGAGGATCAGGCCGGTCATGATGCCGAGCGTCGCGCGGGAAAGTCGAGAGAGTCGCATCCGTCGCCCCTAGAGGTTGTCGAGGGCGCCGGTGCGGCGCACGAGGAAGAGGTAGCCGAAGATGATCACGATCGGGATGAGCGCGATCGCCGCCGCGAGGGGCAGGTTGTTCGCCGCGCCGACGTTGGTGTAGACGAGGTTTCCGAGCATCTGGCTCGCACCGCCCACGATGTTCACCGTGATGTAGTCGCCGAGCGAGAGCGAGAAGCTGAAGATCGTGCCCGCGATGATCGCGGGGACCACGAGTGGGAACACCACGTGTCGAAGGGTCGGCCAGGTGCGGCCGCCGAGGTCGGCGGATGCCTCGAGCAACGAGTCGGGGACGCGCTCGAGGCCCGCGTAGATCGGCAGGATCACGTAGGGCAGCCACAGGTACGACAGCGTGATGATCGTCGCCGGCAGGCCGTAGCCGGGGGTCTGTCCGCCGAACGGCGTGACGAGCCAGTCGAGGATGCCATCCTGGGAGAGCACCGAGCGCCACGCGTACGCCTTGACGAGGTAGCTGGCCCAGAGCGGCGTGAGCACCGCGATGACCAGGATGCGCTGCATCCGCGGCGACGCGACCTTGGCCATGAAGAACGCGATCGGCAGTGCGAGCACGACGTCGACGAGCGTGACGAGCAACGCGACGCCGAGGGTGCGGAGGGTCACGGTCTGGTACAGCGAGCCCGTGAGGACGGTCACGATGTTGTCGAGCGTCCACTCCTGGCTGATCTCTCCGGTGAAGCTGTCGACCGTCCAGAACGCGGTCACGAGCAACAGCACGAGGGCGACGATGTAGACGACGCCCAGCCAGAACAGCGGTGCACCGAGCAACAGGAGGAGCCGCGTGCGCGGGTGCCCGCTGAGGAAGATCGAGACGCGCCGCGCCGGCGTCCGCCGCCTTCGGGGCACTGCCGAGTCGGCGCGCTCGGGCGTCGGCGCGGATGCTCCGGGCGGTGCGGGCGCGTGGGTCGTCATGCGTGATCCTGTCCTGTCGAAGGGTGTACGGGCCAAGGAAACGGCGCGTCGGTAGCCGGCGGAGCCGGGTATCGAGCCGCACTGGGTCTCGACGCGCCTCGGCGCTACTCGACGGCGGCGGCGTCAGCCCTTGATCTCCTGCCAGGCCTCGGTCCACGCCGCGTAGTCGACGCACTTGACATCCGTCCGACCGTCCACGCAGTCCTCGATCGGGGTCGTCCAGTACCAGATCTGCGACGCGTAGTCCGCGTCACCGGCGTGGTACGCCTCGCAGTCGTCGCGGAAGTCGCAGGCGGCCTGGTTCGAGGGCGCCTCGCCGAAGTACGAGGTCGCCGCAGCGTTCGCCTCGGGGCTCGCGATGTAGTCCAGCCACAGGTACGCGCAGTTCGGGTGCTGGGCCTCGGCGGCGATCATCCAGGTGTCCGACCAGCCGGTGGCGCCCTCCTCGGGCAGGGTCACGGCCGTGGGAGCACCCTCGGATTCGAGGACGTTCTCGATGACCTGCCAGGTCGTGCCGACGACCGAGTCCCCGGTGGTGAAGGCCTGGATCTCCTTGAGGTAGTCCGACCAGTACTCGCCGACATACTGGCGCTGCTCCTTCAGCAGGTCGACGGCGGCCTGGAACTGCTCCTCGTCGAGGGCGTAGGGGTTCTCGATGCCGAGCTCGGGCTGGTGGGCCATGAGGTACATGGCGGCGTCGGCGATGTAGATCGGCGAGTCGTACGCGGTGACCTTGCCGGCATAGGGAGCCGCGTTGTCGAAGACCACGTCCCACGAGGTGGGCGCCTGGGGAAGACGGTCGTGTTGTACAGGAGCAGGTTCGCGCCGTAGCCGTGCGGCACGCCGTACGCCTCCCCGTCGACCGAGTTCCACTCCTGGCCCTTCAGGAAGTCGTAGACGCCGTCGTAGTTCGGGATGAGTTCCGTGTTGACCGGCGCGACGTCGTCGGCTGCGATGAGCCGCAGCGTCGCGTCGCCCGATGCGGCCACGACGTCGTAGTCGCCCGACTTCATGAGGTTCACGGCCTCATCGGACGTGCCGTACGTCTTCGAGGCGACCTCGCAGCCGGTCTCCTCCTCGAAGGGCGTGACCCAGTCGACCTCGGGATCGTTCGAGCCGTCCTCGACGTAGCCGGGCCACGCGAGGATGGAGACCTGGCCTTCCGGCTCGCCGAGCTCGCTGGGGGCCTCGGGCGGCATCCGTACCGCCGCCCTGGGTGGTGCCGCACGCCGCGAGCAGTGCGACCGAGGCGATCGCGAGCCCGACGGTGCGCGCCACGGCGTACCGTGCGTGGAATCCGCTTCATTGTTCTCTCCTTGTTCTGTGTGATGCAGGTGGTGCTGGGTCGGCCGGCGGATGCCTCAGCCCGAGATCGCCGGGAGGACCTCGATCCCGAGGGGCACGACATCGTCGTCGTGCCACGAGACGACCACCCGGTCGCCGCGCTCGTCGTCGTGCACGCGACCCCGGACGTTCTGTTCGAGCACTGTCACTCGCGTGCCGTCGTCGAGGTCGACGACCAGGCGCACCCCGCTGCCGAGGTAGATCGCTTCGACGACCGTGCCCTGCACGTTCCGCACGCCGTCGCCCTCGATCCCTTTGCGGCTCACGGTCATCTTCTCGGGCCGCACGGAGTGGTGGCCGCTGCGGCCGAGGAGTGCCACCGAGCGCTCCTCGTCGAAGAGGTTGGACGTGCCGACGAAGTCGGCGACGAATCGCGATGCGGGCGCTCGTACAGTTCCGCCGGTGTACCGAGTTGCTCGATTCGCCCGTTGTTGAACACCGCGATGCGGTCGGAGAGGGTGAGCGCCTCATCCTGGTCGTGCGTGACGAAGATGAAGGTGATGCCGAGTTCGCGCTGGATCTCCTTCAGCTCGACCTGCATCTGCTCGCGGAGCTTCAGGTCGAGGGCGCCGAGCGGCTCGTCGAGCAGTAGCACCTTCGGCTGCACGACGGTGGCCCGTGCGAGCGCGACACGCTGACGCTGGCCGCCCGAGAGCTGGGATGGCTTGCGGTCGCCCAGCTGCTCGAGCCGCACCGAGGCGAGCGCTCGCCGGGCGCGCTCGTTGCGTTCCCTGCGGCCGATCCCGCGCACGCGGAGGCCGTAGGCCACGTTGTCGAGCACGTTCATGTGCGGGAAGAGCGCGTAGTCCTGGAAGACGGTGTTGACGTCGCGGTCGAACGGGGCGCGCTTCGTGACGTTCTGTCCGAAGAGCTCGATCGTGCCGGATGTCGGCTGCTCGAATCCCGCGATGAGGCGGAGCACGGTGGTCTTGCCCGAGCCCGAGGGACCCAGCATCGAGAAGAACTCGCCGGCCGCGATCTCGAGGTCGACGTGGTCGACGGCGGTGACGGCGCCGAACTCCTTCGTGAGACCGGTCAGCCGAATGGCCGGCTGCTGCTGGTCGCCCATGGCGCTCCTTCGGTGTGCGTGTCTAAATCATATGGATCCATATGTCTTAAATCAGTCCTGCATGTTACGGTCATGTCACAGTTCCGGACGCGGACGAGCTCGAATGCCGGGAGGACGGATGCCGCAGGCCACTGGCCACGCCGACGCGACGCGCGCGGTGGTCTTCTCGCCGCTCGACGGCGCGGGCCGCGCCGAACTCGTCGAGCAGCGACTCTCCGACGCGATCGTGGCGGGAGTGCTGCACGACGGGGAACGCCTGCCCAGCGAATCGGAACTCGCCCGGAGCCTCGGCGTCGCGGTCGTGACGGCCCGCGAGGCCCTCGTCGCCCTGCGTCAGAGGGGCCTCGTGCACACGAGGCGCGGACGTGACGGCGGCAGTTTCGTGACCCATGACCGAGACGCCTCGATACGCATGATCGACGAGCGCGTGCGTTCGCTCAGCCGCATCGAGCTGCGGGACCTCTCGTTGCACTACGCCTCGATCGCGGGCATGGCGGCCGAGGTCGCGGCCGACCGCGCGAGCGAGGACGACCTCGCCAGCCTCATCGAGATCGACGCCCGTGCCGACCTCACCACCGCGGGCGGTGCACGCCGCACGGTGAGCAGATTCCAGCTCGAGATCGCCGCCGTCAGCCAGTCTCCCCGCCTCGTGCACGAGGAGTTGCGCCTGCAGGCCGAGGCCGGGGCCTTGCTCTGGCTGTGCCTGAGGGAGCAGGATTCACGTGACCGCAGTCGCATGGCTCGACTCGAGGTCATCCAGGCGATCCGCGACGTGCAGCCCGAACGTGCACGACGCGTGACCACCCAGCACATCGCCTCAGCCGTGGAGTGGCTCATCGACGAGAAGGTGCGTCTGGAGCAGGCGTTCCAGCTCGATGTCGACGGGGCATCCGTGGCCGGAACACCGGAAGGAGCGAGGCCATGACCGTCACCGTCGACGTCACCGCCGAGCACATCGTGCGGCGCATCGCCTCCACGATCGATCCCGTCTTCGCCATGATCGACGGCTGGCGCGACGTCCTCGAGCGGGAGCTCGACGGCCCGTTCGCCGGTGCGCTCACCGGCGGAACCGAGCCGAACGCCGCAACCCTCGACCCAGTGGTCGCCGCCCTCGTGAGCCCGGAGCTCGAGCGAGAGGGCACCCTCATCACCGGCGCCGGCTTCGTGGCCGCACCCGGATTCCTCGCCGACGCGCCATGGCACCTGGCCTGGTGGCTGAGCGGATCGAACACCTTCGGAGCGGGTGGCCAGCCGAAGCTCCGCCGCCTCGCGGCGGTGAGCGACCCCGATTCCGAGCTGTTCCGCGACTACACGACCCTCGAGTGGTGGCGGGTCCCGGCGCGAACGGGCACCCGGCACCTCACCGGGCCCTATGTGGACTACCTCTGCACCGACGACTACACCGTGACGATCACGACGCCGGTGCGCGTCGGCGGCGAGATGGCGGGCCTCGTGGGCACCGATCTCTACGTCGCCCGCCTCGAGCAGGTGCTCCTGCCGGTGATCCGCGAGTCGGGACGTCCGTGCACCCTCGTGAACGCGTCGGGCCGCATCGTCGCGTCAACCGATGCGCGACGGGCCACGGGCGCGCTGCTGCGCATCGATGGACTCGCCGACGCACTCGCGCCGCTTCGGGACGCGGTGACGGCCACGGATGGCACGAGCCTGCCGGGCGGCGAGGCGTTCGTGCCGTGCGGCGACACGTCGCTGGCGCTCGTGCTCGAGGCGTGAGCTCGCGGACGGGCTCGCCTCGGGGACGCGGGTCAGCCCCGCGATGGGCGGGCGGCTTCGGCCCTGCCCGTGGGCTCAGCCGAGGTCGTCGCCCTCGGCCAGCACCTGGATGGCGTCGGGGTCGGCGCCCGCGGCGAGCAGGCGCGACACGAGCGCGCGTCGCGCCCGCACGTACGGCTCGTTCGATCCGGTCATCACCGATCGCGAGTTCGCACCGTCGAGGAGCGCCGTGAACTCGAACGCGAGCTGAGCGGCATCCACCTCGGGGGCGAGCTCGCCCTGCTCGACCGCATAGCCGAGCGAGACGCGCACGTAGTCGCCCCAGCTCTCGAACGCGAGGGCGACGGCGTCGTGCACGGGCCCGGGCTTCGCGTCGAGATCTGCCGCGGCCGCGGCGAAGAAGCACCCGCCCGGGAAGACGCGCTCGCGGGAGTACGCGATCCAGAGGTCGAGCAGCAGGGCGATGCGACGGATGCCGCGGGGCTCCGCACGCGCGGGCTCGAGCACGGCCTCGCGGAATCGCTGCTTGGCAGCCTCGACCGTCGCGAGCTGCAGGCGCTCCTTCGTGCCGAACAACGTGGCGACCCCGCTCTTGCTGACGTGCGCGGCGGTGGCGAGACGCCCGATCGAGAGTCCGTCGAGACCGGCCACCGACGCGAGGTCGGCAGCGCGCTCGAGCACGACGCGGCGCGATGCGTCGCCGCGGACCCTTCGGCCATCGATCTGGTTCAACTTCAGGCCACCGATCTCGTTCATAGGTCTTCCATTTTACGCACGAACGTTCGTATAGTGTACGTACGACCGTTCGTATTCATTGCATTCACATCTACTGGAGGATGCCACGAGTCATCGCCATCGGAGGCGCCATGCACCCCGCCACCACCCTTTCGCTCGCCACGCTGCGCTCCGCCGACCGCGTCTCCGCCGCATCTGGCAGGCCGCCTGGCGCTGCCGCTGTTCCGCCAGGTGCGCCCCGCGCTGCCCGTGCGGCCCGGCGACCGTGCCGTGCACGAGCGCGCCGAACGCGGAACGATCACCGTGCGCGGCCGCGAGGTCGTCACCTATTCGTGGGGCCGCGGAACCGAGACCGTGCTCGTCGTGCACGGCTGGCGCGGTCGCGCGTCGCAGTTCGGCCCGATCGTGCGGGAACTGCGGGCCGAGGGGTATCGCGTCGTCGGCTTCGACGCACCGGCGAACGGTGATTCGCCCGGCCGGCACACCGACATCCGCGACTACCTCGCCGCCATCGAGGAGCTGCAGAGGCGCCACGGACTCTTCCGGGTCGTTGTCGGGCACTCCTTCGGTGCGCTGGCGGCGCTCACGGCGGTGCGCGAGGGTACTGCGACGGGCGGGGTGGTCGCGATCGCCGGGATGGCCGACGCCCGGTACCTCGTCGACTCGTTCGCATCCCGGATCGGGCTGAGCCCGGCGACCGCCGACGTGCTCGCCCGGGAATTCGGACGCCGGGTCCTGCCCGACGTCGAACGGCCGTACGAGCGCGTGGATTCCGTCGGTCGCCCCCTGCCCGACGGCGTGCCGCTGCTCCTGGTGCACGATCGCGGCGACCGCGAAGTCGCGGCATCCGAGTCGTTGCGGCTGCACGAGGCGCACGGCGAGCGGTCCCGCCTCGTGCTCACCGACGGGCGCCGGCCACTCGCGCGTGCTCGGCGCCGACGCGACACTCGACGCCGTGACCGCGTTCGCCACGGGCGGGCTCGGCCGCGGTCGACGCGGCGGGGCTCGGCGCGGTCGATGCGGCGAGGCTCGGCGCCGTCGACGCGGCGAGGCTCGGCGCCGTCGACGCGGCGGCGCGCGGCGCGGTCGACGCGGCGGCATCCATGTGAGCGGCATGCCTCGACTTGTCCTCCACAGGGCAGGTGAGGGCGCCGTTCTCCACAGGTGTTTACCCTGATCAGAGCCATTTCTGATCGCTTCCAATGTCGGTGGGTCGTGATGGGATGGTCCCATGACGATCTCCGACGCGGCCGAACCGGCCGGCCCGGCCACCGCGCTGCGGTCCGATGTCGAGGCGATCGTCGCGCTCGAACGCGCCATCCGCGCCGCGCAGGCCGAGCAGCTCCGGCTGATCCAGCGGGCACACGGCTACGCGAAGGCGGTCGAGGGCGTGCACGACGGCTCGTCCTCGAGCGAGCGGGAGTTGGCCACCCGTGCGTTCATCGCTGAACTCGCGACCGCGCTCGTCGTGCCCGAGGCCACCGCGGGCGTGCTGGTCGCCGACGCGGGTCTCGCTCGGCGGCATCCGGCGACCCTCGAGGCGCTCGCGTGCGGGTCGATCAGCTTCCTGCAGGCCCGGTCCATCTTCGATGCGCTCATCGGGCTGCCTGCCCGTGCTGCAACCGCGCTCGAGACCGCCGCGCTCGAGCGGGCGCCACGGCAGACGAACGCTGCCCTGCGGCGCGGGCTGCGATCGCTCCGCGAACGCCTGCACCCCGAACCCCTCGACGCACGCCATCGGGTCGCCGTCACCGAGCGTCGCATCGTCATCGACCACGCACCCGACGGCATGGCGTGGCTGAGCCTGTTCCTCGAAGCCGAACGGGCCCACGCCATCACGCATCGCCTCGACGCGATGGCTGCGTTCGCGGCCGAGGAGACGGATGCCGCTGCCGACCCGCGAACCCGCTCGCAACACGTGCTCGACCTCGCCGCCGACCTCCTCCTGGCCGGCTCGCGCACCGATCACGAGGGGCAACCACTCAGCGGTGACGACGCGATCGTGCCACGTGTGCTCGTGACCGTCCCGGTCCTCACCCTCCTCGGCCACACCGACGAACCGGCCGAGCTCGACGGATACGGCCCCATCGACGCCGGCACGGCCCGCCGCCTCGCCGCCCAGGCGCCCTCCTTCCGGCGTATCCTCACCCATCCCGAGACCGGCGCCTACCTGTCTTACGGCCGAACCATCTACCGCGTTCCCGCCGACCTCGCCGCGTACCTCCGGGTCCGAGACGGCGGGTGCCGTTTCCCGGGCTGCGGGCGACGCGCTGGCGGATGCGACCTCGATCACACCGTCGACTGGGCACACGGCGGCAAGACCGACCACGACAACATCGCCCACCTCTGCCGCAAGCACCACCGGCTCAAGCATCGAACCCGATGGCGGATGACGCAGGAGCCGGGCGGCGTCATCCGTTGGACCTCACCAGCTGGCCACGACCACCGCACCGAACCCGAGAACCCGTTCCTCGAACGACCAGTCCCGAGCGCCCGGCGTGAAGTCGACCCGGCCGCCCGAGACGAGAATGCGGCCTGACCTGCGCGGGCTCCGGGTGGAGGCCGTTTCTCGTACGTCTGGCGAAGACGATGCGAGGTGCAATGGAGTCGTTCGTACGCTGCGAAGACGAGTGAGTGTCGAGACGAGTGGTGTCGAGACGAGTGGTGTCGATGAAGGCACGGCCCGGGATGGGCGGGTAGACCCGTGAGCTCGCCCGAGCAGCTCGTGGAGGACACCGCTACGCCAGAACCCGCCGCACGACCGCTGCGTTCGTGGGTGTGCGTCCTCATCGGCATGGGGTCGGCCGTGATCGGCCTCCTGCCGTGGCTGATCACCGGCATGCGGCTTCCCGTGCAGAACCTCTGGGCGACGGATGCCGCGCCCGACGAATTACCCCTGACGCTGCTGCCCTTCAGCCAGTACGCGATCACACTCATCGTCGCGCTCATCGTCACCGGCGCGGCCGTCGCCGGGATCGTCGCCCGCGCGACGCGGTCGCGCCTCCCGAAACGCGGGGTCGCCGCGATCCTCTCGGGCGTGCTCGTGATCCAGGTCGTCGCCGCGGCGCAGACCTCGGTCCTGGTCGGCGCCGGGCTCCAGGAGCGGCGTGAGTCGGCGCTCTACCTCGCGGCACTTATCGCGGTCGTGGCGGTGTCGATCCTGATCGGAGTCCTGGTCATGCTGCTCATCGCGAAGGCCCCGAAGGCCGGCGCGGTGATCGGGCTGAGCATCGCGGCCGTGGCCTCCACGTCGTGGTTCAGCGGCCTTGTCGTGCCGTTCGGGACCATTCCGAGCGTCGACGTCACGCCTCTGCTCGGCTTGGTCCGCTGGGTCCCGCCGATCCTCGTCGGCGCCGCCATCGCGTGGGGAGGGATCACGTCCGTCGGCCGCATCGTCGCGGCCGGGGTCGGCCTCCTCGCCTTGTGGATCGGCCCCGCGCTCATCACCGCGATCTCCAACGCCGCCGGGAGCCGCGTCCTCGCTCGTGACCCGGCGCTGATGCTGGAGTACGGCGCCGACGTCTTCGGCATGGCCCTCACGATGCCGGCCTCGCGCTGCCACCGATCATCGTCGCCGTCACCGTCGCCGCGGTCGGACTCGTCGCGCGCGCGATCGTCACGCGACGTCGCACGGCTTCGGCGCGGGTCGAGCATTTGCCACGATGAGCGGATGACCGCCCGGCCGCCTGCCCTCGTCGGCATCTCGCACGGCACCTCGTCGCGAGCCGGGCGCGCGGCGGTGCACCGACTCCACGAGGCGGTGGCCGCGGCGATGGCGACGCGGCATCCGGATGCCCCTCCCAGCGTGCGGCTCGGACACGTCGACGTCGAGCAGCCCGACGTGCCCTCCACCCTCGCCTCGCTCGGGCCGGGCGAGCCGGCCGTCGTCGTGCCGCTTCTCCTGTCCGCGGGCTACCACGTGCACGTCGACCTCGCCGAGGCCGTCGAACAGGAGACCGGGCAGACCGGGCGCCGCGTGGTGCTCGCGGACGCACTCGGGCCCGACGACCGGCTCGCGACCGTGCTGCTGCGGCGCCTCCATCGAGGCCGGCCTCCGTGACGACGACCGCATCGTGCTCGCCGTTGCCGGGTCGAGCGACAGACGTGCGGTCGACGACTGCCGCGACATGGCGGAACGGCTCGCCGCGGCATCCGGACGCGAGGTGTCGCTGGGGTTCCTCTCGGCGGCCGAGCCGCGCCTTCCCGATGCAGTCAGCGGCGGCCCGAGCAGACAGCCGCCGCCGCCAACGGCGGGCGGGTCGTCGTCGCGAACTACCTGCTCGCGCCCGGCTTCTTCGACGACCTCGCCCGGGCTGCGGGCGCCGACGTCACGGCGTCGACCGCTACTCGCACCGGACGAGCCGGCGCCGCCGAGAACTCGTCGACATCGTGCTCGAGCGATACGACGCTGCGGCTGAAGCGCTCGGCTGAGGGCGGCGGCGCGACCGAGCGGCGCCTGCCTCACCCGCCGTCGCGCGCAATGTCCCGCAGCGCGTCGAGATGCCTCGAGAAGGCCTCACGGCCGGCGGGCGTCAACCGCAGCCAGGTGCGAGGACGCTTGCCGGCGTATCCCTTCTGCACCCCGACGTAGCCGGCGTTCTCGAGCAACGCGACCTGCTTGCTCAGCACGGAGTCGCTCACCTCGACGGTGTCCCGTACGAACCCGAACTCGGCCATATCGCTCGCCGCGAGCGTTGCGACGATCGAGAATCGCACCGCGTGCAGCAGTCGGGGCTCGAGACGGTGACGTGGATGGTCGCCGCCGACGCCGGGCGCCTCGGCGCCGGGCGCCTTGGCGCCACGCGCGGTCGTCACGCGCGGGACTCCCAGACCGCCCCGATCGCGAGCGGCAGGGCGCTTGCGATCCCGCCGAGAGTCCAGAACCAGAGCTCCCCCGGGAAGAATGGGATGCCGAAGCCGAGCACCGCACCGAAGACAAGACCCCAGATACCCACCGAAAGACCCCACCGAAGGCCGAATCCCCGGGTGGCGACGAACGCTCCCGAGAGGAACCCCACGCTCAACGCCAAAAGCGACAACCCGAGCACGAGTGAGAGGGCAACGATGCCGATCGGATCGTCGCCCGCGACGCCCATGCCGGTGAGATAGAACATGCTTGCCACGGCCACCCCACCGAGCCAGGCGACGAACCCGGTCGGCGAACTCGAACGCACGCGCGCGGCCAGGCGCTCGGCATCGGCGAGAGAGACGGCGGCGTCGGATGCGGTCGGCTCAGTCATGGCGACTCCTCTTCGTAGTGTTTCCGTGTGGACGACGTCGCGAGCGCTCCCGCCCGGCATGGATGTCTCATGAGCGGAGCTCCAGCGCGATGCCGACGATGAGCGGTACGGCGCTGGCGATCGCGACGGGGATCCAGTACCCGAGCTGCCCGGGGAAGAGCGGCAGGCCGACGCTCAGTGCCGCGCCGATGGCGAGCAACCAGGCGAGCGCTGCGCGGCGCCAACGACGCATCTGTTCCCGCGAGCCGACGACCTCCCTCGACAGGAACAGCCCGGTCACGCTCACGAGGGAGGTGCCGAACACGCCCGAGAGGATGGCGAACCCGAGCCAGTCGCGGCCGGCCACGCCGGTGCCGATGAGGTAGAAGGTGCCGGCTACGGCCATCGCGGCCTGCCAGGCGACGAGGTTCGTCGACGCACGGGTGCGCACGAGCGCGGCGATGCGCTCGGAGTACGCCAGGGAGGTTTCGGCGTCGGATGCGGTCGGCTCGTTCATGATGGCTGCCTCCTTTGTGTTTCCAGTTTGGCAACTACTTTCCATGATGTCAACACGGACGCGAGGATCAATCATCTCCGCAGCGCCACCCGTGGGCGGATGTCAAGGCTGTGACGCAATGCGGCGAACTGCGACGAGTCGTGACGTCGCGTGACGGAGCCCGTCGTCACGAACGTGCCGCCCGCGCAGGCCTCGAATAGCTTCGACCGCACACGAGCACCATGCACCAGCCGGCCGAGGAGAGGAGGACGCCAGTGACGACCCCGACGAAGACGGATGCCGCACCCGCGCGATCGACCGCCACCGAGCAGGCGGTCGAAGCCCAGCGGCCCGCCCGTTCCGAGCGTGGCGCCGCAGCCGACCGCCCCGCCCGTCCCGCGTCGCGCCCGCACGGCCAGTGGAAAGTCGATGGCACCGAGCCCCTCAATGCGAACGAGCAGTGGAAGCAGGAGGACGGCGGCCTGGCCGTTCGCGAGCGCATCGAGAACGTCTACGCCGAGGGCGGGTTCCAGAGCATCGATCCGACCGACCTGCACGGCCGATTCCGCTGGTGGGGCCTCTACACGCAGCGCAAGCCCGGCATCGACGGCGGCAAGACCGCCACGCTCGAGCCGCACGAGCTCGAGGACGAGTACTTCATGCTGCGTGTCCGCATCGACGGCGGGCAGCTCACGACCGAGCAACTGCGCGTGATCGGCAGCATCTCCACCGAGTTCGCGCCGCGACACCGCCGACCTCACCGACCGCCAGAACGTGCAGCTGCACTGGGTGCGGGTCGAGGACATGCCCGAGATCTGGCGTCGACTCGAGGCGGTCGGGCTCGGCACGACCGAGGCGTGCGGCGACGTTCCCCGCGTCATCCTCGGTTCGCCCGTGGCGGGCATCGCCGCCGACGAGCTCATCGACCCCACGCCGCAGATCGACGAGATCACGAGCCGGTTCATCGGCGACGAGTCGCTCGCGAACCTGCCGCGCAAGTTCAAGACCGCGATCACCGGCCATCCGAGCCAGGACGTGGTGCACGAGATCAACGACGTCGCGTTCGTCGCGGTGGAGCACCCGTAGCTCGGGGTGGGATACGACCTGTGGGTCGGCGGCGGCCTCTCCACGGCGCCGCGGCTCGCCGAACGCCTCGGCGTGTTCGTCGCGCCCGACCGCGTGGCCGAGGCCTGGCACGGCGTCGCGCAGATCTTCCGCGACTACGGCTACCGTCGGCTGCGCAACAAGGCGCGGCTGAAGTTCCTGCTCGCCGACTGGGGCACCGCGAAGTTCCGGGAGGTGCTCGAGACCGAGTACCTCGGCTCCGCGCTGCCCGACGGCCCTGCGGCGCCGACCCCCGCGACACCGGGCGACCACGTCGGCGTGCACCGCCAGCGGGACGGCCGCCATTACGTCGGCGTCACCCCGCTCGTCGGGCGCGTCTCGGGCACGATCCTCACCCGCCTCGCCGACCTGCTCGAGGCCCACGGCTCGCAGCGGCTGCGCACCACGCCGCACCAGAAGCTCGTACTCCTCGACATCGACGACGCCGAGCTCGAGCCGCTCATCGCCGGCCTCGACGAACTCGGGCTGTCGGCCCGGCCGAGCCTGTTCCGCCGCTCGACGATCGCATGCACGGGCATCGAGTTCTGCAAGCTCGCGATCGTCGAGACGAAGCAGACCGCTTCCGACGCCGTGCGAGAGCTCGAGCAGCGCCTCGCCGGCCTCGAGGAGCAGCTCCCCGCCCCGATCAGCCTGCACGTCAACGGATGCCCCAACTCCTGCGCGCGCATCCAGACCGCCGACATCGGGCTCAAGGGCCAGCTCCTCCCCGACGGCGACGGCGGCCAGACGCCCGGCTTCCAGGTGCACCTCGGCGGCGGGCTCGCCTCGCTCAGACCGCGACGAGGCCGGCCTCGGCCGCACGGTGCGCGGCCTCAAGGTCACCGCCGACGGGCTCGCCGACTACGTCGAGCGCGCTCGTGCGCCGCTTCCTCGAGGAGCGCGACGTCGCGGCCGATGAGACCTTCGCGCACTGGGCGCACCGCGTCGACGAGGAGGCCCTGCGATGAGCGCGAACGTGGTCGAGGAGCGGCGCAGCCGCCGAGTGCTGCGTCGAGGAGCGGCGCAGCCGCGTCTCGAGACCTCCCCAGCGCCCTCGGGTCTCGAGACGCGCGCTGACGCGCGCTCCTCGACCCGCAGCCTCCGCGCAGCGCCGACGAGTTGCGCGCGCTGGCCGAGGCGGGCAACGCCGAGCTCGGGAACTTCACCGACCACGAGGCATCCGCCGCCGAGGTCGTCGCGTGGGTCGCCCGCACTTTTCGACGGATGCCGCAGCGGTCGCCTGCTCGATGGCCGACGCCGTGCTGCCCGCACGTCGTCGCCGAGCACCTTCCCGGCGTCGACGTGCTGTTCCTCGACACCGGCTACCACTTCACCGAGACGTACGTGACGCGCGACGAGGTCGCCCGGGCGCTCGACGTGCGCATCGTCGACGTGCTGCCCGAGCAGACCGTCGCCGAGCAGGATGCCGAGTTCGGCGCGCAGCTGTTCGCGCGCGACCCCGGCCTCTGCTGCGCGCGGCGCAAGGTCGGCCCCGCTGCAGCAGGCGCTCGTCGGGCTACGAGGTGTGGTTCACGGGCGTGCGCCGCGAGGAGGCGCCGACCCGCGCGAACACGCCGCTCGTCGCAGTGGGACGAGCGGAACGGGCTCGTGAAGGTCAACCCGCTCGCGGCGTGGAACTTCGACGAGCTCCTCGACTACGCGGGCGCCCACCAGGTGCCCGTGAACCTGCTCGATGTCGCACGGCTACCCCTCGATCGGCTGCGAGCCGTGCACGAAGCCCGTCGCCGCGGGCGAGGACCCGAGGTCGGGCCGCTGGGCCGGCCTTGCGAAGACCGAATGCGGGTTGCACCTGTGAGTGAGACGGCGATCACGACACCCGTCGAGTCGAGGGCGAGCCTCGACGCGCTCGACGTGCTCGAGTCCGAATCGATCCACATCATCCGCGAGGTGGTCGCCGAGTTCGAGCGCCCCGTGCTGCTGTTCTCGGGCGGCAAGGACTCGGTGGTCGTGCTGCACCTGGCCGCGAAGGCGTTCTGGCCGGCGCGCGTGCCGTTCCGCGTGCTGCACGTCGACACCGGACACAACTTCCCCGAGGTCATCGACTTCCGCGACCGCACGGTGGAGCGCCTGGGGCTGCGCCTCGACGTGGCATCCGTGCAGGACTACCTCGACGACGGGCGCCTGCAGGAGCGCGCCGACGGCACCCGCAACCCGCTGCAGACGCAGCCGCTCCTCGACGCGATCGCAGCCGGACGCCACGACGCCGTCTTCGGGGGCGCCCGCCGCGACGAGGACAAGGCCCGCGCCAAGGAGCGAATCCTGTCGCTCCGCGACGAGTTCGGCCAGTGGGATCCGCGCAACCAGCGCCCAGAGCTCTGGGACCTCTACAACGGCCGCCACACCGTCGGCCAGCACGTGCGCGCGTTCCCGATCTCGAACTGGACCGAGCTCGACGTGTGGCGCTACATCGAGCGCGAGGGCATCGAGCTCCCGCCGCTGTACTTCGCGCACGATCGCGAGGTCTACCGCCGCGACGGCATGTGGCGCGCGGTTTCGGATGTCTCGCCGGCGCGCCCCGGCGAGGTGGTCGAGCGCCGCACGGTGCGGTACCGCACCGTGGGCGACATGAGCTGCACCGGCGCCGTGGAGTCCGACGCGGCATCCGTCGCCGACGTCGTGCGCGAGGTGGCCACCTCCACCCTCACCGAGCGCGGCGCCACGCGTGCCGACGACCGGATCTCCGAGGCCGCCATGGAGGACCGCAAGAAGGACGGGTACTTCTGATGAGCGAACAACTGCGCGTTGAGGAGCCGGCGCTGCCGGCGCCTCGAAACCGCGAGACGAAGGTCGAGCGGGTTGAGGAGGCGCGCCAGCGCCGTCTCGAAACCCAGACACTCGCGCACGGCGGTTTCGAGACGCGCCCAGCGGGCGCTCCTCAACCAGCAGAGGACGCGCTGTTCCGCTTCGCGACCGCCGGCTCGGTCGATGACGGCAAGTCCACGCTGGTCGGCCGCCTGCTGCACGACTCGAAGGCGATCCTCGCCGACCAGCTCGAGTCGGTCGCCCGCACGTCGGCCGAGCGCGGTTTCGGCGGCGAGCCCGGCGCCATCGACTTCGCGCTGCTCACCGACGGACTGCGCGCCGAGCGCGAGCAGGGCATCACGATCGACGTCGCCTACCGGTACTTCGCCACCGGCCGCCGGTCGTTCATCCTCGCCGACTGCCCCGGCCACGTGCAGTACACGCGGAACATGGTCACCGGCGCGACGACCGCCGACGCCGTCGTCATCCTCGTCGACGCGCGCAAGGGCGTGCTCGAGCAGACCCGCCGCCACCTCGCCGTCGTGCAGCTGCTGCGCGTGCCGCACGTGATCGTGGCGGTGAACAAGATCGATCTGGTGGACTACTCCGAGGCCGCGTTCTCGTCGGTCGCCGACGAGGTCGCCACGCTCGTGCGTGAGCTCGCCCTGCCCGACGCGCACGTCATCCCCGTCTCCGCGCTCGCGGGTGACAACGTGGTCGAGCGCTCGGCGAACACGCCCTGGTACGACGGCCCGAGCCTGCTCGAGCTGCTCGAGGCGCTCCCCTCGCTCGATGAGCTCGAGACCGAGCTCGAAGCCCTGCGGATGCCGGTGCAGCTCGTCATCCGCCCGCAGGGCGCTGTGGCGCACGACGTCGCCGATACCGAGCGCTTCCGCGACTACCGCGCATTCGCCGGGCCGCATCGCGTCGGGCTCCGTGCGCGTCGGCGACGAGGTGCAGGTGTTCCCCGGCGGCGCCACGACCACGGTGGTCGGCATCGACGCCGGCCCGGTCGAGCTCGACGAGGCATCCGCGCCCCAGTCGGTCTCGCTGCGGCTCGCCGACCACGTCGATGCCGCGCGCGGCGCCGTGATCGCGGCATCCGGTTCGCTGCCGACCCCGCGCCGCGAACTCGACGCGTCGGTCTTCCAGCTCGACCCTCGGCCGCTCGCGCCCGGCGCACGCGTGCTCGTGAAGAGCGGAACATCGACCGTGCAGGCGCTCGTCACCGCGGTGCACGGCCGCCGCGACCTCGGCACCCTCGCCCTCGAGCCCGCCGACAGCCTCGTCGCCAACGACATCGGCCAGGTGGCGCTGAAGCTCGCCACCGAGCTCCCCGTAGAGCCGTATGCCCGACATCGCCGTGCGGGTGCGTTCCTCGTGATCCACCCGCAGGACGGAGCGACCCTCGCGGCCGCGATCGTCACCGACCCCGTCGCGACCGACCCCATCGCAATCCCGGCGGTCGACCCCATCCGCACCACCACGACCGAAGGAGCAGCAAGCATGACCGCAACGTCCCGCGTCCGATCCCGCCTCGGCCTGGTGGGCGGCATGATGATGGCCGGTGCGATCGCCGCCTCCGCCGTGCTCACCGGATGCAGCGCGCAGTCCGCGGCGGGCGAGGCCGCCGCGACATCCGACACCGGGCCGGCGGCCGAGCTCCGCCTCGGCTACTTCGCCAACGTCACGCACGCGCCCGCGCTGGTCGGACTCGAGGAGGGCCTCTTCGCCGACGCGCTCGGCGACACGACGCTCACGCACGCAGGTCTTCAACGCCGGCCCGGCCGCGATCGAGGCGCTCTCTGCGGGTGCCATCGACGCGACCTACATCGGGCCGAACCCGTCGATCAACACGTTCATCCAGTCGGGCGGCCAGTCGGCGCACATCGTCGCCGGCGCGGCCACCGGCGGCGCGGCGCTCGTCGTGCGCGACGGCATCGACTCGGCGAAGGACCTCGAGGGCACGACCCTCGCGACGCCGCAGCTCGGCAACACGCAGGATGTCGCGCTTCGCTCGTGGCTCGCCGACGAGGGCTACACCACCGATACCACCGGCGGAGGCGACGTGCACATCACCCCGACCGAGAACGCCCAGACCCTCACGCTCTTCCAGCAGGGCGGCCTCGACGGCGCCTGGCTGCCCGAGCCGTGGGTCTCCCGGCTGCTGGCCGATGGCGGGCGCGGCGCGCACGTGCTCGTCGACGAGGCGGACCTGTGGGAGGACGGCGCGTTCCCCACGACCGTGCTGCTCGTCCGGGCCGACTTCCTCGCCGAGCACCCCGAGACGGTTCGGGCGCTGCTCGAGGGGCACGTGGCATCCGTCACCTGGCTCGGTGAGCACGCCGCCGAGGCGCCGACCGTGATCAACGCGGCGCTCGAGGCCGAGACCGGCAAGCCGCTCGCCGACGAGGTCATCACGCGAGCCCTCGAGCACGTGACGTTCTCGGTCGACCCGCACGCGGAGACGTTCCAGACGCTCGTCGAGAACGGTCTCGAGGCGGGCACGCAGAAGGACGGGCTCGATCGACGGGCTGTTCGACCTGCGGCTGCTCAACGGGCTGCTCGAGGCCGGCGGCGCCGAGCCGGTCTCGGCCGGCGGCCTCGGCGAGGAGTAGGAGTCACCATGAGCGGGCAGACGGCCATCCGGATCGAGCACCTCGGCAAGCGCTTCGGCGCCGGACCGCTCGTGCTCGACGACGTGAACCTGTCGATCGAGACGGGTGAGTTCGTCTGCCTGCTCGGGGCCTCGGGCTGCGGCAAGTCCACGCTCCTCAACCTCATCGCGGGCCTCGACCGACCCACGACCGGATCGATCGACGTGCCCGCCGAAGGCGCTGCCGTGATGTTCCAGGAGTCGGCGCTCATGCCGTGGCTCACCGCCCGGCAGAACGTCGAGCTCGCCCTGCGCCTGCGCGGAGTTTCCCGGGCGGGCCGGCGAGGCGAGGCGCTCGAACTCCTGGATGTCGTCAACCTCGCGGATGCCGCGGAGAAGCGCCCGCACGAGCTCTCCGGCGGCATGCGCCAGCGCGTCGCCCTCGCTCGCGCCCTCGCGCAGGATCGTCCGGTGCTCCTCATGGACGAGCCGTTCGGCGCCCTCGACGCCATCACGCGCGACCTCCTGCACGAGGAGCTCGAGCGGGTGTGGCGGCGCACCGGGCGCACGATCGTGTTCGTCACCCACAACGTGCGCGAGGCGGCCCGACTCGGCCAGCGCGTGGTCCTGCTGTCGAGCCGACCCGGCCGGGTCGCCGGCGAGTGGCGCATCGACTCGACGGAAGGGCGCCGCATCGAATCGCCCGAGGTCGCGGCCCTCTCGATCGAGATCACCGAGCAGCTGCGGAAGGAGATCCGCCGAAATGCCGCGTGACACCGTGACCGAGTTTCCCGGGTTGAGGAGGGCGCGCAGCGCCCGTCTCGAGACCCCGACGTGAGCAACCCGCAGGCGGGTCTCGAGACGCCGCTTCGCGGCTCCTCAACCCCCGAGGCATCCGCCCACGACGACCTGCGCAGCCTCGAGGCCGGCCTCGATCGCCTGCAGACCACGCCCGACCGCGCACCGAGCGCCTGGCGCCGCTTCACCACGAGCGTGGTTCCGCCCGTCGTGTTCGTGCTCGCGCTCATCGCGGCGTGGCAGCTCTACGTGGTCCTCGCCCAACCTCGGCCCGACATCGTGCCGGGCCCGATCGACGTGGTGAACGGCATCTCGCAGGCGTGGGAGTCGGGCCGACTGCAGCTCGCCGTCGTGACGAGCCTCGAGCGGGGGGTGCTCGGATTCCTCATCGCCGTCGCCGTCGGCACCCCGCTCGGGCTCCTCCTCGCCGAGGTGAAGCCGCTGCGTCGTGCCATCGGCCCGCTCGTCTCGGGCCTGCAGGTCCTGCCGTCCGTCGCGTGGGTGCCCGCCGCCATCATCTGGTTCGGCCTCACGGATGCCACGGTGTACTTCGTCGTGCTCATGGGTGCCGTGCCGTCCATCGTGAACGGGCTCATCGCCGGCGTCGACCAGGTGCCGCCCCAGCTGCGGCGAGTGGGAACCGTGCTCGGCGCCGGACGCGCTCGGCTCGCCACCCTCGTCGTGCTCCCCGCCGCCCTGCCCGGCTACGTCGCCGGGCTCAAGCAGGGCTGGGCGTTCTCGTGGCGCTCGCTCATGGCCGCCGAGATCATCGCGGTCGGCGGCACGATCGGATTCGGTCTCGGCTCCATGCTCGACCAGAGCCGCGAGCTCGCCGACCTCGCGGGCGTGCTCGCGACGATCCTCCTGATCCTCGCGATCGGCATCCTCATCGAGCTCGTGTTCTTCGCCCCGCTCGAGCGACGGATGCTCCGCCGCCGCGGCCTGCTGCAGGGAGGCACCCGATGACCGCGCACACGCACGCCGAGTCGCCCAGCTTCTGCACAGATCCGGGCAACTCAGGAGGACGCGTGAGTCGCCCATTTCTGCACAGATCCGGGCAACTCAGGAGGACAGCGACTCGGCGACGGGCCGCGTGACCCTCGTCGGCGCCGGCCCGGGCGACCCCGGCCTCCTCACCCTCCGCGGGCTGCGGGCGCTCGAGGCGGCCGACGTGATCGTCGCCGACCGCCTCGGCGCCCGTGGCGTGCTCGACGGGCTCGCCGCGGAGGGCGTCGTGATCGGCGCCGAGGTCGTCGACGTCGGCAAGCTCCCCGGCCACCACGCCGTGCCGCAGGACGCCATCAACGAGCTCCTCGTCACGCTCGCGCGCGACGGCAAGCACGTGGTGCGCCTCAAGGGCGGCGACCCGTTCATCTTCGGGCGCGGCGGCGAGGAGGTCGCGTTCTGCCGCGACCACGGCGTCGACGTCGAGGTGGTGCCCGGCATCACGAGCGCGATCTCGGTGCCCGCCATCGCCGGCATCCCGCTCACGCATCGCGGCCTCGCCACCACGTTCACCGTGGTCACCGGCCACGACCAGATCCAGGCGCTCGGCGGCGGTCGCGACCACACCGTGGTGCTCCTCATGGGCATCGGCACCCTCGCGAACTCCGCGATCACGCTCGCCCGCGGCGAGCGCGGCGGCGACTGCCCCGTCGCGATCGTCGAGGACGGCTACGGGCCCCGCCAGCGCGTCACCGTCGGCACGCTCGACACGATCGCGCTGCAGGCGGCGCGGCGCGGCATCCGCTCGCCTGCCGTCGTCGTCGTCGGCGACGTCGTGACCCTCAGCCCGTACGCGCCACTCTCGCTCATGGAGCCTGTCGAAGTCAGCATCGCCGACCCCCTGGTTTCGACAGGCTCAACCAGCAGAACCCGAAAGGCCCCGCAGCAATGACCCGTCTCCCTCCGCGTCGCGATCGTCGGCGCCGGCCCCGCCGGCATCTATGCCGGCAACATCCTCCACCGCAAGGTCACCGAGACCGGCGGTGAGGTCGCGATCGACCTGTTCGAGTCGCTCCCCGCGCCCTACGGGCTCATCCGCTACGGCGTGGCCCCCGACCACCCGCGCATCAAGGGCATCGTCAACTCGCTGCACGAGATGCTCGACGCGGGCACGATCCGGCTCATCGGCAACGTCGAGGTCGGTCGCGACATCAGTGTCGACGAACTGCGCGAGCGGTACGACGCGGTCGTGTTCGCGACCGGCGCCCTGAAGGATGCCCCGCTCGACATCCCCGGCATCGACCTGCCCGGGTCCCACGGCGCCGCCGACCTCGTGGCCTGGTACGACGGACACCCCGACGTGCCGCGCGACTGGCCGCTCGAGGCCGAGCAGATCGCCGTGATCGGCAACGGCAACGTCGCGCTCGACGTCGCGCGCGTCCTGGCGAAGCATCCGAAGGACCTGCTGTCCACGGATGTCCCTGCCAACGTGGTCGCGGGCCTCGAGGCGTCGCCCGTGACCGACGTGCACGTGTTCGGCCGCCGCGGCCCCGTCCACGTGAAGTTCACCCCCATCGAGCTGCGCGAGCTCGGCGAGGTGCCCGACGTCGACGTGATCGTGTACGACGACGACTTCGAGCGCGCCGCGGGCGATCCGCACGCCGAGCAGCTCCACGCGTCGAACAACCAGGTCAAGGTCATGACGCGCACGCTGAACGGCTGGCGCAAGCCCGCCGACTGGGTCTCGACGGCGTCGCGGCGCCTGCACCTGCACTTCCTGCATGCGCCCATCGAGGTGCTCGGCGACGCGCGAGTCGAGGGCGTGCGGTTCGAGCGCACCCGTCCGGTCGGCGACGGATCGGTCGAGGGGACGGGCGAGTACGTCGACGTGCCCGTGCAGGCGGTCTACCGCGCGGTCGGCTACGCGAGCTCGCCCCTGCCGGGCGTGCCGTTCGACGAGCGCGCCGCCGTGATCCCGAACGACGGCGGCCGCGTGACGGATGCCGCCGGGTCGGCGATTCCCGGCCTCTACGCGACCGGCTGGATCAAGCGCGGACCCGTCGGCCTCATCGGCCACACGAAGGGCGACGCGCTCGAGACGATCACGAACCTGCTGGCGGATGCCGCGGCGGGCGCGCTGTCCGCGCCGGCGGTCTCCGCGGGGCCGGACGGCGACGAGGTGCTCGAGCTGCTCGAGGCCCGCGGCATCCGCTTCACGACCTGGGCCGGATGGCTGGCGCTCGACGCCCACGAGCGCAGCCTCGGCGAGGCGTGGCGGGGCGCCGCCGCCGTCGCACGCGAGCGCGTGAAGGTCGTGCCGCGCGACGAGCAGGTGGAGCTCTCACGTGGACGTCCTGATCGACTCATGACATGACGGCTGGGCCGAGGGGCCTCGTGGCTCCGGACCTGGGATCCTGACCGGCTGCTCACCGACGAGACATGACCAGGGGCTTCAGGCGACGTGGCGTCCGCGATGCCGAGACGGCAATTCAGGCGGGGATCCCTCTCCGGTGAAGTCGAACGCGGCGGCTTCCGCGGCCTCGCCGTATGCCGCAACCTCCGTGGCGGGCATGCCGAACAGCACTCCCGCTATGAGGGCGAGGGGCAGGATCTCCTGCCGCGCCATGAGCCGATACGCGTCATCGTCCTTCCCCTCCGGGTCGATGATGTCATCGTCACCGTCGACGGAACTGTCGACAGCACGGTTCTGGGTGAGGGCCGCGACTCGCTCGCGCATCTCACCGGCCGACGACGGTGCGGGCAAATCGGGCAGCGCCTTGGCGATGCGCCCCGCCTCACGGATCGTGAACGTCGAACGCAGGGCGCCCGGCACGATCCCCAGGATGCTGTCGCGCTGGCGAACAGTGGAGACGAGCACGAGGTCGGCCGTGCGGATCATGTCCTCGGTGATCTGGACTGCGCGGTGCCCAGAGCCGTCGGCGCCGAGCGCTTCGGCGATCACCCGCGCGCGGACGCCCATCGTCGATCCCACAGGTGCGCGCAAGCCAGCACTCGCCACGTGAACCCATTGGTTTTCGGTCGACGGCAGGTACCATCTCGACCACGTGTCGAGCAGTACCGCACCGAGGGGGGATCGATTGACGTTGCCGGCGCACACGACGAGCACGGTGAACGTCTCGCTGCTCGTCTGGGCAGGTTCGCGGCGCCGGGCCAAGGGACGCTGGGCGCCCTCGTCGCCCGGCGTCACGCTCGACTTGACGCGCCGCTCAAGCTCGGTGTGCGGCGCACCACCTCGTCGTCGTCGACGTCGTTCGCTCGCCCGGCGGGAGCGGACCGCACCCGAACGACCTCGATGCGAGGCTCCGTCAACACGCAGTGCTCATAGCGTCGATCGGGACCCGCAGCCATACGATTCCATGGGCGGGTCTCGCGGGTGCGGTGACGGCACGTCTGACCATCGTCATCATTCCTCTTGCTTCGGGCACGCAACGATGCTCCCGACGCGACGTCGGGAGCATCGTTCATGGTCGCAGCGCGCGGGCGAGTGAGTGCTCACGCCAACGCGCCGGCTCAACGAATGGCGACGTCCTCGATCACTCCCAGCGGGAGGATCTTGCACTGGTTGGTGTTCTGAATGGGCGGCAGCGCATTGTCGTCGAAGTTGGTGGAGACCTGGTCGGTGACGCCACCCGCTGTGTAGTGCAGGACCGCGAAACCGTTCGCGCTGTCCGGGTACAGCCCGCCCTCGATCGTCAGCGTCCGAATCGTGTTGGCAGGCACAACCGTTACCGTGGGGCTCAGGGCGCTGTCGTTGTCGACGCCGTTGACATTCAGGTTGTCGAATGTGATGGTCAGTGGCGAGTTCGTGTCGTTCGTGATTTCCAACTCGAACCGGTATTTCTTGGGATTGCCGGGGTCCTTGCAAGCACCACCGGTGAAGTTGATGATGTCGCCTGATGCGGCATAGGCGGGTGCCGGGACGGCAACGGCGATCGCCGGCACGGACCACGCCATCGCCTTGGCGACCGTGCGTCGACTGACTCCGGTATTTCGACCTTCGAGGTCGCTCATGAAGTGTCCTCCTGGACTGGTGGCGGTGGGTGGTGAGGTCCGTCGGGCTGCCCCACGCGTTGCGGAAAGTGTGTCTTGGTTGATCAAGACCTTGCGGATCTCACGCAGACTATCGGATGCGTCGGCGGCGGCGCTAGCGCTCGCGCATTCCTCGTTCGATCCGCGAACCCCCGCATCCGGGTGACATGGCGCGATGTTCGAGGACTTGCCTCTCCACAGAGGACGCTGCGCAGCGACCCCCGCGCAGCTGACGCGTCATCCGGGGCTTCAGTCGCTGACGTCAGCCACGACGTGTGCGTCGCGGCGACGTGGCGCGGGCTGTGGAGTCAGATCCGCGAGGTCACGAGTCAGCGCGGCATCGAGGCCGTCGACGGGAACCAGGTCATCGGAAGGCTCCGATGCGTGCGCATATTCGCGCCGATACTCATACGAGTATGGCGAGGCGTCTGCGCCGCGTAGCGGGGCCTTATTGAGCACCACGCCCAGGGCTCGGCCGCGCGCCTTCCGAGGGTGTCGAGCGCCTTGTCGAGCAGGTCGTAGGTCGTCTTGCCCAGGCTGACGACGACGAGGGCGCCGTCGGCCTGATGCGTCAGCACTGCGCCATCGGTCACGGGAAGGAGTGGCGGCGCATCGATGATCACGGTTGCATGCTTGGTGAGATCCGCGATCAGGGTCCGCATGCGTTCCGAGCCGAGCACCTCACTGGGATTCGGGGGGATGCTCCGGCCGCCAGCACGAACAGGTTCTTGGACGGGCGTGCGCTGCAACACATCACCGACGGCCGCCCGCCCGGAGAGAACGTCGCTGAGACCCGCGCTGCCCGGCAGCCCCATCGTCTTGGCGACCATCGACCGACGGAGGTCGCCGTCGATGAGCACGACGGTGCGCCGCCGCGGCGAGCGTCAGAGCGAGATTGCAGGCGATCGTCGACTTGCCGTCGCCGGGGAGAGGGCTGGTGATGACGATCGTTCGCGGCGGGTGGTCGACGTCCATGAACTGGAGGTTCGTGCGCAGCGCGCGCATGGCCTCTGAGACCGCGAACGCCTTGGCCCCTTCTCGGCCGTGTCGAAGAGCCGATTCTCGCCGTCAAGCCCCGTGACGAGGGATGCTGCCGACTACGGCGACACCGGTCTTCCCTCCACGTCATCAGCGGCTCGGACCCGCCGATCGGAAGCGGTCCGGATGACGCGAAGCGACCCCGAATCCGAGTCCGAGGACCCCGCCGACGATCAATGCGGTCTGGACGTCGGGGAAGGTAGGGCACCGATCGGAAGCGTTGCGGTCGCCCCCGATCCACCGTCACCAGGGCGCAGACCCTTGGTGCCATTGCCCTCGATCGCATCGATCTCGAGGATCATCGCGCTCGATCCACGCCTCGGCCAAGGCGCGTGCGCCCTCGGGAGTGTCCACGCCTCCGCATTGATCTTCATGATCACGGTGTCGGGGGGGTTGGTAGACGGTGACCCGCCTCGACGAGCGCCTCGGGCGTGGTGTCGAGCCCGAGTTCGTCGATGGCGTTCTCGGCCACCGATCAGCCACCCGGCGATGTCGAGGTAGGACTGCACCCGCGATCGCGCCAAGGAGTCGCCAACGGTGGACAGACCGACGTCGAGCGCTCTGCCTTTGAAGCCACGTATCCGCTCGCACTCGCGGTGTATACCGGAGTCTGAAGCAGGGTCCAGCGTACCCAGCGCCGAGACCGACCAGCGTCATCAGCACGATGGCGAGCCAGTACCGGCGCAGGCCGCGCGTGTAGTCGCGGAGTTCCGCATGCAACCTCCGGTTCGGTCGACAGCCCTACCGCCGCGCGGCCAACTCTGGCAACGAGTAGGGTCTATGCTATGCCAACCACCTTTCGACGTGCGTGCGCTCACCACCACGGTTCGCATTCAGCTCGACGACACGCTGACTCCAGAAGATCGGGAGTGGATCCGCACGCGATGGGCCGACCTCCCGTTCGGTGAGCCGGAGCGGACCTCAGCACGGGTCATCCGAGGCGGGCTTGCACGACGCCTCGGGGCTCGGACCCAACGACCAGTTGCCCTCACATCCGAGACATCGCAACGGCGGCGGCGCTCGCAGCCCGTATCGTCTCGGCGGTCACCCTCGGCCGCAATCAGCGGAACTGAGGGGTCAGGCACTGATGCTGCACACCACAGCTGTCGGCTCTCGACGACGGACGTGTGATCGGCTTCGTCGGCCCCTCGGGCCGTGGCAAGACGACCGCTTCCCTGGCCCTCGGATGGGCGCTCATACGGCTACGTCACCGACGAGACGCTGGCGATACGGGCCGACGGCACCGTGATCGGGTACCCGAAGCCCCTCTCGATCGGCGAGCGCCCGACGGACCAAGCACACCGAACACCGCCTCCGCACTCGGGCTCCGTTCGAGCACCGGCTGAGGGCCTGCGGCTCGCCGCGCTCGTCCTGCTCGATCGCAGACCCGGCGTCGAGCATCCGTACGTCGAGTCGGTCTCGATCTATCGATGCTCTCGCCGACCTCATTCCCCATACCAGCTACCTCTCACGCGCTCGATCGCCCGCTCCGCTCACTGGTCGGAGATAGGGCGCAGTCGACCGGTGGTGTCCGTCGGCTCGTCTATTCGGAGGCGGAGACGATTCCCGCACTCGTCGATGAGATCGTTGAGGCACTGTTGATCGGCGAGCAACCTACGATCCTCACGGATGTCGCGGAGCGCATCGCGAACGCGGCTGTGACTGCTACCCGGGCCCATGGGCGGTGTGTCTATCCGCCGAGCTGCGCCGGGACACGGCCGCAGGGGCTGGTCGTCCGCCGATCGAGCGACACCGGGGGGTCACTGGCGTGGCCGACACGCCGACCGCGCTCTACCTCGACGAGACCCCTCTTCGTTCTGACGGAAGAACAAGGTCGTCGCAGCTCGAGGGCATCGGACCGGTGGTTCTGGCTCGCCGCCGATGGCTCGACTGAGGACGAGCTTCGCAGGGCAGCCCTACAACCAGCTTCCGAGAACCGCCGGAGGGGATCGACACCCCGCAAAAGATCGTCCCCCACCGCGGTCGAGCAGCTCGTCGGGCGCACGGCTGCTCGTCCGCACCTGAACCACTCACTGTGCGGCGCCCCCGCCCGGGGCTCAGCCGATCCGCGCCCCGAGGGGGATCCGGGGTCACGCCTGCTGCACGTCGTCATCGGTCACTGGATCTCGGCATCGTCTGCGCGCCGCTCCCAGGCGAGGGCGCCGAGGCAGACGCCCGCGATCATGAATGGAATCGAGACCTGGGCGGCGACCCAGAACAGGTCGAACTGAGCTTGCACGATCCTGCACGCGAGCACGGCCACGGCGATCGTGCCGAAGCGCGGATCGACACGCCAGAGCACGACGAGCCACGCCGACCCACATCACGAGGAAGCCGATTGAGACCGACGACGCCCGCAGTGGCCAAAGACCTCGAGCTCCGCTTGGGGCGGCTGGAACGCAAATGTGGGGTCGTTGTACCAGTAGCGCAAATCCATGTCCGAACACGGGGGACTCGCGCCAGTACTGGAGGACGCCTCACGGAACCAGTTGATCCGCTGGAAGACCGAGTTGTACTCGTTCTGTGAGGCGACCTGATCTGCCACCGTGGTGGCGACGAGCCAGGATGCGGGGATCAACATCATGAGGGGGATGGGGGTAGAGCGCTTGGTCGTCCTTCACCGGTGACGATGATGATGATGGCGACGAGCAGGCCGATGAGCGCCTGGCGCGACTGAGTTATCAGCATCGCGACCACGAGGAGCCCGAACGCCAGGCGCAGCGACCACCCCTTCGCCCAGCCCACCCAGTCCGGGTTCACGTATGCCAGGATCAGCCGCGAACGTGAGTGCCGTTCCGACGAAGTTCTTGTGCATCCCGAACGGCCACGACACGTCGGACGGGCCGCGAAGTCACCGGTCAAAAGTACTGCAGGCAGCTCCTCCACGATCGTGAGCATCGCGATCGACGCAGGCGTGATCCCGAGGATGAGCGACAGGGCGAGTCGACGCGTATCCGGCGGCGCCGAAGAGCCCAGCCAACCACGAGGGCTCCGGACACGAGGAGCCACGAGTGGAACCATTCGATCGTATTGGCGGGAAACGGATTCACGATGACGGTGAACATCGTCGTGAACTGGTAGAAGCAGATTGAGCCACAGCATGGTGCGAAGCGGCCGGCTGTACGGCCGCTTCCCGAGAGCACGGCGCATCCGAATGCCGCGGCGAGCGCGACATCCGACACGGAGAGGCCCGTGCCCCCGAGGCCCACCCGTTGGACGATGAACAGTCCGGGCACCGCCACCAGCGCGATCGCCAGCGGACGTGAACCGGTCATCACCGCTGCGATGATGAGGGCGGAGAGCGCGAACGCCATCATCGGCGCGTTTGGACACCCTGGTCGAGCAGGATGTAGGCGACCGCAGCAGCGGCGGCCGCCATGAGGACCCAGCGCCACGCATTCGCCCACCACTCGGCGATCCGGCGCGCCACAGCTGCGCATGGAGGCTCGTCGAACTCATGACCGGGTCCCTTGGTGAGATTCGCACCAGTATCGCAGGCGCGTAGTCGATGCCGTTACGCCGGCTTCTGCTCGAGCAGGCCACGCTCGAGCAGCTCGTCGACGAACGCCTCCACCCCGGCGCCGACGGCACCCACGGTCGCATCGGTCAGGGCCGCGACCGGTCCGGCGATCGTCGATCGCTGACCGCTGGTCGCCTCCGCCCAGATGGCTGCTGCGACCCCGTCGAGCACGACGATCGGGCCCTCGGGCAGCGGGGCGACGTACACCACGTCGCCTGTGTCGATCACCGCCACCCCGGCGGCGGGCCGGAGTCGGGTCATCGGGAGGACCGCCTGCCGACGAGGGCGTGCCAGCCGTCGCCGAGGGCGCGGGCGGGGCGCGCCAGGAACTCGGCGGCGATCTCGCGCCGCGTCGGGCGCCGCCCGAGCAGGATCGCGAGATGCTCGACGTTCACGAGCGGCGCCCGGGCAACCAGGCGCGCCGCATCTGCGAAGGTGGGCGCCGCGCGGATGCGTGCCCACCACTCCTCCGATCGACTGCCGCCCTCTCCGACGACCTTCCACAACCGGTAGTCTCGGTCACCCCGATGGCGCTCCAGACCACCGACCGCCGCCGCGAAGCCGACGTGCGCGTCGAGGTCCTCGATGAGACCTCGATCTGCGCGCGACGATCACCTGGGGCCTCCTGCCATGCGCCATCGAGGTCTCGGGATCCGCACCGCCCGCGCGGCCACATTGAGAATGAGCAGAAGCGACTGCGCCGGCACGCTGGCACTGGCATCCGACGCCGGCGATCTCGACGGTGTGGCGATCGGACCAGAGGCGATCGAAAGCCGGTCGGGTGCGAGGCGGATACCCGGGAAGAAACGGTGGATATCGAAATACCCCCACGCCTCGTGCGTGTAGGTCTGGGCGTGACCGAACGGGGAGCCGGTGGCGAACGTGCTGTAGAGGCGCCATCCGCGCTTCCGCATGGCCCGCTCGAGCAGGGCGAATGATCGGGGCGCACCATCACGTCGACGTCAGTTCCGCGCGAGGCGGCCGGACGAAGCGAGGGATCGACGGCCGCGCCCTTGATGTGCAGCAGGTCGACGCCGACTCGTCGGCGAGGTGCTGGATCGCCGCATGCCCGAACCGTAGTCGAACAGAGAGTGGGACTTCGACCTGTGATCCGTTCACGCCCGTTACACGACCCCTTCGATCACCCGAGTGATCCGGGCGACGTGCGCTTCACGTCCGAAGCCGCGTGCCCAGAGACGGGTCTGGTCGGCATCCAGGGCGCGTGCGAGACGAATCGCGTCGGCGAGGTCATGGGCGGTCGCGGATGTCGCGTGCGCGCCGCTCACTCCGGGGCTCACCGTCTCGAGGTAACCACCCCCCGCGGCGACCGTGGCAGCCGGTGTTCCTTCGAGGGCTGCCTCGAGGACGGTGAGCCCGAAGTCCTCTCTCCCAGCAGCGGGAACGGGGCCCCGGCGGCGTGGCGGTCCAGCCAGCACAACTCCGCGTCGGTGACCCGTCCCAGGGCATGTACGCCCTGCTGGTGCTCGTCGAGCCTCTCGGACCCCGAGCCGGCGAGCACGACGGATAGGCCTGCCACCAGGGTCGCCTCGACCGCGAGCGCAACGTTCTTGTAGCCGCGATTCCTCGCAACGATGAGGCCGAACGACTCGGGTAGCTCGCGCGCGGGCCGAGTCGCGTGGAGGGCGACCCGCTCGACGGGAGGGTGCACCACGACTGCGTCGAGGCCATACGCGATGCGGATGCGATCCCGGGTCGCCGTCGAGTTCGCCACGATCGCGTGCGCGCGACGCATCGCCTCGGGGTCGCCGCGCCGGAGGAACGGCTCGCTGAGGCGGAGCCCCATGCGGCGGAACGCCGAGAGCCGCATCCGATAATCATCGGCGGCGTACAGCCAGCGAGCGGGGCTGTGCACGTACACGACGTTCGGGATCTCGAATCGGAAGCGGTGCGCCCAGCCGCTGCTCGAGACGAGCGCGACCTCGCCGCCGCCGACCGTCGTACGCGCTGCGATCGCGGGGAGTGCGGGAAGCATCCGCTCCACGTGGTGTGCGAGCGCATATGGGATCGTCGCTCGCACGTCCAGCCCGCGGAACTCGTCATAGGTGTCCTCCGGCCGATGCGCCAGCGTGACCAGCCTGCGCGACCCGAACCCGGCCGCCCACCCGACGACCACGCGTTCCGCGCCGCCGACCTGCACGAGGTAATCGTGGGCGAGCACGACGTCGACCACGTTCACCCTCGGAGTATCGCGCCCGCCGAATCAGACGCCCGCGGTCAGCCTAGCCCGCTCGTCGCGCGCCGCGAGCGTTCGTGCCGGGGGTGGGGACGAGTGGGTCTGGATCCGAGTCGTGGTGTTACGAGACCCGGTACGCCAGCGGCGGACGAGCGACGGATGCCGCGCCGGGCATCGGGCAGGCGCGGCATCCGCTCGCCTTTCGCTCTCGTCAGCGGATGCCGCTGAAGAACGCCCGCACGTCGCCGACGAACAGCTCGGGCTCCTCGAGTGCGGCGAAGTGCCCGCCTCGCTCGAAGTCGCTCCAGTGCACGATGTTGTACAGCCCGTCGCTGTAGCGGCGGATGGCGATGTCCTCTCGGAACACCGCTACGCCGGTTGGCACCGTCGTCGGCGTCGGCCAGCCGCCGCCGTGCGTGCTCTCGTAGTAGATGTTCGCGGCGCTCGCCGACGTGTTCGTGAACCAGTAGATCGATGCGTTGGTGAGCAGGTATTTGAGCGCGACGGCATCCTCGGGTAGTTCGTCGGCGGAATCGGTCCACTCGCGGAACTTCTCAATGATCCAGGCCAGTTGCCCGGCGGGCGAATCGCTGAGCCCGAACGACACGGTCTGCGGGCGGGTCGACTGGATCGCGAAGTATCCGTTGCCGTCGCCGAGGCGCTCCTTCATGTGTGCCACTCGGTCGCGCTCGACGTCGTTGAGGTTCGCGAGCTCTTCGTCGCTCAGCTCCCCGAAGGGGATGAACCCGAACGTGGCGGCATTGACGTGCACGCCGATGACGTGCTCCGGGTTGAACCCGGCCGAGGTCGGGAGCGACGAACGCGCCCCAGTCGCCGCCCTGCGCGCCATAACGCTCGTAGCCGAGGCGGCGCATGAGCTCGGCGATCGCCGTCGACTATCCGGGTGCTAGTTCCACCCATCGTGCGATGGGACCCGAGAAGCCGAAACCCGGCAGCGTGGGGATCACGAGATGGAAGGCCTGGTCGGGGTCGCCCCCCGTGCGCACGCGGGTCTGTGAGCGGGCCGATCACGTCGAGGAAGTCGAAGCCGGTGCTCGGCCAGCCGTGCACGAGCACGAGCGGCGTCGCGGATGCCTCGGGCGA
>CAVXSL010000004.1:0-37562 GCA_963764435.1 uncultured Actinomycetota bacterium | reverse complement strand
CTTCCTTCTACCCGTGGTTGACGGATCGCGCAGCTTGGAGCCAGTCGCGGCCTGGTGGTTGGCTCCATTGTGTATTAAGCGACGTTCCCGCGGGGTAGAGAGGTACCATGATCATCCTGCACGTCGCCATGTCGCTTGACGGGTACATCGCTGGGCCTGACCACGACATGACCTGGACCGGCGGCGCTGAGTACGACACGGCCAGTGCGCTTGCGTCCGAGATCGCACAAGGCACCGGCGCCATTCTCGCCGGTCGAGGGTGGTACGACGTCGCCGCGCAAGATCCCGAGGGTGCTCTCGCGGGGATCTACGGCGGGGCCTGGACCGGGCCGGTGATCGTTGTAACTCACCGACCCCGAGGACATGACTCCGATGCCCGGCATCGAAGCCGCCGGCGAGATGTCGCCGTCGGCTGGCACGCGCCCCGAAGCGCTGGCCGGCAGCAAGGATGTTGGTGTTTTCGGCGGCGATATCGCGCGTCAAGTCCTCGAGATGGGTCGGCTCGACGAGATCATCGTTCGGATCATTGCCCCGGTCCTTCTCGGTGACGGTGTTCCACTTTTCGGCATGCAACCTGGCTCGCGGGTATCCCTCGAACGCGTTCACCTCGGATCCAGCGGAGCGCTTTCCGACCTTCGCTACCGCGTGGTCACATCCACGGGCAATGCGGGTCCCAGCTTGCCGGACCTCGCCTTCTTGGATCAGTTGGATCTGGCTCCAGGTGATCTGAACAAGTAAATGCGGCTGCAGTGGTGGGCCGCCCCAGAGATTTCGATCAATCTCGATGTCGACTGAGGAAGCCGAGCACGATCCTCGCGACTTCGTCGGTGTGTGTCGTTGCCAGCAGGTGTCCGGCCCCGGCGATCACGACATCCTCCATTCCCGGCAGGAGTCGATGCAAACGCCAGCGGACCTCGGCGAACCAGCGGCCGCTGTCGCTGCCACCGATGTGCAGGACGGGGCACTGAATCAGAGCGGCATCCTGGGCGTCGAACTCCCACGAGAGCAGCGCGGGAAGATCCGAATCGAGGAACGTCGGGGCGTCACGCTCCATCGCGGCCGTCGAACCCGGGTCATCTCGCTCGACGTCGACCCTCCAGTCGGGACCGATCACCCGCGTCATGAATTCATCCAGCGCCACAGGCGGTCCCTTGAGGCGTCGGGATTCGATGAGACGCTGATTCGCCGCCACGAATTCCGGGGTGCTCGGCACGCCGATCGGCGGCGGCTCCAGAATGGTGAGAGTCCGCACCAAGTCAGGTGATGTCGCGGCCGCCGTCAGGGCGATCGCCGCACTGTAGCTCACCCCCACAAGATCCACCGGGCCGAGGTGCAAGGCCCCCAACAGCGCACGCAGGTCGGCGACTTCGCCCGCGATCGTGGAAGGCTGGGTCAAGGGCTCGCTCTCGGCATACCCGCGGCGGTGATAGTGCACGACGCAATGCGGGCCTCCTTCGGCCAGGAGTGTGGCCAATGGACGTAGCTCGTCTGCATGAAGCGCGGTCTGGATCACCACCAATGGATCGCCCTCGCCGAGAATCTCTACCTCGAGCCGAGCCGGGCCGGGGAGAAACTGGATGAACATGCTCAGGCCAATTCCGCAAGACGGCAGGTGCCACTTCGTTCCCTGTGGCACGGGCCTTGCCCCCGGTTCTTGGACACGGGGCTGGGTTATGCCGCTGACAGTAGCGTAGCGGCCGTGAGCTCGGTCTCGTTGTCGACGGGCGATACGTGGCCGAAGAAGGAGTGCGTACGTCGGGTGCTCATTGACGCGGATGCTGTGCTAGCCGCCGCGAGCGGCTGTGCGCGCGGCCCGCTGACCTGGAGCATCCGTTCAGTTGGGGCATCCGGTCTCAGCGCTGCGGCGCATACCCCCGCAACCACCGCGTGACCGACGCATACGCCGCCGCCCGCGCCGGCTGCCGCGACAGGAAGACATCGTGCAGCGCGTTGTCGATGCGGGCGACCGTGACCTGCGGGCCGAGTTTCAGCGACCGCACGGCGATGTCGTCGACGACGAGCACGATGTCGCTGGTGAGCATCGCGGGATCCCACCGCGGCTGAAGGAACGACCTCGCCGACAGCAGTGTGAGCACCGGAGCACCCACATCGATGCCGGACGCGACCGTTGCGTGCCCGGCGAGGACGGCGGTGAGCCAGGCCGGATGCGTCTTGAAGCCCCGGTCGGGCCGCCACTCGTGCGAGTACTCCCACTCGCCGTCCTGTTCCTTCGCGATCGAGCGGGTGTAGAAGCCCAGGTCGACGTTGGGCAGCGGGCCAGTGGGCCTCACGCGAGCGCCCATGGCGATCATGGGCGTGACCGCCTCCCGGCCGATGCGACTCATCTGGAACTCCAGCCACGGGCTGTCGAGTATGAGGGCGGCGGCCCGTCCGGGGTTCCGCGCCGCCCAGAGGCTGAGCGTCAGGCCGCCGGTGGAGTGCGCCAGCAGGATGAGTGGCCGAGCGGATGCCGCGCCGCCGCGCCCCCCGTCGGCCGGCGCGCCGCCCGCGGCATCCGTCGCCCCGTGCCCCATCGCCTCGAGCGCGGCCTCGATGTCGGCGTCGTAGTCGGCGAGGTTCGTGATGTAGCCGGGCGTCTGCCCGGGCCGCAGGCTGCGACCGTACTTGCGCAGGTCGAGCGCGAAGAAGCGGGCGCCGGCGTCGGACCAGTAGCGCGCGAGCTCGGGGTTGAAGAAGTAGTCGCTCCACCCGTGCACGTAGAGCACGTCGGCTCCGGATGCCGCGCCGCGGTGTTGCTGCCACGGCCACTCGAACTGCGCTGCTGGCGTGTAGCGCACGAGTGTCGCGACGACCTCGCCCTCGTCGTCGCTGCCGAGCGGCAGCGTGAGCTGCTCGAACCCCTCGCCGAGCACGTCGGGGCGCCACTGCTCGTCAACGCTCGACTCGGCCACGGCACCTCCCCTGGGTGATCGTGGCTCCAGCCTAGAGAACTCGCTCCGCGAGGTCGCGGATACGCCGCGAACGCGCAGGCTAGCAGAACGCGCCGATGATGCTGATGACCGCCGGGAAGAGCAGCACGATGAACAGCACCGGAAGGATCGCGAAGACGAGCGGGAACACGACCTTGATCGGCACCTTCATCGCCTTCTCCTCGGCTCGCTGACGGCGCTTGATCCGCATCTCGGACGACTGCACGCGGAGTACGTCCGCGATCGCGATGCCGTAGCGGTCGGCCTGCTGTACGGCGCGGATGAACCGCTTGAGGTCGTCGCAGTCGGTGCGCGCGAGCAAGTGCCGAGTAGGCGTCGAAGCGGGAGCGGCCGATCGACATGTCCTGGAGGGTGCGAACGAGCTCCTCCGACAGCGGTCCGGAGTTGCCTCGCGCCGCCTTCGCCATGGCCGACTCGAACCCGAGGCCGGCCTCGACCGCGATCGTCATCTGGTCGAGCGTGTCGGGCAGGGCGAGCAGGATCGCCTGCTGCCGATCGTCGGCACGCCCCGACAGGATCACCTCGGGGGCCACGAGCACCAGCGCGGCGAAGAGCGATGCCGAGGACGGTCGGCAGCGGCTCGCGGTGCGAACGCGAGGGTCAAGATCACGATCAGCAGCGATGCAGCCGCGAGCACGACCCGGATCGTGAGGAACCCGCCGACCGTCCACTGGCCGGTCTTGCCCGCATAGATGATCTTCCGCTGGATCCACCCCGTGTATCCGCGCGGCATGACGGCGTTGAGCGACTCGGCGAACGTGCGTCGCTCGACGCGGATCCGCTCGGACTCGGTCGGCGGCGCGACGACCGCCGCGACGTCCGCTCGTGAGGGGATGGCGCTGATGGCGAGGTAGACGAGCACCCCGATGCCGATCGCGACAGCGGCGACGGCGAGATAGGCGATGACAGTCATCGCGGCTCCTAGAACTTCACTCTGACGGCGGCAGACATCCACACGATGCCGATGATCATGAGCACGACCGCGATGCCGATCGCCAACCAGCCGAGCGGTGACTCGACGAACGGCGCAAGATAGTCGGGTCGCAGCACGAGCACCGCCGACGAGGACGGCCACGATCGGGAGGAGCAGCAGCACCGCGCAGACAATCGCCCCTCGGCGCTCAGCGCCTTGACCTGGCGGCGGATCTGATTGCGCTCGCGGATCGTCGCCGCCGTGCGCTGCAGCGTCTCAGCTGAGGTTGCCGCCCGTCTCGCGGTTGATCTGGATGGCCTGAGCCGCCCACATGAAGTCGTCGGAGCGCATCCGATCGGCTGTGCCGGCGAGCGCTACGCCGAGGTCGCGGCCGATGCGCGTCTCGTTGACGATGCGCGCGAACTCCTCGGAGGTCGGCGAGTCGGCGTGCTGCGCCACGGAGTCGACGGCCTGCACCAGGCCGTGCCCTGCGCGGAGGTTGCCGGCAACGAGCTGCAGGGTGTCGTCGAGCTGGTCGGCGAACGTGGCGCGGCGCCGGTCGGTTCGGATGGCGACGAAGCCGCGAGACCACGAACGGCCCGGCCGCGGCGAGCAGCACGCCGAGCACGATCGCCCAGACGGTACCGAATCCGATCAGAACCCCGATGAGGCCGAGCACGGCGGAGACCGCGAAAACGATGATGCAGGAAGCCGGCTGGCTCCGTTGCGAATACCGGCGAGCTCGAGCCGCTCGCTGCCGAACATGCGCCGGTCCTGCTGGGCGGTCGCCTGCTCGATCGTCTCCACCGCACGGCGTGTGGCCTTGCGGAGGGCCGAGACGTGCTCGGCGCCGGGCGCGAGACGTCGCTCGACGGCGACCCGCTTAGGCGGCGGGGCGATCACGAGGAAGATGAGCACGAAGAGGGCGAGGAGGACGCACACCGCGCCGATCGCGAAGACCGTCATCGGATCTCTCCGAGCAGCGCGCTCGGGCCGGGCTCGATAACGGAAGACGTCGGTCGGCACCGAGATCCCGACGTCGGCGAAGCGCTCGACGAAGCGCGGGCGCACCCCGGTGGGCTCGGCGTTCCCACGGAAGCGGCCATCGCCGTCGATGCCCGCGCCGAAGTCGAAGGTGAAGACGTCCTGCATCGTGATCACGTCGCCCTCCATGCCGTGCACCTCCGTGAGACTCACGAGGCGCCGAGTGCCGTCGCGCGAAGCGCGAGATCTGCACGATGAGGTCGATCGCCGAGGCGATCTGCTCGCGGATCGCGCGCAGCGGGAGGTCCATGCCCGCCATGAGCACGAGCGTCTCGAGACGCGCCAGCGCGTCCCGCGGGGAGTTGGCGTGGATCGTGGTGATCGACCCGTCGTGGCCGGTGTTCATCGCCTGCAGCATGTCGAGGCTCTCGCCGCCGCGGAACTCGCCGACCACGATGCGGTCGGGCCGCATGCGCAGCGAGTTCCGCACCAGGTCGCGGATCGTGACCTCGCCGCTGCCCTCGATGTTCGCCGGGCGCGACTCGAGCCGGACCACGTGCTCCTGCTGCAGCTGCAGCTCGGCGGCGTCCTCGATGGTGACGATGCGCTCGTCGCTCGGGATGAACGCCGAGAGCACGTTGAGGAGCGTGGTCTTGCCGGTGCCGGTGCCGCCGGAGACCAGGATGTTGAGCTTCGCCCGCACCGCGGCATCCAGCACCGTCGACGATCTCGCTGCGTCAGCGTGCCGAAGCCGATCAGGTCGTCGACCGTGAGCGGCGTCCGCGGCGAACTTGCGGATCGTGAGCGTCGGGCCCGTCGACCGCCAGCGGCGGGATGATCGCGTTGACGCGCGAGCCGTCTTCGAGACGCGCGTCCACCAGCGGCGACGACTCGTCGATGCGGCGGCCGACGCGCGACACGATGCGCTCGATCACGCGTCGCAGGTGCGCCTCGCCGGAGAAGCGGGTCGGCGACTCGTAGACTCGGCCGCTGCGCTCGACGTAGATCTGGTCGTGCGGTTGACCATGATCTCGGTGACGCCCGCGTCGTCGAGCAGCGGCTCCAGCGGCCCGAAGCCGAGCACGTCGGCCCCGATCTCGGCGATCAGGCGGTTGCGCTCGCGGGTGTCAGCGCGACCTGCTCCGCCTCGATGATCCGTCCGAGCTCCTCGCGGGCGATGTCGTGCAGCTTCTCCTCGGAGAGGTTCGGGTCGTTCAGTCGCGCGCCGATGCGGCCGAAGAGCTCCTGCGCCGCACGTTCCTTGAGCTCGGCGAAGGGATCGGTCGTCGAGGGGATGCGGGACGCCGAACTGCGAGCGCCTGCCACGTGCTCGTATGCTCTTCGTGCCCGGCCGGGGCGGCCGTCTCGGCGCTGCCGGTTCAGCGTCGTCGAGAGGTAGCCGCCTGATCGGATCCCTCGGCCTGGACGGGAGTCGCAGACGTGTCGGACTCGTCGGGCAGGATGAGCCCGATTCGCGCGGTCCCGGCGGGGCGGCGTCGCGTGGGGATTCCGCCGCCGACACGTTCTTCACGCTGTGGCGCGCCCGCTTGCAGGCGATCACTGAGGCTCATGGGATCGGCTCCTCCTGTGGATGCGGCGACGGGTCGGGAACGCGCGGGCTCGATGCGCTGCACGACGAGCGCACCGCCTTCGCCGCGGGGTCGCGTGGAGTCGTTGTGGATGAGTGGGACCCCCGCGTTCGCCGCGAGCACCACGCCCGTCGATCTCGGCACGACCGACTCGCGGATCGGCACCGATGATCGCCTCGGCGTCCGCAACGACCAGTCCGGTGTGCTTCTCGACGGGTTCAGCACGATGTGGCGGTTCTGGGGCAGGGCCGAGCGTGACGAGCAGCCCGAACTCGGTGCGCAGGGCGCGCAGGCTCGCGACGGTGAGGGTGGTCACGAAGACGCCGTCGGTGGCATGTTCGAGCGCGGTCAGGGTGTGCTCGCCCAGGCCCGGCGTCGTGTCGACCACCACGTACCGGAACATGGTCGCGAGCCGTGTCGATGAGTTCCCCAAGGCGCCTCGCCGGGAATCGTTGTCCGCCCGTTCGGGCGACAGCGGCGCCGGGATCACGAAGAAGTCGTCCTCGTGACGCATGAGCTGGGTCTTGAGCAGCGACCTCATCGTCGCCGGCGTGCACGACTCGGCGAACGACGTCTCGCGTCACCACGAGATCGAGCGCGTTCGCGATGTCGCCGAACTGGATGTCGGCGTCGACGAGCACGACGGAGTTCGGCGCGACCTCGGCGAGCCCGGTGGCGAGATTGACCGCCGCGTGGTCTTGCCCTGCCCGCCCTTCGGCGCGGCCACGGCGATCACCTCGCTGCGACACTCCCTCGAGGCGGGCAGCACCACTCCGGCTCGCAGCTTGGTTGCCTTGACCTCGGCGTCGGCCTCGGCTATCGGCGGTTTCGCGGCCGTTTCCAGCCGGCCAGGTCGTCGAGCCGAGATCGACGAGCGGCCTGGTCGGCCGGTACGAGTCCTCGCGACGGCCGTCAGGCTCCGTCGGCATCTGCCTCCGGCACCTGCCGGAAGTGACCAGCCATTCGTCGAGCCGCGCCGAGCAGCGCCTCGGTGCCCGTCCGTAGCCTCTGGGCTCAGGACCGCGTGGATCTCGACCGCCTCAACCCAGTCCTCGAGGTCGGCGCGCTGTTCGCGCACGACGACCAGGGCGATGCCCGGATGCTCCTCCGTCAGCGTCGCGGTCAGGGTCTTGGTCTCCTCGAGGGTCAGCAGCGGGCCGAGGAGAGCGATAGCGCGGTGCCGCCCTCGACGCGACCGACCGCCTCGTTCGGCGCCGAACGTGAGGTACTCCCCCGGGATCGTTCTGCAGGCGCGCGCGGAACAGTCTGCGGAGTCGTGTCTCGTACTCCGCGCTTCGACTGACCAGGAGGTAGCGGGTCACTGCCAGGCGTTGCTTCCGTCGACGGGCGCGGTGCCGCCGTTGTCGGTGGCCTCATTCTCGAGGGTGAGCCACATCTGGGCGTAATCGGCCGACTCACCCTCGGTGAACCACACCCAGCGCTCGATGTCGTGCGCCGCGAGGGCGATGGTGACCATGACGTTGGCGTCAGCGCTCTGATCGGTCTCCTCGCCCGTCTCGGGATCGACCCGAACCACGCCCTGCACCCGAGTCACGAGCACGCCGTGGAATGCGAACCGGGTAATGGGGTTGATGACGTCCTCTTCGCCGCCGGGTTCGTCGGGGTCGATGGTGCCGACGAGGCCGATGTGATCGCCGGCGTCGACCTCACCACCGACCACGCGGTCGGCGGGCAGGGTGAAGGAGACGAGCTGCATGCCCGAGGGCACTGCGACCGACACCCGCCGCCGCGTCCGGCGGGGTCGATGAAGCGGCCCTCTCGGAGGATGTCGCCCGGCAGCAGGTCTGCGGAAGTGACTAGCCCGTCGACATCGGCGAGATCGGTGACGGCATCCTCGGGCACCGCATTGCGCGGAAGCTGACGACCTCCAGTGCCCCCTGAACCGAATCAGCGGTGGCGCCCTGCGGCACTCGGTCTGGGTGACGACGTACGCTTCAACGAGCTCGGCGCCCTCTGCCGCGCGTGCATCAGCGGCGCTGACGTAACATGTAGACGGCGAAACCGCCGGCGACGGCGAGGATGACGGCGAGGATCGCGCCGATGATTCGGGTCTTCACAGTTGGGGGCTTTCTGTAGGGAGTGGGACTTTGTTTGGTGCGCTCGACCGCGAGCTCGTTCAGCCGATCAGGGCGGCGCGTTCGGCGTCGGTCAAGAGCATGCGCACGACGCTCAGCCCGGTCGATCCGCCGCCCCCACCCCGTTCGAAGGCCTCATTCACCGGCGACGTACTTCACCAGGTAGCCCTGCAAGCAGCCGTTCGAGCATGGCAGCGCAGTGCGGTCGTTCTGCTTGAACGACGGCAGCTTCCGCCCCGTGAGGTGGAACGCCGCGAACTTCGCGATGCGGTAGCACTCCTTTGTCGGCATGGTGATCGGCGGGTCGGCACACGTCGAATGCACGAACTTGTAGGAGTCGTAGATCGGGATCGGATCACGGTGTCGAGCAGGGGGAAGAGGTGTCCGGCGACGGAGGTGCACTCGGAGATGCCGCCCCCTGCCGCTCTCGCCGAGGTGCCAGAGTTCACCGCCAGAGAGATCGAATTCAACCGCAGTCAACGGCGTTGAGCCAACCGAAGCCACCAGGATTATTCGTGACGTCACAACCGCTACGCGCCTCGGCGCCGAGCTCGATCGAGACCTTCTCGGGGTGTCATCCGGCCCGGCCGGCTGGATGCCGTCGAACTCGCATCACCGAATCCAACCGGAATCACCTTGCCGGCGATGGGGGTTCCCCATTCGGCGGAACCCGAGGCCGTGACGTCGCTCGCGTCGGTACCGGTCAGCACCGAGCGCCAGGACGTGGTCGACGCTCGTCGTAGCGGTTACCGTCACGACGTTGTCGGTCGTGTCGATCATGGGCGTGTTCGCCAAGGGACTGCGCAGGATCGCGGCGTTCGCCTTCACGTACGACTGTGCGGTCGGCGTCTGCGTCGACGGCGTCGCGCAGTCGGCTACTCCTTCGCGCAGGTGGCGGCGATCGCGAGTGCCGCGGCGTCGACGCCGTTCTGGAGTTGTGCCCGCTCGGCGTACAGCGCGCCGACGTCGACGGCGATCGCTCCCGCGCCGAGCAGTGGGATGAGCGCGAAGGCGACGACCGTGGCCGTCGCGCCGCGCTCGGCCCGAAGGCGTCGCATCAACCGCCGCATGGCATGACTCCTCTTCCGGTGAGCGTGATCGCGCCGAGTCCGGGACCCACGACTCGAGGCCCGTGATGGTGGTTTGAGGGCGAGGGTGACGACGACCTCCGCGTCCCCTCCGCCGTGGCGGGGCATACTTGCGGGGTTGTGACGGTCGGCACGCTTGGAACGCGACGCCGCCGTTCGTGGCCGCGGCATCGCGTCGTCCGCGTCCCGCGTAATCGCGAGGACGCGCGCGCCCTCGCGGGCGGCGTTCGTCACGGTCAACTGCTGGTTGAAGATGTAGCCGAACTCGATGATGCCGAGCAGCAGCACGATCAGCGGAATGAGTACGAGGGCGAACTCGACAGCTGCGGCGCCGCGCTCAGCCCGAGCGAACCGTCGCACGGTGACCCCTTCGGTGTTACCCCGCAGTCATGGCCGCGGGAACCCCGCGGCCATGACGAAGGCGTTGGGACTACTTGAGTTCTGACGCAACCTGGCTGAACAAGGTATTCAGGCCGATGGCGAGCGCACCGAGGCCAGCGATGATCACGACGGCGACGAGGGCGATGATGAGGCCGTACTCGGCCGCATTCCCGTCCTCCTCCGAACGAAGCGAGTTGATGCGCGCCTGTGCGCGCGTGTATGCCTTGAGCATGATGGTTCCTTCTGTGGTAGCAGGTCTCTTGGTCTCACACGCCGACGCGTGCAGTGGTTAGACCGTATGGGTCCGCAGGACGGGGGACATACTCCCCACTTCGGGGGTCGGCCTCCGTGCGCTGGCTCGCGGTTCATGCGCCGCCCCGAAATCACGCGGAAGTCTCGGCATATATATGCCTGCCGCGGCAGAGATGCATGCCGAGCACGTGACATCGAGACGTTACGATGTCAAACCTCGTCGTCGGGGTCACTCAGCGCTCGCGCGCCCACACCGTGAAGCCGTTGACGCTAGCGGTCCTTGACCACGCCGTAGAGTCGTCGAGCGCCTTTTCGAGGCGTAAGTCCTCCGACCTCGGTCTTAGGATGATGCAGTCCGCTGCGGCGGGTAGAGATACCTCTCCAGAACGCATCCGAATGAACTCGATGAGGTGATCTCGCCCATAGAAGTCGGCGCGCCCATCGATCCATACCCTCACATCAGGTCTGATGAGTGGAACCAACCCGGCGACGCTTGGGTCCGTCCAGAGCAGGCATCCATGCGGGAGGCGCTCGGCCGCCTGCGTCTCGGGCGGCCTCGCTCCCTGCGGAATAGCGACCGCGACGACGACCGAGAACACCAGCGCGACAACGACGAGGACGTCCGTCCAGAATCGGCCCGATGTATACGTCACACCCCGCGGCGACGACCAGAATCCCGCCGCCAATCCGCTGCTGGCACCGGGCTCGGTCCACCAGCCCGTCACCGCGGCGGCGGCGGCCGGCATGAGCACGATCGTCCCGAGCGCGAGAAACCGTAGCGTGCCGGTTCCGGCTACGATCGCGGGAACCGCCAGCACGAGCATCGGGGCCACGAGTCGGACCCGCGGGTCGAACCGTTCCCGCCCCCTGATGAGCCGAACGAACCACGTCACCGTGCCCGCTGCGATGGCGACGGCCGTGAGGGCGATCGGGAGCCAGATCAGGCCCCCCTTGTGGACGACCATAGCCGGGAGGGACATCCACTCGGTGATGAGGTCTCGGCAGACTTCGCTGACAGCATTCGAGCGTTCCAACGTCAGCTCTATGCCGTACGGCGAGAGCACGCACCCCAGGAAGAGCCCGAGCGTGCCGGCGAGTATGAGAAGTAGCCGTCGACGAGCATCGAGACCGGGACTCGCCCACCACGCCACCGCCCACATCACGGCGACCGCTGCGGCGAGCAGCATGAACGACAGATGCACCCAGTTGCCCGCGAACGACAGCGCGAAACCGGCTCCCGCAACCACAGAGATCAGCGCGGCGACCGGCAGCCGGCCCACGATTCCGCCCCACCACCAGGCGAACAGTACGGCGGCGAAGAGCAAGATCTGCACCATGACCGTGGCCCGCGCGGATAGCGCTGCGGAGGATGCGATCAGCAGCGGGACGAATGTGACGAAGGTCGGCAGCGCCCTGGCGCCGGCACCACGTGCGAGCATCATCGCGAGGCCGATGAGGACGGTCATCGTGATGAACGCGACCCAGAAGAACCCCCAGAACCCGAGTGCGGTCCACGCGACGCCGAGCACGACGTTCCACGCCGGCGAGTTCGGGTACCAGAGGCCCTCCGCCGACCAGCTCCAGGTGTCGGGCCGCGCCAGCGGGACTCCGTCCAGGGTTTCGAGGCCCGCGCGGGCCGACCAGTACGGGTCACGCTCGGTGGCGGCAGCGGCCCGCGCCGCCGCCATCATGGTGAGCACAGCGAAGCCGAGCCACCACCGGAATCGTTCCGTGGCCATCAGCGTTCGCGTGGCGGCAAGGCGGTCGACCGTCTTCAGCGGCGTCAGTCATACAAGGTGATCCTTCGGGTCTGGTTCGATACACGCGATTCGGGGAACCTCGACCGCTGTCGAGGAGGGCGACGTGAACCACGTCATGTAATCCGCGGAGCGCTTCCCGTGCAACAGCCCCATTTCGGGGCGAGGACGGCGGATGCTCAGCGCCGCCACCAGCAGCAACGCGACGAATGCCCCGACCAGCATCGACGGACCGAACGGGATCGATCCCCGCAGGGTCACCCGGCGCAGCACCAGCGCCGCGATCGCGGCCAGCCCGCCCACCACGAACGCCGCCATCAGTCCCAACGAGCCACGCGTTGAGCCCGAACCAGCCGAGCAGCAGGCCGATCACGAGGGCGAGCTTCACGTCGCCCATGCCCATCGACGACGGTGAGATCAGCGCCAGCAGGAAGTAGACCGCGAACATCGCGGCAGCGCCAGCCGCGGCCCCGAGCAGCGCGGCCCACTCCCCCGACGCCCAGGTCGGCGGCACGAGGAGCACGGCGACCGCGCCGAGCGTCGGGAAGATCACCGCGTTCGGGAGGCGCTTCTCGGCGAGGTCGACGAGGGTGAGCACGGATGCCGCGGCCGCGAACACGAGCAGCGCCGGCAGGATCAGCGCGAGGCCGAAGCTCAGGGCGAGGGTCGCGAACGTGACGGCGGTGATCGCGGCGCCGGCGACGCGGACGGTGCTCTGGGACATCCGCTCGCTCTTCATCGAGCGCTGCGTCCAGGCGGCGAGCGGCCACCAGCCGAGTACAGCTCCGACGAGGAATGCGACCGCCGCGGTGGTCACGGTCGCGAACGGCATGGTGTGCAGCGTAGTGGCTCGAGGCGGGGCGGGCGGATTTCGAGACGCACCCTGTGGGCGCTCCTCAATCCGCAGGGACGCCCTGTGGGTGCTCCTCGATCCGCAGGGACGCCCCTGTGGGCGTCCCCAACCCGCGAGAACGCTCGACGCATCGACACGGCGGGCGCCGGCTGCCACAGTTGAGGGAGGATGAACGGGGGCGAGATGGGCACCGAGGCAGATCGCACCTACGACGCGGTGACTCGAGAGCTGCTGCTCGACGAGGACTACGACGTCGATCTGACGCCCGATGGAGTGCTGGTGCACGGGCGGCTGTTCGCATTCCTCGACGGCGACGACCTGGTGGTGGAGTTGCCCGCGGCGCGGTCGGCCGACCTGCGCGAGCGTGGCGTCGCGGCGCCGTTCCGCGGCGAGCACGGCGGGCCGAGCCGCAACTGGGTACGGGTCAGCGACCGCCAGCTCTGGTCGGAGCTCGCGCGGGAGGCGCACACGTTCGTGGGCGAGCCGCCGGTGGGGCGGGAGTCGTGACGGCGGGTTAGCGGGTTTCGAGACGCCGACTGCGTCGGCTCCTCAACCCGCAGGCGGCCTCAACCCGCAGGCGCTACATCGTCGCGGGAGATCTGCGACCATCTCGTCGCGCGGCACGACCTTGATGCGCACGCGCCCCTCGGCTGCGCCGAGCGCCTGCTCGTGCTCGTCGAGGCGGTGCCATCCGTCGAGGTCGGTCCACTCGATGCCGCGCGACTCGAGCATCTCGATCACCGACTCCTCCGACGGCGACTCGGGACGCCACCAGTTGCCGAGGTCGTTGATGACGTGCTTGATCGTCTCCATCGCGTCGGACTTCGTGTGCCCGATGAGGCCGACCGGCCCGCGCTTGATCCAGCCCGTGGCGTAGACGCCGTACATCTGGCGGGATTCGCCGGACTCGTGGTCGTACATGAGCACCTGGCCCTCGTGGTTCGGGATCACGCCGTACTCGTGGTCGAACGGGATGCCGGGCAACGGCGTTCCGAAGTAGCCGACCGCGCGGTACACGGCCTGCACGGGCAGCTCGCGGATCTCGCCGGTGCCGACCACACCGCCGGCGCCATCGGGCGCGGTGCGTTCCCACCGGATGGCGCCGACCCGGCCGGTGCCGTCGTCGACGAGCTCGAGCGGCTTCGCGAAGAAGTGCAGGTGCAGGCGGCGCGACGCCTGCCCGACCTCGCGCTGGCGCCACTGGTTCAGCACCTTGTCGATGACGAAGATCTGCTTGTTGCCCGAGACGGCGGCCCTCGCCGCGTCGTCGTAGTCGAAGTCCTCGTCGTAGAGGATCATGTCGACGTCGCGCAACTCGCCGAGCTCGCGGAGCTCGAGCGGCGTGAACTTCACCGACATCGGGCCGCGTCGGCCGAAGATGTGCACGTCGGTGACGGGCGAGGCGGCCAGACCGGCCGCCACGTTCGCCGGGATCTCGGTGGGCATGAGGTCTTCGACGTGCTTCGCGAGGATGCGCGACACGTCGAGCGCGACGTTGCCGTTGCCGATGACGGCCACCTCGCGGGCCTCGAGCGGCCACGTGCGCGGGAAGTCGGGGTGCCCGTCGAACCAGCTCACGAACTCCGCGGCACCGTAGGAGCCCTCGAGCTCGACGCCTGGGAGGTTGAGCGCGGCATCCCGCACGGCGCCCGTCGCGAAGATCACCGCGTTGTAGTGCTTCTTGAGGTCGTCGAGTGAGATGTCGTGGCCGAAGCGCACATTTCCGAAGATCCGGATGTCGCCGCGGTCGAGCACTTCGCGCAGCGCGGTGATGATGCCCTTGATGCGCGGGTGGTCGGGTGCGACGCCGTAGCGCACGAGTCCGTAGGGTGCGGGCAGATGGTCGAACAGGTCGATCGACACGTCGAAGTTCCGCTCCGCCTTGAGCAGGATGTCGGCGGCGTAGATGCCGGCCGGGCCGGCTCCGACGATCGCGAGTCGCAGCTTGTTCCTCGTCACGTGCTTGAGTCTCTCCATCAGCTCTGTCGCTCCACGATCGTCTCGGAGAATCGCGTGAGCGCCTTCTTCACGCTCCCCTCGGGCAGCGGCGCGAGCGCCACCACGGCCTCGCGCGCCCATTGGTGCGCCTCAGCGAGCGTAGCGCGCGTCGCCTCATGTTCCCGGAGCTCGGCGACGATCGCATCGACGGTCTTGCGCGACGGCACGACGCGCGACGCGAGCGTGTTCGTGTCGTGCGGGTCGAAGCCGTCGCCCGGGTTGGCGACGACGATGACGTCGCGGCGGATGCGTTCGAACAGGTCGGCGGATGCGGCATCCGTCGTCGCGAACTCGGCGAGCCGCAGCAGCGGCAACGTGACGACACCGGCCCGCAGGTCGGTGCCCGGGACCTTGCCTGTCTCGTCGGGCTGCGGCGACAGGTCGATGACGTCGTCGATGAGCTGGAACGCCACGCCGATCTTCTCGCCGAACTCGATGACCGGCTTCTCGAGCGCGGGGTCGGCGCCCGAGAACACGAGGCCCGACTGGGCGGCCGCGGCGATGAGGGATCCCGTCTTGTCGGCGAGCACGCGGAGGTAGTGCGCGATCGGATCCTCGCCGTCGACGGGCCCCACCGTCTCGTGCAGCTGGCCGAGCACCAGCCGCTCGAACGTGCCGGACTGCATGCGGATGGCTCGCTCGCCGAGACTCGCCATGAGCTGGCTCGCCCGCGCGAAGAGCAGGTCGCCCGTGAGGATCGCGACCGAGTTGCCCCACACCGTCTGCGCGCTCGGCACACCGCGCCGGCGCTCGGAGTCGTCCATGACGTCGTCGTGATACAGCGATCCGAGGTGCGTGATCTCGATGGCCTCGGCGGCGGTCACCACGTCGTCCGTGATGCCGGCTCCGAGCTGGGCGGTCAGGAGCGTGAGCATGGGCCGCACGCGCTTGCCTCCCGCTTCGAGCAGGTAGCGCGTCGAGACATCCGCGATCGAGTCGGCGAAGCTGACCTCGCGCAGCAGCCCGGCCTCGACCCGCTCGATGCCCACGTCGATCGCCTTGGCCATCGCCCGGTCTGCGGATGACGCGAAGACCCGTTCGCTCAGGCCGAGGTTGGCTGCGAGCGCGGAGCCGCGTCGCGCGACCGGATGGCTCGGTTTCACGATCACAGCCTACCGGTGACCCGCTCGGGGGGTTTTTCCCACCGGCTCGTCAACCCGCGGCGGGCTTGCTGCCGCGATGCAGCGCGACGACGCCCATCGTGAGGTTGCGCCACTCCACGTCGGTCCACCCGGCCTCGCGGATCCACGCGGCGAGCGTCCGCTGGTCGGGCCACGCGTTGATCGACTCGTTGAGGTAGTCGTAGGCGCTGTCGTTGGAGCTCGAGAGCCTCACGAGCGACGGCATGACGTAGCGCTGGTATGCGTGGTATCCGGCCCGCATGAAGCCGACACGCGGCTGCGAGAACTCGCACACGACGAGCCGCCCGCCGGGCTTGGCCACCCGGAAGAACTCGGCGAGCGCCCGCTTCGGATCGCTCACGTTGCGCAGGCCGAACGAGGTCGTGACGGCGTCGAACTCGTTGTCGCCGAACGGAAGGTTCGTGGCATCCGCCTCGACGAAGACGAGGTTCTGCACGTTCGCCTGGCGCCTGCGGCCCTCCGCGATCATGCCCGGCGAGAAGTCGACTGCCACGACGGATGCCCCGGACTTCGCGAGGCTGGCGCTCGAGGTGCCGGTGCCCGCGCCGACGTCGAGGATGCGCTCCCCCGGCTTCGGGGCGACCGTGCGGGTCGTGGCGACGCGCCACAGCGGCGCGTTGCCCACCGAGAGCACGTTGTTGGTGCGGTCGTACTTGGCGGCGACGCCGTCGAACATCGCCGACACCTGCGATGGGTCCTTGCCGAGGTCTGCGCGCATGCTTCGAGTGTACGGCGGGCTCCTCCGCCACACCCGGGCAGTTCTCATGCATTGGAATGGATCGGCTGGCAGATGTGTTGAGCCTGTGAACACATCGACCCGGGCGTATGCCCGCGAGAAGGAGATCCATGAAGGCCATCTGGAACGGAGCAGTGCTCGCAGAGTCCGACGACACCGTCGTCGTCGAGGGCAACCACTACTTCCCCCGAGAGTCCCTCGATGACCGCTACTTCGCGCCGAGCGCCAACCGCAGCGTGTGCCACTGGAAGGGCACCGCCGACTACTTCCACGTCGAGGTCGACGGCAGCCGCAACCCCAACGCCGCATGGACCTACCCCACCCCCTCCGATGCCGCCAAGGAGATCGCCGGACACGTCGCGTTCTGGCACGGCGTGGAGGTCGTGCCGGCGTAGGCCGGGTTTCGAGACGCCGCTTCGCGGCTCCTCAACCCGCAGAGGGCACCCGCTTCGCGGCTCCTCAACCCGCAGAGTGGCCCCGACGTAGGCTGGTCCCGTGATTCGATCGGATGCCTCGGCGTCGCGCCCCGTGTCCCCCCGGCTCGTGGTGCGCACCGAGCCCGTCGAGGAGCTCGCTCCCCTCATCCCGCGCGCCGACCCGCGGCATCCGCTGCTCTGGATGCGCCGGGGCGAGGGCATCGTGGGTCTCGGCGAGGCCGTGCGCATCGAGACCTCCGGGCCCAACCGCATCGAGGATGCCGCGGAGGTCTGGAGTTCACTCACGGCCGACGCCGACGTCGACGACCGCGTCGGCCTTCCGGGCACCGGACTCGTGGCCTTCGGCGCGTTCGCCTTCGCCGACGATTCCGCCTCGACGAGCGTCCTCGTCGTGCCCGAGCTCGTGCTCGGGCGGCGCGACGGCCGCGCGTGGGTCACGCGTGTCGCGCTCGCCACCGGCGACGACGAGGCGGCGGATGCCGCGGCATCCGCCGCGCTCGAGATCCCCGAGCCCGCGCCGAAGCGCCGCGTGCCCCGCGTCAGCTTCACGCCCGGAGCCGTGCCGCCCGAGGCATACGAGGCGGCCGTCGCGGAGGCGGTGCGCCGAATCGACGGAGGCGAGCTCGAGAAGGTCGTGCTGGCCCGCCAGCTCGTGGGCGAGCTTCACGAGGAGGACGGGCTTCGCGCCGTCATCAATCGCCTGGCCGAGGACTACCCCGACACCTGGGTGTTCGCCGTGGACGGGCTCATCGGCGCGAGCCCCGAGACGCTCGTGCGGGTCGACCACGGCACCGTCTCCGCGCGCGTGCTCGCGGGCACGACCGCGCGGGGTGCTGGCGGGGCGTCCGACCGGGCACGCGCCGCCGCGCTCGCGTCGTCGGCCAAGGACCTCGCCGAGCACGCCCTCGCCGTGGCGAGCGCCGTGCAGCGACTCGCGCCGCACACCGCGCGCCTCGACTCGAGCCCCGAGCCGTTCACGCTGCAACTGCCCAACCTGTGGCACCTCGCGACCGACTTGAAGGGCACCCTCGGCGACGGCTCCAGCTCGCTCGACCTCGTGCAGGCGGTGCATCCGACCGCGGCCGTCGCCGGCACGCCCCGACACGTCGCGTTACGCACGCTGGCGGAGCTCGAGGGCTTCGACCGCGGGCGCTATGCAGGACCGGTCGGCTGGATCGACGGCGACGGCGACGGCGAGTGGGCGATCGCGCTGCGCTGCGCACAGGTCGATGCGGACGGTACGGTCGCCGCATATGCCGGATGCGGCATCGTCCACGACTCGATGCCGGCCGACGAGCTCGCCGAGTCCATGATGAAGTTCCGGCCGATCGTCGAGGCGTTCGGCGGCTGAGGGGCTGAGGGGCTGGGGGGGCTGGGCGGCATCCCACGCCGGACACGGCCCGCCTCGCCGACCTCAGGTCGCCATGAGGCGTTGCTTCTCGGCCTCCACGTCGTAGGTCGGCGCCGGCCACTCGAGCTGCATGGCCTCGAGGGCCTGGATGACCAGGTGCTGCACCACGAGCCTCCCGTACCACTTGCGGTCGCCGGGATGACGTACCACGGTGCCAGCGGTGTCGCGGTGCGGTCGAACGCGATCTGGTACGCCTCCTCGTACTCGGGCAGGAGCATCCGCTCGTCGATGTCGCCGGGGTCGAACTTCCACTGCTTCTCACGATGCTCCAGCCGCTCCAGCAACTGCCGCTTCTGCTCCTCGCTCGAGATGTGGAGCATCACCTTGATGATGGTCGTGCCGGACTCGGCGAGTTCCGCCTCGAACTCGTTGATCGCGCCGTAGCGACGCTCGATCTCCTCGGGCGACACGAGCTGATGCACGCGCGCGACGAGCACGTCCTCGTAGTGCGAGCGATCGAAGACGCCGATCATGCCCGCGTGTGGCACCCGCTTGCGGACGCGCCAGAGGAAGTCGTGCGCGAGCTCCTCCTCGGTCGGCTTCTTGAACGCCGCGAACTGCACACCCTGCGGATCGACCGTGCCCATCACGTGCTTCACGATGCCGCCCTTTCCTGCCGTGTCCATCGCCTGGAGCACGAGCAGGACGCGCCGCTGGTCAGCGCCCACGAATCCGTTCGCGAACAGCCGCTCCTGCAGTTCGGCGAACACGATCGCGCCCTCGGCGAGGGCCGCCTGGCCCTCGGCCTTGCCGCCGACGAATCCCGGAGACGTGTCGGTCGGCGCGTCGGCAAGCCTGAAGCCGGGCTCGACCCGCAGCAGCTCGCTCGGATCCTGCGTCCAGTACTGCTCCCGGCCCATGGCACGCTCCCCTCATGCGACGCCGCGCCGCGTCGGCTCCCATCCTGTCGATCGAGCGGATGTCGCGGCAAGGGCTGGACGGACGGCCGCATCCGTGCCCGGCACCCGCGTCAGCGCTCGAGCGGGACCTCGACGAGCTGCGGCCCGTGGAGGGGTCCGATGAGCGCCTCGTCGAGCTCGCCCCGGGTCGCCACGCGGACGTAGCCCCACCCGTACGCCCCCGCGAGCGCAGCGAGATCCACCCGCTGCGGCGTGAACTGCACGCGATCGAACGCGTCGGGTGGGGCGGAGGCGGCGACCTCGAGCGCGTCGAAGATCGTGCCGCCGCCGTCGTTGCCGACGATGAGCTGGATCCGAGGGCGCGGCTCGTCCTGCCCGAGCAGGAGCGACCCCACGTCGTGGAGCAACGTGAGGTCGCCGATGAGGGCGCGCGTGACGCCGGTGGTGCTCGTTGAGGAGCCGCGAAGCGGCGTCTCGAAACCAGCCTGCTCGGAGTCGGGGTTTCGAGACGCGCCGGCCTGCAGCCGTCGCTCCTCAACCCGCGCGGGCTCCGGAACCGACGACTGGCTCGCGATCGCGATGCCGAGCGCCGTCGCGACCGTGCCGTCGATGCCGGAGAGCCCGCGATTGGCGTGCACCGCGATGCGGCGGCCGGGCACCGCGCGGTCGGCGTCGCGGATGAGACGGGATGCCCCGAACACCAGCCGGTCGTGCGGCCACGTCGCCGCCCACACCGCGTCGACGAGCATGTGCCGCGTGATCGGCGCGCGCACCGCCGCGAGCTGGGCGCGGACGTACTCGCGCTGCGCCGTGAAGTCCGACACGTGCCCGGTCTCGTCGACTCCGCTCCGCACGGATGCCACGTCGGCACTGTCTGCGTCGGCGCTGTCCGCGTGGGTGCCGTCCGCGTCGGAACGCCCCGCCTCGGCACTGTCCACGTGGGCACGCCCCTCGTCGACGAGCATGCGGCTCGCCCGTACCCATCGGCCCGTCCAGGCTCGTTCGTCGGCCGTGTGCGCATGGTCGTCGGCGTGCACCGCGCGCTCGAAACGGCCCACCCTGCGTCCGGGGTTGTACCACTCGATGCCGGTCGGGGCGACGACGACCGTCTCGACGTCCGGGCGCTGCACCAGCGCGGGTACCTCGCGCGAGAGGGTCGGATGCCCGAACACCACCACGCGCTCGACCGCATCGCCGAACCCGGGCTCGTGCAGGAGCTCGCGATACGCGACGACGAGGTTCGGACCGAAGCGGGCGCCGCTCGTGACCTCGGCGATGAGCGGCCATCCGCCGGCACGCGCGAACTCCTCGGCGGCCGGGCCGGCGCCGGCGCCGGCCACGACCACGGTGCGGGGTCCTCTGTCGATCACGACGGCGTTCGGCGACGGGTCGGCTGCGGTGCGGGTGGGCACCGTCCCGACCGCCGGCGACGGGTCGGCATCGAGCGCCGCCGCCTCGCCTCGAGCGGTCGCCCGGGGAGCCGTCCCCAGGGTGACCACCGCCGAGAGCGGCTCCCGGTACTGCAGGTTGAGGTGCACGGGTCCCGGGCCGGGATGCGGGATCGGGTCGCCCGCGTCGTCCCGGCCGAGCGCCGCGTCGACGGCCTCGCGGGCGAGGCGCGCCGCGGCATCCGCTTCACCCGGTGAGCCCGCGGGGGCGGCGACGTCTCGCTCGAGGCGCACGGCTCCGGCGAAGATGCCCGGCTGCATGGTGGTCTGGTTCGAGCGGATGCCGCGCAGCTCCGCCGGGCGGTCGGCCGAGCACACGATGAGCGGCACGCCGGAGTGGTGCGCCTCGAGCACCGACGGGTGCAGGTTGGCCACGGCCGTACCGGAGGTGGTCACGACCAGCGCCGGGCGTCCCGACTCGATCGCCGTTCCGAGGGCGAGGAACCCGGCGCCGCGCTCGTCGATGCGCACGTGCAGGCGGATCGCGCCGACCCGCTCGAGCTCCGCCGCGGCCAGCGCGAGTGCCTGCGACCGGGAACCAGGTGCCACCACCACGTCGCGCACGCCCTCGCGCACGAACGCGCTGAGGAGCGCCATCGCCGCGTCGCTCGCGGGGCTCCGATGGGCGTCGACCCGATCGGGCTCCGGTTCAGCCATTCGGGCGGCCGGCGGGGCCCGCCTCGCCCGGCGTGTCAGGTGCGTCGGGGCGCTTGTGCTCGCTGCCGAGCGTGCCGCCGTCGGGCGCAGTGCCGCCGGGCCGGCGGCCGGGGGCTGAGCCATGGGGGTCGTCGTCGTCGAGCTCCGCCAACTCCTGCTCGAGCCGGCGGATGCGCTCGTCCTGCTCGGCGTCGGTGCGCAGCCTGCGGAGGAAGTCGGCGTCGTCGTCGGGGGCGACCGCGCCTGCGCGGGACGCACCCACGCGCTGGGCCCGGCCACGGCCGATGATGAACCAGAGCAGGCCGCCGATGATCGGCACGAACAGGATCACGACGATCCACCAGCCGCGGCTCAGGCCTCGGATGCGCGTGCGATCGAAGAACGCGCAGTCGGCGACGGCGTAGATCGTGAAAATCACGGCAGCGACGCCGAGTCCGAAGAGGAGCCGGGCCATTCCCCCAGTCTAGGCACGTCAGCCCAGAACGCGGCTGTGAGACCGCTCAGCGCGTCCGACCTACACTGTCAGGGTGAAGTCCGTGCCCGTCTGGATCTGGTACACCGTGCTGCGGGTCCTGTTGTTCGCCGTTCCCCTCGGGGTGCTCCTGGTGGCGGGCGTGAATCCGTGGGTGTCGGCGGCCGTCGCGGCCCTCTTCGGCCTGAGCGCCTCGCTCATCTTCCTGCGCCGTCCGCGCGAGTCGATCGCCAACGACCTCTACGCGGCGCGACACCGCGGGACGCCGGAGGTGCGCGACGACGACGCGGTGGAGGATGCCGCTGTCGATGCACCGGCTCCGGAGCGCCGCGAAGAGGGTTGAGTCGCCCTGCGGGTTGAGGAGCGGGCAGCGCCCGCGTCTCGAAACCCGCCCTTTCGACCCTCGGCACAACCCCTCGGGTTTCGAGACGCCGCTTCGCGGCTCCTCAACCCGCAGCACACCCCTCGGGGTTTCGCGACGCCGCTCGCGGCTCCTCAACCCGCGGCAGGCCGGGTCAGAGCGCGAACGCGAGCCCGAGCCCGACGCCGTACACGAGCGCGGTGAGACTCGCGAGCTGCAGCGCGATCAGGAGCTCGCGCGTCGTCCTCGACCAGAGCACGATGATGCACGCCGGGATCGCGGCGAGCAGCCCGAACAGCACGAGCCACGCGGTCGGGTAGAGCAGTGCGAAGAACACGACGATCGCGAACGGCGCGAGCATGAACACCGCGAACAGGATGCGGCCCGCGCGCGGCCCCACGAGCACCGCCAGCGTGCGCTTGCCCGCCGCCTTGTCCTGCGCCACGTCGCGGAGGTTGTTGGCCATGAGCACCGCGCAGGCGAGCAGGCCCGCGCCCACGCCGCCGAGCCACGCCTCGAAGTTCACGGTGAGCGCCTGCACGTAGGCCGATCCGGCGGTGGCCACGAGCCCGAAGAACACGAACACGAACAGCTCGCCGAGCCCGTAGTAGCCGTACGGATGCTTCCCGCCCGTGTAGAACCAGGCCGCCACGATCGCGGCGGCGCCCACGGCGAGCAGCCACCACTGCTGGGTCACGACCACGAGTGCGAGCCCGGCGAGGGCGGCGAGCGCGAAGAAGCCGAGCGCCACGGCGAGCACGTGCCGCGGCTTCGCGGCGCCCGACCCCGTCAGGCGGGCGGGCCCCACCCGGTGGTCGTCGGTGCCACGAATGCCGTCGGAGTAGTCGTTCGCGTAGTTCACGGCGATCTGCAGCGAGAGCGCCACGATCAGTGCCAGCAGCGCGCGGGCCGGATGCCACGGCCCGTCGGCAATGGCAACGATCCCTGCTCCCGTGCCGAGCGCAACCGGGGCGATCGACAGCGGCAGCGTGCGAAGGCGCGCCCCGGCGACCCAGTCGGCAGCAGTCGCGGGACCGCGCACGGCCGTCGGCCCGGCGCCTTTCTTCGCCGGGTTGCCCGACCGGCCGTGGGTCCGGTTCCGGACGTCGGCGGGGTTCATGCGCTGAGGTTTGGGGCGTGCCACACGGACATGCTAGTTCGCGAGGCCACGAGCACGCCCCATGCGTTCAGCGCAGTGCGTTCAGCGCAGTGCGTTCAGCGCCGTGCGTTCAGCGCGCGGTGCCGGTGGTTCCTGCGGTGCTCGGCCGGCCGACGACCTGCTCCCGTCGTCCGAGCACGACGCCGAGCACGATCATCGCCACGGCCAGCCCGATGTGGAGCCAGTTGTCGGCCGCATTCAGCGGAACGAAGTTGGCCGGGTGGTCGCCCATGAAGAACAGGCCGTACAGGAACAGGACCGCATAGACCGCTCCGCCCCAGATCAGGTAGTTCTTCGAGCCGGAGAACGTCGCGGCGAATCCGAGTCCCGCGAGCCCGTACAGGATGTGCACGACGTTGTGCAGGATCGACACCTGGAACACGCCGAACAACAGTGCTTGGGACTCGTGGCCGGCGAACATGATGGTGTCGAGATTCGTCGTGAGCCCGGGGATGAACCCGGCGATCCCGACGATCAGGAAGACGATCCCGAAGGCCAAGGCGACCTTCTGAACCGGTGTCTCGGCATAACTCGTGCGGTCTACTGGTCGGGCAGTGCTGTGCATGAGGACCTCCTCGTCTCGTCATCCGACCTGTGTGGAGGCGGATGCCGCGGGGGGTGCATCCCCGCGTGCCCAATGGTCGCGCGGCACTGGCTGATTCCGGGAGGGGCTTGACCTCGGGGTCGAATGAAGTCTCCGTTTTCGAGCGAGGAATGCGGTCAGCCGGCAGGTATGGAGGGATGCGATCCGCTCAGCGCACGTCCTTCATCGTGTCGAGGTACCGCGCGACGATCTCGAGCTCCTCGACGGTGAACCCCTCGTGCACCCGTCGCATGCCGTCGACGATCGACGCGTAAGGGTCCTCGTCGCCACCGCCAACGGCTCTGTCGAACGCCTCGGGCCTGATGCCGACGACGACCCGCCGACGATCGCGCGAGTCCGTCGAGCGCTCGATGAACCCCTGCTTCTCGAGGCGATCGAGCACCCGCGTCGTGGTGCTCGTGGGCAGCTCGGTGACCTGGCTCACCTCTCCCGCGGTCATCGGTCCACCGCGCGCGATGTATCCGAGCGCCTGCAGGTCGACGACGTTCAAGCCGAGCGACCGGGCGATGCGCTCGTTCGTCATCACCGACGAGGCGATCACGAGCTGCATGAGCTCCAGGATGCGCTCGGTGACCTCGGCCTTGCTTGACATCTGCGTGCGAGCCTCCTATTGTTCCCGTTGTGGGATTATCCCATACCGCAATTATTCCAATCTGGAAACGACTCCAGCATACGAAAGGTCGGCGACCATGGCCACCACCCCGCGCCGAGGCCTCGCCATCGGCATCCTCCTGTTCGCCTCGTTCATGGATCTCCTCGACGTCACCATCGTGCAGGTCGCGCTGCCGTCGATCGGCGCCGATCTCGGGGCATCCGAGGCCCAGCTCGAGTGGATCGTGAGCGGTTACATGCTCGCCTTCGCCGTCGCGCTCATCACGGGCGGCCGGCTGGGCGACCTGTACGGCCGCCGCCGCATCTTCCTCGTCGGCGTCGCCGGATTCACGATCGCCTCCGCAGCGGCCGCCGCCGCATGGTCGGGCGATGCCCTCGTCGTCACCCGCATCGCGCAGGGGCTGTTCGCGGCGCTCATGGTGCCGCAACTGCTCGCCTCGGTGCAGGCGTTGTTCAGCCCGCGCGAACGGGCGCCCATGTACGGCCTCATCGGCGGCGTGAGCGGACTCGCCGCCGTCGCGGGGCCGGTGCTGGGCGGCTGGCTCATCGATGCCGACCTGTGGGGTCTCGGCTGGCGCACGGTGTTCCTCATCAACATCCCGGTGGGCATCGTGATCTTCGCGCTCGCAGCCCGGTTCGTGCCCGAGACGCGTTCGCCGCGCCCGATGCACCTCGACCTCGTCGGAGTCGCGCTGCTCAGCGCGATCGTGCTCGCCTTCATGGTGCCGCTCGTCGAGGGCCAGTCGCTCGGCTGGCCGGCCTGGCTCTGGATTCCCGTGGCTGCGGGTGCCGTGCTGCTCGTCGTGTTCGTCGCGTACTCGCGCCGGCGCATGCGGCGCGACGGCTCAGCACTCCTGCCCATGCCCCTCTTCGCCGACCGCGGCTTCTCCGCGGGCATCGTGACGCAGGCCACGTTCCAGGGCTCGCTGAACGCGTTCAGCCTGCCGTTCATCATCTACCTGCAGGTCGGGCTCGGCTTCGACGCGCTGACCGCCGGGCTCAACCTGCTGGCGTTCAGCCTCGGCGCACTCGTGGGCACGGGCGTCGTCATCCCCCTGGTGCCCCGGGTGGGCAAGTACCTCGTAACGGCGGGTGCCGTGATCCTCGCGGCGAGCCTGCTCTGGGTCTTCGCGATCGTCGCCGAAACGGGCGCCGACTTCACGGGATGGGCGGCGGTGTGGCCGATGCTGCTCTCGGGCCTCGGCCTGGCGCTGCTCATCATCCCGCTCGTCGATGTCGCACTGGCGACCGTGCCGGTCGCCGACGCGGGCGCGGCATCCGGCGCGTACAGCACGTTCCAGCAGCTCGGCGCCGCCTCGGGCGTCGCGGTCTCCTTGACCGTGTTCTTCACGATCATCGGCGACGACTGGAGCCGAGAGCACGTGCTCACCGCGCTGCAGGCATCGATCTGGGTATCGGTCGCCGGGTTCGCGATCGTCGCGCTTGCGAGCCTCTTCCTGCCGGGCCGGGCCAACGTCCAGGCCCACCTCGAGGAGCAGCGTCGGCTCGCCGAGGCCGACGCGGAGACGCCGGTCGACGCGGCTCCGGCTCCCGTCTCCTGACCCGCTCCACGCGACGCGACCCGACCCGACGCGACGCGACCCGACCCGAGTCGGCCGGGTCGAGTCGCGACTGCGGCATCCGACCGTTACACCTCGTCGCCGCCGCCGCGCACGAACTCCTCGAGTGCGCGGCGGTCGGGCTTGCCCGACGCAAGCAGCGGGATCCGGTCCACGATCTGGAGGCGCACCGGGCGCGCGGCGGGCGTGAGCCCCGCAGCATCGGTCGCGACGGCCAGGGTCGTGAGCGCATCGGATGCCGCGGCGGCATCCGTGCGCACCGCCACCACCGCGGCCCGCTCCCCCCACTCGGGGTCGGGCGCGCGGAGGACGACGGCCTCGCCGAACCCGGGCACCGTGCGCACCGCTCGCTCGACCTCGCCGAGGGAGACCTTCACGCCGCCCGAGATGATCACGTCGTCGGCGCGACCCGTGATCCGCAGCGTGCCGTCGTGGGTCAGCGCGCCGAGGTCGCCCGTGCGGTACCAGCGGGTTCCGTCGGCGTCGGTCGGGAACGCCGTGGCGGTGCGCTCGGGGTCGTCGAGGTAGCCGTCGGCGAGCATCGGACCCGACAACTCCACCTGTCCGTCTGCGATGCGCACGCGCACGTCGTCGAGGGGCCGGCCGTCGTAGACGCATCCGCCTGCCGTCTCGCTGGAACCGTACGTGCGGGTTACGCGTGCGCCGAGTGCGTCGGCCGCGACGATGAGCGACGCCGGTGCGGCCTGGCCGCCCAGCAGGATGCGGTCGAACCTGCGCAGCGCCTCGGCGACGCGGCGATCGGTGTGCGCAGCCTCCACCAGCCGCCTCAGCTGCACCGGCACGAGCGACGTGTAGCGCGGGCGGCGGCGATCCAGCCGAGCGGATGCCTCGGCGAACGCCGCCGGGTCGAAGCCGCCCGCGCCGCCGCCTGCGGCGGCTTCACCCACTGCGCCGCCGCCGGGCACAACCGGCTCCGTGCCTGCAAGGATCGACCGCACGAGCACCTGCACCCCTGCGATGTAGTTCGTCGGAAGCGCGAGCAGCCACTGCCCGGGTCCACTCAGGGCGGCCTCCGTCGCCGCCGCACTCGCACGCAGGGCCGCCGCCGAGAGCAGCACGCGCTTCGGCGCATCCGTCGACCCACTCGTCTCGACGACGAGGGCGATGCCGTCGTCGACCTCTGCGGGTTGAGGAGCGCCGCCCGCAGGGCGCCGCGTCTCGAAACCCTGCTCCCCGAAGACCGGGTTTCGAGACGCGGGCTCCGCCCGCTCCTCAACCCAGCACCGGCTCACGACCGCGGGCTCCGCCCGCTCCTCAACCAGCACCGGCCACACGGCCGGCCCGCCGTCGAGCGCGATGCGAAGCGCCGCCGTGAGCGACGGAACATCCGCCGCCGTAACCCTGATGAGCGGTTTCACGGTCGTGCTCCTCGCCGGGGAGGACATTCGTCGTTTCGTAGGACGCTCACGACCTCGGACGTCCTTCGAATCGACGAACGTCCTCCCGAGCCCTTCGTCACCCCACTCAGAAGTGCCACGGGTACGGGCCCCAGTCGGGATCGCGCTTCTCGAGGAACGCGTCTCGGCCCTCGGCCGCCTCGTCGGTGCCGTACGCGAGCCGCGTCGCCTCGCCGGCGAACACCTGCTGGCCCACCATGCCGTCGTCGACGGCGTTGAACGCGAACTTCAGCATGCGGATCGCCGTCGGCGACTTCGTGAGGATCGTTCGCGCCATCGCGATCGCCTCGCGCTCGAGGTCGGCATGCGGCACGACGCGGTTCACGGCTCCCATCTCGTGGGCGCGCTCGGCGGAGTACTCCTCGGCGAGGAAGAACACCTCGCGCGCGAACTTCTGCCCGATCTGGCGAGCGAAGTAGGCCGAGCCGTAGCCGGCGTCGAAGCTGCCCACGTCGGCATCCGTCTGCTTGAAGCGGCCGTGCTCGCGGCTCGCGATCGACAGGTCGCACACGACGTGCAGCGAGTGGCCGCCGCCCGCCGCCCAGCCGGGCACGACGGCGATCACGACCTTGGGCATGAACCGGATGAGCCGCTGCACCTCGAGGATGTGCAGGCGCCCCACCGCCGCGTGCCCGCCGTGCGGCCCCGTCGCCCCCTCGACGATCGCGGTCTCGGCGTCGCTGTACCTGTAGCCGTCGCGGCCGCGAATGCGCTGGTCGCCGCCCGAGCAGAATGCCCAGCCGCCGTCCTTCTCGCTCGGCCCGTTGCCCGTCAGCAGCACCACGCCGATGCGCGGGTTCGTGCGAGCGTCCTCGAGTGCGCGGTAGAGCTCGTCGACGGTGTGCGGCCGGAACGCGTTGCGCACCTCGGGGCGGTCGAACGCGATGCGCGCGATGCGTCCGTCGAGCGAGTGGTGGTAGGTGATGTCGGTGAATCCGGATGCCTCGTCGCCACCGGCGACCTGTCCAGCGACGCGAGGCGCGGCATCCGTCCACTCGCTCGCATCGAACAGCTCCGAGACCTCGCGCGACATGCCCCCAGCCTATTCCCGGGGAAGGCGGGCTCAGGTGACGGACGGCTAGAGCGCCGGCTCCCCGGTGAAGTACGACGCCACGGCTGCGTACACGATCGAGCCGACCCAGATCGCGCCGTACGTGAGCGGAATCAGCGCCCCGACGACCAGCACGAGCCCGATCACGGCGATGACCACGTTGCGGCCCGCGGAATCGTGGCGCACGTCGGTGGCCTCGACGCCGAGCGAATCGAGATCCTCGGTCATGCGCACCTCCAAGGCCGCCACCCTAACAGATGCGGTGGGCACGGCGATCGGATGCCGCGTGCTGCGCCACCGAGCCGCCCTCCCCGCGCCGGTGCAGCTCGCGGCATCCGCTTCGGCTCGCGCATGCCACGATGGGAGGGTGACCGACGACGCCGCGCCACCGCCGACCCTCGACGACCTGCTGTCCACGGCGCGGGTGGTCGCACTCCCCCTCGTGACGCGGTTCCGCGGCATCGACGTGCGCGAGGCGATGCTGCTCGAGGGGCCCGAGGGTTGGACGGAGTTCTCGCCGTTCGCCGAGTACGACGACGTCGAGGCATCCGCCTGGCTGGCCGCGGCGATCGACTTCGGCTGGAACGCGACGCCGCCCACGCTGCGCGATCGGATCCCGGTGAACGCCACGGTGCCCGCAGTCGACCCCGACAGCGTGCGCGCCGTGCTCGACCGGTTCCCAGGGTGTCGCACGGCGAAGGTGAAGGTCGCCGGCGGCGATGAGCCCCTCGCGGCGGATGTCGCGCGCGTGCGCGCCGTGCGCGAGGCGCTCGGGCCCGAGGGCCGCATTCGCATCGACGCCAACGGCGGCTGGAACGTCGACGAGGCCGAGCATGCCATCCACGCGCTTGCGCCGTACGACCTCGAGTACGTCGAGCAGCCGTGCACGAGCGTCGAGGAACTCGCCGAGATCCGCCGGCGCACGAAGTACATGGGCATCCCCATCGCCGCCGACGAGAGCGTGCGCCGTGCCGCCGACCCGCTCGCCGTCGCCGAGGCGGGCGCCGCCGACCTGCTCGTGGTCAAGGCGCAGCCGCTCGGCGGCATCCGGCGTGCGCTCGGCATCATCCAGGCCGCGGGGCTGCCCGTCGTGATCTCGAGCGCCCTCGACACGAGCGTCGGCATTGCGATGGGCGCGCACCTCGCGGCATCCGTGCCCGACCTCGCCTACGACTGCGGCCTCGGCACGGCGGCGCTGCTGTCGGCGGATGTCACTCGTGCGCCCCTCATGCCGGAGGACGGCGCGATCCCGGTGCGCCGCGTGCTGCCCGACCCGGTGCTGCTCGACCGATACGCCGCGGACGATGAGCGCACCGACTGGTGGCTCGAGCGACTCGGCCGGGCGTATGCCGTGCTCGCCCAGCACCTGGCATGAAGCCCCCGGCATGCCCGAGCGGGGTCAGCGCGTCACCGTCGAGCACGTGTGCCGCGTCCGCGGCGCTCGAACGCTGAGGCGGCTCCGTTCCTTCAGGTCATCGTGCGCGTCGCCTCGCCCTTTCCGCCCTGAGCCCGCTGCGTGCACGGGTTGTCGCGAGGAAGGAGTTGTCGCGCGAGAAAGGAGTACCGAAGTACCGAGGTACCGAAGCACCGGCGATCCGCGGAGACGGCTCCCAGCGCCGCCTCAACTCTGCGCCTCCACGCCTGCGCTCGCCAAGCCGAATTGTGGGTCCTCAGACGTACGACGGTCTTGGCGCATGCCCGGTGGAAGCGGTGTTGACACGGTCGTGTGGGCGACCTCGCGCCGTCACATGAGGCGGGCGAGCGCGACGTTCCGGAAGCGCTCCTCACGCAACCGCTCGGCCTCCCGACGCCGCTCGTGCAGGTCGGCCAGTTCCTCGCGACTGTAGCTCTTCTCGGCGCCGCGACTCCAGTCGACGAGCGCGAGCCCAGCGCGGGTCATCTGCCCGAAGATCGTCGAGTGGCGGCGCGGCCGCGGGCGGACCGATGCAGTTCCGGTTGTGATGAATGCCGTGTTCATGATGACTCCTCGTTAGCTTCGTGCGGTGTCCGTTTTCGGGCTCACCACCGTTCTACGGCGAAGCGCCATCGCGGCTCATCGGGAATGCCTACTGAGATCTCGGTCGCGCGCTACCGAGATCCGCGCGCGTCCGCTACCGAGACCCGCATGCGCTGGCCACCAAGCCGGCGCGCCACCCAGCGGAGGCCCGCCTCAGCCGGCGCCACCAGCGGAGGCCCGCTCAGCCGGCGCGCCACCCGGCGGCCGCCAGCTCAGCCGACGCGCTCGAGCACCTCGGACGCCCGTCGCGCCGCATCCTGTCGCGACGGTACATCGAGCTTCGCGAGGATCGCCGCGACGTGCGTATCGACCGTGCGCACCGACAGCACGAGCCGCTCGGCGATCTGGGCGTTGGTGAGCCCCTCGGCCACGAGCCGCAGCACCTCGACCTGCCGTCCGGTGAGCCCCGCGGGGTTGTGACGCGTCGGCGCCGAGGGTCCGCGCGGGATGCTCCGTGTACCTCGCTCGCGGAGCTCGCCTCGCACGCGGCGCGCGAGCGGGGTCGCGCCGATGTCGTCGAGGATCGCGAGCGCCGCGAGCAGGTCGGCCTCCTGCGGGCTCTCGGCGAGCGCGGATGCCTCGTGGTAGGGGCATCCGATCGCCCGCCAGAGCTGGGCTGCACGCTTCCAGTCGCCGCGGGCCTGTACGGCGAACGGATGATCCCCCTCGGGCGCCTCGACCTGCTCGCCCGCCCGGCGGAGCAGTGACGCGAGCTCCGCCTGCAGGTACGTGTCCTGGAGGCGCACCGCCTCGTCGTACGCGGGCCGGGCGATCGCCCTTACGGCGGCGAGGTCGCCGCGCAGCAGCGCAGCCTCGGCGCGTGCTGCCGCGGCGGGGCCGGTGCGCTGCAGGTCGCCGAGGCGCTCGGCCACGCGGTTCGCCTCCTCGAGGGTCGACTCGCCCGTGGGGTCGCCTCGGCGGATACCGGCCAGGCCGATGACCGTGAGCGCCGTGCAATACGCCTGCGGCAACGACTCGTCGGGATACCCGGCAGCGGCGACGGCATCATCCCACTGCGCTCTCGCGAGGTGGAGGCGCCCGCGTTCGACCTGCTGGTAGGTCCAGAGCCCGACGACCTCAGTGCGTTCGGAGAGCTCGAGGGCCGGCTCCAGGTAGTGCTCCGCGAGGTCGAGGCGGTACTGGTCGAGCAGGGTCCAGACGAGGTTCACCTTGGCGCGGGCCGCGTCCTCCATGAGATTGGCGGCGACCGCGATCTCCGCCGCCTCGAGCAGCTCCCCGATGCCCTCGTCGCGGTTCTGCATGGTGTGCACGCTGCCGAGGTTGGTGAGCGCGTGCGACAGCGCCCTCGGTTCGCCGACCTCCCGTGCGAGCGAGACCGCGCGGGTTGCGAGGTCGATCGTCCGCGGCAGGTCATGGGCGAGCATCGCGAGCTGCGCCTCGTTGCTCAGCGCGAGGGCGAGCAGTCCATGGTCGTCCGACTCGGTCAGCACGGCCGACGCATCGCGCGCCGCCGCCTCTGCGGCGGCACGGTTCCCGGCGAGCCACTGGAACCTCGAAAGCCAGCGCAGGCTCGCGCCGAGCGCGGTGGCATCCGGATGCTCGCGCCGCAGGCGCACCACCTCCGTCTGCGATTCGACCGACTCGGGTCCTTGGCCGAGCGCGGATGCCTCGATCGCGTAACCCTCGAGCAGCTCGGTGCGCTCGGCCAAGCCGTACCGCTCGGCGTGCGCGAGTGCGGCGAGATAGTGCGCCGCGGCCTGGCGGTGTGCGCCGCTGACCGCGGCATCCAGCGCCGCCTTCGGCGCCCACTGCACGATCGCGTCCACGTCACCGGCTTCCGCCGCATGGGAGACGATGCGCCCAGGGTCGGCGCCGACCTCGAGCAACACCGCGAGCACTCGGGCATTGAAGTCGATCCGCCTCGAGGCGGGCAGCGCGTCGACGACGGCGCGACGCGTCAGCTCATGCCGGAACTGCACCGTATCGGGCCGCACCGTGAGCAACCCGGCCTCCTCGGCGGAGCTCAGGGCACCGGGCCCGCCAGGAACGAGACGTGCGAGCTCCGACACTCCGACGGCCGAGGGCACGACGGCGAGTTGCTCGACATGCGCCTGCGTCGCGGGGTCGAGGCGTCGCAGGCGGGCGGTGACCGCATCGACCACGGTGCGCGGCACCTGCGCGGCATCCGCCGACGAGACGAGTTCGCTCACGAAGTACGGATTGCCGCCGCTCAGGGCGAACACGCGGGCGGTGTCGACTCCACGGTCCGCGGTGAGCTCGACGACCGCGGCCGCCGAGAGCCGCCGAAGCGGGAGGTGGCGCACGTTCGTGCGGAGGTCACCGAGCAGCCTGCCCAGCGGATGGTCGCGGTCGAGCTCATCGTCGCGATAGGTGAGCACGAGCACCGCGTGGAGCGCGCCAATGCGGCGAGCGACGAATCGCAGCGCGTCGAGCGTCGCCTCGTCGGACCAGTGCACGTCCTCGACGACGAGAACGGTGCCGGGGGTCGAGGCGAGCTCCTCGTAGAGGGCCGTGAAGACCTCCTCGCGGTCGCCTGCCCTGAGCGCGCCGCCGAGCCGAGGTCCGACGAAGGGCGCCAGTCGCGCAGCGGCCCGAGCGTGCGCGGCGTCGAGAGCGCGTCGCAAGCGCCCACCAGCACGCGGCTCCCGATGGGTGGCCGTTCCTGCAGGGCGGCCACGAGGCTGGACTTGCCGATGCCGGCCTCGCCATGCACGAGCAGCACGCAACCGGGTCCATCGATCGCGCGCGCACCGCATCGCCGAGTTCGGCGAGTTCAGGCTCGCGCTCGAGCAGCCTCATAGTGCGATCGTGCCCGCTCCAGCGCACGCCCGCAACGCGGCTCAGAGCCCCGAATACGCGTGCAGGCCCTTGAAGAAGATGTTGACCACGGTGAAGTTGAAGAGCACCGTCGAGAAGCCGATGATCGCGAGCCAGGCGATCGCGAGCCGCGCCATCCGCGCGTGGCCCGGGCGTGGATGTAACCGGCATAGACCACCCAGATGATGAAGGTCCACACCTCCTTGGTGTCCCAGCCCCAGTAGCGGCCCCACGCCGACTCGGCCCAGATCGCACCGGCCATGAGCGTGAACGTCCAGAGGATGAACCCGATGATGATGACCCGGTACGCGAGGTTCTCGAGCGTGGCCGAATCGGGCAGCGTCGCGAGGAACTTCTGCTTCACCGCCTTGCCGGATGCCGCGAGCGACTCGCGGCGCGACTGCAGCAGTTGCACGACCGAGAGCGCGAAGCCGAGCGCGAGGAATCCGACCGCCGACGTCGCGACGAACACGTGGATCACCAGCCACGCCGACTGCAGCGCCGGAGGCAGCGGCACGACGCTCACGTAGAAGTTGACCGTGGCGACGCCGAGGAGCACGAGCACGAGCCCGTCACGAACGTGCCGAGGAAGCGCAGGTCGTGCTTCGCCACGACGAGCACGAGCAGGTAGACCGAGGTGATCACGAGCGTGCCGGTGAGCGCGAACTCGTACATGTTCGCCCATGGCACCCGTCCGGCGGCGAGACCGCGCGTCACGTCGGCTGCCAGGTGCAGCACCCACGCGACGACCGTCAGCGCGACGCCGACGCGCAGCGCCGGCGAGCGGCCCCACGCAACGGATGCCGCGCCTCGCGCCGCACCCGCGGGGCCTTCGCGGTGGCAGGGGTCGACGCGCCGGCGCCGGCCGCCGGGGGCGCACCCGCACCTGCACCGACCGGTGCCGCCGGAGCAACGGAGGCCGCCGGAGCAACGGATGCCGCAGCGGCCGCCTTCGCCTCGTCCGCCGCCTTCGTCGCCGCAGCCGAGCGACGCGCGAGGTCGATCGCGTACGCGATGAACGCGACCGCATACACAGCCATCGCCGAGTACACGAGGATGATGGAGATCTCGTCGAGCGTCACGGTCCTACCTTACGTCGAGCGCCCCGCTGCGGGTTGAGGAGCCCGCAGCGGGCTCGAAACCCGCCCACGTCGAGCGCCCCGATGCGGGTTGAGGAGCCCGCGCAGGGGGAAGGGGTCGGCGGAGCTGCGGGGAGGAGCCGCGAGGGGCGTCTCGAAACCCCTCACGCGTCGAGCAGCCCTGCGGGTTGAGGAGCCGCGCAGCGGGCGTCTCGAAACCCTCATGCGTCGAGCAGCCCTGCGGGTTGAGGAGCCCGCGCAGCGGGCGTCTCGAAATCCGCCTGGGGCAGCATCGCGGGTTGTCAACGTTGGCCGCGTTGGCCGCGTCTCGACAACTCCGGCAGATCCCCGATGCGCCCCTAGATGAGGGCTCGACGTTTGGCCTGGCTCCATCCCTGCACCTGCTTCTCGCGCGCGTACGCGTCGTGGATGTGCTGGAATTGCTCGGCATACGTGAGTACGACCGGCCGGCGCGTGCTCGTATACGAGTGCACGACGCCAGCGGCGTGCTGCTCGAGTCGGTGCTCCAGGTTGCGCGTGCAGCCGACGTAGTAGGTCGAGTCGGCACATTCGAGGATGTACATCAACGGCATTCGGTTACGGTGGCACGCGTCCGTACGGGTGCGGCGCAACCTCGCGGATCTCTTGGAGGACGGTCAAGTCCTTTTGGTGGTGTATCTGATCGTCGTGATCCTTCGTGCTGGTTATGCGGTGAGGGCGCGGTAGTCGGGTTCGGGGACCTCCTCGGGTGTCGGGTTGTTCGCCGACGCGGCGGGCTCGGGCGAGGGCGTCGAGGCCGAGGTAGCGGCGTTGCTCGGCCCATTCATCGTGCTGCTCGGCCAGGACGGCGCCGACGAGGCGGATGATCGCTGTCACGGTTCGGGGAAGATGCCGACGACGTCGGTGCGGCGGCGGATCTCCCGGTTCAGCCGTTCGGTGGGGTTGTTCGACCAGATCTGCTTCCAGATCTCCTTCGGGAACACGGTGAACGCGAGGATCTCCTCCCGTGCCGCCTCGAGGTGCGCGAACTCTTGCGGGAGCTTGTGCTCGAGGGCGTCCAGGACCCGGTCGAACTGGGCATGCACCGACTCGGCGTCGGGCTGGTCGAACACCGTCGACAGCAGCGTCTTCACCCACGGCCACGAGCTCTTCGGCGTCGCCGCCATCAGGTTCGCGGCGTAATGGGTCCGGCATCTCTGCCAGCCCGCGCCGGGCAGGGTCGCGCCGGCCGCCGCGACCAGCCCTGGTGGGCGTCGCAGGTGACGAGCTTGACCCCGGTCAGGCCCCGGGCGACAGGTCGCGGAAGAACGTGAGCCAGCCGGCGCCGTCCTCGCGTCGAGCTGACCTGCATGCCGAGGATCTCCCGGTATCCCTCCGCGTTCACGCCGGTCGCGAGAGCACGGCGACCTTGATCACCCGGCCGCCCTCGCGGACCTTCATCGTGAGCGCGTCCGCGGCGACGAACGTGTACGGGCCGGCGTCCAACGGCCTGGTGCGGAACTGCTCGCACCTGCTCGTCGAGATCCTTCGCCATCTCCGACACCTGCGACTTCGACAGCCCGGTGATCCCGAGGGACTGCACCAGATCCTCCATCCGGCGCGTAGAGACCCCGAGCAGGTAGCTGGTCGCGACCACCGTGGTCAGCGCCGCCTCCGCCCGGCGGCGCCGCTCCAGCAGCCACTCCGGGAAGTACGAGCCCTGCCGCAGCTTCGGGATCGCGACATCGACCGTGCCCGGCACGGGTGTCGAAGTCACGGTGCCGGTAGCCGTTGCGACGATTCGTTCGATCCGGGCTGACGGTGCCATACGAGGCGCCGCATACCTGGTCCGCATCGGCGGACAGCAGCGTGTTGATGAACGTGGTGAGCATCTGCCGCAGCAGATCCGGGGACGCTTGCGCGAGGTGCTCTTCGAGGAAACGGGCAGGGTCGATATCTGGGTACGACGGTCATCGTCGGGGTCCTTTCGAGATGGATGTAAAGAGTTTTCTCGAAGGATCACGCGGTGACCGTCACTACGACAGGCCACCGGATCCGTACACCACGCTATTGGACGCCACTTTGGAGGACCCATCGCGCGGCATCTCCGGGAGGACGGGTCGCGACGGGTTTCGAGACGCCGGCTGCGCCGGCTCCTCAACCCGCAGTTGATCCACCTCTGCGCCGGCTCCTCAACCCGCAGTTGATCCACCACCCGCCCCGGGTGAAGGCGACGGGTTTCGAGACGCCGGCTGCGCCGGCTCCTCAACCCGCAGACGCTCCACAACCCGCCCGGATGAAGGCGACGGGTTTCGAGACGCCGGCTGCGCCGGCTCCTCAACCCGCAGACGATTCGCAGCCCGGTCGGGTGATCGCGACGGGTTTCGAGACGCCGGCTGCGCCGGCTCCTCAACCCGCAGACGCTCCACAACCCGCCCGGCTGCGCCGGCTCCTCAACCCGCAGACGCTCCTCAACCCGCACGCGCTCCCCAACCCGCAGGTCTGCGGACCGCGTCAGGGCTCGAAGCGGTAGCCCATGCCCGGCTCGGTGAGGAAGTACCGCGGCTCCGAGGGCGTGGGCTCGAGCTTCCGCCGCAGCTGGGCGACGTAGAGCCGCAGGTACCCGGCGTCGTTCGCGTGGTACGGACCCCACACGTCGCTGAGGAGCATCTGGCGGGTGAGGAGCTTGCCCGGGTTCTTCAGGAACAGCTCGAGCAGGCGCCACTCCGTCGGCGTCAGGCGCACGGATGTCGCGGCGGTCTCAGCGCCGTCGACGCTCCGGATCGTCTTCGCCGCGAGGTCCACGGTGAGCTCGCCGATCGACACCGTCACGGCATCCGTCTCGTCATCGGATGCCCCACGCGCACGCGCGCGGATA
>CAVXSL010000003.1:0-35541 GCA_963764435.1 uncultured Actinomycetota bacterium | reverse complement strand
CGAGCCGCTCCCCGCGCCACCGCCACCGCCATGATCTCGCTGCGGGGATGATCGGCGGAGTTGGTCCTCGTGAATCGATTCACCTTTTCGAGACGCTACCAGCTTGACCCGTTCACCCGGACGTGCCTACAGTAGACCTGCATCAACGGCTGAATCGATTCATTCCGAACGAGCTACCCTCGACGCCTCCCGGATTGCGGGACAACAGGGCATGTCGTAGAATTTGAAACGATTCACGACGGACGGGACGGGGAGCTCGACGATGAGCAAAGGCAACACCGCAGGCGGCACGCGCGAGGGCCGCGGTTCCACCCAGCGCGTGTGCTTCCACCTGGAGGTCGACCCCGATCGCCTCGAGGAGTACCGCGAACGCCACGCCGCCGTACGGCCCGACATGCTCCGCGCGATCGAGGCCTCCGGACGTCGCAACTACTCCTTCTTCCTGCGGGACGACGGCCTGCTCATCGGCTTCTACGAGACCGAGGACGATGCGGCATCCCAAGCCGCTCTCGAGAGCGACCCCCGCACCGCCGCGTGGGAGGCGGAGATGTCCGACTTCTTCGTGGCGCTCGACGGTGCCAGGCCCGACCAGGGCGCTCCGCGGCTCGCGGAGGTGTTCCACCTCGAGGACCAGCTCGCCGCGCTCGACCCGACCGGCGCTGAGCCGACGCCGCGCGCGACCCCCACGCAGCATCCATCGACGCCGACGCCGCGCTCGACGCCGACGCCGCGCGCGACCCCCACGCAGCATCCGTCGACGCCGACGCAGCATCCGCCGACGCGGCACCCACAGACCGATCGACCACCCACTCCGATACCGCCGCAGCCCGCGCCGACGCCGGCCACGCGGCATCCGTCACCAGCACAGAAGGCAGCGACTCGTGAGCACCATTCCCAGCACCGTCCTCGACCAGCTCGAGCTGCAGTCGATCGAGCTCCCGTCGTGGGCGTTCGGCAACTCGGGCACCCGCTTCAAGGTCTTCACGACGCCCGGTACGCCCCGCGACCCCTACGAGAAGATCGCGGATGCCGCGCAGGTGCATGCGTACACCGCGCTCGCGCCCACCGTGGCGCTGCACATCCCGTGGGACAAGGTCGACTCCTACGACGACCTGCGTCGCCACGCGGAGGACCACGGCGTCGCCCTCGGCACGATCAACTCGAACACGTTCCAGGACGACGACTACAAGTTCGGCGCCCTCACCCATGAGGACGCCGCCGTGCGGCAGAAGGCCATCGACCACCACTTCGAGTGCATCGATATCATGCACGCGACCGGCAGCCGCGACCTGAAGATCTGGCTCGCCGAGGGATCGAACTACCCCGGTCAGGCCGACCTGCGCGGGCGACAGGACCGGCTGCACGACTCGCTCACGACGATCTACGAGCGGCTCGGCGACGACCAGCGACTCGTGCTCGAGTACAAGCTCTTCGAGCCCGCGTTCTACCACACGGATGTCCCCGACTGGGGCACCTCGTACGCGCAGGTGGCGGCGTTGGGCGACAAGGCGAGGGTCTGCCTCGACACCGGACACCACGCGCCCGGCACGAACATCGAGTTCATCGTGATGCAGCTGCTGCGGCTCGGCAAGCTCGGCTCGTTCGACTTCAACTCGCGCTTCTACGCCGACGACGACCTCATCGTCGGTGCGGCCGACCCGTTCCAGCTGTTCCGCATCATCTTCGAGGTGATCCGCGGCGGCGGCTTCAACCATCCGGATGTCGCGTTCATGCTCGACCAGTGCCACAACGTCGAGGACAAGATCCCCGGACAGATCCGCAGCGTGCTCAACGTGCAGGAGACGACTGCACGGGCGCTCCTCGTCGACATCGAGGCGCTGCGGGCGGCCCAGGTGTCGGGAGATGTCCTCGAGGCGAACCGCATCTTCATGGACGCGTTCTACACCGACGTGCGTCCGGCGTTGGCCGAGTGGCGCGAGTCGCGCGGCCTGCCCGCCGACCCGATGCGTGCGTTCGCGGCATCCGGGTACCTCGCGAAGATCGGGGCCGACCGCGTCGGCGGCGTGCAGGCCGGCTGGGGCGCGTGACGACCATCGCGAACCGTCGATGTTGGCGCGCCCGGCTTGGGGGCGTGACGACCATCGCGAAGCGTCGATCTTGGCGCGCCCCGGCAGCGGGTCACAGCCAAGATCGACGGCTCGCGGACCACGACGAGACGATCGAGGGGAGCGACGGATGACGCAGCAGACCCCGTTCGGTGCGGCCGACGGGCTCGTCCGGGTGTATCCGGCGAATGCGGCGGGCGCGACAACGGATGCCGCCAAGGCGAGTCCGTCGCCCGCGCTCGTGTGGGCGCATGGAGGCGGGTTCATCGCAGGCGACCTCGACATGCCCGAGGCCGACTGGGTCGCCCGCGCCCTCGCTGCGCGCGGCGTCACCGTGGTGTCGGTCGACTACCGGCTCGCGGGCGACGGATGCCGCTACCCCGCGCCGTCCGACGACGTGATCGCCGCTTGGCGCTGGACCCTCGCGCACGCGGGCGACCTCCGCATCGACCCGGATCGAGTCGCGATCGGCGGGGCGAGCGCGGGCGCCAACCTCGCCGCCGGCGCCGTGCTGCGCCTGTTGCGGGTTGAAGAGCGACCGACGCAGGAGGACGCGTCTCGAAACGCGGCGACGGCCACGGTCGGGTTTCGAGACGGCGCTGACGCGCCTCCTCGATCCGCAGAGCAGCTCCCGGCAGGCGTGTTCCTCGCGTATCCGACGCTGCTCCCCGTGCAGCCGGCCCCGGATGCCGCGCTGCGGGCGCTCCTCGACGCGAACCCCGACGCCGACCGCTTCCGCCCCGACGGCGTTCGCGCCATGTACGAGGGTTACCTCGGCGGCCCCGTCGACGACGCCCCGCTGCCCGCCGTGCCGGGCTGCGCCGCGGCATCCGACCTTGCCGGTTTCCCGCCGGTGCTCATGATCAATGGCGAGGCCGACGAGCTGCGCGTCTCGGGTGAGGTGTTCGCGGCGACGCTCGTCGAAGCCGGTGTGCCGCTCGAGCTGGTTACGGAGCCGGGCACCGAGCACGGGCATCTCAACCGGCCCGCACGAGCGTGCGGCATCCGACTCGATCGAGCGGGTGGTGCGGTGGATCGGGAGTCTCGAGGCGCCCCCTGCGCGGGCTCCTCGACCCGCAGGGAGCGCTCCTCGGCGCGCTGCGCGGGCTCCTCGACCCGCAGAGAGCGCTCCTCGACCCGCTGACTCCCCTGCGCGGACATCCTCCAGACCGCCCAGCCCACTTCCATCACCGAAGGAATCACCCCATGACGAACCAGGCAGCTGCCGAGCTCATCGCGCGGTCGAACCGCCTCGGCGCCGATCCCAAGAACACCAACTACGCCGGCGGGAACACGTCGGCGAAGGGCACCGAGGCCGATCCGGTCACGGGCGAGCCGGTCGAACTGCTCTGGGTGAAGGGCTCGGGCGGAGACCTCGGCACCCTCACCGAGCATGGCCTCGCGGTGCTCCGCCTCGACCGGCTGCGCGCGCTCGTCGACGTCTACCCCGGCGTCGAACGCGAGGACGAGATGGTCGCCGCGTTCGATTACACGCTCTTCGGCAAGGGCGGCGCGGCGCCGTCGATCGACACGGCCATGCACGCCCTCGTCGATGCCGCCCACGTCGACCACCTGCACCCCGACTCGGGCATCGCCATCGCCACGGCCGCCGACGGCGAGGCCCTGACCGAGAGGATCTTCGGTAACCGGGTCGTGTGGGTGCCGTGGCGCCGCCCCGGTTTCCAGCTCGGACTCGACATCGCCGAGATCAAGCGACAGAACCCGCAGGCCGTCGGTTGCATCCTCGGCGGGCACGGCATCACCGCGTGGGGCGAAACCTCCGAGGAGTCCGAGCGCAACTCGCTCTGGATCATCCACACCGCGGCCGCATACATCTCCGAGCACGGAAGGGCCGATCCGTTCGGTTCCGTCCTGGCCGGTTACGAGGCACTGCCCGCCGCCGAGCGCAGAGCGAAGGCCGCCGCGCTCGCCCCGACGATCCGCGGCCTCGCGAGCCACGACAAGCCGATGGTCGGCCACTTCACGGATGCCCCCGAGGTGCTCGACTTCCTCGCGCGCACCGAGCACCCCCGCCTCGCGGCCCTCGGCACGAGCTGCCCCGACCACTTCCTGCGCACCAAGGTGAAGCCGATGGTGCTCGACCTGCCGGCCGCGGCATCCGTCGACGAGTCGATCGCCCGCCTGAAGGCGCTGCACGAGGCCTACCGTGCCGACTACCAGGCGTACTACGACGCCCACGCGGTTTCGACAGGCTCAACCGGCAGTTGGCCCGCCATCCGCGGCGCCGACCCCCTCATCGTGCTGGTGCCCGGCGTCGGCATGTTCTCGTACGGCGCGAACATGCAGACCGCGCGCGTCGCGGGCGAGTTCTACATCAACGCGATCAACGTGATGCGCGGCGCCGAGGCGCTCTCGACGTACTCCCCCATCTCCGACGCCGAGAAGTTCCGCATCGAGTACTGGGCGCTCGAGGAGGCGAAGCTCCAACGCATGCCGAAGCCCAAGCCGCACGCGACCCGCGTCGCGCTCGTCACCGGAGCGGCATCCGGCATCGGCAAGGCCATCGCGACCCGGCTCGCCGCCGAGGGTGCCTGCGTCGTCATCGCCGACCTCGACCTCGAGAAGGCGCAGGCCGCGGCATCCGAGATCGGGGCAGGGTCGCCGAACAGCGCGGATGTCGCGATCGGCGTGCAGGCGAACGTCACGGATGCCGCGGCGGTGCAACGCGCGATCGACGACGCGGTGCTCGCCTTCGGCGGCCTCGACCTCGTGGTGAACAACGCGGGCCTGTCGCTGTCGAAGCCGCTGCTCGAGACCACCGAGGCGGACTGGGACCTCCAGCACGACGTCATGGCGAAGGGTTCGTTCCTCGTGTCCAAGGCCGCGGCGAAGGTGCTCATCGAGCAGGGCCTGGGCGGCGACATCGTGTACATCGCCTCGAAGAACTCCCTCTTCGCCGGACCGAACAACATCGCCTACTCGGCGACGAAGGCCGACCAGGCACACCAGGTGCGGCTGCTGGCGGTCGAGCTCGGCGAGTACGGCATCAAGGTGAACGGCATCAACCCCGACGGCGTCGTCCGCGGCTCGGGAATCTTCGCGAGCGGCTGGGGCGCGAACCGCGCGAAGACATACGGTATCCCCGAGGAGGAACTCGGCAGGTTCTACGCCCAGCGCACGATCCTGAAGCGCGAGGTGCTCCCCGAGAACGTCGCGAACGCGGTGATCGTGCTCACCGGGCCCGAGCTCAGCCACACGACCGGGCTGCACATCCCGGTCGACGCGGGCGTCGCGGCGGCGTTCCTGCGATGAGCGCAGATCCGCGGGTTGAGGAGCGACGCGCGCAGCGCGACACGTCTCGAGTACCCGATGAACGGGCGAGTGGGTTTCGAGACGCCGCTGCGCGGCTCCTCAACCCACGGGGTCACGCGATGACCGGCGGCGTCGTCGCGGCGGTCGACCTCGGGGCGACGAGCGGGCGGGTCATCCTCGGGCGCGTCGACGGTCGCGCGGGCACGCTCGAGCTCGACCACGTGGCCCGGTTCCCGAACGGTCCGGTGCGGCTCGCCTCCGGTCTGCACTGGGACCTCACCGGCCTCTACCGCGACGTCACTCGCGGTCTCGCGGACGCGTTCCGCCGCGAGCCCGGCGTCGTGTCGATCGGCGTGGACTCGTGGGCCGTCGATTACGCGCTCCTGCGCGGCGATCGCATGCTCGCCGAACCGTTCCACTACCGCGACGAGCGCAACCGGCGTGGCGTCGAGGCGGTGCACACGATCATGCCGTTCGACCAGCTCTACCGCCGCAACGGCCTGCAGTTCCTGCCGTTCAACACGCTCTATCAGCTCGCCGCCGAACTGGCCGACCCGACCGGATGCCTCGACCTCGCCGACACCCTCCTGCTCGTGCCCGATCTCGTGGGGTTCCAGCTCACGGGCGCAAGGCTCTCGGAGCGCACGAACGCGTCGACGACCGGGCTCCTCGGCGTGCAGTCCGGCGAATGGGACGACGAGCTCATCGAGCAGCTCGGGCTCCCGGCATCCGTCTTCGCCCCACTGATCAGCCCAGGCGAGCCGATCGGCGGCCTCCGCCCCGCCGTCGTGGCCGAGCTCGGCGCCCCGGAAGGCATCGAGGTCGTCGCGGTCGGATCGCACGACACCGCCTCCGCCGTGGTCGCCGTGCCGATGCGGGCCGAATCGGCCGCCTACATCTCGTGCGGCACGTGGGGACTCGTCGGCGTCGAGCTGGAGCATCCGGTGACGACGGATGCCGCGCGCGAAGCCGACTTCACCAACGAGCGCGGTGTCGACGGGCGTGTCCGCTTCCTGCACAACGTCATGGGCCTGTGGCTGCTGTCGGAGTCGGTGCGCTGGTGGGAACGCGACGGCGAGCGCGTCGACCTGTCGTGGCTGCTCGCGGCAGCGGAATCCGTCACCTCGCCCGTCGCCGTGTTCGACGTGGACGATCCGCGATTCCTCGCACCGGGCGACCTGCCCGGGCGCATCACCGACTGGTGCGCCGAGCGCGGCGTCGCCGCGCCGGACAGTCGTGCCGAGTTCACGAGGTCGATCATCGAGAGCCTCGCCGAGGCATTCGCCGCCGCCGTGCGCACGGCATCGATCCTGTCCGGCGTCGACGTCGAGTCGATCCACATCGTCGGCGGCGGTGCGCTCAACGCGCTGCTCTGCCAGCGCACCGCCGACCGAGCCGGGCTGCCGGTGCTCGCCGGACCCGTCGAGGCGACCGCGATCGGCAACGTGCTCGTGCAGGCGCGGGCGCAGGGCTTCGCGCGCGGCGATCTCGAGTCGCTACGAGCGATCGTGGCGGCCGCGTTTGCGCCGCGGCGATACCTTCCGGGCGCGGGATGAGATCACTCGGCGTGTGCGAGCTGCTGGATCCCCACGACGGCAAGGCCGAGGCCGAGCAGGATGGCCAGCGCGATCGCCTGCTTCCACCACTCGACGCGCGTGCGTCGCACCGCGAGGTAGCCGATCAAAGCGAGCGTCAGGAGGTACACGACGGTCGACGCCCACAGCGCGGCCCGCAGTTCGAAGACGCCGAGCCAGGCCAGCACCAGCAGGATCAGCGGAAGCGACGCGGAAGCGAGCGCCTCGCCCGCGACACGCAGCATCGTGCGCAATCTTTTTCCATCGGGAAAGGCAGCATGGACGGCGAGGTAGGCGACGACGGATGCGGCGAAGCCCGCGGCGGTGATACCCACGATGACGATGGCCAGGTCGAGCGTTGCCCGCTCGGGAGAAAGGTGCTCGACGTCCCCCAGCTGCACGAGCACGATCGCGAGGCCGGTGAACGACGCGTAGACCCGCTCCTTGAGCGCCTCCGCCACTTCCTCGGCGGGCCGCTTCGCCAGCTGCTCCCGCACGCTGGGCGGGCGGGCGGGAAGCGCCGGTCCGCCCGGTGGCGGGCGCGGTTCGCTGCGGTCGGAGGATCCCGGATCTCGTTCCATGCGCGGAGGGTACCAGCCGAGGTTGGGACGGCGCAGGGATACGATCGGGAAGCGCACGCAAAAGGGGGCGCTCGCTCAGGCCGAGCCCGCGGCATCCCATCTGGGAGGATCAACGCATGACGACCCGCCTGCTCGTGTCGCTGCCCGGCCGCACGCTCCGCGACGCGATCGGCACGCCACCCGACGGCGTCGAGATCGTGCTGTGGAACATGGATTCCCCGGCGCCGGCCGAGCAGATCGATCTCGTGGTGCCGCCCTACATGGAAACGGCCGCACGGCTCGGCGCGCTCGCCGGCGTCACGACGCGACTCGTGCAGTCGCAGTCGATCGGCTACGACGACGTCGCCGCCGTCCTTCCGCCCGGCCTCGTCTTCGCAAATGCCGCGAGCGTGCACGAGACCTCGACCGCCGAGCTCGCGCTCGCACTCGTACTCGCCGCACAGCGCGGCATCCCCGACTTCGTGCGTGCAGCGGAGCAGGGCCGCTGGGCGCCGGCCGTCCACGAGAGCCTCGCCGACCGTCGCGTGCTCCTGCTCGGATACGGCGGCGTCGGCCGCGCGATCGAGGCGCGCCTCGCGCCGTTCGAGGTGTCGCTCACCCGGGTCGCGCGCCACGCACGCGATGATGAGTCAGGACGCATCCATGGCATCGACGAGTTGCCCGCGCTCCTCCCCGACGCCGAGATCGTCATCGTCGGCGTGCCGCTCACCGACGCCACTACCGGTCTCGTCGATGACGCCTTCCTTTCGTCACTGCCCGACGACGCCCTGGTGGTGAACATCGCTCGCGGCAAGGTGGCCGACACCGACGCGATCCTCGCCGAGGCGACCACCGGGCGGCTGCGCTTCGCGCTCGACGTCACGGACCCCGAGCCGCTTCCCCGACGGCATCCGCTGTTCGCCCTGCCGAACGTGCTCATCTCACCGCACGTCGGCGGCGCCACGACCGCGATGATGCCCCGCATGGCACGACTCGTGCGCGAGCAGATCGAGCGGATGCTGCGCGGCGAGGAGCCCCTCAACGTCGTGCTGCGCACCTGACCGAGCCCCACGAAAGGACCCCGATGCCACGCTTCGACCACGCCTTCGACTGGGCCCGCCGGAACGTCGACGACGGCCCGCTGCCGACCGCCGTGCTCGGAGTCGCCACTGCCGAGGGTATCGTCGCGCTCGACGCGTTCGGCGGGGCATCCGTCGACGACCACTATCCGCTCTTCTCGGTGACCAAGCCGATCGTCGGACTCGCGGCGATGCGGCTAGTCGAGCAGGGACGGCTCACGCCCGAGACGCCGCTGGCCGACGCGGTGCCCGAGTTCGGCGCCGGGCGCGACGACGTCGTGCGGTTACGCCACCTCGTGAGCCACACGGCGGGCATCACCGAACCGCCGCTCGACACGCCGGCAGGCCTGCGCACGTCGCTGCTCGCCCCCGGGAGAGACTTCGCGGCGGGCACCGTGTCGCGGTACTCGACGATCGCATTCGAGGGCGTCGCGGCGCTGATCGAGCATGCCACCCGCGAATCGTGGGAACGGGCGGCCGCCGGGGTCGGCGAGAGCGTCGGCGTCAATGGGTTCACCCTCGACGCCGCGGCGGCCCAGCGCGAGGTCGTGGATGCCGCCGAGCAGGGCCTCGACTATGCCCAGTTCGCGGCGCTTCGGCATCCGGGTGCCGGGTTGCTCGGCCGCGCCGCAGACCTGCTCGCGGTGGGCAGCGCGCTGCTCGCAGGCGGCGGTGCCCTCGTGTCCCCTGTCGCGTACGACGCGATGCTGCGCCCGCTCACCGCCGGCCTGCCGAAGCTCGAGCCGTACCCCGAGAGCCGAGGCCAGGACTGGGGCTTCTCCTGGAACCTCCGGAACTCCGCTCACGGGCTGCTCGCCCGGGACACGTTCGGGCACGGCGGCTGGGCTGGCTGCGAGTTCTGGATCACGCCGTCGCGCGGCGTCTGCTTCGCGCTGCTGACGAACCTCGGCGGCGGTGTCGGTCGTTTCGGCGTGGACAACGATCAACTGCTCAACGCGGTTGCCGCAGCGGCCTGAGATGGGGGTAGCTCAGCACCGACCCCGACCCTCGAAGGTGAGGAGAGTGCAGGGTAACCCCTCTTGCCGGAAGTGGTTTTGGGTGTCAGTGTTCGGACGTGGACACGGTGATGGAGTTGGAGATCGGGCCCGGGCCCGACCCGGGCTCCTACGTGGTGCGCGTCCTGCGGTCGGTCGGCGGTGGTGCCACCGTCTGAGACGATCACGCTGGACCTCGACGACCTCCTGGACCAGCGGCCCCACCTCGAGGCCAGCGTGCTGGCATCGTCGGTGTCGGCACGACGCGTGATGTCGGACACCGAAGCCGCGCTTCACAACGTGGGCCGGCAGCTCTTCGAGGCGGATTGGCGCTGCCGCCGCCGCGATTCTCACGTTCCGCCCGAGCATCGGCCCCGGAGGCGACGCAAACGGACCGCCCGGACCGGACAACGGGGTCGTCCAACCGACCGATGCCGGCGGTGACGAGATCGAGGAGCCCGAAGCCGTCCCCATACCGATGAACGTGGCCTGGACGCCGACCGGGATGTAGTGCGAGGCCGGCGACACCCTCGACATCGAGATGCGCGGTGAGGCATGGCATGCCGCGAGCAGGACCCGCGTGGGACCCGACGGCCTGACCAGCGGGGAACTTCCCGAGCGGCGCATCGAGGGCTACGGCGACGCGAACACCGCGTCGGTGGTTGCCAGTTTCCGGGACCACAACGACCACAAGTTCAGCGTTGGCAATCACCACAGGTACACGTGCGAGTTGGCCGGTCAGCTCTACCTCGGTATCAACGAGCAGGACCTCGGGAGCAACATCGACGGGTTCCAGGCCCTGATCACCAAGACCCTGGACGAGTAGACAGAACAGCGGTGCCATCATGCAACGACTCGCGATCTTCACGACAGCGGACGGCGACGAGGTCGCCATCCAGGTCACGGATGACGGGCTGGCGGGCATGCCACCGCAGGGACTCACGACACGCGGCATCCCGAGCGGCCGGATCGTCGAGCGCACGCAGCAGAGCCTCGACGACGTGCTGGCACATGCCCGGCCCGCGGTGAACGCCCTCCTACGACAGGTACGTGAGCAGGAGGACGGCCCCGACGAGCTCGAGGTCGAGTTCGGCATCCAGGTGAGCCTCGAGGTCGGCGCCTACATCGCGGCCGCGAGCACCACCGCGAACTTCCGCGTGACGATGCGGTGGTTCTCCCGCCCGAAGTGAGAGATCGATGGACACGGCGATCGAATTGGAGATCCGGCCGGGATCCGAGCCTGGCATCTACGTCGTGCAGGTCCTGCGGTCCGTCGGCGGTGGTGAACCCGTCGAGACGATCACGCTCGACGTCGACGGCCTCGTCGCCCGCAGGACATTCGTCGAAGCCAGCATCCTGTCGTCGTCCGTCTCCACGCGCCGGATACTGTCCGACACCGAGGTCGCCGTGCAGGGCGTGGGGGTCCAGCTGTTCGACGCGACGTTCGCAGGCGACATCCGCACGGCCTACCGTACGAGCGCGGCGGTCGCCGCCGAACGCGGCAAGGGCGTTCAGATTGCGTTGCGGCTGGATGCCCCGGGCCTGGCAGCGCTGCCGTGGGAAGCGCTGTTCGACTCCGAGACGCAGGCCTACCTCTGCCTCAAGGAGCCGCTCGTCCGTCACGTCCCTGCACCGTACTCGCCAGCCGCGCTCTCGATCACCCCGCCCCTCAAGGTCCTGGGAATGATCTCGTCGCCGGCCGGCCTGCCCGCCCTCGACGTCGAGGCCGAGCGCGCTCGGCTGGAGGAGGCGCTCCGTCCGCACATCGATGCGAAGCGTGTGGAACTGCACTGGCTCGACGAGGTGACCTGGGCGGGCGTGCATGACAAGCTCCTCGAGCAGGAGTGGCACGTGCTGCATTACATCGGCCATGGCGGGTACGACACCGAAACCGACGAGGGCGTGCTCGCATTCGTCGGCCGCAACGGTCGTGCCGATCACGTGACGGCGTCGAGACTCGCCGATCTGCTCGACGAGGCGGAGCCGACGCCTCGACTTGTCGTGCTGAACTCGTGCCAATCCGGGGCATCCGGCACCATGGATCTCTTCTCGGGCACGGCCGCTGCGCTCGCGCACAGCGGCATCCACGCCGTCGCAGCCATGCAGTACTCGATCAGCGATGACGCCGCCGTCGCATTCTCACGTGGGTTCTACAAGGCGCTCGCGCACGGGCGCGGCATCGACGAGGCGGTGCGCAGTGGGCGCATCGGCATCCTCGGCCTCAGTCGCGGAACGCTCGAGTGGATCACTCCCGTGCTGTACCTCCGCGGTGAGGACACGCACCTTTTCGACATCGCGCCGATGCCGGAGGGCGCGGTCGAACCCCGGCGGCCGGCCCGCCGGACGGCGTGGCTCGTCGCGGCGGCGATCGGGATCGTCGCGATCGGAGGTGGCGTTGCCGCGGCGCTGCTGCTGCGCCCCGACGGCGGCTCGCCCGGGAGCTGGCAACGGCGGCAACGGCGGACAGCCGGTGATGAAGGAGGTGACGGTGCCGGTCGACCAGCCATGGACCGACACCGGCGTCTCGTGCGCCGCCGGCGACACCATCAACATCAGGGCCAGCGGAAACGCCTGGTTCGACAGCGAGAACTCGTTCTCGTCACCGGAGGGCCTGGTGTCGGGGACGTCCTCAGAATCGCGAGTCGCGAGCGGGCAGTACACCGCAGCGATGCTCGGCGCCCTCGACACGGTCGACGAACCCTTCTACGTCGGTTACGCCACCACCTACGTGTGCCCGGTCGGCGGCCGGCTCTCGCTCGGGGTCAACGACGACAGCCTCAACGGCAACGAGGGCGAGTACACGGCGGCGGTCACGCACCGGCCGAAGGAGTGAGCCCACGCCGAACCAGCCTCGATCCGCCGTCGGGGATAGCATCGGGAACAACGCCCAACGACGGAAGGTCGTCATGCCAACCTCGGCAGAACCCCGCGTGGCCCTCTACTTCGACTTCGACAACATCGTCATCTCGCGCTACGACCAGCTGCACGGCGAGGGCGCGTATCGCCGCGACACGGCGCGCAAGACGGTCACGCCGACTTCCGAGACCGGCAAGCGCCTCATGACGGCGAACGTGGATGTCGACGCGGTGCTCGACTTCGCCGCCACCTTCGGCACCATCGCCATCGCGCGCGCCTACGCCGACTGGTCGACGCCGGTGAACGCGAGCTACCACGGCCAGCTCATCGACCGCGCGGTCGACCTGGTGCAGCTCTTCCCGCTCGCCAGGTCGATGAAGAACGGCGCAGACATCCGCCTCGCGGTCGACGCCGTCGAGGACATGTTCCGCATCGACGGGCTGTCGCACATCGTGATCGTCGCGGGCGACTCCGACTACGTGGCGCTGGCGCAGAAGTGCAAGCGGCTCGGTCGCTACGTCGTGGGCATCGGCGTCGCCGGCGGCACCAGCCGCGCGCTCACCGCCGCCTGCGACGAGTTCGCCGACTACGACGCCCTCCTGTCGACGGATGCCGCGGTCGAGGAGGACGAGGAGGGCGCAGGCGAGCCGGTGGCGGCATCCGCACCAGCCGAGGCACAGGAGGCGGCGGCACAGGTGTCCGAGGCGCCGAAGACCCGAGCCACTACGCGAGCCTCGAAGACTGCGAAGACGGATGCCGCAAGGGGCACCCGCGCGGCGAAGAGCGGCCGCGACCCCGAACGTGCACCACGTCGAAGCGAGGCCACGGATGCCGCGACCGCAACCGCAGAACCCGCCGCCGCCGCCGGAGCCCGGAACCCCGGTCGCCTGCTCCTCAAGGCGATGGAACTCCTCCGTGCGAAGAACGACCAGGAGTGGCAGGCCAGCGGCGCGGTGAAGAACCAGATGCTGCGGATGGACCCGAGCTTCCAGGAGCGGAGGCTCGGGTTCGGCTCGTTCACCGACTTCGTGAAGTCGCGCGGCGGCGTGGTCGAGCTCGACGAGACCGGTGGGAACCGCATCCGGATCCGGCCGAAGAAGGGCTGACGCGGCGGCGCCGCTGCGCCCGAGCGCCGCCTGCGGGACCTTCGTCGTTGCATCCGCTTCGAGGCCGTTGAAGGCTGGAGTCACCGTGACCTGACACCGGTGACGAACGGGGACGAGGACATGAAGGCACTGCAGTATCGCGAGATCGGCGCCGAGCCCGAGCTGGTCGAGATCGAGAAGCCGGAGCCCGGGCCGGGGCAGGTACGGCTCAAGGTCACGGCGGCGGGCGCCTGCCATTCCGACATCTTCATCATGGGACTGACGAGAAGCAATTCATCTACGGCAGCCTCCCGCTCACCCTTGGGCACGAGGGCATCGGCGTCGTCGACAAGCTCGGCGCGGGGGTCACCGATCTCAACGTCGGCGAATCGGTCGCCGTATACGGGCCGCAGGGCTGCGGACGCTGCTACCACTGCGCACAGGGCGAGGAGAACTACTGCGAACGGGCGGCGGAACTCGGCATCTTCCCGCCCGGGCTCGGCGCGCCGGGCTCGATGGCCGAGTACATGATCGTGTCGAATGCGCGGCTGCTCCTCCCTGTCGGCGACCTCGATCCTGTCGCCAACGTGGCGTTGACGGATGCCGGGCTCACTCCGTATCACGCGATCAAGCAGTCGCTTGCCGAAACTCGTGCCCGGCTCGACCGCCGTGGTCATCGGCGCGGGCGGGCTCGGTCACGTCGCAATCCAGATCCTGCGCGCGATCACGGCTGCGACCGTGATCGCCCTCGACGTGAACGTCGACAAGTTGAAGCTCGCGACGGAGGTTGGCGCGCACCACGTGTTCCCGTCCGACGCCGAATCCGCGGAGCGGGTGATGGACCTGACCGGTGGCAAGGGTGCCACGGCCGTGTTCGATTTCGTGGCCATCCAGCCGACGCTCGACGCCGGCCACGCGATGATCGCCGTCGAGGGCGATCAGGTGCTCGTCGGAGTCGGCGCGGGCGTGCTCCCGAGCGGGATGCTTGCCGGCCCGTACGACTCGACCGTGCGGGGGCCGTACTGGGGTTCGCGTTCGGAGATGTTCGAGGTCTTCGACCTCGCCCGGGCGGGGCTCGTACGGGTGGAGACCGAGGTGTTCTCGCTGGACGAAGCACCCGAGGCGTACCGACGGCTGCACGACGGGACGCTCCGGGGCCGCGCCATCGTCGTGCCGTAGTCATTCGCCGGTCATTGCCTGGCCGCTCCGCCGATCATGGACGGTGTGGTCTGACCACTCGTGGTACCGTGGTCAGACCACATCGATGCAGGAAGGAGCGCGGCTATGGCGGCTGGCGCCGCGGCATCCGAGCTTCCCACCGCCACGACCTCCGCGATCCTCCGCACGGCTGTTGCGGACGCGCCGCGGGCTTGGCAAGCCGTGCTCGAGCACGTCGAGTCGCGGCTGCTGAGCGGCGACCTGGCACCGGGCGACCGGCTCCCCGGCGAGCGCGCACTGTCGGCCCAGCTCGGCGTGGGCCGCTCGAGCGTGCGCGAGGCGCTGCGGGTGCTCGAGGTGCTCGGACTCGTCCGCACGCAGACGGGGTCGGGCCCCAACGCCGGCGCCATCATCATCTCCACGCCGGGGGGCGGCATGAGCGCACTCATGCGGCTTCAGGTCGCGGCACGCGGCTTCCCCGTCGCGGACATCGTGCGCACGCGCCTCATCCTCGAGGCGTCCGTCGTGGGAGACCTTGCCGAGGCATCCGGCCGGGCGTCCGCACCCGACCTGGCCGACGCCGACGCCCTGCTTGACGCGATGGACGCCCGCGACCTCACCCCCGAGGAGTTCCTCGCGCTCGATGCGGCCTTCCACCTCGCCCTCGCCGAGGCATCCGGCAACCAGGTGATCACCGCAACCATGGCGGGCCTGCGCAGCGGCATCGAGGGGTACGCCCGCGCGGGACTCGCCATGATCGCCGACTGGCACGCGACCTCCGACCGCCTGCGCCGCGAGCACCGCGGGGTCGTCGCCGCCATCAAGGCAGCGGATGCCGCGACCGCGCGCACCCGCATCCACGACCACATCTCGGGCTACTACGCCGAGACCTTCGCCGAGCCGTCGAAGTTGGCGACCTCGGAGGCCTGAACACCGCCAAGTTCGACGACTCGCGACACATGCCGCGACGCAGGGTCAACGCCACGACATCCGCACGAAGAGCGAGCACCAGCACGATGGTCCAGCGCCAGTTCCCGAACCCCAAGGAGCTCGCCGAGCTCATGCGCTTCAAGAAGCCGACGCTCGACCCCACCGAGCGCCGGCTCGAGAAGGCGCTGACGATCGCCGACCTGCGTGCGATCGCGAAGCGCCGCACGCCGAGGGCGCCATTCGACTACACGGAGGGTGCCGCCGAGGGCGAGCTCTCGATCGCCCGCGCCCGACAGGCTTTCGAGGACGTCGAGTTCCACCCGTCGATCCTGCGCAACGTGCCGGTGGTCGACACGAGCCGCGAGGTGCTGGGCGGGCCGACGGCCCTGCCGTTCGGCATCGCACCGACCGGCTTCACTCGCATGATGCAGACCGAGGGCGAGGTAGCCGGCGCCGGGGCGGCCGGCGCGGCGGGCATCCCGTTCACCCTGTCGACGCTCGGCACCACATCGATCGAGGGCGTGAAGGCGGCCAATCCGAACGGCCGCAACTGGTTCCAGCTCTACATCATGCGCAAGCGCGAGATCTCGTACGAGCTGGCTCGCCGCGCGGCATCCGCTGGGTTCGACACGCTCTTCTTCACGGTCGACACGCCGGTGGCGGGCGCACGGCTGCGCGACAAGCGCAATGGCTTCTCGATCCCTCCCCAGCTCACGCTCGGCACGGTCATCGACGCGATCCCCCGGCCGGCTTGGTGGATCGACTTCCTCACCACCCCGAAGCTCGAGTTCGCCTCGCTCTCGTCGACGGGCGGCACGGTGGGCGAGCTGCTCGACTCGGCCATGGATCCGACGATCTCGTTCGAGGACCTCGAGGTCATCCGAGAGCTGTGGCCCGGCAAGATCATGGTGAAGGGCGTGCAGACCGTCGACGACGCCAAGCTCCTCGCGGACCGCGGGGTCGACGGCATCGTGCTCTCGAACCACGGCGGCCGGCAGCTCGACCGTGCCCCGATTCCGTTCCACCTGCTGCCGCATGTCGTTCGCGAAGTGGGTGGAGACCTCGAGGTGCACCTCGACACCGGCATCATGTCGGGCGCCGACATCGTCGCGTCGATCGCGCTCGGCGCACGGTTCACGCTCGTGGGCCGTGCCTACCTCTACGGCCTCATGGCCGGCGGACGGCGCGGCGTCGACCGGACCATCGAGATCCTTCGCACCGAGATCGTGCGCACCATGAAGCTCCTCGAGGTCGCAACCCTCGACGAGCTCGGCCCGCAGCACGTGACGCAGCTCGCCCGGCTCCAGCCGGTCGCTCGGCCGGTGGCGGATGCCGCGGAGGCGGCCGCGTCGGCGAAGCCGCGTGCCGTGCGCACGCCGCGTGCGACCGCGGCGACCGCGGCGACCGCGGCGACCGCGGCGTCGGGGAAGACGGCGGCGCCGAAGGCGACCGGGAAGGTCGCTTCGACGAAGCCCACGTCGACGAAGCCCGCCTCACGGAATTCCGTCACGAAGTAGCACGCCCCCGCCGTCGCAATGCTCGATCGGATCCATCACGACGCGCTCCCGGCGACGGCCTTGACCCGCGCCATTCGTCCACCGTCTCCCGTTGGCACCGCTGTCGGCCGCCCCACCTCGAGCGAGCGCATCCGCTTCGCGAGGAAGCGGGCGTCACGCCCGACGCCGGGAATCGTCGCCGACACGAGGGCGTACAGGAACTCGAGGCCGAGGAAGTAGAGACCCGGAACCGACTCCACCACGCCGCGCGACTGGCGCGGCTCGCCGTCGTCGTCGAAGGCGGGCAGGTCGATCCACGAGAAGTCGTTCCGGTAGCCCGTGCACCAGATCACGCTCGACACGTCGCATCTGGCCCCGTCGGCGACGACGGGCCGGCCGTCCTGCACTCCGCTGACCCGCGGAACGACTCGGACGCCTGCTGCGACGAGGTCGGCGACCTTGGTGCGGATGAGCGGGGCGGCCCCGTGCAGCTTCACGGCCGCCGCACGACCGATCGGGTTTCCCAGCGTCAGCACGTGGAGACCGGCGAAGCGGGCGACCGGGAAGACGAAACGCGCTGCCGCGCGGCTCGGGCGTATGGGGAGCTCGCTGCTCGGCGTTCCCGCAATCCACGTCGGACGAGTGGATGCGATCTCCCGGGCGATCTCCGCCCCGGAGTTGCCGACGCCCACGACGAGCACCGGACCCGGCGGCAGCTGGGCCGGGTTGCGATACTCGCTCGAGTGCAGCTGGGTGATGCCCGGCGTCGAGCCGGCTGGGCGAAGGCCGGCACCTTCGGCGTCTGGCATCCGCCGGTGGCCACCACGACATTGTTCGATGCCCAGTGCCGGCTCCCGGCGGAGACGGCGAATCGCTCACCCTCGCGGCGCACTCGGTCGACGCGCACCCCGGTGCGAATGGGGAGGGCGAACGCCGTGGCGTACGCCTCCAGATACGACGCCATCTCGTCCTTGGTGGGGAAGGAGAGCGGATCCGCGGGGAACGACATTCCCGGCAACCCGTCGAAGCGGGCGGGCGTGAACAGCCGCAGGGAGTCCCAGCGCAGCCGCCACGCGTCGCCAACCCGCAGACCCGCGTCGAGGATCACGAAATCGCGCTCCTGCCGGGCCAGCTCGTGGCCGATCGCGAGTCCCGCCTGTCCGCCGCCGATGACGACGGTGTCGACGAACTCGCTGTCGTGGATGTTCATTTCGTGCCTCCTGACCGACGGTGGACGGGTGAATATCGACGACGGTAGGAGGAACGTCGGTGGGCGGCATCGGAAGAATCACCCATTCCCCCGGGCGCCCGGCAGAGCAGAACCAGATCAGCCGAGCGCCGACGGGGCGAGGCGGAACGAGTGGAGGAAGTGTCAGCGGTTCGACGCGCCCGGATGCTCCCGCTCGACATCGCCGACCCTGACACCGACCAGGGCGTGCTCGTAGGCGTACGCGGTCGCCGCCGCGCGCGACGCGATGCCGAGCTTCGCGAAGACGTTGCTGAGGTGCCGGTCCACGGTCTTCTCGCTGAGGTAGAGCTCGCCGGCGATCGCGCGATTCGTCTTGCCCTCGGCCACGAGCCGCACCACCTCGACCTCACGGGGCGTGAGCGGCGTGGCCACGTCCCCGCGCGACCGTCGCACGAGCTCGTCGACCCGCAGCACGTCGGGCACCGCCCCGAGTTCGACGAACACCGCGCGCGCGGCATCCAGGTCCATGGATGCCGCGTCCTCATCGCCGAGTGCGCGCCGGGCCCGGGCGGCGAGCACCCGACAGCGCGCCGCCTCGTACGGCATGTCGAGCTCCTGCCAGATGCGCCACGCGACGCTCAGCCCCAGAAGCGCGCCCTCGGCGTCTCCCTCTTCCAGTCGCACGGCCGCCTCCGATCGCATGGCGAACGCCCGCATCATCGGCACGACGGCCTCGAACGAGGCGAGTTCATCCGCGTCGCGACGGGCCGCCGCAACGTCGTCGGCCGCGAGCTCGATCTCGACCGCCGCGACCAGCAGCTGGCGCTGCTCAGTCAGGTCACCGTGCTCGAGCGCCTCGCGGATGAGCGATCGAGCGGACGCCACGCGACCCTGCGCGAGCCGCAGGAGCGCCAGGCCCGGCTGCGGCGGGTAGCCGGTTTCGCCGGCACGGTGGAACGCCCGTTCTGCGGCGTCGAACTCGCCGCGCAGGCGATGCACCTCGCCCTCCTGGTACCACGCGCCGAACGTGCCCGGCCAGTCGCCGATCCGCGACCGCTCCTGGGCGACGCGGGCCGCCGCGATCGCATCGGCCCATGCTCCGTGCAGGCAGTACAGCGCGGCCCGGTGCGCCTGGCACTGGCCGGTGAACATCACCATGTCGGGTCGCTCGCCGCACCAGTGGTCGAGTGCGACCGTCCACTGCTGAGCGCGGCGCACGTCGTAGGCGAGGTGACAGGTGCCGATCACCGCGCAGTACACGATGCCGGATGCCACGGGCGAGACCTCGCCGGCTGTGACGGCCACCATCGCCTCGTCGAGGAGCGCGAGCCCGCGGGCCGACTGCCCCAGCGTGATGAGCGCCTGCCCCTGCCCGAGCTGTGCCAGGGTCATCGCGTCGCGATCGCGCGCGCGCTGGCCGGCAGTGAACGCCTCGGCGAACATGCGCTCCGCCGCGCCGGCGTCGCCCGAGTACAGCTGGTCGAGGGCTGCGGCGACGAGCAGGAGGCCTGCCGCCTTTGCGGACACTGCGTCCGACACGGCCGCGACGCGCTGCGCTCGGGCCAGCCATCCGATGGCCAGCGCATTGTCGCCCTTTCCTGCCAGGTAGAGCCCGATCCAGGTCGCGCACCGGGCCGCGCCGGCGGCATCCTCGATGCCGAGGTATGCTTCGTGCGCCCGCGTGGCGAGGTCGATGCCCGCGTCTGCGCGGCCGAGCAGCAGCGCCGCCGTAGCGCACCGCTCGAGGTCGGCCGCCTCCAGGGCGCCGACATCGCCTGCGGAGGCCAGCGCGTCGAACGCGGCAGCCCAGCGGTGCTCGTCGAACGCCGTGCGACCGCGGTCGAGCAGATCGGAACGAGTCATGGCACCGCCCAGCGGCGAGCGCACGTCGTGCCCGGGCGGCGCGGCGGCGCCCGTCGGTTACCGGCACGGTAACGCCGCCCGGGTGCTGCCCGCAAGTGGACCGGCATGCAGGGCGGAACGGCGCCGGCAGTCGCTGGATGCCGCGCTTCGGCGCGCACGACGGCGGGGCACTCGCAGCCGCAGCGCGGTCAGCGGGGCAGCACTCCGCTCGCGCCGACCTGTTCGTGCCGCTCGGGCTCACCCTCGATCGACGTCGAGCGTAGGCTGCGCGAACCGTCCCTGGCCGCTCGGAAGCGGAAGAACCAGAGGAGCATCAGCGCCGACGCGATGAGGTAGAACGTGTGCAGGAACCAGATCGGGCCGAGCGGGAGGCTGAACACGTAGACCGAGTGCACGGCATTGCCCGCATTCGTGATCGCGAGGTTGCCGAGGCTGTACGACGAGAGGTCCCTCGTGCGCGCGGCCTTCACCAGCATGGGCAGGTAGCTCATGGCGAAGAGGCCGGTCGACAGGACGCCGGCGAGCACGGCGAGGTCCATGCTCAGAAGCTACGCAGGACGGTCCGAACCGGCATCGGGAGAACCACCCAATCCGCGATCGCCGTGCGGATCGATCGGATGCTCCAGCGCATCGCGACCACCCCGAACCGCGCTCAGGGCGCATACCTGCACCCGCGTGCCACCTGCGGCCTTCTGACGCCGGCCGCCGTGCAAGCGCTCCGCAGGTGCGATCAGGCGCGTCGTAGGCCGCGGCGCAACCGTGTCACCTCCCGCTTGCGCCGTTCGGCATCGGACGGGGTGGTGAAGGATGCCACCAGGGTACTGATTGCGGCGGCCTTCGCCATCTTGCTCGTCCGCTCGGCCTGAGCGCGACGGCGCTTGATCGTCTTCGCACGCTTCCTCGCGTCGCTCTCGGCGAGCTCCCGCCTCGCGGCATCCCCCGACGCGGTCGCCCGCACCGACGCCTTCGCGAGGCGTGCCGCGGCCCGGCGCGCCAGTCGCTTCGCGCGCCGCGGGTGGGCGCCGACCTCGTGGCGCGCCAATCGGACATCCGCCTGCGCGGACGCCGTCAGCGCCTCGAGGCTCGCGCGGGCGCCGCGCGACAGGGTCTTCGCCAACTTCGCGGTCTCCTTCCCGGCCCGCTTCGCCTCGGCGACAGCCCGGCGGGCGTCGCGTCGCTCGTCGCGCTCGGTGCGCGTCGTCATCTTCGTCATCACATGCTCCTTTCCTCGAGGTCCTGCTCAGCCCTGGTCTTCGTCGATGAGCTCGAGGAGCTTCTTCGCCGCGTCCCGGATGTCGTAATGGTCGTACTGGGCCGCACGGCTCTCCGCCGAGATCACACCGCCGCGTCGCACACGCGCGAAGTCGCCGTACGGGAAGCTGTAGTGCCCCTTCGTCTCGCGGTCCTCGTCGTCGTCGACGCCGAGGTGCCAGTGGCCGTACTCGGTCCAGCCGTGCTTCTCGATGAAGTCGTTCTCCTCATCTGCGCTCGGGGCGGCTTCGCTCCAGTCGTCGCGCTCGTCGCGCACGACCTTGCCGTCGCGCACCAGCGAACGTGCTTGCCGGAGTCCCGGCTCGTTGAGCTTCACGGACATGCGATGCTCCCTTCTCGAACGTCGGTCGCAGCCCTCCCTGCGGTCACCCCTCCGTGTCTACGACGGACGTCGGCGCGCGTCAACGGGTTGCGCGCCGTGCAATGGGCCGCCCACTCGGCAGTGGACGGGGCATCCGCTCAGAAGCTCGTCACGAGGTCGCCGAGCACGTCGCCGACCTTGGTCGGGTCGGTCGCGTCGTAGAACTGGGCGCCGGTGGCGCTCGAGATCGACTGCAGGGTCGCGACATCCGCGTCGGCGCCGTAGGCGAGCGTGAAGATGAGCACCGGGGTGTCGTGGTGCATCTCGCCGAGGTTCGCGATCATCTGCTCTGCGGTGATCGTGGGCGTCAAGGTCTCGTTCTTCCCGTCGCTCAACAGCACGATCGCGTTGATCCGGTCGGCCTGCCAGTCCGCGGCCCGCTCGCGCGCGAAGGTGTCGACGGCGGCGTAGAGCGGCGTGAACTCGATCGGGCGCAGCACGCCGAGGGCACTGAGGAAGTCGGTGCGGCTGCTTTCGACGTCGGCGACCGGGCTCACGAGACCCGGCGTGATCGGACCGTCGTCGACCGATGAGAATGCGGCGAGGCCGACGTTGTCGCCGGCCGTGAAGTGATCGAGCGCCTGCGTGATCGCATCCTTCGCCGCGGCCAGCTTCCCCTTGCCGCTCCCGATCGTCTCCTCCATCGACCCCGAGACGTCGAGGAGGAACAGCGCCTGTGCGCGCTTGCGCACCTCGGGGAACGCGGCGTGCGTCGCGCGGACCGCGTTCGAACTGGGGAAGGGCAGTGCGCCCTGCGCCTCGGCGGCGAGTTGGCCGACCGACTTGACGATCGGGCTCAGTTCGCCGTTCACGTCCCGGTACCCCGACTCGCGCACGATGTGCTGGCCCTGGCTGGTGCGGGCGTAGCGCACGAAATCCTCGGAAGCGGCGCGCTCGGCGTCATCGACCCAGCGGCCGGTGAGCACGTGCGCAGGGTTGTCAGCGACGAAGAAGCCGTCGCTCGGATAGATCGGCACGAGCGTCTCCTCGGGCGGCGCGCTCTCGATGCGCGTGACGCCGTCGCGGCTCGTGATACCGCGGTTGTATTCCCATACCGACTTCTCGTCGACGATCACCGCAGAGAGGAAGTCGGCCACGGAGCCATGTTCGTCGGACTGGCGCACGTGCCAGAGGAATTGCTCGGGGGTCGCCATGTAGTGGCTCGTCGCGAGCTCGTACTCCCGCACCTGTCCAGACACCTCCTCGTCGACGACCTGGTCGCTCGTCAGGTCGCTCACCGAACCCGCGGCCGAGCCGTAGGACGCGAGCAGGGCCGCCGTGCCCGAACTGGCGATGAGCGGACTCGTCTTGCCGAGCTTGAACGTTCCCCACTCCGGATGGCCGAGATCGGTCCAGGTATCCTGATCCCCGGATGCCGCGAACACCTCGTGCCAGGTCGGGCGCTCCGCGTTCCAGCCGACGGCGTCCGCGAGGGCATCGGGCATGGCGAGCACGATATTGGAAGACCCGATGCTCGTGCCCGCTGCAGGAACGCTCGCGCCCGCGCCGGTGGCGCGCACGAACGGGATCCACGAACTCGCATCGGGGATCCACACGGTCGGGCGCTCATCTTCGGGCAGGTGCGCCCAACTGTGCGTCGCATCCTCCGCGGCAAGGCCCGACTTGTCCTTCGTCGCGACAACGGTCACGCAGCTGCCGTCGATGTCACGCGGTTGCGCGTTGTAACCCTCGACGAGTCGTGAGACCATCTCCGCGTTCTCGAGCGAGGAGAGCACCCTCACCGTGGTGCACGGCTGGGCGCCGGCCGCGGCGGCCGGCTCGTCGTCGGGGAAGGCGATCGGCTCTGCCGCGGCATCCGTCTCGACGGTGCTGCTCGCCTCGGCTGCTCCGCCCTGCCCGTTGAGCATCACGGCCGCCGCCGTTCCGCCGGCCACGAGGATCAGCACCGCCGCTGCCCCCGCGATCACGGCCCAGCGGGAACGCGACCGACGCCGCCGCTGCTCGCGCAGACGCCGCTGTTCATGCCGGGGCGCCGGGCCGTCGGCGCTCAACGGACCGTTCCCATGGTCACGTCGCGACCGTCACAGGGGTTACCGACAACGGTCTGCGCCGGCGATGCCGCTCCCGGCGCGCGAACCACGAGTACTCGGGGCATCGTTCTGTCCTCGAATGGAGGGTGCAGACCCTCGGATGGGGGAATGGGGATAGGGACGATGGCGAGCATATATCGAGGACCGAGCAGACCCAAAGCGTGCTCTACGCGGACCACTCGACCGCCACCGGTACAAACCCCTGCGTCCCTGGCGGCTCGTCATCCGGCAGACCTGAAGCATCCGTACCCCGAACGGGGTACGTGACCCGCGACGACACGCCCATCATGCTTGCGACATGACCAACGTCGGCGAGCCATCCGTTCCCACGACGACCGGACCGCTGGCCGTACACCGAGAGCACTCCATCCTCGTGCTCGAACACCTCGTGGTGCACGGCCCGGCGACCCGCAGCGAACTCGCCTCGGCGACCGGCCTCGGGCGCGGGGCCATCGCCGGTCTCACCTCCCGGCTGATCGACGCGGGCATCCTGCGCCCGGCCGAACACGATCCCACCGGCGACGGCCGCGCGACACCGCTCTCGCTGTCGGCCGCCGACCACGTGCTCGTCACCGCGCTGCTCCGCCCCGACGAGGTGGTGGCCACTGTGGCGAGTCTCTCGGGCCACGAGCTCGCGCGCTTCGCGGTTCCGGTGGAGGCCGCGCCCGAGGTCGATGCGGCTCCGGAACCCCCGACCGTACCCGCAGCGCCGGCGTCCGTGCGCTTCCTCGACGCGATCGGCACCGCACTCTCCAGGGCGCTCGCACAGGCGGGTCGTTCGCAGCATCCGGTCGCCGTCGTCACCGTGCTCGTCGACGGCGCCGTCGCCGGCACACCCCCGGTGGTGGTCACCGATGCGCGCCTCGGCGCCGAGCCGGTCGACGTGCTCGCGGAGCTCCGCGCCCGCATCTCCGCGCTCGCCGAGATCGAGTCCACGCTGCTGCTGCCCATCTCGCTCGAGCCCGCAGCCCTCGCCGCTGCAGTCGCCGAACGCGGCGAGCTTCCCGGCGTCGACGACGTGCTCTACATCAACGGCGACACGGGCGTCGTCGCGGCCGTGATCTCGGGCGGGATGCCCCTGCGCGGCGCCCACGGCCTCGCCGCGACGTTCGGGCACCTTCCGGTGGTGCAGGAGGGCGTGCGCTGCGAATGCGGACAGCGCGGATGCCTCGCCACCGTCGCCGCGCCCGACGTCGTGCTCGAGCGCGCCGGCCTCGACGTCTTCGCCGCCACGCACGGACGAGGCGCGGCGCTCGACGAGCTGGTCGAGCGCATCGCCGCAGCCGACGACCGCGCCCGCTGGTCCTGGCACGACGCCGCACTGTGGATCGGACGGGCGCTGGAGGTAGTGGCGCCCACGGTCGACCCCGCAGTGGTGGTCGTGGGCGGATACTGGTCGCGGCTCACCGGCGACATCGACACCGCGTACCGCTCGAACCGCCCGACGATCGGCGCTGGCGCGCTCGAATCCGTGCCCCCGATCACCTCGGCAAGGCTCGGGGCCGACGCGCCGATCGTGGGCGCGCGCCGTCAGGCGCTGGAGCGTCTCGTCGCCGAGCCGTCGCTGCTCGCGGGCTGATGCCGACGGGTGAACCGCGACTGCAGGCCCCACGCGGTGACGCGCACCATCGCCTCGACCACGATCGCCGCGCTCATCTTCGACCGCCCCCTCACTCGCTCCACGAACGTGACCGGCACCTCGACGATCGTGAGCCCCGCATCGCGCGCATGCCAGAGCATGTCGACCTGGAACCCGTATCCGCGCGTGTGCACGTCCTCCAACCGCAGGCGGCGCAGCGCGTCAGCGCGGAACGCACGGTAACCTGCGGTCGCGTCCCGGGTGTCGAGCCGCAGGATCCACCGCGCGTAGGCGCTCCCCCACCGCGAGAGGAGTTCGCGATGGCGCGGCCAGTTCTCGATCGAACCGCCCGGCACCCACCGCGAGCCGATCACGACGTCGACGCGGCGCCCCGCGGCATCCGCCTGCTCGAGCCGTTCGAGCAGCCGTGGAAGTTGCTCGGGCAGGTGGGAGCCGTCGGCGTCGAGCTGCACGATCGGGTCGTAGCCACGCTCGAGCGCCCACCCGAACGCCTCGAGGTACGCGGCGCCGAGTCCCTCCTTGCCGGCCCGGTGCAGCACGTGCACGTTCGCATCCGCCGCCGCGAGTTCGTCGGCAAGTACGCCGGTGCCGTCGGGCGAGGCGTCGTCGACCACGAGCACGGATGCCGCGGGCACAGCGGCGCGCACGCGGGCCACGGTGTCGGCGAGGCTCTCGCGCTCGTTGTACGTGGGGATCACCACGAGTGTGCCGGCCATTCGCTCCCTCACGTCGGGCGTCGTGTTCGCGCTATCGTATCCACCCGCGATGACCATCGGTCGCCCACCGGCGGAGGGCGCTGGGCCCGCACTTGTGGGCGTCCGCGCCGCGGTGTGGACTGGCCGGGCGGGCGGTGGATGCCGCGCCGCATCCGCCAGGGACCTTCAAAGGGAACCATGCCATTCACACTCACCTGGGCGCATCCCCACGCGTTCGACCGAGTGCGGGCACTGAGCCTCCTCGGCGAGGCGGAACGGATACGCGCCGCGGGCACCGACGACGCCGGTCGTCGCGACCGCTTCCTGCTCGGGCGGATGCTCCTGCGCGACCTCGCGGCGGAGGCCGGCGGCGTGCGCCCCGAGGAGGTGGCGGTGACCGCGACGTGCGAGCGCTGCGGCGCCGAGCACGGCCGCCCCGTGCTGCGCTGGCCGGATGCCGCCGGGCCGCCCCCGAACGCCAGCATCGCGTCATGCGCGGGGCTCGTGGTCGCGGCGCTCGCGCCCGCGGGCGTGGCGGTCGGCGTCGACGCGGAACCGGCGCGCGCGCCACATGGCGACGACGCGGCGCGGCGGGCCGACCTCGCGCGCGTGCTCGGCGGGCCGGAGCGAACGGCGATCCGTCGCTGGGTGCGCCTCGAGGCAGTGCTGAAGGCCGACGGCCGCGGGTTGCGCGTCGACCCGAGCCGGGTCGCCTTCCAGGGCCGCACCGCGCACGTCGACGACGACCCGGCCGCCTTCCGGATCACCGATCGGCGGATCGCCGGATGCCTCGTCAGCGTCGCGGTCGGCCCGGCCCCGCGCTGATCGCCGGTCCACCCGGCCGCGGCCCTCCGGGCGCCGCCGGCAGCGGCGGCAACTCGGGGTGGTACAGCCACCTCTCGAAGAGCGTGCCCAGATCCCGTCCCGTGTGGGCGTGGACGAGGTCGATGAAGTCCGCCGTGGTCGCGGTGCCGTGCCGGTGGGTCGCCGTCCACGCGCGGAGCACGTCGAAGAAGGCGACGTCGCCGAGCTCGAGCCGCAGCGCGTGCAACGTGAGCGCACCCCGCTTGTATAGCCGGTCGTCGAACATGCGGGCCGGGCCCGGGTCGCCGATGAGCAGGTCCTCCGGCAGGCGCGAGAGGCGCGCGTGATGCTCGCGGGCCAGCCGGTCCGCGGAAGCGTCGCCCGCGGCATCCGACCACAGCCACTCCGCGTAGCAGCAGAACCCCTCGTTCAGCCAGATGTCCTGCCAGCGAGCCACGCCGACGCTGTTGCCGAACCACTGGTGGGCGAGCTCATGCGCGATGAGGCGCTCCTCGCCACCGCGGCCGTCGATGTGATTCGAGCCGAAGACGGCGAGGCCCTGCGCCTCGAGCGGGATCTCGAGCTCGTCGGGCGTCACGACCACCGCATACGCGCGAACGGATACGGCCCGAAGGATGCCTCGAAGACCTCGAGCATGCGCGGCAACGGCTCGAAGTCGGCACGCACGCGGTGCTCGAGGGGCGGGGGAAGTGCACCGTCGCACTCCACCCCGTCGAACGCAAGCGAGTGCTGGGCGTACCGGCCGATCTGCAGCGTCACGAGATAGCTCGCTGTGGGCTCGCGCTGTTCGTAGACCCACTCGCCCTGCCCGCTGATGACCCGCTGGTCCTCGAGCTCGCCGATGGCCACGACGGTGTAGGCGGCATCCGTCTCGACGCGGATGCGGTAGCTCGCCTTGTCGAAGGGATGGTCGTTGCACGGGAACCAGGTCGGCGCGCCCGACGGCTGCGACGCCACCAGCACGCCGTCGTCGAGCTCCTCCCAGCCGATCGTGCCCCACCGGGTGCGTCGTGGCTTCGGCGCGCCACCGTACTCGATCACGACGAGGAACTCGACGCCGGGCTCGACCGGTCGTTCGGGGGTGATGCGGACCTTGCCGTGCGCCTGGCGGAAGTCCGCGGTCCGGCCGTCCACCCGCACGTGCGAGACCGAGAGCCCGACGAGGTCGAGGCTGAACCGCGCGAGCCGGTGGTTCGCGCGGAGGAACAGCTCGGCGACGCCGTCGAGACGGTTGCGTGCGATGCGGTACCGCAGCGAGAGCGAGGTCGACATCGTGCGGTACCCGCCGTTGCCGCTCTGGGGCAGGTAGGCGTCGCCCGCGGTTTCGGCGCCGATCTCCGAGGGCTCCATCACCGCACCTGCGCGTGGTAGTCGCCGACGCGACGGCGCGCCACGGACCGATGGGATTGCCGCTCCACCGACCGGCGACGGGGACGGTCTCTCCGCGCATCACGAGCGAGGCCGGGCCCGACCGTCGCGTTCGCGCCGATCTCGGCGGCGGGCAGGATGACGCTGTGCGGCCCGAGCGTCGCGCCGGGTTCGATGATCACCTCATCCATGCTCATGATTCGATCATGGAAGAGGTGGGTCTGCACGACGCAGCCGCGATTCACGGTGGACCCGTCCCCGAGGGTCACGAGATCCGCCTCGGGGAGCCAGTAGCTGTCGATCCAGACCCCGGCGCCGATCTTCGCACCGAGGGTGCGAAGCCACACGGCGAGCGCCGGCGTGCCGGCGGCCGCAGAGCGAACCACGGCGCCGCGACCATCTCGATGAACGTGTCGGAAACCTCGCTCCGCCACACGAATTCGACCAGAGCGGATGCTCGCCCGACCGGATACGACCGAGGAGCACCCATTTGGCGATGGTGCTGACGCGCGCGCCGCGGCGGCGCCGGCGGTGAGCATCACCACGCCGCTCAGCAGGAGCGGCGACGACTCGCCAAGCTCCACGTAGCGCGGCGAGCACGAAGAGGACGCCCAACGCCGATAGCCGCAGCGTGACGATTACCGGAACGATCCGGCAGAACTCCCACAGCGTGCGCGCGACGCCGCATCCGAGTCCGTGGTCGGTACGTGCGGCTCTCGTCCGCCTCGTGTGCCTGAACGCCGCAGGCGCACCGGCGGTGAGCCGAGCCACGACGAGCCGGGCTTCGACTTCTCGGGCGCCACGGAGAGCACGGCGACGAGCGCGTCGCGCGGCACCTCGGTTCCCGGGCGCCGCCATGCCCGAGTTGCCGAGGAATGCGCGCTTGCCGATTCGCGACGGTCCGATCCGCATCTAGCCGCGCTGCAGTTCGTACGAGGCGACCATGGTGTCGTCCGCGAGGAACGCTTCGTCGTCGATCGTGGTCATCGACGGGATGAGCAGCACGGTGGATGCCTCGACATCCCGGCCGATCTCGGCGCCGAGCAGGCGCAGCCACACCGGGGTGAACAAGCTCGAGTACAGCGGGAACAGGATGGTGCGCGCGGGGTCGAGCAATCGCTCGATCGACCAGGCCTGCCATCCGATCCGGCTCCGCACGGGATGACGCCCTCGTGAGACCGATCGCGAGGAGCCGCACAGTGCTCACGACGAGGCCGCCGAGGACGACGCCCGCGACGAGCGTCGCTGGCACCAGCCAGCCAGGGCCCGGAGTGCGGCCTCGGCGAGGGTCATCGAGCCTCGAACGCCACCGCGATGACGGCGGCGCCGGTGGTGAATGCGACGATCGGTACCAGCGCGAGGACGAGCGAAGACGCGCCGTAGGCGCACAGCCAGCGGCTGTGGAGCGGGGGCCGCTCCTCGGTCGTCACCTGCGCCCGACTCCCGACCCGCTCCGCGGGTGAGCCGGCCCAGTGCTGGCCGGCCGGAACCCGTCCGAACACCGCCGACCCCGGCGCCACCGTCGCCCTTCCCGATGCGCGCCCCCGGCATCAGCGTGCTCCGTGCCCCGACGGTACTCCCGCGCCGATGCGGATCTCGCCGATGCGCACGAGATCACCGTCAATCCAGTGCCTGCGAGGTCGACCTCCGGCTCGATCGCGGCGCGGTCGCCGATCGCGAGGAATCCGGTGACCGGCGGCAGCGTATGCAGGTCGACGTCCGGGGCGATCTTCGCGCCGAGCGCGCGGGCGTAGTAGCTGATCCACGGAGCTCCCGCCAGTGCCGCCGCTCCACCTGGTGGGCGATCTGCTCCGCGAGCCACATTCGCAGATGCACGGCGCCACCGCGTGGGTAATCGCCCGGGCGAGTCCGGCGAGCACAGTCGGGCGCTGACCACGGCGATCGCCATGCGCCCGAACGGCGTGACGAACATCGACCAGGCCGACGACAGGAGCCAGGCGGCACCGAGGGAGGGAACGTCGAAGCCGAGGGCTGATCGCGTCAGGATCGCGCTGGCGGTGAGCAGGTACAGCACCCAGCGAGTACCGTTCAGCATGAACAACGGTGCACGCCCGACGATTGTCTGGAGCCACTGCGTCCGCGCGGCGTCGGCACCGCCTTCGGAACGTCGTGCGTCGACGCCGTCGACCCGCTCCGCACCCGTCCATGCTCTGCCGCGCGAGTCGATCTCCTCGCCATCGCGCCGAATCTCGGATATTCATAGATGTCCGCAACGGTGAACTCGGGATCGCGCGTCCCGGATGCGGCTGACGAGCTGCGCGGCCGCGAGCGAGCCGCCGCCGAGGTCGAAGAAGTTGTCGTCTGGTTCCTCCACCTGCACGCCCAGCACCGCTGCCACTGCTCGGCGAGCCTCGCGGCGGATGCCGCCGAGGCACCCTCTTCCGCTCGACTTCCTCGAGCGGCCACGGCAGCGCGGCGCGGTCGACCTTGCCCGAGGTGCGCACCGGCAACTCATCGACCACCGCCAGGAGCGGCACGAGTGCAGCCGGCAGCTCCTCGCGAGCCTGGCGAGGGCTGCGGCGCGGTCGAAGTCCTCGCCGTCACCGCGAGGTAGCCGACGAGCACCTCGTTGCCGGCCTCGGTGCGGCGCACCGCCGCCGCGGCGCCGGTGACACCTGGCAGCTCCTGGAGCGCCGACTCGATCTCGCCGAGTTCGATGCGCCGGCCGCCGACCTTGACCTGGTCGTCGGCGCGTCCCTGGTAGACCAGGCCCGCCGCGATCGAATCGGACCAGGTCGCCGCTGCGGTACGCGCGCTCCCAGCCGAGGGCCGGCATGGGCGAGTACTTCTCCGCGTCCTTCTCGGGGTCGAGATAGCGAGCGAGGCCGACTCCGCCGATGATCAATTCGCCCGTGCCGCCGTCGCCCACGGGCGGCCGTCGGCGTCGACCACCGCGAGTTCCCAGCCGTCCAGCGGAAGGCCGATCCGGACCGGATGCCGTCGAGGAGGGCGGCGCTCGCGACGACGGTAGCCTCGGTCGGTCCGTAGGTGTTCCAGACCTCGCGTTCCGTCGACGCCAGTCGGTTCACCGAGCTCAGGCGGGCACGGCCTCACCGCCGAAGATCAGCAGCCGGACGTTCTCGAGCATCTCAGCCGGCCAGAGGGAGGCGAGCGTCGGCACCGTCGAAACGACTGTGATCCGGCGTGACCTAGCCACGGACCGAGATCCATTCCGCTCCGGACCAGCGTTCTCGGTGCCGGCACGAGGCATGCACCGTGACGCCACGCCAGCCACATTTCCTCGCAGGACGCATCGAAGGCGACCGAGAGTCCCGCGAGCACTCGATCCGAGGTCCTGATCGGATCGTCCTGGACGAAGAGACCGGCCTCGGCGTCGACGAATGCGGCCGCCGACCGATGCGTGACGGCCACGCCCTTCGGTAGTGCCTGTCGACCCCGACGTGAAGATGGTCCAGGCGTCGTCGGCGAGCCCGGGTGGCGTCACGGCCGGGAACTGACGCCGTGCTCGGGTGCAGTGCGGCGCCATCGAAGACCGCGCGACGAGGCGCGGCATCCACGCCGATCTCGCATCGGTCATACGCCGCGCCGCCGCCGTGAGCACGCCGCGTACGAGAGCTTCCGAGAACACGAGCGCGGCGCGCTCTTCGGGATCGTCGACGTCGACGGGCACGTACGCGGCGCCCGCAGCGATCACACCCAGAATCGAGAGGTACAGCTCACGCGATCCCGACGGAATTCGAATGCCGACCCGATCTCCGCGCCGCACGCCCGCCTCGTGCAGGCGAGCGGCGATGACGTTACCTGAGCCATGAGCTCGCGATAGCTCAGGGCGCCGCGGTCATCCTCGATTGCCGACGCATCCGGCTCTGTCCCCGTCGTCTCACGCAGGATGTCGACGAGGGTACGCGGGCTCGGCGCCATCCTCGAGCGGTCGAGGATACCGTGGGCGACTGTGGTCACGGTACCTCCTGCTCGAGACGGCAACGGAGCACCACCCTCCTGCTTCGCAGATGCGCTGACGGGCAGGCGCCGAGTGGCTCAGCTGCGGAGCGAGGCGAGCAGTTGGGCCTTGGTGAACCGCGAGTAGCCGGCCACACCCCGCTCGCGTGCGAGCCGCCGCAGCTGTGCAACGGACTGCGCGTCTCGAGATCAGCGGGGCCGGCCTTCGCCGACCCCTTCGTCGACCCCTTCGCCGCGGACGGCTTCGCGCGCGAGTCCATCGACGACTTCGCTCTCGTGGCCTGCGGCGACTTCGCCGCCTTCACCGCAGAGCTCCTCGCCACCTTGTTGGCCACCTCCGCCGCACGGGCTGCCGTCGGAGCGGTGACGACCGTGACCGCGGCAGCCTTCTCGCGCTTCCCCGACGGCTCGGGTTTCGTCTCCTCGAGCTGCTTCGCCTTGCCGGCAGCCAACGACTCGGCCACGGGCGGCCGGCCATCCGCGGCCACCGCCGCAAGTTCCGCCTCGACCTTCGACGCCTTCTTCCGGGCAGCCTTGTCGGCTTTCCCGGCCAGCCGCTTCGCCTCCGCCACCGCGTCCTTCGCGGCATCGAGCGCCTTGGCTGCGGCCTTCTCCTTCTTCGTCTGCGCCATCGTCCACCCCCGAACGAGCATCCCCGTCGAGCTTCGACGGTCAGGCGCCCATCGTATCGCGGCCGGTCGCGTCGCGCCTCGTGGCCGCGGGCCCTCCCATCGGTGGTGGCAGCGTCCCGATCGCGGTAAGGTCGGCGCGATCGGATACCGCGCTGCCGCCGACTGGTCGCGAGGGGGAGCATGGAAGGGTTCGTGCGTGCGACGCTGGCTGCCGCCACGATTGTGCTGGTCGTCGGCGGACTCGGCGGGTGCGGCTTCCTCCAGCCGCCGAGGCAGTTCAGCGACGAGACCACCATCGACGACACGATCGCCTCGATCGAACTCGCCGACCCGGCAGGCAGCGTCACCGTGCGCGGCGTCGTCGGCGCCACTGAGACCTCGATCGAGCGCAGGGTGTCGTACTTCGGGCAGGAGCGCTCCATCGGCGAAACCCACTCGGTCGACGGCGACACGCTCGAGCTCGGGGGCTGCGGACGTCGTTGCTCGATCGCCTACGTGATCGAGGTGCCCGACGGCGTCGACGTGAACGGCTCGACGGCGAACGGGTCGATCAGGCTTCGGGCGGTCGGCGAGGTCGATGTGCAGACGAACAACGGACGCATCGAGCTCGAGGACGTCGCGGGAGACGTGCAGGTCGAGACATCGAACGGCCGCATAGACGGGCGCGACGGAACGGCGACGGCGTGCGCGCCGTCACGTCGAACGGCGCGATCCAGCTCGAGCTCGACACAGGACAGGACGTGGAGGCGCGCACCTCGAACGGCGGGATCCGCATCACCGTGCCTGAAGGCGACACCTACCGGGTCACGGCCGACACCTCGAACGGTCGCACCGACATCGGCGTGGCCAATGACGCCGACGGTCGCTTCTCGCTCGAGCTGCACACGTCGAACGGCCCGATCACCGTCGACGAGAACTGACCCGATCCGAGCGCGCGGGTTCAGACGCCGCGCAACTCGGCCAGCACCGCCTCGAGCTGGTCGATGGCCCAGTCGAGGTCGGCCGGCTCCACCACGATCGGCGGCGCGAGTCGGATCGTCGAACCGTGCGTGTCCTTCGCGAGCACCCCGCGTTGCATGAGCGCCTCGCACACCTCACGCCCGGTCCCGATCGCCGGGTCGATGTCGACGCCCGCCCAGAGCCCGGCGCCACGCACCGCGACGACCCCATGGCCGACGAGCGCTGCGAGCCGGTCGTGCAGCTGTGCGCCGAGCAGCGCGGGCCCGCTCCTGCAGCTCGCCGCCGGCGAGCATCCGCACGACCTCGAGCCCGATCGCCGCCGCGAGCGGGTTGCCGCCGAACGTCGAGCCGTGCTCGGCCGGGCGGCAGCACGCCGAGCACGTCACGTCGCCCACCACCGCCGAGACCGGCACGATGCCGCCGCCCAGCGCCTTGCCGAGCAGGTACAGGTCGGGCACGACGCCCTCGAGCTCGCACGCGAAGGTCGGCCGGCGCGGCCGAGGCCCGACTGGATCTCGTCGGCGATGAACAGCACGTTCCGCTCCGCGGGTGAGCCCTCGCAGCGACGGGCAGGTACCCGGCCGGCGGCACCACGATGCCGGCCTCGCCCTGGATCGGCTCGACGAGCACCGCGACCGTGTCGTCGTCGATGGCCGCCGCGACGGCGTCGGCGTCGCCGTACGGGACCATCCGGAATCCGGGCGTGTACGGACCGAAGTCGTCGTGCGCGTCCGGGTCGTCGGAGAAGCGGACGATCGTGGTGGTGCGGCCGTGGAAGTTGCCGGTCATGACGATGATCTTCGCGGCATCCGGTGCCACGCCCTTGACCCGGTAGCCCCAGTCGCGGGCGATCTTGATGGCCGACTCCACGGCCTCGGCGCCCGTGTTCATCGGCAGCACCATCTCCTTGCCGGCAAGTGCGGCCAGCTCCCGGACGAACGGGCCGAGCCGGTCGTTGTGGAAAGCGCGGCTCGTGAGCGTCACCCGGTCGAGCTGCTCACGTGCGGCCGCGACGAGCCGCGGGTTGCCGTGGCCGAAGTTGAGCGCCGAGTAGGCGGCGAGGCAGTCGAGGTAGCGCCGGCCCTCGACATCGGTCACCCACGCGCCATCGCCAGATGCGATCACGACCGGCAGCGGGTGGTAGTTGTGCGCGCCGTCCTCCTCCTCGTCGCCGATGGCGCCGGCGGGCTGATCGACCGTCGTCGGTCATCGCCGCAGCTCCAGGGTGCAGCACTTGATGCTGCCGCCGCCGAGCAGCAGCTCGGACAGGTCGAGGCCGAGCGGAAGCGAAGCCGCGCTCGGGCAGCTGCCGCTCGAAGTCGGTGGCGCGGGGAACAGGCGATGACGACGTCGCGACCGTCGCTGAACGCGTTGAGGCCGAGCACCGCGGCATCCGTCTCGGTGACGATGATCGCGTCGGGGAACCGCTCCTGCAGCACGGCGACGGATGCCGCGTCGAACGCCGCCGGGAGGTAGGCGATGTGCTCCTGGCCGGCGGTCGGAGTCGAGCACGGCGACCGCGGTGTCGAGGTGGTAGAAGCTCGGGTCGATCGAGCCGCAGCGTGACGACCTCGCGCCCGTAGATGCGCGCGAGCTCCTCGTGGCGACAGCGAGTCGCTGCGGAACCCGGTGCCGGCGAGGATCGTCTCGCCGACGAGCAGGAAGTCGCCCTCGCCCTCGTTGACCTCCTCGGGCTCGCGCACGTCGAACC
>CAVXSL010000002.1:0-131923 GCA_963764435.1 uncultured Actinomycetota bacterium | reverse complement strand
TGCGTCAGCACGGCCGGAAGCATCGCTTCTGGGCTGGCAACCATGGTTCCTCCCCGTGTCGTTCGTCGCGCCAAGAGCCGCAGCGAGGCCGGCGCGCACCTGGTCTGATTAATAGACGCGCGAGCCGCCTGTTTTCTTCCCTCGGCGGTTGGCGGGCCGGCGTCGGCCGGCCCGCCCGTCATCCGCTAGAGGTTCGCGAGCCGCTGGCGGTACTCCTCGACCGTCAGCTCGCCGCTGGCGTAGCGCTCCGCGAGGATCTCGCGGGCACGATCCCCTCCGCGGCCCCTGCGCCCGCGGGTGAAGAAATAGATCGTGCCGATGATGAGCGCCGTCCAGAGCAGCGGGAAGATCGGGAACCACCAGTGGAAGCCGCCGTCGGCGTGGCTGGCGAGCACGGTGAGCATCTCTGTCTCCTTCCGTCATGACTACGCGAGCCACGGTACGAGCGGGCCGACGCGGCCGAAACGCTCGCGCGGAGGAACTCGGTCGCCCGGTGGAGGCAGCTCGAGCGTCCTCCTGGTGAGGACGGAGATCCTCCTCGGCGGACGACGGTCGGCGCTGCGAACGCCGATACGCTCGGAGACATGGCTCGACGCCGCGTCGTCGACGTGCTGCTCGTCCTCGCGGTCTTCGCCTTCACCGTGGGGATGCTCTCCGGCGGCCGCGAGTGGAACGACCACGCGGCGCGCGGACTGGATGCCCTCGGCGTCGCGCTCGCTGCAGCGACCGCGCTGCCGCTGCTGCTCCGCCGTCGCGATCCGGTCGCGGCGTTTGCGCTCTCAGGGTTGGCGAGCGCCGTCATCAGCGCGCTCGACTACCCGCCGGGGCCGCCGCTCGGGCCGACCGTCGCGCTCTTCTTCGTCGGGAGGTACCCGAGCGACAACGCGCAGGGGCGCAGGCTCGCCGCGGTGACGGTCGGCGGCGTCTACCTTCTGCACGTCGCCGCGTCCTGGTTCGGCCACGGCGGCTCGCCCCTCGCCCCGCTGCTGCTCGGAGCGCTCGTCTGGGGCGGCGCCTGGGTCGCGGGCGACCGCGTGAGGCAGCGTCAGGAGCGCACGCGCGAGAGCCGGACCCGCGTCGAGCGCGAGCGCCGGCTCGCGGCCGCGGAGGAGCGCACGCGGATCGCGCGCGACCTCCACGACTCGGCCGGCCATGCGCTCAACGTGATCCTCGTGCAGTCCGGAGCCGCTCGTCTGCTCGCCGAGAAGGATCCCGCGCAGGCGCGCGCCGCGCTCGAGACCCTCGAGTCCGTGGCGCGCGAGACCGTGGACGAGATCGACCGGATGGTCCGTGTTCTGCGCGAAGACGGCGACGGCGCGGTCGATCCGCCGATCGGCCTCGCTGCGCTCGACCGCCTGGTGCAGCGGCACTCCGAGACGCGGCCTTCACGTCGAGAGGGGCGTGCACGGCGAGCCGCGGCCGCTGACGCGCGCCGTCGACCAGGCTGCGTACCGGATCGTCCAGGAGGCGCTGACGAACGCAGCGCGGCACGGCTCCGGAAGCGCCGAGCTCGCGGTGACGTACGGCGATCGCGCACTCGAGCTCGTCGGTTGCGAACGCCGCCCTCGAGCGCGAGATCGTCGAGGGCCATGGGATCGTGGGCATGCGCGAGCGCGCCGCGCTTCTCGGCGGCCGCATCGAGGTCGACGAGCCGCGTCGGCCGGTTCGAGATGCGCGCCGAGCTCCCGTACGACGGAGGCGCGTCGTGATCCGCGTCTTGCTCGTCGACGACGACGACCTCATGCGCGCCGGCCTCCGCGCGGTGCTCTCGAGCGACGACGAGATCGAGGTCGTCGGCGAGGTGCCCGGCGGGCGGGGCGCGGTCGGAGCCGTCCGCGAGCAGCGACCGCACGTAGTGCTGATGGACATCCGCATGCCCGACCTCGACGGCATCGCGGCGACGCGCGAAGTGCTCTCGGCGATGCCCGACGTGAAGGTCGTGATGCTGACGACGTTCGAGGACGACGACTACCTCTTCGGCGCGCTCGCGGCGGGCGCGTCAGGCTTCCTGTTGAAGCGAACCCGCCCCGAAGACCTGATTGCAGCGATCCGCACGGTGGCCGAGGGCGACGCACTCCTCTCGCCCTCGGTCACGCGCAAGGTGATCGACCGCGCGACGGCGCAGCCGCAGATCGGTCGAAGCGACGCGCTCGAGCGCCTGACGCCGCGCGAACGGGAGGTGCTCGAGCTGATCGCGCGCGGACTGTCGAACGCCGAGATCGCCGAGTCGCTCGTCGTCGAGGAGACGACGGTGAAGACGCATGTCAAACGCGTGCTCGCGAAGCTCGGCCTGCGCGACCGCGTGCAGGCCGTGATCTTCGCGTACGAGAGCGGGATCGCCACACCCGGCGGCTCGCTCTGAACGTCATGGACGACCTCGAACGTGAGATCGACGCCCTGGCGGCGGAGACGGACTTCTCCGGGGTGACGCGGATCGACCGCGGCGACGACCTCCTCGTCGCGAACGCCTACGGCCTCGCCGACCGGCGCTGGGGGATCCCGAACGAGCTCGACACACGCTTCGGGCTCGCGAGCGGGACGAAGGGGTTGACCGCACTGGCAGTCGTGAGCCTGATCGAGGACGGCACGTTCGAGCTCTCGACGACGGCACGGTCGCTGCTCGGCGACGACCTGTCGCTCATCCGCGACGACGTCACGGTCGAGCACCTGCTCGCGCACCGCTCGGGGATCGGCGACTACTACGACGAGGAGGTCCACGACCGATGCCGACACGTTCGAGCTCCCGGTTCCGGTCAGCGGCTCGCGACGACGGAGGACTATCTGGCCGTGCTCGACGGCTTCCCGACGAAGTTCGCGCCGGACGAGCGGTTCGCGTACTCCAACAGCGGCTTCGTCGTGCTCGCGCTGCTTGCCGAGCGCGCGAGCGGCGTGCCGTTCGACCAGCTCGTGCGCGCGCGGGTCTGCGAGCCCGCCGGGATGGCCGACACCGACTTCCTGCGATCGGACGAGCTGCCCGGCCGAACCGCGCTCGGATATGTCGACGAGTCGCGCACGAACATCCTCACCCTTCCGGTGCGCGGGAGCGGCGACGGCGGGATCTACTCGACCGTCGCGGACGTGAAGTCGCTCTGGTCCGCGTTCTTCGCAGGGCGGATCGTCTCGAGCGAGTGGGTGCGCGAGCTGGTCCGGCCCCGCTCCGAAACGGAGCAGCGCCGCTACGGCCTCGGGTTCTGGCTCGATGCGTCGACCGACGTCGCGCGCGGTGCTGGCCGTCGACGAGGTGGTCGACGCGTTGGTGGTGGACGTCGGCACGATGCCGCTGTTCGTGGTCCTGCGCGCGAGCCCCATGCTCGATGACGCGCTCGTCAAGCGCATCCGCGTGCGCGTGCGAGAGGACTGCTCGCCGCGCCACGTCCCCGACGAGGTGATCCAGGTGCAGGAGGTGCCGCGCACGCTCTCGGGCAAGGTGCTCGAGCTGCCGGTCAAGCGCATCCTCCAGGGGACGGAACCGCAGAAGGCGGCCAGCCGCGACTCGCTCCAGAACCCGGCAGCGCTCGACTTCTTCGTCAGCTGGGCGCGGAGCCGTTCCGGCGCGCGTTGATGCGTGCGCGCGCCCGGCGGGTGTCCTCGAGCGTCTTGTCCTGCCGTAAGCGCGGGCCGGCGACCTCGGCGGAGCCGACGTACGTCGCGCGCCTCGCGATGCTGGCGATGTCTTCCGGCTTGCGGTGGATGAAGGGGATCCTCATGGCGGCGCGGGGCGGCTGTAGGCCGATGGTGAGCGGGCAACCGCAACTACAAGGATAGCGGCGGTCAGGATGGAGACAACGGGTCACTGCCGCCACGTCACCTCGATGATCCAGTCGTCCGCCCGGAAGCCGAGCGCCGCGGCGGCGAACAGCGCGGCGAGGGTGCTCGCCAGGTGCCCAGGCACAGGCGGTATCGGATCAGCAGCCGCCGCAGCAGCGGATGCTCGTCGGTGCGGAGCACGAGGGCGGAGAATACGGCCGAGGTCGAGCCCCAGAGGCCGATCGCCGGGCCCGCGCTCTCCGACAGCGTCAGAAGGTCGGCGAACACCGTCGGCAGCGCCACGAGCAGCGCGATCACGGTGGCCACGATGGCCACCAGGCCGAGGAAGCGGCTGCGCTCGGCGCCGTAGTCGACGACCACCTGCGGGCGGGCGGGCTGCCGCGCCGGGTCGCCGACGTAGTACAGCGCGGGGCGGTCGGCGTCGACGATCCCGCTGACCAGCACCGCGCCGCTGGCGGCGTCCCAGAGACGCGTCGTGCGGGCCCTGAGGTCCTCCGGGACGGCGACCTCGACGTGGTAGCTCCAAGCCTCCGTGGAGCCGGGGGCGGCGTAGACGTAGGCGAGCCCGAAGCGCTGCGAGAACGGCTCGTCGTAGGCGAACTTGAACACGCGCCGGCGCTCGAGGCCGCGCACGACAGCCCACAGCACGAAGCTTCGCGACAGGATCGCGGCGAGGTCGCGGAAGTCGTCGAGCGGATCCAGGCCGTGCCGCCGCTCGAGCCGCTCGACGGCGCCGGTGACGTCACCCTCGCCGAGCACGACCTCGATCAGCTCGCTCGCGTCCGGGATGACCGCGAGCTGCGTCTCCTCGCCGGCGTCCTGGGCTGCGAGGTCGCCCTCGAGCGCCTGCTCGAGCAGCTCGCGGCCGATCATGGTGCTCTGCTCGGCCGTGAGCAGCGGGATCGGGTTCCCCTCCTCGTTGCGCAGGTCGAAGTCCACGAGCGGCCGCTTGGCCAGGAACGCGAGCGGGACCGCGAACTCGTCGGCGTCCGAGAGTCGCAGGCGCTCGCGCAGCTCGGCCGGCACCGTGAGGTCGACCGACACGTGGCGCCGCACCTGCTCGTGGCTCAGCATCGACAGCGTCTCGACGCGCCGGTGGCGCCACGCGGCCTGCCGCCGCAGCAGCTGGTCGGCCGCGTCCGCGATGTCGCCCGCCCGCTCCTCGATCTCCTCCCCGGGCCACGCCGCCATGCGGCGGATCGTCTCAGAGGTCGAGGACGACCTTGACGTCGTCGGGCTGCTTCTCGACCGCCTGCTCGAACTGCTCGAGCGGGACGCGCCGGGAGATCGACCGGCTCGACCGGCCCGGTTCGGGTCTTTCCGGCGGCCAGCAGCAGCGACTGTGCATCGCGCGGGCGATCGCGGTCGAGCCCGAAGTCATCCTGATGGACGAGCCGTGCTCGGCCCTCGACCCGATCTCCACGCTGGCGATCGAGGACCTCATCGAGGAGCTCAAGCAGAAGTACACGATCGTGATCGTGACGCACAACATGCAGCAGGCCTCCCGCATCTCCGACAAGACCGCGTTCTTCAACATCGCGGGCACGGGCAAGCCCGGCCATCTCATCGAGTACGACGACACCACGACGATCTTCTCGAACCCGTCGATGAAGGCGACCGAGGACTACGTCTCGGGCCGCTTCGGTTGATCGGATGCTGCGGCCGCGGCATCCTCGCACGCGGCAGACGCCGGCGTACGTCGGCCGGTGACGCGCGGCGTCAGTCGCGAGGGCGCAGCAGGTAGGCGTTGAGCTGGCGGGTCTCGTCGGGGTCGAAGGGCATCTGGCGGCCGTCGAGCTCGGTGATCCCCGCGGCGAGCCGGACGCTCGACACCAGCCACGCGGCATCCGCCGTCTCGAGATCGGCGACGGGGATGTCGCGGTACTCGGTGCGACGACCGGATGCCTCGAGGTGCTCGAACAGGCTCTGCTGCGTGGTGCCGTGCAGGATCGCTCCCGTGGGCGCCGGCGTCGACCAGGTGTCGCCGTGGCGGAGGATGACGCTCGAGGTCGGCCCCTCCATGACGTACCCGTCGCTCGTCACGAAGATCGTGTCATCGGCGCCGCGCCGGTGCGCTTCGCGCAGGGCGGCCATGTTGACGGCATAGCTGAGCGTCTTCGCGCCGAGCAGGAGCCAGGGCGCGCGCTCGGCGGCGCCGCGGTCGTAGCCCCGGTCGAGGGTGACCACGCGGATGCCTCGCTCACGCGCCGGAGTGAAGTCCGCCGCCGGCACGGCGTGCAGCCATGCGGTGGGCGCGGGCCCGTGCTCGACCCCCCGGCTCAGCACGAGCTTGAGCGCGAACTCCGCCGTCGCGCGGGAGCGCCGCGACCGCGCGGGCGATGGCCGCCTCCCACTGCGGCAGGTTGGGCTCGGGCAGTTCGCAGATGCGCGCCGAGTTGCGAAGGCGCTCCAGGTGCGGGCGCACCTCCTGCGCGTGCCCGTGCACGACGCCGATGGTCTCGAAGATGCCGTCGCCGCGCTGGGTCGACAGCTCCCCCACGCGCAGCGCCGGCACGGTCGCGTCCACCTCGCGGAACGTCTCGTCGAGCCTCGCGTGCGTCTCGTCGGCGGGCAGGGGTTCGATGAGGAGCGTGACGGTGTCGGCCATGCTCCGATGCTACGCGGCGCCGGAAGACGTGCCGGTGTGCGACCCGTGGCATCCGGCCGGGCGTGGGAGCGTGTGTGCACCGCCGTCCAATGAGCGGGTGTGAGAGTGCCGGGCCGCAGAACGCCTCTCGGCGCGAGGCCGCTCGAAGCGGCGAATATTGGAGCCCGGGGTTACTGCGGCCCGGCACGTCAAGTGTAAACGAGGCCCCGGGGTGGTTCATTCCCGGGATCGGCGATCGGATCCCGGCGCGCGTTCAGTCGAGCGAGTCGAGCCGCCAGAGTCGCGCGCAGGACGCGAACTCGTCGGCCAGCTGCGTGAGGCGCAAGGCCCGCTGCGTGAGCTCGCCCGAGCGGCCAGGGTGGGCCGCGTCCGAAGCATCCGCGTCATCGGCGAGGCTGGCGAACCCCGCAGCCGTCACGCGGGCGAAGGCGGCGGCACGCTCGAGCGCCCCGGCGAAGTCGCCGGCGAACACCCCCTGCAGGATCATGTCGGCGAGCTCCTGCACCTCGGAGGGGCCGGCCGGGATCGGCGCGCCTGCGACGACCTGGTCGATGGTGGGCGACACCTCCGTGCCGCGCTGGAAGGCGAGGCTGACGCCGCGCGGATCCTGCCGGATCATCGTGCGGAGGAGGTACACGCGCCAGAGGGCGCCGGGCAGGCTCCTCGCCGAGGAATGCGACCACAGCTCGGCGATCTCCTCGATCCCGTGCTCGTCGGTGTAGTTCACGAGGCGGGCGACGATCGCCGGGTCGGGGTCGGCCCGCACCCGCGAGAGGATCGCCGCGGCGGTGTCGTGGGCGACGCGGCTCAACTGCGCCGGGTCGTCGGCGCCGGGGAAGCCGTCGAACATACCGGGCGGCAATCGCGTGGGTCGATGGAAGTCGGAAGCCATTGCGGCAAGGCTACTCGTCCCAGCCGGACGGCACCCAGCCGTCCACCGGGTAATGTGGGGTTCGCGGGCCTCTAGCTCAGTTGGCAGAGCAGCGGACTTTTAATCCGCGGGTCGTGGGTTCGAGCCCCACGGGGCCCACCCGACAGGCCCGACCATCATCCGCTTGCACCTCGACTCTCGGCTGTCAAGGGCCTACTGCCCCCGTCGACGCCGGCGTACAACTGAGAGCACGGGTCGAGTACCCGGAGAGACGGGACCGGGCCGACCGGCACAGCGCAGACGACCACGCGCATCCCAGGACGTGTCGGCCGGTCCGGTCCTTCGCCTCGATCTGCAGCACCGGATTCGATGGGGAGTGGTGCGAGATGCTCGCCCGACACGAGACGGCCACCCGGTCACACGTTGAGCTGAACCCGCTCAGCCCGAAGACCTGGCGCGTGTGCGACGATCGATTCGACGCTGGCGAGTTCCGGCGCATCGTCGGATACCTCCAGGACGTCGATGGCGAGTACGAGATGCTCTGGATGCGTCCGCATCCGGGTGTGGTGTACCGCTACCCGACGATGGACGAGGCGCTCGACGCGATCTCGGTGCGGCTCGAACGCACGTACCCGTGACCTGAGCGCCGGCCGCTACGGCGCCCCGGCCAAGCCGCGTTCGTACGCCCAGATGACGACGTGGACGCGGTCGGGCAGGCCGAGCTTGGCGAGGACGGACGCGACATGCGTCTTCACCGTGTTGCCGGACAGGTGCAGGCGTTCGGCGATCACGTCGTTGGAGGCGCCGGTCACCAGCTGCATCAGCACGTCGCGCTCGCGCGCGGTGAGCGGGCCGAGGAGCGTCTCAGGATCCACGGGCTCCGGGGCGCGGGCGACGAAGTCCACGAGCCTGGTCGTAGCGCGCGGTGCGAGGACGGAGTCACCCGCGTGCACCGCCCTGATCGCTGCGACGATCTCGTCGCTCGAGGCGTCCTTCGTGAGGAATCCGCTCGCGCCTGCCCGAATCGATGCGAAGACGTACTCGTCGAGATCGTAGGTGGTGAGGACGAGCACGCGCGTGCCGGGACGTTCCGCCAAGAGCCGTCTCGTCGCCGCGATGCCGTCCAGACGCGGCATCCGAATGTCCATCAGCACCACGTCGAAGCGGTGCAGGCGTGCGAGCTCGAGGAGGTCTCCTCCGTCAGACGCCTCGGCAACGACCTCGAGGTCGGCCTGGGCTTCGAGCATGACCCCGATCGCGGAACGGATGAGCTCCTGATCATCAGCGATCGCCACGCGGATGCGGGATGCGGGCCCGGTCATTCCGCGACTCCCGAATCCGTGAAGAGCTCGGGCGGTCGGGCGGGTGCCAATGGGAACGTCGCCCGCGTCTGCCACCCTCGCCCCTCGTCGCGCGCAGCGCTCTCGAGTCGGCCGCCCACCTGCGCCACCCGCTCGCGCATGCCCCGTATGCCGCCGCCCATCGGTCGCATCGGACACGTCTGCCTTCCACACGCCATCGTCGTTCACGATCACCTCGAGCACATCGGCGCGCCACACCACGCGCACCTCGCTCTGCGTCGGCGGCTCGGTGTGCTTCAGCGTGTTCGTGAGGGACTCCTGCACCACCCTGTAGGCGGTGACCTCGGCACCGGGCGTGACCTGGCGCGCCTCCCCGGTCTCGACGAGGGCGACGCGCCGCTCAGGCCCTGCGGTACGTTCGACGAGCTCGAGCAGGCTTCGAAGGCCGGGACTCGGTTCCCGCAGCGGCCCGGCGGTGCCCTCGTGCGACGTGTCCGTGAACACCGTGAGCAACCCCCTCATGTCGGCCATCGCGGCGCGACCGGTCTCCACGACATGTTCGATGGCGGTCCGAGCCCGAACGTCGTCACGTCCGAGCAGCACGCGCGATGCCTCCGCCTGCGCCACCATGACGGCGAGCGAGTGGGAGATGACGTCGTGCAGTTCGCGTCCCATGCGGCGACGTTCCTGTGCGACCGCCTCGCGCTCCGCCTGAAGCCGTAGCTCGCCTGCCTGCTCACGGCCGAGCTCCTGGGCGGCGAGCTTGCGGCGGAACTCGCGACGGTAGCGTCCGAGCGCCCACGCCGCACCGATCGAGGCGAAGAGGAAGCCCGCGAGCGCGATGATCGGGCCGGGCTCGACCGCAAGACGTGCCTGTGCCTCAGCGGACATGCCGTGCGCGATCGAGACGGCGGTGATCAGCGCCGCGCCGGTCAGGCCGAGCGTGACGGCGGCGACGTCTGCCCATCGGTCGTCGCTCGACGCAGCCGTGTACGTGAACGTGAGGTAGGCGACGCTGCTCGGAAGCAGCACGGCGATCGTGGGCGTGCCCGGCAGGCTGGCCGCGGTCAGCACGAGCATCACTCCGGACGCCGCCACGAGCGTGTTGAGCGGTGCGAGACGACGCGCGGCGACGAGAAGGTGGAGCACCACGAAGCAGGCGATCACGGCGGCAGCCCAAGCCGTATCGTCGGGCGTACGCGCCGCTCGCAGGAGCTCCACGATCGTCAGGGGCAGCAGCGCCGCGGTCCAGGCCGCTGCCCAGACCCAGTCCACCGGCGACGGCCACCTGGGCGTCGGCACGGGGAGTGCGCGATGCTCGGATGCCTCGGCGCTCGGCTTCGCCGATGCCGGCGTGGGATGACGGGATGCGGCAACCATTCCGCTGTCCACGCTACCCGGGCAGCGCTTGTGAAGTCTCACCCGCACGGGTGAGGTGTGCGGCGCGGTCGGACTGCCACGCTGGCCGTGTCCGACCGCGAGTGGTGCGGTCGGCACAGGGACGATGGGGTGGTACGAACATGACGCGCATCGGACGACCGAGCACATCGCCGGCGACAGCGAGCGGCTCGAGGGACGTATCCGAGGTGAACAGGCGCCGGGAGGGGCCGGAGATGCGCTGGGTCGCCCTCACCGCCGTCCTGGCGTCCGCCGCGGTCGCGGGCATCGGTCTGCTCTGGTTGATCGCGCCCGGTTCGAATCCCACCGGAGCCGCGGCGACAACGAGCCTCGTGAGCGCAGTGCTCGGGTCCACGCCTGTCGCGGTGATCGCCATCGCGACAGGCGGAGCCGGCATCGTGGTCGGGGCGATGTTCGTCCGTTCGGGTTCGCGTTCCGTCGCCGCCACGCCGGCCGGCATCGCGGCCGCGGCAATCGCCCTGGCGTCGGCGTTGACGCTCGGCAGCGTGTCGATCGTCGCATTCGCCGGGTACCTGTTCGGCTGCCTCGCCGTCGTGGCCGGCGTCGTCACCATCGGGGTGATGTCGGTGCGTACGCCACGACTCGGTTTGGCACTTCTCGCCGGGCTCATCGGGCTCCTCGCGGCATCCGTCTGGCTGGCCGGCCTGACCGTTGCCGGTGTCGTCGAATTCGCCTCGAGCTTCGGTGCTGCGCTGGTCGCAGATGCCGCCGGGCTCGCCGTGAGCGCGGTCACGGTGACCGCGACACTGGCGTGGGCGACGCTCGCCCTCATCGCAATGCGCACCGACGGCGCGCTTCGGGCCCTCGAGTCATGGCTCGTGCGCCATCGCCGAGCTCTCACGATCCTCGCGGCGCTCGGCCCCGTCCCCTACGCCGTCGCACGGATCAGCTGGCTGACCCCGTGGCCGCTGTTCGGCCCGAACGACCAACCGATCCCGCCCCCGATGCTCGCCACCGGCCTGATGCTCGGTGCCGGCGCCGTCGCCGCGAGCATCCTCACCCTCGGCCTCATCATGCCGTGGGGGCGGGTCTTCCCCGACTGGATTCCCGGTCTCGGCGGCCGCTCCGTGCCGATCCTCGCGGCCACCGTCCCGGGTTTCACCGCGGCGGCGGTCCTGTGCGTCTCGGCCGTGCCGATGCTCGTGACGATGGTCGGCGATCCCGCCGATCCCGTGGACGCGCTGATCGTCAACCTCGTGCTGCCGTTCTGGTTCTGGGGGCCGATGCTCGCGCTCGCCGTATGGGCGTACAGCGCATGGCGAGAAGAGGACACGTCGTCGACCACCGGGCGCGCGACAACGCTGTACGAATCGATACGGCCGGCCCGGCACCGCCGGCAGGGCATTCGAGCAACCGGATCAGGTCGATGAGGCTCGCCCCCGCGGGCCTCTGGTCTTCGCCGAGCTCGAGCACCCCACCAAGGCGGCTCCTCCCCAGGTTCCCCTCACCCGCACGACATCGTGCGGGTGACACCACGCTAACCCCGGGCGGACCGCCACGCCACCTCATGCCCCGTTCTGGGGACGGATATCTCGGGGACGGATGTCTCGGGAACGGGCTGTCTCGGGGACGGATGTCTCGGGAACGGGCTGTCTCGGGGCGGATCAGTCCACGAGTGCGCGGAACGCCGTCATGAGCGCCACCCGCTCGGCGGAGCTCCGCGCGAGCGGTGTGACGGTCAACGTCGTCACGCCCGCGGCGCGGAATGCAGCCACACGCTCGGCGACATAGGACGCCGGGCCGATGAGCGAGATCGCCCGCACGAGCTCGTCTGGGACTGCGGCGATCGCCTCCTCCTTGCGCCCGGCGAGGTACAGGTCCTGGATGAGCGCCGCCTCGGCTTCGAACCCGTAGCTCGAGATGAGGTCGTTGTAGAAGTTCTTGCCGCGTGCACCCATGCCTCCCACGTAGAGCGCAATCTGCGGCTTCACGAGCGGCAGCACGGCCTCGGGCCGGTCCGTGATCGCGAGCGCCGGGCTCGCGAACACGTCGAGCGGGCCGAGGTCGGCCGCGCGCTTCGCCGCACCGGCGGCGAGCGCATCGCCCCAGATCTCACCGGCACGCTCGGGGTGGAAGAACATCGGCAGCCATCCATCGGCGATCTCGGCGGTCTGCTCCACTGACTTCGGCCCGAGCGACGCGATGACGATCGGGATGCGCTCGCGCACGGGATCGTTGATGAGCTTCAGCGGCTTGCCGAGACCTGTCCCCTCACCGGGGGGCAGCGGGATGCGGTACTTCGCGCCGTCGTACACCACCCGCTCCCGTCGCCACGTCATGCGGCAGATCTCCACGAGCTCGCGGGTGCGTGCGAGCGGCGCGTCGTACCGCACGCCGTGGAACCCCTCGATGACCTGTGGGCCGGATGCCCCGATGCCGAGCTCGAAGCGGCCGTCGGAGACGTAATCCAGGCCCGCTGCGGTCATCGCCGTCAGCGTGGGCGTGCGCGTGTAGAGCTGGAGGATGCTCGAGGCGAGCGCGATCGTCGACGTGCGCGCCGCGAGGAACCCGAGCTGACTGACCGCGTCGAACGAGTACACCTCCGGGACCGCGATCAGGTCGACGCCCGCAGCCTCCAGTTCGGCGACCTCATCGGCGGCCTCACGGAATCCGCCTGCGTAGCTCAGGAACATGCCGACGCGCATCCGTCACTCCTCGTCGTGTGCTGGGCCCGCCGTCACGTCGACGGACACCTCAGACCCTAACCGACGGGTCGCCGCGCGAGGTGCCGATTGTGTCTTCCCGACTACGCCGGGAGGGCGACGACGGTTCAGGTCGTGGGTTGCCGCTGAACCCGTCCGATGTGGTCACCCGCCCGCGGACTTGCAGCAGTCTCGAAGGCGGATGCCGCAGGCTGGACGCGCACGTCGCGTCACGACGAGCCGCGCACCACCTCACGACGGAACGGAGCGGACATGGTCTGGAGCCTGGTGCTCGACGTGCTGCTCGTGCTCGTGTTCATCGCCGCCGTCGTCAACGGCTACCGTGCGGGGCTCCTCCGCACCGCCGCGGGTCTCGTGGGGCTCGTCCTCGGAGGCGTGGCCGCGTTCTTCGTGATGCCCTGGGTGGCGGGCCTCATCCCGGCACCCGAGTGGCGAGCGCCCGCGGCGATCACCGCCGCGCTCGTGCTGGTCTCGCTCGGCGCGTCGCTGGGCGCGGTCGTGGGCCACGCGCTGGGCCGAGGCGCGCGGGCGGTGAAGCTCGGCGTCCTGGATCGCGTGCTCGGCGCGATCGGCAACCTCCTCGTCACCGCCTTCGTGGTGGCGCTCGTCGGCTCGGGCCTCTCCGCGCTCGGCGTGCCCGTGCTCTCGCCCGCCATCGCGAGCTCACGCGTGCTCTCGACGCTCGACCAGCTCACGCCCGCACCTGCGCGCACGCTGCTCGCAGAGCTGCGCACCGCGGCGCTCGGCGAGGGCATCCCATGGCTCGTCGAGGTGCTCGACGACCCGACCGAGGCGCCCGAGTTGCCGACGGCCGGCGTGGACGACGCCGTGCTCGCGCGCGCCACGGCATCCGTGGTGCGCGTCACCGGCACCGCGTTCCAGTGCGGGAGCAACCTGTCGGGCAGCGGGTTCGTCGTCGCCGACGACCGCATCGTCACGAACGCGCACGTCGTGGCCGGGGTGACCGAGCCCATCATCGAGGCCCCCGGGCAGCCGGCGGTCGCCGGTCGTGTGGTGGCGTTCGACCCCGGGAACGACCTCGCGGTCATCGCCGTGCCGGATCTGGCGACGCCGCCGCTGGCGGTCGCCGAGGCCGCGGCGGGCGCCGAGGCCGCCGTCGCCGGCTATCCGTTCGGCGGTCCGCTCGAGGTGCGGCCGGCACGGGTCATGTCGGTCGGGCCGATCACGATCGAGGAGTCGGGCCGCACATCGACGCGCGAGATCATGACGCTCGCCGCCGATGTGGACCACGGCAATTCCGGCGGTCCGGTGCTGACTGGCGACGGAGCGGTCGGCGGCGTGGTGTTCGCGAGGTCCGAGTCGGTCGAGAACGTGGGCTACGCGATCCCGGTGTCGATGCTCTCGCCGCTCGCCGCGCAGGCGCCTGCCCTCGACGCGCCCGTCGACTCGGGCTCGTGCGTGCGCTGAGACGGTCGGTCGACGTCAGTCGGCGCTGAAGCCCTCGAAGCGGATGCCCCAGCTGACCTGCCACTCCTCACCGGGGCCGAGCCAGCGCAGGCCCCGGCCCGAGTTGAACGCCTCGGCCGGCGCGGTCATCGGCTCCACGGCGATCGCGACGCCGCCGTGCTCGCCGGGGAACTTGCGGGTCGTGAACACCTGCACGTACCCGAATTCGTCATCGGCCCAGATCGACACGCTTCGCCCGTCGGGCGCGGTGAGCGTGTGCAGCACCTGGCCGTCGTCGCTCGCGAGTTCGCCGAATGCGTCGTCCAGCTCGACGTCGCCGACTCGACGGCCCTCGCGGAAGTCCCACTCCGTGTCATCGACGGGCACCTCGGCCGTGGGGAGGAGTCGGTCGTCGACTTCGATGTGGCTCGCCGCGTCCAGGCGGAGCGTGAGGTCGGCGGTCGGCACGCCGCCGATCTTGAGGTACGGATGCGAGCCGATGGCCACCGGAGCCGCCTCGACACCGAGGTTCTCGACGTAGTGGGTGACCTGCAGGCCATCGGCGACGAGCTCGTAGTGCACGGCGGTGCCGAGCAGGAACGGGTAGCCGAGCTGCGGGTAGATCGAGGCCGAGAGCGTGACAGAGTCGCGTTCGCGCGCGATCGGCGTGTACTCGGTGTAGCGCAGCAAGCCGTGGATGGCGTTCTGGCGCGCGGGCTCCGTGATCGCGAGCTGGTGCTCCACGCCGTCGTGGTTCCAGCGCCCGTCGCGGATGCGGTTGGGCCATGGCGCGAGGACGATGCCCGCGCCCATGGGCGGTGTCTGGTCTTCGCCGAACGGCGGGACGAGGTCGACGCCGTCGATGCTGAGGGCGCGGAGTCCAGCGGCGACCGCCGTGATGGTCGCGCTCAGCTCACCGCTCGACGTCGACGTCTCGAGCACGAACTGCTCACCCGTGGGAAGAGTCATGGATCCACTTTAGGGTCTCGCGCGACGTCGACCGCGAGCCCGACGGCCTCGAGCTCGGCGACGAGCGACAGGGGCGCCGTGGCATCCGTCACCAGCGCGTCGAACGCATCGACCGGCGCGATGCGGCCGAGGTGCACCTCGCCGAGCTTCGACGCGTCTGCGACCACGATCGATCGCGCAGCCGCCCGCAGCATGAGCGACTTCACCGCCGCCTCGGGGAGGTTCGCGTTGGTCACGCCGTGCACGGGATCGACGCCGTTGCAGCCGATGAACGCGAGGTCGACGTGCACCTCGTCGAGCATCGAGCCGGCGAGCGGATGCACCAGCGAGTGCTGCTTGGGCCGAAGCGTGCCCCCCGTCACGATCACCGTGAACCGCGGGATCTCGTCTTCGAGCTCGAGCGCGATCGAGAGGCCGTTGGTGAACACCGTGAGGTCATCGAGGTCGGGACGGGCCCGCAGCGCACGGGCGACCTGCAGCGTCGTGGTGCCGACGTCGAGGATGACGCTCTGGCCGCTGCGCACGAGTGACGCCGCGTGCGCACCGATGCGCCGCTTCGGCTCCACGGATGCCGCGAGCGCCTCCTCGAACGTGGGCTCGCGTTCGGGGCGCTCGGCATCGAACAGGGACGACACGGGCACGGCACCGCCGTGCACCCGCCGGATGGCGCCCTGGCGCTCGAGGGCGTCGAGGTCGGCGCGTGCGGTCACCGTGGTGACGCCGAAGGCGGCGCTCAGCTCGGCGACGCGTACGAAGCCGCGTTCGGCGACGAGCGCGAGGGCGAGCTCGCGGCGAGCGGGCGCGTCGACCTGCCCGTGCATCGTGGCCGCGGCATCCGTCATGCTCGGCATTCTGCGCGGTCCAGGCGTGGTTTGCAATACGAAACACGGTTGTTTGCCATACGAAACTCGCGTATCGTGGCGGCGTGCAGACCGATCCCCGCATCGCCGTGCGCCCGGCGAGGCTCGCCGATGGCCGCGAGCTCATCTACTTCGACGACGCCGACACCGACCTGCCCCCTGGGCGCCGCGTCGACGAGCGCGCGCTCGACCCCCGCCCCGCCACCGCGCACATGCGGCAGGACCCGCTGACCGGCGAGTGGATCTCGATCGCCGCCGCCCGGCAGAACCGCGTCTTCCTTCCGCCCGCCGACCTCGATCCGCTCGCCCCGCAGCGCCCCGGCAACCCGTCCGAGATCCCGAGCCGATACGACGTCGCGGTGTTCGAGAATCGATCGCCGTCCTTCGGCCCCGAGCTCGGCGAATCGGATGCCGCGAGCGCCGACACACTCGCCGGGCTCCGCCGGATCGGGCTCGAGCGCACGCTCCCGTCGGTCGGCCGGTGCGAGGTGGTGTGCTTCAGCCCCGAGCACGAGGGCTCCTTCGGCACGCTCGGCGTCTCCCGCGCGCGCACGGTCATCGAGGCGTGGGCGCAGCGCACTGCCGCGCTGTCGGCCATGCCGGGGGTCGCGGAGGTGTTCCCCTTCGAGAACCGAGGCCGTGAGATAGGCGTCACGCTGCCGCATCCGCACGGGCAGATCTACGCCTACCCCTACATCACGCCGCGTACCGAGCGATTGCTCGCCGCGATCGACGCGTACGGCCCCGGCCTCATGGCCGACATCCTCGAACGCGAGCGCAACGGCCCGCGGGTGCTCATCACGGGAGAGCACTGGACCGCGTTCGTGCCGTTCGCCGCGCGCTGGCCGATCGAGGTGCACCTGCTCCCCCACCGTCACGTGCCCGACTTCGCCGAGACGACCCTCGCCGAGCGCGACGAGCTCGCCTCGCTCTACCTGCGGCTCCTGCGGGGCGTCGACGGGTTGTACGACACGCCCACACCGTACATCGCGGCGTGGCACCAAGCGCCCGCGCGCGAGCGCCGCGACGACGTTCGCCTCATGCTGCAGCTCACGAGCCCGCGCCGCGCGGCCGACAAGCTGAAGTACCTCGCCGGCTCGGAGGCGGCGATGGGAGCATGGATCGCGGACGTCACCCCCGAGGCGCAGGCCGAAGCCCTTCGCGGGGCGATCGCCGACGTCGAGGTCGCGGCATGAGCGAGGTCGCCGAGGCGATGCACGGGTTCGCCGAGTGGTATGGACGGAAGCCGATCGGCGCGTGGTCCGCACCCGGACGGGTGAACCTCATCGGCGAGCACACCGACTACAACGACGGCTTCGTGTTCCCGTTCGCGATCGACCACCGCACGGCGGTCGCGCTCGGCGACCGCGACGACCGCGTCATCCGCGTGGCCTCGAGCTTCGCGGCCGAGCCGGTCGAACTCCACATCGACGAGCTCGCGCCCGACGCGGTCGAGGGCTGGGCGGCGTATCCGCTCGGCGTGGCCTGGGCCCTCGGCGCGTCGGGCGCCGACCTCGCGCACGTGCGCGGCGTCGACCTGTACATCGCGAGCTCCGTGCCGATCGGCGCGGGCCTCTCCTCATCGGCCGCGATCGAGTGCGCCGTCGCGCTGGCCCTCGACGAGCACTGGGGCCTCGGCTTCGACCGGCCGACGCTCGCGCAGGTCGGCCGGCTCGCCGAGAACCGCGTCGTCGGCGCACCCACCGGCATCATGGACCAGTCGGCGTCGCTGCTCGGCGAGGCGGACTCGGGCGTGTTCCTCGACTGCCGCAGCCTCGACGCCGACGTGATCCCACTCGGCCTCGCCGCCGAGGGCCTGTCGTTGCTCGTGATCGACACCCGGGTCGCCCACGCCCACGCGTCAGGCGGATACGCGGCGCGGCGCGCGTCCTGCGAAACGGGCGCCCGCGCGCTCGGCGTCGAGTCGCTGCGCGACCTCCGACCCGAGGACCTCGAGCGGGCGGCCGAGCTGCTCGACGACGAGACGTTCCGCCGCGTGCGGCACGTCGTGACGGAGGACCAGCGCGTGCTCGACACCGTGCGCACCCTGCGGGAGCACGGCCCCGGCGCGATCGGCCCGTACCTCGACGCGTCGCACGTGTCGATGCGCGACGACTTCGAGATCTCGGTGCCGGAGCTCGACCTCGCGGTCGCCACGGCGCAGGCGAACGGCGCGATCGGCGCGCGCATGACGGGCGGCGGATTCGGCGGGGCGGCGATCGCGCTCCTCATCGACGCCCTCGTGCCCGTGGTCACGCGCGAGGTGCTCGCCGCGTTCGTGGAGCGCGGCTACCGGGAGCCGAGCGTGTTCACCGTGCGGCCGAGCCAGGGCGCCCGGCGGGACGCATAGCGCTTCGGCGTCGGCTGGGTCTCGAGACGCGACCTTCGGGCGCTCCTCGACCCGCAGCGTAGCGCTGGAGCTCAGGGCTCCACGGCGCTCGGCGTGCCATCGGTGATGCGCACCAGCTCGTCGAACGTCGTCGGGAACACCGTCTTCGCGTGCCCGGCCGCCGCCCACACGCGGTCGTACCTCGCGAGGTCGGTGTCCACGAAGGTGCGCACGGGAGCAGGATGGCCCACGGGCGCGACGCCCCCGATGACCTGACCCGTCGCCGCCTTGACGACCTCCTTCGACGCGCGCCCGATGCGCCCGCCCAGTCGGCGGCCGAGCCACTCCGTGTCGACTCGGTGCGCGCCCGACGTGAGCACGAGGATCGGCACGTCGTCGAGCGTGAACACGAGCGAGTTGGCGATCTGGCCGACTTCGACGCCGAGCGCGTCCGCCGCCAGCGGCGCCGTCGTCACTGCGTCGTCGAACCAGACGATCTCGGGCTCGAGTCCGTACGCCGCGAGGGCGGCGACGACGCGTTCGACGGCGGCATGCGAGGCGGCTGAGGTCTGCTCGGCGGGCATGGACCGATCCTACGATTCCGGGCGGCCTGCGGCGACGACGGCCGTGGACGCCGGCGGAGCGACATCCGGTTCATCGCGGTGGAGTAGGGTGCCCGAGTGACCGCAGCGCACCACCACGCCTTGGCGCGGCGACTGGGGCTTCGCGATGCCGTCGTGATCGGCCTCGCGTCGATGATCGGTGCCGGCGTGTTCGCCGTGTGGCATCCCGCGGCACAGGCCGCCGGCGCGTGGCTCCTCGCGGGATTGGCGATCGCGGCGTTCGTGTCCTACGCGAACGCCGGTTCGACGGGACAGCTCGCGGCCCGCTATCCCGAGTCCGGCGGGGCCTACCGATACGGCCGCGAACGGCTCGGCGCATGGCCTGGGTTCCTCGCGGGTTGGGGGTTCGTCGTCGGCAAGACGGCGAGCTGTGCGGCGATGGCGTTGACCGCGGCAGATTACCTCGTCCCGGGTCCCTGGGAGAAGCCCGTCGCCGTGCTCGCAGTCATCGCCCTCTCGACCGTGAACCTCTTCGGCATCACGCGCACGGCGCGCGCAGCCTCGATCGCCGTGCTCGCCGTGCTCGCCGTGCTCGCAGTCGTGCTGGCGGCCGGTGCGAGCGACGTGTTCCGCAACGGCATCCCGGTGCAGCAGGACCAGGGCGTGCCGGCAGTCGGGTGGTACGGCGTGCTGCAGTCCGCTGGGCTCCTGTTCTTCGCATTCGCCGGGTACGCGCGCATCGCGACCCTCGGCGAGGAGGTGCGTGAACCCGCGCGCACGATACCCCGGGCGATCGCGATCGCACTCGGCATCGTCGTGGCGATCTACGGGGCGATCGGGGTCGTGCTGCTGCTCGTGCTCGGCCCCGGATACCTCGCCGCGAGCGCCGACGCTCCGCTGGCTGATCTGGTCGTGGTGAGCGGGTGGGCGTGGGCGGTGCCCCTCGTGCAGGCCGGTGCCGCGGTCGCCGCGCTCGGCGCCCTGCTCGCGCTCATCGCCGGCATCGGGCGGACGGTCCTCGCCATGGCCAGGGATGGTGAGCTGCCGTCACCGCTCGCGTCGGTGCATCCGCGGTTCCGGGTTCCCTACGTCGCCGAGATCACGGCGATGGTGGCGATCATCGCGCTCGTATTGCTGGTCGACCTTCGCGGCGCGATCGGGTTCAGCTCGTTCGGCGTGCTCGTGTACTACCTCGTCGCGAACGCCTCGGCGATCACCCAGCCGGCGAGCGAGCGTCGTGTGCCGCGCTGGCTCAGCGCTGCGGGCGCAGTCGGATGCGTCGTGCTCGTCGTGACCCTCCCCATCGAGGCGGTGCTCGGCGGTCTCGCCGTGTTCGCGGTGGGGTCGGCATACCGGCTGATCAGGCTCGGGCTCGCACGACGACGCAACGCGGCGTGAACCCGGACGCCGGACGGTCGATCGACCGGCTCGTGGCTAGGCTGACGTCATGAGCGCAGACCCGGCCGCCCGCATCCTGACCATCGCCGGCGTGCCCGCCCCCGTGGTCGACGACCGTGCCTTCGTGGCCGCCGGAGCGGTGATCGTCGGGAACGTGCGGCTCGAGGCGGGCTCGAGTGTCTGGTACAACGCGGTGCTCCGTGCGGAGGCCGAGCCGATCGTGCTCGGCACCGACTCGAACCTGCAGGATGCCGTCGTCTGCCACGTCGACGCGGGCTTCCCGTTGACGATCGGACGCGGGGTCTCGGTGGGCCACGGCGCGGTGCTGCACGGTTGCACGGTCGAAGACGGCTGCCTGATCGGCATGGGCGCCACCGTGCTCAACGGGGCGGTCATCGGTGCGGGGTCGCTCGTCGCGGCCGGCGCCGTCGTGCTCGAGGGCACGGTCGTGCCGCCGGGGTCGCTCGTCGCCGGGGTGCCCGGCAAGGTACGGCGCGAGCTCGCCGACGACGAGCGAGCCGGCATCCGCGGCAACGCCATCGCGTACCTGCGGCATGTCGAGGAGCACACGGCACCGGTCGACTGAGCGTCAGGCTCGCGGCGCGCCGATCCCCTCCTCGGTGGCGCCCGCATGCACCCGGTCATCCGAATCCGCCTGGCCGGTGGCGCTGCCCGCACTCGGGAGTGCATCGGCCGCACTCAACCGGGCATCGGCCGCGAGCGACTCGACGAACCCGGACTCGACCGCCGCGGCATCCGCCGAACCGCCGGTGAGTCGCCGTCGCACCCATCTGACCCTGCGCAGGACCGCCCGCGCGGGCACGCCGACGCCCCACGCGAGCACACCCAGGGTGCTCCGGTCGTACGAGCCGAGCATGCGCCGCCGCTCGAACGCCCAGCGCAGGCGTCCGCCGGAGAGGTTGTGGCGCCGCTCGAGGCGCGGAAGGGGGACGATCTCACGGGCGGCGACCAACGCGTCGAGTCGCCGAGCCCAGTCGTCGCCGCCGTCGCCATGGAAGTAGTTGTCGTGCAACCAGCCGGCGTCCGCCCGTCGGAACCGGCCCTCGACGAGATCGGTGGTCGATCCGAACAGACCCGAGCCCTCGAAGACCGTGTTGATGAGTCCGGCCGAGATGCCGAAGTCGTCGATGAGCAGCGCCGGCAGGTCGTGCGCGACCGCCTCGAGCGCCGCCGTCGAGCTGACCGTGACCAGCGCGCCGGCGCGGGCCAGCTTCTCGGCCATGGGACCATCCTCGACGACGAGGTTCCGGGGCACGTCGTCGAGTTCGTCGAGCAGGTCGGCGTAGTCGAACGCCTCAGCGTGCGTCTGCGCCTCGCCGCGCCGGGCGCGCACCTTCACGACCACGCGGCGATCGGGATGCCGTCGTGCGTGTGCCGCGAGCGCTTCGAGGATTCGCACGCGATCGTCGCGCTCGGCGGGTACCTTCGCCTGTGCCGCGAAGACGATGTCGGTGCCACGGACGGTCTCCGGCACCGAGGCGGCGCCTTCGGAGCCCTCGAACGCGGCATCGGGAAGGAACGGCAGTGTCGCGAGCCCGAACGTGCGGTCCACCTCGAGCTCGGCCGCGTTGGCGCGGAACTCGCGCACCTCCCGGCGGCTGTGCAGGACGATGAGATCGGTCTGCTCGCGGTAGATGATCGCCTTCGGGACCGCCGGGATCGTCAGCCCGGGGAATCCACTGACGAGCACAGGCCGGTTCTCGCGACGCTCGAGTCGCGGTGCGACGACGCGCACGAACGGGCCGCGCAGCGAGAGCAGCACGGCATGCGCGTCGAACCCGTCGACGATCGCCTCGAGATCGTCCACGTGCACGAACTGCACGCCATCGGGCGTGAACCGCGTGCCGGCCAGGGCGTCGGCGAGCTGCCGGGCACTCGGCTGCACGGGTGAGGCGAGCACGACGAGACGCGAGCTCCATGCCTCGGGCAGCGTCGACGCGAGCGCGGCGCCCCACTTCACGTAGGAGTCGGTGTCGGCCACGACGAGCAGACGACGCGTGGCGTCATCCGCCGGGTCGAACCCGCTCGTCACAGGGACACCCGGCGCAGCTTCGCCCGCGGTGCCTCCTCGCCCGGGGAAGACGCGCTTCACGCCGTCGCCCATCGCCTCGCCGATGATGCGGATGTCGCGGATGAGGTGGTCGAAGCCCTGAGGCTCGAGCGACGCGGCCTGGTCGCTGCCCCACATCGCGCGGTCGAGCGTGATGTGGCGCTCCACCGCGACCGCGCCGAGCGCGACCGCCGCGAGCGAGATCTGAAGGCCGCGCTCGTGGCCGGAGTACCCGACCGGCACGTCGGGATAGCGCTGCTGCAGCGTGTGGATCATGCGGAGGTTCGCCTCCTCGGTGGGCATCGGATAGCTCGAGGTGGCGTGCATGAGCACGAGCCGGTCGGTGCCCAGCGCCTCGACGGCCTGGTCGATCTCCGCCATCGTCGACATGCCGGTGGAGAGGATCACGGGCTTGCCGGTGCGCGCCACGGCCTCCAGCAGCTCGAGGTCGGTGAGGGACGCGGACGCGATCTTGTGCGCCACCACGTCGAGCTTCTCGAGGAACTCCACCGACGGCACATCCCACGGCGAGGCGAACCAGTCCACCCCGGCGCGCAGCGCGTGCGACGCGATCTCGAGGTACTCGGCCTCGCCGAACTCCACGCGGTGCCGGTACTCGAGGTACGTCATGGTGCCCCACGGGGTCTCGCGCTCCACGTCGCGCATGTGCTCGGGGGTCGCGATCTCGGGCGTGCGCTTCTGGAACTTCACCGCCTGGGCGCCAGCTTCGACGGCGACGTCGATGAGCTGCTTCGCGATCTCGACGTCGCCGTTGTGGTTCAGGCCGATCTCGCCGATCACGTAGACGGGCATTCCGGGGCCGATCTCCGATCGGCCGATGCGCACAGCTGGCATTCGTTCACTCCTCTTCGTCGCGGGCATCGGTCGCACCCTTCGCTGTCTTCGACCCGATGATCAGGTCGGAGAGCTCTCGCACGGCACCGTCGCCGCCCCGCCGCTGGAGCACGTGGCGTGCTGCGGCGATCACCTCGGGCGCCGCGTCGGCCACGGCGATGGGCCATCCCACCTCGGCGAGCGCGGGCAGGTCGCCGCGGTCGTTCCCGAGGTAGGCGATGCGGTCCAGGCGGATGCCGCGGGCGGCCGCCCATTCGCGCAGCACCGCGCCCTTCTCGGCGACGCCCTGCACGTGCTCCACCCTGAGCTTCTCGGCGCGTCGGCCCACGACCGGGTTCTCCTCCGCCGAGATGATGAGCACCGGGATGCCCGCCGAGCGCAGCCGCGCCACGCCGTGGCCGTCGCTGCGGCTCACCCGCACCGACTCGCGTCCGAGCTGGTCGACCATGACGGTGTCATCGGTGTGCACGCCGTCGAAGTCGGTGACCAGCGCATCGACGTCGATGCGCGGGTTGCCGGGGATCGACGGTGATGCCGACTCCGGATGCCGCCAGCGCACGGTCGACGTGCAGCGCGAGGGCCCGGGCGCGCGCGAGGTCGGCGGCATCGTCGATCTCGATGGCGTGGTCGGGGTGTACGGGCTGGATGCCGATCCGGCCGAAGAAGCGATGGCCCGCCTCACGGAACCCGTCGGTTCGGAACACGTAGAACGCGCCCGTCTCGGCATACTCGGGCTCGCGATCCTGGCGGCGCGGCCGGTGGGCGGCGTCGTGGTTCACGCCGGCGGCGCCCTCGACGGCGTCCTCGCGCCAGAGGAACACGTGCGTCGGCGCGGCCGAGAACACGGCGTCGCGCTCTCCGGTCGCGACGCGCTCGATCGCCGCATCGAGGTCGGCGGGATCGATGAAGGGGGAGGTGGCCTGGATGAAGACGGTGATGGCCGCGGCATCCGGCGACTCGGAGCCCGGCCCTACGGAACCGAACGCCTCGAGCGCGTGCAGCAGGGCCGACTCGCTCGACGCGGTGGCGCCTGCGAGTTCGGCGGGGCGGGTGACGATCTCGGCCCCGGCGTTGCGGGCAGCCTCGGCGATGGCGTCGTCGTCGGTGGTGACCACGACGCGGCCGATGCGGGATGCGGCGAGCGCGGCGTGCACGGCCCTGGCGACGAGCGGCACGCCGCCGACGCGCGCCACGTTCTTGCCTGGGAGCCCCTGGGAGCCGCCGCGGGCGGGGATGATCGCGGTCGCCCCTGCCATGCGACCTCCGCCCTCCCAGTCGGGCGCTGACCCGGGGTTGGTGCGCTCGGTGGAACCGGGCGCGTCGAGGAGCTCGGCACGGGTCATGGCGCGAAGCTATGCGAGCCGCACGGCCGATCGGTGCACTGGCGGTGAATTGCCGATTACCGGAAGGTCGACGGCGAGTTCCACGATGAACATCCGGTTAACAGCGTAGCGGGGTGCCCCTTGATTCGCGGGGAGGATGCCGCAGGCGACCGGCCCGCGGCATCCGCCCTGCTCGCTCCGCTCAGTCCCGGAGGCGCTGCTCGGCGGCCTTCACGACGTTCGCGAGGAGCATCGCGCGGGTCATCGGGCCGACCCCGCCCGGATTCGGCGACAGGTGCCCCGCGATCTCGGCGACCCTCGGGTCGACGTCGCCCGTGAGCCGGCCCTTGCCGGTCTCCTCGTCCTGCACGCGCGTGATGCCGACGTCGAGCACGGCCGCGCCGGGCTTGATCCAGTCGGGCTGCACGAGGTGCGGCACGCCGACCGCCGCGACCACGATGTCGGCACGGCGCACCTCGGCGGCGAGGTCGGCGGTGCGCGAGTGCGTGAGCGTCACCGTGGCGTCGAGGCCCCTGCGGGTGAACAGCAGCCCGAGCGGACGACCCACCGTGAGGCCGCGGCCCACCACCGTGACGTGGCGTCCGCGGATCGGCACGTCGTAGCGGCGCAGCATCTCGACGATGCCCGCGGGCGTGCACGGCAGCGGAGAGTGCAGCTCGCCGTCGATGCCGAGCACGAGCCGCCCGAGGTTCGTTGGGTGCAGGCCGTCGGCGTCCTTGTCGGGGTCGATGAGCTCGAGCATCGCGTTCTCGTCGTGCCCCGTGGGGAGCGGGAGCTGCACGATGTAGCCCGTGACCTCGCGGGCCGAGTTCAGTTCGTCGATCGCCGCCCGGACGTCATGCGTGGTCGCCGACGCGGGCAACTCCACCCCGATCGACTCCATGCCCACCTCGGCGCAGTCCCGATGCTTGCCCGCGACGTACGCGCGCGAGCCCGGGTCGTCACCCACGAGGAGCGTGCCGAGCCCCGGCACGACGCCGTGCGCCCGCAACAACGAGACGCGCGAGGCGAGCTCGGACTTGACGGCCGACGCGGTGGCGATGCCGTCGAGCGTGATCGCCGTCATGGCGCTCCTACTGTCGCAGCCCGCGGTAGAGCGGGAACGCCGCCGTGAGCGCCTCGACCCGGGCGCGCAGCGCCGCGACATCCGCCCCGCCCTGCAACGCGAGCGCGATGATGTCGGCGACCTCGGTGAACTCGGCGTCACCGAAGCCGCGGGTGGCGAGCGCCGGCGTGCCGATACGAAGGCCCGAGGTGACCATGGGCGGGCGCGGGTCGAACGGAACCGCGTTGCGGTTCACGGTGATGAGCACGTCGTGCAGCAGGTTCTCGGCCTGCTGGCCGTCGATCTCGGAGGTGCGCAGGTCGGCGAGCACGAGGTGCACGTCGGTTCCGCCGGTGAGCACGTCGACGCCCGCAGCACGCGAGTCGTCGGCGGTGAGCCGCTCGGCGAGGATCTGCGCGCCACGGATCGTGCGCTCCTGGCGGTCCTTGAACTCGGCGGATGCCGCGATCTTGAACGCCGTGGCCTTCGCCGCGATGACATGCATGAGCGGGCCGCCCTGCTGGCCGGGGAACACGTTGGAGTTGAGCTTCTTCGCGAGTTCGGTGTCGCGCGCGACGATGAAGCCCGAGCGCGGTCCGCCGATGGTCTTGTGCACGGTGGACGACACGACGTCGGCGTGCGGCACGGGGTTCGGGTGGAGGCCCGCGGCCACGAGACCGGCGAAGTGCGCCATGTCGACCCAGAGCTTCGCACCGACCTCATCGGCGATCTCGCGGAACGCCGCGAAGTCGAGTTGACGGGAGTACGCCGACCAGCCGGCGATGATCACCTGCGGCTGGTGCTCGAGGGCCTTGTCGCGCACCAGGTCCATGTCGACGAGGAACGTCTGGGGGTTCACGCCATAGGACACCGCGTTGTAGAGCTTGCCCGAGAAGTTGAGCTTCATGCCGTGCGTGAGGTGGCCACCGTGCGCGAGCTCGAGGCCGAGGATGGTGTCGCCGGGGGTCGCGATCGCCGCGAGCACGGCCGCGTTCGCGGTCGCGCCGGAGTGCGGCTGGACGTTCGCGTATTCGGCCCCGAACAGGCTCTTCGCGCGCTCGATCGCGAGTGACTCGGCGAGGTCGACGTACTCGCAGCCGCCGTAGTACCGGCGACCGGGGTAGCCCTCGGCGTACTTGTTGGTGAGCACTGAACCCTGGGACTGCAGTACCGAGACGGGGACGAAGTTCTCGCTCGCGATCATCTCGAGGTAGTCGCGCTGTCGTCCGAGTTCGAGCTCGAGAACCTCGGCGATCTCGGGGTCGACCTCTGACAGCGGGGCGTTCAGCAGCGATTGCTGGAAAATGACGGATTCGGCCAAGACTGGCTCCTTATGACATGCGGACCTGACGGGTGCTGCTGGGCGACTCGCGCGACAGCAGGCGTACCGGCCCAGGCGTACGGTCGGTCCGTGCCAGTCGCTCCCCGATGGGTACCCATCTCAACGCCAGTCGCGACCTCGCAAGCATAGCAACGGATGCTGCGCGCGGGTCGCGTACGGGGCATGGCGCGAGCCATGCGACGACTCGGCGATTCACTCGTCCGGTCGCCTGCGCCGACGGGCGCCCCGGATCAGCGCGAGCGTGCCGAGCGCGAGCGAGCGCGCCGAGGACGGCGAGGCCCAGTGCCCTGATCGTCTCCACCCACGGCCACGCCGGACCGGCGAGGGCGAGGTCGTCGACCGGGTACTCGAGGACCTTCGCCGTCCACAGTGCCGTCGCGACATCCGTCGTCCGTGCGAGATCCTGCAGGACACCGTCGAAGGGGAAGCCTCTGCCGTGGTGCGGATGCAGCGGTTCCGGACCGTCGACGGCGTCGTGCTCGCTCGTGCCGGGCACGACGAGTCGATCGAGGCCGGTCGCGGTCTCGGCCCTCGGCACGAAGGTGAGGCCGTGGCGCGACTGCACGGGCCCCATGCCCACGGCGACTGTGCCGACGGCCAGCGACTGGCCGTACGTGTCGAAGACCGAGGCCAGCTCGATCTCTCCGACCCCGTCGGTGAGGAGCACGCCCGTCGTGGACCGGTCCCAGCCGAAGGCGGTGTTGAACGCCACCACGGCATCGGATGGCTCGAGCTGCTCCTGCTCCAGGGGAGCCGGTCCGCCCGGGTGGAGGTGCGGCCAGCCGATCGCCGCGGCGGCAGCTGCCGCGGCATCCGTACCGATCAGGCGCTCGACGACGTGCAGGGTCCCGTCGATGCCCGAGAGGATGCCCGCCGTGCTGATGACGTCGCCGTCGTCGACGTACCTCGTGCCGCGCACCCAGTCCACGGCCGGGTGTCGGCGCTCGAACTCGTCGATGCGCAGCCAGTGCGCGGTGGCCTCGTGGCCGTCGAGCAGTCCGGCCGAGGCGACCACGCCTGACCCGTTGCAGACGCTGAGGATCAGCGCGCCACCCTTCGCCTGTGCGCCGAGCCAGTCGGTGACGGGCGTGTTGGTGGGTTGCCCGACATCGGGCATGGCGGGGACCACGACGACGTCCGCCGATCCGCCGAGAAGATCTTCGAGGCCGGCGAAGGTCACGTCGGGCACGAGGTCGAGCCCGCCGGTCAGGGGGACCGGGTGCGCCTCGGATGCCACGGTGTAGACGTTGAACGCGCCGGTCATGGCGAGGATCTCGTAGGGGGCGAGCGTGTCCGACACGACCGCGCCCTTGTCACCGACAACGACGACCGCAGTCCGCTTGGCCGGATCGTGCGTGACCGGTGCGGGCGCGGGGGATACGCCGTCGGTGCGCGGCGCGTTGAGGGCCGTGATCGCGCCGATGACGGCCGGAGTTCCGAGAGCGGCAGGAAGCGCCAGCGCGGCGAGCGCGACCACGACGATCCTGAGGAAGGCGCGCATCGTCACCACCCGACCTCGTGTCGGCGTTGCAGCATCGCGTTTTCGGGGTTCATCGCGACTCCTCCTGGGTTCCACCGTTCGTACACCAGGAATCCTCGGCCGAGCGCAGGGGCGCCGTCAGGTGCCGAAGGTCATGCCGCAGGTCACGATGCCGGTGACCCGGGAGCGGCTGTCGGGACCGCCGCTCGGTTGTCCGCCGGGTCAGAGGATGCCGAGGTCCCGCGCGCGGAGCGCCGCCTGCGTGCGGTCGCGCACGTCGAGCTTCGACAGCACGTTGGTGACGAGATTCTTCACCGTCCCCTCGGCCAGGAACAGGGCGCCGGCGATCTCGCGGTTGCTGCGGCCCTCTGCGAGCAGCCGTACCACGTCGACCTCCCGATCCGAGAGCGGATGCTCCGATGGCTCCGTGTCGCGCGGCAATCGCGCCACCCGTGCCACCACCTTCGCGGCCACGGACGGCTGGAGCACGGACTCGCCGCGCGCGGCCGCGACGAGCGCCTCGACGAGCTTCGTCGATGTCACGTCCTTGAGGAGGTAGCCGACGGCACCCGCCCTCAGCGCAGCGAACACGTCCTCGTCGTCGTCGAACGTCGTCAGCGCGAGCACCCGGACGTCCGGCTGTTCCGCCCGAAGGCGTGCCGTCGCGGCGATGCCGTCGAGCACGGGCATCCGGAGGTCCATGAGGACGACGTCGGGCGAAAGTTCGGCGCTTCGTCGCACGGCCTCCTCGCCGTCGCCGGCCTCGCCTACGACCTCGATCCCCTGCTGCACTTCGAGCAGGGTCGTGAGCGCCTCGCGGAACAGCCCCTGGTCATCGGCCACGAGCACGCGGACTGTCATCCGGGAACCTCCACGGTGAGGGTGAGTCCGTTGGCTCCGACCGGATCCAGGGACATCCGACCACCGAGGTGGGCCGTCCGCTCGCGTAGCCCGGTGAGCCCGAAGCCCTCGGCCGACGTCTCGGCAAGGCCCTGGCCGTCATCCTGCACCTCGAGCCGGATGGTCTCCGCGCTCCGGTAGTCGAGGATGACGGTCGAACGTTTCGCGGAGGCATGCTTGCGGACGTTGGTGAGTCCCTCCTGCGCCGCCCGGAAGAGCGACTCCTCCACCTCGGCGCGGGTCGGGCGTACCTCGCCGCGGACTTCGAGCTCGGTCGGGACACCCGCCTCTGTCGCCTCCGCGGCGAGCGTCTGCAGGGCCTCCGGCAGGGCGGGACGGTGCTCCCTCAGCGCGGCGACCGACCGGCGGACCTCGGAGAGGGCCTGCCCCGACTGGTCCTGCGCCTTTGCGAGCATCGCGTCGAGGCGCTCGGGGTCGGCGGTGCGGATGACCGCACGAGCGGCCTCGAGGAGCATCTGCACGACGGTCAGGTGGTGCCCGACGCCGTCGTGGATGTCGCGCGCCAGGCGATTGCGCTCCTGGATGGTGGCCAGTTGCTCCGCCTGGGCGGTGTAGTCGCGCAACCGCTGGTTGGCCTCGGCGAGCTCCGCCTTGGCCTTCTGTTCCCGGACGAGGAGTTCGGTCACCACGAGCGTGAAGGTCGTGGCCGCGAGGGTGCCGAGACCCTCGCGCAGGCCGTCCTGCCATTGCATGCCGACATGCACGAGCGGGATGACGGCGGCCACCCCCGCTGCGGCCGGCAACGGCAGGAGCAGGACGCTCTGCGACACGAGTACGACGAGGAGCAGGATGGCGCCGATCGCCGCCCCCGACAGCGTGAACACGAGGAAGCCCAGCGGCAGTTGCACGCAGACGTATGCGACCGCCCACCAGACGGAGCGCCCCTGGACGAATCGGAATCCGAAGATCGCGACCACGCCGTAGGCGAGCCCGGCGAGCAGGGTAGGCAGCAGCAGCTGCTCGAAGCTCGAAGAGCCGAGCGGCAGGGTCGCGTACGCGATGAGGGTGAGGATGGCCAGCGCCCACTGCACCGTTCCACTGTGGAGGACGAGATGTGCGGGGTCAACCGCGCCGACCGCGGCGCGGGCCTGCGGGTCTAGTCGATCTCACTCGAACGATGGCACTGCTTGATCCCCTATCGCGCGTCGTCCCCGCATGGCACGATGGGCCTGCACCGATGTTTGTAAGGATCCTTGCCTTAATCATCGCTGCTGCCGCGACGGCCGCGGCGAGCGCCTGCACGTCACCCGACGAGAACGGAGAAGCCGTGACCGGCATCATCCCCGCCCCTGTGTCGATCGACCTGCGCGCGGAGGACCCGCCGTTCCGCCTCACAGCGGCGTCGCGCCTGGTCGCGTCGGGTCTCGGCGCCGCGGGCGTCGCCGAGACGTTCGCCGAGCCGGCCCGTCGCGCCACCGGTTTCGAGCTGCCAGTGGTCGCGGGGGCGCCCGAGGCATCCGACCTCGTGCTCGTGGTGGCGGACGGCGAGGCGCCCGGCGGCGCCGACGAGGGCTACACCCTCGAGTCGGGCGATGGCGGCGTGCGCATCGGGGCGGATACCGCAGCGGGGCTGTTCCGCGGCACCCAGACCCTGCGGCAGCTGCTGCCCGCCGCGATCGCGCGGGCGGATGCCGCGAGCGAGCCCGACGGCGGATGGACCGTGCCCGCGACATCCGTCGCCGACGCCCCGCGCTTCGCCTATCGCGGGGCGATGCTCGACGTGGCCCGCCACTTCTTCCCCGTCGAGGACGTGCTGCGTTACCTCGACGAGATCGCGCTGCTGAAGGTGAACGTGCTGCACCTGCACCTCACCGACGACCAGGGCTGGCGCATCCAGATCGCGTCGTGGCCCGAGCTCACGGGCATCGGTGCCTCGACCTCCGTGGGCGGCGACGGAGGAGGCTACTACACGAAGGACGACTACCGACGCATCGTCGACTACGCGGCCGAGCGGTTCATCACCGTGGTCCCCGAGCTCGACCTGCCGGGTCACACCAACGCGGCGCTCAGCGCCTATCCCGAGCTGAACTGCGACGGCGTCGCGCCGGCGCCGTACGAGGGCATCGAGGTCGGGTTCTCCTCGTTGTGCGCCTCGCCCGAGCGCGCCGAGGCCACGGACCGGTTCCTGGCCGACGTGACGCGCGAGGTCGCCGAGCTCACGCCCGGCCCATGGCTGCACCTCGGCGGCGACGAGTCGCACGCGACGTCCGAGGCCGACTACCTCGATCTCGTGCGACGCATCGTCGCGGCCGGCGCAGCGACCGGCAAGACCGTGATCGGCTGGCACGAGCTCGGCGCATCCCGCGACCTGCCGGCGGGCACCGTCGGGCAGTACTGGAGCTTCGTCGAGCCCGAGGGCGACGCGGCAGCGCTCGCCCGCTCGTTCGTGGAGCAGGGTGGACGGGTGATCATGTCGCCCGCCGACGTCGCCTACCTCGACATGAAGTACGTCGACGACCCCCAGGGGCCGCTCGGCGGGCGGCTGGGCCTCGACTGGGCGAAGGGGCCGACGACGATCGACGAGGCCTACCTCTGGGAGCCGACGGCGATCGTGCCCGGCATCGGCGAGTCCGAGGTGCTCGGCGTCGAGGCGCCGCTCTGGACCGAGACGGTCGGTACGCTCAGCGAGGTCGAGTTCATGGCCTTCCCTCGCCTGACGGCCGTCGCCGAGATCGGCTGGTCGCCTGCGCCGACCGGCGGCGGCGCGGCGCGGGACACGGAGGAGTTCTTCGCCCGCGTGGCCGCGCTCGGCGAGCACTGGGATGCCGCAGGCACCGCGTACTACCGCGTGCGCGGGGTGCCTTGGCGAGGGTAGCTCGCCGCCCCCTGACGGCGTTCGCGTCCGAACCCTTTCGGCTTCCCGGGGTGCGGACTATGCTCCCGATCGGTACGGGTGGGCCGTGCCTCGCGTGAGGAAGGACGACGAATGTCCGGTGTGGTGCATTTCGAGATCCCGGCCGAAGACGAGGCCCGGGCGAGAGAGTTCTACGGTGCCGCGTTCGACTGGCGGCTCGATGTCCTGGCCGACCTGGGGTACACGAACGTGGTGACCACCCCGGTCGACGAGGCGACCCAGACCCCGCTCGAGCCCGGCGCGATCAACGGGGGCCTGTTCGAACGAACGAGCGACCTCGCGAATCCGATCATCACCGTCGACGTCGACGACATCGACGCGGCGCTCGAGCGGATCGTCGAGCTCGGCGGCTCGGTCGTGCAGGCGAAGACCCCGATCCCGGGCTTGGGCTACTTCGGCTACTTCCGCGACACGGAGGGCAACGTCCTCGGCCTCTGGACGACGGCGCTCGACGCCACGCCAGACGCCTGAACACACCGCAGGGCGCGGATGCGGGACGTCGTATCGTTGCGGAGGTGAGCACCGCGACGATCGTCATCCATTCCGCCCGCCTCATCAGCGGTCGCGACACGGTCGCCGACGGCTGGGTGCGATTCGCAGGCGACCGGGTGGTCGCCCGCGGCGCCGGCAACGGCTGGCGTGACGACCTGCCCCCCGATGCCGCGGTGACGGATGCCGCGGGCCGCACGCTCGCACCGGGCTTCATCGACCTCCACTGTCACGGTGCGGGCGGCGCGTCGATGGAGGACGGCGCGGATGGGATCCGCACAGCACTCGCCGTGCATGCCGCGCACGGCACGACCCGGTCGGTGCTCTCGCTCGTGACGGCACCCGTCGACGTGCTCGCCGGGCACCTCGAGACGATCGCCGGCGTCGCGGCATCCGACCCTCGCGTGCTCGGTGCGCATCTCGAGGGCCCGTTCCTCGACCGCGAATTCCGTGGGGCGCACGACCCGGCGATGCTGCGAACCGCGGATGCCGCCGCGGTCGAGGTGCTGCTGGCGGCATCCGCCGGCACGCTGCGGCAGGTGACCATCGCGCCCGAACACGCCGGCGCCGCCGCGGCGATGACGCGTTTCATCGATGAGGGCGTCGCCGTCGCGGTGGGCCACACCGGGGCCGACTTCGACACGGCGCTGGCCGCGTTCGATGCCGGGGCATCGATCCTCACGCATGCGTTCAACGGCATGCGCGGCATCCACCACCGAGCCCCCGGACCGGTCGTGGCTGCGATGCATGCCGGCCACGTGACGCTCGAGATCATCAACGACGGCGTGCACGTGCATCCCGACGTGGTGCGCCTCGCATTCGCCGGCGCTCCCGGGCGCGTCGCGCTCGTGACCGACGCGATGGCCGCGACGGGCGCGTCCGACGGCAGGTACCGCCTCGGCGCGCGCGAGGTGGTCGTCGAGGACGCTGTAGCACGGCTGACGGACGACGGGTCCATCGCCGGGTCGACGCTGACCCAGGACGTCGCACTCCGCCGTTCGGTCGCCATCGGCATCCCGCTCGACGAGGCGGTCGGCGCGCTCACCGTGACGCCGGCCGCGGCGATCGGTCGGGCCGGCGACCTCGGCCGACTCGAGCGAGGCTACGCCGCCGACGCCGTGCTGCTCGCCGACGATCTCACGGTCGAAGCGGTGTGGGCGGATGGAGCGCGGCTCGTCTGACTCGGCCTGACCGGAGCAATGTGGAATCCGCCACGCACGAAACCTGAAAATCTGCTGAAATGGTGGCACCCCCGCATTCGCGCCGTCATGGACTCTCCCGGCTCCGCATTCCGTGACGCCCGTACCTCAACCTGGAGGCGACGTGCCACCCCCGCGCACCGACCTGTCCGACGGCGCCACCATCGAGCCCACCGAGCGCCCTGCCGGAGGCGCGAGTGCGCCGGCGATCGGCATCGGCATCGGTATCGGGACCTTCGTCCTCGCCGCCGCGGCAGTCGCCGCCCTGGTGATCATCCCGAACCTCGCGAATTCCCACACTGCGCCGCCGCCCACTCCGGTGCCGCAGGCCGAGGAAACGGCCGCGCCACGCACCGAGGCATCCCTGCAGCTGCCGCCGGGTCCGGTGCTGCCCACACCCGTGGCGCCCGACCCCGCGCCTGGTGCACCCGACGGTACCCCGCCCGCGGCCGGTGGCGATCCCGCCACACCCGATGCGTCAGCCCCTCCGGCGCCATCGCCGTCACCGATTCCCGCCCTCGGGCCGGCGCAGGGCTCCGCGTCGGGTCCCGGCCCGGTCGATCGCGTCGCGCCGCCGGTGTTCACCGCCGACTCCTCCGGTGGGCTCGTCGACCCGCGCCTCATCGGCACGGGCGTGCCCGGGGCATCCGTCATCGCGACGTCGGATGATGGAAACACCTGGCGCACGACCGCCGACGCCTCCGGCGCGTGGAGCGTCGTCGCGAACGGGCTCCCGGTGGGTGCGACGACGCTCACGGCCGTGCAGACGGATGTCGCAGGCATCACCTCGAAGGCCACCGCGCCCGTCGTCGTCGTGCTCTCGGCTCCGACACTCGATCTCCGGCGCAGCGGGCCCATCGTGTGGCACGGGACGCTCTCCGGTGCGCAACGCGCCACCGTTCAGGTCCTCGTCGATGGTGTGCCGCGGCTCACGCCGACGCTCGACCGAACCGGATCGGGGCGGTTCCTCGGCCTCGGCTGGATCGGTTCCGACAGCCGGGTCCAGGCGCGCTACGCAGTCGACGGGCGAACGGGACCCCTCTCCTCCGCCACGATTGTCGGCGGCTGAGGCCCGCGCCGCATCACGTCGGCTGCCGGCACGGCCACGGCCGCAGCCGCGAACCAGCAGACCGAACGCACTAATCTGGGCGGATGACCACGGACGCAGCACCCGCCCACCTGTTCCACTGGGTCGTGACGCTCGCCTGCACCGACGGTCCCGGCATCGTGCACGCGGTCAGCGGCGCCATCGTGGCCGCGCGAGGCAACATCACCGAGAGCCAGCAGTTCGCGAGCCTCGACACGGGGCGCTTCTTCATGCGCGTGCAGGTGGAGTCGCCCGCGGGCCGCGCCGAGTTCGAGGCAGCGCTTGCGCCGGTGGCCGCGCGGTGGGAGATGACCTGGCATCTCGACGAGGTGGGCCGACCGCTGCGCACGCTGGTACTCGCCTCCACGGCGGGCCACTGCGTGAACGACCTGCTGTTCCGCCAGCGCGCGGGCCAGCTGCCCGTCGAGATCCCGCTCGTCCTCTCGAACCATGGCACCCTTCGCGACCTGGTCGACTTCTACGGCGTGCCCTTCGAGTCGCTCGCGGTGACGGATGCCGCCTCGAGGGCCGCGTTCGAGGCACGCGTGCTTGCGGCGGTCGAGGAGCACGACATCGAACTGGTCGTGCTCGCCCGCTACATGCAGATCCTCTCCCCTGCGCTCTGCGAGGCCCTCGCCGGGCGCTGCATCAACATCCACCACTCGTTCCTGCCCGGCTTCAAGGGCGCGAACCCCTACCGCCAGGCGCACGCCCGCGGCGTGAAGCTCATCGGCGCCACGGCGCACTTCGTCACCAGCGACCTCGACGAGGGTCCGATCATCGAGCAGAACGTGGTCCGCGTCGATCACTCCCGGTCTGTCGCCGAGCTCGTCGCGATCGGGCAGGACGAGGAGAGCCGCACGCTCTCGCAGGCGGTGAAATGGTTCGCCGAGCGGCGCGTGCTTCTCGACGGGGCGCGCACGATCATCTTCCACTGAGCGGGGGCCGCCTGCGGCGCGGCGCCCGTCGCCGGGCGAACTAGGCTGGAATGCCGTGAGCACCGCGAGCCCGAACGAATCCCAGCCGAGGATCGGCCCGAACGACGTCCTTCGCTTCTTCCTGGAGCTGTTCGCATTCGTCACGCTCGGCATCTGGGGCTTCACCGCGTTCCCACTCCCCTGGCCGGGTGTGCTCATCGGTTTGGGGGCTCCTGCACTCGCGATCCTCGTGTGGGCGCTCTTCAGGTCGCCGAAGGCCGTGTTCCACGTCGACCCCTTCGGCCAGGCGCTCGTGGAGATCGCGGTGTTCTCCGCGGCGGCCATCGCCTGGTGGACGATGGGACAGCCGGTCGTCGCGGGCGTGTTCGCCGTCGTCGCGGCCGTGAGCGGGATCATCCACGGCCGCAAGCAGCTCTCGGACTGACGGGCCACGCCGACCCGGCGCTCCCGCCCCCCGCGACCGCTCGCGCTGACGCGGCCGCAGTCGACGCGTCAGGCGGAACGGCCGCATCGTCGCATCAGGCTGCGACGTCCGCCTCGGTGCGCCGTTCTTCGGCGACCGACGCCTCGGCGTCGGGCTCCGCGCCGCCGGCGGTGCGGAAGTGCCCCACGATCGAGAGCAGGATGCCGCCGGCCGTCCAGGTGGCGAGCACGAGCCACGGGAACGTCGCGTCGGCGGCCGGGAAGTACGACAGGTCGCGCAGCAACGTCGCCGCAGCCCCTGGCGGGAACCACTGGCCCACCTCACCCCATGGCGTCGGGATGAACTCCTTCGGGATCGCCGCCCCGGAGATCGGGTTGGCGATGAGGAGCATGATCACGGCGCCGACCGCGATGCCGGCGCGGCCCATGACCGCGACGAATCCGGTGATCGGGGCGGCGATCGCGGCGAGCGCGAGGGCGATCGCAGCCGAGTTCAGCCAGTAGTCGCCCTGCAGCGCGCCGTACCAGCCCTGGAGGATGCCGGCGAGCGCGAGGCCGCCCACGGCCGCGTAGATCACCACCGCGGTGACGCGGCGCATCGCGCCGATGATCGTCAGCGAGATGGCGATGCCGCCGAGCATCCCGCCGAGCACCAGCGGGAAGAGCGAGGCCGTGAGGCCGGTGCCGCGCGGATCGCTGTCGGCGAGCGGCACGACGTCGGTGACGGGGACGTCGATGTGGGGCGGCGGCGCGAGCGCGCCGGCAGCCTCCGCGGCCGCCGCAGCCTGGGCGTTGACACCCTCCTCGAGCGAGGAGGCGACCTCGCCGAGGAGTTGTGCGACCACAGCACTCGCCGCCGACGACGTGAGCACCTCCGGCTCGCGGCCCAGCACCACCGCGCCGTAGGCCTCGCGGGTCTCGATCGCCTCGATCGCCTGGTCGCGATCGTCGACCTCGGCGAATGCGATGGCGCCCTGTGCCTGCTCGTCGGCCGCGGCTTCGGCGGCCGCGACGGCTTCGGCGGGTCCGGAGATGGCGACGGGCAGGTCATGCGGCTCCGCGAAGACCGCCGGCCACGAGAACGCGAGCACGATGACGGCGACCACCGCAACGAGTGCGAACGCGATGCCCAGCACCCGGCCGATCGGAGTGTGCGTCGTAGCGGCATCCGGGTGTGTCATGGCTTCCTCCAAGAAAGCGAATGTTCGTTCTTTATCAGAATGACGCCGGAACCGTATGCTGTCAAGAACGAACATTCGTTTTCGGAGGATCGATGCCGAAGGTGAGCGAGGCGTACCGCACTGCACGCCGCGACGAGATCATCGCGGCTGCGCTGCGCTGCTTCGCCGTGAAGGGCTACCGGCGTACGTCCATGGCCGACATCATCGACGAGGCCGGGCTCTCGGCCGGCGCGATCTACGGGCACTTCAGCAGCAAGAAGGAGCTCTTCGCGGCCGTCGCCGGTCGCGTGCTGGACGCCCGCAGCGCCGAGCTCGACGAGCGACGGGCCCATGGCGAGCCGCTCGCGCCGGGGCAGGTGATCGCGACGCTCCTGGACGGCATGCGCCGCGAGCCGTTCAGCGGCGTGCTGGTGCAGCTCTGGGCCGAGGCCGCGGTCGACGCTGAGATCCGCGAGGCCGTGCGGGGTGTGCTCGGCCGCATCCGGGCGACCGTCGAGGCACGCCTCGCGGAGTGGGCGACCTTCGCACCCGGCCGCGTCGACGGCGACCCCCACGACTGGGCAGCGCGTGTCGCCCCCGTCCTGCTCGGGCTCGGCCCGGGCTTCATGGTGCAGCGCACGATCGTCGCCGACTTCGATGAGGAGGCCTACCTCGACGCGCTGCTCGAGGTGCTCCCCCACTGAGGCCATTGCGGTTCGCTGTCGCGCCCATGGCGGCAGAGCCTGGCCGCCGGCCGGGCATCCGGTGTACGGTCAGATCCCCTGCCACTCGGGCTTGTTCGCCCACGCGTGCCGGTAGTAGTCGAGGTGCTCGAGCTCCGACGCCGCGGCCTCGTCGATGATGACCGTGGTGTGCGGGTGGAGCTGGATCGCCGACCCCGGCCGGCTGGCCGACACCGGCCCTTCCACGGCGGCGGCCACCGCGTCCGCCTTCGCCTCGCCGAAGGCGAGCAGCACCAGATGCCGCGCGCGCAGGATGGTGCCGATCCCCTGGGTGATGCAGTGCATCGGCACGTCGTCGGGCGAATCGAAGAACCGCGCATTGTCGCGCCGGGTCGCCTCGGTGAGCGTCTTCACGCGCGTGCGCGACGCGAGCGAGGAGCCCGGCTCGTTGAAGCCGATGTGGCCTGTGCGGCCGATCCCGAGGATCTGCAGGTCGACGCCACCCGTGGCCTTGATCGCGGACTCGTAGTCGGCGCCCGCGTGCTCGATGGTTGCGGGGTCCCCGTTCGGCACGCGCACGAGCTCGGGCGTGAGGCCGAGCGGCTCCACCACCTCGCGGGTGATCACGGCGCGGTAGCTCTGGGGGTGCCCCGGCGGCAGGCCGACGTACTCGTCGAGCGCGAAGCCACGCACGCCGCGCACGTCGATCCCGTCATCCACGATGCGCCGGGCGAGGGCGCGGTAGGTCGCGAGGGGCGTCGAACCGGTCGCGAGGCCGAGCACGGCGTCGGGCTTCCGGCGGACGAGCGAGACGATCGCGTCGGCCACGAGGGCACCGGCGTCGTCCTCCTCCGCGACGATCACGACTTCGGCCATTGGTGTTCTCCTACGAGTGCGGCGCCGACCGCGGCAGCCGGGAATCCGGATGGGATGACCTGTACGCGCGAGGCGAGGTCGAGTGAGGCGAGGAAGGCCGACTCCGCGGCCCACACGCTCAGGATACGGCGGGTGCCCGCGAGCAGGGGGTCCCCGAGCCCGGCCAGCCCGCCGCCGATCACGACGGCGTCCACATCGGTGGTGAGCACGAGGAGCCGCACGCCCGCCGCGACGCCGGTGAGGAACTGCTCGCGCACGGCCACGGCCACCTCGTCGCCCGCGTCCGCCGCGTGGAACAGGTCACGCGCGGGCAGGTGCCCGTCGGTCGGCCACATCCGGGCGATGGCCGAGCCGGAGGCGACGGTCTCGAGGCATCCGCGCTGGCCGCAGCCGCACACGGCGCCCGCCGGGTCCACCGGAATGTGCCCGATCTCGCCGGCGATGCCGTGGCCGCCGCGCAGGAGGTGCCCGTCGAGAACAACGCCCGCCGCGAGTCCCGTGCCGAGGTTGAGGTATGCCATCGAGTGGGCGCGGATGCCGTCGGCGACGCCGAGCAGGTGGTGCGCGCCGACCGCGGCGGCCTTGACGTCGTTCTCGATGCGCACCTCGACGCCGAGGCGATCGGCGAGCCGCGGCCCGAGGTCGAGTCCCTCCAGCCCCAGGTTGACGGCGTGGGTGACGCGGCCCCTCTCGCTGTCGACCGCACCCGGGACGCCGATCCCGATGGACGTGAACGCGCCCGCCTGCACGCCGGCCAGCTCGGTCATGCGCTCCACCGTGCGGAGCGCGGTGGCGACGACCTCCTCCGCGCCGAAGCCGGTGGGCATGCGCACCTGGTCGCTGAGCTCGCCGTCGGCGCCGATGGCGACGGCGGCGGTCTTCGTTCCTCCGATGTCGATGCCGAGCCTCATGGCGCCTCCACCGCCATCCCGGCCGCGCGCGCCGTGAGGAACTCCCGGTGCAGGAGGGGGGTGCCCGCACCGGTGTCGCGGAGCTCGCTCATCCCTTGACGGCCCCGCTCACGAGTCCGCTCGTCATCCTGCCCTGCACGAAGAGGAAGAAGACGATGACGGGGATGGCCATGAGAGTCGAGCCGGCCATGAGCCCCGCCCAGTTCGTCGTGCCGGTCGCCACGAGGAACGTGCGCAGCCACACCGGGAGCGTCATCGAATCCGGACGCGCGTTCAGCACGAGCGCCATGATGAACTCGTTCCATGCCTGGATGAACCCGAACACGCCCGTGGCGATGAGGCCCGGCGCCAGCAGCGGGAACGTGACACGCCAGAACGCGCCCGCCCTGGAGCATCCGTCGATCATGGCGGCCTCCTCGAGCTCGGCCGGCACGCCGTTGACGAACCCGCGCAACGTCCAGATGGTGAACGGCAGCACGGTCGCGATGTACACGACGGTGAGGCCGATGATCGTGTTGAGCAGCTGCCATCCGTCGATGACCCGGAAGACCGAGACGATCATCGCCTCACCCGGGATCATCTGGATGACGAGGATCGCGATGATGAAGGCGCGACGACTCGCGAACCGGAACCGGGTGACGGCGACCGCGGCGAGGAAGGCGAAGATGAGCGCGATGACCACCGTGAGGATCGTCACGATCAGGGAGTTCGCGGCGGCGGGGAGGAACGGCGTGCGACCGGGATCGAACAGCACGGTGTCGTAGTTGCGCAGCGTGAAGTTGTCGGGCCAGAAGTGGACCTCGGAGCCGCGGACCTCGTTGTTCGGCTGGAACGACGTGTTCACCATCCAGTAGACGGGGAACACGAAGAAGGCGAAGAGCACGACCGAGACGGCGCTGAGCACCCACGTCGTGATCCGACCGCGGCGGCGGCGGCCGCTGCGGCGGGCACCGCGCGACGGCGGAACCTGGGCGTCGCCGGTCGGGCCGCCGACCTGCCGGCCCGGTGCGACGATGGCGCTCACAGCTCCTCCTCCCTGGTGACCTGACGGACGTAGTAGATGGAGATCGACATGAGCAGGAGCGCCGTGATCACGGCGATGGCGCCGCCCTGACCGAAGTCGCCGCCCGCGATCGAGATCTGGTAGATGTACACGCCGAGCGTGTTGGTGAGGGCGCGGATGCCGCCGATGTCCTGCAGTGCGAAGATCTGCGTGAAGACGCGGAGGTCCCAGATGATCTGCAGGATCGTGACGATCAGGAAGATCGGCTTGAGGTACGGGAAGATGATCAGCCGGAACCGCTTGAACCCGCCTGCGCCGTCGAGCTGCGCGGCCTCGAGCACCTCCTCGGGCACCTGGGTGAGGCCCGCGTAGAGCGTGAAGGCCGCGAACGGCACGGCGCCCCAGACGATGATGATGCCCGCGACCACGAAGAAGCTCAACGGATCGATCAGCCACGAGTGCTGGAAGTACTCCTCCATGCCGAACCAGTTCACCAGCACGTAGTTGACGACGCCGTATGCCGTGTCGAACATCCAGCCCCAGACGACCGTCGCGGTCAGGGCGGGCATCGCCCAGGCGAGCAGCATGCCCACCGTCAACAGCATGCGGAATCCCTTCGGCAGCCGCAGCATCATGAGCGCGATGAGGGTGCCGATGAGCATCGTGAGCGCCACGCACACGGCGGAGAAGACGAGCGTGCGCACCAGCACGCCGTAGAACACGGGGTCTGTGAGCACGTTCGCGTAATTCTCGAACCAGACCCACTCGGGCGGGGCGCCGAAGACCTGCGCGCGCCCGAACTCCTGGAACGAGGTGACGATGAGCTGGACGAGCGGCCAGCCCACGATGAGGGCCAGCACGATGATCGCCGGTGTGAGCAACGTGTAAGGGGTGAGGCCGCCACGTCGTCGCCGGGGCCGGCCGGCGCGCTTCGGCTGCGGTGCCGTCAGGCGTTCGCCTTCGATCGCGCTGGGCGCCGGCTCGAGGCCGCTGTCGAGCGTGGTCATGTGGTGCTCCTGGGAGGTCGAGGGGGCTGGGCGCGCGGTGCGGCGGCGGGAGGCCACCGCCGCACCGCGCGGCCGGGACATCCGGCTAGCCGTTGAGGATCGCCTCGATGTCCGCGTCGGCCTGCTCGGCGAGCGCCTGCACGTCGCCGCCCTGGGCGATGTTCACGAAGAGATCCTGCAGGATCCCCGCAGCCTCGACGTCGGCCCACTTCGGCGAGGCCGGGGTGAGCTTGGCGTTGGCGGCGGCTTCCGCGGTTGCCTCTGCGACCTCGTCGGTGCCGAGGGTGTCGGCGAGCGAGACCTTGGCCGGGACGAGGCCGTTCTCACCGTAGATCGTCTGGAACTCGTCCGAGAGGATGATCTTCAGCGCGTCGACCGCGAGTTCGGGGTGGGCCGACTTCGCGGACACGCCGATGTTCGAGCCGCCCGCGAAGACCTGTGCGGTACCGCCGTCCTTGCCCGGGAGGGCGTAGACGCCGAGGTTCGCCTCCTGCTCGGGGCAGCCGGGCGCCTCGGCGTCGGCCGGGGCGAGGATCGACCACTTGACCCAGCTCGGAGCCGACAGCTGCAGCGTGGTGCCGTCGCAGAAGCCGACCTCGGGGCTGGTCTCGTTGCCGTCCTTCGGCGCACGGGAGGCGTTGGTCATGACCCGTTGCACCTGCTCGAGGCCCGCGAGCGACTCCTCGCTCGAGAACTGCGCGTCCCATCCGTCGCCGTCGGGCACCGCCACCTCGCCTCCGTTCTCCCAGACGTAGGGCAGGGCGTTGTACCAGTCCTGACCGGGCCACCAGATGCCCGACTTGCCGGGGTTGTCGGCCGCGAGCTTCTCGCCGTTGGCGATGTACTCGTCGAGCGTCGTCGGCACCGACAGGCCGGATGCCGCGAGGGCGTCCTTCTTGTAGAACACGAGGCGCGCGCCCGAGTAGAGCGGCGCGGCGTAGAACTTGCCGTCGTACGAGCCCGCCTCCACGAAGCCGGGCAGCAGATCGTCGCCGCCGAGGTCCTCGTACTCGTCGGTCAGGTCGAGGAACGCACCGGCCGAAGTGAACGCGGAGGCCTGCGTGTTGCCGACCTCGACCACGTCGGGGCTGTCCGAGCCGGAGAGGCTCGTCGTCAGGCGGTCGACCAGACCGTCCCAGGACTGCTCCTCGATGACGAGGGTCGAACCCGGGTGCTCCTCCTCGAAGGTCGTCTTCAGGTAGTCGCGAGCCTCGTCGGGAGTGTCGATGCCGACGAGCCACACGCGGATCTCGGCGCCCTCCTCGGTGGCATCGGTGCCTCCCGAGGTGGCACAACCGGCGAGGGTGAGCGCAGCAGCGGCGCCGAGCGCCACGATGCCGAGTTTCCTCATTGTCGTTTCCTTTCATGGGATGAGGGAAACAGCGGGGGTTCGCTGTGCCCTTGGTGCGTGGAGTCCCTCACGAGACTCCGAGTTGCCCGGAGAGGACCATGACGGCCGCGCCGCGGAGGACGACGTCCTCCGCCTGCTCGGTCATCCGGAGCCTCAGATCGCGGTTGTGTTCCGCCATCGTCCGCGTCCTGAGCGTCTCGACGGTCGCCGCATGCAGCGGGCCGTCGAGCAGTTCGGTGGGGCCGCTCAGCACGACCTCCGACAGGTTGAGCGCCCCGACCACGGGGGCGAGCACGATGCCGAGCCTGCGGCCTGCCTCGCGAAGGATCAGATCGCGGGCGGATGCCGCGTCGGGCGCGCTCGGGTCGAGCTCATCGAGCTGGGCGGTGAGCCGGGGCACGGCGAGCCAGGCCTCGAGGCATCCGTGCTTGCCGCATGCACAGCGGGGGCCCCCGTCGGTACCGACGACGACGTGACCGATCTCGCCTGCCGCGAAGCCGCCGCCGATGACCGGTCGTCCGCCGATGATCAGGCCTGCCCCGACACCGTGGCCGACCTTCACGAGGAGCAGGTCGTCCTGGTGGGAGGTGCCGTGCTCGGCGAGCACGGCCACGTTCGCGTCGTTGGCGACGTGCACGGGCACGCCGAACTCCGCCTGCAGCCGGGCCTGCAGCGGAACATCGGTCCACCCGAGGTTGGGCGCCGAGCGCACGACGCCGTGCGGGTCGACGACACCGGGCGAGCCGACGCCGATGCCGAGGACCGGGGTGGTCGTCTTCGCGAGCAGTCGTGCCACGAGGTCGGAGACGAGCGCGGCCGCCGCCTCGCCGCTCGCGCTGTCGAGGGCGACCTCGGCGCGGGAGACGATGTCGCCATCGAGGCCGACGATGGCGCCGACGAACCGCTCGTGCTCGGAGAGGTCGATGCCCACGATGTGGAAGGCGTCGCGGTCGACGTCGATGAGCGTCGCGGGCTTGCCGGGTCGGGCCGCCGCCCGCTGACCGAGCTCGACGACGAGGCCCTCGGCGAGGAGGCCGGCCACGAGGTCGGAGACCGTGACCTTGGTGAGCCCGGTCTCGCGCGCGACATCCGCCCGGCTCTGCGCGCCCTTGGTGTAGAGCGTCTGCAGCACGAGTGCCCGGTTGTGACTGCGCGCATGCTCGGGCAGCACCTTGCCGGTGGGGCGGAGCGCGCGGGCGCGGGTGAAGACCGGAGCGTCGACGAACGGCGTGGTGGGCGGGTCACCACCTCCGGGGCGGGGGATGCCCGCCTCGGTGACCTGGCCTCGTCGCGCATCTGTCGTCACGTTGGTTAGTAAAGCTTACGAACAAACGTGCCCGCAAGAGTTCGCGTCGGTTTCTTCGATGCGTTACCGAGTTGTGATCTTGTCGCGACCGCGAGCTGACCACGCGGGATCGGATTGCGCACGAAGGGGCCGGATGCCGCAGCATCCGACCCCGTGGTATGTGTGGATCAGGCCGCGAGGCGCGCCTTGAGGTTGTCGGAGAGCGTCTGGAGGAACTCCTCCGTGGTCTGGTACGGCTGCTCGGGGCCGACGAGGAGTGCGAGGTCCTTCGTCATCGCACCCGACTCCACCGTCTTCACGACGACGTCCTCGAGCGTGTGCGAGAAGTCGATGAGCTCCTGGTTGTCATCGAGCTTGCCGCGGTGCGCGAGGCCGCGCGTCCAGGCGTAGATCGAGGCGATCGGGTTCGTCGACGTGGGCTTGCCCTGCTGGTACTGGCGGTAGTGGCGCGTGACCGTGCCGTGCGCCGCCTCGGCCTCGACGACCTTGCCGTCGGGCGTGGCGAGCACGCTCGTCATGAGCCCGAGCGAGCCGAAGCCCTGCGCGACCGTGTCGGACTGCACGTCGCCGTCGTAGTTCTTGCACGCCCAGACGTAGCCGCCCTCCCACTTGAGGCTCGATGCGACCATGTCGTCGATGAGGCGGTGCTCGTAGGTGAGGCCGGCTGCGTCGTACGCATCCTTGAACTCCGAGTCGAAGACCGCCTGGAACAGGTCCTTGAAGCGGCCGTCGTAGGCCTTGAGGATGGTGTTCTTCGTCGAGAGGTAGACCGGGTAGTTGCGGTCGAGGCCGTAGTTCAGCGAGGCGCGCGCGAAGTCGCGGATCGAGTCGTCGAGGTTGTACATGCCCATCGCGACGCCCGAGCCCGGCGCCTGGAAGACCTCGAACGACTGCGGCTCCGAGCCGTCCTTCGGGGTGAACGTCATGGTGAGGGTGCCCTCGCCCTCGAACCGGAAGTCGGTCGCACGGTACTGGTCGCCGAACGCGTGACGGCCGACGATGATCGGCTTGTTCCAGCCGGGCACGAGCCGCGGGATGTTCGAGATGATGATCGGCTCGCGGAAGATCACGCCGCCGAGGATGTTGCGGATCGTCCCGTTCGGCGAGCGCCACATCTTCTTCAGGCCGAACTCCTCGACTCGCGCCTCGTCGGGCGTGATGGTGGCGCACTTCACGCCGACGCCATGCTTCTGGATGGCGTGCGCGGCGTCGATGGTGACCCGGTCGTCGGTCTCGTCGCGGTGCTGGATCGAGAGATCGTAGTAGTCGAGGTCGAGGTCGAGGTACGGGTGGATGAGCTGGTCCTTGATGGCGTGCCAGATGATGCGGGTCATCTCGTCTCCGTCGAGCTCGACGACCGTGCCTTCAACCTTGATCTTGGACAACGTGGATCTCTCCTTGGATCTCTCGGGGAATTGAGGAAGTCTCATGGGGCGGACACGCCGCCGTCCAGCTTAGCGCCTCCCCCTGATATCTCGATTTCGAGACAAATGGATGCCGCATCCGGCCGTTCACCCAACCGCCCCGTTCCGTGCTACCTGACGCTGGTCGCCACACGTTAGCCTTGGCTGCATGGCTGAGCTGCGACTCGAAGAACTGAACGCGACGAACATCGTGGCCGCGAACAGCCTGTCGCTGAAGCCCGGTCAGGAGCAGTTCATCGCTCCGGTCACGTATTCGGCCGAGTTCTCGGTCGTCAATCCCGAGGCCGCGTGGCAGCGGGTCGCACTCCTCGGCGACAGAGTCGTCGGCTTCATCCACGGCAACTTCGACCCCGAGAACCCTCACGAGGAGTTCCGGGCGTGCATCTGGCGCATCAACGTCGACGCCGACGTGCAGGGCAGGGGAATCGGCCGCTTCCTCGCATCCGCCCTCGCCGAAGAGGCCAAGCGGCGCGGTTTCGATCGCATCACCGTGTTGTGGGAGCCGGGCGAAGAGGGGCCGGAGGCCTTCTTCCACCACATCGGATTCGTCGACATCGGCGAGTCGCCCTATGGCGACGTGATCGGCGCGCTCGAGCTCTGACGTGGTGCGCGCGCCCGAGGGGTTCGTCGAGGCCGTGCTCGCCGTGGTCGCCGACATCCCGCCGGGCGCCGTGGCGACCTACGGCGACGTCGCCGCGGTCCTCGGCTCACGGGGCGCGCGGGCAGTCGGACAGGTCATGGCGAGGTACGGCTCGGATGCCCCGTGGTGGCGGGTCGTGCGCGCCGGCGGTCGCCCGCCCGCCGGTCACGCAGCGGCTGCGCGGCCGCACTACGACGCCGAGGGCACCCCGCTCGTGGCGACGGCCGACGAGGACGGCTACCGAATCGTGCTCGCCTCGTGCCGCTGGCGTCCCTGAGCGAGGACCGGCTCACTCCTCGAGTGGTCCACCGAGCGGCATCCGCGCCCTGAGCGTGGTGCCCGCGCCGGGGGCACTCTCGAGCTCCAGCGTGCCTCCCACCGCGTCCACCCGGTCGGCGATGCCGAGCATTCCGGTGCCGCGGTCGAGCGCCGCGCCGCCCACGCCGTTGTCCCGCACCTCGAGCACGAGTTCATCGTCCATGACGTGCGCGCGCACCCAGGCGCGGGATGCGCCCGAGTGCTTCGCCACGTTCGCGAGGGCCTCGGCCAGCACGAAGTAGGCGGTCGATTCGAGGAGCTCGGGCAGGCGCCCCTCCGCCTGCACGTCGACCTCCACGGGAACGGGGCATCGCCCGGCGAGCTCGGGCACGGCGAGCGCGAGGCCGCCCGACGAGAGCAGGCTCGGATGGATCCCGTGCGCGAGCTCGCGAAGCTCCCGCAACGAGAGGTTCAGCATCGTGATGGTGTCCTCGAGCTCGTCGGCCAACGCCGGCTCGTCGGCATCGCTCGCGGCGTTGGCGGCCAGGCGCAGCCGCATCCCGAGCGACACGAGGTGCTGCTGGGCACCGTCGTGCAGGTCGCGCTCGATGCGGCGCCTGGCCTCATCGCCCGCCTCGACGATGCGCTGGCGGGACTGGCGCACGTGCTCGAGCGTGCGCTCGATCTCGGAGCGGAGCCTGGTGTTGTCGACCGAGAGCCGGAGGGCACTCGAGACCCCGTCGAGCAATCGCATGTTCTCGGTGAGCACGCGGTCGTGGCTGATGAGCGCGATCGGGGCTCCGAGCGGCGAGGCGACCGGCAGGATGCTGCGGCTTCCGCGAGGATCGGCCTGCGATGTGTCGATGGGCTGTGCCGGCGGCATCCGCGTACCGACCTCGTTCGTCGTCCCACCAGAACACGCGCACCGACGCGTCGCGGAGCGTGCGGGCGAGGGACTCGGCCCAGAGCCCGCGGTCGGCGCCCTCTCGGGTGATGCGCATGAGGTCGGCGACCCTGGCCCGCATGTTGCGTGCGTGCGAGACACCCGCGACGAAGCTCACCGGGATCGATGCCGTCGCCACGAGCGAGACCGTCAGGAGCACCAGGTCGGCGGTCGTCGACGCGGCGTACGTCGCCGCGACCGCTGCGATGCAGATCGACCAGGCGACCAACGCAATGGGCATGAGGAACGCGACGGCGCGGGCGGGCACGCTGCCGCGCACCCAGCCCACGAGCAGGCGACCCGCGATCACGAGGATGAGGGCCGCGCCGATGACGCGGTATCCGGTGTCGATGACGGCATAGAGCGCCGGCGCATCGGCGATCCGGTAGGGGTTCTGTGCACAATCGCAGAGCGGAATGTCGCCGTCCATGAGCCGTCCATCGGACAGGAGCACCACCCCGAAGAAGAAGATCAGCGAACTGACGATCGCGATGCCCGCGATCCACCGGCCCCCGGTGTCCCGCAGCCGGCCGGTGGGATAGACGAGCACGATGAGGCCCACGATCACCGCCCACCAGAGATGGACCCCGTACATCAGTGGCCAGAGCCATCCCTGGTCCTCGACCACGCGGAAGAACGTGAGCGGGATCCAGGAGAAGGTGAAGGCCACCATCAGCCTCGCAGGAACGGGGCTCGGGCCGATGCTCCAGGCGACGGCCGCGCACGCGGCGAAGACGAGGCCCACGATCGTGTGCAGCGTGGTCCACGACACCTCGGGACGGAATTCCTCGGGGGTCGCCAGCCAGCCCGTGACCTCCATCGTGAGCGTCCAGGCCGCAGCGGCGGCGATGATGACCGTTCGCCTGACGACCCGGCCTCTGCGGCCGGGGGCCATCATCGTTCGCCGAGGAGCGTCAGGACGGCGAGCACGCGCCGGTGGTGCTCGGGTGACTCCTCGAGGTCGAGCTTCTGCAGGATGCTCCGCACATGTGTCTCGACGGTCTTCAGCCCGAGGAACAGGGTCTGGGCGATGCCGCCGTTGGAGTAGCCCTGCGCCATGAGCTCGAGCACGCCGCGCTCGCGCTCGGTGAGCCGGGAGAGCGGATCGTCGGCGCGGGTGCGCTTCACGAGTTGCTCGACGACCTCGGGGTCGACCACCGAGCCGCCCGACGCGACCGTCTCGACGGCACGTACGAGCGTCTGCGGCTCCGAGACGCGCTCCTTCAGCAGGTAGCCCGTGCCGCTGCCCGCGCCCATCACGCGCAGCGCGTACTCGGGCGTGGCGTACATCGAGAGCAGCAGCACGCCGATGGTGGAGCCGCCGGCGCGCATCCGCTCGAGTGCGGTGATCCCCTCGTCGCGGTAGGTCGGCGGCATGCGGATGTCGAGCACGGCCGCGTCGATGTTTTCGTCGGCGACGACCTCGAGCAGTTCATCACCCGTGCCGACTGCGGCGACCACATCGATGCCACCGCCCTCGAGCACCTTCGCGATGCCCTCGCGCAACAGCATCGCGTCGTCCGCGATCGCGACGCGCAGGGGGTGGGCGTCGTTCATCGCACCTCCGTTCGTAGGCAGGCGTTACCCTCGGGTCGGCACACCCGCCTGCGCCGAGAGTATCGCGTCCCGGGTGCGGCCGGTCCGTCCCAGTTCTGGGGGTACTCCGGATGCGCCGTGCCGCGCGCCGTGGCACGCTGGACTCGCCCCGTGCGTGTCCGAGGCGCTGTGCCCGTACACGCCGTGGCGCGCCGCGTCCCTACCCGCCGATGCGCCCGCCTCCCATCCGCCGACCCAGGAGTCCCATGCCGCGAAACGAAGCCACGGTGCCCGCATCCGTCGACCTCGGGGAGGCGCCTCATCCTCAGCGACCGATCCGTATCGTCATGGTCGGCGCCGACGAGCGCCTCGATGAGGCCGTCCGCGCATATCCGGGTGCAGCGCCGGCCTCGGGCCGCACCCTCCGCATCGCGCTCGCGATGCGCGGTGGCGTGAGCCTGGCGGTGTGGATCGGCGGTGCCGTCGCCGAGCTCGATCTGCTGCGCCGCATCCACTTGTACGATCACGGCCGCGAGACGCTCGCCTTCGTACTGGTCACACCCGAGACCCCGCTCACGGCGCCCGTGCTCGAGCGCATCGAGGTGTATGCGCGACTGATGGACGCAGCGCGCTATGACCGTGTCGAGATCGACCTGCTCGCGGGGGCGAGCGCCGGAGGACTCAACGCCGTGGTCTACTCGGTCGCCCAGCGCGCCGGCACCGGGATCGACTCGCTCCTCGGCACCTGGAGCGAGGTGGGCGGATTCTGGGGCCTCCTGCACCCGCCCGGCTCACGCGGCATCCGCGCGCTGATGCAGGGCGAGGGGTATTTCCGGGCCCGGACCCGTGACCAGCTCCACACCCTCTACGCCACCACCGACCGCCATCCCGACCTCGTGGCCGCCTACACGGGCGTCGACCTCTCCGCCACCCTCATCGATGCGAACGACGAATACGAGGAGGACGTGAACGAGGGGCGGGGCCACTTCCGCTTCGTCGGCTCCGACGACCACACCCTCGACAACCTCATCCCCCGCCGCGACAGCCTCGACTATCCCGGAAAGCTGGATCACGACCTCGCACATCTCGACCGGCTCGCGCTGGCCGCACGCTCGACCTCGTCGCTGCCGGGCGGGTTCGAACCCGCCGAGATCGACTCGACCGTCGGCCGTGCAGGCGCCGAGCCCCATGACATGCGCTTCGCGTTCGGCGTGCACCGCACCGCCCGGCTCACCCCGTACCGCGTCGTCGACGGCGCCGTCTTCGACAACGTGCCGATCGAGCGGGCGCTGCGAGCGGCGAGGCTGCGCCGCTCCGAGCGCCTCGCCGATCGCGCGATGATCTTCCTCGACCCGGAGCCCGACGCGCCCCTCGGTGGCAAGACGGCGTGGGACCCCGATGCCAATCGCCTCTTCCGCACGATCGGCGCGATGCTCGCGCGGAGCTTCCGGAGGGAGTCCGTCACGCGGGAGGCAGCCGAGCTCCAGCGGTTCAATGCGGCCCGGCTCATCGAATCGGGCCGGCGGGGCAGCGCGGCGACGCTCATCGCGGCGGCGCCGTGGGATGCCGATGCGCGCGTCGCCCGTCGTCGGGCGTATCTCCGCTCGCTCGGCACGACCCTCGCAGACCACCTCGCGGAGGCGATCTCCCTCCCGTCGACCTGGCAGCTGCAGTCGGTGCTGTCCCAGCGCCGGCGATACCTGCCGATCGACCGGGTCGCCCTCGCCGGCCTCGCGGAGCGCACGGTGGCGCGCTTCGAACGGGCATCCGCCGAGGACTCGCGCACCGCATTGCGCTCCGTGCTGGTGCTCGCCGACGCCGCGAACTGCGTGCTGTCCTGGACCCGCGCGCTCGAAGCGGTGCCCGAGTCTCCCGGCTCCCGACGCCGCACCTCCATCACCGACGTGCGGGAGCCGGCCTATGCGGCGCTCGCCGACGCGGCGAACTCGCGCGACGCGCTCACGGCGCTCGTCCTGGACGAGACCCAGGAGCTCGCCTCCCGGCACGTCGTACCGCGCGACGAGGACTTCGATCACTGGCTCGACACGTGGTTCGCAGCATCCGATGCGATCGACACCGACGCGCACTGGCGATCGCTGGACGCCGCCGTGGCCCGGCTGGCACACGCGACGAATCAACTCGACCGCACGATCCACTACCACGACCACGCCACCCGCAGGGCATGGGCCGAGGCGCCGTGGGGTGCCCTCAGCCGCGTGCCGAGGCTCGACGCCGTCGACCTGCCCCCGGTGATGAACGCCGGCGGCATTCCCGCCGCACTCTCGAGCGTGCGGTACTGGAGCATCGGCGTCGACGAGGAGCCCGACCGGCCCGCGAGCTTCGACACGCTCGTCGCCGACCGACGCCACGCGATGCTGCAGCGGCTCCTGCACGCGTCGGCGCTCACCTCCGACGACATCGTCGCCCGCCTGACTGCGGCGTCCGAGCGGGTGGTGCTCGACCGGCAGACGAAGCTCGCAGGGTACGGCTTCGGGAACTTCCTCGGCTTCCTCGCGCGCGACTGGCGCGTCAACGACTGGTGGTGGGGTCGCCTCGATGCCTCGGCGGGTATCGTGCGATTCCTCGTCGCGGGCGTTCCCGGCAGCGCCGAACCGTCGGGTGACGTGCGGACGGTCCAGGACGCGGTCCTCGAGGAGTGCGATGAGCCGCGGTACGTCGAACGTCGGGTCTCCGCGCTCGAGCCCGAGCCCGAAGCCGAGTCCCTCCGCGAGGCCGAGTCCCGCCCCGAGGCCGAGTACCTCCCCGAGGCCGAGTACCTCCCCGAGGCGGAGGCCGACCCCGAGGCGGAGGCCGAGGCAATCCGCCTTCGCCGCCGGACACGGCTTCGCGCCGGCACCGACACCATCTGGAACCTCACCCCCACCTACCGCTTCGCGATCGCTTCACGTGCCGTTCGCCTCGTCGATCGTGTCGTGGTCTCCCCGGTGAACCGGCTGATCGCGATCGGCGCGGCAGCGGTGCTCACCGTGCTGCGACCGATCCTCGTGGCCGTTCCGACGCTGATGGACCCGCCGCGGCTCGCACTCGTTGCGGGCTTCGTCGCTGCGGCCGCGTGGCTCACGAGCTGGAACACGGTCCCGGATGCCGCGTGGGTTCCCTTCGGCATCGCGCTCGCGTGCTGCACGCTGCTCTTCGGCGTGCTCGTCTGGGGCGTGGTGCGGGCGAGGCTCCGCTGGCGGGCGGTCCGCCGTGCAAGCGAAGGCGAGCTCGCCGACCTCGTGGACCGCGCCGCCCGTCGTGCCTGGGTGCCGACCCTGCGCTACGGCCTCGTGGCCGTCGCGAGCCTCGCCCCGCTCGCGATCTCGATCACGCAATCGAACGCGCTCATGGCGGTGCTCTGCTTCGCCGTGACCGCCGCACTCGTGACCACGACGGTGTACTCGGCGAAGTCGGCGCGGCGCACGGACGTGCCGGGCCGGGGGTTGCGCACGACGCTCATGGTGGGCACGTTCGCGCTGCTCGGCGGCATCCTCCCGCTCGCGCAGCTCATCGCGCAGCCCGACTCGGGACCGTTGGCTCCCGGTCCCGACTGGTACCTGACCGTGCTCGTGGCGGCCGGCAGCGCTGTCGCGATAACCCTCACCTACGACTGGCTGCCGATCGCCCGCACCCCGCTCACCGTCTCGCGTGCCGTGAACTGGCTCACGGTCACGCTCACGGCGACGATCGCCGGCTCCGCGGCGTGGTTCCTCGTCGCGTTCCTGGACCAGGAGCTCGGCCGCCTGCTCCGGGACACGCTGCAGGCCGCGGCGTTCGTCGTGGCCTGGGCGAACGTGGTGTGGTGGCTCCCCGAGCTCCGCACGGCCGAGGCGCACATCGAGGACGAGGTGGAACGCGCGCCGCTCGGCTGACGGCGAGTGGTTCGGCGAGCTGGCCGTCGCCTGGTGCTCCGCCCTCGTCGGGTCGGGCACCTAGGCGAGATCCAGTGGATGCCCCCATGCTGCGCGGGTGGCCGCACGGATCCCGCCGGCGTGGCATTCGGAGACCATCGGGGTATGTCGATGACCACCGCGATCGCGAAGGGATCCCGCCACTTGGCGGAGCGGGTCGCCCACGCGACACGAATCGAATCCGTATGGACCGGGCCGGCCTGGCCGACACCCGAACGGGCGCCGCACCGCGAGCTCGTGCGCCGCGAGCCCGCCGCCCCTGCGTCGCAGATCCGCCGGACCGAACCCGAGCACGACCTCGATCTCGTGACGACCCAGCTGCTGACGCTCCGCCGCGAGCTGCCCGACGTGCAGATCCACTTCGCCGTGGGATGCCTCCCGCACCCCGCCCTCATCCGGGCCGTCGACGCGTTCGGCGCGAGCTTCGCGGTCGTCTCCCGCAGCGAGGTCGACCTGCTCGAACGGGAACGTGTCGCGATCTCTCGATGCCTGCACACCCACCCGGTGAAGGCCGTGGCCGACATCACGGGCGCCTACCTCCGTGGCGTCCGCACGTTCGTCGTCGACTCGCCCGACGAGGTGGAGAAGTTCCACGAACTTCCGGATGTCGCGTTGCTCGTGCGCCTGTCATTCCCGAACCCCCGCGCGACATCCGACCGGCCCGTCGACCTCCGGCATCGCACCTGAGGACGCGGGCGCCCTCGTCGGGCAGTGCCTTCGGGCCGGCATCCGGGTGGCGGGGTTCACGTTCCACGTCGGCGGCAGGACCACCTCGGCCACCCCGTGGGTGCACGCGATCCGTCGCACGCTGTCGCTGATGCGCCGGCTCGAGCGCGGCTACGGCATCCGCTTCGACACGCTCGACCTCGGCGGCGGGTTCCCGGTCGCGGAGGGCAGGACGGCATCCGACTTCGCCGTGCTCGCCCGCAGCATCCGCGCCGCGCTCTCCGCCGCGCCGTCGCGCTACCGCATTCTCATCGAGGCCGGGCGCTTCGTCTCGGCGTCGGCGACGCCCCTCGCCGCATGACGGCCGCGCGGCATCCGCCACTCGGATGCCGCGCGGCCCCGGTCACACGAGCGAGTCGCGCCAGGCGGCGTGCAGGGCCGCGAACCTGCCGGACCCGCCGATGAGCTCGGTCGGCGAGCCGTCCTCGACGATGCGGCCGTGCTCCATCACGAGCACCCGGTCGGCGATCGCGACCGTCGAGAGGCGGTGCGCGATGATCACCGCGGTGCGGTCGGCGAGCAGCGTCTGCAGGCCCTCCTGCACGAGGCGCTCGCTCGGGATGTCGAGCGAGGACGTCGCCTCGTCCAGGATCAGCACCGCCGGATCGGCCAGGAACGCTCGCGCGAATGAGATCAGCTGGCGCTGCCCCGCGCTCACGCGCCCGCCGCGCTTGTTCACGTCGGTGTCGTAGCCGTTCGGGCAGCGCCTCGATGAACTCGTGCGCGCCCACCGCCTTCGCTGCGCCGACGATCTCGTCGAACGACGCGTCCGGCTTGCCGAGCGCGATGTTGTCGGCCACCGATCCCGAGAACAGGTACGCCTCCTGCGTGACCATGACGATCGCGCGGCGCAGGTCCTTCGGATGCAGCTGCCGCAGGTCGATCCCGTCCAGCTCCACGGCGCCGTCGCTCGGGTCGTAGAACCGGGCGATGAGCTTCGCGAGGGTCGACTTGCCGGCACCCGTCGACCCGACGAGCGCGATCGTCTGGCCCGCGGGGATGTCGAGGTCGAACCGCGGCAGGATGACCCGGTCGTGGGTGTACGCGAACTCGACGCGCTCGAAGCGCACGCGGCCGTGCGCCTTCCACAGGTCGACCGGACGCGTCGGATCGGGCACGCTCGGCTCCTCCTCGAGCACGCCCGAGATCTTCTCCAGCGCGGATGACGCCGACTGGTACCCGTTGTAGAACATCGCCATGTCCGACATCGGGTCGAAGAACCGCTTCGTGAAGAGCAGCGCAGTGAGCAGCATGCCGATCTCCAGCTGGCCGTCGATGACCCTGAACCCCCCGAGCACCAGCACCGCCGCGACGCTCACGTTGCCGATCAGCAGCAGGCCGGGGTCGTAGATGCCGAACAGCTGGATGACCCTCGCGTTCACATCGCGGTAGTCCTCGACGAGGCCGCCGAACTCCCGCTCGTTCCGGCGCTCCTTGCGGAACGCCTGCACCGCGCGGATGCCGGTCATCGACTCGACGAACTGCACGATGAGCCTCGCACTCGCGACGCGGGAACGTCGGAACAGCTGCTGGGAGCGCACCTGGAACCAGCGCGTGAGCACGGCGAGCGGTATCAGTGCGACGACGAGCACGAGTGCGGACATCCAGTCGAGCACGGCGAGCGCGGCCGCCGTGAACGACATGTACAGCACCCCGCGCACGAGCTGGTTGATGCCCTCGTCGAGCAGTTCCCGGATCGCGTCGAGGTCGCTCGTCTGCCGCGAGATGATGCGGCCCGACGTGTACGACTCGTGGAACTCGAGCGAGAGCTTCTGCGTGTGCAGGAAGACCCGCGTGCGCAGGTCGAGCAGCACCGCCTGGCTGATCCGGGCCGACAGGCGGATGTACCAGGCCATGAGGAAGGCGCCCGCCGCGCCGGTGACCAGGTAGGCGACGCCCGCCAAGCCGATCGGGAACCAATCACCGTCGATCAGCGCAGGAAGACCCCGATCGATGCCCTGTCCGATGATCCACGGACCCGCGACCTGCGCGGCCGTGGAGACGACGACGACCGCCATCGTCATCCAGAGGCGCGCCCGCACCGGACGCAGCAGCGAGCCGAGCAGCCGCAGCGACCGCGTGCGGATGTGCCGGGACTCGGCCTTCGTGAAGTCGTGGCGCTCCTCGCCTTCGACGCCCATGACAGTCATCGGGTCGCCTCCTCTCGCTCGATGGGTTCGATGCCGGTGGTGACGGATGTCGCGGCATCCGTCAGCTCGAGCTCGGCCTGCGCCGCGCCATCCGGTGCGTCAGGTGCCGCTGTGTCGATGCGGTCGGATGCCTCGGCGGCCTGCCTGCGCTCCTCGTCCTCGAGGCTCGAGATCACGAAGCGGTAGTGCTCGCTCTCGCGCAGGAGCTCCGAGTGCGTGCCGACGGCGGCGATGCGACCCTCCTCGAGCAGCGCGACGCGGTCGGCGAGCATCACGGTGGACGGACGGTGCGCCACGATGAGCGCGGTGGTCGACGCGAGCACGTTGCGCAACTCCGCCTCGACCTTCGTCTCGGTGGCCACGTCGAGCGCCGAGAGCGGGTCGTCCAGCACGAGCACGGACGGCCTGGCTGCGACCGCACGGGCGAGCGCCAGCCGCTGCCGCTGCCCGCCCGAAAGGCTCATGCCCTCCTCGCCGACCTTGGTATCGACGCCGTCGGGCAGCTCGTAGGCGAAACCCGCCTGCGCGATGCGCAGGGCCTCGTCGAGCACCCGGTCGGCCTCCGCGCGCACGTCGGGGTCGTCGCCCGCGAGCTCGGGGCGGCCGAGCAGCACGTTGTCGCGCACGGAAGCGCTGAACAGGGTGGCGTCCTCGAAGGCCATGGCGATGTGGGAGCGCAACTCCTCGCGCGTGAGCGCCCGGACGTCGACGCCGTCGAGCGTGATCGAACCGCCGGTCACGTCGTAGAGGCGCGTGGTGAGGGCAGTGAGCGTGGTCTTGCCGCTCCCGGTGAGGCCGACGAGTGCCATCGTCTCGCCGGGCTCGAGCGCGAGGTCGACGCCGTCGAGCAGGTCGCCGTACCGGTCGGGCGAGTCCTGGTAGCGGAAGCGCACGTCCGTGAAGACCAGTTCGCCGCGCGGGCGCTCGATCGACGCCGGCCGCTCCGGGTCGGTGATCTGGTTTTCGCTGTCGAGGATGTCGAAGAACCGGTCGGTGGCCGTGCGCGCGTCCACCGAGAAGGCGAGCAGGAACCCGATCGACTCGATCGGCCACGCGAGCACCGTCGCCGTGGCGAAGAAGGCGACGAGCTCGCCGACGGTGAGCGCACCCTGCGAGGCGAGCCACACGCCGAGCACGAGGCAGACGGCGAGCGCGACGGTCGGAACGACGAGGATCCACGCCCAGATGCCGGCGTCGAGGCGCGCCTTCTCCATCTCGGTGCTCCGCAGCGACTCCGCCTGCGCGCGGAAGCTCGAGAGCGCGTGCTTTCCGCGGCCGAAGGCCTTCAGCACGCGGATGCCGTGCACCGACTCCTCGACCGCGGTGGCGAGGTCGCCGGCCTGGTCCTGACTGCGGCGGGACACCTCGGAGTAGCGGCCCTCGAAGCGGTAGCCGACGATCCACAGCGGGATCGAGCACACGAGGAAGACGACGCCGAGCATCCAGTTCATCGACACGAGGACCACGAGCCCGACGACGATGACGATGAGGTTCACGACGAGCAGCACGAGGCCGAACGAGAGCCAGCGCCGGACGAGCCCGAGGTCGCTCACGGCGCGCGAGAGCAGCTGCCCGCTCGGCCACCGGTCGTGGAAGCTCACGGGCAGGTCCTGCAGCTTCGCGTAGAGCGCGTTGCGCATGCGGGCCTCGACGCGCGTGCCCGGCGTGAGCACGAACCAGCGGCGGAGCGCGATCATGCCGGCCTCGAGCACGCCGAGCCCGAGCACGAGAGCTGCCAGCGGCCAGATCGCGCTCGAGTCGCCGTCGGCGAGCGGGCCGTCGACGATCGACCTCAGCACCTGCGGGATGGCGAGCGCGATGAGCTGCGCGAGGAGCGCGGCGACCATACCCGCGAGGATGTACGGCAGCGCCGGACCCGCGTACGCGCGCAGCCGGAAGAGGGCGCGCACGGTTCCCGTGCGCGCGGGCGGGGGTTCTTCGTGGAGCGGGGTGGCGGACAAGCCGGTTCCTTCCGGAGGAGACGCCGAGACGTCCTCGTGGGACGCGACGGCGTGTGGAATCGATCGGACGCACGAAGGAGCGCGTCGGGACGCGGGGTGACCGCGGAATGGGCAGGCGGCGGGCCTGCGGGGCGGGGTGCGGGAGCTACCGGGAGATGCCCTGGGCGAGGAGCGCCGGACGGGCAGCGCCGTCGACCGCGACCTGGCGGGCGTAGCTGTCTGTCTGCATGGTGTCCTCCTGCGCGTCGTCTTCGAATCCTCAAGGCCGTCGACTCTCGTGCGACGACCAGCCCTTCAGACTATGGGCCGGCGACGCACGCGCGCAACTGCGACTTCCGCGACGTGAGGACCGACTTCAACGCACGCGTACCGACAGGCTCGTGACGCGGCCCTCGAGCTTCTCGAACTCACCGATGTCGACCGTGACGACGCGATAGCCGAGTTCCGTGAGCATCATCGCCGTCTGCGGCGCCGACGACGACATCAGCAGTGACTCGGGTGCCAACTCGACGACCGCGACGCCCTCGGGCTCGGGCACGGGGAGGAACCGCGGAATGAGGCTCGGCACGTCGACGAGCGCCGGGTCGCCGATGATCGTGCCATCGGGTAGCGCGGTCATGGTGCTCTTCAGGTGCACCGCCTTCGTGACCGGCACTGCGACGACCGAGTAGCCGTGCGGCGTGAGCAGCGCCCGCAGCTGGCGGATGCCCTCGGCGTTCGTGCGGCCGGACGCGCCGACGTACACCGTGGAATCGGCCTTCAGCACGTCGCCGCCGTCGAGGGTGCCGGGCACCTCGATGCGCTCCACGGTGAGCCCGGGGATGGCGCGGACCGTGCGCTCCACGGCCTCGATCTCGGGGCGGCGCGACTCGGTTCCCGGGCTCGTGATCACCGCGAGGTCACCGAAGAGCACCACGGCGTCCTCGACGAACACCGAATCGGCGAGCTCGGGAGCGGCGTCGACCTCGAGCGTCTCCCATCCCTCGGCGACCAGTGCAGCGCAGTAGTCGTCCCACTGCACGTCGGCGCGCGCCTGGTCGACCGTCGACCCGTTCCCGGAAGGTGAGCTCACCCTCGTCGAGATTGGACGGCGGGATGCGCACGAGCGCCATGCGCCGTGCGGGCCGGCGGGACGAACGTCGAGGACGGCGCGGATCACCCTGGGTGCAAGGAAGACCTCCCCCACGATCACGGCGAGGATGAAGACGAGGTTGAGGCTTGCGAGCGAACCGACCACGAAGAGGACGAGCTCACCCGACCACGGGCTGCCCGCCGCGCTCGCCGTCACCGTCGTGGCGAGCAGGGCCGAGATGCACGCCGAAGTGAAGCCCGCGATGACGGCGAGGAACCACGTGCGAGTGGCGCCGGCCGCGTTCGCCACCGCGAGGAGCACCCAGACGATGAGGGCTGCGAGCGCGAAGTGCCCGAACACCTGACCGAACACCGTGGGCGACTGCCCGCTGGTGATGAAGAACGCGAGCACAGCCGAGAGCATCGCCACAACCGCCGCAGCCGCGGCCGAGGCCAGCATCGCCAACGCACGCCGCCCGGGAGTCGGCGGTGGCGTGAATCGGGCAGGGAAGGGCGCCAGGCATGGCGGCGGGGGACGTCATGGCATGAGCCTATCGGCGGTCTGCGACCCGTCGGCCCGCGGGCCGCGACCTCCCCGACGCGCCGCGGCGCGGCGACTCAGCGCGCGGAGTCGAGACGAGCGCGCGCGAGCCGTTCGGCGGCAGCGAGCGTCGTCGTGCCGTGCTCCTCGGCCGAGCGCAGCACGGATGCCACGGTGTCGCCGATCCCCGCGATGCGCGCGTCGAGCGCCGCCTGGTCGGCATCGGCGCCGCTCGCGACGTCGAGGTAGATGACTCCGCCGGCATTCACCACGAAGTCGGGCGCCCACACGATGCGACGCTCGGTGAGGTGTCCCGCGACGTCGCGGGAGGCCAGCTGGTTGTTGGCGGCACCGACCACAGCGCGCACGTGCAGTCCGTCGACGACCTCGTGCGTGAGCACGCCACCGAGGCCGCACGGCACGAACACGTCGGCCTCGACGAGGTGGGCCTCGTGCGGCTCGACCCAGGTGGCGCCCAGCTCCTCGGCGAGCGCGCGCTTGGACTCCGCGACATCCGTGACCGTGAGCCGAGCGCCCGCTGCGGCGAGGATCCGAGCCAGGCGGCCGCCGACCTGGCCGAGGCCGGCGACGACGAAGTGGCGGCCCGACACGTCGGACGAGCCGAACACGTGGTCGAGCGTGGCGAGGATGGAAGCGTGCACGCCGGCCGCCGTGGCATCCGCCGGCTCACCGACGCCGCCCTGCTCGGGCGGGAGGCCGCACACGTGGGCCGTGCGCTCGGCGACGACCGCCATGAGCTCGGCGCTGGTGCCGACGTCCTCGGCGGTCATGTACGCGCCGCCGAGCGACTCGACCGCGTCGCCGAGGTCCAGCATGGCGTCACGCGTGGCGCGCTCGCCGAGCGAGACGCCGACGGGGATGCAGATGACGGACTTGCCGCCGCCGCGCTCGAGGCCCGCTGCCGCGTTCTTCATGGTCATCGCCTGCGAGAGGCGGAGGGCGTCGGCGAGGGCCTCGGTCCAGTGGTCGTAGCGCCAGAGGCGGGCGCCGCCGAGGGCCTGACCGAGACGCGTCGAGTGCACGGCGACGATGATGGTGAGGCCGGATCGGGGGCCGCGGGTGATGAGCACGCTCTCGTGCTCGGGGGCCTCGGCGAGAAGTGCTGCGCTGATCTCGACGGCAGCGGTCGCCGGGGCGTGGGTGATCGTCATCGATCGTTCTCCTTGTTCATCCGCTTCGTGGGCGGAACCATGGTGGGCGCCTTCTGAGCGCCGCTCACCTCAAGGTTACCGCCGCGCTGGACCGGTCGCGTGACCCTTGACGATCAGTGGTGAAGTGCCGCTCAGTGGTAGAAGTGCCGCTCGCCGGTGAAGTACATCGTGACGCCGCCCGCGCGGGCCGCCTCCACGACCTCCTCGTCGCGCACCGAGCCGCCCGGCTGCACGACCGCACGCACGCCGGCATCGATGAGGATCTGCAGCCCGTCGGCGAACGGGAAGAAGGCATCGGATGCCGCGACCGAGCCCACAGCCCGCCCCCACGCACGCTCCACCGCGAGCCGGCACGAGTCGACGCGGTTGACCTGGCCCATGCCCACGCCGACCGAGGCGCCGTCGGACGCGAGCAGGATCCCGTTGGACTTCACGGCACGACACGCACGCCACGCGAACTCGAGGTCGGCAGCGGTGGCCTCGTCGGCGGGCTCGCCCGTGACGAGCGTCCACGCGTCGAACGGCGCGAAGCGGCGGTCGGCCTGCTGCAGGAGCATGCCGCCCGAGACCTGCCGCAGCTCGACCGCGGCGGGCGTGAAGTCCTCGGGAAGGGTGAGCAGGCGGAGGTTCTTCTTCCGCTTCAGCAGTTCGAGGGCCGCAGCCTCGAACGCCGGCGCGACGAGCACCTCCGTGAAGATGCCCGACACGGCCTCGGCCATCTCGAGGGTGACCGTGGCGTTGGCCGCGATCACGCCGCCGTACGCCGACACCGGGTCGCACGCGTGCGCGCGCCGGTGGGCGTCCGCGATGGGGTCGGATGCGCCGGGGGTCGCGACCGCGATGCCGCACGGGTTGGCGTGCTTGATGATCGCCACGGCAGGCTCGTCGAAGTCGTACGCGCTGCGCACCGCGGCATCCGCGTCGACGTAGTTGTTGTAGGACATCTCCTTGCCGTGGAGCTGCACCGCCTGGGCGATGCCCGGGCGGCCGCCGGATGAGGCGTAGCGGGCCGCCTTCTGGTGCGAGTTCTCGCCATAGCGCAGGTCGGCGTCCTTCGTCCAGGTGCCGCCGACCCACGCGGGGAACGGCGACTCGTCGGCGGGCTGGTCTTGGGCGACGACGCTGCCGATCCACGAGGCGACGGCGACGTCGTACGTGGCGGTGTGCCGGAACGCCTCCCGGGCGAGCGCCGCGCGTTGGGCGAGGGTGGTGCCCCCCGCTGCGACCGCCTCGACGATCTCGTCGTAGCGGTCCGTGGAGACGACCACTGCGACGTTCGCGTGGTTCTTGGCCGCGGCACGCACCATGGCGGGGCCGCCGATGTCGATCTGCTCGATGACGGCCTCGGGCGCGGCGCCCGCGGCGACGGTCTCGGCGAACGGGTAGAGGTTCACGACCACGAGCTCGTAGGGGAGGATGCCGAGCTCAGCGAGCTGAGCCTCGTGCGACTCGAGGCGGAGATCGGCGAGCAGGCCCGAGTGCACGGCGGGGTGCAGGGTGCGGACGCGTCCGTCGAGGTGCTCGGGGTAGCCGGTGACGTCGGCCACCTCGGTGACCGGCAGGCCGGCTTCGGCGATGGCGCCGGCCGTGCCGCCCGTCGAGACGATCTCGACACCCGCGTCCACGAGGGCCATGGCGAGGCCGACGAGGCCGCGCTTGTCGCTGACCGCGATGAGCGCCCGGCGCACCGGCACGCGGTCGCGCTCGCGGAAGTGGCTCGGGTCGTGGGTCGCGCCGCTCATGATCTGACGAGCTCCTTCAGGTCGAGGTGCGAGTTGGCGATGTCGAGCACCGCCTGGATGAGCAGGCGCCGCTCGACCGGCTTGATGCGGTCGTGCAGGGTCGACTCGGTGTCGCCGGGGAGCACCGGCACGCGCTCCTGCGCGATGATCGGACCGCCGTCGATCGAGTTGTCGACGACGATCAGGCTGGCACCGGTCTGGTCGACGCCCGCCGCGAGCGCATCGCGCACGCCGTGCGGACCCGGGAACTCCGGCAGGTACGCCGGGTGCGTGTTGATGAGGCGGGGTGAGAACGCGTCGACGACGGCGGGCGGGACGAGCCGCATGAGGCCACTGAGGATCACGAGGTCGGGCTGCCACTGCCGGACCTGCTCGATGAGCGCCTCGCCCCAGGCCTCGCGGTCGGGATACGCCGTGTACGGCACCGTGAAGGTCGGGACGCCGAACTCCTCGCCGAGCGCAAGCCCGTCGGCCTCGCGGTCGGCGCCGATGGCGACGACGCGTGCGGGGAACTCGGCGTCTTCGGAGGCCGCGAGCAGCGCTCGGAGGTTGGAACCCGTGCCCGAGATGAGCACCACGAGCTTCTGCACCCCTCGAGCCTACTCGCAGGGCCCTGCGGTCCCCGGGCCGGCCACGGGGCCGCAGGCGGATGCCACGAGCAGATGCCCCGAGGCCGGACCCACCGCGTCGCCACGCTCATCGATCGCCGACGCGTACCATCTCCGCCTCCCCCGAGTCGGCGTAGGCGGCGGCCGGACGACGGCGCAGCCGCGCGGCATACCCGCCGACGAGGGCGCCGATCCCCACGGTCGCGGCCGCGACTCCAGCCACCGCGAGCGGCATCGGACCGACGTCGGCGAGGCGCCCGGGGCCTGCCGCGCCGCCGGACCACCAGGCGAGAAGGCCGAGCACGAGGGCGGCGCATGCCGCGGCGCCTGCGGCGAGGGCGAGCGGCGCCCACCACCCGGCCGTAAGGGGCAGGTCGCGCCGGGGGTCCCGGCCGGTCGAGACGGCCCAGGCGCCGATGAACCCGAGGAGCACCGGCGCGATGAGCCAGACGGCCCCCATCGCCGCAGCCTCCGTCGGCATCGCGCCGAGCAGCGGAATGCCCGGCACCGGCCCGAGCAGCGTGCCCCCCGTGGACACGAGGCTCCCCGCGCCGATCGCGAAGCCGGGGCCGAGAAGCCACGAGGCCGCCCAGATGATGACGTTCGGCAGCAGCGCGAGTTGCGCCACGGTCAGCACGATGCCGCCGTCCACCCCCGAGTCCAGGGCTTGGTAGAGGCCGGCGATCGTGGCGTAGTCCACCGCGATGAGCACCGCGACGAGCACGGCCGCGAGCGCGAGGACGCCGAACGCGGCCCCGGCGCCGACCCGTACGGCGGCGCGGGCGCCGGCCGCGAGCCCATCGGGAAGGTGTGCGAGCGCGCGCGCGAGCCCCGTCGCGGCATCCGTCGATTCGTCGGCGCGCAGCACCTCGCCCACCGCGCCGATCACGACGCCGAGGGCGATGACGCCGGCCGGCAGCAGCGCCGCCTGCCACGGGTCGGCGCGCGCGACGTCGGCCGCGGCGATCAGCGCGAGTCCGACACCGGCGGCGGCGTAGACGAGCACCGCGGCGATGCCGCCGACGAACGAGTGCCCGCCCATCGCGGAGCGGCGCCCGATCCGCCGGCCGAACACGACCGTGAGCAGCGCGAAGCCGAGCAGCGGGATGGTGATGGGGAACGGGTCGCCTGCACCGGGCAGCGCGATGCGGCCGGCCGTCGCCGGATCGAGCTGTACGACGAGGTCGACGCCGTGGCCGACCAGCCACACGTCGGCCGCCGCGCGCAGGAACACGGCCAGGTCCACGGCGAGCCCGAAGTGCACGGCCCACAGCAGCATGAGCGGCACCAGCACGATCCCGAACCCGATGAGCGCAGCGACGGATGCCTCGAGGGCGGCGAGCAGGGCGATCGTCGTGCGTCTCATTCCTCCGGGAGCCTAACCCGGGGGACGCCGCTCAGCCGGAGCGACCTGCGGAGTCCGGCGCATCGGCCGGCTCGGCTGTGGAGCCGGCCACACCACCGCCGGCCACACCACCGCCGGCCACGGCGGCGCCGACGAGGGGCTTCGTCGCGGCGTCGGATGTCGCGATGGCGGACGCGGCGGCACCCGCCTCGGGCGTGTGCAAGGCCTCGGCGGCGGCGACCTCGTCGGCGGGCCGGCGCAGGAGCTCGACCAGCAGCACCGCGAGCAGGGCGATGAGCACCGTTGAGACCACGAGACCGATGGTCACCGGCCGGTTGAACAGCACCACGGCTGTGGCAACGAGGGCGATGAGCAGGTAGGCGGCGCTTCGCCACTTGTCGAGCGCGATGCCGAAGGAACCCGTCGTGACCCCATACGAGGCCCCCGCGCGCCGGATGGCCGCGAAGCCTGAGGTCGCCCAGCGGCGCATCGCTCGTGCGGGTCGCCACGGCCCCGAGAACCATGCGATCACGGCGACGAGCACGGCAAGGACGAAGATCGCAACGATGGTGTTGAGCATGAGCTCGACCAGTCCGCCGTAGAGCGCGCGGGCGGTGCTCGCCGGCATGATCGACGGACTCACGGCGCTGACGAAGTAGAGGCGGCCGATGCCCACGCCGCTCGCCATGATCGCCATCGACAGGGCCAGGCCCGCCGACGTCCACATCAGGGCCACGATCCGGCGCGGCGCGACGAGCACTCCGGCGACCAGCAGCGCGAGGCAGATCAACGGAAGCCACGTGCCGGCCGCCACCGCGAGGGCGTAGACGGTCTCCACGAGCACGAAGGCGTCGCTCTGGACGATCTCGATGCTGCGATCGACCACCGGGATCGCGGACGCGAAGCCGACACCCTGCTGTTCGAGGCGATCCTTCACCGCCTGGATGATCGGCCCGAGCTCCACCGAGACGGTGCCGTCGCCGCTGATCGCGAGGGCGCCGCCGGGGTCGTCCTCGACGGCCGCGACGAACGCTCGGTGACTGGCGCGGAGCGCGGTGGCCCAGATGTCGGCGAAGGCGTCGGACTGGACCACTCGATCGACCACGCTCGAGACGAGTGACTGGAGCCCCTGCGTGGCCGGGGCCTCGAGGAGCGCGAGCGCCTCCTGCGCCCGAGGCGGCAGGTCGAGTTGCTGCAGGCCGTCGAAGAGGTCGGATGTCAGGGCTCGCGATGTCGACCTGCTCCTCGATCACCGCGGTGACCTGGTCGGCGAGGTATGCCTGCACCGCCGGTTCTTCCGCGAGCGGCGCGAAGGTCGCCACGAAGCGGTCGGTGTCGACGAGCTCGAGCCGGGCCCATGCGCTGATCACCGCGACGGGGCTGAGGATGAGCCCGACGACCACGAGCACGATCGCGGTCGCGGTACGGCCCCGCTGCCGCCGTCTCCTCGGTGCAGCGCCCGCAGCCTCGGTGGCGCCGGCGGCCCTGGCCGTCTCCGCCTCCGACCGAAGCGCTGCATTCTCCGCCTCGAGCTTCTCGATCCGTGCTGCGAGCTCCGACACCTGTGCGTCCGACACGTTCGCCCCCCGACTCCGACATGGTCGCCCCCGGGATGACCATACCGCTCAGGTGCGTTCGCGCGCACCGGTCAGTGGATGAACGCCTTCATGAGCATCATGACGACGCCGAACATCGCTGTGCCGAGCGCACCGGCGAGACGGACCGGCCACGACGCGCCACGCCGAGCGAAGGCGATCCAGCCGAGCACGGCCAACACTCCGACGCCCGCCCAGAGCGCCGTCCAGAGGGCGAGCGAGTCGTCGATCGCCCGGGTCGCCCCGAGCAGCAGGATGGTCAACGGGATCATCGACGAGGCGAGCAGGCCGAGCGAGCGACGGACCGACGCCCGGAACGCCTCGCGAAGCCCTATGACGCCCTCGTGGTGGATCCCGTGCCGTGCGACGGTCCCGGCGTAGACGTGCGCAGCCCAGAACACGACGACGGTGCCGAGCACCTGCCAGAACACCTGCCATGAACTCTCGCCATGACCCCCTGCGACCAGGATCATGCCCGACACGAGGATCACTCCGTAGATCGACTCCTCGGTGACGAACGTCGTGCGGACCAGCCGGCTCGCGGCAGAGGGCTGCGAGCGTGTCGGCGTCGGGCTCCCGGCATCCGGTGACTCGCTCATGTACTCAGCTTCTCACGGCGGTGCGCTCCTGCCCCCTGTTTTGGTGGGTGAGCATTCTCTCATGTATGCGTGTCGGGCATCGGTACACACTCGGGTGTACGCCTGCGGCCAGAGCCTGGGACTTCCCTTCCTGGGACGATGCGAGCCGGTCCTCGATTTTCGACGACTACCGGTGTGACGACATGTCTTCGGCGTGCCGCACGCCGGCAGACCGCATGCACCGACCCTCAGGCGATGCGTCCGGCTCACCCGAACCGGACGAATTTCGGTAACACCCTGGAGGCGATGATGCCCTTGTTCGATCAGACCACGTCCCGACACGCTCGACTGTCCGCCCGACTCTCCGCCACCGCCGCGGCGACGAGGGCGCGTCTTGCGCGGTCGGCGGTATCGGGCGCGCTGCTCATCACCGCCCTCGTGGCGACCCGCACAGGCGGCTTATCGCGAGGTGAGCCTGGCCGGCAGCGTTCGAGATCGACACGACGCGAACCTCAAGTGCCGGACGACCCGGCGCCACCGAGATCGCTCGATCTGGTCGGAAACGTCGCCGACGAGCTCGAAGCCGCTCAACTCGAACAGCCACGAAGATCGACGTCATTCACAGTGACGCCGTGCCGACTCTGAAGCGAGGACCAACCCGAAGCGCCCAGGTGGACTTGCGCCGAGCCTGGCTAGACATCCGAGCGTGAGGCAAAAGCGACCTGGCTGTACTTCAGCGTCGTACCGTCGACAACGACACCGACCGGCAGCAGGCTTCATGCGCATGTTCTGGCACCTCGTGCAGGAGCCGAGCGCCACGCCGAACTGGCCTTCGACGTGGCGACCCAGTCGCAACTGATCGCCGACTGCAACCGCTTCCGCCAGTGCCGCACCGCCGGCGACTTCTGATCCTCTGCGATCTACGCAGGGCGGCAGATCCCGAACCTGTTCCTGCTCGACACGCGGTGCGAGCGGCATCCCAGCCGACTGCGTGCTCGAACACTGACCCTGCTGGGCGCCTGCGGAACGACACTCAACTGCCACGGTGTCGCAGGCCGCCTATCAACACCGGACGCGATCCCGTGGTGAAGCCGGGGCTCCGTCAATCTCACGCACACCTTCTTCGAGGCGACGGTCCACTTCAACGCGATTGTCGGGGATTCGCCAATGCATCTCATTCCGCAGCGCCTACCTGAAGAGCCGGTCAACTCCGACACCGCAGATTACGATGACAGGACTTCCTGGCGACGACACCGACCGACATCAACAACTGCGCAAAGCGACCATCCGCAAGTGACCGACCCCGAAGGACGGACCGAATACCACGCTTTCGGTTACACGACCGCATTCGAGACGGAGAACGAGGTCAACCCGCCGGCAGCCTGTCGATGACGGCGTCCGGAGTACGACGCCGTGTTCTCGGCAACGGACTGACTGCCGAGGAGACTCGCCACCTGACCGGGTGGCACTTCCTCAGCGTCGACTGCAGCGCCAGCACCGGCGTGACGCCATCGATCGTCGGCGCTTCGTGACCTTCTCGCTCGATGCCTCGACCGACATCCTCGACTGCTCGTACACCGAAGACGGCGCGCGCGTACGATCATCGTCGAGAAGATCACCGGTGACGGCTATCGGCGCGTTCGAGTTCACCTCGGGCACGCTGTCACCGAGTCCGTTCACGTCACCTCTGACGGCCGCAGTACGCGGGCGAGGACTCAGCGGCGACCTTCTGCCGACCTGCATCCCCGGGTCCTACGACGTCGAGCGAGACGGCGTGCTTCACGAGCTGAACCTCGGTGACCCCGAGATTTGGCGACCACCGATCGGATCCGGCACGTCTTCCTCGGCTCAACGCCGTGACGAGACTCGGCCGACCTGCACGGTCACGACGCACGCGAGCGCGGCCGACCCTCGTCATCGAAGACTCGCGACAGCACTGCGGGCGACCCGGCTGCGAGATCCGCATGCCGACGTCACCTTCGAGCCGTCACCGGCCGGCTAACTGCCCGCGACCTTGGCGTTCACGGCCATGACCCGGTGGTCGTCAACGGTGACGGCATGCGTACTGGCCTCGTCGTGAGTTCGAGCCCACCGCTCCCGGCACGTATCACTGGGTCGCTGTGTACAGCGGGAACGAGCCGAACACGCTCGGCACCACCCACAACGAGGCGTGCGACGACGACAACGAGGACGTGGTGGTCAACACCGTGCCCTCGACACTGACGATGCGCGCAGACGTGGGTGCCGAACGACTCGGTGACGGTATCGGCCACCGCGGGCGGCGACATGGCAGGCACAGTCTCGTTCGCACTGTACGCGACTGACGACTGCACCGGTACCGCCGTCTACAGCACGACGGCGGCCGTCCATGCGCAGGCGACCTCGGAGCAGACGGTGTCCACGCTCCAACACCACGGCGGTGTCGGAGTCCGGGCTCGTTCTCGATGGATGGTGAGCTACGACAGCGACAACCCAGCGCAGCAGGACATCGGACCAACGCTGCCACGTAGACGTCGGTGCTGACCATCGAGAACGGCTGACCATCGAGAACCGGGGGCGACATCAGCAGCGAGTGATCGAGAGGTGACACTCCTGATCGACTGGAGGCATCCGCTCGACCGCGCCTGACACGGAAGGCCCCGCCGGCATCGCCGACGGGGCCTTCCGGCGCGTAGTTCGCGACTACAGCGCCTCGTACACCTCGCGGAGCAGCTTCGCGGTCTCGGACGGAGTCTTGCCGACCTTCACGCCCGCCGCCTCGAGGGCCTCCTTCTTCGCCTGCGCGGTGCCGGCCGAGCCGGACACGATCGCGCCGGCGTGGCCCATGGTCTTGCCCTCGGGCGCCGTGAAGCCCGCGACGTAGCCGACGACCGGCTTGGTCACGTTGGCCTTGATGAAGTCGGCCGCGCGCTCCTCGGCGTCGCCGCCGATCTCGCCGATCATCACGATGGCCTTGGTCTCGGGGTCGGCCTCGAACGCGGCGAGCGCATCGATGTGCGTGGTGCCGATGATGGGGTCGCCGCCGATGCCGATCGCCGTCGAGAAGCCGAGGTCGCGCAGCTCGTACATCATCTGGTACGTGAGCGTGCCGGACTTCGAGACGAGCCCGATCGGGCCCTTGCCGGTGATGTTGGCCGGGGTGATGCCGACGAGCGATTCACCGGGGCTGATGACGCCGGGGCAGTTCGGGCCGATGATGCGGGTCGTGCCGCCCTTGCGCTTCGCGTAGGCCCAGAACTCGGCCGAGTCCTGCACGGGCACGCCCTCGGTGATGATGACGAGAAGCGGCATCTCGGCATCGATCGCCTCGATGACCGCGTCCTTCGTGTAGGCGGGGGGAACGAAGGCGATGGAGACATCCGCCCCCGTCTGCTGGATGGCCTCGGCGACCGTGGCGAACACGGGGAGCTCGACGGGGTTGCCGTCCTTGTCGGTGTGCAGCACCGTGGTGCCGGCCTTGCGGGCGTTCACGCCGCCGACCACCTGGGTGCCGGCCGCGAGCATGCGGGCGGTGTGCTTGGAGCCCTCGCCGCCGGTGATGCCCTGGACGATGACCTTGGAGTCCTTGTTGAGGAAGATCGTCATTACTTTTCCTTTCGGCGAAGCGGCTACGCCGCCGTCGATGCCAGCTCGGCGGCCTTGTCGGCGCCCTGGTCCATGTTCTCGGCGAGGGTGACGAGCGGATGCGCCGCCTCCTCGAGGATGCGGCGGCCCTCGACGACGTTGTTGCCGTCGAGCCGAACGACGAGCGGCTTGTTCGCCGCAGAGCCCAGCTCGGCGAGCGCGCCGACGATGCCCTTCGCGACCTGGTCGCAGGCGGTGATCCCGCCGAAGACGTTCACGAACACGCTCCTGACCTGCGGGTCGCCGAGGATGATCGACAGGCCGTTGGCCATGACCTCGGCCGAGGCGCCGCCGCCGATGTCGAGGAAGTTCGCGGGCTTCACGCCGCCGTGGCGCTCCCCCGCGTAGGCGACGACGTCGAGCGTGGACATCACGAGGCCCGCGCCGTTGCCGATGATGCCGACCTCGCCGTCGAGCTTCACGTAGTTGAGGTCGAGGGCCTTCGCCTGCGCCTCGAGCGGGTCGGCCGCGGCCTTGTCCTCGAGGAGCGCGTGCCCGGCGTGACGGAACTCGGCGTTCTCGTCGAGCGTGACCTTGCCGTCGAGGGCGATGATGTCGCCCTCCTCGGTGAGCACGAGCGGGTTCACCTCGACGAGCGTCGCGTCCTCGCTCGTGTAGACGTCGTAGAGCTTCACGAAGACGTCGGCGACGTCGTCGACGAGCTCGTCGGGGAAGTTCGCGGCGACGGCGATCTCGCGAGCCTTCTCGGGCGTGATGCCGTCGAGCGGGTCGACCTCGACGCGCGCGAGCGCCTCGGGCTTCTCGACCGCGAGCTGCTCGATCTCCACCCCGCCCTCGAAGCTCGTGAGCGAGAGGTAGGAGCGGTTGGCACGGTCGAGGAGCACCGAGAAGTAGTACTCCTGGGCGATGCGGGCGCCGCCCGCGACCATGACCCGCTTGACGACGTGGCCCTTGATGTCGAGCCCGAGGATGGCCTTCGCCGCCTCCTCCGCCTCGTCCGGGTTCTTCGCGACCTTGACGCCGCCTGCCTTGCCGCGCCCGCCCGTCTTCACCTGGGCCTTGACCACGACGACTCCGCCGAGCTTCTCGGCCGCGGCACGGACCTCTTCGGGAGTGTCCGCGACGATGCCCGGGAGTACCGGCACCCCGTACTTCTCGAACAGGTCTCTGGCCTGGTACTCGTAAAGATCCACGCTCTACTTCCAATCGGTCCGCACGCACGACGGCGCACAGGGGCTGGTGGGTGTGGCCCGGCCAAGACTCTCTCGATATCGAGATACGCGGGCCGACGACCATGGTACTCCCCCTCATCGGCGGGTCAGGACCCCGGCTGAGGTCAGGCCTGCCGAGCTGGCGGCGCCCGATGGCCGGTGGAAGACTCTGGGGATGACCACCGCGGAGGAACCGATCCATCGTGCCGACCCGCACCAGGGCTCGGTCCACGAGAAGCTGAACTGGCTGCGCGCCGGCGTGCTCGGGGCCAACGACGGCATCGTCTCGGTCGCCGCCCTCGTCGTCGGCGTCGCCGCGGCGACGACGAATATCGCGACGATCCTCGTCGCGGGCGTGGCAGCCGTGGTCGCGGGGGCGGTCTCGATGGGCCTCGGCGAGTACGTCTCGGTGTCGAGCCAACGCGACACCGAGAAGGCGCTCATCGCGAAGGAGCGCTGGGAGCTCGAGACGATGCCCCAGCAGGAGTTCGCCGAGCTGGCCGGGCTCTACCACGCGAAGGGGCTGTCGCACGAGACGGCGGAGGCGGTCGCGCGCGAGCTCACTGCGCGCGACGCACTGTCGGCGCACCTCGAGGCCGAGCTGCACATCAGTCAGCACGACGTGGTGAACCCATGGCATGCGGCCGGGGCATCCGCGCTCTCGTTCCTCATCGGCGCAGTCCTGCCGATGCTCGCGATCCTGCTGTCGCCGCCCGAGTGGCGGATCCCGGCGACGTTCATCGCGGTGGTCGTGGCCCTCGCGATCACCGGCTGGCTGAGCGCGTGGATCGGCGGCAGCCCGAAGCTGCGGGCGAGTCCTGCGGGTGACCGTCGGCGGCGCGCTGGCGCTCCTGGTGACCTGGTCGATCGGATCGCTCCTGGGCGTGGCCGTGTAGCGATGGCGCGGCTGGCCGAGGCGCGGATCGGGATCTCGGGGTGGATGTACCCGAACTGGCGCGGTGACTTCTACCCGAAGGGATTGCGCCAGGCCGACGAGCTCGAGTACGCGGCGCACCGCCTCTCCTCGATCGAGGTCAACGGCTCGTTCTACTCGCTGCAGAAGCCGGCGAACTGGGTGCGCTGGCGCGACGCCGTGCCCGACGACTTCGTGTTCGCCGTCAAGGGCCCTCGCTTCATCACGCATCTCAAGCGCCTCGGCGACGTGGACGCGCCGCTCGCGAACTTCTTCGCCTCGGGCCTGCTCGCCCTCGGCGAGAAGCTCGGGCCCGTGCTCTGGCAGCTGCCGCCGAACCTCGCGTTCGACGAGGGCGTGCTCGATGCGTTCCTCGAGCGGCTGCCTCGCACGCACGGCGCTGCGGCGGCGCTCGCGCGGCATCGCGAGCGACGGATGTCGGGACGCACGTCGTACGCGCTCCGCGCCGAACCCGATCGGCCGCTGCGCCATGCCGTGGAGGTGCGGCATCCGAGCTTCGAGTCGGAGGAGCGGACGTGGGCCGCGCTGCTCGAACGGCACGGCGTGGCATCCGTGGCGGCCGACACCGCCGGACGCTACCCGCGCATCGACCGCACGACCGCCGACTTCGCGTATGCGCGACTGCACGGCGACCGCGAGCTGTACACGTCGGGCTACGACGACGCCGGGCTCGACCGGTGGGAGGCGTGGGTGCGGGGCCACCTCGACGCCGGCCGTGACACCTACGTGTACTTCGACAACGACGTGAAGGTGCGGGCTCCGTTCGACGCGATGGCCCTCATCGCGCGGCTCGCTCGCTGACGGACCCCGGTCCTCCCCATGCTCCGATCGATGGGGCAGGATGGAGTGATGGGCAAGGGGCATGGGGCGGTCACTCCCGAGTTCACCGACGCGCAATGGGATCGGCTGGTGCAGTACGGCGAGCCGGTCGACGTCGCCGTCGGCGACCTCCTCTTCCGGTCCGGCGACCGGTGGTACGACCTCATCCTGGTCGAGAGCGGTGAGGTCGAGGTCGTGCGCGACGCCCTTCCCTGGATCGACGAGTCGGTCATCGCCACCGTCGGCCCGAGGATGTTCGTCGGCGAGCTCGGCCTGCTCAACGGACAGCGTGCGTTCCTGACGGCGCGTGCATCCGAGGCCGGCCGGATGCACCGCGTCGACCACGCATCACTGCAGCGCCTCATGGCCGAGGACGACGAACTCTGCGACCTGCTGCTCCGCACGCTGTGGGCACGCCGCGAAGCCCTGCGGAGGGGGCCGGCCGCGCTCACGCTGAAGCTCATCGGCTCCTCGAGTTCGGCACGCGCCCACGCGCTGCGCCGCTACGCCGAGCGCCTCGAGCTCGCCTACACGTGGGTCGACGCCGACGACCCGGCGACGGCGGCACTGCTCGCCGACCATGGCTTCGCGGCCGACGACCTGCCGGTCGCGATCGTTCAGGGCGAGAACGTGCTCCGTGCGACGCCCGGGCAGGTCGCCGAGATGCTCGGCCTGGCCTATACGGCCGACGATGAGACGGCAGCCGACCTCGCGGTGGTCGGCGGGGGACCAGCGGGCCTCGCGGCCGCGATCTACGGGGCATCCGAGGGCCTTCGCACCGTGCTGCTCGATTCGATCGCGCCCGGCGGGCAGTCGGCTGCCACGTCGCGCATCGAGAACTACCTCGGGTTCCCGTTCGGCGTGAGCGGCGACGACCTCACCGACCAGGCGTCGCTGCAGGCGCTCAAGTTCGGCGTGCGCGTGTTCGCCCCGTGCGAGGCCGCGGCCCTCGAGTGGTCGACCGACCCGCTCACCCTGTCCCTCGCCGACGGCAGGCTCGTGCACGCCAGGTCGATCGTCATCACGACGGGCGCCCAGTACCGCACGCTCGACCTCGATCGGTGGGCGGAGTTCGAGGGGGCGGGCATCTTCCACGCGGCGACCGCGCTCGAACTGCGCCACGTCGTGGGCGCGCCGGTCGTCGTCGTCGGCGGGGCCAATTCGGCCGGCCAGGCGGCGCTCTTCCTCGCCGCGAACGGATGCCCCGTGCGCCTCGTCGTGCGCTCGGGCAGCCTGTCGGCCCAGATGTCGAACTACCTCGTCGAGCGTCTCGCCGACGACCCGCGCATCCAGGTGCACACCCGCAGCCGGGTGTCCGCGCTCCGCGGCGACTCGAGCCTCGAGCAGGTCACGCTGGAGGGCGACATGAATGCGACGGTCGACTGTCGTGGCTTGTTCTGCTTCATCGGAGCAGAGCCGGCGACCGATTGGATCACCCAGCTCGACCGCGATGAGCAAGGGTTCGTCCGCACCGGGACCGACGTGCGAACACTCGGACCGATGTGGGAGGCGCTGCACCGGTCGCCCCTGCCGTTCGAGACGAGCCTGCCGCGGGTCTTCGCCGCCGGAGATGTGCGTCGGGGATCGATGAAGCGGGTTGCCGCCGCGGTGGGCGAAGGGTCGAGCGCGGTCGCGTCCGTGCACCGCGCGCTGGCCGAGGTCTCCGGGTGAGCGACATGGTGAACGACCTGGGTCCGCCGCCGTCGGGCACGGGGTGCGTCGAATGCCTCGAGGCCGGCGGCTGGTGGTTCCACCTGCGCCGGTGCGTCACCTGCGGCCATGTCGGATGCTGCGACGCGTCGCCCGAACAGCACGCCTCGAAGCATGCTCACGACCGGGGCCACCCGGTCGCCGCCTCGTTCGAACCGGGCGAGGAGTGGTGCTGGGACTACCTCGCCGGCACGTCGGCACGACGCGTCCCGCTGACTCCCCCGACGTCCCGCCCCGACGAGCAGGCGAGCCCGGGCCCCGAGGGACGCGTGCCCGCCGACTGGCGGCTCCTGCTGCACTAACGCAGTCAGCGCAGTCAGCGAGCAGTCAGCGCAGTCAGCGCAGTCGGAGCTTCAGAGCTTCAGAGCTTCTCGATGGGCGCGATCTTGATCAGGAGCTTCTTCTGCCCCGCGGTGTCGAACGACACGTGCGCGATGCGCTTGGTGCCCTCGCCGGTGACCTGCGTGACCCGACCTTCGCCGAAGTCGACGTGGCGGATGCGGTCGCCCGACGCGAGCGTGAGGTCGCCGTTGTCGCGCACCGTGCCGGTCACCCGGTTCGCCCACTCCGCCCTGGGGGCGGCGCTCTTCGTGACGCTGAACCGCTCGAGGTCGCGGTCGCGTGTGCCCCACGCGCCGCCCTGGCCGGGGCCGCGCCGGGCGTTGAGGGCGCGCGGCTGCGTGCCGCCGCGCGAGGTGGCCATGCCGGGCGACTGCTTCCAGTCGATGAGCCCCTCGGGGATCTCCTGCAGGTAGCGGGACGGCATCGCGACGGCGACCTCGCCGAACTGCGCCCGGCTCATCGCGAGCGAGAGGAAGAGGCGCTTGCGAGCACGGGTGATTCCCACGTAGAACAGCCGACGCTCCTCGGCGGGGCCGCCGGGCTCCGAGGCCGACATCTGGTGCGGCAGCAGCCCCTCCTCGAGACCGGTGAGGAAGACGGCATGGTACTCCAGGCCCTTCGCCGTGTGGAGCGTCATGAGCGACACGGTGCCGGACGCATCGTCGATCTCGTCGGCCGCGGCCACGAGCGACACCTGGGTGAGGAACTCGACGAGGGTCGCCCCGGGATTCTCGCGGTCGAAGTCGCGCGTCTGGGCGACGAGCTCCTCGACGTTCTCGGCGCGGGTCTCGTCCTGCGGGTCGCGGCTGTTGCGAAGCGTGTCGATGAGGCCCGACCGCTCGAGCAGGAACACGAGCACGTCGGACACCTTCGCCGCGCCCTCGTTGGTGCCCGCCGCGACGCCCGCGGCCGACGGCACGAGCATCGCCGCGGCCTCGTCGAGCACGTTCGCGAGGCCGGTGATCGCGGCGGTCACCTTGGGGCCGAGCCCCAGTCCGTCGGCAGCGCGCATCGCCTGTCGGAAGGAGAGCCCGTTCTGCTCGGCGAACTGCGAGAGTGCGGTCTCGGTCGCGGGGCCGATGCCGCGCTTGGGCGTGTTCAGGATGCGGCGCAGCGCGAGCTCGTCGAGGGGGTTGGCCACCGCGATGAGGTAGGCCATGGCGTCCTTGATCTCGGCGCGCTCGTAGAACTTCGTGCCCCCGACGACGCGGTACGGCAGCGCCGAGCGCACGAAGATCTCCTCCAGCGCTCGGGTCTGCGCATTGGTGCGGTAGAAGACGGCGATGTCGCGATACGCGACTCCCCCGCGGTGCAGCGCCTCGATCTCGTCGGCGACGAACTGCGCCTCATCGTGGGCCGTGTAACCGGTGTAGCCGGTGATCATCTCGCCGTCGCCGACGGCCGTCCAGAGTCTCTTGTCCTTGCGGTCGAAGTTGTTCGCGATGACGGCGTTCGCTGCCGAGAGGATGTTCTGCGTGGAGCGGTAGTTCTGCTCGAGGAGCACGACCTTCGCGCCGGGGAAGTCTCGCTCGAACTCGACGATGTTGCGGATGTCGGCGCCGCGGAACGCGTAGATCGACTGGTCGGAGTCGCCGACGACGGTGAGGCTCGCGCCCGGGATGCCGCCCGAGGCATCCGTCAGTGCGGCCACGTTCACGCCGTGCTGCTCCATCTCGACGACCCGTTCGGTCGGGACCGGCTGGGTGAGCTCGCGGATGAGCGCGTACTGCGCGTGGTTCGTGTCCTGGTACTCGTCGACGAGGATGTGCCGGAATCGGCGCTGGTAGAGCGATGCGACCTTCGGGAACGCCCGGAACAGGTAGACCGTCTCGGAGATGAGATCGTCGAAGTCGAGCGCGCTCGCATCGCGCAGTCGGCGGGTGTACTGCCGGAAGATCTCCAGGAACATGACCTCCTGCGGATCGTTCGTGTTCGCGTTGCGGGCGTAGGACTCGACGTCGGCGAGCTCGTTCTTGAGCTTCGAGATCTTCGCCTGCGCCCCGGCGGGCGTGAAGCCCATGGTGTCGGCGTCGAGCTCCTTGATGATGCGCTTGAGGATGGTGCGCGTGTCGGCCGAGTCGTAGATGGTGAACGTCGACGTGAGTCCGATGGCCTTGGCCTCCCGGCGCAGGATGCGTACGCACGCCGAGTGGAACGTGGAGATCCACATGCCGCTCGCGCCCTCGCCGAGCAATGCCTCGACGCGCTCGCGCATCTCGGCCGCGGCCTTGTTCGTGAACGTGATCGCGAGTATCTGGCTCGGCCACGCCTCGCGACTCTCGATGAGGCTCGCGATGCGGTGCGTGAGCACGCGCGTCTTGCCCGACCCGGCGCCCGCCACGATGAGCAGCGCCTGGCCGCGGTACTCGACCGCCTCGCGCTGCTCGGGGTTCAGCCCGTCCGTGAGGTGTGAACCGGCGGCCACGTGAGCTCCGGCTGCAACACCGGATGCCGCGGGCGGCGCCTCGCGCCAGCCGGCCGGGTCGTCGGGGTCGAGGATCAGCGTCATGTCCCATCAAGTCTAGGCGCGGCATCCGACAGCGACCCCCGGCCGGATCGCGTGGTGGGAGGATGCCGCGGGGTTCGGCCCGTACCGGCTCCGAAGCGCCCGAGCACGGCCTCCTCGCGATCAGCGCCTGACGCGTCAGCCCTCGGCCAGCGAACGTCGCGCCTCGATGCCGAGGTCGGGGTGGTCGACGAAGATGCCGTCGACGCCGGTGCTGATGACGGACGTGAACTCGCGCCACCAGTCGCCGTAGGCCGCCCGCACCGACCCGCGACGGTGGTCGCGCGCGAGGAAGCGATTCTCGGGGCGAAGCGTCCACGTGTAGATCTCGAGACCGGCGGCGTGGGCCGCGTCGACGAGCTCCGCGCCCGCGAGCGGCCTGCCGGCGCCATTCCCACCGCTCGGCGAACCGGCTTGCTCGACCAGTCGCGCCTTGTCGACGCTGACCCCGTCCACCCGACCGGCGAGGTCGAAGAGCCCCTCCTCGGTCACGAATGTGTCGTAGGTAGGGGCACCGTGTCCGTCGGCGAGCACGAGATCCCATGGCGAGCTGGTGCTCTCGACGAGGAAGACCCGCTTGCCACGGATGCCGCGGGCGCCGAGCCGGTCGAGCACGTCGAGCTCGAACGACTCCATGATGAGCCGCTCGTCGCCGCGGGCCCACCCGGCATCGTCGAGCTCCGCGGCGAACAGCTCGTCGAGGGGAAGGCCGATCGCGGCGAAGTGGCTCGGGTGCTTGAATTCCGCCACCATGCGCACCATACGGCCCCGCTCGTCGGCAGCCGCATCGATCAGGTGGAACAGGTCGCGCAGCCGGATCATCGGATAGCGGTCGTCGAAGCTCGCACTGGACTGCCGCAGCGAGCCGAGTCGCTCCCGCGTGCGGAGGGTCGCGAGCTCGGCCCACGTGAAGTCCTCGGTGAACCATCCGGTGAGCGGCCTGCCGTCGACCTCTCGCGTGGTGCGCCTCGAGGCGAACTCCGGCCGCGTCGCGACATCCGTCGTGCCCGAGATCTCATTCTCGTGCCGCAGCACCAGCACGCCGTCGCGCGTGGCGACGATGTCGGGCTCCACCGCGTCGGCTCCGAGCGCGAACGCGAGTTCGTAGGCCGATCGGGTGTGCTCGGGCCGGTAGCCCGACGCGCCGCGGTGGCCGATGACAAGGGGGTGCGCGGCGGCATCCTGCAGCATGCGCACCAGCGTAGCGACGCGTGGCGCGGATGCGCGGGAATCCGCGTGGAACTCTGGGCGTTATCACTGCTACGACCGGTAGATTGGTGCACGGCACGGATGCCGCATCCGGTCGCCAGTCATCCAGCACCGACGACAGCCGAAAGCAGAGGAAACCAGGACCATGGCTCTCGACAATCCCGCATTCTCGCGGAATTCCGCCTTCTCACAGCAGGGAGCCGTAGCCGCCCAAGACATGTCGGCGCAGCAGCTCCAAGACCTCTACAACAAGCCCGCGACGCTGCCCGACCGCGAGGTCATGACGATCGAGAACACGGTCGCCAAGACGGCCGGCGCGTTCGCCGTGCTGCTCGTCGGCGCCGCCGTCGGGTGGCTGCTCACGCCGACCATGCCGTGGGTCTTCTGGGCTGCTGCCATCGTGGGCTTCGTGCTCGCCCTCGTGAACATCTTCAAGCGCGAGCCGTCGCCCGCGCTGATCCTCGCCTACGCGGCGGCCCAGGGTGTCTTCATCGGCGGCATCTCGCTCATCTACGAGACCCAGTGGTCGGGCATCATCGCACAGGCCGTGATCGGCACGATCGCGGTGTTCGGCGTCACCCTCGCGCTCTTCGCCAGCGGCAAGGTGCGCGCCTCGGCGAGGGCCACGAAGGTGTTCCTCATCGCGATGGTCGGCTACCTCGTGTTCTCCCTCATCAACATGATCCTCATCTGGACCGGCGTGAACGACGACCCGTGGGGCCTCCGCGGTGCGGAGATCTTCGGCATCCCGCTCGGCCTCATCATCGGAGTGCTCGTCATCCTCATGGCCGCGTACTCGCTGGTGCTCGACTTCGACATGATCCAGCAGGGCGCGCGCAACCGCGCGCCGAAGAAGTTCGGCTGGACCGGCGCGTTCGGCATCATGGTCACGGTGGTCTGGCTCTACCTCGAGATCCTGCGCTTCCTCGCCATCGCGCGCGACTAGCCGCAGGCTTCACCCACTGGAACGGCCGCCTTCGGGCGGCCGTTCTGCGTCTCGGTCGGATGCCGCGACGAGAGGCCCGCGCCTCCGACGCTCACTCCCACTCGATGGTGCCTGGCGGCTTCGACGTGACGTCGAGCACCACGCGGTTGACCTCGGGCACCTCGTTGGTGATGCGATTCGAGATCGTCGCGAGCACGTCGTACGGCAGGCGCGTCCAATCGGCCGTCATCGCGTCCTCGGATGAGACGGGGCGAAGCACGATCGGATGCCCGTAGGTGCGGCCGTCGCCCTGCACGCCCACCGAGCGCACGTCGGCGAGGAGCACCACCGGACACTGCCAGATCTCCTCGTCGAGCCCCGCCGCGCCGAGCTCGGCCCTGGCGATCGCGTCGGCCTCGCGCAGCACCTCGAGCCGTGCGCGCGTGACCTCTCCGACGATCCGGATGCCGAGTCCGGGACCGGGGAACGGCTGGCGGCCCACGATCTCCTGGGGCAGGCCGAGCTCGCGGCCGATGGCCCGCACCTCGTCCTTGAAGAGCGTGCGCAGCGGCTCGACGAGCTCGAACTGCAGGTCGTCTGGCAGGCCTCCCACGTTGTGGTGGCTCTTGATGTTGGCCGTGCCCGTGCCACCGCCCGACTCGACCACGTCAGGGTAGAGCGTGCCCTGCACGAGGAACCGGATCGGCTCCCCGGAGGCTTCGGCCTCGGCGACGAGGAGCTGCTCGGCATGCTCGAACGTACGGATGAACTCGCGTCCGATGATCTTGCGCTTCTCCTCGGGGTCGGTGACCCCGGCGAGCGCCTCGAGGAAGCGGTCCGCCGCGTCGACCGTCACGAGGCGGATGCCCGTCGCGGCGACGTAGTCCTGCTCGACCTGCCGGCGCTCGCCCTTGCGGAGCAGGCCGTGATCGACGAACACGCACACGAGCTGGTCGCCGACCGCCTCGTGCACGAGCGCGGCGGCGACCGCCGAGTCGACACCGCCGGAAAGGCCGGCGATCACGCGGCCCGAGCCGACCTGCTCGCGGATGCGGGCGACCTGCTCGGCGATGACGTTGCCCGGGTTCCAGTCCGCAGCGATGCCGGCGGCACGGTGCAGGAAGTTCTCGATGACCCGCTGGCCGTGCTCTGAGTGCTTCACCTCGGGGTGCCATTGCACGCCGTAGAAGCCCTGCTCATCGTTCGCGAACGCGGCGACCGGGGTGCCGTTGGTGGACGCGAGCACCTCGAACCCCTTGGGAGCCACCGCGACCGAATCGCCATGGCTCATCCACACGATCTGGTGCTCCGGTTGGCCCCCCAGCAGCACGTTGTCGTCGTCGGAGCGGATCGTGACGGCGGTCGCGCCGTACTCGCGCTGGCCGGTGTGCGCGACCTCGCCGCCGAGTTGCTGTGCCATCACCTGGAAGCCGTAGCAGATGCCGAGCGTCGGCACGCCGAGCTCCAGGATGCCCTCGTCGAGCGACGGCGCCCCCTGCTCGTAGACCGACGACGGCCCGCCCGACAGCACGATGCCCACCGGGTTCTTGGCGCGCACCTCCTCCGCCGTGATCGTGTGCGGCACGATCTCGGAGTAGACGGATGCCTCGCGCACGCGCCGCGCGATCAGCTGCGCGTACTGCGCCCCGAAGTCGACCACGAGCACCGGCCGCTGCTCGGTCGGCTGCTCGCCCGGCTGGTCCGTCACTGCTGGGCCTCCACGGTGTCGCCGGTGCTGGTCGAGGCATCCGGCCCGGATGCCTCGGCGGACCTGTCCGCCGCGTCGGATGCGGCCTCGGCCTCGCGCGACGCGAGGTACGCCCGGACCTCACGACCGATGCGCGTCTCGAGGATGAACGAGAGGAACGGGATGACGCCGCCGAGCGCGATGATGATGAAGCGCGTGAACGGCCAGCGCATGAGGCTCCACAACCGGAAGTCGCTGAACAGGTACACGACGTAGAACCACCCGTGCACGATGAGGATGCCGGTGGAGAGGTTCACCGCCGTCACGGTGTCGGTGGGCACGAACGCGAGGAAACCGTGGGGCCCGCCGAGTTCGAGCTCGAGCCCGAACGCGTACTTCATGATCATCTCGGCGCAGAGCAGGAGCAGCAGCACGCCGGTGATGAAGGCGGCCACCTGGTAGAAGCGGAGTGCCCCGCGAATGCGCGGCAGATCGGCGAGTTTCGGCTCGAGGGGCATGCGACCAGTCTACGTGGAGCATCAGGGCGCCGGGCCGGGGACGGACGGCGCAGCACGCGCCGCGTCAGGATGCGTCGACGAGCTCCCGTGGCACGACGAAGACGTCGACGAGCGCACCGTTGCGCCACACGGTCATCTCCACCTGCCGGTCGATCGCGTCCTCGACCATGAGCCGCTGGATCGAGGTCGAGGTGACCACGTCGTTTCCGTCGAGCGACACGACGATGTCGCCCCGGTGGATGTCGGCGAGGTCGGCCGGGCTGCCGGGTGCGATGCCCGCCACCTGCAGGCCGGTCGGCGAACCGATCCGGTCAGCGAGCTCCGGCGCCAGCTGCACGCGCGCGCCGACGATGCCGAGCCAGGCCCGACGCACCCGTCCCGCGCGCGTGAGCGTCGCGATGATCTCGCGCGTCGCCCCGTTGATCGGCACCGCGAGGCCGAGCCCGATGCCGGCGACCGCCGTGTTCACGCCGACCATGCGACCGGTGCCGTCTGCCAGCACACCGCCGGAGTTGCCGGGATTCAGCGCGGCATCCGTCTGGATCACCTCGTCGATGACCCGGCCCGACGCGGTGGGCAGCGACCGGCCGAGGTTCGAGACGATGCCGGCCGTCACGCTGCCGGCGAGCCCCATCGGGTTGCCGAGCGCCACCACGAGCTGCCCCACGCGAAGGGCCGCCGCGTCGCCGAGCGGAACCGGGGGCGGCATGGTGCCGCGCGCGCGAAGCACCGCGAGGTCCGAGAGCACGTCGCGGCCGACCACGTCGACGACGACGCTCCTGCCGTCGGCGAAGGTGGCCTCGGCAGACCGGGCACCCACCACCACGTGCGCGCTGGTCAGCAGCACTCCGTCTTCGCTGATGACGCTCGCACTGCCGGCACCCCCGCCGCGCGATGACCGCACGGCGAGGCTCGCGACGCTCGGCAGCACCTCGCGCGCCACGCGCGTGACGACGGCGGAGTAGGCGTCGAGGGGATCTTCGCTGGTCACACGGAAATCATCCCGCGCCGCCGCCGCCCCGAAGCCGCCGTTCGCCCGAGGCGGAACACGCCCGGTGGCACGTCGGCGGAGGCGCGCGTCAGTCGTCACCCGTGTCAGTCGTCCGTCGTCGTCGGCCCAGGTGCGCGTCAGTCGTCACCCGTGTCAGTCGTCGCCCGCGCGACCGTTCGCGGGAGTCCCGGATGCCGCGCCGGCCTCCGCCTGCTCGGCCTCCTCGGCCTCCTCGCGCTCGCGCTGCACGGCGTCGCGCACGAGGCGATACCACAGGAAGATCGCGAAGCCGGCGAACACGACCCACTCGACGGCGTAGAACACGTTCAGCCAGTTGAGCTCGACCGACTGCTCGGGCGGAGGCGACGAGATCGCCTCCAGACCTGCGGCCGGCTCCGTCGCCGTCACGTAGCCGAAGTACACGGGCCGGTCGTCGTAGTCCGTCCACACGTTGATGAGCTGCGCGACCGCGACGGTGCGCATCGAGAACGGGTCCGCATCGGCGTCCGGCACCGTGGGCGCCTCGCTCGGCAGGAAGCGTCCGATGACGGTGACCTCGCCGCCCGCCGCGGCGTCGAACCGGTGGGCGGCGTCGCGCGCGGTGTCGAGGTCGGGCGCCCAGCCGAGCGCGACGGGCAGGCCGCCCGGCGGGGCATCCGTCACCTCGAGGTGGGCGACCGGCCAGTAGCCGGACTGGCCGTCGTTGACGCGCCCTTCGACGATGACGGTGTCGCCGGGCACGAACGTGCCGGTCGCCTCGACGCGCTGCCCGGTCGCGGCCTGTTCTGTGTAACCGTCAGGCGCGGCCACTTCGGCGAGCGGGCGCACCTCCTCCGTCGGACGCTCCTGTACGACGGCCTGCTCGACCGCGCGCTCGAGCTGCCACTGGCCGAGCAGCGCGAAGCCCGCGGCGATCCCGAGGGCGGCGAGAAGTGCGAGCACCCATCTCGGGCGCAGCATCATGCGGAGCATCAGGACTCGGCGTCTCCCGGCACGCTCTCGTGGATGGCGCGGAACACCGCCGCGATCCCCTCGGTGGGGCCGACGGCCACGATCGTGTCCCCGGGGCGCACGACGAAGTCCGATGCGGGCGACGGGTACGCGTGGTCATCTCGCACGACGGCGACGACGGCGACGCCGGATGCCGAGGGAACGTCACCGAGCGGCCGGCCCGCGATCGCGTCGCCGGCGTCGACCGTGACCCAGTCGATCGGCACGCCGGGCAGCTCGTCGAGCTCCGCGATGGACTCCACGATGCGCGTGCCTCCGAGGAACTCGGCGAGCGAGTGTGCCTCCTCCTCGGCGAGTCGTACCGTGATGGCGTCCTCATCGTCGCGTGCGCCCGCCGCGCGGCTCACGAGGTCGCTCCGGCCCGTGCGGTGTGCGACGACCGCCACCTCGGCGCCGTCGGCCGTCGTGATGGAATGCAGCACGCCCACCCCGGGAAGGGTGACCCGACGGACATCGACCATGGCGCGGACTCCTCGGACTCGAGAGCGACCGCCCCAGTCTAGCCGCGCGGGCTCATTCCACCTTCACGATGTCGGGCGCCTCGAGCCGCACCCGGTCGGCGGATTCGTCGTCGGGCTGCTCCTGCGAGGCCCGCTCTGCCGCCACGCGCTGCAGGTACCGCTCCACCTCGAGCGCCTCCCGCGCGCTCGTCCCATCCGAGCACGCCTCCCATGAGCCTGGCCGCCACCGGCGCCGCCGAGACGCCGCGGTCCCACGCCTCGATCGAGATGCGGGTGCGGCGGGCGAGCACATCGTCGAGGTGCAGGGCTCCCTCGTGCGAGGCGGCGTAGACGACCTCGGCGCCGAGGTAGTCGTCGGCGCCGGGGAGCGGCTCGCCGAGCGCCGGGTCCGACCGGATGAGATCGAGCAGTTCGTCGGTCAGGGTGCCGTAGCGGTTCAGCAGGTGTTCGATGCGCACCTTGTGCACGCCGAAGGCCCGCGCGATCTTGCCGCGCTTGTTCCATGCCGCCTGGTATCCCTCGGCGCCGAGGAGCGGGATGTCCTGTGTCGTCGAGGGGGGCACGCGGCCGTCGAGGGCATCGACGGCTGCGTCGATCGCGTCCGTCGCCATGACGCGGTACGTCGTCCACTTGCCGCCGGCCACCACGACGAGCCCGGGCACGGTATGCGCCACGATGTGCTCGCGCGAGAGCTTCGAGGTCTGCTCGCTCTCACCGGCGAGGAGCGGCCGGAGCCCGGCGAAGACGCCCTCGACGTCCTCGCGGGTGAGCGGCACGGAGAGTAGCGCGTTCGCGTGCTCGAGCAGGTAGTCGATGTCGGCGACGGTGGCTGCGGGGTGCGCCTTGTCGAGGTTCCAGTCGGTGTCGGTCGTGCCGATGAGCCAGTGCCGACCCCACGGGATCACGAAGAGCACGCTCTTCTCGGTGCGGAAGATCATCCCCATCGCCGACTGGATGCGGTCGCGGGGCACGACCAGGTGGATGCCCTTCGACGCGCGCACCTTGAAGGTGCCGCGTTCGCCGACCATGCGCTGCGTGTCATCCGTCCAGACGCCGGTCGCGTTCACGACCTGCTTCGCGCGGATCTCGAAGTGCTCGTCGGTCTGCAGGTCGTGCGCCCTCACGCCGACGACCCGTTCGCCCACCTTGATGAAGCCCTCGACGTTGACGCGACTCGCGACGTGCGCGCCGTAGAAGCTCGCCGTGCGGGCAAGGCTCGCGACGTACCGGGCGTCGTCGACCTGGGCGTCGTAGTACGTGATGCCGCCGACGAGCGCATCCGACGAGAGTGAGGGAATGGCGTGCAGCACCTGCCGCTTCGAGAGGTGGCGGTGGTGCGGCACGCCGGGCGGCCGGCCGCCGGTATAGCTGAAGGCGTCGTAGAGCAGCATGCCTGCGCCCACGTAGAACCGCTCGATGAGCCGGGTCTTCAGCGGATACAGGAACCGAACGGGCTTCACGAGGTGCGGCGCGATGCGCTGCAGCAGCAGGCCCCGTTCGATGAGCGCCTCACGGACCAGGCGGAAATCGAGCTGCTCCAGGTACCGGATGCCGCCGTGCACGAGCTTCGACGAGCGGCTCGACGTTCCCGACGCCCAGTCCCGCGCCTCGAGCAGCCCGGTGGAGAGTCCGCGCGTCACCGCATCGAGCGCGGCACCCGTGCCGACGATGCCGCCGCCGACGACGAGGATGTCGAGTTCCTTCTCCTTGAGGCGCGCGAGCGCGGCCTCGCGTTCGTCGGGTCCGAGCTTGGTCGAGCGCGCCACCGTACGCCGGGTCGGCGGGTCCTGCGTCGCCATCGTCACTCCCCATCCCCGCGGCCGCACGGCGTGGCCGCGTGATCCCGTCCAACGCTACCCGACCTTGCGCTGGTTGAGGAGCCCGCTCACGCTCCGGTGTAGGGCGAGACCACCACTTCGACGCGCTGGAACTCCTTGAGGTCGGAGTACCCGGTCGTGGCCATCGAGCGACGCAGCGCCCCGACGAGGTTCGCGGTGCCGTCTGCGGCGGGAGCCGGGCCGTAGAGCACCTCCTCGAGTGTGGCGACCTGCCCGACATGGACGCGCTGCCCGCGCGGCAGTTTCTGGTGGTGCGCCTCGGCGCCCCAGTGGTAGCCGCCACCGGGCGCATCGGTCGCCCGCGCCAGGGCGGTTCCGAGCATCACGGCGTCGGCGCCGCACGCGACGGCCTTCACGATGTCGCCCGACTTGCCGACGCCGCCGTCGGCGATGACGTACACGTAGCGGCCGCCGGATTCGTCGAGGTAGTCGCGGCGTGCGCCCGCGACATCCGCCACCGCGGTGGCCATCGGCGCATGGATGCCGAGCGTCGCGCGCGTGGTCGATGCGGCGCCGCCGCCGAAGCCGACCAGCACGCCGGCGGCGCCGGTGCGCATGAGGTGCAGCGCCGCGGTGTAGGTGGCCGCGCCGCCCACGATGACCGGCACGTCGAGCTCGTAGATGAACTTCTTGAGGTTCAGCGGCTCGACGTTCTTCGAGACGTGCTCGGCGGACACCGTGGTGCCCCGGATGACGAAGAGGTCGACGCCCGCCGCCACGACGGTCTCGTAGAGCTCCTGCGTTCGCTGCGGGGAGAGCGCACCTGCGACCGTGACGCCCGCGGTGCGGATCTCCGCGAGGCGCTCGGTCACGAGATCGGGCTTGATCGGCTCGGCGTACAGCTGCTGCATCCGCGCCGTGGCCTGCTCGGGGGCGAGATTGCGGATCTCGGCGAGCACAGGCTCGGGATCCTCGTACCTCGTCCACAGTCCCTCGAGGTCGAGGACGCCGAGCCCGCCGAGCCGCCCCATCATGATGGCCGTGCGCGGCGAGACCACGGAGTCCATCGGGGCGGCGATGAAGGGGATGTCGAATTGGTACGCGTCGATCGACCAGCCGACCGAGACGTCCTCGGGGTCGCGTGTACGACGGCTCGGCACGATGGCGATGTCGTCGAACGCGTAGACGCGCCGGCCCCGCTTCGAGCGGCCGATCTCGATCTCCTGGGTCACGAGTCAACCCTAGCGAAACGGGGTCGACACGGGTCAGCGCTCCCTGCTCACCCGTGCCGCGTCCCACACCGGGGCATCCGTCTCGACCACCTCGCCGTCGGACCGGAACACCATGAACCGGTCGAAGCTGCGGGTGAACCAGCGGTCGTGGGTCACCGCGAGCACCGTGCCGTCGTAGCGCTCCAGCGCGGTCTCGAGCGCTTCGGCCGACACGAGGTCGAGGTTGTCGGTCGGCTCGTCGAGCAGCAGCAGCGTCGCCCCGGAGAGCTCGAGCAGCAGGATCTGCAGGCGCGCCTGCTGCCCGCCCGACAGCGACTCGAACCGCTGCTGGGCGGATGCCGCGAGCCCGTACCGATCGAGCGCCGAGCTCGCAGCCTCGCGTGCCATGCCGTCACGGTTCGCGTCGCCGCGATGCAGGATGTCGAGGAGCGAGCGCCCACGGAACTCCGGATGCTCGTGGTTCTGCGCGAACCAGCCCGGCACCACGCGCGCCCCGAGCACCGCGCGGCCCTCGTGTTGCACGCGCGCAAGGGTCTCGCCGACCGTCGTGACATGCCCGAGCGTGCGATCGGGCTCGGTGCCGCCACCGGCGAGCAGCCGCAGGAAGTGCGACTTGCCGGAACCGTTCGAGCCGAGCACGGCGACCCGATCGCCGTACCAGACCTCGAGGTCGAACGGCTCCATCAGGCCGGTGAGCTCGAGACGCTCGCACACGACGGCGCGCTTGCCGGTGCGGGATCCGCGGAGCCGCATCGACACGGCCCGTGCCGGCGGCCGCTCCTCGGGCGGTCCCGCCTCCTCGAACCTGCGCAGGCGCGTCAGCGCCGCCTGGTACCGCGACGCCATGTCGGAGTTGTAGGCCGCCTTCACCTTGAGCGTCGCGACCAACCGCTTGAGGGCGAGATGCTGTTCGTCCCAGCGCCGGCGCAGCTCGTCGAGGCGTGCGAAGCGCTCCTCGCGCGCCTCGTGGTACCCCTCGAAGCTGCCGCCGTGCACCCATGCGGTGTTGCCGGCCGCGCCGAGCTCGAGGGTGACGATCCGGTCGGCCGCCCGGGCCAGCAGCTCACGGTCGTGCGACACGAGCAGCACGGTCTTGGGCGTCGCGCGCAGCTCCGCCTCGAGCCATCGCTTGCCGGGCACGTCGAGCGAGTTGTCGGGCTCGTCGAGCAACAGCACCTGCTCGGGTCCGCGCAGCAGCGCCTCGAGCGCGAGGCGTTTCTGCTCGCCGCCCGAAAGGGTCGCGAGGTCGCGCCACCGCGCGCGCTCGAACGGAATCCCGAGCGCGGCCATGGTGCAGTGATCCCACACCACCTCCTGGTCGTAGCCGCCCGCCTCGGCGTACTCGGCGAGCGCGGTCGCGTACCGCATCTGTGCGGCGGTGTCGTCGCGTTCGATCAGGGCGTCTTCGGATGCCTCCAGCTCGAGCGCCGCGTCGCGCACCCGCTGCGGCGCGACCGACACGAGCAACCCCGCCACGGTCTGCGCCACTCCGGCCGCCGTGTTTCCCGTGCCGACGAACTGGTCCATCACGCCGAGGCCGCCGTCGACGTGCACGCTCCCCTCGTCGGCTCGGAGCTCGCCCCGGATGATCCGCAGGAGCGTGGACTTGCCCGCACCGTTCGCACCGATGAGCGCGGTGGTCCGCCCGTCGGTCACCCGGAACTCGAGCTCGGCCAGGAGCGGCCGGCCGTCGGGCAGCGAGAAGGAGACACCGTTGACGTCGATGAAGCCCATGGGTGATTCCGATCCGTTGGCGGCCGGGCCGCGCCACCCGTCGGGCAGCCGATCAGGCTATCGCCCCGCGGCATCCTCCGCCACCTCGCGCCGGCTCGTGCCGCGGAGTGCGGGATCGGGCAAGCTTGGGGACATGCGACGCATCGACGCGGACCCGATCGACCTCCTCCGCACGAGGACGAGCTCCAAATGGCGGACATTCCCCGCCGACGTGCTGCCACTGCCGATCGCCGAGATGGACTTCCCCCTCGCCGAGCCGATCGCCGATGCCCTGATCGCGGCCGTGCGCCGGTCGGACACCGGTTACAACTCGGGCAGCCGGCCTGTGGCGGAGGCGTTCCAGGGCTTCGCCGCATCGAGGCTCGGCTGGGATGTCGACCCCGCCCGCATCACCTGCACCGCCGACGTCAGCATGGGCATCGTGGAGGTGCTCCGGCGAGTCATCGGTCCCGGGGACCGCGTCGTCATCACCTCCCCCAGCTACCCGCCGTTCTTCGATGCCGTCGCGGAAGCCGGCGCCCGCGTGGTCGAAGTCCCGATGGCCGGCGGGATCGACGAGGGCTGGGGCTTCAATCTGCCCGGGATCGAGGCCGCCTTCGCGGAAGGCGCCCGCGCCATGATCCTCTGCAACCCGCACAATCCGATCGGCTGGGTGCCCGATCGCGGGTCGCTCGCCGCCCTTGCCGATGTCGCCGCGCGCCACGACGTGACGATCGTCGCCGACGAGGTGCACGGGCCGCTGGTGCAGCCCGACAGCACGTACACGCCCTTCCTCATGGTCTCGGATGCCGCGCGCGAACACGGCATCGCGGTCACGTCGGCGAGCAAGGCCTTCAACATCGCCGGGCTGAAGTCAGCCCTCGTCGTCACGGCGAGCAGACGCAGCGACGGGATCCGGAGGTCCTTCCCGTACGAGGTCGAATGGCGCATGGGGCAGTTCGGGGCGCTCGCCTCGATCGCCGCGTTCCGCGAGGGCGGTCCGTGGCTGGACGGCGTGCTCGCGAGCCTCGACGACAACCGGCGACTCCTCGCCGATCTCCTCGAGGACCAGTTGCCGGGGGTGCGCTACCGCATGCCCGATGCGACCTACCTCGCCTGGCTCGATCTCACGGCGCTCGGCTGGGGCGACGACCCCGCGGATTATGCGCTGGAGCATGCGAAGGTCGCGCTCGCGAACGGGCCGCACTTCGGAGCATCCGTCGGCCGTGGGCACGCCCGCCTGAACTTCGCCTGCTCGCCCGAGGTGCTGAGCGAGGCGGTGACACGGATGGCCCGTGCCGCAGCCATGTCGGTCGAGTGATGGCTATCTGGTGTAGTTGGGAGCCTCCACCACGAACTGCACGTCGTGCGGGTGCGATTCCTTGAGTCCCGCCGGCGTGATGCGCACGAACCTGCCCTTCTCCTTCAGCTCGGGGATGCTCCGTGCGCCGACGTAGAACATCGACTGGCGCAGCCCGCCGACGAGCTGGTAGGCGACCGCGGACACCGGGCCGCGGAACGGCACCTGGCCCTCGATGCCCTCGGGGATGAGCTTCTCGTCGGACGGCACGTCCGCCTGGAAGTAGCGGTCCCTCGAGTAGGAGGTCTTCAGGCCGCGGGTCTGCAGCGCGCCGAGCGAGCCCATGCCGCGATACGCCTTGAACTGCTTGCCGTTCTGGAAGACCAGCTCGCCCGGGCTCTCTGCCGTGCCGGCGAGGAGCGAGCCGAGCATCACGGTGTCGGCACCCGCGACGAGGGCCTTCGCGATGTCCCCCGAGTACTGCAGGCCGCCGTCGGCGATGAGCGGCACGTCGGCGGGTCGCGTGGCCTTCGAGGCCTCGTAGACCGCGGTGACCTGGGGCACACCGACCCCGGCGACGACGCGCGTGGTGCAGATCGAGCCCGGCCCGACGCCCACCTTGACCGCGTCGGCTCCTGCGTCGACCAGCGCCTGCGCGCCCTCGCGGGTCGCGATGTTGCCGCCGATCACGTCGATGTGGGCGAAGCTCGGGTCCGCCTTGAGCCGGCGGATGATGTCGAGGACGCCCGCACTCTCACCGTTGGCCGTGTCGACGACGAGCACGTCGACGCCGGCGTCGCGGAGCGCCTCGGCGCGTTCCCACGCGTCGCCGAAGAAGCCCATCGCGGCACCGACGCGCAGACGACCCTCTGCGTCCTTCGTCGCGTTCGGGTACTGCTCCGACTTGTCGAAGTCCTTCACGGTGATCAGGCCGGTGAGGCGGCCGGCTCCGTCGACGAGCGGGAGCTTCTCCACCTTGTGCTGCGCGAAGATCGCGATCGCCTCGTCGGGGTCCATGCCGACCCGACCCGTGATGAGCGGCATCTTCGTCATGACGTCGCGGACGTACGTCGACGGCTTCTCGAAGTCCGAGACGAAGCGCATGTCGCGGTTCGTGATGATGCCGACCAGCACGCCCTCGCCGTCGATGACCGGAAGGCCGCTCACGCGGTAGGTGGCGCACAGCCGGTCGACTTCGGCGACGGTGGCGTCGGGTGTCGTGGTCACCGGGTTGGAGACCATCCCCGACTCGCTGCGCTTCACGCGGTCGACCATGTCGGCCTGCTCGGCGATGGAGAGGTTGCGGTGCAGGATCCCGATACCCCCCTGGCGGGCCATCGCGATCGCCATGCGCGTCTCGGTGACGGTGTCCATGGCGGCGGACAGCAGGGGCGTCGAGACGCTGATGCGCCGGGTCAGTCGTGAGGTGGTATCGGCTTCGCTGGGGATCACGTCGGTGTGACCGGGCAGGAGCAGGACGTCGTCGTAGGTGAGTCCTGTGAATCCGAACGGATCTGCCTGATCCATGTCTCCCCTTCGTCGAGCGTCGTCAGCGTCATCGTGGTCCGTGAGTAGGGGTCTCACGGGGATCCATACATGTTAAGCGAGTTTGCGAGGACGGCATTCCCCGGATAACAATCGAGGGCCATTGTGCCACCGCGTGAAACACGTGAGACATAATCGGCACGTACTGTCGACGACGTCGTCGATGGGAAAATTCGGATCCCGGATAGGGCAGACAGCCTCCCGGACCCTTGGAGGTGCAGTGAAACCCACGCAGTCAGTCGCCGGACGGTCACCGGGGAGGTGGGTCATCCTCCTCGGGGTCCTGCTGTGCGCCCTTACGCTGTCCGGCGTCGCAGCGTCCCCTGCGATGGCGGCAGACGGGGGTACGAGCGCAGCAGCAACCGAGGAAGAGGAGTTCGAGTACTTCTTCACGGGCAACGTGACCTTCGAGGACGAACCGCTCGAAGGCGTTCGGATCACCGTCGAGGGCGGCGGCTTCGACGCGGAGACCGAGACCGATGCCGAAGGCAAGTGGACCCTCGGCGTGCCGGAGAAGGCGGAGTACGAGCTCACACTCGACGAGGACACCCTTCCCGAGGGCGTCGTCGTCGAGGAGGGCCAGTCCACCGTCACGGCCGAGTTCGGGCTCACGAACCGCAAGGCGGTGAACTTCTTCCTCGGTGAGGGCACGCGCGTCACCACCGATATCGGCGCCCAGGTGCTCATCCGGGTCGTCAACGGCCTCAACTTCGGGCTTCTGCTCGCTCTTGCCGCGATCGGCCTCTCGCTGATCTTCGGCACCACTGGGCTGTCGAACTTCGCGCACTCGGAGATGATCACGTTCGGCGCGTTGATGGTGCTCACCTTCGGCGTCGACCTGGCATTTCCGATCTGGCTCGCCATCGTCATCGCCGTCGTGCTGAGCGCCGCCCTCGGCTGGACGCTCGATGCCGCGATCTGGAAACCGCTCCGCAGGAGGGGGTCGCGCTCATCCCGCTCATGATCGTGAGCATCGGCCTCTCGCTCGCGCTCCGGTACACCTACCAGTTCTTCTACGGCGGAGGGACCAGGCAGCTGCCCGGCGCGACCATCCCGTCCGACATCCACCTCGGTCCGGTGACGCTCTCCTGGATCGACGTGGCGAGCATGGCCACCTCGATCGTGGTGCTCCTCGCCTTCGCGTTCTTCCTGCTGCGCACCCGCACCGGCAAGGCCACCCGCGCAGTCTCCGACAACCCGAGCCTCGCCGCCGCCAGCGGCATCGACGTCGATCGGGTGATCCGCATCGTCTGGATCGCAGGCGGCGCACTGGCCGGCCTCTCGGGCATCCTCTGGGCGTACTTCCGCCCCGGCGTCAGCTGGGACATGGGCTTCCAGATCCTGCTCCTCGTCTTCGCCGCGGTCACCCTCGGCGGTCTGGGAACCGCCTTCGGCGCGCTCGTGGGCTCCATCATCGTGGGCATGTTCATCGAGCTGTCGACGCTCTGGATCCCATCCGACATGAAGTACGTGGGCGCACTGATCGTGCTCATCCTCGTGCTGCTGTTCCGACCGCAGGGCATCCTCGGTCGCCGCGAGAGAATCGGCTAAGGAGGACCGACCATGATCGACTGGATTGCGATCTTCTCCAACGCGGCGCAGGAGCTCATCAGCCCCACCACCGCCGCCTACGCCCTGGCCGCGCTCGGCCTGGCGATCCACTTCGGGTACACGGGCCTCCTGAACTTCGGTCAGGCCGGGTTCATGGCGCTCGGTGCGTACGGCTACGCCATCTCGGTGTTGTCCTTCGGATTCCCGGTCTGGGCGGCCGTGCTGGTCGGGGTCGGGGCATCCGTGATCTTCGCCCTGATCCTCGGTATCCCGACGCTGCGTCTGCGCGCCGACTACCTCGCCATCGTCACGATCGCTGCGGCGGAGATCCTGCGTCTCATCTTCACGACGAACACGTTCGACGCGATCACGGGCTCGGCGAGCGGCCTGCAGGGCTACAAGGGCGGCTTCGCCGACCTGAACCCCATTCCGCCCGGCACGTACGGGTTCGGGCCGTTCACGTACAACGCGTACGACTGGTGGGTCCGGATCGCCGGCTGGACACTCGTCGTGGTCTTCGCCGTGCTCACGTGGCTCCTCATGCGGAGCCCCTGGGGCCGGGTCATCAAGGGCATCCGCGAGGACGAGGACGCCGTGCGCGCCCTCGGCAAGAACGTCTACTCGTACAAGATGCAGAGCCTCATCATCGGCGGCATCTACGGCACCCTCGCAGGCATGATCTTCATCATGCCGCGTGCGGTCGTGCCGGCGAACTACCAGACCTCGCTGACGTTCTTCATCTACGCGATCCTGCTGCTCGGCGGGGCCGCCACCATCCTCGGACCGGTCATCGGCTCGATGATCTTCTGGGTGCTGCTCTCCTTCTTCTCGGGCTTCGTCGCCCGGGCCGTGGAGGTGGGATGGCTCCCGTTCATGACGCAGGTGCAGGCCGGCCAGCTCCGGTTCATCCTCGTCGGAATCGCGATTATGCTGATAGTGGTCTTCAGGCCTCAGGGCATCTTCGGAAACAAGAAGGAGCTGGCCTTTGTCAAGTGACGTCACTCCCAGGACCAAGCCGGTGAAGACCACCGGCCTCCACGTCGGCGACGCCATCCCGGGCGTACGCAAGGTGGACCCGATCCTCGTCGCCCACGGCGTCAAGCGCACCTTCGGCGGCCTCACCGCCGTCGACGTCGATCACGTCGAGATCCCCCGCGGGGCCATCACGGCGCTCATCGGACCGAACGGTGCGGGCAAGACCACGTTCTTCAACCTGCTCACGGGCTTCGACAAGCCCGACGAGGGCACCTGGGCGTTCGATGGTCGATCGCTCGCCCACGTGCCTGCGTACCGAGTGGCGCGCATGGGACTCATCCGCACGTTCCAGCTCACGAAGGCGCTCGGCCTGCTCAGCGTCATGGACAACATGAGGCTCGGTGCCAAGGGGCAGATCGGCGAGAACCTGTTCCGCTCGGTCCTGCCGTTCCTCTGGCGAAAGCAGGAGAACGAGATCGACGTCAAGGCGACCGAACTGCTCACCCGATTCACGCTCGATGCCAAGAAGGACGACTACGCGGCGAGCCTCTCGGGCGGTCAGCGCAAGCTCCTCGAGATGGCGAGGGCCCTCATGAGCGACCCGACGCTCGTGATGCTCGACGAGCCGATGGCGGGCGTCAACCCGGCGCTCACGCAGTCGCTCCTCGATCACATCTTCGGCCTCAAGGAACAGGGCATGACCGTGCTCTTCATCGAGCACGACATGCACATGGTGCGCCACATCGCCGACTGGGTCATCGTGATGGCCGAGGGCAGGATCGTGGCGGAGGGCGACCCGCACACGGTCATGGAGGATGCGGCTGTGATCGACGCCTACCTCGGCGCACACCACGACACCGACATCGGGGCGACCGACACCGAGCACGTCGAGGCATTGAAGGAGCTCATCGATGACCAACAGTGAACCTGCCGCCGGCGCGGTGCTCGATCGCGTGGCCGACCCCGTCGTAGAGGTCGAGACCGTCACGGCCGGATACCTGACCGGCGTGAACATCCTCAACTCCTGCTCGCTCGTCGCGAGGCAGGGCGAGCTCATCGGGATCATCGGTCCGAACGGCGCCGGCAAGTCGACGCTGCTCAAGGCGATCTTCGGCCTGGTGAAGGTGCGTGAAGGTGTCGTCCGCCTCAATGGCGAGGAGATCACGAACCTCAAGGCGAACAAGCTCGTCGCGAAGGGCGTCGGCTTCGTGCCGCAGTCGAACAACGTCTTCCCGTCGCTCACCATCCAGGAGAACCTCGAGATGGGCATGTACCAGAAGCCCAAGGGACTCAAGGAGCGGCTGACCTTCGTCACCGAGATCTTCCCCGAGCTCGGCAAGCGCCTGGGACAGCGGGCCGGCTCCCTCTCCGGCGGCGAGCGCCAGATGGTCGCCATGTCCCGCGCGCTCATGATGGGCCCACACGTGCTCCTCCTCGACGAGCCGTCGGCGGGTCTCTCGCCGGTGCGCCAGGACGAGGCCTTCCTCCGGGTCAAGGAGATCAACCGGGCGGGCGTGACCACGATCATGGTCGAGCAGAACGCGCGCCGCTGCCTGCAGATCTGCGACCGCGGGTACGTGCTCGACCAGGGCCGCGACGCGTACACGGGCACCGGTCGTGAGCTCCTCAACGACCCGAAGGTCATCGGCCTGTATCTGGGCACGCTCGGCGTGGACTGAGCGAACCCACGCGCCGCGAACGGGGGCGGATGCTTCGGCGTCCGCCCCCGTTCGCGCGCCCGGCACTTGGCCGCTTGCCGCACCGGCGGGTTCTGCCACGTACGCTCGTTGCGGCTCCGCCGTCCGGAACACCATCGCGGCCACGCGGTTCGTAGGACGATTGGGCGTTCGTAGGACGATTGGGCGTTCGTAGGACACCCGGCTGGGCGGGCGTCCTACGAACGCGCGGATGTCCTACGAAGGCGCTGAGATCGCAGAGCAGGCGCAGCTGCGCGAGGGCCGCATCGCACGTGCCCGGTATCGCAGCGGGCGTACAGCGCGACCGGAGCGAGCCGACTGCCGAGGGCGCCACGCGCCGAGGCCGCGCTCCGCGCGCGGCAGCAACTCCCGGCCCATGCACGGGGAACACGGCGCCCGGGGGACGCGAAAGGGCCCCGGCCGGAGCCGGGGCCCTTCGAGGTGGCGCTACTAGTTGACGCGCGTGTAGGTGTTGTCTTCGCCGTACTCGTAGATACCGATGGTCGCCTCGGTCGGGTCACCGGCCTCGTCGAGCGTGATCGGGCCCGACGGGCCGTCCCAGTCGATCTGCTCGCCCTCGGAGAGCAGTGCAGCGGCATCGGCGAAGTCCGACACCTTCTCACCCTCGCCGGTGCCACCCGACACCTGGCGCAGGTACTCGGCGATGTCGGTACCCTCGGTGCTGTTCGCCGCGTACGCCGCAAGGGCGATGAGCGCCAGCGCGTCGTACGACTCGGGAGCATAGCTGAAGTCCGCGAGGTCGGGGTTCACGGCGAGCACTCGCTCACGGAAGTCGTCCTCGAGCACCGGACCCGGAAGCGTGCCCTTCGCGCCGGCGATGAGACCGGGCGCGAAGTCCGCGCTGTAGTCGGCCAGGTTGCCGTCGACGAAGTACAGTTGCTCACCCGGGTAGCCGGAACCGACGATCGCCGGCACGACGACCTTGGCCTCGTCGAAGGTGATGACGGCCACGGCGTCGGGGTTCGCAGCGTTGATCGTGGAGAGCTGTGCGTCGAAGTTCGAGTCGCCCGTGTTGAAGAGCTCCTCGGCGACGACTTCGCCACCAGCGGACTCGAACGCCTCCCTGGTCGCGGCCGCGAGGCCGGTGCCGTAGGGGTCGTTCAGCACGAGAAGACCGAGGGTCGACGCGCCGTCCTCGGCGATCAGGTTGCCGAGCACCTCACCCTGGAGGAGGTCGGACGGAGCCGTGCGGAAGTACAGGCCGTTGTCCTCGTAGTCCGTGAAGTCGGGCGAGGTGTTCGCCGGCGAGAACTCCACGACGCCGGCCGCGGTGATCTGGTCGATGACTGTGAACGAGACACCCGACGAGGCAGCGCCGATGATGGCCGAGACGTCCTCCGAGAGCAGGTCGGTCACCGAGACGGTCGCGATGTCGGTGGTGGTGTCGCCGGAGTCGCGGTAGGTGACCTCGACGGTAATGCCGATGTCGGCGTCGTTGATCTCCTGCGCGGCGAGCGCAACACCGGCTTCCTCGGGCGGGCCGAGGAACGCGAGCGTTCCACTCTGCGGAAGGATCGTGCCGACCTTGAGGGTGAGGTCTCGTTCGCCGGCCTCGACCGGCAGGGCATCGCCGGTCTCGGCCGGCTCTTCCGTTTCGGCCGACGGCTCGCCGCCCGTTGCACACGCAGAGAGGAGGAGGGTGCTCACGCCAGCGATGGCGAGACCCGTCCAGGCTGCGCGAGCCGAACGCTTGGCCGTGGCCTTCGCGAATACGCTCATGTTGCTCCTAGGGACTGAAGGATTGGTACACAACGCAGCGTCTGGTGACGCTCGTGGTTTGACAGTATTGCGCCACTTGGGTCGAAACAAGTCGCCCCGGTCACAACCGTGTAACGCCGCACGAATCGTTACCTTGCCGACACCTTGCACCACCACACGCACGGAATCGTCGCGCCAGGCCGTTGCGACGCGCGGATCGCTGCGTGATCGCGGATCGGCAATGTCGGGCCGTCAGATCGCGCTCAGATCGGCTCCTCGATGGGGGCGGCGGCCGCCCGGCGGGACGTGCGCACTCCCCTCACGAGATCGAGCGTGAGCACGATGAGCGCGACCCAGACGAGCCCGAATCCGATCCATCGCTCGAGCGGCATGGGCTCCCGCAGCACGACCACGCCGACGAGGAACTGGATGAACGGCGCGAAGTACTGGATGAATCCCATGTAGACGAGGGGCAGGCGTCTGGACGCCGCTGCGAAGAGCAGCAGCGGCACGGCGGTCACGGCACCGGCCATGAGCAGCAGGGCCGTGTGCCATGGGCTGACCGTGCCCATCGTGAGCCCCGTCGTCATCGCCACGAACACGAGTTGCGCGATGGCGAGCGGGGTGAGCCACGCGGTCTCGAGCGTGAGCCCCGACACCGCGTCGACCCTCGGCCCCACGCGCTTCTTGATCAGCCCGTAGAACCCGAAGGAGAACGCGAGCACCAGCGCGATCCACGGCAACCGGCCGTAGCCGACGGCGAGTACGACGACCGCCACGATGGAGATGCCGACGGCGACCCACTGCGTGACGTTCAGCCGCTCGCGCAGCACGAGCACCCCGAGGAACACGGTGACGATCGGGTTGATGAAGTAGCCGAGCGCCGCCTCCACGACCTGGTTCGTGAGGGTCGCGAAGACGTACGTCTGCCAGTTGACGAAGATGAGCACGCCCGCGAGGCCCATCGTGAGCACCACCCTGCGGTCGCGCACGAGCGCCGCGAACTGGCGCCACACGCGCGTCACGGTGATGAGGAGCACGCAGAACGCCAGCGACAGCAGCACGCGCCATCCGACGATCTCGAGTGGACCAGCGGGCGCGAGCGCGATGAAGTAGACCGGAAGGAATCCCCAGAGAACGTATGCGCCGACCGCGTACGCGAGACCCGATCGGCTCACCGGTCCGTGGTGCGGCGACGGGAAGGGGACCACCGTTCCGCTACGGGATGACACCCGCTCAGAGTACGCGGCACGGCCGACATGCGAACGCCCGCCGTCTGCCGATCATCGTCGAGATCCGGTCGCCGGCCCGGATGCCGCAGGAGCATCAGCGGACACGACGAGGCCCGGATGCCGCAGGAGCATCAGCGGACACGACGAGGCCCGGATGCCGCAGGAGCATCCGGGCCTCGTTCGAGATCGTGTCGACTAGCGCACGACCACCGCGAGCACGTCGCGGGCCGACAGCACGAGGAACTCGTCGGCGCCGAGCTTCACCTCGGTGCCGCCGTACTTGGAGTAGATGACCCTGTCGCCGACGGCCACGTCGAGCGGGACGCGGTTGCCGTTGTCGTCGATGCGACCGGGGCCCACCGCCACGACCTCGCCCTCCTGGGGCTTCTCCTTGGCGGTGTCGGGGATCACGAGACCCGACGCGGTGGTCTGCTCCGCTTCGACCTGCTTGATGACGATGCGATCCTCGAGCGGCTTCAGTTCCGGCACGGTTGACCTCTTTCTTGACGAAGACTGGTTAGCAGCCTCTCTGCGAGAGTGCTAAGCCGAGTCTAGGCGCGATTTGGCACTCGTGCAACGCGAGTGCCAGCGCCAAGGGTGAGCCGGCGGCCGTCGTCGCCGGTGTCGCGGCGACGGCCGGAGACGGCCCGCGCTCCGGCGCCGGCGCGCGATGCTAGCGTGGCCGGGTGGACCGGTCCGAGCTCGTCGAACTTCTCTCCCCCGAGGGCCTGCGGCTGCTCGACAGCCTGCCGGAATGGGACTCGAAGGCCGATATCGTTCACACCGTCGCGGAACTGCGCCGGCAGGGACATCCGCCCGGCCTCGTCGCCATCGTGCTCAGCCAGTCGAAGCTTCGTGCCAGGGCACGACCGAAGTTCGGCGAGTTCGCGTCGCACATGCTCTTCACCGAGGAGGGCCTCGAGCAGGCCACGCGGCTGCAGGTCGCCGCGCTGCACGCAGGTCGGTTCGCCCGCGCCGACGTCGGGCACGTCGCCGACCTCGGCTGCGGCATCGGCGGCGACGCGCTGGCACTGGCCGCGGTCGACCTGGAGGTCACGGCAGTCGACGTCGACGAGGTCACGGCGGCGGTCGCGGCCTACAACCTGACCCCGTTCCCCAAGGCCCAGGTGCTGCACGCACGGGCTGAGGAAGTGCCGCTCGGCGGCATCGGCGGCGCATGGCTCGACCCGGCTCGCCGCGTCACGACAGGGGGCACGACCCGTCGGCTCACGGATGCCGCGGCGTACTCCCCCAGCCTCGACTTCGCGTTCGGGCTGGCCGACCGGATGCCGGTCGGCGTGAAGCTCGGCCCGGGCACGGATCGCGGGGTCATCCCCCGGGACGCGGAGGCGCAATGGGTCTCGGTCGACGGCGACGTCGTGGAACTCGCCGTCTGGCTGGGCGGCCTCGGGCGACCCGGCATCGGACGCGCGGCGCTCGTCATCCGCGGCGACAAGGCGGCGGAGCTGACGGCCGCGGCCGACAGCGAAGACGCCCCGGTCGGCCCGCTCGGCGACTATCTCTACGAACCCGATGGAGCCGTGATCCGCGCTCGGCTCATCGGCGATCTCGCCCGTGCGAACGGCGGGTGGATGCTGAGTCAGGGCATCGCGTACATCACCGCCGACACGAGGTTCGACTCGCCGTTCGCTCGCGGATTCCGCGTGATCGAGCGGCTCCCGACCGATGAGCGGCAGCTGCGGCTGGCCCTCGCCGCTCGTGGCGTCGGCACCCTCGAGATCAAGAAGCGCGGCGTGGACGTCGACCCCGCCGCGCTGCGCACCCGCCTGAAGCTGCGCGGGCACGAGCGGGCGACCATCGTGCTCGCCCGTGAGGAGGGCCGCCATGTGACGCTCCTCGTGGAACGGATCTGACTGCTCAGCTTCGCCGCCGCGGTACGGTGCGTCGGTGTCAGCGCGGGAGCGCCCCGAAGACGATCGCGTAGTACCCGATCCAGACCGCCGAGAACACGAGTCCCGCGATGCCGGCGCCGATCCCCACGAATGCGAGCGTGCGCCCCTCTTCCTCGCGTCGAAGGCCGAGCACCCCGAACACGATCGCCGCGATCGAGAGTGGCAGCATCCATCCGACGAAGAGCGATGCCGCGGCACCGATCACGCCGAAGACGGCGGCGACCCAACTGAAGACCCGCCGCTGCGTGTCCTGTTCGACGGCGTCGGATGCGGCGCGCTCCATGTCGGGGCGATGCACCACGAGCAGCTGGCTGGTGGGCAGCAAGCGCAGCTGGGCGGTGTCGAACGGCACGTCGAAATCGCGGACGGCCGGGTCCACCCGCAGCGTCGGCTCGGCGGGTGCGGACACGGACTTCGCGTCGGCGGCGGCCGACGGGTCCAGCGGGCCGGCGCCCCCGGCGGCCGGTGTGCCGGCCTCGGCGCCGGCCGACGGGACCGCCGCGGACGTGCTCGCCGGCTCGACGCTCGGCCGGACTCCGTCGGACCGCGGCGCACCCGCCGCATCATCCTTCGTACGGTCGAGGCCCCCGCCCTCGGGCGAGACTCCCTCGCGATCGGACATCACGATCCCTCAGTACATGTATTGGTAGAACCCGGGCAGCGTCGCGAACGTGACGCTCCAGATGATGATCGAGAGCAGCGCGATCGCGATGCCGATGAACCCCAGGATGATGCCCGTGAGCCACATCGCCTTCGCCGCCGGCTCCCGGTTCCGGCCGATGAAGCCGAGCACCACGGCGCCGACCGGGATGACCAGCCCGATGATGCCGCCCACGATCGGGATGGACACCACGGAGAAGCCGACCAGGCCCACGATCCCCGCGATGAGCGAGAACAGGCTGAAGACCGGCGTCGTGCCCGACGGAGTACCGTAGGCCGTTGCGACGTAGCCGTGTTCGCCCAACTGCGGCTCGCGCGGAGCGACGTACGTGGCCTGCGCGGTGCCGTATGACGCACCGCCGCCGGCCGCCGCGGCATCCGGTGCTGCTGACCCTGCAAGAGCCGCGGTCGACGTGACCGTCCCGTAGGCCGGCTGCGCAGGCGGCTCCGGCGCGGCCGGCGGTTCGGGGGCGGACGGCACCTCTGGAGAGCCGGGCGCCGGCGTCTCGGGGGTGGACGGCTCGTCCGGCGTCGGCTCCTGCGGCGAAGGGACCGTCGGCTCGGGCTCTGACGGGACGGTGGGCTCCTCGGGTGCCGGCGGCACCACGGGCTCGGAGGGCTCGGTCGCAACCGTGGGCTCCTCGGGCACGCTCGCCTCGTCAGAGTTCCGGGGATCACTCATGGCGGGACGCCTTTCTCAGTGGTCGAGCGCCGCGGCACCCACCAGTCTCAGTAGGTCGTGTACGTGCCGTAGTTCGCGAAGAACCAGGCGCCGAACGCGATCGCGAGGACGATGCCGACGATCGCGAGTGCGAGACCGACGTAGCCGACGATGAGGCCGGCGAGTGCCATTCCGCGACCCTGCTCGCCGGTCTTCTTGATCTGGTTGAGCGAGATGTGGCCGCAGATGACGCCGGCCAGGGAACCCAGGAGCGGGAGGATGACGAGGCCGGCGATCGACGAGACCAGCGAGATGATGGCGAGGGTGTTCGTCCTGGCGCTGTACGGCTGCGGGTACCCGTACCCGTATCCGGGCGCGGGCTGGCCGTATGGCGGGGGAGCGCCATACGCGGGCGCCTGGCCGGAGGTGCCATAGGCAGGGGCGGGCTGGGAGGCCGGCGGCACGGAGGCGTCGGAGTCCTCGGAACGGTTCGAATCGGTCACGGTCGGTTTCCCATCGATGCTGTGGATTCAGTCATTGCCGCGCGTCTGGCAACGGCGCGGATCGCGCGGGGCGCGCCATCCGGTGTCTACGTTGCTCACACTATCGCGGTGGCTGGGCAGTGCACAGCCTTCGACGCGACCCCGGTCAGGTCTGGACGTCGGTGACCGGCAGCGTCGAATCCGCGCCGAACCCGAGCTCCGACGGCGGATGGCCGGCCATGATCAACTGCGCCCCCAGGGCGGCGATCATGGCCCCGTTGTCCGTGCAGAGGGACAGCGGCGGGACCCGCAGCGCGATCCCTGCGTCGTTCGCCCGTTGCCCGGCCACCTCGCGGAGCCGTGCGTTCGCCACGACGCCACCGCCGAGAAGCAGCCGGGGCACTCCGAGGTCGGTGCAGGCGGCCACCGCCTTGCCGACGAGCACGTCGACGACCGCCTCGCGGAAGCTCGCAGCGACGTCAGCGAGCGGCATCGCTTCTCCCGAGGACTCGCGCTGCTCGACCCAGCGCGCCACCGCGGTCTTCAGCCCCGAGAAGCTGAAGTCGTAGCGGTGTCGCTCGAGGTCCTTGGGCTGCGTGAGCCCGCGCGGGAACCGGATGGCCTCGGGATCTCCCCCGATCGCCGCGCGATCGATCTCGGGCCCACCCGGGTACGGCAGCCCGAGGAGGCGTGCGACCTTGTCGAACGCCTCGCCCGCGGCATCGTCGATCGTCTCGCCGAGGAGTTCGACGTCGGACACGAGGTCCCGGACGAGCAGCAGCGAGGTGTGCCCGCCGGAGACGAGGAGCGCCACGGTCGGCGTCTCGAGTGGTGCTTCGTCGTCGAGCAGGTCCGCGCCGACGTGGCCGACGAGGTGGTTGACGCCGTAGATCGGTCGATCGAGTGCGAGGGCGAGCGCCTTCGCCGCCCCGACGCCCACCATGAGCGCCCCCGCGAGACCCGGGCCGCTCGTGACGGCGACCGCGTCGACGTCGGCGAGCCCGACGTCGGCCTCGTCGAGCGCCGCCGTGATGGCGGGGCCGAGCGCCTCGAGGTGGGCGCGTGCGGCAACCTCGGGCACGATCCCGCCGTAGCGCGCCTGCTCGTCCATCGAGGACGCGATCACGTTCGCGAGCAGGGCGGTGCCGCGCACGATGCCGACGCCGGTCTCGTCGCACGACGTCTCGATGCCGAGCACGAGGGGCTCGTCACGGTTCATGCCCTGCCCCGCTCGATGGGCGCGCCGGATGCCCCATCGGAGCCCGCGCCGGATGCCGCAGGGCGCGTGACCGCGGCAGGCACGGCGAGCCGCATCAGGATCGCGTCGACGCCGCCCCGATAGTAGCGGCGGCGCACGCCGATCTCGACGAAGCCGAGCGACTCGTAGAGCGTCCGCGCGATGGGGTTGTCGGCGCGAACCTCGAGGAACAGCTCGGCGACGTGCCGACGGCGCGCCTGGGTGATGAGCGCGTGCATGAGCCCCCGCCCGAGCCCGATGCCACGGGTGAAGGGCGCCACGGCGATGGTCTGGATGTCGCCCTGCCCGCTGCCCGCCGGCGCCAGCATCCCGGCATAGCCGAGCAGTCGACGCTCGGGGTCCTCGGCCTCCTCGTCGACGGCGAGGAGGTAGTACCCGTGCGGCCCCTCGAGCTCGCGACGCATCGCCGCCTCCGACCACGCGTCGTCGACGAACGTCGCGCGCTCGAGCCGCATGATCGCGTCGAGGTCGTCGACCTTCGCGCGGCGCATCAGGACGCTCATCGCAGCACCCGCTTCCGGGCCGACAGCGTCACGTCGGGGGCGCGGAGGTAGAGCGGGACGTCGTCGGCGAGCGGCAGCCGGCGCGCCGCGAACGCCAGTTCTGCGAGCATCCCCACCGCGCCGGCCGACACGAGGCGCGCGTCGAAGCGGGAGCCCGACGTGACGGGCACCTCACCGCGAGGAGTGAGCCGGGGCCCCCCGACGCGCACCGGCAGGACGTCGTCGTCGAGGCCGTCGTAGTCGGAGACGGCGAACTCCCGTCGCCTGGCATCGGTCACGACCTGCAGGCGACCGCTGCCGCCGTCGCGGTACCACGCCCACGCGACCGCATCGTGACTGGCGACCGGCACGAACGGACGGCCGATTCCCTGGGCGAACGCGTGTGCCGCGGCGATGCCGACCCGCAGACCCGTGAACGGCCCGGGACCCATGCCGCCCGCGACCCCCGACAGCTCGCGCGGTCGCACACCGCCCTCGGCGAGTGCATCGCGGATGAGGTCGCCCACCACCTCGGCGTGCCGCATCGTGTCGTCGGTGCCGGCCTCGGCGAGGACCCCGCCGTCGCGATCGACGACGGCGACGCTCGTGCCCGTCGAGGTGTCGATCGCGAGGAGCATGAATCCAGCCTACTGGGCCGCCCCGAACGGGGTTCCCGCCCACCGCGGGCCGAACCCCCGCACCTCGAGCACGCGCGGCTCGTCGGCGCCGAGGAGCTGCGCGTCGGAGGCATCCGTCATCGCACCGACCGGCGTGCCCTCGGGCCGCTCGATCGCGACCTCGAGCCAGGACTCGCTCGTGCCGACGAGGAGGCCCGCACCCCACTCCACCACGACCACCGAGTGGTCGAAGTCGAGGTCGAGGTCCTCGACGAGCAGCTCGTCGCCGAGTCGGTAGGCGTCCACGTGCACGAGCGGCGGACCGCCGGCGAGGTTGGGATGCGTGCGTGCGAGCACGAAGGTGGGGCTCTGCACCGGCCCTCGCACGCCCAGCGCGTCGCCGATGCCGCGCGTCAGCGTCGTCTTGCCTGCGCCGAGCGGGCCCGCGAGCAGGACGAGGTCGCCCGCGCGGAGCTCGCCCGCGAGCTCACGCCCGAACGCCTCCATCGCCGCCGTATCGGGGATCTCGACGCGCATCACGCGCCGTTCCGGTCCCGCTGCGCGCCGGAGAGAGGCCCGCCGACGTAGCTGCGGGTCACGCGCGGTCCGATCCGGGAGACGATCTCGTACCCGATCGTGCCGGATGCCTCGGCCCACTCGTCCGCAGTCGGGGCGCCCGTCGCCGGGTCGCCGAAGACCACCACCTCGTCGCCCACCTCGACGGAGTCGTCTCCGACGTCGACGATGAACTGGTCCATCGCGACCCGCCCGACGAGGAGCCGGCGAGCGCCGGCGAGCAGCACCTCGGCGCCGCCGTCGGATGCGTGGCGTGGGATACCGTCGGCGTAGCCGAGGGGCACCAGGGCGAGGGTGGTCGCGCGGTCGGCGTGCCAGATGTGCCCGTACGACGCGCCGGCCCCGGCGGAGACCCGACGCACCGCGGCGACGCGCGTACGAAGGGTCATCGCGGGCGTCAGCCCGAGATCGGTGCATGTCGTACCGTCGCCGAACGGCGTGAGGCCGTATGCGCCGATACCGATGCGGACGGCGTCGTAGCGGGCCCGAGGGTCCCGGATCGCCTGCTCCGACGACGCGAGATGCCGCACCGTCGGGCGGAGTCCCGCCTCGGCGGCCGCGGCGAGCGCTCGGGCGAAGACCGCGAGCTGTGCGTCGTCCACCTCGCGCGACGTGTTCGCGAAGTGGCTGAAGACACCGACGACGCCGATGCGGCCTGCCTGCTCCAGTTCGGCGGCACGTCGGACCGCGGACTCCCAGTCGCCCTCGGGCACGCCGTTGCGGCTGAGACCCGTGTCGATCTTGAGGTGCACGCGTGCGACGCGGGCAGGATCGGCGGCGGCGACGGATGCCACGCGCTCGAGCTGCGCCAGGCTGGAGACGCCGATCTCGACGCCGGCGGCGACGGCCGGCGCGAAGTCGGCGTCGGGGTCGTGGAGCCAGGCGAGGATCGGTGCAGCGATTCCCGCGGCGCGGAGTTCGTACGCCTCGTCGAGGTCCGCGACGCCGAGCCGCGTCGCCCCGGCCGCGAGCGCTGCGCGCGCCGACTCGACCGCGCCGTGACCGTAGGCGTTGGCCTTCACGACCGCCATCACGTCCGCAGGCGCGACTCGCTCGGCGATCGTGCGGAGGTTGCGCGTGATCGCGTCGAGGTCGACGATCGCCTCGCGGAACGGCCGCCGCGCGGCATCCCGTGCTGGCTCGGCCGGAGCCCCGTTCATCGGGCGCTCCGTCCGGCCTCGAGCACCACGAAGGCGCTCGCGATGCCGGCGTCGTGGCTCATGGAGAGGTGCACGTGGTCGATGCCGAGCAGCCGCATGTGCTCCGCGAGTCCTCCGCTGAGCTCGAAGTCGGGGTTGCCCGAAGCGTCCTGGACGACGCGCATCTCGTGCCAGCGGATGATCGCGTGGCCGCCGAGCGCCTTGATGAGCGACTCCTTCGCCGCGAATCGCGCAGCGAGCGACCGCGCGGGGCGCCCGCGTTCGCTCTCGGCGAACAAGCGCTCCACCAGGGCAGGTGTCCGCTCGACCGATCGCTCGAAACGCACGATGTCGACCACGTCGATGCCGATTCCGACGATCATCGTGCCTCCTGCCCGTACGCCGTCACGCCGTCATGCCGACACCGTCATGGGACAGTGTCACTCGACCGTCACCGACTTCGCCAGGTTGCGCGGCTGGTCGATGTCGAGCCCCTTCGCCTGCGCGAGGGCCATCGCGAACACCTGCAGCGGCACGACCGCGAGGAGCGGTTCGAACAGCGGCGCCGCGAGCGGGATGCGCAGCACCTCGTCGGCGAACGGGAGCACCGCGGCATCCCCCGCCTCGGCGATCGCGATGACGCGGGCGCCGCGAGCGCGGATCTCCTGGATGTTCGAGACGACCTTCGGGTGCAGTTGCGCCGATCCGCGTGGGCTCGGCACGACCACGAACACGGGCTGGCCCGGCTCGATGAGCGCGATCGGGCCGTGCTTCAGCTCACCGGCGGCGAAGCCCTCCGCGTGGATGTAGGCGAGCTCCTTGAGCTTGAGTGCGCCCTCCATCGCGATCGGATACCCGACGTGGCGGCCGAGGAACAGCACCGAGCGGGTGTCCGCCATCCAGTGCGCGAGCTGCTCCACGCGCTCGGCCTGGCCGAGCACGGTCTCGAGCTTCTCGGGCACCGCCTGCAGTTCGGCCAGCTGTGCCGCGATCTCGCCTTCGGAGAGCGTGCCTCGAATGCGTGCCAGGTGCAGGCCGAACAGGTAGAGCGCCGCGATCTGGGCGACGAAGGCCTTCGTCGAGGCGACTGCGACCTCGGGACCGGCGTGGGTGTAGACCACGGCGTCGGACTCGCGCGGGATCGTGGCCCCCTGCGTGTTGCAGATCGAGATCGTGCGGGCGCCCATCTCGCGCGCGTACTTCACGGCCATGAGCGTGTCCATGGTCTCGCCCGACTGGCTGATGGAGACCACGAGCGTGTCAGCCCCCAGCACGGGGTCGCGATAGCGGAACTCATGGCTGAGCTCCACCTCGACCGGCACGCGGGCCCACTGTTCGATCGCGTACTTCGCCACCATGCCGGCGTACGCCGCGGTGCCGCATGCGATGACGGTGATGCGTCGGATGCCACGGAGCTCGTCGTCGCCGAACGACTCGAGCTCGGGGATGTGCACCTGGCCTCCGCTCACCCGGCCGCGCAGCGTGTTCGCAACGGCCTCGGGCTGCTCGGACACCTCCTTGCGCATGAAGGAGGACCAGCCGCCCTTCTCGGCGGCCGACGCGTCCCACGCGACCTCGAACGGCTCGACCTCGACGGGGTCGCCCGAGAAGTCGATCACGGTCACCCCATCGGCGGTGATGGTCACGATCTGGTCCTGCCCGATCGCCACGGCGCGCTTCGTGTACTCGACGAAGGCCGCGACATCGGATCCCAGGAAGTTCTCGCCATCACCGAGGCCGATGACGAGCGGCGAGTTGCGGCGGGCGCCGACGACGACGCCGGGCTCGTCACGGTGCACGGCCAGCAGCGTGAACGCGCCGTCGAGCTGCGAGACCGTGGCGCGGAACGCCTCGGTGAGCTCGCCGATGCGGCGGTACTCGCGGCCGAGCAGCACGGCGGCGACCTCGGTGTCGGTCTCGCTCTCGAAGGCGTAGCCCTCGGCGAGGAGCTCGTCCTTCAGCTCGGCGAAGTTCTCGATGATGCCGTTGTGGATGAGCGCGAGCCGCCCGTCGTCGCCGAGGTGCGGGTGCGCGTTGCGATCGGTGGGGCCGCCGTGCGTGGCCCACCGGGTGTGGCCGATGCCGGTGCCGCCCTGGTGCAGCGGATTGGCCGCCAGGTCGTCGGCGAGCACCTGCAGCTTGCCGGCGCGCTTCGCTGTCTCGATGATGCCGTCGTCGTCGACGATCGCGACTCCCGCCGAGTCGTAGCCGCGATATTCGAGGCGACGAAGGCCTCCCATGAGCACGTCGAGGCTGTTGCGCTCTCCGACGTAGCCGACGATTCCACACATGCGCTCGATTGTATCCACGGCGGGCTGGACGTCGAGCCCGGTGCCGTGCCCATGCGGTGCCCGAGACTAGACTGTCACGGTGCTGGAACCACGGAGCCCGTCGTCACTCGTCGCTCCGGTGTCGCCCTTCGTCGAGCTCGGCCGGGCGGACTGGGCGGCCCTCGCCCCCTCGATGCCGTCGCCGCTCCGCGAGACCGAGATCGTCCAGCTCAGAGGGCTCGGCGAGCCGCTCGACCTCCAAGAGGTTGCCGAGGTGTACCTGCCCCTGAGCAGGCTGCTCAACCTCTACGTCGGCGGCACGAAGGCGCTGCACCACCTCACGAGCGAGTTCCTGCGCGAGCGCTTCGAGTCCACGCCGTTCGTGATCGGCGTCGCCGGATCGGTCGCCGTCGGAAAGTCCACGATCGCCCGCCTCCTGCGCGAGCTGCTGGCCCGATGGGAGCACACGCCCCGGGTGGAGCTCGTGACCACCGACGGATTCCTGTTCCCGAACGCCGAACTCGAACGGCGTGGCCTCATGGGCCGCAAGGGGTTCCCCGAGTCGTACGATCGGCGGGCGCTCCTTCGGTTCGTGAGCGAGGTCAAGGCCGGCGCCGCCGAGGTGCGGGCGCCGTTCTACTCGCACCTCGCCTACGACATCGTGCCCGACGCGCACGTCACCGTTCGCCGTCCCGACGTGCTCATCATCGAGGGGCTGAACGTGCTGCAGCCGCCGGGTCCCGGCCACCGGCTCGCGGTGAGCGACCTCTTCGACTTCTCGATCTACGTCGACGCCCGCACCAGCGACATCGCGCGGTGGTACGAGGAACGGTTCCTGAAGCTGCAACGGGGCGCGTTCGCGAACCCGCACTCGTACTTCCATCGGTACGCGAGTCTCACCGAGTCGGAGGCCAGGCAACAGGCGCGCGAGATCTGGCACACCATCAACGAGCCGAACCTGCTGCAGAACATCCGCCCAACCAGGTCGCGCGCCTCGCTCGTGCTGCGCAAGAGCGCGGATCACACCGTCTCGACCGTGCTGCTCCGCAAGCTCTGACGCGCAGGAGCCTGTTCATGAGCCCGGATGCAGCGGCATCCGCTCGCCCGGGCCCGTCGCCGCTCGTCGCCGCTTGTCGTCGCCTCTCGCCGCCGCTCGTCGCCGCTCGTCGCCGCTCGTCGAATCGCTCGGCGCCGCTCGCCGCTCGCCGCCGCTCGTCGCTGCTCGTCGGACCCCTTGTCGCGCTCGAGGTCCTCGATCGTAGGACTTCGGGCGATTGGGAGGACGCCCAGGGGCTTTCGCGTCCTGCAAACGAGGGACTGTCCTGCAAAGCGGCCACGCCACCCAAGGCGGGATGCGCAAGATCCGCAAGCGGCAAAGCTCGGATGCCGCGGCATCCGTCCGCAAGTGGCAAAGCTCGGATGCCGCGGCATCCGTCCACAAGCGCAAGCTCGGATGCCGCGGCATCCCCCGTCCGCAAGCGGCGAGCTCGGATGCCGCGGATCCGCTCGCCTCAGACCGTGAGGCGCTCCCGCACGACCTCGGCCAGTGCCGCAGCATGGCGCTCGGCGACCTCCTGCTCGGATGCCTCGACCATGACCCGCACCATCGGCTCGGTGCCCGACGGGCGCAGCAGCACACGGCCCGAGTGGCCGAGGTCGGTCTGCACCGCGGCGACAGCGGCCGTGATGACCTCGTCGGCCGAGAGGGCGTGGTGGTCGACGCCGCGCACGTTCACGAGCACCTGCGGGTAGACCGTCATGACGCTCGCAAGCTCGGCGAGCGACTTGCCGGTACGCGCCATCTCCGCCGCGAGGTGGAGGCCCGTGAGCACGCCGTCGCCGGTGGTGGCGAACTCGGTCATGATCACGTGACCCGACTGCTCGCCACCGAGGGCGAGCCCCTCCGCCGCGAGCGCCTCGAGCACGTACCGGTCGCCCACGCGGGTCTCGACCACGCGGATGCCGTGCTCGGCCATCGCCCGGCGCAGGCCCAGGTTCGACATCACGGTGACGACGAGCGTGTCGTCGGTGAGGGCGCCGCGCTCATGCATCGACACGGCGAGGATCGCCATGATCTTGTCGCCGTCGACCACGTTGCCGTCGGCGTCGACGGCGAGGCAGCGGTCGGCGTCTCCGTCGTGGGCGATGCCGAGGTCGGCTCCGTGCTCGCGCACCGCCGTCTGCAGCTGCCCGAGGTGCGTCGATCCGAAGCCGTCGTTGATGTTCATGCCGTCGGGGTCGGCGCCGATGACCGTGACCTTCGCCCCGGCGTCGCGGAACGTCTCGGGCGAGACGCCGGCGGCAGCACCGTGCGCGCAGTCGAGCACGACGTGAATGCCGTCGAGGCGGTTCGACAGCGTGCCGAGCAGGTGCACGACGTAGCGGTCCTCGGCGTCGGCGAATCGACGGATGCGGCCGACACCGCCGCCGATCGGCGCGAGCTTCTCCTTGCTGAGATACGACTCGATGCGGTCCTCGACCTCGTCGGGAAGCTTCGTGCCCCCGTAGGAGAAGAACTTGATGCCGTTATCGGGCGCCGGATTGTGCGACGCCGAGACCATCACGCCGAAGTCTGCTCTGATCGAGTCGATGAGGAACGCAGTCGCCGGAGTGGGGATGACTCCTGCGTCGAGCACGTCGACACCGGAGCTGGCGAGGCCGGCCGCGACAGCGGCCGAGATGAACTCGCCCGAGACGCGGGGGTCACGGGCGACCACAGCCACCGGGCGGCGACCGGCCGCGCGGAGCTCGTCGGCGTGCCGCCCCTGGGTGAGGACCGCCGCCGCCGCCTGAGCGAGACCCAGGGCGAGGTCAGCCGTGAGTTCACGGTTGGCCAGGCCCCGGACCCCGTCGGTTCCGAAGAGCCGGGGCATACGAGAACCGGAGACCCGGATCAGCGCTTCGAGAACTGCGGTGCCTTGCGGGCCTTCTTGAGACCCGCCTTCTTGCGCTCGATGACGCGGGCGTCGCGCGTGAGGAATCCGGCCTTCTTGAGGGTCGGACGATTGTTCTCGCGGTCGATCTCGTTGAGCGCGCGAGCGATCGCGAGACGCAGCGCGCCGGCCTGGCCGGAGGGACCGCCGCCCGTGATCTTGCCGATCACGTCGTACGAGCCGGTGAGCTCGAGCACCGTGAACGGATCGGTGATGAGCTGCTGGTGCAGCTTGTTCGGGAAGTAGTCGGCAAATGCACGGCCGTTGACCGTGATGGCCCCGGCGCCGGGCACGACGCGCACCCGTGCGATGGCCTGCTTGCGACGGCCGACGGCCGCGCCCGAGACATTGAGCACGGGGCGGGTGGTGGGGGCCGCCGAGGGGGTGCTCTCGGTGGTGTAGCTCTCGGGAGCCGCTTCGATCTGGTCTGCGATCTTCGCCATGGTGGTGTGAATCCTTATTTCGAGAACGTCGAGGGTGCCGGAGTTACTGGGCGACCTGGGTGAGGGTGTAGGGCTTCGGCTGCTGGGCCGCGTGCGGGTGCTCGGGTCCGGCGTAGACCTTGAGCTTCTTCAGCTGCTGGCGGCCGAGCGAGTTCTTCGGCAGCATGCCTCGGATCGCCTTCTCGACGGCGCGGACGGGGTTCTTCTCGAGGAGCTCCGCGTAGCCGACGGCCTTGAGGCCGCCCGGGTAGCCGGAGTGGCGGTAGGCCTTCTTCTGCTCGAGCTTCTGGCCGGTGAGCGCCACCTTGTCGGCGTTCACGATGATGACGAAGTCGCCGGTGTCGACGTGGTTCGCGAAGATCGGCTTGTGCTTGCCGCGCAGCAGGGCTGCGGAGTGGCTTGCGAGACGACCGAGCACGACGTCGGTCGCGTCGATGACGACCCAGTCACGCTGGATGTCGATCGACTTCGGAGTGTAGGTGCGCGTCACGGAAGTGCTGCTTTCTGATCGAGAGAGTGGTTCGTGAATCCCGCTCCGGTGGGGTGTTCGCTCGCTCACGCTTTCGAACGCCCCGGTGGAGGGCTCATCTTCGGATGCCGGCGCAGACGGCGGCACCAACGAGACAGCTTAGCCGACGATGCCTTCGGCGTGCAATTCGCGCCGTGCGCGGGTCTGTGCGGCGCGCGCCTCGAGCTCGTGATCGTCGGGGTAGCCGACCTCGATCAGCATCAAGCCCTTCGCGGGCATCACCTTGAACGCACTCGTCCGGTCGCCCGCGCGTAGGAGCGTCTCGGGGTCATCCGCATCCATGCGCCCCTCGCCGACGGCGACGCACGCGCCGACGAGGGCGCGCACCATGGAGTGGCAGAAGGCGTCGGCCTGGAGCGACGCGACGAGCACACCGTCATCCGCTCGCTCCCACCGGTACGACTGCAGCGTGCGGATGGTCGTCGCCCCCTCGCGCGGCCGGCAGAACGCGGCGAAGTCGTGCAGCCCGACGAGCGCCGCCGCCCCGGCCGACATCGCTGGCCGCGTCGAGATGACGCGGGTGCACGACCGTGCGCCGGCGCTGGAGCGGATCGCGCGCAGCGGATGCATCGGCGACGCGGTACTCGTAGCGTCGCCAGAGCGCCGAGAACCTGGCGTCGAACCCCGCGGGCGCGCGCTCGGCATGCGTGATCACGACGTCCGCGTCCGCGCCGATGATGCCGGTGAGCCGGCGGGCGAGCGCTGCCTCAGGGGTGGGGTCGGCATCCTGTCCGCGGCGTGGCCGCGCGACCGCGGAGAGCGCGGCCTCGCCGACGTCGAGGTGCGCCACCTGCCCGAGGGCGTGCACGCCGGCGTCGGTGCGCCCGGCGACGGTGAGACGCGGTGCTGTTCCGGTGCGCCGGAACAGCGTGGCGAGGGCGTCCTCCAGGACGCCCTGCACCGTTCGGAGCCCGGGCTGCCGGCTCCAGCCGTTGAAGTCGGTGCCGTCGTAGGCGATGCCGAGGCGGATCCGCACCACGGATGCCGCGGCATCCGGATCGGCGATGGTCTCGTGCTCGGGCATGGTTCCAGCCTACGGGGCCTGTCCCGTCCGGCCGCGGTGACCGCCCGCGACGACCGCTCGGGTGATCGCGGCCGGACGCACCGACGACGAACGGCCCCGTCTCACCGGGGCCGTTCGCGAGCGGTTCGAGCGGATCGATCCCTACTTGGCCTCGGCGGACTGCTCTGCCGACTCCTCGGATGCCTCGGAGCCGGCGGCCTCGTCGACCGCGGCCTCTGCCTCGGTCACGGCCTCCTCGGGCGTCTCCTCGACGACGACCGTCTCCTCCGCCACGGGCTCCTCGTCGGTGGTGGGAGTGGCGCCCGGCTTGGCGGCGCGCTGCTTCGGGGTCACCGGCTCGAGCACGAGCTCGATGACCGCCATGGGCGCGTTGTCGCCCTTGCGGTTGCCGATCTTCGTGATGCGGGTGTAGCCGCCCTCACGGTCGGCGACCTGCGGCGCGATGATCGCGAACAGCTCGTGCACGACGGCCTTGTCGCCGATGACGGCGAGCACGCGACGGCGAGCGTGCAGGTCGCCGCGCTTCCCGAACGTGATGAGCCGCTCGGCGAGCGGACGCAGGCGCTTGGCCTTCGTCTCGGTCGTGGTGATCCGCTTGTGCGTGAAGAGCGCTGCGGCGAGGTTCGCGAGCAGGAGCCGCTCGTGCGCGGGTCCGCCTCCGAGGCGGGGGCCCTTGGTGGGCTTCGGCATGGTTCGTTATCTCCAGTGGTGGGGGTCGGTACGGCGGGCTCGGTCGATCAGCTCTCGTCGTCGAAGCCCGTGTAGAAGTGGGCCCCGTCGAAGCCGGGCACGGAATCCTTCAGCGAAAGACCCATCTCGGTGAGCTTGTCCTTGACCTCATCCACCGACTTCTGGCCGAAGTTGCGGATGTTCATGAGCTGCGACTCCGACAGGGCGACGAGCTCGGAGACCGTGTTGATGCCCTCGCGCTTCAGGCAGTTGTAGCTGCGCACCGAGAGGTCGAGGTCCTCGATGGGGATGGAGAGCTCGCTCGAGAGCACAGCGTCGACCGGCGCGGGGCCGATCTCGATGCCCTCGGCCGCGACGTTGAGCTCGCGGGCGAGGCCGAACAGCTCGGTGAGCGTGCGACCCGCCGACGCGATGGCGTCGCGCGGCGTGATGGCCTGCTTGGTCTCGACGTCGACCACGAGGCGATCGAAGTCGGTGCGCTCGCCGGCACGGGTGGCCTCGACGCGGTACGTGACCTTGAGCACCGGCGAGTAGATCGAGTCGACCGGGATCTGGCCCGCCTCGGAGTACTCGTTGCGGTTCTGGCTGGCCGAGACATAGCCGCGGCCGCGCTCGATCGTGAGCTCGAGCTCGAACTTCGCCGAGTCGTTGAGCGTGGCGATCACGAGCCCGGGGTTGTGCACCTCGACACCGGCCGGAGCGGAGATGTCGGCGGCCGTGACCTCACCGGCGCCCTGCTTGCGCAGGTAGGCGGTGATGGGCTCGTCGTGCTCGCTCGAGACGACGAGGTTCTTGATGTTGAGGATGATCTCCGTCACGTCCTCCTTCACGCCCGGGACGGTCGAGAACTCGTGGAGCACGCCGTCGATGCGGATGCTCGTCACGGCGGCGCCGGGGATCGAGGAGAGGAGGGTGCGACGGAGCGAGTTGCCCAGGGTGTAACCGAAGCCCGGCTCGAGGGGCTCGATCACGAAACGCGAACGGAACTCCGAGATGTTCTCTTCGGTGAGCGTCGGGCGCTGTGCGATCAGCACTGTGGATTCCTTTCGGCAGGGTGTCCGCTATATGACACCTGCGAGGTCGAGGATCTTGAGTTGTTGAGAGAACGAGGTGCCGGTCGAGTAGGCCCGTCAGGGCCGTATCGGGCGCAGCGGATGCTGCGGGGTCTCGATACGGGCGCTGGCGCCCTACTCGACCGTCGGTGGAGTACTAGACGCGGCGACGCTTCGGCGGGCGGGCGCCATTGTGCGCCTGGGGCGTCACGTCGGTGATGCTGCCGACCTCGAGGCCAGCGGCCTGGAGTGAACGGATCGCGGTCTCACGGCCGGAGCCCGGTCCCTTGACGAAGACGTCGACCTTCTTCATGCCGTGCTCCTGCGCCTGGCGGGCGGCCGACTCGGCGGCCAGCTGCGCGGCGAACGGGGTGGACTTGCGGGAGCCCTTGAAGCCGACGCCACCGGAGGAGGCCCAGCTGATCACGGCACCGTTGGTGTCGGTGATCGAGACGATCGTGTTGTTGAACGTCGACTTGATGTGGGCCTGGCCCACGGCGATGTTCTTCTTTTCCTTCTTGCGCGGCTTGCGAGTAGCCGCCTTGGGTGCTGCCATGTGTGAGATCTCCTGGTTCTGGCGAACGAGCGGTTACTTGCGGCCGGGCTTCTTCTTGCCGGCGACGGTGCGCTTCGGGCCCTTGCGGGTACGAGCGTTGGTCTTGGTGCGCTGGCCGCGAACCGGGAGGCCGCGGCGGTGGCGCAGGCCCTCGTAGGATCCGATCTCGACCTTGCGTCGGATGTCGGCGGCCACTTCACGGCGGAGGTCGCCCTCGACCTTGAAGTTGCCCTCGATGTAGTCGCGGAGGGCGACGAGCTGCTCGTCGCTGAGGTCCTTCACGCGGATGTCCCTGTCGATGCCGGTCTCGGCGAGCGTGGTGAGCGCTCGCGTGCGGCCGACGCCGTAGATGTAGGTCAGTGCGATCTCCACGCGCTTCTCGCGCGGGATGTCGACTCCTGCCAGACGTGCCATATTGGCGTTCTCCTGTTTCGAAGTGGAGGTGTGGAGCAACGCCTGTGCCCGGGCCTCCGACCCGAGGTGTCCCCGCGACATCCGTGACGTCGTGGTTCTGGCGTTGCCGATTCGGTGTTCAGTTGTGGGAGCGGGGCGCGCACGCAGCGCGCCCCGAAGCCTGACGACTAGCCCTGGCGTTGCTTGTGGCGCGGGTTCTCGCAGATCACCATGACGCGGCCGTGGCGGCGGATGACCTTGCATTTGTCGCAGATGCGCTTGACTGAGGGGTTGACCTTCACAGTTGTTTCCTTGATGCTCGCTGTCCTCGTACCCGCGGGTTGCCGCAGGCCGTTACTTTCCAGCAGCCCGTTACTTGTAGCGGTAGACGATGCGGCCGCGCGTCAGGTCGTAGGGGCTCAGCTCCACGATCACGCGGTCCTCGGGGAGGATGCGGATGTAGTGCTGGCGCATCTTGCCCGAGATGTGCGCGAGGACCTTGTGTCCGTTCGTGAGTTCCACACGGAACATCGCGTTCGGGAGTGCCTCGAGGACCGAGCCTTCGATCTCGATGACGCCGTCTTTCTTGGCCATAGCCTCACTATCGCTTGGAGTTCAGGTTGCTGGTCGTGCGATGATGTTGCGCGCACGGCGACGTCGCCGTCTGGCCGGAGCCGTCGGGCATGCCGAAGCAGGCGTGCAAACACCAAGGGTCAACTATAGGCGATTCCGGCGCACTTCGCCAGTCGAGGCCACGGGTGCCGCGCCGGCGCCTATGCCCCCTGCTGCACGTCCGCGACGACGGCGACGAGGCCCGGCTCGAGCGGATGCCCCGACTCGATGCCGGTGACCTCCTGCACGAACTCCGCGGGAGCTCTCGTGTCGATGAGTTCGCGCAGCTCGACGCTCTCGGGGTCGGCGGGCACGTCGAATCGGAGCGCCGCGCCGACTGCGGCGAGCAGCGCGTCGACGGGCAGGCTCATCACCGCGAGCTCGGCGGCCGGACCGATGAACCGCTCGTGCCTGCCGAGCTTCCGGAGCGGCTGCCGCCCCACGCGCTCGACGGTGTCGGGCAGCTCGGGGTTGCGGAATCGCTGGAGGATCGTCGTCCGGTACGCCGCCTGCTCCGGCTCGGTGAAGTCGTGCTTCGCGAGGATGAGCGCCGACGTCTCCCCCAGCACGCGCTCGACCGCGCCGGCCACGGCCGGGTCGGCGAGCGCATCGCTGATCCGCGTGTGTCCCGCGACGAAGCCGAAGTAAGCCGTGGCGGCGTGGCCCGTGTTCACCGTGTAGAGCTTGCGCTCGATGTACGGCGCGAGGTCGTCGACGAAGTGCGCCCCGGGGATGTCCGGCACGGCGTCGCCGAACGGCCGGCGCTCGATCGCCCACTCGAAGAACGTCTCGACCGTCACGTCGAGCCCGGCACCCTCGCGCTGACCCGGCACGATGCGGTCGACCGCGGTGTTGGCGAACACGGCCCTCGCCGCGAGCGACGGCCACTCCTCGTCGCTGGAGAGCGAGGCGATCTCGTCGCGGAGCAGGTCGGTGGCGTTGATCGCGTTCTCGCACGCCATGATCACGAGTGGCGGGGCATCCGCCGGCCTCGCGCGCAGCGCCTCCACCAGGTGCGGGGCGATGAAGCGCAGGACGTTCGGACCCACCGCGGTCGTCGCGAGATCGGCCGTCGTCAGTTCGGCGAGCAGGGCCGCGGCATCCGTGCGGCTGTCGACGGCCCGATAGTCGTCGACGACTCTGTCCCGCCCGCCCAGGCCCACCTCGTGCACGGTGTAGTGGTCGGATGCCGCGAGCGCGCCGATGAGCTCGGCGTTCACGTCCGCGAACACGAGCTGGTACCCGGCCTCGTGGAGGAGCAGGCCGACGAATCCTCGCCCGATGTTGCCGGCGCCGAAGTGCACGGCCTTCACGGCTCGTTCACCTCGGAGAGCAGGGCGTGCAGTTGCTCGGCGGTCGGTGCGTGCGATGAGCCGCTGCACCGCGTCGTCGTCGGAGAAGATGATCGCGATCTTCGACAGGATGTCGAGGTGCTCGTTCTCGATGCCGGCGATGCCGACGACGAAGCGCGCCTCCTCGCCGCCCCAGTCGACGGGCTCGTCGTATCGGATGACCGAGAGCGCCGACCGGCGGATCTGGTCCTTCGCCTCGTTGGTGCCATGCGGGATGGCGAGGTAATTGCCCATGTACGTCGAGACGGATCCCTCGCGTTCAAGCATGGAGTCGATGTAGGCGGGCTCGACGGCGCCGGTCTCGGCGAGGATCGCGCCGGACTCCCGGATGGCGTCGTCTCGGCTCACGGCGCGGACGGCGAGCCGCACGTTGCCGGCGGGCAGGATCTCTTCGGTCATGGGGTGCTCCTTCTCCTCGTGCGACTCATGTGCGGCCCCGTGCGCTGCCGTGCGGTGCCGTGCGGCGTCATGCGGTGCCGTTCGCGCGGGGGACGGGAACGGCTGGCCGCGGATGGTCCCCCGACATCCGCGGCCCGGCCGCCCGCGTCCGGATGCCCGGGCGCCGTACGGGCGGCCGGGCATCCGGCGGGCGACGTCGGCACCGTCAGCGGGCCTTCCTCGCCTTGATGATGTCCACGACCTCGTCGTACTTCGGGGAGTTCATGAAGTTGTCGACCGAGACGTGCAGCGCCTCGGGGGACTGATGCCGCGCTCGATCTGTGAGCTGCCTCTGCGTGATGACCAGATCGGCGGATGCGTCGAGGTTCGCGATCGACTGGTTCACGACGGTGACCCCCTCGATGCCGGCCTTCTTGATCTTGTTCCGCAGGACGCTCGCGCCCATCGCGGACGATCCCATGCCCGCGTCGCACGCGAACACGACGTGCTCGATCCGCTTCTCCCCGACTGTCGCGGTGGCGATGAGCCCGGCGTCCTCGACATCCTCCATGCCCTCGGCGCGCAGGCTGTCGAGGTACTCGGACTCCTTTCCCTTCGCCGCCGTGGTGCGGTCGATCGCCGCGCTGAACGCGTCGGTGCCCGCTGCCTCCGCCGCGAGATCCCGCTTGCGCGAGGCGCGCAGGATCACCGCGGCGATGACGAACGTCACCGCGGCCGACAGGACGACCGAGAGGATGACCGCGACATAGGCGCCCGCCGCGGTCTGCGCGATGACCGCGATGATGCTGCCCGGTGCGGCCGGAGCCCGCAGCGCTCCCCCCAGCAGCAGGTTCGTGGAGACGCCGGTCATGCCGCCCGCGATGAGCGCGACGATCAGCACGGGCTTCAGGAGAGCATACGGGAAGTACACCTCGTGGATGCCGCCGAAGAACTGGATGACCGCGGCGCCCGGCGCTGTCGCACGTGCCACACCGATGCCGAACCACGTGAACGCGAGGAGCAGTCCGACCCCGGGACCCGGGTTCGCCTCGAGCAGGAACAGAATCGACTGTCCGGACTCGGCCGCCTCCTGGGTGCCCAGCGGGGTGAGCACGCCGTGGTTGATGGCGTTGTTCAGGAAGAACACCTTCGCCGGCTCGATGATGATGCTCGTCAGCGGCAGCAGGTTCGTTGCGATGAGCCAGTTCACGCCGTTGCCCAGCACCGTCATGAGGCCGTTGACGAGCCAGGCGATCGGGTAGAACCCGACGATCGCCATCACGAAGGCCCAGACGCCCGCTGAGAACATGTTCACGAGCATCTCGAAGCCTGCCCTGATCCGGCCGTCCCACAGCCGGTCGAGCGCCTTCATCGTGTACGCCGCGAGCGGGCCCATGATCATCGCGCCGATGAACATGTGGACGTAGCCCAGCGGGGCGTCGCCCTCGGGCAGCGTTGCGTTGAACTGGTCGACGAGCAGGTCCGATCCGGCGATCACGCCCATGACTGCGATCGCCGACACGACGGCGCCGCGCACCTGGTACACCATGTGGCCGCCCGTGTAGGCGATCAGGATGGGCAGCAGGTAGTGGATGATCGGGAACACCATCGTCGCCAGGTCGGCGTTCGGTGTCCACCCCACCGGGATGAAGAACGCCGTGATGATGCCCCAGGCGATGAGTGCCGGGATGTTCGGCATGATCATCCCCGAGATGAAGGTGCCGAACTTCTGGATCGCGACGCGGGCTCCCCCGGGCCGCTTCGTCTCGGGTGACGTCGTTGTCATGTCTTCGCCTCTCTCATGATCATGGCGCGGATGCTCGCGCCGCGGTGATCTCGCTGGCGGCGGCCTTGGCCGCCTCCTTGGCTTCGGCCGCTCCCTCGGCGGCCAGGGCTGCCCGGGCGAGCGCCTTGGCGTCATCCGGGCTGTACCGCGCGAGGGATGCGCGGACATCTGCGAGTGCCGATGGCGACATCGACAGGCTGGTGGCCCCGAGGCCCACGAGCACGACGGCGAGCAACGGGTCGGCCGCGGCCTCGCCGCAGATCCCGACGGGCTTGCCGAGCTCGGACCCGGCGTTCCCGACGTCGGCGATGAGCTTCAGGACCGCCGGATGCCACGGGCTCTGCAGGTTGGCGACCGTGCCGAGCAGGCGGTCCGCCGCCATCGCGTACTGGGTGAGGTCGTTCGTACCGATCGATGCGAAGTCGCACGCGGCGAGCACGTGGTCGGCGATGAGCGCCGCGGACGGGGTCTCCACCATCACGCCCGCGACCCGGATGCCGAGCTCCTTGGCCAGCGCGGTGAAGTACCGGGTCTCCTCGACGGTCGCGATCATCGGCGCCATCACCCAGAGCTCTGCGTCGGTCGCGGCATCCGCGGCGGCGAGCGCCGTGAGCTGCTCTCGCAGGATGACCTCGGAGTGCCGCAGCGCCCTGATGCCGCGAAGCCCCAGCGCCGGGTTCTCCTCGTGCGCGGCGTTGAGGAACGACAGGGGCTTGTCGGCGCCGGCATCGAGCACGCGGGCGACGACCTTCCTGCCCGAGAAGGCCCTGAGCAGGCGCGTGTACTGCTCCTGCTGTTCGCGCACGCTCGGCGCGCTGTCGGCATCGAGGAAGAGGAACTCCGTGCGGAACAGGCCCACGCCCTCCGCGCCGAGCTTCAGCGCCTCGGCGGCGCCGTCGGCCGACCCCAGGTTCGCGAGCAGCGGCACGGGCGTGCCGTCGGCGAGCGCGCCGGGCGTCACCGGGGCGGCCTCCTGTGCCGCTCGCTCGGCGATCCGCGCCCGGGCCGCTGCGATCAGCTCGGGCGTCGGGTCGGCGACGACGACGTCGTTCGCGGCGTCGACGAGGACGGTGTCGCCGTCGGCGAGCCTCGCGGCATCCGTGGCCCCCACCACCGCGACGATCGACTTCTCGCGCGCGAGGATCGCGGTGTGCGAGGTCGGCCCGCCTTCGACGGTGACGAGCGCGAGCACCTGGTCGAGGTCGAGCATCGCCGTGTCGGCGGGTGCGAGGTCGCGAGCCACGAGCACGAACGGATGTCCCGGATTCGGCACGCCCGGCGCCGGAAGCTTCAGCAGGTTCGCGATCACTCGCTGGGAGATGTCGTCGAGGTCGGCGGCGCGCCCGGCCATGTACCCGCCCATGCCGGCGAGCAGCTCGCGGTACGCGGCGAACGCCTCGTAGACCGCGCGCTCGGCGGTCTTGCCGGTGGCGAGCAGCTTCGTGACCTCGTCGATGAGGCTCGGGTCCTCGGCCATCATGGCCTGCGCCTCGAGCACGTCCTTGGCGGCGCCGCCGGCCTTCGCGCCTCGGTTCGCGAGTTCCGCCGCCACGACCGAAAGCGACGCCTTCGCCCGCTCGGCCTCTCGTCCCGGATCGAGGTGGCTCGGCCGGTCCACCGGCTCCGGCAGCGCTTCGGCCATGCGTACCGCCGGGCCGACCGCGACACCCAGTCCGATTCCGGTGCCCCTGATCTCCATCACTCGCCCTCCCAAGCCGGCTGTCTGGGCGACGGATGCGGCGCTCTACTCGTCGTGGTCGGTGCTGAGCAGCTCCACGAGCTGGTCGAGCACGGCCTGCTCATCGCCGCCGTCGACGACGATCGTGACTTCGTCGCCATGGTCGATGCCCTGCGCGATGACGGCGAGAATGCTCGCCGCGTTGACGGGTGCGCCACCGGTCTTCTGGACCGTGACGGACGACCCCGATGCCGCAGCGGCCTGGGTGAAGAGCTTTGCAGGCCGAGCGTGCAGGCCGTGGGTCGATCCGATTCGAACAGTGCGTTCCACCATGATTCCGGTCTCCGTCGCTGGTTTCCGTTCCCTCCTTCACCATAGCCCTTGGGCCATCCGTCGGGGAACGTGGCGTGCGGCGCGCGCCCGCTCATGAGGCGGCCCCCGCGAACTCGAGGGCCACGACGAGGGCGTCCTCCCCGTCGGGCGCGGTCGCTGCGGGCTCCGTGAGGACGACGATCGGCACGGATGCCGCAGCCGCGCGCTCGCGCAGCAGGCCCATCCGGTCGTCGAGATGAGCGCCGACGAGGAGCACGTCGGCAGCGGCGAGCGCCTGCTCGAGCTGCGACTCGCTCGTCGCCGTGGCTCGCACCTCGATGCCCCTCTTCGCGGCTGCCCGCCGGATCCGGTGGGCGACGAAGGTGCTCGAGGCACCGGCACCGCAGACCACGATGATGCGTATCACCAAGCCTCCTCGCCCAGCCATCCCGGTCCTCGTCGATCGTCCGGTCGCGGCGTCGAACCGCCATCGACTTCGATTCTGCTCGTCTCGCACGATGGGGCTCCACCAGAGTTTCTTCCGCACCCCCGGAAAAGGGAACGCGGAACTGCCCCCTACCCTGCCCGACGGTGGTTGACTGGCTGCACCGCACGGTGCCGCGTGGTGCCGGCGATGTCCGGGAGCTGCAGTGGCCGAGAAGTGGGAGCGCCTCGTCGACGCGCTCGCCCGAGCCTACGGCTGGACGACCGCGGCCGAGGTGGCCGACCGGCTCGGCGTCACGACGCGCACGATCCGCTACTACGCTGCCCAGGCCAACGCGGGCGGCGTCATCGTGGAGTCGGGACCGGCGGGGTACCGCCTCGACCGCGCGGCCCGGGCGAGTCGCCGCGTCGCGCCGCGCCGTGAGTCGTCGCCTGCGATGCGCACCGCCCGCGACATCCGATCGCTCATCGAAGCGACCGACGGCATCGACGCCTACGAGACCGCCGCGGCGCAGCACGTGAGCGACTCGACGTTCGAAGGCGATCTCGCCAGGGTCCGCGCCCGGCTGGACGGCACCGGGCTCGCGCTCGTGCGGCGTGGCTCGCGCATCCGGCTCGAAGGCCCCGAGACCCGCGAGGCGGCAGCTCCTCGGCGCCCTGTTCCGAGAGGAGTCATCGCGGGGCATGCTGGAGCTCGACGCGCTGCGCGCCGCGTTCCCCGAGGTCGCCGAGTTCCGCGCCGCGCTCGTCGCCGGGCTCGCCGAGGCGGGCTACGCCCCGAACGAGTACGGCCTCAACGACGTGCTGCTGCATACCGCGATCGCGCTGGACCGCGTCAGGGCGAACCATCCGCTCGACGAGGTCGATGCCCGCACGTCCGCCGACCACGGCGCCGACGCGGGCCACGATGCGGACTCCGTACCGGATGCCCGGTCACGTGCGACTGCACCGGCGGGCGGCGCAGCTCCCGGCCCGCTCGCCGAGCTGCTCGACCGCCTCGTCGCACAGCACTTCGGCACGTCGGTCGGGCCTTCCGATCTCGCGCATCTCACGCGACTCCTCGAGACGCGGGCCGCGACCCGCACGACGGGGACGGCGCAGGCGGATGCCGGGGGGCGTGCCGCCTCACCTCGAGTCCCGCTCGTGCGCCGCATCGCGAGCAGCGCGTCATCCGCCTACCTCATCGACCTCGACGACGAGGACTTCATCGACCGACTGGCCCTGCACGTCGACAACCTCGTGGCCCGAGCGAGCAGCTCGAGCCTCTCGCGCAATCCGCTCACCGCGTCGATCAAGTCGGCGTACCCGCTCATCTACGACCTCGCCGTCTACATCACGAGCGAACTGGCCCGCACCGAGGGTATCTCCGTCGATGACGACGAGATCGCCTACATCGCCATGCACGTCGGTGCGTACCTCGACCAGCGACGGGCGCGCAGCGAGACCGTGAGCGTGGCCGTATCCGCTCCCGCCTACCACGACGTGCATACGGCACTCCTCTCGCGCATCCGGGACGCAGTCGACGATGACGTCGAGGTCGCGGCCGTCGATGATGGCTGGGATGACTCCGCCGACGTGCTCGTGGCGGTGGTCGAGCCGTCGGCGCCCGTGGAGCGCCTCGTGATGGTCGCGCCGTTCCCCACCGAGGCCGACCTCGAACGGGTGCGCGCGGAGGTCTCGAGGGTGCGGCGTGCGCGGCGGCGAGCCCGGCTCGCCGCCTCACTGTCGCGATACATCGCGCCCGAACTGTTCGTGCGGGGGCTCCGCGGACTCGATCGCGACGGCGCCATCCGCATGCTCGGCGGTCGCATGGTCGCCGCCGGCGTGATCGATCGTGCCTACGTCGATGGCGCGCTCGAGCGGGAGCGCCTCTCGTCGACGGCCTTCACCGAGCACCTCGCCGTGCCGCACGCCATGACGATGAGCGCACGGCGCACCGCGATCGCCATCGCCGTGGACGACGCGCCCATCGACTGGGCCGGCGCGAACGTCAACGTGGTCGCGCTCATCGCGTTCGCGGAGAGCGGCCGTGCGGAGTTCCAGGAGGTCTTCGATCAATTCGTCGAGACCTTCTCGGAACGAGAGAACGTGCAGCGCCTCGTACAGGGGGCCACGGACTACCCGGGGCTGCTCGCCGAGCTCGCACGGCTCATGGAGCCGCACGGCGCGTGAGCCGGCCCATCGAGCGCAGGTCGGCCGGCGACCTGTAGGTCGAACGCCGGAACACGCCGAAGTCAGGCAGCTGCGCCGTTGCCGTCGCCGCCGTTCGCGGTCAACCCGCGATCGGCGAGCGCCTCGAAGATCCGCGCCGTCACCTCGTCGAGCGTGCCCTCGCCGTCGATCGGCACCACAAGTCCCTGATGGCGGTACACGTCGAGGATCGGAGCCGTCTCGCGCTCGTAGATCGCGAGGCGGTTGGCGATGACCTCCTCGGTGTCGTCGGTGCGACCCTGGTCGATCGCGCGCCGGCGGAGGCGCGCGATGCTCTCGTCGCGGGGAACGATGAGCTCGATCACCGCGTCGAGCGACTCGCCGCGCGACTCGAGGAATCGAGCGAGGTCGTCGACCTGGACACGGTTGCGCGGAAACCCGTCGAGCAGGAAGCCGCGCGCGGCATCCGGCTGCTCGAGACGGTCACGCACGAGCTCGCACGTGAGCTCGTCCGGCACCAGGTCGCCCGCTTCGACGATGGCCTGCACGCGCCGGCCGAGCTCGGTACCGCCCGAGATGTTCTCTCGGAACACGTCGCCGGTCGAGATCGAGGGGACCCCGAAGGCGTCCGCGACGAGCACGCCCTGGGTCCCCTTGCCCGAGCCCTGGGGCCCGACGATGAGGAAGCGGGCCGAACCGCGAGCGGGTGCCGTGCCGTGCCGTGACTCTGGAGCGCCGTGCTGGGGCTCTCCAGGCGTCATCGCAGCAGCCCCTCGTAATGCCGCTGCTGGAGCTGCGCGTCGATCTGCTTCACCGTCTCGAGGCCGACGCCCACGATGATGAGGATCGACGCGCCGCCGAACGGGAAGTTCGCGTTCGCCCCGACGAGGCCGAGTGCGATGAGCGGAATCAGGGCGACGAGGCCCAGGTACAACGAGCCCGGCAGCGTCACGCGCGTGAGCACGTAGTCCAGGTACTCGGCCGTGGGCCGGCCCGCGCGGATGCCGGGGATGAAGCCGCCGTACTTCTTCATGTTCTCGGCCACCTCGTCGGGGTTGAAGGTGATCGCCACGTAGAAGTACGTGAAGCCGACGATGAGCAGGAAGTACAGGAGCATGTAGAGCGGGTGGTCGCCCTGCGTGAGGTAGTTCGTGATCCACGAGACCCAGGGCTGGGGCTCCTCGCCTGGCGCCGGCTGATTGAACTGCGCGATGAGTGCCGGCAGGTAGAGCAGCGACGATGCGAAGATGACGGGCACGACGCCGGCCATGTTCACCTTGATCGGGATGTACGTGTTGTTGCCGCCGTACGTGCGCCGCCCGACCATGCGCTTCGCATACTGCACGGGGATTCGCCGCTGGGACTGTTCGACGAACACCACCGCCACGACGATGAGGAGGCCGACGGCGATCACGAGCGCGAAGATGTCCCAGCCGCGCGCGACGCCGATCGCCCAGAGCGAGCCGGGGAAGGTCGCGGCGATCGAGGTGAAGATGAGCAGCGACATGCCGTTGCCGACGCCGCGCTCGGTGATGAGCTCGCCCATCCACATGATGAGGCCGGTGCCGGCGGTCATCGTGATCACCATGAGCCCGATCGCGTACCAGGCGTCGTTCGTGATGAGCTGCGAGCACTCGGGGGCCGTGGACGGGAACAGCGCACCGGAGCGGGCGACGGTGATGAGGGTCGTCGACTGCAGCACGGCGAGCGCGATGGTGAGGTAGCGCGTGTACTGCGTGAGGCGCGCCTGGCCCGCCTGGCCCTCCTTGTAGAGGGTCTCGAAGTGCGGGATCACCACGCGAAGCAACTGGACGATGATCGATGCCGTGATGTACGGCATGATGCCGAGCGCGAAGATCGACAGCTGCAGCAGCGCGCCGCCCGAGAAGAGGTTGACGAGCTCGTAGAGGCCGGTCGCTCCCTGGCTCGCCGCGAGACACGCCTGCACGTTCCCGAAGTCCACGAACGGGGCCGGGATGAAGGAGCCGAGTCGGAACAGGGCCACGATGCCCAGCGTGAACCCGATCTTGCGGCGAAGATCCGGCGTGCGGAAGATCCGGCCGATGGCGTTGAACACTCGTCCTCCTGTAGCTCCATGCATGGAGCGGCTAGCACTGCTTCGGACTCAGTCCGTGTGCGGGTCCGTATGCGGCTCGAGCCTGTCGAGACCCCCGTGAATCATACGCGAGGTCCCGACAGGCTCGGACGATCGGGTGAGCTTCGGCCTACTTGACCGAACCGCCCGCGGCGACGATCTTCTGCTCGGCCGAGCCGGAGACCTTGTCGACCACGACGTTGAGCTTCACCTGGATGTCGCCGTTGCCGAGCACCTTGACGCGCTCGTTCTTGCGCACAGCACCCTTGTCGACCAGGTCGGCGATGGTGACGTCACCGCCCTTCGGGTAGAGCTCGGCGAGCCTGTCCAGGTTGACCACCTGGTACTCGACGCGGAACGGGTTCTTGAAGCCGCGCAGCTTCGGCGCACGCATGTGGAACGGAAGCTGACCGCCCTCGAAGCCGGGGCGGATGTTGTTGCGGGCCTTCGAACCCTTGGTGCCGCGACCGGCGGTCTTGCCCTTCGAACCCTCGCCGCGACCGACGCGGGTCTTGTCCTTCTTGGCACCCGGTGCCGGGCGCAGATGGTGCACCTTGAGCACGGGCTCGCGCTTGGCGACATCCTGCTCGGCGGCCTTCTTCGCCGGTGCCTTCTTCGCCGGTGCCTTCTTCGCCGGAGCCTTCTTCGCCGGGGCCTTTTCGGCCTTCGCGTCGTCGGCCTTGTCGGTGGCGGCCTTGGCGGTGGCGGCCTTGGTGGCGGCCTTCTTCGCCGGTGCCTTGTCGGCCTTCTCGGCGGCCGGCTTCGCGGCAGCCTTCTTCGCCGGAGCCTTCGGGGTCTCCTCGGCCACGGCCTCGTTCTTCTCTTCAGCCATTAGTCGATCTCCTCAACCTTCACGAGGTGGGCGACGGTCGTGACGTAGCCGCGGTTCTGCGGGGTGTCGTCGCGAACGACCGAGTCGCCGATGCGCTTCAGTCCCAGGCTGCGCAGCGTGTCGCGCTGGTTCTGCTTCTCGCTCACCTTGGACTTGATCTGGGTCACCTTGAGCCTGCCCATCAGGCACCTGCCTTCGCTGCAGCGGCGGCCTCGGCCGCCTGGGCCTCGGCACGCAGCAGGCGGGCCGGGGCGACCTGGTCGTAGTCGAGTCCACGACGCGCGGCGACCGCACGGGGCTCCTCGAGCTCCTTCAGGGCCGCGACCGTGGCGTGCACGATGTTGATGGTGTTCGACGAGCCGAGCGACTTGCTCAGCACGTCGTGGATGCCGGCGCATTCGAGCACGGCACGCACCGGGCCACCGGCGATGACGCCGGTACCGGGCAGGGCAGGACGCAGCAGCACGACGCCCGCGGCGGCCTCACCCTGCACGGGGTGCGGGATGGTCGCGCCGACGCGAGGGACGCGGAAGAAGTTCTTCTTCGCCTCCTCGACGCCCTTCGAGATCGCGGTGGGGACCTCGCGCGCCTTGCCGTAGCCGACGCCGACGAGACCGTTGCCATCACCCACGACGACGAGCGCCGTGAAGCTGAAGCGACGACCGCCCTTGACGACCTTGGACACGCGGTTGATGGTCACGACGCGCTCGAGGAACTGGCTCTTCTCGGCGTCTCGCCCACCGCGGTCGCGGCTCGGGCCGCGCTCGCGGCTGCCACGACGGGCCTCGCGCGGCTCGTTCTGGGGAGCCTCGCTCGACGCGGCGGTCTCCACGGGTGCCTCTGCGGCCACCTCGTTCTCCTTCTTGTTGTCAGTCACAGGCTCAGCCCCGCCTCTCGGGCGCCATCGGCGATGGCGGCGACTCGACCGGCGTACCTGTTGCCGCCGCGGTCGAAGACGACCGCCTCGATGCCGGCCTGCTGCGCACGCGCTGCAACCAGCTCGCCGACCTTCCTGGCCTTGGCGGTCTTGTCACCGTCGAATGTGCGGAGGTCGGCCTCCATGGTTGACGCGGAGGCCACGGTGCGGCCCTTCGAGTCGTCGACGACCTGCACGAACACGTGGCGGGCAGAACGCGTGACGACGAGGCGCGGGCGCTGCTCCGTACCGACGACCTTCTTGCGAAGGCGGCTGTGGCGGCGCGAACGCGCTGCCGACTTGGTCTTCACGGCCATGATTACTTACCAGCCTTTCCGGCCTTGCGACGCACGACCTCGCCGGCGTAGCGGATGCCCTTGCCCTTGTACGGCTCGGGCTTCTTGATCTTGCGGATGTTGGCGGCGGTCTCGCCGACGGCCTGCTTGTCGATGCCTGCGACGGTGACCTTGTTGTTGCCCTCGACGGTCAGCGTGATTCCGGTCGGCGGCTCGACGGTCACGGGGTGCGAGAAGCCGACCGCGAACTCGATCGCGGAACCCTTCTGGGCGACGCGGTATCCGGTGCCGACGATCTCGAGGCCCTTGGAGTAGCCCTGGGTGACGCCGAGGATCTGGTTCGCGATGAGCGTGCGGGTGAGGCCGTGACGCGAACGCGAGTCGCGCTCGTCGTCGGGGCGGGTGACGAGGACCTGGTTGTCCTCGATCTTCACCTCGATGGGCGAGGGCACGCTGAGCGAGAGCTCGCCCTTGGGGCCCTTCACGGTGACGGCCGCGCCGTCGACCTTCACGTCGACACCGGCGGGGATGTCGATGGGGAGTCGTCCGATTCGTGACATGGAACTACCACACGTAGGCGAGGACTTCCCCACCCACGCCCTTCTTCTCGGCCTGGCGGTCGGTGAGCAGACCGCTGGAAGTGGACAGGATCGCGACGCCGAGCCCGCCGAGCACCTTGGGGATCTCGGTCGACTTCGCGTAGACGCGGAGGCCGGGCTTCGAGACCCGCTTGATGCCGGCGATCGAGCGCTCGCGGTTCGGGCCGAACTTCAGCTGCAGCGTGAGCGTCTTGCCCACGCGTGCGTCGGTCACCTCGAAGCCGGCGATGTAGCCCTCGTTCTTCAGGATCGCAGCGATGTGCGCCTTGAGCTTCGAGTTCGGCATCTCCACGGTGTCGTGGTGCGCCGAGTTCGCGTTGCGCAGGCGGGTCAGCATGTCAGCGACCGGATCGGTCATCGTCATGACGGAAGTTTCCTTACGTTTTTCACCAGGTTTCAGGACCCGTTACACGGGGACTGACCTGTGGTGGGAGACCTGGGCGGATGCCCCGGCCGGTCGGATGCCGCGAACGCGAGCTCGCGGCATCCGGTGTTCAGCTGGTGGGCGTCGACGCCCGGAACGGGAAGCCGAGCTGGCGGAGCAGCGCACGGCCCTCGTCGTCGGTCTTGGCGGTGGTCACCACGGTGATGTCCATGCCGCGGACGCGGTCGATCTTGTCCTGGTCGATCTCGTGGAACACGGACTGCTCCGTGAGGCCGAAGGTGTAGTTGCCGCTGCCGTCGAACTGCTGTTCCGACAGGCCGCGGAAGTCGCGGATGCGGGGCAGGGCGAGCGAGAGCAGGCGGTCGAGGAACTCCCACATGCGGTCGCCGCGCAGCGTGACGTGCGCGCCGATCGGCTGGCCCTCGCGGAGCTTGAACTGCGCGATGGACTTGCGGGCCTTGGTGACCTGCGGCTTCTGGCCGGTGATGCGGGTGAGGTCGGCGATGGCGCCGTCGATGATCTTGCCATCCCGGGCGGCCTCACCCACGCCCATGTTGACCACGATCTTCACGAGGCCCGGGACCTGATGCGGGTTGGTGTACCCGTTGGCCTCGGTGAGCGCCTGTGTGATCTCGGTCTTGTACTTCTGCTTGAGGCGCGGCTGGATCTTGCCAGCCGGCGCGGCAGTCGCGGTGTCGGTCATCAGAGGTCCTTACCTGACTTCTTGGCGTAGCGGACGCGGACGGTCTTCTGCGCGCCGTCCTTCGTCACGGTCTCGGTGCGGAAGCCGACGCGTGTCGGCTTCTTCGTGTCGGGGTCGACGAGCGCGACGTTCGACACGTGGATCGGCGCCTCGTGGGTCTCGATGCCGCCCGTCTTCGAACCGCGCTGCGTCTGGCCGACTCGGACGTGCTTCGTGACGAAGTTCACGCCCTGAACGACGACGCGATTCTCGGCCACCAGCACCTCGATGACCTTGCCCTGCTTTCCGCGGTCTCCGCCGCGGGCCTGGCTGCGGCCCGAGATGACCTGCACGAGGTCGCCCTTCTTGATGTTG
>CAVXSL010000001.1:0-1341220 GCA_963764435.1 uncultured Actinomycetota bacterium | reverse complement strand
GCCGCCCGGCCGCGAGCGCGTCGCGCCAGCTCATGTCCCGGGCCGCCTTCACCGCGCAGACGACGAGCAGCATCCAGCCGCCCTCGCCGAGCGCGAAGCTCTCCGCGAAGCTCGTGACCGCGATCACCACGAGCATGAGCGCCGGCCAGACGTAGACGACGCTGCGCCGGGTCGATGCGAGCAGCCACGCCCGCACGAGCGCAACGCCGACCAGCCCGATGAACAGCAGCATGCCGATCACGCCGACCTGGAAGTACGCGTCGATGTAGGCGCTGAGGGCGGTGGCGTGCGGACGTCCCGTCGCGAGCTCGATCCACGTGTACGGCGGGGCGTCGGGCCACGCGCCGACCCAGCCCCAACCCTGCAGCGGGTTGGAGTTGAGGTACCGCGAGAGCTCGCGCCAGACGTCGAGTCGCACGTCGAACTCCGCCTGCGCGTCGAGGAGCTCGATGATGCGGATGCGCAGGATCCACGCCGTCACGAGCACGGCCGCCGCGGCCACGAGGAGGGCGACCTGCCACTTCCAGCGCGCCGTCGGCGCGGCCCGTCGCAGGCCGTAGAGCGCCGCCAGTGCGACGAGTGCCGCCACGAGCGACGCCAACGTCGTGGGGGAACCCGAGAGCAGGATGCACAGCGAGGCGACGACGATCGAACCGACGGCGCGACCGCGCTGCACGATCTTCGTGCGCCACTCGACGATGAACGTGAGCAGCGCGATCAGCGCCACGAATCCGAGCATGTTCCGCGAGCCGAAGATGCCCTGGATGGGCCCGAGCTGCGCGAGGTTCCCCTGGATGCCGAGCACGGCGATCGGCGTGTCGAGCAGGACGCCGGCGAGCACCTCGAGCGCGAGCGAGGCGCCGAGCAGCACCCTCATGACGTCGCCGAATGCCCGGACGATCTGGATCGTGTCGCGCATCAGCGCCACGTACACGCCGATGACCCCGAACGCCACGAGGTAGAGCACGCGCAGCGCGGTCTCGGCCGGCGCATACGCGCCCGGCGCGCTCCACAGCACGGATGCCGCGCACCAGCCCACGAACACCAGGATCGTGATGGGCAGGATGCCGTACCACTCCACCGCACGCCACCTGGCGACGAGCGACACCCCGCACAACGCCAGGAGCCCGACGAGCGCGGAGAGCAGGCCCGGCCAGCCGATGAGGCTGCGCACGGCGTGGGTCGAGAACGCGAAGCCCACCGATACGAGCGTGAGTGCCTGCGCGAACCTCGCGGAGCCGGCGAACTCGCGCAGCGCGCGGGCGAGGTGCGCGCCGCCGTCGGCGTCCGTCATCGCGCGTCCCGGCGGCCGGCGTCGTCGGTGCCGGCGAGGCGGACGGGGGCCGCGACGCGGCCGCGCCTCACCGGGTCACCTCGGGCGGCGGCATCCGGGAGGCGGACACGGCCCGTGGCTCGGGGGCGAGCGGCTCCGGCTCCCACTGCCGCAGCTTCGTCGACCAGGCGATCACGACGAGCAGGAACCACCCGCCCTCGATGAGGATGCGGCTCTCGGCCAGGCTCTGGCCGATGAGCGCGACGAGCAGCAGAAAGGGCACGAGTGCGGACGCAGAGTAGGGAAGCGGCCGGCCCGCGTCGTCCAGCGGCCGGTCGACGGCGAGGAACCACGATCGCCAGAGCGCGCCGACCACGATCGACGCGAAGACGACGAGACCGACGATGCCCAGTTGCATCCACACGTCGAGCCAGGCGTTGTGCGCCTGCAGGTACTCGACGCCGTTCCGCACCGCCAGCCCGTCGAACGGCTCCACCCAGGGGACCCAGTAGCCCACCCAGCCCCAGCCGAACCACAATCGCTCCGTCGCCAGTCCGATGACCGTGTTCCAGATGTCGAGCCGGCCGGTGAGGTCGTCGCTCTTGCCGAAGAGCTCGAGCAGCGGGTTCCACAGGGCGGCGAGCAGGGCGACGGATGCCACGAGCACGCCCGCGGCCGTCCAGTACACGCGTCGGCGCCCGTGGGGGCCCACGCGCCGAGCCCAGCCCGCGAACCCGAGCGCAACGAGCACGAGGACGCCGACGAGGATCACCGTCGCCGAACGGGTCAGCAGCATGACCACACCCGAGACGACGAGCCATCCGATGCCCTCCGCGCGGCGCATGCTGCCGGCCGCGAGGAACGCGCCGAACACGATGAGCCCGAGGAGGGCGATCATGGCGAGCAGGTTGCGGCTCCCGACGATGCCCTCGATCGGCCCGCCCTGGAACAGCAGCCCGCGGGACCAGTAGAACGCGCTGGGCACGTCGTCGGCGTACTCCGTGAAGTTCGGCGCGACCGGTCCCTGCACGAAGATCGCGACCCAGAGTTCGAACGCGAGCGACAGCGCCAGCACCCACTTGATGGCGCCGCCGAGCGCGCGGACGAGACGTGTCCAGCCGATGCACAGCGTGAGCGCGACGGCGGTGAACGTGGTGACGAGCGGATCGACCACGCCGAGCACCGACGCCGCCGGGTAGTACGACCACGCGATGGAGAGCGTGGCGATGAGGAGGAACACGACGATCGACTTCGGCACGCGGCGCCAGCGCCACTCCGGCCTCACGGCGATGACGAGTGCCACCGCGCCGGCGATGATGAGCAGCGCGACCGCCGCGAACCCCCACCAGCCCAGCAGGTTGCGCCAGAACTGGCCGGCGAGCACCGTGAACCACGTCAACGTCGCGTATGCGCCGATGAGCGTGCGACGTCGGCCGGGAGTCATGGCACCAAGGCTACCGGCGCGCCATCGACTCAGACGAACGCCGCCATGCCCGTGATGGCGCGGCCCACGATGAGCGTGTTGATCTCGCGGGTGCCCTCGTACGAGTAGAGCGCCTCGGCGTCCGCGAAGAATCGCGCGACGTCGTAGTCGAGCACGATGCCGTTGCCGCCGACGGCCTCGCGGGCCCACGCGACGGTCTCGCGCATGCGCGACGTGGTATACGCCTTGGCGAGCGCGGAGTGCTCGTCGCGCTGTTCGCCGCGGTCGAGCATCTCGGATACCCGCACGACCATGCCGAGGGAGGCGGTGATGTTGCCGAGGCACTTCACCAGGAGGTCCTGGATGAGCTGGTGCGAGCCGATGGTCCTGCCGAACTGCACCCGCTCGCCGGCGTACTTCACGGCCGCCTCGTACGCGCCGATCGCGGTCCCGACCGCCCCCCACGCCACCTCGGCGCGGGTGAGCCGGAGTACGCGCGCGGTGTCCTTGAACGAATTCGCGTGCTGGAGCCGCAGCGCCTCGGGCACCACCACGTGATCGAGGGTGATGTCGGCGTTCTGCACGGCGCGCAGGCTGATCTTGCCCTCGATCTTGGTGGCGGTGTAGCCGGGCGTGTCGGTAGGGACGATGAAGCCCTTGACCTGCCCGTCCTCGACGTCCTTCGCCCAGATGATCGTGATGTCGGAGAACGTGGCGTTGCCGATCCAGCGCTTCGCGCCGTTGAGCACCCAGGTGTCGCCGTCACGCTCGGCGGTGGTGCGCAGCCCCTGTGCCGCGTCGGAGCCGGAGAGCGGCTCGGTCAGTCCGAAGGCGCCGATGACCTCGCCGCGTGCGAGCTTCGGGATCCATTCCTCGCGCTGCTCCTTCGAGCCGCACACGCTGATCGAACCGGTCGCCAGGCCGTTCTGCACGCCCACGAAGGTCGCAACGGAGGCGTCGACGCGGGCGAGCTCGAGTTGCACGAATCCCCGGAACACCGCGGAGTTCTCGAACGGCCTCGTCTCGTCCCACGCGAAGGAGAGGACGCCGAGCTCGGCGAGCGGCTCGACGATCTGCCTGGGGAACTCGGCGCGGTCCCAGTAGCCGTTGATGATCGGCCGCACGTCCGCCTCGAGCCACGCCCGGAGCTTCGCGAGGGCATCTCGCTCCTGGTCGGTGAGAAGGGACTCGTACGAGTAGAAATCGCTCGCGAGCGGCTCGAAGTTCATGACTGCTCCTTTGCGTCGGATTCGTCGAGCCCATGGCGGGGCCCCGTTGCCGGATGTGGTCGTTGGTAGTTTGGACCCAAAGTCTGGGAAGGGACCACTGAGGATGTTTGTGACGATCGGCAACACTCCACGCGACTACGCGTGGGGTTCCACCACGGCCATCGCGGAGTTCCGAGGTGTGGAGTCGTCTGGAGCGCCCGAGGCGGAGCTCTGGCTGGGCGCGCACGACGGGTCGCCCGCGACGGTGACCGACGCGGCCTCCGTGGGTCACGCCGACCTGGCCTCGTGGATCGCGGCCGAGCCCGAACGCGCCCTCGGCGCCGAGCTCGCCGCGCACGGCGCACGCCTGCCGTTCCTGCTGAAGCTCCTCGCCGCGGCCGAGCCGCTCTCGCTGCAGGCGCATCCGACACCCGAGCAGGCACGCGCCGGCTTCGCGCGCGAGGAGGCCGAGGGCATCCCCGTCACGGCGTACGACCGCAACTACCGCGACGAGTACCACAAGCCCGAGATCATCGTCGCGGTGAGCGAGACGTTCGACGCGCTCTCCGGCTTCCGTCCCCTCGACGAGGTCGCCGGCATCCTCAGGGTGCTCCGCGAGGCGGATGCCGCCGACGACGACCCCGAGCCAGGGGCGCTCGACCTGCTCGCTGCGCGCCTCGGCACGTCCGAGCCGCTGCGGGACACGGTCGAGTGGCTGCTGCGCGACGGACGAGGCGGCGACACGGGCGAAGCATCCTGGGTCACCGAGCGGGTCACGGTGCTCTCCGCCTCCGAGACGGCCCGCCGCTCGCCGTACGCGCTGTCGTTCGAGACGGTCGGCGCGCTTGCCGAGGCCTATCCGGGCGACCCGGGCATCGTCATCTCGCTGCTGCTCAACCGCGTGCGACTGCGCCGCGGTGAGGCGCTCTACCTCGCGGCGGGCAACATCCACGCCTACCTCGCGGGCCTCGGGATCGAGCTCATGGCCGCGAGCGACAACGTGCTGCGTGGTGGCCTCACGCCCAAGCACATCGACGTCACCGAGCTGCTCGACGTGCTCGACTTCACGCCGATCGCGCCGCCGCGGCTCGAACCCGAGCCGATCGCACCGGGGATCGCCGCGTTCCGCCCCGACGTGCCCGACTTCGCGCTCTACCGGGTCGAGCCGGGCGGAACCGATGTGGCGAGCGTCCCGCTCGACGGGCCTGCCATCGTGCTCGCGGAGGGCGGTTCGCTGCATCTCCGGGGCGCATCCGGGGGGTCGACGACGCTCGCGCGCGGCGAGGCCGCCTACGTCACGCCCGAGGAGCGCGAGGTCGTGGTCGAGGGCGACGGGATCGCGTGGATCGCCACGACGGGTGCGGCCGGGGCATCGGCCGACTGACGGGTCGAGTCAACTCGACCTGTGCCCACGCAGGCGACCCGGTCGAGTGCGGATCGACTCGCCCGAGGCCGTGCTGTTGCGGGCGACCCGGGACGGCACCGGTCAGCCGACCGCGCGCGGCCCGAAGACGCGTCGGTACTGCGTCGGCGTGGTCTGGAGCACCTTCAGGAAGTGGTGCCGCATGACCGCAGCGGCACCGAAGCCGGTCTCGCGGGCGATCACCTCGAGCGGGAGCGAGGTCTCCTCGAGCAGCTGCTGCGCGCGGAGCAGGCGCTGACGGTTGAGCCACGCGTTCGGCGTCGTGCCGGTCTCGGCGCGGAATCGCCGGGCGAAGGTACGCGGCGACATGAGCGCCTTGCGGGCGAGCAGGTCGACCGTGAGGTCCTGGTCGAGGTGCTCGAGCATCCACTCGGTGACCTTTGCGAAGGAGTCGCTCTGGCACTCGGCCACCGGCGTCTGGATGAACTGCGACTGACCGCCGTCGCGCTGCGGCGGCACGACCATGCGACGGGCGACGATGTTCGCAGCGCTCGCGCCGAGCTCGGTGCGCACGATGTGCAGGGCTGCGTCGATGCCGGCCGCCGTGCCCGCGCCCGTGACGACCAACCCGTCCTGCACGAACAGCACGTCGGGGTCGACGGCGGTGGCGGGGAACATCTCGGCGAGGCGATCGGTGTACATCCAGTGGGTCGTCGAACGCCGGCCGTCGAGCACGCCCGCGTGACCGAGCGTGAACGCGCCGGAGCAGACCGAGAGCACCCATGCGCCGCGATCGACCGCGGCGCGGATCGCCTCGAGCACCCGCTCGTCGGGCGGCGAGTCGATGAGTGAGGCCGGCACGGCCACGAGGTCGGCCTCGAACGCGAACTCGAGACCCTCGTGCACGACGACGTCGAACCCGAGCTTGGTCGGGATGGGGCCGGGGTCTGCCGCGACCACGTGGAAGTCGAAGGTGGGTCCCCCCTGGTCGCTGCGGTCGATGCCGAACACCTCGCAGATCACGCCGAACTCGAACGGCGCCATCTGCGGCATGGCGATGCAGGCGATGGAGTGGAGCACGAGAGCCTCCGGATGGCAGGAATGGATCGTTTGATGGCTACTCTGCCACTAGCGGCAGGATGTCGCAAGAGCTACATTTACTGCCATGACCACCATCGTGTTCCTCATCCTCGCGGGACTCGCGATCTGGGGCGTGCTCGCCACGGTGCTCCGCCTCGACGGCGACGGCTACGGTCGTCCCGAGATCCGGGACCGCAACCGCCACGTCGAGAACCGTCCCACGCGGCTCGTCTGACCCCGGGCTCGCGGCCGGGCTCGTCCACGGGCCCGGCCGGGTCCGCCTGTGCCCCGCGACTCGTCCCGCTCGTCCGCCGGTCATGACCGGCCCGATCACGCCGATACGATCGGGATGAGCGTGCGGACCGCCCGCGTGCGGGAAGCGGGAACATGAGTTGGCTGGTCACGGGTGGCGCCGGATACATCGGATCGCACGTCGTACGGGCGTTCGGCGAGCAGGGCATCGACACGGTCGTCGTGGACGACCTCTCCTCCGGTCGAGACACCTTCGTTCCGGCGGGTGTGGCGTTCGTGCAGGCCTCGATTCTCGACGGAGCGGCGCTCGAGTCGGCCATCCGTCGTCATGACGTGCAGGGCGTCGTGCACCTCGCGGGCTTCAAGTACGCCGGCGTTTCGGTCTCGCGTCCGCTGCACACCTACGAGCAGAACGTCACTGGCACGGCGACGCTTCTTGCGGCGATGGAGGCGACGGGCGTCGACCGCATCGTGTTCTCGTCGAGCGCGGCCGTCTACGGCACGCCCGACGTCGACCTCGTGACCGAAGCGACACCGCCGCATCCCGAGTCGCCCTACGGGGAGTCCAAGCTCATCGGCGAGTGGCTGCTCGCAGACCAGGCACGCGCGACGGGCCTGCGGCACACCAGCCTGCGCTATTTCAACGTCGTCGGGTCGGGTACGACCGAGGTGTTCGATGCGAGCCCGCACAACCTCTTCCCACTCGTCTTCGACGCCCTGCTCGAGGGCCGGACCCCACGCATCAACGGCGACGACTACCCGACGCCCGACGGCACGTGCGTGCGCGACTACCTCCACGTCGCCGACCTCGCCGAGGCACACGTCGTGGCGGCACGTCGGCTCGACGCGGGCGAGCCGCTCGAGGCGGTGTACAACCTCGGCTCCGGCGATGGCGTTTCGGTCGGCGAGATCATGCGCGAGGTCGCCGCGGTCACCGGCATCGAGTTCACGCCCGAGATCGGGCCGCGTCGCCCGGGCGACCCGGCCCGCATCGTCGCCTCCGGCGAACTCGCGGCGCGCGATCTCGACTGGCGGATGCGCCACTCGCTGGCCCAGATGGTCGAGAGCGCATGGGCTGCACGCCGACTGGCATCCGTCGACTGACGCACTCGCCACCTCCTCCGCCCCATGGCCGCCCGCGTCGGCTCCGCCGGTGGCAGGGGCGGTCGTCCGAGCTCGAACATCACATCTGTTCAACAGGTCGGCGTGTCGCGGCCACGTTGAAGCCTCGACGGGCGGATGAGGGTTTACCATCTGCGACTTGACTCCCACGAATTACACGGGTGTAATTGTCGTGACACACCCTTCGGGTGGTCGGTACAACTGGGTGGGAGACGATATGGGACATCCTGAATATCGTTCTGGAGTACCTGATGATTGGTTCGTCGATCCGGTACGGCTTGGGGTTCCGGGGGTTCGGTCCGCGGTCGACGACAATCAGCTGGCATGGCAGAGCGACGCGCTGTGTGCGCAGACCGATCCGGAGGCGTTCTTCCCCGAGAAGGGCGGCTCCACGCGCGACGCGAAGAAGATCTGCTCGGGTTGCGAAGTCCGCGGCGAATGCCTCGAGTACGCGCTCGCCAACGACGAGCGCTTCGGCATCTGGGGCGGGCTGTCCGAGCGCGAGCGTCGCAAGCTGCGCAAGCGCGCGGTGTGAACGGGTGTCCGGCGCGGCGGTGAGAGCCGCGCCGGGGGAGTCGAGCAGTCACGCGCGGCGTCGCAGGGTTTCGTGGCGCGCCCGGTCGAGTTCCGGATGCCGCGCCCAGGGCAGCCTAGGCTGGCCCCGATGTCCCCCAGAGTCACCGCCGTCCTCGTCGTCCGTCACGGCGGCGACCGCCTTCGGCAGACCCTCGACGCGATCCGCGAGCAGACCCGCTCGCCGGATGCGCTCGTCGTCGTCCTCACGCATGCCGACGCCGAGGCACGCGAGCAGATCGCCTCCGCGGACGCCGACCAGGTGGTGCGACTCGAGGAACCGCTGTCGTTCGGGGAGGCGGTCCGTGCGGGGGAGCGCCTGCTGCCGGAACCGGCCTCCGACGCCGACGCGCTCTGGCTGCTCGCCGAGGACTCAGCGCCTGCCCCGGACGCGCTCGATGCCCTGATCGCGACGCTGGAGACGGCGAGGTCGGTCGCCGTCGCGGGGCCGAAGCTCATGGAGTGGGAGGACGCCGGTCGCATTGCGGGCCTCGGCCGCACGATCACGCGATTCGGGCGGAGCGTCCCGGTGGTCGCCGACGAGCTCGACCAGGGACAGCACGACGGTCTGAGCGACATGCTCGGCCTGGACCCCGCCGCCATTCTCGTACGGCAATCCGTCTGGCGGGCCCTCGACGGATTCGACCCAGCGCTTCCGACCGTCGACGACGGCATCGACCTCGGCGTGCGCGCACGCCTCGCCGGCCACCGGGTCACGGTCGTCCCGGCAGCCGTCGTCCGGTTCGCGTCCGGCGGTGTCGCCGGGGAGGGCGGCGATGGAAGCGGCCGCGCACGCCGCCGTCGTACCCGAGCCGTGCGCGCCGCGGCGCTGCACCGGCGACTGGTCTACGCGCCGGCGGTCGCGGTGCCCCTGCACTGGCTGAGCTTCCTCCCGCTGGCGATCGCACGCTCGGTGCGGTTGCTGCTCGTGAAGCAGCCCGGCAGCATTCCGGGCGAGTTCGCGGCCGCCGTCGCCACGATGTTCGCCGGCATGCGGGTGGCGCGGGCGCGCCGCGTCCTCAGCGCGCCCCGAACGGTGGGCTGGTCGGCGATCGCGCCGCTGCGGATGCAGTCCGACGAACTCCGTCGTCGACGCCAGGCGGCCGTGGAGGCGAGACGGACCAGCGCGCGTGGGCGGGCGGACGAGCTGCAGTTCATCGGCTCAGGCGGCGGATGGGTGCTGCTCGTGACCGTCGCGGCATCCGTCGGGCTCTTCTCGTGGCTGATCGGCTCGGCGGGCGTGGCCGGTGGCGGGCTCCTGCCGCTGTCGGGGTTCGCCGAGCTGTGGCGGAACGCCACGTACGGCTGGCGCGATGTCGGCACCGGGTTCGTCGGCGCGGCCGATCCGTTCAGCGGGGTGCTCGCCGTGCTCGGCTCGCTGACGTTCTGGTCTCCGTCGATCGCCATGGTGCTGCTGTGGCTCGCCGCGCTGCCCGCGGCTGCCGTCGGCATGTGGCTGGCGGCCTCCCGGCTCACTGGGCGGGGCTCGGTCCGCGCCGTCGCCGCCCTCGTCTATGCCGCCGCGCCCGCCTTCCTGTCGGCGCTCGCCGAGGGCCGGCCGGGCGCGGTGCTCGCCCACGTGCTGCTGGCGTGGCTCGCGTTCGCGGTCTTCGGAGCAGCGACCTCGTGGGCGGCCGCGGCGGCCGCGTCGCTCCTGTTCGCGGCCGTCGTCGCGTCGGCGCCGAGCCTCGCACCCGCGCTCATGATCGGCTGGATCGTCGCCCTCGCAGTGAGCGGGCGTGCGGCGGTTCGGCTCGCGGCGCTTCCCGTTCCCGCGCTCGCGCTGGCGCTGCCGCTCGTCGTCGAGCAGGTCGGCCGCGGCACGCCGCTCGGACTGCTCGCCGACCCCGGTGTTCCGGTCGGCGCTGCGGTGCCGTCGGCCTGGCAGCTCGCACTCGGCCTTCCGGGCGGCGGCTGGGGCGGCTGGGAGGAGTTCGTTCGGGACGTCATGACGCTCGACCCACCGGTCGTCGCGACGCTGCTGGTCGTGCCGCTCGTGCTCGCCGCGCTCGCGTCGCTGCTCGCGCCTCGTTGGCGCCGCGCGACGCTCGCACTCGGCACCGCGCTGCTCGGGTACGCCACGGCGGTCGCGGCGACACTCGTGTCGGTCTCGATCGCCGGTCCCGACGTCGTGCAGGTCTGGGCGGGCGCGGGTCTCAGCCTCGCGTGGCTCGGGCTGGTGCTCGCCGCGGTGGTCGCGCTCGACGCCCTGCTCCGCGGCGCCGCCGTCGTCGGCGGGGTCGTCACGCTCGTGTCCGTCGTCGCGGTGCTGCCCGCTCTCGTCGCCATCGCCACCGACGCGGTGCCGCTCGCACCCGCGGGCGAGCGCACGCTCCCCGCCTTCGTCGTGGCGCAGGCCGAGACCGACCCGCGGGTGACGAGCCTGGTCATGCAGCCGGAGGCCGATGGCGGACTCGGCGCAACACTCGAGCACGGCACCGGGCAGTCCCTCGACGACCAGTCGACGCTCCATCAGACCAGGACTGAGCTCGCCGACGACGAGGTGGAGCTCGCGACGATCGCAGGGAACCTCGCCTCGCGCAGCGGGTTCGATCCCGAGGCCGCGCTGCGCGACTTCGGCGTCGCGTTCGTCCTGCTCGCGCCGGCGGCCGACGGCCGCGAGGCGATCCTGACCGAGCAGCGGGCGCGCACCGCGCTCGACGGCAACGCCGCCCTGGTCGGCGTGGGCGAGACCGAGTTCGGCGTGCTCTGGCGGTTCGCCGCAGCGGAGCCGGATGCCCCAGCGGCACGCATTCCGCCGGATGCCGGCGGCTGGGTGGCCGTGGCCGTCACGGCGATCCAGCTCATCGTGATCGGTGCCGCCCTGCTGCTGTCGATTCCGACCGGGGCGGGACGCGAAGCGGATCGCCGACCAGCGCGGCGTGCCACGCGACATCCGACTCGACGGCCGGACGCGACGCCCCGCGCGGAAGCCGACGAACCCACCGTGTCCGAACCCACCGTGTCCGAGCCGGCGACGCGATCACCGGAGGGAGCCGATCATGCACGTTAGCCGCAGGCGGATCCTCCGCATCGGTGGTCGCGCGGGCGCGTTCCTCGCCGCAGCCGTCGTGGCGGCCGGCGCCGTGGCCGCAGCCGCACTCGTGCCATGGCCCGAGTATCGCGCTGAGGCGCCGTCCGTGCTCGTACAGCCCGCGGAGAGCCGGCAGGAGCGCGTCTGCCCTGGCCCGTTGCTCTCCTTCGGAGAGGACGCCGCCGCTGCGTCGACTGCCTCGTCCGTCGGCAGCGCCGACCTCGTCACCGCCGCGGAGCCCCCGGACGCCGGACTCGAACAGGTGCCGATCGCCGCCCCCGGCAACCCCCGTGCCGGCCAGGACGGCACTCCGGTCGCGATCGCGGCCGAACCGGGCGGCGTGGCTGCCGGCCTGATGGCCGCGGCGCAGTCGCAGGGCGTCTCGGCCGAGGCCCTCGGCGGGTTCGCTGCGTCGGCGTGCGCTGAAGCTGTCGTCGACTCCTGGCTCGTGGCCGGTGCGACGAACGTCGGGCGAAGCGGCCTCGTCCTCCTGTCCAATCCGACCGCGGTGGCGGCGACCGTGGATGTCAGGGTCGTCGGTGAGACGGGAGCGGTGGAGGCGCCGGCCGGGCTCGGGATCATCGTGCCGTCGGGCAGCCAGCGAGTGCTCTCCCTCGCGGGCCTGGCACCCAACCTCACCTCGCCTGTCGTGCACGTCACGAGCACGGGCGGGGCGATCGCCGCGAGCCTCGAGCAGTCGGTCGTCGTCGGCCTCGCGCCCGCGGGCATCGAGCTCACGGGCACGACGGCCGCACCGGCGACCAGCCAGGTCATCCCGGGGGTCAGGGTGCCGCAGTCCGGCGGCGTGGAGTCGACCGAGGACCACGCGGACGGCGACGCCCACCCGGCCGTCCGGCTGTTCGCGCCGGGCGACGACCAGGTCGACGTGTCCATCGGCGTCGCACCCGGGTCGGGCGTCGGCGGCAGCACGATCGAGGTGACCCTCGACCCCGGACGCGTGCTCGACGTCCCCCTCGGGTTCCTCGAGGAGGGCGTGTACACGGTGCGGATCGACGCCGGTGCACCCGTCGTCGCGGCGGCGCGGGTCACGGTCGGCGGCGCGGAGGGGCTGACGGATGCCGCGGCACCGTCCGACCTCGCATGGACCGTCGCCACGGCGCCGCTGCTCGATGAGGCGGTCATCGCCGTGCCGCCGGGACCGTCGCCGACGCTGCAGCTGGCGAACCCCGGCGCTTCCGATGCCCAGGTGACGCTCACCGCCGATGGGGTGGAGCGCTCCGTCACGGTGCCCGCCGCGGGAGCCGCGTCCGTGCCGCTCGACGGGCCGTCATCCGTGGTGCTCGCCGGGACGTCGGGGCTGCACGCGACGGTGTCGTTCGCGGGCGCCGACGAGCTCGCATCGTTCGGCGTCCAACCGCCGGGGCCGCTGGACTCGCCGATCCGGGTCTACCCGGAATGAGCGCCGCGACCGTTCCCGCACATCGCCGACGCACCCGCCCCCGGGGCGGTGGGTCAGAGGTGGCGGTACCGACCGGGCGCGAGCTCCCAGGGGTCCTTGTCGAGCAGTTCTGCGACCGCCCGGAACACGCAGCTCTCGATGAGGAGCTTCTCGTCGCGGTCCTCGCCCTCCTGCAGGCGGAGGAACCGCACGATGGGGAGTCGGTAGAAGGTGATGCGCCGCTCGTCGTGCGCGACCTTCCAGCGGTCCACGTGGTCGCCGTGGATCGCCTCCGCCGGCCCCTGCGCCACTTCGAACACGACACCTTCCAGCTCGGGCCAGAGCCCGCGCAGGTAGGCGGCGGTCGTGGCGATCGTGAAGTCGAAGTCGTCGAGCCGAGTACGAAGAGGCTCGAGGTGCGGCCCGGTGACCGCCGAGCGCATGCCGCGGCCGTGCCGGTCCCGGGCGAGCCGCCGGGGAGAGCGAGGCGTGGCGACACGACGGGATCGAGGCATACCCTCCATCGTAATGTCCGCACCGCTCGCTACTCTGATGAGTCATGAGACGGGTTCAGCCATGAGACGTTGTTCGCGTACCGCGTGCGCCGCCGAGGCGGTGGCGACCCTCACGTTCGACTACGCCGACTCCATGGCCGTCCTCGGTCCGCTCGCCATCACCCGCGAACCCCACGGCTACGACCTCTGCAGCCGCCACGCCGAACGCACCTCCGCGCCGGTGGGCTGGCAGGTCGTGCGGCACGTCTCGCTCGGTGAGGTAGGTTTCAAGGCATGACTCCCGCATCACCCTCCGAGGCTCGAACGCGCCTCGACGCAGTCGTGAAGGCCTACGACGTCCGCGGCATCGTGGGCGATGGTCTCACCGAGCAGACCGTCGAGGCTCTCGGCGCCGCGTTCGTCGACGAGGTCGGAGCGGCCGGGGATCGCGTCGTCGTGGGCCACGACATGCGGGACTCGTCGCCCGGGTTCGCCACCGCGTTCGCGCGGGGGGCCACGCGGCGCGGTGCCGACGTCGTGTCGATCGGCCTCTGCTCCACGGATGAGAGCTACTTCGCGTCCGGGCTCGTTGCACGCGCCCGCCGCGATGTTCACGGCGAGCCACAACCCCGCCGCGTACAACGGCATCAAGTTCTCCCGCGCGGGCGCGCAGGGGATCTCGCTCGACACGGGCCTCGCGGGAATCCGCGACCGTGCGGGCGACTACCTCGACCAGGGCATCACGGATGCCGCGACGCCGGGCTCGGTCACCACGGCCGACGTGCTCGCCGACTACGCGGCCTACCTCCGATCGCTCGTCGACCTCAGCGGCATCCGGCCCCTGAAGCTCGTCGTGGACGCGGGGAACGGCATGGGCGGCCTCACGGTGCCGGCCGTCCTCGGCGAGGCGGCCGGGCTGCCGCGCCTTCCGCTGGAGATCGTGCCGCTCTACTTCGAGCTCGACGGCACCTTCCCGAACCACGAGGCCAACCCCCTGGAGCCCGCCAACCTCGTCGACCTGCAGCGCGCGGTCGTCGAGCACGGCGCCGACCTCGGACTCGCCTTCGACGGCGACGCCGACCGCTGCTTCGTCGTCGACGAGCAGGGTGGCGCGGTGAACCCCTCGGCGGTCGCGGCGATCGTGGCGCTGCGGGAGATCGCACGCGTGCGTGCCGCCGGCGAGGACGACATCGCCGTGATCCACAACCTCATCACCTCCCGCTTCGTGCCCGAGACGATCGAGGAGGCAGGCGCCCGCCCCGTGCGCACGCGCGTCGGGCACTCGCTCATCAAGGACCGCATGAAGGAGACCCGCGCCGTGTTCGGCGGCGAGCACTCCGCGCACTACTACTTCCGCGACTTCTGGGGCGCCGACAACGGCATGCTCGCGGCCATGCACGTGCTCGCCGAGTTCGGTGCGCAGGAGGCGCCGCTCTCGGAGCTCGCCGCCCGCTTCACCCCGTACGCGCTCTCGGGCGAGATCAACTCGGTCGTCGCCGACGTGCCCGCCGCGTACACGCGCATCGTCGAGGCGTTCACCGGACGAGCCGACTTCGATGAACTCGACGGACTCACCGTCGTGGGCGTCACCGCCGAGAGCGAACCGTTCTGGTGGTTCAACGTCCGTCCCTCGAACACCGAGCCCCTGCTGCGCCTCAACGTCGAGGGGGCGGATGCCGCCACGATGGCGGCGGTCCGCGACGAGGTGCTCGCGCTCATCAGGGGCTGACGCCTGCTCGACTCCGGCCGAGACGACAGCGACGGCCGTCACACCTCAGGAGGAAATGCAGTGAACGTTGGCTGGGTGGGGCTCGCACTCGCGGCCGCATCGATCGCGGTGCTGACCGGTTGCGTTCCGCAGGCGGATGCCACGCCGAGCAGCTCGCCCGCGGGTCCCAGCGCGAGCGCGACGCCGAGCATGCAGACGCGCGCACGCCTGGCGCCCCGACGGAGTCGCCTCAGGTCCTCGACGATCCGGCCACGTGGACACTGTCGGCGGCAGGAGTCGGTCCTCTTCTCGTGGGCGCCGACTTCGACCCCGCGACCGCCGAGATCGGGCCGTACACCCGCGTCTCGCCCGAGTGCGCCGACGCGTACGTCATCAGGTTCGACGGTGACGGGCTGGCACGGCTACAAGTGGTGCTCGAGCCAGGCGGATCGCGCATCGACGCGGTGATGGTGATGAGCGGGCCGACCGGCGCAGCGGCGCCGGCGACGGATTCGGGCATCACCCTGAATTCCGACAGCGCCACGGTCCTGGCCGCCTACCCCGATGCCCGCCAGACTCGCGAATCGCCGGACGGCGGGACGTTCGCGGTCGCCGACGGCTCGACGTGGCTCGCGTTCATGGTCGATGAGGGCCTCGTCCGGTCGATCGCCGCATCCACCTCGGGCTCGCCCTTTCGGGAGTTCTGCGCCTGAGCGGCATCCGGCCCCGTCCGGATCGTGCGGCTGACGGCACGAGTTCTTCCGCGGTCCTGCCAGAATGGTCGGCATGAGTCCCTCCGCGACATCCACCCTCCAGTTCAAGGTCGCAGACCTCTCACTCGCCGAGGCCGGCCGTCACCAGCTCCGCCTGGCCGAGAACGAGATGCCGGGGCTCATGGCGCTCCGTGCCGAGTTCGGGGAGTCGAAGCCGCTCGCGGGAGCGCGCATCGCGGGTAGCCTGCACATGACCGTCCAGACGGCCGTGCTCATCGAGACGCTCGTCGCGCTGGGCGCGCAGGTGCGCTGGGCGAGCTGCAACATCTTCTCCACGCAGGACGAAGCGGCCGCGGCGGTCGTGGTCGGGCCCGACGGCACGGTCGACGAGCCCCGCGGCGTCCCGGTCTTCGCCTGGAAGGGCGAGACGCTCGAGGAGTACTGGTGGTGCACCGACCGCATCTTCGACTGGAGCGCCGAGGCCACCGAGGCCGGCGCCGACTGGATCGGCCCGAACATGATCCTCGACGACGGCGGCGACGCCACGCTGCTCGTGCACCAGGGTCGCGAGTTCGAGGCAGCAGGTGTCGTGCCCGAGGCGACAGGTGCCCCGAGCCACGAGTTCCGCGTCGTGCTCGACACGCTCCGCCGCTCGCTCGAACTCTCGGCCGACCGCTGGACGCGGATCGCGGCGGAGCTCCGCGGCGTCACCGAGGAGACGACGACCGGCGTGCACCGCCTCTACGAGCTGCACGCCCGGGGCGAGCTGCTCTTCCCCGCGATCAACGTGAACGACTCGGTCACGAAGTCGAAGTTCGACAACAAGTACGGCATCCGGCACTCGCTGCCCGACGGCCTGAATCGCGCGACCGACGTGCTGATCGGCGGCAAGGTCGCCTTCGTCGCGGGCTACGGCGACGTGGGCAAGGGCGCGGCCGAGGCGCTGCGCGGCCAGGGCGCCCGGGTCATCGTGTCCGAGGTCGACCCGATCTGCGCGCTGCAGGCCGCGATGGACGGGTACCAGGTGTCGCGCCTCGAATCGGTGATCGGTGAGATCGACATCCTCGTCACGGGAACCGGCAACAAGGACGTCGTGCGGGTCGAGCACCTCCTCGGCCTGAAGCACCTCGCGATCGTCGCGAACGTCGGCCACTTCGACAACGAGATCGACATGGCCGGGCTCGAGGCGCTTCCGGGCGCCGAGAGAGTGGAGATCAAGCCGCAGGTGCACGAGTGGCGCCTCCCCACCGGGCGCAGCGTGCTCGTGCTCAGCGAGGGGCGCCTCATGAACCTGGGCAACGCCACGGGGCATCCGTCGTTCGTCATGTCGAACTCGTTCACCAATCAGGTGCTCGCCCAGATCGAGCTGTGGACCCGGCCCGAGGCCTACCCCGTCGGCGTCTACGTGCTGCCGAAACACCTCGATGAGAAGGTCGCACGCCTGCACCTGGACGCGCTGGGCGTCGAACTCACCGAGCTCACTCCCGAGCAGGCGGCGTACATCGGCGTCAGCGTGGACGGGCCGTACAAGGTCGACCACTACCGCTACTGATCGGTGCCGGATGCCGGATGCCGGATGCCTCAGCCCCGCGGCATCCGGTCGACGCTCACCGGCGTGGGAATCCCACGGGCGTGGCCGTGAGCTGCGGTGCGAGCGACGCCATTCGCGCCTCCTCGAGCCGAAGGCGGATGAGGTCGCGCTCGCGCCGGAGCGCGACGACGGCGGCGAGGAACCGCTCCGGCGGAGCATCCGGCAGCGGTGAGACGAATGGGGCCACCTCGGCCGCGAGGGAAGCGGCGACGCGGGCGCGACTCTCGGGCATGAGGTGCGACACGTTCGCGAAGAACGACGCGACACGGCGTGCGAGTGGGTCGGGCATGCGCGCGACGTCGGCGATGGCGGCCCACTCCGCCAGCTCGGGCGGCACCCCGAACGCGGTGGAGGGAAGCTTCGGCACGCGCTCGACCTGCGCGTGGGTGCCCGCGAGGATGTCCCCGAGCCGCTTGGACGACGGATTGAGGAAGCCGACGAGCACGGCGATCCCGCCGAACGTCAGGTAGATCTCGATGACGCCCGTGAGCGCGCGGATGAAGGCGTGCCGGAAGCCGATCGCCCCGCCGTCGTCGCGGACCACGCGCAGTCCGAGTGCGAGCTTGCCGAGCGAGCGCCCGTGCGAGGCGGTCTCGACCGCGGTGGGCAGGACGACGATCGCACCGACGATCGTCGCGATGAGGATCGCACGGAAGGCCGCCTCGTCGACGGCGATGTCGGTGAGCGCGAGCAGCACCGCCACGACGAGGACCACGGAGAACAGCACGTCGATGGCGGACCCGCCCGCTCGGATGAGCGCGCTCGCGGGCCGGATGTCGAGTGCGACGGCCTCGCCCGTGACGAGCGCCTCGTCGTCGAACCGGGGTGCCCGGTAACGGGCGTCGGTCGCGAGGGCCATGGGTAGTATTCAAGCAGATGGACCTCGACGCGATCGCCTCCGCCCGCCACGACGACTGGGATCGGCTCGACGCGCTCGCGCGGTCGCCGCGGCTCGACGGCGCCGGGGCGGACGAGCTCATCGAGCGGTACCAGCACGGGGCATCCGACCTGTCGCTCGTGCAGACCACGGCTGGGTCCACTGCGCTCGGCGACCGGCTCTCGGTGACCCTCGCGCGGGCGCGCCTGCGGTTCACCGGCACGCCCGAGAACCCGCTCAAGCAGTTCACCCGGTTCGCGCTCGTAGGCCTGCCCGCCGCGTTGTACCGCGTGCGGTGGTTGACGCTGGCGGTCGCGGTCGCCACGGTCGCAGTCGCCGCCCTCTATGCATGGTGGATCGGCGGCGATCCTCGCGTGCTCGCCTCCCTCGGCACCGAGGAGGAGCTGCGGCAGGTCGCCGAGGAGGGCTTCGTCGCCTACTACTCCGCGAATCCGGCGGCATCGTTCGCCGGTGCCGTGTGGACGAACAACGCGTGGATCGCGGCGCAGTGCGTGGCGTTCGGCATCCTGGGCGTCTGGGTGCCGTGGGTGATCCTGCAGAACGCGCAGAACCTCGGCGTCACGGCCGCGGTCATGTTCGCCTATGACGAGGCCGACACCTTCTTCCTCTACATCGCGCCGCACGGGCTCCTCGAGCTGACGTGCGTGTTCGTCGCCGCGGCCGCCGGCCTGCGGATCTTCTGGGCCTGGGTCGCGCCGGGGCCGAGGACGCGCGGCGCCGCGCTCGCCGAGGACGCGAGGTCGCTGTTCAGCGTGGCGATCGGCCTCGTGTTCTTCCTGTTCGTCTCGGGGCTCATCGAGGGCTTCGTGACGCCCGCGCCCTGGCCGTGGCCGGTGAAGATCGGCATCGGGGTGGCGGCGCTCGCGGGGTTCCTCGCGTACATGCTGGTGCTCGGCGGCAGGGCGAGACGTGCGGGCGAGACCGGCGACCTCGTGGAGTTCGACGCGGGCGCGAGCCGCATCGTCGCGGGGTGAGGTCCTGGCGCGTGGTCCCGCGCCGCGCCGCCCCCATACCTGAATTGCATCCCGCGGCGGCATGGGAGGGTCGGTACGGGACGACGACGGCGGATGCCAGGCTCTGGACATCCGCCGTCGTGACCTGCGGTACGGCTACGCCGTCAGCTTCGCCGGGCGATCGAACACGACCTTGAAGATCGCGCCCGCGATGATGGCGCCGAGGACCGGCGCCGCGATCGACACCCAGACCTGGCTGAGCGCCTCGGAGCCGCCGTAGATCGCCGTCGCGATCGAACGGGCTGGGTTGAACGACGCGTTCGATACCGGGATCGCGACCAGGGCCAGTGCCGTCAGCGTGAAGCCGATGGCGAGGGGGGCGAAGCCCGCGGCCGCACGTGCGCTCGTGACGCCGAGGATGACGAACAGGAACACGGCCGTGGCGATCGTCTCGATGAGGAACACCGAGAGGAGGCCGAAGCCGCCGGGGGAGAGCTCGTTGTAGCCGGTCGACGCTCCGCGGAAGACGAGGATGTCGAACGTCGGGCCGGTCGAGAGCACCGCGAGCAGCAGGGTGGTCGCCAGGATGGCGCCCACGAGCTGCGCGGCCAGGTAGCCGGGCACCTCCTTCCACGGGGACCGGCCGGCGACCGCGAGGCCGATGGTCACGGCGGGGTTGAAGTGACCGCCCGACACGGGGCCGAACGCGTAGGCGGCGGCCAAGACGCTGAGCCCGAGCGCGATCGCGACGCCGAGGAAGCCGACGTTGAGGTTGCCCTCGCCGGCCGCTGAAGCCGGCCGCGAAGATCGCGGTGCCGATCACGCCGAAGACGAGGATGAACGTGCCGAGGAGTTCGGCGGTGAACTTCTGCAGGGTCGACGGAGCTGCGGTGAGCTCAGGTTCGATCGACGCTGCGACGGTCACAGGGGCGGACTCGGACATGGAGGTTCCTTTCGTGGGGATTCCAGGATGGGGTCGATGGGCGCATCGCGTGCGGGCACTACGAAGGCGGCCCGCACCATCGGCGCCCTTCAGCCACACTATCGATCCGGCGGCGGCGCGCTCGGCGCCGGTCAGAGCCGGCCCGCGGCCTTGAGTTCCAGGTAGAGGTCGGCGAGGGCCGGTGGCAGCTCATGCGGCGGCGCCGAGACCGTGAGCGCGCCGAGGCGGCGGATCGCCGCCGCGACGCGGTCGGCGTCGAGGAGGCTCCGCTCGGCCGCCGCCGCGCGGTAGGCGTCGTCGAGCGAGCTCCGTTCGCGGGCGGCTTCGACGACGTCGGGGTCGGCGACCGACGCGACGACCACGGTGTGCCGCGCCGTGAGCTGCGGGAGCACGGTGAGCAGGCTGCGCGCGGTGCCGGGGGTGTCCGCCGCCGTGAGCAGGACGACGAGCGCATGGCGACTGGTCGCCCGGCGCACGTGACCCGGCACCGCGGACCAGTCCGCCTCGATGAGCTCCGCCTCGATGCCGGCCATCGCATCGACCATCTGCGCGAGCAGGCCGGGGCCGCTGGCGCCGTGCACCCGGCCGCGCACGCGCCGGTCCCAGGCGAGGAACTCGACCCGGTCGCCGGCGTGCGAGGCGAGCGCGGCGAGCAGCAGCGCGGCCTCCCATGCCGTGTCGAGCCGTGGTTCGTCGGCGATGCGGGCGGCGGCGGTGCGCGAGGTGTCGGCGACGATCACGATGCGCCGGTCGCGCTCGGGACGCCAGGTGCGCACCATGAGCCGCGTGCTGCCGGGCACCTCGGGATCCGCATGGCGGGCGGTCGCACGCCAGTCGATCGAGCGCACGTCGTCACCCCGCACGTACTCGCGGATCGAGTCGAACTCGGTGCCCTGGCCGCGGATGAGGATCGGCGTGCGCCCGTCGATCTCCCGCAGCCGGGTGAGGCGGGAGGGCAGGTGCGCCCGCGAGTGGAACGGCGGCAGCACGCGGAGCCGCCCCGGCGCGGCGAGCGTCGCTTGACGCGCCCAGAGACCGAGTGGACCCGCCGAGCGGATGGTGACGTGCTCGGTGCGGCGGTCGCCGCGTCGCGACGGCGTGAGTTCGAGGGACATCCGCCGCCGTTCGCCAGGCGGGATGCGAAGGCGCGTGCGGTTCGGCCCGGCGACCCCGGCCGACGGCTCCCAGCCGTCGCGGACGACCGCACGGAGCATCCGCGACCCGACGTTCTGCACCGACAGTTCGGCTGTCACGGTCTCGCCGAGCCGGACTCGGTCGGGCAGCGACCTCGTGAGGATCACGCGTCGTGGGGATGCAGCGAGCGAGAGGTCGAGGATGCCTGCACCGATCGCGATCGCGAGCCAGCCGCCGAGCGCGAGCCACGCGGCGCTCGCACCCTGGATCCCCGCCGCGACGACCGGGACGACCCCGAGTGCGACGAGAAGTGCGAACCGTCCGGAGACCGCCATGTCAGAGCGGCACCTGCACCTGCTGGACGATCGATTGCAGCACCGCGTCGATCGAGACGCCCTCGAGCTCCGCTTCGGGGCGCAGTTGCACGCGGTGCCGCCACACGGGCAGGATCATCGCCTGCACGTGGTCGGGCGTGAGCGAGTCATAGCCGGTGAGCCACGCCCACGCCTTGGCCGCGGCGAGGAGGCCGGTCGTCGCACGCGGACTCACCCCGAGCCGCACCGAGGGACTTCGCCGCGTGGCGCGGGCGAGGTCGACCATGTACGCGAGGACGTCGTCGGAGACCCGCACGGCTGCGGCCGCCGCGCGCGCCGCAGCAAGCTGCTCGGTGCCGAGCACGGCGGTCACGCCCGCCGCCGCGAGGTCGTGCGGGTCGAATCCGTCGGCGTGGCGTCGGAGCAGCGACACCTCGGCGTCGCGCTCCGGCACATCGAGCACGAGCTTCATCAGGAACCGGTCGAGCTGCGCCTCGGGCAGTGCGTAGGTGCCCTCGTATTCGATCGGGTTCTGCGTCGCCGCGACCATGAACGGGTCGGGCAGGGGCCTCGTGACGCCGTCGGCCGACACCTGCCGCTCCTCCATGGCCTCCAGCAGCGCGGACTGGGTCTTCGGGGGAGTGCGGTTGATCTCGTCGGCGAGCAGGATGTTCGTGAACACAGGTCCCTCGCGGAACGCGAAGTCGCCCGTGCGCGGGTCGTACGCGAGCGATCCCGTGACGTCGCCGGGCATGAGGTCGGGCGTGAACTGCAGGCGGCGCGTGTCCAGGCGCAGCGTTCGGCTCAGCGTGCGCACGAGGAGGGTCTTGGCCACGCCCGGCACGCCCTCGAGCAGCACGTGGCCGCGGGTGAGCAATGCGATGATCAGGCCGGTCACGGCGGCGTCCTGGCCGACGACGGCCTTGCCCACCTCGGTGCGCACGCGGTTCAGTGCAGCGCGCAGCTCCTCGTCGGTGGTCGCGATCGCATCGGTCATGGTCGTCTTCCTGTCTCATCGGTGCGGTCGGGGTGCGGCCGCACCGAGGCGGCCACGTCGTGCTCGAGCCCGTCGAGCTCGGCGGCGAGGTCGACGAGCTCGCGGTCGCGGGCGGGGACCGCGCCCACGAGGAGCCGGGTGACGGATGCCGCGTCGCGGCCGGTCGCGCGCGCCGCGGCATCCGCGACCGCGTCGACGGAGGTGGCTCGGGGGAGCTTCAGCAGGGCGGCGATGCGGCGGATGACGCCGATGCGGAGCTGGTCGAGCGCGTGGCCGCGTGCCCCGCTGCGGGCGTACAGCCGCGCCCGGCCTTCGCTGGTCTCGCCGGCCGGCACCTGCACGGGAAGGCGCTCCACGACGAGCGGTCCGAAGCGGCGACCCTGCCAGACGCCGGCGGCGACCACGACCGCGATCGCGAGCACGGCGACCGGGCTCACCCAGCCGGGCGTGAGCTCGGCGAGACTGGGGGCATCGCCGGCGTCGGCGTCGCCCGGACCGGGCAGGTACCAGGCGAGCTCGTCGGATGCCCCGAGCAGCCCGATCGCGAGCGCGGCGTTCCCCGCTTCGTCGACGTGCTCGTTCTCGAACACCGTCGTCGCCGCGACGAGCGCGATCTCGCCGCCGGACGGCCCCGGGCCGACCGCGACGGCATAGCCGAGATCTCCGTCGCGGAAGCAGCCCTCCCACCCGGACGCGGCGGCGGAGTCGTCGACCGTGAGCAGGCGCTGCCCGCCGGAGAGCTCGCCGGCACGCACGGCGGCCGGCGGCCTCGCACGTGACGTCGTCGATCGGACCGCTCGCTTCGCCCGCGAGGCGCACCCCCGGTGCGAGGGCCTCGAGCGTCGCGAAGGAGGGCGCGGCGACGATGAGGCGATCGGCTGTGTCCGCCAGTTCGCCGAGCCGGTCGGGGTCGAGGATCCCGAACTCGTCGAAGAGGAACACGGAGGCGCCCCGCCCTGCTGCTTCGACGGCCTCGTCGGCGGAACCCACCGCCGTCACGGCGACGCCGTTCGCGCGCAGCACCTGGGCAAGCGCCTTCGACCCGACGGGTGCCGGGTTGTCGGCGCCGAGCGTCGGGCCGGGTGTCCGCAGGCCCCCCTGCACGACGAGGAGCGTGAGTGCACCGAGCAGGAGCACCGCGGCGATCACGATCCAGCCGCGCCCGCGTCGCGCGAGCTCGCGAAGGGTGGGCGTGATGGCGGGAGCCGCCTCAGCTCGTGCGTGGGCGGCGTCGGGTCGCCGGTGCCGGCGAGGTGACGCTCACACTCCCGCCTCGACGACGTCGGCCGGAACCGGCGCCGTGGCCGCGAGCGCGAGGTCGAGCCGCGTGAGCTCGTCGTAGCGCTCGCGCGACCCCGACCGTCCGAGGTAGCGGACGGCGTCGAAGTCGGCGGCGGCCGACCGCAGCCCGGCCGCGTGATCGGGGAAGGGCCGGGCCGCGGCATCCGCGACGCCGTGGGCGGTCGTGCCCGGATGAACCCGCACCAGGTCGCGGTCGACGACGCCGCGCACGATCGCCCGGAAGCGTTCCTCGATCGCCAGCGGCCAGTCCTCGGCGGCGGCGGCCGCGGCGGCCGCGCGGCGGAGCGCGGCCAGGTCACGGCGATCGCGATCGTCGAAGAGCGGCACCCCGGCCCGGCGCCGCCGACGCATCCGGGGCAGCCCGAACACGACGAGGCCCACGATGAGCACGGCCGCCACTGCGAGGATCGCGAACAGTGCCAGGATCGGGCCCGGAAGGCCCGACGCTCCCTCGAAGAGGCTCACGAACCAGTCGCGGATCGACTGCATGGCGAGGTCGAACGCGGTCGGCTCGGCGTTCGCGTACTCGGGCTTCGAGAGTTCGTCCTCGACCCACCGGCGCGCCTCGGGCGCGTCGGGCTCGACCGGCGGCGCCTCGAGGAGGGGGTTCAGGACCACGTCGCGGGGCGCTCGCTTCCGGATGACGTGGGAGCGGACGCCGCGGTCGCCACCGCGCCGGCCGGTGGGAGGTAGGGGTCGCCGACGGGCCGGCCGGCGTCGCGGAGCTCGACGTACTGCTGGAGCTCCAGGTCGAGTCCCTCCTTGCGCATGCGAAGGTCGATGTAGATCACGGCCACGAGCGCGGCCTGCACCACCGCTGTGATCGCCCCGATGATCAGCGAGAGGATCAGCGTGATCACCGTCGTCACGACGGTGATCACGATCGCGGCCTCGGCGCCCTGGCCAGTGGGGTCGACGAGGAGTGCGAGGACCGTGCCGATGAGCGAGACGGGCTGCACCACCACCTGCCCGGCGAAGCTGAGGATGACCCCGACGAGCAGCAGCACGCCGAGCGTGCGCCAGTACGCGCCATTCGTGAGGGTCCATGAGCGGGCGACGGCGGTGCGGATGCCGGCGTGCTCGAGCACGATCACGCTCGGCACGAGGGAGAGCTTCACGCCCAGCCAGAAGCCGAGCACGAGCAGCCCGAGACCGAGCAGGAGCGCGAGCACGATGCCCACCGCGAATCCGACGGCGGAGGTCGATGCGGCGAGCACCAGGATGACGACGATGAGCGCGAACGCTGCGAGCAACGCCGCCGCCAGGATGAGCGTCCATCCGATGAGCGGCCAGATCCGCGTGGCCGTGCGCTTCCAGAGCTCGCCGAACCCGAGGCGCTCGCCGACCGTGCCGCTTGCGACGTCGACGACCATGACGCCCTGCAGGAACGCACTCGCGACGATCGACAGCGCGATCGGCACCAGCATGAGCAGGAGGAGCCCGCCGATGGTGCCGGACATGATGGCGTCTGCGTCGGCGGCCGTCGAGCTCTCGAGCCGCGAGAACGTCGCCGCGAGGAACGGCACGATGACCGCGACGGTCGCGACGACCGAGACCAGCTGCACCACGAGCCCGCTGCCGAAGGTCGCGGCCGGGTTGCGCCGCAGGGTGCGGAACGGCGCCCAGAGGAGCGTTCCGAACCCGAGCGGACGAAGGGGCAGGAGTCCGGGCTTGGGCGGCGGCGTCCACTCGCCGGCGGGAGGCGGATACGCCGCGCCGGACGACGCGGGATAGGGCGGTACTGCGGAGGCGGGCTGCCCGGTCGACGACGGCCCGTACGGGGGTTGCCCGTACGAGGGCTGCCCGTACGAGGGCTGCCCGTACACCGGTGCCTCGTACCCGGGCCGGCCGTTCGGCGTTGCGCGCGCGGCATCCGTATCGTCGGCGCCGGGCGCCGCTCCGCCGGGCGCCTGCCAGTCGTGATCGGACACCTGCATGCGCTCCTTCCGGCGGGGTGTCCCCATGCTCGCACATTCGCGTGCGGCGCGACATCCGCGCGCCCGGTGGCGGCGAAGCGACGTTCGCGAGCCGCGTCCCTGCGGGGCCGAGGCAGCGGCCGGCCTCAGCGCGCTTCCGGGCGACTCACGGCGTCGACCGACTACAGTGGAGCCACCGAAATCGGCCCGCCTGCTGGCGAGCCCCGACTGAATCGAACGGATGACCCCACGCGTACTCGTCGTCGACGACGACACGGCCCTCGCGGAGATGATCGGCATCGTGCTGCGCACTGAGGGGTTCGACCCCGCCTTCTGCGCCGACGGCGCCGGGGCGCTGGCCGCGTTCCGCCAGACCAAGCCCGACCTCGTGCTGCTCGACCTCATGCTGCCCGGACTCGACGGCATCGAGGTGTGCGGCCGCATCCGGGCCGAGTCGGGGACGCCCATCATCATGCTCACGGCGAAGTCCGATACCGCCGACGTGGTCAAGGGGCTCGAGTCCGGCGCCGACGACTACATGGTGAAGCCGTTCAACCCCAAGGAGCTCGTCGCCCGAATCCGCACGCGCCTGCGTCCCGCTCCCGACCCCGTCGTCGAGACGCTCTCGGTCGGCGACCTCACGATCGACGCGGCAGGCCACGAGGTGCGCCGTGGCGACGAGCGCATCAACCTCACGCCGCTCGAGTTCGACCTGCTCCTCACCCTCGCCTCGAAGCCGCAGCAGGTGTTCACGCGCGAGATGCTCCTCGAGCAGGTCTGGGGCTACCACTACAAGGCCGACACCCGGCTGGTGAACGTGCACGTCCAGCGCCTTCGCGCGAAGGTCGAGCACGACCCCGACAACCCGCGCATCGTCATGACCGTGCGCGGCGTCGGCTACCGGGCCGGCACGACGACGTAGGACTGGCATGCCTGCGGCCGACGCCCCGTCTCTCCTCACCGCGCGTTCGTGGCGGGAGGCTCCGCGTCGCGTGGCCGCGGTGTGGCGGCGGTCGCTGCAGTTCCGCACGGTCATCATCACGCTCGGCCTCTCGGGCCTTGCGATCCTCGTCATCGGCCTCTACATCTCGTTCAGCGTGGCATCGGACCTGTTCCAGGCGCAGCGCGATGTCAGTGCTCGAGGCGTCCAACAATGCGACCGCCGCAGCGCAGAGCCTCTTCGATTCGTCGGATGCCGCAGACCCGGCGTCGGTCCAGCTCCTGATGGGCAATGCGATCGACACGGTCTTGAGCGTCTCGGGCAGCTCCGACTACGCCCTCTTCCGCGAGCCCGGTCAGCCGACATCGTCGCTCGCCGCGCCCGACAGGCTGAGCCCGCGACTCGCAGGCGTGATCTCGCCCGAGCTTCGGCGCCAGGTGCAGGAGAATCCGGGCAGCCAGTACTGGCAGTCGGTGGAGCTGCCGAACGGCGACGGCGGCACCGACCCCGGCATCGTCGTCGGCAGCAACCTCGACGTGCCGGCGCCGCGGGCGGCTACGAGCTGTACCTCGGCTACGACCTGGCCGAGGCCGAGCAGACGCTCGCCTTCATGCAGGTCACCGGACTCGTCGGAGCAGCCGCCCTGCTCGCCCTGCTCAGCGCGATCACGCTCATCGTCGTGCGCGGCGTGATCGAGCCGATCCGGGACACGGCCGCGACGAGCCGAGCGGCTCGCGGCGGGCGACCTCGGGGTGCGCATGCCCGAGCGCGGCGAGGACGAGCTCGCCACGCTCGCCGCGTCGTTCAACGGCATGGCCGACAGCCTCCAGGCCCGCATCCGCGAGCTCGCGGAGCTGTCGGTCGTGCAGCAGCGCTTCGTCTCCGACGTCTCGCACGAGCTCCGCACGCCGCTCACCACCATCCGGCTGGCCGGCGACGTGCTCTACGGCCAGCGCGAGGACTTCCCCGGCCCGACCTCTCGCACGGTCGAGCTCCTGCACACGCAGACCGACCGCTTCGAGCGATTGCTCACGGACCTCCTCGAGATCAGCCGCTACGACGCCGGCTCGGTGACGCTGGCGACCGAGCCCACGAATCTCGTGCACCTCGCCGGCGATGCGATCGAGTCGATGCACGAGCTCGCCCGCGAGCGCGGCAGCGAGCTCCGGCTCGAGGCGCCCGGCGGCCACCTCGACGCGGACGTCGATCCGCGTCGCATCGGTCGCATCGTGCGCAACCTGCTCGGCAACGCCATCGAGCACGGCGAGGGCCGTCCGATCGTCGTCGCCGTCGACAGCAACGAGACCGCCATCGCGCTGTCGGTGCGCGACTACGGAATGGGCATGACCGAGGAGGAGACCGCACGCGCCTTCGACCGGTTCTGGCGCGCCGACCCGAGCCGAACCCGCACGATCGGCGGCACCGGCCTCGGGCTGGCCATCTCGCTCGAGGACGCCGTCGCCCATGGCGGCATGCTCGACCTCTGGTCGAAGCCGGGCATGGGCACGGTGTTCCGGCTCACCCTGCCTCGCACGACGGATGCCTCGGCGGTCGTCTCGCCGCTGCCGCTCGAGCCGCGCGATGCCGGTGCATCCGGCCCGCCATCGACAGGCGCGGTCGACTCCGTCGAAGCCGCGGAGTTGGACGCGCAGGAGGTGCACGATGCGTAGGTGGCGTTGCGTCGGGGCATCCGCGGCACTGGCGACACTCCTCCTCGCGGGGTGCGCGGCCATTCCCAGCACGGGACCGGTGCAGCAGGGCGACGCGCCACGGGTCGACGCTCCGATCGACATCGACATCGTGCCCGATCCTCCGCCCGACGGCGCGACGCAGCAGCAGATCCTCGAGGGCTTCCTCACCGCGGCGCAGAGCCCGCGCAACAACTACCAGGTCGCGCGCGAGTACCTGACGACGACCTTCGCCGACGAATGGGAGGCCGATGCCAGCGTCACGATCGACGTGCTCGCCGACCGCGAGACCCGCTCCATCGACGAGACCACCTGGCGCGTCGACGCGACGCCCGCGGCCTCCCTCCGGGACGACGGGCAGTACGAGGAGCCCGAGTCGCGCACGCCGATTCCGCTCCCGTACAAGTTCGAGCAGGTCGACGGGCAGTGGCGCATCTCGAGCGCGCCGCCTGGAATCCTCATCGACGAGGTGAGCTTCTCGCTGGTGTTCCGCGAGTACACCCTGTACTTCCTCGACCCGACATTCCGGTATCTCGTTCCCGACGCGCGCTGGTATTCGGGGCGCGACTCGGCGCAGACGAGCATCGTGCAGGCGCTGCTCGCGGGGCCGGCGGAGTGGCTCGCTCCCGGCGTGAGGTCGGCGTTCCCCGAGGGCGTGGAGCTGGAGCCCTCGGCGGTGCCTGTCGCGGGCGGAGTGGCGAGCGTGTCGCTGGCCGGCGCGGCGTTCGACGATGTGCCCACGGTGCAGCGCATGCAGGCGCAGCTCGACGCCAGCCTCATCGGCGTGCGCGACATCGAGGAGGTGGACCTCACGCTGAACGGCGTCGACCCGAACGCTCCCGAGGTCGCGAGGCCGCCGATCGAGAACCCCCGGGTCGATCCGCGCAGTGTCGTCTTCGACGGCGCGATGTTCGGCCACCTGGCGACTTCGGGTGAGGGCGTGGAGCCGATCGACGGCATCTCGGAGCAGGTCGTCGCGCTCGGGCCGACCGGGGCGGCCCTCGGATCGGGCGGCGACTCCGCCGCCGTGCGGAACGCCGCCGGCGTGTGGCGTGTGCGGGCCGGCGAGGATGCGGAACCCATCGATCCCCGCGGCGGCCTGGTCGTGCCGGCGATCGACGGGGAGGGCGTGGTGTGGTCCGTGCCCGACGAGCGCCCCCGACCAGCTCGCCTGGTTCGGACCCGACGGCACCGGTCAGGTGGACGTGCCCTGGAGCGGCTCATCGATCGCCGCGATCGAGGTGTCGCGCGACTCGACCCGGATCGCCGCCCTGCTCGCCGACGGCGCCAGCACGCACTTCGTCGTCGCCGCGATCGAGCGCCGCGACGACGGATCGGTCGCACTCGGGCCGACGATGCTCCGACTCGCGGACGTCTCCGGCACCCCCCTCGACGTCGCCTGGCTCGATTCGGGCAGCGTGGCCGCGATCACCGGCGTCGCCGACGGAGCGACGCGCATGGTCACGCAAGAACTGGGCGGATTCGCCCGCGAGAGCGCAGGTCCCGTGGGCGGCGCGTCGATCGACGGCGGCAACAACGACCTCCGCGTGCTGACCTCGGCGGGCGACCTCGACGTGCGGAGTGGCGTCGGATGGCAGGTGCGCGCGGTCGGCATCCGCTTCGTCGCTCCGCAGCTGCCCGACTGAGTCGACCCGTCCTCCCGAACGGCGGATGTGGAGGCGTCGGATGCCCCGACGTGTTCCCGCGCAGCGCGAGCGTCACGGGCCGCACACTGGGCACGTGCCGTTCGTCGCCCGCCCCAGCCGCGCAGGCGCCGTGCGACACGCGCTGCTCGAGGCGCTCGGGGTACTCATACCGGTCGCGTGCGCCGGCTGCGGAGTTCCCGACCGCTCCGTGTGCGCGCAGTGCATCGCGGCGCTCCGCCCGGTGCCGCGGCTCGTCGCCCGCGACGGCGTCGCCGCGTGGGCCGCGCTGGAATACTCCGGTGCGGTGGCACGCGTGATCGGCGCCTACAAGGACGGCGCCCGCACGGATGCCGCGGAGCCGCTCGCCGATGCGATGGCCGCCGCCATCATCGCGGCCCTCGACGGCCTTCGCGCCGCGTCGGTCGAGGTGTGCACCGTGCCGTCCACGGCCGCCGCACTGCGTCGGAGAGGATACGCGCCGGTCGACGCCCTGCTCGCCCGCCGCGGCATCCGCCCGGCGCGTGTGCTGCGACTCGTGCGCGCGCATGAAGACCAGTCGGGACTCGGCGTCGCGGCCCGCCGGGCCAACGCGGCCGGTGCGCTCGAGGCGCGTGCGAGCCTCGCCGGGCGGGGGTTCGTGCTGGTGGACGACGTGCTCACCACGGGCGCCACACTCGCCGAGGCGTCCCGTGCCGTGCGGGCCGCCGGAGGCTCCGTCGAGGCGGTCGCGGTGCTCGCCGAGACGCCGTTGCGACGTGCCGCCCACTCGTCCGCTTCTCGGCAAACTCTCCGTGACATCGAGGGATGAGGGGGCTACGGTGGCATGACAGGCGTGGTCGATCCGCTCCTTCAGATCCGGATGACACGCCGGTGAACGGAGGTCGTCATGGAACTGAACATCGTTGGACGAAACCTGGGAGTAACGGATCGCTTCCGCGCTTATGCAGCTGAGAAGTCGGAAAAGGTCTCCCATCTCGCCGAACGAGCCATTTCCCTCGACGTGCGGCTCAGCCGTCACAGCGAGAAGAACGGCAACCCCGGGCCCGACCGCGTCGAGCTCACCCTGGTCGGCAAGGGGCCCGTGGTACGGGCGGAAGCCGACGGTTCAGACAAGTACGCAGCGTTCGATGTCGCACTCTCCCGACTCCTCGAACGCATTCGCCGTGGGAAGGACCGCCGCAAGGTCCACCGCGGACAGCGCCGGCCGACCTCCCTCCGCGAGGCGACCGACCTCGGATTCGCGGAAGTCGGCGTCCAGGCCGCAGCGGCAGAGGTGATCGAACAGGTGCGCACCGGCAGCATCCCGGTCGTCGAGGAGTCCCAGCCGGCGGAAGAGGACGAGGTCTACTGTCCCGTCGTGATCCGGCGTAAGGTCTTCGCGTCCACCCCCATGACCGTCGACGACGCACTCTACTTCATGGAGCTCGTCGGTCATGACTTCTACCTGTTCGTCGACGCGGAGACCGGTCGCCCGAGCGTCGTGTACCGCCGCAAGGGCTGGGACTACGGCCTCATCGGCCTCGACGACCGAGCGGATGCCGCGTCCGGCGAATCCGCCTCGAAGTTCGAGCGCGCCAGCGCCTGACGCGCTCCTCTGCGACCCGATGGGCCGCCCGGTTCCACCGGCCTGCCGTCGGTATCGAGCCCGCGCCCAGCCTGCGCTCCGTCTACGCCCAGCCCGCTGGCCGCTAGCATGGCTATGATGACCGTCTGCCCGGCGGCATCGGGCGTGCCCGGGCGTTCCGATCGAGGAACACGACGCCCGACGAGTACAGGAGAACATTCGTGGCTTCGATTCTGGAGAGGGTCCTGCGCGTCGGCGAGGGCCGCACCCTCAGGCGACTGGACAATTACGCGGCAGCGATCAACGCCCTCGAAGACGACTTCCAGGCCCTCAGCGATGAGGAGCTGAAGCACGAGACCGTCGAGCTCCGCGAGCGCTACGCCAACGGCGAGTCGCTCGACGACCTGCTGCCCGAGGCGTTCGCCGCGGTGCGCGAGGCGAGTCGCCGGACGCTCGGCCTCCGCCACTTCGACGTGCAGCTCATGGGCGGTGCCGCCCTGCATCTCGGCAATATCGCCGAGATGAAGACCGGCGAGGGCAAGACGCTCGTCGCCACGACCGCGGCCTACCTCAACGCCCTCACGAGCCGCGGCGTGCACATCGTCACCGTGAACGACTTCCTGGCGAGCTACCAGTCGGAGCTCATGGGTCGCGTGTTCCGTGCACTCGGCATGACCACCGGATGCATCATCGCAGGCCAGACCCCCGCGGTGCGCCGTGAGCAGTACGCCGCCGACATCACCTACGGCACGAACAACGAGTTCGGCTTCGACTACCTGCGCGACAACATGGCCTGGCAGTCCAGCGACATGGTGCAGCGCGGTCACTACTTCGCGATCGTCGACGAGGTCGACTCGATCCTCATCGACGAGGCGCGCACCCCGCTCATCATCTCCGGCCCCGCGTCGGGCGAGGCGAACCGGTGGTTCACCGAGTTCGCGAATCTGGCCAAGCGCCTGGTGCCCGGCGAGGACTACGAGGTCGACGAGAAGAAGCGCACCGTCGGCGTGCTGGAGCCCGGCATCGAGAAGGTCGAGGACTACCTCGGCATCGACAACCTGTACGAGTCGGCGAACACCCCGCTCATCTCGTTCCTCAACAACTCGATCAAGGCGAAGGCACTGTTCAAGCGCGACAAGGACTACGTCGTCATGAACGGCGAGGTGCTCATCGTCGACGAGCACACCGGCCGCATCCTGGTCGGCCGCCGCTACAACGAGGGCATACACCAGGCGATCGAGGCGAAGGAGGGCGTGCAGGTCAAGGCCGAGAACCAGACGCTCGCAACCGTCACGCTCCAGAACTACTTCCGCCTGTACTCGAAGCTCTCGGGAATGACCGGAACGGCCGAGACCGAGGCCGCCGAGTTCATGTCCACGTACCGGCTCGGCGTGGTGCCGATCCCCACCAACAGGCCGATGGTGCGCCTCGACCAGCCCGACCTCGTCTACAAGAACGAGGAGGCGAAGTTCGCGCAGGTGGTCGAGGACATCGTCGAGCGGCACAGGAGGGGCCAGCCCGTGCTCGTCGGCACGACGAGCGTCGAGAAGAGCGAGTACCTCTCGCGACTGCTCGCGAAGAAGGGCGTCCGCCACGAGGTGCTGAACGCGAAGAACCACGCCCGAGAGGCCGCTATCGTGGCCCAGGCGGGTCGGCTCGGCGGCGTCACGGTTGCCACGAACATGGCCGGCCGAGGCACCGACATCATGCTCGGCGGCAACGCGGAGTTCATCGCGGTGCAGCACATGCACGAGCGTGGCCTGAGCCCGGTCGACACGCCCGATGAGTACGAGGCCGCCTGGGACGGTGTCTTCGAGAGCGTGAAGGCGTTGGTCGCCAAGGAGGCCGAGAAGGTGATCGCCGCCGGGGGCCTCTATGTCCTCGGCACCGAGCGCCACGAGTCGCGCCGCATCGACAACCAGCTCCGCGGGCGTTCCGGCCGCCAGGGCGACCCGGGCGAGAGCCGGTTCTACCTGTCGCTCACCGACGACCTGATGCGCCTGTTCAACGCGGGCGCCGCCGAGAGCCTCATGTCGCGAGGGGTGCCCGACGATGTCGCCATCGAGTCGAAGGTCGTGACGCGCGCCATCCGTTCGGCGCAGTCGCAGGTGGAGGCGCGCAACGCCGAGATCCGCAAGAACGTGCTGAAGTACGACGACGTGCTGAACCGCCAGCGCGAGGCGATCTACAGCGACCGCCGGCACATCCTCGAGGGCGACGACCTGCACGAGCGCACCCAGACATTCCTCGAGAACGTCATCGACGAGGTGCTCGATGCCCATACCGCCGAGGGAAACCCCGATGAGTGGGACTTCGACGCCCTCTGGACCGAGCTCAAGACGCTCTACCCGATCGGCATCACGATCGACGAGGTCGTCGCGGAGGCCGGCGAGAAGGGCAGGATCAACCGCGAGTTCATCCGTCGGGAGATCCTCTCCGACGCCAGGCTCGCATACCAGCGTCGCGAGCAGCAGCTCGGCAGCCCCGCCATGCGCGAGCTGGAGCGTCGTGTCGTCCTGTCGGTGATCGATCGCCGGTGGCGCGACCACCTCTACGAGATGGACTACCTGAAGGACGGCATCGGCCTGCGTGCCATGGCCCAGCGAGACCCGCTCGTCGAGTACCAGCGCGAGGGCTACGCGATGTTCCAGCAGATGATGGGCTCGATCCGTGAGGAGACGGTCGGCTTCCTGTTCAACCTCGAGGTGGAGGTCGCCCCGCAGGCGGGCGTCGCCGGTCCCACGATCGAGGCGAAGGGCCTCGGACGCCAGGGCGCCGCCGACGAGCGACTCAGCTACTCCGCGCCGAGCGACTCGGGTGGCGTAGAGGTGCGCAACCAGCGAGGCCAGGTGCAGCAGGCGGCGACGCAGCGCGCTCGGCGAGCGGTCGCGCAGGCCCAGCCCCAGGCGCCAGAGGTCGAGGCGGCTCGCGGGGCGTTCGGGCAGCGCACCGGCGGCGGCCAGGTGGAGCCGCAGAACCGCGCGCAACGTCGGGCCCAGGAGCGCAAGGGGCGCTGACCCGGCTCGTCCCTCGATCGGCTGCACCGGTGCCGTAGCATCGGGTGCAGCGAATCGAGGAGGAACGCGTGAGCATCGACGGCGCGGCGGCGAAGTCCACCCGGACCGAGGTCCGAACCACCCTCACAGGCGGCGAGGTCGTCGGCCTCCGGCTCGGCGACGTGGACCGCTACCTCGGCATCCCGTATGCCCGGCCTCCGGTCGGCGGGCTGCGGTTCGCCCCGCCGGCGCCGCCGGAGCCCTGGACCGGCGCGCGCGAAGCGTTCACGCACGGCGCCACCGCGCCGCAGGCGCCCTACGTCGGTGGACTCGAATCGGTCCTGCCGACCGTCCGCGTCGAGGGAGACGAGTACCTCAACGTGAACGTGTGGGCGCCGGCCGAGCCCTCCGCCACGGGGCATCCCGTGCTCGTCTGGGTGCACGGCGGCTCGCTCTCGCGTGGCGCCAACGCGCTCGACGCGTATGACGGCTCGACCTTCGCACGTGACGGCATCGTGTTCGTGGCGATCAACTACCGCCTCGGCTCCGAAGGGTTCTCCGTGCTCGAGGGGGCGCCCCTCAACCTCGGGCTGCTCGACCAGATCGAGGCGCTGCGCTGGGTGCGGCGCGAGATCGCCGCGTTCGGCGGCGACCCCGCACGCGTGACGGTCGCCGGCCAGTCGGCCGGGGCTTCGACGATCGCCGCCATGCTCGTACATCCGGATGCCGCGGGCCTGATCGACCGGGCGATCCTTCAGAGCGGTCCGCTGCATGCGCGCCCCGCGGTCGAGGCCGCACGCATCACCCGGCTCATCGCGAAGGACCTCGGGATCCGGGCGACACGCGACGCGTTCGCCGCCGTCCCGGCCGACGAACTCGTCGCGGCCCAGCTGCGTGTGACCGCGGGCACGACGCCGATCACCGGAGGACCGGCGTTCGCGCTGGCGATCGGCGATGGGCTGCCGGATCCGGCCACGGCGCTCGCCGACGGCGTGGCACAGGACGTGCCCGTGCTCGTCGGCGGCACTGCCGAGGAGTACCGCCTCTGGTTCATCCCGACTGGCCTCATGTCGAAGGTCGGCGCACTCCACCTCGCCGCGGCGCGGCTGAAGTTCCGCATCGCCGGCCGCACGCTGCGCACGTATCGAAGGAACCGACCGGGAGCGGGCGACGCCGAGATCTTCGGCGCCCTCGCCACTGACCTGCTGGTGCGCCTACCGATCAACCGGGTCGCCGACGCGCGTGCCGGTCACGGAGCGCAGACCTGGGTCTACGAGTTCGCATGGCGCAGCCCGCTCGATGAACTCGGAGCAGCCCATTGCATGGACCTGGGGCCGGTCTTCGACCGCCTCGACTCGACAGATGCGCTCGCCCTGAGCGGGGGAGCGGCGCCGCAGGCGCTCGCCGACGAGATGCACGCCGCATGGGTCGCGTTCGCGCGGGGAGAAGGACCCGGGTGGGAACCGTGGGATGCCTCGCGGCCCGTGCGTGTGTTCGATGCCGTCACGCGGACCGTGTCCGCGCCCCGGGAGGACGAACGTGCAGCGTGGGAACCCAGGAACGGCGTGTCGACAGCACAACGTTGATGCGGCATGTCGCCGGCGTTCGTTGAAGATCAGGGGATGTCTGCGCTGACCGAGCCCTGAGCACGAAGACCTTCGATCAGCTCGAGCACGACACGTGGGAATTTCGAAAGCCGCCGCATTGCCACGCAGGCTATCGCAGGTAAGTCGATGAATTCGCCGACCATAGCGATCGACAGGCGATATATCCAATTTGCGAAGGCATCCCGGTTTGTGGATTCTCAGGGCGCCTTGCTATATCGTCTGTTAAAGCGAAAGCCATTACAGAGGAGATTTCATGGCCATAAAGACGCAGACCATTACGACAATCATTGACGACCTTGATGGGACTGTCATTGAAGACGGTTCCGCCGAGACGATTCGCTTCTCGGTCGATGGGTCACAGTACGAGATCGATCTCTCGAAGGACAACGCCAGGGCTTTCCGTGATGCGCTGAAGCGCTACACGAAGGCGGGTCGCCCCGTGGCCGCACGTCGTGCTTCAGCAGGCGGCGTGAAAACGGAGAGGGCCGAATTGAACGCGGCTCGAGAATGGCTGCGGGCGCACGGACACCAGGTCGCGGATCGCGGACGAATCAGGGGAGACCTGATGGAGCTCTATCGTGCGAGCACGTGAGTCGCTCATTCACCGACAAGGCCCGCGGAGAGGATGCGCGGGCCTTGTTCATTCCCGGATCCTGCAGTCCCCATCACTCGTCAGGCTCAGAGCACGCTGATCGCACTCGCGCGCCAGCGCTGGTCGAGCCCCTCCAGCCGGATCGCGACCGCACGGGATCGCGCGCGCTGGTGCACGAGCACGACCGCCTCGACGACGCCGTCGGCCGGCTCGCAGGTGCGCACCGTGCCGACCGTGAATGCCGGCCGCTGTGGCGCCTGGCCCTTGACTCGGCGCGCGCGGGCGGCGAGCACCACGCGCTTGGAGAGGTTGCGGTAGACGTCGTCGGTCACCCACCGCGCGAGCTGTTCGAGGTCGCGGGCACCGGCGAGCACCTCGATGATGCAGTGCGTGAGGTTCCGCAACAACGGGTCGGGATCGGGCAACTCGCTGCGGCGTGAGGGCTGGCGCGCGAAGTAGTCGTCGTCATCGTGGGGGAACTGCGGGGCAGCTCCCCATGCCGGGGCGCGGCTGGCGGCAAGGCGTGCGGTCATCTCGGCTCCATGAGGGGGTGGCCACGGCCTTGCGGCCGGCGTTCGGATCACCCCCGATCGGGGGACGCTCGGGGGGTCCTGAGTGAACGGTATTGACGGACGCCGACTTCTGTCAAGCGATTTGTGCACCTGTGGAGAACGAGCGGATGCCACGACCCCCCGGGGTAACGTTCGTGCATGCGGTGGGACCTGCTGTTCGACGATCTCGAGTCGCAGCTCGACCAGGAGCAGCGAGACGAGGAACGCGCGCTCGCGATCGAGGAGGAGCGGCTCCGTCTGGGCAGGCTCACGCTCCGGGACCGTCTCAGCGCGATGACGCGTGACGGCGCCGGCGACCCCACGATGTCGATCAGGATCGAGCTCCGCGGCGGACACCAGCACGATCTTCGCCCGCTCGCCTTCGGTCGCGACTGGATGAGCGCGGCCGTACACGGCGGCGCGCGGGGCCTCGCGCAGTGCATCGTGCCCCTGGGCGCGATCTCCGCGGTGCTGCCGACACGGTCCCAGCTGGAGCCCAGCCTGCTGCCGGCGCCGGAATCGTCGGCGCGCCTCGCGGAGCGCATCGGCATGCCGTTCGTGCTTCGCGACCTGTGCCGGCGACGAACCCCGGTGCACCTCACCACCGACGACGGGCTGGTGCACGGTACGCTCGACCGCGTGGCACGCGACCACCTCGACCTCGCCGTACACGAACCGGGCACGGCGAGGCGGGATCGCGAGGTGCGCGGCATCCGGATCGTGCCGATGCAGCGGATCGTGTTCGTGGCGTTCGCATAGTCGGCTGCGTCCACCCTGCCCTCGGCCGGCCGACCACTGCCCTCGGCTGATCGACCGTGGCGATACCGACCGGTCAGGTCGGCACCGTTCAGTCGACGGGGCGGAGTCGGCCCGAGCGGGCGCCCGAGAGCTCGGCGATGCCGGCGTACTCGCCCTGGTGCCAGAGCGAGCGCCGACGTGTCTCCTCGTACTGCTCCTCGATCCAGACCTCGAGTTGCGTGCGCTCGACGCGCCACGGGCCGGTGCTGCCCACCCGGATGGCCGGGAGCTCTCCTGAGCGGATCATCTCGTCGACCGTGGCGACGTCGACGGCGAGCAGCTCCGCGGCGTCCGCGACGGTGAGGAACCGGCCGATCTCATCGCCTGAACCTGGAGAGGTCATGACTCCAGTATCGACCCGTCCTCATGGAGCGGGCACCGATGTGGATAACTTCGGGGCGCGCTCCGGTATCCGGGCCACGATGGGACCCGGCGCTCGCACCCGTACCGAATGGAAGGATCCCGATGGCTCGTCGACCGCACAGCTCCGAACTCGGCATCCTGCGACTCGACCCGCGCCTGGCCATCGGCATCGTGCTCGTCGTCGCATCGACTGCCGGTGTGTGGACGTTGGTCACGAGCCTCGACGATTCGGCCGAGGTGTACGCCGTTCGCGAGACGGTGACACCGGGCACCCGGATCGATGCCGGTGATCTCGCGGTCGAAGCGGTTCGCCTCGGTGCCGCAGGCGGGCAGATACCTGACGCCCGTAGACCTTCCGGCGGACGGGCTCGTGGTCGTGCGCACGATCGGGGCGGGCGAGCTCGTGCCCGCCTCGGCGGTGGACGAGATCGACCGTACGGGCCTCGCGACCGTCGTGGTGCCGGCACGCGCCGCATTGCCGAGCGGACTCGCCGCGGGTTCCGTCGTCGACGTGTGGGCTGCCCGCGAAGCCGAACGAGGCACGTATGAGCCGCCATCCGTGCTCATCGCCGCTGCCGAGATCGCGGGCATCCAGCAATCCGAGGCCATGGTCGACTCCGGCGGGCCATCGGTGGAGCTCATCGTGCCCCGTGAGAACGTCGCTGCACTGCTCGAAGCGCTCGCGAGCGGCGACACGATCGACCTGGTGCCGGCGCGTGCCAGCGGCCGCTGATGTCCCGGCTCGCGCTTGCGCTGGACCCGGCGACGGAGGACCGCTTGCTCGCCGACGCCGTCGAGCACGGCCACACCATCGTCGCGCGACTCGTCGGCTGGCGCGACGTGCTGGACAGCCTGGACGTGCTCGCCCCCGATGTGGTGCTCGTCGGCGCAGGACGCGCCACGCTCGCCGCCGAGCTCCTCGCCGCCTGTGATGAGCGAGGCGTCCGGCTCATCGCGTTGGCCGCAGGCGATGCCGACCGCGCGCACGCGGTGCAGCTCGGACTCCACGAAGTGCTCGACCGAGGGGCGAGCTGGGTGCAGATCGAGGCGCTCGTGAGCGGAGGCGTGCCCGTGCCGTCGCGGCTCGGCCACACCGCGCCGACCGCGCGTCGCACGAGCGAGGTGGTCGCCGTCTGGGGCCCGTCCGGCGCACCCGGCCGCACGACGATCGCCGTGAACCTCGCGGCCGAGATCGCCGCCGCGGGTCACACCGTCGCGCTCGTCGACGCCGATCCCTATGGCGGCGCTGTCGCGCCCGCGCTGGGCCTGCTCGACGAGGCGCCGGGCTTCGCCTCCGCGTGCCGTCTCGCAGGCGGCAACGCCCTCGATCGTGCCGAGCTGGAGCGCATCGCACAGCGCTATTCCGCCCCGCGGGCGTCGTTCGACGTGTTCACCGGGCTGGTCGGGCCGAGCCGGTGGCCCGAACTCGCGAACGACCGTGTCACCGCAGCGATCCAGGCCCTCGGCGAGCGGTCGGAGTACGTGATCGTCGACACCGGCTTCAGCCTCGAGCGGGACGAAGAGCTCACGAGCGACCAGTTCGCGCCGCGGCGCAACGCCGCCACGTTCGCCACGCTCGCTGCCGCCGACCGCGTCGTCGCGGTGGGTCTCGCCGATCCCGTCGGCCTCTCGCGCCTGCTGCGCGGCCACGGCGACCTCGTCGACCTCGTCGAGCCCGACCGCATCGACGTCATCGTGAACCGTGTGCGCGTCGCGGCCCTCGGCATCGATGCGCACGCGCAGGTGCGCCAGACGCTCCGCCGGTTCGCGGGCATCGACGACGCGACCCTGCTGCCGCACGACGGCCGCGCAACGGATGCCGCGATCCTCACCGCCCGCACGCTGCGCGACGCCGCGCCCCGCAGCGCGCTGCGCGCGGCGCTCCGCGAGTACGCGCTCGAGCGCATCCTGCCCGTTCCCGCACCGGCCCGGCGGCGCGGATTCGCGTTCACCTCGGCGGGGCGGGCCGCCTCGCGCGCGTCGTGAAGCCCGGCGTGCTGACCCGCCACACGACGACCGCGGTGACAGGATGTGTCGTGGGCCATCAGCCCGCGCACACCCGTCGAGACCGCGCACTACGCTGGACCCGTGTCGACCCTCAGTGAACTCGTCCTCGCCCAGGGCCGCAGCAGTCAGGCGGATGTCGACTGGCTGCACATGCTCGTCGGCGACCTGCAGCTCCTCGCCGACCTCGCGTTCGCCGACATCGTGCTGTGGGTGCCGTCGGGCGATGACGACTTCGTGGCGGTGGCGCACGCGCGGCCGTCGAGCGCGGCGACCCTGTTCTATCGCGATTTCGTCGGACAGCAGATCAAGTCGCAGTGGCGCGGCCTGGTGACCCGCGCGTTCGACACGGCTCACATCGCGGACTCTTCGGCGCCCGACTGGTACGAGGAGATGCCGACGCGCGTTCGAGCCGTGCCGGTCATGCGTCGGCTGTCGTCGACGGGCACCGCGCTCGCGCCCGAACCGGTGGCGGTGATCACCCGTCACACGAACCTCGGCGCCACACGCACGCCGAGCCGGCAGGAACTGACGTTCAACGAGTGCGCGGAGGAACTGTTCCAGATGATCGCGTCGGGGGACTTCCCCGACCTCGGAGCCCCGACTGGCCCGCGCCGCGGTGCGCCACGCGCCTCCGACGGCCTCATCAGGCTCGACGTCGACGGCGTGACCACGTTCGCGAGCCCGAACGCCCTCTCGGCGTTCAACCGCATGGGCTTCGACGACGAGCTCGAGGGCGAGTCGCTGGCCGAGGTCACCACGCGGCTGCTGAGCGGAAAGCTGGTCGTCGACGAGTCGCTGCCGCTGGTGGTGACCGGCCGCGCGCCATGGCGCACCGACATCGAGTCGCGTGGTGTCACCGTCTCGCTGCGTGCGATCCCGATCCGCCACCGCGGCGAGCGCATCGGCGCGATCGTGCTCAGCCGCGACGTCACCGAGCTCCGCCACCAGGAGCAGGAGCTCATCACGAAGGACGCGACGATCCGCGAGATCCACCATCGCGTGAAGAACAACCTGCAGACGGTCGCGTCACTGCTGCGGATCCAGGCGCGGCGCACGCACTCCAACCAGGCACGAGAGGCGCTCACGCAGGCGATGCGGCGCGTCGGCGCGATCGCCGTCGTGCACGACACCCTCTCCGAGGGGCTGACCCAGAACGTGGACTTCGACGAGGTCTTCGACCGAGCCCTGCTTCTCGTCGCCGAGGTGGCGTCCGCGCACAACACCACTGCGCATCCGAAGCGCTCCGGCTCGTTCGGCGTGCTGCCGAGCGAGTACGCGACCCCCCTCGCCCTCGCCCTCACCGAACTGGTGACCAACGCGGTCGAGCACGGCCTCGCCGGTCAGGAGGGCGAAGTCGAGATCGTCGCCGACCGGTCGCCGACCACGCTCAGTGTGCTGGTGCGCGACTCCGGTTCGGGGCTGCCCGAGGGCAAGGTCGGCGAGGGGCTGGGCACGCAGATCGTGCGCACCCTCATCCAGGGCGAACTCGGCGGCACGATCGACTGGCACACGGTAGTGGGCCGTGGCACCGAGGTGACGATCGACGTGCCGCTGCGCTGGATCACGTCGGAGTAGGCAGTCGGATGCCGCGGGCTGCCACTTCGGTGGCAACGCTCGCGGAGTATGTCAGCTTGCGCGACGTGCTCGGGCAGCGCGCCGCTTCAGCGCGCGGCGCTCGTCCTCGCTGAGGCCACCCCAGACACCCGAGTCCTGGCCGGTCTCGAGAGCGTATTGCAGGCAGATCTCCGTGACGGTGCAGCGGGCGCAGACAGCCTTCGCCTTCTCGATCTGGTCGACAGCGGGACCAGTGTTGCCGACGGGAAAGAAAAGTTCCGGGTCAGCCGTGAGGCAGGCGGCCTTGTCGCGCCAATCCATGGAGATGCTCCTTGCGGTGTACTTCGATGCAGGCGCGCGTGATTGCGCGAGCCGTATCCGGCTGTGCTGCGTTGGGGGAAGCCGAGTCTCGGGAAGTAGGATCATGACTGATCGGCTCACGTCCCTGTGAGCATCAACTCGGCCTCATAAATGGTCGCATAGCGGAGAGATCGAATCAATAGCCGTGCATGGGATAACGCTGTGAATCACGAGCGCCTCGAGGGAGACATGCCGCCCGCGGCATCCGCTTCACGAGGGGTCAAGGCGGCACTCGCGGTCGTCTCGGGAGTCCTGTTCCTCGAGGCCGCCGCCCTTGTTGCGATCGGGGTGTGGCTCGTCGTCGACCTGTTCGCGCTGCGGCCGTCGTCCCCTGCGACCGCCATCGCGCTCATCGTGCTCGTCGTCATCGCCGCGGTGTGGGTGGCCGCGGTCGCGATCGGCTCGCTGCGGCAGGCGTCGTGGACGCGCGCTGCAGCGATCGTCTGGCAGATCCTGCAGATCTCGATCGCCGTGGGTGCGTTCCAGGGCATCTTCGCGCGCCCGGAGGTCGGCCTGCTCCTCCTCGTGCCCGCGGTCGTGGTGATGGGGCTGCTCCTCTGGCCGCCCGTGCGCGTGGTGTACACGCGGCGGGCGGATGGTGCGGCGCCTCACGGCGATTGACGGGACAGGCGCCCGAGCGGCTCAGTCGAGGCCCAGTTCACGGCGCACGCGCGCCACGTGGCCGGTGGCCTTGACGTTGTACCACGCGCGCTCGATGCGGCCGTCCTCGCCGACGACGAAGGTCGAGCGGATGGACCCCAGGACGATCCTCCCGTAGAGCGACTTCTCGCCCCATACGCCGTACGCCCGCTGCGCGACGAGGTCCTCGTCGGAGAGGAGCGTGAAGTTCAGGCGGTCCCGCTCGGCGAAGCGCTTCAGCTTCGCGACGTCGTCCTTCGAGATGCCGAGGACGCGGACGCCGGCGCTCGCGAACGAATTGAGGCTGTCGCGGAAGTCGCACGCTTCGGTGGTGCAACCGGGGGTCATCGCCTCGGGGTAGAAGTACAGCACGACTCGGGATCCACGGAGCGACGAGAGTCTCACCGGGTTGCCGTCCTGGTCGTCGAGCGTGAAGTCGGGGGCGAGGTCACCGGGGGCGAGTCGTGCGTCGGTCATCCGTCCATCGTAGGCGTCGGCGCCTGAGTGCCCGATGCAACGGATGCCGCGCGCGATCGTCACCCGTCCGATCCCGGGCGGTCACGCGAAGGTCGTGAGCAGCCGCTGCAGCGAGTCGAGGCGCGCCCGGCCGGTCTCACCGAGCTTCCCCGCATCGACGGCCTCGACGATCGCGCAGTCGGGCGAGTCGGGCAGGTGCGTGCATCCTCGCGGGCACTCCTCTGCGACCTTCGCGAGGTCGGTGAAGGCGCCGAGGATGTTCGCCGGGTTGACGTGGCCGAGGCCGAAGGACCGAACGCCAGGGGTGTCGATCACCCACCCGCTGCCGCCGTCGCCCTCGACGCGCAGCGAGACCGTCGACGAGGAGGTGTGCCGGCCGCGTCCGGTGACCTCGTTCACTCGCCCGATCGCACGATCGGCGCCGGGCACGAGGGCGTTCACGAGCGTGGACTTGCCGACTCCCGAATGCCCGACGAACACCGTGCGGTGCCCGATGAGGGCCGCCTTGATCTCGTCGAGCGGCATCCGCTCGGGGCTCGACAGGAACACGGGCAGGTCGAGCCCTGCGAAGTTGCGGAGGAACTCCGAAGGGTCGGCGAGGTCGGTCTTGGTGACGCAGAGGAGCGGCTGGATGCCGGCGTCGTACGTGGCGACGAGGTAGCGGTCGACGAGGCGGATGCGCGGCTCGGGGTTGGCCGCAGCGACGACGATGAGCATCTGGTCGGCGTTCGCGACGATCACGCGCTCGACCTCATCGGTGTCGTCGGCGCTGCGCCGGAGGAGCGTCGTGCGCTGGCTGATGCGGACGATGCGGGCGAGCGTGCCGGGCTCGCCGCTCGTGTCGCCGACGAGGTCTACCCGGTCGCCCGTGACGACCGACTTCCGCCGCAGCTCGCTTGCCCGCGCAGCGGTGATCTCGCGTTCGTCGGGACCACCCTCGTCGACGAGCACGGCGTAGCGCCCTCGGTCGACGCCGAGCACGACGCCCGGCACGGCATCGGCATGCTCGGGCCGCACCTTCGTGCGTGGACGACTGCCGCGCCGGTTGGGACGCACGCGAACGTCGGACTCGTCGAACTCGGGCTCGTCCTCGTCGTCGTCGGCGTCCCACCACGTCATGCGAGCATCTGCTCCCAGAGCTTCGTGAACTGGGGCAGCGTCTTCGAGGTCGACCCGATGTCGTCGACCACCACGCCGGACACCGCGAGGCCGACGATGGCTCCCGTGGTCGCCATGCGGTGGTCGGCGTACGCGCGCCACGGGCCGCCCGTGAGCGGCGCGGGCTCGATGCGGAGACCGTCGTCGAGTTCCGTGACGGCGCCGCCCAAGCCGTTCAGCTCCGCTGCCAGGGCGGCGAGCCGATCGGTCTCGTGGTGGCGGATGTGGCCGATGCCCGTGAAGGTGCTCGGCCCATCGGCGAACGCGGCGAGCGCCACGAGGTTCGGCACGAGCTCGCCGGCTTCCGAGAGGTCGAGGTCCACGCCACGGATGCCGCGTCCGCCGTCGGCGCCGGGCTCGGGCGCTCGCACCGTGAGCCGGTCCTCGTCGAGCGAGACCGTCGCGCCGAAGCGGGGGAGGAGATCGGCGAGCCGCGCACCGACCTGCGTCGTGTGGGCCGGCCAGCCGGTGATCGTGACGTGTCCGCCTGCGACGAGCGCGGCGATGAGGAACGGCGCGGCGTTCGAGAGGTCGGGTTCGATCGCGACGTCGACGGCTCGGATCGGACCGGGCGCCACGATCCAACGTCCGGGCTCGGGGGTCGTCACCTCGACCCCGCGGGCGCGGAGCGAGGCGATCGTCATCTCGATGTGGGGAAGGCTCGGCAGCCGTTCGCCGGCGTGACGGAGATCGAGACCCTGCTCGAAGCGGGCGGCCGAGAGCAGGAGGCCCGAGACGAACTGGCTCGACGCCGACGCGTCGATCTCGAGCACGCCGCCGGCGACGTGTCCGGTGCCGTGCACCGTGAAGGGAAGCGTGCCGCGGCGATCGTCGTCGAGGTCGACGCCGATGCCCTGCAGCCCGTGGATGAGCGGGCTCATCGGGCGGCGCCGGGCGGCCTCGTCGCCGTCGAAGGTGGTCGGTCCGAGCGCGAGCGCTGCCACCGGGGGCAGGAAGCGCATCACGGTGCCGGCGAGGCCGCAGTCGATCGTGGTGGAGCCGAGGAGCTCCTCGGCGGGGATGACCCGGACGTCGTCGCCGAAGCCGCCGGTGCCCGGCATCTCCTCGAGTCTCGTGCCGAGCGCGCGCAGCCCCTCCACCATGAGCTCGCTGTCGCGCGACCACAGCGGGGCGTGCAGCGTCGACGGGCCGTCGGCGAGGGCGGCCAGCACCAACTCGCGGTTCGTCAGCGACTTCGAGCCCGGCAGTGCCACCACGGACTCGAGCGGGGCCGTCGCGACGGGCGCACGCCAGCCGGCATCCGGTTCGGTCTGCCGGGCTTCGCCGTACGGGTCGAACTCGGGAGCGGAATACCTCGAAATCTGCATCGGTTATCAACAGTAGCGTCAGTGAACGCGGAAGGAGATGATGCGCGTGTCGGCAGCGGTGATCGAACGCCCGGTGGCGGTTGTGGTAGACCATCTAGGATGGCCGGTGATGACTGCCGACGAGACCGAGACCACGACGAACGACACGGCCACCACCGAGCACCGGTCGCTCGCCGAGCTCTTCGAGGAGCAGGCGCTGCCCTTCCTCGACCAGCTCTACGCCGCCGCATTGCGGATGACGAAGAATCCCGCCGACGCCCAGGATCTCGTGCAGGAGACCTTCGCGAAGGCGTTCGCGGCGTTCGGTCAGTTCACCCAGGGCACCAACCTCAAGGCGTGGCTCTATCGCATCCTCACGAACACGTTCATCAACAGCTACCGCAAGAAGCAGCGTGAGCCGTACCAGGGCACGATCGACGACCTCGAGGACTGGCAGCTCGGCGGCGCCGAGTCGACGACCGCCCGCTCCAGCCGCTCCGCCGAGGCCGAGGCGATCGACCACCTGCCCGACAGCGCGGTGAAGAACGCGCTCCAGGCGCTGCCCGAGGACTTCCGTCTCGCCGTCTACCTCGCCGACGTCGAGGGCTTCTCCTATCAGGAGATCGCCGACATGATGAACACCCCCATCGGAACCGTGATGAGCCGCCTGCACCGTGGCAGGCGGATGCTTCGCGAGTCCCTCGCCGACTACGCCCGCGAACAGGGGTTCGCGGCGGGCGGATCGGCGCCGCAACCCACTGGAAGGCAGAGCATGCCGAGGAGCTCAAGATGACCGACTGCGGCTGCGAGAAGGCCAGGGCCGAACTCGAGGAGTACCTCCACAACGAACTGCGCCGCGAGGATGCGACAGACATCCGGGAGCACATCGAGCACTGCGTCGACTGCCGTGCCGAGCTGCGCGTGGGCGTCGCCATCACCGAGGTGGTGCAGCGCGCATGCAGGGAGAGCGCTCCCGAAGAACTTCGCATCGTCGTGCTCGCGCGGATCCGCGACATCCAGTCGGGGCACGGCGTTCTCGTCGACTGACCGATGCCCGCCCGCCGATCGCCGGCTCAGCCTTCCGGTGGAAGCGCCCGGTGCGTCGTGACCCGTAGCGTCGGTCGGGATGGAAGCCTCGAACCGCACCAGCCCCGGTACCGACGAGCGCCCCCGCCCGGCGGTACATCCCGCGTACCCATCTGGCTGCGGGTGCTGATCCCGACGGTGCTCATCCTCGTCTGGTTCGGCGCCTTCGCTGCCGGCGGGGCGTCGTTCGGCGCGCTCAGCGACGTCGTCGAGAACGACCAGGCGCAGTTCCTCCCGGCCGCTGCGGAATCGACCCGCGTGCTGGAGGCACAGGGCGAGTTCCGCTCGGCCGACGTCGTGCCGGCGGTCGTCGTCTACGAGCGTGACGGCGGCCTCGACTCGACCGACGTCGCGGCCATCGCCGAGGACGCGGCCGTGTTCCAGGGGATCGAGGGCGTCGTCGACGACGGGGTCTCCCCGCCCGTGACGTCGGATGACGGCGAGGCGGCCACCGTGTTCGTGCAGATCGACGCCGACGCCGAGACCGACGTCGCCGTGGACGATCTCCGTGAGAGGATCGCGGCCACGGCCGGGGAGGGCCTCGACGCGGCGGTCACGGGCCCCGCCGGATTCAGCGCCGATCTCGTGGGCGCGTTCGCGGGCATCGACGGACTGCTGCTGCTGGTCGCGTTCGCCGCGGTGTTCGTCATCCTCGTGGTCGTCTACCGGTCGCCGCTGCTGCCCGTGATCGTGCTCGGCACGAGCCTGACCGCGCTGTGCGCCTCGGTGCTGACCGTCGTCGCCCTCGCCCGGGCGGAGGTGCTCGAACTGAACGGGCAGACGCAGGGCATCCTCTTCATCTTGGTCATCGGCGCAGCGACCGACTACTCGCTCCTGTACATCGCCCGCTACCGGGAGGCCCTGCACACGCACGAACGCAGGTGGGATGCCACGTGGTCGGCCGTGCGCGGCGCCTGGGCGCCGATCGTCGCATCCGGTGGAACGGTGATCGCCGGCCTGCTCATGCTGCTGGTCAGCGAACTGACGAGCAATCGGATCCTCGGGCCGGTCTCGGCGATCGGCATCGTCTTCGCGGTGCTCTGCGCGCTGACCCTGCTTCCCGCGCTCATGCTGTGGGCGGGTCGCGCGGCCTTCTGGCCGGTGCGCCCGCGGTTCGGCGCCCTCGCCGAATCCGGCGAGCGTCGGGCGCCGCGGCGTCTGGCCGAAGGTCGCGCGCCTGATCGCGCGTCGCCCCCGCGTGACGTGGGTCGTATCGACCCTCGTGCTGGCCACGATGGCGCTCGGCGTGACCCAGCTCGAGGCCGACGGCGTGCCGTCGAGCGAGTTCGTGCTGGGCTCGTCGCAGGCGCGCGACGGGCAGGAGCTCCTCGGCGAGCACTTCCCGGCAGGGTCGGGCACACCGGCGGTCGTGATCGCCCCCGAAGAGGACCTCCAGCAGGTGTCCGATGTCCTCCTCGCGACCGACGGCGTCGAGTCGGTCGCGGTGGTCTCCGCCGACTCGCCGAGCGGTTCGCTCCCGGTGACCGGCGAGGGCATCCAGCCGTTCGGGCCACCCGGCACGCCTGCGGGGGAGCCCACCGTCGTCGACGGCAGGGTGCAACTCGACGCCACGCTCTCCGACGCGAGCGACTCCGACGCGGCGGAGGAGGTCGTGGCCACCCTCCGCACCGAGCTGGCCGGCATCGGGACGGATGCCGCCCCCGTGCTCGTCGGCGGCGCGGCGGCCGTCGCGCTCGACACGAAGACCGCGTCGATCCGGGACCGGAACCTCGTCATCCCGCTCGTGCTCGTCGTGATCCTCGTCATCCTCATGCTGCTGCTGCGCGCGATCGTGGCTCCGCTCGTGCTCGTCGGCACGGTCGTGCTCTCGTTCGCGGCCGCGCTCGGTGTCTCGGCGCTCGTGTTCGACGGGGTCTTCGGGTTCCCGGGCGCTGACCCGGTGGTGCCCCTCTTCGGGTTCGTGTTCCTCGTCGCGCTCGGCGTGGACTACAACATCTTCCTCATGACCCGCGTGCGAGAGGAGAGCGCGAGGCACGGCACCCGGGAGGGTGTGTTGCGGGGCCTCGTCGTCACCGGCGGGGTGATCACCTCGGCGGGGCTGGTGCTCGCGGCCACCTTCGCGGCGCTGGGCGTACTGCCGATCCTCTTCCTCGCCCAGATCTCGTTCATCGTGGCGTTCGGCGTACTGCTCGACACGTTCCTGGTGCGATCGCTGCTCGTCCCGGCGATCTCCTACGACCTCCGCCGTGCGGTCTGGTGGCCGTCGCGGCTGTGGCGCGCCGAACGTGGCGATGGGTCCGAGCGGGAGTCGCCGGCCCCCCTCGCCGACGTTAGAGGGTGAGGGCGCGGCGGATGAGATCCGCCAGCTCGATCGCGTGGCGCTTCGCCGACCCGGTCGCGGGCGACGCAGCCGGTGGGCGGCTGACGACCGACACCGGACGAGGGCCGAGCTTGTTCGTCTCGATGATGAAGTACGGCCAGACCCCCTGGTTCTCAGGCTCGTCCTGAGCCCACACGAGCTCGGCGTTGGGGTAGCTGTTGCTGATCGACTTGAGCTCGTGCTTGGGCAACGGGTACAGCTGCTCGAGGCGCACCACCGCGATCTCGGGGTTCGGGTTCTTCTGGAGCTCCGCGATCAGGTCGTAGTAGAGCTTGCCCGAGAGGAACACCACGCGCTTCACCGCGGCCTTGTCGGTGATGCGCGCGTCGTCGATCACCGGCTCGAATCGGCCGTTCGTGAAGTCGGACACCTCGCTCGTGGCACCGCGCAGGCGCAGCATCGCCTTCGGCGTGAACACGATGAGCGGGCGTCGCGGGCGGACGTAGGCCTGACGGCGCAGCAGGTGGAAGTACGACGCCGGCGTGGACGGACGCGCCACGGTCATGTTGTCTTCCGCGCACAGCTGCAGGTACCGCTCGATGCGGGCGCTCGAGTGGTCGGGCCCCTGGCCCTCGTAGCCGTGCGGCAGCAGCAGCACCACGCTCGAGCGCTGGCCCCACTTCTGCTCGGCCGAGGAGATGAACTCGTCGATGATGACCTGCGCCCCGTTGGCGAAGTCGCCGAACTGCGCCTCCCACATGACGAGCGCGTCCGCACGCTCGACGGAGTAGCCGTACTCGAAGCCCATCGCAGCGTACTCGGAGAGCAGCGAGTCGTAGATCCAGATCCGAGCCTGGTTCTCGGAGAGGTTCGCCAGCGGCAGCCACTCCTGGCCGTTGACGCGGTCGTGGAGCACGGCGTGGCGCTGCACGAACGTGCCGCGGCGGGCGTCCTGGCCGGCGAGGCGAACCGGGGTTCCCTCGAGCAGGAGCGAGCCCAGCGCGAGAAGCTCGCCGAAGCCCCAGTCGATCTTGCCGTTGCGGCTCATGTCGAGCCGCTTCGTGAGCAGCTGCTGGATCTTCGGGTGCACGGTGAAGCCCGCAGGCTTGTTCTCGAAGGCGTCGCCGATCGCATGGACGACCTCGGGCGGCACGCCCGTGGTCTCGAGCTCGCCTGAGGCGGGCTCCTCCTCACGCCGGCCGGTGGTGGCGCCGACGATGGGGATGGCGCCGGTCTGGGCAGCGTGGGTCTCGGCGAACGCCCGCTCGAGGCGGTCCTGGAAGTCGCGATGCGCCTCTTCGTACTCCTCCTCGGTGATGTCGCCGCGGCCGACGAGTGCCTCGGTGTAGAGCTTGCGAACCGAGCGCTTCGCCTCGATGAGGTTGTACATGAGCGGCTGCGTCATCGACGGATCGTCGCCCTCGTTGTGGCCGCGGCGGCGGTAGCAGACGAGGTCGACGACCACGTCGCGCTTGAACTCCTGGCGATAGCGGAACGCGAGTTCCGCGACGCGCACGACGGCTTCGGGGTCGTCTCCGTTCACGTGGAAGATCGGTGCCTGGATGGTCTTCGCGACATCCGTCGAGTAGATCGACGACCTGGCGTCGCCCGGGACCGTGGTGAAGCCCACCTGGTTGTTGATGTTGACGTGAATGGTACCGCCCGTGCGGTAGCCGCGGAGCTGCGACATCTGCATCGTCTCGACGACCACGCCCTGGCCGGCCATGGCCGCGTCGCCGTGGATGAGGATCGGCAGCGTCGGGAACGTGCCGATTGGCTTGCGGTCCTGCTTGGCGCGAACGATGCCCTCGAGGACTCCGTCGACGGCCTCGAGGTGCGAGGGGTTGGCGGCGAGCGAGACGGGGATCTGGTGGCCGTCGTCGGCCGTGAACGTGCCCTCGGTGCCGAGATGGTACTTCACGTCGCCGGAGCCCGAGAAGTTCTTGGAGTCCTGCGTGCCCTCGAACTCGCGGAACACCTGGCCGTACGTCTTGCCGGCGATGTTCGTGAGCACGTTGAGGCGGCCTCGGTGGGCCATGCCGATGGCGACCCCGTCGAGGCTCTCCTTCGCCGCACCTTGCAGGATCTCGTCGAGCAGCGCGATGACGGATTCGCCGCCCTCGAGGCTGAAGCGCTTCTGGCCGACGTACTTCGTCTGGAGGAACGTCTCGAACGCCTCGGCCTCGTTGAGCTTTCCGAGGATGCGCATCTGCTCGTCGTGGGTCGGCTTCTCGTACTTGCGCTCGACCTCGCGCTGGATCCACTTGCGCTGGACGGGGTCCTGGATGTGCATGTACTCGATGCCGATCGTGCGGCAGTACGAGTCGCGGAGCACGCCGAGGATGTCGCGAAGCAGCGCGGTGCGCTTGTCGCCGAAGCCGCCCGTGACGAACTCGCGGTCGAGATCCCAGAACGTGAGGCCATGGCTCGCGATGTCGAGGTCGGGGTGCGAGCGCTGCACGTACTCGAGCGGGTCGATGTCGGCCATGAGGTGGCCGCGCACGCGGTACGCGTTGATGAGCTCCTGCACGCGTGCGGTCTTGTCGATCGCGCTGGCGATGTCGACCGAGATGTCGGGTGCCCATCGGATCGGCTCGTACGGCAGGCGGAGCGCGCCGAAGATGTCCTCGTAGAAGTCGCGCTGTCCGATGAGCAGCTCGTGCACCTTCTTCAGGAATTCGCCCGAGCCCGCGCCCTGGATGACGCGGTGGTCGTACGTCGAGGTGAGCGTGATCGTCTTGCCGATCGCGAGGTTCGCGAGCGTCTTCTCGGATGACCCCTGGAACTCGGCGGGATACTCCAGCGCGCCCGCGCCGATGATGCAGCCCTGGCCCTTCATGAGGCGGGGAACGGAGTGCACGGTGCCGATGCCGCCCGGGTTGGTGAGCGAGATCGTGGCGCCCGCGAAGTCGTCGGCCGTCAGCTTGTTCTGGCGGGCGCGCTGCACCAGGTCCTCGTAGGCGGTGAGGTACTCGTTGAACGTCATCGTCTCGGCGCGCTTGATGGCGGGGACGAGCAGGGCCCGAGTGCCGTCGGGCTTCGGGATGTCGATCGCGATGCCGAGGCCGATGTGCGCGGGCTTCACCATGCTCGGCTTGCCGTCGGGCTCCGAGTAGTACACGTTCTGGCTCGGGAAGTCCTTCAGCGCCTGGATGAGCGCCCACCCGATCAGGTGCGTGAACGACACCTTTCCGCCCCGCGTGCGGCGGAGGTGGTTGTTGATCACGATGCGGTTGTCGATCATGAGCTTGGCCGGGATCGTGCGCACGCTCGTGGCGGTCGGCACGGTGAGGCTCTGGTCCATGTTGGCCGCGAGGGTCTTCGGCAGGCCCCGGAGGGTGATGACCTCGTCCTCGAGCGGCGCCCCGGCGATCACGGGCTGAGGGCTGGTGATCGGCACGTCGGCGGGAACGGGAGCGCTGCGGGGCGCCTGCGAGGTGGTACGTGCCGCGGGCGCGCTTCCGATGATGGGGGCGGGCGCGGTCACGGGCGCGGCGGCGGGTGCGGCCGGCGGCTGGGCGGCGTGGCGGCGGCGGGCGCTGCCGGAGCGGGCGCTGCCGGAGCGGCGGGGGCGGGGGTCGCCGCCGGGGCGGGCGCGGTCGCGGCATCCGTGGGCTGGGGGTTCGTGGGCGCCTCGGCACCGGTCTGCACCTGACGGTAGTGCTCGAGGGCCGGCCACCAGGTGCGGTCGACGGAATCAGGGTCGGCGAGGTACTTCTCGTACATCTCGTCGACGAGCCATTCGTTGGCCCCGTATTCGCCCGCTGTCGTCTCCTGAGATCCCGACCCGGTCAATTGGCTCGACACAGCCTCTCGCCCACTCTCTCCATTGATTGCTGGATTCCTCTGTCGGCGACCGGCGTGCGGTCACGCACTCCGTGCCCGATCACCCAGACCAGCCTAAACCCCCGCGACGGCTCGGACGCCCAGTCGCGGCGGGTAGCGTGGGGCCCATGGAGTTCTACCGGACGACACCCCGTCACGATCTCACGTACTCCGACGTGTTCCTCATTCCGAGCCGTTCGGGCGTGACGAGCCGACTCGACGTCTCGCTCGCCCCCGACGACGGCTCAGGGGCGTCCGTGCCGATCGTCTCGGCGAACATGAACTCCATCACCGGTCCGAGGCTGGCGGCCACGCTGGCCCGGCGCGGCGGCCTGGGGGTCCTGCCGCAGGACCTCCACCTGCAGGAGCTCGACGACGCGATCCGCTGGGTGAAGGCCCAGTCGCCGAGGTTCGACACGCCCCACGACTTCGCTCCCGACGACACCGTCGCCGACGCGCTCGCGTCGCTCCCGCCGGTGCCCGGCCACGGCATCGTGCTGCACGACGCGCGGGGCCGGTACGTCGGATGCATCGCGGCGGAACGCCTGGCCACCGCGCTTTCCGACGCGCGCCTCGGCGACCTCGTGCACGGCGGGCTCGCCTCCCTCGACGCCGACGACGTCGACACGCCGCGGCGGGCGTTCGACCTGATGGTCGACGCGAACCTCGACTTCGCACCGGTGCTGGAGCACGGCCGAGTGGTCGGCACGCTGAGCCGGCGCAGTGCGCTGCGCAGCACGATCTACGAGCCGAACACCGACGTCGACGGCCGGCTCCGCGTGGCCGCGGCCATCGGCATCAACGGCGACGTGGCGGCCAAGGCGAAGGCGTTCGTCGCCGCGGGCGTGGACATGCTCGTGATCGACACCGCGCACGGCCACCAGGAGGGCATGGTCCGCGCAGTCGGCATCGTGCGCGACCTGGGGCTCGGGGTTCCGATCGTGGCGGGCAACATCGTGACGGCCGAGGGGGTCGCCGACCTCGTCGAGGCCGGCGCCGACGTGCTGAAGGTCGGCGTGGGCCCGGGCGCCATGTGCACCACGCGCATGATGACGGCGGTCGGGCGACCGCAGTTCTCCGCCGTGCTCGAGACCGCCGAGGCGGCGCGCGAGCTCGGCGCGAAGGTCTGGGCCGACGGCGGCGTGCGGTACCCGCGCGACGTCGCGCTCGCGCTCGCGGCGGGCGCGGCATCCGTGATGATCGGATCGTGGTTCGCCGGGACGATCGAGGCGCCCGGCTCGCTCCGGCGCGACGCGGCCGGACGGCTGTTCAAGGAGAGCTGGGGCATGGCGTCGACGAAGGCGGTGCGCGAGCGCTTCGATCGCCTCTCGCCGTACGAGCTCGCCCGGAAGGAGCTCTTCGCCGAGGGCATCTCGTCGTCGTCGATCTACCTCGACCCGCTGCGGCCGTCGATCGAGGACCTCCTCGACATGATCACCGCGGGCGTGCGCAGCTCGTTCACGTACGCGGGTGCCCGCTCGATCGAGGAGTTCCGCGAGCGGGCCCTCGTGGGCATCCAATCGGCGGCCGGTTATGAAGAGGGCAAGGCGCTGCCGGTGAGCTGGTAGGGCCCAGCTCGTACGCGTCACCGCTCCGCAGGCGTCCGGACACCGCCGATATACTGGCCGGACGATGGACGATCCTCCCTCTGCGAATACGCCCGGCCACAGACCCTCGCCCGTGACCGAACGGGGGGGTGCGGATGCCTGACTGGATCCTCTTCGGCATCGGACTCCTCCTCACGCTCGGCACGGGCTTGTTCGTTGCGAGCGAGTTCGCGCTCGTCAACCTCGATCGCGCGGAGCTCGAGGCGCGCCGCGCGAAGGGCGAGACCGGTCTCGGCCTCACGATCGCGGCCCTGAAGACCACGTCGACGCACCTGTCGAGCGCGCAGCTCGGCATCACGCTCACGACACTGCTCACCGGCTACACGATGGAGCCGGCCATCAGCTCGCTGCTCACCGGTCCGCTCACCGCTCTCGGCATGCCCTCGTCGATGATCAGGCCCATCGGCGCGACGACGGGGATCGTCGTCGCGACGCTGCTGTCGATGATCCTCGGCGAGCTGGTGCCCAAGAACTTCGCGCTCGCGCTTCCGCGACAGACCGCCGTCGCGGTCATGCCGTTCGAGACGGCGTTCGCCTGGCTGTTCCGACCCGCTGTCGCGATGCTCAACGGCAGCGCCAACGCCGTACTGCGGGCCGGCGGCATCGAACCCAAGGAGGAGCTGTCCGGTGCCCGCTCCGCCGAGGAGCTCTCGTCGCTCGTGCGCCGGTCCGCAAGCGCGGGCGTGCTCGAGCAGGACACCGCCACGCTGCTCGGGCGCACCCTGCGCTTCGCCGAGCACGACGCATCCGATGTCATGACGCCCCGTCCACGCGTGGCCGCCCTGCAGCGACACCAGCCCGCCGAGGCGGTCCTCGAGCTCACCAGGCGGACGGGGTACTCCCGGTTCCCGGTCTACGACGAGAACCTCGACGACATCGTGGGCATCGTGCACGTCAAGCAGGCGGTGGCCGTGCCTCGCGAGCGACGAACGGAGGTCCCGGCGTCCGCGCTGCAGTCCGAGGCGCTTCGAGTGCCGGAGACCATCAAGCTCGACGTGCTGCTCGGCGAGTTGCGAGGCCGTGGCTTCCAGATGGCGGTCGTGGTGGACGAGTACGGGGGCACCGCCGGGGTCGCCACGCTCGAGGACCTCGTGGAGGAACTCGTCGGCGAGGTCGCCGACGAGCACGACCGCACCCGGGCCGGCATCGTGCGCAACGGCGACGCGGTGACCTTCCCCGGGATCCTCCGACCCGACGAACTGCTCGAGCGCACCGGCATCCGTGTGCCGGAGAACGGCGACTACGAGACCGTCGCCGGCTTCGTGATGGCCGGGCTCGGGCGCCTGCCGGTCGTGGGCGACGAGGTCGAGATCGAAGAAGGCACACTCGTCGTGCAGCGGCTCGACGGCCGCCGCATCGATCGGCTGCGGTTCGTGCCGAAGCCCGCACCCAGCCACGACGGTGTCGACGCCGAAGCCGGTGCCGAGGGGGAGGAACGGTGAGCGATTGGGTCGGGATCGCCTGGCTGTTCGTGCTGCTCGCCGCGAACGCCTTCTTCGTCGGCGCCGAGTTCGCCGTGATCTCCGCGCGCCGATCGCAGATCGAGCCCCTGGCCGACGCGGGGAGTCGTCGCGCGAAGACCGCACTGTGGGCGATGGAGCACGCGACCCTCATGCTCGCGATGAGCCAACTCGGGATCACGGTCTGCTCGCTGCTCATCCTGAACGTCTCGGAGCCGGCGATCCACCACCTGCTCGAGGGGCCGTTGCAGCTCACGGGCTGGCCCGAGTCGGTGGTGTCGACCGTCGCGTTCGTCATCGCACTGGTGCTCGTGTCGTACCTGCACGTGGTGTTCGGCGAGATGGTGCCGAAGAACCTGTCGTTCTCGGTGCCCGATCGCGCGGTGCTGCTGCTTGCGTCGCCGCTCGTCTTCCTCGCGCGGATCTTCCGGCCGGTGATCGTGGCGCTGAACGCCACGGCGAACGGGGTGGTGCGCCTGTTCGGCGTGCAGCCGAAGACCGAGGCGACCTCGACGTACACGCTCGAGGAAGTGCAGACCATCGTCGACCAGTCGCGCCGGGAGGGCGTGCTCGACGATTCGAGCGGAACGCTCACCGCCGCGTTCGAGTTCACCACGAAGCGCGTGAAGGACGTGGCCGTCTCCATGTCGGCCCTCGTCAGCCTGCCGCCCAGCGCAACGCCCGGTGACGTGGAGCGCGCGGTCGCGCGTCACGGCTTCTCGCGGTATGTCATCCTCGGTGAGGACGGCGAGCCGGACGGGTACGTCCACCTGAAGGACGTCATCGACCTCGATGACGACGAGTTCGACGACCCCCTGCCGGCGAAGCGCATTCGCCGCCTCATCTCCATCTACGACGGCACCGACCTGGAGGACGCCCTCGCGACGATGCGCCGCCTCGGCACGCACGTCGCCCGAACGTTCGACGAAGAGGGCACCACGACCGGCGTCATCTTCCTCGAGGACATCATCGAGGAGCTCGTCGGCGAGGTGCAGGACGCGACCCGTCGCGGCTGAGCGACGCCCGGACGGGGGCGTGTGGGTTCTCGGGCGCGGGCGTAGACTGCGCCGCGTCAGCGAAGGTGAGGCAGATTCATGTTCGAGTCAGTGCAGTCGTATGGTGTCCTCCCCGCGTTCGATCTCGGACGTGCGGTGCAGTGGTGGAAGGACGTCTTCGAGATCGACCCCGACATGATCGACGAGGGCGGAGTGAGGTACCGGTTCGGCGGCATCCAGTTCGTCGTCTACGAGACGCAGTTCGCGGGCACCGCGCAGAATACGGCCTTCGGCATCGACACCGACGACTTCGACGGCGACATGGCGGTGCTCCGCGAACGCGGGGTCACCTTCAACGACTACGACCTGCCTGGCCTCACGACCGTCGACGGCGTCGCCGACTACCAGGGTTTGCGCAGCGCCTGGTTCAACGACAGTGAGGGCAACATCATCGCGATCGGCGAACGCCGCACCTGATCGGGGCATCCGGCACGCTCGACTCGAGGACATCATCGAGGAGCCCGTCGGCGGGGGAAGACGCGACACGGAGGACGTGGCACGTGACCCGAATCGGGTGAGGCGCCGCCGCGCGGCGCGCGTAGACTGGCGCCGACTCGAGAAAAGTGAGGAAACATCATGCTTGAAAAGCTCATGGCGACGGCTGTGCTCCCGGCTTCGGACCTCGCACGCGCGAAGCAGTGGTGGCATGACGTGCTGGACCGCGATCCCGTGTACTCGGACCCCGAGGGCGAGGCCGAATTCTTCGACGTCGGCGGCATCGCGCTGATGGTCTACCGCACCGACTTCGCCGGCACGGCGAAGAACACGGCGCTCGGCCTCGTCACCGACGACCTCGACCGCGACATGACCCACCTCCGCACCCACGGCGTCATGTTCCACGAATACGACATGCCCGGCCTGAAGACGGTCGACGGGGTCGCGGAGCTCGGCGACTCTCGCGGAGCATGGTTCTCGGACAGTGAGGGCAACATCATCGCGATCACCCAGGTGTCCCCTGCGATGAGGGAGATGGTGGAGAAGATGCGCGCGACCGCGTCGGGGATGGGCTGACTCCCGACCGTCAGCCCTGGTTCGCGGCGAGGCGCCGCAACCACGCCTCGAGCGACGCGGCATCCGTGAACACATGGCCGTCGCCGCCGACGGCCTTCGCGCCCTCGACGTTCTCGGACTTGTTGTCGACGAAGAGGAACTCGGCGGGAGTGATGCCGAGCTCGCCGATGACGTGTTCGTAGACATCCGCGTTGGGCTTCACGAGACCGAGCTCGCCGCTCACGAACACGCGCTCGAACAGCCGCGAGAACGACCCCGAGCGCAGCCAGCCGGAGAAATCGGCGCCCGCATTGGAGAGCAGGGCGAGCCGCGTGCCGCCCTCGGCGAGGGCGTGCAGCACACGCAGCGTGCCGGGGTCGACGCTGAGCCATCCGCGATGGTCGATCGCCCACAGCTCGTGCACGTCGACCGGATCCCATGTGACGCCGAGGTCGTTCGCGATCGCGAGCCAGTAGTCGGCGATCGACGCCGTGCCCTGGTCGAGGGGCTCGCGATGAGCCCAGTAGGCGGCCCAGAAGGGCTCGGGCGCCACGCCGGCACGCGCGACGAGGTGCGCTCGGTCGGCGTCGGTGGGCTCCCGCGAGATGACCTCCCCGTAGTCGAACACGACGACACGGGGAGCGAGGCTGATGGGAGCGGGGGCTGTCGGAGGCATCCACCCCAACCTATCGTTGGACCATGACGACGGGGTGGCAGGAGTGGGCCGAGGACGACGCGGCCCAGTGGATCGCCGCACCCACGTCCGACGATGACAAGTACTCCCGCGGCGTGCTCGGGATCGTCACGGGCTCGCAGGAGTACCCGGGTGCGGCCGTGCTCGGGGTGGAGGCCGCCTACCGGACCGGCCTCGGGATGGTGCGCTATGTCGGACCGCGGGCAGCGCGGCGGATGGTGCTCGCCAGGCGGCCGGAGGCGGTCACGGTCACCGGCCGCGTACAGGCGTGGCTCATCGGCTCGGGCATCGACCAGGAACGCCGGTCGTTCGTGCTGATGGGCGACCTCGGGCAGGCGCTCGGCGCGGGCGTCCCCGCGGTGGTCGACGCCGGCGCGCTCGACCTCGTCGGATCTCACACCGGGCCGGTCGTCATCACGCCGCATGCACGGGAGCTCGCGCGGCTGCTGACGGCCCACGACGTCGCCGTCGGCGTGGACGAGGTGCGGACCGCACCCGGCGAGTGGGCCTTGCGTGCCGCGGCCGAGCTCTCGGTCACCGTGCTGCTGAAGGGCGCGATCACCCACGTGTGCGATCCCGACGGGGGCAGGTACACGGTGACGGCCCCGACCCACTGGCTGGCGACGGCCGGCAGCGGCGACGTGCTCGGTGGAATCCTCGGCGCGCTCGTCGCCACCCACGCCGACCGGCTCTCCGGCAACGGCAGGGCGCTCGCCGAACTCGGCGCGACCGCCGCGTGGGTGCAGGGCGAGGCTGCGCGCCGCGCGAGCTCCGAGGCCGGAGGCGGACCCGTGACGGCCCTCGACATCGCCGCGGCCGTGCCGGGGGTGGTCGGCTCGCTGCTCGCCGGCTGAGCTCGGCAGCGCGAGCGCGGCTCACGAGACTGGCGGCATCCGCTCGAAGAGCTCGAGTGTGCGGGGGCCACGTGCGACGCTCGGCTAGGCTCGTCGCCATGACGGTCGGGCAGGTGCAGGCGGCATTCGTGCGCCGTAGCAGGTTCCGCCGGTTCGTCGGCGGGCGCGCCGCCCTGTGGCTCGCGTTCGCGCTCGTGCACGCGCTGCTCATCGTGCTGAACTTCGTGGGCCAGAACCAACCGCTCTACGACGTCACCGCGGTGTACCGCAACTGGACCGAGCTCGCTGCCGACGGCATCGTCCGGATGGGCATCGATGCTCCGTGGGTCTATCCGATCCTGGCGTTCGCGCCGATGACCGTTGCGATGGCGTTCGGACCCGAGTGGTACGGCGAGACGTGGCTGGCGCTCGTCACGCTCCTGGATGCCGCGGCATTCGCGATCCTCATCGGCACGGCGAGCGTCTCCCGAACTCGGCGCATCGCGGCGTGGTGGTGGCTGGGCTTCCTCGCGTTGCTCGGGCCCATCGCGCTCGGTCGTATCGACGCGGTCACGGTGCCGCTCGCGATCACCGGCCTGCTCTGGGCCGCCGGACGCCCTCGGGTGGCGGCGGCGCTGCTCACGATCGCCGCGTGGGTCAAGGTGTGGCCGGCGGCGCTCCTCGCGGCCCTCGTGATCGCATCGCGGAAGCGATGGGATGTGGTCACCGTCGCCGTGTCGCTCAGCATCGGGATCCTCGGCGTCAGCCTCCTCGCCGGATCGGGACTGAACGCCGTCGGCTTCGTCGCCGAGCAGGCGGATCGCGGCCTTCAGGTCGAGGCACCCCTCGCGGTCGTCTGGCTCTGGCAGATCGTGCGTGGAGCCGACGTCGGGATCGTGTTCGACAACGACATGCTCACGTTCCAGATCGAAGGACCCGGGGCGGATGTCGCGGCCGCCGCCACGACGCCGTTGATGGCCGTGGGCGTGCTGATCGTGGTGCTGCTCGGCATCCGGGCCGCGCGCGGCGACGCCGCGTTCGGGCTGATCCTGCCGCCGCTCGCCCTCGCGTTCGTCGTGGTGCTGATGCTCGCCAACAAGGTCGGCTCGCCGCAATTCGTCACCTGGCTCGCGGCACCCGTCGTGCTCGGGCTCGTGCTTCGGCCGCGGCGGTTCCTCGTGCCCGCCGTCCTCGCCGCAGGTGTCGCAGCGCTCACGCAGGTCATCTTCCCGTACTGGTACGGGTCGCTGCTCGCGGCCCATCCGGCGTTCGTGCTCGTGCTCACCGGGAAGGTCGCGCTGCTCGTCGCGCTCCTCGTGTGGAGCATCCGTGCGCTGTGGCAGGCTGGAGGCAGCTGGGATCGGCGCAGTCCCGAGCCGGCCGCCTGAAGCATCCTTGGAGGAACCATGCTGGTCGCATTCTCACTGGCGCCGAGCGGGTCCGAGGGCCCTGAGGGATCCGTCCATGACGCGGTCGCCGCCGCCGTCCGGGTCGTCCGGGAGTCGGGACTCCCCAACCGCACCGACTCGATGTTCACGACGATCGAGGGCGAGTGGGACGAAGTCTTCGACGTGATCCGCCGCGCCACCGAAGCGGTCGCGGAGTACGGACCACGCGTGTCGCTGGTCCTGAAGGCGGATATCCGCCCGGGGCGTGTCGGTGAGCTCGACGCGAAGGTCGAACGGCTGGAGGCGGCGCTGGAACGGTCGGATTCGGGCGACCTCTAGCCGGCGGCGCGGTGCGGCGGTGCCGTACGCGATGAGTGCGATCGGGGCTGGCGAGTCGTGGCATCCGCGGGGATGGCCGGCACCCGTCAGTCGGACTGGAGCAGGATCCCGTCGACGATCGCGCGCTTGCGGAGGGCGACCTTGGTGCCGACGTCGTAACCGGCGACGCGGTACTTCTCCCGGATGCGCTTGAGGTAGCTCTTCGCCGTCTCCTCGGAGATGCCGAGCTGGAACGCCACCGCTTTCACGGGCTGCCCGGCCCCGTAGAGCGCCATCACGCGCCGCTCCTGTGCCGAGAGCTTCGGCACAGCGCCCTCGTCGGCCAGCGCGACCTCGAGTTCGGGCGTGAGGTAGGACCCGCCCGTGCGGGCAGCCCGGATGGCCTCGATGATGTTCTCGACGGGCTCGGACTTCACGAGATAGCCCAGCGCTCCGGAGCCCAGCGCCTCGCGCACCATGGCCGGTTCGGAATAGGTGCTCATGAGCATCGTCTGCACGCCGGCCGACTTCAGCATCGACAGCTTGAGTGAGATGGGGATGTTGTCGCGCAGGTCCAGGTCGAGGAGCACGACGTCGACCGGGAACTCGGGGCTGGCGAGCAGTTCCGACCACGACGGCACGGCGGCCACGAGCTCGATGTCGGATGCCGCGCCGCGGAGCCACTCGGAGAGCGCGCCGAGCAGCATGCGATGGTCGTCGACGATCGCGAGCCGGATCGGTTGGTCGGTCTCAGCCATTCAGCGTTCCCCTCGTCTGGCGGCTCCCCTGGCCGGTGGGCTGCCTGCGTGCGTGGTCGGCGGCACCCGGCAGGTGACTTCGACGCGGAAGCCATCGGCACCCGTCACCACGTCGTGATCTCCGACACTATCGAAAGCGTCCCATGTTCCGGGGTCCACACGGCGTCGCGAAATGCCGGACACGTCCATCGACATGTCGAACGACGGATCCGCGGCCGCGTCCTCGGAGATCTCGTGGCACGTCACCTGCACTCGTAGGGGCTGCCCCGCGCCCTTCGGATGATCGGCCGCGAGGAGCCAGAGCGCGAGCAGCAGCCCGTCGCGCTGCGCCTGGGAGAGCAGTCCCGCCGAGCCGGCCGGGTCGTCGACCGTCGACCCGTTCGCTGAGGTAGGCGGACTCGGTGACGGCGTGGCGGAGCCACGTGTCGGTGCGACCCTCGATCAGGCGCACGCGAAGCCTGGCGGCGAGCGAGCCCGCCCGCTCCGCCGCAGCGGGCGGCAGCGGGATCCCGATGCGGCCCGAGCCGACGTCGTCGAGCAGGGTCTCGGCGTCGAAGTCCAGCCGGGCGAGTTCCTCGGAGGCGCGCATGCCCACGGCGGATCGTGACGTGCCGACCGTGCTCTGCACGAGGGAGAGGTCGAGTTCGCGCCCGACGAGACGACGGAAGCCCCACAGGGCATGGGATACCAGGAGGATCGGGAAGACCGCCGAGGCGGCGACGGCGAGTCCCGGCACCACGTACGCCCCGGCCGAGCCCACCTGCAGCAGGGCCTCGACTGCGAGCACGGTCGCGATGGACGCGGCCGCAGCGACGGGCACCCTGGCGCCGCGAATCGCCGCGACCGGCATGAGCACGGCGCCCGCCGCTGCCGCGGCGGTGGGAGTCACGCCCAGGTGGAGGAGCCCTGCGGTCGCCGTGACGTCCAGCCACACCGGCACGACGAGCCCGACGAGGAGGACGACGTACAACCAGTCGGGGAGCTGGCGGGACACGATCCGGGCGATCACGCCCACGCCCACGATGACGCCGAGCGCGATCCACGCCGCCCATGGGCCTGGGCCGGGCAACAGGAAGTACGGGGCGAGCGCGACGGCGTGCAGGAGGTGGGCGAGGATGATGAGGCCTGCGGCGATCGTGACGCCCGTGGCGAGCCGCCGGCCGCCGTGGCTGTCGCGCACGTCCCCCGCGTGCGCGGCGCGGGCCGAGCGCGACGGACGCCGGAAGCCGTCGTCCCGGCCGGAGGTGACATCGTACAAGCGCCCGCTCATGGCTTCGGCACCTCGAGCATGACAGTGGTCCCCGACCCGGGTGACGAGAAGACACGTGCCCGGCCGCCCACCGTGTGCAGCCGACCGACGACCGATTCCGCGTAGCCGAGTCGCGCGCCGTCGACTGCATCGGGCTCGAATCCGCGGCCGGAGTCGGTGACCATGGCCCGGACCGTGCGGTCGTCGTGGGTCACGGTGACGTCGGCCTGGCTCACCCCGGCGTGGCGGCGGACGTTCTCGAGGCACTCGCCAAGCGCGCCGAGCAGCGCGTCGAGGGTCTCCCGCGGAAGCGCCAGCTGTCCGGCGCCGTGCCAGTTCACGTCGAGGCCCATGCGCGAGAAGCGCTGCCGCACCGACTCGAAGGTCGTGCTCAACGCGTCGTCGTCGTCGGACTCGGGCGAGAAGATCGCGGTCGAGCCGGCGTCGAGTGGCGCACCGAGTCGCAGTTGCCGCAGCAGCCGGGCATCGTCGCCCGCCTGCTGGCGCAGCGCGCTGGGCCCGACGCCGACACCCGAGTGGGCGAGCAGCGACAGTGTCGCGAGCACCGTGTCATGCAGCACCCGGGCATCCTGCCGTTGCTGCGCCTCGAGTTCGCTCGCCAGTCGTTCGGCTTCGTGCGCCCGCCCGACCTCGTCGATCCGTTCCGCCGCGTGCGCGATCGCACGATCCATCCATACTCCGAGGACCGCGCACACGGCCCAGCCGACTGCGGTGACGATGGCCACCGCGCGCATGTCGTGACCCCACGACGCGACGATCCAGGTGCTGACGAGCACCGCGGCGAGGAGGGCCGCCACCAGTCGGCGGCCGTACCGACGGACCACGAGCGGCAACGCGACCGATGCCGAGGCGATCCCTCCGGCCGCGGCCATCGCAGTGATGGTCGCGGGGTCCAGCACGGATGCCCCGCCGAGCAGCATCACGAAGGCGATCGTGCCCGCGACGACGCCGACCGCGGGCAGCACTGCTCCGCGGGAGGTGTGCAGCACGACGAGCATCGCCACCAGCACGCTGAGGATCGCGCCGAGCGCGAGCTCAACCGGAGACGCCGCACCGGGCGGCAGCAGGCAGGCGAATGCGCTCGCGGAGCCGACGAGCCCGGCGACGCGCGCCAGTCGCCGCAGGAGCCGGTCGCGTTCCTTGTGGATGCGCTTCACGCCACCCCCTCGCAAGGTCGGCACCCCCCGACACGCGGGTGCCGTCACTCGAACTGTAGCCGAGACTACGCGGATGCCGCGTGCCCTTGCAGCGCTCGACGCAACGCGGTATCCGTCAGGCGGCCAGCAGCCTGCGCAGTGCTTCCCCGACGACCGCGTGCTCGATGAGGAAGGCGTCGTGCCCGTACTCCGAACGCACGAGCACCGGCCGCTCGCCGTGCACGCTGAACCGGAGTGCGGCGGCGACCTCGACCTGTCCGTCGAGTGAGAAGTAGCGGTCGCTGTCGATGCCGAGGACGAGGCTCTTCGCCCGGATCCCGCCGAGCGCCGCAGGCACCCCGCCGCGATCTCGGCCGACGTCGTGCGAGTTCATCGCCTCGGTGAGCACGAGGTAGCTGTTCGCATCGAACCGGCGCGTGAACCTGTTGCCGTGGAAGTCGAGGTACGACTCCACCGCGAACCGGCCGCCTCCGCCGAGCGGGTCGAGGTCGGACTGCCAGCTGCGCTCGAAGCGCGCGTTGAGCTCCGTCGCCGTGCGGTAGTTCAGCATGGCCATGCGCCGCGCGAGCGCGAGGCCGCGAGTCGGTCCCTCGCCGTCGGGTGCGTCGTAGTAGTCGCCGCCGCGGAAGGCGGGGTCCGTGCGGATGGCCTCGATCTGCACCGAGTTCGACGCCACCTGGTCGGCTGTGGCCGCGGCGGGGGCGGCGAGCACCGCGATGCGCTCCACGGCGTCGGGCGCCATGATCGCCCACTCGAGCGCGTGCATGGCGCCCATCGAGCCGCCGACCACGGCGGCGAACCGGTCGATGCCGATCGCACGGGCGAAGGCGAGCTGCGCGCGCACCTGGTCGCGGATCGTGAGGAACGGGAAGCGGGTACCCCACTCGACGCCGTCGGGCGCGAGGGAGGCGGGACCGGTGGATCCCTGGCATCCGCCGAGCACGTTGGGGGCGACGACGAAGTACCGGTCGGTGTCGATCGCGAGTCCGGGACCGACGACGCCCGGCCACCAGCCGGCGCTGGGATGCGCGGGCCCGGCGGGGCCGATGACGTGGCTGTCGCCCGTGAGCGCGTGCAGCACGAGCACCGCGTTGTCGCGTTCGAGGGAGAGCGTGCCCCATGTCTCGTACGCGATGCGGGCGCGCGGGAGCGTCGCACCGGAGTCGAGCGACACGTCGCCGATCGAGGCGAACCGGCGGTCGCCGACACCATCGCCGTCGCGCCAGGCGCCTGTCGCCGGAGCACGGCCCTGCAGCGCCTGCGCGCGCGCCTCCGACACGATGCCCGCGGGCACGGCCTCGGCGATCGTCTGCCAGTCCATGCTCCGATTCTCCCGAATCGCGGTGATCGGCATGCGTGTGTTACGCGCACGCCCTGGGCAGCCGGATGCCGCGAGCGCATGCGGCCCCGCGGCATCCGTGATTCGGCGACCCGACGTCAGACGCGCGCCGCCTCCGTGGCGACGCGGGCGGCCGCAAGGCCCGCCTCGAGGTCGGCCTTGAGGTCGTCGACGTTCTCGATGCCCAGCGAGAGGCGCACGAGGCCCGGCGTCACGCCCGTGGTGAGCTGCTGCTCAGGCGTGAGCTGCGAGTGCGTCGTGGATGCGGGGTGGATGACGAGCGAGCGCACATCGCCGATGTTCGCGAGGTGGCTGAACAGGTGCAGGTTGTCCACGAGCGCGCGGCCGGCGTCGATGCCGCCCTTGAGCTCGAACGAGAGCACCGCGCCGACGCCCTTGGGCGCGTACTTGTTCGCGGCCGCGTACCAGGGGCTCGAGGGCAGGCCCGAGTAGTTCACGTGCGCCACGTCGGGGTGGTCGTCGAGCCACTCCGCGATCTCCTGCGCGTTCTGCACGTGCCGCTCGACGCGCAGCGAGAGCGTCTCGATGCCCTGGATGAGCTGCCATGCGCTCGCGGGCGCGATCGAGGAGCCGAGGTCGCGCAGCAGCTGCACGCGCGCCTTGATGACGAACGCGAGCGCGTCGCCCACCGCGGCCGTGTAGCTCGCGCCGTGGTAGGACGGGTCGGGCTCCGTGAGCCCGGGGAACCTCTCGACGTTCTTCGACCACTCGAACCGGCCGCCGTCGACGATGACGCCGCCGATGACCGTGCCGTGGCCGCCGAGGAACTTGGTCGCCGAGTGGATCACGATGTCGGCGCCGTGCTCGAACGGGCGGATGAGGTACGGGGTCGCGATCGTGTTGTCGACGATGAGCGGGACGCCCGACTCGTGCGCGACGCCCGCGACCAGCTCGATGTCGAGGATGTTGATCTTCGGGTTGCCGATGGTCTCGGCGAAGAACAGCTTGGTGTTGGGGCGAACCGCACGGCGCCACTCGTCGGCGTCGTCCTGGTTCTCGACGAAGGTGGTCTCGATGCCGAGCTTCGCGAGCGTGTACTTGAAGAGGTTGTACGTTCCGCCGTAGATCGAGGACGACGAGACGATGTGGTCGCCCGCCTGCGCGATGTTCAGCACGGCGAAGGTCTCGGCGGCCTGGCCGGATGCCACGAGCAGAGCCCCCGTGCCGCCCTCGAGCGCGGCCACGCGTTCCTCGACGACCGCCTGGGTCGGGTTCATGATGCGCGTGTAGATGTTGCCGAACTCGGCGAGCGCGAAGAGGTTCTGCGCGTGCTGCGCGCTGTTGAAGACGTAGGACGTGGTCTGGTAGATCGGGGTGGCCCGGGCGTTGGTCACCGGGTCGGGCGCGGCGCCCGAATGCACCTGCTTGGTCTCGAAGCGCCAGTCGTCGGCATGCTCGCTCATGGTGGTCTCCTTCTCGGTCGGATGTGCGGGCCGGCCGCAACCGCGAGTCACGTTACGGCCGGCCCCCACGTCCGGCAACGGATGCCGACACACGGCGTAACGCCGGATGACCGCCTCCGACGAACAGCCACGATGCGCGCGGCTCGACGAGCGGTCGGAACGCCCGGCGCACGGGCTTCAGCGAAAGCACCGCCGAGATCGCGATGCAGAACACGATCATGGCCGGCAGCACCCAGAAGGGTTGCTCGCCTTCGAGGACGCCGGTCTCGCGGAACGGGAAGAGCACGAAGGTGTGCAGCAGGTAGACGTACATGGTCGCGGCGCCGAACGGCGTGAACCAGTGCGCCCCCCGCGGCATGAGCACGAGGAACGCCACGGCGAGGAGCATCGCCGACAGGAGCAGCACCAGTCGGACGGCGCCCGACCAGGGATCGTCGTGGCCCATCGCCACGTACGCCTCGTCGTAGAGCATGAAGCGCCGCAGGCCCAGGTCGCGCCACGTCTCGATCGCGGTCGGCATCGCGACGAGCACCGCGGCGAACAGGGCGATCGCGCCCGCACGCCAGCGCCACACCACCCGGGCGGGCAGCGCGAGCCAACGGCTGGTGAGCTGCCGCTGCCTGAGCTTCCAGCCGAACACGAAGAAGGGAAGCATCCCGAACGCGCGCGACAGCGCGAGCGTGGAGTCGATCGTCTCGGTGTAGCCGGCGCCGATCGAGATCGCGATCGCGATGAGGAGGGGGAATCGCAGCATGACGAGGTAGGGGAGCGCGATGCGCCACACCGCGAGCGCGATGAGGAACCAGAGTGTCCAGGAAGGAGTCGTGAAGTCGAGCACGAACTCGCCGCCGAGCGCCCACTGCACGACCGTCCAGATGGTCTCGAAGATGAGGTACGGGAAGACGATGTCCGTGAGGACCTGCCGCAGCGCCCGGCCGCTCGGTGCACCCGACTTCGCGAAGTAGCCGCTCAACGTCACGAACACGGCCACGTGGAACGAGTAGATGAACAGGTAGACGCTGTACGCGGCGTCGTCCTCGGCGATGAGCGGCAGGATCCCGTGCCCCACGACCACCAGGGTGATCGCGATCCATCGTGCGTTGTCCCAGAGGGGAACGCGCCTGCGCCTGGTCGCGGCCGTCGCCTGCGGCATCGAGTGCATCGTTCCATTCAACCGCACCGGTCCGCGGATGCCGCGGCTCGCCGCTCGCCGCATCCCTCCTCGCGCGGCAGAATGGGCGACATGGCAGTCCTGCGTGCGGTGGTGACGGGTGCGAGTTCGGGGATCGGCGAGGCCACCGTGCGCGCCCTTCGCGCCGCAGGGTGGGAGGTCGTGGGCGTGGCCCGCCGCGAGGAGCGTCTGGCGGCGCTCGCGGAGGACACGGGAGCATCCGTCTTCGTCGCCGATCTCACGAAGCAGGGCGACGTCGACGCCCTCCGTGACCATCTCGCCGCGACCGGCCCGATTCACGCGCTCGTCAACGACGCGGGCGGGGCGAAGGGACTCGATTCGATCGAGGCGTCGTCGATCGACGACTGGAGGTGGATGTTCGAGATCAACGTGCTCGGGCTGAAGCGGGTCACGAGCGCGCTGCTGCCGCTCCTGCGACACGGTGCCGTGGAGCGCGGCGTCGCCGACATCGTGAACGTCACGTCGATCGCCGGCCACGTCGCATACGCCGGCGGCGGCGGGTACAACGCCGCGAAGTTCGCGGCGCGGGCGCTCACCGAGGTGCTGCGGCTCGAGTTGAACGGCGAGCCGCTGCGCGTCATCGAGGTCGCGCCCGGATTGGTCAAGACCGAGGAGTTCTCGCTCGTGCGATTCGGCGGCGACCGCGCCCGCGCCGATGCCGTCTACGACGACGTGCCCGAGCCGCTCGTCGCCGAGGACATCGCCGCGGTCATCGCCGACGCGGTGCTGAAGCCGCGACACGTCGACCTCGACCTCATCGTCGTGAAGCCGGTCGCGCAGGCGGCGCCGTATCGGCTCGCACGGGGCCCGCTCACCGTTCGCGCGGATGGCGACTGATGTCGGAACCGAGGGAGCCGGCGGCGGCGCAGCCCACGGGATCGCCGGCGCGTGAGCGATGGGAGCATCTCACCGCCGGGTCGCTGGTCGCGCTCGGGATCGTCTTCATCGCCGCCTACTCGGTGATGGTGCTCGTGCCCGACGCGCCGCAGGCCCTCGACACGGCCATCATCGTCATCCTCGTCCTCACGTGGATCGTGTTCACGGTCGACATCGTGGTGCGGATCTCGCTCACGCCGCGGGGCCGGAGGTGGGAGTTCGTCTGGACGCATCCTGTCGACGTGCTCTCGGCGATCGTGCCGATCTTCCGGGCGTTCCGCGTGCTCACGCTGCTCCATGAGGTGCCGTACCTGCGGCGTCGCGCCCCCTCGGCCGTACGGGCGAACATCGTCATCTACGCCGCGAGCTACGCCATCGTCTTCGTCTACTTCATTGCGCTCGCCACGCTCGACGTGGAGCGCGACGCGCCCGGCGCGACGATCACGACCTTCGGAAATGCGATGTGGTGGGCGATCGTCACGGTCGCGACGGTCGGCTACGGCGACACGTATCCGGTCACCACGTTGGGTCGCTTCTACGCGGTCTTCCTCATGGCCGGCGGCGTCGCGATCGTCGGCACCACGTCGGCCACCATCATCTCGGTGATCAACGAGCGGGTCGCCAGGACGCGAGCGCAGCGCGGCGAGGAGCCGCCGGCCGACGGCTCCATGTGAGCGGATGCCGCGGCCCGACCTCGGAGCGGCGGCTACCCTGTGAGGATGAGTTTCGATGCGAACGACGCCGCGACGGGCGTCGACGGGATCCGCCGGGAGATCCTGACCTGGGACGAGTTCGGAGACGCCGCGCGGACGCTCGCGGGCGACGTGCTGCGGTCGGGCTTCCGGCCCGACGTCGTGATCGCCATCGCGCGGGGCGGACTGCTGCTCGCGGGAGCGATCTCATACGCGCTCGGCACCAAGGCCTGCGGCTCGATCAACGTGGAGTTCTACTCGGGCATCGACGAGCGCCTGCCCGAGCCGGTGCTGCATCCGCCGATGCTCGACGCGCCCGCGCTGGGCGGCAAGCGAGTGCTGCTCGTCGACGACGTGTCCGACTCCGGACGCACGCTCGCCAAGGTCGTGGCGCTCATCAACGACGAGGGGGCGGAGGTGCGCACCGCCACCCTCTACACGAAGTCGCACACGGTGCTCGAGCCCGACTTCGACTACCGTCGCACCGACGACTGGATCGTCTTCCCGTGGTCGGCCCTACCGCCCGTCGAGCTCGCCGAGGCTGCAGCGTGAGCGTGCACCTCGTGGGCGGCGGTTGGCTCGACGAACCCGACGGCGACGTCTTCGCCGCCTTCCTCGGGGAGGCGCAAGCGCGTGCCGACGCGGCCGGCCGCGAGGCTCCGCGCATCGCGGTCGTCGCGGTGCGGAACGGCGACGGGCTGGATCACGCGGAGCGACTCGTCGCCGCGGCCGTCCCGGCAGGAGCGTTCGAGCCCGTGATGACCACGGTCGACTTGGCCGGACCGGTGCCGGGCTCGGCATTCGCCGGCGTCGACGGCATCCTCGTCGGCGGCGGCCTGACGCCGGCTTACCGCGAGTTGCTCGAACCGCACTTCGACGAGCTCCGCCGCCAGGTGGCGGCGGGCGTGCCGTACGCCGGCTTCTCGGCCGGAGCGGCGGTCGCGGCGGAGCGGGCGCTCATCGGGGGCTGGCGGATCGGCGGCGTCGCCGTCGCGCCCGAGGAGGCCGCCGAGGACCTCGACGAGGTCACCGTCGCGCCGGGGATCGGCCTCGTCGACGTGGCGATCGACGTGCACGCCGCGCAGTGGGGGACCCTGTCGCGCCTCATCGCGGCCGTGGAGGCGGGGCTCGTCGAGGGCGGACTGGGCATCGACGAGCACACAGCACTCATCGTGGGCGAAGGCGGGCTTCGGGTCGCCGGCCGGGGGAGCGTGTGGCGGGTGCTGCCCGCCGAGCAGGGCGTGCTCGTGTCGACGATCGGCGCCTGAGGTGGCGAAGTCGCTCGACGCGCTCGCCTCCGACGGGCTCGTCGATCCCGGATGGGCGCGCGCGCTCGCGCCGGTCGCTCCCCGGATCGCCGAGCTCGGCGACTTCCTGCGCGCCGAGACAGCGGCCGGCCGCGGCTACCTCCCGAACGGCGACCGGGTGCTGCGAGCGTTCGGCGCACCGCTCGACGACGTGCGGGTGCTCATCGTCGGTCAGGACCCCTACCCGACTCCGGGACATCCGATCGGGCTCTCGTTCGCCGTGGATCCGCATGTGCGGCCGGTGCCGCGGAGCCTCGCGAACATCTACCGGGAGCTCGACCGACGACCTCGGCGTTCCGACGCCCGCGCACGGCGACCTCACGCCGTGGAGCCGGAGCGGCGTGATGCTGCTGAACCGGGTGCTCACGGTGCGCCCCGGGGCGCCCGCGTCGCACCGCGGCAAGGGCTGGGAGGACGTCACCGACCATGCGATCCGCGCGCTCGTCGCCCGCGGCCGGCCGCTCGTGGCGATCCTCTGGGGCCGCGACGCGCAGGGCATGCGGCCGCTCCTCGGCGACACGCCCGTGATCGAGTCGGTGCATCCGAGTCCTCTCTCGGCCGGCCGTGGCTTCTTCGGGTCGCGGCCGTTCAGCCGCGCCAACGCGCTGCTCCAGGCGCAGGGCGGCGAGCCGGTCGACTGGAGCCTGCCCGCGTGACGCTGCGGCGTCCGGGCCGGCTCGCCGGCGAGGTACCCTGAGACCATGCTCGAGGAGGAATACCAGGAGCGTCGTGTGCTGCCCCTGCACCTGCGAAAGGTGGAGCCTCCGGAAGCGCCCTTCGAGTACGCGATCCGCGACGCACGCACGGCCGACCTGCCGGCCGTGCGCGAGATCTACAACTACTACGTCGCCAACTCCACCGTCACGTTCGACGAGGACGCGATGACGCTCCGCGAGTGGAAGGCGAAGTTCGCCTACCTGCACAAGCTCGGCCTGCCGTTCCTCGTGGCCGAGTCGCCCGCCGGGCAACTCCTCGGGTACGCGCTCGTGGCGCCGTGGAAGCAGAAGCGTGCGTACCGGTTCACCGTCGAGAACTCGATCTACCTGGGACCCGCAGCAGCCGGCAAGGGGCTCGGGCGGGCGCTCCTGGCCGAGCTCATCGAGCGTTCGAAGGCTGCCGGCCTGAAGGAGATGATCGCGGTCATCGCCGACCAGGGCGCCGAAGCGTCCATCGCCCTGCACGAGAAGTTCGGCTTCACGGAGATCGGCCGCATGGGCAGGGTCGGGTTCAAGTTCAACCGCTGGCTCGGCACGATACTGCTGCAGAAGTCGCTCAAGTAGGGAACGGATGCCGCGCACGGCGGCCGTGGGCTCCGGCCGTAGGCTCGGAGGGTGACCGAGCTGCACGAGTACACGGCCCTGGAACTCCATCAGCTGCTGCAGCGGCGCAGGATCTCGCCCGTCGAGCTCGCGCAGCACTACCTCGACCGCATCGAGCGGCTCGACGGCGCGATCGGCGCGTTCGCGACCGTGACGCCCGCGGCAGCGCTCGCCCGGGCTCGCCACGTCGAGGAGCACGTGCCGACCGCAGCGCCGCTCTGGGGCCTGCCGGTCGCGGACAAGGACCTGCATCGCCGTGCCGGGGTTCCGGCGCGGTTCGGCTCGCGCGCCTTCACCGACTTCGTTCCGGATGACTCCGACGAGCTCGTGCTGGCGGTCGATGCCGCCGGCGCCGTGAGCCTCGGCAAGAGCGCGACGCCCGAGTTCGGGCTGCCGTCCTACACGGAGGGGCTCGCGGGTCCGCCGACGCGGAACCCGTGGAACCCGGCGCTCGGGGCGGGCGGATCGAGCGGTGGGGCGGCGGCGGCCGTGGCATCCGGAATGCTCCCCTTCGCGCCGGGCACCGACGGCGGCGGCTCCATCCGCATCCCCGCCGCTGCGTGCGGACTCGTGGGCCTGAAGCCGTCCCGCGGGCGCGTGCCGGCGGGATCCGGCCTTGCGAGCCTCGCGGGGCTCGGTGTGGCGGGACCCATCGCTCGCACCGTGGCCGACGCGGCGCTGCTGCTCGACGGTCTGATCGCGCCCGGCGGCTACCCCGCCGGGCATCGGTTCGCGGTGCGGGCGCCGGGCGACGACGGTCCGTACCTGGGCGCCGCGATCCGCGGCGAGGGGCGGTTCCAGCTCGGTGTGATGACCGATTCGCCATGGGACGAGGCGTACGAGATCCGGGTGGGCGAGGAGGCGCGCTCCGCGCTCGACCGGGCGATCACGATCTTCGACGGACTCGGCCACGGCATGGAGGCGATGGCGCCCTCGCCGGAGCCGGGGTATCCCGGCGCCTTCCGCACGATCTGGCAGGCGGGCGCTGCCACGATCCCGGTCGACGGCGAGGCCGAGGCGCTGCTCGAGCCGCTCACCCGATGGCTGCTCCTGCGCGGCCGTGGGGTCTCGGCGCGACAGCTCGCCGAGGCGCTGGCCTGGCTCGCCGGCTTCGAGGAGCGCGTCATCCGCCGGTTCGCGCCGTTCGACGCGGTGCTGACGCCCGCGCTCGCGCTGACGCCGCCGCCCGTGGGCTGGTACGACCAGGAGGACGGCGAGCGCAACTTCGCCCAGCAGGTGCAGTTCACGCCGTTCACGTCGTTCGTGAACGTGGCGGGGCTGCCCGCGATCACCGTTCCGGTCGAGGAGACGGAGGGCGGGCTGCCGATGGGCGTGCAGCTCATCGGACGCCCCGGCGGGGAACCCGCGCTGTTCGCGCTCGCCGCGCAACTCGAGCGGCGGGTGCGTCGTGGTCAGCGGCATCCGCAGGTGTGGTGATCGCGCGCGACAGTCCGACCGCCTTGAAGGGGGTCGCACTTCGCGCCCCGACTCACGTGTGCAAGACTTAGGTAATGCTTACCTCACTCGCCGAAGCCGCCCAGCGCGAGCGCCCCGCCTACCGCAGCTTCCGAGTGCAGGTGGCCCGGGTCGAACGACTCACGCCCCACTTCACGAGCGTGACCTTCGAGGGCGACGACCTCGGCGAGTTCGGCAGCGCCGGCCTCGACCAGCGGGTGAAGGTGGTGCTGCCGCTCCCCGAGGTCGGGTTCGCCGCCTTCCCCGAGGGCGACGACTGGTACAGCGCGTGGCGCGAGCTCCCCGGCGAGCTTCGAAACCCCTTCCGCACCTACACGGTTCGCGCGGTGCGCCCTGAACGCCGGGAGGTCGACATCGTCTTCGTCGGCCACGGTGACCGCGGCCCCGCGTCCGCCTGGGCGGCGACGGCGGCTCCCGGCGACGAGATCGTGCTCATCGGGCCCGACGAACTGAGCGCCGGGCGCGAGGTCGGCATCGACTGGCGGCCCGGCGAGGTGGAGACCCTTCTGCTTGCAGGCGACGAGACCGCCGCGCCCGCCATCGCCTCGATCCTCGAGTCCCTCCCGTCCGATGCGAACGGCATCGCGCTCATCGAGGTGCCCGCCCACGGCGACCGGTTCGAGGTCGCGCGCTCCGGCCGGCGTCGACGTGCGCTGGCTCGCTCGCGAGGACGCCGACTGCGCGCACGGCGACCTCCTCGTGCCCGCGGTGCGGGACTGGGTGGTGCGCCACCTCGCCGCCCGCGGTCTCGAGCGCACGGCCGCCGCCGATGAAGCCGCTGCCGCGCTCGCCGCCGCAGAGCAGGCCGACCTGCCCGACACGCCCCTGTGGGATGTCCCCGAGGGGCACAGCCTCGACGGCGACTGCTACGCCTGGCTCGCCGGCGAGGCATCCGCGATCACGACCCTGCGTCGCTTCCTGGTGCGCGAGGCCGGGCTCGACCGCCGCCAGGTGGCCTTCATGGGCTACTGGCGCATGGGTCGTGCCGAGCTCGACTGAGTCGGGGTGAACGACCGGATGACGCGCGCCGCCACGGTGACGCACCCGCCCGGCCCGCCCGCCCGGCGCGGCCCTCGCCGGCTCGCACCCGCTGCGGCCCTCGCGATCGCGACCGCATTGCTCGTGCTCGTCGCCGTCGCGAGCCTGGCCGTGGGCACACGGCAGGTGCCCTTCGACGTCGTCATCGACGCATTCACCGCACCCGTCGCAGGCGACCCCGACCAGGTCGTCGTGCGAGACCTCCGGCTCCCGCGTGCGGTCATCGGGATCATGGCAGGGCTCGCACTCGGCGTCGTGGCCGCCCTGCTCCAGGGCGCCACCCGCAACCCGCTCGCCGACCCGGGCCTGCTCGGCATCAATTCCGGCGCCTCGCTCGCGGTCGTCGCCGCGATCGCCTTCCTCGGGGTGGCGTCGCCGTTCGGCTTCATCTGGTTCGCGTTCGGTGGCGCCGCGCTCGCCGCGGCGGTCGTGTTCGCGATCGGATCGACGGGCGGCGCGGGGGCGACCCCCGCGAAGCTCGCGCTCACGGGGCCGCCCTCACCGCCGCGACCACGCCGCTCATCACGCTGATCCTCATCAGCGACGAGGGCACGCTGTCGCAGTTCCGGTTCTGGTCCGTCGGGTCGCTCTCGGCGCGTGGCATCGAGACGGCCGCCGTGCTCTGGCCGTTCCTCGTCGTCGGGCTCACGCTGGCCGCCTGGCTCGCGGGCCGGCTCAACCTGCTCGCCCTCGGCGACGACGTCGCCCGCGGCCTCGGCGTGCGGCTCGGCACCACCCGGGTCGTCACCGCAGTCGCCGTCATCGTGCTCGCCGGCACGGCCACGTCGCTGGCGGGGCCGATCGCGCTGCTCGGCCTCGCGGTGGCGCACGCCGCACGCGGGCTCGTGGGCGGCGACTACCGCTGGCTCACGCCGCTCGCCGGGGTGCTCGGCGCCATCGTGCTGCTCGCCGCCGACGTCGTCGGCCGGATCGTCGTGGCGCCTGCCGAACTCGAGGCCGGCATCGTCGCCGCGATCATCGGCGCGCCCGTGCTCATCGCGCTCGTGCGCCGCACGAAGGGGGCGTCGCTGTGACCGCCGCCCCGGTGGCAGCGCCCGACGTGCCGCCCCGACGCCCCCGTCGACCGCGTCGCGGCCCGGGTCGCCGTCGCCCGTACCCGTCGACTGCGCCGTGCCGCAACGGTCGCGGTGGCCGCGACGCTCGTCGCGCTCGCGGCGGGGATCGCCACGCTCCTGCTCGGCGCCGCCGGCCTCGGCGTGGGGGACGTGCTCGCCGCCCTCGTGGGGCAGGGGTCGCCCGAGGCCGAGTTCGTGATCGTGCGGCTCCGCCTGCCGCGGGTGCTCGCGGCCATCATCGCCGGCTCCGCCCTGGGCCTCGGAGGCGCGCTCTTCCAGACGACACTGCGCAACCCGCTGGCGAGTCCCGACATCCTGGGCGTCACCGGCGGCGCGAGCCTCGCCGCGGTCGGCTCGATGCTGCTGCTCGGTCTCGACGGGCCGGCCGTGTCGGTCGCGGCGTTCGCGGGTGCGCTCGCCGTCGCCGCGCTCATGTGGGGCCTCGCCTGGCGGGATGGGCTCACCGGCATCCGGTTCGTGCTCGTCGGCATCGGGTTGGCGTCGATCGTGGCGGGCCTGCTCGGCTGGCTGATCACGCGCGCCGAGGTGCGCGAGGCATCCGAGGCGCTCGTCTGGATGGTCGGCGGCGTCGGGTCGATCGGCTGGCCCGAACTCGCCGCCGCCGGCGCGGCTCTCGTCATGCTGGTCGCGCTCACCGCGCTCTTCTCACCCCGGATGCCGCTCATCGCCCTCTCCGACGACAGCGCACGCTCGCTCGGGCTCGATGCCACGCGAGCTCGCGCCGTGGCGATCGTGCTCGGTGTCGCGCTCGTGGCCGTGGCCACGGCGCTCGCCGGACCGATCGCGTTCGTCGCCTTGGTCGCCGCGCCCATCGCGCGGGCGCTCGTGGGCCACGGGCAGGCCGCGCTCGCGGCCTCCGGGATCATCGGCGCCGCCATCGTGCTCGTCGCCGACCTGGTCGCCCAGCACGCGTTCGGCGGCGTCGCCGTCCCCGCGGGCATCGTGACGGGCCTGATCGGCGCGCCCTACCTCCTCTGGCTCATCGCGAGGGGCAACCGGAAAGGATCAGACGGATGACCCGGTCCGCACCGCATGCGCTCCGCGCCGAATCGCTCACGCTCGCGTACGACGGCCGCCCGGTCATCGAGGAACTCGACCTCGAGGTGCCCGACGGACGCATCACCGCGATCGTGGGACCGAACGCGAGCGGCAAGTCGACCCTGCTGCGCGGGCTCGCGCGGCTCATGCGCCCCGAGTCGGGCAGGGTCACGCTCGACGGCCGCGACATCCGCTCGTACGCGCCGAAGGAGTTCGCGCGCCGTGTCGCGGTGCTGCCGCAACAACCGGTCGCTCCCGACGGCGTGCTCGTCGCCGAACTCGTCGCCCGAGGCAGGCACCCGCACCGGGGATGGTTCGGCGGGCGCTCGAGCGATGACGACCGCATCGTCGCCGAGGTGCTCGAGGCGACCGGAACGGCCGAGCTCGCCGACCGGGCGGTGTCCGAGCTCTCGGGCGGCCAACGTCAGCGGGTCTGGATCGCGATGGCCCTCGCACAGCGCGCGGACATCGTCCTCCTCGACGAGCCCACGAGCTTCCTCGACGTGAGCCACCAGCTCGAGCTGCTCGACCTGCTGACCGAGTCCAATCAAGAGCGCGGCACGACGGTCGTGATGGTGTTGCACGAGCTGAACCTTGCCGCACGGTACGCAGATCACCTCGTCGTCGTCGACGCCGGGCGCATCGCCGCCGCCGGCGAGCCGGCCGCAGTCATGACCGCCGAGACCGTGCAGTCCGCCTTCGGCCTGGATTGCGTGGTCGCCGAGGACCCCGTCGCCGGGTCCCCGATGATCGTGCCGATCGGTCGGTTTCATCGCGCGTGAGGATAAGGTTAGGCTAACCTCATTCCATTGACTCGAAAGGGAGTCCATGCACGCCCGACGCACGATCGCCGTCCTCGCCGCCGCAACCGCGGCGGCCCTCGCCCTCGCCGGCTGTTCCTCGGCTGCGCCCGAGGAGGGCGGATCCACCGCGGCATCCGATGGGGCCTTCCCGGTGACCATCGAGCACGCCTTCGGCGAGACCGAGATCCCCCAGGCCCCCGAGCGTGTGGCGACGTGGGGTTGGGGGAGCACCGAGGCCGCCCTCGCGGTCGGCGTCGTTCCCGTGGCCATCGCCCAGCAGACCTATGGCGCGAACGAGGAGGGCGTGCTGCCGTGGGTCGCGGATGAGCTGGACGAGCTCGGCGTTGAGACTCCGGCGATCCTCACGGACGACGGCGAGGCACCCCCCTACGAGGAGCTCGTGGAGGCCGCGCCCGACGTGATCCTCGCGCCGTACTCGGGCATCACCGAGGAGCAGTACGAACTGCTCAGTGAGATCGCCCCCACGGTCGCATACCCGGATGAGCCATGGACGACCCCGTGGCGCGAGCTTGTCACCATCGTCGGCACCGCGCTCGGCAAGGAAGGCGAGGCGCAGGGCGTGCTCGACGACCTCGACGCCGAGCTCGCGGCGCAGGCCGAGGCCCACCCCGAGCTCGACGGACTCACCGTCGCCGCCGTGTGGGACGTCGGGGGCACGTTCTACGTGTACACGCCCGAGGACTCGCGCGTGGAGTTCCTCTCAGCCCTCGGCCTCGAGGACGCCCCCGCCGTCGCGGAGCTCGCGAACGGCGACTCCCCGTTCTTCTACACGCTGAGTTACGAGCAGCTCGACCAGCTCGAGAGCGACCTCGTGATCAGCTACCACGACACGCAGGCCGAGGCCGAGGCGTTCCTCACCTCGGCGCCCATCCAGGCGATCCCGGCGGTGGCCCGCGGCCAGGTCGCTCAGGTCGTCGGCACCGAGCTGATCGCCGCGGTCTCGCCGCCCACCGCACTCTCGCTCACGTACGGCCTGGACGAGCTCGTCGCCTCGCTGTCGGCGGCCGCCCAGCCCGCGAGCTGACGGTCCGCCGCAGGTAGCCGCCCGACTCGAGCCCGGCCTCGATCTCGAACCGGTTCCTGAGCGGGTCGCGCCCGGCCAGCAGGTACAGCACCGGGAACAGCATGCCGTACGTCATCCACTGTTCCCGGTGCACGACCTCATGGCCGAGTACGACGTCGCCGGCGTTGTGATCGGTGAGGTAACAGCCGCCCACGCACGATCCGCCGCGGCCGAAGGACCACTTCGGCATGCCGGTGAACACGATGAGCCCCTCGCGGCGCTCGATGGGTCCGGTGCTCCAGAGGAACCCCCAGCAGAAGCCGACGAGCGTCGCCCACCGGTAGCCGGCGCGGCTGATGGGCGAGTCCGTGAGCCGGACCCGCACCGTGGGCCCGCTCATGCGGCGACCTCGGGACGACCGAGGTTCTCGAGGAGCCTCAGCCACACCTCGCTCATCGTGGGATACGCCGGCACGGCATGCCACAGCCGGTCGACCGGCACCGCGCCGGCGACGGCGATGGTCGCGGCCTGCAGCAGCTCGGCGACATCCTGCCCCACGAAGGTCGCACCGAGCACCGTGCCTCGTTCGGCGTCGACGACGAGCCGCGCGCGGCCCTCGTACCCGTCGGCGAGGATGCCGGCACCGCTCGCGGACTGCATCGGCACGTCGGCGGTGCGCACCTCGCGGCCGGCGCGCACGGCCTGCGCCTCGGTGAGCCCGACCGAGACGCACTCGGGCTCCGCGAACACGACCTGCGGCACCGCCACATGATCGGCCGTTGCGACGTGCACGCCCCACGGGGAGGAGTCGACAGGTCTGCCGGCGGCACGAGCGGCGATCACGTCGCCCGCGGCGCGCGCCTGATACTTGCCCTGATGGGTGAGCAGGGCACGATGGTTCACGTCGCCCACGGCGTAGAGCCAGTCACCGTCGCCATCGGCCGCGGCGACCAGGAGGGTCTCGTCGACGTCGAGCCAGGAACCCGGCTCGAGGCCCACGGTCTCGATGCCGACCGTGGCGGTCCGGGGCTTGCGTCCGGTCGCCACGAGCACCTCGTCGGCCGTCACGGTCGAGTCGTCGTCGAGCGTGATCACGACCTCGCCCGAGCCGTCGCGCTCGACCTGCGTCGGCTCGACACCGAGCCTCACGGTGGCCCCGAGGCTGCGGAGTCCGGCCGCGACGGCTTCGCCCGCGAACGGCTCCATGCTCCCCAGGAGCGCACTGCGCACGAGCACGGTGACCTCGGTGCCGAACCCGGCGAACGCGGTCGCCATCTCCGCCGCGACCCGCCCGCCGCCGATGATCGCGAGCCGTCGGGGTGCATGCTTCACGCTCGTCGCGTCCCGGCTCGTCCACGGCCTGGCCTCGGCGAGTCCGGCGATGGGGGGGACGACCGGGTCGGATCCGGTCGCGACGACGACGGCGTGCCGCGCCACGAGCGTGGCCGCGGAACCGTCGGCCCGTTCCACCACCACGCGGCGCGGCCCGTCGAGCCGGGCGTGCCCGCGCTCGAGCTCGATGCCCACGCTCGCCACCCACTCGGCCCCGCCGTGGTCGTCCCAGTCGGAGACCCAATAGTCGCGCCGCCGCAGCACGGCGGCCACGTCGAGCTCGCCGGTGACCGCCTCCAGGGCGCCTCCGACTCGCTTCGCGGCGCGCATGGCGGCCGCGCTGCGCAGCATGGTCTTCGACGGCACGCAGGCCCAGTACGAGCATTCGCCGCCCACGAGCTCGTGCTCGACGAGCACCACCGACAGTCCGCCTGCTCGCGCCCGGTCTGCTGCGTTCTCACCTGCCGGACCCGCCCCGATGACGATCACGTCGACCTCGCGCTCCATGCATCTCCCTCCGAGCCGGCCGGGAACCGGCAGCATGGCCCAGCCTAGGCAACGAGCCCCGTGCCGGGACACCTGTGGCGTCAGTCCCCTCCGCCTCCGGATGCCGCGTCGGATCGTGCCCCGGGGGACTCCACGTCGGATGGCGCCCCAGCGGACGCCGCGTCCGATGGCTCTCCATCGGACGCTGCGGGTGACGGCGCTCGGTCGGCCGCACCGCCGGACGTCAGCGAGGCGACGAGCCGGAGGATCGTCGGCAGGTCGTCCTCGGCTGCGCCCGGGGATGCGGGAGCGAACCCGGTGATCGCCGCTCCTGCGAGCGGGAAGCGTGCGACGAGGGCCTTGAGCAGCGAAGCGAGCGTGGCGGCGTCGATGCCGAACGGCATCGGGTACGACAGACCTGCCAGGGCCGACGGGTCGAGCACGTCGAGGTCGATGTGCACGAAGACCTGCGACGCCCCAGTCTTCTCGAGCGCGGCGACGACCATGGTGGGGTCCGACAGGTCTTCCACGGTCAGCACCGCCACCCCGTGCTCGTCGATGAACCGCTGCTCCTCGTCGTCGATCGCCCGGATGCCGCCGAGCACGAGCCGTGAGGGCGGGATCCGCGTCTCGGCGTCGAGGGCGAGCCCCTCGGCGCCGTCGCCCGCGATCGCGCGGAGCGTCATGCCGCCGAAGCCGCCCGACGGCGAGGACTCGGGCGTGTTCAGGTCGGGGTGGGCATCGAGCCAGAGCACGGCGAGGTCGCCGCCCGAGCGTCGTGAGGCGTGGGCGACCGCCGCGAGCGATGCGCCGCAGTCGCCGCCGACGGTGAGCGCCCAGTCGGGCACCGTCGCGAGCGCCTTCTCGGTGCGTTCGCGCACGCGTCGGAGTGCGCTGTAGCGGCGCACCCCGGTGCCGAGTGCGTCACCGGCCTCGACCGGCACCTCGACGAGTACGGTGGCGGCGGATGGCAGGTCACCGAGGATGGCGATCGCGCCGTCGGCGAAGCTCATCGCGCGCGCTGAGACGGAGCCTTGCCACACGGGGACGACGACGAACGTTGCGGGCATGCCTCACAGTATCGCGCGCGCCGGGCGAGAGGTCACTGGTCGGGGAACCGCACCAACCGTGCCTGCACGGCGAGGCCGAAGCACGCCACGATCATCATCCCCAAGCCGAGCAGTCCGCCGAACGTGGTCGCGAGCACCGTGGCGATGGCATTCACGCCGATGAGCGCGAGCGTGGCACGCCACACCCATCGGCGACGAGTCAGCGCCGTTCCGATCGCGAATGCGGCGAGCAGGCCGACGCGCAACCAGAGGTCGAGCGGATTCCACACCGGCGCGCCCGTGAGCACGAAGACGGCGCCCACCGCGAGCAGCAGGCTCCACGCGCCGAACAGCGTCCAGCTGAACGGGCGGTCCGGGCGAACGGATGCCGGGACATCGGGTCGCACGTACGCCCGCCGATCCGGGTGCGCCGTCGGGGAGCCGGCGGTGCCGCCGCGGTGCCGCCGCCTGGTCCGCCGGCGGCACCGCCCACCGGGCCGCCACCGTGCCGCCGCCGGGCCGGGGCCCGTCTCGGGATGCTGTGCACGCACCGCAGCGGAGCGGAGCAATACCTCACGCGCCTGCGTGACGTGGACGAACCGCTCACTGGCCGCGCGGATCGCGGACTCCGACGCCGACGCACCGATCGAGCGGTCGGGATGAAGCTCGCGGGCGAGTCGCCGGTAGGCGTGGTCGATCTCGGTCTCATCGGCGTCACGGTGGATGCCGAGCACCGCGGCGGCCTCGTCCGGCGTCATGTCGGTACGGTACCGCCATGACGCCGGATTCGGGCCACGGGAGGCGCGATGGTCTCGGAGCGCGCGGTCAGGGACCGCACGGCTCATGGACTCTCGCGGCACCCGAGACGGCGAGGCTCAGCCCGAGATCGCGCCCTTCGACGAGCCACCGGACTTCAGCGCGGCGAGGCGGGCGTCGACCTCCGTGAGCTCGCCGAGGTCCTCGAGCTCGTTGAACTGGGCGTCGAGGGTCGACGCGGCGAGTTCCTCCTGGCCGCGGACGACCGCCTCCTCGCGCCGGATCTTGTCCTCGAAGCGGCCGATCTCGCTCGTGGGATCGAGGATGTCGATCGACTTCACCGCGTCCTGGACCTTCCGCTGCGCCTGTGCGGTCTTGGCGCGGGCGACGAGCTCGGAGCGCTTGTTCTGCAGCTGGACGAGCTTCTCCTTCATGCCGTTGAGGCCGGTCTTCAGCTTCTCGACGACCTCGGTCTGCGAAGCGATCTGCGGGTCGGCGGCCCTCGCCTGGTTCTCGGCGGAGATCTGGCGGCTGAGCGCCACCTTGGCCAGGTTGTCGAACTTGTCGGCGCCGGCCGCATCGCCCGCCGCCCGCAGTTCGTCGCCCTTACGGCTCGCGGCGAGGGCCTTCTCGCCCCACTCGCGGGCGGCCTCGAGGTCCTCGCGGTGGTCGTCTTCGAGCAGGCGCAGGTTGCCGATGGTCTCGGCGATCGCGGCCTCCGCGTCGGCGATGGAATTCGTGTAGTCGCGCACCATCTGGTCGAGCATCAACTGAGGGTCCTCGGCCTCGTCGATGAGCGCATTGATGTTCGCCCGCACCAGCTGCGAGATGCGGCCGAAGATGGACTGCTTTACCATGGGTGGTTCCTTCCGGTGGTGGTCGATGCTGGTCGTTGGTCGAAGGCGGCGGTCAGCGGACTCGTCGCCTGGCCGCCCGGGTCTGCAGGTGGAGGGTCGCGTCGCTCAGAACCGGCCTCCGCTCCCGCGTCGTGATCTTGTGGACGAACCCCCGAAGCTTCCGGGCGAGCGTCGCCCGCCTCCGCCGAAGCCGCCGCCGAATCCCCCGCGACCGCCGGAACCGCCGCCGAAGCCGCCGCCGAACCCGCCGCCTCCGCCCAGTGCGGAGTTGATGAGGATGCCGCCGAGCACCGCGCCGAAGAGGTCGCCGCCTCCTCCGCCCCGCGCGCCGCCGTATCCGCCGCCGTATCCGCTCGCCGTACCCGCCGTACCCGCCGACGTCCTGCTGGGCCAGCGACATCGCGGTCCGTGCGAGGGACTCCGCCCGCTGGGCGGTCGCGAGCGCCGTCCCCGTGTCGACCGCCGCCTGGGCTTCCGCCTCGGCGAGCAGGCGCCCGGCCTCGGCGAGTCGTGTCCGGGCCTCCGCGCCCACCGCGCCGCGCCGGGCAACGACGTAGTCCTCTGCCGCCCCGACCTGCGCGCGGGTGGTCGCGAGCGTCCGGCCGAGCTGCGCCTCGGCCCTTGCGCGCTGCGCCGCGGCATCCCGGACGCCCGCGATGGCCGCATCGATCTCGGTGTTCAGCTGCTCGATCCGGGCCTGCGCGGCGACGGGGTCACGGCCTGCCGCGCCCATGCCGGCGCGGAGCCCGGCCACCTCGCCGGCCACGCGGTCGGCGAGGGCGGCGGCGCCCGCCTCACCGAGGGTCCGGGCGGTCTGCACGTCCCGCTCGAGGTCGGCGACGCCGCCGGCCACCGCCCGGTCGGCAGCGGCGAGGTCCGTGGCGAGCCGCTGGATCGCCTCGGTCAGGAGCGTCGCCTGATCGACGGACTCCTCGGCCGCGCGAATCCCCACGGCGGCATCATTCGCACGCCCTTCCGTGAGGGCGGTCGATGCCTCGTCGAGCTCCTGACGCGCGAACGCGAGGCGCGCCTCGGCCTGCGCCGGGTTGTCCGCGACGGGGGAGACCGCGTCTGCCCCGTACTGTGCCGTGAGCGAAGCCAGGAGTTCGGCCGCCGGGCCGATCCTCGCCTGCGCCGCATCCGCCTCGGATCGCACTCGCGTCAATTCGGCGGGCGCGTTCCGTTCGAGGGCGCGCAGTTCGTCGAAGCGCTCGGCCTGCTCGTCGAGCAGGGCGTCGGCCTCGCCGGTGAGCCGGATGATGCCGCCGTACCAGGCGCGTCGTTCGTCATCGGAGTCGGGCTTCGCGTCGTCGAGCTGCTGCTGCAGCGCGAACGCCTCCGCGACCTTGGTCTTGGCCCCGTCGAGCGCGGTGCGGAAGTCGGCGGTCGCCTCGTCCCCGTAGGAGGCGACCGCGAAGGCGAGCTCCTCCTCGCTGGTCTTCACGGCGTCGTCGGCCTCCACGAGCGCGCCGCCGGCCTGGCGGCGGAGGTCGTCGAGCGACGGCTGCGGCGGGCCGGTCTCGGCGGCCTGGACGCGCTCCCGCCTCTTCCGGCGCGACAGCACGATCGCGATGATCGCGACCACCACGGCAGCGATGACGAGGAACCACACCCACCCCCAGCCGCCGCCTCCGCCCGATCCGTCGGCGAGCGCGTCGGCTGCGGCGATCGCCGCGCCGGCCCAGTCCTCGTCGCGCAGCTCGGGCTCCACGACGTCCTGGCTGATGCGGGCGATGTCCTCCTCCGAGAGCGAGGCGCCGGATGCCGCGGAGAGGTAGTACGTGCGCCCCACGGTCGCCACGGCGAGGAGGTAGTCCTCGTCGCCCATGCCGTTCGCGATGGCGGTGTCGTTCGCCCAGGCGTCGGCGGCTTCGGGGTTCGTGAACTCGTCGACGTAGGCGACGAAGAGCTGCCGCCCGCTCGAATCGGCGGCGCGGTCGATCGCGGCCTCCACCTCGGCCGTGCGGTCACCCAACGCGCCGACGGTGTCGACGATCGGGCTGGCCCCGAATTCGACCGGATCCTCCGCCCACGCGGCGCCCGGTGCCCCGATCACGAGCATCGCCGCGGCGATGATCCCCAGAAGCGCGGACCTACGACGTACCGACGCCATGCACCAGTGCCCTTCCCCGCCCGAGCGGACGATCCCGAGTCTATGGTGAGGTCGACGCCCAGTCCATGATCGGGAGTGACGGGCGCGATTCGTCGGGTGGTGGTCGGCGGTGATTCCCGCACGCGTAGCGGCCGGCGTCCGCAGGCGTGCGACGCTCTGGAGTTCGGCGCACTCCACCCCGTAGGCTCTCGTCGTACCCGCAGCCGCCGCGCCGGCTGCCAAGTGAGCGACTCCACGAGCATGCAGGGGGCTGCGATGCGTGACGAATCCTCGCACGACAGACCCGGCCGCACCGGCGAGGCCGATTCCGCGGCTCGGCGCATGCTCGTGCCGCTCGCGCTCGCGCAGTTCATCTGCAGCTACGCGGGCTCGAACATGAACGTGATGATCAACGACATCAGCGAGGACCTCGACACGTCGGTCCAGGGTGTCCAGGTCGTGATCACGCTCTTCCTGCTCGTGATGGCTGCGCTGATGATCCCGGCCAGCAAGCTCACCGACCGATTCGGGCGCAAGCGCCTGTTCATCATCGGGCTCGTGGTCTACGGCGTCGGTGCGCTGGTCAGCGCGATCGCACCGAACCTCGGGGTGCTGATCCTCGGCAACTCGATCCTCGAGGGCATCGGCACGGCGCTCCTGATCCCGCCCGTCTACATCCTGACCACCATGCGGTTCCGCGACCTTCGCGAGCGGGTGCGGGCGTTCGGCATCATCAGCGCCATGGGCGGTATCGGCGCGGCCACCGGCCCCCTGATCGGCGGCATCATCACGACCTGGATCGATTGGCGCGCCGCCTTCGTCTTCCAGGCGCTCGTCATCGTGCTGATCCTGATCCTCTCGCGGAACGTCGTGGACCCCGTGCCTCCCGACCCGAATCGCAGGTTCGACGTCGGCGGAGCGGTCCTCTCGGCGTTCGGCATCATCGCGCTCGTCATGGGCATCCTCGCGCTCGACGACGCCCTGCCGCTCTCGATCGGGCTCCTGCTCGGCGGGGCCGCGCTGCTCACGTGGTTCCTGCTCCGGTCCGCGCGACTCGAACGCACCGGACGGGAACCGCTCGTCTCGCCGAAGCTGTTCCACAATCGCACGTCGAACACGGCACTGCTCACGCAGCTGATGCAGTGGATGCTCCTCATGGGCGTGTCCTTCGTCGTCTCGGCCTACCTGCAGGTCGTGCGCGGGTACAACGCGATCGAGACGGGGATCATCTTCACCGCTGCCACGCTCGGCATCCTCGTGTCCTCGCTCGCCGCCGGACGGCTCGTCCGGCGGTTCGCCCAGCGTTCGCTCATCATCGCGGGCTTCGCCCTCACCTCGACGGGCATCACCGCACTCATCTGGACCGTCTTCCTCGTGCCGACCGCGTGGGCCTTCGCGCCCGGACTGCTCGGCATCGGGCTCGGGATCGGGCTCATGCTCACGCCCTCGGTGAACGTCGTCCAGTCCGCATTCCCCGAACAGCAGCAGGGCGAGATCTCGGGCGTCTCCCGGGCGGTCTCGAACCTCGGCTCGTCGCTCGGCACCGCGATCGCGGGCACGATCCTCGTGGCGGGACTGGTCGACGCGACGCGGTCGTACGCGCTCGCGATGGCGGTCCTCGGCCTGGTCGCACTCGTCGGCATCGGGTTGGGCCTGCGCTTGCCGAGGACGGAGACGACATCGCAGCCCGAGCGAACCGGCCCCTCAGCGACCTGAGCGTCGGGTCCCCAGCGACCCGAGCACCGACCCCAGCGCCGCCCCTGACTGAACTCGGGCGGGCTCTCAGCGTCTCTCCGACGCCGTCGAGGTGCCGACGTGCTCGTCGAGCCACTCCGTGAGCGGCCGGGCCGCACGGAGGGCCTGCACGACACGCGTCTCGACCTCAGCGGTGTGCAACCACGGCGCCGCCCGCCAGTCCACCCAGGCGGCGAGGTCCTTGTCGCGCAGCAGGTCGGCACGCGGGTGTGCCGGGTCGACGCCGCGGGGCACCCGTTGCAGCCGATCCCGCGCGGTGACGGCGATGCCCTGCCCCTCGACCGCTGAGATCGCCGCGACGAGTGCCTCTCCGGTGCGATCGTCATCGATCGCCGCTCGGAACCTCGCGAGCTGGTCGGGCGCCATCATGTGGCATCCCGACCCCACGCCCAGCCCGCCCGCCGACAACTGCACGTAGGCGGAGCCGCCGAGCGTCGCTCCGATGGCGGTCTTGTACGGCGATTTGTCGGCGCTGAAGCGGATGTCGCGATAGGGGCGGAAGACCCTCGGCTCACCGAATTCGTCGGCCAGGTCTGCGAGCAGCTCCCGCATCGGGGCGAGCACCGCGTTGTCGTAGACGTACCTGTGCGCGATCCAGTAGGACTTCGAATTGTCGGCCTCGAGGCCGCGGTAGAACTCCAGCGCCTCGCGCGGGCCAGCCGGTGAACGTCACGCTCAGCACCTCCCCGTTCGAGAGGCCGACGACGACGGATGCATCATCGCGACGACGTGCCCCCGGAGGGATTCGAACCCCCGACCTACGGTACCGGAAACCGGCGCTCTATCCCCTGAGCTACGGAGGCGCACAGCTACAGAGACTACCACTGCCGGGCACGCGGCTCGGACATGAGGAGGGCGATCCAGTCGTGGAGCGCGTGGCGATACTCCGGCCCGGTCAGGCCGCCGGCAGGTTCCCGAGCACGGCCGCGACGAGCTGCTGCGCGTCGCCCGGCTCGAACAACGCCTTCGAGCTCACGACGACCCAGTACGGACCGTGGAAGACCTGCGCCTCACCCGTACCGCCCACCTGCACGAAGTAGCCCTCCACGTCTGGCGGCGTGCCGTACGTCGGCACGGGCTTGCTGGTCGTGGCCGCCGTGTTCCGACGAGCCTCGCCGGCTGCGGCGGTCGGCGTGGCGACGCCGATCTCGATGACCTCGCCGCTGGTCTGGTTCGAGTAGCCGCAGGCCGTTCCGGCATCCTCCTCGACCAGGACCGTCATGTCGGCGGCGCTGGGCTCGTAGTCGGGGTCGGTGCCGAAGTTGGGGTTGAACGCGGAGAGCTGGTCGGGCGTGACGAGCTGATCGCACGCGATCGCGAACGGCAGCGGGGGCTCTTCCGTCTCAGTCGGTTCCGGTGCCGCGGTCGGCGAGGCCGGTGCCACGGTCGGCACGGCGGCATCCCCCGCCGTGGGCGCGGCCGCTTCCGGCGCACACGCGGCCAGGAGGGCGACGGATGCCGCGGCGGCGAACGCGAGCGCGACGAGACGGGTGGAGACGGGTCGGGGCGAGGGCGGCATGTGACGAACCTTATCAATCGCGACGAGTAGGATTTGCTGGTGACCCCCGACGACCTCTCGCGTGCCCTGTTCGACCTCGTGAACGGGCTCGTCGAGCGACGTCGGGCGGCGGGCGTCGACGTGCAGCTCGCGCTCGTCGCAGGCGACATCACGCTCGAGCGGCCCAAGCTCCGCGAGCACGGGGACTGGGCCTCGAGCGTCGCCATGCGCGTCGCCAAGCCGCTCCGCTCCAATCCGCGCGAGGTCGCCGCGGAGCTCGCCGGCGGGCTCGCCGGCATCGACGGCGTGGCGAGCGCCGAGGTAGCCGGCCCGGGCTTCATCAACATCCGGCTCGACGCCGCTGCGGCGGGCGCCCTCGCCAAGACGATCGTCGAGGCCGGCCCGGCCTACGGCAGGAGCGACGCGCTCGCCGGCGACGGCCGCATCAACCTCGAATTCGTCTCGGCGAACCCGACCGGCCCGCTGCACATGGGCCATACGCGGTGGGCCGCCATCGGCGATTCCATCGGCCGCGTGCTGCGCGCCGCGGGTGCCCACGTCGCCAACGAGTACTACGTCAACGACGCGGGCAGCCAGATGGACAGCTTCGGGGAATCGGTGCTCGCGGCGGCCAAGGGCGAGCCGACTCCCGAGGGCGGCTATCCGGGCACGTACATCGCCGACCTCGCCGCCGCCGTGCTCGAACGCGAGCCGAAGCTCCTCGAGCTCGACCACGACGTCGCGCTGCACACGGCCAAGGAGATCGCCTACGAGCTGCAGCTCGACGAGATCCGCCGTTCGCTCGAGCGGTTCAACGTGCACTTCGACATCTGGACGAGCGAGCGCCGCATGCACGACACGGGCGACGGCCTGTCCGACATCGACACCGCCGTCGAACGACTGCGTGCCCAGGGCCACGTCTACGACGAGGACGGCGCCGTGTGGGTGCGCACGACCGACTTCGGCGACGACAAGGACCGGGTCATCCGTCGCGCCAACGGCGTCTACACGTACTTCGCGGGCGATGCGGCGTACTACCTCGACAAGCGCGACCGCGGTTTCACGCACGTGATCTACCTGCTCGGCGCCGACCACCACGGCTACGTGCATCGCCTGAAGGCGCTCGCCGGCGCGGCGGGCGACGACCCCGCGCGCGACATCGATGTCATCATCGGCCAGCTCGTGAGCATCAACGGGGCGAAGCTCTCCAAGCGCGCCGGGAACATCATCGAGATGGACGACCTGCAGGCCTGGCTCGGCACCGACGCACTGCGCTACACCCTTGCGCGCTACCCGGCCGACTCGCCCCTCACGATCGACTCCGAGGTCCTGCAGCGCCGCACGAACGACAACCCCGTGTTCTACGTGCAGTACGCGCACGCGCGCACCGCGGCGGTCGACCGCAACGCGGCATCCGTGGGCGTCGACCGCTCGTCGTTCGCTCCCGAACTGCTCACCCACGAGACGGAATCGGCGCTGCTCGGCGCACTGCAGGAGTTCCCGCGCGTCGTCGCCCAAGCGGCGGAGCTGCGGGAGCCTCACCGCGTGGCCCGGTACATCGAGGAGCTCGCGGGGCTCTACCACCGCTGGTATGACAACTGCCGCGTGCTGCCGCTCGGCGACGAGCCCGTCGGCGACCTGCACCGCACCCGGCTGTGGCTGAACGACGCCACCGGCCAGGTCATCCGCAACGGGCTCGACCTGCTCGGCGTCTCGGCACCGGAGCGCATGTGACCGGTGGAGCGGGGCGCGACGACGGGCCGCAGGCGAAGGATGCCGCGGGCGGCATGCCGGTCGACGAGCCCGGCGCGACCGCGGTGATCCCCGTCGACGAGCAGGCGACCGAGGTGATCCTGCCCGCTCGCGCCCCGGCTCCTGTCGCCGAGGCGGCACCGACACGGCTCGACCGTCCGGCGGCGCCGATGGCCGCAGGTCGTCGGCCGCGCGCACGTGCCGCTCGCGCCTGGACCATCGTCCTCGTCGCCTTGGCCACGCTCGTCGCGCTGGCCGCGGTGACCGACATGGTCCTACGGAACGAGGCCGAGGCCCGGTTCGCCGAGCAGGTCGAGCAGAACCTGCCCGACGGCGTCGAGGGCGACGTGACGGTCTCGCTCGGCGGCTTCTCGGTCATCGCGCAGTACCTGTCGGGCAGCATGGACCGTGTGGAGCTCTCGGCCCCCGAGCTCTCGGTCGACGGCGTGCCGATCGCGGTGGACGTCGTCGGCGAGGGAGTGCCGGTCGACCTCTCTGCGGCGGTGGATCACCTGACCGCCACTCTCGAGGCCGATCCGGCAGCCGTGAACCGGCTCGTCGACGTGCCGGGCGTCGAGGGTGACCTCACGCTCGGCGACGGCACGGTGGGCTACACCGAGACCGTGCGGATCCTGGGGTTCCCCGTCGAGTACACGGTCACGGCGCAGCCGACCGCGGCCGGCGACACCGTGCTGCTCGAGCCCGTCGGCGCGGAGATCGCCGCGGGCGGCGGCTCGATCGACGTGTCGGGGTTGGCCGACGCGATCCTCGGCGACGATCCCGTGCCCGTCTGCGTCGCCGAGCACCTGCCGCAGGGCGTCGAGGTGCAGCAGATCACGGTCGAGCCGGATCGGGCGACGGTCACCCTCGAGGCGAGCGGCCTGCGACTCGACGCGGCGAGCCTCGCGACGACGGGAAGCTGCTCCTGACGCGGGTCTCCGCCCGTCACCGATTCGGCCCGTCCACCGCGCCTCGCTAGACTCGCCGTAGTCGCTCCACAAGAGCGGTGCGCAGCAGGCTTCAGGGACCGATCCGGGTTCGCTCGCCGCGAGCGACCCAGTCGATGCTCTCGTCCCGTTGAGGTTTCCCCGTGGCACCAACCGCAGCAGCACCCGGATGGCTCCGCGTGCCCGACGACGCCAACGCCCTCGCGCCACAGGTCTGGCCCCGGCGCGCGCATCGCGACGCCGCCGGCCGGCTCGTCGTGGGCGGCCTCGCCGCCACCGAGCTCGCCGAGCAGTTCGGCACGCCGCTCTACGTGATCGACGAGTCCGACGCACGCGCGCGTGCGGCGCGCATCCTCGCCGCGTTCGAGGCGGCCGCGGCATCCGTCGGCACGACCGTGACGGTCTATTACGCCGGCAAGGCGTTTCTCTCGGGGGCCATCGTCCGGTGGGTCGCCGAGGCGGGGCTCGGGGTGGATGTGTGCACCGGTGGTGAACTCGCGGTCGCGCTCGCCGCGGGCGCCGACCCCGCGCGCATCGGGTTCCACGGGAACGACAAGTCGGTTGCGGAGATCGAACGTGCCGTCGCGGTCGGTGTCGGCACGATCATCATCGACAGCGAGATCGAGATCGAACGGGTGGCGGATGCCGCGGCGCGCGCCGGCCGCGTGCAGCGCGTGCGGCTGCGGGTGAACAGCGGCGTGCATGCGTCGACGCACGAGTTCCTCGCGACCGCCCACGAGGACCAGAAGTTCGGCGTCCCGCTCGAGCGTGCGGTCGACCTCGGCAACCGCATCCGTGCCCATCCGTCGCTCGACCTGCTCGGCCTGCACTGCCACATCGGATCGCAGATCTTCGACTCGGCCGGTTTCGCGGAGTCCGCCGAGCGCCTGCTCGCCGCCCACGCCGAGCTCGCCCGGATCGCCCCGCTGCCCGAATTGAACCTCGGCGGCGGCTTCGGCATCGCGTACATCGCTGCAGACGATCCCACGCCGATCGAGGAGATCGCACTCGGCATCGCCGAGGCGGTCGCGAACGGATGCCGCGAGCTCGGCGTGCCGGTGCCGAGGCTCGCGTTCGAACCGGGCCGCTCGATCATCGGCCCGGCGGGCATCACGCTCTACACGGTGGGCACGGTCAAGCCCGTGCCGATCGAGGGCGGCGTGCGCCGCTACGTCTCGGTCGACGGCGGCATGAGCGACAACGTCCGCACCGCGCTCTACGACGCCGACTACTCCGCACGCATCGCCTCTCGGGTCTCGGAGGCCGCGCCGGCCCTGGTGCGCGTCGCCGGCAAGCACTGCGAGTCCGGCGACATCGTCGTCGACGCGGAGTACCTGCCCTCGGATGTCGCGCCCGGCGACCTCCTCGCCGTCGCGGCGACCGGGGCCTACTGCTGGTCCCTCGCGAACAACTACAACCACGTCCCGCGTCCGCCGGTGGTCGCCGTTCGCGACGGCGTCGCACGGGTCATCGTGCGCGGCGAGACCGAGGCGGACCTGCTCGGCCGAGACGCCGGGCTCGACGACGACCCCGGCACAACCAGGCCCGACGACCTCGGCGCGTCCGGCCCCGCCGACGGCCCGTCGGCCGCAGAAAGGACCCGTGCATGATCGAGTACCGCTCCATCCGGGTCGGGCTCCTGGGCGCGGGATCGGTGGGCTCGCAGGTCGCCCGGCTCCTGCTCGAACACGCCGACGAGCTCGCGCAGCGCATCGGCGCGCGCCTCGAGCTCGTCGGCATCGCGGTGCGCGACCCCGCTGCGAAGCGCGACACCTCGCTGCCGAAAGAGCTGTTCACCACCGACGCCGAGTCGATCATCATCGGATCCGACATCGTGATCGAGCTGATGGGCGGCATCGAGCCGGCTCGCACCCTCGTGCTGTCGGCGATCACCTCGGGCGCCGACATCGTCACGGGCAACAAGGCCCTCCTCGCGAGCCACGGCCCCGAGCTCTTCGCCGCCGCAGGGCAGGTGGGCGCACAGCTTTCGTACGAGGCCGCCGTCGCCGGCGCGATCCCGATCATCCGCCCGCTGCGCGACAGCCTCGCCGGCGACCGCATCGAGCGCATCCTCGGCATCGTGAACGGCACCACGAACTTCATCCTCGACCGAATGGACACCACCGGCGCCTCGCTCGAGGACGCCCTCGCGACCGCGACCGAGCTCGGCTACGCCGAGGCCGACCCCACCGCCGACATCGGCGGCTACGACGCCGCGCAGAAGGCGGCGATCCTCGCGAGCCTGGCGTTCCACACGAGCGTGCCCGTCGAGGCGGTGCACCGCGAGGGGATCACCGAGGTCACGGCCGAGCAGGTCGAATCGGCCCGCCGCGCCGGGTTCGTCGTGAAGCTCCTCGCGATCTGCGAGCGTCTCGTCGACGACGAGACCGGCGAGGAGGGCGTCTCGGCGCGCGTGTACCCGGCGCTCGTGCCGCGCAGCCATCCGCTCGCGGCCGTGCACGGGGCGAACAACGCCGTGTTCGTCGAGGCATCCGCTGCCGGGCCTCTCATGTTCTACGGCGCGGGCGCAGGGGGAGTGCAGACCGCCTCCGCGGTACTCGGCGACCTCGTGGCGATCGCTCGCCGACACGTCATCGGCGGCCCGGGCACCGCCGAGTCGACGCGCGCCGAGCTGCCCCTGCTCGAGATCGGCCGCATCACCACGCGCTACGCGATCACCCTCGAGGTGGCCGACGAGCCGGGCGTGCTCGAGAAGATCGCCCATGCCTTCGCCGAGCACGACGTCTCGGTCGAGCAACTCCAGCAGACCGTGAGCGGCGAAACCGAGCGGGCTACGCTGGTCATCGGGACGCATGAGGCGAAGGAGTCCGCGCTCGCCGAGACCGTCGCCGCCCTCAGCCGGAGCCCCGTCGTAACATCGGTCGTGTCCGTCCTCCGCGTCGAAGGAGCAGTGTGAACCTCCCCACCCCCAAGCCCGGCTCGCGTCAGTGGCGCGGCGTCATCCGCGAGTTCGCCGACCGGCTCGATGTCACGGATGCCACGCCCATCGTCACGCTCGGCGAGGGCGGCACGCCCCTCCTGCCGGCGCCCGCGCTCTCGCGCCGCACGGGCGCCGACGTGTGGGTGAAGGTCGAGGGCATGAATCCCACCGGATCGTTCAAGGACCGCGGCATGACGATGGCCGTCACGAAGGCCGTCGAGGGCGGCGCGAAGGTCGTGATCTGCGCGTCGACCGGCAACACGTCGGCATCGGCCGCCGCCTACGCCACGCACGCCGGCATCAGGGCCGCGGTGCTCGTGCCCGAGGGCAAGATCGCCATGGGCAAGCTGAGCCAGGCGATCGCGCACGACGCAGAGCTCCTCCAGGTGCAGGGCAACTTCGACGACTGCCTCGACATCGCGCGCGACCTCGCCGCGAACTACCCGGTGCACCTCGTCAACTCCGTGAACAACGACCGCATCGAGGGGCAGAAGACCGCGGCGTTCGAGGTCGTCGAGGTGCTCGGCGACGCGCCCGACTTCCACTTCGTCCCCGTCGGCAACGCGGGCAACTACACGGCATACACGCGCGGCTACCGGGAGGACATCGCGGCGGGCAACGCCACCAGACTGCCGCGCATGTTCGGCTTCCAGGCCGCGGGATCCGCGCCGATCGTGCGCGGCGAGCCCGTGCGCGATCCCGACACGATCGCGAGCGCCATCCGGATCGGCAACCCGGCGTCATGGGAGCTCGCACTCCAGGCGCGCGACGAGTCCGACGGGTACTTCGGCGCGATCGAGGACGAGAAGATCCTCGAGGCCCAGCGCATCCTCTCCGCCGAGGTCGGCATCTTCGTCGAGCCGGCGTCGGCGATCAGCGCCGCCGGCCTCCTCGAGCGATCGGCCGCGGGCGTGGTGCCTGCGGGCGCACGGGTCGTGCTGACGGTCACCGGCCACGGCCTGAAGGACCCGCAGTGGGCGCTCCGCACCGCCGACGGCTCCGACGTGCAGCCCACGATCGTCCCTGTCGACACCGCGAAGGTCGCTCGAGCGCTCGGGCTGGCGTCATGATGGAGGCCGCCGTGGCAGCCGGCCCAGACATCGCCCCGTCGCTCCTCGGCCGCGCCGTGCACGTGAAGGTGCCCGCGACCTCCGCCAACCTGGGGCCGGGCTTCGACACGCTCGGCCTCGCGCTGGCCCGCTACGACGAGATCGATGTCGAGGCGACGGATGCCGCGACTCACGAGATCGAGGTGCACGGCGTCGGCGCCGGGCAGGTGCCGCTCGACGAGTCGCACCTCGTCGTGCGCGCCATCGCGCACACCTTCGCGCGCGCCGGAGTGCCGATGCCGTCGGTGCGCCTCGTGGCGCACAACACCATCCCGCACGGGCGCGGCCTGGGCTCCTCGGGCGCTGCGATCGTCGCGGGCGTCCTGGCGGCGAGCGGCCTGCTCGCGGGCATCGTCGAGTTCACGCCCGACGAGCTCCTCGAGCTGGCGACCGAGCTCGAGGACCACCCCGACAACGTGGCGCCGGCGCTCTTCGGGGGACTCACGATCGCGTGGGTGACACCCGACGGGCCCCGACACAAGAAGCTCATCGTGCACCGTGGGGTGTCGCCGCTGGTGCTCGTGCCCGAGCACGAGATGTCGACGGCGCTCGCCCGCTCGCTGCAGCCCGAGTCCGTGCCGCACGAGGACGCCGTGTTCAACGTGTCGCGATCGACACTGCTCATCGCGGCCCTCATCCAGAGCCCCGAGCTGCTGCTGCAGGCCACCGAGGACAAGCTGCACCAGCACTACCGGGCGCAGGCGATGCCCGAGACCGACCGGCTCATCCGGGTGCTCCGAGCGGCGGGACATCCGGCGGTCGTGTCCGGCGCGGGGCCCTCGATCCTCGTGCTCGCAAGCGACCCGAGTGAGCGACTCGATGCGATCCGCCTCGTCGAGGAGTCGGCGGACACGGTGTGGCAGGCGCTGCCGCTGGCGGTCGACTTCCTCGGCGCGACCGTGGTCCCGGGCGGGCGCTGACCCCCGTCGCGGCCGCGTCGCCGAGGCATCCGCGTGCCGCCGGGCGTGTCGTGCGTCGGGGAGGGCCTTCGTTCGGTGTTAGGATTGACCCGCACCCGGCAGGCGACGCAGCGCGTTCCCGGTCGCATCGTGCAATTCCCAGCAATCCCATTGCTTTCGCTCTCGCGCATGTCTGCGCCGCCGCGCACGACATCGCTCGTGCAAGCGATCAGCTCTCCTGGGTCGACGAATCTCGCGACCAGGGGAAAGGAACATACCCAGTGACCAACGGAACCGACCACGCCGAAGTGAGCGTGGCCAACAGCACCCGACTCAACAGCCTGAAGGTGGCCGAGCTTCAAGAGCTCGCGGCCACGCTCGGCATCGCGGGTGCATCCAAGCGCCGAAAAGGAGAACTCGTGGAGTTGATCTCCGCCCACCAGGACGGCGACGCCGCCGTCGACGCACCCGAGGAGCTCGCCGAGTCCGCCGAGGGTGACGAGCAGGCCGTCGTCGAGACGCCGCCCGTCGAGACGCCCGATGAGAACGATCCCGTCGAGGCCCTCACCGCCGAATCGCCTGTCGCCGAGGCGCCCGCCGGCGAAGCGCCGGCAGCCGAGGCGCCCGCCGCCGAGGCGCCGGCCGCGGAGGCGTCCGACGTCGAGACTCGCGCGCCAGAGACGTCTGCCGAGTCGACCGATGCCGCTCCGGCCGGCGCGCAGCCCGCGCGACGGGGTCGCCAGCCCCGCCGGGCGACGAGCGCCGGCACCGCCGCTGCGCAGCACGTGAACGCGGCCGATGCCGGGGTGGCGCTCGTGCCCGCAGACGCGGACGCCCGCGAGGCCGCCCGCGCGGCCGTCCGCGAGGAGCTCGCAGCCGCGACCGGCGAGGGTGCCCGCGGTGCCCAGACCGCCGAGGACGAAGCCGAGACGCCCGCCGAGCAGCCTCGCCAGGGGCGCGGTCGCAACCGCGGGCGTCGCGGCGCCGAGCGTGTCGAGCGCGGCGGCGAAGACGCACAGAAGCCCGCGGAGGAGCGCCCGGCCCGCCAGGGCGGCGACCGCCAGAACGGCGTCCGGGGCGACGAGCAGGCCGCTCGACCGGCCCGCGAACGCCAGGCCGAGGGCGACGCCGTCAAGCAGGGCGATGCCGGCCGCGGCCAACAGCAGGTCCAGAGCACCCGCGAGCAGCAGCCGCAGCCAGAGGGTGAGGGCGGCCGACGTAACCGCTACCGCGACCGCAAGCGCCGCGGCCAGGCGGGCGGCGACGAGGTCGAGCCCGAGATCCTCGACGACGACGTGCTCATCCCCATCGCGGGCATCCTGGATGTGCTCGACAACTACGCCTTCGTGCGGACGACCGGCTACCTCCCCGGTCCGAGCGACGTCTACGTCTCGCTCGGACAGGTGAAGAAGTACAACCTGCGCAAGGGCGACGCGGTGGTCGGCTCGATCAAGCAGCCGCGCGACGGCGAATCGAACAGCCGCCAGAAGTACAACGCCCTCGTCAAGGTCGACTCGGTCAACGGCCAGACGTCGGAGGAGTCGGCTGCGCGCGTGGACTTCCAGAAGCTCACGCCGCTCTACCCGCAGGATCGGCTGCGCCTCGAGACCGAGCCCACGAAGCTCACCCAGCGCATCATCGACCTCGTCGCCCCGATCGGCAAGGGCCAGCGCGGCCTCATCGTGGCGCCCCCGAAGGCCGGCAAGACGATCGTGCTGCAGCAGATCGCGAACGCGATCTCGATCAACAACCCCGAGGTCCACCTCATGGTCGTGCTCGTCGACGAGCGCCCCGAGGAGGTCACCGACATGCAGCGCACGGTGAAGGGCGAGGTCATCGCCTCGACCTTCGACCGTCCGGCCGAAGACCACACCACAGTCGCGGAGCTCGCCATCGAGCGCGCGAAGCGCCTCGTCGAGCTCGGCCACGACGTGGTCGTGCTGCTCGACTCGATCACCCGCCTCGGCCGCGCCTACAACCTCGCGGCGCCGGCGTCCGGCCGTATCCTCTCGGGCGGCGTGGACGCGTCGGCGCTCTACCCGCCGAAGCGCTTCTTCGGTGCAGCACGCAACATCGAGAACGGCGGCTCGCTCACCATCCTCGCCACGGCGCTCGTCGAGACGGGCTCCAAGATGGACGAGGTCATCTTCGAGGAGTTCAAGGGCACCGGCAACTCCGAATTGCGGCTCTCGCGCCAGCTCGCCGACAAGCGCATCTTCCCCGCGGTCGACGTGAACGCCTCGTCGACGCGCCGCGAGGAGATGCTCCTTTCGCCCGACGAGGTCAAGATCACGTGGAAGCTGCGTCGTGCGCTCGCCGGACTCGAGCAGCAGCAGGCGCTCGAGGCGGTGCTGGGCCGCCTCAAGGAGACGCAGTCGAACGTCGAGTTCCTCATGCTGATGCAGAAGTCGATCCCGGTCCCGAACGGCGCGGCGCACTCGCACGGGCACGAGACCGACCACCGGTAGGCCGCGTGTTCGAGTCCGTCCAGGCCCTGATCGCCGAGCACGACGAGCTTCAGCGCGAGCTCGCCGACCCGGCGCTGCACGCCGACGCCGCGCGCGCGAAGAAGGTGAACCGGCGCTACGCCGAGCTCTCCCGGATCCTCCACGCGCACGCGGCATGGCTGCAGGCGGGGGAGGACCTCGCGGCTGCGCAGGAGCTGGCCAAGGAGGACGACGGCTTCGCGGAGGAGGTGCCCGCGCTCGAGCAGGCCCTCGCCGAGTCGCAGGAGCGGCTCCGGCGCCTGCTCATCCCGCGCGACCCCGACGACGGCCGCGACGTGATCATGGAGATCAAGGGCGGCGAGGGTGGCGCCGAGAGCGCCCTCTTCGCGGCAGACCTGCTTCGCATGTACCTCCAGTACGCGCAGTCCAAGGGCTGGAAGGTCGAGCTCCTCGACCAGAACGAGTCCGACCTCGGCGGCTACAAGGACGTGCAGGTCGCGATCAAGTCCAACGCCGCCGACCCGTCGCAGGGCGTGTGGTCGCACCTGAAGTACGAGGGCGGCGTTCACCGCGTGCAGCGCGTGCCGGTCACCGAGACGCAGGGGCGAATCCACACCTCGACGACCGGTGTGCTCGTCTTCCCCGAGGTCGACGAGCCCGAAGAGGTCGACATCAACCAGAACGACCTCAAGATCGACGTGTACCGCTCCTCGGGGCCGGGCGGCCAGTCGGTGAACACCACCGACTCGGCAGTGCGCATCACCCACCTGCCGACCGGCATCGTCGTGTCGATGCAGAACGAGAAGTCACAGCTGCAGAACCGCGAGGCGGCGATGCGCGTGCTGCGCGCGAGGCTGCTCGCCCGCCAGCAGGAGGAGCAGGCCGCCGCGGCATCCGACGCTCGCAAGTCGCAGATCCGCTCGATGGACCGTTCGGAGCGCATCCGCACCTACAACTTCCCCGAGAACCGTATCGCCGACCACCGCACGGGCTACAAGGCGTACAACCTCGACCAGGTCATGAACGGCGCCCTCGACCCGATCATCGATTCGGCCATCCAGGCCGACGAGGAGGCCCGCCTCGCGAGCCTCGCCGAGGTATGAGCGCAGGGCTCGTGATCCGTCCCGCGACCCCCTCCGACTGGGCCGCGATCCACCCGATCTTCGAGCGGGTGGTGAGCGAGGGGGAGACGTACGCGTACCCGCCGGCCCTGACCTCGGATGCCGCGCGCGACCTCTGGATGGAGCAGCCACCCGGCTTGACGGTGGTCGCCGAGATCGACGGCGTGATCGTCGGCACCGCGAAGATGGGGCCGAACCGTCCGGGTCACGGCGATCACATCGGCACCGCATCCTTCATGGTGGACTCCACCGCGCGCGGCGCAGGTGTCGGGCGGAAGCTCGGCGAGTACGTCATCGACTGGCATCGCCGCGAGGGATACGAGGGGATCCAGTTCAATGCGGTCGTCGCCTCGAACGAAGCGGCCGTGCACCTGTGGGAGTCGCTCGGGTTCGAGATCGTCGGCACCGTGCCGAACGCCTTCCGCTCACCGCGATTCGGCCGGGTCGGACTGCACGTCATGTTCCTCCCGCTCTGACGGAGCCTTCCTCCCGCTCTGACGGAGCCTTCCTCCCGCTCCGACGGAGCCGTGGGCCGGGACTGCACCGGCGCCCGAACCGCGGATGCTGCGGCATCCGCCCAGTGCGGGGCGGTCGAGACATGCCGGTCGTGTCAGATGTGCCAGTCGTGCACGCCGCGCGCGGCATCGGCCGTGGCGTGCGACAGAGGCTTGAACGTGGCGGGGATGCCCACGATCAGCGAATTCGCCGGCGCGTCCTTCGTGACCACGGCGTTCGCGCCGATCGCGCTCCATGCCCCGATCGTGACGTTGCCCAGCACCTTCGCGCCGGCGCCCACGGTCACCCCGTCTTCGAGGGTCGGATGCCGCTTCGCGCCGCGCGGCGTGCCCCGCGGCGCCTTCCCGCCCAGCGTGACGCCGTGATAGAGCATCACGTCGTCGCCGACGACGGCGGTCTCGCCGATCACCACGCCCATGCCGTGGTCGATGAAGAACCGGCGGCCGATGCGGGCGCCCGGATGGATCTCGACACCCGTGAGGAACCGCAGGAACTGGGAGCCGAGGCGCGCGGGCAGCGGAAATCCCGCCTCCCACAGCCGGTGCACGAGGCGATAGCCCCAGATGGCGTGGAGGCCGGAGTAGGCGAGGATGACCTCGGTGGCGCTCCTCGACGCGGGATCGTGCGCGCGCGCGGTCGCGATGTCTTCCCTGAGCCGTGCGAGGATTCCCACGCCCTCAGTCAAGCAGACCTTCGTACAGCACCGTGGACAGGTAACGCTCGCCGTAGCTCGCGACGATGACGACGATGGTCTTGCCGGCGTTCTCGGGACGCTTGGCGAGCTCGACGGCGGCATGGACGGTGGCGCCCGACGAGATGCCGCCGAGGATGCCCTCCTCGGCGCCGAGTCGGCGTGCCATGGCGACGGACTGGTCGATGTCCACGTCGATGATCTCGTCGTAGACGGCGCGATCGAGGATCGCGGGCACGAAGTTGGGGCCGATGCCCTGGATCTTGTGCGGGCCCGGCTGGCCCCCGTTGAGGATCGGCGACTCCGCCGGCTCGACGCCGATGACCCGCACCTCGGGCTTGCGCTCCTTCAGCACCTGCCCGACGCCCGTGATGGTGCCGCCCGTGCCGATGCCCGACACGAAGATGTCGACGCCGCCGTCGGTGTCGTTCCAGACCTCCTCGGCCGTCGTCCGACGGTGGATCTCGACGTTGGCCGGGTTCTCGAACTGCCTCGCGAGCACGGCGCCGGGTGTCTCCGCGGCGATCTGCTCGGCACGGGCGACGGCTCCCTTCATGCCCTCGCCGCCGGGCGTGAGCACGAGCTCGGCACCATATGCGCGCAGCAGCGCACGGCGCTCCTTGCTCATGGTCTCGGGCATGGTGATGATGACGCGATAGCCGCGCGCGGCGCCGATCATGGCGAGTGCGATGCCCGTGTTGCCGCTCGTGCCCTCGATGATCGTGCCGCCGGGCCGGAGCACGCCCGAGGCCTCGGCCGCGTCGACGATGCCGACGCCGAGGCGGTCCTTCACGCTCGCGCTCGGGTTGTAGAACTCGAGCTTGGCGAGCACGGTCGCCGCGGCGCCGTCGGTCACTCGATTCAGGCGCACGAGCGGTGTGCGACCGAAGACCTCGGTGATGTCGTCGAAGACCTGGGCCATGGTGCTTCCTCTCGGGATGTGCTCGACCGTGGGAGTCCCTGACGGTCGGCGCTGCGGGCGGCGGCTGATGCCGCGCCCCAGCCTATGGCGGCGCCCGGCAGGGGTCACGTGCGTTACATTCCATGTCGTGGATCAACGCATGCCGCCGGGCGGTCGACGGACCCTGCGCACGGTACGCGACGAGACCGTGGCCAGGCTCGGCGCAGCGGGCGTGCCCGACCCCGAGGTCGACGCCGAGCTGCTGATCGGACACGTGCTCGGGCTCTCACGGGGTGGCGTGCAGGCCAGGCTCGTGATGGGCGGCGAGCTCGACGAGGCGGATGCCGCGACGCTCGAGCCGCTCGTCGCGCGCCGGGAGCGGCGCGAGCCGCTGCAGCACCTGACCGGCCGAGCGGCGTTCCGCGCGCTCGAGCTCGAAGTCGGGCCGGGCGTGTTCGTGCCGCGCCCCGAGACCGAGCAGGTCGCCCAGCTCGCCATCGACGCACTGCGGGCGACCGCCGAGCCCGAGCCGATCGCGGTCGACCTCGGCTCGGGCAGCGGGGCGATCGCCCTCGCGATGGCCACAGAGGTGCCGCACGCGCGCGTCTGGGCGGTCGAGAACTCGCCGGCCGCGTTCCCGTGGACCCGGCGCAACGTCGAGAAGGTCGGCGCGCCGAACCTCGACCTCGTGTTCGGCGACCTCGCGACCGCGCTCGCAGAACTCGACGGACGGGTCGCCGTCGTCATCTCGAATCCGCCGTATGTGCCGGCGGGGGAGCTCCCGCCCGATCCCGAGGTGCGGCTGCACGATCCCGAGGCGGCGCTCTACGGCGGCGCCGACGGGCTCGACGTCGTGCGCGTCATCTCGCGGCGTGCGGCGGTGCTGCTGCATCCGGGCGGCGTCCTCGTGATCGAGCACGCCGAGACGCAGTCCGCCGCGATCGCGGGGATCCTCGCGGCCGACGGATGGCGCGCCGTGGCGCATCACCGCGACCTCACCTCGCGCGACCGGGCGACGACCGCGGTGCGCTGAGCACGTCGAGGGCAGGCGCGGCGCTGGGCGGGAGCCTGCCTACCTCCCGCGTTCGGCCGTCTCGCGGGAGTGCTTCTCGCGTTCGAGTGCGTGCTTGATCGCCTCGCGTTCGCGCTTCTGCGCCTCGCGGAGCGCCTTCTCGGCCTCCCGCCGGGCCTTCGCGGCCTCGCGGACGCGCGGGTCGCGCGGCAGCTCGAGCTGGGGTGGCAGCGGGCCGGGCTCGACCGGCGGGACGTCCGACTCGACACGCTCCAGGTGGTGTTCGATGCCGTCGAGGATGCGCCGGAGCCCGAACTCGAAGTCCTCGTCGGTGTCGACCGACCCCGTTCCCGGCTCGGCGACGTACCCGCCGGCCGTGAGCAGCGGGCTGAGATAGGGGAATCGCTCCGGGGTGACGAGCTCGCTGAGCGCTTCGAAGAAGTTCTCGCCCGTGACATCCGCCGGGTCGGATGCGGCGGCCGCCGCGCCGAGGTCGCGTTCCTGCGAGCTGGTCGCTCGCGTGTAGCTCGTGACGAGGAGCAGGGCCGACATCTTCTCGCCGTCGCTCAGCGGGAGGTCCCGCACCTCACGGAGGAACCAGTCGACGATCGTGAGGCTGTTCGGCGTGATCGGGGCACCCGAGATCGGGATGTCGACGAGCCACGGGTGCTCCCGGTACGCGGTGCGCATGCCGAGCACCCACGCCGTGACGCCCTCGCGCCAGGTGCGCTGGACCGTGTCGTCCGGCACCGGCACGGCGCTCGCCGCCTCCTGCATGAGGAGGATGAGGTCGTCCTTGCTGGTCACGTAGCGATAGAGCGACATCGTGGTGAAGCCCAGGGAGGCCGCGACCCGGCTCATCGAGACGGCGCCGAGGCCTTCGGCATCGGCGATCTCGATCGCAGCGTCGACGATGCGCTCGATCGAGAGCTCTCGCTTGGGTCCGCGCTGCGGGTTCGCCGCGATGCCCCATGCGAGGGCGACGCCGCGAGGGAGCTCGGGGTCGGGCCGGCCTAGGTCGGATGGCGTGGGGTTCGGCATCGGCTCCCGTTTCTCGCCCGTTTCTCGCGGCGGTCTTGACGACAGTCTAGAACTGTGTATAAGTTAAACAACAGTGCATGAGATAAACAGTTTGCGATGTACGCAGACAATTCGACTGAGAGGAGCAGGCGATGACACTCGCCATCGACGCTCGCGGCCTCCGCAAGCGCTTCGGCCGCACCGAGGTGCTCGCGGGGCTCGACCTGGCGGTGCCGGCCGGCACCGTGTTCGCCCTGCTCGGGCCGAACGGCGCGGGCAAGACCACGACCATCAACATCCTGACGACGCTCGTGCGCCCCGATGCGGGCACTGCATGGGTCGCGGGGCACGACGTGACCGCGGACCGCGAGGAGGTGAAGCGCCGCATCGGCCTGACGGGCCAGTCCGCCGCCGTCGACGAGGTGCTCACGGGCACCGAGAACCTGGTGATGATGGGGCGGCTCTCGGGGCTCGGGCGCCGTGCCGCACGCGATCGCGCGGCCGAGCTCCTCGAGCGCTTCGACCTCGCGGATGCCGCGGGCCGCCGCGTCGGCACGTACTCGGGCGGCATGCGCCGTCGGCTCGACCTCGCGCTCAGCCTCATCGTCGCGCCCGCCGTGCTCTTCCTCGACGAGCCCACCACGGGACTCGACACACGCAGTCGACAGGAGCTCTGGAGCGCCATCCGCACGCTCGCCGGAGCCGGTACCACGGTGTTCCTGACCACCCAGTACCTCGAGGAGGCGGACCGCCTCGCCGATCGCATCGCGGTGCTCGACCGCGGCCGGGTGGCGGCCGAGGGCACGGCAGACGAGCTCAAGGCCCGCATCGGCGGTGACGTCGTCGAACTCCGCGACGCCGACGGCGAGCTGCTCCTCGAGCTGCCCACCGACGGCAGCGTGCACGCGCTGCGTGCCGCGATCGACGAGCTCGACCGCACGCCGGCTGCGGCCTCCGTGGGCGTCTCCGTCGCCATCCGGCGCCCGAGCCTCGACGACGTGTTCCTCGCCATCACCGCCCGCGACGCGGCAGGTCCCCTGAGCCGCGCCGACGGGTCCGCCTCAACCGAACTCCTCGAAACGAAGTGACGACCATGACCACGACCGCCCTCGTCCGTCCCCGCATCGGCGCGTTCACCGCCGAGTCGACCTTCATCGCGCGCAGCTTCCTCCACTCGATCCGCGACGTGGAGGCACTGCTCATGGCGGTGGTGCTGCCCACGATGCTGATGCTGATGTTCACGTGGATCTTCGGCAACGCCATCGACCCGTCCGGCGGCTACGTCGACTACGTGGTGCCCGGCATCATCCTGCTGTGCGCCGGGTTCGGCGCGTCGTCGACCGCGATCTCGGTGTCGCGCGACATGACCACGGGCATCATCGACCGGTTCCGCACGATGCCGATCCGAAGCGGCGCCGTGCTCACCGGGCACGTCGTCGCGAGCCTCGCCCGCAACCTCGTCGCCACGACCGTGGTCATCGGGGTCGGGCTCCTCGTGGGCTTCCGGCCCGACGCGACGGCGATCGAGTGGGTCGCCGCCTTCGGGATCATCGCGCTCTACATCCTCGCGATCACGTACCTGTTCGCCGCGATCGGCCTCGCCGCGTCCACGCCCGAGGCGGCGAGCGGCTACGGATTCATCCTCCTCTTCCTGCCGTACGTGTCGAGCGCGTTCGTCCCGGTGGAGACCATGCCCGAGTGGCTGCAGCCCATCGCGGAGCACCAGCCGATCACGCCCGTCATCGAGACGATCCGCGCCCTGCTCATGGGAACGCCGCTCGGCGATTCGGCCTGGCTGGCCATCGCGTGGTGCCTGGGCATCATCGCGGTCTCGGTCGTGTGGGGCGCCTGGCTGTTCCGGCGCAAGGCGGGCCGCCGCTGACTGGGGGAGCAGGCGACGGATGCCGCGGGCCGCACGGGCGCGCGGCATCCGTCGTCCGCCGCGATGACGGCCATCGTGCTGGACTAGAATCGAGCGGTCATGACTGCCATCTACGACTGTTCGGTCGATACCCAGCTCCTCGCCGGCATGCGGCTGGCTCGCGGCGCCATCGGGCGCGGCGAGCTCGTGGTGCTCCCGACCGACACGGTCTACGGCGTCGCCGCCGACGCGTTCGACCCGGCGGCCGTCGATCGCCTGCTCGAGGCGAAGGGCCGCGGGCGCACGTCGCCGCCGCCCGTGCTCATCCCGGGCATCCCCACGCTCGACGCGCTCGCGACCGACATACCCGACCCCGTGCGACGGCTCGTCGCCGAGTTCTGGCCAGGCGGCCTCACGGTCATCCTCCGTGCGCAGCCGTCGCTGCAATGGGACCTCGGCGACACGCGTGGCACCGTCGCGCTGCGTATGCCCGCCCATCCGATCGCGCTCGAGCTGCTCTCGGAGACCGGCCCGCTCGCGGTGTCGAGCGCGAACCTCTCAGGGCAGCCCTCGGCCACCACGGCGGCCGGCGCCGAGGCGATGCTCGGGGACTCCGTCGCCGTGTATCTCGACGGCGGACCGACCGGCCACGGATACGAGGCCATCGGCGAGCGTGCCGGCGACACGAGCTCGACGATCGTCGACGCCACGGGGCTCGGCGCCGACGGGGGAGTCCTCCGCATCGTGCGAGCCGGCGTGATCTCGCGTGAGCGCATCGCCGCGGTGGTGGGCGACGAGCTGCTCGCGCCCGAGGGCGGTGCCGCGGGCGCGGAATCCGACGAGCCCGCGGCGTCCGACCGCACCGACGCCGACGACGGAGCGGATGCCGCCGCCTCATGACCCTGTTCCTCGCGCTCGCCCTCGTGGCCGCGCTCGTCACCTTCGGCGGCTCGGTGCTCGTCTGGAAGCTGAGTCTCAAGTACCGGCTCTACCCGAAGATCCGCGATCGCGACGTGCACACCCGGCCGACCCCGCGCCTCGGCGGGATCGCGATGTTCGTCGGCATCCTCGCGGCGATCGGCGCCGCGGCATTCGTGTCCAACCTCGGCTCGTCGCGCTTCTCGATCATCTCGATCATCTTCCAGAATCCCACCCAGATGCTCGCGATCCTCGGGGCGGCGCTGCTCATCGTGCTCATCGGCGTGGCCGACGACATCTGGGACCTCGACTGGACCACGAAGCTCGCGGGGCAGTTCCTCGCGGCGGGACTCATCGCGTGGCAGGGCGTGTCCATCGTGTCGCTGCCGATCGGCGGCATCACGGTCGGGTCCTCGTGGATGAGCGCCACGATCACGGTGTTCACGATCGTGCTCGTGATGAACGCGATCAACTTCATCGACGGCCTCGACGGGCTCGTCGCGGGAGTCGCCCTCATCGCGAACAGCGTGTTCTTCCTCTACACCTACCTGCTGGTGCAGAAGACGTCTCCGCTCAACTACTTCAACCTCGCGTCGCTGCTCGCGATCGTCGTCGTCGGCGCCTGCGCCGGGTTCCTGCCGCTCAACTGGCATCGGGCGAAGCTGTTCATGGGCGACGCGGGCGCGCTGCTGATCGGCCTGCTCATGGCCACGTCGGCCATCGCGGTCACGGGTCAGATCGACCCCGCGTCGCTCGGGCTCGGCGAGCTGTTCCCCGCCTTCATCCCGATCATCCTGCCGTTCGCGGTGCTCGTCATCCCGCTGCTCGACTTCGGGCTCGCCGTGGTCCGTCGCCTGCGAGCCGGCAAGTCGCCCTTCTCGGCGGACCGCAAGCACCTGCACCACCGCCTGCTCGACATGGGACATTCGCACCTGAATGCGGTGCTCATCTTCTACGCGTGGACCGCGGTCGCCTCGATCGGATGCCTCCTGTCCTTCGTCTTCCCGGTCTATTTCGGGATCCCGTCGTGGTGGGCGTTCATCCTGCTCGGCCTCGGGTTCCTCGTCTGCGCGGCGATCACGCTCGCACCGCTCGGGCGTCGCAAGCGGCTCACGGTGGCCGCCGAGGCCGAGCCGGCCGACGCGCCCGAGTCCGCATTCGACGAGCTCGAGCCGACCGAGACCGTCGCGGTCGCCGGTCTCATGGAGACGGCCGCGGATGCGTCGTCGGCACTCTTCCGCGAGGAGCCGGCAACGGTGCCCGATCAAGGCCGGTCGGTGGAATCGGGCGACCCCGAACTGGAGCACCATGACCGACGCACGTCCTGAGCCCTCCGACCGCACACCGACCTCGAACCCGGTCCTGCGCCGTGCCCTGGCCTGGGGCGGGCTGCTCGCGGCGGTCGTCCTCGTCGTCAGCGGCATCCTCGGGTTCGTCTACGCCGGCACCGAGGGGCTCGTCAGCGCCCTCGTCGGCACGCTCATGGCCGTCGTCTTCATGGGCATCACCGCAGCGAGCATCCTGCTGGCCAACCGGTTCGCCTCGAGCGAAGTGTTCGTCGGCGTGTTCTTCGGAATCGTCCTGGGCGGCTGGCTGCTGAAGTTCATCGTCTTCATCGTGCTCGTCGTCGTGCTCCGGGACGCCGTGTGGCTCAATCCGACTGTGCTCTTCCTCAGCCTCGTCGCCGGCGTGATCGCCTCGCTCGTCGTCGACGTCCTCGTCGCCGCGAAGTCCCGCATCCCGTACGTGAGCGACGTGGACCTGCCCAAGGCTCCGACCGATGACTGACGCCCCCGGGGCGATTCGTCCGGGGCCGCGAACTCTTGCTAGAGTGATGGCGATCCCCCCAACGGTCTCCGCCCGGCTCCCGCCTGTTCGGATTCCGTCCGATGTTCGTCGTCGCGAGAGCCGAGCTCCACGCCCCGAAACAGGAGATAGCGCTGTTAGCTAACGCTCTGAACCTGCTGGTTCCGATGTCAACCGATGACGGTGGCTTCCACGGTCCCACGATCGACGAATTCTTCCCCTCTGCGCTGCTGTTCGAGGGCACGGCCTTCGAGATCAACCGCATCATGCTGGTCCGCTTCATCGCGGTCGCAGCCCTCATCCTCGTCTTCTGGCTCGGCACCCGCAGGATGACCGTCGTCCCGGGCCGGTTCCAGAGCCTCATCGAGATGGGCCTCGACCTCGTCCGCGTCAACATCGCCGACGACGTGCTCGGCAAGAAGGACGGCAAGCGGTTCCTGCCGCTGCTCACCACCATCTTCTTCATGGTGCTGTTCATGAACCTGACGGGCGTCATCCCGTTCCTGAACATCGCGGGCACATCCGTGATCGGCGTCCCCCTCGTGCTCGCCGTCGTCGCCTACGTCACCTTCATCTACGCGGGTCTCAAGAAGAGCCCGAAGAACTTCTTCAGGAACTCGCTCTTCCCAGCAGGCGTTCCGTGGCCGGTGTACATCATCGTCACGCCGATCGAGTTCATCTCGACCTTCATCATCCGGCCGGTCACGCTGACCCTCCGACTCATGATGAACATGATCGTCGGGCATCTCCTGCTCGTGCTGTTCTTCGCTGCCACGCAGTTCTTCGTCGTCCAGCTGAGCGGCTGGTGGACCCTCCTCGGTGTCGGCACCCTGGCATTCGGCCTCGTGTTCACGCTGTTCGAGGTCCTCGTCGCCGTTCTGCAGGCCTACGTCTTCGCACTGCTCACTGCGGTCTACATCCAGCTTGCGGTGGCCGAAGAACACTGAGCCCGGGCACCCGCCCAGATCATCCCTAGGAAAGGAATACCCCAACGTGGACGCAACCACCGTTCTCGCTGAAGTCAACGGCAACATCGCGACCGTCGGCTACGGCCTCGCGGCGATCGGCCCGGCCATCGGCGTCGGAATCGTCGTCGGCAAGACGATCGAGGGCGTTTCCCGTCAGCCCGAACTCGCCGGCCGCCTCCAGGTGCTGATGTGGATCGGCATCGCCTTCACCGAGGCGCTCGCCTTCATCGGTATCGCCACGTACTTCATCTTCGTCTGATCGACCGGTCCCATCTGAGGAGGCCAACGTGCTTCACGCAGTGCTGAGAGCTGCAACCGAGGGCGAGGCGGCCCCGAACCCGGTGCTGCCGCAGTTGTACGACATCTTCTGGTCGTCGGTCTGCTTCGTCATCATCCTCGTATTCTTCTGGCGGTACGTACTGCCGCGCATGCAGAAGCTGCTCGATGAGCGCGCCGAGGCGATCGAGGGCAACATCGCGAAGGCCGACGAGGCGCAGCGCAAGGCCGAGGCCGCCCTCGAGGAGTACACCGCGCAGCTCGCCGACGCACGCACCGAGGCAGGTCGCATCCGCGAGTCCGCCCGCGAGGACGGCAAGAAGATCGTCGCCGAGTCGAAGGAGCAGGCCTCCACCGAGGCGGCCCGCATCACGGCGAGCGCCCAGGCGCAGATCGAGGCGGAGCGCCAGACCGCGCTGGTCACGCTCCGCTCCGAGGTGGGCACCCTCGCCATCGACCTGGCCTCTGGAGTCATCGGCGAGAGCCTCTCCGACGACAAGAAGGCGCAGAGCGTCGTCGACCGCTTCCTCGCCGACCTCGAGGCGAGCGAGCAGACGGCAGCCGGAGGGAAGAAGTAGTCCATGGGTAGCGCTACAAGGGGGGCCATCGCCGACTCGCGAGCCGCGCTCGCCGAGCTCGGCCGCGCCGAGTTGTCGGTGGCCGAGGACCTCCTCGCGGTCGGCCGGGTCGTCGCTGCTTCATCGCAGTTGCGCTCCGCACTCACCGACACCGAGGCGGAACTTGCGCAGAAGCGAGCGCTCGTCACGTCGGTCTTCGGCTCGAAGATCTCCCCCGGCGCCGTCAAGCTGCTCATCGCCGTCGCCTCCAGCCGCTGGTCGGACGACGAGGACTTCCTCGACGGCATCGAGGAACTCGGATACCGCGCCGCCGCGGAGTCGGCGCCTCCGGGCGTGGACATCGACGCCGAGCTCTTCACGTTCGAGCGGGCGGTAGCGTCCGATGCGGAGCTCGAGCTCGCGCTCGGCAGCAAGCTGAGCCCGACCGCGTCGAAGACGAAGCTCGTCGACCGGCTGCTCGTCGGCAAGGCTGCACCGCAGACGGTCGCGATCGTGCGCCACGTGGTGGAGCAGCCCCGCGGCCGGCGCATCGGCGAGGCGCTGCGGCACGCGGCATCCGTGGTCGCCGACCAGCGCGGCTTCGACGTGGCGACGGTCACCAGTGCGGTGCCGCTCACGGCCGCCCAGCTCGGCCGACTCGAGCGAAGCCTGGCCGCGGAGGTGGGCCGCCGCGTCCGATTCGACACCATCGTCGACCCCGCCGTGCTCGGCGGCGTCCGCGTGCAGATCGGCGACGACGTCATCGACGGCAGCGTCGCCAGCCGCCTCAGCGACCTGAGGCAGAAGCTTTCCGGCTGACGCCGGATGAACATGACCGGCGTCCTGCGCCGCGACACACCAGGAGCCGTAGAACCGGCACAGCAGTAGCCGTACGACCGGCACAGGAAAAGGGCCGGCCCCAGAAAAGGAATTGGCAATGGCAGAACTCTCCATCAGCCCCGACGAGATCCGTTCGGCTCTCTCGGAGTTCGTCTCGTCCTACGAGCCGGGCCAGGCGCAGAAGACCGAGGTCGGGTACGTCTCCGACGCCGCCGACGGCATCGCCCACGTCGAGGGCCTGCCCTCGGTCATGGCGAACGAGCTCGTGCGGTTCGCCGACGGCACGCTGGGCCTCGCGCTGAACCTCGATGAAGACGAGGTCGGCGTCGTCGTGCTCGGCGAGTTCGCCGGCATCGAGGATGGCATGGAGGTGACCCGCACGGGGGAGGTGCTCTCGGTGCCCGTCGGCGAGGGCTACCTCGGCCGTGTGGTCGATCCCCTCGGGAACCCGATCGACGGTCTCGGCGAGATCACCGGCATCGAGGGTCGCCGTGCACTCGAGCTGCAGGCGCCCGGCGTCATGCAGCGCAAGTCGGTGCACGAGCCGCTGCAGACCGGCATCAAGGCCATCGACGCGATGATCCCGATCGGCCGCGGTCAGCGCGAGCTGATCATCGGAGACCGCCAGACCGGCAAGACGGCGATCGCGATCGACACGATCATCAACCAGAGGGCCAACTGGGAGTCGGGCGACCCCTCGAAGCAGGTGCGCTGCGTCTACGTTGCGATCGGCCAGAAGGGCTCGACCATCGCCTCGGTGAAGGGTGCGCTCGAGGACGCCGGCGCCATGGAGTACACCACCATCGTCGCCGCCCCGGCCTCCGATGCCGCGGGCTTCAAGTACCTCGCGCCGTATACCGGCTCGGCCATCGGCCAGCACTGGATGTATGACTCCAAGCACGTGCTCATCGTCTTCGACGACCTCTCCAAGCAGGCTGAGGCCTACCGCGCCGTGTCGCTGCTGCTCCGCCGTCCGCCGGGCCGCGAGGCCTACCCGGGTGACGTGTTCTACCTGCACTCGCGCCTCCTCGAGCGCTGCGCGAAGCTCTCCGACGAGCTCGGCGCAGGGTCGATGACGGGCCTGCCCATCATCGAGACGAAGGCCAACGACGTCTCGGCCTACATCCCGACCAACGTGATCTCGATCACCGATGGCCAGATCTTCCTCCAGTCCGACCTCTTCAACTCCAACCAGCGTCCTGCGGTCGACGTGGGCATCTCCGTCTCCCGAGTCGGTGGCGACGCGCAGGTCAAGTCCATCAAGAAGGTGTCGGGCACGCTGAAGCTCGAACTCGCCCAGTACCGCTCGCTCGAGGCGTTCGCGATGTTCGCGAGCGACCTGGACGCCGCGAGCCGCCGTCAGCTCGCCCGCGGCGCGCGCCTGACCGAGCTGCTGAAGCAGCCGCAGTACTCGCCGTACCCCGTCGAGGAGCAGGTCGTCTCGATCTGGGCCGGCACGAACGGCAAGCTCGACGAGGTCCCCGTCGAGGACATCCTGCGCTTCGAGCGCGAGTTCCTCGACTACCTCGGCCGCAACACCGAGGTGCTCTCGACGCTGCGCGACACCAACGTCCTCTCCGACGAGACGGTCGCGACGCTCGAAACCGAGGTCGACACGTTCAAGCTCGAGTTCCAGACTGGAGAGGGCAAGCCCCTCGCCTCCGTCGGGCGCGAGGAATTCGAGGCGATCGCCGCCGAGGACGTCAACCAGGAACAGATCGTCACAGGCAGCATTCGCACTGCGAAGACTCGCCGCTAGGCAGCGCCGATCGTCGATCGGACTCTAGGGATACAGGAGAGAAATGGGAGCGCAGCTTCGGGTCTACCGGCAGAAGATCAGGTCTGCCCAGACGACCAAGAAGATCACGAAGGCGATGGAGCTGATCGCCGCCTCGCGCATCCAGAAGGCGCAGGCACGCGTGAAGGCTTCGACGCCGTATTCGCGCGCCATCACGCGCGCCGTCTCGGCCGTCGCGACGTACTCGAACGTCGACCACGTGCTGACGACCGAGCCCGAGACGATCGAGCGCGCCGCCGTGGTGATCCTCACCTCCGACCGGGGTCTCGCGGGCGCGTTCAATGCGCAGGTGCTGCGTCAGGCAGAGGAGCTCACCGAGCTGCTCCGCTCGCAGGGCAAGGAGGTCGTGTACTTCCTCGTCGGGCGGAAGGCCGTCGGGTACTTCCAGTTCCGCCGTCGAGCCTCGGAGCGGCAGTGGGTGGGCACTTCGGAGAACCCCGAGTTCGAGCTGGCCAAGGACGTCGCCAACGCGGTCCTCGAGGCATTCCTGCGTGACGCAGCCGACGGCGGGGTCGAGGAGATCCTCATCGTCTACAACCGGTTCGTGAGCATGATGACGCAGACCCCCGAGGTCGTGCGCCTGCTTCCCCTCGAGGTGGTCGAAGGCGTCGAGGAGCCGGATGCCACGGTGCAGCCGCTGTACGAGTTCGAGCCCGATGTCGAGACCGTCCTCGACGCGCTGCTGCCGGTGTACATCGAGAGCCGCATCTTCAACGCGCTCCTGCAGTCCGCCGCGGCGAAGCACGCGGCCACGCAGAAGGCGATGAAGTCGGCGAGCGACAACGCCGACAAGCTCATCACCGACTACACGCGACTCGCGAACAACGCACGCCAGGCCGAGATCACGCAGCAGATCTCCGAGATCGTGGGCGGCGCCGACGCGCTGGTCGTCAAGAAGTAATCCAGAAAAGAGAGATCACCATGACTGACACCGCAACCGCGCCGGTCGCCGGATCGACCACCGGCGCCGTCGGCCGCATCGCCCGGGTCACGGGCCCGGTCGTCGACATCGAGTTCCCGCACGACTCGATCCCCGAGATCTACAATGCGCTCCAGACCGAGATCACGATCGCCGGCGAGTCGACGATCCTGACGCTCGAGGTCGCACAGCACCTCGGCGACGATCTCGTGCGAGCCATTGCATTGAAGCCCACCGACGGGCTCGTGCGCGGCCACGTGGTCACCGACACCGGCGCGGGGATCTCGGTGCCGGTCGGCGACGTCACCAAGGGCAAGGTCTTCAACGTCATCGGCGAGGTGCTGAACGCCGAGCCCGGCGAAGTGATCGAGGTCACCGAGCGCTGGCCGATCCACCGCAGGCCGCCGGCCTTCGACCAGCTCGAGTCGAAGACGCAGCTGTTCGAGACCGGTATCAAGTCGATCGACCTCCTGACCCCCTACGTGCAGGGTGGAAAGATCGGCCTCTTCGGAGGTGCGGGCGTCGGCAAGACCGTCCTCATCCAGGAGATGATCCAGCGGGTCGCACAGGACCACGGCGGTGTCTCGGTGTTCGCAGGCGTCGGGGAGCGCACGCGCGAGGGCAACGACCTCATCCACGAGATGGAGGAGGCAGGCGTCTTCGACAAGACGGCGCTCGTCTTCGGCCAGATGGACGAGCCGCCGGGCACACGTCTTCGTGTCGCGCTCTCGGCCCTCACGATGGCGGAGTACTTCCGCGACGTGCAGAAGCAGGACGTGCTGCTGTTCATCGACAACATCTTCCGGTTCACGCAGGCCGGCTCCGAGGTGTCCACGCTGCTCGGACGCATGCCGTCCGCGGTGGGCTACCAGCCCAACCTCGCCGACGAGATGGGTGTCCTGCAGGAGCGCATCACCTCGACCCGCGGCCACTCGATCACCTCGCTCCAGGCGATCTACGTCCCAGCCGACGACTACACCGACCCCGCGCCGGCCACGACGTTCGCGCACCTCGACGCGACGACGGAGCTCTCGCGCGAGATCGCGTCGAAGGGCCTGTACCCCGCGATCGACCCGTTGGCCTCGACATCGCGGATCATGGACCCGCGCTACCTGGGCGAAGACCACTACCGCGTCGCGACCACGGTCAAGCAGATCCTCCAGAAGAACAAGGAGCTGCAGGAGATCATCGCGATCCTCGGTGTCGACGAGCTCTCCGAGGAGGACAAGATCACGGTTTCCCGCGCGCGCCGCATCCAGCAGTTCCTCTCGCAGAACACCTACATGGCCAAGAAGTTCACCGGCGTCGAGGGATCGACGGTTCCGCTCAAGGAGACGATCGAGTCGTTCGACGCGATCGCCCGCGGCGACTACGACCACGTCGCCGAGCAGGCGTTCTTCAACGTCGGCCCGATCTCCGATGTCGAGGAGAAGTGGGCTCAGATCCAGAAGGAGAACGGCTGAGCATGGCCGTCCTCAACGTGAGTGTCGTCTCGGCCGACCAGGAAGTCTGGTCTGGCGAGGCATCGATGGTCGTCGCCCGTACCGTGGAGGGCGAGATCGGCATCCTGCCCGGTCACGAGCCGATGCTCGCGATCCTGGGAGGCGGAGAGGTGCGGGTGACCCTGCCCGGCGGGGAGAAGGTCACGGCCACCGCGGAAGAGGGATTCCTCTCGGTGCACTTCGATGCCGTTCAGGTCGTCGCCTCCCGCGCGGCACTCGCCTGAGGGGCTCCGGGTGCAGGGGGATCAGTGGATCGAGCATCAGTTCGGTGACCTGAGCGTCACCCAGCTCATCGTCATGGCCGGGCTCCCCGGCGCGGGCAAGTCGACGATCGCGGAGATCGTCGGAGCCCGGCTCGGTGCCACGGTCGTGTCGGTGGACCCGATCGAGTCGGCGATCCTCCGTGCCGGGATCGACGCCGACGAGCCCACGGGCCTTGCGGCATACCTCGTCGCGGAGCAGATCGCCGAGAAGGAGCTCGAGTCGGGGCGTACCGTCATCGTCGATGCCGTCAACGCGGTGGAGGCCGCTCGGCTGCAATGGCGTGACCTCGCCACGCGTGCCGAGGTGCGCCTGCGGGTGGTCGAGGTCGTGTGCTCCGATGAGTCCGTACATCGCGCCCGGCTCGAGAAGCGCGAGCGGGGACTCCCGCATCTCGAGGAGACCACGTGGCACGCGGTCGAGCAGAGCCTCGAGGGGTATGCCCCGTGGACCGGGCCGACGTCGGCATTGCCCCGCGTCACGATCGACAGCGTGGAGTCCCTCGGATCGAACGTCGATGCGACGCTCGCGTTCATCGCCTCGTAGATGCTGCTCCTACTCCCGCCGTCGGAGACGAAACGCGATGGCGGGGAGGGCGGTGCCCTCGACCTGGGGGAGCTCTCGCACCCAGAGCTGGAGGCAGTGCGGGCTGAGCTGGTGGAGCGGCTGGTGCGTCTCGCGGACGACCACGAACAGTCGATGCATGCCCTCAAGCTCGGTCCGCGCCAGACGGGAGAGGTCGAACGCAATCGCCGACTGCTCGACGCGCCGACGATGCCCGCAATCGATCGGTACACCGGCGTGCTCTTCGACGCGCTCGATGCACCCACTCTCGACACGGCTGCCCGATCGCACGCCGCCGGCACGGTGGTGGTGCATTCGGCCCTGTTCGGACTCGTGGGGGCGCTCGATCCGATCCCCGCATACCGACTTTCGCACGACTCGCGCGTGCCCGGAATCCGCCTGCGCCAGGTCTGGCGCGAGCCGATTTCACGGCAACTGGCGTCGGAACGCGGAATGATCCTCGATCTCCGTTCGGAGGGGTACGCCGAGCTCGGCCCGGCCCCTTCCCGCGACGACAGCGCGTTCGTGCGGGTCGTCTCCGCCGACCCTGATGGCCGGCGGCGTGCCCTGAACCACTTCAACAAGCAGGCGAAGGGCCGCTTCACGCGCGCATTCCTGGAGGCTCGGCCCGACGTGTCGACGCTCGACGATCTCATCGGCTGGGCGCGGGGCGCAGGCTTCCACCTCGACCCGCGCACGGCGGACGAACCCGGCGGGGCGCGCGAACTCGAACTCGTCGCCTGACGTCGGCGCGACCGGGTCAGCTCCGAGCGGCCGCCGGCGCCGAGCGCGGGTCGATGCGCGTGGACGCCCGGAAGCAGCCGGAGAGATGGTCGTCGACCATGCCCGCAGCCTCCATGAGGGCGTACATCGTGGTCGGCCCCACGAAGCGGAATCCGCGCTTCCGCAGATCCTTGCTCATCGCCGTCGACTCGGCAGTCACCGCCGGCAGCTCCACGAGGGACGTCGGCGCCACCGTGCGGGCCGGCGGGGCGAAGCTCCAGAGCAGCTCGTCGAGCGGCACGTCGAGGGCGAGCGTGGCCCTCGCGTTCTGGATCGTGGCCTCGATCTTGCCGCGGTGCCGAATGATGCGGGCATCGCCGAGCAACCGCTCGACGTCGTCGTCGGTCATGGCGGCGACGCGCTCGACCTCGAACCCGTGGAACACCTCGCGGAAGGCGGGGCGGCGCCGGAGGATGGTGATCCATGACAGCCCGGCCTGGAAGCCCTCGAGGCACACCTTCTCGAAGAGACGCACCGGATCGTGCTGCGGGGTGCCCCACTCCTCGTCGTGGTAGCGGCGGTAGTCGGGATCGTTCGCGCCCCACGCGCACCTGGGCACGCCGTCGTCGCCCACCACGACGTCGGGCAGGGGAAGGACGCTCACGCGGCGAACCCGATGCGTTCGTGCCCGAGCAGCCAGAGCTTGGTGGGGATGCCGTCGCCGCCCGAGTATCCGGTGATGCGCCCGTCGGATGCGAGCACGCGGTGGCATCCGACGATGATGGGGATGGGGTTCGCGCCGACGGCACCGCCGATCGCTCGCGCCGAGCCGGGTCGCCCGACGGCGGCCGCGAGCGCGCCGTAGGAGGTCGCCTCGCCCCAGCCGAGGCGCTCGAGCTCGGCCCACACGGCCCGCTGGAATGGTGTGCCCGTGAGCCGCACCGGAAGGTCGAACTCCGTTCGGGCGCCGGCGAAGTACTCCTCGAGCTGGGTTCGTGCCGCGTCGAGCATCGCATTGGAGTGCTCGGGCTCGCCGTCGTGGGGGAGCGCGCCCTCGCGCTCGATGGAGAGGCCGGTCACGGCCGCGTCGTCGCCGACGAGCTCGATGCGGCCGATCGGGCTGTCGAGGCGGGTGATGAACACGTTGGTCATGCTTCGAGCGTAGCCGGGGCATCCGACATCGACTCGCGGGAATCGGACATCGCGAGCCGGGGCCGGGCAGCACCGCCTGTCGAGGACGAGTCGGGCGCACGTCGTGAAATCGCGCCGGCACGCCGGCGCCTCATAGGCTGGGCGGATGACCGATCTCGAGTACCGTTCCCTCGGCCGGTCGGGACTCCGGGTCTCGGCGGTGGGCCTCGGCGGCAACAACTTCGGGCGCACCGGCACGGCGACCGAAACGCAGGAGGGAACGACCGAGGTCGTCGCCGCCGCCCTCGACGCGGGCGTCAACCTGATCGATACCGCCGACATCTACGGGCGCGAGTACGGCCTCAGCGAGGCGCTGCTCGGCGAGGCCCTCCGGGGTCGGCGCGACGAGGTCGTCATCGCGACGAAGTTCGGGCACTCGAGCCTCCCGTCGCCGCTGCCCGCGTGGGGCGCTCGGGCGTCGCGCCGATACATCCGACTCGCCGTCGAGGGCTCCCTGCGGCGCCTGCAGACCGACTGGATCGACCTCTACCAGTTGCACACGCCCGACCCGGCGACGCCCATCGACGAGACGATCTCGGCGCTCGACGACCTCGTGCACGAGGGGAAGGTGCGCTACATCGGCCACTCGAACCTGAGCGGGTGGCAGATCGCCGAGGCGGAGTTCGTCGTGCGCGAGCTCGGCGCCACGCGCTTCGTCTCGGCACAGAACGAGTACAACCTCCTCTCGCGCGCGGCCGAGGCCGAGGTCCTCCCGGCCGTGCGGCACTTCGGGCTGGGATTCCTGCCGTATTTCCCGCTGCAGAACGGATTGCTCACCGGGAAGTTCCGCCGCGACGATCGGCCGGCCGACACCCGCATCATGCGCCAGCGGCGATACCTCGTCGACGACGCGCCCTGGGACGTGCTCGACCGGTACCGCGCCTTCGCCGGCGCACGGGGCATCACCATGCTCGAGGCGACGTTCGGCTGGCTCCTCGCGCAGCCTGCGCTCTCGAGCGTGATCGCCGGCGCCACCCGTCCCGCCCAGATCCGCGAGAACGCCGCGGCCGGGGCGGCGTGGAGGCCGACCGACGCCGAGGCCGCGGAGATCTCGGAGATGTTCTCCGGGCGCTGACTCGTCCTCCCATGGCGCCCACCTGGCGGCATCCGTGCCCAGGGTCGTGCGTTCGACGGGCGTGACGGATGCCGCGGGCGGCACGCTGTCGCGCATGACCACCATCATCCGGGCCTCCGCCGCCCACGACCTGCTCGCGCTGGTGCCGTCGCTCGCGGGTTTCGTCCCCGAGCGGTCGATCGTCTGCGTCGCGTTCCGCGGTGCCCGCTCCGCCGGAGTGCTCCGGCATGACCTGCCCCGGCGCGCCAAGGACCGGGCCGCACTCGTGACCGCCGTCATCGGCACGCTGTGCCGGATGCCCGGGGTCGACGCCGTGGTGCCGATCGCGTACACCGACGCGACGTTCGCGACCGGCGGGGTCATGCCCGAGCGCAGGCTGCTGTCGCTCCTCGTCCGCCGCGCCGAGCAGGCGGGCTTCGCGGTGCGCGACGCGCTGTGCCGCGCCGCCGACGGTTGGGGCTCGCTGCTCGATGCGGACACCCCGGCCACGGGCCATCCGCTCGCCATGATCGATGCGAGTCCCGCCGCCGCGCAGTTGCCCGCGGAGGATCGGGTGCACGACACGGCCGATGCGGGCGGAAGACTCCCGGTTCCCGACGAGACCGTGGCGGCGGACATCGCAACCGAGCTCGCTGCGTTCGCGGAGATCGGACGGATCGTCGGCCAGCTCGATCGCCTGGGCGACGACGCCGATCCTGTGGCCCTCGCCGAGACGCTGCTCCGCGCCCGCCCCGACGAGCACCCGCCCCTGCGGATGGCGTGGTTCGTGCACCTCGCCGATCGGCCCGCCATCCGCGACGCGATGATGCTGCAGTTCGCGTTCGGGCCGGTGGTCGGTGAGGCAGCGCACGACGATGCCGCGGAGACGGCATCGAGGGCTGCCGACCGGGGTGAGACGGTGGACGAGCTGGTGCGCCGAGAAGTGGCGGACGGCGATGAGGACCCCGTGTCAGAGCTGCTCGGGCGGCTCCTCCTCGGACAGTCGAGCCTGCGTCCCGACCATCCACGCGTGGAACGCGCGCTCGAGCTCTGCCGATGGGCCGCAGCGCACGCCCCGGCCGAGCTGCGTCCGGCGCCGCTCTGCATCGCCGCGTGGCAGGCCTGGGCGCTCGGTCGGGGATCGGCCGCGGGCGCACTGATCGATCAGGCTCTCGCCGTCGCGCCCGGCCATCCGATGGCGGCGCTCCTCTCGGCGTTCATCGGCAGCGGTGTCCTGCCCGAATGGGCGTTCGCGCACCGGCCGTCCGACGCGGCCGAGCGATCAGGCGGCGTCACCCTCAATGACCGGTGAGCGGGGCGAGCAGCCGCGCCGTCAACGACGGACGCTTCGTGACGCGTTCCTCGAGGTCGGCGAACTGCATGCCGAGGATGCCGAGGTTCGCGCCGACGAACCGAAGCGGCTCGGGCTCCCACAGCGGCGAGCGGTGGTTCGCCATGGCCAGCGCGGTGAGCTCGGTGTCGCGCCCCAGCACGAGGTCGGCCAGCGTGCGACCCGCGAGGTTCGTCGTCGACAGTCCGTCGCCCACGTACCCTCCGGCGAAGCCCACGCCCGTCCTCGGGTTGTAGCTCGCCGTGGCGTGCCAGTCGCGCGCGACACCGAGCGGGCCGCCCCAGCGATGCGTGATGCGGGCGCCGCCCGCCGCAGGGAAGAGATCGCACAGCGCGCGTCGCAGATGCTCGAAGACCTCGGCGGCTCGCTCGAATGCCGGATCGACGGCACTTCCCCAGTGGTAGCGGGCACCGCGCCCCCCGAAGGCGATCCGGTTGTCGGCCGTGCGTTGCCCGTAGATCAGCAGATGCCGGTAGTCGCTGAAGGTCTGCCCGTGCTCGATGCCGATCTCCTCCCACACGGCGTCGTCGAGCGGCTCGGTCGCGATCATGAGCGAATAGATCGGCAGGACCCGCCTGCGCACCCGGGGCAGCTGCGAGCCGTAGCCCTCGAGCGCGATGATCACGTGGCGCGCCGCCACCGCCCCCTCGACCCGGGTGTCGACGCCCCTGAACCTCACGGTGCCCGCAGCCCAGTCGAGCACCTCCGTGCGCTCGAACAGCGAGACGCCGAGAGACTCGACCACGTCCGCGAGGCCCCGGACGAGCTTGGCGGGGTGCACCCGAGCACACGCGGGATCGAACGTGGCGGCGGGCGCAGCACCCTCGATCGCGGTGGCGCCGAATCGCCCGGCGATGGTGCGCTCGTCCCAGTACTCGGTGGCGTCCACGCCGAACCGTCGCATCTCGGCGACGTCCGCTCGCGCGAAGCCGCGCTGCACATCATTGCGTGCGAACACCACGGTGCCGCCGCGTTCGTAGTGGCAATCGATGCCCTCCAGGCGGGCGACACGGCCGACCTCGTCGACCGTGTCCACCATGGCCCGACGCATGGCGACGGCCTCGTCGTAGCCGTGCTCGCGCTCGAGCGAGCCCGGCGACCGCGGGAACAGCGCGGAGCACCATCCGCCGTTCCTGCCCGAGGCGCCGAACCCGGCGATCTCGCGTTCGAGCACGGCGATCCGCAGCCCGGGGTCGGCCTTCGCGAGCGAGTACGCCGTCCAGAGCGCGGTCAGCCCGCCGCCGACGATGCAGACGTCGAATCGCGCATTCGTCGTGAGTGCGTTCCGGGGCGCGAGGTCGTCGTGGCCCGAGACGACGAGATCGTCGAGCCAGAAGCTGGCGTGCCGATACGAGGCCTGCGTGGCATCCGTCGGCGCAGGCTGCCGCACTCCTGGCATCAGACGCGCGCAGGCACGAGGAGGTGCTCTCCGCCGTGGCGGTGACTCCGGAAGTCGGCCGCGCGATTCGTGGCCTCGGTGAGCACGCCACGCAAGAGCTGCTCGATCTCCTGGAACTCGGGAACGCCGATGGTGAGCGGCGGCGCAAGCTGGATCACGGGGTCGCCGCGGTCGTCGGCGCGGCAGTACAGGCCGGCGTCGAACAGCGCCTTCGAGAGGAAGCCGCGGAGCAGGGTCTCCGACTCGTCGTCGTTGAAGGTCTCGCGGGTCGCCTTGTCCTTCACGAGCTCGATGCCGAAGAAGTACCCGTCGCCGCGCACGTCGCCGACGATCGGGATGTCGAGGAGCTTCTCGAGCTCGGCGCGGAACAGCGGCGAGTTCTCGCGCACGCGCTCGTTGAGTCCCTCCTCCTCGAAGATGTCGAGGTTCTCGAGCGCCACTGCGGCCGACACCGGGTGCCCGCCGAAGGTGTACCCGTGGTAGAACGACGTCGTGCCGGTCTTGAAGGGCTCGTAGATCTTCTCCGAGACGATCGTCGCGCCGATGGGAGAATAGCCCGAGGTCATCCCCTTCGCGCAGGTGATCATGTCGGGCACGTATCCGTACGCGTCGCACGCGAACATGTGACCGATGCGGCCGAAGGCGCAGATGACCTCGTCGGAGACGAGCAGCACGTCGTACTGGTCGCAGATCTCGCGCACGCGCTGGAAGTAGCCGGGGGGCGGCGGGAAGCATCCGCCCGAGTTCTGCACTGGCTCGAGGAAGACGGCGGCGACGGTCTCGGGCCCCTCGAAGAGGATCATCTCCTCGATGCGGTTCGCTGCCCAGATGCCGAAGGCCTCGACGTCGTCGGCCGGCGCGCCGACGTCGGCGGCGCGGTAGAAGTTCGTGTTCGGCACGCGGAAGCCTCCGGGGGTCACGGGCTCGAACATCGCCTTCATCGCGGGGATTCCGGTGATGGCGAGCGCACCCTGGGGCGTGCCGTGATAGGCGACCGCACGCGAGATGACCTTGTGCTTGGTCGGCTGGCCCTTCAGCTTCCAGTAGTACTTCGCGAGCTTGAACGCCGTCTCGACGGCCTCGCCGCCGCCGGTGGAGAAGAAGACGCGGTTGAGGTCGCCCGGCGCATAGTCGGCGAGCCGGTCGGCGAGCTCGATCGCCGCGGGGTGGGCGTACGACCAGATCGGGAAGAAGGCGAGCTCCTCGGCCTGCCTGGCCGCAACCTCGGCGAGGCGACGGCGGCCGTGGCCGGCGTTCACGACGAAGAGTCCCGACAGCCCGTCGAAGTACTTCCGTCCGTGGATGTCGTAGATGTGGTGGCCCTCACCGCGGGTGATGATCGGGACACCGTGCTCCTCCATCGTGGACTGCCGCGCGAAGTGCATCCAGAGGTGGTCCTTCGCCTTCTGCTGCAGTGCGGCGTCGTCGTAACGGGCTGCGTGGCTCGCCGGCGAGTCGAGGGTGGTCATCTCGGTCCTCCTTCAGGGGGCGCCCGCTCAGCGGGTGCCCCAGTTGTAGAACTGCTTCTGCAGCTTCAGGTAGACGAACGTCTCTGTGCTCTGCACTCCCGGAAGGTTGCGGATGCGCGAGTTGAGCAGGGTGATGAGCTCCTCGTCGTTCTCGCACACGACCTCGGCGAGCAGGTCGAAGCTCCCCGCGGTGAGCACGACGTAGTCGAGCTCGGGGATCTCCGCGAGTCGCTCGGCGAGCTCGCGCGTGTCGCCGCCCGCCCGGATGCCGATCATCGCCTGGCGGGTGAAGCCGAGCTGCATCGGGTCGGTCACCGCCACGATCTGCATCACGCCCGACTCGGTGAGTCGCTGGACCCGCTGCCGCACGGCCGCCTCCGAGAGCCCGACCGCCTTGCCGATGTCGGCGTAGGAGCGCCGGCCGTCGGCCTGGAGCTGCTCGATGATCGCCTTCGAGACGTCGTCGAGCTGCACCGGCCGGTGAGAGATGGAGCGGGCAGCGTTCGTCATTCGTCGATTGTGGCAGCGCCGGATGCCGCAAGCAAGCGAATCCGTCGAATCTCGGGCGGATCGCAACTGATTCCACACACCAGGTCACGGCGCCAAGCGCTGCATACTCTGCAATGCACCGTGCGCAGCGGTGCCAGACTGGTCGGCATGGTCGCGGGATCCGTCACGAGCGCCTGGGTGTCGGGCGCGCCCGCGTGGGACGTGGTGGTCGGCGACAGGTTCATCGCCGCGATCGCCGCGCCCGCGCCGGACGCCTGCACCTCGGCGCTCGCCGGTGCCGTCGGAGACGACCGGGCGAGCATCGAGTCGCTCGTCGGCCTCGTCCCGCTCGGCGGGACCGATGCCGTGGAGTCGTTCGCGATCGTGTGGTGGCCGGGAGGCGACCCGTCCGAGGTGACCGCGGTCGTTCGGGGAGAGGCGGTGGTGGACCTGACGTCGCCGGGCGGGACGCGGCGCTTCGACGCGCGCGGCATCCGGCCGTGGCACCTCGCCGAGTTCGGTGCTGTCGTCTCCCTGCGGGTGACCGCTGCCGCCGCCCCGCTCGACCGCCTCGGCGAGGTGTCGGACCCGGTCGGCCGGGCGCGCGCCAGCCTGCGCGCCTCGGCGATCGAATGGTCGGCCGCCGCCTCGCAGCCGCGTCGACCGGACGCCGCCGACCGACGCCGCGACGCCGCCGCCGTCGGACGCCGACGCCGACGCCGACACGATCCTCGTTCCGCGCGGCGGCGTGGAGGGCATCCGTCGTCGGGATCCGGCGACGTCGCCGACGGCGACCGCAGTGCCGCGCGACGACGGCGGCGACCGGGCCCGCGACGACGACGACGGCGACGGGCCCGACGCCGTCGGCACGCGGGGCGACACCACCGGGGCGGCCGATGCGCATACCCAGGCGTCGACGTCGGGAACCTCCGCGCCCGGCGCACCGGCGTTCCGCATCGGCGATGGAGCGCCGCATCCGGTCACCGGTCCGGTGCTCATCGGGCGGCGCCCGCTCGCCCCCCGCGTCCCCCCGGAGGCGTCGGGGGTCGCGTCGGAGCTCGTCACGGTCGCCTCGCCGCACGCGATCGTGTCGGGAACGCACCTCGAGTTGCGCGTCGAGGGCACACGCCTCGTGGCGACCGACCTGCGATCGACCAACGGCACGATCGTGCGGAGCGCGTCGGGCGCTCGGCGCATGCGGGCGGGCGAGTCGATCGTCGTGGCGCCGGGCACCAGCCTGGATCTGGGAGACGGTACGATCGTCCAGATCATCCCAGCGCCCAGTGCGCTCGCCGAGCCCCCGACTCGAGCGAATCCAGACAGACAGCAGGCAGGCCCGTGACGCAGATCGGCAACGGCAACGCCCGGCACCGCGTCGTCCTGCCCGACGGGACCGAGATCACGATCGCGTGGGCGGCGATGACCGATACCGGGTTGCGGCGGGTGATCAACGAGGACAGCTTCGTCGCCCAGGCGCCCATCTTCGCCGTCGCCGACGGAATGGGAGGCCACGCCGCCGGCGACTTCGCGAGTGCGGCCGTCGTCACCCGGCTCGCCGAGCACGGCGGCAAGCCGATGATGGGGACGCCGGAGATCGATGCGTCCCTCCGTCTCGCGGTGCAGGACATGGGGCGCGGCACGGGCGTCACCGACGAGAGCAGCGGCACGACCGTGACCGGAGCGGCGATCGGGACGATCTCCGACGAGCCGGCGTGGATCGTCTTCAACATCGGCGACTCCCGGGTGTACCGGCTCGTCCGCGGCGTCCTCGAGCAGCTCACGGTCGACCACTCGATCGTGCAGGAGCTCGTCGACGCCGGGCAGATCACGCGCGAGGAGGCCGACACCCACCCGCACTCCAACGTGATCACGCGCGCCGTCGGCTTCCACGAGGCGCCGATCCCCGACTACCGGGCGATCGCGATGGAAGCCGGCATGCGTCTGCTCATCTGCTCCGACGGCCTCACGAAGGAGCTCACGGCCTACGGCATCCGGCATTTCCTGGTCGCCAACCCCAAGCCCGACCAGGCGACGCGCCAGCTCGTCGAGGCGGCGGTCGGCAACGGGGGGCGCGACAACATCACGGTCATCGTCGTCGACGTCCTGAACGTCGTGCGGCCGGCGCACGTCAGCGGTCGCCGAAGCGCCGACAGCGACATCGACTGACCGGATCGCCGAGCAGTCAGGGTATGGCGGATGCCGCGGGCGGCGTCGGTCCCGTGCACAGGCCTTCGCGACGGCATCCGCGGGCACCTACAATGGGGGCACCCGGGGTCCGCGGTGTCCTGCGGACGGGGACCCGAACTCTGGGAGGAACGTGTCGAGGCGTCTGCCGTCCACCCCGCCGAACCTGCCCGGGTTCGCGTTCATCCGCGTGCTCGGCTCGGGTGGCTTCGCCGACGTGTTCCTCTACGAGCAGAACATGCCGCGCCGGCTCGTGGCGGTGAAGGTGCTCCTCGCCGAGGTGGTGAACGACGAACTCCGCCAGATGTTCCAGGCGGAGGCGAACCTCATGGCGCAACTCTCGTCGCACCCGTCGATCCTCACGGTGTACCAGGCGAGCGTCGCCGCCGACGGCCGCCCCTACCTGGTGATGGAGTACTGCTCGGCGGCGCTCGGCCAGCGTTACCGGGCCGTGCAGCTGCCCCTCGCCGAGGTGCTCTCCATCGGCGTGCGCATCGCGAGCGCGGTCGAGACGGCACATCGGCAGGGCGTGCTCCACCGTGACATCAAGCCCTCGAACATCCTCATCACGGCCTACGGCCTCCCCGTGCTCTCCGACTTCGGGATCGCCGCCACCCTCGGTGAGGCCGAGACGAGCGAGGCGGTCGGACTCTCGATCCCGTGGTCCGCACCCGAGGTGCTCCGCGACGACGTCTCGGGCACCGTCGCGAGCGAGGTGTGGTCGCTCGGAGCCACCGTCTACTCGCTGATCGCAGGACGGAGTCCGTTCGAGATACCGGGCGGCGACAACTCGTCGAAAGCGCTCATGGCGCGCATCGAGAGGGCCAGGCCCGAGTCGACCGGGCGAGCGGACGTTCCGCAGAGCCTCGAGGGAATCCTCTCTCGCGCCATGTCCAAGCGGCCCCAGGATCGCCAGGGGAGCGCGCTCGAGTTCATCCGCGACCTGCAGTCGGTGGAGGAGGAGCTCGGCCTGCCGCAGACGCAGCTCGAGGTCGCCATGGACGACTGGGCGCTCGCCACCGCCGTCGATCCCGACGAGCGCACGCTCGTGAGGGGCGGGCAGGCGTCCCCCGACGACCGCGGCGGCCGCCGACGCACCCGCAGAGCGGCGGCTCGAAGCTCGGGCACGGCCCTCGGCGCGGACTCGGGCACGCATGACGGCACGTCGGGACCGGCACGGCCCGCGCCGCCCACGACCAGGCGGCTCGTGTGGGGCATCTCCCTGGCGGCGGCGCTGCTCGTCGCCCTCGTCGGAGCCGGCATCTTCGCCGTGGTGCAGGGCACGCAGGGCATTCCCGTGGTCGCGAACGTGCGCGGCAGCGTCGACGGTTCCTACGTGACCTTCACGTGGGATGACCCCGGGATCGAGGGCGGCGACGCCTACATCGTCACCGTCGACGGCGAGCCGTCGCCCATGCAGCGCGGCGCGCGCTACGACACCAGGGTCGAGGAGGCCGACCGCGTCTGCGCGACCGTCACCGTGACGCGCGACGGCAAGTCCGGTGCGCCGAGCGCCGAGCGTTGCGTCGACGTGAGCGAGGGGGTCGGATGATGCGGCCCCGGCTCGGCGGTCGTCGCTCGGCGCTCGCGACTCTGGGTGCCGTGACGGCCGTCGTCGCGGTGGTGGCCGGCGTGGCGGTGGCCTCGGGCGGTTACTCGGCGCAACGGGTGGATCTCGGCGACGCCGCGGTGTGGATCGTCAACGGCGAGCTGCAGGCGCTGGGGCGCGCGAACACCGCGGTGCTCGAGCTGAACTCCGTCGTCGAGGCAGGCGGGCCCTCGGCCGAGGTCGTGCAGCAGGGATCGACCGTCCTGGTGCTCGACCGCGAACGCGCGAGCGTGGGCATCGTCGACGCCACGACGTCGACCGTGAACGACACCGTGGCCGTGCCGCCCGAGGACCCCTCGCTGGCGCTGGCCGGTGAACGCGTCGTGGTCGCGGCCGACGGCAGGGTGTGGTCGATGCCCGTGCGGGAGTTCGCCGCGTTCGACAGCGATGCCGAGCCGGTGCTCAACTTCGGCCCGGGTACCGTGACCTCGGTCGATCCCGCGGGCGTGCTGTTCGCCTTCACGCCCTCGACAGGCATCGTGGCACGAGTGGATGCGGCCGAGGAGGACACCGTCGAGGCGAGATGGCACGTGCCGTCCGTCGACGACGACCCCGAGGTGCAGATCACGTCGATCGACGGTCGCTGGGTCCTGCTCGACGGCGCTGCACGCGTGCTGTGGATCGAGGGTCGCGGCGAGGTCGACCTCGCCGACGTGCTCGAAGCCGGCGGCGACCCGGTGCTGCAGGCGCCGTCGCTCTCGGGCGAGACGGTCGCGATCGCGCACCGCGAGGGCCTCATCACGGTGGGCCTCGACGGCGGCGAGCCCGTCGTCCTCGATTCGCGCGTCTCGGGCGCCCCGGCCGCACCGCTGGTGCACGACGGATGCCTCCACGCCGCGTGGGCGCTCGGCCGGGCCTGGCGCGCGTGTCCTGGAGAACCCGCGCACCCAAGGGAGCTCGACGACGCGACGGGCGCCGGCGACCTGGCCTTCGTCACGAACGGCGAGTCCCTCGTGCTCAACGACCGCCGGAACGGCGAGGCCTGGGACGCCTCGGGCGACTACGGACTCATCGGCGGCTGGGACGCGCTCACCATGAGCGAACCCGACGACGAGACGATCGAGCAGAACGATCCCGATGCGCAGCCGATCATCGAGAAGAGCCAGGTCGCCGCCCGTGGCGGTCGACGACGACTTCGGGGCACGACCCGGCCGATCGACGCTCCTGCCGGTGCTCCTCAACGACTACGACGCCAACGGAGATGTGCTCGTGGTGGACGCGGTCGACGGGGAACTCCCGGCCGGCGTCCGCCTCGACCTGGTGTCCAGCAACCAGCAACTCCAGCTCACGCTCGACGACGCGGCATCCGGTGCGATCTCGTTCGGGTACACCGTCGGCGACGGGTTCGGCGGCACGGCCCATGCACTGGTCACCGTCGCGGTGCGCGACGCCGAGGAGAACGCGCCACCCGTGCAGCGGCGCGAGAGTCGCGCGTTGGTCCAGAGCGAGGGTCGAGTGACGACGTCCGTACTCGGCGACTGGGTCGATCCCGACGGCGACCCCTTCTTCCTGCGCTCGGCCTGGGTGGCCGAGCCCGACCGGCTCTCGTCGACCTCCGAGGGCGTCGTGGTGTTCGACGAGCGCGACGGCGCGGTGCAGACCCGCAGCGTGTCGCTCGTCGTGTCCGACGGGCGTGACGAAGGACGAGGCGTGCTCTCCGTGAGCGTCCTCGCGGCCGGGGACGTGCCGCTCGTCGCGGAGCCCTTCGTCGCGCTCGCGACCGCGGGCCAGGAGGTTCGCATCGACCCGCTGCGGCACGTGCGGGGCGGCTCGGGGCAGCCGCGCCTGACCGCCGTGCCGGCCAAGCCCGACGTGCAGCTGACGCCCGACTTCGACGCCGGGAGCTTCCGGTTCACGAGTACGGCAGAGCGCACGCACCACCTCGAGTACTCGGTGACCGACGGCAGCCGGACCGCCACGGGTGTCGTGCGCGTCGACGTGTCGGCGCCGCCCGACCGTGAGACGACGCCGATCACGGTGCCGCACACGGCGTTCCTGCGCTCGGACCAGCCCGTCGATGTCGACGTGCTCGCGACCGACATCGACCCCACGGGCGGCGTGCTCATCGTGACGGGCCTCACCGACTCCGCGGAGGATGAGGGCGTACGCGTCGAGATCGTCGACCATCGCATCCTGCGGGCGACCCTCACGAGGCCGCTGGCAACCGGCTCGACCACGTTCGGCTATCGCGTGAGCAACGGGCTCGCGGAAGCGGACGGCGAGGTGACGGTGGTCGAGGTGCCCGACCCGGAGCGCACCCAGCCGCCGGTCGCAGCGCCCGACACGATCTCGGCCCGCACCGGCGACGTGGTCGACATCGCGGTGCTCGACAACGACGAGCACCCCGACGCGTTCCCGCTGACGCTCGCGCCCGAACTCGAACGGGAGCCCGGCGAGGGCCTGCTGTTCGCCTCCGGCGACCGGCTCCGGTACTTCGCGCCCGAGGAGCCCGGCGAGTTCGAGGCGATGTATCGCGTCGACGCTCCCGATGGGCAGTTCGCCACGGCGAGCGTGCGCATCTCGGTGCGCGAGTCCGACCCCGAGACCAACGCGGCACCAGTGCCACGCTCGATCACCGCGCGGGTGATCGCGGGGGAGAAGGTGCGCATCCCCGTGCCGCTCGGTGGCATCGACCCCGACGGCGATTCGGTGCAGCTGCTCGGCCAGAAGACCAACCCTGATCGCGGCGCCGTCGTCGCCCGCGGCGGCGACTGGCTCGAGTACGAGGCCGACGAGTACTCCGCCGGCACCGACACCTTCGAGTACTCCGTCGTCGACTCCCTCGGCGCCCCCGCGACCGGTTCGATCCGCATCGGCATCGCCCCGCCCGTCGACGGCGCCCGCGCGCCGATAGCGGTCGCGGACACGGTCACCGTGCGACCCGGCCGGACGATCTCGGTGCGGGTGCTCCAGAACGACTCCGATCCCGACGGCGGTGGGTTGGTGGTGGGGTCCGTCGAACCCACGGTCTCGGGCGCGACCGCGACGGTCGGGGACGAGGGCAGCACGATCAGGGTCGAGGTGCCCGAGGCGGAGGGCGACTACGGCTTCATCTACGTGGTCGAGAACGAGCGACTGGGCACCGCGTCGACGTTCCTCACGGTGAGGGCGCGCGAAGGCGCCCCGCTCGCCCGGCCCGAGGCATCCGACACCGTATTGAGCCTCAGCGACATCATCGGCGAGGAGTTCGTCGACGTCGACGTGCTCGGCAACGTCTTCCTCGCCGACGGCGATGCTGCCGACCTCGCGGTCGACCTGGTCAGCGGCTACGAGTCGGGCGCCCAGGTGCGACCCGGCGGCACCATCCGTGTCACCGTCGAGGACCGGCGCAGGGTCATCCCCTTCGAGGTCCGCCATCCAGAGGACCCGGGCATCACGGCTCACGCGTTCATCTGGGTGCCCGGACGCGACGATGCGCTGCCGCAACTGCGGCGCGACGCTCGCGAGCTGCGGGTGCAGAGCGGTGAGGAGCTGCGTGCTCGAGCTCGAGGACTACGTGATCGCGGCGTCGGGCAGGCCGGTCCGCATCACCGATGCGGCGAACGTGCACGCCACCCACAGCGACGGCACGGAACTCGTGGTCGACGACGACACCCTTCGGTTCCGCAGTGAGCTCGGCTACTTCGGGCTGGCGTCGTTCTCGTTCACGGTGACCGACGGCGAGTCCGCCGCCGACCCGTCGGGGCGTACCGGCACCATCGTCATCCCCATCGAGGTCCTCCCCGCCGAGGACCAGCCGCCGACGTTCACCGGGGGCGTGATCGACTTCCAGCCCGGCCAGTCGAGGACGGTCGAACTCGCGAAGCTCACCAATCACCTGCATCCCGACTCGGTCGACGAGCTCGCGTTCCGGGTCCTCGAGCCCGAGCCCGACGGCTTCCAGCTGTCGCTCGACGGTCAGGAGCTCACGATCACGGCGGGCGAGACGACCCCGACCGACACCAGTGCGGCCGCCTCGATCGCGGTCACGGATGCCGCGGGCGACGGCCGCCCGGGCCGCATCGAGCTGCGCGTGGTGCCGTCGACCCGTCCCCTCGCCGAGCCGGCCACCGACACCGCCGTGGCCGCCCGGGGCCGCTCGACCACGATCGACGTGCTGGCGAACGACCGTGCGACGAATCCGTTCCCCGGCACGCCGTTGCGGGTCGTCGGCGTGCGCGGCCTCGACGACAGCCTCCCCGACGGAGTCACGATCGAGCCGAGCGACGACCGGTCGGCCCTCACGGTCGAGGTGGCCGAGCATGCTGCCCCGGTGAACACCACGCCTGCGGTACCAGGTGGCCGACGCCACCGGCGACCCGAGCCGTTACGCCTGGGGAACCGTCACGATCTCGGTGCAGGACCGGCCCGACCCGGTGACCGGCCCGCACGTCACCGGGTTCGGCGACGGCACCCTCGACGTCGCGTTCGGCGCGAGCGGCTTCAACAACTCGCCGATCACGGGCTACGAGATCGCGCTCGTCGCTCCGGACGGCGGCAGCGTGCTCGCCACGTCGACCTGCGCCGCGACCACGTGCACGGTGGCCACACCGGGGAACGGACAGGGGAACGCCGTGCTCGTGCGCGTTCAGGCGCGCAACGGGATCGGGCTGTCCGACCCCGTGGAGGCACCGGGGCCGATCTGGTCCGACGTCGTCCCGCCCGCGCCGCAGGGTCTGCGCGGGCTTCCCCTGGACGGTCGGCTGCGCATCGAATGGGCGCCCGTGGGCACGGGCGCGGGCAGCCGGGTCGAGACGTACGTCGTGACCGTCGCCGGCGTCTCGAGCGAGGTCGACGCGTCCGCCGCGTGCACGGCGACCGTGTGCTCGACCCTGTCTCAGGGCATCGCGAACGGCACGCAGGTGCCGTTCACGGTCAGTGCGCGGAACCAGGCGTATCCGGCTCTCGCCGCCTGGACCGAGGCCGGCGGTACCGGCACGCCGTTCGGCGCGCCCCTGGCGGGTGGCATCTCGCGTCGACGGTGACGCCGCGGCGGGAACGGTCAACGTGTCGTGGGCCCCGTTCGACCCGAACGGCGACCCGATCGCCGGCTACTTCGTGCAGCAGCTCGCAGACGGGCAGACCGGTGTTCCCACCGGCCCGCAGGCGTGCACGGTGACGAGTCCGGCCCCGGGCGAGGTCGTCGCGCCCGGGAGCGGCGGCACCGTCGCCGAGGTGGTCGCGGTCGGGCCGGATGCCTCGAACGTGCAGTTCACCGACATGGTGACCGAGTCGACCCGCTACTCGTTCGTCGTGTGGGGCTACAACCGGGCGGGCTGCGTCAACACCGAGGTGGCCGGCACCGTCGTGCGACCGGCGCCCGGCGCGATCGACGGCGTGTCCAGCCGGATGGACTGGATGAACGAGGAGACGTGGGACCGCTACATCGACGGGGTCGACTCCGGTTCACCACGGCTGCAGATCGTGGCCGTCGACGGCAACGGCGCCCAGATCGGCCAGCCGGTCGGATTCCGCGGCACCGGCTGGCTCCGATCGCTGCTGAACCGCCCGTTCGGCGAGTCCGCGAGATTCCAGGTGCGCTCGTGCTCGGTGTGGGGCAGTTGCGGTGCCTGGTCGGGGATCCTGCCGTCGGCCCCGAGCCCATCGCTCACCTTCGCGTTGCCGAGCCGCGTGTGGGACGAGCAGACGAAGACCTGGGCCTGGACTGCGGCGCCCGACAACTCCGGCCTGCCCGCCGCCTTCCGCTGCGGCGTCGACGGCGAGGCCGAGGGTCGCGCCGCGCAGTCGGCCACCACATGCCAGGTGCCCGAGGCCAAGCCCGGCGAGCGGGTCTGGTTGGATGTCGAGGTCGTGGGCCTGAAGGTCCGCTACTGGAATCGATGAGCGAGGAGCGACGATGACGATGACCCCCGAGGAGGCGACGCGGTTCTCCGCGAACCTCGACCGACTCGTCGGCGCGGTCGAGGAGGTGCTGCTCGGCAAGAACCGGGTCGTGCGCCTCGCCTTCACCGCGTTCCTCAGCGAGGGCCACCTGCTGCTCGACGACGTGCCCGGCACCGGCAAGACATCGCTGGCTCGCGCGATGGCGCAGTCCGTGGCCGGCACGAGCAACCGCGTGCAGTTCACGCCGGACCTGCTCCCCGGCGACATCACCGGCGTCACGGTGTACGACCAGCGCAGCGGCGCGTTCGAGTTCCATCCTGGACCGGTGTTCGCGAACATCGTGCTCGCCGACGAGATCAACCGCGCGAGCCCCAAGACGCAGTCGGCGCTCCTCGAGGTCATGGAGGAGGGACAGGTCACGGTCGACGGGCAGACCCACCCCGTGGGGCACCCGTTCATGGTCATCGCGACGCAGAACCCGATCGAGCAGGCGGGCACGTACCGACTGCCCGAGGCGCAGCTCGACCGGTTCCTCATGCGCTCGTCGATCGGATATCCCGACCACGCGTCCACGATCCGCATCCTCGAGGGCGCCGACCAACGCGCCCACGACCACCGCATCGAGGCGCAGCTCGCCGCCGACGAGATCATCGAGATGGCCGCCCTTGCGCGGACGGTGTACGTGGACCCGACGATCCACGATTACGTCTCGCGACTCGTCGACGCCACGCGCACGGCGCGCGAGGTGCGGCTCGGCGTCAGCGTGCGAGGTGCACTCGCGCTGATCCGCGCCGCGAAGACCCACGCGGCGGGCCGGGGCCGGCACTACGTCGTGCCCGACGACGTGAAGGCCCTCGCCGAGCCGGTGTTCGCGCACCGTCTCATCCTCGACCCCGAGGCCGAGTTCGACGGCGTCACCACGTCGAACCTGGTCGCCCAGGTGCTCATCGAGACGCCGCCTCCATCCACCAGGCAGGCCGTGTGACGTTCACCCAGACCCGCACGACGATCCCCGAGGAGGCCAGGAGGGAAGGCCTGCTCGCCGTCGTCATCGGACGCGCCGTGCAAGGCGTGGCCGCGGCCGCGGGCGTCGTCGGCGAGTGGGCGCGTGCGGTGCAGGGCGTCGTCACGTCGCTCGGATGGGCGGTGATCGCCGGCTCGATCATCATGCTCACGGTGGGCTATGCCTGGGGCTGGATCGAGTTCATCGCGATCGGATGGGGCTTCGCGGTGCTGGTCGCCGCGGCATCCGCGTGGCTCATCGGCCGCGGTGCCTCGACCATCGAGCTCGTCCTCCCCACGCCGCGGGTGGTCGTCGGCGAGCAGGCCGAGGCCCGGCTCATCGCCGCGAATCCCGGGCGCCGCCGCCTCGGCGGCGTCCAGCTCGAGGTGCCGGTCGGCGGCAGGGTCATCGAACGCGCGCTGCCGAGCCTGCCGCGCGGAAGCTCCTACGACGAGCACTTCCGCATTCCCACCGAGCGTCGCGGCATCATTCCGGTCGGGCCGGCGCGCACCGTGCGGGCCGACCCCATCGGGTTCATGCGCCGCGAGATCGTGTGGTCGCAGACCGCCGAGCTGCACGTGCACCCGCGCACGATCGCGATCGCCGCCCTCAGCACGGGGTTCATCCGCGATCTCGAGGGCTCTCCCACGCGCGATCTCACTGCCAGCGACATCGCCTTCCACGCGCTGCGCGAGTACGTGCCGGGCGACGACCGCCGCTTCATCCATTGGAAGAGCACGGCCAAGACCGGCACGTTCATGGTTCGACAGTTCGAGGAGACCCGCCGTAGCCGCCTCATGGTGGTGCTCGACCTCGATCCGGCGGCCTACGCCGACGACGAGGAGTTCGAGCTCGCGGTCAGCGCGGCGGCATCCGTCGGTGCCCGCGCCATCCGCGACGCCCGCACCGTCTCGTTCATCGTCTCCGGACGGGGACGCACCGGCACATCCCCCCGGACCGCCATGCGGGAGCTTCCGACGGTCTCACGCGACCGGCTCCTGGACGCGCTCTGCGTCGTCGAGCGCGACGAGCAGGCCGTGCTCCTGCCCGACGTCGCGCGGGCGGCCGCCGAGGGCTTGCCCGGGGTCTCGCTCGCCTTCCTCATGACCGGCACGGGCCGAGGGGTGGCGTCGCTGCGGGCGGCGGCGGCGAAGCTTCCCGCCGGCGTCGAGGCGATCTCCGTGCGGTGCGCGCCCGAGGGCGAGGCGTCCGCCCGCACGGTCGCCGGCCTCACCGTGTTCGGCATCGGCTACCTCGAGGACCTGCGGGCCATGCTCGCGAGATCGGCGTCGGTCGCATGAACGCCGAGCGTCGCGTCGCCGGCGCGGAGCGGCTCTGGCCCACCGCCATCAGCGTCCTGCTGATCGCGGCCATGCTCGCCGCCGCCATGATCCCGTGGTGGCCGGTCTACGAGAGCGGGGCGTTCGTCGTCGCGGCGACGCTCGCGATCCTCGCCGGGTCGGCGATCGGGGTCGCCGGTGCCCGGTTCCGCTGGCCGTCGTGGGCCGTCGTGATCGCCGTAACCGGAGCGTACGTCGTGCTCGGCGTGCCCGCCGCGGTGCCCGGTGGCGCGATCGGCGGCGTGGTGCCGACTCCGCAGGGACTCGTCGACCTCATCGCGGGCGCCGCCCTCTCGTGGAAGCAGCTGGTCACGATCGCGGTGCCGGTCGGCTCGTACCAGGCACTCCTCGTGCCACCGTTCCTCCTCGGGCTCGTCATGGCGACGTCGGCGGTGACCATCGCGCTGCGCACCCGCAGGCCCGCGGCGGCGGTCATCCCGCCGGCGTTGCTGCTGCTCGGCGGCATCGCGCTCGGCGTCGTGCACGCCGCGTTCGCCCTCGAGACGGGCCTCGTGTTCCTCGTCACGGCCGTCGGGTGGCTCGTCCGCGTCGGCATCGCGGATCGCCGGGCCATCACGACCGGGCGGCGGGTCGACGCGGCGCTCGCCGATGCCCGGCGCGTGCTGGGCGCGTCGGCGCTGGTGGCCATCGCGCTCGTGGGAGCGACCGCGGCATCACTCAACCTGCCCAACCCGCCGCGGAATGTCGTGCGCGCAGAGCTCCAGCCGCCGTTCGAGCCGCGCGCGCACGAAAGCCCGCTTGCGGGGTTCCGCGCGGCGTTCGAGGAGGGCATGGAGGTCACTCCGATGCTCGAGGTGCGTGGCCTGCCTGCCGGAGCGGGCATCCGGATCGCGACGCTCGACACGTACGACGGCATCGTCTACACGGTCGGCGGCCGTGACGGCACCACCGAGTCAGGACGGTTCACGCGTGTACCGTACCGGCTCGACCAATCCGAGGTGAAGGGGGAGCGAACCGGGGTCGAGGTGGTCGTGAGGGGCTATTCGGACGTCTGGGTGCCGGGGGTCGGACAGCTCGAGCGCATCACCTTCTCCGGCTCCCGCGCGGGTGCCCTCGCGGACGGGTTCGTCTACAACGACGTGACCGGCACCGGGGCGGTGCAGACCGGCCTCAGGACGGGTGACGCCTACACCGCGGATTCCGTCGTGCCCGTGCGGCCCGGGAGCCTCGCGGAGCTGCGACCCGGCACCAGCGTGCTTCCCTCGGGGCCCGACCTGCCGAAGGAGCTCGGGCAACTGCTCGACCGGTGGGCGCCGGCGGAAGAGGATCAGGGCCTGCGCCTGCAGCACCTCGTCGAAGGGTTCCACCGCGAGGGCTACGTCAGCCACGGCCTCGACGGCGAGTCGCCGAGTCGTTCCGGGCACGCGATCGATCGACTCGTCGAACTCGCCACGAAGCGACCGATGGTCGGCGACGGCGAGCAGTACGCGGTGGCCGCGGCGCTCATGGCGCGCGAGATCGGCTTCCCGGCCCGCGTCGTCGTCGGATACCTGGACGGTCCGGCCGATCCGGCGGCCGAACCCGGCGGCACGACGGAGTTCGTGAGGAACGAGCGCCAGGCGTGGATCGAGGTGCAGGATTCGGGCGGAAGATGGGTGTCGCTCGACCCGAATCCCGTACCGCGCCCGATCCCGGAGCGCGAGAGCGATCAGCCCACCATCGTGTCCCGGCCGCAGTCCGCGCTCCCGCCGCCTGCAGAACGGACCCCCACCGAGGACCTCGATTCCGATCCCGACCTCGCGCTCGACGACGGTGACGACGGCCTGGAACCGTGGGTCGAGGCACTGCTCGGAGGCCTCCGCGTCGCCGGGCTCGTCGTCCTCGGCCTCGGCCTGCTGATCAGCCCGTTCATGGCCGTCGTCGTCGCGAAGCTGCGCCGGCGCCGCCTGCGCCGCCGCGCCCCCACCGCGGTGGAGCGGATCGAGGGCGGCTGGCAGCAGTTCGCCGACACCGCAGCCGACTACGGATACCCGATCCGGCCCAACGCCACGCGAGCGGAGCAGGCCGCGACCGTCGGCGGGCTCGCACCGCTCGTGCTCGCGTCCGTCGTGGATCGGGCCGTGTTCGCACCCGACGGGCCGGCCGATGGCGACGACCAGCGTGTGTGGGGCGCCGTCGACGACCTGCAGGAGCGACTCGCTGCGCCGCGCACCCGGCGCGAACGCATCAGAGCCGCGATCTCGCTCGCCTCGCTCGGCGGGTACGCTGTGACGCGGAGAGGGGCCAAGCCGTGACGTGCCGGATCTGCGGAGCGTACCTCCCCGACGGTGCGATGTTCTGCGGCGACTGCGGCAGTTCCACGAGCGCGACGCCCGAGTCCCGTCGCCGAGCCGACCCGAGACCGGGCGACACGACGGTCATCGAGCGGCCCGAGCGACACGGCAGCGGGGTCATCGGCGTCCCGGTGCACGGGTTCAACGCGTCTCCCGCCGCCCCCGGCCCTCCGGCATCGGGCGACACCACGGCCGACGGAATGGGAGCAGGAGCGGTGCCGCTTCCCGCAGCCCTGCCCCGCTTCGTGCTGGCCTTCAGCACCGGCGAGACGCGCACGGTGTTCGGCACCGGACTGATCGGGCGAAAGCCGCTCCCGCAGCCCGGCGAGTCGTTCGATCACCTCGTGCAGATCGCCGACCGCACGCTCTCGGTCTCGAAGACGCACCTCGAGTTCGGCGAGCACGATGGCGACCTGTGGATCGCCGACCGCTTCTCCGGCAACGGCACCATCGTGCGCCGCCCCGACGATGGCGCCCTGCGCTGCGAGCCCGGGCGGAGGTACCTCGTACCGCGGGGCAGTCGCGTCGAACTCGCGCAGCAGCACTTCACGGTCGCCTGAGGCGGGTGGCGGTACGGGCCCGCTGGTCGCCGTCGCCGGTCGCCGTTCCGGTCGCCCGTTGCCGGTCCCCGCACCCGTCCTCCCCAAGCCGGGCGGATGCCGCCGTCCCGCCGCCCGCGGGTCGCCACCGCAGCACGGGGCATCCGCCGGTGATCCGATGGCCAGGTGCAGCCATCCGAGACCGAGTCCGCCGATCCGGCCGCCACGCCGCTGGCGTTGCCGCCGCATCCGCCTGAACCCGCCTCGCCCGGATTCCCGTGGCTCGCGTCGATCGCTCCCGTGGCCGGCGCCCTCGTGCTGTGGGCGGTCACCGGATCGGCCCTCGCACTCGCATTCGCCGCACTCGGGCCGATCGTGGCGGTGGCCTCGATCCTCGACGCCCGGCGTCAGGGTCGCAGCGCCCGCCGGAGGGCCGCCGCCGAGCGTTCGGGACGGCTCGGCCTCCTGCGGGCGTCGATCCAAGCCCGGCATGCCGCCGAACGCGCTGTCGCCTGGCGTCGCTCCACGTCGGCGCGCGGCATCCTCGCAGACCGCCGGCCGGTCGACTGGCGCGACCGTGAGCCCGGCCACCTCGTGCTGGGGCGCGGCACCGCGACCAGCGGCCTGCGCGTCGAAGGGACCCCTGCCGACGCCGAGGACCGCGAGCTGCTCGAGTTCGCGTCGAGGCTCCAGGACGCCCCGGTCCTCGCGCCCGTCGGCAGCGGCATCGGCTTGGCGGGCGCACCGCCGCTCGGGCGCGCGATGGCGCGTGCCCTGCTCGTCCAGGTCGCCCACCGCTGCCGACCAGGCACCGTCGAGATCACGGTGCCCGGTGGGGGCGCGTGGTCCTGGGCCGCCGGCCTGCCGCACGATCGCGGCGAGGCGGTGATCCGGGTCGTCGAGGCCTTCGGCATGCGAGCGGGCGAGACCGACCTCGCGCCCGCGACCGCGCCCGCGGCGTCCGCAGGACGCGTCGCCACCGCCGCCCGCCCCGTCGCTGCTCGTGTCGATGCCGGGACCCGCGCCCATGCCGGCACGATCGCGCATGCCGGCACGATCGCGCATGCCGGCACGATCGCCCTGGCCGCGACGATCGAGCACCTGCCACCCGGCCTCTCGACCGTCGTCGTGGTCGAGGGCCCTCGCCGCGCCGTCGTGGAGCGCAGGGACGACGGCTCGTCCCGACGCGTCGTCGTGCCCGAACTCGTGAGCGCGCCGGAGGCGGCGGCATGGCTCGCACGCGTGCGGGCTGCGGCCGCACGCGAGGGAATCGGCGCTGGAGACGCCCTTCCCGTCCGGCTTCCCCTCGAGACGATCCCTCAGCCGATGACGCCGCCCGACTCGAGGGCGTCGCTCCGCGTCGCGGTGGGCGCGGTCGCCGGCGGCCTGCTCGAGATCGACCTCGCAGCGATGGGTCCGCACGCGATCGTGGCCGGTACGACCGGGAGCGGCAAGAGCGAGTTCCTGCTCGCCTGGCTCACTGCGCTCGCGCAGGCCTACCCACCCGATCGCGCCGCCTTCCTCCTCGTCGACTTCAAGGGCGGCGCAGCGTTCGAACCGATCCGCGACCTGCCGCACGTCACGGGCATCGTCACCGACCTCGACGAGGCGGAGGCCGAGCGCGCCATGCTGAGCCTGCGCGCCGAGCTGCGCCATCGGGAGTCCGTGCTGCTGGCCGAGCAGGTGCGCGACCTCGTCGACCTGCCGTCGCATGTCCGGATGCCGCGCCTCGTCATCGTCGTCGACGAGTTCCAGGCGATGATCGAGCGGTTCCCCGAACTCGGGTCGGTGATCGCCGACATCGCCGCGCGGGGACGATCCCTCGGCGTCCACCTCGTGCTGGCGTCGCAGCGCCCGAACGGCGTGGTCCGCGAACAGGTCTCGGCGAACTGCTCCATCCGCGTGTCATTGCGCGTGCTGCAGCGTGCCGACAGCGTGGCCGTCGTCGGTACCGACGCCGCGGCGGCCATCCGTCCCGACACCCCTGGGCGCGGTGTGATCGACGTCGGAGACGGAAGCCCGGTGCCGTTCCAGTCCGCGCAGGTCGACGTGGCGAGCCTCGATCGCCTCCGGCATGCGACCGCGGGGATGCCCCGGGCCCGGCGCCCGTGGGCAGGTCCGCTGCCGGCGCGCGTCACCGCGGAGGCACTCGACGCCGTGGCCACGACGATTCACGGTGCCGGCGGGCACGCTCGCCTTCGGTCTTTCCGACGAGCCGGACCGACAGCGCCACGGTGTCGCGACGTGGTCGCCCGACTCCGACGGGCATCTCCTCGTGGTCGGCGCCCCGGGCAGCGGGCGCACCACGGCGCTTGCCGCGGTGGCGCAGGCGGGCGCCGGTGCCTGGGCAGTACACCGGATCGAGGGCCCCGCGAGTGCCCAGTGGGATGCGCTGCAGCGCGCCGTCGCGGGCTTGCGGGCGGACGGGGCGCCCACCCTCCTGATCGTCGATGACCTCGACGTCCGGTTCCGGGAGTGGCCCGACGACCACCGGCAGGCGGCACACGGGATGATCGAGGCGATCCTCCGCGAGGGCCGGGCACGGAGCGTCGCCGTCGTCGCGTCCGCGGGGTCCGCGCATCGCCTCGGCGCGGGGTTTCGTGAACTGTTCGGCAGCGTCGCGCTGCTTCGCCACCCGAGCCGGTCCGACCTCGTGCAGGCGGGCGGCACGAGCACACAGTGGCGGGCCGACGACCCGCCGGGTGCGGGCCAGTGGCGAGGACGACGCATCCAGGTCGCCGGCGTGCCGGTGCCACCACCGGCACGATCTGGTACGCCGGCCGTGCCGACGCTCCGGATCGATCGACGAACCGCCCTGGCGATCGTCACCCGGTCGCCGCGAGCGGATGCCGCCGCGATCCGTGACGTCGGCCTCGAGCCGCTGCTCCTCGACCCCGCCGGCGACGCGGCCGTGCGCGCGACGATCGCCTCGCGGGGCGATACCGCAGGACGTCCACCCGTCGTGATCGGTGACGCGGACGCCTGGGCCGCGAACTGGACGATCGCCGCGTCGATGCGCGAGGGTGCGACCGTCGTCGTGCACGGGGGACCGCGCGAGTATCGGGTCTTCGCACCCGGTCCGGCGCTCCCGCCGCTGCTCGACGACCCGGTCGACCAGTGCTGGGTGCTCACGCCGGGTGAAGGGCCCCGGAGATCGTGCTGGCCGCTCCAAGCCGACAACTGAAAACATCGGCGCGCGGCGTCATCGGAAACGAAATCCGTAACCGAAGTTGCCGAAAATTAACGATTCAGTCATGATTTCGTGAAACGTCCTCCGCATGTGGCAATATCGACCAACCCCAGCACGCCTGCGACCCGAATGGAGTAACCGTGACCGCTCGGCCTCTTCCCGAAGACCCGATGATCCGTGCGCTGATCGCGCAGGCGCGACGGGCGCAGCTGAATCGCCGCGCCTTGCTCGCGGGTGCCGGAGCAGGGGCCTCAGCGCTCGCGCTCGCCGCGTGCTCCACAGGCGGTGGCCAGGGCCAGCCGACGCCCGCGGCCGACGAATCGTCCACCGACAAGTCGCTGAACTGGGCGAACTGGGCGGCCTACATCGACGAAGACGACAACGGCGACTACCCCACGCTCGTCCGGTTCTCCGAGGAGACGGGCATCGAGGTCAACTACGAGGTGGCCGTCGATGACAACAACACCTACTACGGCAAGGTCAAGGACCAGCTCGCGCTCGGGCAGGACATCGGCGCCGACACGGTCTGCCTCACCGACTGGATGGTCGGCCGCTGGATCCGTTTCGGGTACACCCAGGAGCTGAACCACGACAACATCCCGAACCTCGCCAATCTCACGCCTGCGCTCCAGGACACGGACTTCGACCCGGGCCGCAAGTTCTCGGTGCCGTGGCAGGGAGGCTTCGCCGGTATCTGCTGGAACAAGGAGGCGATTCCGGGCGGCCTCGCCTCCGTCGAGGACCTCTGGAACTCCGAGCTGAAGGGCCGGGTCGGCGTGCTCTCCGAGATGCGCGACACCATGGGCCTCATCATGCTGCAGAACGGCGTCGACATCGACGGCGACTGGGGCGACCCCGAGTTCGACGCGGCGATCGATCTCCTCCGTGAGCAGGTCGAGAGCGGCCAGGTGCGCAACATCAAGGGAAACTCCTACCTCGAGGACCTCAAGAGCGAGGACACGCTCGCCGCGATCTGCTGGTCGGGCGACATCACCGTGATCAACGCCGAGGCCGGCGACAAGTGGGAGTTCGCCATCCCGACCGCGGGCGGCACCCTCTGGAACGACAACTTCCTCGTGCCCATCGGATCGCCGCGCAAGACCAACGCCGAGACCCTCATCAACTACTACTACGAGCCCGAGGTGGCTGCGGAGGTCGCGGCGTGGGTCAACTACATCACGCCCGTCGTCGGCGCGAAGGAGGCCGCCGCTGCGATCGATCCGGCACTCGCCGAGAACCAGCTCATCTTCCCCAACGAGGAGACACTCTCGCAGGTCCAGGTCTTCCGCACGCTCACCGGCGCCGAGGAGCAGAAGTACCAGTCTGAGTTCCAGAGCATCGTACTCGGCGCGTGACGATGTCGGTTCGCGAGTTCGCCGAGCGTGGCGCAGACCTCGAGCTCGTCGGGATCCAGAAGCGATTCCCTGGATTCACGGCGATCGAGGAGCTCGACCTCGTCATACCCGCGGGCTCGTTCTTCGCGTTGCTCGGCCCGTCGGGCTGCGGCAAGACCACGACCCTGCGCCTCATCGCGGGCCTCGAGGAGCCGACGCGCGGCCGGATCCTCATCGGCGGCAAGGACGTGACCGACACGAAGGCGCACGAGCGGCCCGTGAACACGGTCTTCCAGAGCTACGCGCTCTTCCCGCACATGACGGTGATCGAGAACGTCGCGTTCGGGCTCAAGCGTCGCCGCATCGCGGACGCCCGCGGCAAGGCGCACGAAGCACTGCGGCTGGTCGAGCTCGACGACTTCGCGCAGCGCAAGCCGCAACTGCTGTCCGGCGGCCAGCAGCAGCGGGTGGCGCTCGCGCGCGCCATCGTCAATCGCCCGGCGCTCCTCCTCCTCGACGAACCGCTCGGTGCGCTCGACCTGAAGCTCCGCCGCCAGATGCAGCTCGAATTGAAGGCCATCCAGGAGGAGGTCGGCCTGACCTTCCTGCACGTGACCCACGACCAGGAGGAGGCCATGACCATGGCCGACACGGTCGCCGTCATGAACAAGGGCGCCATCGAGCAGCTGGGCGCGCCCGAGGCGCTCTACGAACTGCCGCGTACCGTGTTCGTCGCGAACTTCCTCGGCCAATCCAACCTCTTCACCGGCACGGTCGTCGGTTCCACGGGCGCCGCGATCACGGTGGAGGTCGCGGGAGCCCGTATCGTCGTGCCGACGTCCAGGGCGCAGCGTCATCAGGGCGAGGTGACGGTCGGCGTGCGTCCGGAGAAGGTCGCCCTGCACGCCGAGCCGCCCACGGCGAGCGCTGACCGCAACATCCTCGGACCGGGCCGGGTCACCGACGTCTCGTTCTCGGGCGTGAGCACGCAGTACCTCATCGACCTCGGTGCGCTCGGCACGGTGGCGGTGTTCGCCCAGAACGTCGGCTTCGGCCCGGCCGCAGGGCTCGGCGCCGAGGTCTGGGTCAGCTGGGACGTCGCGCACGGATTCGGCCTCGAAGACACGCCTGCCGAAGCGGGCCGGTTCCCCGCCGACGACTCGACCGCCTCGATCGTGGCGCAGCGGCACGAGGCACTCGTGTCGGAGCTCGGAGAGCACTGACCGTGGCCTTCGCAGCATTCGCGACGGCGGAGGTACAGCCGCAGGCCCCGAAGCGCAGGAGCCGCATCGCCCTCTTCCTCCTCCTGCCCGGCATCCTCTACCTCGTCCTGTTCTTCCTCACCCCGCTCATCTCGCTCGTGCTGACGTCGCTGCAGGCACCGGCCGAGTTCGGCGACATCGGGGAGTACGCGTACGCGTTCAACTGGCAGAACTACGTGACGGTCGTCGAGCAGTACCTGCCCCACATCCTGCGCTCGTTCGGGTACGCGCTCGCCGCCACGGTGCTCGCACTCCTCTTCAGCTATCCGCTCGCGTACTTCATCGGCGTGAAGGCGCGGCGATGGCCGTTGCTGCAGAGCCTCATGCTCGTGCTCGTCGTCGCGCCGTTCTTCATCAGCTTCCTCCTGCGCACCCTCGCGTGGAAGCAGCTCCTCTCCGACGAGTCGTTCGTCATCACTTCGCTGAAGGCCCTGTCGCTGATGGCACCCGACGCCCACTTCACCGGCACGCCGTTCGCGGTCATCTTCGGCCTCACCTACAACTTCATCCCGTTCATGACCCTTCCGCTCTATGCCACGCTCGAACGGCTCGACACCCGATACCTCGAGGCGGGCAGCGACCTGTACGCGAACTCGTTCACCGTGTTCCGCAAGATCACCATTCCGCTGTCGATGCCTGGGATCGTCGCGGGGACCCTGCTCACGTTCATCCCCGCGGCGGGCGACTTCATCAACGCGAGCCGCGACTTCCTCGGCGGACCCGACACGCAGATGATGGGCAACGTGATCGAGGCGAACTTCCTCGTGCTGCTGAACTACCCGGCTGCCGCAGCGCTCTCGATCATCCTCATGGCCGCGATCCTCGTGCTCGTCGGCACCTACGTGAGGCGTTCCGGAACGGAGGACCTCCTGTGAGCGGCGAAGTCCAGGCGGCCGCCGTCCTCGGCGGGTTGACCGAGAGCGAGGTGCAGGAGGACGCCCGCGGTCCGGTCCGCACGCCCCGCCCCCGCCGGATCGGCCTCGGCGATTGGCTGCTGCCCGCGTACGCGATCATCGCGTTCGTGTTCCTGCTCATCCCGATCGTCTACACGTTCGTCTTCTCGTTCAACGACTCCATCAAGTCGAACATCTCCTGGCGCGGGTTCACCCTCGACAAGTGGCTGAACGTCTGCAACGTCGAGGGCGGCGCGGTGTGCCAGGCCTTCGCGAACAGCGTCATCATCGGCATCGTCGCCACGGTCATCGCCACCGTGCTCGGAACGATGATCGCGATCGCGCTCGTGCGCTATCGGTTCCGGGCCCGCTCCTCGATCAGCCTGTTGCTGTTCCTCCCGATGGCGACGCCCGAGGTGGTGCTCGGCGCCGGTCTCGCGGCCCAGTTCCTCGCAGTCGGCGTGCCGAAGGACATGACCACGATCATCCTGGCGCACACGATGTTCTGCATCAGCTTCGTGGTGGTGACGGTGAAGGCCCGGGTGGCGAGCCTCGACCCCGAGCTCGAGGAGGCGGGCCGTGACCTCTACGGCTCCCCCTCGCAGGTGTTCTGGCGAGTCACCTTCCCGCTGCTGATGCCCGGCATCCTCGCGGCGGCGCTGCTCTCGTTCGCGCTCAGCTTCGACGACTTCATCATCACGAACTTCAACTCGGGCTCCGTCTCGACGTTCCCGAAGTACGTGTACATCTCCGCCTCCCGGGGTATTCCCGCCGAGGCGAACGTCATCGCCTCCGCGGTGTTCCTCTTCGCGATCGTGATCGTGATCACCGCGCAGGTCTCGCGCGCGGCGCGCACGAAGCGACTCGCGAAGCTGGGCTGAGCCGGGGCGTGCGTCAGGTCGCGGCGCGGATCTCGCCGACCCGGCGTTCGCCGCCCATGATCCAGAGGTCGAGCTCGATGCACACGCGGCCGACGGCGTCGTCGTCGACGGCACCTGCATCGGCGAGAAGGCGAAGGGCGATGACGGTCGAAGCGCGCGAGGACCCGTCGAGCACCTTGAGCGCGGTCGTCGTGCCGTTCGGCGCCGTCATGACCATCACGCCCTCCGCGCCGACCTTCGCGAACACGCCGAGCCGTTCCATGGCGACCGTGTCGGGTTGGCCGGGTCCGGCGACCGCCCAGGGGTGCTCGCGAGCCGCCTCGGTGAGCGCGGCGGCCTCGCGGTAGAGCGCGAACGGCGAGGAGGGTGCGGCCGTCGCGATCTTCTGGATGCCGCGCGCGAGCGCCTGCAGGCTGATCGCGTGCACGGGCGAGCCGCATCCGTCGACGCCAGTGGCCGCAGGTCGCTCACCGGAGAGGCGCTCGAGCACGTCGAGGATGCGCCGCTGCAGCGGATGCTCGGGGTCGAGGTAGCCGTCGAGGGGCCAGTCGTTCGCCACGCAGGCCAGGAGCATCGCCGCGTGCTTGCCCGAGCAATTCATGTACACCCGTGCCCGCGGGCCGCCGGAGCGGATCAGCTCCTCACGCGCGAACTGGTCGCTCGGCGCCGCCGGCGGGCATCCCAACACCGAGGCGGGCAGCGAGGCTCGCGCGAGGAGGCCCCGCACGAGCGCGACGTGCGCCGTCGTGCCGGAGTGGCTCGCCGTCGCGATCGCCGCGTCCTCACCGCGCAGCGTGACGCCCGAGGTCATGACGGCGACCGCCTGGAACGGCTTCATGCTCGATCGCGGGAAGATCGGAGTCCGCGTGTCCCCGAGGTCACGCAGCACGTCGCCCTCGGGGGAGAGCACGACGGCGGAGCCGGCGTGCCTGGACTCGACGAAACCACTTCGCTCGACCACAGCGAGTTCGACGGCGTCGGAGACGGAGAACGTGCCGGTCACCGCATCATCCGAGCGAGGCGAGACCGTCGTCCAGCACGCGGAGTCCGTCTTCGATCAGGGCGTCGCTGATCGCAAGGCTCGGCAGGAACCGCAGCACGTTGCCCCATGTGCCGGCGCTGAGGAACAGCACGCCGTGCTGCGCCGCGTAGGCGACGAGCTGGGAGACGGCCTCGGGGTTCGGGATCTTCGTCGTCTCGCCGGTGCCGGGCTGCACGAGCTCGATGGCGACCATGGCACCCTTGCCGCGGATGTCGCCGATGACGTCGTAGCGCTGCTCGAGTCGTTCGAGGCCTGCCTTCAACGCCGCTTCGATGCGCTCGGCCTCGCCGAGGAGCCCGTTGGATTCGATCGCATCGAACACCGCGACCGCGGCAGCGCACGCCACGGGGTTGCCGCCGAACGTGCCGCCGAGCCCGCCGGGCTGCGACGCGTCCATGATCTCGGCGCGGCCGGTGACCGCGGCGAGCGGCAGGCCACCCGCGACGCCCTTCGCGGTGAGCACGAGGTCGGGCTCCCAGCCGAAGTGCTCGCTGGCGTAGTAGCGGCCGGTGCGCGCCATCCCGCTCTGGATCTCGTCGGCGATCATGACGACGCCGTGCTCGGTGCACCACTCCTGCAGGATCGACAGGTACCCGTCCGCGGGGACCATGAAGCCGCCCTCGCCCTGGATCGGCTCGACCACGAGGCAGGCGAGGTCGCTCGCCCCGACGACCTTCTCGAGGTAGGCGACCGTGCGTGCCGCGGCATCCGGGCCCGACAGCCCGTCGCGGTAGGGATACGAGCTCGGGGCGTGGTAGACGTCGCCCGCGAACGGCCCGTAGCCCGTGGCGTACGGGTGGGCCTTGTAGTTCATGGCCATGGTGAGGTTGGTGCGACCGTGATAGGCGTGGTCGAGCACACCGACGGCGCGGCGTCCCGTGAACTTGCGCGCGATCTTCACGCCGTTCTCGACGGCCTCGGCGCCCGAGTTCACGAGCACGGACTTCTTCTGCCAGTTGCCGGGGGTGTGCTCGGCGAGGAGCTCGGCGACGCGCACATACTCCTCGTAGGGCGTGATGGTGAACAGCGTGTGGATGACGTCCTGCAGTTGGCTCGCCGCCGCCTGGACGACGCGCTCCTCGGTGTGACCGACGGTGGTGACGCCGATGCCCGCGCCGAAGTCGAGGAAGCGGTTGCCGTCGACGTCGACGAGGATCGCGCCGTTGGCACGCTCGATGTAGACGGGCAGCGTGGAGGAGACGCCGGCCGAGACGACCTTCGAACGCCGCGCGTGCAGTTCCTGGGACCTCGGGCCCGGAACGGCGGTCACGACTTGACGCTCCTGCGGTACTGAGTACACGGGTGCGGTCACGGTCTCTGCGGAGTCGGTGGTGTCAGCCATGGTCCTCCCACCCTATCGCCGCCGGGGGAGGCCGCTGTCGCAGCCCGGTGCCAGAATCGGATGGCGCGGGCCTGCGGCGCGCGCATCGACCCACCGGACGAGAGGGAACGAGATGCTGGGCGAACACCACTACGCGGTCGAGGTCGAGTGGCAGGGCGACCGTGGCGAGGGCACCTCGGGCTACCGTGCCTATGGACGCCGGCACGTCGTGCGGGCCGCCGGCAAGCTGCACGAGATCGCCGCGTCGAGCGACCGTGTCTTCCACGGCGACCGCGAGCGCTGGAATCCCGAGGAGCTGCTGCTCGCGGCCCTCAGCCAGTGCCACATGCTCTCGTACCTGCACGTGGCAACGCTGCACGGCGTCGTCGTGCGGGGCTACACCGATGCTGCAACCGCCACCATGATCGAGGACGGCCGCGGGGGCGGCGCGTTCAGCGAGGCCACGCTGCGCCCTCATGTCGTGGTGGCGGATGCCTCGATGCTCGCGCTCGCCGACGAGATCCACGCGGAGGCTGCGGAGAAGTGCTTCATCGCGGCATCCGTCGCCTTTCCCGTGCGACACGAGCCTACGGCGGTCGTCGCCGGCTGACCCGGCGCCGGTCAGAGCCGCGGAGCCGCCGGGACGATGGGCTGCGCGGGGCTCAGGGCTGCGGTACCGCCGGGATGGTGGGCTGCACGGGGCACGGATGGCCCCCGACGAGACGTGAGCACGGCGGGAAGAAGGCGGGGAGGCGCTCCGCCTCGGGATCGCCGAACCAACGGTGCCAGATGCGCCAGAAGTTGAGATTGCCGAACGCCGAGCAGGTGTCGCCGGTGTCGGGATCCGCGAGGGTGGCGGCGCTCGGCTGATAGGGCGTGTAGTTGTAGAGGTTGGCGGTCGCCTGGTTGCGGATGTCGACGGGGGCGGCGCCGCACGCGGCATCCGGGTGGAATCCCACGTCGACGGTGCCGATCTTGTAAGGACGGTCGGGCTCCTCGGTGTACTGCCGGAACTGCCAGGCCGCGTGGTACACCTGATTGAAGAACCCGAAGTACTTCGGCGTCGCAATCGGCCGTGTCGGGGCATCCGTATCCAGTGGCCCGCTCGTAGCCCGTCACGGTGGGCCGAGTGAGCAGCGACTGCTCCTTCTGGAGCAGCACGAGGAGCGTGCGGGGGCTCACGCCGCAGGCCGTCGCGGCCTTCGCGATGATGCGGCTGGCGCGTTCGCGGATGCCGCCGCGATACTCCGCGCAGTGCATGCCCCCCACCGCGGGCTGCGTGGTCGTGGTCTGGGTGTAATCGGCGAGGCACTCGACGGCCGCGTCGGGTCGGCACGACACCGACTCGAGGAAGGACTGGATCTCGCCCTCGCTCATCGCCGAGCTGTCGTAGAACGCATCGTCGCTGACGATGTACCCCGGGTCGAACTCCGTCGCGGGAGGCTCGGGGAGCGTCGCCCGCGCCGGGGTCGACGCGTCGCGGACCTCGTCTTCCGCCGCCGTGCAGGCTGCGAAGGCGACTACGACGAGTGCCGCCGCGGCACAGCGGGCGGCGACCTCAGCGATGCTCATCGTGCCGACCATACCGGTCGAGCGCCGGGCCCTGCTGGGAATCCCCTCAGACCCTCAGACCCTCAGACCCTCAGCCCTCCGACCCTCAGACCCGCTCCCGCGGCACCACGCGGTCGGCGAGCCTGGCGATGGCGCCCGAGGGCGGCGTCTCGTTGTACCGGCCCGCCAACTCCTGCCCCGTCAGGTCGTGGATCGCCGCCATGACCTCGTCGGTCGCCGCACGTCGTGCCCGGCCCGAGGAGGCCGAGCCATGCCGGCTCAGGTCGATCGGCGCGCCGAATCGCACGGTGACCGGCCGGATGCGCGGGAGCTTCGCGCCGACGGGCTGGATCTCCTGCGTGCCGACGAGGCCGATGGGCACGACCTTCGCGCCAGTCACGAGCGCGAGCCAGGCCACGCCGGTGCGGCCGCGGTAGAGCCGACCGTCGAGCGAACGCGTGCCCTCCGGGTACAGCGCGAACGCTGCGCCGGTCTCGAGGATGCGCCGGCCCTGGTCGAGTGCCTCCTGCGCCTGGGCGCCCGCGCCCCGCTCGACGCCGACCGCGCCGATGGCCGTGAAGAACGTGCGGGAGACCCATCCCGAGAATCCTGTGCCCGTGAAGTAGTGCGACTTGGCGAGGAACTGCACGGGTCGCGGGGCGGCGAGCGGGATGACGATGCTGTCGACGAACGAGAGGTGGTTGCTCGCGAAGATGACGGGCCCGTGCTCCGGCACCGACTCGGCGCCGGTGATGGTCGGCCGGTACACGAGGCGAACCGACGGCCGCAGGATGCCCCGCACGACGCGGTAGAGCGGACCCTGCCGCACGGTCGTCGGGGGAATGGCTTCGGCCTCGATCTCGCTCACCATCCGACGATAGGTCGGGCAGCATGCCGGGACCGGAATACGCGGGCGGCCTCCGGGCTGCCGCGCCGGGAGCCGCTGCGAGGTCGCGTGGCAGCGCATCGGCCCGTGGATTGGGGGAGGATGGTGGGCATGAACGTTCCGGGCGACGGCGAGCTCATCGAGCTCGAGGAGGCGGGCGCGCGGGTGCTGGTGCTCGGCGGCGCGCGTCGGCAGCCCGCGGCCGACGCCGTGCTCCGCGGCCTCATCGCAGACGCCTCGGGGGTTCCGGCCGTCGACGTGGAGCTCGTGCACGGATGCGGGGTCTGCGGCGCCCGACACGGGCGGATCGGCGTCCCGTACCCGCTGACCGCATCGGGCGCCTCCTGGTACGCGGACGTCGCGGTCTCGGGCGACACGATCGTCGCGGCGGCGACCACCCGGCACCAGCTCGGAGTCGGTATAGAGGTCGCGACGCTCGACGCGGGCGCCGTGATCGACGAGGCGGCGTTCCACCCGAGCGAACGGGCCGCGCTCGACGAGCTCGACGCCGCACGGCGGGCGCTCGTCCGCGCGACGCTCTGGGCGCGCAAGACCGCGCTGCTCCGTGCGATCGGCCACACCGACTTCATCGAGCCGTCGCGGCTCGCGCTCTCGATCCCGGGCGACGACGGCGGCACGGGCCGGATCGTGCGGAGCGTTCCCGAGTTCGGGTCGGCATGGCCGCGGGTGCGGTTCCACGACGTGCCGGTGCCGGGCAACCGCGCGGCATCCGTCGCCGTCATCGCCTGATCGACCCGTCGCCCCGCCCGCCGTCGGGCCGCCCCTACAGTGGGATGGTGCGCAGCGTCATCATCCTCGGCTCTTCCGGATCGATCGGCACCCAGGCGCTCGACGTCATCCGCGCGAATCCGCGGCGCTTCGACGTCGTCGGGCTCGCGGTCGGGTCGAACCGTGCCGTCCTCGACCAGCAGGCGGCCGAATTCGGCGTCGAGCACACCGCAGCGGGGATCGACGAAGCCGTGCAGCTCGTGCGCGACGTCGACGCCGACGTCGTGCTGAACGGCATCACCGGGTCCGTCGGCCTCCGGCCGACCCTCGCAACCCTCGAGCGGGGTACCACCCTCGCGCTGGCCAACAAGGAGTCGCTCATCGTGGGCGGCGATCTCGTGACTCGGCTCGCCGCCCCCGGTCAGATCGTGCCGGTCGACTCCGAACACTCCGCCATCGCCCAGGCGCTGCGCGCGGGCACCGACGACGAGGTGCGCCGACTCGTGCTCACGGCCTCGGGCGGCCCGTTCCGCGGGCGGCGGCGCGAGGACCTCGCGGACGTCACGCCCGCCGAGGCGCTTGCACACCCCACCTGGGACATGGGCCTCGTGGTCACCACGAACTCGGCGACGCTCGTGAACAAGGGACTCGAGGTGATCGAGGCGCACCTGCTCTTCGACGTCGACTACGACCGCATCGACGTGGTCGTGCATCCGCAGTCGATCGTGCACTCGATGGTGGAGTTCATCGACGGCTCGACCATCGCGCAGGCGTCTCCTCCGGACATGCGGCTGCCGATCTCGCTCGGGCTCGACTGGCCCGACCGCGTGGGCGGTGCGGGCAAGCCGCTCGATTGGACGACCGCGACGAGCTGGACGTTCGAGCCGCTCGACGGCGAGGCGTTCCCGGCCGTCGGCCTCGCCAAGCAGGTCGGACGTGCCGGCGGCGAGTACCCGGCGGTCTTCAACGCCGCGAACGAGGAGGCGGTCGCCGCCTTCCACGCGGGGCGAATCGGCTTCCTCGACATCGTCGACACGGTGCGCGCCGTCGTCGAGTCGCATCAGGCGAGCGGCGGCGAGCTCACGATCGACTCGCTCGCCGAGGCGGAGCGCGCCGCCCGGCGTGCGGCCCACGAGCGCATCGGCCGCCTCGAACGCTGAGACGCGCCGCCCGCCGGTCGAGTACCGGCGCGCGCAGTACGACGCGTCTCGAGATCCAGCGAGGTCTCGATACGCCGCTGCGCGGTCGCTCGACCGGCGACGGCGCACAGCGAGCGTGAAGCCAGCGGCAGTACGCTCGACGGGTGGATTCCGTGCTCGCCTTCATCGTCGGTGTCGTCATCATCGTGATCGGCCTCGCCGTGTCGATCGGCCTGCACGAGATCGGGCACCTGGTGCCCGCGAAGCTCTTCGGCGTCAAGGTGACCCAGTACATGATCGGCTTCGGGCGCACGATCTGGTCCAAGCGCAAGGGCGAGACCGAGTACGGCGTGAAGGCCATCCCGCTCGGCGGCTACATCTCGATGATCGGCATGTTCCCGCCCGCCAAGGGCGAGCAGGTGCACGAGAACTCGACCGGCTTCTTCCGCGGTCTCGTGCAGGACGCCCGGGACTCGAGCGCGGAGTCGATCGCCGCAGGCGACGAGAACCGCGCGTTCTATCGGCTGCCCGTGTGGAAGCGCGTCATCGTGATGCTCGGCGGTCCGTTCATGAACCTGGTGCTCGCAATCGTGCTGTTCGCCGTGCTGCTCATGGGCTTCGGCGTCACGCAGAACTCGACGACCGTGGGGTCGGTCTCGGCGTGTGCACTTCCGGCGACGAGCGAGCGGCAGACCTGCGAGCCGGGCGATCCCGCCGCACCGGGCGCGGCGGCGGGAATCGAGGCGGGCGACCGCATCGTGTCGGTCGCGGGCGAGTCGATCGACACGTGGAACGAGTCGACGGCGATCATCCGCGACCACCCCGACGAGCCGATCGAGGTCGTCGTCGTGCGCGACGGCAAGGACGTGACCCTCGAAGTCACGCCGATGCTCAGCGAGCGCTACGTCACCGACGAGAACGGCCAGGTCGTCACGGATGCCTCGGGCGACCCGGTCACCGTGCAGGCGGGCTTCGTGGGCATCAGCCCTGCCACCGAGACCGTGCGACAGCCGGCGACCGCCGTGCTGCCCGCGGTCGGCGACAACGTCACCCGCGTCGCCGGCGTCATCGTGAACCTGCCGCAGCGGATGGTCGACGTCTGGAACGCGGCCTTCGGGCCCGACGAGCGCGACCCGAACGGACCGATCTCGGTCGTCGGTGTCGGACGGCTCGGCGGCGAGATCGCGAGCCTCGACGAGATCCCGCTCGCGTCGAAGGCCGCCGGCCTCATCGGCATCCTCGCCTCGCTGAATGTCGCGCTGTTCGTCTTCAACCTCATCCCCCTGCTGCCGCTCGATGGCGGTCACATCGCGGGCGCCCTGTGGGAGGCGATCCGGCGGGGGTGGGCGAAGCTGTTCCGCCGGCCCGACCCCGGTCCCGTCGACCTCGCGAAGCTCATGCCGCTCACGCTCGGCGTCGTCGTCGTGCTCGGAGCGATGAGCGCCCTGCTCATCTACGCCGACATCGTGAAGCCGGTGACGCTCCTCTGAGCACCTGCCGCTACTCCGACGGGAGTAGGCCGTGAGCCTCCGTCGGGTCGATCCGCCGCGAGGGGCTCGGCGATACGATCGGGGGATGCCGGACACCCACTGGGACGGACGGCCCCGCTGGGACGGATGGTGGGACGGACGACCCGAGCGCTTCCGCCCCCCGTCGAGCGTCGTGCTGCTCGCCCCGGTGGTCATCAGCCTGCTCGTCCAGGTGCCGGCTGCCATCGGCATCGCCGTGTGGCTCCACGTCGGATGGCTCGCCGGGCTGGCGCACGTCGCGCTCGCCGTGGTCGGCCCGGTGGCGCTTCTCGCGTCCCGCCGGTACCCGGGGCCGACGGTCGCGTTCGTCACCGCAGCCGCGCTCGTCGACCTGCTCGTCACGCCCGACATCGGGCCGCCCTACGTCGCGCTCGCCTTCGCGGTCGTGCTCGCCGTCGCGCGCGGCGCCGCGGTGTGGGCCGCGGTCTCCGTCGTGGTCGGCTGGGTGTCCGCGATCGTACTCGGTGCGCTGGTCGGGCTCGACTGGCATCCGTTCCGCATCGCGCTCGCGACGGTCGTCCTGGCCGCCTGCTTCGGCATCGGCGCGTTCGTCCGCCTACGCCGCGAGCGAGCCGCCGAACTCAGAGCCGAGGCCGCGCGACGCCGGCAGGTGGCGGAACAGGGCGAGCGCGTGCGCATCGCACGCGAACTGCACGACGTGATCGGTCACGCGCTCTCGCAGATCAACGTGCAGGCCAGCGTCGGGCTGCACCTCATGGACCGCGACCCCGAGCAGGCCCGCACGGCGCTCGGGAGCATCAAGGAGACGTCCAAGACGGCGCTCGACGAGGTGCGCAGCGTGCTCGGCGTCATCCGGAACGAGGGCGACGTGCCGCTCGCCCCGCAGGCGGAGCTCGCCGAACTCCCGCGGCTCGTCGCGGGCGTGCGGTCGCCCGGGTTCGAGGCAGTGCTCGTCGACCGCCTCGAGGGTGCCGTCCCAGCGCGGTCGGCACAGTTCGCCGCCTACCGCATCGCACAGGAGGCGCTCACGAACGTGGTCCGCCATGCGGGCGCCACGCGCGCCGTCGTCTCGGTCGAACGACTCGGCGACGAGTTGTTCCTCACCGTCGACGACGACGGCGCCGGGGTCGACGGATCGCTCGAGGGCGGCGGCATCCTCGGCATGCGCGAGCGCGCCGCGCTCCTCGGCGGGTCGGTCGATGTCGGCCCATCGCCGAACGGCGGAACGCGGGTCACCGCACGCCTGCCGTGGGGGGCGATGCCGTGATCCGCGTCGCGCTCGCCGACGACCAGGTGCTCGTACGCGCGGGGTTCCGGGCCCTCCTCGAGGCGGAACCAGGCATCGACGTGGCGGGGGAGGCGTCGAGCGGCGAGGAGCTGCTCTCGCTCGTGCGTCGCGCGCCCGTCGACGTCGTGCTCATGGACATCCGGATGCCCGGTGGCGACGGCCTCTGGGCCACCGAGCAGATCGCGGCCGACCCGACGCTGGCCGCAGTGCACGTCGTGATCGTCACGACGTTCGAGCTCGACGAGTACGTCGCGCGCGCCATCCGGGCCGGCGCCAGCGGGTTCCTCGTGAAGGACACCGAGCCCGTCGACCTCCTGCGTGCGGTGCGGGTCGCCGCGAGCGGCGAGGCGCTGCTCTCACCGGGAGTCACCAAGCGGCTGCTCGAACGGATGGCGGTCGGGCTCCGCGATGCCCCCGACGAGGAGCGGCTGTCCTCGCTGACCGACCGCGAGCGCGAGGTGCTCCGCCTCGTCGGCCTGGGACTCACGAACGATGAGATCGCCGAGCGGCTGGTGCTGTCGCCGCTCACGGCGAAGACGCACGTGTCGCGGATCATGGCGAAGCTGCACGCGCGCGATCGGGTCCACCTCGTCGTCGTCGCCTACGAGTCCGGACTCGTGGCGCCGGGCTGGCAGCAGTAGCCGAGGCATACGGGCTGCTCCCGGGGGAGCAGCTCAAGTGACTCCGCCGGGCGGATTCGCGGATGTCGCGCCGCGACGAGCATGGTTCCGACGGCCCATCACGGGGCCGCACGATCAAGGGAACACACCATGCTCGCCACGCTCGCCACCACCGCGGTCGTCACCCACGCAGGCCCCTGGGCGGCCGGCTACGGGTGGCTCTTCTTCCTCATCCCGATCTTCTGGTTCCTCGTCATCGGCCTGATCATCTTCCTGGTCACCCGCAACCGGCGTCGCTACTGGGCGTACGGCGGTGGCGAGGGCTACGGGCCGCCGTGGGCGCGCGGCGCCAGCGCGGAATCCACGCTCGCGGAGCGCTACGCCAAGGGCGACATCGACGAGACCGAGTACCGCGCGCGCCTCGAGGTGCTGCGCGCGAACCGGCCGAACGCATAGCGTCGGTCGATGCGAGAGGGCGGATGCCGCGGCATCCGCCCTCAGTCGTCGTGCCACGGGCGAGCTCGACGGCGACGGTCCTCGCGTCGGCCTCGCGCTGCCGGGATCGTTCAGGCCGCCATGGTCCGCTCGAGCGCCGCGGCCTGGTGCCGGTGACCGACCGTCTCGTAGCCGACGACCACGACAGCGGGTGAGAGCGCGGTGAGCACGATGCCCGTGCCCATGCTCGCACCGGCGGCGACGGCCCAGACCGCGATCACGAGCATCATGATGCTTCCGATGAACAGCAGGATGTGGAACGGGTCGAACTGCCTGAGGAGCAGGGAGTAGAGCGTGAACAGGGCGATCGAGTAGATCGCGACCGGAACGACCACCGTGAGCATCGCGGCGACCGCGTCGATGTGCGCCACGCCCTCGATGACGTACGCCGCGACATGGAGTCCGGCCCCGACGGCGGCGAGGGAGCCGAAGATGAGGAGGTGCCCGTACCCCCACTCGAAGGCGCGATTCCGGTACACGCCGCGATCCCGGAATCTCGTGAGCACCTTCGCGGACGGCATGGTGAAGTAGACCCACCAGAGGCCGAAGGTGAGGGCGGTGCCGCCGAATGCGACGAGGCCGGCCTCGACGGTCCAGCCCTGCTCCTCGACGACCGCGGAGATCGCGACGATGACGCCGAGCACGACTTCGCCGAGAGTGATGATGACGAGCAGCCCGTAGCGCTCGGCGATATGGCCCGGGTTCCACGGCGTGCCGCCGTCCTTGCGCTCGGCGAGCATGGGCCCGGCCAGCTCGATGGCGAAGAGCAGCATGGTCAGCGCGATGGTCAGCCCGAACGGCGGGCTCACGAAGATGAGGACGATCCATCCGAGCTGGGCGATCGAGACGTAGAGCGCGTACGTCAGCGTGGCGCGCCGATGGGCGGGGTCGTGCCGCGCCGCTCGCAGCCAGAGTGCGACGGTCGCCACGCGCATGACGACGTAGCCCGCGACCACGAGGCTGTTGTCGATGCGCACGCCCTCGTCGACGGAGCCGAACAGCTGAGGCATGCCGAGGGCGACCACGATGACCCCGATCATCGCCGCCATCGTCGCGAGGCGGAAGAATACGTCGTCGTTGTCGTACGCCGAGGCGAGCCACGTGTAGTTGATCCACGCCCAGGTGATCGCGAACACGGCATAGGAGAATGCGAGGCTCGCCGATCCGAAGTGCCCGAGCTCCAGGAAGTGCGCCGCCTGCGACGCCGCCTGGCTGAACGCCACGACGAACGTGAGGTCGAAGAGCAGCTCGAGCGGCGTCGCCGCGCGGTGGGACTCGCTCGGGTCGCGACCGACCATTCGTCGCAGGCGGTGGTCGAGGGGCGGGCGAGCGGATGCCGCGGCGTGAGCATTCGTGCGTTCGCGCTCGCTCATCGTGGGCCCTCCTCCCGGCGCCCGGCGGCGCCCGTCGCATCATGCTGCCACAGGCGCCATCGCGATGTATCGCGCGGCGGACCGGTGGTCGCCGTCTGGGCGACCACCGCCGAGCTCACGCCGTGCGCGCGATCGAGGATCGATCAGCGCGACAGGATCACCTCGACAGGATCAGCGCCTCGCCCTGCCCGCCGCCGCCGCACAGGGCGACCGCGGCCTTGCCGCCGCCCCGGCGGGCGAGCTCGAGCGCGGCGTGCAGCGCGAGCCGTGCGCCGGACGCACCGATCGGGTGTCCGAGCGCGATCGCACCGCCGTGGATGTTCACGATGTCGGATGAGAGGTCGAGGTCGCGCATCGACTGCAGCGACACCGCCGCGAACGCCTCGTTGATCTCGACGAGGTCGAGGTCGGCCGCGGAGCCGCCGTCCTTCTCGAGGGCGGCCGCGATCGCGTTCGACGGTTGCGAGTGCAGCGCGTTGTCGGGTCCGGCGACCTGGCCGGAGGCCCCGACGAGCGCGAGCCACGGGAGCCCGCGCTCCTCGGCCCACTCCCGACTCGCCACGACCACCGCAGCGGCGCCGTCGGACAGGGGCGACGAGTTGCCGGCCGTGATCGCACCGCCCTCGGCGAACGCGGGGCGGAGCTTCGCGAGCACCTCGACGGTGGAATCGGGCCGCACCCCCTCGTCGACCGCGACGGTGACGGGGTCGCCCTTGCGCTGCGGCACGTCGACCGGCACGATCTCGTCGTCGAACACGCCCTCGGCCTGCGCTCGCCCGGCGCGCATGTGCGAGCCGGCGGCGACCTCGTCCTGCTCCTCGCGGGTGAGCCCGTAGCGGGCATTGAACCGCTCGGTCGAGGCACCCATCGAGTCGTGGTCGAATGCGTCGGTGAGGCCGTCGTACGCCGCGTGGTCGAGCATCTCGACGCTGCCGTAGGCCCAGCCCTTGCGCGAGCCCGGCACGAGGAGCGGGGCCTTGGTCATCGACTCCTGGCCGCCGGCCACGACGACGGATGCCTCGCCGAGCCGGATCAGGCGCGCGGCATCCGCGATGGCGACGAGGCCCGAAAGGCACACCTTGTTGATCGTCGTGGCCGGCACGCGCCAGGGGATGCCCGCGGCGACCGCGGACTGCTTCGCGGGGTTCTGCCCGGCGCCGGCCTGGAGCACCTGACCCATGTAGACGGCGTCGATGTCGTCGGGGGAGACCCCGGCCCGCTCGAGTGCGCCGCGGATGGCCGTGGTGCCGAGTTGCACCGCAGTCTGGCCCGCGAGGTTGCCGTTGATTCGGGTGAACGGGGTGCGGGCCCCCGCGATGATGACGACGTCGGGGATGCTCATGTTCCGGGACTCCTTCGTTCGGATGTCGAGACGCGGGGCGCCCGTTCCTCGACCTGGAGGTTGCGGGCGTTGCGGTTCGACTCTATTGTACTTTCCTGAGACCTGAACCAGCTGTCAGGTTCATGCACCGCACACGTCCAGCCATTCACTGTTGAGAGGCACTCATCATGCGAGCTACGAAGAAGTACCTCGCGACGGCCGTCATCGCCGCCGCGTCCATTGCACTGGTCGGGTGCGCCCCGACCGCGGCGAGCGGCGGCGGCGGCCGACGCGACCGACGCCGGAGAGCCGGTGAAGGTCGCGATGCTGACGAGTCAGACCGGGCCGCTCGCCGCGTACGGGGCGGCCTACACCGCCGGATTCGAGGCCGGCCTCGACTACGCCACCGACGGCACCGGCACGGTCGACGGCCGGGAGCTCGACATCGAGTGGGCCGACGACCAGGGCAACCCCGACGCCGCGGTGTCCAAGGCCAAGGACTTCATCGGCCAGGGCTACCAGATCCTCGCGGGCACGGTCGTCTCGGGCATCGCCACCGCGCTCGCCGAGCAGGCCGCGCAGAACGAGATCCTCTACGTCTCAGGCCCGGCCGCCGCCGACGCGATCACCGGAGTGAACGACTACACCTTCCGCTCCGGCCGCCAGACCTACCAGGACGTCGCGACCGCCGGCACCTTCATCGGCGATCCCGCCGGCAAGAAGGTCGTCGTCTTCGCGCAGGACACCGCGTTCGGCCAGGGCAACCTCGCGGGCGTGCAGGCCGTGCTCGGCGGCCAGGGCGCGACGGTGGAGGGCGTGCTCGTGGCGGAGGACGCCACGGAGTTCACGCCGTTCGCGCAGCAGTTGCTCGCCGCCTCGCCCGACCTCGTGTTCGTGGCGTGGGCGGGCGCCTCGTCGGGCGCGATGTGGACCGCGCTCTCACAGCAGGGCGTGTTCGACGCCGTGCCCGTGGTCACCGGCCTCGGCGATGTCGCGACGTACGCCGCGTACGGCGATGCATCCGCCGACATCTCGTTCCTGAACCACTACTTCCCGGGCGCCGCCGGCACCGACGTCGAGGCCGCGATGATCGAGCACCTGGAGGCCGCGGGCCAGACCCCCGACCTGTTCTCGCCCGACGGCTTCGTGGCCGCGCAGCTGATCGTGCAGGCCGTTCGCGAGGGCGACGACACCGTCGAGGGCATGATCGACGCCCTCGAGGGCTGGACGTTCGACTCCGTCAAGGGCGAGATCACCGTGCGGGCCGAGGACCACGCGATGATCCAGCCGATGTACCAGGTGAAGCTCGTGCAGGACGGCGCGAACTGGGTGCCCGAGCTCGTCGAGACGGTCGACGCCGAGACGGTCGAGCCGCCGGTCGCGAGCAAGTGATCGAAGGTCGCCCGCGTCGCGCGATCGGCGCGGGCGACCCCCACGGACCCCGAACCTTCCAACGCAGTGAGGCAGTCATGACCGACCACCCGGTGCTCAGCCTCGAGCACGTCGGCCTCCGCATCGGCGGGGCGCGCATCCTCCACGACATCTCGCTCGAGGTGACCCCGGGCGAGATGCTCGGGGTGATCGGCCCCAATGGCGCCGGCAAGACGACGCTCTTCAATGTCATCTCCGGCATCGTGCGGCCCACCGAGGGAGTCGTGCGCCTCGACGGCGGCGACGTGACCCACGAGCCCATCCACCGCAGGGCGACCGCCGGGCTCGGTCGCACGTTCCAGACGTCGAGCCTGTTCCCGGCGCTCACCGTGCTCGAGAACGTGCGGCTCGCAGCCCAGGCGCACGCAGGCGGCGCGGCATCCGCCTTCCGCATCCCGCGACGCACGGATGCCGCGACCCGCGCCGCGCTCGCGGCCCTCGCCGAGGTGGGGCTCGCCGACCGTGCGGACACCGGTGCCGCGGGCCTCTCCCACGGCGAGAAGCGCAAGCTCGAGATCGCGATGCTCGTCGCCATGGGGCCCAAGGTCATCCTGCTCGACGAGCCGATGGCCGGCGTCGCCTCGGGCGACGTGCCCGCGCTCACCGAGGTGATCCGCGGACTCCACCGCGGCGGCCGCACCGTCCTCATGGTCGAGCATCACATGGAAGTCGTGCTCGGCCTGGTCGACCGCGTCGCGGTCATGCACCACGGCGAACTGCTCGCCGTCGACACTCCGGAGGCCGTCATGGCGAACCCCACCGTGCAGTCCGCGTACCTCGGGGAGGCGGTGTGAGCGAGCCCGTTCTCGTCGTCGACGGTCTCACGGGACGCATCGGCGGCCAGCAGGTGGTGGAGGACGTCTCCTTCGAGGTGCCCGCCTCGGGCATCACCGCCCTGCTCGGCCGGAACGGCGTCGGCAAGACCTCGACGATCAAGTCGATCCTCGGGCTCATCGAACGCACCGGCGAGGTGCGCCTGGCCGGCACGCGCATCGACCGGCTGCCCACGCACCGGATCGTGCAGCGCGGCGTCGGCTACGTGCCCGAGGACCGCGAGGTGTTCGGGGGCCTCACCGTCGCCGAGAACCTCCGCCTCGCCGAGCGCGACGACCGCCCGCGGCGTGAGCTCGTCGAGCGGCTCTTCCCCGATCTCGTCGAGCGCCGCGCCCAGCGCGCCGGCACGCTCTCGGGCGGCCAGCAGCAGATGGTCTCACTCGCCCGGGCGCTCGTGAACGAGAACCGGCTGCTCCTCGTCGACGAGCCCACGAAGGGCCTCGCCCCTCGCCTCGTCGATGACGTGGCCGATGCGCTCGCCGAGGCGGCGAAGACGGCGCCGATCCTGCTCGTGGAGCAGAACCTCCACGTGGTCCGCAAGCTCGCCGAGCGGGTCGTCGTGCTCTCGGGCGGGCGTGTCGTGTTCACCGGCTCGGCGGCCGACCTGCTCGAGGACGAGCAGCGCATCCAGCGCTACCTCGGCGTGCACGACGCCGCCGAGGACTCCCCGTACGCCCCACCCGGGGACGCCGCGCACGCCACCGCCCCCGACGCCTACGCCGCGGCATCCGTCACCGAACCCCTGGAGGACCCCCAGTGAGCACCGTGCTCCTCCTCGTCATCACCGGGCTCGGCCTCGGCGCCCTCTACTTCCTCGTGGCGAGCGGCCTCTCGCTCATCTACGGGCTCATGGGCGTGCTCAACTTCGCGCACGGCTCGTTCCTCACGATCTCGGCCTTCCTGGGGTGGGAGGTCGGCCGTCGCATCTCCGACGGCACCTGGATGGGTCTCGCGGTCTCGGCCCTCGTCGGCATGCTCGTCGGCGCGGTCGTGGCCGCGGCCACCGAGTACCTCCTCATCCGGCGGCTGTACGAACGGCACATCGAGCAGGCACTCGTCACCGTCGGGCTCGCGCTCGCGAGCGTCGCGCTGTTCGAGGGCATCTGGGGCACCGACCCGATCTACACGCAGAAGCCCGAATGGCTCGGCGCGACCACCGAGATCCTCGGCGCGAAGATCCCGAACGACCGGTTCCTGCTCATCGCCTGCGCAGTGCTCGTGCTCGGCGGCATCGTCCTGTTCCTGCAGCGCACGCGGTACGGCCTCATCATCCGGGCGGGCGTAGAGAACCGCTCCATGGTCACCGCGCTCGGCATCGACGTGCGGCGCTCGTTCACGGTCGTGTTCGCGATCGGCGGCGCCGCGGCCGGCCTCGGGGGCGTGCTCGCCTCGGTCTACTACGGCTACGTGTCGGCTCACCTCGGCTCGGTGCTGCTCATCTTCGCGTTCATCGTGACGGTCATCGGCGGGCTCGGGTCCCTCACGGGTGCCGCGATCGCGTCGGTGCTCGTGGCGGTGCTCCAGCAGTTCGCCAACTTCTACCTCGGCGGCACGGGCGACCTCGTCGTCGTGATCGCCCTCGCCGCGGTGCTGCTCGTGCGCCCGCGCGGACTCCTGGGGAAGGTCGCATGAACCAGCAGATGACGGATGCCGCGCCCGCGACGCGCACCGAGGCACCCACGCCCGTGACCTGCGGGCACGCGCAGTGACGCCGCCCTCCCGTCGGCGCCCGCTCCTCCTCCTGCTCGGCGGCATCGCGCTCGTCGTGCTGCTCGCGATCCTGCCGCTGCTCGCGATCGAGATCCCGGGCGTGCTGCCGGGCCCCACGTACACGCCGGGCACGCTGCAGCTCCTCGCCTACGCGATGCTCATCGCCGCGCTCGCGCTCAGCTACCGCATGATGTTCGGCCTGGCGGGGCTCCTCTCGTTCGGGCACGCGCTGTTCTTCGCAGCGGGTGCCTACGGCCTCGGCATGGCGCTCGACGCGCTCGCGCCGGCGGAGTGGCCGAGCGAGCTCATCTTCCTCGGCTCGATCGTCGTCACCCTCGTGTTCGCCCTCCTCCTCGCGGCGACCGTCGGCTCGCTCGCCCTGCGCGTCACCGGCATCTCGTTCGCGATGGTCACGCTCGCCTTCGCCCAGGCCGGCTCGGTGCTCATCCGCCGCAATCCCGGCGGCGCCACCGGCGGCGACGAGGGCCTCTCGCTCGACATCGACGAACGTGCCCGACGCCCTCGTCGGCGTGCTCGACACCCGCAACCTCTACTGGCTCGCGCTCGGCATCCTCGTCGTCGTCTACCTCGTCGTGCTGTGGGTGGAACGGAGCCGCGCGGGACACGTCGGCGAGGCGGTCCGCGAGAACGAGCTCCGGGTGCGCGTCATCGGCATGCGCCCGTACACCGTGAAGCTGCTGGTCTTCATCGTCGCCTCCGTGCTCGCGGCGGTGGCCGGCATGGGCTACCTCCTGCTGCAGTCAGGCGCCTCACCGCGGATCGCCACCGCCGACTTCACGCTCACGATCCTCGTGATCGTCGTGCTCGGCGGTGTGGGGTACCGCTGGGGCGCGATCGTCGGCGGTATCGTCTACACGCTGCTCGACCAGCGGCTCACGGCGCTCGCGGGCTCCGACTTCATCGCCGGACTGCCGGCCGTGCTCCGCGTGCCGCTGTCCGAGCCGCTGTTCATCCTGGGAACGCTGTTCATCCTCGTGGTGCTGTTCCTTCCCGGGGGCATCGCGGGGATCCCGCAGCGCATCCGGACGGGCCGGAAGCAGCATCCGGTCGAAGCGGAGGAGACTGCCGATGCCTGACGGACTGCACACCCTCGGACGCTGGACGCGCGATCGCGCCCGGGCCACGCCCGAGCGCATCGCCATCGACGACCGCGGCGTCGTCGTGACGTACCGCGAGCTCGACGCCCGCGCGGAGCGGCTGGCCGACGCGTTCCGAGCGGCGGGATATGCCGTCGGCGACCGCGTCGCGACCATCACCGGCAACAGTGCCGACCACGTCGTGCTGTTCTTCGCGTGCGCGAAGGCGGGCCTCATGCTCGTGCCGCTGTCGTGGCGGCTCGCCCCGCGCGAGCTCGCCGAGCAGCTCGAGATCGCCGAGCCCGCCGTCCTCCTCGTCGAGAGCGAGTTCGAGTCGCTCGCGAAGGCCACGCTCGGCCGGCTCGCTCGGCGCATCCCGAGCACGCCGCTCGGGGCCCACGGCGTGGAGGCCGAGGTGCCCGCGCCCGCCGCCGACCCGCGGCGCGCGGCATCCGTCCGACCGCCGCGCGAGCGTGCGCCGACGACGACGCCGCTGCTGATCATCTTCACCTCGGGCACCACGGCACGGCCGAAGGGCGCCGTGCTCACGCACCTCAACTGCTTCTGGACCAACCTCTCGTTCTCGCGCATCGCCGAGATCGGCGCCGACGACACCGTCCTCGCCGTGCTCCCGCAGTACCACGTGGGCGGATGGAACATCCAGCCGCTCCTCGCCTGGTGGACGGGCGCGACGGTGGTGCTCGAGCGCACGTTCGACCCGGGCCGGGTGCTGCACCTCATCCAGGAGCGGCGCATCACGACCATGATGGGCGTGCCCGCGAACTACCTGTTCCTCGCGCAGCATCCCGACTTCGAGGGCACGGATCTCTCGAGCCTCGCGCACGCCATCGTCGGCGGCGCACCGATGCCGCCGGCGCTGCTGCGTGCCTGGCACGCGCGCGGTGTCGCCCTCACGCAGGGGTACGGGCTCACCGAGGCGTCGCCCAACGTGCTCTGCCTCCCCGACGAGGACGCCCGCCGCCGCGCGGGGTCGGCGGGAAAGCCGTACCCGCACGTCGACGTCGCCGTCGCCGACCCGGTCACGGGCGAGCACCTCGGGGGCGAAGCCGAGGGCGAACTGCTCGTGCAGCGGCCCATCGGTGTTCGCCGGATACTTCCGCGATGCGGTCGCGACCGAGGCCGCGCTCGCCGATGGCTGGCTCCGCACGGGCGACCTCGTGCGACGCGACGCCGACGGCTACTTCACCGATCGTCGACCGCATCAAGGACATCTACATCTCGGGCGGTGAGGGCGTCGCGCCCGCCGAGGTCGAGGCCGTGCTGATGGGCATCCCGCCGTCGCCGACGTCGCGGTCGTCGGCGTGCCCGACGACCGATGGGGCGAGGTGGGCGTCGCCTGGGTGGTCGCGCACCGCGGGCGCGTGACGGATGCCGCGGAGCTCCTCGAGTTCGCGTCCGCCTCGCTCGCGCGCTTCAAGGTGCCCCGTGAGGTGCGGTTCGTCGAGGAGCTGCCGCGATCGACCGCGGGCAAGGTGCTGCGTCGCGTGCTCGCGCGCGCGGGTTGAGGAGCGCCCGACGGGCGCGTCTCGAAACCCATCCCGCGGGCGATCGGGTTCGAGACGGTCGCTCGCGACCTGCTGACCGCGGGGCGACGCACGATGAGCGCCAGCCCCGCACCGCCGCGCGGTGAGGAGACCCGCCGACGGCTGCTCGCCGCCGCAGAGCGCGTGTTCGCCGACCACGGGTACCACGAGGCATCCGTGTCGCGCATCACCGACCGGGCGGGTGTCGGCCAGGGCACCTTCTACCTGTACTTCGACGACGAAGCTGGACATCTTCAACGAACTCGTCGAGGACCTGAACCACCGCGTGCGCCAGGCGATGAGCGAGGGCGCGCGCGGCGCGTCCAGCCGACTCGAAGCCGAGCGAGCGGGCTTCGCCGCCTTCTTCCGCTTCACCGCCGAGCATCCCGCGCTCTACCGGGTGGTCCGCGAGGCCGAGCTCGTCTCGCCCGACGCCCTGCGACTGCACTACTCGCGCATCGTCGAGGGCTACATCGACGGACTCCGGGACGCGGCCGACGACGGCGAGATCGGCGACATCGACCCGACCGTCGCCGCATGGGCGCTCATGGGCATCGGCGAGATGATCGGCATGCGCTGGGTGCTCTGGGGCGACCCGGATGCCGCGCCCGGCGACGACGCCGACCCCACCGCGAGCGGCACCCGTGAGGTGCCCCCGCACGTGCTCGACGAGATGATGCGGTTCATCGGGGGAGCCCTCGGGCGCCCCGAGCTCGGCAGCGAAGCGGCCGCGACGCCCGAGAGGACGACGCGCCGAGGACGACGCGTCTCAACAGGAGGAATCGTGACGGATCTGAGCGGGCGGCGCGCCGTCGTGACCGGCGGCGCGAGCGGCATCGGCGAGGCGTGCGTTCGGGCGTTCGCCGCAGCCGGCGCGCGACGTCGTCATCGCGGACCTGAACGGCGACGCCGCCGCGCGCGTCGCCGACGAGGTCGGCGGCGTGGCGTGGCAGGTGGACCTCGGCGACACCGCGGCGCTCGCGGACCTGACGCTCGAGGCCGACATCCTCGTGAACAACGCGGGGATCCAGCACGTGCGCCCGATCGAGGACTTCGAGCCCGAGCGGTTCTCGCTCATCCTCCGGCTCATGCTCGAGTCGCCGTTCCTCCTCATCCGCGCGGCGCTGCCGGGCATGTACGAACGCGGCTTCGGCCGGGTCATCAACATCTCGAGCGTGCACGGGTTGCGCGCCTCGCCGTTCAAGTCGGCCTACGTGGCCGCGAAGCACGGGCTCGAGGGGCTCTCGAAGGTGACGGCCCTCGAAGGCGGCCCGCACGGCGTCACCTCGAACTGCATCGAGCCCGGCTATGTGCGCACGCCGCTCGTCGAGAAGCAGATCGCCGACCAGGCCCGGCGTGCACGGCATCCCCGAGGACGAGGTGGTGCCGAAGGTCATGCTCACCGAGTCGGCCATCAAGCGCCTGGTCGAGCCCGACGAGGTCGCGAGCCTCGCGCTGTGGCTCGCGGGACCCGACGCCGGCATGGTCACGGGCGCGAGCTACACGATGGACGGCGGATGGAGCGCAAGGTGAGCGAGACGACCGTTGCCGCGCCCGTTGCGGGTGGCTTCCTCTCATGCGGGCAGTGGCGAGCGGATGCCGCGGGCACGCCCGTGCTCGCCGTGCACGGCATCACCGCCACCCACCGCAGCTGGGACCTGTTCGCCGCGGCGCTGCCCGACCGCCGCGTGATCGCACCCGACCTCCGGGGCCGTGGCCGGAGCAACGACCTCCCGGCCCCGTACGGGCTCGTGCAGCACGCCGACGACCTCGCCGCGGTGCTCGACGCCCATGGGCGTCGATCGCGTGTTCGTGGTCGGCCACTCGATGGGCGCGTTCGTCTCGGTGCGCTTCGCCGAGCGGCATCCCGACCGGATCGCAGGGCTCGCACTCATCGACGGCGGCCTCCCGGTGCCCAACCCCGACGACGTCGCGCCCGAGGACCTGCCGGCGGTGCTGCTCGGACCTGCGCTCGAGCGGCTCTCCATGACGTTCCCGAGCCGCGCGTCGTACGTCGACTTCTGGCGGCGGCATCCGGCGCTCGGCCCGTACTGGAGCGGCGCGATCGAGGCGTACGTCGACTACGACGTCGACGGGGTCGAGCCGATGCTGCGCAGTTCGGCGAGCGCCGAGGCGGTCGCCGTGAACGCCGTCGAGCTCGACGGTTCGGCGGGCTATGCCGAGGCGCTCCTCGCCACCCCCGGCCCGGTGGACTTCTTCCGCGCGCCACGCGGGCTGCTCGATGCGGCGCCGCTCTATCCTGAGGCCGTCGTCGCCGCATGGGCGGAACGGATGCCGCAGCTCGTCGTCCACGACGTCGCCGACGTCAACCACTACACGATCGTCATGTCGGAGCTCGGCGCGGGTAGCGTGATCCCCGTGATCCGGGCCCGCATCGAGGCGACGGAAACACAGGAAGGTGCATCGTGACACTCGACAAGGTCGTCGGGTCCGCCCAGGAGGCGGTCGCCGACATCCCATCCGGAGCCACTCTCGCCGTGGGCGGGTTCGGGCTCTGCGGCATCCCGATGGTGCTGATCCAGGCCCTGCTCGACGCGGGGGTCGACCGGCTCTCGGTCGTGTCCAACAACTGCGGGGTCGACGACTGGGGGCTCGGGGTGCTGCTGGCGAAGCAGCGCATCGCGAAGATGACCTCGTCGTACGTCGGCGAGAACAAGGAGTTCGAGCGGCAGTACCTCTCGGGCGAGCTCGAGCTCGAGCTGACGCCCCAGGGCACGCTCGCCGAGAAGCTCCGTGCCGGAGGCAGCGGGATCGCCGCCTTCTTCACCCAGACGGGCGTCGGAACCCAGGTCGCCGAGGGCGGGCTGCCGCGCCGATACAACGGCGACGGGTCGATCGCGATCGCGAGCCCGAAGAAGCCGGTGCAGACGTTCGAGTTCCAGGGCGAGCCCCGCGAGTTCGTGCTGGAGGAGGCGATCACGACGGACTTCGCGCTCGTGCATGCGCTCCGGGGCGACCGCTACGGCAACCTCGTGTTCGACAAGTCCGCACGCAACTTCTCGCCGCTGGCCGCCATGGCCGGGCGGGTCTGCGTCGCCCAGGTCGAAGAGCTCGTGGAGCCGGGCGAGCTCGACCCCGATGCCGTGCACCTGCCCGGCATCTACGTCGACCGCATGATCGTGGTCGGAACCGACATCGAGAAGCGCATCGAGCGCCGCACCGTATCCGTCGAACGAGCGGCGTCGCGCGAGATGCCGGAAGGAGCCTGAGCACCATGGCACTCACACGCCTCGAGATGGCAGCCCGTGCCGCGAAGGAACTCTCCGACGGCTCGTACGTGAACCTCGGGATCGGCCTGCCGACCCTCGTGCCGAACTACGTGCCCGAGGGCATCACCATCCTCCTCCAGTCGGAGAACGGCATCCTCGGCGTCGGCCCGTACCCGACCGAGGACGAGGTCGACCCCGACCTCATCAACGCGGGCAAGGAGACGGTCACGGTGCTGCCCGGCGCCGCGTACTTCGACTCCGCCACGAGCTTCGGCATGATCCGCGGCGGCAAGATCGACGCCGCGATCCTCGGCGCGATGCAGGTTTCGGCGGACGGCGACCTCGCCAACTGGATGATCCCGGGCAAGATGGTGAAGGGTCCGGGCGGCGCCATGGACCTCGTGCACGGCGCCAAGCGCAAGATCGTGCTCATGGAGCACGTCGCGAGGGACGGCTCGCCGAAGATCGTGAACGCCTGCTCGCTGCCGCTCACCGGCAAGGGCGTCGTCGACCGCATCATCACCGACCTCGCCGTGATCGACGTCACGCCCGAGGGACTCCGCCTCGTCGAGCTCGCCCCCGGCGTCACCGTCGACGAGGTCGTCGCCGCAACCGAACCGCCGCTCGACACGAGCGCCGTCGCCTGAGGAGGCGCAACCATGGTCGACACGATCTTCCCCGGCATCCGCACGCAGCGGGTCACGACGCCGCGACTCACCGCGAATGTGCTCGAACGGCCCGCGGATGCCGCAGCCGGCGACGTGCGCACGGTGCTGTTCGTGCACGGCAACGTCTCGTCGTCGTTGTTCTGGCAACCCATGATGCTCGCCCTCCCGGCCGACGTGCGCGCCCTCGCAGTGGATCTCCGCGGATTCGGCGGCAGCGCAACCCTCCCCGTCGATGCGACGCGCGGCGTGCGCGACTTCTCCGACGACGTCGTCTCGGTCATCGACGAGCTCAGTCTCGGACCCGTGCACCTCGTGGGGTGGAGCATGGGCGGTGGCGTCGCGATGCAGCTGCTCATCGACCGGCCGGAGCTCGTCGCCTCGCTCACGCTGCAGGCGCCCGTCTCGCCGTACGGCTTCGGCGGGACGGCGGCCGACGGAACCCTGCTGACGGCGGATGCCGCGGGCACCGGCGGCGGCGGAGCGAACCCCGACTTCGTCGCCCGACTGGCCGCAGGCGACCGCAGCGACGAAGAGGGCTCGCCGCGCGCGGTGTACCGGGCGACCTACGTGGCGCCGGGGTTCACGTCGGAGCACGAGGACATCTGGGTCGAGTCGATGCTGACGACGAAGACCGGGGTCGCCAACTACCCGGGCGACTCCACACCGTCGGAGAACTGGCCCGGGTTCGCGCCCGGCGGCCGCGGCATCCTGAACACGATGGCACCGACGGTGTTCGACACGACGGGCATCGTCGACGTCGAGCCGAAGCCGCCCGTGCTCTGGGTGCACGGCGCGCAGGACGCGATTGTCGGGGACGCGTCGTTCTTCGACCTCAACCAGCTTGGCGCATTGGCGATCATCCCCGGGTGGCCCGGTGCCGAGATCGCGCCGCCGCAGCCCATGATCGCGCAGACCCGCGCCGTGCTCGACCGCTACGCCGGGGCGGGCGGTTCGGTGACCGAGCTCGAGCTCGAGGACTGCGGGCACTCGCCGCACCTCGAGCGCCCCCAGGAGGTGTTGGCTGCGCTGCTGGCGCTCATCGGGCCAGCCGAGCGCGCGGCGGCCTGAACCGCGGGTGCCGATCCTCAGACGTGGGAGTCCCGATGACCCGAACCCTCCGCGTCGGCGCCCTTCGTTGTTCGACGGTGGCGACCGCCGCCCGGCCTGAAGGGTCGGCACTATAGCGTCCGCTGCTCGCCGACGGGAGGGTCTGTCGCCGAATCGAACCTCGTCCAACACTGGAAGCATGGGCGGAGAACGCCCCGTGAGGTCGACGACCGGCCATCGGAACGGCGTCACCTCGGAGCATCCGTGGATCGAGGAGGACACCGTGGCCGCCGAAGACGGAGCCAGCCAGCGGCGGGCCGACGCGCCCCACCCCGAGGACGAGCGCAAGCCCGACTCGCCGCGCGAGATCACCAAGCGCTCGTGGATGTACGTGTTCAGGAAGACCTACCGGGAGTTCATCGACGACGAGTGCCCCGATCGCGCAGGTTCGCTGACGTACTTCGGCGTGCTGGCGCTCTTCCCCGGCCTGCTCGCGATGGCGTCGCTGCTGGCCCTCGTGGGTCAGGGCGAGCGCGCCATCAACGCCCTGTTGGAGGTCGTGGGGCAGGTCGCACCGGATGCAGCGCTCGATGTCGTGCGTGAGCCGCTCGAGCAGTACAGCACCTCCCCGGCCGCCGGGCTCGGCTTCGTCACCGGTCTCGTCGTCTCGATCTGGTCGGCCTCGGGCTACATCGGCGCCTTCACGCGTGCGATGAATCGCATCTACGAGATCGACGAGGGGCGACCGTTCTGGAAGCTGCGGCCGATGCAGCTTGTCGTCACGATCATCATGCTGGTGCTCGTCGTCGTGATCTCGGTGATCCTCGTGGTCATCCGGTCCGGTGACCGAGGCGGTGGGCAACGCGCTCGGCCTCGGTGAGGCCGTCGAGATCGTGTGGGAGGTCGCGAAGTGGCCCGTGCTCGCCCTCGTGGTCGTGTTCGCCATCGCGATCCTGTACTACGCCACGCCCAACGCGAAGCAGCCGAAGTTCCGCTGGATCAGCCTGGGCGCCATCGTCGCCATCGTCGCACTGGTGATCGCTGTCGGCCGGGTTTGGGCTGTACGTGGCGAACTTCCCCAACTACGACCGCACGTACGGATCGCTCGCGGGGGTCATCGTCTTCCTGCTGTGGCTGTGGCTCGCGAACTGCGCGCTGCTGTTCGGCGCGGAGTTCGACGCGGAGCTCGAGCGCGGCCGGCAGCTGCAGGCCGGCATCGAAGCGGAGGAGGACATCCAGCTTCCACCGCGCGACACGCGTAAGAGCGACAAGGCCGCGAAGAAGGAGCGGGAGGACATCGAGCTCGGCCGTAGCATCCGGCTCGACCACGCCGATGAGGCGGACGAGGGTGTGAAGCGGGACGAGGACCGGGACCGCGCCGGCCGCTGAAGCCCCCGCCCCGCTCGTCGCCCTCAGCTCTGCTCGGGTTGCTGCCGAGCAGGCGCTGCGCCAGCCGTCAGCACGACGCCGGATGCCGCGACGACGGCGAGCACCGCGTCGGGCACCCAAATGCCGAGCGCGGCGACGTGCCAGACGAAGAACAACGGGAGCGCCCACAACCCGAGACGCACGATCCGCGAACGGACGCCGCCCCACACCGCTGCGAGGCCAGCACCGCGGCGAGCGTGCCGAAAGACGCGATGAGCACGACGGCCGAGGGCTCGAAAGGATCGTCGACGAACAACGTGCTGAGGGCGACGAGTGCGCAGGCGATGAGCACGGCAGTGAGCAGGCCCTGCCCGATGCGAACCCGCACGGGCAGGCGGGCGCCCCCTTCGTCGGCGCGCGATTCGGTCGTGATGGCGGCAGTCATATTGATCCTCCTGGTCGAATGGTCGGAACGGGTGTGCATCTGGTGCGTGGTGCCCGTCGCCGTCACGCTACGGCCGGCGCTAGCGTCATGGGGAGTGCGGGCGACCGCAGGATCCCGCCGAAGGGGTGTGGTCGACCGCAATTCCGTCGCGGGGTGCAGCGATCCGCGTTTGCCACCGTCCGTGCGACGAGATACTGGGAGGCATGCACCGAACCCGAGACCTGCCGACCATGGTCGGCGGGATCGTCGCGCTCCTGACGACGGCCTGGACGGTCGCCTCCGGCGTCGTGCCCGTCGCCGATGCCGTCACGGTGCTCCTCGTGCCCACGCTCTTCGTGATCGCTGGTCTCCTCGGCCCACTGTGGAGGGCGGCATCATTCACCTGTGCGCTCGTGGTGGGCATCGGAGCGCTGCACCTATTAGCCCTGGCGTTCTCAGCCATGGCGTTGTTCGGGATTCCGGGAACAGCCGCCTGGCACGCGGCCTCGCAAGTCCTCTTCGTGGGCGGGCTCGCACTGCTGGTGCCGCTCGCGGCCGGATACCCGGCGGGAACCGGCCCGCGCTGGGCATGGATCGTGGTCGCGGCCGCCTCGCTCATTCCCGTCGTCACGGCGCTCGCGGGACCCACGCCGACCGTCCTGAGCACGACGGACTCGTCGGGTGCGATGCTTCTGCTCGGTCCCGTCGCCGCGGTCCTTCCGGCTGGACTCGCCATGGGAGCCGGTGTCGTGTTCGCACTGCCCGCCGTGGCGGCGGTCATTGCGGTCGTGCGCCTGATCCGAGGCGATCGCGAGCTGCGCGGTCGCCTCACCCTCCCACTCGGCGGCCTCGCGGCGTTCGCCCTTGTCGTCGTGTCGGCTCGATCGTGCCGGCTTCCGCGGCGGGCATCGGCACCGCGCTTTTCCTCGTCTCGGCGCCACTCGTGCCCGCCGGTCTGATCGCCGGGAGCAGGCCGACGGCGCCAGACCCCGCCGACGTGGACGTGCGCCGACGGCTGCGTGCGCACGAGGCATCCGATGATCGTCTCGAGACCCTGTCGCCACGAGAACGCGACGTGCTCGAACTCATGGCCGATGGGCACAGCAATCCCGCGATCGGGCGTGCGCTGCACATCTCGCTCTCGGCGGTCGAGAAGCACGCCACGTCGATCTTCGTCAAGTTCGGGGTCACCCGAGTGCCCGACACGCACCGCCGGGTCGCCGCCGTGGTGGCGTACCTCCGGGCCATCAGCCGCTGACGGTCGGCGGGCGGCGCCGGGCGGGGACCGGCGCGTTGGACCGGCACAGCGGAGCGGGCGGCGCTCTGGTCGGCCTCGGGCTACAGCGGAGGAGGACATCCAGCTTCCACCGCGCGACACGCGTAAGAGCGACAAGGCCGCGAAGAAGGAGCAGGAGGACATCGAGCTCGGCCGCAGCATCCGGCTCGAGCACGCCGATGAAGCGGACGAGGGTGTGAAGCGGGACGAGGACCGGGACGCGCCCGACCGCTGAGGCGTCGCGATGCTCGCCAGTCGGCTCTCCGATACGGAATCGTGATGCGGCGCGGTACCTCCAGGTGCCGCGCGCGCTGTCACGATGATGCGAGGGCAGCACCGGGCCCTCGTAGCCGAGCGAGGAGCCCGATGACCCTGACCCGCACCCGCCGTACCGCCACCCTCACCGTCGGAGCCGTCGCGCTCGTGTTCGCGTTGACCGGATGCCTCGCCGGCTCACCGGCAGCCACGCCCGCCGACGCCGCGCCGTCCTCGCCCGCGGCATCGCCGACGCCGATCGCCGACCCCGTGGATCCGCTCACGACTGTGACGTCGCTCGTCGCGCGACCCGAGGCTCTCGAGCTCCGCACCGACGGCGGCACCGTTGTGACGACCCTCGACTACATGTCCTCGCCACTTGACGCAGTCGCCGCGCTGACCACGGTGTTCGGCGCACCGCCGGTCGACGAGCCGTACGCGGGTACCAATCATGCCCCGGCCGGCGTTTTCCACCGATGGGACCCGTTCGTGCTCGATGAGCGGTACTACGACGAGGACCGTCGCCAGGCGGAGGGATACGACTGGGTGGTTTGGCCCCGGTTCGCCGTGTACTTCGGCGGGCCGGCGGCCGACGGCGTGATCCTCTCCTCCGCGAGCGGGCTGCGGGCCGGCGACGCGTGGTCCGCGGCCGAGGCGGACCCGGGATTCGACACCGATCTCTGGACGTGCACGGGGACGTCGATCGAAGCCGTGACCACGGCCGTGCCGAGCAGCTGGACGGGCGGGGACCGCGTCAACGTGGTCGTCATCGCCACCGACGACGGGGCCACGGTGAAGCGGATCCGCGCACCCGAGCTCGAGGCCGACGGCTGCGCCTGAGCCGCCGCGCACCACACGGCGGCGGCGCCGGGCGGGGACCGGCGCCGTAGACTAATGCAGTGCCTGCAGTGAATCTCGGAATGCCCAAAGTCCCGGAGGTCCTGGCCCCACGACGCAAGTCACGCCAGATCAGGGTGGGCAAGGTCCTCGTCGGCGGCGACGCCCCGGTGAGCGTCCAGTCGATGACCACGACGCCGACGCCGAACATCAACGCGACGCTGCAGCAGATCGCCGAGCTCACCGCATCGGGCTGCGACATCGTGCGCGTCGCAGTGCCGAGCCGTGACGACGCCGAGGCGCTGCCGATCATCGCCAAGAAGAGCCAGATCCCGGTCATCGCCGACATCCACTTCCAGCCGAACTACGTCTACGCCGCGATCGACGCCGGATGCGCCGCGGTGCGCGTGAACCCGGGCAACATCCGCAAGTTCGACGACCAGGTCGGCGAGATCGCCCGCCGGGCGAAGGAGGCGGGCGTCTCCATCCGCATCGGCGTGAATGCCGGATCGCTCGACCCGCGCCTGCTGCAGAAGTACGGCAAGGCAACGCCCGAGGCGCTCGTGGAGAGCGCCGTGTGGGAGGCCAGCCTCTTCGAGGAGCACGACTTCCACGATTTCAAGATCTCGGTGAAGCACAACGACCCGATCGTCATGGTGAAGGCCTACCGCATGCTCGCCGAGCGCGGCGACTGGCCCCTGCATCTCGGCGTGACGGAGGCGGGTCCGGCCTTCCAGGGCACGATCAAGTCGGCGACGGCGTTCGGCATCCTGCTCGGCGAGGGCATCGGCGACACCATCCGCGTGTCGCTCTCTGCGCCGCCCGTCGAGGAGGTCAAGGTCGGACTGCAGATCCTCCAGTCGCTCAACCTTCGAGAGCGCAAGCTCGAGATCGTGTCGTGCCCCTCCTGCGGGCGCGCGCAGGTCGACGTGTACAAGCTCGCGAACGACGTGACCGACGGCCTCGAGGGCATGAGCGTGCCGCTGCGGGTCGCCGTCATGGGCTGCGTCGTGAACGGGCCGGGCGAGGCGCGCGAGGCCGACCTCGGCGTGGCATCCGGCAACGGCAAGGGCCAGATCTTCGTGAAGGGCGAGGTCATCAAGACCGTTCCCGAGTCCGAGATCGTCGAGACGCTCATCGCCGAGGCGAATCGCATCGCCGACGAGATGGGCGCGGATGCCCCGGTGGGCACGCCGCAGGTGCTGACTCCGTAGTCGGCGATCCCGTACTGGGCGATGCCTCAACGGGGCGCCCCGAGCTGTTTCGCACCCGTGGCCGCTCAGCTGGCCGCCGAGTAGGGTGAAGCGCACCGGATGCCGCGGGCGCGGCATCCGATCGCGAGAGGGGACCGCGATGAGCGGAGACGGCACCGAGTTCGAGTACCCCGACCAAGCGGGATATCCCGACGGCATGGGCACGCTGCACGAGGGCACCGAGGACGAGTCCGTAGAGGCCGATGCGACCGAGTCGGAACTCGAGGACTTCGCGATGGAAAACGAGGAGGACGAGGAAGGCGTCTGAGAGGCGGATCTGAGAGGCGGATCGCCACAGCTGCCAGTCGGGGCTTCGAGCACGCGACGAGGAGGCCGGAGGGTTGACGATCACGGGGTAGCGATATATCGTTGACACATCACGGAAGTTCCAGATGTGCTCTTCGAGAGCCGGATGAAGGGAGGCGTACGCTCATGCGACGCGGACACTTCAACCCATTCACGTCCTCAGGGATGCATCCGCACGAGGGTCGATACCACCATGACGCCCGCGGCTACCGTGGCGGCTGGTGGGGCGGCTGGGCCGGACCGGGCATGCCGGGATTCGGCGCGTTCGGAGGACCCGGCGGTCGGCGCCGCGCCAAGGGCGATGTGCGCGCGGCGATCCTCTCGCTGCTCGCAGACGGGCCGCTGAACGGCTACGGCATCATGAAGGCGATTGCCGAGAGGACGGATGACGCCTGGCGACCCAGCCCGGGCTCCGTCTACCCGACCCTCCAGCAGCTCGTCGACGAGGACCTCATCGCCCAGCGCGGCGAGGGCCGTCGCGTCGAGTACGAGCTGACGGAGGCCGGTCGCGCCTACGTCGCCGACCATGCCGAGGAGATCTCGCAGGCTTGGTCGGATGTGCCGCGCCCCAGTGATTCCGCCGTCGCCCTCTTCGAGAGCGTCGGCAAGCTCATGGGCGTCGTCGCGCAGTTCCGCCACGCCGCGACCGACGCGCAGCGCGCCGCCGCCGCCGAGAAGATCGACGACGCGCGCCGGGCGCTGCACCTGATCCTCGCCGACTGACCCGAGTCGCCCGCCGGTTCGCCCCAGCGCGGCGAACCGGCGGGCTCGCGGTCGGCGGGCCGGTCGGCCCCCGGCGCCCCGAGGTGCCATCGGCGCACGCCTAGAATCATCGGGTGCCCACACGCCTCACGAACTACTTCCTCCGCACCCTCCGCGAAGACCCCGCTGATGCCGAGGTGGCCAGCCACCGGCTGCTCGTGCGCGCGGGCTACATCCGCCGGCAGGCGCCGGGCGTCTTCGCATGGCTGCCGATCGGCCTGCGCGTGAAGGCGAAGATCGAGGGGGTCATCCGTGAGGAGATGACCGCGGCGGGTGCACACGAGGTGCACTTCCCGGCGCTGCTGCCGCGTGAGCCCTACGAGGTGACGAACCGCTGGACGGAGTACGGCGACGGCCTGTTCCGCCTCAAGGACCGCAAGGACGCGGACTACCTCCTGGCGCCGACGCACGAGGAGGTCTTCACGCTGATGGTGAAGGACCTCTACTCCTCCTACAAGGACCTTCCGCTCACGATCTACCAGATCCAGGACAAGTACCGTGACGAGGCACGCCCCCGAGCCGGCCTCCTTCGCGGTCGCGAATTCACCATGAAGGACGCGTACTCGTTCGACGTGACGGACGAGGGACTCGATGCGAGCTACCAGGCGCAGCGCGACGCCTACGAGCGCATCTTCAACCGGCTCGGCCTCGACTACGTCATCGTCAAGGCGGATGCCGGGGCGATGGGCGGCTCGAAGAGCGAGGAGTTCCTGCATCCGAGCCCGGTGGGCGAAGACACGTTCGTGCGTTCGGCGGGCGGCTACGCCGCGAACGTCGAGGCGTACACGACGATCGCGCCCGAGCCCATCCCGTTCGACGGCCTCCCCGAACCGGCCATCCTCGACTCGCCGAACACGCCGACGATCTCGACGCTCGTCGATCTCGCCAACGCCGAGTATCCGCGTCCCGACGGCCGCGCGTGGACGGCCGCCGACACGCTGAAGAACGTCGTGCTCGCGCTCACCCACCTCGACGGCACGCGGGAGGTGATCGTCATCGGCATCCCGGGCGACCGGGAGATCGAGCCCAAGCGCGTCGGCGTGGCCTTCGCACCGGCCGACGTCGAGGCCGCCACCGACGCGGATTTCGCGAAGCACCCCGGGCTCGTGAAGGGCTACATCGGGCCCTGGTCGCCTGAGGGCCACGTGCTCGGCGCGGAGTCGGCCACCGGCATCCGGTACTACCTCGACCCGCGTGTCGTCGACGGCTCCGAGTGGATCACGGGCGCCAACCTCGACGAGAAGCACGTGTTCGGCCTCGTCGCCGGCCGCGACTTCACGGCCGACGGTGTCGTGGAGGCTGCCGACGTGCGCGAGGGCGACCCCGCGCCCGACGGTTCGGGGCCGGTCCACCTCGCACGCGGCGTCGAGATCGGCCATGTGTTCCAGCTCGGCCGCAAGTACGCCGAGGCGCTCGGCCTCAGGGTGCTCGACGAGAACGGCAAGCTCGCGACGGTCACGATGGGCTCGTACGGCATCGGCGTGACGCGCATCCTCGCGATCATCGCGGAGGGCCACCACGACGACAAGGGCCTCGTGTGGCCGCCCTCGGTGGCGCCGTTCGACGTGCACGTGGTCGCGACCGGCAAGGACGACTCCGTCTTCGACGCCGCGGAGTCGATCTCCGCGGACCTCGAGGGCGCGGGCTTCGACGTGCTGTACGACGACCGTCCGAAGCTCTCACCCGGCGTGAAGTTCGCCGATGCCGAGCTCATCGGCGTGCCGAAGATCGTGATCGCCGGCCGTGGCGTCGCCGACGGCGTCGTGGAGGTCTGGGACCGCGTCACGGGCGAGCGGGTGACCGTGCCGATCGACGGGGTCGCCGCCGCCCTCGGCCGCTGACGTCACATTCTTCCGTATCGCGACCGCGCGAAGCAGTAGACGCCGTAGATCGCGAGGCCGACGCCGACGAGCCAGAGGATCACCTGTCCGAACGGCAGCGTTGCGAGGCTCTTGAGGGCGGCGTCGAGTCCGCCGGCCTTCTCGGGATCGTGCGTCACGGCTGCGACCACGAACAGCACGCCGACGATCGTCGACGGCGATGCCCTTGGCGATGTAGCCGACGGTGCCGAGGATCCGGATGCTCCGCCCGAGCGTGCCGGGCGGCAGGGCGAGTTGCTCCACGAAGCTGCGACGGATGCCGCTCACGATGAACCCGACGCCGACGCCCGCGACGACGAGACCGACGAGCACGAGCAGCACGACGCCGCCGGGCGCGGCGAGCAACTGGGCGCTGAACGATTGCGTCGTTTCCGACGAGTCCGACTGCCCGCCGAGCGCCACGACGGTGGCCGTCACCGCGATCGCGAAGTACGCGGCAGCGGTGCCGAGGTGCTTGGCTCGCTGACCCCACCTCTTCTTGGCGTCGGCGTCCCAGTCGAGGAAGGCCTCCGCGATTTGCCAGGCGCCGAGGGCGAGAAGTGCGATCGCGATGACCCAGAGCAGCAGCGGCCCGCCCGGTGCGCGCGACACCTGCTCGACAGCGCCTGACTGGTCGGCCTCCCCGCTCCCGCCCACGGCGATGGTGATCGCGATCGCGCCGATGATGATGTGGAGCACACCGAGCACGACGTATCCGATCCGGGCGAGCGCGCGGAAGATCGTGGAATCCTGTGCTGCCCGGGCGGCGGCGGTGCCGGAGGTCATCGGTCCAGCGTAACGACGTGGGCCTCCGCGGTCGCCCCCTTGCATCCTCGGGCTCCGGGGAGTACCGATCGCCGATCGGCACCGAGAGGGCGTCCCAACCACGCTTCACCGTGGGGACACGCGACGTTCACCGACACGGTGCCTCCGTGTCGCCTGACGGCACGACGATCGAGTCGACCCCGTTTCGTCGACCGTGAGGACGCCCGAAGTGACGATTTCCGACCAGACTCCACTGCGTTTGCTTCCCATGTCCGACCACGTGCGCGGCAAGCGCTCCGCCGTGACGTGCCATTACAAGTGCGGCAACGCCTGCCTCGGCCCCGAGTGCAATACGTCGGCGAACCCCGCCTTCCGCGAGATCGCCTCCGCCGCGCTGACGCGGCGGGCGCTGCTCGGGTTGGGTGCTGCAGGCGCCGTCGGCATCGCACTCGCGGCCGCGACGCCGAGCGGCTCGGCGACCGCGGCGCCCGCAGGCGCACCGCTCGGCCAGGGCGGCCTGCCGTTCGACGCCATCTCGCCGGTGCCGAGGATCGTCGACGACTTCAACGTGCCCGAGGGCTACACGTGGGCCCCGATCATCCGCTGGGGCGACCCGCTCTTCTCGAGCGTTCCGGCCCTCGACTTCGAGAACCAGACGGCCGAGGCCCAGGCGGGCCAGTTCGGCTACAACTGCGACTACCTCGACATCATCGCCGACCGGAGCGGCCGCACGGGCATGCTGGTGAGCAACCACGAGTACGTGAACCCGGGCCTCATGTTCCCGCCGTCGAGCGACGCCGCCGAGCTCGACCGCCGCGCCGCCATCTACAAGGCCGCCCACGGCTTCTCGGTCGTCGAGCTGCGCCGCAACAAGATCGGCCAGCCGTGGCGCTACCTCGTCGACGGCGGCCGCAACCGCCGCATCACCGCCGACACCGTGTTCGAGGTCACGGGCCCGCCGCCGGCAGCGACCTCATGAAGACGGCCGCCGACCCCGAGGGCCGCTGGATCAAGGGCACGCTCGGCAACTGCGCCGGCGGCACCACGCCGTGGGGCACCGTGCTCTCGGGCGAGGAGAACTTCGACGGCTACTTCGCCTGGGCCGCCGACACCGCGGGCCAGAAGCGCTACCGCGCCACGCCGACCACCAAGTCGACCTACACGTTCGAGCGCATCGACCCGCGCTTCGACGCGCACGACGCCGGCTACGTGAACGAGCCGAACCGCTTCGGCTGGATCGTCGAGATCGACCCGGAGGACCCCGACCTCGACGCCGCGCAAGCACACCGCGATGGGCCGCTTCAAGCACGAGGGCGCCAACGTCATCGTCGCCGAAGACGGCCACGTGGTCGCGTACATGGGCGACGACCAGACGAACGACTACCTCTACAAGTTCGTGTCCAAGGGCACGTTCGACCCGGGCACCACGCCCGTCGCTCGCCGCAACAACCTCGGGCTGCTGAGCGAAGGCGACCTCTACGTCGCGAAGTTCACGGGCAACTCGCCCGCCGCCGAGATCACCGGCACCGGCGCGCTCCCGTCCGACGGCCTCTTCGACGGCACCGGCGAGTGGATCCCGCTGACGCTGAACGGCGAGAGCGTCATCCCCGGCATGACGACCGAAGAGGTGCTCGTCTTCGCCCGCCTCGCGGCCGACATCGTCGGCGCGACGAAGATGGACCGGCCCGAGGACGTCGAGCCCAACCCCAAGACCGGCAAGGTGTACGTCGCCCTCACCAACAACTCGTCGCGCACCCTCGCGACGATCGACGAGGCAAACCCGGTCACCGGCAACCGCAACGGGCACATCATCGAGCTCACCGAGACCGCCGGGCAGTCGGGCACCACGTTCGGCTGGAGCATCCTGCTGCTCTGCGGCAACCCGGCCGTCGACCAGAACACGTACTTCGCCGGATTCCCGAAGGAGCTCGTGTCGCCGATCTCCTGCCCCGACAACGTCGCGTTCGACTCCGAGGGCAACCTCTGGATCTCGACCGACGGCGCGCCCAGCAAGATCGGCTTCAACGACGGCCTCTTCAAGGTGCCGCTCGAGGGACCCGACCGCGGTCGCGTGCAGCAGTTCCTCTCCGTGCCGCGCGAAGCGGAGACCTGCGGCCCGGTCATCCACGACCAGGAGGGCATGGTCTTCGTCGCCGTGCAGCACCCGGGCGAGGATGGCTCGGTCGCCGTACCGAACTCCTACTTCCCCGACTACGTGCCGACGCACCGCGCTGACACGGGCCTCGTGGCCGCCCCGAGGCCGTCGGTCGTTCAGATCTGGCGCGCGTGACCCGTGCCGCCGCCGCCGAGCCGCTCCAATACGGCGGCGGCGGCGGCCGCGGCATCCGTCGACCGGATCCGCTCGCCGATCCGAACCGCGGCCGCTCGCACGCCGGGATCCGCGAGCACGGCGGTGACGGCTGCGGCGATCCGGCCTGACGGGGCGGTGCGGCGGAGTGCGGCACCCGCCCCGGCCCGAGCGACGGCGTCGGCGACCATCGGCTGGTCGAGCAGCGGATGCATCGGCATCAGGATGACCGGCACACCGTGCGCGAGCGCCCGGAACGTGGTCGAGTGCCCGCCGTGCCCGATCACGAGCGAAGCCTGCGGGAACAGCTCGTCGTGGCGGGCGAAGGCGCGCACCTCGACGTTCGGCGGTGCGACCAGCGGCCCGTCGGGTTCGAGGCCGCCGAGGGTGACGATTCCGCGAACCGGCAGTGCGCCGAGTGCGGCGATGATGCGCCGGTATGCGTCGGTCTGACCGGGGAACGGCACAGTGCTGAGGCTCACGACGACGAGCGGCGGCGCCGAGGCATCCGGGCTCGCGGGAACGCCGTGCTCGGCAGGCCCGACCCAGGTCGCGGGAGCGGACGGCGAGTTCGTGCGGTGCGCGGCCGGATCGAGGTCGGGATCGGTCACGACGATCCTGGCGTCGGCGGCGTTCCACTCGGCGAGCAGGCCCGCGCCGCGCAGCCGGGCGAGCATGCCCACCGGCCCGCGCCGATACCCGCGCACCCAGTACTCGAGGAACGTATGGAACAGCACCGCGGTGGGCACGCCGGCTCTGCGAGCACCGCGCACCGACGAGGGCATGATGCAGTCGACGAGTGCGGCGTCGGCGCCGATCTCGCGCACCCGCTCGCGGATCTCGTGCTCGAGTCCGCGGTCGGCGCCGAGTCGAGCGGCCAGTGCCGATGGCGGAGGGAACCGAACGCCGCACCGTCGCGTTCCAATAGGCGAGCGTCTCGAGCGGCGCGAAGGCGTATCCGGCCGCGGCGACCAGCTGGCGCTGTCGTTCGTGCCCGAGCACGTGCACCGCGTGCCCGCGCCGGGTCAGCTCCGCGGCGATGGCGAGTGCCGGGGGCACGTTGCCGCCGGCGTCGACGGTGACGATGGCGTAGGTGGACATGGCGGTTCCTCCCGTTCAGAGATGTTCGGTGACGGATGCCGCGAGGCGCAGCATCCGATCGACCGTCTCGCTCCGGCTGCGCCCGGCGTCGCGGCGCCAGAGCTTCCAGGCGTAGACGTCTGTGGCCGCGACGAGCAGGTCGACGAGTTCGATGCGTGATGCCCCGTCGGTCGCGGCGACGACGTCGGCGAAGGCGGCCTCGACCCACTCGCGATGGAGTCGCTTGCCGAGGGTCGTCACACGCGCGGCGATGGGCTCCCAGGTCTCCTGGCCGAGCATCAGCAGCACACCGTCGCCGCGCGACTCGTAGTGGTCGATGAGGGCTTCGATGGACCGGCGGCGATCGTTCGGATCGGCCGGACGCTCCGCGAGCATCACGGGGAGGCTGCGTTCGAGCGCGGCCTCGGAGAGTCCCTCGCGTGAGCCGAACGCCCGCAGGACGGTCTGGACCGAGACGTCGGCGCGCTCGGCAATGGCCGGCAGCGTGCAGGCGGCGAGCGGGACCTCGTCGACCAGGGAGAGCACGGCGTCGAGGATGCGGTCGCGGGTCTGCTGCGCCTGCTCGGCGCGGGCCCTCATGGTGTACGTGCGTGTTGTTTTCATGACAATCCCTATTAACGCCGAATCAATCTTTCATGTCAATACCCATGCACCTGAAAATTCGTGCACGCGGATGACGGCGCCCCGCGACATCCGGTACGGTAGAGAGTCGCCCGCTCCGAGGGGTAGCGGCTGAGAGCTGAATAGAGGAGGCCGGCGATGGACATCGACCTCAGCGTGCTCCGCATGATGGAGCGCGAGAAGGAAATCCCGTTCGATGAACTGGTGGAGATCATCGAGCAGGCGATCCTCATGGCCTACCTGAAGCACACCAACCCCGGCCAGCATGGGCACGCCAACCCCGAGGGGGCGCGTGCGCACCTCGACCGGAAGACCGGGCACGTGTCGGTGTACGTGCACGAGTACGACGACGAGGGCAACGTCATCGGCGAGGTGGAGGACAGCCCCGGCGACTTCGGCCGCATCGCGGCGTTCGCCGCGAAGCAGGTCATCAACCAGCGGCTGCGTGACCTCGCCGACGACGCGGTGCTCGGCGAGTTCCGCGGACGCGAGGGCGACATCGTCGCCGGGATCATCCAGCAAGGCCCGAACCCGCGGATGGTGCACATCGACCTCGGCACCGTCGAGGCCATCCTCCCGCCCGAGGAGCAGGTCCCCGGCGAGGAGTACCCGCACGGTCAGCGCATCCGCGTCTACGTCACGAGCGTGGCCAAGGGTGCCAAGGGCCCGTCGATCACGGTCTCGCGCACGCATCCAGCCCTCGTGCGCAAGCTCTTCGCCCTCGAGGTGCCCGAGATCGCCTCCGGCGTCGTCGAGATCGTCTCCCTCGCGCGCGAGGCCGGCCACCGCACCAAGATCGCCGTTCGCGCCAACCAGCCCGGCGTGAACGCGAAGGGCGCTGCGATCGGCGAGCTCGGCCAGCGCGTGCGCGCCGTCACCGCCGAGCTCGGAACCGAGAAGATCGACATCGTCGACTGGTCCGACGATCTCGCGACGTTCGTGGCGAGTGCGCTCTCGCCCGCAAAGGTCACGAGCGCGTACGTCGTCGACGAGACCACGCGGGCGGTGCGCGCCCTCGTGCCCGACTACCAGCTCTCGCTCGCGATCGGCAAGGAGGGCCAGAACGCCCGCCTCGCCGCGAAGTTGACGGGCGCGAAGATCGACATCCAGCCCGATTCCATCGTGGAGGCCGGCTGAAGGTCGAACGGCGCGAACGGCAGAGCAGAGCGCGTGGACGCACGGCGTCACGAGGCGATGCGGAAGGGCCGGGCCGTGCGCTGACCGTCGGCGTGAGAGCTCGGAGCAGGGGTGTAACATGGAACCCGTCAGAACGTGCATCGGATGCCGTTCGCGTGCTCCGCGATCCTCGCTTCTGAGGGTCGTCTTCCAGAACTCCCAGGTCGTGGCAGATGCTTCGGCTGTGCTTCCGGGCAGGGGCGCGTGGCTGCATCCGACGCTCGAGTGCTACCGGCTCGCCGTGCGGCGACGCGCCTTCGGGCGTGCACTCCGCATCCGCGGCGAGGTGGACACCAGCAATGTAGAGAACAGGCTGAACGGCTAATGGACAACTCATGAGCGGCTCGAAATGAGACCCGTCCGTCATTGATGGTCCGACCCTGTTTCGGGGTGGACCCGGAACAGGAGAGAAGTGGCTGCGAAACCACGCGTACACGAGATCGCATCTGAACTCGGTGTCGACAGCAAGATCGCCCTTGAGAAGCTCAAGGAGATGGGCGAGTACGTCAAGGGACCCTCGTCGAGTATCGAACCCCCCGTGGCCCGTCGGCTGAAGGCGGCGCTCGAGGCGGCGGGAGGCGCCGCGAAGGCGGCGCCGGCCGCGGCGGCGCCCGCCACCACGGCGAAGCCCGGACCGAAGCCGGCGCCGAAGCCGGCCGAGGCGCCTGCGCCGGCCCCGGCCGTTGCAGCGGCCGCGGCCGATGCTCCGATGACGGTGGCCGAGCGGCAGGCCCAGGCCGCGGAGAAGGCCGCACAGGCGGCTGCAGACAAGGCCACCGACGCCGTCGACGACGCCGACGCGCCGGCGACACCGCCGGCGGCGGATGTCGTCAAGCCCACCGCCGCGCCGAAACCCGGTGCCATCCCGCGCCCCGCGCCGCGCCCCGGTGCGCCGCGTCCCGGCAACAACCCGTTCTCGAGCTCGCAGGGCATGGGCCAGCGTCCCGCCCAGCCGCGGCCGGGCAACAACCCGTTCTCGAGCTCGCAGGGCATGGGCCAGCGGCCGACGCCGGGCAACATCCCGCGCCCCCAGGCGCCGCGCCCCGGTGCGCCGCGCCCCGGTGGGCCGCGTCCGGGCGGTCCGGGTGGTCCGGGTGGTGCCGGGCGACCCGGCGGCTTCCAGCGCCCCGGCGGCGCAGGTGCGGGGGCCGGCGCACGTCCGGGTGGCGGTGGCGGAGGCTTCCAGCGCCCAGGCGGTGCCCCCGGCGGTGGCGGAGGCTTCGGAGCCCCGCGACCAGCGGGCGGCGGGGGTCGCGGTCGCGGCCCCGGCGGCGGCACGGCAGGCGCGTTCGGTCGTGGCGGCGGCAAGAGCAAGGCTCGCAAGTCGAAGCGCACGAAGCGGCAGGAATTCGAGATGCGGGAGGCGCCGTCGCTCGGTGGCGTGAGCGTGCCCCGCGGCGACGGCAACACCGTCATCCGGCTTCGTCGTGGCGCCTCCATCTCGGACTTCGCCGACAAGATCGACGCGAACCCCGGTTCGCTCGTGACCGTGCTCTTCCACCTCGGTGAGATGGCCACGGCCACGGAGTCGCTCGACGAGGCCACGTTCGAGGTGCTCGGCGACGAGCTCGGCTACAAGATCCAGGTCGTCTCGCCCGAGGACGAGGACAGGGAGCTCCTCGAGGGCTTCGACATCGACCTCGACCAGGAGCTCCAGGACGAGACCGACGAGGACCTCGAGCAGCGTCCGCCGGTGGTCACCGTCATGGGCCACGTCGACCACGGCAAGACCCGCCTCCTCGACGCGATCCGCAACGCGAACGTCGTGGCCGGAGAGGCCGGCGGCATCACCCAGCACATCGGTGCGTACCAGGTGCACACCGAGCACGAGGGCATCGACCGGGCCATCACCTTCATCGACACCCCGGGTCACGAGGCGTTCACCGCCATGCGTGCCCGTGGCGCGCAGGTCACCGACATCGCGATCCTCGTGGTCGCGGCCGACGACGGCATCATGCCCCAGACGATCGAGGCGCTGAACCACGCCCAGTCGGCGAACGTGCCGATCGTGGTCGCGGTGAACAAGATCGACAAGCCCGACGCCAACCCGGCGAAGGTGCGCCAGCAGCTCACCGAGTTCGGCCTGGTGGCCGAGGAGTACGGCGGCGACGTCATGTTCGTCGACGTCTCGGCTCGTGAGAACATCGGCATCCAGGATCTGCTCGACGCGGTGCTCCTCACCGCCGACGCCGGTCTCGACCTTCGGGCGAATCCCGACAAGGACGCTCGTGGTGTCGCCATCGAGGCGAAGCTCGACAAGGGCCGCGGCGCCGTGGCGACCGTGCTCATCCAGTCGGGCACGCTGAAGGTCGGCGACGCGATCGTCGCGGGCACCGCGTACGGCCGCGTGCGCGCCATGGCCGACGAGAACGGCGAACCGGTGGACGCCGCGACCCCGTCGCGTCCGGTGCAGGTCCAGGGCCTCTCGAGCGTGCCGCGCGCAGGCGACACCTTCCTCGTCACCGAGGAGGACCGCACCGCCCGGCAGATCGCCGAGAAGCGCGAGGCCGCCGACCGCAACGCGCAGCTTGCGAAGGCCCGCAAGCGCATCTCGCTCGAGGACTTCACCCGGGCGCTCGAGGAGGGCAAGGTCGAGGCGCTCAACCTCATCATCAAGGGCGACGTGTCGGGTGCCGTGGAGGCGCTCGAGGAGTCGCTCATGAAGATCGAGGTCGACGAGAGCGTGCAGCTGCGCATCCTCCACCGCGGTGTGGGTGCCGTCACCGAGAGCGATATCGACCTGGCGACGATCGACAACGCGATCGTCATCGGGTTCAACGTGCGGCCCGACGTGAAGGCGCGCGAGCGCGCCGCCCGCGAGGGTGTCGACGTGCGCTTCTACAACGTCATCTACAACGCGATCGACGACATCGAGAACTCGTTGAAGGGCATGCTCAAGCCCGAGTTCGAAGAGGTGCAGTCGGGTGTCGCCGAGATCCGCGAGGTGTTCCGCTCCTCGAAGTTCGGCAACATCGCCGGTGTCATCGTGCGATCGGGAACGATCACACGCAACGCCAAGGCACGCGTCATCCGCGATGGCGTCGTCGTCGGCGACAACCTCGCGATCGAGTCGCTCCGCCGGTTCAAGGATGACGTCACCGAGGTCCGCACGGACTTCGAGGCGGGCATCGGCCTCGGCAGGTACAACGACATCCAGGTCGGCGACGAGATCGAGACGATCGAGACTGCGGGAGAAGCCCCGGGTGTAGCTCGTGGATGGGGTCCCTGATTCTTCCCTCCGGTGAAGAGCGGGGACCCCTACCCCGATTCACGATCGAGGAGTCGGGCCCCGGGCGATGCCATCTCCGGCCTTGCGCCGAAAGGCAGAGTACAACATGGCGGATCCGGCACGGGCCAGGAAACTGGCCGACCGCATCAAGGAGATCGTGGCCCGCAGGCTCGACAAGGGCCTTCGGGACCCGCGGCTCGGCTTCGTGACGATCACCGACGTGCGCGTCACAGGCGACCTGCAGCACGCGAGCATCTTCTACACGGTGTACGGCAGCAACGAGGAGCGGCGCGATTCCGCGCTTGCGCTCAAGGCGGCCACCGGGATGCTGCGCACCGAGGTCGGCCGCAACATCACGACACGCCTCACTCCGAGCCTCGAGTTCATCCCCGATGCCATCCCCGAGAACGCCGAGCACATCGAGGCGCTTCTCCGTGAGGCCCGCACGCGCGACGCGGAGACGAGCGTGCTCGCCTCCACGGCCGAGTATGCCGGTGACACCGATCCGTACGTGAAGCCGCGCGACATCGAGGATGGCGCAGACGGCCCGGGCGAGCTCGACGACGAGGCATCGGACGTGTCCGACGACGCGGAAGCCGGCGGGCCACGCTGAGCCACTCGCTACGGCGACGGTTCCATGTCGACGGCGACGTCGAGCCCTGCCGCGTGCGCTCTCCCGAGCAGCTGATCCTCGACGGCGGTGATCCGCGCACGCAGCGCCTCGATGAAGGCGAGCACCGTCGGCTGCCGTAGGGCCTCGGGCCGGCAGACGAGCCAGTACGGCAGGCGCTCGTCGACCTCGTCGGGGAACACACGCACGAGGTCGTCGTGCCCGTCGGCGAGGAACGCCGGCAACAGGCCGTACCCGGCGCCCGCACGCGTCGCGTCGACGTGCACGTACACGTTGGTGCTCGAGACGGCGTCGACCATGTCATGGGTCCGTCGCCTGGCCTCGTCGAGCGCGTCGACTTGCAGCATCGACTCGATGAAGTAGACCAGCGGCGCTCCCACGAGCTCCGCAACCTCCATCGGAGTGCCGTTCCGTGCGAGGAAGTCGCGACTCGCGTACAGGCCGAGCGAATAATCGGCGAGGTGGATCGCCTCGGCCCGGTGCACGTGGGGACGTCCGACGACCACTTCGAGGTCGACGCCCACTCGCTGCTGTGCCGCTCTCCGGGTTGCCGCGATGATCTCGAGGGACACTTCGGGATGGGCGCGGCGAACGGCGACGATCGCGGGAGCGGCGATGAACCCGCTGAACCCGTCCGTGGCGCTCAATCGCACGACACCCGAGAGCCGAGGCGCGTCGGGCGCCAGCGTGCCGAGCGCGCGTTCGACGCCCTCGGCGGCGGTGATGGCGTGCTCGCCGAGCGGCGTGAGCACCCAACCCGCCGCGCCCCGCGCGAGCACACGCCCGCCGAGGGCGTCCTCGAGCGTGGAGATCCGACGGGAGATCGTCGTGTGGTTCAGCCCGAGCTCCGCGGCAGCCGTGGTGTACCGGCCCGCCCGGGCCACCGCGAGCAGCACGAGGAGATCGTCGGGGCTCGGTCGGCGACCGGGCAGCGGTGTCACGGACATCCCTGCATACTCGCACATCCCTGCGCAGCCGTCGCCGAGCTCGCGGGGATCGCCCGGTCAGGCCTCGGGCAACTGCAGGCCGCCGTCCGCGTCGGCGACCGCGAGCCCGTCGGCGACGAGGCCGGCGATCGCGCGGTCGAGCTGTGCGCGATCGGGCCACATCGACGCGAGCTCGTTCGGCGCGACCGGGCGATGCGCCCCCCGGAGCTCGCGCAGCACGAGCCCGCGGACCTGCCGGTCCGAGCCGCCGAACTTCGCCTGCACGGTCCTGCGCGGCCCGTCGTACGGCGGATATCCGGCCGTGCGCCACGCGCACGCGGTCGCGATGGGGCACACTCCGCACTGCGGGGCCCGTGCCGTGCACACCGTCGCGCCGAGCTCCATCGCGGCGGCATTGAACATGCGCGCCGCGGCATCCGACTCGGGCAGCAACGCCGACATGTCCGCGAGGTCGCGCGCCGCCGAAGGAGGCCCCGGATGCTCCTGCCCGAGCACGGCACGCGCGATCACGCGCCGCGTGTTGGTGTCGACCACCGGATGCCGCCGGCCGAACGCGAACGCGGCGATCGCGCGTGACGTATACGGGCCGACGCCCGGCAGCGCGAGCAGGTCAGCGAGGTCGGCGGGCACCTCGCCGCCGTGGCGTTCGACGATCTCGACGGCCGCTCGGTGCAGCCGCAGAGCACGTCGCGGGTATCCGAGCCGGTCCCAGGCCCGCACCGCCTCGGCGGGCGGCGCGGCCGCGAGCGCCGCGGGCGTCGGCCAGCGCGCCAGCCACGCCTCCCAGCGGGGCACGACCCGGGCGACCTGCGTCTGCTGCAGCATGAATTCGCTCACGAGGACCGCCCACGGCGACACCTCCGCCGCGCGCCACGGCAGCGGGCGCGCTGCATCCGCGAACCAGGCGTTGAGCGCGGCCGCGAGGTCGGGCGAAGGCCGGCGGGGCATCCCCCCAGCCTATTCGGCGCGGGATGCCGCCCCCTCGGCCCTGCGCCCCACCGCCGAGACCGGGATCGGCAGCGGAACCCTCACGGGGTGGCGCCCGACCGCAGGCAGGTGCGCAGACGGCTCGATGCTCACCCGATCCGGCAGCGCGCCCTCGGCGATCAGGGGACTCGCGGGAGCCGTGCGGCGTGGGCGGTAGACCACGCGCGAGTGGAACACGAATCGAAGGATGAACGCCACGACCAGGGTCACGGCCTGGGCGATCACCGCCGGGATGGCCGTGAACTGCACGATCGCCCACAGGAGTGGGAGCCGGATCACCGCATCCGCGGCGTTGAAGGCGAAGGATTGCGTGAAGCGTTGCCAGAAGGCCTTCCCCTCGTGCCGCAGGTCCCTGAAGACCAGGTACTCCTGCAGGAAGAAGTTCCCGACGATGGTCAGGACGGCTGCGATCGCCGCTGCGACGAGGTAGTTCGTGCCCAGCGCGACGAGTCCGGCCATGATGAGCAGGTTGGCCACCGCGCCGATGGCGCCGATGACGGCGAAGCGCGACATCCGACCGAATCGGAGGGATGCGAGCTGGGCGGCGAACCGAAGGCCCTGTGCGAGGTCGGCCTTGGATTCGCCGGCGTGGCGCTCGCCGAAGATGAACGGCTCCTCGACCACGCGCAGCCGGTTGCGGGCGAGGATCTCGAGCAGGATCTTGAACCCCTGCGGGTGGAGCCGCCGGACGTCGACCGACTGCCGTCGCACCGCGAAGAACCCGGTCATCGGATCGGTGCAGTCGCGAAGGCGCGCGGGGAACATCGCCCGCGTGAGCGCGATCGATCCGTTGGAGACCAGCTTGCGGGACCAGCCGCTGAGCCCCCGGTTGCTGCCGCCGCCGATGTGACGGGATGCCACGACCACATCGGCACCGGTCGCGGACCCGGTCTCGAGGAGGATGGGGATCATCTCGGGCGGATGCTGGAGGTCGCCGTCCATGACGAGGCACCACTCGGATCGTGACATGGCGAGGCCCTCGACCACGGCACCGCTGAGACCCCCGACCGGATCGCTCCGATGCAGGAGCCGCACGGGAGTACGGCTCGTCAGCGCCGCCTCTTCGATGACGTCCGGTGTCTGGTCGTCCGAGTCGTCGACGAAGAGGATCTCCGCGTCGAGGTCGCCGATCGCGTCATCGACTCGTCGCACGAGTTCGACGATGTTGGGTGCCTCGTTGAAGGTCGGCACGATCACGGTGAGGCTCATCTTCTGCTCCTTCGGTCGGGCGGGGGACAGAGGTGATCATTCAGGGCTGGGTGGGATGACGCGGCGGACGTTCCATTCGCCGAACGACGTGACGATCTCGGAATGCTCGAATGCGAGGCCTGCCTCGCGCAGGTCGAGGTTCTCGATGTTCGCTGCGACGGTCGGGCCCTCGACGATCCATTGGATGTCCCGCCAGCCGGCCGGGTGCTCCACGGCGAACTGCGAGTCGAGATCGACCTTCTCGAGCACGATCATCGTCCACGGGTCGTTCCATCCACGCTCGTTCAGGTCGTGCCACATGGAGTAGGGAGCGAGGACGACGTCATCGTGGGGGATGTTGGTGGCGGCCCACGCGAGCGTCCGCCGCCAGTCGGCGTTTCTGTCCTGGGTGAGCAGAGCGCCGTCTCGCTCGACCCAATGCGCCGATGGGATGGTGACGACGGCGGCAGCGATCACGAGGCCGATCAGCATCGTCGAGGAGATGCGTGCACCGGGTGCCCAGTGACGGAGCGTGCGAAGGGCCAATCGCCACGTGAGATCAGCCGCAGCGCCGATCGCGATCGCGAGGAACGGCAGCGCCGCGATGATGTACATGGCGGGCAGGTACCCCTGGCTCGCGACGATCGGGAGCGAGTAGCACATGAGCGCGACGGGGATCCACCGAGTACGCCTGGCGAACAGGCAGGCGACCGCGGCGAGCGCGCCCGCTATCGTGATGTAGCCGTCGATCCCGACCCAACTGCCCACGAGCTGCGAGCGATGTGAGCCGTCCTCCCAGATCCATCCGGAACCCGACCTGGAGACGAACTGGTACATGATCGCGTCCTGGAGCGACACGTGCCCGGGACCGGAGATGAGCTCGCCCCTGAGGAGGGCCATGACCGGGTAGAGGGCGATGGTGAGCCCGCCGAGTGCGAGGAAGCCGACGAGCGAGAACGCACGATCGCGCCAGCCGGTGCGGTCGAGCATCGCGACGAGGAGGGCCGGGCCGAGGATCGCCGCGGTGAGCTTCGACAGGACCGCGAGCGCGAAGAACACCCCGGACGAGATGTGGTGCCACAAGGCCCGCTGTGGTGACAGGGCGAAATAGAAGGCGACCAGGAGCCAGGTCGTGGAGACGGAGTCGAGGTAGACCTGCCGACCGAGCTCGAGTGCGAGCGGCGAGAGCGCGAAGATCGCCGAGGCGAGGATTGCGAACGGCAGCCTCGTGCCGATCCGGCGCGTGATGAGGAACACGAGAGCGCAGCTGGCGACGTAGAAGACCGCGATCGCGAACCGCATGGCCTCGAGGTCCGAACCGGACTCGGCCTGGACGACTTGCCGGAGCCATGCGAGGCCGGCGAGCTGGATCCACCCGAGCGGCGGATGATCGTACCAATACGTGTACGGGGCGAGGTCTCCGTCCTGGACGGCGACGGCTTGCGCGGTATACGTGCCTTCGTCGTCCTGGAAGGTCGGGGCACCGAGGATGTTCGAGGTGCCGAGCACGGAGGCGCCGATGACGATCGTCACGACGGCGACGAGGTCGGGAGTACGCAGGAGCCGGCGGAGCTGGTCTCGCGCACTCCGTCGCGGCAGTTCCCGCTCCGGCGATGGAGCGAGCGTCGAGGCGGTCATCGCGCCGTCTCCGTCTCGAGATACTCGAGATGGCTCCCGATGTGAGCGGTCTTCTCCCACCGGAAGTCCCCGAGCCGGAACTTCGCGTACGCCCGAATCGAGGCGACCGCGAGCACGATCTGGTAGGCGGGGGTCCCGAAGGCGAGTCGAGCGTAATCGCCTGCACGGATCGCGTACCCGTGGTCCCTGCCGAACTCCCGGAGCATGCATCCCTCGAGCGCGAGCGTGGCGAGGGTCGTGACGAGGGGGAGGAAGGTGATCATGGTCACGGCAAGCGGGAACTTCCCCCAGATGGCGAGCGCGATCGACAGCGGGATCGCGATGCCGGTGAGGGCGATCAGGTGCTGTTGCGTGAGCGTCCAGCGCGCGGTGAGCCGCTCACGGACCGTCGGCAGGTCTCGCCACAGCCCCTTCGCGTACACCTGCATGAACCCGAGCGACCACCGGGTGCGCTGCTTGACGAGCGCGGAGACCGAGTCGGGGGTCTCCTCGCGGGTGACCAGTTCGGGTGAGTACGCGACGACGATCTTGTGACCGAGCGTCGACAGGCGCACGCCGAGCTCGCAGTCCTCGGCGAGGCACTCCTCGTCCCAGCCGCCGATCTCGGTGAGCAGCTCACGGCGCACGAAGACGGTGTTGCCGCCCAGCGGGATGAATCCGAGGCGTGCGTGGGCGTGCAGCCGCGAGCGGAACCAGATGAAGTACTCGAGGCAATTGCGAAGCGAGTACCAGCTGTCACGGTAGTTCACGAGCTGCACGGCGCCCTGCACGGCGTCGGCATGGGTCTCCGCGAACGCGGCATCGATGTTCACGAGGAGGCCCGGCGCCGCGATCGACTCGGCGTCGAAGACCCCGACGATGTCGTTGTTGCACCACTGCAGCGCGGTGTTGAGCTGGCGCGGTTTGTTCTTCACCTCGCTGTAGTCGACGCTCACGAGCACCCGCCACGGTTCGTCCGCGGCGAGCCTCTGGGCGATCGCCACCGTCTCGGGATCGTCATGTCCGACCGAGATGATGATCTCGACATCGGGGTGCGTCTGGGCGAGCAGGCGTTCCAGGGTCGCCCGCATGACGCTCTCCTGCTCGGCTCTGCACGGCATGATCAGCGAGAAGCTGAACCGGCTCGGCCCGCTCGGCTGCGGGTATCCCGTGCGGGAGCGCTGGTCGGGGTCCCACCAGGCGTAGGTCGCGAGGTACAGCGCCGATCCCGACACGACCAGCAGCAGCAGCGAGAAGACGATCAGGAGCAGAGAGGCGACGGGCATGAGTCCTCGTTTCGTCATTCGTCGTCGTTCGGTCGTCGGGTCCGCATGCGACGCCATCGGCGTCGGAATCGAGACCGAGGGGATCCTGCCCCGAGCGCACGGCGATGCCGCTCGGGAAGAGGGAACGCAGCTCCGTGCAGCTCCATGGATGGTCCATCGACGCCGGGTCGATCCCCGCATCCGCCATGGCCTGCGCGTGCTCGGCGAGACTGGGCGGGATGACCGGCAGGCACTGGCCGGCGTCGCCGTACTCTGCATGGCATCCGCCCAGTGCCTCCGAGCCGATGACCTCGTCGGCGCCCACCGGAGCGCGTGGCGAGCCGAGCGAGCCGCTGCCGGTTCGTGCGGGAGAGCCCGGGTCGGCGCCGGCAGCCTGGGCGAGCGAGATCTCCGGCTCGGACCCGACGGGCGAGTCGGCGGGCGGCTCCAAGGGAATCGGGTCGTCTGAGGGCGTTCGCTCCAACGAGGGGGTCCGGTCTTCTGCGGGTGCGGATGCCGCCGCCTCGGTGAGCGCGGATGACTCCGAGTGAACGTGGGCGGGCCCGGATCCGCCGCTCGAGAAGGACCAGAGTGCGATGGCGCCGACCAGCGCGATGATCGGAAGCGCGATGGCTGCGACGAGGATCCGTACCCGTCGAGTCCTGCGACCTGTGACGCTCATGAGATCCACACCCACTTCGCTTCGCTCGGGACACCGCTCGCGTCGAGCACGGTCAGCATGTACGGGCCGGGCGGCAGGAGGTCGGGGTTCGCCGGCACCTGGACGGTCCGCGTGCCGCCCGTGCCCGACATCGGCAGGTCGACGAGCCTGGCGTTCGTGTCGGTCTGGTGGGTCGCCGACATCGGGGACATGAGCGACGCCGACACGACCTCTCCGGTCACGTCGAGCTGGATCACGTCCCCGTAGCCCGCCATCTCGGGCGCGGATGCCACGGTCGGACGCTCGCCGCGGAACATGTACGGCGGGCTGTAGACCGAGATCCGGACCTCGAACGAGTTGTCGGCCGGGTTCGAGCCGAACACGGCGACGCGCCCGTCGGGCAGCAGGATCGCGGTCGAATGGTAGTTGCGCCCGACCGGGTCCGCCGGCACGCTCGTCCACGCGTCGGCCCCGGGATCGTAGATCGCCGCGCTGAAGACATCGTCGGAGCGGTTGTGACGTGCCCCGTTGGCCGCCAGCACCGTGCGGTCGGGGAGGTTCAGCACGTTCACGTACATCTTGCCTTCGCCCGGCAAGTCGGGGCCGGGCGAGTACTCCGGTGAGGCCTCCGAGAGGTCGATGATGTCGACGAGGTTGATCGCGGACAGGCCGGTGTCCGAGTTCCCGCCGCCGACGATCATCACCCGCTGGTCCTGCGCCGGCGGGAGGAGTACCGAACCGGCCTGGTCGCGCAGGTCCTTCTCTCGCAGCCCCGGCACGTCCCAGATGCGCGCGGTGGTCCAGTCGTAGAGCGACGACCCGGTACCCGGAAGCCCATTGCCGAAGGTGTGTGCGCCGGCGTAGAAGAGCATGCCGTCCTCGAGCAGGTACATGTGCGGATAGGTGCCCCAGAAGCTCCAGGTCTGCGGCACTTCGCCGGGGCTCAGCCATCGCATCTCCGAGGTGTCGAACATCTCCGTGAGCACGGTCCCCTCCGCGTTCTCGTCGAGTCCGCCCGCTGCCCAGAGGTCGCCGTTGCCGAGCTTCGTGAGGGTCGGGTACCAGTGCCCTCCGGCCATGTCGCTCGTGGGGTGGAAGGCGTCGTCCGCGGGGTCGAAGTAGTAGCTCTTCTTCGAGCCCTTGAACGTATTGGGCCCCTGGTTCACCTCCGGGAACGCCTCGGTTCCGCCCGAGAGGAGCACCTTGCCGTCGGGAAGCGTCACATGACCGGTGCAGAACATGTCGTACGGGGTCGGGATCTCGGTGAACGTGTTGTCCTCGGGATTCCACACGACAGTGCGGAACGTCCCCGCTGCGAACTGGTTCCCGTCGTTCCCCGATCCGGCGACCAGCAGGAGTCGACCGTCGTTGAGGAGCGTCGTGTGGATGGTGCGGAGCGGCATCTGGCTGTCGAGCACGTCCCACGAGCCCACGAGCGAGGGATCGTCGGGCGTGGGCGTCGGTGTCGGGGTCGGGCGTCGGGGTCGGCGTCGGCGTGGGCCCGCTTCCGACGGCGCGGAGCGCGTAGTTCGTCGTCGTGAGCGCTCCGGCGGCCGCGATGGAGATGCCGAACGACAGGCGGTCGACGCCGGGAGGAATCGGCGGCAGCGCCGCGACCGCGGTGCTCCATCCATGCGTTGCGGGCAGCGCCGTGACATCCGTCCAGTACGCCCACCCGGTGCTCGTGTGCTGGAAGAGCGTCAGCGAGTTGGCCGGCGACGTGGACTTGTAGTCGACCGCGACCTCGTACTCGGCCCCGGCCTCGACGTGCGGCGCGCACCCTACGTCGCCGGACTGGATGAGCTTCATGTCCCCCGAGACGCGCGCGGACATGTCGATCGTGAACGATCGCGCACCGCTCGGGGAACCCGCCGGCACGTCGCCCGAGAGCGACGTCTCCGTCTGGTGCTCTCCCCACCCGGCCGCCAGGAAGCACTCGGGCGTGCCGGTGCCGTCGACGAGTGCGGAATTCACCACGAGGTTGGCCGGCGGATCAGTGGGCGGATCGGTCGGCTCATCCCCTCCGATGAGCGAGTAGTCATCGGTGGTGAGGGTTCCGCTTGCGGCGAGTGAGAGCCCGAAGACGAGCCGATCGGTGCCGGCCGGCAGGGGCGGCGTCGCGCTCTCGGCGAGACTCCAGTCCGCGGATGCACCGAACTCGCCGAAGTCGCCCCAGTAGCTCCAGCCGTCGGGGCCGTGACGGAATGCAGTGAGGTGCACGGGGGCGGTCGACTGGTACCACACGCCGAGCGTGTACTCGACCGACTCCTCGACGGACGGGGCGCAAGCGTCGGTCTCGGTCTGGAGGAGCTTGCGGTCGCCGCTCTCGTACGCGTCGACCGTGAGCGAGATCGCGCGGCCGCCGAGTCGCCCCGAGGTCGCCGACCAGGCCGCCTCGGTACCCCACCCGCTCGGCGAGAAGCACTCCGGCCATGCCGCTCCCGCCTCGAGCGACGGGTTCGCCACCAGGTTCTCGGGAGCAGCATCCGCGGGCGCGAACGATGCGAGCGACCCGGCGGCGGCCGCCACGACGGCGAGCACCGCGACGGCGCGGCGCGCACGCCGACGACGAGCGGAGGCCGACATGGCGACTCCTCGGAGATCGGAACGTGACGAGGAGAATCGAGCAGGGCGACTCGGGACGGGGAGAGGTCCGGCGTCGTTCGGGGACGGGCCGGCACTCGGAGAGCGTCGTCGCTCGGGCGGCTTGTCGGTTGTTCGGAAACGTATGCGCTGCCGCGCGGTCACAACACCCCCTCGTCATGGGGGTGTTCCCGACGAGCCTCAGCTGAGGTTCAGCTCGAGTCGGTCGCTCGGCGAGCAGCTGAGTCCCGACCCGCTCATATACCGCTTCCGAATATTCGCAACTGAAATACCTGATCAGACCGCGATTATCACCGGCGTGCCGCTGCAGCCGGCAGCATGTCGTGCCCGGGACATGGAGCTCGGGCTCCTCCGCCGGCGCATGGACGCACTCTCAGAAGATGAGGAATCATCAACTCGAGTTGAGGGATTCACGTCCTGTTTACATGAGGGAAACGCGCGGGACACTGGCGGCCCCCGAAACGGGCCTTGAAATCACCCGTAGAGGTTTCGAGACGCCGCTGCGCGGCTCCTCAACCCGCAGAGGTACGACCGGCGGCACCTCGCGAGACGACCCGAGCGAAGTTCATTCAACCCTGTGCGGACCGTTCAGTGGGACCACCGCCAGGAGCCGATCGGGCTCGAGTGGGACCCCGGATGCCTCGACCTCGTGCACGAGCGCGGTGAGCGCCGCGTTCACTGGCGCGGTCATGCCGACCTCGGCGGCCTCGCGCACGACCACCCCGTTGAGATGATCGACCTCGGTCGGCTGCCCGCGTCGGATGCTCTGCTGCGTGGAGCCGAGGTTGGGCACGTTGCCCATGCGCACCCGCATGAGCCACGGCAGAAGCTGGCCGAGACCGAGCGGCAGCCGGGCGAACAGCCGCAGGCGCCGGTCGCCGAGCCCCTGCAGCGACCCGAAGCGGATGCCGCGCGCGATGCCCACTCGCACGGTCTCGCGCATCGACGCGGTGACGACGCGTCGGAGCCGGCGGTCGTCGACGACCTCCTGCACGCTCCGGCCGACGATCGCCGGCACCGCGTTCAGCATGTTCACGACGAGCTTCGTCCACTGCGCACCGCGGAATCCGTCGATCGCGACCACGGGAACCGCCTCCGAAAGGATCGCGGCGATGCGCCGGCTCTCCTCGTCTGCGGGGCCGTCGCCTCGGCCGAGGTAGCTCGTCGCCGGGGTCGTGACACGCACGACGCCGGGCTCCGTGTAGTTCGCGGCGACGATCGACAGCACGCCGACGCACGACGAGCGAGGCAGCAGCCGCTCGGCGGTCTGCACACCGTCGAGTCCGTTCTGCACGACGACGACGGGCACGCCGTCGATGAGGCCGGCGTTCTGGGCGATCGCGGCCTCCGCGTCCTGCGCCTTCGTGCACACGAGCACGAGGTCGGGTCTCGTCGAGAGCACCTCATTCGCGGCGACCCGCTCGTGCGCCTCGCCGAACCCGCCCGAAAGGCGGATCGCCGCCCGCGCGGATCGCCTCGAGACCGGCACCCCGCGCCGTCACCTCGACGTCGTGTCCCGCGCGCGCCAGCAACGCGGCGAAGGTGCCCCCGAGCGCACCCGCGCCGATGATGCCGATCCTCACGCTCCCAGCGTAGGGGCGTCGCTCGGCGCGCGGGCGCGGCACGCGACGCAGGGGGTGCCGGCGACCCGGCTGTTAGCCTGTACGGCGTGAACAGCGGCATCCTCCTCGTCGACAAGCCGCAGGGAATCACCAGCCACGACGTGGTCTCGCGCATGCGCCGCCTCGCCGGCACCCGCAAGATCGGGCACGCCGGCACGCTCGATCCGATGGCGACGGGCCTCCTCGTCCTGGGCGTGGACCGGGCCACGAGGCTGTTGCACCACCTCGTCGGTCTCGACAAGGAGTACCTCGCCACGATCCGGCTGGGCTGGGACACCACCACGGACGACGCCGAGGGCGAACCGCTCGCCGCGGCATCCGCGGACCGCCTCGCGGCAGCCGACGATTCCGCGATCATGGCGGCGATGCTCCGCCGGACGGGGGTCATCGAGCAGGTGCCGAGCGCCGTGAGCGCGGTGAAGATCGCGGGCAGGCGCGCCTACCAGCGGGTGCGCGACGGGGAGTCCGTCGAGCTCGCGGCCCGCACGGTGACGGTGTCGGCGTTCGAGCTCCTCGCCATGCGTCGTGCCCATGACGCCATCGATCTCGAGGTGCGGGTCGAGTGCTCGTCCGGCACCTACGTGCGTGCGCTCGCGCGCGACCTCGGCGCGGACCTCGGCACGGGGGGGCACCTGACGGCGCTGCGCCGCACGCGCATCGGCGGGTTCACGGTCGAGGAGGCCGCTCCACTGGAGGGCTACGACGTGACGGGTTCCATGATGAGCCCCGCGGATGCCGCCCGCCGGGCCCTTCCCGTGCTCGAGGTCGACGCCCGGCAGGCCGTCGACCTCAGCCACGGCAGGCGAATCGATGCTCCACACGCCGAGGTCGTCTCGTCCGACGCCGTTTCGGATGCCGCCGCCGCCGCGGCGCCCGGGCCGATCGCGGCGATCGACCCTGACGGCCGGCTCGTGGCCGTCGTGGAGCGACGTGGACCCTCGCTGAAGGTCGTCACCGGGTTCCCCGCCGAGGCCGCCGGAGGCTCGGGCGCATGATCGACTGGTTCGCCTGGGTGCAGGTGGCGGTCGCGGTCGCCGCCGGTGTCCTCTGCCTCGCCTCGGGCTTCGCCGGACGCGTGCCGAGCGACCTCACGAACGGCGCCCTGGCGCTCGTGGAGCTCCTGCTCGTCGTGCAGCTCGTGGTCGCGATCGCGGCGCCGGCGTTCGGCAACGAACCCACCGGAAACGTGCTCGAGTTCTACGTCTACCTCGTGAGCGCGCTGCTCATCCCGCCCGCCGCCGTGTTCTGGGGACTGCTCGAGCGAAGCCGCTGGAGCACGGTGGTGCTCGGCGTCGCCGCGCTCGCCGTGGCGGTGATGGTGTACCGCATGCTGCAGATCTGGACCGTGCAGCAGGCGTAGCCGCGAATGAGAGAATCGAACGAGATGACTGACGTGCGGAGAGCCCGGCCCGACACCGATCCCGGGCGGCGGATGAGCGGCATCGGGCGCGTGCTCGTGGCGGTGTACGGCGTGCTCGCGCTCGCCGCAGTGGGGCGCTCGTTCGTGCAGATCGTCACGAAGTTCGACGAGGCGCCGCTCGCGTACTCGCTGTCCGCACTCGCGGCGGTGGTGTACGTGGTCGCGACGATCGCGCTCGTGCGCCCCGGCCGCGGATGGTACCGGGTGGCGTGGGCGACGATCGTGTTCGAGTTCACGGGCGTGGTCGTGATCGGCACGATGAGCATCGCCTTCCCCGAGCTGTTCCCGCACGACACGGTGTGGTCGTGGTTCGGCCGCGGCTACCTGTTCGTCCCGCTCGTCCTGCCGTTGCTCGGCATGTGGTGGCTCGCGAAGCATCCGCCGGCGAACGGGGCGGATGGCGCGTGAAGACCTTCAAGGGCCTCGAGGCGGTGCCCGACGGCTTCGGGCCGAGCGTCGTCACGATCGGCAAGTTCGACGGCGTGCACCGCGGCCACCGCTCCGTGATCGACCGCATCCGCGGGATCGCTGCCGCCGACGGCCTGCGCGCCGTGGTGGTCACCTTCGACCGCAACCCGCTCGCGCTCCTCGCACCCGACAAGTGCCCCGACGCCCTCGTGAGCCTGCGGCAGAAGCTCGAGCTGCTCGCCACCACCGGGATCGATGCGACCGTCCTGCTGCCGTTCGACCGGGCGCTCGCGTCGGTCCCGGCGACGGAGTTCGTCGAGCGGGTGCTGGTCGACACGCTCGGTGCGAAGGCCGTCCTCGTCGGCAGGGACTTCCGCTACGGAGCGCGAGGGGCCGGCGACGTGAAGCTCCTCGAGGATCTCGGCGAGTCGTTCGGGTTCACCGTCGAGGTGGTCGACGACGTGCGCCCCGAGGGCGAGCGACGGGTGTCGTCGACGTGGATCCGTGAGCTCCTCGCAGAGGGCGACGTCCGCCACGCCACCGAACTGCTCGGCCACGCGCCGACGGTCTCGGGGATCGTCGTGCACGGCGCGAAGCGCGGGCGCGAGCTCGGATATCCGACCGCGAACCTCTCGCCGGAGTCCGAGGGGCTGATCCCCGGCGACGGCGTGTACGCCGGCTGGCTGACCGACGCGGGCACCAGGTACCCGGCGGCCATCTCGGTCGGGAACAACCCGACCTTCGAGGGCGTGCCGAAGAAGCAGGTGGAGGCGTACGTGCTCGACCGCGACCTCGACCTGTACGATCACCTCGTCGACATCGAGTTCGTCGAGCGACTGCGCGGCATGGTCGCGTTCACGAACATCCCCGATCTCATCGAGACCATACGCGGCGACGTTGACCGCGCGCGCGAGATCCTCGCGGACTGACCTCGGCCGCGGAGCGTGGCCTCAGCCCTCGGCGTCGCCGAGGTCCTCGGGGCGAGCCGGGCGGGGGGCCCAGTGCCCGATGCCGGCGAGGAATCGGATGAGCTGGTCGGCGGTCCCGACGAGGGCCGGCCCGTGCCCGATGGTCCACGCGGCATCCGTGGCGTGCAGGCTGTGCCCCGAGATCACGGCCTTGATCGGCGTGGGAGCCGCCGCGGCCCGGCGGAGTGCGACGGCACCCGACGCGAGCGGCGGCACCGCGATCGGCCGGCCGAGTGCATCGCCGATGCGCACGGCGGCGACGACCGCGTCGTCGAGTTCCACGAGGAGCGTGGGCTTCGGCCGGTCGCTGATGGTCACGGAGCGCGCCTCGAGGGCCGCCGCGGCATCCGCCGGCCCTTCGAGAGGGGAGTGGGGGGCGACCGCGCGGCCGTCCATGCCGAGTGCGTGCTGTGCGGTCTCGAGTGCGCGCCGTGCCGGCCGGCGGTCGAAGCCGGCCATCAGCTGCGCGACGGTCTCGGCGACGGTCGCGTGGTCGTCATCTCCCCGCGAGCTCCAGCCGATGTCGTCCAGGGGCCGCAGAGCCTCCGCGATCGCGCGGAGCACCGTCGCCGTGGGCGCGCGTCGGTCGGTCGTCACGCCTCGCTCGTCGATGCGCGAGCGCTGGCTGAGCGGCAGGTACCGGGCGAAGTCGGCCACCTCACCAGCCTAGACATGGAGGGGTCGAGGCGGCGCGGCATCCGGAACCGCCTGCTCATATGAGCACGATTGCCTGCGAGTGTTGCCGATGCACGTCGGGCTGCCTACTCTGGGAAGGCGACTCGGAAGGATGCGTGTGGACGAGATCGACGAACTCCTCTCCATCAGGGCTGCCGAGCTCTACTACGAGGAGAACAAGACCCAGGACGAGATCGGGCAGGCGCTCCGACTCACCCGCTGGAAGGTCGGCCGGCTCCTCGCCCAGGCCAAGCAGCGCGGATTCATCCGCATCGAGATCCTGCATCCGCGGGCACGTCGCCTTCCGGTCGAGCGAAGGCTTCGCGATGAGCGTGGACTCACCGACGCCATCGTCGTCTCGAGCGCGGGTGTGCATTCGCCTGAGGAGTTGCAGCAGCGCACCGCCCAGGCGGCCGCCGATTACCTCACCGCGCTGCGGCCCGTTCCCCACACCCTCGGCGTGAGCTGGGGCCGCACCCTGTTCGAGGTCTCGCAGCACCTCCGCAACGGCTGGGCGACGGGCGTCAACGTCGTGCAGATCAACGGCGGCGTCAGCCTCAACCGTCGGGCCGGAACTGCAGCGGCCACGGCCGTGGCCATCGCGCAGAAGGGCGCCGGCAGCGCCACGCTGCTTCCGAGCCCCGCCATCCTCGAGCGGCTCGCGACGAAGGAGGCCATCGAGTCCGACCGCGTCGTCGCCGGGGTCATCGAGCTCGCCAGGTCGGCCGACGCCTACCTGTTCAGCGCAGGAGCCGCCGACCACAGCTCGGTGCACGTCGAGAGCGGCTACCTCTCGGTGGCCGACGTCGACGTGCTCGTGCAGAAGGGCGCGGTCGGCGACATCGTCGGCCGCTACATCGACTCCGACGGCAACATCGTCGACTCCGCCCTCGACGCCCGAACCGTCGGCCTCACGCTCGACGAGCTGCGCGACGCACCGCTCGCGATCGCGGTGATCGCCGGGCAGGCCAAGCATGCCGTCGCCGACGCGGTCGTGCGCTCCGGCCTCTGCACGGTCCTCGTCACCGACGAGGCCACCGCCCTCCATCTCCTCGACGGCTGAGGTGCCGCTCAGCGGCCGCAGCATACCCACACACGAAAGCAAGGTCATCACCATGCCAGCTCAAGTCAGCGCCGGCACTTCCCTCGTCACCGCACGCGAGCGCGCGCTCGCGGTGCTCGGGGGCGAACCCGACGACGCCACGCTCGGCCGCTACCTGCACGGCATCCCCGGCGTCGACGCCGTCGGCCTCGAGCAGCGCGCCGCCGGACTCGGCACCCGCTCGATCAAGACGACCTCCAAGAAGTGGGCGCTCGACCGCATCATCTCGCTCATCGACCTCACCACCCTCGAGGGCGCCGACACACCGGGCAAGGTGCGTTCGCTCGCCGCCAAGGCGATGAACCCCGACCCCTCGGATGCCACGACGCCGCGGGTCGCCGCGCTGTGCGTGTACGGCGACATGGTGCCCTTCGCGATCGATGCGCTCGGCGCGGCGCACGGCGACCCCGACGACGGCCTCATCTCGGTCGCTGCGGTCGCGACCGCCTTCCCGAGCGGCCGCTCATCGCTCGAGGTGAAGCTGGCCGACACCGTCGAGGCGGTCGCGGCCGGTGCTGACGAGATCGACATGGTCATCGACCGCGGCGCATTCCTCGCCGGACGCTACGGCGAGGTCTTCGACCAGGTCGCCGCGGTGAAGGAGGCCTGCCGCCGCGCCGACGGCACGAGCGCGAGCCTCAAGGTCATCCTCGAGACGGGCGAGCTCGTGACCTACGACAACGTGCGCCGCGCCTCGTGGCTCTCGATCCTCGCCGGCGGAGACTTCATCAAGACCTCCACGGGCAAGGTGCAGCCGGCGGCGACGCTGCCGGTCACGCTCCTCATGCTCGAGGTCGTGCGCGACTGGCACCTGCTGACCGGCCAGCGCATCGGCGTGAAGCCCGCCGGCGGCATCCGTGCCTCGAAGGACGCGATCAGGTACCTGGTGACCGTCGCCGAGACCGCCGGCGAGGAGTGGCTCGTGCCGCACCTGTTCCGCTTCGGCGCCTCGAGCCTGCTCAACGACGTGCTGCTGCAGCGCCAGAAGATGACCACCGGACACTACTCCGGCCCCGACTACGTGACGATCGACTGAATCTCGATACGGCTATACGGGCCTACTCGATCACCGAACCACCGCATCCACACCATCCTCGAACCGGAAGGTTCCACATCATGAGCTTCCTCGAGTACGCACCCGCCCCCGAGTCGCGGGCGATCCTCTCGCTCCGCGACCGCTACGGCCTCTTCATCGACGGCGAGTTCGTCGACGGCCGCGGCACCCCGTTCCAGACCATCTCCCCGTCGAGCGAGGAGCGCATCGCCGAGATCGCCAACGCGAACGAGGCGGATGTCGCCGACGCCGTCGCCGCCGCCCGGCGGGCCTACGACCGCACCTGGTCGCGCATGAGCGGCCGCGACCGCGGCAAGTACCTGTTCCGCATCGCGCGACTCGTGCAGGAGCGCTCGCGCGAGCTCGCCGTGGCCGAGTCGCTCGACAACGGCAAGCCGATCAAGGAGTCGCGCGACGTCGACGTGCCGCTCGTGGCGGCGTGGTTCTTCTACTACGCCGGCTGGGCCGACAAGCTCGACTCACGCGGGCCTCGGGGCGGACCCGCGCTCCCTCGGCGTCGCCGCACAGGTGATCCCGTGGAACTTCCCGCTGCTGATGCTCGCGTGGAAGATCGCGCCGGCGCTCGCCGCGGGCAACACGGTCGTGCTGAAGCCCGCCGAGACCACGCCGCTCACGGCGCTGATCTTCGCCGAGATCGTCCAGCAGGCCGACCTGCCGCCCGGCGTCGTGAACATCATCACGGGTGCGGGCGACACCGGTGCGGCGCTCGTCGCGCATGAGGGCGTCGACAAGGTCGCGTTCACCGGCTCGACGGCGGTGGGACGCGCGATCGCCAAGCAGATCGCGGGCACCGACAAGCGGGCCACGCTCGAGCTCGGCGGCAAGGCGGCGAACATCGTGTTCGACGACGCGCCGATCGACCAGGCCATCGAGGGCATCGTGAACGGCATCTTCTTCAACCAGGGGCACGTGTGCTGCGCCGGCAGCCGCCTGCTCGTGCAGGAGAACGTGCACGACGAGGTGGTCGAGCGGCTGAAGCTGCGGCTGTCCACGCTGCGCCTCGGCGACCCGCTCGACAAGAACACCGACATCGGCGCGATCAACTCGAAGGAGCAGCTCGAGCGGATCCGCGAGCTCTCCGACGTCGGCGTCGCCGAGGGCGCCGACCGCTGGAGCGTGCCGTGCGAGATCCCCGAGAACGGCTTCTGGTACGCACCCACGATCTTCACGAACGTGCAGACCTCCAGCCGCATCGCGCGTGAGGAGATCTTCGGTCCGGTGGTGTCGGTGCTGACCTTCCGCACCCCGGCCGAGGCGATCGCCAAGGCGAACAACACCCCGTACGGCCTGTCGGCGGGCATCTGGACCGACAAGGGCAGCCGCATCCTCGCGGTCGCCGACCAATTGCGCGCCGGCGTGATCTGGGCGAACACCTTCAACCGGTTCGACCCGTCGAGCCCGTTCGGCGGCTACAAGGAGTCGGGCTACGGCCGCGAGGGCGGGCGGCACGGCCTGGCCGCCTACCTGGCGCCGGCGCCGATCGGCCAGTCCGCGCTCACCGCCGGTCGAGTCGCGGCGAAGCCGCGTGTCGAGACCTCGAAGCGTGCGGCGAAGGCCGAGCTCGATGCGGCCGCGAAGCCGCGTACTCGATCGCCGAAGCGTGCGACGAAGGGAGCAGCGAGATGAGCCGCCTCTCCGTGCCGAAGACCTACAAGCTCTATATCAACGGCGCGTTCCCTCGTAGCGAGTCGGGCCGCACCTACGAGGTGCGGAAGGCTGACGGCGGGTTCCTCGCCAACGTTGCGAAGGCGTCCCGCAAGGACGCCCGCGACGCGATCGTCGCCGCGCGGGGAGCGGTCGGCGGATGGGGCGGCGCCACCGCCTACAACCGCGGGCAGGTGCTCTACCGCATCGCCGAGCTCCTCGAGGGGCGCCGAGCGCAGTTCGTCGCCGAGATCGAGGAGGCCGAGGGCGTCGCGCGAGCGGTGGCCTCCGCCCAGGTCGACGAGTCGATCGACCGCTGGGTCTGGTACGCAGGCTGGGCCGACAAGTTCGCCCAGGTGACGGGCAACGCGAATCCGGTGGCGGGCCCCTACTTCAACATCTCGGTGCCCGAGCCGACCGGCGTCGTCGCGATCATCGTTCCGCAGGACTCGTCGCTCCTCGGCTTCGTCTCGGCGGTCGCGCCCGCCCTCGTCGCGGGCAATTCGGTGGTGGCGGTCGCGAGCGAGCGATTCCCGCTGTCTGCGATCAGCCTCGCCGAGGTGCTCGCCACGAGCGACGTCCCGAAGGGCGTCGTCAACGTGCTCACGGGCTCGCCCGCCGAGATCGCGCCGTGGCTCGCGAGCCACGCCGACGTCAACGCGATCGACCTTGTCGGAGCGGGCCACCTCGACTGGATCTCGCTCGAGGTCGACGCGGCCGACACCCTGAAGCGCGTGCTCCGGCCCGAGTCGGGCCCGGATGCCGCGGCGCCGGCGCTCGGGCGCATCAGCGCGTTCACCGAGACCAAGACGGTCTGGCACACCAAGAGCCTCAGGTAGCGTGGACGGACGCGCGGGGGCATCCGAGGCGCGGGAAGCACCGGCTGGCACGCGCCAGCGGCAACTCTCGTCGAGGGAGCGAACGGTACTGACGCCGCTCGTCCGATAGGCGGCGTCCCGTGACGGGAGGTGGCGCGGTGCGCGTGCTCGTGACCGGTGCGACCGGGTACATCGGCGGCCGGCTGGTGCTCCGGCTCATCGGAGCAGGCCACGAGGTCCGCGTGCTCGTGCGACAGCCCGAGCGCCTGCGCGACGTGCCGTGGGCGGCATCCGTCGACATCGTCGAGGGCGACCTCGCCGATCGGGCCGCGGTCGACCGGGCGATGGACGGCGTCGAGATCGTCTACTACCTCGTGCACTCCATGGGCGGCCGCGGCGACTTCGAGTCGGTCGAGCTCGCCATCGCGCGCAACGTCGCCGAGTCGGCGCACGAGCACGGCGTGCGCCGTATCGTCTACCTCGGCGGCCTCCACCCCGAGGGCGTGCGCCTCTCGCGGCACCTGCGCTCGCGCGCCGAGGTGGGCGAAGCGCTGCTCGGCTCGGGCGTGCCGACGATCGTGCTCCAGGCGGGGGTCGTCATCGGCTCCGGCTCGACGTCGTTCGAGATGATCCGCCACCTCACCGAAGTGCTGCCGTACATGCCGGCGCCCCGCTGGGTGCGCAGCTTCATCCAGCCGATCGCGGTGCGCGACGTGCTCCACTACCTGATCCGGGCGGCCGACGTGACGTCGGAGGTGAACCGGGCGTTCGACATCGGCGGCCCCGACGTGTACCGCTACGGACAGCTCATGAACGGCTACGCGATCGAGAAGGGACTGCCGCAGCGTCCGATCGCGGCCCTGCCGGTGCTCACGCCATGGCTGGCCGCGCAGTGGGTGAACCTCGTGACCCCGATCCCGCGCCGGCTCGCGATCCCGATCATCGAGTCGCTGCAGTTCGACTGCGTGATGCGCGAACACGACATCGACGACGTCATCCCACCGCCGGCGGAAGGCCTGCTGCCGTACCGCACCGCGGTGCGCCTCGCTCTGGAGCGCGAGCGCGAGGGCGAAGTGGAGACGAGCTGGCGCAACGCGGAGGTCCTCGGCACGCCGAGCGATCCACTGCCGAGCGACCCCGACTGGGCCGGCCACACCGTGTACGTCGACGAACGTGCGCAGCGCTCCTCCGCGAGGGCGCAGGATCTCTGGCGCATCATCGAGGGCGTCGGCGGCGAGAACGGCTGGTACTCGTTCCCGCTCGCATGGGCCGTCCGCGGATGGATCGACAAGCTCTTCGGCGGAGTCGGGCTGCGTCGCGGACGTCGCGACGCCGACGAGCTGCGCGTCGGCGACGCCGTGGACTTCTGGCGCGTCGAGGCCATCGACCGCGGCACGTTCCTGCGCCTGCGCGCCGAGATGCGCGTGCCGGGGCGAGCCTGGCTCGAACTGTCGGCGCGGGACGCCGAGGGCGGCGGGTCGGAGTACCGGCAGCGCGCGGTGTTCTTCCCGAAGGGCCTCTCGGGCCGCCTGTACTGGTGGGCGATCGTCCCCTTCCACGACCTCATCTTCTCGGGCATGGCGAATCGCATCACCGCCGAGGCGGAGGCCGTGGCGCGGCTTTCGTGAGCTGGGGGTGACGAAACCTGCGTGGCGCCGACGTCAGCCGACGTCGAGGCGGAGCCGCTCGGCGGCGGCGCGGAACTCGTCGTGCATGTGATCGGAGAACAGCACGAACCGCACGAGACCGGGTGAGGCATCCGACCCTGCCGCCGTCTCGAGGGCCACGTGCGCCACGTCGTCCGCGGGCCATCCGTAGACGCCCGCCGAGATCGCCGGGACGGCGACGGATGCCGCGCCGTGCCGTGCCGCCAGGGCGAGCGAATTGCGGTACGCGGCCCGCAGCAGCTCACGCCGAGCGTCCGCCTCGGCACCGGGTCCCGGCCAGACCGGTCCCACGGTGTGAATGACCCACCGCGCGGCGAGCCGCCCGCCGCCGGTGGCGACGGCCTCGCCCGTGGGAAGGCCCTCGCGCAGCGTCGTCGCCCGCAGCGTGCGGCACTCCTCGAGGATCGCGGGTCCTCCGGCCCGGTGGATGGCGCCGTCGACCCCGCCCCCGCCGAGGAGGCTGGAGTTGGCGGCGTTCACGATCGCATCGACGCGCTGGGCGGTGATGTCTCCGATGACGAGTTCGATGCGAGTCATCCGAGCCATCCGAGCCGTTCCCCCTCATCGATCACCCGATCAAAGGTACCCCGGCGCCAGATACCCGTGTGGGTATTCTGCGGGTGCAGTGCCCGCTGCCCGCCCATCCGTTCGCTCCTGCTCCGCCCGAGCGGCCGCCGGGGCGATACCGTGGTGTCATGACCCGTCGCTCCGCCGTCCGGGCGGTCGCCGTGCTCCTCGTCCCCGCGCTCGCCGGGCTCTTCGTCCTCGGCGTGCTCGCAGTAGGACTCATCACGGCTGTGGTCAGGGAGTTCGCACCCGCGCCCGCCTCCGCGGCCGCGGTGCCGGCCGACGTCGATGACTTCACGTTCGCATCGTTCGACGCCGTCTACGAGCTCGGCCGCGACGAGGCGAGGCGTTCGGTGCTCACGACCACCGAGACGCTCGTGGCGGTGTTCCCCGAGTTCGACCAGAACCGCGGCATCCGGCGGGCGATCCCGCTCGACTACCAGGGGCACCCGACCGACCTTCGCGTCGAGTCGGTGACGGATGCCTCGGGCGCTCCCCGCGCCCACGAGGTGGCAGAAGACGAGGAGGGCGAGTTCCTGCTCGTGACGGTGCGCGCCGACGACTTCGTGCACGGCGAGCAGACCTACGTGATCCGCTACACGCAGCACAACGTGACGCTGGAACCCGAGAACGACGCGATCGACGAGTTCTACTGGGACGTCAACGGCACGGGCTGGGCGCAGCCGTTCGGGCGCGTGCACGCGGAGGTGCGGATGGCCCCCGACGTGGCCGCAGGACTCACGGGGAACATCGCCTGCTCTCGCGGCTCCCTGGGCTCGACCACGCCGTGCGAGTCACTCACCACGACGGAGACCTCCCCGCCGGCAGTGCTCGCCGAGGCGGGCACCCTCGGCCCCTACGAGAACCTCACCATCGCCGTCGGCTTCGCCGCGGACACCTTCGAGCCGCGCGACGAGTCGTTCCTCGCGTCACCGGCGGCGCTCGCGGGGGCCGCGGCCGCGGCGCTCGCCCTGCTCGCCCTCGTCGCGGCGGTCGGGCTCCGCATCATGCGGTGGCGCGACCACCCGGGCCGGGGCACGATCATCGCCCAGTACGAGCCGCCCGAGGGGATCAGCGCCATGGTCGCCGCCGACCTCGCCGGAAGCCCCGGCAAGGGCGTGACCGCGACGATCCTCGAACGCGCAGTCGACGGCGAGCTGCGGGTGGTCGAGACGGGCCGCAAGAAGTACGCGGTCGAGTTCGTCGGCGGCGAGCCCGGCGACGAGGACGCGCGCTCGGTCGTGCGTGCCCTCTTCCGCGGCGGCCCCGTGCCCGGGGCACGGCGCGAGCTGAAGTCGCGGGACACCGCGCTCGGCAGACGGCTGCTCTCGTTGCGCCAGTCCGTGTCCAAACGGGTCGTCCGCCGCGGGCTGCGGCGACGCCCCGACGTGGGCCTGCGTCTGCTGCTGGCGGTCGGCGCCATCGGCGCCGCGACGCTCAGCACGGTGTTCGGCGTCATCGCGCTCGACGACCGGCGCGGTGGTGCGTGGCCCTTCCTGCTCCTCGTCGGCGCGATCGCGTTCGCCGTCGCCACGATCTTCGTGCTGGCCACGGTTCGGCCGCTCACCGAGCGCGGACGCGAGGCCCGCGATCACCTCGAGGGGCTTCGCCTCTACATCCGGCTCGCCGAAGCCGAACGGCTCCGCGTGCTGCAGAGCCCGAGCGGCGCGATGCGCGTGGACCGGCCGGCTGCGGCAGCCGTCGCCGGAGCGGCCCAGACGACATCGGATGCCGCGGCCGCGACGGCGACGCTCGACCCCGCGGTCGTGCTGAAGCTCAACGAGCGATTGCTGCCGTACGCGGTGCTGTTCGGGCTCGAGCGGGAGTGGAGCCGCGAACTCGCGGTGCTGTACGAGCAGCGCGGCGAGGCCCCGGGCTGGTATGCGGGGCGGGACGGGTTCGACGCTGCGGCGTTCTCGGTCGGGGTTTCGTCGTTCTCGACGGCGTCGAGCACGTCGTGGTCGGGCTCGAGCTCGAGCTCGTCGTCGAGTGGTTCCGGCGGCGGGGGATCGTCGGGAGGCGGCGGAGGCGGCGGAGGCGGCGGCGGGGTCTGACCGATCCGCGGCACCCGGCGTGACCGGTGCGGTCCTCAGTCTTCGTCGTCTTTCAAGAGCTCGTCGCGGAGGTCGACCCGGCGCTCGGCGTCGACGCCCGGCACCTCGTCGCCGAGGCTGTCGTCGAGCGGGCGGTGATCGTCGTCCGCCACGACTTCTTCATCGGCGAACTCCGTGTCCTGCGCGACCGTGAATTCGTCATCGTCGGGCGAGATGGCATCCGCCCCCGCGAGATCGTCCATGGCTGAAGCATAGGCCGACCGGGACGCGCTCGCACCGGCGAATCCGTCCTCGTCGCCGCGTCGCCTTCCGTCCGGCTAGAATGGGGAGAGCGCCCGACGAATCCGTTCTTCGGCCGACCGCGTGAGCCCAGTTCGTGCGCTGCTCGGTTCGGGATTCGGCGTACCGCGTGCGGCGGCATCCGAGATGCGCCGAGCGGTCCCGGCCACCGCCATCGGTGACGAGGGGGCGAGCCGGAGGCGGCCCAGGAAACGGGAGGACCATGGCCCAGACGAAACAGCGGCAGCGTACGCGTTCGCGCGACGATGACGCACCCATCATCCCGATTCTCGCGCGCAAGGTGCGCGAGGTCGAGACCAAGGCGCAGAAGGGCAGGCTCGGACCCACCAACCGCACGAAGTTCCAGGTCATCGCGTTGCTCATGCGCGAGGAGCGCGCACGTGTCAAGGCCGATCCCGACCTCACGGATGCCGCTCGCGCCGAGCTGCTGAAGCGCCTCGACGGCATCGCGCAGATCCTCGCGAAGACGGCCGCTCGCGATACGAGCCTCATCGCCCTCCTCGAGTCGGATGCCTCGATCTCCACGGTCGCGCAGCGATTCCGCCGCGACTGGCTCATCGAGTCAGGGGCTGAACTCAGCCCCGACGAGCTCATCATCACCCGGGAGCCCGAGCAGAGGCCCGAGCTCGACGAGAACCAGGTCATCCCGGCCTCGGTGCGCTCGCGCCAGCTCGCGAACCCGTTCCTCGCGCCCGACTTCTCGAAGTCCGCCTCGCCGGTCGTGCCGGTGCGCCGCCTCGCCAACTGGGAGCTGCTCGGCCCGCTGTTCAAGTCGTTCGAGATCGGCTCGGGCGGCCAGGCCGCCAGCATGGACCTGCCCGAGGCTCCCGCGGTCGACCGCCTCGCTCCGCGCGGCCTCGAGCTCATGAAGCACCAGGCGCGGTTCATCGAATCCGCCCGCCTGGGCCACCGCACGTTCCTGCTGGCCGACGAACCCGGGCTCGGCAAGACCGCGCAGTCGGTGCTCGCGGCATCCGTCGCGGATGCCTACCCGCTGCTCGCAGTCGTGCCGAACGTCGTGAAGATGAACTGGGCGCGCGAGGTGGAGCGATGGACGCCGCAGCGTCGCGCCACCGTCATCCACGGCGACGGCGAATCGCTCGATGCCTTCGCCGACGTGGTCATCGTGAACTACGACGTGCTCGACCGGCACATGGCGTGGCTGTCGACCATGGGCTTCCGCGGAATGGTCGTCGATGAAGCGCACTTCATCAAGAACCTCCAGTCGCAGCGGTCGCGCAACGTGCTCGCGCTCGCCGATCGGATCCGGCGCGCCGCGCCCGGCGGCGACCCGCTGCTGCTCGCGCTCACCGGCACGCCGCTCATCAACGACGTCGACGACTTCCGCGCCATCTGGCAGTTCCTGGGCTGGATCCAGGGCGACAAGCCGTCGCCGCAGCTCCTGGGCCGACTCGAGGAGGCGGGCCTCACCCCGGCAGACCACGGCTTCTACGCCGAGGCGCGCCGTACCGTCATCGACATGGGCATCGTCCGACGCCGCAAGGTCGACGTGGCCGCCGACCTGCCGGCCAAGCGCATCGCCGACCTGCCCGTCGAACTCGACGACGAGCTCGGTCGGTCCGTGCGCGCCGCCGAGCGCGAGCTGGGCAACCGGCTCGTCGGCCGGTTCCGCTCGCTCGTCGAGTCGCGGAACCTGCGAATCGGCGACCTCCACGAGGACCAGCGCGACCAGTTCATCCGCGCGGTCGCCAGCGCCGAGCTCGAGGAGTCCAAGTCGGCGAAGTCGGGCGAGAACGTGTTCACGATGGTGCGCCGCATCGGCCAGGCCAAGGCCGGTCTCGCGGCCGACTACGCGGCCCAGCTCGCCCGCTCGGCGGGCAAGGTCGTCTTCTTCGCCAAGCACATCGACGTCATGGACCAGGCCGAAGCCGCTCTCGCCGCGCGCGAGCTGCGCACGGTGTCGTTGCGCGGCGACCAGACCGCCCTGCAGCGGCAGGCCGCGATCGACGCGTTCAACACGGATCCCGAGGTCGCGGTCGCGGTGTGCTCGCTCACCGCCGCGGGCGTCGGCGTCAACCTCCAAGCCGCTTCGAACGTGGTGCTCGCCGAACTCAGCTGGACCGCCGCAGAGCAGACCCAGGCGATCGACCGTGTGCACCGCATCGGCCAGGACGAGCCGGTCATCGCGTGGCGCATCATCGCCGCGCACACGATCGACGCCCGCATCGCGGAGCTCATCGACTCGAAGCAGGGCCTCGCCGCCCGGGCGCTCGACGGCAGCGACGTCGAGCCGGGCTCGGCCGACTCGGTACAGCTCGACGCGCTCCAGCACCTGCTTCGCGCAGCGCTCGACGGCAGTCTCTAGGGTCCGGCGGCCACGGGGACGCTATAGACTGCCGCAGGCGATGCGGCCCGACGTCGCGGCCGCCGATACCAACCATGTTCGCGTCGAGAACTCTGGAGTCGTGCACACATGAAGATCGGGATCCTCACGAGCGGAGGCGACTGCCCGGGCCTGAACGCGGTCATCCGCGGCGCGGTGCTGAAGGGAATCATCTCGCACGACGCCGAGTTCGTCGGGTTCCGCCAGGGGTGGAAAGGCGTCGTCGAGGGCGACTTCATTCCGATCAACCGTCAGGACGTGCGCGGACTGTCGAAGCAGGGCGGCACGATCCTCGGCTCGAGCCGCACGAACCCGTTCGAGGGCGAGGGCGGTGGGCCCGAGAACATCCAGCGCATGCTCGATGCGAACGGGATCGACGCCGTCATCGCGATCGGCGGCGAGGGGACGCTCGCGGCGACCCGCCGCCTCACCGACGCCGGCCTGAAGATCATCGGCGTGCCGAAGACCATCGACAACGACCTCAAGGCCACCGACTACTCGTTCGGCTTCGACACCGCGGTGCAGATCGCCACCGAGGCGATCGACCGGCTGCGCACCACCGCCGAGTCGCACGGCCGGTGCATGGTGCTCGAGGTCATGGGCAGGCACGTCGGCTGGATCGCCCTGCACTCGGGCATGGCCGGGGGCGCGCACGCCATCCTCATCCCCGAGCAGCCGCAGTCCATCGACCAGATCTGCGAGTGGGTCCTCTCGGTCCGCGACCGTGGCCGCGCCCCGCTCGTCGTGGTCGCCGAGGGCTTCCGCCTCGCGGAAATGGCCGAGGCCTACTCGTACAAGGGACTCGACGCGTTCGACCGCCCGCGGCTCGGCGGCATCGGCGAAGTGCTCGCGCCCTTGATCGAGGAGCGCACGGGCATCGAGTCGCGGGACACGAGGCTCGGCCACATCCAGCGCGGCGGCGCGCCGAGCGCGTACGACCGCGTGCTCGCGACGCGCCTCGGCATGCATGTCGTCGACGCCGTCTACGAGGGCGCATGGGGCTCCATGGTCACCCTCCGCGGCACCGACATCAAGACCGTCTCGATCGCCGAGGCGGTCGGCAGCCTCAACAGTGTGCCGCAGTACCGTTACGACGAGGCGAGGATCCTCTTCGGCTGACCCGTTCGACATGGTCAGGAGGCCCCGGATGCCGCTGCCCCAGGTCTGCGTCTGCTACCTCTTGCGCGAGCGGGCGGGTGGCGTCGAGGTGCTCCTCGGGCGCAAGAAGCACGGCCTCGGCATGGGCAACTTCGTGGGCCTCGGCGGCAAGCTCGAGCCGGGGGAGTCCGCGGCCGACGCGGCGGTGCGCGAGGTGTTCGAAGAGTCGGGCGTCGTCGTGGCGGCATCCGACCTCGAACCGCGGGGGCGGCTCACCTACCACTTCCCGCACCACGAGGCGTGGAGCCAGGAGTCGAACGTGTTCGTCTGCCGCACCTGGCGAGGTGTACCGGCGGGGTCCGACGAGCTCGACCCCGAGTGGTTCGCCCTCGACACGGTGCCCTTCGACGAGATGTGGGACGACGCACGACGCTGGCTGCCCACGGTACTCGAGGGCGGCCGGGTGCGCCGCACCTTCGTGTTCGGCGAGGACCTCGCGACCGTCGTGGCCGAGCGGGAATCGGTCGCGTAGGCACGGCGGGCGGGCCACCCTGCGACCGGGGGGATAGCCCCATGTCGCGTGTACCGCGGCATCCGTAGCGTGGAATCACACCCACGGACAGGAGATCACCGTCATGACCACCGCCACTCCCACCACGTCGCAGCAGGCGCCGTTCGGTGAGCCGGATCCCTACGCACCCGCTGCGCCCGAGGCGGAGTCTCGCGGACTCGGCACCGCGAGCCTCGTGCTCGGCCTCGTGTCGATCGTCGCGAGCTCGACGTTCGTGGTGCCGATCGTCGGCCTCGTGCTCGGCATTCTTGCATTGCAGCGTGAGCCCGCGTCCCGCACCATGGCGATCTGGGGCATCGTGCTCAACTCGGTGATGCTGGCAGGCACCCTTCTCGTGACGTTCGGGGCACTGGCCTTCGGACTCGCGATGCTGCCGTTCGCGCTCCTCTGACACGAGCCCGAACCGTGCCCCCCATGCGTCAGGCGTAGAAGCCGCGCAGCAGCGCCTCGGTGCCCTCGAGGTGTTCCGCCATCGCCGCCACCGCCTCGTCGGGGCTGCCGCGGAGGATCGCGCCGATGATCGCGCGGTGCTGCTCGTTCGAGTGGGCGATGTTCGGTGCGAGCAGGGGAATGCCGTCGAGCAGCTCGTTGACCCGCATGCGCACGTCGGCGACGAGGGGGATCACGCTCGGCGCGCCGACGACCTCGGCGATGAGCAGGTGCAGGCGGGAATCGGCCATGCGGTACTGCTCGCCCGTTGCGGTGCGGCACTCCTCGTAGGCGTGCCAGAGTCGCTCCCGGTCGGCGGCGGCGAGTTCGCTCTCCGCCGCGCGACGCGCCACGCCGACCTCGATGACCGCTCGGAGGGCCAGCGTGTCCTCGAGCCGCGCGGCCAGCTCCTGCACGTCGCCGTCGTCGCTGACCGTGATCGGCGCGGGGGCCGGCAGCTCGTCGGACACGAAGGTGCCGCCGTACCGGCCGCGCCGCGACACCACCCAGCCCGCCTCGGCGAGGGAGGCGATCGCCTCGCGGAGGGTGTCACGGCTCACTTCGAGCGTGCCCGCCAGCTCACGCTCGGGCGGCAGGCGCTCGCCCGGCCCGATGAGCCCGAGCCGGATCGACTGCAGCAGTCGCCGCACGGTCTCCTCGAAGGCGTTCGCGTGCCGCGCCGGGGTGAGCAGCAGGCCGGCGCTCAGCACCTCGGCGGCAGGCTCGGGAACGGGCGTGTCGCCCTCCGGCGTCGCGGCGGTCACCGCCCGTCCGTCGTGCTCCGCCATGTCCACGATCCGAGCCTAGAACGGCGTGACGTACGCGGAGCTGATGCCGCCGTCCACGAGGAACGTGGAGCCCGTGATGAACGACGCGTCGTCGCTCGCCAGGAACGCGACAGCCGCCGCGAGTTCCTCGGGCTCCGCGAAGCGTCCGACCGGAATGTGCACGAGCCGCCGCTGTGCCCGCTCGGGATCCTTCGCGAACAGCTCCTGCAGGAGGGGCGTGTTCACGGGTCCCGGGCACAACGCGTTCACGCGGATGCCCTGCCGGGCGAACTGCACGCCCAGCTCACGACTCATCGCGAGCACGCCGCCCTTCGAGGCGGTGTAGGAGATCTGCGACGTGGCCGATCCGAGCACGGCGACGAACGATGCCGTGTTGATGATCGATCCCCGCCCCTGCGCCACCATGTGCCGGAGCGCCGCACGTGAGCAGAGGTAGACCGACCTCAGGTTGACGTCCTGCACCTTCTGCCAGGCCGGGAGCTCCGTGGTCTCGATGGAGTCGTCGTCAGGCGGGGAGATCCCCGCGTTGTTGAACGCGATGTCGACCGACCCATAGGCGTCCGCGGCTGCGTCGAACAGGTGGTCGACCTGTCGCTCGTCGGTGACGTCGACGGGCACGAACAGGCCGTCGACGAGCGTGGCGGCCGCGTCGCCGGCATTCACGTCGACGTCGCCGATGACGACCTGCGCGCCCTCGGCGGCGAGCCGCTTCGCGGTGGCGAGCCCGATGCCGGACGCCCCGCCCGTGATGACGGCGACGCGTCCGGCGAGCCGCTGGGTGAGGTCGATGCGGGGAAGGTCCGCCATGGTGCTCCTGTCGTGGGGGTCGGTTCCCCGTGGGGGTCGGTTCAGTCGACGGCGAGGAAGACGTTCTTGGTCTCGGTGAAGGCGAGGGGCGCATCCGGGCCGAGCTCGCGGCCGAGGCCCGACTCCTTGAAGCCCCCGAACGGCGTCGCGTACCGTACGGACGAGTGCGAGTTCACGCTGAGGTTTCCGGACTCGACGGCGCGGGCCACGCGGATGCCGCGGCTCAGGTCGCGCGTCCAGATCGAGCCCGACAGCCCGTACCGGCCCGCGTTGGCGAACCGGACCGCATCGGCCTCGTCGTCGAACGGGAACACCGAGACGACCGGGCCGAAGATCTCCTCCCGCGCCGCGCGGGAATCACGTGCGGGCGTGAGCACCGTCGGCGCGAACCAGTGGCCGGGGCCGGCAGGCGCACTTCCGCGGAAGGCGACATCCGCGTCGTCGGGCACGAACGATCGCACCCGCTCGAGGTGCGCTCGCGCCACGAGCGGCCCCATCTCGGTGGCCTCGTCGGCGGGGTCGCCGACGCGCACGCCCGCCACCGCCGGCTCCAGCAGTTCCATGAACCGCTCGTAGACGCCGCGCTCCACGAGGATGCGGCTGCGGGCGCAGCAATCCTGCCCGGCGTTCTCGAACACGCCGTACGGCGCCGTGGCGGCAGCCCGCTCGAGGTCGGCGTCGGCGAAGACGATGTTGGCGCTCTTGCCGCCGAGCTCGAGCGTGACGCGCTTCACCTGGTCGGCGCATCCGGCCATGACGTGCTTGCCGACCTCGGTCGAGCCCGTGAACACGACCTTGCGCACGGTCTCGTTCGTGACGAAGCGCTCGCCGACGACCGAGCCCGCGCCCGGGATCACCTGGAACAGGCCCTCCGGCAGTCCCGCCTCCATCCCGAGCTCGGCGAGCCGCAGGCTCGTGAGCGGCGTCCACTCCGCGGGCTTCAGCACCACCGCGTTGCCCGCGGCGAGGGCCGGCGCGAACCCCCACGACGCGATCGTCATGGGGAAGTTCCACGGCGTGATGACGCCGACCACGCCGAGCGGCTCCTGGAACGTCACGTCGAGTCCGCCCGCCACCGGGATCTGCCGGCCGAAGAGCCGTTCGGGCGCCGCCGAGTAGTACTCGAGCACGTCGCGCACGTGGCCGGCCTCCCAGCGCGCCTGCGTGATCGGATGCCCCGAGTTGCGCACCTCGATGCCGGCGAGCTCCTCCACCGCCCCGTCGACCGCCTCGGCGAAGCGTCGGAGCATCCGTGCCCGATCGATCGGCGCCAACGCCGCCCAGTCTCGCTGGGCCGCCGCGGCGCGGGTGATCGCTGCATCCGTCTCCTCGACCGAGGCCGATGCGACGGTGGCGACGACCCGCTCGTCGGCTGGGTTCAGGATCGTGTGGCTCACGAACGGCTCCTCGTGCGATGCGTGCGGGCCGCCTCCACGAGACTCGCGAACAGCCGTCGGTCGGTCGCATTCTCCTCGGGATGCCACTGCACGGCGATCCCGAACGGCACCGCGTCGAGTTCGACGGCCTCGATGACGCCGTCCACGCTGCGCGCGGTCACGGTGAGTCCCTCGGCGACCTGGTCGAGGGCCTGGTGGTGGTAGAAGTGCACGGGCAGCGTCGTCGAATCGGGACCGAGCGCGGCGGCAAGCCGAGATCCCGCCTCGATCACCACGTCGCCCTCGCCGAAGACGCCCGGCGACGGTTGGTACTTCTCGCTGCCGACCACGTCGGGGAGGTGCTGGTGGAGCGTGCCGCCGAGCGCCACGTTGAGCATCTGCGCGCCGCGGCAGATGCCGAGGAACGGCAGTTCGATCGCGATCGCCTCGGCGAACAGGGCGTCCTCCCACGCGTCGCGGTCGGTGCGCGGCGCACCCGTGCGCGGGTGCGGTGCCTGCTCGTACCGAGCGGGATCGACATCGGCGCCGCCCGAGACGATGAGTCCATCGAGCGCGGCGACCACCGAGCGGGCGATCTCGGCGCTCACGGGCTGCGGCGGCAGCAGCACCGCGATGCCGCCGGCGTCCGTGACCGCGTCGAGGTACACCTTGGGCAGGAACGACGCAGGCACGTCCCAGACACCCGTCTGCGCCTGCTCGAGGTAGGTGGTGACGCCGATCAACGGCGCGGATGCCGCGGGCACCGGCACGGTCACAGCATGACTTGGGGTCTCAGAGTCGTTCGAAGCCACGCACCCGCTCCCAGTCCGTGACGGCCGCATCGAAGGCCGCGAGCTCGACCCGTGCGTTGTTCAGGTAGTGCTCGACGACCTCGTCGCCGAACGCCTCGCGCGCGAGCGCGGAGCCGGCGAACAGCTCGGCCGACTCGCGCAGCGTCGCGGGCACGCGCGCCACGTCGCTCTCGTAGGCGTTGCCCGCGAACACGTCGGCGGGCTCGATCTGTTCGTCGATGCCGTGCAGGCCGGCGGCGATGAGGGCCGCAACCGCGAGGTACTGGTTGACGTCGCCGCCCGGCACCCGGTTCTCCACGCGCATGCCGAGACCTTGGCCGACGACGCGCAGCGCGCAGGTGCGATTGTCGAGGCCCCAGGCGATCGCGGTCGGGGCGAAGCTTCCGGCGACGTAGCGCTTGTAGGAGTTGACGTTCGGCGCGGAGAAGAGCGTGAGCTCGCGCATTGCGGCGAGCTGGCCGGCGAGGAAGTGCCGGAAGAGCTTGGACATGCCGTGCGGGGCATCCGGATCGCTGAAGACGGCGTCGCCGTCGGCGCCGCGCAGGCTGATGTGGATGTGGCAGCTGTTGCCCTCGCGCTCGTTGAACTTCGCCATGAAGGTGAGCGACTTCCCGTGCCGGTCGGCGATCTCCTTCGCGCCGTTCTTGTAGATCGAGTGGTTGTCGCAGGTGCCGAGCGCGTCGGAGTAGCGGAACGCGATCTCCTGCTGGCCGAGGTTGCACTCGCCCTTCACGCCCTCGCAGTACATGCCCGCGCCGTCCATGGCGTTTCGGATGTCCCGCAGCAGCGGTTCCATGCGGGTCGACGCGAGCAGCGCGTAGTCGATGTTGTAGTCGCTCGCCGGCGTGAGGTCGCGGTACCCCTTGCGCCAGGCGTCGCGGTAGGAGTCGTCGAAGACGATGAACTCGAGCTCGGTGCCGACGAACGCGGTGAGGCCCCGCTCGGCGAGCCGGGCGACCTGCCGCTGCAGGATGCGCCGCGGTGATGCCTCGACCGGAGAGCCGTCGAGCCACTGCAGGTCGGCCGTGACGAGCGCGGTGGCCTCGAGCCATGGCGCGATCCGCAGGGTCGGCATGTCGGGGACGAGTGCCATGTCCCCGTAGCCCCGCTGCCAGCTCGACATCTCGTAGCCGTCGACGGTGTTCATCTCGACGTCGACGGCCAGCAGGTAGTTGCAGGCCTCGGCGCCGTGCCCGGCGACCTCCTCGAGGAACAGCCGGGCCGAGACGCGCTTGCCGACGAGACGCCCCTGCATGTCGGTGAACGCGACGATGACGGTGTCGACGTGGCCGTCGGCGACGGCGCTTCGGAGCTGGTCGGGCGAGAGGTATCCGGTCGGTGCCGACATCGGGTGGCTCCTCCTCGAGGCGATGAAAGGCGGGCGGTGAAAGGTACGCTGTGGCAACCATTACATCACACTCGGCGGGCTCCGGCAGTGGCGCGACGCGCGCATGGCTCGGGAAAGCGGCACGGATGTCGTCTGAAAAAGGTCTGTACCAGCGACCATTGCGCCCCCTATAGTCGTGGCCAACGCATCGTACGCCGCGCCTGCCCCCAACGGCGCGATGAGAGGTAGGGAACCCATGGCGAAGGACACACTCAAGGTCTCGGGCGTGACGTACACGACCGCCGACGAAGGATACTTCGAGAGACGACGCCTGAGGCGCACGGCGGGCGTCTGGGGCCTCTGGGGCCTCGCCATCGCGGCGGTCATCTCGGGCGACTTCTCGGGCTGGAACTTCGGCATCGACTTCGCCGGCTTCGGCGGCATGCTCATCGCCTTCGCGATCCTGGTCGTCATGTACTACGGCCTGATCTTCTCCATCGGCGAGATGTCGTCGGCGATGCCGCACACGGGCGGGGCCTACTCGTTCTCGCGCGCCGCGATGGGGCCGTGGGGCGGGTTCGTCACGGGCCTCGCCGAGACGATCGAGTACGTCGCGACGACGGCGGTCATCGTCTACTTCTCGGCCGCATACGCCGACGGAATCACGAGCGAGCTGCTCGGATTCTCGATGCCGCCGTGGGTGTGGTGGCTCATCCTCTACGTCGCGTTCATCGCGTTGAATGCGGCCGGCGCCAGCATCTCCTTCAAGTTCGCGATCGTCGTGTCGATCGTCTCGATCGCCATCATCCTCGTGTTCTCGGCCATGGCGATCTTCTCGGGTGCGTTCTCGTGGGAGGCCCTGTGGGACATCGCGCCGGATGCCGGTCAGACGGCGTTCCTGCCGCACGGCGTGTTCCCCGCGATCCTGTACGCACTGCCCTTCGCGATGTGGTTCTTCCTCGGTATCGAGGAGCTGCCGCTCGCCGCGGAGGAGTCGCACGATCCCGTCCGCGACATCCCCCGTGCGGGGCTCTGGGCGCGCGGCACGCTCATCATCACCGGCCTGCTCGTGCTGTTCCTCAACACGGGCGTGATCGGCGCCGAGGCGACGGGTGTCGCGGGCGAGCCGTTGCTCGACGGCTTCCGGGCGATCGTCGGCGACGGCCTCGCGGCCGTGCTGTCACTGTTCGCGCTCATCGGCCTGCTCGCGTCGCTGCAGGGCATCATGTTCGCCTACGGGCGCAACATGTACTCCCTGTCGCGAGCCGGGTACTACCCGAAGTTCCTCTCGCTCACCGGTACGCGCGAGACGCCCTGGGTCGCGCTCGTCGCGGGCGCCGTGATCGGCTTCGCGGCGCTCGTCGTGCTCGATGTGCTCGCCGCGTTCGACGCCGAGGGTGCGGGTGCGGTCGCCGGTGCGATCGTGCTGAACATCGCAGTCTGGGGCGCGGTGCTCGCGTATCTCCTGCAGATGATCGCGTTCGTGATCCTCAGGCAGAAGTTCCCGAATGCGAAGCGCCCGTTCCGCAGCCCCTGGGGCGTGTCGGGAGCGGTCATCGCCGGGGTCATCGCCGCGCTCATCTTCTTCGGCACGCTGATCAACCCGACATTCCTGCCGGCGATCATCGCGATCCTCGTGGTGTACGTGATCATGCTGATCGTCTTCGGCGTCTGGGGACGGCACCGGCTCATCCTGTCGCCCGAAGAGGAGTACGCCGTGTCCGGAGGACTGCACGGCGACCCGCAGGCCGAAGGCTACGGCGGCGCAGTGGAGTCCGCGCTTCTCGCGGCCGACGGCGTCGACGGGCCCGAGTCCGTCGATGAGCCCGAGACCGTCGACCATCCCGAGTCCGTCGGCGAGCCCGAGTCGTCGGCGAGCCCGAGGTCGTCGAGGAGCCCGACAAGGTCTGAGCTTTCACGACGCGTGCAGACGGTGACGCGGACGGCGGGGCGTGGGGGCGCCCCGCCTTCGTCGTGCGCGCAACCTTCGCGGGTAGGCTCGAAGGCAGAACAGGCGCGGCGATCCCGCGCGACCACGAGGCAATGGAGCCGCATACCGTGTCGATGACCCGACCAGACCACCTGCCCGACCGCCTGACCGAGGAGGAGGCGCGTGTGACGACCTCGGTCGGCGCAACCCAGGCGACCCGCACAGAGATCGATTCGCTCGGCAGCGTCGAGGTTCCCGCCGACGCGTACTGGGGTGTGCACACCATGCGTGCACTCGAGAACTTCCCGATCTCGAAACGGCCGATCTCCGTATATCCCGAGCTCATCGTGGCGCTCGCGTCGGTGAAGCAGGCGGCCGCCCGTGCGAACCGCGACGTGGGCGTGCTCGGTCCGCAGAAGGCGGCCTGGATCGACGAGGCGTGCCAGCGCATCATCGAAGGCCAGTACCACGACCAGTTCGTCGTCGGCGTCATCCAGGGCGGCGCCGGTACCTCCACCAACATGAACGCGAACGAGGTCATCACGAACGTCGCGCTCGAGATCGCGGGGTATCCGAAGGGCCGCTACGACATCCTGCACCCCATCGACGACGTCAATCGCAGCCAGTCGACGAACGATACGTACCCCACCGCGCTGAAGATCTCGCTCGCCTTCTCGCTGAAGACGCTGCTCGCCGAGCTGGAGCTGCTCCGCAAGTCGTTCCTGCGCAAGGGGGAGGAGTTCCACGAGATCCTGAAGGTCGGGCGAACCCAGCTGCAGGACGCCGTGCCGATGACCCTCGGCCAGGAGTTCCACGGGTTCGCCACCACCCTCGGCGAGGATCACGCGCGCCTCACCGAGACCATCTGGCTGCTCTCCGAGATCAATCTCGGTGCCACCGCCATCGGAACGGGCATCACCGCCGACCCCGGATACGCCGTCGCCGCCGTGCGCCATCTGTCGGAGATCACCGGGCTGAGCCTCGAGACCGCGCCCGACCTCATCGAGTCCACGAGCGACGCCGGCGCGTTCATGTCGTTCTCGGGATCACTGAAGCGCAGCGCGATCAAGCTCTCGAAGATCTGCAACGACCTGCGGCTCCTGTCGTCCGGTCCGCAAGCCGGGCTCGGCGAGATCAACCTGCCGCCACGTCAGGCAGGGTCGAGCATCATGCCCGGCAAGGTGAATCCCGTCATCCCCGAGGCGGTCAGCCAGGTGGCCTACGCCATCGCAGGCACGGATGTCACGGTGACCATGGCCGCCGAGGGTGGCCAGCTGCAGCTCAACGCCTTCGAACCCGTGATCGCGCACTCGCTGCTGCAGTCGATCACGTGGATGCGGCAGGCCTGCTGGACGCTCCGCGTCAACTGCGTCGACGGCATCACCGCGAACGTGGATCGGCTCGAGTCCATGGTCGCCTCGAGCGTGGGCGTGATCACGGCGCTCATCCCGTTCATCGGGTATACGGCAGCGGCATCGATCGCGAAGCAGGCGCTCGCGACAGGGCGCCCGGTCGCCGACCTCGTCGTCGAGGCGGGGCTGATGACCCGACAGAATGTCGAGCGGCAGCTCGCGCCGTCGCGACTCTCGGGCGTCCATCCCACCACGACGGTCATCGATCTCCAGGGCGAGCCGCACGAGTGAGTCGATGGATCCCCGGACTGAGGCCGGTGCGCCCGCATGAATGCGACTGCGGGACTGCCGGGCCCGGGCATCACGCCTAGATCACGCGGCAGTGGGTGGTGAGCGATCCGATGCCCTCGATCGACACCGTGACGGTGGAGCCGTCGCGCAGGAACACCTGCGGATTGCGGGAGTAGCCTGCTCCGCCCGGGCTGCCGGTCGAGATGAGGGTGCCGGGCGGGATCGTCGCCGAACGCGAAAGGTAGGAGATGATCTCGGCGACCCCGCGCACCATCTCGTTCGTCGACGCGTCCTGCAGGATCCGGCCGTCGAGGTTGGTGGTGAGCCAGAGGTCCTGCGGATCGGGCACCTCGTCGGCGGTGACGACGACCGGTCCGGTGGGAGTGAAGCCGTCGAACGACTTGCAGCGGGACCATTGCGCCTCGCTGAACTGCAGGTCGCGCGCGGTGATGTCGTTGACGACGGTGTACCCCCACACGTAGTCGAGCGCATCCCGCACGTGAACCCCGCGTGCCGGCCTGCCGATGATCACGCCGAGCTCGGCTTCGTAGTCGACCTGCGTCGTGAGGTCCTCGGGCCAGGTGGTCGTGCTGCCGTGACCCGCGAGCGAGTTCGGCCAGAGGGAGAAGATCGTCATCGCCGTCTCAGAGCGCAGCTTCAGCTCCGACGAGTGGGCGGCGTAGTTCGCGCCGATGGCGATGACCTGCGCGGGTCGCAGCACCGCCGAGGAATGCCGCAGTTCCGAGACCGACGCGAGATCGGCGCCGGCGGCAAGGGCCTCGTCGACCGTCGCCCGAACCTCGGCCAGACCGTCGGGACCGCGGTCGATCAGGTCCTGGAGGTCTCGGGGCGGACAGGTCGTCATGACATCGTCGAGAAAGAGTGCGGCCTCCGCCACCACCACCGCGAGCCGAGCGGTTGACTGGCCTTCGACTCTGAGGTGCGCGAATCTCACCGGTCTAGGCTATCGGCCGCGTACGGGGCGAGAAGGTGCGAGCGGTACAACGAACGCAGGTGCATATGCCACCCTCGGCACAAACCCGACGGTCGTTCGACGCGTCGCTCACGCTGCCGTCGCCGCGGCGCGCCACAGGTGCATGGACGCGTAGCTGCGCCACGGTGCCCACCGCGTTCCCTCGCCTCGCAGCGCCGATGCCTCGCTCGGCAGTCCGAGCGCGGCGGCACCGTTGCGGAGCGCGAGGTCGCCCGTGAGCAGTACGTCGGGCGCCCGTGTGACGCGCATCGCCACGTAGCCGGCGGTCCACGGTCCGATGCCGGGTACCGCGAGCAGGTCGTGCGCGAGCTCGTCACGTTCGCGCTCGGCGGCGACGACGAGGTCGCCCGAGTCGAGGCGCCGGGCGACGTCGACGACCGTGCGGATCCGCGCTGCCGGACCCCGCAGCACGCGCTCGCCCTCAGACGCGATGGCGGCCGCGGAGGGGAAGACGAGCGATGGTCCGTCGTCTCGGGAGCCGGCGCGCTCGCCGAGCTCGGCTGCGAGTCGCCCGAGGGTGGTGCGGGCCGCCTTCACCGACACCTGCTGCCCGATGAGGGCGCGGAAGACCAGCTCGTGCGGGTCGAGGCATCCGGGCACCCGTATGCCGGGCACCGCGGCGACGGATGCCGCGAGCCGCGGGTCTGCCGCCAGGGCCGAGTCGATCGCGACGGCGTCGGCGTCGAGGTCGAACAGTCGCCGTACCCGTGCGACGAGCGGCGGAAGGTCGGAGAGCGTCGTGAGTCGGGCCTCCACGTCGATCGCGGGCGCCGCAGGGGCGCCGCCGGCGTCGAACCGCACGACGGCAGGACCGCCGGGCAGGCGCAGCGTCCGTCGGTACGTGAGGGGACCGGCCTCTTCGACCCCGGCGAGGGCGCGCGTGCCGAGCCACGAGAACACGCCTGCTGCGTCGAAGGGAGCGCGGGCCGGCAGTCGGAGGTGCACGACCCCGGCGTGCGCATCGACGGCGGTGGGGGTCGACCCGGCCCGGCGGTCGAACGCCGCCGGCTCGGCCGCCCCGAGCTCGGGCGCGCCTCGCCCCGGCATGCCTCGGTCGGGCGCCCCCCGCCCGGGTGCGCGCCGTTCGGGTCCGACCCGCTCGCGCACGCGGGCCGCGGCACGCAGCTCGAGCGGGCTGCGCTCGTACACCTCGCGGATCGTGTCGTTGAACTGGCGGATGCTGCCGAAGCCCGACGCGAAGGCCACGTCGGCCACGGGGAGCGACGTGGAGGTGAGCAGCGCGCGAGCCGTCTGCGCGCGATGCGCCCGCGAGAGCGCGAGGGGCCCGGCGCCGAGCTCGGCGGTGAGCACGCGCGTGAGGTGGCGTGGCGTGTAGCCGAGGCGGGCGGCGAGCCCGGGTACCCCCTCGCGCTCGACGACGCCGTCGACGATGAGACGCATGGCGCGCGCGGCGAGGTCGTCGCGCAGGTCCCATTCGGGGGAGCCCGGCACCGCGTCGGGCAGGCATCGCTTGCACGCCCGCAATCCCGCCTCGTGTGCGGCGGCGGCAGTGAGGTAGAAGCTGACGTTCGTGGGCTTGGGCGCCACCGCCGGACAGCTCGGACGGCAGTAGATGCCGGTGGAGTGCACGCCGGTGATGAACTGGCCGTCGAAGCGCGCGTCCCGCGCCAGCATCGCACGGTAGCGCTCGGCGAAGACCGCGTCGGCGAGCGGGTCGGCGAGCGGGTCGACGGGACGGGTGAGCGCGGCGGTCGGCGGGGTCATACGTCCAGCCTCGCATGACCCGCGGACGACGACCAGCGGAAATCGGACATGGCCGCGCCGCTAGGGTGGAGCCATGCCGATCGACGTGCTCGCCCGCCTCCACGAGGCCCTCGGGGCATCCGTCACGACCGAGCCCGCAGCTCTCGATGCGACGCGCGAGGACCGCTCCGGATGGCGCAGCGCGACCCCGCCGCTCGCGCTCGTGCACGCGGCATCCGTCGACGACGTGCAGGCCGTGATGCGCATCGCCCACGCCACTGGCACCCCGGTGGTGCCGCGCGGTGCCGGCACCGGACTGGCCGGCGGCGCCATCGCGAGCCCGGGCGCGATCGTGCTCGACCTCTCGCACATGAACCGGATCCTCGAGATCTCCGAGGCGGACGAGCTCGCGGTCGTGGAGCCCGGCGTGCTGAACGGACACCTCAACGACGTGCTCGCACCGCGCGGGCTGTGGTTCGCGCCCGACCCCGCGAGCCGAGCCATCTCGTCGATCGGCGGCAACATCGCGACGAACGCGGGCGGCCTGCTCTGCGCGAAGTACGGCGTCACCCGCGAGGCGGTTCTGGGTCTCGCCGTCGTGCTCGCCGACGGTCGGCTCCTGCGCACCGGGCACCGCACCGTCAAGGGCGTGACGGGCTACGACCTCACCGCCCTCATGACCGGGTCCGAGGGCACGCTCGGCGTCATCGTCGAGGCCACGCTGCGTCTGCGTCCGCTCGTGCCCGGTGAGATCGTCACGGTCGCGGCGGCATTCCCCGACGTGGAGGCCGCCGCCGCGGCATCCGCTGCCGTCACTGCCGCGGGTATCCGGCCCGCGGTGCTCGAGCTCATCGACGCCGCAGGGCTCACGCGCGTCGCGGCATACCTCGGCGCCGAGACGCTCGCCGGAACGCCGCTCGAGACCATGGCGCCGGGCGAGGCGTTCCTCATCGCCCAGAGCGACTCAGGCGGCGCCGTCGCGGAGGCCGATCGCATCGCCGAGGCGTTCGGCGCGGCCGGCGGGCGCGTCACGGTGTCGGCGGATGCCGCGGCGGGCGAGCGTCTCCTCGACATCCGCCGCGCGATGCACCCGGCGCTCGCGGCATCGGGTCAGGTGCTCATCGAGGACATCGCGGTACCGCGCTCGCGGCTGCCCGAGATGTTCCGCGAGATCGAGCGGATCGGCGCGAGCTACGGCATCGAGATCCCCACGATCGCGCATGCCGGCGACGGCAACCTGCATCCCAACTTCGTGTTCGTGGGCGATGAGGTGCCTGCTCCTGTGTGGGCGGCGGCGGACGAGATGTTCCGCATGGCGGTCGCGCTGGGCGGCACGCTCACGGGTGAGCACGGCGTGGGCATCCTGAAGCGTCGCTGGCTCGCCGACGAGCTCGGCGATGACGCGTTCGAGCTGCAGCGGGGCATCAAGGCGCTGTTCGACCCCACCGGCATCCTGAACCCGGGTGTGATGTTCGAATCGGCCCCGGTCGCTGATGCATCCGCTCGGTAGACTGCGCAGATGAGCGCCGCGCCGCTGCCTCCCGCGCAACCCGTCGCCCGGCCCGCCGTTGTGGACGGCGCCGCCGAGGCAGAGCGGCGGCAGCCGCGTACCCGCGGTGGTCGGCATCATCCTGGCCTCGTTCGTGGGAATCCTTCTCGGCGCCTACCTCGCTGCGGCGCTCGGCGTGCCCACGCTCGTCATCGGCTTCCTGCTCGCGCTCGTGCCGCTCACCATCGTGCTCCTCACCGTGCGCTGGGTCGATCGGTGGGAACCAGAGCCGCGCTGGGCGCTGTGGTTCGCGTTGCTCTGGGGCGCCGCCGTGTCGGTCGCGATCGCCCTCCTCGTCGACCTCGGCGTGCAGGTCGCCGTGGCGTTCGCCGATCCCGGCGGCAGCCCCGACGAGGCGGTGCAGGCGATCGTGCAGGCGCCGCTCGTCGAGGAGACGGCCAAGGGCCTCGGCGTGCTGCTCATCTACGTGTTCTCCCGTTCGCAGTTCAACGGTCCGGTCGACGGGATCGTGTACGCCTCCGTGGTGGCCGGGGGCTTCGCGTTCACTGAGAACATCATGTACTTCGGCACAGCCCTCGCGGAGGGCGGAGCAGAAGAACTCGGCGCGACGTTCGTGCTGCGCGGCATCTTCTCGCCGTTCGCGCACGTGCTGTTCACAACCTGCACAGGCCTTGCGATCGGCATCGCCGCGAGGCGCGGCGGCGGTCCGTCCGTGATCGGCTGGTTCCTCCTGGGGCTCGCGGGTGCGGTATTCCTGCACGCGCTGTGGAATGCCTCGCTCTCATTCGCCTCCGACGCGATCGGGGTGTACTTCACCGTGCAGGTGCCCATCTTCATCGGCGCGGTCCTGCTGGTCATGTACCTCAGACGCGAGGAGGTGCGCGTCACCCGCGACCGGCTCGCCGAGTACGGCGCGGCGGGCTGGTTCAGCCCGACCGAGGTCGAGCTTCTCTCGTCGCCGGCCGGCCGTCGCCGAGCGCTCGCGTGGGCCCGAGCACAGAACCCGCCCCGCACGACCGCGATGCGCAAGATGATCGCGGATTCCACTGACCTGGCGTTCACCCGGCAGCGCGAGATCACGGGCAAAGGCGACCGGCGGATCGTCGCCGATGAGCAGGGCCTGCTCCAAGCCGTGGCCGCCGACCGGCTCGCGCTCCAGCACTGACGACCGCTCCGGCGTCCGGGGATCAGCTCGGTGGTTCGGCATGAAGAAACTCGCCGCCTGGTGGTGTGGCATGGCCGACAACTCTACGAGGCGACGAGTTCTTCGGATTCCAGCGTGCAGCCTGTTCGCAGTCAGCGCAAGAGCCATGCGGACGGTTGTCCGTGCGGCCCCCGTCCGTTTGGATGGAACGCATGACTGACACCAACAGCAAGCCAGAGGTCGACGCCCCCAGTGGTCCGGCCCCCGTCGAGCTCGTCATCGAGGACATCGTCGTCGGCGACGGCGCCGAGGCTACTCCGGGTTCCACCGTCGACGTGCATTACCTCGGCGTCGTGTACGACACCGGTGAGGAGTTCGACTCGTCGTGGAGCCGCGGCCAGTCGATCAACTTCCCGCTCCAGGCCCTCATCACCGGTTGGCAGGAGGGCATCCCCGGCATGAGGGTCGGCGGACGGCGCAAGCTCACCGTCCCGCCGCAGAAGGCGTATGGTCCCGCAGGCGGCGGCCACCAGCTCTCCGGCAAGACGCTCATCTTCGTGATCGACCTGCTCGGCGTCAGCTGAGCTGTCCAGCACCCGACCCTGGAGGCCGGCGGGCGAGAGCCTGCCGGCCTCCGTCATGGTCGCACGGGCATGCTCGGATTGGCGGCTTCGTCTGCTCGAGGAGCCGCTCAGGTGCCCGCGCGGCGTCGCCACCTCGACGACCCGGGGCGATCCGACCCGCCCGCCGGACGCCCGCGCTCAGGCTCCGTGACCTCCTGCACGCGCTTCACGAGCTCGCGCCACGGCCCGACGAGCTGTCGCTCGGCGAGCGTGGCCTCGTGCGGCGCGCACCGGATGCGGTAGACGAATCGGTCGGGCTCTGGCGGGGCGGGCGGGGGCCGGCCCCAGGGGATCTCCTCGATGAGCAGGTACCAGTCATCGGCGTCGGGCTGCTCGTCGACGCGCACCTCCCAGGTGAGCCGAAGGCCCGCCAGGCCGCCGCTTCGCGACACGATGACGTCCATGCGGCGATGGTACCCCGACCGTGATGACCCCGCAGCGGACGCGGATCGACTGTTCCCACCCGTTCAGCCGCGATTGCTCCCACCCGTCAGCCGGCGGCCCTTCCCAGCTGTCGGCCGACGGGGGGCACCTCGATGCCGACGGACGCCCAGCCGTCCGCCACGGCACGAGCTTCGTGTGACGTGCGTCCGTACAGCCGACGGGCCGCGCGCGCCGTCTCGGCCGCGAACGTGCGGAAGTCGGTATCGGGTCGAAGCCTGCCAGAGGTGAGCACGTCGTACCAGACGCGGCCCACCGTCTCCCACGCGAAGCCGCCGAGTTCGGTGGCCGCAAGCGCGAACGCGCGGTTGGGGATGCCCGAGTTGATGTGCACGCCGCCGTTGTCGTCGTCGGTATCGATATAGCGGTCGAAGTGGTCGGGCTGCGGATCCCTGCCCAGGATGTCGTCGTCGTACGCGGTGCCGGGCTCCTTCATCGAACGGATGGCGCGACCCTCGACCGCGTCCGTGAACACGCCCTCGCCGATGAGCCACGTGGCCGACGCGGCATCCTGCCCCATCGCGTACTGCTCGACGAGCACGCCGAAGACGTCGGAGACGTGCTCGTTGAGGGCGCCGGACTGCCCCTGGTAGCGGAGCTTCGCCGTGCGCTCGGTCACGCCGTGCGCAAGCTCGTGCCCGATGACGCTCGGCGAGCCGGTGAATCCCCGGAACACCTCGCCGTCGCCATCGCCGAACACCATGCGCTCGCCGTCCCAGAACGCGTTGTCGTAGTGGTCTCCGAAGTGCACCGTGGCTTCGAGCGGCATGCCCGCGTCGTCGATGGAGTCGCGGGCGAACACGCGCGCGAACAGCTCGAACGTGTCGCCGAGACCGTCGTAGGCCTGGTCGGCCGCGGGATCGCCGGAGCGCGCCTGGCCCTCGCGGCGGACGAGCCGACCGGGAAGCGTGTCGTCGTTCTCGGAGTCGGAGATGCGCCGGTCGGGTTGCGGGGCGGTGCCGGGTGCGGCGGCCGGTCGTTCGTCCCGGGCGGCGCGTTCGGGCGCGATGAACGACGGCAGCTCACCCGCGGCGCGCCAATCGCGCAGCGGCGCGTCGCGCAGCAGGGATCTGCGTGCCGCTTCGGCAGCCTCGTCGAACCGCGGATCGTCGGTCGTCGCGATGCGCCACAGCAGGTAGGGCGGCACGATCGCCGGGTGCGGCGACGGATGGGGGAAGGGCCGAGGCATCCGCGTCATGCACCGATCGTGGCACGTCCCGGCGACACGTGCGCGCCGCGCGCCCGCGCGGCGAGAGGCCGGATTCCGGCGACTTGCCGCGGTCATCCGCGCTTGCCAAGCTGGGAGTGTGTCCACCGCCGCACTCGCAGCACCGACCGCCGTCCGCACGCACCCGATCGGGCTCGTGCCCGCCGTGCTCGTGTGCGGTGCCGCGGTACTGCTCTTCGGGTTCATGGTGCCACTGGCCGGCTACGCGACGCTCGCCGCCGGCCTCCTCGCGGCGTGGCTGACCGACCGGTCGGGCCGCACGAGCCGGTTGCTCGCCGACCTGTCGCTCATCGCGCTCGGACAGGTCATCATCTCGACCATCTCGCTGCGGGCCGACATCAGCTACCCGAGCATGGTGCGCTTCGCCGTGGTGCTCGGATCGGCCGTCGTGGTGCCGTACCTCGTGTCGCGCTATGTGTACGGCGACCGCGTCATCCGCTTCCCGTGGCGCACGGGACGCCGGTGGACGTTCACGCAGTGGATGTACCTCGTCGCAGTCACGGTCGCCGGATGGCTCATCCTGCCGTTCTACTTCATCACCTCGGGCGTGTACCGGAATTGGCCGACCGTCACCGCGCCCGACGAGATCGCGCGCCTGTTCGTCGGTGTCAACGCCGTCGGCACCTGGGACGAGCTGTTCTTCATCTGCATCGTGTTCGCGCTGCTCCGGCGCCACTTCCCGACATGGCAGGCCAACCTGTTACAGGCGACCGTGTTCGTGTCGTTCCTGTGGGAGCTCGGCTACCAGAGCTGGGGACCGCTTCTCACCATCCCGTTCGCGCTCATCCAGGGCTACACGTTCAAGCTCACGAAGTCGCTCACGTACGTACTCGTCGTGCATCTGCTCTTCGACGCCATCGTGTTCTCGGTGATCGTCTACGCGCACAACGGTTGGCCCGCGACCTTCCCGCTCGTGCCCTGATGGCCGGCCGTCTGCCCTTGCCGCCCGCATGCGTCCCAGCGGGAGCGGACAGCACGGGCTGCGGACCTCGCCGAGCGCTCGGGATCCGAGTCGCGGGTGCTACTTCAGTTGTCCGCGCACCTCACCCGGCTGGTTCATGCTCGTGTGCACGTTGACGTAGTACGCACCGGGGTCCTCGGCGATCGCGTCGAGCACCGCCTGGTCTGCCGGCACGCAGGTGTCGACCGCGAAGCTCGTCTCGTTCTCGATGTCGAGGGGAATGACGATGCCACCGGCGACATTGCGGTCACCGAGGTGCACATGCGCGGCGACCGCGGGCGTCGAGAGCCCGGTCACCTCGAGCGTGTAGCAGAGTTCACCCTCGCCGATCTCGTATGAGAAGAAGCCATGGGCACCGCCGGCGCCCTCGGGGCGGGGGGTCTCCTGTCCGACGGACAGCGGGATGGCGGGTGCTGCCTGAGCGGCTCCGGCCCCCGCGAGGGTGAGAGCGGCCGCCGCGGCGACGACGAGTGCGGCGGTTCGTGTCCGGTGGGTCGTCAACATGATAGATGCTCACTTCCTCGAGTTGATCCGCACGCTACAACGGGACCGCGGAACCCACAAGGTTCACGCCGCCGTCGCGTCAGCGCTCGACCGATGCCCCCTGGTCGGCGAGCCAGTCGAGCAGCACGGCCGCGTGGTTCACCTGCTCGTCGCGGGCGCCGAACAGCAACGTGACGCGATCGTGTTCCCGGCCGGTGGCGAGCAACGCCCGGGCGGCGGGGTTGTCGTCGAGCTCATCGCGGTACCGTGCCGCGAACTCGTCGAAACGCTCGCGGTGGTGGTGCCACTCCGCGCGCAGTTCGGGGGAGGGCGCGGCATCCTTCGCCCACTCGTCGAGTTCGGCGTGCTCCTTGCGCACTCCGCGCGGCCAGAGCCGGTCGACGAGCACCCGGTAGCCGTCGGATGCGGCGGGCGGCTCGTAGACGCGCTTGATCACGAACGCCATGGCGCACAGTCTGCCCCGGCCGGCGAGGGTTGTCACCCTGGGTCACCGATGTCACCCGGTCAGATGGCCGACCACCCGCCATCCGACGCGAGCACGACGCCCGTCACGTTCGACGAATCGTCGCTCGCCAGCCAGGTGATGGCCGCGGCGAGCTCCTCGGGAGTGGCGACGCCCGGGACCATGACCTGCATGAGCGGCCCGAGGCGGCCCTGTGCCCACTCCGATTTCCACGGCGCCTCGATGTTCGTGGCCACGGCACCCGGCGCAACGGCGTTCACCCGGATGCCACTGGGCGCATACATGAACGCGGTGTTCTTCGTGTATCCGATCACGGCGTGCTTCGACGTGGTGTACGCGACGCCGGCGGCGGATCCCCGAAGCCCCGCCTCGCTCGTCACGTTCACGATCGTGCCGCCGCCGGCCTCGATCATCTTGGGGAGCACGGCCCGGGTGAGGCGCATGATCGCGGTCACGTTCACGTTCATCACGCGCTCCCACGTCGCGTCGTCGACCTCCGCGGCGGGCAGGAATGCGTCCATGATGCCTGCTACGTTCGCGAGCACGTCGACCCGCTCGCCCGCTGCGGCCACGAGCGCCTGCGCGGTCGCTTCCGTCGCGACGTCGCCGGTGACCGTCACGAGGTCGAGCTCGGGATGCTCAGCATGGAGCTCGTCGAGTCGTTCGGCGGAGACGTCGCTTGCGATCACGCGTGCGCCCTCGCGCGCGAGCCGCATCGCCGTCGCCTTCCCGATGCCCGATCCCGCGCCGGTCACGATCGCGGTCCTGCCCTCGAAGCGTGCGCTGGTGGAAGCCATGTCCTCTCACTCCTTCTTCAAGCAGCGCGGCCACAGCCGGTCGACGAGCACCCGATAGCCGTCGGATGCCTCGGCCGGCTCGTACACGCGCTTCATCGTGCACCCCATGGCGCCAGTCTGCCCCGACCCCGGAGCCCGGGCAATCGCGTTATTGAAGGGTGAAGATCGCACCGGACAGTGCGACGACGACGCCGATCGTACGCATCCGCTCTGGTAGACTCTCCAGGTTGCCGTCAGAACGGCCGCGCACGAAGAGAGCCCAGGCATCCGGCCCCGGGCAGCGCGCAACGAGAAGAAAGGGGATCCCATCTATGGCACTCGAAGCAGATGTCAAGAAGGCGATCATCGAAGAGTACGCGACCCACCCCGGTGACACTGGATCCCCCGAGGTCCAGATCGCGCTCCTCACGAAGCGCATCAAGGACCTCACCGAGCACCTGAAGGAGCACAAGCACGACCACCACTCGCGTCGTGGCCTGCTCCTCCTCGTCGGTCAGCGTCGTCGTCTGCTCGGCTACCTCGCCGACGTCGACATCAACCGCTACCGCTCGCTCATCGAGCGTCTCGGCCTGCGTCGCTGAGCGTCACCGTCGCATCCGTGCGGCGACGACGCGGCTCTCGCTGATACCGCGAACTTCTTGCGAAGGCCCCCACTGCGTGCACTGCACGCGGGCGGGGGTCTTCGTCATCTCCGGATGCCGCCCGCCCACCCTCGGCCGTCAACCCCGTTGCCGCCGCACGATCGCCCTGCCTACCGTGGACGAACAGTCGACGCAACGACGACACCGAGGAGGACTTCGATGGCGGAACAGCTTGGCGGCAAGAGGGTCGCCTTCCTCATGACAGACGGATTCGAGCAGGTCGAGTTCACCGAGCCGTGGAACGCCCTGAAGATAACGGGTGCCACCGTGCACCTGGTGTCGCCCACCGAGGGGACCGTCCTCGGCATGCACAACCTCGACAAGGCCGACACCTTCGACGTCGATCGCGATGTGGCGGATGTCTCGGCCGACGACTACGACGCGCTCGTGCTTCCCGGTGGCGTCGTGAACGCCGACCACTTGCGCATGGACGCGGCATCCGTCGCCTTCGTACGCGCGTTCTTCGAGCAGCACAAGCCGGTGGCCTCGATCTGCCATGGCCCGTGGATCCTCATCGAGGCGGGCGTCGTGCGTGGGCGCAACCTCACGTCGTACCCCAGCCTGCAGACCGATCTGCGGAACGCCGGTGCGGACTGGAGCGACGAGGAGGTCGTCGTCGACCAGGGGCTCGTGACGAGCCGCCGCCCCGACGACCTGCCCGCCTTCATCGGCAAGACGATCGAGGAGATCGCCGAGGGAGCGCACGCCGGCCAGACGGCCTGATCGAAGCGCGGGCGCATGGCGGGTACGGCCGCGCACGTTCTCGGAACGCGCGCCCAGTCGGCAGCGCGCCGTGTTCGTTGAGGTGGTTCAGTCGGCCGTGCGTGCGCGATACGCGCGCACGGCCATCCGGTTGCCGCAGCGCGTGCTGCAGAAGCGACGGGACGCGTTCTTCGAAAGGTCGACGTAGAGGCTCTCGCAGTCGTCGGCGTCGCAGACGCGCAGCCGGTCCATCTGGTCGGAGCGGATGACGTCGACGAGCGCCATCGCCGCCTCCACGAGGATGCGCCGGGCGAGCGGGGCGTCGCGCTCGGTGGCGTGGATGTGCCAGTCGATGCCGTCGTGGCGCACGAGCCGAGGGAGGGCGCGCGCCTCGGCGAGCAGCTCGTTGACGGCCTCGGCAGCATCGTCGCGGTCCAGCAGCCAGAGCGCCCGCAGGCGACCGCGCGCCTCGCGCACCTCGGCGAGCTCGCGGTCGTCGCCGTCCCGTCGTCCGGAGTACTTCCATGCGTCCAGGAGCGCGTCGAGCTGCGCCGGTGTCGTCAGCTCGTCGTCGCCGGAGTCGGATGCCGCGGGCGTCGTGTCGGCAAGCGCCGCCACGAACGCGAGCGCGACCTCCGTGTCATGGGTGAAAAACATTTGACTCCTGACACCCTCGGCGAGTAATGTCATGAGTATAACGAGGTTCGGGCATGACAGGCCCAGCACGGCGAATTTCGAGCTCGATGATTCGGGGCACGAGAAGGCGTCGCTCACCGAGGGACGGAGGCTCCGATGCGCGGTTCGCGGGGGGGTTCATCGGCATCCTGCTCGGCCTCGCGGCAGGCCTCGCGTTCGGCGCAGGCGGGGCGATCGTGAAGCCTCTCTTCGAGGCGGGCTGGTCGCCCGGCGCGGCCGTGTTCTTCCGCATCCTGGTGGCCGCCGCGCTGCTCGCCGTTCCGGCCCTCGTGGCGCTGCGATTCGACCTGCGCCCGCTCTGGCGCGCGAAGTGGACGGTGCTCGTCTACGCCGTCGTCGCCGTCGCCGGCGTGCAGCTCGCCTTCTACACTGCGATCGCTCGCATCCCCGTCAGCACCGCGCTGCTCATCGAGTACCTCGCGCCGGTCGCGCTGGTCGCCTTCGCATGGCTCCGCACGCGGCACCTGCCACAGATGGTCGTGCTGGCGGGTTCGGTCGTGGCCATCGCCGGCCTCGTGCTGGTCATCGGCCCGGCCGGGGGCGCGCTCGACCCCATCGGGGTCGTGATCGCGGGGGTCGCCATGCTCGGCGTCGCGGTCTACTACGTGCTCGGCGAGCGCTCCGACCTCGGCGTGCCGCCCGTCGCCCTTGCTGCGGCAGGATGCCTCATCGGATGCCTCGTGCTGGGCGTCGCGGGTCTCACCGGTCTCGTGCCGTTCGAGATCGCGTTGACGGATGTCGCGTTCTTCGGCGGCTCGGCGCCGTGGTGGGTGCCGGTGCTCGTGGTCGGCGCATTCTCCACGGCGTTCGCCTACGTCGCGGGCATCCAGGCGATCCGCCTGCTCGGCACCCGCCTCGCCTCGTTCCTCGGACTCTCCGAGGTCGTGTTCGCGGCGGTCGTCGCGTGGGCGCTGCTCGGCGAGGCGATCGGGTTCCTGCAGCTGGTCGGCGGCATGCTGATCCTCGGGGGGATCGTGCTCGTGCGGCTCGAGCGCGCGGCATCCGGCCCTGCGGCGCTCGCCCGTGACGTCGATGTCGTCGCGGTGCCGCGGCATGCGGTGACCGCGGCCGCGTCCCGGAGGGGCGACGCGTCGTAGACTCGCGTTCATGCGGTTCGGCATCGTCATCCTGCCCCAGCACGACTGGCCGGAGGCGGCCCGCCTCTGGCGGGGTGCCGAGGAACTCGGCTTCGATCACGCCTGGACCTACGACCACCTCGCGTGGCGCGGCCTCGCCGGCGAGCGCTGGCACGCGACCGTCCCGACGCTCACAGCCGCCGCCACGGTGACCAGCCGCATCGGGCTCGGCACCTTCGTGGCCTCGCCGAACTACCGGCATCCGGTGCCGTTCGCGAAGGACGTCGCAACCGTCGACCAGATCTCGGGCGGGCGGATGCTCCTCGGTGTCGGGTCCGGCGGCACCGGGTTCGACGCCTACGTGCTCGGCCAACCCGAGCTCACCCCGCGCGAGCGGTTCGCCCGGTTCGCCGAGTTCGCGGAGGCGCTCGACGTGCTGCTGCGCTTCGAGCCGCCCGGTTCCGGCGGCATCTCGTTCGAGGGGGAGTGGTTCACGGCGTCGAACGCCCGCATGGTCGGCGAGCCCTCGCAGCATCCGCGGATGCCCCTGCACATCGCCGCCGACGGGCCGAAGGGACTCGCGCTGGCGGCCCGCATCGGCGAGGGCTGGGTGACCACGGGAGGTGACTCATCGGATGCCGCGGCGTGGTGGCGACGGGTCGCCGAGCTCGTCGTCCGCCTGGAGGATGCCTGCATCGAGGTGGGGCGCGACCCCGCGACGATGGCCCGCACCCTGTCGCTCGACGCGGAGGCCCGCTACAGCCTCACGAGCGTCGGCGCCTTCGAGGACGCGGTCGGACGTGCTGCAGGCCTCGGCTACACCGACGTCGTGTCGCACTGGCCGCGCGCGAACGGGCCTTACGCGGGCGACGAGTCGGTGCTCGACGAGGTGGCGGCGCGGCTTCCGGCGCTGCGCTGAGCAGTGGTCGGAGACATCCGTCGGCGCCGCGCCGGCGATAGCCTGAGGACCATGTCCGCTCCCCGCCGGAAGCCCCTGCTCGCCTGGGAGCCGTTGCCGCTGTTCGTGCTGTTCGGGTTGCTCGTGCTCACGGGCCTGATCCGGCCCGACGGGCCCCCTGCTCTGTTCTGGCCGTTCACCGCGGTGGTACTCGTCGCGGTCGGCTGGTTCGTCGCCGCGTTGGTGCGCGACGCCCGACGCCGGAACCCCGACCAGTGGGGCGACCTCTCGACCCTCGACGGTCTCGCGGTCGTCGACGCTCCGCGCCGCGAGCGCGAGGTGCGGTCAGTCGTGCCCGTCGACGATACGAACCGGCACCAGCCCGCGATCGAGCTCGCACGCCTCTACGGCGGATCCGAGCAGTATGCGGTGCTCGTGCCGCGTGCGAGCCGGTGGCTCTCGTTGCGGTACCGGATCGGCGTGCAACTCGTCGGCGGTGATCGTCCCCGGCACGCCGGATTCCTCGGCCGCGCCGCCGAGGACCGCTGGATCGACCTGCTCGACGGGCTGCGCGAGCGTGACGAGTTCGTGCGGGTCCCTGCGCTCATCACCCGTGACTCACGGCCCTACGGCGTCGAGCTCGACCTGAGTGGCCTGGCCGCGCTGGCAGAGCGCGAGTGAATCTTCAGGACACCGGCGCGCTCAGGCCTCGGTGACCTGTGAGGACCCGACCGCCTGCTCCGTCTCCTCACGGGCGAGCTCGGCACGAACCCGATCCATGTCGAGTGCCCGCACTTGCGAGATGAGGTCGTCGAGCATCGGCCGTGGAAGGGCGCCGGCCTGCGCGAACACGCCGATGCCGTCCTTGAACGCCATGATCGTCGGGATCGAGGTGATGTTCATCGCGGCGGCCAGCTGTTGCTGGTCCTCGGTGTCGACCTTCGCGAAGGTGAGGTCGGGGTTCGCCTCGGACGCCGCCTCGTAGTTCGGCGCGAACTGGCGGCAGGGGCCGCACCATTCCGCCCAGAAGTCGACGAAGACGGTTCCGCCCTCGAGGATCGCCTGCTCGAAGTTCTCCAGGGTGAGCGCCACGGTAGCCATGCGTCCACCCTACGTGGGCCTGCTGGGCGTTCGGCGGATCTTCGCTGTGGATGATCCGGTGCCGGCAGGGGCGTCCAGATGTCGTGACGAGCCCCCGCACACCACCCGCGGGAGCGACCGGGGCGCGAGTATGGTGAAGGCGTGGTCGCATTCGGAGGAGCGCTCGGTTCGTTCCGTCGGCGCGCCTCGTCCGATTCGTCCGAGCCGGCGGCGGATGCCGCCGACGAGGCGCGCGCACTCGACCTGGCCATCGCCGATCTCGACTGGCGCACCTTCCCGGCAGGCACCGAGCTCACTCGATTCCAGGCGCCGAGCGGCGATCTCGCCCGCGTCGCACTCGGTCCGGCGAGCGGCCCTCGGGTCGTGCTGATACCGGGTGCCACAGGGTCGAAGGAAGACTTCGTGCTGATGATGCCGCTCTTCGCCGCGGCGGGTTACCGGGTCGAGTCCTACGACCTCGCCGGGCAGTACGAATCGTGGGACGCCGGTCCCTGGAACCTCACTCCACCCCGGGCGCACTACGACGAGCGCCTCTTCCTCGACGACCTCCTCGCCGTGCTCGACGACGGCGCCGGACGCGCTCACGTCCTGGGCTACAGCTTCGCGGGCACGCTCGCGGAGCTCGCGTTGCTCGAGCGTCCCGACCGGTTCGCGAGCCTCACGTTGCTCAGCGCGCCGCCGGTGCCGGGCCAGGCGTTCCGCGGGGTCAAGCGCATCGGGCCGATCAGCAGGCTCACCTCGCCCCGGCAGAACGCCGCGCTCATGCTCTGGGGCATCCGGAACAATCTCAACCGGGTGCCGCCACGGCGCCTCGCGTTCGTGCGCGAGCGGTTCGCGCTCACGCGCCGCGAGAGCGTCGACGACATCATCGGCCTCATGATGCGGACTCCCGACCTGCGCACCGCACTTGCAGCAGCCCCCTCGCCGAAGCTCGTCGCGGTGGGCGAGCACGACCTGTGGCCCCGAGCGATGCACCAGCGGTTCGCCCGGGACATCGGGGCCGGATTCGCCGTCTACCTGACCGGGCACAGTCCCTGCGAGACCGCGCCGCACCAACTCGTACGCGACATGACGGCGCTCTTCGAGGAGTCCGGCGTCGTCCCCTGAGGCTGGGGCCCGGTCGGCGAGGCGGGGTCAGGCGTGCAGCGGCTCCCCGCCCTCGGGATCGGCGCCATCCGCGGCGGGATCGCGCGCAGCATCGGCGACCAGTGCCGGCGGCACGAGGTCGGAGCGCACCCGGCGCTCGGCGCGACGCCGAATCGGGGGCCACGCCCGCCAATCCAGGCCGATCGTGTGGAACGCCATGCGCACGCGCCGGGCGAGCTCGGGGAGGCTGTCGAGCGGCCGGGCGGACACCCCCACGATCAGCGCCCGGTCGTACACGACGCTCATGCCGGGCTGCATCCACCAGGCGAGGTCGAGGTCGTCGTGCACGTCGCCTCGGTCGCGGTGCACGAGCTCGCGCAGCACGGGCCAGGCGTCGGCCCGCATGGCGTAGTTCGATCCGAAGATCGGCGGATGCCCCAGCAGCGCACCGATGAACGTGAAGTAGCTGCGGATGTAGAGGTGGCGGGCGATCCAGCGGCGTGGCGCAGTGCCACCGTAGAAGACGCCCGACCCAGTGATGACCGTGGGTCGATCCGACCGCGACATCCGCCGCTCGACCTCGGCGATCCAGTCGGGCGCGGGCACCGAGTCGGCATCCAGACGCGCGAGCAGCTCGCCGGATGCTGCGTCGAAGCCCGCCGCGGTCGCCGGCCAGATGCCGCGCAGCGGCTGTGTCACCAGGCGGGCACCCGCGGCGCGCGCGACCTCGACCGTGGCATCCGTCGAGCCGTTGTCGACGACGATCACCTCATCGGCCCGACGGGTCTGCCGTGCGAGCGCGTCGAGGCACTCGGCGAGGAAACCCGCGTCGTCACGGCTCGGAACGATGACCGAAATGGTGCCCATCACGGGGAGTCTAGCCATCGGTACATTCCTGCGACGCAGGTTTCGTGCGCCGCGGTCCCGGATGTCGAATCCGGGCTTCCCACGTGGCACAGGGTATCCCTAGGCTCTCGCCTCAACGGGTGTCGACGGCGGCGCCCGCACGAAGGGAAGACGATGTACCCATCTGCACCAATTTCCAGGCGAGCCAGAATCGTTGCGATCGCGACGGCGGCGGCCTTCACGATCGCACTCGTCCCCGCCGCGGCGGCATTCGCGGCGCCGGCGGCCATGTGCGACAACCAGCACGAACAACACGGTCGCCAAGCTCCTCGAGTGCGTCGACGCCGATGGCGCCGTCGAGCACCTCGAAGCGCTCCAAGCGATCGCCGACGAGAACGGCGGCAACCGCGCCGCGGGCCTGCCCGGCTACGAGGCGAGCGTCGATTACGTCGTCGAGACGCTCGAGAATGCCGGATGGAACGTCACGATCGACGAGTTCCCCTTCCTGTTCGTCGGTCCATCGGAGCTCGACGCAGCTCACACCGGTGGCGGCGGACCTACTCGACCGGCCCATTCACCGGCACCGGGTCCGGCGAGGTGACCGGCGATGTCGCCGCGGTCGACGTGCAACCTCGTCGGCGATCGCTCGAGCACCAGCGGATGCGAGGCTTCGGACTTACGCCGGATTCCCGGTCGGCGCCATCGCGCTCGTGCAGCGTGGCACCTGCACCTTCGCCGTCAAGGCCCTCAACGCCCAGGCCGCCGGCGCCGCGGGCGTCATCATCTTCAACCAGGGTAACGACCCCGACGCGAGAGGCGCTCATCGTCGGCACGCTGGGTGGCGACAGCGTGGTCGACATCCCCGTCGTCGGCGCGAGCTTCGCGCAAGGCGCTGCCCTGGCGCAACCGAGCTCGACGGCACGCATCATGGTTCCTGTTCCGGAGCAGCGCCCGCAGAAGAACATCATCGCCGAGCTTCCCGGCGTGAACGACGACAACGTCGTGATGGCGGGTGCGCACCTCGACTCGGTGCAGCCGGGCCCCGGCATTCAGGACAACGGCAGCGGCTCCTCGTCACTGCTCGAGCTCGCGCAGCAGATGTCGAAGGTCGAGCCCCAGAACACGGTGCGCCTCGCATGGTGGGGCGCTGAGGAGAGCGGCCTCGTCGGCTCAACGCGGTACGTCGCTGAGCTGAGCCAGGCGGAGAGGGATCGCATCGCGCTCTACCTCAACTTCGACATGGTCGCGTCACCCAACCACATCTTCATGGTGTACGACAGCGATGAGACCGGCTTCGTCGCCCCGGTCGTGGTTCCCGATGGCTCTGTCGCCATTGAGGACCTGTTCGAGAGCTACTACACGAGCGTGGGCGTGCCCTACGACGACGCCCAGTTCAGCGGCCGCAGCGATTACCAGGCGTTCATCAACGCCGGTATTGCCGCAGGCGGTCTCTTCACCGGTGCCGAGGTCGTGAAGACGGCCGAGCAGCAGGCGATCTGGGGCGGCGCCGCGGGCGAGTGGTTCGACCCGTGCTACCACCAGGCGTGCGACACGATCGACAATGTCGACGTCGATGCGCTCGACATCAACATCGACGCGATCGCACTGGCGGTGCTCGCCTACGCCTACTCGACGGAGTCCGTCAACGGCGTGCCGGGCGTGCCCGTGAACGGTGGCCTCACCCTGCCCGCACCCGCTGGTCCCGAGTTGACGTGGAGCTCGGGTGGCGGCGGCCTCGAGCACGATCATGACCACGAGCCGACCGACGTCGACTGAGTCGTCGACGTAACGGGCGGGGGTGCCGGGTCGGCGCCTCCGCCCTTGCGTGCGACACCCGGACGGGCACACTGGGCAGGTGGAGACCATCGTGAAGCGACGCCCCGATGCGCCAGAGGGCTTCTTCGAGGCCGAGGCGGCCGGCCTTGCCTGGCTCGCGGCCGCGGGCGGTGCGAGGACGGTCGTGGTCGCGTCGGTCTCGCCGGGATGCATCGAGCTCGAGCGGGTCCACGAAACCCGTCCGAGTCCCGACTCGGCGCGGGCGTTCGGCGCGGGGCTGGCTCGTACGCACGCGGCGGGCGCTCGTGCGTTCGGCGCCCGCCCCGACGGATGGGAGGGACCGCTCTTCATCGGACGGCGGCCCCTGCCCGCGGCCGAGGAGGCGACGTGGGGCGGGTTCTACGCACGCGACCGGGTGCTCCCATACCTCGACGTGGCCGTGGAGGTCGGGAACACGACCGCCGCAGAGAGCCGGCTCGTCCGGCTGGCGGCCGAGGCGATCACGTCGGGCGTGTTCGACGACGAGGAGGCGCCGGCCCGGATCCACGGCGATCTCTGGAACGGGAACGTGCTGTGGTCGGCCGGCGGCGTCGTGCTCATCGACCCCGCCGCGCACGGCGGTCACCGCGAGACCGACCTGGCGATGCTCGCCCTGTTCGGCTGCCCGTTCCTCGAGGAGGTGTTCACGGCGTACGATCGGGCGGCGCCACTGCGCCCGGGCTGGCGTGACCGGATCCCGCTGCACCAGCTCCATCCCCTCGCAGTGCACGCGGCCGGGCACGGTCGGGGGTACGGCGTCGCACTCGCGCGAGGCCGCGGAGACGGTGCTGGAACTGGCCGACCGGATGCGGGAATAGTCACGGCGGGACATCCGTTCGATGCAATTGCATGCAAACGCATGAAGCGAGACGAAGAGCCCAGGAGGGCGAGATGCAGTTCGGAATCTTCACCGTCAGCGATATCACGAAGGACCCGACCACGGGTCGTACCCCGACCGAGGCGGAGCGCATCCAGGCGACGCTCACGATCGCCAAGCACGCGGAGGAGGTGGGGCTCGACGTCTTCGCGCTCGGCGAGCACCACAACCCGCCATTCTGGTCGTCTTCGCCCACGACGACGCTCGCGTACATCGCCGGGCAGACCTCGACGCTGCAGCTGTCGACCGCGACCACGCTCATCACGACGAACGACCCGGTGAAGATCGCCGAGGACTACGCGATGCTCCAGCACGTGTCGGGTGGACGCGTCGACCTCATGCTCGGCCGTGGCAACACGGGTCCGGTCTACCCGTGGTTCGGCAAGGACATCCGGCAGGGTCTGCCGATCACCATCGAGAGCTATGAGCTCCTGCATCGCCTCTGGCGCGAGGACGTCGTCGACTGGGAGGGCAAGTTCCGCACGCCCCTCCAGGGCTTCACGGCGATCCCGCGGCCGCTCGACGGCGTGCCGCCGTTCGTGTGGCACGGCTCGATCCGCAGCCCCGAGATCGCCGAGCAGGCCGCCTCCTACGGCGACGGCTTCTTCGCGAACCACATCTTCTGGCCGGCCTCGCACACCCAGCGCATGATCGCGCTGTACCGCCAGCGATTCGAGCACCACGGCCACGGCACCGCAGCACAGGCGATCGTCGGCCTCGGCGGCCAGGTCTTCATGCGGAAGAACTCGCAGGACGCGGTCCGTGACTTCCGTCCGTACTTCGACGACGCGCCGGTATACGGCCATGGCCCGAGCCTCGAGGAGTTCACGCAGCAGACCCCGCTCACGGTCGGCAGCCCGCAGGAGGTCATCGACCGCACGCTGGGCTTCCGCGACTACGTGGGCGACTACCAGCGCCAGCTCTGGCTGATCGACCACGCGGGCCTTCCGCTGAAGACGGTGCTCGAACAGCTCGACCTGCTCGGCGAGGAGGTCGTCCCGGTGCTCCGCGAGGAGTTCGCCGAGAACCGCCCGGCCGACGTGCCCGACGCACCGACCCACGCCTCGCTCGTGAAGGCGAAGTACGGTGACGCGGCGCCACGCCAGGCGAGGCCGAACGCGAATCGCGGCGACAACCTGACCGTGGGGTCGCCCTACCAGGACGCCCCCGTGGTCGACGCCGCGCCTACGGCGACGAACCGGCAGGCGGGCGCGGCCTTCGGACCCGCCGCCACCCGGAAGGAGGCCGTGCGATGACCGCCAAGCGGATCGTCGTGGTCTCGGCGGGTCTCAGCACGCCGAGCTCCACCCGCCAGCTGGCGGACCGCCTGGCCTCGGACGCGGTGGGAATCCTCCGCGACCGCGAGGTCGAGGTCGAAGTCCAGACCTTCGAGCTGCGCGACCTCGCTCACGACATCACGAACCACCTGCTGACGGGCTTCGCCCCGCCGAAGCTGCAGGAGGCACTCGACGCGGTGTCGTCGGCCGACGGCCTGATCGCGGTCACGCCCATCTTCACCACGAGCTACGCGGGCCTGTTCAAGTCGTTCATCGACGTGATCGACCCGCAGGCGCTCACCGACCTTCCCGTGCTCATCGGCGCGACCGGCGGCACGCCGCGTCACTCACTCGCCGTCGACTATGCCATCCGACCGCTGTTCACCTATCTGCACGCGATCCCGGTCACGACCGGAGTCTTCGCTGCGACGGCCGACTGGGGCGGCGCCGGCGACGGAGTGCGGTCGCTGCCCGACCGCATCTTCCGGGGCGCGAAGGAGTTCGCCGACCTCGTCGAGCAGGCCGATCGCTCGGACCTCGTGAGCGACCCCTTCGCGCTCGAGCGTCCGTACGGTCACCTCATCGGCGGTCTGGCGGGGGAGTAGCCTCCGGCCCGTCTTCGGGGCTCGGCGTCCTACGGGCGTCGAGCCCCGCGACGACTCGGTCGACGGCGAGGCCGAGCACGATCGCGATCGGCACCGAGATCGCGACCGCGAGCAACGGGTTCTCGCGGAGCGCGCTGCCTACGAGCGCACCGATCGCCACGTTGTAGCACGCCCATGCGGTGCCGGCGGCGGCCGAGAGGGGCAGGTAGCGGCGCAGCGGCACGTGTCCGGCCCCGGCGGCGAGATTCACCGCGATCCTGGCGAACGGCACGTAGCGCGCGGTGAACACCAACACCGCCGTGCGCTGGTGCACGGTACTCCGGACCCGATCGAGGGCGACGGCAACGCGTCCCTCGCGCTGCCACCGCCACCGGTCGATGCCGATGCGCCGCCCTATGAGGTAGCAGAGCCCGTCGCCGATGACGGCGCCGAGTGCAGCCGCCGGGAGGATGGCGACCAGCGGGGGTGCCCCCGTCGTCGCCCAGAGGGCTCCGAGTGCCACGACGGCCGTCTCGCTCGGGAGCACGACCAGGAATGCGTCGCAGACGACCAGCGCGAAGAGCGCAGGGACGAGCCACGGCGATTCCGCCAGCGCGGTGATCCAGGCGTCGTCCACGCGCTCGTTGTAGCGTGCCCGGGTGAACGGCGGGCGTCGCTCGGGCGTCGCTACGGGGTCGCGCCGGGGTCCCGCCCGTCAGGCGCGCGGCACCGCGAGCGTTTCGTACACCTCCACCGTGCCGATACTCAGGTGCGGATGGCTGCGGAAGAGCGCGGCGGCAGCATCAGCGTCGGGCGCCTCCACGATCGAGTATCCGGCGACGCTCGCCGTAGCCGCGGTGTAGCCGTCGGCGGTCACGCCACGAACCGCCACGAGAGGCGTGCCGAAGTCGACGATCGCTGGCCCGACGGAGTCCGCCCAATCCGTCCACGCCCGCATGTCGGCTTGGGCTGCGGCGTCGGACTGTTGCATCTGGTCGGCGGCGCTCACGTCGGCCCGGTAGAGCACGAGGTATTGAGGCATCTGCGCTTTCCCTTCATCGGGCGGGCGGCATGCCGGCACAGGGAGTCACCGGTGACTCGTCCGCGGTTGAATTCACGGTACACCTGGTCGGACCCACGTCACCGAGATGGATGGACGCCTCGGTGCCGTGGCCCCCGCTCGGGGGTGGTCAAGAGGTGAGAATTGCTCATTTGGGGGATACCCGCCATGCTTCACCGGGTGTACCGTCGCCGTCGGCAGCGTGGCCGCGGAGGCGCACGCTTCGCGTATCGGTTGGGTCTGGTCACGGACGCGCGTGAGCTTCGGTCGCATCCGCTGCCTTCGAATGCAACGTTAAGGAAACCCATCATCATGTCCATTCGCAGAACGCTGGCCGCCGCGGCCACGGCCGCCGCGCTCGTCTTCGCCGGAGGCGCCGGAGCCGCCATGGCCGCTCCGACCGGCAACCCGCACTTCATCGGCAACGCGACAAGCGCATCCCTGTCGGGTACCTCGCTCGTCGTCCAGTTCAAGGAAACCGGCCTCCCGTCCGGCGCGGTCGAGACCGTCGTGGCGAGCGCCGACGTCAGCGCGACCTACTCGTGCGTCAACAACGGCAACAACGTGCCGAGCGATCCGAAGAAGACGACGATCGACGCGAGGCTGTCGGTGAGCGGTGAGTTCACCGCGGGCCGGAACGGCAACATCTCCGGCACGCTGACCATCTCGCCCACCCCGGCGAACCAGGCGCTGTCGTGCCCGCCCGGGCAGACCGCCACGCTGTTCACCGTGGTCTACACGAACGTCACCGTCGAGGACCTCGACAGCGGCGCCTTCCTCGCGATCCCGGGCACTTTCAGCGCTCCCTGATCGGAGCACCTCGAGCGCGTGACCATCGTCGCGCGAACCACATGAGGGCGGGGAGGTCGAGCGACTTCCCCGCCCTTCGTGTGCGGCGTCTTGGCGGATGTCCGTCCGATGCGTCAGTCGAGCACGAAGCTGACCTCGAGAACCACAGACCAGGCCGTGATCTTTCCCTCGGTCGCCTCGACCTTCAGCTCCTTGACCCATGCGCCGCTCACATGGCGCAGCGTCTGCGCGGCGCGGGCGATGCCGACCGAGACGGCGTCCTCGAAGCTCGTCTCCGAGCGGACGGTGATGGTGGTGACCCTTGCGACGGATGACATGGCGTTCCTCCTCGAACGGACGGGTGTGCGTCAGGGCCAATCGTCCTCCGTCCCGCGGCCGACCGCGAGGGGTTGACGGCTGGATGCCACGAGCCGACCCAGCGGCGACCGACGGCGAACGGCTTCCGACGATTCGGTGAATCCTCGGCGCTTCAGGGCGCTCCTGTCATCGAGCCGTCGTCGGGAAGCCCACGCTGGAGTCGTGAAGGTCGCTCTCCTCGCGGAATCGTTCCTGCCGCACATGAACGGCGTGACGCACTCGCTGCTGCAGGTGCTCCGCCACCTCGAACGACGCGGCCATGAGGCCCTGGTCGTCGCACCCCGCTCGGGCCCGATCGACCAGTCGCTCTTCGGCGCTCGCGCGGTGCTGCTGCCGTCGGTGCCGTTGCCGAGCTACCCCGACGTACGGGTCACGCTGGCCACCGTGCGTCGGCTCTCGGCGGTGCTGCGCGAGCAGGGCGCCGACGTGATGCACCTCGCCTCGCCGTTCATACTGGGATGGCGCGGACTCGCAGCGGCCGAGCCCCTCGGCGTGCCCTCTGTCGCGGTCTACCAGACCGACATCCCGTTGTACGCCGAGAAGTACGGCGTGCCGGGCGCCGCGCCGGCGGCGACCCGCCACCTCGGACGCCTCCACAATCGCGCGACTCTCACCCTCGCACCCTCGAGCTCGGCGGTCGAGCGCCTTGCCGCGGCCGGGGTCGATGACGACCGGGTCCGGATCTGGCGGCGCGGCGTCGACACCGAGCGGTTCGCGCCGTCACGGCGCACGGAGCGCTGGCGCCGGAGCGTCGCGGAGCCGGGCGAGGTGATCGTCGGCTACGTTGGCCGGCTCGCGCCCGAGAAGCAGGTGGAGGACCTCCGCGCCATCGCGGACCTGCCGCGAACGCGCCTCGTGATCATCGGCGACGGCCCGTCGCGGCCGGCGCTCGAACGCCTGCTGCCGGAAGCCCGGTTCACGGGATTCCTCGGCGGCGACGCGCTCGCCGAGGCGATGGCGAGCCTCGACGTCTTCGTCCACCCCGGCGAGAGCGAGACGTTCTGCCAGACCGTGCAGGAGTCGCTTGCGAGCGGGGTTCCGGTGGTCGCCACGGGCCGCGGCGGACCGCTCGACCTGGTGCGCTCGAGCGTCGACGGATGGCTGTACCGGCCGGGCGATCTCGCGGAGTTCCGCGACCGTGTGCGCGACCTCGCCGGCGACGACGCGAAGCGCCGTGCGTTCGGGATGCGCGCCCGGCAGGCGGTGCTAGGGCGGGGATGGGATGTGCTCGGAGACGAGCTCATCGGCCACTACGAGGACGTGATCGCGGCCGGGGTGGGCGCGGCGGCGGTCCGGCCGCGGTTCCCGGCCGCTCGCGCAGGCGGCACGACCCTGCCGGCCCCACCGGTGGCTGTCGAGTCGTCGCCCGGCGTCACCGTACCGCGCCCGGCCGAGCCCCCTGCGCCCGCCGGGCACACGGGCGCCGACGCTGCGGCATCCGGAACCGCGGCACCGCCGCCGCCGCCCTGGCGACGGTACGTGGCGGTCGGCGACTCGCTCACCGAAGGGCTCTGCGACTCGTCCCGCATGGCGGCGGGCGAGTTCCGAGGCTGGGCCGACCGGCTTGCGATGCTGCTCGAGCTCGCGAGCCCGGCGTCGGAGCCAGTCGCCTACGCCAACCTGGCCGTGCGCAGCCGGAAGGTCGCCGATGTGGTCGAGGTGCAGCTGCCCCTCGCGGTGGCGCGGGGAGCCGACCTCGTGAGTGTGCTCATCGGGGCGAACGACCTCGTGGGCGCCCGGGCGGATGCCGCGTCGCTGGCGTCGCGTCTCGGTGACGCGGTCGGTCGAGATGCGTGCAGCCGGGGCGGACGTCCTGCTCGTGACGCCGTTCACGCCGGATCGGCCGGCGTCTCGTCTCTTCGCCGCGCGCTTCGAGACCTACGCCGAGCGACTCGAGCAGATCGCCGAGGAGCACGGGGCGATGATGCTCGACGTCCGCACCCGATCCGAGCTCATCGGCCGCGGAATGTGGGCCGAGGACCGTGTCCACCTCAACTCGGCCGGGCACCGCGTGCTCGCCTACGCCGCCGCCCGAGTGCTCGGCGTGCCCGATGCGACCGAGCTCGGCGCACTCGAGCGTGCCGTGCACGATGACGACCCGACAGCCGATCGCCATGTCGGCGACGCCGAATGGCTCACGAGGCACGCCGCGCCGTGGGTCGCCCGGCGCCTGCGCGGGCGCACCGCGGGCGATGGGCGGGACCCGAAGCGGCCCGAACTCGTGCCGGTGCTCGCAGCGTCCGGCGGCCGCACGGGCGCTGGGACGGTCGACGCGCTCGGGTAGACCCCGGGACGTGACGGTCTGCGACCGCGCGTCGTGCGGAGATCAGCCGTACTTGCGTCGTGCGGAGATCAGCCGGACTTGCGCCGGAACTCGCGCTGGTGGTCGGCGGGCCCGTGGGTATGCTGCACGGCGCCTCGCCCGTCGAGGTGCGCCTGTCCCGAGGCCTTCGACGCCGCCTGTTTCTTGCGTTCGAGGGCCTCGCGGAACTTGCGCTTGGTCTCCTCGGACGGGCCGGTGCTGCGCTCTTCGTCGGAAGTCATGGTTTCGAGTCTGGCATGGATGGTGCAGCACGGCGGACGCACCGCGGCATCCGTCGGCGGCTCGTCATGGTCTGGAGGCCGAGTGTTCACCGGTCCGAGATCTGCGCTCTGCTAAGCTGGAACCGGTGCCCGAAGGGCTACCGCCGTTCCATCTGCCGCGAGACCGCGGTGCGACCTCGCGTCGCGAACGGCACAACTGCACATCGAGCACCGTGTTCGCTCGAATACCGCGTTCGCTCGAACACACGTGTTCGCTCGAACAGAACACACGTGTTCGCTTGAACACATACGGAGCAGGCCGGCAGGAAGCTGGTCCCCTGTGGTGGATCACCAACGGCGCACCGTGCCGAACGGCACGCGGGCGCGCGGGTGGTGGACTTCTACTGGTGGCCAGCGTGAGCGCATCGCGTGATGCGGTTCGTAATGCCTGTTCCTGCTCCTGACGTATGAGTCGCGCCCGCACGGGGTGCGACGGTAAACAAAGGAGAAGACCTCTTGGAAGGTCCTGAGATCACGTTCGCCGAAGCCGTCATCGACAATGGCAAGTTCGGCACCCGCACCATCCGCTTCGAGACCGGCCGCCTCGCCCAGCAGGCGCAGGGTTCCGCCGTCGCCTACATCGACGAGGAGACCATGCTGCTGTCGGCGACCTCGGTCTCCAAGCAGCCGAAGGAGCACTTCGACTTCTTCCCGCTCACGATCGACGTCGAAGAGCGCATGTACGCAGCGGGCCGCATCCCCGGCTCGTTCTTCCGCCGCGAGGGCCGCCCGTCGACCGAGGCGATCCTCACCTGCCGCCTCATCGATCGGCCCCTGCGCCCCTCGTTCGTCGAGGGTCTCCGCAACGAGGTGCAGGTCGTCGTCACCGTTCTCGCCATCGAGCCCGACGAGTACTACGACGTGCTCGCGATCAACGCGGCGTCGCTCTCGACGCAGCTGTCGGGCCTGCCCTTCTCCGGCCCGGTCGGCGGCGTTCGCGTCGCGCTCATCGACGGCCAGTGGGTCGGCTTCCCCAAGTACTCGCAGATCGAGGACGCCGTGTTCAGCATGGTCGTCGCCGGTCGCGTGGTCACCGAGGCCGACGGCTCGCGGGATGTCGCGATCATGATGATCGAGGCCGAGGCGACCGACAACGCGTGGAACCTCATCCAGGCCGGCGGGGTCAAGCCCGACGAAACGGTCATCGCCCAGGGCATCGAGGCGTCGAAGCCGTTCATCAAGCAGCTCGTCGAGGCGCAGCAGCAGGTCGCGTCGACCGCGGCGAAGCCGACCGCCGACTACCCGACGTTCCCGCCCTACCACCAGTCGACCTACGATGTCGTCGCCGCATACGCCTACGACGAGCTGAAGCGCATCTACCAGATCGCCGGCAAGGGCGAGCGCCAGGACGCCGACGAGGCGCTGAAGGCCCGCGTCAAAGCCGACATCGCGGCGAAGGTCGAGAACGGGGAGCTTCCCGAGTCGGCCAACGACGAAGTCTCCGCCGCCTACAAGTCGGTCACCAAGCTCGTCATGCGCTCGCGCGTGCTCGACGAGGGCGTGCGAATCGACGGCCGCGGGCTCGCCGACATCCGACCGCTCGACGCCGAGGTGCAGGTCGTGCCGCGCGTGCACGGATCGGCCATCTTCCAGCGCGGCGAGACCCAGATCCTGGGTGTCACGACGCTCAACATGCTGAAGCTGGAGCAGCAGATCGACTCGCTGAGCCCGGTCACCAAGAAGCGCTACATGCACAACTACAACTTCCCGCCGTACTCGACGGGTGAGACGGGTCGTGTGGGGTCGCCGAAGCGTCGCGAGATCGGCCACGGCGCGCTCGCCGAGCGGGCGCTCATGCCGGTGCTGCCCACCCGCGAGGAATTCCCCTACGCGATCCGCCAGGTGTCCGAGGCGCTCGGCTCCAACGGCTCGACCTCGATGGGCTCCGTCTGCGCATCGACCCTGTCGCTGCTCAATGCGGGTGTGCCCCTGCGCGCCCCGGTCGCGGGCATCGCGATGGGCCTCATCTCCGACACCAAGGATGGCCAGACCCGCTACGCGGCGCTCACCGACATCCTCGGTGCGGAGGACGCGCTCGGCGACATGGACTTCAAGGTCGCCGGCACGTCGGAGTTCGTCACCGCGATCCAGCTCGACACGAAGCTCGACGGCATTCCCGCCTCGGTGCTCGCCGGCGCGCTGACGCAGGCGAAGGACGCCCGCACCACGATCCTCGCGGTCCTGAACGCGGCGATCGAGGGCCCCGACGAGATGGCCCCGACAGCCCCGCGCGTGATCTCGGTCCAGATCCCGGTCGACAAGATCGGCGAGCTGATCGGCCCGAAGGGCAAGACGATCAACGCCATCCAGGACGAGACCGGCGCCGAGATCTCCATCGAGGAGGACGGCACCGTCTACATCGGCGCGACCGACGGCCCGTCGGCCGAGGCCGCTCGCGCCCAGGTCAACGCGATCGCCAACCCCACCAACCCCGAGGTCGGCGAGCAGTTCCTCGGCACGGTCGTGAAGATCGCCGCGTTCGGCGCCTTCATCTCGCTGGTGCCCGGCAAGGACGGCCTGCTGCACATCTCCGAGGTGCGCAAGCTCGCCGGCGGCAAGCGTGTCGAGAACGTCGAGGACGTGCTGGGCATCGGGCAGAAGATCCTCGTCGAGATCACCAAGATCGACGACCGCGGCAAGCTCTCGCTCGCCCCGGTGGTGGCCGAGGAGGCCGACACCGAAGGTCGCGAGACGGTCGCAGGTGCACGCCGATGCGCCCGCCGAGGGCGCCGACGTCGAGGTCTAGCCACCCCCGCCCCGCACACGGATGCCCCGCCCGACACATTCGGGCGGGGCATCCGTCGTCACAGCGGCAGGAATGTCGAACGTGCGAAGCATGCGGTCGCGCTCGGCGAGCGCCGTTTCGGCGGCGGACTGCGCAGCCATGCGCCGCAGGAGCCGATCACGATCGCTGCGGCGTGCTGCGCGTCGCCGGCCCCATCGGGCGAGGGCGAGGCCGCTGCGTACGGCCCACCCCGAGAGCCGGCCGGAGGCGGGGGAGAGGGTTGCGGAATTCATCGTTGCTCCTTCGACGGCTGATCGCCGGTGGGCTCGCCCCGCACGAGCGGGAACGCGTTGATGTGGATCTGCACCGGACGCGAGCCCGGTGACGGCGTGCGCTTGTACGCGTCGATGTACTTCTCGAGCACGACGTCGATTTCGGTCACGAGGCCGTGCAGCTGGTCCGGGGTGAGGCGCAGGTTGATCGTGTCCGCCGTGGCGACGTCGAGCCACTCGGGCCCGAACACCTGCTCGCTCTCGGCCGTGAACTCCCGGAAGTTCTGCTCGCGCGAGCGGTACCACTCGTCTTCGACGAGCTTCACGGCGAGCCGTTCGGCGCTGCCGGGCCGCAGGGAACGGGCGTCGGGGATGGCGATCGAGCCTGGCCGCCGCTCCCACCATCGCTCGCGGCCCTTTCCGCGCGTCTCGTCCTCGCGCACGAGTCCCGCACGCTCGAGCTGACGCAGGTGGTAGCTCGTCGCGCCGCTCGACTCGCCGAGTCGTTCCGCGAGGCCGCTCGCGGTCAGGGGGCCGTATGCGGAGAGCTCATCGTAGATTCGCACGCGCAGCGGGTGCGCGAGGCTCTTCAGGCTCTCCATCGTGAGCAGGTGGTCGATACCGGGGTGGCGCGTGCTGCTCGGCTGGGACTCGAGGTCGTCGGTGTTCGCGTCTTCCATAGTGCAAAGATACCGCTGCAAAGCAATGTTTGCAACGGCTTCTTTGCAAGTACCTCTCGACTGCGGTCCGGGCTCACCCCCTTCGGTCGAGCAGCGGTGCGAGCCGGTACGGGATCAGCTCACCCATCGCGAGCGAGGTCTCGGTGCGCTCGACGCCCTCGATGGCGAGGATCTCGCCGTCGATGCGGAACAGGTCGTGCGCGTCGCGGCAGACGACCCGCACGAGCAGGTCGACGGTTCCCGACAGCCCGTGCGCCTGGATCACCTCGGGGATCAGGGCGATCTCGTCGACGACGTCGGCGAGTTGCTTCTGCCGCAGGTGCACGGAGACGAACGCCTCGAGCGGGTAGCCGAGCGGGACCGGGTCGATGCTGCGCTCGAACGAGAGGAACGCCCCGGATGCCTCGAGGCGCGTCATTCGCGCCTGCACCGTGTTGCGCGACAGCGCGAGACGGTCGGCGAGGGCCACGACGCTCGCGCGCGGATCTGCCGCGAGCGCTGCGAGCAGCGCTCGGTCTACCGTGTCGTAGCCGTTCATATCGCCACACGATAGCAGTCACTCGGGCATACGACTGAGCAATATGCGCAATGTGTCCGCCGATACTTGAGCCGAGTGACCGATCGACGTACGCTCACGGTATCCGGCAGTGTCGCCGGGTGCGGGCAGCTCACGAGGCGAGCCCGCCGACAGCGAGGATCGACGATGAACCCATCCGACCGAGACGCCACCGGGCTGCTCACCCGGCCCGAAGAGTTCGTGCAACTCGTCAGCCCCACCGGCGAGCGCCACGCCGACGCGGAGTTCGACCCGTGGATCCGCGACATCGACCTCGAGGCGCTCGGGCGTCTCTACCGAGACATGGTGATCGTGCGCCGGCTCGACGCCGAGGGCGTCGCGCTGCAGCGTCAGGGCGAGCTCGGCCTCTGGCCGCCGCTCACCGGCCAGGAGGCCGCACAGGTCGGCTCGGCCCGCGCGCTCCGCGATGACGACTTCGTGTTCTCCAGCTACCGCGAGATGGGCGTCGCCTGGTGCCGCGGCGTCGAGCCGCGCGGGCTCGTCATCGAGTGGCGGGGTGCCGCGGCATCCGGTTGGAATCCCGCAGACCACAACCTGGCGGTGCCGCAGATCATCATCGGTGCGCAGTCGCTGCACGCGACCGGCTACGCGATGGGCCTCAGCTGGGAAGGCTCGGATGCCGCGACCATCGCGTACTTCGGCGACGGCGCGACGAGCGAGGGCGACGTGAGCGAGGCGCTCGTCTTCGCGGCGAGCTTCAACGCCCCGGTGGTCTTCTTCTGCGTGAACAACGGCTGGGCGATCTCCGAGCCGGTCTCGTTGCAGTCGAAGCAGCCGCTTGCGAGGCGCGCGGACGGATTCGGCATGCCGGGCGTCCGTGTCGACGGCAACGACGTGCTCGCGGTGCTCGCGGCAACGCGTGCCGCGCTCGACCGCGCGCGTCGGGGCGGGGGACCGACCTTCATCGAGGCCGTCACCTACCGCATGGGTGCGCACACCACGGCCGACGACCCGACGCGCTACCGTACCGACCAGGATCTCGCCGACTGGCGCGTACGCGATCCGATCGCCCGGGTGCTGGCCTACCTCGACGCGTCGGGTGTCGATGCGGCGGGCGTCGAGCGCGAGGCCGCCGCCATCGCCGATCAGGCCGCCGCCGAGCTTCGCGCCGCGTGCATCTCGACGCCCGATCCTGCGCCGATGTCCGTGTTCGACGATGTCTACGCCGAACCGAACAGCCATCTCGAGCGCCAGCGCGATCAGTACGCGCGCTACCTTGCGATGTTCGAGGAGGCGGACGCGGAATGACGACCCTCACGCTCGCGAAAGCGCTCAACGCCGGCCTGAGGCGTGCGCTCGAAGCCTCCGACCGAGTCGTGCTCATGGGCGAGGACATCGGCGATCTCGGCGGCGTGTTCCGGGTGACCGACGGACTGAAATCCGAGTTCGGGGCGCACCGCGTCGTCGACACTCCGCTCTCCGAGGCGGGCATCGTCGGCACCGCGGTCGGGCTCGCCTACCGCGGGTACCGTCCGGTCGTCGAGATCCAGTTCGACGGATTCATCTATCCGAGCTTCGACCAGATCGTCGCCCAGGTCGCGAAGCTGCACTACCGCTCGCGCGGCACGGTGCGGATGCCGCTCACCATCCGCGTGCCGTTCGGCGGCGGCATCGGCGCGGCCGAACACCACTCCGAGTCGCCCGAGGCGTACTTCGCGCACACGGCGGGCCTCCGGGTCGTGGCCTGCTCGAACCCCGCGGACGCGTACGTGATGATCCAGCAGGCCATCGCGAGCGACGATCCCGTGCTGTTCTTCGAGCCGAAGCGCCGGTACCACGTGAAGGGCGAGGTCGACGAGACCGCGAGCCTCGCCGACGCCAAGCCGATGGGAGTCGCATCGGTCGTGGCATCCGGTACCGATGTCACGCTCGTCACCTACGGCGCGCTCGTGCAGACGGCCCGCGACGCAGCGGTGGCCGCGGCCGAGGACGGCGTGTCCATCGAGGTCATCGACCTGCGCTCGCTCGCACCGGTCGACTACGCCACGGTCGCGGCATCCGTTCGCCGCACCGGCCGGCTGGTCATCACCCACGAGGCCGGCCAGCAGGGCGGCGTCGGCGCCGAGCTCGCCGCCGGCGTCACCGAGCGGTGCTTCGAGTTCCTCGAGGCTGCGCCCGTGCGGGTGACGGGCCACGACATCCCGTATCCGCCAGCGAGGCTCGAGCGGCACCACCTGCCCGACCTCGACCGGATCCTCGATGGCGTCGACCGCGTGCTGGGCCGCCCGAACTCGCTCAGCGGAGTGGAGGCGTGACCGGCATGATCAAGGAGTTCCCGCTTCCCGACCTCGGCGAGGGTCTCACCGAGTCCGAGATCGTCGCCTGGCGTGTCGCCGTGGGCGACCGCGTCGAGCTCAACCAGATCGTCGCCGACATCGAGACGGCGAAGGCGGTCGTCGAGCTTCCGTCGCCGTATGCCGGCGTGATCACGGCGCTGCACGCCGCCGAGGGCGAGACCGTGAACGTGGGCGAGCCGCTCTTCTCGTGCGACACCGGCGACGGCGCGGGGGCTGGTCGCCCGGTGGCTGATCACGAGACGGATGCTGCGACGGACGTCGAGCCTGAGGCTGTGCCGGCCGCACCGGTCGAGCCGGAGCAGGGCGCCGCGCCGGAGCCGAACCTCGTGGGCTACGGCGCCCGCGACGAGGGAGGCCCGAAGCGCCGTGTCCGCCGCGCGGCGCTCGCCGCCGACCTGGTCCCACCGGTACCCGCGGCAGGCGACGCCGCGGCCGACCTCGACTCGGCGCCGGCCGTGGGTGTACGCGAGGCCGCGGTCGCGACACCGAGCGACCTCTCGACCGGTGCGCCCGAGCGACCGCGTTCGACGCCGCCGGTGCGCAAGCTGGCCCGCGACCTCGGCATCGATCTCGCCGAGGTGACGGGCACGGGGGAGCGCGGACTCATCACGCGCTCGGACGTCGAGGCCGTGGCATCCGGTGCCGGCGTGCCGGTCGGGGCGGCGGCATCCGGCGCGGATGTGTCCGTCGACGAGGTCTCAGGCGGTCTCGAGGCCGACATGCTCATCGGAACACGGACACGAGACGTCGACTTCGCCGACTCCTCGACCCGCGGAGGCGAGACCCGGATCCCGATCAAGGGCGTGCGCAAGCACACCGCGGCGGCGATGGTGCGGAGTGCGTTCACCGCACCCCATGTCACCGAGTTCCTCACGGTCGACGTCACGGCGACGATGGACCTGCTGCGCGGCATCCGCGACGACCGGTCCTTCGAGGGGCACAAGGTGACGCCGCTCACCATCGTGGCGAAGGCCGTCTGCCTCGCGGCGCGCCGCACGCGCGAGGTCAACTCACGCTGGGACGAGGACGCGCAGGAGATCGTGCAGTTCGCCGGCGTGAACCTGGGCATCGCCGCGGCGACCGGCCGAGGACTCGTGGTGCCGAACATCAAGGGCGCCGAGCGGATGACCCTCATCGAACTCGCCGATGCCATAGCCTCGCTCGCCGAGACCGCGCGCGCCGGCCGCACGCAGCCCGCCGACCTCACGGGCGGCACGATCTCGATCACGAACATCGGCATCTTCGGCATCGACGGGGGCACGCCGATCCTGAACCCGGGGGAAGCGGCGATCCTCGCGATGGGGGCGGTGCGGCGCCAGCCGTGGGAGCACCGCGGCGAGATCGCGCTCCGCGAGGTGATGACCCTGTCGCTCTCGTTCGATCACCGCCTCGTCGACGGCGAACAGGGTTCCCGGTTCCTCGCGGATGTCGCGGCGGTCATGCGCGAGCCGGGAATGGCGCTGACGATGGCCTGACATCGCGATCGACGAGAGGATGGTCGTATGGACGGACGCAGCATCCTCTCATCGACCGATACCGCCGACGATCTCCGGGGGTCCGGATTCCGGCACGCGCAGGACCACCTGGTCGGCGCGTTCACGACGGCTGACTTCTCGAGCGCCGTGCGGTTGCTGGACGCGGTGGCGGTCGCAGCCGACGAACGGAACCACCACCCCGACGTTCGGCTCGGATGGGGGCGGGCCGAATTCGTCCTGGTGTCACACGACGTCGAAGGCGTGACCCAGCGTGACGTGGAGCTGGCCCTCCGCATCCGCGCGATCGCCGACGAGCTCGGAGCGACGCCGGCCTCTGATTGACGCCGAGAGTGCGCCGCCGGCTCATTCGAGCCGGTAGATCAGCTCCTCTATCTCGGCCCCGCGGGCGTTCGCGTAGCCGCGGTCGCTGCCGACCCGACGGAACCCGAGGTTCTCGAGCACGGCGATCGAGGCGGCGTTGTCGGCGGCCACGCGGGCGCGGACCGGGCGCTCGTGCAGGGCGTCGAGGAACAGGCGCATCGCGCGCGTCGCGATATGCCGACCCCACTGCGCAGGGTCGATCCAATAGGTGATCTCGGCGATGCCGTCCTCGTACCAGCGGCCGACGCTGCCGGCGATCACGCCGTCGGCGCGGACCGTCCGGGAGTCGACGCCCGGATCGGCGAGCAGCCGCCGCCAGTGCGCGTCGAACAGCGCCCGGTCGCTCGGGTCGCGCGCCGTGAAGGCGGCCATCCGCACGGCCTCCTCGTCCTGCCCGAACGCGAAGAGTGCATCGAGATCCTCTTCGCTGGTCGGGCGCAGACTCACGATACGAGGCTCGCCCATGTCATCTCCTCCAGGATGCCGCGGATTGCGCCGTCGGCAAGTCGGCGCCCCGGGATGCGGGCGCTGTGCGGCGTGGAGTTCAGGAGTCCGAAGACGGCGTGCGCCCGGAAGCGGAGCTCCGCCTCCGCACGATCGGGCCGGAGTCGGGAGAGCGTGTCCACCCAGTGCTCGACGTAGCGTCGCTGCAGCGAGCGCACCTCGTGCCGTGCGTCGTGGTCGAGCTGCTCCAGCTCGCGGTCCTGGACGACGATGACGTCGGCATCGCCGAGGGCGAAGTCGACGTGGAAGCGGATGAGTGAGCGCATCGCCGAGGCGGGGTCGGGCGCTTCCTGGAGCACGCGCTCCGCGCCTTCGAGGAGCGACTGGCTCGCGCCCTGGAGGATCGCCGCGAGCACGGCCGACTTGCCCGGGAAATGGCGGTACACGGCCGGCCCGCTGATCCCGACCGCCGCGCCGAGGTCCTCGATCGTGACGCCGGCGTACCCGCGCTCGGCGAAGAGCGTCGCCGCCGTGCGCAGGATCGCCGCACGCCGGTCCGCCTTCTGCCGGCCGCGCTCCGTGCGGGGAGCATCGCCGGTCACGGGAGTGCTCGCATCATCGAGGGTGGTTGCCATGTCCGTGCGTGCTCGCTAACATCGGGAATCGAGTTAGTGCACACTAACCGAAATGGCGTGCCCGGCACAAGGGGCGCGTCGTCGATGGAGACGGGCGGAGCGCATGGCGACCCTGACGACGGGCATCGACCCCTCGAGCGACACGGCAGGGCGCAACGCCGCCGAGCATGCGGAGCTCATCCGAGAGCTCCGCGAGAAGCTCGCACGTGCGGCGCTCGGCGGCCCCGAGGCATCCCGGGAACGCCACGTGGCGCGCGGCAAGCTGCTGCCGCGCGATCGGGTCGATCGCCTGCTCGACGAGGGCAGTCCCTTCCTCGAGCTCTCACCGCTCGCCGCGGACGGGATGTACGGCGGCGACTCGCCCGGCGCCGGCATCATCACGGGCGTCGGTCTCGTGCACGGCCGCCCGGTCCTGGTGGTCTGCAACGACGCGACCGTGAAGGGCGGCACGTACTACCCGATGACGGTGAAGAAACACCTGCGCGCCCAGGAGGTCGCGAAGGAGCACCGCCTGCCGTGCGTGTACCTCGTCGACTCGGGCGGCGCATTCCTGCCCATGCAGGACGAGGTCTTCCCCGATCGCGAGCACTTCGGCCGCATCTTCTACAACCAGGCGCAGCTGTCGTCGCAGCGCATCCCGCAGCTCGCCGCGGTGCTCGGATCGTGCACGGCAGGCGGCGCGTACGTGCCGGCGATGAGCGACGAGACCGTGATCGTGCGCAACCAGGGCACGATCTTCCTCGGCGGCCCGCCCCTCGTGAAGGCGGCGATCGGCGAGGTCGTCACCCCCGAGGAACTCGGCGGCGGCGACCTGCACTCGCGCGTCTCCGGCGTCACCGATCACCTGGCCGACGACGACGAGCATGCGCTCGAGCTCGTGCGCGACATGGTGGCGACGCTGCCCGCACCGCCGGCCCGCGTGTGGACGGTGCGCGAGTCCCGTCCGCCGGCCGTGGGTCCCGCCGACCTCACCGCGATCGTGCCCGTCGACGTGCAGCAGCCGTACGACGTGCACGAGGTGATCGCACGCCTCGTCGACGGCAGCGAGTTCTCGGAGTTCAAGCCCGAGTACGGCGACACGCTCGTCACGGGCTTCGCCCACCTCGACGGGCACCCCGTCGGCATCGTCGCGAACAACGGCGTGCTGTTCAGCGAGTCGGCCATGAAGGGCGCCCACTTCATCGAGCTCTGCGACCAGCGCGGCATCCCGCTCGTGTTCCTGCAGAACATCTCGGGGTTCATGGTCGGTCGCGACGCCGAGGCGGGCGGCATCGCGAAGCACGGCGCGAAGATGGTGACCGCGGTGGCGACGACCAGGGTGCCGAAGCTCACCGTCGTGATCGGCGGCTCGTTCGGCGCGGGCAACTACTCGATGTGCGGTCGCGCGTACTCCCCCCGGTTCCTCTGGATGTGGCCGAACGCCCGCATCTCGGTGATGGGCGGCGAGCAGGCGGCATCCGTGCTCTCGACCGTGAAGCGCGACCAGCTCGCGGTGAAGGGCGAGGAGTGGTCGGATGCCTCGGAGCAGGCGTTCAAGGCGCCGATCCGCGAGCAGTACGAAGACCAGGGGAGCCCGTACCACTCGACGGCGCGACTCTGGGACGACGGCATCATCGATCCCGCGGACACGCGCACGGTGCTCGCGCTGGCGCTCGAGCTCGCCAGCCGCACGCCCCTGCCCGAGCCCGCGTTCGGCCTCTTCAGGATGTGAGCGCCCCGAATCGCCCGGATCTGTACAGAATCGGGCGACTCATGTCGTTTGGTATGGACGTGCTCCGAGTCGCCCGGATCTGTACAGAATCGGGCGACTCAGGTCGTCAGCCTGATGGCGCGGATCAGGACCCGGATGCCGCGGCTGCCCGCTCGACCTCGCGCACGGCCTCGTCGACCCCGCGATTCCACGGCGTGCCGTGCCCGGGAAGGACCCAGGTCGCCCCGAGCCCTTCGAGGCGCCGCAGCGACGCGAGCGCTTGGGCAGGGTCGTCGGTGAACGGCGCGGGCTGCGGGCCCTTGGCGCCGGTGAGCACGTGCCGCGTCGTGAGGGCGTCGCCGACGAAGATCGCGTCCGCGACCGGGACATGGATGGCGACGCTGCCGGGCGAGTGGCCGGGCATGGCGATGATGCGCGGCGAGCCGGGCAGGTCGAGCACGTCGCCGTCGCGCATCGTCACGACTTCCTTCACCGGGGTGGTCCGCAGGCCGTTCTTCCGCGCGGCGTACCAGAAGAATTGCAGTGTTGCGCCGAGCTTCAGGTGACCCCACTCGGGCTTCGTCGATTCCTCGCCCCGCGCGCGGGCCGCGTCGGCTTCGCTGACGTAGACCGGCACGCCGTGGTCGCGGCGGAGGCGCTCGGCGAATCCGATGTGGTCGCTGTCGCCGTGGGTCAGCACGACGCCGCGCACGTCGTCGAGCGATCGCCCCATGGCGGCGAGCTCTGTGGTGAAGTCCTTCCATTGGCCGGCGAGGCCTGCGTCGATGACGGTGACGCCGTCGGGGGTGTCGACCAGGTAGACGGCGACGATGTCGTTGCCGACGCGGTGGAGTGAGGGTCCGAGTCTCATCGTGATTCCTCGATCTTCGGGGTGTTGGGGTGGACGATGGCTATGCTACATAGCTATGATGGCTACGGTCAATAGCCAAACGCAAGATCTGGGAAGGAGCGCGGATGCCGACGCCGGACCGCACATCGCTCGGAGCGATCGTGGACGCGGGACGAGAGCTGCTCGAGCACGACGGACTCGGGGGCCTCACCATGCACGCCGTCGCCGCACGCGTCGGCGTGCGGGCGCCGTCGCTCTACAAGCGGGTACGCAATCGTCGCGAGCTCGTCGCGCTCATCGCAGATGCAACCGTGCGCGACCTCGGCGACCGCCTCGATGCGGCGGCGGCACGCGAGCACGACCCGAGACGGGCGCTCGCGGCGCTCGCACACGAGGCTCGCGCCTTCGCCCACGAGCGCCCGGCCGCGTTCGGGCTCGTGTTCAGCCCGGGGAGCGAGTTCGATCTCGACGTCTCGTCGCTCGAACGCTCGGCCGCTGCGCTGATCCGGGTCGCGGGCGAGCTCGCGGGGCGGAGCCGGGCCCTCGAGGCGGCGCGTACCGTGACCGCCTGGCTGAACGGCTTCCTCGGCATGGAGCTCTCGGGGGCGTTCCGGCTCGGGGGAGACGTCGACCTCGCCTTCGAGTACGGCGTCGCCCGGCTCGCCGACGCGATCGCTCGCGACTGAACGTACGACGGCCGATGCTTGCGGCTTCAGATAGCGACCACTACCATCAGTTCAGTTAGTGTGCGCTAACTGTATGGCGCGCGTGGACGGTCGCAGAGAGGCGCCATGGGCACGGTCACGAGCATGCCGGATCACGAACGGGACGGGGCTCGGACTCCCGGCGTCGCCACGCACCTGCCGCGCCCGTTCGATCGCGTGCTCGTCGCCAACCGCGGTGAGATCGCCGTGCGGGTCATCCGCACGCTCCGCCGCCTCGGCATCCGCTCCATCGCCGTGTACTCCGACGCCGACGCCGATGCCCCCCACGTGCGCCTCGCCGACGAGTGCGTGCGCATCGGCCCAGCGCCAGCCGCCCAGAGCTACCTGGATCCCGAGCGCATCGTCGCCGCCGCCGTCGCCACGGGCGCGCAGGCCGTGCACCCGGGCTACGGGTTCCTCGCCGAGCATGCCGGATTCGCGCGGGCCTGCCGTGACGAGGGCATCGTCTTCATCGGGCCGGGCGACGAGGCGCTCGACGTCATGGGCGACAAGATCCGGGCCAAGCGTCACGTCGCGGCATCCGGTGTCCCGGTGGTGCCGGGCATCGCCGACGCGTCGCTCGATGACGCGGCCCTGCTCGAGGCCGCCGACGAGATCGGCTTCCCGCTGCTCGTCAAGCCGTCTGCGGGTGGCGGCGGCAAGGGCATGCAGGTCGCCCGCGACCGGGCGGAGCTCGCCGAGGCGATCCCAGCCGCGCGGCGTGTCGCGCGAGCCGCGTTCGGCGACGACACGCTCCTGCTCGAACGCCTCATCGAGCGGCCCCGGCACATCGAGGTGCAGGTGCTCGCGGATGCCGCGGGCACGGTCGTGCACCTCGGCGAGCGCGAGTGCTCGCTGCAGCGGCGGCACCAGAAGGTCATCGAGGAGGCGCCGTCGCCGCTGCTCGACGAGGCCACGCGGGCTCGCATCGGCACAGCGGCGTGCGACGCCGCCCGGAGCGTCGACTACCTCGGCGCCGGCACCGTGGAGTTCCTCGTCTCGGATGCCGCGCCCGACGAGTTCTTCTTCATCGAGATGAACACGCGACTGCAGGTCGAGCACCCCGTGACCGAGCTCGTGACGGGCGTCGACCTGGTCGAGCAGCAGGTGCGCATCGCCGCGGGCGAGCCGCTCGCGATCGCGCAGGACGAGGTGGAGCTCGTCGGACATGCGGTCGAGGCCCGGGTCTACGCGGAGGCGCCCGAGCGCGGATTCCTGCCGTCGACGGGCAGGATCCTCGAATGGCGGGAGCCGACCGGACCGGGAGTCCGCGTCGATGCGGGCATCGCCACGGGCCAGGAGGTCACCGCGCACTACGACCCCATGCTCGCCAAGGTCATCGCGCACGGCGCCGACCGGGCCGAGGCGCTCGACCGGCTCGACCGTGCCCTCGCCGACACGGTGTTGCTCGGCGTGGAGACGAACATCGGCTTCCTCCGGCGGCTCGTCGCTCAGCCCGACGTGCAGGCGGGCCACCTCGACACCGGACTCATCGACCGCATGCCCGAGCTCGAGACCTCCGAGCCGTCGCCCGGCTTGCTGGCGGCCGCCGCGGCGCACCTCGCGGCACACGACGCGCGGGTGCAGGTCGAGCGGGCGGATGCCGCGGGCCCCACGGCCTGGCAGCGCTCGTCGGGCTGGCGCCCCGGCGCCCACCGCATCGCCACCGTGCTCCTCGCCCCGATCGACCACCCCACCGACGTGCACGACGTCGCCGTGTCCCGACAGGAGGACGTCGGCGCGGATGACGCGGTGGTCCGTGTCGGCGACGACGGCACCGTCTGGGTGCACGTCGACGGCGAGACCGACGCGTTCGCGCGCCGTCGACCGGCGCACCTACGCCGAGGCGCGTCGTGTCGCCGCCGAGCGCGGCGGGATCGCGGCCGCGCCGGAACTGCGGGCGCCGATGCCGGGCACCGTCACGGCCGTGCTCGTCGCCGACGGCGACGCCGTCGAGGCCGGCGATGCCGTGCTCGCGATCGAGGCCATGAAGATGGAGCACCGCGTCCTCGCGACGCTCGCCGGGCTCGTCCGGCTCGCCACCGCCACGGGCGACCTGGTCTCGCGCGACCAGGTCGTCGCCCGCATCGAGCCGCACCCCGCGGCATCCGACGCCGCGGCATCCGACGCCGCGCCATCCGATGCCGGTGCATCCGACGCCGCAGCATCCGTCCCGGCATCCGACCACGAATGAGGAGCATCATGCACTACCAGCTGAGCGCGGAGGAGCAGGACCTCTACGACCGCGTCAAGGACTTCGCCGACACCGTCGTCGCGCCCGCCGCGTACGAGTACGACACGAAGCGCCGGCTGCCGATGGAGATCATCGCCCAGATGGGGGAGATGGGCCTGTTCGGCCTGCCGTTCCCCGAGGAGGTCGGCGGACAGGGCAAGACCTACTTCCAGCTCTGCCTCGCCGTCGAGGCGCTCGGTCGCGTCGACCAGTCGATCGGCGTCACCCTCGAGGCCGGCGTGGGTCTCGGTATCATGCCGATCTTCCGCCATGGCACGCCCGAGCAGAAGGCGGAGCTCCTGCCCGACCTCGTCGCCGGACGCGCACTCGCGGGGTTCGGGCTCACCGAGGCGAAGGCAGGATCGGATGCGGGGGCCACCCAGACGACGGCGGTGCTGGACGGCGACGAATGGGTGATCAACGGCTCGAAGCAGTTCATCACCAACTCGGGAACCCCGATCACGCGCTTCGTCACGATCACGGCCGTCACGGGCGAGAGGACCGCGCCCGACGGCACGGTGAAGAAGGAGCTGTCGACCATCATCGTGCCCAACGGCACGCCCGGCTTCACGGTCGAGGAGGGATACGACAAGGTCGGCTGGAACACGTCCGACACGCACCCGCTGACGCTCAACGACGTTCGGGTCCCCTCGTCGAACCTTCTCGGTGCGCGAGGCCGCGGCTACGCGAACTTCCTCCAGACCCTCGACGAAGGGCGCGTCGCCTTCGCGGCGCTCGGCACCGGCGCAGCCCAGGGCTGTCTCGAGGAGGCGCTCCGCTATGCGAAGGAGCGCGTCGTCTTCGGCGAGCCCATCGGATCGAACCAGCACATCGCCTTCAAGCTCGCACGCATGCAGGCGCGCGTCCACCAGGCACGGCTCGTCTGGCACGATGCCGCCCGCAAGCTCGACGCCGGTCTGCCCTTCAAGATGGAGGCATCGCTTGCCAAGATGGTGGCGGGGGAGGCGGCCATGGACAATGCTCGCGATGCGACGCAGATCTTCGGCGGCTACGGCTTCATGAACGAGAGCCCCGTGGCCCGTCAGTACCGCGACTCGAAGATCCTGGAGATCGGCGAGGGCACCACCGAGGTGCAGCTGATGATCATCACGCGAGAGCTGGGGCTCGTCGCGTAATCCGCAGTGGAGGAGGAGCCATGACGGATGCCCCGATGCGCGAGGTCGTGCAGCGCGGACTCTGGTACGAGGAGTTCGAGGAGGGCGTGCGCTACCTGCACCGCCCCGGACGCACCGTGACCGAGGCGGACAACGTGCTGTTCACCACGCTCACGATGAACCCGCAGCCCCTCCACCTCGACGCGGCGTGGTCGGCCACCCAGCCGTTCGGACAGCGCCTCGTGAACTCGCTCTTCACGCTGTCGACGCTCGTGGGCCAGTCGGTCGGCCAGCTCACCATGGGCACGCTCGTGGCGAACCTCGGCTTCGGCGAGGTGGCCTTCCCGCACCCGGTGTTCGTCGGCGACACGCTCTACGGCGAGAGCGTCGTGGAGTCCAAGCGCGAGTCGACGTCGCGGCCTGGCCAAGGGGTCCTGGTGCTCGCGCACACCGCTCGCAACCAGGACGGCATCGTCGTCGCAACGGCATCGCGCACGATGCTCGTCTGGCAGCGGGAAGCGGGAGAGCGGCAGGCCGGCGCGCCGCGTGCCGACGCCGACGCCGGCTCCGGCTACGGCGGCGGCTCCGGCGCCGGTCGAGGAGCGAGCGGATGACGCATCCGGCGTTCCGATTCGGCCCCGCGCTGCTCTTCTGCCCGGCCGACCGGCCCGACCGATACGCGAAGGCCGCCGAGCGGGCGGACGCGGTGATCCTCGATCTCGAGGACGCGGTCGCTCCCCACGAGAAGCACGCCGCGCGCCTTGCGCTCGTCGGCGCCGAACTCGACGCCGAGCGGGTGATCGTGCGCGTGAACCCCGCAGGCGGCCCCCACTTCGCCGACGACCTCGCCGCGCTCGCGGCGACGGACTTCCGCACCGTGATGCTCGCCAAGTGCGAGGGCACCGCCGACCTCATCGATCTCGAGGGGTTCGAGGTCATCGCGCTCTGCGAGACCGCGAGGGGCGTGCTCGCGGCGGCAGAGGTCGCCGCGATCCCCAACGTGTCGGCCCTGATGTGGGGGGCGGAGGACCTGGTCGCGTCACTCGGCGGCTCGTCGAGCCGTCGCGCCGACGGCCGCTATCGCGATGTCGCGACGCACGCCAGGTCCAACGTGCTGCTCGCTGCGGGCGCACACGGCATCGCAGCGATCGACGCCGTGCACGTGGAGATCGCCGACCTCGCGGGCCTCCGCGCGGAGGCGGAGGACGCCGCGGCGGTGGGATTCGCGGCGACCGCGTGCATCCACCCCTCGCAGGCACCGGTCGTCCGGGAGGCCTATCGCCCCGACGCCGGCCGCCTCGAGTGGGCGCGCGCCGTGCTCGCCGCCGCGTCGACGGAGCGGGGAGTGTTCGCGTTCCGCGGTGAGATGGTCGATGCCCCTGTGCTTCGCCAGGCCGAGGCGCTCGTGCGGCGCGCCGAGAGCGACTGACAGGCGGATGCTGCTGAGTCGTCCCGCAGCATCCGCCCGACTCTCAGATCGCGATGTCGCGCCGGCGGAACACCAGCCAGCCGACCAGCAGGAAGAGCGCGGCGACGCCGTACACCAGCCAGATCTGCCAGTCCCATCCGTTGGTGACCGGTGCGGTGCCGTACGCCCACGAGTAGGGCGAGAAGTCGTGCAGCCACTCGAGATCCTCGCTCTGGTTGCCGAGCGCGTTCACGACGTACGAGTACACGGCGACTGCCGCGCCTGCGCCGAGCGACCAACTGCGCCGGCCGGTGATGCCGCCGACGGCGATCGAGGCCGACGCGGCGAGGAGCCCGAGGCCGACGAATGCGGCGCCGGCGGCGAACAGCGGGCCGACCTCGATGCCGAGCTCGCTGGGACCGTCGAGCAGGAGCACCGTGACCACGGCGACGAGCCCGAGCCAGGCGAGCTTCACGGCCACGGCGGCCGTGCGCTCGGCGTAGAGCTGACCGCGCGTGACCCCGTGCGCGAGCGTGAGCTCGAGCTGGCCGTTCTCCTCGTCGCTCGCGATCGCGCCAGTGCCCCAGCCGACTGCGGCGATGGTGATGAGCACGAAGCCGATGAGGCCGAAGAAGGTGGCCTGCACGTACCCCGAGCCCGTGGCGATCTGCTCATAGCCGAGGGTGTTCACGAGCTCGGGCGGCAGGCTGCCGATCATCTCCTCCAGCTGCCCGTTCCCGCCGAACGACGGGTAGATCGGCAGGTAGACCGCCAGGACGGCGACGATACCCGCGCTCCACCCGAGCAGTCCCCGCCAGCCGTCGGCGAGGCTTCGGCGGAACAGCGGGAGGGCGCGCCTCATCGCTCCTCCTCGGTGCCGTAGAAGCCGAGCACGGCGTCCTCGAGGTCGGGTTCCTCGATCGTGAGATCGATCACGCTGAGGGTCGCGACCGCCTTCACGAACGCGTCGACGTGCGCGTCCAGCGACCCGGTGAGGGCCACCACGCCGGGGCGCTCCGGCTCGACGGCGAGCTCGCCCAAGCCGGCGACCCGCTCGAGCGCCGCTCGCGCATTGCCGGCCTCCGACTCCTCGACGACCACGCGCACGTGCCGCAGCGCCGCTTCGCGCAGCTCGGCGACGCTCGACTGCATGACGATCTCGCCCTCACGCAGGATCGCGATGTGGTCGGCTGTCTGCTGCACCTCGCTCAGCACGTGCGAGCTCAGGAAGACCGTCTGCCCGGCCGCCTTCGCCTCGCGCAGCATCCCATGGAACTGCTGCTGCACGAGCGGGTCCAGCCCGCTCGTCGGCTCGTCGAGCACGAGCAGCTCGGGTTCGTGCTGGAACGCCTGGATGAGGCCGAGTTTCTGCTTGTTGCCCTTGGAGAGGCTGCGCACGGGCCTCGAGAGGTCGAGCCCGAGCCGGTCCGCGAGGGCGGCGGCCGCACCCGGCCGCACCGGCCCCGAGATCTCGGCATAGTGGCCGAGCAGCTCACGTCCACGTATCCGGCTCTCGAGGTGCAGCTCGCCCGGCAGGTAGCCGATTCGACGCCTCAGCGCCGCCTTGCCCGCGCGTGGCGATTCCCCGAGCACGCTGAGCTCGCCCGCGGTGGGACGGATGATGTCGAGGAGCAGCCGCATGGTGGTCGTCTTGCCGGCGCCGTTCGGGCCGATCACCCCGTACACCAACCCGCGCGGGATCTCGAGGTCGATGCCGTGCAGGGCGGTGGTCGCCCCGTAGCGCTTGGTGAGGCCGCGCGTCGAGACGGCGGCGGTGAATTGGGTCATTCCGTTCCTTCCAGGTCGAATAGGCGACGGATGCCGCGGCGCGGCGGCCGTCAGGGGTTGCCGTCTCGCCCGTGGCCCGGGGGATCGGGGTCCTGGTGAGGCTTACCGGGTCCCTTGTCGGAGCGTGGTTCGCCGCCCGTCGAGGGAACGCCGCGGAGCGCCTCGTGGGCGGCGTCGAGCATGCGCGAGTCGGAGTAGAGCCCGTACGTGTAGAGCTCGAGCGTCGGCAGGGTCATCCGCCGGATCGCCGCCGCGCTCCCGAACGGGGTGCCCATCGCGCGCGCCAGCTGGTCGCGCAGCAGCAGCGGCGCGAGTCCGTAGACGGTGATGAGCAGGGCGCGCATCTCGGGGTCGGAGCTCTCGCGCATCGACCCGTCGGCCACGCCGGCCTCGAGCATCGCCGCGGTGTCGCGCACGAGGCGGTCGAACAGCAGGTTGCCGCCCTCGCTGCCGTCGGCGAGCATCGTTGCGAAGTAGTCGATGTAGGCCCGGAACTGCTCGGGGTCGTCGAGCCACTCCCCGATCGTGGCCGCCACCTCGGAAGCGGATGCACGCGACTTCTCACCGATGAGTCGGTTCACCAGCCACTCGTCGCAGGCGCGCCGCAGTTCCTCCTTGGAGCCGAAGTGATGGATCACGAGTGCCGCGCTGACGCCGGCGTCGGCGGCGATCTGCCGGACGCTCGTGCGGTCGTACCCCTGCGCGCCGAAACGAGCGATGGCCGCGTCGCGGATCCGCGACGACGCGGTGGCATCCTCGGCTGGGACTGAACGCATGTTCATTATCCTAAACGTACGTTCAGTGCGTGGCAAGGTCACGTCCCCCGACGAGGGGGTATATCACCCGGTCCTCCTGCCTCATTCGGGGGACAAGCACCCCATGAGTGCACACGATTCCATAACAGTTCACCTCGCCATCTGGGGTACACGTACCTTCGAGGGCGTATCGTCGGAATCAATCCTGGGGAGGAGGAGCGCGTGGCACGACGGCACAGGTATCAGGCCCATGACGCGAGCGTGACGGGGGCGAACGCCGACGAGGCATCATGGGCGGCGGCCGCCGCGACGGCGACGGCGACCGCAATGGACGACGCGGCGATCACCTCGCCCGCGCCCGCGGTGCGCGTCGAGACGGTCGAGTCGAACACGATGTCGGGACCGATCATGGTGCCGATGCGCACCACGCTCGGCGAAACCGGCATCGCGGCGCATCCGCTCGCGCTCGGCGGCAGCACCTTCGGGTGGACGCTCGGATCCGACGACGCGTTCGCCGTGCTCGACCGCTTCGCCGGAATCGGCGGGGACCTCCTCGACACGTCCGACGGCTTCGCGGACGGACGCAGCGAGACCATCATCGGCGAGTGGATGCGATCGCGGCGCACGCGCGACCGGATGCACGTGATGACCAAGGTCGGACGCCACTCCCGACACCAGGGCCTCGCGCCCGTCGACATCCGCGCGGCGGTGGACGACTCGCTGGCGCGGCTCGGCACCGACCGCGTCGAGGTGCTGTACTTCCACGGCGACGATCCCCGTGTGCCGCTCGAGGAGAGCCTCGGCGCGGTCGATGCGCTGATCACCGAAGGAAAGGTGCTCGCCATCGGCGCCTCCGACTTCTCGCCGGAGCGGCTCATGGAGGCGCGCGTGCTCGCCGCCGACGGGCTGCCGCGCATGGAGATGCTCACGACCACGTACAACCTGATGCAGCGGCGTCCGTTCGAGGGATCCACCGAGCTCGTCGCACGCGCACAGGGGCTCGCCGTGATGCCGTACTTCGCGCTTGCGAACGGCTTCCTCGGCGGACAGGTCCGGCGGCGCTCCGAGGTTCGCCGCGACGCGCGCGGACGACGCCTGGCCGAGCACCTCGGCCGCCGCGGGCGAAGGGTGCTCGCTGCGGTCGACGGCGTCGCGTTCGCACACGGCGTGCAGCCCGCGACCATCTCGCTCGCCTGGCTCCTCGCGAAGCCCACGGTCGCCGCACCGGTCGCGAGTGCCACGCGACCCGAGCAGGTGGAGGCGCTCATCGCCGCGGCATCCGTGGAGCTCAGCCGGTCGGAGCTCGTGGAGCTCGACCGCGCCTCTGCCTGAGCGGCGACCCGCGACGCGACGCTGCCCGTTCCGGCGCGCCCTGCCGGTCCGCGCGCTCGAGTCGGGCGTGGCATAGGCTGGACGGGATGAACGGCGCCGTCGACCTCCCACTCGGCAAGACCGAACTCTCGTTCACGGCGGCAGGCGACGCCAGGGTGCGGCGCAGCGTGCTCCCATCGGGTGTTCGGGTGCTCAGCGAACAGGTGCCGGGCAGTCGCAGCGTCACCATCGGATTCTGGGTCGCCGTAGGCTCCCGCGACGAGCACCGTGGGGATGCCGCGCACCCGGCCACCTACGGGTCGACGCACTTCCTCGAGCACCTCCTCTTCAAGGGCACGGCCGAGCGCACGGCGCTCGACATCGCGATCTCGTTCGATGCCGTCGGCGGTGAGAACAACGCGCTGACGGCGAAGGAGTACACGTGCTACTACGCGAAGGTGCAGGACCGCGACCTTCCGATGGCGGTGGAGGTGCTCGCCGACATGTTCACATCGTCCCTGCTCGACCCGGTCGAGTTCGACAACGAGCGCGGCGTCATCCTCGAGGAGCTCTCGATGGCGGGCGACGACCCGGCTGACGTCGCGAACGAGCGCTTCTTCGAGTCGGTCCTCGGTACGCATCCCCTCGGGCGGCCCATCGGCGGCAGCCCCGAGACGATCCGCGCCGCCACCCGAGCCGCGGTGTGGGAGCACTATCGGGCGAACTACCGGCCGCAGGATCTCGTCGTGACCGTGGCGGGCGCCGTCGACCACGACCTCCTCGTTGCCGCGCTCGAGGTCGCCCTCACGCGCCACGGCTGGGACCTCGCGGCCGAGAGTGAGCCCGTCGACCGGCGCCAGACTGCGCCCGCGCCGCTCGCACCGGGCATCCCCCTCACGGTGGTGCAACGTCCGACCGAGCAGGTGAACCTGCTGCTCGGCGTGCCCGGCCTCGTCGCCACCGATGAACGCCGCTCCACGATGAGCGTGCTCAACGCGATCTTCGGCACCGGGATGTCCTCGCGGCTGTTCCAGCAGGTGCGCGAGCGCCGCGGCCTCGCGTACTCGGTGTACTCGTTCGCGCCCGCGTACTCCGACGCCGGCCTCTTCGGCATGTACGCGGGTTGCGCCCCGGCGAAGGCGGGCACCGTCGCCGCCCTCATGCGCACCGAGCTCGAGCGGGTCGCGGAGCACGGCGTCACCGCCGACGAGTTGCGCCGCGCCGCCGGCCAGCTCGGCGGGGCGTCGGCGCTCGCCCTCGAGGACTCCGACACGCGGATGTCGCGGCTCGGCCGAGCCGAGCTCACCCTCGGCGAGTTCGTCGACCTCGACGAGGCCCTCCGACGCATCGCGCTCGTCGGCATCGACGAGGTGCGGGCGCTGGCGGCGGATCTCGCCTCCCGCCCGTTCTCGCTGGTGGCCGTAGGCGCCACCGATGGGACGGCATTCCGTGGCGTGATCGACGAGATCGCACCGAGCACCGACGTCGCCTGACGCCGGCACCGATCGACGCAGTACAGGAGAGCAGGACCGTGGCCCATCACCTCTACCTGGTCCGGCACGGCGAGCAGCTCGACGCCGAACACGGCTTGCTCGACGGACCGCTCTCGCCGCGAGGCCGGCGTCAGGCGGAGCTCCTCGGCGAACGTCTCGGGGGCGTGCCGTTCGACAATGCATGGCACTCGCCGCTCGAGCGTGCGACCGAGACAGCGGAGATCATCGCGTCGAGGATGCCGGCGCTGAAGCCCGAGCCCTCGGCCCTGCTGTTCGACTGCATCCCGTCGGGACCGGCGTCCGAGACCCCCAAGGTCTATCACCCCTTCTTCGGCTCCGTGACCGAGGCCGAGATCGAGGCCGGCAGAGCACAGATGGCCGACGCGGCGGCGGAGTTCCTGCGAGCGCACCGCGAAGACCGCCACGACCTGCTCATCACCCACAACTTCGTGATCGGCTGGCTCGTGCGAGAGGTGCTCGGCGCGCCCGAGTGGCGATGGATGACGATCAACCAAGCCAACTGCGGGCTCACGGTGCTCACCCAGAAGTCGGGGCGCCCGTGGAGCCTGCTCGTCCACAACGACCTCGCCCACCTGCCGGCCGAGCTGCGCACGGGGCTGCCCGAGCAGTACTCCCTCTGACCGCGAGCCGCCGATCATGGCCGAGCGGCGGGGTTCAGCCGACGCGCTTGCCGTACCAGTGCGTCGCGTTCGGGTTCGCGTTGTACGGCTCGATGCCCACGTACCCGGTCGACCGGTAGAGGCCGCCGGCGGCTTCAAGGCTCGCATTCGTGTCGAGCACGAGTTCCTGCGCCCCGAGGGCGACCGCACGCCGCTCGAGCTCGTCGAGGAGGCGGCGCCCGGCACCCCGACCGCGGGCGGCGGGGGCGAGCCACAGGTGCTTCACCTCGAAGCGCACCTCGTTCGTGTCGGGACGTCGCTGGATGCGCCGCACACCACCGCAGCCGACGACCTCGCCGTCGTCCTCGACCACGAGGAACACGCCGGCGGGCGGCGTGAACTGCTCGGCGCTCGGGTAGGTCGGGCGATACTCGCCCTGCTCCCGCGGGAACCCTGCTGCGCGTTCGGCGAAGTACGCGTCCAACAGTGCGAGCGCCTCCGCGCCCGTGACGTCGACCGCTCGGAACCGCATGGTCCCAGCCTACGGGCGGCGCCGCCGGGCGGGCCGGGCGGCGTGCGCGCGCTTGCTAGGGTGAAGCCGTGACGATACGGGTGGCCGTGGCCGGGGCCACGGGCAGGATGGGGCGCTTGGCGATCGGGCTCATCGAGGCATCCGACGACCTCGAACTGCACGCGGCCCTCGACTCGCGCTCCGAGCTCGACGAGATGCTCGGCGCCGACGTCGCGCTCGACGTCACGCACCCCGCCGCCAGCGCGGGCATCGTCGAGTTCGCCACGGGCGCCGGCATCCCGATCGTCGTCGGCACCTCGGGCTGGTCGAGCGACCGCATCGCGGAGATCGCCCGGTTCGTCCGCGGCCATGAGGATGCCGGGGCGGTGCTGTTCATCCCCAATTTCTCGATCGGCAGCGTGCTCGGCACGGCGTTCGCGGCGAGCGCGGCACGCTTCTTCGACTCCATCGAGATCGTCGAGGCCCACCACGCCGGCAAGGTCGACTCGCCGTCGGGGACCGCGGTGCGTACCGCGGAGCTCATCGGCGAAGCGCGCGCCGCGGTCGGGCCGATTGCCGCACCGCATACCGACCAGCGGGCGCGCGGCCAGCTCGTGTCGGGAGTGCCCGTGCACAGCCTGCGGATCTCGGGTGTGCTCGCCGAGCAGCGCGTCATCCTCGGCGGCGAGGGGGAGACGATCACCATCGCGCACTCCACCGTGTCGTCTTCGGCCTACGAACAGGGCATCCTCCTCGCGCTCCGTCGCGCGCCGTCGGCCACGGGCGTCATCGTCGGGCTCGACGCCCTGCTCGACCTCGGGCTCCCGGGCTCGTCGTGACGACCCGGGCGGGCGCCATCATCATGGCGGTGCTGCTCGCGCTCTACCTCGCGCTGGTCGGCTGGCGGGCGGTGCAGTTCATCGCGACCGGGGAATCCGTTGCCGTGGGCATCGGCATCGCCCTGCTCGTGCTGCCGGTCATCGCGGCGTGGGCGCTCTGGCGCGAGGTCTCATTCGGCGTACGGTCCCAGGCGCTCATGCGCCGGCTCGAGCAGGAGGACGGCCTCGACCTCGGCATCGAGACGACCCCGAGCGGACGCGCCGAGCGGGCATCCGCGGATGCCGCGTTCCCGGCCTTCCGTGAGGCGGCCGAGGCCCAACCCGACTCCTGGCGCGCGTGGCTGCGCCTCGGGCTCGCCTACGACTCGGCCGGCGACCGTCGTCGGGCGCGGAGCGCCGTACGGCGCGCGATCACGCTCGAGCGCGCGGAGCGCTGAGCATCGCGTCGAGCGCGGACTCCACGGTCATGTGCTCGCGCACGTCAGGCGAGCTCGGCCTCGATCGTGATCGGGATGGAGATCGCCTGCGAGATCGGGCAGTTGTCTTTGGCGTCGTCGGCGAAGCGCTCGAACTCCTCCTCGGTGATACCGGGGACGCGCGCGCTCACGAGCAGGTGGCTGCCGAGCACGCCCCGCCCGGCCTCGAACGTCACGGCCGCCGTGGTCTGGATGCTCTCGGCCGGGTGGCCGGCCTGCGCGAGCGCGAGCGAGAGCGCCATGCAGAAGCACGCCGAATGCGCGGCGGCGAGAAGTTCCTCGGGATTCGTCGTATTGGCCACGCCCGCCGCGCGCGCGTCCCAGTTCACCCCGAAGGTCGCGAGCCCTGACGAATCCAGGGTGACGTCGCCCGATCCCTCGAACAGCGTGCCCTTCCAGATGGTCGTCGCTTCTGACGTGAGTGCCATATGTTCGTCCTCCTCGAGCCGGGATCCCAGCCTAGCCCTCGGGATACGGGCGTCGTCAGGTCCTGGGGATGACTCGTGCGCGCACCAGCAGGATGTACATCTGGCAACCGAGGCAGTAGCCGAACACCGCGTTCAGGAACGCCGCGATGAACGCGAACGACGCCGCGATCGGGATCGCCAGCGGCAGGCCCGCCGCCCCGAGCACGACGCCGACGAGGGTCACTGCGAACCCGACGCCCTGCGCGAAAGTCGGGGGTCGCGGGTCCTCGAGCTCTTCGGACGGCGAGAGGCGCGGCCGCACGAATCGCTTGAAGACGAGGCCGAACGGATGCCGGCGCACACCGGCGAACGCACCCCACGCGAACAGCGCGGTGAGCGCCGCGAGCAGCACCCAGGCGGCGAGGGCGGCGCCGCCGAATCCGAGCACGGCGACGACCAGGAGCAGCACGGCCGTGATGCCGGCGGTGAAGCGCGGACCGCGGGGGTCGATGCCCGCAGGTTCAGGATGGGACACGGGACCTCCCGGTGAGTTCGTCGAGGCGGGCGCGCACGTCGTCCGAGCGGGGCACTCCGGCGATGCGCGCGGTCATGGCGCCGTGCGCATCGAGGATGAGCGTGGTGGGCGTCTGCAGCACGTGGAATCGGTCGGCCACCTCGGGTCGGTGGGTCAGGTCGACCTCGACGTGCCGCACGCCGGAGTAGTCGTGCGCGATCGAGGCGAGCCGTCGCGCCGTCGCGGGGCAGCGGCTGCAGTACTCGGTCGAGAACTGCACGAGCGTCGCCGAGGCGCCGAACGCTTCGGGCGCGAGGCCGAGGTCGCGCGTGGCCCCGTCGTCGTGCGCCGAACGCACGCGGCCGGTGCGGGCCTTCCACGCGAAGCCGATCGCGGCCGCCGCGGAAGGAAGCGCGACGGCCGCGACGAGCGCGGGCAGCCAGTCCATGTCGGGATGCTACGCCGACGCCGCATCCGCAGGCCCGATGTGACGGCGGATGACGCGCCCGCCGATTCGGACCGTCCGCCGACTGCCGGGGTTAGCATCGATGCGATGGCCGAGACGATCCCGACGCCCTACGAAGACCTCCTGCGCGACGTGCTCGAGCACGGCACGCACAAGCAGGACCGCACGGGCACCGGCACACGCAGCGTGTTCGGCCGGCAGTTGCGCTTCGACCTGGCGCAGGGCTTCCCGCTCGTCACGACCAAGCGCGTGCACTTCAAGTCCGTCGCCTACGAACTGCTGTGGTTCCTGCGCGGCGAGTCGAACGTCGGCTGGCTGCGGCAGCACGGCGTCACCATCTGGGACGAGTGGGCGGATGCCGCGGGCGAGCTCGGTCCCGTCTACGGCGTGCAGTGGCGCTCGTGGCCGACCCCGTCCGGCGAGACCATCGACCAGATCGCCTGGCTGGTCGACGAGATCCGCGCGAACCCCGATTCGCGCCGGCTCATCGTCTCGGCGTGGAATCCGGCCGACCTCCCCGACATGGCCCTCGCGCCCTGCCACGCCCTGTTCCAGTTCTACGTGGCCGACGGCCGGCTCTCGTGCCAGCTCTACCAGCGCAGCGCCGACCTGTTCCTCGGGGTGCCCTTCAACATCGCCTCGTACGCGCTGCTCACCCACATGGTGGCCCAGCAGACCGGGCTCGAGGTCGGCGACTTCGTGTGGACGGGCGGCGACTGCCACATCTACGACAACCACCTCGAGCAGGTGACGGAGCAGCTCTCGCGCGACCCGTTCCCGCCGCCCACGCTGCGCTTCGCGCGCACGCCCGACTCGATCTTCGACTACGAGTACGACGACTTCGTCGTCGAGGGTTATCAGCACCACCCGGCGATCCGCGCCGCCGTCGCAGTATGACGAGCGGTGCGGATGCCGCGGCGCGGCCGCCCGCGGCCGCGACCGAGCCGCGCATCGGCCTGATCTGGGCCGAGGCGCACGGTGGAGTGATCGGCGCCGGTGGCGGCATGCCCTGGCACGTGCCCGAGGACCTCGCGCACTTCAAGCGCACCACCGAGGGCGAGCCGGTCGTCATGGGCCGCCGCACGTGGGACTCCCTGCCGCAGCGGTTCCGCCCACTGCCCGGGCGGCTGAACATCGTCGTGACCCGGAATCCGGTTTGGCCGGGGTTCGATCTCCACCGGCGCGTTGCGCGCGTCGTCGGTCGACGAAGCCTTGGAGCTTGCGCTCGGCGATGCGCACGAGTGGATCTGGATCGTTGGCGGCGCCGAGCTGTTCGCCCGCACGATCGGCGCCGCCCGCCGCCTCGTCATCACCGAGCTCGACATCGACGTCGACGGCGACACGTTCGCGCCCGCTCGCACCCCCGACTGGCACGTTGTGGCCATCGACCCACCCGACGGATGGCACACCTCCGGCGGCGGCATCCGCTACCGCTTCCTCACCCTCGAGCGCTGACCCGACCCGCTGGCTCCTCGGCTCGCGATGAGCTTCCGGTCTGTGCGACTCCTGAAAACAAGGACATGCCCCGCGTTGCATTCCCGTCCTTGGTTTCAGGAGTCGCTGGTGCTCGTCGTCGCGCAGGCGTCGCCGATGCGTGTCCTTGGTTTCAGGAGTCGCTGGTGCTCGTCGTCGCGCAGGCGTCGCCGATGCGTGTCCTTGGTTTCAGGAGTCGCTGGTGCTCGTCGTCGCGCAGGCGTCGCCGATGCGTGTCCTTCGTTTCAGGAGTCGCTGGTGCGGTCGGTGCGTTCGGGGTCGTCGAACCTGCATCCTGCTTCGCGGTCATCGTGCAGTCCTCCTGTACAGGCGACGCAGGACATCGAGTTCGCACGGGGGCGAGCTCTGCCCGGTCGCCGGAGGTCGCCGGTCGGCAGACTCGGACGGTGAGATTCGAGCGGGAGACGGCGGTCCTCGGCGGGGTCGCGCGCAGATCCGACCTGCGGCGAATGGGTCTCGACGACGAGGCCGTTCGCATCCTGGTCGCGCACGGCCGGCTGATCCGAGTACGTCAGGCCTGGTATGCGCTGCCGAACACGCACGCCGACGCGATACGGGCGTGCAGCATCGGCGGGCGGGTGGCGTGTGCGAGTGCGCTCAGCTTCCATGGCGAGCCCGTCGACGACCATGGCATCCTGCACGTCGAGATGCCCGCGAACGGGGTGGTGCGGGAGCCACTGGGTTGGCGGGGGAGCGTGAAGGTGCACTGGCCCCGACGTCCGTCGAGCGGCAATCGGGCCGTCGTCGACCTCGAGGCCGCCCGGCGGCAGTGGGAGCGGTGCGGGCGGGCGGGACGATAGCCTTGACGGCGTGGCTCAGGAAAACCCCTTCGGACAGGTGCTCGTCGCGCTCGTCACGCCGATGACCGGCGATGGCGAGGTCGACTGGCCGGGGGTCGAGCAGCACATGGACGACGTCATCACCGCCGGCGCCGACGGCATCGTCGTCACCGGAACCACGGGCGAGACGTCGACGCTCACCGACCCCGAGAAGATCCGCCTCGTCGAGGTGGGCAAGGATGTCGCCGCGGGGCGCGCGAAGGTCATCACGGGGGGCGGCTCGAACGAGACCGCGCACGCGATCGAGCTCTACCGGCACTCCGAGCAGGCGGGCGCCGACGGCATCATGATCGTCACGCCGTACTACAACAAGCCCACGCAGGCCGGCATCCTCACGCACTTCCGCATGGTGGCGGATGCCACGGACCTGCCCGTGATCCTCTACGACATCCCCGGGCGCACGGGCGTGCCGATCAGGTACGAGACGATCCTGCGCCTCGCGAAGCATCCCAACATCCTCGCCGTCAAGGACGCCAAGGGCGACTTCTCCGAGGTGAGCCGGGTGCTGAACCAGACCGACCTCATGTACTTCTCGGGCGACGACGCCAACGTGCTGCCGCAGCTCGCCATCGGCGCCACCGGGCTCATCGGCGTCACCGCGAACATCGCGCCCGCGCCGTACCGCACGATGGTGGACGCCGTGAACCGTGGCGACCTGGCATGCCGCCACCGCGGCGCACCGCCAGCTCGAGCCGCTCGTGCGCGCCGTCATGACGCACGTGCCCGGCACCGTCGCGGCGAAGTACATCCTGCACGGCCTCGGCCGCATCGGGAGCCCGCGCGTGCGCCTGCCGCTCGTCGGCCCCGAAGAGTGGGAGGCCGCCGCCATCGAAGACGAGATCGACCTCGTCGAGGGCATCCCCGGCGCCGACTTCCACAACTTCCGCCCCGACCGCAACGCCGCCGCCGGTGGCGCGCTGCCGAAGGTCGCGGGCACCACACGCTGAAACGCGCGCCGAGGCATCCGCCGGAACGGCCGCACGAAACCGCACACCGCAACGTAAGGAGGGCACATGCCCGACGTCGTCATCGAACCCGCACCGCTCGAAGCCGGGACGCTCCGCATCATCCCCATCGGCGGCCTCGGCGAGGTCGGCCGCAACATGACCAGCTACGAGATCGACGGCAAGATCCTCATCGTCGACTGCGGCGTGCTGTTCCCCGAGGAGCACCAGCCGGGCGTCGACCTGATCCTGCCCGACTTCGGCTTCCTGCGCGAGCGGCTCGACGACATCGTCGGCGTCGTGCTCACGCACGGTCACGAGGACCACATCGGCGCCGTGCCCTACCTGCTGCGCCTGCGCGCCGACATCCCGCTCATCGGCTCGACGCTCACGCTCGCGCTCGTCGAGGCGAAGCTCAAGGAGCACCGCATCCAGCCCTACACCCTCACGGTCAACGAGGGCCAGAAGGAGAAGATCGGGCCGTTCGACCTCGAGTTCGTCGCGGTGAACCACTCCATCCCCGACGCGCTCGCCGTGGCCATCAAGACCCGCGCGGGCACCGTGCTGGCGACGGGCGACTTCAAGATGGACCAGCTGCCCCTCGACGGCCGCCTCACCGACCTGCGAGACTTCGCGCGCCTCGGCGAGGAGGGCGTCGACCTCTTCATGGTCGACTCCACGAACGCGGATGTCCCGGGCTTCACGCCGCTCGAACGCTCGATCGGCCCCGTGCTCGACGAGATCATCGCGCGCTCGCCGCGCCGGGTGATCGTCGCGAGCTTCTCGAGCCACGTGCACCGCGTGCAGCAGGTGCTCGACTCCGCCGCCTTCGACGGGCGCCGCGTCGCGCTGCTCGGCCGCAGCATGGTGCGCAACATGACGATCGCCGCCGACCTCGGTTACCTCAAGGTCCCCGAGGGTGTACTCATCGACTACAAGAAGGCCGGGGACATCCCCGACGACCGCATCGTCTACATGTCGACGGGCTCCCAGGGGGAGCCGATGGCCGTGCTCTCGCGCATGGCCAACCGCGAGCACGAGATCGAGGTCGGCGAGGGCGACACCGTGATCCTCGCGTCCAGCCTCATCCCCGGCAACGAGAACGCCGTCTACCGCGTCATCGACGGCCTCACGAAGCTCGGCGCCAACGTGGTGCACAAGGGCAACGCGAGGGTGCACGTCTCGGGCCACGCGGCGGCGGGGGAGTTGCTCTACGCCTACAACATCGTGAAGCCGAAGAACGTGCTGCCGATCCACGGCGAGTACCGGCACCTGTTCGCCAACGCCCAGCTCGCCCGCGACACCGGCATCCCCGAAGCGAACACGTTCATCGGCCAGAACGGCACGGTGTACGACCTGCGCGACGGGCGTGTCCGGAAGGCCGGCCAGCTCGACCTCGGCTTCGTCTACGTCGACGGCTCCACAGTCGGCGAGATCACCGAGGCCGACCTGAAGGACCGTCGCACCCTCGGCGAGGAGGGGTTCATCTCGGTGATCATCGTCGTCGACGCGTCGACGGGCCGCATGATCGTGGGTCCCGAGATCCACGCGCGCGGCTTCGCCGAGGACGACGCGGTCTTCGAGGAGGTCAAGCCGAGGATCTCCGCGGCACTCGTCGAGGCGGCGCAGAACGGCATTCGGGACCAGCACGCGCTGCAGCAGGTGGTTCGCCGCACGGTGGGCACCTGGGTGAACCGCCGGCTCCGCCGGCGCCCGATGCTCGTCCCGGTCGTCATCGAGGCGTAGCGGAAACACCGCTGCAACACGCCGGGCGTAACATCCGCGCATGGCGGACTTCGTGATCCGCCCGGCCATCCCGAGCGACGGCGCCTTCCTCGCCGACATGGTGGTCGAGGCGGCGAACTGGCGGGCCGGAGCGACCCGGCCGAGGCCGATGGTGCTCGCCGATCCCGTCCACCGTGGCTACATCGCGGGGTGGCAGCGCCCCGCCGACGCGGGCGTCGTCGCGCTCGACGCCGCGAAGCCCATCGGCGCGGCGTGGTATCGCCTCTTCGGCGAGGACGCCCCGGCGAACGGCTTCGTGGCGACCGGTGTGCCCGAGCTCATCATCGGCGTCCGTCCGCTCTGGCGCGCGCAGGGCGTCGGCCGTGCGCTCATGCGGGCCCTCACGGATGCCGCGCGCGCGGCGGGATTCGCGCGGATCACGCTGAGCGTGGAGCACGACAACTTCGCGCGCTCGCTCTACCGCTCCGAGGGGTTCGCCGTGGTCGAGACGCGGGGCGGGCGCGACACCATGGTGCGAGTGCTCGGCTGAGATCGCGGACACTCGCGGCGTCCTGATGGCGAGCATCCCCGGTCGGCCGTAACGTGGTGTGCATGGCTGCGAGCACCAGGTCGAACGGGCGTGCCTCCCGCGCGCCCGCCCGAGCCTCGAGCTCCAAGACGGCCCCCACCAAGAAGCTCCCTGCGGCGAGTACCCGCGCCGGCGCCAAGGCGGCCAAGCCCGCGACCCCCGACCGGCCGGGCCTGTTCGTGCGCGCCTGGATGGGGCTCGCGCACCTGATGGGCGGCGCGGCGCGCGCCCTCGGCCCAGAGACGCTCGCGAAGGAGGAGCGCCGCGACGGGCTGCCGTTCTTCATCGTCCTGCTCGCGATCTCCGGGGCGGTCGTCGAGTGGTTCTTCATCAACGATCCGATCGCCCAGGCGATGGACTCGTGGACGTTCGGCGGACTGTTCGGGCGGGTCGCGTTCGCCCTGCCCGTCATCATGCTGCTCTTCGCCGTGTGGTTGTTCCGGCACCCCAGCTCGGTGCACGACAACACCCGCATCGGCATCGGCGTCGGTCTCCTGCTCCTGACCGTGTCCAGCCTCTGCCATCTCTTCGGCGGCCGGCCCGAACCGCGCGATGGCATGGCCGTGCTGGCCCGAGCCGGCGGCATCCTCGGTTGGATGCTCGCGCAGCCGCTCAGCCTGCTCATCACGGAGCCGGGGGCAGTCGCCGTCATCGTCGTGCTGCTCGGGCTGTCGCTGCTCATCATCACCAAGACGCCCCCCACGCGCATCCCGGCACGGCTCCGCGAGTTCTACATCTGGCTCTTCGGTGCGCCCGAGCCCGAGGAGCGGCCCGAGCGGCCCGATGGCGAGAAGCGATCGCGGCGCAGGGGCGAGCGGACCGCGCAGACCGAACTCGACGGCATCGACGCGCTCGACGACGACGGGTCGGCGCGCCCCGGCCTCCTGCCATGGTGGCGCCGCAACGACTCCAACCGCGAAGAGGACCCGGCGTTCGAGGCCAGCGGCGTCGACGGCATCACCGAGGTCTTCGGACCCGGCTCGGCGGCGGGCAGCTTCGAGTCGCCCATCGAGGGCGTCGGCGGCGCCGGCTCGTACGGCAACGAGGTGCTCGGCGACCTCGAGCGCGCCGAATCCGCGCTGCAGCGGTTCACCGGGGACGTGCCTCGGGGCGGCACCGGCCTGAGGGGCGATCCCGATGCGACCGACGTGCTCGCCATCTTCGACCAGACGGCCGACGGCGACACCGGACCGGGGGCATCCTCCGAGGCAGGGTCGGGCGACCGGCCGCAGGCACCGGAGCCCGTGCGTCCCTATCATCTCCCCGCCGCGTCGACGCTCGCCGCCGGCGCCCCCGCGAAGTCGCGCTCTGCAGCGAACGACGAGGTCGTGCGTCAGATCACGGGCGTGCTCGACCAGTTCCAGGTCGACGCGAAGGTCACGGGCTTCTCCCGCGGCCCCACTGTCACCCAATACGAGATCGAGCTCGGCCCGGGCGTGAAGGTCGAGCGGGTCACCGCGCTGTCGAAGAACCTGTCGTACGCGGTGGCCTCCAACGAGGTGCGCATCCTCTCGCCGATCCCGGGCAAGAGCGCGATCGGCGTCGAGATCCCGAACGCCGACCGCGAGATCGTCACGCTCGGCGACGTGCTGCGCTCCGGGGCGGCGGCGAATGCGAAGCATCCGATGACCATCGGCGTCGGCAAGGACGTCGGCGGCGGCTATGTCGTGGCGAACCTCGCCAAGATGCCTCACCTGCTCGTCGCAGGGTCGACCGGCTCGGGCAAGTCGAGCTTCGTGAACTCGATGATCACCTCGCTGCTGATGCGGGCGAAGCCGGCCGACGTGCGCATGGTGCTCATCGACCCGAAGCGCGTCGAGCTCGCGCCGTACGCGGGGGTGCCGCACCTCATCACGCCCATCATCACGAACCCCAAGAAGGCCGCCGAGGCGCTGCAGTGGGTCGTCAAGGAGATGGACATGCGGTACGACGACCTCGCGTCGTTCGGCTTCCGCCACATCGACGACTTCAACAGGGCCGTGGTGAACGACGAGATCGTGCTGCCCGCGGGCAGCGAGCGCAGGCTCAAGCCCTACCCCTACCTGCTCGTGGTGGTCGACGAGCTCGCCGACCTCATGATGGTCGCGCCGCGCGACGTCGAGGACTCGATCGTGCGCATCACCCAGCTGGCGCGGGCGTCGGGCATCCACCTCGTGCTCGCGACGCAGCGCCCCTCGCGTCGACGTCGTCACGGGCCTCATCAAGGCGAACGTGCCGAGCCGGCTCGCGTTCGCCGTCACGAGCGTCACCGACTCGCGCGTCATCCTCGACCAGCCCGGCGCCGACAAGCTCATCGGCCAGGGCGACGGCCTCTTCCTGCCGATGGGCGCGTCGAAGCCGATCCGCGTGCAGGGCGCGTGGGTGAGCGAGGCCGAGATCGAGAAGGTCGTCAAGCACGTCACCCGGCAGGCCCGGCCCGAGTACCGGCAGGATGTCGCGGCCGCCGTCGAGAAGAAGGAGATCGACGCCGACATCGGCGACGACCTCGAGCTGCTGCTCGCCGCCGCCGAGCTCGTCGTGTCGACGCAGTTCGGCTCGACGTCGATGCTGCAGCGCAAGCTCCGCGTCGGGCTTCGCCAAGGCCGGCCGCCTCATGGACCTGCTCGAGTCCCGCGAGATCGTCGGCCCGTCCGAGGGCTCGAAGGCGCGCGACGTGCTCGTGACCGCCGAGCAGCTCCCCGGCGTGCTCGCGCGGCTCCGCGGCGGCGAGGACCCGGCCGGTGCGCCCGATCCACGCTACGACGACCCCATCGGGCGCGCTCCCCGAGGGGCTTCGCCGAGGTCGAGGCCGAGTCCGACGAGGACGCGTGGGGGCTCACCGGCCGCGACTGAGCCCCGCGCCGTTATCCTTGGGACATGACCTCCTCCGCCGGCAGCCCGGCGCGCTCGGCGAACTGGAACCTCCCCAACGCGATCACGGTCGTGCGCATCCTGCTCGCGCCGGTCTTCTTCTGGATGCTGCTCGCCGACGGCGGCGACGACGGCTGGCTGCGCTGGGCGGCGGCGGCCCTGTTCATCGTCGCGATCTCGACCGACTGGGTCGACGGCCAGATCGCCCGCTCGCGCGGACTCGTGACCGACCTCGGCAAGATCCTCGACCCGATCGCCGACAAGCTGCTCACGAGCGGCGCGCTCGTGTGCCTGTCGATCCTCGGCGAGCTGCCCTGGTGGGTCACCGTCGATCATCGTCGTGCGCGAGGTCGGCATCACGGTCTGGCGGCTTCGTCGAGCTGCGACCGCGGCAACGTCGTCCCGGCGTCATCCGGCGGCAAGCTGAAGACGCGTCGTGCAGTCGGTCGCGATCTCGTTCGCGCTCGTGCCGCTCTGGACGGTGTTCGGCGACTGGATCCACTGGGTCAACGGACCGCGCTCATGACCGCCGCGGTCGTCCTCACCGTGTGGTCGGGCCTGCTCTACGTGCGCGACGCGGTGCGGCTGGCACGCTCACCGCGGGCCGGCCGGACGACCGCGGCTGACGTCGGCGAGCGGATGCCGCGCGCCGACGCCGACCTCGCCGCAACGCTGATCGCCGAGCTCACGCGCCGGGGCCTGCGCATCGCGGTCGCGGAGTCGCTCACCGGCGGTCTCGTCCTTGCGGAGCTCACGAGCATCCCCGGTGCCTCCCTCGCGGTGAACGGCGGAGTCGTGGCGTACGACACCGCCGTCAAGCGGACCCTGCTCGGCGTCTCGGCCGAACTGCTCGCACGGGAGGGTGCCGTGCATCCCGAGGTCGCACGCCAGATGGCGACCGGCGCGATGCGGGTGCTGGCGGTCGCCGGGCGACCCGCCGACGTCGGCGTGTCCACGACGGGCGTCGCCGGTCCAGACCCGCAGGACGGCAAGGCGCCGGGCATCGTGTTCGTCGCGGTGGCCGTCGGGCGAGGACGTCGATGCGATCGAGCTCGAGTTGCACGGCGACCGGGCGGAGATCCGCAGCGCGACCGTTGCGGCGGCGCTCGAGGCGACGCTCGCACGCGTGTCGCGGAGCTGACCGGCGAGTCGCCGCCGGCCCGGCATCAGCGGTCCGGCATCCGGTACCGGTGCTCGGGCTACCGGGTTCACAGGCCGTCCCAGCCGGAGCGCAGCACGGTCGTCGCGTGGAATAGGTTTCGTGAACACCCTGTTACAAGTGGCAGGTTCACACGAAAGCCACAGTGTGCGACGCTAGATTTGGATGCAACGAGAGTCAGGTAGACTGACGCTCCCGTTTCCGACTCCGGCGGAGTCGCAGGCCGAGAGAAGGAGGTTCCCGATGGTCCTGGTTCGACATGAAATCGGCGACGTGCTGAGGGACTTCCGCCTGCAGAAGGGACGCACGCTCCGGCAGGTCGCGTCGAAGGCGAGTGTCGCCCTCGGGTACCTGAGCGAGGTCGAGCGAGGTCAGAAGGAGGCCTCCTCCGAGATTCTCGCGTCGGTCGCCGAAGCGCTCGACACCCCCATCTCCGTCATCATGCACGAGGTCGGCGACCGCATCGCGGTCCTCGAGGGTGTGGCCGTCGTTCCCGACAGCCTTCCCGACGAGCTCGTCGCGGAGTTCGATGCGGACATGATGGTCCGCTGATCACGCACGTTCGCACGCGCGTCGGCCGGTCTTCGGACCGGCCGATCGCATGTCCGGAGGCGATCGATGGAGAGACCTCGAGGCGATCGATGAAGCTGAGCGAATTCCAGGTCGCAGTCGACGACGAGTTCGGACCCGGGTACGGCGCCGTGGTCGTGAACGACCTCGTACTCCCAGGGCTCGGCGAACGCACGGCGCGCGAGGCGCTCGCCTCCGGCGTGCCGGCCCGCGAGGTCTGGCTGGCGCTCTGCGACGCGACGGATGTCCCGCCCGAGCGCCGGCACGGCGTGGGACGCCGGGATCCGGATCGCCGCCCCGGTGGATCTCGCTGAGCGACACGCGGGCGTGTCTTCGAACATTCGTTCGGACGCTCGGGTAGGCTCTCCTCGACAGCAGGAGGAACGACGCGTCTCTCCACATCCCGCCTCACAGGGCTCCGGATGTCGGTGGGCGGCCATACGGTCGAAGCGTCGGAACACACCGCAAACGCCTTGTCGTGAGACGCCGCGGGTCACGGCCCGCAACGTGGAACGACAGCCTAGAGGCAGCAGCATCGAGCACAAGGGAGCCAGCACATGCCATCACCCGTAGACCGCGAGAAGGCACTCGAAACCGCACTCGCCCAGATCGACCGCCAGTTCGGCAAGGGCTCGGTCATGCGCCTCGGCAGCGAGGAGCGCGCTCCCGTCGAGGTCATCCCCACCGGATCGATCGCGCTCGATGTCGCGCTCGGCGTCGGTGGCCTTCCTCGCGGCCGCATCATCGAGATCTACGGCCCGGAGTCCTCCGGCAAGACGACCCTCACGCTGCACGCGATCGCCAACGCCCAGCGTGCCGGCGGCATCGCGGCGTTCGTCGACGCGGAGCACGCCCTCGATCCCGACTATGCGAAGAAGCTCGGCGTCGACATCGACTCGCTGCTCGTCTCCCAGCCCGACACGGGCGAGCAGGCGCTGGAGATCGCCGACATGCTCGTGCGCTCCGGCTCGATCGACCTCATCGTCATCGACTCCGTCGCCGCGCTCGTGCCGCGCGCCGAGATCGAAGGCGAGATGGGCGACTCGCACGTCGGCCTCCAGGCGCGGCTCATGTCGCAGGCGCTCCGCAAGCTCACCGGTGGCCTCAACCAGACGAACACCACGATGATCTTCATCAACCAGCTGCGCGAGAAGATCGGGGTGTTCTTCGGCAGTCCCGAGACCACGGCGGGCGGCAAGGCGCTGAAGTTCTACGCGTCGGTGCGACTCGACATCCGACGCATCGAGACCCTCAAAGACGGTACCGAGGCAGTGGGCAACCGCACGCGTGTCAAGGTCGTGAAGAACAAGATGGCGCCGCCCTTCAAGCAGGCCGAGTTCGACATCCTCTACGGCGTCGGCATCTCCCGCGAGGGCAGCCTCATCGACTACGGCGTCGATCAGGCCATCGTCAAGAAGTCCGGCGCCTGGTACACGTACGACGGCGACCAGCTCGGGCAAGGCAAGGAGAACGCCCGCAACTTCCTCCTGCAGAACCCCGACATCGCCGCCGACATCGAGAAGAAGATCCTCTCGAAGCTCGGCATCGGCCAGTCGACCGGTGGTGCGGCCGCGCCGCCGTCCAACGTCGAGTCCATCACGACGAAGCTCGGGCGCAAGGGCGCCTGATCGCGCGCAGAGACCCGGGAAGCCCAGGGACCGGGGAGGGGAATGGGATGAGCGACACCACAGAGCACCTCGCCCCGGTCTCGTACCTGCCGTGGGTGAAGCCAGAGCCGGCCGCCGACCCCTCGGCGTCGACGACGGAGCCGTCGTCGCAGCAGCGCGATGGATTCGACGAGGCCGAGGCAACCCGGCCCGGCCGCTCGAGTCCTCGCGGCGCTGACGTACGCAACGCGCGGCGACGCGGTGCGCCGAGTGCGCGGTCCGCCGTGCCCGGTGACGATCGACGCCGACGAGACGGGTGCCGAGCGCGATTCGCGCATCGACCGGCTCGTGGTGTCCAGGCTGCGGCGTTCCGCACTGTCGACCGCCGAGGTGCGGTCGGTGCTCGCGGAGCACGGCCTCGACGAGGTCGAGATCGAGGAGTGGATAGAGCGTTACGAGCGGCTCGGCTACCTCGACGATGCGCGCCTCGCCGAGCAACTCGTGCATGCCAACGGCGCACGGCGGGGGCGGGGGAGCGGTGCGATCCTCCATGAGCTCGCGCGTCGGGGGGTCGACGCCTCCGCGGCGCGCGCGGCCATCGATGAGCTCGACCCCGAGGTCGAGCGGCGCAACGCCCTCACGGTCGCCGAACGACGGGCACGCCAACTCGCGGGGCTCGACCGGCAGACCGCCGAGCGCCGCCTGTCGGCGTTCCTCCAGCGCCGCGGCTACCCCGGTGACGTGGTGCGCGAGGCGGTGACGGCGGCGCTGGCCGTCGAGGGCTCGTAAACTGGTGCGATCATGACCACCTTTCACGAGGCCTCGACAGTCGAGGCCATGGACTCGGCGCCGCGCGCCGCGCACCTATGAGGTGCGCACGTTCGGCTGCCAGATGAACGTGCATGACTCGGAGCGCCTGAGCGGCTCGCTCGAGGCGGCCGGATACGTTCCCGCCGACGGCCGCGAGCCCGACATCGTCGTCATCAACACGTGCGCGGTGCGCGAGAACGCCGACAACAAGCTCTACGGCAATCTCGGGCACCTCGCCAGCGTGAAGCGGCGCCACAAGGGCATGCAGATCGCCGTCGGCGGCTGCCTCGCCCAGAAGGACAAGAACGTCATCCTCGAGAAGGCGCCCTGGGTCGACGTGGTCTTCGGCACGCACAACATGGGTTCCCTACCGAGCCTGCTCGAGCGCGCGCGACACAACGACGAGGCGCAGCTCGAGATCCTCGACGCCCTCGAGGTGTTCCCCTCGACCCTGCCCACGAAACGCGACTCGACGTACAGCGGGTGGGTCTCCATCTCGGTCGGCTGCAACAACACGTGCACCTTCTGCATCGTGCCGGCGCTCCGCGGCAAGGAGAAGGACCGTCGCCCGGGCGACATCCTCGCCGAGATCCAGGCCCTCGTCGACGACGGCGTCGTCGAGGTCACACTCCTCGGCCAGAACGTGAACTCCTACGGTGTCGAGTTCGGCGACCGGCAGGCGTTCGGCAAACTGCTCCGAGCCTCCGGGCAGATCGACGGGCTCGAGCGCATCCGCTTCACGAGCCCGCACCCCGCTGCATTCACCGACGACGTCATCGACGCGATGGCCGAGACGCCGGCCGTCATGCCGCAGCTCCACATGCCGCTGCAGTCGGGCTCCGACCGCATCCTGAAGGCCATGCGTCGGTCGTACCGGTCCGAGAAGTTCCTCGGCATCCTCGACCGCGTCCGCGCTCGCATCCCGAACGCGGCCATCTCCACCGACATCATCGTCGGCTTCCCCGGTGAGACCGAGGAGGACTTCCAGGAGACGCTCCGGGTCGTCGAGGCCGCGCGGTTCGCCACCGCGTTCACCTTCCAGTACTCGATCCGTCCCGGCACACCGGCCGCGACGATGGACGAGCAGGTTCCGAAGGAGGTCGTGCAGGAGCGCTACGAGCGACTCATCGCCCTGCAGGAGCGCATCTCGTGGGAGGAGAACCTCCAGCTCGTCGGGCGTTCGGTCGAGGTGCTCGTGTCGACCGGCGACGGCAAGAAGGATGCCGAAACGCATCGGCTCAGCGGTCGCGCAGAAGACAGCCGCCTGGTGCACTTCGAGGTGCCCGCCGGCTCCGAGGTTCCCCGCCCCGGCGACGTCGTCTCGGTCGCCATCACCCAGGCGGCGCCGTTCCACCTGCTCGCCGACTCTCTCGACGACGCGCCATTGCGCATCCGCCGCACGCTCGCGGGCGATGCGTGGGACCGCGCGCAGGCCGACAGCTGCGGCGTGCCCGCCGTGCCGGCGGCATCCGGCACCGGACGCGTCTCCCTCGGACTGCCGACCCTGCGTCTCGGGGGCACCGAGCCGCTCGTCGCGCCCGGCGTCGGCACGCTGCCGATCTACGACCCCACCGACGCCCAGCGCTGACGTGACGCTCATCGCGATCGTCGGGGCGACCGGCACCGGCAAGTCCGACTTCGCGCTCGACCTCGCCGAGGCGTTCGGCCGGGTCGGACGGGTCGCCGAGGTCGTGAACGCCGATGCGATGCAGCTCTACCGCGGCATGGACATCGGAACGGCCAAGTTGTCGCCCGAGGCGCGCCGCGGGGTGCCGCACCACCTGCTCGACGCGCTCGACGTCACCGAGGAGGCCTCCGTCGCCGCGTACCAGCCCGTCGCCCGCGCCGCGATCGACGACATCCTCGTTCGCGACGGCGTCGCGCTGCTCGTCGGCGGGTCGGGCCTCTACGTGTCCTCGGTCATCCACGACTTCCGCTTCCCGGGCACGGATGCCGCGATCCGGGCCCGACTCGAATCGGAGCTTGCCGAGCTCGGCGCCGGCGCGCTGCATGCGCGGCTGCGCTCCATCGACCCCGAGACCGCCGCGAGCGTCGATGCCCAGAACGGACGCCGCATCGTCCGGGCACTCGAGGTGATCGAGCTCACCGGCGAGCCCAAGGCGGCGCGCCTGCCCGACGAGCCCGTCCCATGGCGGCCGCACCGCATCCTTCACCTCCGCAGCGACCGCGCTCGCCTCGTCGAGCGGCTCGACGCACGGACCGAACGCATGTGGCGCGACGGCCTCCTCGACGAGGTGCGCGGCCTCGTGCCGCAGGGCATCGAGCGCGGCATCACGGCGCGCATGGCGATCGGCTACGCGCAGGCCCTCGCCGAGCTGCACGGCCGGATGTCGGAGACCGACGCCATCGGCGAGACGCAGCAGCTCACCCGAACGTACGCACGCCGCCAGGTGGGCTGGTTCCGCCGCTACGCCGACGCGACGGTGATCGACGCCGACGAACCGGCCGAACGGGGCGCTGAGCTCGCCCGCCAGGCCGCCCTAGACTGAGCGAATGTCCTTCGATCTGCGATTCACCAAGGGCCAGGGCACCGGCAACGACTTCGTGCTCTTCAGCGACCCCGAGGGCGACACCGAGCTCACGCCCACGCAGATCGCAGCCATCTGCGACCGCCGATTCGGCGTCGGCGCCGACGGGCTCATCCGCGCCGTGCGATCGCGGAACCTCGACGACGGCGCCGCGGCCCTCGCCGAGGACCCCGCGGCGGTGTGGTTCATGGACTACTGGAACGCCGACGGCTCGGTCTCCGAGATGTGCGGCAACGGCATCCGGGTCTTCACGAGCTACCTGCTCGACCAAGGGCTCGCCGAGCTGCCCCCCGGCGGTTCGATCCCGATCGGCACTCGCGCGGGCGTGCGCACGGTGACCCGCAGCGGTGGCGGTTTCCAAGCCGATCTCGGCACCTGGCGACTCGCGGGCGGGGAGCCGCTCGTGCGTGCGAAGGACCTTCCTGTGGCGCGGCCCGGTCTCGGCATCGATGTCGGCAATCCGCACGTGGTGGTGGCCCTCGCCGACGATGCGGAGCTCGACGGCCTCGATCTCGCCTACCAGCCGATCCTCGACCCGGCGCCCGAGGCCGGCGCGAACATCGAGTTCGTCGTCCCGGCGGAGCCGCTCGTCGACGACGGCATCGGCCGCATCCGCATGCGCGTGCACGAGCGGGGCTCGGGCGAGACGCTCTCGTGCGGCACCGGCGCGGTCGCCGCAGCCCTCGCGGTGCGATACTGGGCCGGCGAATCGGCGCCGAACGACTGGCGTGTGCAGGTACCCGGGGGCGTGCTCGGCGTGCGGATGTTCGATGCCGACGACGGCGAGCACGTCGCGCTCTCGGGGCCGGCCGAACTCGTCTTCGACGGCGTCCTGAGTCTCGGCTGAGCCTGCCGAGTCTCGGAAGGCCTACCGTGTTTCGGCCCGGCGCCTGCCGACCGCACACGGGCGCCGCGTCATCCGGCACCGGATCGGCCGCCATCCGGCACCGGATCAGCCGTCGTGTCGGATCATCCGACCCCGGCGTGCCGCGCCGCGAGCACCCGGAACCCCTTGGAGTTCGCCACCCGCTCGACCTCGAGTCCGAGGTCGGCGGCGAGCCACCGCTGCAGCGACTCCCCGCCGAGGTGCTTCGCGACCACGAGCCATGCCGTGGCGTCGTCCTCGAGGCGGGGGAGCCAGTGCGCGAGCACCGCGTGCAGCTCCTGCTTGCCGACCCGGATGGGCGGATTGGTCCAGATCGTCGCGAACCGGATGCCACTGGGAACATCGTCGGGGCGTACGGCGTTCACATTGGTGATGCCAAGACGTTGGGTGTTGCGCCGCACGAGACCGAGGGCGCGCTCGTTGACGTCGACGGCCCACACGGTCGCGTCGGGGGACTGCAGCGCCAGGCTCACGGCGATCGGGCCCCAGCCGGCTCCGAGGTCGAGCAGGTCGCCCGTCGAGGGGGGAGCGGGCACGGCATCCAGCAGCACGCGCGTGCCCTGGTCCAGGTGTTCGGGGCTGAACACACCGGCCGCCGTCACGAGTTCGAGGTCGCGCCCCGCCAGGCGCGCACGGATGGTGCGGGTGCTGGAATCGCTCCGAGGTGAAGAGGAGAAGTAGTGGTCGGAGCCCATGCAAGCAAGCTATCGCACGTGATCGGAAGTAAGGTGGAGGGGATGAACGAAGCCGAACAGCACGCTGACGACGGCGCCGTCGAGCGAGTGCTGCGCAGCGCGCAGACTCGGGCCGGCGTGACTCGCTTCGGCGCCGATGCCGCCGCGATCCAGGGTGACTGGACGGATGTCTCGACCGGGGACTCCTTCGACGGCGAGCAGTTCGACCGCGAGGAGCGCGCGGCGCTGCGCCGCGTGAACGGCCTCTCGACCGAGCTCGAAGACGTCACCGAAGTCGAGTACCGGCAGCTGCGCCTCGAGAACGTCGTGCTCATCGGCGTGTACGCGCAAGGCGCCCAGGTGGACGCCGAGAACTCCCTCCGCGAGCTCGCGGCGCTCGCCGAGACTGCGGGCGCGCGTGTGCTCGACGGGCTCCTGCAGCGCCGGCCGCACCCCGACCCCGGCACCTACCTCGGCAGCGGCAAGGCCGAGGAGCTGCGACACGTCGTCGCCGCGCTCGGCGCCGACACCGTCGTCGCCGACACCGAGCTCGCACCGAGCCAGCGGCGCGCACTCGAGGACGTCGTGAAGGTGAAGGTCATCGACCGCACGGCGGTCATCCTCGACATCTTCAGCCAGCACGCGAAGAGCCGTGAGGGCAAGGCCCAGGTCGAGCTCGCGCAGCTCGAATACCTCCTCCCGCGCTTGCGTGGTTGGGGTGAGTCGATGTCCCGCCAGGCCGGTGGCCAGGTGGGCGGCGCGGGCGCGGGCATGGGATCACGCGGACCCGGTGAGACGAAGATCGAGCTCGACCGCCGCCGCATCCACACGCGCATGGCGAGGCTGCGCAAGCAGATCGCGGGCATGAAACCGGCCCGGGAGGCCAAGCGCGCCAACCGGCGCCGCAATGCGGTGCCGTCGGTCGCGATCGCCGGGTACACGAACGCGGGCAAGTCGAGCCTGCTGAATCGCATCACCGGCGCCGGAGTACTCGTGGAGAACGCCCTGTTCGCCACCCTCGACGCGACGGTGCGCCGCAACACCACTTCCGACGGGCGCGTGTACACGATCGCCGACACGGTGGGCTTCGTGCGCAACCTGCCGCACCAGCTCGTCGAGGCGTTCCGCTCGACGCTCGAGGAGGTCGGCGAGTCCGACTTGGTCGTGCACGTCGTCGATGCCGCCCACCCCGACCCGGCCGGCCAGATCGCCACCGTGCGCGACGTCATCGGCGAGGTCGGCGCCCGCGGCATCCCGGAGCTCGTCGTGTTCAACAAGGCAGACCTCGTGTCGCCCGAAGACAGGCTGGTGCTTCGCGGACTCGAGCCGAATGCCGTGTTCGTGTCGGCACGCACCGGTGAGGGCGTTCGCGACGTGCTCGCTGCCATCGCCCGGATGCTCCCCGATCCCTCGGTCGAGGTCGACCTGCTCGTGCCGTACGACCGCGGCGACGTGGTCTCCACGCTGCACGAGACCGGCCGGGTGCTCTCCGTCGACTACCTCGAGGACGGGACGCGGATCCGCGCCCTCGCCTCGCCCGAGCAAGCTGCCCAGCTCGCGGTGTTCGATGCGGCATCCGTCGTGCCCGTCTGAGGCCTGCGACAGTCTGCCGATCGTCCAGTCGTGCCGTCACGCCGCGTCATAGTGACCACATCTGCGCGGTGAGGGCGTATCGTCGCTGGTGATCGTCGGTGCACGGCCGGATGCCGGGCACCTGGAGCGACCGCCGAGCCCGGCACCCGCCCGCGACACCCACCCGCCGATCCGGCCGGGGGGACGCGGCCTGCCGCGCTTCCGCCGAATCGGCACGCCACGCAGGAGCACCATGGCAGAGAGCGGACAGGACGCCGGCATCGCCGACTGTCGGCCCGGCCCGCCGGTCTCGTTCGAGTTGTTCCCGCCGAGGACGGATGCGGCGGCGCTCGCGCTCGGGCGCACGATCGACCGGCTCGCCGAGGCGCGCCCGGCATTCATCTCGGTGACGTTCGGCGCCGGCGGCTCCTCGCGCGACCGATCGCTCACCGTGCTCCGCTACATGCTCGAGAACACCGACGTCGAGCCGATGGCTCACCTGACCTGCGTGGGCTCCTCGCATGCCGAGGCGAATCGGCTGGTACGGGAGTTCCTCGACGCGGGCATCACGAGCTTCCTCGCGCTGCGCGGGGACCCGCCCGCGGGAGCCGATCCCGACGCGGGCATCGGCGATCTCGGCAGCGCCGCCGAACTCGTGCAGCTCATCCACCGCGTGCAGGAGGAGCGCGAGCCGTTCGCGCAGGTCGGGATACCGGGGCTGCCCGGCGTCAGCCGGATCGGGGATCGGTCGCGACCCGAGCGGGTCGCCGTTGCGGCGTTCCCCACGGGACATCCGCGTTCCCGGGGCCCCGCGCACGACGTCGACAACCTGCTCGCGAAGGAGATCGCCGGCGCGAACCTCGCCATCACGCAGTTGTTCTGGCACGCTGACGACTACCTCGGCTTCGTGGAACGCGCCCGCGCGGGCGGCGTGACGATCCCGATCCTGCCGGGGATCATGCCCGTGACGACACCTGCGAGGCTCGCACGCCTCACCGAGCTCACCGGCGTCGAGCCGCCGGCGGCACTCGCGATCGATCTCGAGATCGAGCCCGATGCCGAGGCCCAGGTGGAGCTCGGCATCGCGTACGCCGCCCGACTCGCCGGCGAGGTGCTCGACGGCGGTGCCCCCGGCCTTGCACCTCTACACCTTCAACCGCCACGAAACCGTGCTGGGCGTGCTCGACCGGCTCGGGATCGGTTTCGACGACCGGCTCGTCAACGAGAGGAACTCCGCAGAACGATGACCGCACACGCCTTCCCCACAGGGACGATCCTCGGATATCCGCGCATCGGGCGCCGCCGCGAACTGAAGCGGGCCGTCGAGGCCTTCTGGGCCGGGACGATCGGCGCCGAGGAGCTCGAGAAGAGCGCCGCCGAGCTCCGCGCCGCGACGCGCGAACGGCTCGCGTTCCTCGGCCTCGGACGCGACGACTCCTCGATCCCCGAGTCGTTCTCGTACTACGACCAGGTGCTCGACGCCGCGATCGCGGTGGGCGCCGTGCCCGAACGCTTCCGCCGCCTCCAGGACGAGTCGGGGAACGTCGATCTCGCCGGCTACTTCACGATCGCCCGCGGCGAGGGCGACGACGCACCCCTCGAGATGACGAAGTGGTTCGACTCGAACTACCACTACCTCGTGCCCGAGATCGGCCCCGACACCGCGTTCGCGTTGCACGCCGACCGGCTGGTCGGCGAGTTCGCCGAGGCGAGGGCGTCCGGATTCCGCACACGCCCCGCGATCGTCGGCCCGGTGACCTTCCTCCTCCTTGCGAAGCCGACCGACGGTGCGCCCGAGGGCTTCCGTCCGCTCGACCGGCTCGACGACCTCGTGCCCGTCTACGCCGCTCTGCTCGCCGAACTCGACGCGGCCGGCGCCGCGTGGGTGCAGCTCGACGAACCGGCGCTCGTGAGCGAGAGCATCGAGGAGCCCCGCGACCGGGTGGTCGACGCGGTCGGCCGCGCCTACGACGCGCTCGGGTCCGACGAGCGCCGCCCCGCGATCTTCGTCGCCGCGCCCTATGGTGCCCTCGACGACGTGCTGCCCGCACTCGCCGCCACGCCCGTCGAGGCCATCGGGCTCGACCTCGTGCGGGGAACCGCACCCGAGCACCTCGATGCCGCGACCGCCGAGTCGCTCGCGTCGAAGACCCTCGTAGCGGGCGTGATCGACGGCCACAACATCTGGCGCGGCGACCTCGCGCACGCGTTCGAGCGAGCCGACGCGCTGCGCTCGCTGTCGGGCGACGTCGCCGCGTCCACCTCCACGTCGTTGCTGCACGTGCCGCACGACGTCGACGAGGAGACCGCGCTCGACCCCCGTCTCGCGAGCTGGCTCGCGTTCGCCGACCAGAAGGTCGGCCAGGTCGCGATCCTCGCCCGGGGCCTCGCCGAGGGGCGCGGTGCGATCGAGCGCGAGCTCGACGCGGCATCCGCTGCGCTCGCCGATCGCGCCGCGGCGCCCGGCGTACGCGTGCCCGCCGTGCGGGACCGACTCGCGGGGCTCGCCGACGGCGACTTCGCGCGAACCGCCTACGAGAAGCGCATCGTGGCGCAGGAGGAGCTCGGCCTGCCCGAGCTGCCCACCACGACGATCGGCTCGTTCCCGCAGACCGCGGACATCCGCCGGGCCCGCGCCCGGCTCGTCAGGGGTGAGCTCGCCGACGACGACTACCGCGGGCTCATGCGAGAGGAGATCGCGCGGGTGATCCGCCTGCAGGAGGAGCTCGGCCTCGACGTGCTCGTGCACGGCGAGCCGGAGCGCAACGACATGGTGCAGTACTTCGCCGAGCTCCTCGACGGGTTCGCGGTGACCCAGCACGGCTGGGTGCAGTCCTACGGTTCGCGGTGCACGCGGCCGTCGATCCTCTGGGGCGACGTGTCGCGTCCCGCGCCGATGACGGTGGAGTGGTCGACGTACGCGCAATCGCTGACCGACAAGCCCGTGAAGGGCATGCTGACCGGGCCGGTCACCATCCTCGCGTGGTCGTTCGTGCGCGACGACCAGCCGCTCGGGGACACTGCGGCGCAGGTGGCGCTCGCGCTCCGTGACGAGATCGCCGACCTCGAGGCGGCCGGCATCCGGGTCATCCAGGTGGACGAGCCTGCGCTGCGCGAGCTGCTGCCACTGAAGCTCGCCGATCAGCCCGCGTACCTCGACTGGTCGGTCGGCTCGTTCCGGCTCGCGACCGGCGGCGCGGCGGCGGCGACACAGGTGCACACCCATCTCTGCTACTCCGAGTTCGGCGTCGTGATCGACGCGATCCGCAGGCTCGACGCGGATGTCACGTCGATCGAGGCCGCCCGGAGCCGCATGGAGGTCGTCGACGACCTGGCCGCGAGCGGGTTCGACCATGGCATCGGACCGGGTGTGTACGACATCCACTCCCCGCGCGTGCCGAGCGCCGCCGAGGTCCAGGCGCTCCTGGAGCGTGCCGTCGCCGAGATCCCCGCGTCGAAGCTGTGGGTGAATCCCGACTGCGGGCTGAAGACCCGCGGCTACGACGAGACCGTCGCGTCGCTCGAGCACATCATCGAGGCGACACGGGCCGTGCGCGCAGAGCTGCCCGAGGCGGCGCTCGCCGAGTAGTGCCGGCGCCGGCCGGATGTCGCGCGCCCGCGGCGTCCGGCCGGCGTACAGGTGGATGACCTAGCGTCGGCACATGCGACTCGCGGTTCGCGAAGCGGGCGGCGGCACGAAGACCGCCATCCTCATCCACGGCATCATGTCGGATTCGAGGGCCTGGCATCGCGTGACCGCCGAACTCCTGGAGCACGACTTCCGGGTGCTCGCCGTCGACCTCGCCGGGCACGGGCGCAGCCCGCGCTCCCGCCGGTACTCGCCTGCCGCGTGGGCGGATGACGTGGTGGAGACCCTCACGCCGATCCTCGACGGGCCGTCCGACATCGTGATGGGGCACTCGCTCGGCGCCCTCGTGGCGAGCCTGGTCGCCGATCGCATGGCGCCGCGCGCAGCGATCTACGTCGATCCGGCATTCTCGTTCCCCACCGGCATCCGCGGTTGGGCCTTCAAGGCCTTCTTCGCGATGGCGCCGCGCCCGAACCGGTCGACGCTCGTGCGGATGAATCCGAAATGGAGCGCGGTCGACGTCGACATCGAGCTCGCGACGCTGCGCGACTGGGACAAGCGCACCATCCTCGGCTTCGCCGACACCCGCCCGCTGGTGCCGCCGGTGAGCGTTGTCGCACCGAGCCTGGTACTGCTCGCGGAGAAGAGCCTGCTCATCACGGAGCGCGTGGCGGCTCAGCTGCGAAGCCAGGGCATGACCGTGAAGACCGTCGAGGGCACAGGGCACACGGTGTTCCGTGACGACCATGCCGGCTTCATGGATGCCGTCGTCGACTGGCTCCGCGGGCTCGGCCCGTCGCCCATTCAACCCGCGCGCCGGTTCGCTCACGCCTGATCGTGGGCCGTGGCGACGTGCGGCTGAGGCTCAGACCGCCCGCAACACGGTGACGACCTTGCCGAGCACCTGAGCCTGGTCGCCGAGGATCGGCTCGAAGGCGCTGTTCCTCGGGAGCAGCCACGTGTGGCCGTCGCGCTGGCGGAAGACCTTGACGGTGGCCTCGCCGTCGAGCATGGCCGCAACGATCTCGCCGTTCTCGGCCGTGGGCTGCGAGCGCACGACGACCCAGTCGCCGTCGCAGATCGCGGCGTCGATCATGGAGTCGCCGACGACCTTGAGGATGAAGAGCTCACCCTTGCCGACGAGTTGGCGGGGAAGCGGGAAGACCTCATCGATCTGCTGCTCGGCGGTGATCGGGATGCCCGCGGCGATGCGCCCCACCAGCGGCACCATCGCAGCGTCGCCGACGGGCGTCGACTCGCCGACCGACGAGGTTCGCTCGGTCGACCCGGGCAGTTCGATCAGCACCTCGAGCGCGCGGGGCCGGTTGGGATCGCGCCGGAGGTAGCCCGCGAGCTCGAGCTGGTTCAGCTGGTGGGTCACGCTCGAGAGTGAGGACAGGCCGACCGCGTCGCCGATCTCGCGCATACTCGGCGGGTAGCCACGGGTCGCCACCGATCGCTGGATGACCTCGAGGACGGCGACCTGCTTGGCGCTGAGGTTCTTGCGGCGGCGTCCGCTGCCGGTCTCGCGCACGTCGTCGGTGTCGGTGCTCAAGTTCTCCGCCCCTCGTTGCGGCCGCGTGACGACCGATGTCGGTGGTGTCTGATCGACTGTCGTCGACATTCGAAACTGTATCCGGCAGATGTCGTCGCGGCAAACATTCGTTCGAGTGTGTCGCAAATCCGGTGGCGGGAACGCTGGAGAATCCGGTTGCAGCCTCGTTCATTCGAAGATATATTCGGAACAGAGCTTCGCATCCGGCTCTCCCGGCCGAGGGCCGGATGCGACTCGTCCAGGGAGGTGCACGATGCACGCAACGATCGTTCCGACACGTTTCGGCACATCCGCCCGGCGAGAGGCGACCGGAGGTGCGCCCAGGACGAGGCTGCGCCTCACTCGGCGCGGGCGTATCGTCTTCACGGTCGTCGCGTCACTGCCCCTCATCGTGTGGGTGCTTGTCGCCGTACTGGGCTCGGGCGGAGCCGCCGCAGACAACGGATCAGAGGCGCACGCGACGTCGTTCGAGTACGTCACCATCGGGCAGGGCGACTCGCTGTGGGCCATCGCCGAGTCCCGTGACCCCGACGGCGATCCCCGCGTCATGATCGACGAGATCAAGCGGCTCAACGGGCTCGCCGACGCCGTCCTGGAGCCCGGGCAGCGCCTCGCCCTACCGGTCGTCCCGTGACATCCGAGCCGCGTGCTCGCCACCCTCGCGTGGCTAGCATGGACGAGTGACGACCCTCGACGACCTGCCGATCCGCGACGACCTGCGGGGCCGCAGCCCGTACGGCGCACCGCAGAAGTCCGTTCCGGTCGCCCTGAACGTCAACGAGAACACGCATCCGATCCCCGAGGATGTGGCGCACGACATCGTCGCCCGGGTGGCGGCCGCGATCCTCAGCCTGAACCGCTACCCCGACCGGGAGTTCACGACGCTTCGACGGGCCCTCGCGGACTACCTCGGTCACGGCCTCGACGACGATCGCATCTGGGCGGCCAATGGGTCCAACGAGGTGCTCCAGCACATCCTGCAGGCATTCGGCGGCCCGGGGCGCACGGCGCTCGGCTTCGCTCCCACATATTCCATGTACGGCCTGCTCGCGTCGGGCACCGGAACCGAATGGGTCACGGCCGACCGTGGCGAGGAGTACGAGCTGACGCCAGAACTCGCGGTGGCCGCCGTTCGGGAGCACGATCCCGACATCGTCCTCCTCTGCACCCCGAACAACCCGACGGGCACGCCCCTCTCGCTCGAGACCACCGCGGCCGTCGCGGATGCCGCGCGCGGCATCGTCGTCGTCGACGAGGCGTACATCGAGTTCGCCGACCCCGGCACGCCGAGCGCCCTGACCCTCCTCGAGGGCCGCCCGCGCCTGCTCGTGTCGCGCACCATGAGCAAGGCGTTCGCGTTCGCGGGAGCCCGCGTCGGATACCTCGCGGCCGACCCTGCGGTGATCGACGCCCTGCGACTGGTGCGCCTGCCGTACCACCTGTCCTCCCTGACGCAGGCGGCGGCGCTCGGCGCCCTCGCCCACTCCAGCGAGATGCTCGCGATGGTCGACGAGATCCGCGCCCAGCGTGAACGCATCTCGGCCGAGCTCGCCCGGCTGGGCTTCCACCCCTACCGCAGCGGTGCCAACTTCGTGCTCTTCGGCGGCGTCGAGGACCCGCACCGGGTGTTCCAGGCGCTGCTCGACCGCGGCATCCTGATCCGGGAGATCGGGCTGGACGGATGCCTCAGGGTCACCGCCGGCACCGAGGCCGAGACGACCGCGTTCCTCGAGGCCATCGCCGTGTTCGCACCGACTGCTGCGGAGGCCACGACGAGCCGTGAATAGGATGGCGACATGACCACTCCCGCCCTGCCGCGCACGGCTCGGGTGCAGCGCGAGACGAGCGAGTCGAGCATCGACCTCTTTGTGAACCTCGATGGCACGGGCGCGAGTGCCATCGAGACCACGGTGCCGTTCTACGACCACCTGCTGACCGCGTTCGCGAAGCACTCGCTCACCGACCTCGACGTGCGGGCCCGTGGCGACATCGAGGTCGACGTGCACCACACCGTGGAGGACGTCGGCATCGTGCTCGGCCAGGCGATCCGCGAGGCGCTCGGCGACAAGCGGGGCATCTCCCGGTACGGCGACGCCCTCGTGCCGCTCGACGAAGCGCTCGCGCAGGCCGTGGTGGACATCTCGGGTCGACCGTTCCTGGTGCACGTGGGCGAGCCGGACGGATTCGAATACCACCTCATCGGGGGCCACTTCACCGGGTCGATGGTGCGGCACGTGTTCGAGGCGATCGCGTTCAACGCCGGGCTCACGATGCATGTCACGGTGCTCGGCGGGCGTGACCCGCACCATATCGCCGAGGCGGAGTTCAAGGCGTTCGCCCGCGCGTTCCGGCAGGCGAAGGCGCTCGACCCGCTCGTGTCCGGCATCCCGTCCACGAAGGGCGCCCTGTGACGGCCACGAGACGAGTCGTCCTGCTCGACTACGGCTCGGGCAACGTGCACTCGGCGGCGAAGGCGCTGGAGCGCGCCGGCGCCGAGGTGCAGGTCACGGCGGACCGTGCGGCGGCGATGGAGGCCGACGGACTCGTCGTGCCCGGCGTCGGCGCATTCCGGGCCGTGATGGACCAGCTCCGCGCGGTTCGTGGCCACGAGCTCATCGATCGGCGCCTGGCGGGCGGGCGTCCCGTGCTCGGGATCTGCGTCGGCATGCAGGTGCTCTTCGAGCACGGAGTCGAGCGCGGGGTCGACACGGAGGGGCTGGGGGAGTGGCCGGGCGTCGTCACGGAGCTCCCGGCCGGGGTGCTCCCGCACATGGGCTGGAACACGGTTCGCCCCGACGAGGGCTCGGTGCTGTTCGAGGGGATCGAGGACGAGCGGTTCTACTTCGTGCATTCGTTCGCCGCGCAGGAGTGGATGCTCGACGTCGCGCCGCCGTTCCCCCGGCCTCGGCTCACGTGGGCCGAGCACGGCGGGCCCTTCCTCGCCGCGGTGGAGAACGGCCCGCTGTCGGCGACGCAGTTCCACCCCGAGAAGTCCGCGGATGCCGGCATCCGCCTGCTCGGGAACTGGCTCCGCTCGCTGGCCTGAACGTCGGCGACCGTGGTGCTGCGGTCGCTCGTCGGCCGACCGCCGGCCCCGGCCGACCGCCGAGGTCCGGGGCGGACTAGGATGCTGTGACTGTGCCGCTGTGGTGTCTCACAGCCACCGATACGAGGACAGTGATGAGTGACTTCAACAGGATGCCCCGTCTCGTGCTGCTGCCGGCGGTCGACGTGGCCGGCGGCAAGGCCGTCCGCCTGACGAAGGGCGAAGCGGGCACCGAGACGAACTACGGCGACCCCGTCGACGCCGCGGCCGACTGGGCCGACCAGGGCGCGGAGTGGATCCACCTCGTCGACCTCGACGCCGCATTCGGCCGAGGCTCCAACTCGGGCGTGCTGAAGAAGGTCATCCGCCACGTGCGGGGGGTGAGGGTGGAGCTGTCCGGCGGCATCCGCGACGACGCCTCGCTCGAGCACGCGCTCGAGATCGGCGCCGCGCGGATCAACCTCGGCACCGCCGCCCTCGAGAACCCCGAGTGGGCGGCCTCGGTCATCGCCCAGTATGGCGAGGCCGTCGCGGTCGGCCTCGACGTGCGCGGCACGACGCTGGCGGCACGCGGCTGGACGAAGGACGGCGGCGACCTCTGGCAGGTCATGGACCGGCTCGAGGAGGCCGGCGTGGCGCGTTACGTGGTGACGGACGTCACCAAGGACGGCACCCTCCAGGGCCCGAACCTCGAGCTGCTGCGCCAGATCATGCACCGCACGCACCGCCCCGTCGTCGCCTCGGGTGGCGTGTCGAGTCTCGATGACATCGCGGCGCTCCGCGAGCTCGTGCCGCTCGGCCTCGAAGGCGCGATCATCGGGAAGGCTCTCTACGCGGGTGCGTTCACGCTGGCCGAGGCCCTGGATGTCGCCGGAGACTGACCCGCGCAGCGGGGGGGCGGATGCCGCATCCGCTCGACCGGATGGCCCCGACCGCGCCGCCGCTCGCGCCGCCGATTCCGCGGGTGTGCCCTGGGCCGGCCGCGCGTTCCAGCCGAACCCGCACGCTGCCGACGACGGACGCGCGCCCGACGCGCTCGCGGCGGCGATCCGGCGCTTCCGCTCCGGCGACGGCGGTCAGGGCGACGTGGTCGCCGCATTCGCCCGGTCGCGCCTGCTGATCCCGCTTCTCGCCGAACTCGGCGCCGGCGGGTCGGAGCTCGGCGCCCACGGGCACCCCGTCGACAAGAGCCAGGAATTGTCGATCGTCACGGTCGAAGCTCCCGATGGGCGGCGTGTGCTGCCCACGTTCGCGTCGGTCGACGCGATGTCGCGGTGGAATCCCGCCGCCCGGCCCGTCCCCGCCGACGCTGTTCGGGTCGCGCTCGCCGCCGTGGACGACGGGACCGACCTCATCGTGCTGGATCCGGGATCCGAGGGGGAGTTCGTCCTGCGCAGGCCCGCGGTGTGGGCGGTGGCTCAGTCGCAGTCGTGGCATCCGCCGTTCGACTCGGTCGAGGTGCGGGACGCGTTCGACCGGTCGATCGCGACCGAGCTCGCCGTGCTCGCCGTCGAGCTGTCGGCAGGCGATCCCGACGCGCGGCTCGCCGGCCCCGAGCTCATCGTGCAACTCTCCCTCGTGACCGGCCTCACGCGTGCCGAACTGGACGCGGTGCTCCAGCGGCTTGCGGCGCGATGGGCGGCGGATGACGCGATCGCGACGCTCGTCGACTCCCTCACCGTGCGGCTGATCTCGTCCTGACTCGCCCGCGACCCTGTCGTATATTGCTGGGTATGGGGGATGGCGATTCGAAGCCGGTCGACGACGCCGGGCGACAGGTGTCACGACCGCAGGAGCAGCTGCCCTCGCGACCGCCGCGCGACGACGAGGATCCGACGCCGCCGCCCGCACGGCCCCCCATGTCCGTCGAGACGAGACCTCCCGTGCTCCGGAAGATCCCGGTACCGAGACTCGTGAGGCTCGCGCGGTCGCTCTGGATCTCGAGCTTCGTGCTCGGTGGTGCCTCGGTGTTCATCGCCTTCCTCTCTCGTGACACGCTCATCGCCGAGCTCACCGACGAACTCGGTCGACTGGCGCCGGGATACGACGAGGATGAAGTCGCAGCGCTCGTGGACGCCGTCTACTGGTCGAGCATCGCGGGGCTCGGGCTGGTCATCGCGGTCGAGGCCGTCCTGCTGGGGGTCCTGCTCAACCGGCGCGGCGGAGCCCGATGGGCGCAGCTGCCCGTGCTGGTGCTCCACGCGGGGATGGTGCTGGTGGCGTCGGCGTTCCTCGCGATCGGCGCTTGGGGTGCCCTCGTCGGGCTATTGCTCCTGGCCGGCCTCGCGCTCGCGTTCGCCGGATGGGTGCTGTGCCTCCTCCCGCAGGCCAACCGGTGGTTCCGGATGCGGGACGAGGCGCAGCTGGCGACGCTCGAGTGATGCGGGCGCGACGCCCATCACGAGGGCCTCGCACGAGCGGATCACGACCTGGCACGCTTCGAGCGCGGCGCGGTTGCGCAGGGGACTGCCGACCATCGCGCGCCAGCGCTGGAGTGCGTCCATGGAAGTCCGGCGCACGTCGTCGGCCGAGGCGTCATCGGGAAGGCCGAGGCGTTGCGTCGTGGAGGTTCCCGCGCCCCCGATCAGTCGCTCGGCCTCGGCGGCCTCGGCGGGTGGGAGTCCGATGCCCGTGGTCCGGGCCGTCGACAGCAGGGCGAGTTCGCGCAGCTCGTGCGCGTTGGCCTCGAGCCGTTCTATCGCGCCTGCGAGTTCCGACGAGTTCGCGGTCGGGCGTTGCTGGATCAGCGCGCCGATCGCGGCCAGAGCCGTCCTGGCCTTCAACGCGTCGGACCGCGATCGGAACTGGTCGGAGACGACGCGCAGCAGTTCCCCCATGCCGCTGCGCCGGTACAGTTGGTCGGCCAGTTCGGTCGCGTCGTCGCATCCGGAGCGGATGGCGACCGCGGACATCCGGATGCCGAACATCCCGAAGCGGTCGAGGAGTCGTCGTCGGTGCTCGGCGGACACGTCGATGCCCGCGTCGGTGCGCACGAACCGGTCGACCGAGACGAGCATCCGTTCGCGCGCATCGCGGCCGAGCCGTGCCACCTCCCGGAGTGCGTCGAATTCCTGCTGGCGAAGCGTGCGTGCCGACTGCGCCAGGAGACCGGCGATCGGAACGACGTCGAGCGCGAGCGAGCGCAGGGTGCCTTCGGAGCGGTACCGCTCGGCGATCGTGCGCGCGGAGAGCAGCGCGTCGATGCGACCAGCACCGATCTCATCGGCCCTGGAGAGCACCGCCATCGCGTTGACCGTGGTCGACCTGCCGACCGACGTGTCGTGGAACGCGGCGAGGAATCCCAGGTCGGCCGAGTGCAGGTGGCGCAACAGGTAGATGATCGCGTCCGCCTCGGACGGCGAGGCCTCCGGGGTGAGGAACGCGGCCGCTCGGGCCGAGATCTCGGTGGACAAGGAGGCGATCCCGGGCGTGTCGATGAGGGTCACCTCCTCGAGCCGCTTCGACGGCCACTCCACGTCGATCCGCTCGACCTCGTCCGATGAGGTCGGGCCGATGTCGATCACGAGCCGCCCATCGTCTCGGCGCACCGGCAGCGACCGCGTGCCGCCGTCTCGCAGGTGCATCGTGATCCGGGGGGTCGCGCCGTGGCGGTACCAGGTGATGACCTTCGTGCACTCGCCCGCGTCGGTCGGGGCGATCTCCTCGCCGATGATCGCGTTCAGCAGCGTGGACTTGCCCGCCTTCACCATGCCGGCGATGGCCACGCGCAGTGGCTCACCGAGGCGCCTGGCGTGCGCTTCGAGTTGCCGGAGTGCGTCCTCGTCGTCGTGGTACTCCGCGGCGGTGTCATCGAGCAGCGCGCGCGCTTCGTCCAGCACGTGGACGGTCACGCCTGGGCCGTCCCGACCACCGGCGCGTCGGCGACTCCCGGCGACGCCGCCGATCGATTCGCCGCCGCGTCGGCCTTTCCAGCCGTGACCCGGCGCCGCGCCCGTGTCGATCGCACGAGCACGCTTGGTGAGGGCGTCGACTCGCTCCACTTCGCGCTTCAGCGTCGTCACCCGCTTGTCCCGTTCGGTCGCGTACATCGTGGCCGCCTTCTGGGCGGCGAGCACGGAGTCAGCCAACGAGCGGTGGTGCTCGTCGGCGATCGCGGTGAAGTGGTCTCGCGTGGTGCGTTGCACGATTCGCAGTCGGTCGCGCAGCTGCTTGCCGACCTGGAAGATGATCTCGTCGACCTGGCGCCGGATGAGCGTCTTCGCCTCATTGCGACGGCGCTGCAGCCGGGCTTCCGTGTCCTCCTTGTAGGCCTTGCGGCCGATCACTGCGCCCGCGGCGAGCGAGAGCGGATTGATGATGGACATTCCGATGATGCCCGTGATGATGCCCACCATCAGAACGCCCCCGTAGGAGCCTTTGAGCCCGATGTAGAACTTCTGCATGGCACCGAGCCGGCCCGAGTCCAGGGTCGCGACCTCCCCGACGGCCTCGAGCACGTCGCGGGTGTCGTCGACGTCGATGACGGGAAGGGCCACCTCATCCTCGGTGAAGTGCCGTGCCACCTTCTCGGAGAGCCATGTCGCGCGCTCCTGCGTCCAGACGAACGTGTCGGTGACAGCCGCCGAGACCCGCTGCTCGAACCACTCGACGAACTGGTCCCACAGGGGGCCGGGATCGCCCTCGTCGATCGAGTCCTCGGCCTCGCGCTGGATGGAGCGCATGCGGTCGCGCAGGTCGTGCTCCATGTCGGCGATGAGGTCGGTCACTCCGTCGTTCAGCGTGGTCTGCCATCGGGAGGAGATCCGGCGCAGTTCGTCGGCCCGGCCCTTCGTGGCCTCGAGCCGTGCCACGATCTCGGGGGTCTTCCCGGGATTCTGCAGCGCGCTCAGCTCGGAGTCGATCGCCAGGCGCACGTGCTCGGTCGTCGACAGGAGGTCGCTGGCGGTGGACCTGCGCTGCAGGAGTTCCGCCCGGCCCACGATGTCGCGACGCAGGTACGAGATCAGGGCAGGGAAGCCCGACTCGGTGTTGAGTTCGGTGTCGGATGCCGCGACCGCCGTCAGGCGCAGCTGCGAGGAGACCGGGAACAGGGGGATGTCGGGATCGATCTTGCTGAGATGGGCCCGATCGAGGTCCGCGACCTGCCGCCATTGCGGATAGAGGTCGGTCTTGGTGAGCACGCATGCGACGTTCGGCGAGATTCGCATGGCGTGGCGCAGGAACTGGATCTCGGGCTCGGTGTATTCCTGCGAGGCATCCGAGACGAACAGCATGGCGTGCGCCGATGGAAGCGCGGCGAGGGTCGTGAGTGCGTGCGCCGAAGTCAGTCCGCCGACGCCGGGCGAGTCGATGAGGGTGAGGCCGCTCTTCAGGAGCTTGCGGGGGAGGAGGACCTCGGCGCCCGTGACTTCGCGATCTCGCTCGGGATTGGCGCGCTCCGAGACGAAGTCTGCGAGTTCCCGGATCGGGACCTCGCGGCGCTCCACCCTCCCGCCGGTCTCGATCGTCCCGGCGCTGGATCGCTGCGAGAGCACGAATGCCGCCGGCTGCTCACCGTGCCGAACGGTGGTCGGCACGGCCGTGGCGATGTCGTCGTCGACGGGACAGACCGGCGCGTTGACCACGGCGTTCACCAGCTGGCTCTTGCCCTGCTTGAACTCGCCGACGACGATCACGCGGATGCTCGGATCGAGCAGGCGATCCTTCGTCTGCTCCAAGCGCCGACGGAGGTCGGCGCGGTCCAGGCTCTCGGCGAGCGCGATGCCCTGATCCACGAGTTCGATGAGCTGTCGCATCGATGCGATCCCCCTTCGCAGCCGGATTCAATTCAAGCAGAACAGGCGTGGGTCCGGCCCGGCACGGAGGAGATCCGCGCCGGGCCGAACCGGTGCTGTCAGGAGGATCAGAGGGTGACGTCCTCGACCTCGACCTCGACGTCGGTCAGGTCTCCGCCGCCCTGCTCGAGGTTGTTGTCGTTGAACGAGTCCTCGACCTCGACGTCGGTCGGATCGGTCGCCGCGCCTGCTCGAGGTTGTTGTCGTTGAACGAGTCCTCGACCTCGACGTCGGTCTACGTCGCCGTCTCGATGTCTTGCCGTTGAACGAGTCCTCGACCTCGACGCTCGTTGAACGAGTCCTCGACCTCGACCTCGTTGAACGAGTCCTCGATCTCGACCTCGGCGTCGACCTCGGTGTTGGTCGAGTTGTCCGTGTTCGTCGAGTTGTCCTCGTTGAACGAGTCCTCGATGTCCACCTCGATGTCGTCGATCTCGGTGTTGGTCGAGTTGTCGGTCGAGTTGTCCTCGTTGAAGGAGTCCTCGATGTCGACGTCCACCTCGGTCTCATTGTTGAAGGAGTCCTCGATGTCCACCTCGGTCTCCTCCTCGTTGAAGGAGTCCTCGATCTCCGTCGAGTTGTCCTGGAACGAGTCCTCGACGACCACGTTCGTCGAGTTGTCCGTCGAGTTGTCGGAGTTGTCGTTGAACGAGTCCTCGATCTCGACCTCGGTCTCCGGGTTGAAGGAGTCCTCGATGTCGACGTCGAGGTCGTATTCGGTGTTGTCGCCGGCGATGACGGTTCCGCCGGTGGTGGCGACCATGCTGCCGTCACCGACGGTGGTCGACGTGTTCTCGAAGTCCTGGTCGATCGTGACGGTGCTGTCCTTCGCCCAGATGTCGAAGGCCTGGTTCGTCGACTGGTCGTTGATGACGTCGCGGTCGTCGACGTACGAGTAGTTCTTCACGATGCTGACCAGCTTCGCCTTCGCTGCGGCGTAGTCGTCGTGGTCATCGTGGTCGTGGTGGTCCTTGTCGTCGTGGTGGTCCTTGCCGCCGTGGTGGTCCTTGCCGCCGTGGTGATCGTCGTCGTCGTCGTGATCCTTGCCGCCGTGGCCGCCCCAGTCGTCGTCGCCGCCCCAGCTGCTGCCCGCACTGCTGATGTTGCCGCCCGTGTCGTACTCGCGGTTGCCGACCGGCGAGAAGTCGAGCGCGACCGGCAGGACCGCGTCGACGTCCTCGGCGCAGATGCCCTGGAGACCGGCGTTCGCCAGCGCCGTGTCGGGGTCGGCAGCGAATTCCGCGCCCGCTTCCGGGCTCTTCAGCAGGCCCATCAGGAAATCGAGCAGAGCCGTGGTGATGTTCGCCATGATCAGTTCCTCCTCAGTGAGGTGTGAGTTCGATGGCCGACACCGGTGCCGGCCCCACGAAGAAGCCTGTCGCGTCCGGCGGAGCGGGACATCCGTGCCGATCCCCGTACTTGCACGGGCCCGCAGGGGGTTTTCGGGAGCCCACCGATAGGGGGATTGGGGGGATGGGGACGGGCCGCGAAGGCCTGTCAACCGTCCTCATCGTCGTCGAGCACGAGTCGCAGGCGGGCCAGCAGCTCTGAGCGCGTGGTGACCCCCAAGCGCCTCCGGATCCTCGCGATGTGGTGTTCGGCAGTGCGTGGGGAGATGAAGATCGCACTGCCGATCTCCGTGTAGGTCTTGCCCTCCAGCACGAGCCGCGCCACCTCGCGCTCCCGCGCGCTCAGGCCATCGTCGTCGCGGCGGCCGATCCCAGCCTCTGCAGGCTCGCGCGCGGAGTCGGTTCCCGGATCGTCGGGATGCAGGTCGCGAGCGAGGGCGAGCAGTGCGAGCGTGTCCTTGTGCTCGGCGGCCCGTGCTGCCGCGTGGCCCGCCAGCCTCCCCGCATCCCACGGATACCCTGCTCCGGCGAGGTCGCGCACCGCCCGTTCCACCTCGCCCACCTCGACCTGGCCGGCGAGGGCGGCGGCCCAGATGCGTCCGGCCTCCGCGAGCCTCGCCGCCACGCGGTTCGATGGCGCGGCATCGAGCAACGCCGTCGAATGCTCAGCCAGGTGCTCCTGGTCGTTGCGCAGGATGGCTGCCTGGATCTCGGCCCAATGCAGGTTCGTCGACCAGGATGCGGCGTGCCCGGCGCGGCGGAGCAACGCCCATCCGGCCGCGAGCGGCTCCGCGATGATGTGCGACTCGTCGAGTCGAGCCGCAGCGATGGCGAACTCGGCGAGGGCCGGCAGTCCGGTGAGGTCGATCGGCATGCGGACGACGGTCTGGCGTGCGGCGTTCCACGCGCGAACGAGGCTGGCGAGGTCGTCGGTGCGGCGCGCGAGTCCGATCCTCACGGCGTGGGCGAGCACCTCGTCGCGGAGCCCGAGCGGTCGCTGGGATGCCCCGGCCGATTCGAGGAGGGCGCGCGCGGGGGCGGGGCGATCGGCCCTGAGCGCGATGAGCGCCCGTGTCAGGCGGAGCCGGTTGCGGAACGCGGGCCCGCCCTCCATGGCCTCGATCGCGGACTGGAGCACGTCGTCGGCGATGTCGAGCTCTCCGGCGTTGACCGCGACATGGGCGGCGAGGATGGCGGGCGCCTCGGGCAGAGGGACGATCTCGCCGGCCTCGCTCATCACGCTCGTCGCCTGGAGCAGCGGCGACAACGCTCGATCCGGTGCCGCCTCGAGGGCGACGAGGATCCCGTCCGCCATGAGCGACACCGCGACCTGGGAGGAGGTCGGATACTCGACCTGAGGTCCTGCCGCGAGGATCGCCCGGGCCTGCTGGACCTCTCCGAGCACGGCCAGGCATGAGGCCGCGAGCGGGGCCGCGGCGGGCACCTCGGTCTCGGTGAGGCCGACGTAGGCGTCGGCGCTGCGCTGGAGCATCCCCTTCCTCGCCCAGATCGCCGCCGCCACGTTCATCACGCGCGGCAGGTCGGGAGTCCCGGATCCGGTGAGCACGCCGTCGACCAGACGCTCGGCCGCACGGATGTCACCGGCCGCCCACGCAGCCTGTGCCCTCCTGCCGGCGACGGCGGCCGCATCCGCGCCCGATTGGATCGAGGCCGCGTAGAGCCGCCATGCGTCGACGGGGTCGGTGACGAGAGCTTCGTCGGCCTGCAGGATGAGTGCTTCGGCGACCCGTCGGTCTCGGAATCCGTGCCCGGCGAGTTCGAGTGCCGTTCCGCCGAGCGGGAGGCCGGCCGCAACGACGGCATCCACCAGCTCGCGCCGCATCGACCACAGCTCATGCGCCGGCGTGCTCTGCATGATCGTGATCCGAACGATCGGGACCAGCGAACCATCCGGGGAGACCATGCCCGATGCACGGGACGCCGACATGACTGCGCGCAGGTCGGCGCCGGCGAATCGGGGCGCCGTTGCGAGAGCGGGGCCCGACGCCGAGAACCCGACCGCCAGGGAGAGCAGGAAGTCGTGGAGCACCGGCTCGAGCCGGTCCAACGGGTGGCGCAGCCGTTCCAGCGCCGCCGGAGGGATGGGGCTGTCCTCGCGGAGGTCCCACCCGCTCTCTCCCATGGCGAGGAGCAGGTCGTCGACGAACCTCGGATTGCCTCGCGTGAGATGGAGGAGCCGCGCCACCTGTTCGTCCGGCAGTGCCGCACCCAGCACCACGGCGGCACGATCGGCGACGTCGGTTGCGGACAGCGGTCGGAGCACGATGTGCGGCCGCTCCCTGCCGAGGCGATCGACCAGCTCGGCGACGGCCGCGGAGCGCGGCCACGGCCGGAACGCGATGACCACGTGCGGGCCGTCGCCTCGCATGACGCTCGTGAGCTCGGCGACCTCGTCGTCGCCGAGGTGTTCCGCATCGTCGATCAGGAGCACGGCGCGCCCCGGGTCGGCGTCGCCGCGGGCGAGGTCGTCGAGGCCGCGAGCGACCGCGAGGCCTCCGGCCCGCAGCTGCACCCCGAGTTCTTCGAGCAGCGTCGACTTGCCGGCTCCACCGGGCCCCGTGATCCCGACGCGCACGCGCACCCCACCGTCGAGGACCTGCTGCACGAGACCGGCCGCCTCTTCCCAGCCGACCGTGCCCGGACTCCGCCCCGTCGCCGACGAGAGGGGTCCGCTCATGGCTCCGAAACGGGCGGCTCGGTGGGTTCAGGCGCCGGCTCGGATGTGGGCTCGGGCGCCGGCTCGGGTGCGGGCGCCGGCTCGGGTGCGGGCTCCGGCGCCGGCTCCGGTGCGGGCTCGGGCGCCGGCTCGGGTGCGGGCTCGGGTGCGGGCTCCGGGACGGGATCCGGCTCGGGCGCTGGTGCTGGTTCGGAGATGGGATCCGGTGCCGGCGCGGGTTCCGGTGCCGGTTCGGGGGCGGGGCTCGAGTCGACCACCGGTTCGGTCGACGGCGAGGGATCCGCCGAGGATGCCTCCTGGGGCACCGGCGAGTACCCGCTCGGCGCCGGCGCGGCGGACGTGCCGCCGTTGATGGGCGAGATCGGACGGTACGAGGTCACCGGAGGCGCATCCGCGTCAGGGGCGGCCTGGGGCGGCGCGGCCTCGTCGTCCGTGTGGAACACCGGGTCGGGATACGGGTCGTCGAGCGGTCCGGCACCCGTGACGTACGGGATCGCCGGCGCGCCGTCCGACTCGCCGGACGTTCCGCCAGGGTCGTCGTCCGCCTTCTCCTGGGTGCCGATGGCCAGCGGCGTGACGGGGATGAGCACGGCGAGGAAGGCGGCCGCCACGCCCGCGAGCACGGTCGCGCGAAGTCCGCTCGACATCCGGTGCGGCGGCAGGACGACTCCGCCGGCGCCGATCGGTGCGCCGGCCGCGGCCGGCGTCGCGATGCCGGGTGGCGAGCCTGCGGCATCCGGCAGGTCGTCACCGGACCGGCGGCCTCGGGCTCGAGTCGGCGCGCGGCGGCGATGCCCGCGCCGAGACTGATCGACGCCTTGGGGTCCGCGTCCATGGCGATCGGCAGTTCGAGCTCGACGGAGATGCTCTGTGCGATCGCGGGAATGCGCGACGAGCCGCCGATGAGCAGGACCGTCGTGACGTCGTCCAGCGCGAGGCCCGCGGTCGCCACGGCCTGACGAAGGCTCTCGATCGTTCGTCGCAGGTCGCCGTCGATCATCTGCTCGAACTCGGAACGCACGACCCGCACGCGCGCCTGGGCCCCGGGCAGGAGCACCGGCACCACCGTCTCGGCGTCGAACGAGAGCGCCTCCTTCGCATCCGTGCAGTCCGCCCGGAGGCGGGCCAGCGCCAAAGCCTCGTCGGGGCGGCCCTCGTCCACCTCCTCGAAGGCATGGCCCGCGAGCGACTTCACGTGCTCGAAGATGCGCTGGTCGAAGTCGGCCCCGCCGAGGTGCTCGATGCCGCTCGGCGCGCCGATGAGATGGAACCCGTCATCCTCCTGCATCCGGAGCAGGGCGACGTCGAACGTTCCGCCGCCGAGGTCGTAGACCGCGATCGCCTCGCCGGCCGCGACCTTCTCACGGTGGAGGTAGTGCAGGCCCGCCGCCTCCGGTTCGCTGACGAGCTCTATGTCCCCGAGCCCGACGCCGGCGAGCGCCCTGCGGATCAGGCTCAGGCGGTGCTCGCCCCAGGACGCCGGATGCGATACCGCGATGACTGCGGGCGCTTCGCCCTCGTGCTGCTCGGCACGCTCCACGACCCACTGCGCGAGCACCGCGAAGATGTCCTCGGCGGCGACGCTCAGGTCCCCGACGATGATCGGCGTCTCGTCGCCGATGCGGCGCTTGAACTCACGAACGACGCGGTCCGGCCGGTCCATCGCCCGCCGTTCGGCTGCCTCGCCGACCACGACGCCGCCGTCATCGCCGAGATACACGACGGTCGGCACCGAAGCCTTGCGTGATCCGAGCTCGAGCTGCTCGACTTCCACGGAGCCGTCGGCTCGCCGCCGTCCGATCGCTGCAGCGGTGTAGCTCGTGCCGACGTCGATGCCAAGCACGAATGACGTCACGATGAGTTGCCCCCTCACACGTGGCTCTCCGACCTCTGCCCCATCGGAAGAGCGCCACCTCGCGACGAGTATCGCTCGGGCAGGCGGACGCGGCAACGGGGTTGACGTCATTCGCCACCCGCACTCGGTTGCACCGGATTCTGTTACGAGGATGTTTCCGCGCCACGTCTGGGCAGCACGCCCGAATATCGGCTCAGCCAGCACTTACCCCCAAAACGAGGGCCGAGCGAGTGCCCGGTGCCGTGGACATACTGGGGGACATCATGGAACGAGCACCGAGAGCGCTGCTCGCACTCGCGGTCGCGGTCGTGCTGACCGTGGCCGCGAGCGGCTGCGGGATGTCGATGTTCTTCCCGGTGGTCGAGGAATCGACGCCCATCCCCGAGGATGTCGACGCGTCGATCGAGCCCTACTACTCGCAGGTCCTGCGGTGGGATGAGTGCGGCGACTTCCTCTGCACCACGGCCAAGGCGCCGCTCGATTGGGATGACCCATCGGCCGAAGAGATCGAGCTCGCGCTCATCCGCAGGCCCGCGAAGCAGGCGAAGGTCGGTTCGCTCCTCGTGAACCCGGGCGGCCCGGGCGTATCGGGGTACGACGTTGTGGCGGAATCCCTCGACGTCGCAGTGACCCGCGCGGTCCAGGACCGCTACGACATCATCGGGTTCGATCCGCGGGGGGTCGGGCGGTCGACGGCCGTGTCGTGCTTCGAGCCGAAGGAGCTCGACAGCCTCATCTTCGGGATTCCGCCCGCCTCTCGCGGCAGCAACGAGTGGATCAGCGGCCAGAACGAGCTCACGCACGCCTTCGGACAGGCGTGCCTCGCGAACACCGGTCCGCTGCTCGCCAACGTGGACACGCTGAGCGCCGCCCGTGACCTCGACATGCTGCGAGCCGCCCTCGGCGAGGAGCAGCTCGACTACCTGGGCTACTCGTACGGGGCCTACCTCGGCACGGTGTACGCCGGGACGTATCCCGGCAAGGTGGGCCGGCTGGTCCTCGACGGGCCGATCGATCCGAGCCTCGGCGACGCGCAGATCACGCTCGCCCAGGCGCAGGGCCTCGAGACGGCGCTCCGGTCGTACCTCGCCGCGTGCATCGCGGCGGCGACCTGCCCGTTCCAGGGGTCGGTGGATGATGCGATGGCGGCGGTGCGGGGCATCCTGGACGCGGTCTCGAAGAGTCCGATCCCGTCGACCGACGGGCGCTCGGTCAGCGTGGACACGCTGCTCATCGCCATCGCCGCCCCTCTCTACAACACCGAGACGTGGCCGGCGCTCGACACGCTCTTCAGCACCGTCCTCGCCGGACAGGCGGAATTCGCCCTGACGCTCGTCGACGGGTACTACGGCCGGACGCCCGACGGGGAGTACGAGGGCAACCTGTTCGAAGCCCTCCGTGCAGTCAGATGCCTCGACTATCCCGCCCAGAACAACGTGGCGGTGATGAAGGAGCAGGGAAAGTCGCTGACCGATGCCGCGCCTCACGTGGGCCCGTATCTCGCCTACAGCGACCTCGCGTGCCTGTCGTGGCCGTTCCGCTCGGAGCGCGTTCCGGCTCCGATCACCGCCCCCGGAGCTGCGCCGATCCTCGTCCTCGGCACCACGAACGACCCGTCGACCCCGTACCAGTGGGCCGTGACCGTCGCGTCGCAGCTCGAGAGCGGCATCCTCGTCACCCGGCAGGGGGAGGGGCACACCGCCTTCAACAAGGGGAACGCGTGCGTGGACGCTACGGTGGAGCAGTACCTGATCGACGGCGTCGTCCCGGCAGCCGACGTCATGTGCTGAACGGCAGCACGCTTCGTTGACCGGATGTCGCGGCAGGAGCAGAATCGAGGGGGCGCGCGGCGCCCGGAAATCAGGTGTGGCATGGTCGATCCGGATGGCCCGTACTCCCGTTCGCGGACCGACGGCTCGTATGACGAGGTACTCGACGTCGCCGACCGTCACGCGCGGGCATGGCTGTCGGGCATCCGCGAGCGTCCCATCCCGCCCCGGCTCGGAACCGACGACGTCAAGGACCGGCTCGGGCGCACCCTCCCGGAGTCGGGCGAGCCCGCGCCCGACGTGATCGAACGCCTTGCCGAGGGGGCCGAGCCCGGCCTCATCGCCATCGGTTCGCCTCGTTTCTTCGGCTGGGTCATCGGCGGGACGCAGCCCGTCGCACTGGCCGCCGACTGGCTGGTCTCCGCGTGGGACCAGAACACGGGCCTGCGCACCATCACCCCGGCTGCGGTGGCCGCCGAGGAACTGGCCGCCGAGTGGCTGGTCGACCTCCTGGGCCTTCCCGCCGGAAGCGAGGTGGGCTTCACGACGGGTGCGACGATGGCGCAGTTCGCGTGCATGGCCGCCGCCCGTGACGAGGTGCTCCGGCGAGAGGGCTGGGACGTCGAGACGGCCGGCATGGCGGGAGGCCCGGCCATCCGCTTCATCGTCGGCGAAGAGCGCCACGGCACCGTCGACCTGGCCGGCCGCTACCTGGGCCTCGGCACGCCGATCTCGGTGCCCTCCGACGACCAGGGCCGGATCCGGGTCGACGAGCTCCGGTCGGCGCTCGCCGCCGGCAGCGGCCCGGCGATCGTGCTGCTGCAGGCCGGCAACATCCATTCCGGCGCGTTCGACGACTTCCGACCGGCCATCGAGGTCGCGCACGAGGCCGGCGCCTGGGTGCACGTGGACGGCGCGTTCGGACTCTGGGCGGCGGCGTCCCCGCGGCTCCGGCACCTCGTCGCCGGTATGGAGATGGCCGACTCCTGGTCGACCGACGCCCACAAGACCTTGAACGTGCCGTACGACTGCGGCCTCGCGATCGTGCGCGACGGGCGGGCGATGCACCGCGCGCTCAGCATGCACGCCAGCTACCTGCAGGCGACCGATGTCGGCGCCGACCCGCACGAGAAGGTCCCCGAGCTCTCGCGCCGCTCCCGCGGCGTGCCGACCTGGGCGGTGCTCCGCTCGCTCGGCCGCACCGGCGTCGCGGCGCTCGTCGAGCAGCTGGCGGATGCCGCGCGCGGCATCGCCGACGGCGTGGCCGAGCTTCCCGGCGTCGAGGTGCTCAACGACGTGGTCTTCACGCAGGTGTGCATCGCCCTCGACGGCGACGACGCGACCACCGCGCTCAGCGAACGGATGTGGGACGACGGGGAGGTGCTCGCCATGACCTCCCGCTGGCACGACCGCGCCGTCGTGCGGTTCTCGGTGAGCAACTGGCAGACGGACGCCTCACAAGTCCGCCGCACGGTCGACGCGGTCGAGCGGGCACTGTCCGAAGTGCGCGCCGTGCGCTGAGAGCGGACACCGCGTCGGCGTCGGGGGCATCCGCTTGAATGGAGGCATGGCCGAGGCGTTGGACGCGTTCTCGCCCGCGACCCGGGCGTGGTTCACCGAGTCGTTCACCGAGCCCACGATCGCGCAGCGCGAGGCGTGGCAGGCGATCGCGCGCGGCGAGCACGCGCTCGTGGTCGCACCGACGGGGTCCGGCAAGACCCTCGCGGCCTTCCTCTGGGCGATCGATCGCCTGCACGCCTCGGGGGCGGATGCCGCGACGTCGGGCACGAAGGTCGTGTACCTCTCGCCGCTGAAGGCGCTCGGGGTCGATGTGGAGCGCAACCTGCGCGCCCCGCTCGTCGGCATCGCCAGGACGGCGGCCGCGCATGGGCTCGAGGTGCCCGAGGTGAGCGTCGGCGTGCGGTCCGGCGACACGCTGCCCGCCGAGCGCCGGTCCCTCGTGACGCATCCGCCCGAGATCCTCATCACGACCCCCGAGTCCCTCTTCCTCATGCTCACCTCGGCGGCCCGCGAGACGCTGCGGGGCGTCGAGACGGTGATCGTCGACGAGATCCACGCGCTCGCCGGAACGAAGCGAGGCGCACACCTCGCGCTCTCCCTCGAGCGACTCGACGCGCTCACGGCCCAGCCGGTGCAACGCATCGGCCTGTCGGCGACGGTTCGCCCGCACGACGAGGTCGCGCGTTTCCTCGCGGGCACGAGTCCCGTGAGCGTCGTCGCACCGCCGAGCGGCAAGCGGTTCGACATCCGGGTCGTCGTGCCCGTCGACGACCTGTCCGATCTCGCGACCGAGTCGGGCTCGGGCTCGGTGTGGCCGCATGTCGAGGCGGCGATCCTCGACGAGGTGCTCGCCCATCGGTCGACGATCGTGTTCGCGAACTCGCGGCGACTCGCGGAGCGGCTCACCGCCCGGCTCAACGAGCTCTGGGCCGAGCGCCAGGCCGAGCCGGTCGCCGTGGGAGCGGGCGACGGCGTGCCGCCCTCGGATGCGGCTGGCGGCCTCCTGCAGGCGCGGCGTGCGCCGGCGGAGCTGCCCGGCGCGTCGGGCATCACCGCGGGCGCGGAGCCGGTGATCGCGCGCTCGCACCACGGGTCGGTCAGCAAGGAGGAGCGAGCATTCGTCGAGGCCGACCTCAAGGCGGGCCGCCTCCGCTGCGTCGTCGCGACGTCGAGCCTCGAGCTCGGCATCGACATGGGTGCCGTCGACCTCGTCATGCAGGTGGAATCGCCGCCGTCGGTCGCGAGCGGCCTGCAGCGCATCGGCCGCGCCGGCCATCAGGTCGGCGAGGTGTCGAGGGGCGTCGTGTTCCCGAAGCACCGGGCCGACCTCCTGCACTCGGCCGTGGTTGCCGAACGCATGGTCGCGGGCGCGATCGAAGCCCTGCGCGTGCCGACCAACCCCCTCGACGTGCTCGCCCAGCAGACGATCGCCGCGGCCGCCGTCGACGAGTGGGACGTGGAGACGTGGTTCGGGCTCGTGCGCCGTACGGCGCCGTTCGCGACGCTCCCGCGCTCGGCGTTCGACGCGACCCTCGACCTCCTCGCCGGTCGCTACCCGTCCGACCGGTTCGGCGAGCTCCGCCCCCGCATCGTGTGGGACCGCGATGCGGGCACGATCGTGGGGCGCCGAGGGGCGCAGCGCCTCGCCGTCACGAGCGGCGGCACCATCCCCGACCGCGGGCTCTTCGGCGTGTTCATGATCGGCGAGGCCGGCCCCGGCCGTCGGGTCGGAGAGCTCGACGAGGAGATGGTCTACGAATCGCGCGTCGGCGATGTGTTCGCGCTCGGGGCGACGAGCTGGCGCATCCAGGAGATCACGCACGACCGCGTGCTGGTCTCGCCTGCCATCGGCGTGCCGGGTCGGCTCCCGTTCTGGAAGGGCGACGGCATCGGCCGCCCGGCAGAGCTGGGCGAGGCGATCGGCGGCTTCATCACCGAGCTCGCGAACTCGCCCGCCGAGGCGGGAATCGCTCGCGCGCGCACGTCGGGACTCGATGAGCGTGCGGCCGCCAACCTCGTCTCGTTCATCGATGACCAGCGCGCGGCCACCAGGGTGGTGCCCGATGCGGCCACCCTCGTGGTCGAGCGATTCCGCGACGAGCTCGGCGACTGGCGCATCGTGCTGCACTCGCCCTACGGCATGCGGGTGCACGCGCCCTGGGCGCTCGCGGCCGGCGCACGCGTGCAGGAGCGGTTCGGCGTCGACGCGAACCCGGTGGCGAGCGACGACGGCATCGTGCTGCGCATGCCCGACACGTCCGACGACCCGCCCGGCGCCGAGCTGTTCACGTTCGAGCCCGTCGAGCTCGCCGAGCTCGTGACCGAGCGCGTCGGCGATTCGGCGCTGTTCGCCTCGCGGTTCCGCGAAAGCGCGGCCCGGGCGCTGCTGCTGCCACGCCTGCACCCCGGACGCCGGTCGCCGCTCTGGCAGCAACGGCAGCGCGCCTCGCAACTCCTCGAGGTGGCACGCGACTTCCCCGACTTCCCGATCGTGCTCGAGACCGTGCGAGAGTGCTTGCAGGACGTCTACGACCTGCCGGCCCTCACCCGCATCACCGAGCGCATCGGCTCTCGTGACATCCGCTTCGTCGAGGTCACCACCGAGACCGCGAGCCCGTTCGCCGCGAGCCTGCTGTTCGGCTACGTGGGCGCGTTCATGTACGAGGGCGACGCGCCGCTCGCCGAGCGCCGCGCCGCCGCGCTCTCCCTCGACCCGGCGCTGCTCGCGGAGCTGCTCGGCACCGTCGAGCTGCGCGAGCTCCTCGACCCCGAGGTGGTCGAGGAGACCGAGCGGATGCTGCAGCGGCTCGTGCCCGAACGCGCGGCGCGCGGCGAGGAGGGCGTGGCCGACCTGCTGCGTGAGCTCGGGCCGCTCACCGCCGCCGAGGTCGGGGAGCGCGTCGACGAGGAAACGGATGCCGCGGCGGCCCTGACGGCACTCACCGCCGCGCGCCGCGTGGCCGAGGTGCGCTTCGCGGGCAGCGCGTGGTTCGCGGCGGTCGAAGACCTCAGCCGGCTGCGCGACGCGCTCGGCGTTCCGATTCCGCCAGGGCTTCCCGAGGTGTTCGGCGAGCCCGTCCTCGACCCGCTCGGCGACCTCGTGAGCCGCTACGCCCGTACGCACGGCCCGTTCACGGCGCAGGCAGTGGCGGCGCGCTTCGGCATCGGGCAGGTGATCGCCACGTCGGCGCTCGCGCGGCTCGCGGGCGAGCGCCGAGTCGTCGAGGGCGAGTTCCTGCCGCACGGCGCCGGGGCGGAGTGGTGCGACAGCGAGGTGCTCCGGCGCATCCGTCGTCGTTCCCTGGCCGCGCTCCGTGACGAGATCGAACCGGTGCCGCAACGGGAGTACGCGCGCTTCCTGCCCGACTGGCAGCATGTCGGCGGGCGGCTTCGCGGGGTCGACGGGGTCGCCGCCGTCGTCGAGCAGCTCGAGGGGTCTCGCATCCCCGCCTCGGCATGGGAGTCGTTCGTGCTGCCCGCCCGAGTCGCCGACTACCGGCCCGCCATGCTCGACGAGCTCACCGCGTCGGGTGAGGTGCTCTGGGCCGGACAGGGTGCGCTCGCGGGCGACGACGGGTGGGTGAGCCTGCACCTCGCCGACACGGCGGAGCTCACGCTGCCCGCGCCGGCCACCGCGCCGCTCGACCCGCTCGAGACGGAGCTGCTCGCGACCCTCGGCGGCGGTGGCGGCTACTTCTTCCGCCAGCTCGTCGAGGCGATCGGCGCCACCGACGAGCAGCCGGTCATCGACGCGCTGTGGCGCCTCGCGTGGGCGGGGCTCGTGACCAACGACACGTTCGCGCCGGTGCGTGGACTCGTCGCAGGGCGCGGCGCCCACAAGACGGCTCCGGCCACGCCCCGGGCGAGGCTCCGCGGCGGCTCGCTCTCGCGCCGCGCCCTGGCGGCGAGCGTGCAGTCGGGCCGCGCCCTGGCCGCCCGAGCGAACCCGCCGAGGGTCGCGGGCCGCTGGGCGGTGCTCCCGCTCGCGAGCTCCGCGGCCACGCCCCGGGCGCATGCGCTCGGCGAGACGCTCCTCGAGCGCTACGGCGTCGTCACCCGCGGTTCCGTCGTGGCCGAGGGTGTGCTCGGCGGGTTCGCGCTCGCCTATCGGGCGCTCTCGAGCTTCGAGGAGACGGGCCGGGTGCGGCGGGGCTACTTCATCGACGGCCAGGGCGGGGCCCAGTTCGCCTCGAGCGCCGCGGTCGACCGGCTGCGGGGTGCGCCGCATGGCACCGCCGTCGCGCTCGCGGCCACCGACCCGGCGAACCCCTTCGGTGCCGCCCTCGACTGGCCCGAGACCGCCGACGGAGGCCATCGGCCCGCCCGCAAGGCGGGCGCCTTCGTGGCGATCGTCGACGGAGAGGCCGCCTTCTACCTCGAGCGTGGCGGCCGCACGACGCTCGTGTTCACCGACGACGCCGAGACCCTGTCTGCGGCGGCATCCGCGCTGGCCGATGCCCTCGCCCGTGCGGGTGCGCCCAAGCTGCGGATCGAGACCGTCAACGGGCAGGGCGTGTACGGCTCGGTGCTCGATGCGCCGCTGCGCGCGGCGGGGTTCCGCGAGACCCCGAGGGGGCTCCGCTTCGATGCCCGAAGGTGACTCCGTCTACCAGGCGGCCCGACGGCTCGACGACGCCCTCTCGGGACAGGTCGTGACCCGCACCGACATCCGGGTGCCGGCCTTCGCCACCGTCGACCTCGCCGGCGAACCCATGCACTCGGTGCGCAGCCACGGGAAGCACCTCCTCATGCGCATCGGCGACTCGGTGCTGCACACGCACCTCAAGATGGAGGGCGAATGGCATGTGCACCGCCCGGGGGAGCGATGGCGTCGCCCCGGCTGGCGGGCGCGGGCCATCGTGGAGACGCCCACAGCGGTGGCGGTGGGCTTCGATCTCGGCCTCGTCGAGGTGTTCCCCGCTGCCGAGGAGGGCGACCGGCTCGCACACCTCGGGCCCGACCCGCTCGGTCCCGACTGGGACGCCGACGAGGCCGTACGGCGACTCGCAACGGCGCCCGACGTGCCTCTCGCCGTCGCCCTCGGAGACCAGCGCAACCTCGCGGGTCTCGGCAACGTCTACGTGAACGAGCTGTGCTTCCTGCGCGGCATCCGTCCGACCCGGCCCGTGGGCGAAGTCGACCTGCCACCGCTCGTCGGCCTGGCGAGCCGGGTCATCCGTGCGAACCGCGACCGCGTCGCGCGCACGACGACCGGCAACGACCGCCGGGGCGAGCGGCTGTGGGTGTACTCGCGCGGCGGCGAGCCGTGCCGCCGGTGCGGCACGCGCATCGAGCACGGCCGGCTCGGCCGCACCGACCTCGAGCTGCGCGAGACCTGGTGGTGCCCGAACTGCCAGCCCTAACTGACCCAGCCTAGCTGACTGGGCCGGTCCACTTCTCGCCGGGGCCCTGCCCGATCGGGTCGGGGATCACGGATGCCTCGCGGAAGGCCAACTGCAGCGACCGCAGGCCATCGCGCAGCGATCGCGCGTGCATGTCGCTGATCTCGGGGGCGCCCGCCGTGATGAGGCCGGCAAGGGCGTTGATGAGCTTGCGTGCCTCGTCCAGGTCGATCTGCCCCTCGGGGTCGTCGGCGAGTCCGACCTTCACGGCCGCGGCGCTCATGAGGTGCACGGCCGCGGTCGTGATGATCTCGACCGCGGGGACCTCGGCGATGTCGCGGGTGGCGCCCTCTACGGTGGCTTCGTCAGACGTGTTGCTCACAGACATCCTCTGTTAGACTACTGCGGGCCCGGGGCCAGTCCCCGGGAACGAAAGTGGAGATTCTCCCACCCGCGCATACCGCTTCACCAAGGTTACCGGGTCGATTGCCCTCCGCTTCCACGTCACTGCGCCGACCGGCACAGGACGGGGGAGTAGTCAGGGGGCCGCAGTGCTGAACGGTGTGATTCCGTGCGAGCCTGCGTGGGTCTTCCGCTCTCGGCGACGGGCGGCATCCGCCTCCCGTTCGAGCAAACAGCTTGAGTAGAGGAGAACACGCATCAGCGATCCCCGTACCAATGACCGTATCCGCGTTCCCGAGGTCCGCCTCGTAGGTCCTGGCGGAGAGCAGGTCGGCGTCGTGAAGATCGAGGTGGCCCTGCGTCTCGCGCAGGAGGCCGACCTCGATCTCGTCGAGGTCGCGCCGAACTCGCGTCCGCCGGTCGTCAAGATCATGGACTACGGCAAGTACAAGTACGAGGCTGCGCAGAAGGCGAAGGAGGCCCGGCGCAACCAGGCGAACACGATCCTCAAGGAGGTTCGGTTCCGCCTCAAGATCGACAAGCACGACTACGAGACCAAGACGAAGCGGGCCATCGGCTTCCTGAAGGCCGGCGACAAGGTCAAGGCCATGATCCTGTTCCGCGGGCGCGAGCAGTCGCGCCCCGAGATGGGCGTCCGCCTCCTGCAGCGCTTCGCGGAAGACGTGGTGGAGTTCGGCACGGTCGAGCACAACCCCACGATCGACGGCCGCAACATGGTCATGGTCATCGCGCCCCTCAAGAACAAGTCCGAGGCCAAGGCCGAGGCGAATGCACAGCGTGCTGCGGCGAAGGCCCGCTCGGCGTCGGACGCCGAAGACGAGTCGTCATCGCAGGCGGCCGAGTCCACCGAGGGCCAGGCCTAGCACCCCCGTCCGTCACCCCGGTGGCGGCAGAACCAAGGAGAGACACGAGATGCCGAAGCAGAAGACCCACTCCGGGGCCAAGAAGCGCTTCAAGATCACCGGCGGCGGCAAGGTCAGGAAGCAGCAGGCCGGTATGCGCCACCACCTCGAGGTCAAGGCCTCGAAGCGCAAGGCCCGCCTGAACCAGGACAAGGTACTGTCGGCCCCCGACGCCAAGGTCGTCAAGAAGCTTCTCGGCCGCTGAGCCGCGAGACCCGTAAGGAAGAAACAGAGTCATGGCAAGAGTCAAGAGGGCGGTCAACGCCCACAAGAAGCGTCGGGTCATCCTGGAGCGCGCCGAGGGCTACCGCGGGCAGCGGTCGCGCCTCTACCGCAAGGCGAAGGAGCAGGTCACCCACTCGCTCGTCTACTCCTACAACGACCGCCGTAAGAAGAAGGGCGACTTCCGTCGCCTCTGGATCCAGCGGATCAACGCCGCGTCCCGCCAGAACGGCCTCACGTACAACCGCTTCATCCAGGGCCTCGGCCTGGCGGGAATCGAGGTCGACCGTCGTATCCTCGCCGAGCTCGCGGTGAACGAGCCGGCGACCTTCGCTGCGCTCGTCGAGTCCGCGAAGCAGGCGCTCCCGGCTGACACCTCGGCTCCGAAGTCCGCCGCGTAGGCACAACTTCATCACGGACGGCCCGGCACCCATGTGGGTGCCGGGCCGTTCCGCGCTCGGGCGGCCGGGCGCAATGGCGGGGGCGGATGGCATCAATAGACTGGCTGCATGCTCGAGAACCCGAGGTCTCCGCGGGCCCGTGCGGTCGCCAAGCTCGCGAAGAAGCCTGCACGGGCGGAGAGCGGGCTCTTCCTCCTCGAGGGGCCGCAGGCGGTCGCCGAGGCACTCACGTTCCGGCCCCAGCTCGTCGTGGAGCTGTATGCGACGCCCACGGCACTCGAGCGCTACACCGACATCGCCCAGACCGCGGTGGATGCGGGCGTAGACGTCGAATTCGTGACCGAGGAGGTCCTCGGCGCGATGGCCGACACGGTGACGCCGCAGGGGTTCGTCGCGGTGTGCCACCAGTTCCCCACCGCGGTGAAGGACGTGTTCGGAGCATCCCCGAGGCTCGTCGCGATCCTCGAGGAGGTGCGCGACCCCGGCAACGCCGGCACCATCGTCAGGGCAGCGGATGCCGCGGGCGCCGACGCCGTGGTGTTCTCGGGCCGCACCGTCGACCTGTACAACCCGAAGGTCGTGCGGAGTTCGACGGGTTCGATCTTCCACCTGCCGGTGGCCGTGGGCGCCACGCTCGAGGACGTGCTCGATCGCGCCAGGGCGGCCGGCCTCACCGTACTCGCCGCCGACGTGAAGGGCGAGGACCTGCTCATGGCGCGGAATGAGGGCGTGCTCGCCCGCCCGACCGCATGGCTGTTCGGCAATGAGGCGCGTGGCCTGCCTCCCGAACAGCTGGAGCTCGCCGACCGGGTCGTGAGGGTGCCCGTATATGGACATGCCGAGTCGATGAACCTCGCCACCGCGGCATCCGTCTGCCTCTACGAGAGCGCGTTCGCGCAGCGCAGCGCGCATCACGAAGAGCAGCGCTGATCACGGTTAGGTAACCACCGCGCCGGTGCTTGGTCGGACGCAGCTCAGCGCCCTAGTTTTGGGGTATGGAGTCAACGCAGCGGGCGCCGGCGACGTCGAACATCTCAGTGGGTCGGGGCGAACCTCTTGTGGTCATCGACCACGTCGACAAGCACTTCGGCGAACTGCACGTGCTGAACGACATCGACACGGTGGTGAATCGCGGCGAGGTCGTCGTCGTGATCGGGCCCAGCGGCTCCGGCAAGTCCACCCTGTGCCGTGCGATCAACCGGCTCGAGACCATCGACTCGGGCACCATCACGATCGACGGCGAACGCCTGCCCGAAGAGGGCGCCGCGCTCGCGAAGCTCCGGGCCGATGTGGGCATGGTGTTCCAGTCGTTCAACCTGTTCGCCCACAAGAGCGTGCTCGAGAACGTCACACTCGCACCGATCCGGGTCAGGAAGATGTCCCGCAAGCACGCCGACGCGAAGGCGATGGAGCTCCTCGACCGCGTGGGCGTCGCCAACCAGGCGAGAAAGATGCCGGCGCAACTCTCGGGCGGGCAGCAGCAGCGCGTCGCCATCGCTCGCTCGCTCGCGATGAACCCGAAGCTGATCCTCTTGGACGAGCCGACGAGCGCGCTCGATCCCGAGATGATCAACGAGGTGCTCGACGTCATGGTCGGCCTCGCGCAGGAGGGCATGACCATGATCGTGGTCACTCACGAGATGGGCTTCGCTCGCAAGGCGGCCGACCGCGTGCTGTTCATGGCCGACGGGAAGATCGTCGAGGAGGCGACCCCCGCGGAGTTCTTCGACCATCCCCAGTCCGACCGCGCGAAGGACTTCCTCTCGAAGATCCTCGAGCACTAGACCTGCGCTGCCACGAGCGGCGGGGAACCACCACACAGGAAAGAGGCAGACACATGAAAAGGATGAGAATCGCACTCGTCGCAGCAGCGGCGGCGTCGGCGCTCGCGCTCGCGGGCTGTGCCGGCGGCGGTGGCGCGACCGAGGAGCCCACTGAGGAGGCGGCTCCGACGTTCGAGGCCGGCACGACCATGGCCGAGCTCTCGGAAGCAGGCACGATCACCGTCGGGACCAAGTTCGACCAGCCCCTGTTCGGCCTCGTCGGACCCGATGGCGACCCCGTCGGATTCGACGTCGAGATCGCGAAGATCATCGCGTCGGAGCTCGGCATCGAGGAAGACGGCATCGAGTGGGTCGAGACGGTGTCGGCGAACCGCGAGCCGTTCATCCAGAACGGCCAGGTCGACATCGTCGTGGCGACGTACACCATCAACGACAAGCGCAAGGAGGTCGTCTCCTTCGCAGGTCCGTACTACCTGGCCGGCCAGTCGATCCTGGTGCTCGCCGACAACGACACGATCGAGAGCGAGGAGGACCTCGTCGGACAGCCCGTCTGCTCGGTGACCGGGTCCACTCCCGCTGCGAAGCTCGCCGAGATCGGCGCGGAGCCCGTGCTCACCGACACCTACTCGAACTGCCTCGAGCCGCTCCGCAGCGGCCAGGTCGTGGCGGTGTCGACCGACAACGTCATCCTCGCCGGGCTAGCGGCCCAGAACGAGGGTGAGTTCAAGGTCGTGGGCGAGCCCTTCACGGAGGAGCCGTATGGCATCGGCCTCGCGCTCGATGACACCGAGTTCCGCATGTGGATCAACGACGTGCTCGAAGAGGCCTACGAGGACGGTCGCTACGAGGAGGCATGGAACTCCACGGCCGGAGAGGTCCTGCCGTACGTCGAGCCGCCGGCCGTCGACCGCTACTGATCGGTTCTGGGCCCGGTCGCCCGTCGCGACCGGGCCCAGAAGCCGTCATCGAACATCACGAACGGAGGCGTGTGGACGCCGTCATCGAGAATCTGCCGACGTACTGGCGCGGCTTCAGCATGACGCTGTTGCTGCTCGGCGTGAGCGGCATCTCGGCACTCGTGCTCGGCACGATCATCGCCACCATGCGCATCTCGCCGGTGGCCTCGCTCCGCTGGTTCGCGACGGTGTACACGGAGCTCGTGCGAAACACGCCGCTCACGCTCGTGCTGTTCTTCTGCGCGATCATCCTGCCGTACCTCGGGTCCCGGCTCGATTACGTGACCGCGGCGATGATCGGCCTCTCGGTCTATACCTCGCCGTTCATCGCCGAGGCGCTTCGCTCCGGCATCAACGGCGTTCCGGTCGGCCAGGCGGAAGCGGCGCGGAGCGTGGGGCTCGGCTTCGAGCAGACGGTCGGACTCGTCGTGCTGCCGCAGGCGTTCCGCATGACGATCCCGCCGCTCATCAACGTCTTCATCGCCCTCACCAAGAACACCTCCGTGGCGGGCGGCTTCTTCGTGTTCGAGCTCTTCGCTGCCGCCCGCGAGCTGGCGAACGCCAACGGCGACGAGGTCATCGCGATCCTTCTCGGCGCCGCGACGCTGTACCTCTCGATCACGATCCCGCTCGGCGTGATAGCGGGCCAACTCGAGCGCAAGTGGGTGGTGCAGCGATGAGCGGCTCCTCGGTGCTCTTCGATGCTCCCGGCCCCAGGTCGCGTCGCCGCTCGGTGATCTCCTCGATCGTCGCGGGCATCCTCATCTCCGCCGGGCTCGCCTGGATCGTGTGGACGCTCGCACAACCCCGACAGAGCGGGGGAATCACGCTCCCGGGCTACTTCGACCCCAGTCGGTGGGATATCTTCGCCGACCCCCAGGTGTGGTCGTGCATCATCTTCGTCGGCGTGTGGGGCACGCTACGGGCAGCCCTCACCGCCTCCATCCTCGCGATCGTGCTCGGCGTCGTCTTCTCGCTCCTGCGCAGTTCCGCGGTCGCCTGGATCCGTATCCCCACGGCGGTCGTGCTCGAGTTCCTCCGCGGCATGCCGGTGCTGCTCATGATGCTCTTCATCCTGCTGGTGCTGAACACGGGTGCGTTCTGGGCGGTCGTCGCGGCGCTCACGCTCTACAACGGCGCGATCATCGGCGAGGCGCTTCGCGCCGGCCTCGCCTCCCTTCCCCGGGGGCAACGCGAGGCAGGACTCAGCCTCGGCATGCGACCCATCCAGTCCAAGATGCTCGTGGAGTTCCCGCAGGCGTTCCGGCAGATGCTCCCCATCATCGTCGCCCAGCTCGTGGTGCTCCTGAAGGACACATCCCTCGGTTACATCGTGGGCTACCTCGAGCTGCTCCGCGTGACGCTGAACAACCTTGCGAGCTTCTTCGGCAATCGCTACCTGTTCTCGCTCTTCGTCGTCACGCTCGTGCTGTACCTGATCATGAATCTCTCGCTGTCGTGGTTCGCTCGCTGGTTGTCCAAGCGCACGGCGAGCCGGTCGGCGGGCAAGCAACTCGACGCCGAGGATGCCAGCCAAGCATTGCTCGTGGCCGAGGCATCCGCCGCGGCGCAGCGGTCGGGCAGGCCTAGCTCACGACCCGCTCGCCCGTGGCGCTTCACGGCATGAACCTCTCGATCATCTGGAGTCACCTTGTTCATCGGCTATGCAGTCCTCGGCGTGCTGTTCGCGTTGGCGGTGCTCGGCTCCGCCTATCTCAAACTCACCCGCAGCAAGATCGTCGTTGACGGCCTCGTCTATCTCGGCGTGCCGTTGGGTACGTCCCGTTCCTGGCCTCGCGCGAGATCGCCGGTGCGGTGGGGCTGTTGGTCGGGCTGTGGTACGCGGAGACACGCCCCAGTCGCGGCGGGTCGGTCGGGCCAATCGGCGGCCGCGATACGCGCGCCGTGCCATCGGGCGGCCAGAACGGCCGCCCCCGCCCGCTAGAATCGTTCCTTGTGTCCGAGCCCCGTGAAATCACCGAGCAGGCCGTCGAGCAGGCCGTCGATTCCGCCCTCGCGGCGATCGCTGCGGCCCACGACTCCGCCGCGCTGAAGTCCGTCCGCGCCGAGCACACAGGGGAGAAGTCGACCCTCGCGCAGCTCAATGCCGCAGCTCCGCAATGTGCCGAACGACCAGAAGGCCGCCTTCGGCAAGCTCGTCGGCGGCGCCCGGAGTCAGGTGAACCAGGCGTTCGCGGCACGTGAGGCCGAGATCCTCGAGGCCGAGGCGGCCGCGCAGCTCGAGGCCGAGGCGGTGGATGTCACGGCGTTGCCGTCACGGTTCACCCGCGGCGCGCGGCATCCGCTCGCCCTGCTGCAGGACAGGGTGTGCGACGTGTTCACCGGCATGGGGTGGGAGATCGCCGAGGGCCCCGAGGTCGAGAGCGAGTGGTTCAACTTCGACGCGCTGAACTTCGACGCCGACCACCCGGCGCGGGCCATGCAGGACACCTTCTTCGTCGACCCGCCCGAGGCGCACCTCGTGCTGCGCACGCACACGAGCCCGGTGCAGGTGCGCTCGATGCTCGAGCGCGAGGTGCCGATCTACGTGCTGGCGCCCGGAAGGGTCTACCGCACCGATGAGTTCGACGCCACGCACCTTCCCGTGTTCATGCAGTTCGAGGGCCTCGCCGTCGACAAGGGCCTCACGATGGCGCACCTGAAGGGCACCCTCGACCACTTCGTCAAGGCGATCTTCGGCGATGAGGCGAAGGTACGCCTGCGCCCGAGCTTCTTCCCGTTCACCGAGCCCAGCGCCGAGCTCGACTTCTGGCACCCGACCTTCAAGGACGGGCCGCGCTGGATCGAGTGGGGCGGCTGCGGCATGATCCACCCCAACGTGCTGAAGGCCGCAGGCATCGACCCCGAGGTCTACACGGGATTCGCCTTCGGCATGGGGATCGAGCGGGGACTCATGCTCCGCAACGGGGTGCAGGACATGCGCGAGATGGTCGAGGGAGACATCCGGTTCTCCCAGCAGTTCGGAATGGTGGTCTGACCCATGGCTGAATGCGCTGCCCGCTCGGGCGTCCGCTTCTCTCAATCGTTCGGAATGGTGGTCTGACCCATGGCTGAATGCGCTGCCCGCTCGGGCGTCCGCTTCTCTCAATCGTTCGGAATGGTGGTCTGACCCATGCGAGTGCCGCTCAGCTGGCTCGCCGAATACGTCGAACTCGTGCCGGGCTCCACGCCCGAAGACGTGCACGCCGCCCTCGTGCAGGTCGGCCTCGAAGAGGAGGACGTGCACACGTTCGAGGTCGAGGGCCCGATCGTGGTGGGCGAGGTGCTCGACTTCGTCGAGGAGCCGCAGGCCAACGGCAAGACCATCCGCTGGTGCCAGGTGCGCGTCGCGCCCGAGGGCGACCAGGCCGCTGACGGCGGCGATGCGGTGCACGGCATCGTCTGCGGCGCCCGCAACTTCTTCGTCGGCGACAAGGTCGTCGTGACGCTGCCGGGCGCGGTGCTGCCGGGGCCGTTCCCGATCGCGGCCCGCACGACGTACGGCCACGTGTCCGACGGCATGATCGCGTCTGCCCGTGAGCTCGGCCTCGGCGAGGACCACGAGGGCATCCTGCGCCTGTCGACGCTCGGCATCGACGCGCCCGTCGGCACCGACGCGATCGCGCTGCTCGGCCTGAACGACGCGGCGGTCGAGATCAATGTCACGCCCGACCGCGGGTACGCGTTCTCCATCCGCGGTGTGGCCCGCGAGTACGCGCACGCCACCGGTGCGCGGTTCCGCGACCCGGTCGAGCAGTCCATCCCGGTGGATGCCGCGGGCGACGTGTTCCCCGTCGAGATCCGCGACGAGTTGCCCATCCGAGGCCGGGTCGGCTCCTCGGTGTTCGCGACGCGCATCGTGCGCGACGTCGACGCGACGCGCCCGACGCCGGCATGGATGATCGCGCGGCTGAAGCTCGCCGGCATCCGCTCGCTTTCGCTGCTCGTGGACATCACGAACTACGTGATGCTCGAACTCGGGCAGCCGATCCACGGCTACGACCTCGACCGCCTGCGGGGCGGCATCGTGGTGCGTCGCGCGACGCCCGGCGAGACCATCATGACCCTCGACGGCAAGGAGCGACCGCTCCACCCCGAAGACCTCCTGATCACCGACGACCGCGGCGCCATCGGCATCGCCGGCGTGATGGGCGGCGCCGACACCGAGATGTCGGATGTCACGCGCAACGTGCTCATCGAGGCCGCGAACTTCGACCCGGTGTCGATCGCGCGCTCCGCGCGCCGGCACAAGCTGCCGAGCGAGGCCTCCCGACGCTTCGAGCGCGGCGTCGACCCGCAGATCGCCGCCGCCGCGGCGACCCGCGTGGCGCAGCTCATGGTCGACCTCGCGGGCGGGGCCGCCGATGAGGGCGGCTCGCTCATCCACGAGGCGCCCGTGCGCGAGGCGATTGTCCTGCCGGACGGCTACGTGTCGCAGCTCATCGGGGTCGAGTACACCGACGACGAGGTGCACGACGCGCTCGCCGAGATCGGCGGAACCATCACGCAGACCGATGAGGGCTTCGAAGTCGTGCCGCCGTCATGGCGTCCCGACCTGACCGGCAAGGCCGAACTCGCCGAGGAGGTGGCCCGGCTCGCCGGCTACCACCGCATCCCCTCGGTCCTTCCGGTCGCGCCGCCGGGGCGGGGGCTCACCCGCTCGCAGCGCATCCGTCGGCAGGTCGCCGATGCGCTTGCGGCCGCCGGCTCTGTCGAGGTGCTGTCGTTCCCGTTCGCGACCGAGGCCGAGAACGCGGTGTTCGGCAGCGCGCACGGCGAGCCCGTGGCATCCGTGCGGCTCGCGAACGCGCTCGACGCGGGCACCGCGCTCATGCGGCGGTCGCTCGTGCCGGGACTCGTCGCCGCTGCGAAACGCAACCGCTCACGCGGCCTCGTGGACGTGTCGATCTTCGAGCTCGGCAGCGTGTTCCTGCCCGAGACCGGCCGTACGTACGGCACGACCGGAGCTGCCCGTCGGCGACGCGCGGCCGAGCGACTCCGACCTCGCGGCGCTGCAGGCGGGCATCCCGCCCCAGCCGCGGCATGTCGGCATGCTCATGGTCGGCGACGTGGTGACGAAGCAGCCCGGCCATGCGGCCGTACCCGCCGGCATCGCCGACGTGCTCGACGCCGTGCGCCGCGTCGGCCTCGCCACGGGCGCCGACATCGAGATCGTGCAGGGCTCGCACCAGGCGCTGCATCCGGGTCGCACGGCCGAGCTCCGGGTCGCCGGGAGAACCGTCGGGTATGCCGGTGAGTTGTCGCCCGCCCTTGCCGAGGAGTCCGACCTGCCGCGGGTGGTCGCCGTCGCCGAGCTGGATCTCGACGCGGTGATCGAGCTCACCCCGCCGGGCGTCGAGGCCGGGCGGATCGGCACGTACCCCGCCGCGACGCAGGACCTCTCGCTCGTCGTGGCCGCCGACGTGCCGGCCGCGACCGTTGCCGCAGCCGTGCGCGACGGCGCCGGGGAGCTGCTCGAGCACCTGCACCTCGTCGACGACTACCGCGGCCCGGGGGTGCCCGAGGGATCGAAGAGCCTCACGTTCGCGCTGCGGTTCCGGGCCGACGACCGTACGCTGACGGCGGCCGAGGCGAGCGAGGCGAAGCTCGCGGGGGCCGCGGTGGCCGCCGAGCGAACGGGAGCCGCGATCCGGGAGTAGCCGGCGTCCGGATGCCGCGTCAGGCGCCGTGGTGCTCCACGAGGCGGTCGAACGCGGCGTCCAGCTCCGCATCGACCTCACGCCGCGACGCGTCGGCGTCGTGCCAGTCGACGATCTCCTCGGCCCCGCGCCAGAACGGGATGACCGCCGTGTACTCGGGCACGAGCGACTTCACCTTGCGGTTGTCGAAGATGACCGAGTGCGCCTTGTCGCCGAGGAGGCCCGGGCCGAGCTCCGGCGCTTCGCGGGCGATCGCCTCGCTCGCCACGTGCAGGGGCCGGAACTCGGCGCCCGCGGCCCGCGCGAGCGCCTCGCCGATCTGGTTCCAGGTGAGCACCTCGTCCGAGGTGATGTGGAACGCCTCGCCGATCGCCCGGTCGTTCCCGAGCAGGCCGGTGAAGGCGACGGCGAAGTCGCGCGTGTGGGTCATCGTCCAGAGACTCGTGCCGTCGCCCTGCACGACCACGGGCTTGCCACGGCGCATCCGGTCGATCGCCGTCCAGCCGCCGAGCAGGGGCACCAGCGTGGCGTCGTAGGTGTGAGAAGGGCGGACGATCGTCGCGGGGAAGCCGCGCTCGCGGTACGCGGCGACGAGCAGGTCCTCGCTCGCGATCTTGTCACGGGAGTACTGCCAATACGGGTTCCGCAGCGGCGTCGACTCGGTGATCGGGAGGCGGGCGACCGGCTTCTGGTAGGCCGACGCCGAGGAGATGTAGACGTACTGGCGGCAGCGGCCCTCGAAGAGCTCGACGTCGCGCTCGACCTGCGCGGGCGAGAACGAGCGGAAGTTCGCGACGACGTCGAAGGTCTCGTCACCGATCGCGGCCGCGATGGATGCCGCGTCGTCGGCGTCGCCCGTGAGATGCCGCACGCCTTCGATGGATGGCCGTACGGTGCTGCGCCCGCGGTTCAGCAGCGTGAGCTCGTCACCGCGCTGGACGAGGCGAGTACTCGACGCCGAGCTGATGATGCCGTTGCCACCGATGAACAGCACGCGCAGGGCCATGGGGGTACCTCCGAGCTGAGGAGAGGGGATCGTCACGCCGAGCCTATGCCCGGCCGACGACCGCGCCCCGCACAGACCCTAAGGTGGATTCATGACGTACTCCGTCGCCGTCTCGGGCGCGTCCGGCTATGCCGGCGGGGAGATCCTGCGCCTGCTCGCCGACCATTCCGAGTTCGACGTCCGCACGGTCACCGCACACGCCAATGCCGGCCAGCCGCTGGTCGCCGTGCAGCCGCACTTGCGCACCTACACGCACCTCACGTTGCAGGAGACGAGCGCCGAGACGCTCGCCGGCCATGACGTGGTCTTCCTCGCGCTGCCCCACGGGGCATCCGGTGCGGTCGCGGCGGAGCTGTCGCCCGACACCCTGGTGGTGGACTGCGGCGCCGACCACCGCCTCGAACAGGCTGGGGACTGGACCGCGTTCTACGGCGGCGACCACCATGGCGCATGGAGCTACGGCGTGCCCGAGCTGCCGCGCCTCACAGGCACGCAGCGCGACCGCCTCACGGGGTCCCGTCGCATCGCGGCGCCCGGATGCAACGCGTCGACCGTCGCCCTGTCGCTCGCGCCCGGCATCCGCGCGGGCGTCATCGAGAGCCGCGACCTCGTCTCGGTACTCGCCGTCGGGCCCTCAGGTGCGGGCAGGAGCCTGAAGGCGCACCTGCTCGGCAGCGAGATCCTCGGTTCCGCCACCCCGTATTCGGTCGGCGGCGTGCACCGGCACGTCCCCGAGATCATGCAGGCCCTGCGATGGGCCGGCGCGGGCGAGCCCACCATCTCGTTCACGCCGGTGATCGTACCGATGTCGCGCGGCATCCTCGCCACGTCGACCGCTCGCATCGTTCCGGGCACGGATGCGGCGGCCGTCCGCGCCGCGTGGGAGGACGCCTACGCGGGCGAGAGGTTCGTGCAGCTGCTGCCCGCGGGCCAGTTCCCGCGCACGGCCGACGTGCTTGGCGCGAACACCGCCCTCATGGGCCTCGCCGTCGACGAGGCTGCAGGCCGCGTGGTCGTCGTGACCGCGGTCGACAACCTCGTGAAGGGCACGGCGGGCGCGGCCATCCAGTCGTCCAACATCGCCCTCGGCCTGGTCGAGTCGACCGGCCTCCCAGTGAACGGAGTCGCGCCATGACCGTCACCGATCCAGTCGGATTCGAGGCCGCGGGCGTCGCGGCGGGCATCAAGCGCTCGGGAGCCCTCGACCTCGCCGTGATCGTCAACCGCGGGCCGTCCACCGCGGGCGCTGCGGTCTTCACGTCCAACCGCGCCAAGGCGAATCCGATCCTCTGGTCGCAGCAGGCGGTCGTCGACGGGCGGGTCGCTGCGATCGTGCTGAACTCGGGAGGCGCCAACTGCTTCACGGGGCCCGAGGGCTTCCAGGTCACCCACCGCACCGCGGAGGCCGCGGCAGGCGCGCTCGGCGTCGCGGCGGGCGACGTGCTCGTCTGCTCCACCGGGCTCATCGGCGAGCAGCTCGACGGCGAGGTCGTCGAGGAGGGCGTGCTCTCGGCGGTCAGCCGGCTGTCGACCGAAGGGGGCGAGGATGCCGCCCGAGCGATCATGACCACCGACAGTCGCCCGAAGACCGTGGTGGTCGAGGGCGACGGATGGAGCGTGGGCGGTATCGCGAAGGGCGCAGGCATGCTCGCCCCGGGCCTGGCCACCATGCTCGTGGTGCTCACGACTGACGCCGACATGGCGTCCGACCGCCTCGACGATGCGCTGCGCGCCGCGACGCGGGTCACGTTCGACCGCCTGGACTCCGACGGCTGCATGTCGACGAACGACCAGGTCACCCTCATGGCCTCCGGAGCATCCGGCATGGCGCCCGAGTTCGACACGTTCACGGCGTTCCTGACCGAGGCGTGCCGTTCGCTCGCGGTGCAGCTGCAACAGGACGCGGAGGGCGCGAGCCACGACATCGCGATCGAGGTGCGCGGGGCGGTCACCGAGGACGACGCGGTCGAGGTCGGTCGCGCGGTGGCACGGAACAGCCTGTTCAAGGCGTCGATCTTCGGCAACGACCCGAACTGGGGTCGGGTGCTCGCTGCCATCGGCACCACGAACGCGCCGTTCGACCCCTACCTCGTCGACGTGTCGATGAACGGGGTCCGGGTGTGCCATGCGGGGCGCCCAGACGCACCGCGCGGGCAGGTCGACCTCACGCCCAGGGCGACGCACGTGCTCATCGCGCTGCACGCGGGTGAGGCATCCGCCACGATCCTCACGAACGACCTCACGCACGGCTACGTGCACGAGAACAGCGCCTACGCGAGCTGAACATGGGCGCAGAGCACGAGACCGACAGCAGGAACGACGCGAACGAGACGGATGCCTCCGCGGTCGACGCTGCCACCGAGGCGGATGCCGACGCGGTCGACGCGGCCACCGCGTCGGCGAAGGCGCAGGTGCTCATCGACTCCCTGCCGTGGCTGAAGCGGTTCCACGGCGAGACCATCGTGGTGAAGTTCGGCGGCAACGCCATGGCGAGCCCCGAACTCCAGCGTGCGTTCGCCGAGGACATGGTGTATCTCAGGTACGCGGGCATCAAGCCCGTCGTCGTGCACGGCGGCGGTCCGCAGATCTCGGCGATGCTCGCGCGGCTCGGCATCGAGAGTGAATTCCGCGGGGGATACCGCGTCACCACGCCCGAGGCCATGGACGTCGTGCGCATGGTGCTCTCGGGCCAGGTGAACCGCGAGCTCGTGTCGCTCATGAACGCGCACGGACCGCTCGCGGCGGGACTCTCCGGCGAGGACGCGGGGCTGTTCACCGGTCGCCGCCGGGGCGCCGTCGTCGACGGCCGGGAGGTCGATCTCGGGCTCGTGGGCGATGTGGTCGCGGTTGATCCGGCGGCCGTCCAGGCTCAGCTCGACGCCGGGCGCATCCCCGTCGTTTCGTCGATCGCGCCCGACGACAGCGTGCCCGGCCAGTCGCTCAACGTGAACGCCGACTCGGCCGCCGCAGCGCTCGCCGTAGCGCTCGGCGCGGCGAAGCTCGTGATCCTCACGGATGTCGCGGGCCTCTATCGTGACTGGCCGAACCGGGACTCGCTCGTCTCGGTGATCGACGTGCAGGAACTCATCGCCCTGCTGCCGCACCTCGAGTCCGGCATGATCCCGAAGATGGCCGCGTGCCTCGAGGCGGTCGAGGGCGGAGTCGCCAAGGCCGCGATCATCGACGGGCGGATTCCGCACTCGATCCTGCTCGAGGTCTTCACCCCGTCGGGCATCGGCACGGAGGTGGTGCCGGCGTGAGCGACTTGGACGACCTCAACGAGTGGCAGACGCGCTTCGATCGGCGCATCATGCGCTCGATCGGGATGCCGCTCGCGAAGCTCGATCATGGCCGCGGCGCGTGGGTGTGGGATGACGCGGGGCACGAGTACCTCGACTTCCTCGCGGGCATCGCCGTGAACTCGCTCGGTCACGCGCACCCCGTCTTCGTCCAGGCGGTCGCCACCCAGGCTGCGCGCCTCGCGCACGTCTCCAACTACTTCACGACCGAGCCGGCGCTGGAGCTCGCCGAGCGCATCACGCGCCTCGCCGGCGCCGGCGCGCACGGTCGCGCGTGGTTCGGCAACTCGGGTGCCGAAGCCAACGAGGCGGCCTTCAAGCTCGCCCGCCTCAACAACTCCGGCGGCGCGCGACCGCGCGTACTCGCGCTCGTCGACGGTTTCCACGGCCGAACCATGGGGTCCCTCGCGCTGACCGGCAAGCCGCACCTGCGGGAGGCGTTCGAGCCCCTGCCAGGTGGCGTCGAACACATCCCGGCGACGGTCGAGGCACTCGAGGAGTCCATCGACGACGGCGTCGCAGCGCTGTTCATCGAGCCCATCCAGGGTGAAGCCGGCGTGGTCGAGCTGCCCGACGGCTTCCTCGTCGCGGCCCGGGAGCTCACCCGCCGGCACGGCGCGCTGCTCATCGTGGACGAGATCCAGACCGGTGCGGGACGCACGGGCGAGTGGTTCGCCTTCCAGCACGCCGGCATCGAGCCCGATGCGATCACCGTGGCCAAGGGCATCGGCGGGGGATTCCCGATCGGCGGCCTCGTCACCTTCGGCGGGGCCTCCTCGCTGTACTCGAAGGGTCAGCACGGGTCGACGTTCGGCGGGAACCCGCTCGCGACCGCCGTCTCGAACGCGGTGCTCGGCGAGATCGAGCATGCAGGTCTCGTCGAGAACGCCGCCGTCCGAGGCCGGCAGATCCGCGACCGCGTGGAGGAGCTCGGCTCCCCGCTCGTCGCCGGGATCCGGGGCCGGGGCCTGCTCATCGGCATTGCACTGGCCAGGCCGTTCGCGACGCAGGTCGCCGCCGAGGCGATGCGGGCCGGGCTCATCGTGAACGCGGCGAACGACTCCACCATCCGCATGGCCCCGCCGCTCATCATCGGCGATGCCGAGATCGACGAGTTCGCCGGCCGCTTCGCGCGCACACTCGACGCCGTGGCGTCGGCCCATCATTGACCCTGCGACGATCATCGACTCCCACGCCTCGCTCCACACACCGAACGGACCCGCATGACCCGCCACTTCCTCCGCGACGACGACCTCAGCCCGGCCGAGCAGGCCGAGATCCTCGACCTCGCCGAGCGCATCAAGCAGGACCGCTGGGCAATGAAGCCGCTGGCGGGCCCGCAGACGGTCGCCGTGATCTTCGACAAGTCGTCGACGCGAACCCGGGTGTCCTTCGCCGTCGGCATCGCCGACCTCGGCGGCTCTCCGCTCATCATCTCGACTGCGTCGAGCCAGCTCGGCGGCAAGGAGACGCCGTCGGACACGGCCCGAGTGCTCGAGCGCATGGTTTCCGCGATCGTCTGGCGCACGTACGGGCAGGACGGGCTCGAAGAGATGGCGGCCGGCACCACCGTTCCGGTCGTGAACGCCCTCTCCGACGACTTCCACCCGTGCCAGCTGCTCGCCGACCTGCTCACCATCCGCGAGCACAAGGGCGAGCTCGCCGGACTCACGGTGACCTTCCTCGGTGACGGCGCGTCGAACATGGCCCAGTCGTACGTCCTTGCGGGGGTGACCGCCGGCATGCACGTTCGGGTGGCGTCGCCCGAGGAGTTCGCGCCCGCGGCATCCGTGATCGCCGATGCCGAACGCATCGCCGCAGGCACCGGCGGCGCGGTCACGCTCTACACGGATGCCGCGGAGGCGGCCGCCGGAGCCGACGTGATCGTCACCGACACCTGGGTGTCGATGGGCAAGGAGGACGAGAAGGCGCACCGGGTCGCGACGTTCGGCGCGTACCGCGTCGACCAGGACGCTCATGTCGCTCGCGGCACCTGATGCGGTGTTCCTGCACTGCCTGCCCGCAGACCGCGGCTACGAGGTGACCGCCGACGTGATCGACGGCGGGCAGTCGATCATCTGGGACGAGGCGGAGAACCGCCTGCACGCCCAGAAGGCGCTCCTCGTGTGGCTGCTCGAGCGGAAGGACGCCTGATGGCCGAGGAGCACGGCACCAACGAGGGCGCGCTCTGGGGCGCGCGCTTCGCCTCGGGACCCTCGCCCGAGCTCGCGCGGCTCTCCAAGTCGACGCACTTCGACTGGCAGCTCGCTCCGTACGACCTCGCCGGGTCACGCGCGCACGCCCGGGCGCTCGCCGCCGCCGGCTACCTGACCGAAGCCGAGCTCACCGAGATGCTCGGCGGCCTCGACCGGCTCGGCGCTCGCGTCGCCGCGGGTGAGGTCGTCCCGCGCGAGACCGACGAGGACGTGCACGGCGCGCTCGAGGCCGCGCTCATCGACATCGTCGGGCCCGAACTCGGCGGCAAGCTGCGCGCGGGCCGGAGCCGCAACGACCAGATCGCCACGCTCGTGCTCCTCTACCTGAAGGATCACGCGGCCACGATCGGCCAGCAGGTCGTGCACCTGATCGACGCCCTCGCCGCGCAGGCCGACGACCACCGCACCGCGATCATGCCGGGCCGCACGCACCTCCAGCACGCCCAGCCCGTGCTGCTCGCGCATCACCTGCTCGCGCACGCCTGGGCGTTGTCCCGCGACCTCGAACGCCTCGTCGACTGGACGAAGCGCGCCGACGTGTCGCCGTACGGCGGGGGGCGCTCGCCGGGTCCACGCTCGGGCTCGACGTGGCATCCGTGGCGAGTGAGCTCGGATTCGCCGCCCCGGCCGAGAATTCGATCGACGCCACCGCGAGCCGCGACGTGGTCGCCGAGTTCGCGTTCGTCGCGGCGATGATCGGCATCGACCTCTCCCGCATCGCCGAGGAGATCATCCTCTGGAACACCCGCGAGTTCGGATTCGTCACGCTCGACGACGGCTACTCCACCGGTTCCTCGATCATGCCGCAGAAGAAGAACCCCGACATCGCCGAGCTCGCTCGGGGCAAGTCGGGCCGGCTCATCGGCAACCTCACCGGCCTGCTCGCGACGCTGAAGGCGCTGCCGCTCGCGTACGACCGCGACCTGCAGGAGGACAAGGAGCCGGTCTTCGACTCGGTCGAGTCGCTCGAGGTGCTGCTGCCCGCGTTCACGGGCATGGTGGCGACCCTCACCTTCCACACCGAGCGCATGGCCGAGCTCGCGCCGGCGGGGTTCTCGCTCGCGACGGATGTCGCGGAGTGGCTCGTCAAGCGGCACGTGCCGTTCCGCGAAGCACACGAGATCACGGGCTCGCTCGTGCGCTACGCGGAGGAGCACGGCCTCGACCTCGATGCGGTCGACGACGCCGCGCTCGCCGCGATCTCGCCGCACCTGACGCCCGACGTGCGCGAGGTGCTCACCGTCGAGGGGTCGGTCTCGAGTCGCGACGGCATCGGCGGCACTGCGCCGGCGCGGGTCGACGAGCAGTTCGCCAGGCTCACCGACCGCGTGCGGCATCTCGTCGCCGGCCTTCCTGCAGCGGGCCACTGAGCGGGCGGAGCGGGCGGATGTCTCAGCGGGTCGTCGCCGTCGCGCGCGAGTACTTCGCGCGCGACTCGGTCGAGCTCGCGCCGCTCCTGCTCGGCGCGGTGCTCGCACACGACACCGAGGAGGGCCGGGTCGCGATCCGGCTGTCGGAGGTCGAGGCCTATCGCGGGGTCGGCGAGGACCCGGGTTCGCACGCATTCCGCGGGATGACGCGCCGCAACGCGGTCATGTTCGGCGAGGCGGCACACCTGTACGCGTACTTCACGTACGGCATGCACACATGCCTCAACGTGGTCGCGGGGCATCCAGGCGCGTCGGCGGCGGTCCTGCTTCGGGGTGGCACCGTCGTGGAGGGGCTCGAGTTGGCGCGATCGCGGCGGCCCGGGGCATCCGATCGTGATCTCGCGCGCGGGCCCGCACGCTTGGCGGCCGCACTCGGTGTGCCACTGGCCGCGAGCGGTGCCGACCTCCTCGCGCCGCCGTTCTCGCTCGAGGTGCCCGCGTCGCCGGTGCCGTTCGAGTCCGGGCCGCGCACGGGGATCAGTGGGGCGGGCGGGGGTGCTGCGTTCCCGTGGCGGTTCTGGATCCCGAGGGAGCCGGGAGTGTCGCCGTATCGGAGGCACCTGCGCTCCGACGCGTAGCGGCGCGACCCGCGGCCGATCCCGCGGTGAGTCGCGCTGGGCGTGCGCCCGCGACTCGGATCAGCGCACCGCGAGGTGCACGACCAGCGCCGCCGCGCACGCCCAGATGAGGCTCGCGAACGTGCCGATGATGAACCGCTCGCGCGCCTCGGGCGCCTCGAGTTCCGTGAAGCGACCGACGCCCTTGACGGCGACGACGATGGCCAGGCCCTCGGGGAATCCGGCGATGATCGTGCCGGCGGTGGCGATCCGCTCCAGGATGCCGATGACGAGCCCGCCACGGAGCACCTCCCGGCGGGGTCCGGCGAGGACGCCCTGCCGCCGCTCGTCCGCGGTGGGACGCTCGGTCACGATGATGCCGCCATGCAGGCCCGGCGCCACGGTGCCGCCCATCGCGAGCTCGAGTGCGATGGCGGCGGCAGGACTGCCGCCGAACACGGCGACCGTGAAGCCCAGCACCGTGACGAGCGGGGTGAAGCCGAAATCGGCCGGCGCGGAGATCGACGCGGCAGCCATGAGCGAGACGCCCAGGGCCGCCGCTGCGAACCACAGGTACGTCGTGCGGGGCTTCAGGAACGCGAGCACCGAGAGCACCGTCGCCGCCATGAGGAACAGCAGGAGCGCCGACCAGGCGATGGCGTCGGCGACGGCGACGAGGTTCACGGGACTCCTTCCGCACTGCGGCCCGGCGGCCGTGGCTTCGAGCAGTGTAGCGATACCGCACGCCCGGCGTGGTCACCCGGGCGGGGCGCCCGCGGTTTCGGTGTCGAGCGCGGCGAGGAGCCGCTCGAGGGCCGGCCGAGCGTCCTCCTCGGCGCGCCACATCGCCGCCTTGAGGCGCGCGCTGACGGCTGCCGCGCTCACGTCGAGGACCGCGGCGGCCTCCTTCTGGCGGTGACCGGCGAGCATGAGGTCGACGACCTCCCACCCGTGATCGGTGCGGCGTTCGCGCAGGAGGACGAGCAGGCGGACGAGTGCCTCGACGTCGGCCGCCTGCTGCTTCGCGTCGATGCCCGCGGCCCGGAGCGCGAAGCGGCCGTCGGCGCGCTTGGCGGCGTCCACCGCCTCGCGGGCCGCGATGAACGCCGACCCGGTCGCCTTGCGCGCGGCGTCGGGCAGCGGCATCCGGATGCCGCCGACGCCCACCCCGACGCTCCACTGGCCGCGCCGCGTGAGGTCGAGCACGATCGCGAGCGCGGTCGATGCGGAGCGCGTGACGAGCTGGATCTCGTCGCCCGCCGTCTGGTCGGCGGGGAGCACCAGCTCGTCGCCGTACCGTGCGGCGAATTCGACGACCAGGTCGCCGGCCCGGTCGGCGTCTCGTCTGCTGGCGACCTGGTCTGCGGTGATGACGAACATCGTGCTTCTCCTGTCGGCGGCTGCCCCTCCCGGCGTTCCAACCATGGAGCGTTGATCGCACCTGGTCAAACACAGGGGTTGAACTGGGCAGAGTAAATGATACAGGCTTCATGTCACTCACTCAATGCTCCAGCCTGAATCGAAGGAGCGTGCTGCGCTGATAATCTTGCTGGCGTGTCAGACCCCGAGATCCTCGCCACTCAGCAGAACGACGCCTCCTTCGAGGACGTCTGGGAGGAGCTCGTCTGGCGCGGCCTCGTGCAGGTGTCGACCGACCCGGCTGCGCTGAAAGAGCTGCTCGCGGGGGAGCCGATCACGTTCTACTGCGGATTCGACCCCACGGCGCCGAGCCTGCACCTCGGCAACCTCGTGCAGTTGCTCACCATGCGCCGCCTGCAACTGGCCGGCCACAAGCCGCTCGGCCTCGTCGGCGGCTCGACCGGCCTCATCGGCGATCCGCGTCCCACGGCCGAGCGCACGCTGAATACCAAGGAGACCGTGGCCGAGTGGGTGGGGTACCTGAAGGCGCAGGTGAGCCGGTTCCTCTCGGCCGAGGGCTCGAACGCCGTACGCCTCGTGAACAACCTCGACTGGACCGAGGGTCTCAGCGCCATCGACTTCCTCCGCGACATCGGCAAGCACTATCGCGTGGGCACCATGCTGAAGAAGGACGCCGTGGCCTCGCGCCTCAACTCCGAGGCGGGCATCAGCTACACCGAGTTCAGCTACCAGATCCTGCAGGGCTTCGACTACCTCGAGCTCTACCGGCAGTACGACTGCGTGCTCCAGACCGGCGGCAGCGACCAGTGGGGCAACCTCACGAGCGGGACCGACCTGCTCCACAAGGTCGAGGGCGTACAGGTGCACGCCATCGGCACGACGCTCATGACGAATTCCGACGGCACGAAGTTCGGCAAGACGGAGGGCAACGCCATCTGGCTGGATGCCACGATGTGCAGCCCGTACCGCTTCTACCAGTTCTGGCTCAATACCGACGACGCCGACGTGATCGATCGGCTCAAGGTCTTCACGTTCCTCAGTCGCGCGCGCATCGAGGAGCTCGCCGAACTCGTCGAGCGGGAACCGTTCCGGCGCGAGGCCCAGCGCGTGCTCGCGCACGAGGTGACCACGCTGGTGCACGGCACGGATGCCACGGCCGCGGTGATCGCCGCCTCGCAGGCGTTGTTCGGGCAGGGGGATCTCGCGGCGCTCGACGCCGACACGCTCGAGTCGGCCCTGCGCGAGCTGCCGAACACGACGACGTCACCGGATGCCGCGATCGCCCAGCTGCTGGCCGACACCGGCCTCGTCGCAAGCCAGAGCGAGGGCCGCCGCGCCATCGCCCAGGGTGGCGTCGCACTCGACAACGTACGGATCGACGACGAGACGGCCACGCTCGAGGGACGCGTGCCGCGCGGCGGCATGGCCGTGCTCCGGCGTGGCAAGAAGACCCTCGCCGGCGTCTTCGTGGAGTAGGTTCCGACGATGGCCGAGGGGTCTGCCGTGCGACTCGTCCGTCGCGTGTGGGCCGAGCTGTCCCGCGACCCCGACGAGTTGGACGCCCTGGACGCGATGCCCGAAGCGCCGCTGCCTGCCCGCCTCGACGTGTCGGGCCTCGCCGTGGGGTCGGTCGCGGCCGCAAGCCTTGCGGCTCAGCGCGATGACGGTGTCCGACACCGCGGCGCCGGTGCGTCTCGACGGAGACCGGATCGCCGCCGCCTTCACGAGCGACCGCGCCTTCCGGTGGAACGGGGAGCGGCCCGACGTGTGGGCGCCGCTGACCGGCTTCTGGCGCGCCGCGCGACGCGTGGGTGCGCACGCACGCGAACTACCCGCATCACGCCCGGGCGCTGCGGGCGGCTCTCGGCATTGCCGATGCCGGGGGAGCGGAGGAGGTCGGCAACGCGATCGCCGCGCGCGAGGCGGACGAGCTCGCCCGAGAAGTGACGACCGCCGGCGGGCTGTGCGTCGTCGTTCGCCCCGAGGACGTGCGGGTCGACGCCGCGCTCGCCGTGCGTCCGCTCATCGAGGTGACCCGACTCGGTGCGGCATCCGCTCGCGGGACCTCCGCGATGACGGATGCCGCGGCCGCGCCGCTCGCGGGTGTACGCGTGCTCGACCTCACGCGAGTGATCGCCGGCCCCGTGTCGACGCGCACGCTCGCCCTGCTCGGCGCCGACGTGCTCCGGATCGACCCGCCCGAGCCGGCGGAGCTCGCCTGGCAGCACCTCGACACCGGCGCGGGGAAGCGCTCGGCCCTCCTCGATGTGCGCCGGGCGAGCGACGCCTCGCGGTTCGACATGCTCCTCGGAAGTGCCGACGTCGTGGTGCTCGGCTACCGGCCGGCGTCGCTTGCGCGCCACGCGCTCGATCCGCAGAGCCTCGCGGCGTGGCATCCCGGTCTGGTCGTCGCGCAACTGTCGGCGTGGGGATTCGACGGCGATGCCGCGGAACGCGCGGGCTTCGACAGCCTCGTGCAAGCCGCGAGCGGCATCGCGCTGGTCGAGGGCGAACCTGATCGGCCGGGGGCGCTCCCGGCGCAGGCCCTCGACCACGCGACCGGATACCTCCTCGCCGCCGCGGTGGTGACCCTCCTGGAGCGCCGGCGCCGCGAGGGCGGCGCGTGGCTCGCACGGATGTCGCTGCGCCGCACGGCGGCCGAACTGCTCACGATGCCGCGCACCACCTCGCCGGAGCCCGCCCGGGCGCTGGACGAAGCCGGACGGGACGCGCAGACCGAGATCATGACCGGCGCCGCCGGCCGACTTCGGCTCGTACGTCCGGCACTCGCCCTCTCTCCGACTCGCCGGACATGGCCTGCGTCGCCGCATCCCTGGGGCTCGGACATCCCGGCATGGGCGAGCTGAGGCGCGACACGCCCGGGATGCGAGTTCGAGTTGCACGCACTTCGGGTTGCACGTAAAGTAATCACTCGTTGCCCCAAAGGTGCGAAGCGCGAGAGAGTCCATCAGGACCAGCGCTGATCGGCCTCAAGCGGGAACGATTCCAAGTCTCGAAGATCAACTTCTTCGACTCACTTGAAGCATTCGGATGCGTCCCTCGGGATGACCGGATGGAACGAACGAAACAGCCTCGGATGAGGCGCCAGATGGGCGTCGAACCGGGTGCGTCCGTTCCTTGAGAACTCAACAGCGTGCACTATGTTCAATGCCAATTTTTGAACCCTGTCTCCTGCCGTTTTTGGTGGGGGTGGGATTCCTTTGGATTGATGGACAGTCAGTTTTGATTGTTTCTCGGTCGGAGATCAAATTTCCGGCGCTGCCTTTTGGGGTGGTGTTGGTGCCAAGTTTTTTTGGAGAGTTTGATCCTGGCTCAGGACGAACGCTGGCGGCGTGCTTAACACATGCAAGTCGAACGATGATCCGGTGCTTGCACCGGGGATTAGTGGCGAACGGGTGAGTAACACGTGAGTAACCTGCCCTGGACTCTGGGATAAGCGCTGGAAACGGTGTCTAATACCGGATAGGACCTTTCACCGCATGGTGGGGGGTGGAAAGTTTTTCGGTTTGGGATGGACTCGCGGCCTATCAGCTTGTTGGTGAGGTAATGGCTCACCAAGGCGGTGACGGGTAGCCGGCCTGAGAGGGTGACCGGCCACACTGGGACTGAGACACGGCCCAGACTCCTACGGGAGGCAGCAGTGGGGAATATTGCACAATGGGCGCAAGCCTGATGCAGCAACGCCGCGTGGGGGATGACGGCCTTCGGGTTGTAAACCTCTTTTGGCAAGGAAGAAGGGCTTCGGCTTGACGGTACTTGCAGAAAAAGGACCGGCTAACTACGTGCCAGCAGCCGCGGTAATACGTAGGGTCCGAGCGTTGTCCGGAATTATTGGGCGTAAAGAGCTCGTAGGCGGTTTGTCGCGTCTGCTGTGAAAACTAGAGGCTCAACCTCTAGCCTGCAGTGGGTACGGGCAGACTGGAGTGCGGTAGGGGAGAATGGAATTCCTGGTGTAGCGGTGGAATGCGCAGATATCAGGAGGAACACCGATGGCGAAGGCAGTTCTCTGGGCCGTAACTGACGCTGAGGAGCGAAAGCGTGGGGAGCGAACAGGATTAGATACCCTGGTAGTCCACGCCGTAAACGTTGGGCGCTAGATGTGGGGACCTTTCCACGGTTTCCGTGTCGTAGCTAACGCATTAAGCGCCCCGCCTGGGGAGTACGGCCGCAAGGCTAAAACTCAAAGGAATTGACGGGGGCCCGCACAAGCGGCGGAGCATGCGGATTAATTCGATGCAACGCGAAGAACCTTACCAAGGCTTGACATAACCGGGAACGCCGCAGAAATGTGGAACTCTTTGGACACTCGGTTACAGGTGGTGCATGGTTGTCGTCAGCTCGTGTCGTGAGATGTTGGGTTAAGTCCCGCAACGAGCGCAACCCTCGTCGCATGTTGCCAGCACGTAATGGTGGGAACTCATGTGAGACTGCCGGGGTCAACTCGGAGGAAGGTGGGGATGACGTCAAATCATCATGCCCCTTATGTCTTGGGCTTCACGCATGCTACAATGGCCGGTACAAAGGGCTGCGATGTCGTAAGGCGGAGCGAATCCCAAAAAGCCGGTCTCAGTTCGGATTGAGGTCTGCAACTCGACCTCATGAAGTCGGAGTCGCTAGTAATCGCAGATCAGCAACGCTGCGGTGAATACGTTCCCGGGCCTTGTACACACCGCCCGTCAAGTCATGAAAGTCGGTAACACCCGAAGCCGGTGGCCTAACCCTTGTGGAGGGAGCCGTCGAAGGTGGGATCGGTGATTAGGACTAAGTCGTAACAAGGTAGCCGTACCGGAAGGTGCGGCTGGATCACCTCCTTTCTAAGGAGCAGCTCGGAGGCCTTCGGGTCTTCGCAGTGCATGCCGGTTCGGGTCCTTTGTGGCTCGCTGGTTGCTCATGGGTGGAACATTGACATAGGTGCTCGTCTGTATGGTTCAGACCTAGTACGCCCGCTTCGGTGGGTTGGAACGGTGGGGGCCGGCCGGGCGGGTGCGTGCACGCTGTTGGGTCCTGAGGGACCGGACGATCCTGCGCCTCTTTCGGGGGTGTGGGGTGATGGTTTCTTCAGGCCTTCACCGAGACTGACCTGTGGGTTGGTGGGTGTGGGGGTTCTGGCCGTCTGTTGAGAACTACATAGTGGACGCGAGCATCTTAGATTCAGGACTTTTGTCCTGGATCACAAAAGGTGAATCGCCAATTGCATCCTTTCGGGGGTGTGTTTGGTGTGTTCACTGGTCAATTTCGCAGCGTCGCCCTTTGGGGTGGTGTTGCACGAATTCGATCGAACTCATGTGATTTTCAAGTTTCTAAGAGCAAACGGTGGATGCCTTGGCATCTGGAGCCGAAGAAGGACGTCGTAATCTGCGATAAGCCTCGGGGAGTTGATAAACGAGCTGTGATCCGAGGATTTCCGAATGGGGAAACCCCGCCAGGCCCTTTGGGTGATCTGGTGACTCCCGCCTGAATGTATAGGGCGGGTAGAGGGAACGTGGGGAAGTGAAACATCTCAGTACCCACAGGAAGAGAAAACAACCGTGATTCCGTGAGTAGTGGCGAGCGAAAGCGGATGAGGCTAAACCGGTCATGTGTGATACCCGGCAGGGGTTGCATGGTCGGGGTTGTGGGACCTCTCTGGTCGATCTGCCGGTCGGCCGCGGTGACGCGTCAGGTATAGACGAACCGGATTGAAAGCCGGACCGGAGTGGGTGTGAGTCCCGTAGTCGAAATGCCTGGCGGCCCGGAGGGGGATCCCAAGTAGCGCGGGGCCCGTGAAATCCCGTGTGAATCTGTCAGGACCACCTGATAAGCCTAAATACTCCCAGATGACCGATAGCGGACAAGTACCGTGAGGGAAAGGTGAAAAGTACCCCGGGAGGGGAGTGAAATAGTACCTGAAACCGTTTGCTTACAAACCGTCGGAGCAGCCTTGTAGTTGTGACGGCGTGCCTTTTGAAGAATGAGCCTGCGAGTTAGTGATTTGTGGCGAGGTTAACCCGTGTGGGGTAGCCGTAGCGAAAGCGAGTCTGAATAGGGCGTTTGAGTCGCAGGTCCTAGACCCGAAGCGAAGTGATCTATCCATGGCCAGGTTGAAGCGACGGTAAGACGTCGTGGAGGACCGAACCCACTTCAGTTGAAAATGGAGGGGATGAGCTGTGGATAGGGGTGAAAGGCCAATCAAACTTCGTGATAGCTGGTTCTCTCCGAAATGCATTTAGGTGCAGCGTTGCGTGTTTCTTGCCGGAGGTAGAGCTACTGGATGGCTGATGGGCCCTAAAAGGTTACTGACGTCAACCAAACTCCGAATGCCGGTAAGTGAGAGCGCAGCAGTGAGACGGTGGGGGATAAGCTTCATCGTCGAGAGGGAAACAACCCAGACCACCGACTAAGGTCCCTAAGCGCGTGCTAAGTGGGAAAGGATGTGGAGTTGCACAGACAACCAGGAGGTTGGCTTAGAAGCAGCCACCCTTGAAAGAGTGCGTAATAGCTCACTGGTCAAGTGATTCCGCGCCGACAATGTAACGGGGCTCAAGCACGCCACCGAAGTTGTGGCATTACCGCAGTCGATAGGCCTTCGTGGTCCAGTCGTGGTGATGGGTAGGAGAGCGTCGTGTGCTGGGTGAAGCGGCGGAGTGATCCAGCCGTGGACGGCACACGAGTGAGAATGCAGGCATGAGTAGCGAAAGACGGGTGAGAAACCCGTCCTCCGGAAGACCAAGGGTTCCAGGGTCAAGCTAATCTGCCCTGGGTAAGTCGGGACCTAAGGCGAGGCCGACAGGCGTAGTCGATGGACAACGGGTTGATATTCCCGTACCGGCGAAGAACCGCCCACACGAGATCAGGAGTGCTAAGCATCCCTAGCCGCGCGGATCCCTTCGGGGTGAGGTGCGGGGCGGCATGCGACCCCATCTGGTGGAGTGAGCGTAGTAACAGGTGTGACGCAGGAAGGTAGCCGATCCCGGGCGATGGTTGTCCCGGGGCAAGCGTGTAGGCCGAGCGATAGGCAAATCCGTCGCTCATGAAGGTTGAGACGCGATGCGGATGAAAAGTTGGTGATCCTATGCTGCCGAGAAAAGCATCGACGCGAGGTTCTAGCCGCCCGTACCCCAAACCGACTCAGGTGGTCAGGTAGAGAATACCGAGGAGATCGAGAGAATCGTGGTTAAGGAACTCGGCAAATTGCCCCCGTAACTTCGGGAGAAGGGGGGCCCGAAGCGTGAACCTGCTTGCCAGGGGAAGCGTGGAGTGGCCGCAGAGACCAGTGGGAAGCGACTGTTTACTAAAAACACAGGTCCGTGCCAAGTCGCAAGACGATGTATACGGACTGACGCCTGCCCGGTGCTGGAAGGTTAAGAGGACCGGTGAGCCGCAAGGCGAAGCTGAGAATTCAAGCCCCAGTAAACGGCGGTGGTAACTATAACCATCCTAAGGTAGCGAAATTCCTTGTCGGGTAAGTTCCGACCTGCACGAATGGCGTAACGACTTCCCAGCTGTCTCAACCGCGAACTCGGCGAAATTGCATTACGAGTAAAGATGCTCGTTACGCGCAGCAGGACGGAAAGACCCCGTGACCTTTACTACAGCTTGGTATTGGTGTTCGGTGTGGCTTGTGTAGGATAGGTGGGAGACTGTGAAGCGGGCACGCTAGTGTTCGTGGAGTCATTGTTGAAATACCACTCTGGTCACTCTGGATATCTAACTTGGAACCGTGATCCGGTTCAGGGACAGTGCCTGGTGGGTAGTTTAACTGGGGCGGTTGCCTCCTAAAGAGTAACGGAGGCGCCCAAAGGTTCCCTCAACCTGGTTGGCAATCAGGTGGCGAGTGTAAGTGCACAAGGGAGCTTGACTGTGAGACTGACAGGTCGAGCAGGGACGAAAGTCGGGACTAGTGATCCGGCAGTGGCTTGTGGAAGCGCTGTCGCTCAACGGATAAAAGGTACCTCGGGGATAACAGGCTGATCTTGCCCAAGAGTCCATATCGACGGCATGGTTTGGCACCTCGATGTCGGCTCGTCGCATCCTGGGGCTGGAGTAGGTCCCAAGGGTTGGGCTGTTCGCCCATTAAAGCGGTACGCGAGCTGGGTTTAGAACGTCGTGAGACAGTTCGGTCCCTATCCGCTGCGCGCGTTGGAAATTTGAGAGGATCTGACCCTAGTACGAGAGGACCGGGTTGGACGAACCTCTGGTGTGCCAGTTGTTCCGCCAGGAGCACCGCTGGTTAGCTACGTTCGGGATGGATAACCGCTGAAAGCATCTAAGCGGGAAGCCGGCCTCGAGATGAGATTTCCGTCCCTTCGGGGGAGAGGCTCCCAGCCAGACGACTGGGTTGATAGGCCGGATGTGGAAGCAAGGACTAACGACTTGTGCAGCTGACCGGTACTAATACGCCGATGACTTGATAATCACCACACACACCACGTTTGCAAAAGGCACGGTGTGTGGCCAACGATTGCTCGCGTCCACTCTGTGGTTCCCAACAGACGGAACCCCACACAATTCAACACCGACACTGCACCCACCCCACCCCCCACCCGGGGTGTCGGGGCCGGGGTGCAGCCACCACGACCACACACCCCACCCCCCGCACACGCGGGCGGGCGGGTGTGACACGAGTTACGGCGGCCATAGCGCGAGGGAAACGCCCGGACACATTCCGAACCCGGAAGCTAAGACTCGCAGCGCCGATGGTACTGCAGGGGCGACCCTGTGGGAGAGTAGGACACCGCCGGACAACCATTCGCAGAGAGCCGCCCAACGTTGGGCGGCTCTCTCACGGTTAACGGGCCGCTGTCAGAACGGCCGCAGTACGGTTGAGTCCGATGAGGACTCCACACACGACAGGAAAATCGTGAGCGATTCGACGCACGGCTCGGATGAGCCAGAACGCCCCAAGCGGAACATGCCGGGCGGGGATCGGGCGCGAGGAAGCGCTCGTGGAGCCTCGCCGAACCGAGCCGGCCGGGCGAGCCGCGCCCGGCGCATCCGGCGGCCGCAGCGAGAAGCGCCCGTACTCGGGTGGTGGCGAGAAGCGTCCGTATGGTGATCGGGATGCGAAGCGTCCGTATTCGGGTGGTGGCGAGAAGCGTCCGTATTCGGGTGATGGGATGCGAAGCGCCCGTACTCGGGTGGTGGCGAGAAGCGCCCGTACTGGTGATCGGCGATGCGAAGCGTCCGTATTCGGGTGGTGGCGAGAAGCGTCCGTATGGTGATCGGGATGCGAAGCGCCCGTATTCGGGTGGTGGCGAGAAGCGTCCGTATTCGGGTGGTGGCGAGAAGCGTCCGTACGGTGATCGGGATGCGAAGCGCCCGTATTCGGGTGGTGGCGAGAAGCGCCCGTACGGTGATCGGGATGCGAAGCGCCCGTATTCGGGTGGTGGCGAGAAGCGTCCGTACGGTGATCGGGATGCGAAGCGCCCGTATTCGGGTGGTGGCGAGAAGCGTCCGTACGGTGATCGGGATGCGAAGCGCCCGTACTCGGGTGGTGGCGAGAAGCGGCCGTACTCGGGTGGTGGCGAGCGGCGCCCGTACGGTGATCGCGATGCGAAGCGCCCCTACGCGGGTGGCGCCAAGCGCACCGATGAGCGGCGCGGACCTCGGCCCGACTCCCGTGGCGCCAAGCAGGACGAGCCCCGTGAGACGTACGGCGCCGCGAACCTCGCGGTGCGTCCACGTCACGACGATCCCGAGATCGCTGAGCGCATCCAGGCCCGCGACCTCGATCGCGGTGCCCGCGCCGAGCTGAAGACCTTGAGCAAGGACAACGCGGACTGGGTTGCCCGGCACCTCGTGGCGGCATCCGAGTATCTCGACGAGGACCCGGAGCTCGCCCACCGGCACGCGATGTCGGCGGCGCGGCGTGCGGGCCGCATCGCAGTCGTTCGGGAGACGCTCGCGATCACGGCGTACGCGACGGGCGACTTCCCTCTTGCGCTGCGCGAGCTGCGTACCTACCGTCGCATCTCCGGGAGCAACGATCAGCTCGCGCTGATGGTCGACAGCGAGCGCGGCGTCGGCCGACCCGATCGCGCGCTCGAGGTCGGACGCGCCGTCGACCGGAACGAGCTGCCCACCGCGGTGCAGGTCGACCTCGCGATCGCGATGTCGGGCGCGCGTCTCGACCTGGGGCAGCCCGAACTCGCTCTTGCGGAGCTGGAGATCCCACAGCTCGATCCCGATCGGGCGTTCTCGTACAGCCCGGCGCTGTTCTCCGCCTACGCGGAGGTGCTCGAGGAGCTCGGTCGGGCCTCGGATGCCGCCGCGTGGCGCGCCCGTGCCGACCGGGCGGAGGAGGCGCTCGGCGGTCCGGCCGAGGCCGAGCTCCTGGAGATCTTCGAGATCGAGTCCGGCGAAGACGAGGACGCGGGACCCGGCCCCGAGATGGGTGCCGTGGAGGCATCCGATGCCGACAAGGCGGCCGTCGAGGCCTCCGATGACGGCCTGTCCGAAGATCCGAGCGCCGTGCTCGAGGACGATGTGGCCGCGGTGCTCGCCGATGGCGAGGGCATGGAGGCGGACGTTGCGGACGCCGCAACGGGCGTGAGCGAGGATGGGTCGGATGGGCCTGTTCCGCACGAGGACTGAGCCGGCGACACCGCTCGAGGGCATCGACGCGGTGTTCGCCGACCTCGACGGGGTCGTCTACGCAGGATCCGCGGCGATTCCCTACGCCGTCGAGAGCCTGAACCGCACGAGGCGCGATCGCGCCGTCGGCTACATCACGAACAATGCGTCGCGGAGCGACGTGTCCGTCGCGCACCACCTCGCCGAGCTCGGCCTCGACGTGGCCCCCGAGGATGTCGTGACCTCTCCGCAGGCCGCGATGCGGCTGCTCGAGGAGCGTGTGGAGCCCGGCGCCCTGGTGTTCGTGGTCGGCGGGGAGGGCATCGTGACGGAACTCGAGAGGCGCGGGTTCGGCGTCACGCGATCGGCCCACGACCGGCCGGCCGCGGTGGTGCAGGGCTTCGCACCCGAGATCGGCTGGCGTGATCTCGCCGAGGCATCCTTCGCGCTGAACGCGCACGGCGGGGCCGACGGACTCGAGCCGGGAATCCCGTGGATCGCCACGAACATGGATTGGACCATCCCCGTCGCCCGCGGCATCGCGCCCGGCAACGGCACGCTGGTGTCCGCCGTGCACTCTGCGGTGGGGCGATTCCCGGTCGTCGCAGGCAAGCCCGAGACGCCGATCTTCGACGAGGCCCGGCGCCGGTTCGGTGTCGACCGCCCGCTGGTCATCGGCGACCGTCTCGACACCGACATCCTCGGCGCCAATCGTGCCGGGATGGCGAGCGCCCTCGTCCTCACGGGCATCGACCGAGCCAAGCACGTGCTCGCCGCCGACGCGGCGAGCCGGCCGGACTTCATCCTCGGCGACCTCCGCGGGCTGCACGAGCCGTATCCCGTCGTCGAGACGTTGCGTGGTGGGGCCGTGCGGGTCGGCCGGGCGAGCGTGCAGGTCGACGGTCGTCGCGTCGTGATCCTGTCGGAGGGCGACGGAGGACTCGACCTGCTCCGCGCCGCGTGCGCGGCGGTCTGGCAGTCCGACACATCGATCCACGCGCTCGAGGTCCCGTCGAGGCTCTACGCCTGAACACGCGGCCTCTCCCTGGCGGCGCGGGATCGGCGCATGGCCGGGCGGCCCGCGGTAGCGTGGTCGGGTGAGCACTGACGACGAGACCCGTGATCCCGACGCGACCGGGTCGCCGGGCCCGACGGATGCCTCGGGCGCGGCCTCGTCCGCTGACGGCGCCGCCGCGGCATCCGACGAGGTGCGCGCAGCCCTCGCCGAGATCGAGTCGCGGCCGCTCGCCGACCGCGCTGCCGCCTACCAGTCCCTTGCCGACCGCCTTCGTACGGAGCTCGAGGAGTCCGATCCGTCGCGGGGCCAGCGCTGAGCGTGCCGGAGCAGCGACTCGACGCCGCCCTGGCCGCGCGGGGGCTCGCCCGCTCCCGGACCCACGCCGCGTCGCTCATCGCAGCGGGGGTGGTGACCGTCGACGGGCGACCCGCGGTGAAGCCGTCGCTGAAGGTGGACGACACGACGGCGATCGAGGTCGCGGCATCCGACCAGTACGTCAGCCGTGCCGCGCACAAGCTCATCGCGGCCCTCGACGGATTCCATGTCGACCCCGCGGATCGAGTGGTGCTCGACGCCGGCGCCTCGACGGGCGGGTTCACCCAGGTGCTCCTCGAGCGTGGCGCACGCGCCGTGCTCGCCGTCGACGTGGGGCACGGACAGCTGGCGGCGGAGCTGCGCGACGCTCGGGGCGTGGTGCTCGTCGAGGGATGCAACGTCCGGGACCTCGATCGCGCGACGCTCGCCGAACTGACGGGCGTGGACGAGCCGCCGTCGCTCGTGACCGCCGACCTCTCGTTCATCTCGCTCACCACGGTGCTGCCCGCGCTGCGCGCGACCGCGCAGGATGACGCCGACTTCGTGCTGCTCGTGAAGCCGCAGTTCGAGGTCGGCCGCGCGGGCGTGCGAGAGGGCGTGGTGCGCGATGCCGCACTGCGCACAGAGGCGGTCGCAGCCGTGTTATGGTCGGCACTCGACCTCGGACTCGGCACGGCGGGCGTCCTGTCCTCCCCAATCGCCGGGAGTCACGGCAACCACGAATACCTCGTGCACCTCAGCGCGTCCGGCGGGGTGAATCCGACAGAATGGATGCGTCGGGTGGACGAGCTGACAGGAGGCGCGAACGCGTGAACGACGCACGGCACTTCCTCGTGGTCTCCCACACCGGCCGGCAGTCCGCACTCGAAGCCACGGGCGAGGTGTGCTCGCAGCTGCTCGCTGCGGGTGCCGTGCCCGTCATCGCGGCCGAACACTGGGAAGAGGTGCACGCGTTCGTTCCCGAGCTGAACGGGGCGGTCAAACGGTTCGAGGAGACCGACTCCGCCATCATCGAGCTCGTCATCGTGCTCGGAGGTGACGGCACGATCCTCAGGGCCGCCGAGCTCACGCGCGAGTACGCGGTGGCATTGCTCGGCGTGAACCTCGGCCACATCGGCTTCCTCGCCGAGAGCGAACGCGACGACCTGGGCTACACGGTGGCCCGGGCCCTCGCACGGGACTACGCCGTCGAGGAGCGCATGACCATCTCCGTGCGCGCGAAGGTCGGTGACGAGGTGATCTACGAGAGCTGGGCGTTGAACGAGGCCACGGTCGAGAAGGCCGAACGCGAGCGCATGCTCGAGGTCGTCGTCGAGGTCGATCGACGGCCGTTATCGACGTTCGGGTGCGACGGCATCGTCATGTCGACGCCGACCGGATCCACGGCGTACTCCTTCTCCGCGGGCGGCCCCGTCGTCTGGCCGAGCCTCGAGGCGCTGCTGCTCGTGCCGCTCAGCGCGCACGCGCTGTTCGCCCGCCCGCTCGTGGTCGGCCCCGACTCCTCTCTCGCGGTCGAGATCCTGCAACGCACCGATGCGAAGGCGGTCATCTGGTGCGATGGCCGGCGCACGTTCGACCTGCCGCCGGGTGCGCGCGTCATCGTGCGCAAATCGTCGATCCCGGTACGCCTCGCCAGGCTGCACGAGGCACCGTTCACCGATCGGCTCGTGAACAAGTTCCAGCTGCCCGTCACGGGCTGGCGAGGCCCGGTGGGCCGTGATTGAAGGCTGCGATGATTGAGGAGCTCGGCATCCGTGACCTCGGCGTGATCGCCGAGGCCACTCTCCCGCTCGGCGCGGGATTCACGGCCGTCACGGGTGAGACCGGTGCGGGCAAGACCATGGTCGTCACGGCGCTCGGCCTGCTGCTCGGGGCTCGTTCCGACGCGGGCGCGGTTCGGTCCGGCGCGAAGCAGGCGTGGGTCGAGGGGCGGTGGCTCGTGCCCGGAGATGGCGCGATCGCCGAGCGCGTCGCCGAGACCGGCGGCGACGTCGAGGGGGGCGAGCTGCTGCTCGGTCGATCGGTGTCTTCCGAGGGCCGGAGCCGCGCAGTGGTCGGCGGGCGCAGCGCACCCGTCGGCGTGCTCGGCGAGCTCGGCGACGAGCTCGTGGTCGTGCACGGCCAGGCAGACCAGCAGCGGCTGCGATCCTCGGCGGCGCAGCGCGACGCGCTCGACCGGTACGCCGGCGCGCCGCTGCAGCGGGCGCTGGCCGAGTATCGTGAGGCGTTCACCGCGTGGCGGGCCGACTCGGCCGAGCTCGCGCGGCTGCGCGAGGCGCACGACGCGCGGGCGCGCGAAGCCCGGGAGTTGCACGAGGCGCTCGATGAGGTCGAGGCCGCCGACCCGCAACCCGGCGAGGACGCCGAGCTCGCAGAGCGCGCCGACCGGCTCTCCAATCTCGAGGATCTCCGCCTCGCTGCCGCGCAGGCCAAGGCCCTGGTGTCCGCCGAAGATCTCGTCGACGGCGCGCCCGACGCGATCGCGCTCGTCGAGAGCGCCCGGCGACACCTCGAGCGGGTCCTGGAACACGATGGCACCCTCGCGCCGATCGCCGAGGGTCTGCAGACGGCAGGTTTCCTGCTCGCGGACGCCACGACGGAGCTCGCCGGGTATCTTGCGGGGCTCGACGCCGACAGCGGGCGAGAACTGGAGGTCGTGCAGGAGCGACGCGCCCTGCTCTCGCGGCTCATCCGCCGGCACGGCGGCACGCTCGACGACGTGCTCGAGTTCCGGCGCACGGGTGGGCTCCGGTTGCTGGAGCTCGACGGCGACGACGAGCGCATCGAAGGGCTCGAGGCATCCGTGGAGCGACTCGGCGTCGAGGTCGACCGGCTCGCCGGGCGGCTGACCGAACTGCGCTCCGGCGCGGCGACTCGCCTGGCCGACGCCGTGACGGCCGAGCTCAGCGCCCTCGCGATGCCCGACGCGCAACTCACGGTGGTCGTCGATCCCGAGCACGAGCCCTCCGCGCACGGACGCGACCAGGTCGCCATCCTGTTGCGGCCGCATCCGGGTACGCAGCCCCGGCCGGTGTCGCGCGGCGCGTCCGGTGGCGAGCTCTCACGGGTCATGCTCGCGATCGAGGTCGTGATCGCCGGCACCGACCCCGTGCCAACGTTCGTCTTCGACGAGGTCGACGCGGGCATCGGCGGCGCCGCGGCGATCGAGATCGGTCGCCGACTCGCCCGGCTCGCGGAGCAGTCCCAGGTCATCGTGGTGACCCACCTCGCGCAGGTCGCTGCGTTCGCCACGAACCACCTGAGCGTCGTGAAGGGCACCGACGGGCAGGTCACCTCGTCGAGCGTGCGGCAGCTCTCGGGCGCGGAGCGCGAGGCGGAGATGGCTCGATTGCTGTCGGGGCTGAGCGATTCCGAGAGCGGGCTCGCCCACGCGCGGGAGCTGTTGGAGATCGCAGCGGATCGTGCGGCGTGACGTGGGGCGTGTCGGCCGGGACCGATGGGATCGTCGGTTAGACTATAAGCCCGTGGTGGATGAACGCGGCAGAGCTCGATCGAGCACAGACATTTCGAACGACACGACCAAGCACATCTTCGTGACTGGTGGTGTCGTTTCTTCGTTGGGCAAGGGACTCACGGCGGCGAGTCTCGGCAATCTCCTGACTTCCAGGGGCCTCAGAGTCGTCATGCAGAAGCTCGACCCGTACCTCAACGTGGACCCGGGCACCATGAACCCGTTCCAGCACGGCGAGGTGTTCGTGACCGACGACGGTGCCGAGACCGACCTCGACATCGGGCACTACGAGCGATTCCTCGACATCAACCTCAGCCAGGCCGCGAACGTCACGACCGGCCAGATCTATTCGACGGTCATCGCGAAGGAGCGCCGCGGCGAGTACCTCGGCGACACCGTGCAGGTCATCCCGCACATCACCGACGAGATCAAGCGCCGCATGCGCCTGCAGGCGACCGAGACACCCAAGCCCGACGTCATCATCACCGAGATCGGCGGCACCGTCGGCGACATCGAGTCCCAGCCGTTCATCGAGTCCGCCCGCCAGGTGCGTCATGAGCTCGGCCGCAAGAACGTGTTCTTCGTGCACGTCTCGCTCGTGCCGTACATGGGTGCGTCCGGGGAGCAGAAGACCAAGCCCACCCAGCACTCGGTCGCGGCGCTCCGGTCGATCGGCATCCAGCCCGACGCGCTGGTGCTGCGCAGCGACCGCCCCGTCACGGAGGCGAACAAGCGCAAGATCGCCCTCATGTGCGACGTCGACGAGGCCGCCGTGGTGAACGCCGTCGACGTGCAATCGATCTACGACATCCCGACCATGCTGCACGAGCAGGGCCTGGACGACTACATCATCGACGAGCTCGACCTCGGCGAAAAGGCGGACGACGTCGATTGGTCGGGTTGGAGCGAACTCCTCGATGTCGTGCACGACCCGAGGTACGAGGTCACCATCGGTCTCGTCGGCAAGTACATCGATCTTCCCGACGCGTACCTCTCGGTCACCGAGGCACTCCGGGCCGGCGGGTTCGCGAACGACACCGGGGTCAGTGTCGTGTGGATCCCGTCCGATGAGTGCCGCACGCCCGAGGGCGCGCAGAAGCACCTCGCCGGGCTCGACGGCATCTGCGTGCCGGGCGGCTTCGGGGTGCGCGGCATCGAGGGCAAGCTCGGTGCGCTCCGGTTCGCGCGCGAGAACGGCATCCCGGCGCTGGGCCTCTGCCTCGGGCTGCAGTGCATGGTCATCGAGTACTCACGCAACGTCGTCGGCCTGCCCGGAGCCTCGTCGAGCGAGTTCGATCCCGACACCGAGTTCCCGGTCATCGCGACCATGGAGGAGCAGGTCGAGATCATCGCCGGCGGCGACCTCGGGGGTACCATGCGCCTGGGCCTCTACCCGGCGAAACTCGCCGAGGGTTCGATCGCGGCCGAGCTGTACGGCGCGCCCGAGGTGTCGGAGCGTCACCGGCACCGGTACGAGGTCAACAACGCCTACCGCGACCGCATCGCCCAGGCCGGCATGGTCTTCTCGGGCATGTCGCCCGACCGGCACCTCGTCGAGTTCGTCGAGCTGCCGCGCGAGACGCACCCGTTCTACGTCGGCACGCAGGCCCACCCCGAACTCCGCAGCCGCCCGAACAACCCGCACCCGCTGTTCCGCGGACTCGTGCGCGCGGCCCTCGAGCGCCAGCAGGCGAGCCTGCTGTTCGACGTCGCCAGTGGCTGAGCCGACCGCCGACCCGCCGACCGGTGACGAGCCGATCGGCGGAGGTTCGCTCGCGGACGAGCCGGCCGACATTCCGCTGCGCGAGGGAGAGCTCGTCTTCGACGGTCGCGTCTGGGGCATCCGACGCGACACGTTCGAGCTCGGCGGACGGTCGATCGTGCGCGAGTACGTCGACCACCCCGGTGCTGTCGCGGTGCTCGCGCTCGACGACGCCGATCGCGTGTTCCTGATCCGTCAGTACCGGCATCCGGTGCGCATGCGCGACTGGGAGATCCCCGCCGGGCTCCTCGACGTCGCCGGCGAGGATCCGCTGGCCGCCGCGCGGCGGGAGCTCGCCGAGGAAGGCGACCTCGAGGCATCCGAATGGGCCGTGCTCGCCGACTTCTTCACGTCGCCGGGCGGCAGCGACGAGGCCATTCGCGTCTACCTCGCCCGTGGCCTCCGCACGCTTCCCGAGGCCTTCGCACGCGAGGAGGAGGAGGCGCACATGGAGACGCGCTGGGTCGACCTCGACGAGTGCGTCGACGCCGTGCTCGCCCGCCGGGTGCAGAATCCCTCGCTCGCGATCGGCGTGCTCGCCGCCCACGCCTCCCGCGCGCGCGGCTGGCAGACCCTCGGCGCGGCCGACGCCGCCTGGCCCGGTCGATCGACGACGCGAGGGGAGCCTTCACGGCGATGACGGATGCCGCGTGGGCCACGGGGTACCTCCGGCACCTCACGGTCGAGCGCGGCCTGTCGCGCAACACCGTCACGTCGTACCGACGCGATCTCGCCATCTACGCCGACTGGCTCGCCGCCCGTGGCCTCGACGGACCTGCCGCGGTGCGAGAGACGGACCTCGCCGACTTCGTCCGCTTCCTCGGGGCTGAGCGGCAGCCGCAGCTCGCCACGTCGTCGATCGCCCGGGTGCTCTCGGCGGTTCGCGGACTTCACCGCTTCCTCGCCGAGGAGGGCGTGATCGCGGCGGATGTCTCGCGCGAGCTGCGCCCGCCGAAACTGCCGATGCGGCTGCCGAAGGCCATCCCGGTCGAAGAGGTCACGGCGCTCATCGACGCGGCCGGCGGGGAGGAGCTGCACGAGCTCCGGGATGCCGCGTTGCTGGAGCTCCTGTACGCCACCGGCGCCCGGGTCTCGGAGGCGGTCTCCCTCAACCTCGACGACGTGATCGACGACGAGGTCGTACGGCTGATCGGCAAGGGCGGCAAGCACCGGGTGGTGCCGCTCGGCTCGTATGCGCGCCGCGCGGTCGATGCCTACGTGGTTCGGGCGCGTCCGGCCCTTTCGGCGCGAGGCACGTCGACGCCGGCGCTCTTCCTCGGGCTCCGGGGCCGGCGGATGTCGCGACAGGCCGCGTGGGAGGTCATCCACCGCGCAGCCGAGCGCGCCGGGCTCGCGGCATCCGTGTCACCGCACACCCTGCGGCACTCGTTCGCCACCCACCTGCTGGAGGGCGGAGCGGACGTGCGCGTGGTGCAGGAACTGCTGGGGCACTCGTCGGTGGCGACGACCCAGATCTACACGCTCGTCACAGCTGACACACTCCGGGAGATGTACACGGCTGCCCACCCCCGTGCTCGCTAGAATCGACCAAGCCATCGCACGGATGCTCGAGGAGGCAGGGGAGACCACACGTGAGTCAGCAAACGCAGGACCCGTTGGACGGCATCGCCTCCCTGGTGCCCGAGGTCGGTCCGACCGGGCGTCCCGAGCGCGAGTTCCCCGAACCGGCGCCGCTGCGCTCACACGGACCCGCCCGGGTGATCGCCCTCTGCAACCAGAAGGGTGGCGTCGGCAAGACCACCACGACGATCAACCTCGGCGCGACCCTCGCCGAGTACGGCCGACGTGTACTCGCCGTCGACTTCGACCCGCAGGGTGCGCTCTCCGCTGGACTCGGGGTGAAGACGCACGATGTGCCGACGATCTACGACCTGCTGCTCTCCCGCGCGCTCGATCCGGCCGACACGATCCAGCCGACGATGATCGAGGGCCTGCACGTGATCCCCGCCAACATCGACCTCTCGGCCGCCGAGGTGCACCTCGTCACCGAGGTCGCTCGCGAGCAGATCCTCGCGAGCGTGCTGCGCCGAGTCTCGTCCGACTACGACGTCATCCTGATCGACTGCCAGCCGTCGCTCGGCCTCCTCACGGTGAACGCCCTCACCGCGAGCCACGGCGTCGTCATCCCGCTCGAATGCGAGTACTTCGCGCTGCGCGGGGTGGCCCTGCTCATCGAGACGATCGACAAGGTGCGCGATCGGCTCAACCCGGCCATCAGGCTCGACGGCATCCTCGCCACGATGTACGACGCCCGCACGCTGCATTCGCGCGAGGTGCTCGAGCGGGTCGTCGACGCGTTCGGCGACCAGGTGCTCGAGACGGTCATCACCCGTACCGTGAAGTTCCCCGATGCGACGGTCGCCGCCATCCCGATCACCGAGTTCGCCCCCGAACACCAGTCGTCGAGGTCGTACCGGCAGCTCGCAAGGGAGCTGGTCTTCCGTGGCGCGGTCGCCTGAGGCCCAGCCGCCGCGGGAGGCCGAACCCGGCGCGAGCGTGCCTGTTGCGCCGGCGCCCGTGCCCGGCGAGACCGGTGGGGGCGTGCCCGGCGAGTCCTCGGCCGGGAGTGGCACGGCCGAGGCATCCGAGCCTGGGTTCCGCGTAGCGCTGTCGAACTTCGAGGGCCCCTTCGACCTGTTGCTCACACTCATCGGCCGGCACGAGCTCGACATCACCGAGGTGTCGCTCTCCGCGGTGACGGACGAGTTCATCTCGTACCTGCGCGGCCTCGACTCGGATGAGGAGCTCGATCGCGCGTCGGAGTTCCTCGTCGTCGCAGCGACGCTGCTCGACCTCAAGGTCGCGGGCCTGTTGCCCCAGGGCGAGCTCGTCGACGCCGAGGACGTCGCCCTGCTCGAGGCACGCGACCTGCTCTTCGCACGCCTCCTGCAGTATCGGGCGTTCAAGGAAGCCTCGCGCTGGTTGGCGTCGCATTTCGAGGCGGAGTCGCTCCGGCACGCCCGAACGGTTCGGCTCGAGGATCGGTTCCGCCAGCGGGAGCCTGAACTGCGGTGGACCCTCAGCGTCGAGGACTTCGCCGCGCTCGCGACCCTCGCCCTCACACCGCGGGAGATCCCCGTGGTGGGGCTCGACCACCTCCACGCCCCGCTCGTGTCGATCCGCGAGCAAGCCGCGCACATCGTCGCGGTACTGCGGCGCGGCGAGCCGGTCACGTTCCGCGAGCTCATCGCCGGCATCGGCCAGCCAGGCGTCGTCGTCGCACGGTTCCTCGCCGTGCTCGAGCTGTACCGTCACGCGGCCATCGGGTTCGAGCAGCTCGAGCCGCTCGGCGAGCTCACGCTGCGCTGGGGGGCCGAGTCGTGGGACGACCAGAACCTCGAGAGCCTTGGAGCCGACTATGACGGATGACACGGATGCCGCCACCTCGCCGGTTGAGGAGTGGCCGGAGGCCGCGTCTCGAAACCCGGCCCCCGAGGCACGGGGTCTCGAGACGCCGACGGCGTCGGCTCCTCGACCCGCAGATGGTCCCGAGCTGTCGATCGTCACGCCGCTGGACGTGCCGGGCCAACCGCGGCTGGACCTCGACCGCGCGCTCGAGGCGATCCTGTTCGTCGCCGACGAGCCGCTGGGCGTCGTGCAGCTCGCAGCGGCGGTCGCGCGCCCGATCGCCGAGGTGCGCGCGTCGATCGCGCGCCTGCGCGCCGACTACGACGGCGACGGGGGATCGGGGGAGCCGCGCACGGACGTGGGCGACGAGGCCCGTGCCGCCCGCGGCATCCGTCGGGGGTTCGAGCTCCGCGAGGTCGGCGGCGGCTGGCGGTTCTACGTGCGCGCGGAGTACGACACGCTCGTGGCCGATTTCGTGCTCACGCAGCAGTCGACGCGGCTCTCGCAGGCGGCGCTGGAGACGCTGTCGGTGATCGCGTACAAGCAGCCGATCTCGCGATCGTCGATCGCGTCCATCCGCGCCGTGAACGTCGACTCCGTGGTGCGCACGCTGCTCGGGCGCGGGCTCATCACCGAGGTCGCGACCGACTCGGAGACCGGCGCCATCCTGTACGGCACGACCGAGCTGCTGCTCGTCAACCTCGGCATCAACTCGCTCGACGAGCTGCCGCACATCTCGCCGTTGCTCGACGACGGCCGTGAGGGATTCGATCGTGACTGACGCCGACGACCCGGGCGCGCCGACGGAGGGCTGCGCCCGACGACGGAGCGACAGCGCCTGCAGAAGGTGCTCGCCGCCGCGGGCGTCGCGAGCCGTCGTGTCTCGGAGCAGCTCATCCTGGAAGGGCGCGTCGAGGTCGACGGACGCGTCGTGACCGAGCTCGGCACGCGCATCGACCCCGTGACCGACCTCGTCGCGGTCGACGGCATCGCCGTGCAGCTCGACCCCGCGAAGCGCTACTACATGCTCAACAAGCCGCGCGGCGTCGTCTCATCGATGCGCGACGAGCAAGGCCGGCCCGACCTGCGGCGCTTCACCGACGACCTCGAGGAGCGGGTGTTCAACGTCGGGCGGCTCGATGCGGAGACCAGCGGTCTGCTGCTGCTCACGAACGACGGCGAGCTCGCGCACGTGCTCGCCCACCCTTCGTTCGGCGTCGAGAAGACCTACATCGCGAAGGTGCGCGGACGCGTCACAGCCCAGGTCGTGCAGCAGCTCAAGCGGGGCGTCGAGCTCGACGACGGGATCATCCGCGCCGATCGTGCGCGCGTCCTGCAGCAGCAGGGCGACGACCGCCACTCGATGGTCGAGCTCACGCTGCACTCGGGCCGCAACCGCATCGTGCGACGCATGCTCGATGCCGTGGGGCATCCGGTGGTGGAGCTCGTGCGGCGCAGCTTCGGGCCGCTGAACCTCGGCACCCTCAGGTCGGGCGCCATGCGCGAGTTGACTAAGGTGGAACTCGGCCAGCTGCTCACCCTCTCCCGTGCGGCGAATGTCGGCCGGAAGGGGAAGCGCTGAGTTGGTGCAGTCACGCCTGATCGGGCCGGTGCGCGTCGTCGGGGCCGGCCTGCTGGGCACGAGCGTGGCACTGGGCCTGCGGTCCCGTGGCATCGACGTCATCCTCGCCGACGCCTCGCCGACCCACGTGGGCATCGCCGTCGACCTCGGCGCAGGCCGGGCGGCCCGACCTGACGATGCCCCCCAGCTCATCGTCGTCGCCGTGCCACCGGATGTCACCGCCACCGTCGTCGCCGCCGAGCTCGCCGCCCACTCCGACGCGATCGTCACCGACGTCGCGAGCGTCAAGGCCGGCATCCTCGACGAGCTCGTCGCCTGCGGAGCGGACGTGTCGAGGTACATCGGCTCGCACCCGCTCGCAGGCCGCGAGCGCGGCGGCCCGCTTGCCGCGCGAGCCGACCTGTTCGCCGGACGACCGTGGGTGGTCGCTGCGCACGATGAGATCAGCTACCGGCGCGCGAGCCCCATCGACGACCTCATCCTGGACCTGGGCGCCACCCTGGTCGAGATGACTCCCGAGGAGCACGACCGCGGCGTCGCACTGGTCTCGCACGTGCCACAGGTGGTCTCGAGCATCATGGCGCGACGGTTCATCGACGCGCCGAACGCTGCGCTCGGGCTCGCCGGCCAGGGCGTGCGGGATGTCACGCGCATCGCCGCGAGCGACCCCGACCTGTGGGTGCAGATCCTCGGCGCGAATGCCGCGCCCGTCAGGGACATCCTCGTCGCCTACCGCGACGACCTCGACCGGTTCATCGACGCGCTGGCAGATCCGGCCGCACCGGGCGCGCGCCGTCGCGTCGCCGAGGAGCTCACCGGCGGCAACAGCGGCGTCGAGCGGCTGCCCGGCAAGCACGGTACCGACAAGCGCTTCACGACGATCGTCGTCATGGTCGACGACCGGCCGGGACAGCTTGCGCGGCTGCTCGCCGAGATCGGAGAGATCGGCGTCAACCTCGAGGACCTCCGGCTCGAGCACTCCCCGGGCCGGCAGGTCGGCCTCGCCGAGATCGCGGTGCTTCCCGAGGCCGCAGATCGACTCACGAACGAGCTGGCCGAGCGCGGCTGGCGGATCGCAGGATGAACGTGCCCCACCCGCGAGTCGTCCCTGTCGTCGTCGCGATCGACGGTCCCGCCGGCAGCGGCAAGTCGACCGTGTCGAAGGAGGTCGCGCGCCGTCTCGGGTTCGGATTCCTCGACACGGGTGCCGCGTACCGGGCGCTCGCCTGGCACGCGGAGGCATCCGGGATCGACACGGATGACGCGGCATCCGTGATCTCGACCCTGACGACGTTCGAGTTCCGAATCGGGACCGACCCGGCGGGATACGCCGTGCACGTCGGCGAGGTCGACGTCACCGTCGCCATTCGGGACCCGGCCATCTCGGCGGTCGTGAGCCGCGTCGCGCGAATCCCCGAGGTGCGGGTCCACCTGATCGAGCTGTTCCGCGGCGTCATCGCGATGGAACGGAGGCCCGGCATCGTCGTCGAGGGTCGCGACATCACGACGGTCGTGGCACCGGATGCTCCGGTGCGGATCCTGCTCACCGCGTCGGAGGACGCTAGAATTGCAAGGCGCTCCGCGGAGCTCGTCGGCGATGAGGCGCTCGCCGCAGGGGAACAGCTCCATCGGCGCGATGCGGCGGACTCCAAGGTCGTGGACTTCATGACCGCCGCCGAGGGCGTGACGACCGTGGATTCCACGAAGCTCGACTTCGAGCAGACCGTCGAGGCCGTGATCGGCGTGATCCGGGCTGCCCAACCCGAGGCGGTGCGGTAGCGCGGGTCGGGACTCGGCGCAACAGACTTCAGAGGAGACACCATGACGGACCAGCGCGACGAGTTCGATGACGAGTCACTCGATGACGACGACCTCGCCGGGCGGCTGGCGGGGGTCGACGAGGACCTCGCCGAGCAGCGGGCGGCGGCGCTGCGATCGGGGCTCTCCGATTACGAGCTCGACGAGGACGACCTCGAGGTGCTCGAGATCTCCGAGGAGGGCACGGAAGCGATCAGGTACCTCCCGGCCCTGCCCGTCATCGCGATCGTCGGTCGCCCGAACGTCGGAAAGTCCGCGCTCGTGAACCGCATCCTCGGCAGGCGCGAAGCGGTCGTCGAGGACACTCCGGGCGTCACTCGCGATCGTGTCTCGTACAAGGGCGAGTGGTTGGACCGCCGCTTCACGGTGGTCGACACCGGCGGCTGGGAGCCCGACGCGAAGGGCATCGACGCATCCGTCGCGGCGCAGGCCGAGGTGGCGATCGACCTCTCCGACGTGGTGCTCTTCGTCGTCGATGCCACCGTCGGGGCGACCTCGACCGACGAGCACGTCGTGCGCCTGCTCCGCAAGGCGAGGAAGCCCGTCTTCCTCGTGGCCAACAAGGTCGACGACGCTCGCCAGGAACCCGAGTCGGCGGCGCTCTGGAACCTCGGACTCGGCCAGCCGTACCCCGTCTCGGCGCTGCACGGCCGTGGTGTGGCCGACCTCCTCGAGGAGGTGTTCACGGTCCTCCCGCAGGTCTCGGCGGTGGCCAAGGACGAGTTCGGCGGCCCGCGCCGGGTCGCGATCCTCGGGCGTCCGAACGTCGGCAAGTCGAGCCTGCTCAACAAGACGGCGGGGGAGGAGCGGGTCGTCGTGAACGAGATCGCCGGCACCACGCGCGACCCCGTCGACGAGCAGATCGAGCTCGGCGGCAAGGTCTGGCGATTCGTCGACACCGCAGGCATCCGCCGCCGCGTGCACCTGCAGCAGGGCGCCGACTTCTACGCATCATTGCGCACGCAGGCCGCACTCGAGAAGGCCGAGGTCGCGGTGGTGCTGCTGGATGTCTCGCAGCCGATCTCGGAGCAGGACGTGCGCATCATCGACCTCGTGCTCGAGTCGGGGCGCGCCCTGGTGCTCGCCTACAACAAGTGGGATCTCCTCGACGACGACCGCCGTCGCTATCTCGAGCGCGAGATCGAGCAGGACCTGCACCACGTGGCATGGGCGCCGCGCGTGAACATCTCCGCCAAGACCGGCCGCCACCTCGAGAAGCTCGTGCCCGCCCTGGAGACCGCGCTCGAGTCGTGGGACACCCGCATCCCCACCGGCAAGTTCAACGCCTTCCTCATGGAGCTCACCCAGGCACATCCGCATCCGGTGCGTGGCGGAAAGCAGCCCCGGATCATGTTCGGCACGCAGGCGGCGAGCCGTCCGCCGACCTTCGTGCTGTTCACGACCGGATTCCTCGACCCCGGCTATCGCCGCTTCATCCAGCGGCGGCTGCGGGAGATCTACGGGTTCGAGGGTTCGCCGATCGTCATCAACATGCGGGTGCGCGAGCGGCGCCAGCGGTAGCGACGCAACAGGCCCACGGGAGCGATCGATGGAGGTCAGCGGGTGGCGATCGAGGACTGAGCGGGTCGCCTTCGAGGACTGAGCACGGTGGTAGCGCTCGCGGATTAACATGGCGTCATGGGGCACGACGTGGCAAGCCTCGATGCAGATCTCGATGCAGGCGGCGCCGTGCTGGCTGCGCTGGGCGCGATCGCCGAGCGGATCGATGAGCTGGAGCCGGCGGCGGTCGCCGACGAACCCGACGCGGTGCATCAGTTGCGCACGCATGTGCGACGGCTCCGCAGCGTGCTTGGCGCGTACCGCCCCGTGTTCGACAAGGCGGTCGTCGTGGGTCTTCGCCGTCGGTATCGGGAGCTCGGCCGCGAACTCGGCACCGTGCGCGATCTCGAGGTGAGGGTCGCCGTGGCCGGACAGGCCCTCGAGCGGGAGGAAGGCGCGCAAGCCCTGCCGATGGCACGGTGTGGGAGACCCTGCGTTCACGTCTCGTCGACGCCGACGTGGAGGCGCACCGGCAGGCGCACGAGCGTTTCGTGGAACGAGAGCGGATGCCGCGTGCGGCAGAGCGCCGCGACTCGCTCGCCGAGTTCCTCGCGCGCCCGCCGCTCACCCCGTTGGCCACCGAACCCGCGACCGCGACGCTCGGGGACCTCCTCGAGCGTGAGGCGAGGCGCGTCGTGCGCCGGTCATCGAAGATCGACACGGTGAATGATCCGGAGAGCCTGCATGCCGTGCGCAAGGCCGCCACGCGCCTGCGGTACGCGGCCGAAGCGCTGACCGAGGAGCCGGTGCCGCTCTTCGGCGATGACGCTCGCGATCTGGCGGATGCCGGCGACGACCTGCACGACGTGCTCGGCGACCACCGCGACGAGGTGCTGTTCGCCGAACACGTGCGCCGAGCGTCGGGGCACGCAGCCCACGACGGCGAACCCGTCGAGATCTTCGAGCGACTCGCCGAGGCCGCCGATCAGCGTGCGGCCGAGCGACTCGGTGAGCTCGCGACCGCGGTGCGGAAGCTGCGGCACGCCGAGCGATCATGGTCGTCACGCTGACCGGTGCCGAGCGCGTGCGCGCGCGCTGGGTCGAGTGCCGCGTGAACGGGTCAGTCCCGCAGGACGAGCTGCATGATGACGCGATGGGCCTTGGGCCTCGCGACTTCGGAGAAACCGGCGTTCTCGAACATGGTGACGGTACCCGGAAAGAGCTCGGCGGCGGGGGCACCGGAACGCGCTGTCGGGTCGACCGCGTACGCCTCGAGGATGCGCGCGCCATGCTCGCGGGCGTACTCCACCGCGGCCTCGGCCAGCATGCGACCGACACCGCGCCTGCGCTGGGCCCGCGGAACCACGAAGCAGGTCACCGCCCAGATGCTCGCGTCGGTGAAGTCGGGATCCGGCGTGCCGCCGGCGACGATGCGGCTGTGCGGGAGCCGCACGAGATTCGGCCGAGGTTCGACCGCGCACCAGCCCACGGGTGTGTCGCCGTCGTAGGCGAGCAGACCGGGCCCGGCCTCTGACGACTCGAGCTGCGACGCCAGACGGTCGCGCAACGCCTCGTCGCCGACGCTGCGCCAGTCGCTTCCGGGGATCTTGTACCACTGGCACCAGCAGTGCGCGGGGTCGCCCCTCGTGCCGAACACCGCCTCGACGTCGGCGAAGGGCGCGGCGTTCGCGGGCACGACACGAAGCTCGCCCGTGGATCCGTCAGTCAGGGCCGTGTGCATGCTGCAAGGTTAACGCGCGGCGGTGACATCCGTCCTGGGTGGAGGGGCGCCCACGCGACACTCGTGGATCCGGAGCTCAGGCGCGCGGCGGCTCCGGTTCCGACCCCGCCTGGGTGGTGTGGGTGGTGGTGTCGGGGGTGGCGGTGGTGGCGGTGGTGGTGTCGGGGTGGTCGGCGGTGGTCGCCGACTCGACCTCGTCAAGGTCGTGATCGTGCTCGGTGGCGTCGACGGCCGCGGCATCCGTGGTGCGCATACGGGCGAAGGTGTTGCTCGCGTGGGTCGCGAGTGCGATCAGCACGCCGATCACGCCCGCGGCGACGAGCAGGGCGCCGAGATCCGTGTTCGCCTGCTGGGTGAGGAGCTCGGTCGGGTCCTGGCTGCCCGAGGTGTAGAAGGCGGCTTGCCCCGCAGTGCCGGCGCGCTGCAGCCAGAAGCCGAAGCCGGCCGTCGCGAGGCTCACGACCCAGAGGGCGAGCAGGGGCAGGTTGAGGCGGCGAGACGGTGACGTGCTGGGCATGGATCCTCCTGATTGGTGGCACAACTCGGCCTGGGTGAGCCTATGGGCTGGAGCTATGCGTGAGGTATGAGTCTCTCACCCTTCACACGTCGCGGGGCCTGAGCGAAGCCGGATGCTGCGGCACAAATCGTGAATGAGCGTAATGATGTAGTAACATCACGATATGTCTCCTGAGGCCATCCTGCTCGACCGCCTGCTCGAGATCAGCGAGCTGTTCCAGAAGGACATGGCCCGCGCGTTCGACGGCACGCCGCTGACGCCCGCACGCGTCCGGCTGCTCTGGGTCCTCCAGCTCGGCGGTCCGTCGACGCAGCACGCGCTCGCCGCGAGTCTCGAGGTGAGTCCCCGGAACATCACGGGCCTCGTCGACGCGCTCGAGGAGCGTGGCTACGTCACTCGTTCGCCGCATCCCCAGCGACCGCCGTGCGATCATCGTGTCGCTCTCGGCATCCGCTCGGGGCATGATGCGCCGGATGCAGCGCGAGCATGCCGAGCTCACCGACGAGCTGCTCGGCGCGGTCGATCCGGCCGACCGGGCCGCGCTCGAACGCGGCATCGACGCCATCGCCGCGCGGCTGCGCGAGCTGGTGGCGGCCGACGAGGCGCGCCGTGCCGAGCGACTCGAGGCCCGGGCGTGAGCGTCGAGACCGCACGCAGCGGGCGCGAGGCATCCGTCTGGTGGCGCATCGGGTCGTTCCTGAAGCGTGCCCTGCTGCTCGAGCTGCGCATCTACCAGAACATCGGGCGGTTCATCGCGCGACGGCCGGCGATCCCGCGCGGCGCGGCGGGGTTCGGCTACCACAAGCCTGTGCTCACGGTCCTGATGATCTTCATCATCCTGTCTGCGGTCGAGATCCCGATCGTCGACCTGATCGTGCAGCGATGGCCGGCTGTGCGCATCGGCTTCCTCATCCTCGGCATCTGGGGCGTGACGTGGATGTTCGGCTTCCTCTGCGCCTACCTGATGCGACCGCACACGGTGGGCCCGGAGGGCATCCGCGTGCGACAGGGTCTCGAGCTCGACATCCCGCTCAGCTGGGACGACATCGCCTCCGTCGCCCGGGTGAAGCGGGTCGACGAGCCGAAGTCGCCCCGGTTCGACGAGGCGGATGACGCACGGTGGCTCATGCTGCGCATGCAGAACGAGACCGACATCGAGATCGAACTCGAGCGACCGACCGTCGTCGTGCTGCCCGGCACGGGCCCGCGCGGCGGCGCGCAGACCATCACGGGGGTGCGCATCTGGGCCGACGACCCGCGGGCGTTCATGGACGAGGTGCGCAAGCACCTCTGAGCGACCCAGATCGCGCGCACGCTCCGGGATGTTCGACCTCGCAAGGGCGACGGCCTCGCCGACTTCGTTCAGCACGATCTTCGAGATCGTCAGGGGAAGTCGGTGGGCCGCCGCCGTACATGAGCATGCCGCTCGATGCCGCTATGATGGTCGAGTTGCCTTCCGCGGAATCGGGCGGCATCGGGCTGTGGCGCAGCTTGGTAGCGCACTTGACTGGGGGTCAAGGGGTCGCAGGTTCAAATCCTGTCAGCCCGACCGAAAAGTCCCGGAAACTCAAGGGTTTCCGGGACTTTTGAGGTTAAGAGAATTGATCCTCCCATCGAAGACCCATCACTTTCCCCCTTCAGTGCCACTGACGCGGACCTGCCGTCCGAGGCGGCCGCGTTGTCACCGATCGTCTCCGGTTGTGAGGAAGCGGCGGACGCACCTCATGGGTATGAACGCACACGAGGACCATCCAGCGGAGGCACCGTCGGAGAACAGGAGCTGAGAAGCGGATCCGTCAGCGAACATCTGCCTGACCTCATGCACGGATTGGCGATCCGCTGGACAGCTCATTTGAGGCAGACACCTTCACCGTGCAGTGCATCGAGACGATCACATCGGGGCCCGGGATCATGGTCTCCAGTCCGCCATTGTCACCGCAGATGGCGCCGAGACGATTCGCAACGCGACCCGTCTCCCGCATTGCGCCTAGCGCTGCTATTCGAGCCATTTCTTCACGGTAGGGCCTTGTCCCTTAGGCCGATTTCTCACGGCGCTCGGGCTCGAACGCCGACGCGCCCATCTGTTAATGGCAGCTGGTGGCCGGGTCCCCGTCGATGTCGCCGAGGAAGCTGCCGAACTCGCCGACGTGGGCGTCTTCGCCCAGGATTTCTCGGGTGACGTTCCCGAGTCCGAGGCGTGGCTCCTCCTGGGACGATGCGTGCTCGCCGATGTCGTGGTGGGCTATCGCTCGCTGCTGGGTCACCACGCCCAGGCAGTTGGCGGAGTCGGGCGGGTCTGCCGCGACCGGTCCGGCGGTTCCGAGTACGAGGAGTGACGCCGCCACCGCTGTCGCCAGTGTCCTGTTCATGCTGTCTCCTGATCTGTCGTCTGGGCTCGAAGGGGTGTCCTCGAACCGGCGCACAATTAAATCCAGCGCTGCCGAGCGCCGCAATCATTTCGGGCCCAGCTGAAACCTGGCGGCCGTCGTTGACATGATCCGGCCTCGCGGGCCGACAATGAATTCATGCTGCGTCTTCACTTCGGGCTCGACGACCTTGCCCGGACGACGTTCGAGATGCCGTCGGTGATCGACGACATCGCCGGCAGCGCGCAGTCCGTGCAGCAACCTCACAGCCGGGTGCGAAGGCAATTCCAGGGTGCCAGGATGCCGCTGCCCCCCGCGGCCCGGCCGCTGCTGGAGCTGGCCGCTGCCCACGGTGATGTGCCCGGCTTCCTCATCCCGGAGGCCACCGGCACGGTCGAGGAGCTGTTGGACCTGGTGATGGCCACCCCTCCAGCGCAGCTTCGCGCCGACTTGGAAGCCGCGACGGCCACGTCGCCGCGAGCAGCCTGGGCGAGCGAACTCGCCACCGGGAGAGGGCGCGCGATGGATCTGCTTGGCACGGCGATGGACGCCTTCCACCGGGAAGTAGTGGCACCGATGCGGCCCGGGTTCCGCAGGATCGTAACCGCCGAGCTCGGCCGCCTGGCCTGGCAGGCCGCCACACTAGGGATGGAGTCGGTCCTGAACAGCATGCATCCCGCGATCAAGTGGCGCGAAGGGCGGCTCGATGTCGATCTCCCGGTCGACGCCGACGTTCATCTGGAAGGGCGTGGCCTGATCATCAGCCCGTCCGCCGCCTGGTCCCGTCCGGGGTTCACTTTCCACTGGCGCGACCAGCTGGGCCTGATCTACCCGGTCCAGGCCGACTGGGCAGCACCGGCTGCGGTCGCCGACGACCCGAATCTCCGACTGGGCACCGTGCTCGGGGCGACCCGGGCGAAGGTGCTCACTGCTCTCGCCGAGGGGCCGGCCGAGGGGCACACCACCAGCAGCCTGGCGACCAGCCTCGGCATCAGCCTGGCATCGGCCTCCTCCCATGCGGCGGCACTGCGCGGCGCGGGCCTCGTCACTACCAGGCGCGCCGGGCGGGCCGTGCGGCACACCCTCTCAGACCTGGGCCGCAGGATGGTCACCGCCGAGCCGAGCGCCGAACCCGGCAATGCCGACCTGCGCCTGCTCGAGCCGTGACAGCCAAGTCGTGACAGCGGGGGAGGCCCTGCCCCGCACGCCCTGTGCTGTGCGGAGGCTCCACCCTATGGACGTCGGTGTCCAGTGGTGGGCGGCGAGATAATGGTGGTCGTGGATCGGGACTGGCTGGGGCAGGTGACCGCGCGGGAGGCCGAGGTTCTCGCCGGGATCCGCCGCCACCGCACGAACGCGCAGCTGGCCGAGGACCTGGCCGCCCATCGAAACGGCCGACTCAGCAACCACTCCCGCGTCATCTCGCCCGCTATGTTCGTCGCAGCCATACGTAAAGCACGATTTCGTTACTCGACAAAGGGCATGCGCCCGCGCCCTTACGCGGAGCTCATCTCTCGAATGCGAGCCAGCGTGGACGTTTGGAACTCGACCTGCAGAACGACACCCGAACCAAGAGCTCCGCGGGGCGGTATTCGCCTGCCTCGCCTGGGCCAAAGGCGACGGCATGCCGAGGTGCCGGCCAGCATTCACCGAAGCGCTCAGCGTCACATGCAAGGAGGGCAAGCACTGTCTGACGTCGAGGGCATCACCCGAAGCCGCGGCATCCGCTCGCCCGACGGGAACGGATGCCGCGACGGCGATGCGCTATTCGGCGGCGTCGAGGAGACGTCGGTCACCTCATCTGGATGTCTCATCATCACGACCGCGAGCTGTCGATCTCGATGGTCGTCGAGCCGGCGCGCTCTGCCATGACAGCTCCGCCTCCGGCGGGATGGTGTGGTCCTGGGAAGCGACGACATACCAGCTCGGGATGGTCTTCCACGCGGGCTCGCCCAGACGGGGCGAACAGCGCCTAGAGGGCCGCGGGTCGCTGCGACGCTGCCATCACAGCGGCTTCCTTCTTGGGCAGATCGGCCGCGAACAGCTCTCCGAGCGGTTCCGCAACCGCCTGCGAGTCGATCACGACTACGTGCGCCACGCGGTTCGATCGCCCGCGCCCCGGCGCGAGCATCGAAGCACGAGCATCCGGAACCGACGTACGGGAGGCGCTCATGCCATTCATCACCGCCGACGACGGCGCACAGATCTTCTACAAGGACTGGGGCACCGGCGGGACGCCGGTCATCCTCAGCCACGGCTGGCCGCTGAACGCCGACGCCTGGGACGCCGCGGCCCGCTTCCTCGCCGAGCACGGCCACCGCGCGATCGCCCACGACCGGCGCGGCCACGGCCGGTCGAGCCAGACCTGGAACGGCAACGAGATGGACACCTACGCCGACGACCTGGCGGGCCTCATCGACCACCTCGACCTCACCGAGCGTCACCCTGGTCGGGCATTCCACCGGCGGCGGCGAGATCGTGCACTACCTCGGCCGGCACGGCACCGGCGCGTCGCGAAGCTCGTGCTCGTCTCGGCGGTGCCGCCGCTCATGCTGCAGACCGACGACAACCCCGAGGGGCTGCCGATCGCGGTCTTCGACGGGATCCGCGCCGGCGAGGCGTCCGACCGCTCGCAGCTCTACCGCGACCTCGCCGACGGCCCGTTCTTCGGCAACAACCGCAACAACGACGTCTCGCAGGGCGTGCGCGACGCGTTCTGGCTGCAGAGCATGGCGTGCGGGCACCGCGGCGCGTACGAGTGCATCGCGGCCTTCTCCGCCACCGACTTCCGCGCCGACCTCGCCGCAGATCGACGTGCCGACGCTCGTCATCCACGGCGACGACGACCAGATCGTCCCGTTCGAGGTCGGCGGCAAGCGTTCGGCGGCCGCTGATCGCCGGCGCGATCCTCACGGTGTACGAGGACGGCGCACACGGCCTGCCCGACACCGAACGCGAGCGGCTGCACGCCGACCTCCTCGCGTTCATCGACTCCTGACGACCGACCCGACCATCCATCGACCGAGACCGACCAGACCGACCCCACCGCACCGCCCCCGACACCATCGTGCTCGTGCACGGCCTCTGGATGACCCCGCGCAGCTGGGAGGGCTGGATGGCGCACTACGAGGCCAAAGGCTTCACCGTGCTCACGCCGGCTACCCGGGCTTCGAGATCGAGGTCGAGGCGCTACGCGAGAACCCCGACGTCATCGCGAAGCTGACCGTGCCCGAGACGGTCGACCACCTGGCCGCGCAGATCGAGGCCTGCCGAAGCCGCCGATCATCATGGGCCACTCGTTCGGCGGCACGCTCACCCAGCTGCTGCTCGCGCGCGGGCTCGGCGCATCGGGCGTCGTCGTCGACTCGGCGCCGACCGAGGGAGTGCGCGTAACACCGCTGTCGCAGGCGAAATCGCTGTTCCCGGCGCTGAAGAACCCCGCGAACCTGCACAAGGCGGTCGCCTTCACACCCGAGGAGTTCCACTACGCCTTCACGAATACCCTCTGCGAGAGGACTCCGAGCGGTGTGGACGGAGTTCGCGATCCCCGCACCCGGCAACTGGGTGTGGGCGTACGGGCTCATCGCCAACTTCAAGCCCGGCCACCAGGAGACCTGGGTCGACTACTGACCGACCGGGCGCCGCTGCTGTTCATCGGCGGCGAGCAGGACCACATCATGCCGCCGTCGGTGAACAGATCGAACGCGAAGCACTACAGGAAGTCGCCGGCGCTGACCGAGTACCACGAGTTCCCCGGGCGGTCCACTGGACCTGCGCGGAGCCGGGCTGGGAAGAGGTCGCCGACTACGCCCTCGACTGGGCGCTCACACATGCGATGACGCAAACGACGTCTACGTCGGCCTCAGCACCAACTGGCTAGCCTCGCCTCATGAAGCCCACGAGGATCGGCGGCCCGACGGTCCTCGTCGAGTTCGACGGTTGGCGAATCATCGTCGACCCGACGTCGGCGTTCCCATCGTTTACCCATCACAATCATCCGTGAGCGACGGCAACCGACCGGATAGAATCGTAGGCAGCGAACCGCCCGGTTCCCTGTCAAGACAAGGGAATCCGCGAGTTCCCGAGATAACCGCTGAGGACCCGAAACGGGCTGAATCCTCCAAGGGGTCGCAGGTTCAAATCCTGTCAGCCCGACCGGAAGAGGCCCGGAATCACGCGGAAGTCGCGGGTTCCGGGCCTCTTGCATTCGATGTGTGGACGGCGGATGGCCCGTCGTGCTCACGAGCTCTGACCGATTGCGGTCGTCCGCACCAGGATGTGCGCCGTGCAGCGGTGAACGACGAACAGGACTCAACGCACCTTCACCGTGCGAGCGTCGCTCGCGTACGAAGTCAGGGTGTTCTCGTCCTGAATCACGACACTCACCATGGCGTCACCCGTCGTGAACGACGGCGTGCCACTCAGCACGACCTCCTCCACGTGTTGACGTCCGTCACAATCGAGCTCCAGTTCAGTCCAGCCGAAGACGCCTGGCTGAGTGGCGTCGACGAACCCTTCCCACTGGATATCGTTGGTGCCATTCGGCTGGCAGAGGATGCGGAGACGGACGGTCATCAGCTGTCCGCCGTCATCGAGTGCTGCCGTCGGCAAGATCGTCACCTGTGCCAATGGAGCAGCTGTCGCGGCTCCGGCCGGCTGGGCCGCAAGCCCCCACGATGCGGCGAATAGCAGCGTCAGAGATCCCAGAATCGCGTTGCGGAGCATTGTATTTCCTTCCCCCAGTCAGGGTACGTACGCGGCATCGCAGCCACTAGGGGGAGGAGACGACTGGCACAGTCCACGTCGAAGGAGGCGACGCTGTCCGAACCTGCGTCCTTCACATGAGACTGCTCGCTTCCACGTCGTGCCGATCATGCGGCTCTGCGAGATCCGGTTCGTTCGGCCGCTCGATCTTCGAGACGTGGTAGTGGCTGATGCGCCAGGCGTTCTCGCTGCTGGAGTACGGCGGATGTCGGTCACGTAGCCGCAGCATACGACCGCTCAGTTCCCCTCAGTGCAGTATGAGTGCGCCGTTCAGCGTGGTGATGCACGAGCGGCGTGCTGAGAATTTGATTCGTCGCATGAACGCCTACCGTTTTCCCATCACCATCACCCGCGGGTGACCGGAACCCGAGACGGGCTAATCATCCATGGGGTCGCAGGTTCAAATCCTGTCAGCCCGACCAAAAGTCCCGGAAACTCAAGGGCTTCCGGGACTTTTGGTTAAGCGAATTGATCCTCCCATCGAAAACCGGCTGAATCAGCCGCACCGTGTGATCAGGGCTTCCTTCTTCGATGCGCGCCCGTCACTCGTGTGCGCGTCACCCGAGCTTCGCAGCCCCGACTTGGACGGCATCGTCGAGGCGATGTGTATGGCCCAGATCGTTCCCATGGCAGGTAGGTGTGCACGTGCTCCCTCGCGCGTAGCAATGCGCATCTGCTGCACCGAATCGGCGGCACCGGAGGTGGCATCCGTCAGGTGAGGCTGCATCCGCCGTCCGGGGTCGCCTACAAGCGACCGAACTGGCCGATCTCGGGCAGTGGCGGACCCAGCTTCGGCCGGTGTCCGGCCGTGTCGCCGGCGCCGACGCGGTTGCTGCGCTCGGTGAGGGCGACGAGCGCGAGGTGCCGGTCCGCAGTCCAGCAGATGAGTCGTCCGCGTTGGTCCTTGGTGCGGCCGAGGATGCCGGCGTCGGCCAGTTCGACCAGGGCCTTGTGCGCCGCGGTCGTCGAGACGCCGTGCTGCTGGGCGGCTGACTCGACGGTGAGGACGGGGTCGGTCGCGAGCCCGTCGAGGATGCGGCCGATGACGGCGCCGCGTCGCGGGACCGCGGGGCTGTGGCCCTGGGTCCGGCGGTAGGCGATGAGTTCCGCGCGGGTGCGTTCATCGAGCGCTGCGACGTCGGCGGACAGTCGCACGGCGTTGCCCGCGGCACGCTCGGTGGCCTGGGCGAAGGCGATGACCCAGTCGTCGAGTTGTGGCGGGTCGGCGCGGAACGCGGTAAGACCGGCGATGTAAGCGCTCGTGTCTCCGGCGAAGACCGTGCTGATGGGGATGAGGATGTTCCGCAGCGCGTCCGCCCGGTGCAGGACCGTGTGGATGAGTGCGCGCCCGGTGCGCCCGTTGCCGTCGATGAAGGGGTGGATCGTCTCGAACTGCGCGTGGGCGATCGCAGCGCGCACGACCGGGTTGCCGGTCGTCTCGGTCACGAAGCGCGCGAGATCGGCGACCAGCCGCGGTACTTCGGTTTCCGGCGGAGGGATGAACTCGGCTCGCAGCGGACTCCAGCCGGGACCGCCGACCCAGTTCTGCTCGGTGCGCAACCCGGGCTCAAGCGTCGGCTCGATCGCGTGCTGCAGACCCTCGATGTCGGCGACGGTGATCGCCAAGGAGCGGTCGGCGAGTGCGGCGATCGCGGCTTCAGTCGCGCGCACGTTGCCGATCACGTCGAGCGCGACCCGGCTGCCTTCGCGGAGCGCCTCGGCGATCGCCAGCCGCTTCGGGCTGATGCGGTTGCCCTCGATCCACGACGAGGAGATGCTCTCCGACCGAATCAGCAGGTGATTCAGATACGCACCGCGGGACCCGATGCGCTCGTCGGCGCGCGCGAGCACCGTCACGGCGTCCTCGGCCGCCGACTGCGCCTCCTCACCGAGCACGGGGAGCGTGGCACCCAGTTCGTCGGGGACGAAGGCGCGGTAGCGGCCGGGAGCGCGATCCTTGCGCCCGAGCTGACCGACGTCATCGGGATCCCATACCCGTTCAATGAAGTTCGGCATCCAGGCCTCCTAAGGTGGGCGGAATCCGAAGTCAAATCAATCTTAGAGCATCTAAAGTTGATTTCGGTATCGTTGGCGAACCGATGACTCCAGGTGCCAAGAGGTACGCCGGAGGAAGCGAGGTCAATCTTCGGCGGTCGTGACTGACGTCACTACGACGCGACCCGGTACCGCGATCGAGCTCGGATCTCAATGCCTCAGACGTCGACACGGACAGGAAGATCCTGCCACAAGGACCACGCCTCTTGCAGCATCGAGGTTGCGCACCTTCTCCGCGATGGCGGGGTGTCGTGGTGACGCTGTCGATGCAGGTGATGACCGCTGATGACGGATTCCGGTCGGAAGCCCAGTCGCCGAGCAGGCGCCGTGTCTCGAATTTGACCCTGAGTCGCTGGGTCAATTCGGCGAGATCAGCTGGTCAGTGGCGGGGCTCAGTACGTGGTGAGGCCCTCGGCGCGGAACTGTCCGCGGACGCGCTCCACGAGCTCGACGCTCGGCGGGTCGGTGTCCCCGAGTTCGTAGGCGCGTCCGATCGCCTCCCACTTCGACCGGCCCATCTGGTGGAATGGGAGCACCTCGACGCGGGTGACGGTATCGGGTCGTATGTCATTGAGGGTTGCCACGTACGCGGCGACTCTGGCGACGCCGTCCGCGCCATCGGTGAAGCCCGGAACGAGCACGTACCGGATCCACACCTCCGGACCGTCCGAATCGAGACCGTGTCGTGCCAGTCGCCGTCCGAACTCCCGAGTCGGCTCCAACTCGCGTCCTGTCACGCGACGATAGAGGTCGGAGGTCCCGGCCTTGACGTCGAGCAGCACCAGGTCGGTGTCATCGAGCATCGCGTCGGTCGCGTTCGCGCCGAGGTACCCCGACGTGTCGATGGCGGTGTGCACGCCGAGTTCCTTCGCGCCGCGCAGAATTCGCGCGGCGAAGGCCGGCTGCATGAGAACCTCACCACCGGAGATGGTGAGTCCACCACCCGTCGCGGTGAAGACGCCGAGGTAGCGCCTGATACGGGCCAGCAGTTCCTCAACCTCGACGGGCTTGCCGTCCTTCATCGCGAGGGTGTCGGGGTTCTGGCAGTAGAGGCACCGCATCGGGCATCCGCTGACGAACACGGTCAACCTCGTGCCCGGGCCGTCGACGGCGGTCACCAGCTCCCACGAGTGGATCGATCCCAGTTCGCCCGCCTGCATGGCGGCGAGCCGGTGCGCCCGGTCGACTTCGGCCACATGCAATCCGCCGAGCCCGCCTCCGGCTCGCACTCCGACCGCCCGAGTCGGCGCGTCCAAGCGCGTGGCGTCGGCCGGAATGTCGAGGTGGATCGGGACTGCAGGCATGGGCGTCAGAGCGAGCCGTGGAAGGTGCGTGAGAGCACGTCGACCTGTTGTTCGCGGGTGAGGCGGACGAAGTTGACGGCGTAGCCCGAGACGCGGATGGTCAGCTGCGGGTAGTTCTCGGGGTGTTCCATGGCGTCTTCGAGGGTCTCGCGGTTCAGGACGTTGACATTCATGTGGTACCCGTCGGAGCCGACGTAGGCGTCGAGGAGTCCGGCGAGATTGCCGATCTGCTCCTCACGCGTCCGTCCGAGTCCGCTCGGCACCACGGTGTTGGTCAGCGAGATTCCATCCTCCGCCTGGACGTACGGGAGCTTGGCCACCGAGAGGGCCGAGGCCAGCATCCCGTGAGTGTCGCGCCCATTCATCGGGTTGGCGCCCGGAGCGAACGGCTCGCCCGCACGCCGGCCGTCGGGCGTGTTGCCGGTCGCCTTGCCGTAGACGACGTTCGAGGTGATCGTGAGCACCGACTGGGTGGGCACCGCATCGCGATAGGTCGGGTACAAGCGCACTTTTGTGATGAACCGCTCCACGAGGTCGACCGCGATGTCGTCGGCGCGGTCGTCGTCGTTGCCGAACATCGGGTAGGTGCCCTCGGTGATGTAGTCAACGACGATGCCGCGCTCGTCGCGCACCGGAGTGACCGTGGCGTACTTGATCGCGGAGAGCGAGTCCGTCGCCACCGACAGTCCAGCGATGCCGTAGGCCATCGTGCGCAGCACGTCTTTGTCATGCAGCGCCATTTCGAGGCGCTCGTAGGCGTACTTGTCGTGCGACCAGTGGATGCAGTTCAGCGCCTCGACATAGGTCGCGGCGAGCCAGTCCATCATCGAGTCGAAGCGGGCCATGACGTCGTCGAACTCGAGGACATCGTCCTGAACGGGAGCGACCGCCGGGGCGACCTGCTTGCCGGTGATCTCGTCCCTGCCGCCATTGATCGCGTACAGCAAGGTCTTGGCGAGGTTCACCCGAGCTCCGAAGAACTGCATCTGCTTGCCGATCCGCATCGGCGAGACGCAGCAGGCGATCGCCGCGTCGTCGCCCCAGGCGCCGCTGATGAGGTCGTCGGACTCGTACTGCACGGCCGAAGTGTCGATCGACACCTGGGCGCAGAAGTCCTTGAACCCCTTCGGCAGGTCCGAACTCCAGAACACGGTCATGTTCGGCTCGGGCGCCGGGCCCAGGTTGTAGAGCGTCTGCAGGAAGCGGAAGGAGGTCCTCGTCACCAGGGGCCGGCCGTCCTCGCCGACGCCACCGATCGTCTCGGTGACCCAGGTCGGGTCGCCCGAGAACAGGGCGTCGTACTCGGGCGTGCGGAGGAACCGCACGATCCGCAGCTTGATGACGAAGTCGTCGATCAGCTCCTGCGCCTCGGACTCGGTGATCGCACCGGAGGCCAGGTCGCGCTCGATGAACACATCCAGGAATGTGGACGTGCGCCCCAGCGACATCGCGGCGCCGTTCTGCTCCTTGACCGCACTCAGGTAGGCGAAGTACAACCACTGCACCGCTTCCTGCGCCGTCGTCGCGGGGCCCGAGATGTCGATGCCGTAGCTGGCCGCCATCTGCTTGAGCTCGGCCAGGGCGCGCAGCTGCTCGGAGTGCTCCTCGCGCATGCGCAGCACCTCCTCGCCGAACGGGGCCGTGTCGAGCTGGAGCTTGTCGAGCTTCTTCGCCTGGATCAACGCATCAACCCCGTACAGGGCCACACGGCGGTAGTCGCCGATGATCCGGCCGCGCCCGTAGGCGTCCGGCAGCCCGGTGATGATGTGCGAGTTGCGCGCGGCCCGCACGGCCGGCGGGTAGACGTCGAAGACGCCTTGATTATGCGTCTTGCGCTGGAACGTGTACTCCGCCTTGAGGGTCTCGTCGACCTCGTAGCCGTAGGTCTCCAGTGCGCCCTCGACCATCCGCCAGCCGCCGTTCGGCATGATCGCCCGCTTCAGCGGGGCATCCGTTTGCAGACCCACGATCAACCGGTCGTCCTCGGAAATGTAACCGGGTCCGTGCGCCGTGATCGCGGCCGGAGTGTGCGGGTCGACGTCGTAGATGCCCTTCTCGCGCTCCTCGGGGAACATCGCGGCGAGGGTGTTCCACACCCGCGTCGTCCGCTCGGTCGGCCCGACCAGGAACGCGGCGTCGCCGGTGTACGGCGTGTAGTTGCGCTGAATGAAGTCCCGCACATCGATCGCGTCCTGCCACGGACCCGGGACGAACCCCTCCCAACCCACCGGGAGTGTATCGGAGTCACTCGCGGGCGTTCCCGCGGGAGTCGCAATGGTCATGATGCGTTCCTTCCTCCGGTGAGGAGCGCCCGCCAAAACCTCCTGCGCCGCCTACCTCAGGTGTGCCGTCGAACCACGGTATGTCGATCGTGAGCAAGTATCAATTACGAGCAGGACAGACAGAGGGGTGCGAATTCTGTCGGTGCGCAACCGTGCCGCACGTGTACGGGAGATCGGTGTGCCTGTGTCGGTGGGTGCGAAGCGCCGTACGATCCGGCCCCTTCGGTGAGCTCAGGGCCGGATCGTCGCGCGGCCCGCTATGGCGCGTCGTGCAGCGCGAGCGCCGACGGAGCGCCGACGCGAGCGTCGGCTCCCCATGCCTCGAGCGGGCTCCGCCACACCACCACCGCCAGCGCGACGAACGCGGCCAGAAAGAGTAGCGCCGCCACGAGCCCAGCCCAGACGGTGAAGCCGCGTCCGACCAACTCGACGAGGAGGAAGGCGATCAGCACGAACGGCACCCATTTCGGTCCGACCCGCCCCCGCCACAGGCCGATGGCCAGGCAGATGGTTCCGAGCACGAGGCCACCCAGGCCCATGAGCATGAAGGGGATGACCGCCGCCGACTCGTCGAACAGTGCGATCAGATCGTTGTAGGCATCGCGGTTGGCGGGATCCTGTGCCATGGTGAGCAGGATCAGGCTGCTGCCGACGCTCACCGCGTGCCCGAAGCCGCTGATGATTCCCACCGTCGCGGTGATGTTCGACCAGACCGGGGCGCGCGCTGCCATCAGCTGCGCGACCCCCAGGAAGGCGATGATCAGCGGCAGTTGAGAGAAGATGTAGCTCAGTTGTGAGACGGTGCCGAGGGCGCCCGCCTCTTCCAGGGTGGCGAGCTGACCTCCCGAAGCGTCGAACGTGGGTTGCGTCGCGACCCAGACGACGATCAGCGCCGAGGTCAACACGAGGCTGACGGCGGTCAGCAGGCGGCGATAGCGGGCGGTGGTTCTCATTGTTCTCTCCTTCTTGGCGGTTGTGTTGAAACGCTAGATGGGCGACCCCGCCTCCGGCATCGCCCGCAAGACGCGATGCGGGTCAACCGCAGTTGTCGCGTTCGTCAACTTGCGACGGATGCCGTGACCGCGTTCGCGCTCTATCGTGATCACGTGAGCCGTCGCGAGTTGGTGCAGCGGGTCCAGGACATCGTTCTGGCCGTCGCGCTCGCCGCTGTGGGGGTCGCCGAACTCTGGGTTCCGCTGGAGTCCGTTCAAGGTGAGGGTTCGTACGAGCTCGCCACGGTGGTGTCGTTGCTGACCTGCGCGTTGCTGACGGTCCGGCGGGTCCGGCCCCTCGCCGTATTGCTGGTGATGGTCCTCGTCTGGCCGGTCCTGTTCACCCTCGTTCCCATGCCCGTGCTGTTCTGGGGACAGTTCGTGCCGCTCGCGGTCGCCGTCTACTCGGTGGCCCGGCACGACAAGGGGCGGCGCAGCTTGTATGGGGCAGCAGCAGCAGCGGCGCTCTTGTTCTTCTTCACGTTCGTTGTCACGGATCTGTCCGGACCCGAGGACGTCATCTTCAACTGGCTGGCGATCACCGCCACCTGGCTCGCCGGCTACGGGCTGCGGAGGTTCGAGGAGCGTGCCCTCGACGCTGCCAGAGGCGCGGCCGAGGTGGAGATGGCCGGCCGCGAACGCACCGCCGCCGCCATCCTCGACGAGCGTGCCAGGATCGCGCGGGAACTTCACGACATCGTCGCGCACTCGGTGAGCCTCATGGTGGTGCAGGCCGGAGCGGCGGAGCAAGTGGTCGACGACGATCCGGACTTCGTCCGATCGGCTCTGGGCACCATCCGCAGCACCGGCACCGGCGCCCTCGGCGAGATGAGGAGGGTCGTTGCGATGCTCCGAGAACCAGACGGTGCGGGCACCCTGGAACCGCAACCCGGCACGGCGGGCCTCTCGGCGCTGGTCGACGAGGCGCGAGCGGCCGGTCTGCAGACCCAGCTGCGGGTTGAGGGCGACGAGCGGCCGCTGCCGATGGGCGTCGACCTCGCGGTCTACCGCATCGTGCAGGAGGCCCTGACCAATGTCCGTCGCCACGCCTTCGCCTCATCCGCCGACGTACTGGTGCGACTGAGCGAGGACTCTGTGGAGGTGGAGGTGTCGGATGACGGGCGTGGGGCCAGGAGCGACGCTCCCTCCGCCGGGCACGGGCTGATCGGCATGCGCGAGCGGGCTCTGCTCTATGGGGGACAGCTCGAAGCCCTCAACCGGCCCGGGCACGGTTTCACGGTTCGAGCGAGCCTGCCGCTTGGGGTCCGTTCGTGAGCCGGGTGCTGGTCGTCGACGACCAGGAGTTGGTCCGCGCCGGTTTCCGGCTGGTGCTGGAACGCGGGGGCATTGACGTGGTCGGTGAGGCCGGCGACGGGCTGGAGGCGGTGGCGATGGCGACGGAGCTGCTGCCGGACGTGGTGCTGATGGACATCCGGATGCCGCGGCTCGACGGCATTGAGGCGACCCGTCGCCTGATCACAGAGTGCGAGCCAAAACCACGGGTGCTGGCCCTGACCACGTTCGACCTCGACGAGCATGTGTACGAGGTGATCCGTGCGGGGGCGAGCGGTTTCCTGTTGAAGGACGTTTCTCCCGCCGATCTTGTGCGCGCCGTGGAGGTGGTGGCTCGCGGGGAGGCGATGCTTGCCTCCACGGTGACCGCACGGCTGCTTCGACAGTTCACCCGGCGACCGCTGACCGGCACGCTTCCGCCCGAGCTGGCGGCGCTGGGCGAGCGCGAGATCGCGGTGGCGAAGCTGGTGGCCCGTGGGAAGTCAAATGCGGACATCGCGCGAGCGCTGTTCCTCAGCGAGGCCACGGTGAAGACGTATGTCTCCCGGTTGCTGACCAAACTCGACCTCCGTGACCGAGTGCAGATCGCGGTGCTCGCCTACGAGAGCGGTTTGGTGCAGGTCGGCGAGGCCGACGCCGAACCCGGATGCTGAGTCCGCTGGTCGGGGCACCACCGACCGGCCAGAGAAGAGGTGAGACCGCGTCGCCAACGGTCTGTTGCGCGACGAGGTCGTCACCCTCTCCTACGCGATGGGAGAGGAAGCACGGTTGGATAAGGCGTACCTCGTATCCGGAGCATCTGCCCGGTGTCACTCGGATGGGAGCTTGAGGCTCCGTGCGATCCGCGCCAAACTGAGCATGCCTCAGCGTTGCGGCGACCGCGTGCATCGACGCACCCGGCGCCCGGATGGGGCGTTGGGGTGAGAGCTATGACAGACCTTCATACGGGAGCGGGTCGCCCGATCAGTCGCCGCACGTTCATCGCGGCGGCCGGCGCCGCCGGCGCGGGCTTCGTGCTCTACGCCGTGCTGCCCGGCGGGACCACGGTGGCCCTGGCCGAGATCCCCGGCGGCACGCTCGAGCCCGCATCGGTGCCGAAGTTCCAGACGCCGCTGCTCATCCCACCGGTCATGCCGCGGGCCGAGACCATCACCGTGCGGGGTGGCAAGAACATCGACGCCTACGAGATCTCGATGCGGCAGTTCCCGCAGCAGATCCTGCCGGTCGGCCTCCCGTCGACGACGGTCTGGGGCTACGGAGCCGTGACCTCCGCGAAGAAGAAGGGGATCCTCGTCCACAACGCGCCCTCGCTCACGATCGAGGCGCGATGGAACCGGCCGGTGCGGGTCAAGTGGATCAACGAGCTCGTCGACGTGAACGGCAATCACTTGCCGCACCTGCTGCCGGTCGACCCGACGCTGCACTGGGCGAACCCGCCCGGCGGTGAGGACGGGCGCGACGCGCGGCCCACGTTCGACTCGACTCCGCCCGCGTACGACGGACCGGTGCCGATCGTCACGCACGTGCATGGGTCGGTGGGCGTCGGCGACGAGAGCGACGGCTACGCCGAAGCCTGGTACCTGCCGGCGGCCGCCGACATCCCCGCCGGCTATGCCATGGCGGGCACGTGGTACGAGTTCTTCGCCGGCAAGGCGGCGACCCGGTATGGGGTCGAGTGGGGGCCCGGATTCGCGACGTTCCAATACCCCAACTCCCAGCGCGCGTCGACGATCTGGTACCACGACCACACGCTCGGCATGACCCGCGTGAACGTGTACGCCGGCCCGGCCGGATTCTTCCTCATCCGAGGCGGCCCCGAGGGGGACGACGCCGTCGTCGACAGCCGCTCGGGTGCGACCGCAGTGCTTCCGAGTCCCGCCCCGAAGGAGAACGATCCCTTCCCCTCGAACAAGACGTACTACGAGATCCCGATCGCCGTGCAGGATCGTTCGTTCAACGACGACGGCTCGCTCTTCTACCCCGACACCCGGACGCTCTTTGACGGCATCGTCGGGGACTTCATCCCCGAGGGCGAGTTCTCGCCGATCTGGAATCCCGAGTTCTTCGGGAACATGCTCATAGCCAACGGGAACACGTGGCCGTTCCAGGTCGTCGAGCAGCGCCGGTACCGGTTCCGATTCCTGAACGGCTGCCAGTCGCGGTTCCTCATCCTCGACTTCAGCGGCATTCCGGGCGTCGAGGTGTGGCAGATCGGCAACGAGGGCGGGTTCCTGGCTGCGCCGGTGAACCTGACCGCCGACCACGGCGGCCGGCTCCTGATGGGGCTCGCCGAACGGGCCGACCTGATCGTGGACTTCACGCACGTGCCGGTGGGCAACCACGTGCTCGGAAACGTCGGCCCCGACGAGCCGTTCGGCGGCGGCATCCCCGGCGTCGACTTCCCCGTGGCCGACCCTGACTCCACCGGGCAGGTGCTCGAGTTCCGTGTCGTTCCCGCGACGGCGCCCGATCCCACGACACCGCCCGAGTTCCTCGTGCTGCCCGCCATCACGCCGCTTCCGCAAGAATCGGTGACCCGTCCGCTCGCGCTCATCGAGAAGTCGGCCATCGGGTTCGACGCGAACGGCGACGCCGTCGAGGGTCCCGTCGCGGCGCTGCTCGGAACGGCCGAAGGCGGGGTGCCCGTCGAGTACGAGTGGGCGGACCCGGTGACCGACAACCCGGCGGTCGGGTCGACCGAGGTCTGGGAGTTCGTGAACATCACAGCTGACGCGCACCCCATGCACGTGCACGAGGTCGCGTTCGAGGTGGTCAACCGCGAGGGACTCGTGCGCGACCCCGAGGACCCCGACGACATCGTCGTGCCCTTCCAGCCCGACGGCGACGTCTCGGGCCCCGAGGCATGGGAGACCGGCCGCAAGGACACAGTGATCGCCTACCCCGGCCAGGTCACCCGCGTGCGCGCGACCTTCGACACGGCGGGCCAGTACGTCTGGCACTGCCACATCGTCGAACACGAGGACAACGAGATGATGCGGCCTTACCGCATCGGGCCCGAGCAGCCCGGACAGCCTGAGTGATGCGCGCGCGGGCCAGCGGCGGGCCAGCACGCGCATGCCGCACATCGCTCCCGTACGATTGCGGTCACCATGTCGCTGGTGGCCGGCTACCTGGCGCTGCAGTGGCTCGGCCGCAACTACGGGTCGGCCGCGGCCGAGCGCCGGGCGACGATGCCTGGCGACGAACTCGTGCAGCATCCGCAGGTCGGCGCCACGCATGCGGCCACCATTCCCGCGGCTCCCGACCGCATCTGGCCGTGGTTGGTGCAAGTCGGGTGGCATCGTGGAGGCTGGTACACACCGCGATGGGTCGATGTGCTCCTGTTCCCCGAGAACTGGCCGAGCGCCCAGCAGATCCTCGACACCTACCAGACCCTGAAGGTCGGTGACTTCGTACCGGACGGCGCGCCGGAGACCCAGTGCGGATTCCTGGTCCGCGAGGTCGAGCCGGGCCGGCTGCTGCTCCTTGACTCGACGACGCACCTGCCGCTCTCATGGCGGCAGCGCGGGCTGGCACAACTGCATTGGACCTGGAGCTTCCGGCTCACGCCGGTCGACGACGGGCGCGCCACGCGGGTGATCTTCCGGTGGCGTGCCCGGACACGCCCCTGGTGGCTCACGGCCGGCGCGCACCTGGTGATCATCCCCGCAGACTTCCTGATGTCTCGCGGCATGCTCCGCGGGTTGCGCCGCCGCGCCACCTCGATAGCGTGATGAGTCGCCCGCTCCTGCCTGCGTCCGCCGCTCCTATGCTGTCGGCATGGTAAAGCCGAAGCCCGGACCGGTTCGGAAACTCTTCAACCGGGCCCCGATCCTGCTCTACCGCGCTCACTTCGGCTGGGCGCTCGGCTCGAGCGTCCTCATGCTCACGACGGCCGGTCGCAAGACCGGTCGCACCCACCGCACGGTCGTCGAGGTCGTGAAGAGTAGCCCGAACCGCGGGAGCGCGCCGACCCTCTGGGTGATCGCGAGCCGCGGACGCCACAGCGACTGGTACGCGAACGCTGTTGCGGGCGGTCTCACGCGGATCACCTGGATGAGCCACTCCTTCACCCCTCGGGTACATGCGCTGAGTGCGGACGAACGGTTCGACCTGCTCGTTGACTACCAGCGCCGCCACCCGCGTTCCGCCGCCATGCTCGGCAAGGCTGCCCTCGGCGAGAGGTTCACGGGCGCTCACGACGGTCTGCGACGGCTCGCCGACGACTTGCGCGCACTTCGGCTCGAACCCGCCGCGATCGATGACGGCGCCGCGCATGCGACGGTGGCGCAATGATCGGTTCGTCAGGATCGAGCATTCGCCACTCCAAGGTCAGATCGAGGTGAATCGATCCCGCGCGGATCGCGACGGCCGTGCCCTCGCCGTCCCGACGGCGTGGATGACCTGGTTCGGTGCGCCGGTCAGCTTCGCGATCGAGACGCGCGGCGCCGACGGCGTCGTTCGCGCCAACCCGGTGCTGCCTCTTCAGCACGCTGTCGCTCCTGCTCTTCAGTTGCACGGCGCGCTCGTTCGAGGCGCCGTTCACGCCAAGCTCGCACCGTATCGTCGGGGTCGCGGAGCTGCGTCACTACCGGCGGGCCGCCGAGGAGCTGACGACGCGCCTCTTTCACCCGAAGGTTGAAGTCGTCGATCGCGGCCCGCACGTCCTCCTCGCGGTACATGCCGTCGAGCTGGTCGTCGAGCGCTGCATCCTCGGTGCGCAGGGTGAGCGCCGGCGGGCCGAGCCCGGTCAATTGCTCCGATTCGATCTTGCGGCGGATCCACCAGTCGGGATCGTGACGACCGTTCAAGCCGGGCAGCGGTTTGCCCGCGCCGGGCAGGTTGTCGAACTCGCCGCGGCGGATCGCCTGCTGGATGGCCGTCTCGACGTAGGCGGCCCGATCGGCGGCTGTCGGGGTGGCGGATGCCGCAGGCTCAGGCTCTGGCTTGGCGGACGCGTCATTCGCCTCGACCGGCACGCCCTCGCCGGCTGATCGGGCTTCGAGCGCTCGGTCGAACTGCTCGAGTCGATACTGCGACACCTTGCGTCGAATGTCGTCGGACATGTGGCTTCCTCCCTCCATCCACGCTACGTCTAGGCCACGCCGTCGTCGACGTCACGCGTTGTTCACCCGCCATCCGATTCGAAGTGCAGCAGACCCCAGTCATGGCCGCTGTGGAGTGTTGTAGCGGGCTGCTGGCTTGGTCTGGAGCTTCAGTCGGTGGCACGATAGCCGGGTGCGCGGAGGATCAGTCGTCCGAACCCGCCGCGGAGTGGTTGCATGCTCGCGTGCATTCCCCACTCGCGTCCGATTGACAGAGCCTCACGCAGGACAGGGCGAGCATCGTAGATCAGAGACTGGGCGCCCGGTCTGAGCACGCGGCGGAGTTCTCCGATCCCGGCCGACAGGTCAGCCCAGTGATGCGCGCTCGCGGTCGAAACGATCAGGTCGACCGACTCCGGCTCGTAAGGAAGCTCCGCCACGTCGGAGACCCGAAATGTCGGGGTTCCTGTTGCTCCGATCGCCATCCGCTGGGCGTACTCGATCATCTCGGGCGATAGGTCCACACCCTCCACACGCACCCGCGGGAGCACTCGGGCGAGTGTGATTGCCAGCCGTCCCGGGCCCGTGCCGATATCGACGACCAATGCGTCGTCGGGCAGGGGCACGACGCACGCATCGAAGACCGCGCGGCGGTGAATTCCGCCCGCGGCCCACCGCGCGATCCTGTCATAGGCCCGTGGATGGCGTGCGATGCCGGCCATCTGCTCGCCACCGTGCAGGTGCTTCACCAGTCGAGTCATCCGTATCTCCTGTCCATTGCGTGAAGGATCGCCGTCCGGTTGCCGCGGCGGAATGCTTGCCATCATCGACCGGGGCAGAGGTTGCGGCGAGGGTGAAGCTGTCGAGATTCGGCAGCGCCTGGCGAAGGTGTGCCTCGGCATGACGGCGGATCGCATCGAGGTCCTCGTCACGGTGTGTCTCGATGACGATGGTCGCGTTGCCGTGGAGTCGGTGGCCGACCCAGCGGAGTTGGAGTTGCTGGATACCGTCGACGCCGGTGGTGTCGAGGAGGGCGTGCTCGGCGCGGTGCAGGATGTCGGGTTCGATGCCGTCCATGAGTCGCCGGCCGAGGCTTTTCACGGTGCCCCAGAGTAGGACGATGATGGCGGCGCTGATCAGGATGCCGACGATGGGGTCGGCGAGCGGGAAGCCGGCCATGACGCCGAAGGCGCCGATGACGACGGCGAGGGAGGTGAAGCCGTCGGTGCGGGCGTGGATGCCGTCGGCGACGAGGGCGGCGGAGCCGATGCGGCGTCCGACCCGGATGCGGTAGATCGCGACGGCTTCGTTGCCGGCGAGACCGATGATGCCGGCGGCGACGACCCACCAGAGGTTGTCGAGTCGCTGCGGGTGGATGATGCGGTCGAAGGACTGCCAGGCGGCGATGACGGCGGAAAGGGCGACGACCGCGATGATGAACAGGCCGGCGAGATCTTCGGAGCGGCCATAGCCGTAGGTGTACCGCCGGGTTGCGGCCCGGCGGCCGAGGACGAACGCGATCCACAGCGGCACTGCCGTCAGCGCGTCGGAGAAGTTGTGCACCGTGTCTGCGAACAGGGCGACGGATCCGGAGATGAGTACGACGACGAGTTGCAGCGCGGCTGTGCCGAGCAGCAGGAACAGGCTGATCTTGAGGGCGCGAACGCCTTCCTTGCTTGCTTCGAGGGCGTCGTCGATGGAGTCCGATGGGTCGTGCGTGTGGGGAACGAAGAACTCCTTCACCGTGCCCCAGAAGCCGTGAGTGTGGTCATGGTCATGGTCGTGGTCGTGGTCGTGCCCACTGTGTGGATGGCCGTGGGCATCGGCGTGATCACTCGGGTGAAGCTGCGAGTGGTCGTGGGTGCTCATGCGTTCCCTCCTTCGGCGTGGTGGCGAGGCCTGCCGCCGAGGGAGTGTTCGGCCTGCTGGATGGCATCGGTGACCAGTCGGCCGGCGTGCTCGTTCGCCAGCCGGTAGAACGCGCGGGTGCCGTCCTGGCGGGCGACGACGATGCGCGCCAGCCGTAGTTTCGCGAGGTGTTGCGAGACTCCCGCGGGCGTCTTGTCCACGAGCTCGGCCAGATGGTTCACCGTCAGCTCGCCGTGCTCCTGGAGGGCGAGGATGATCCGCACACGTGTCGCGTCGGCGAGCATCGAGAACACCTCGACGGCGAGTTCCACGAACTGACTATCGGACGACTCGATCGATTGCGTATCTGCATCCATACGCAGATACTTTCAGATGCTCTCGGCCGATGCAAGGGAGGACGGCCGCAGCCGACCTCCTCAGCCTGTTCCGGGCGTGGGCTTGCGGCGCAGTTCATGACGACACGTTCGCTCGCGAGGACCGTCGCGCGGGTGGGGTCGATCCGCCGCGACGCGCGGCGGGTGGCCACGCGGGCGCGCTGTCACGCCCGCCACGGCGTGAGCCGTGGCCACCACCCCGGGACGTTGCGCCGGTAGTCGAGGTACTGCTCGCCGTAGGTGCGTGTGAGGGTCGGCTCCTCGTAACCCTTCACGAATGCGACGACCGCGGCGAGGGCGATCACGGCGTAGAGCACGAGCCACCAGCTGCCGAACAGCAGCGCCTGGCCGAGGATGATCGCGAGCACCGAGAGGTACATCGGATTGCGCACGAAGCGGTAGACCCCCGTCACGACGAGGGTCTCGGTCGGAAGGACCGGAGCGGGCGTTCCGCGGTGCAGGGCGAACAGCGCGAAGGCCTGCAGGAGGAAGGCTACCCCGACGGCGATCGAGATCCATGCGATCGGCACGACGACCCAGGCCGCGCCTCCCCAGTCGTACCACCGCCAGCCAGAGATGAGCCACGGGATGAGGCCGGCGACGACGCCGGGCGCGACGAGGAGGAAGACGATCGTCCCGATCCACGCGCGTGCGGGCGAGGCTGCCTGGGCCATGAGCGTCAGGCTAGCCCGAACTTCCGCTTCGTGCTCGGCTTCAGGGCGCTCGTTCGCGACCGCGGCGGCAGCGCAGTCGCCGACGTCGGTGCGCCCATGCAGGTCGACTTCAGCCCTGCACCGTCCTGGGCGATGCGTTCATGGACGACCGCCGGCTCGCCGAGCGTCGGCTGCGAGCAGGCCGCTCCGGCGCTCGACCCCATCGACAAGTGACATCACGATCGGGAGCCGGCCTGGCCGCGTGGGTTCGGACTGCCGCCGACCCTCTCCGTCCTCGCCACGCACACGGGGCTCAAGCCGGTGGTCCAGTTGATCCTCCGAGAAACGAACGACCGGGTGTGGGGAAGCGTTCGGACAGTGCATACCTGAGGAGAACCATGTCGCCGATTTGACGGCTCTCGGCGAGGTGCGCGTGGCGGTCGGGATTCCACGGGAACGTGCCGTCGCCGATCAACCGAGGAGCTCGCCGGTCGCCGACGAAGAACGGGGCGATGGCCAACTGGAGTTCATCGACAAGGTCGGACGCCAGGAACTGAGTGATCATGGTTCTGCCGCCTTCGACCAGGAGCGTGCGCACGCCCCGGTCGTTCAGTTCGCTGACGAGATCGGCCATGGTGACCTCTTCACCCAACTCGACGACGGTGGCAAGGTCACCGAGCCGGTCGCGGATGCCTCGAACCGCCGATCGCGGGCAATAGACCAACTTCTTCGTGAGTCCGGAAGTGAAGAACTCCGACTGCGGATCGAGGTCACCGGTTGCCGTCACGGTCACCTTCCAGGGCGACGGCGACAGGCCTTCTGCTTCGCGTCGACTCCGTCGTTCCTCGCTCCGCACCAGCAGTCTCGGATTGTCGAGGCGCACGGTACGTGCTCCGACGAGGATGGCGTCGCTGTGCGCCCGTACCTCGTCGACCCGATCGAAGTCCTCCGCGTTCGAGAGGGCGAGGCGCGGTGGGGAAGCGGTGTCGAGGTACCCGTCGATGGACATGGCAGCGCTGAGAATCACGTACGGCCTGTCGATCACGATCTCCCCTTTCGGTGAGCGCCGGCGAGAACGACAGCACGTGCAGGTGCGGGCATTCGAACAGGACGGACAGGCCACGCCAGGAGATCGGTGTGGACGACGACGGCGGAGAGCGCACCGCGGTGCAATTGTGACGAACGCAGTGCGCGGTACCCCGCACCTTCGACCTGAAGGTCGGCGCGTTGCTCGAGAGCCGCACCGAACCATCCGTCGAACCACTGGCGGAGGAGGCGAGGATCGTGATCGCCGAGCCGCCAGGAGGTGGCGGCCGGTCGAACATGCCAGCCGGCTTCCAGGAACAGGCGTTGCGCAAGTGCGACGCCAGAGGGCCCCACGAGCCGGCGTACGCCGACACGACGTTGCTGGTGTGCGTTGAACGAGGCCTCGAACACGTCGTCGCGAGGATCCCGGGGATCGAGGCGGACCTCGCCGGTCACGCTCAGGCTCAGCAGCGCGGGGCATCCGACGGCCACGCAGGCCCGGATGACGGCGCGTATCTCCTCCGATGTCAGCACATCGAGCAACGCGGAAGCGGTCACGAGTGAGGCGCCGTCGAGGTCGTCGGGGTCGAGGTGCGCGAGCTCCCCGCTGCGCGTGCGGACCGAGACCGGTCGTCGTTCACGATCGAGCGGGACGACGCCGTTCGTCGCACGCTCGACGAGGTTCGAGTTCCAGTCGTGCAGGACCCAGGTCTGCGGTCCGGGCAGAAGCGGCGCCAGCCATCGCATCATCGAGCCCGTTCCGCTTCCCAGGTCATGGATCACGATCGGCCCCGGTCCGAGCCTGGCGGATGCTGCGAGGGCGAGTTCGCGGGAGCGGGCGCGCGCATCCTCCTGCTCGCGAAGGGCCAGCCAATCGCTGCTGACCTCGATGATCTCGCTCATCCGGCGCCCCACCGCTCGTATCCGACGACGCCCATCTCCATACGGACATCACTCAGCACCGCGGCGGCGATCCCCGCGGACTCATCCCAAGATCGTGTCACGGTGCGCGAGCGCAATGCCTCCGCCTTGAGCGCAGCACGCCGACCAGGGTCCTCGAGCCATTGTCGCAGGACCGCACGCAACGCCCCCGGATCGCTCGATGGAATGAGGATGCCGGCCTTGCTGCCTGCGATCGCCTCCGGTATTCCGCCGACGCGTGCCGCCACGACTGGGATGCCCCGAGCGAGCGCCTCGGCGACGACCATGCCGTAGCTCTCCACCCGCGAAGGCGCGACGACGAGGTCCGCGGCGCGGTATGCGTCCGCGAGTGGCTGACCGGTGAGAACCCCCATGAGCGCGACTCGCTCCGTGAGCCTGGCGGATCGGATCGCGGCAGCCGTCCGGGTCGCGAAATGGGGGTCGGCGTTGAGCGAGCCCACGATCGAGCAGCTCCAATCGGGGAGATCGGTCATGCCCGCCAGCGCTTGGACGAGCACATCCTGTCCTTTGTGGGGCGCGACAGCGCCGACGCAGAGCAGGTGGCCGCCCGATTCGGATCCGGTCGCCGCCGGTGCGGCGTCCGTGCCCGGAGGAGCGACCTTGATCCGATCGGGCTCCGCGAGCGCGCGGGCGATGAGTTCGGAGCGGGTCCACTCGCTGGTCGTGATCACGCGTCGCACGGCATTCAGGGCGCGGCGCTCTCGTTCGGCCGTTCGCGCATCGTCCTGGATCCCGGGCAGGGCGCTGGCGACCATGTGCGCCAGCACGACGATCCGAAGACGTTCCGAGTGCGCGTCCAGCACCTCCGATGCCGCGACGGCGATCAATCCGTCGATCAGCACGAGGGCGTCGCGCGGGAGAGCGGACATCGCGTGCGCCACGTCCTGCACGCGACCTTCTGCAACGAGCACCATCCGTACGTCGACGCCCCGTGCTCGCAGCGCTTCGCTGATGCGCCGGTCGTAGACGTTGCCGCCGCTGACGCGCTCATCATCGTCGATCCCGTCGGGCACGAGGAAGTGCACGGCCGCGTCCGTCATCCCATTCACAACTTCCGCTCGTAGCTCGCCCATGCGATGTGAGACTCGTGGAGGGTGACCTCGATCGACGACAGACGCCTGCCGGCTGATCCAAGCCGTCCATCTGCGGCACGCTGGGCGAGGCGGTCGGCGATGACCTGGCACAGTCGTTCGGTCGTGGTGTTCATCCCGGCGAACTCCGGATCATCGTCCAGATTGCGATAGGTCAGCGAACCCGTGATCTGGCTGAGCGCCTCGGCCGCGCGTCCGATGTCGATGACCACGCCGTCGGAGTCCAGTTCGCTCGCACGGAACGACGCGTCGACGATGAAGGTCGCACCGTGCAGACGCTGTGCTGCGCCGAAGGCTTCTCCGGAGAAGCTGTGGGCGACCATCATGTGGTCTCGCACTGTCAGGGTGAAGGTCACGCGGCGTCCTTCCAATCGATCGTGTGGCAGAGCTCCGTGCTCCGGCCGGTTGCGAGCCCGGCCATCACCGCGGGAAGGTCACTCCACGGGGAGTGGCCCGTGAGCAGCGTGTCGAAGGCCGCGTCCTGGAGGAGCTCGAGCGCGAGAGTCAGCCGGTCGCGAGTCGTGCGCGTTGCTCGTCGGCGTCGGGCCACAGCACCCACTTGGCTCGACCGGATGGTCAGGCGGCGCGAGTGGAAGTCGGCACCCAGAGCGAGCGTCACGGGCCGGTCGCCGTACCAGCTGGCCTCGATCACCTCCCCGTCGGTCACGACGGACTCGAGTGCGAGCTGCAGTCCAGCCTCCGACCCGCTCGTGTTGATGACGAGATCGCGGTCTCCCGGCGCGTCGTCCGGTTCGGCGAATCGGACGCCGAGTCGATCGGCGACCTCGCGACGCGACGTGTCCACATCGACGAGCACCACGTCGAGTTCGGGGATGCCGCGGATCACTCGTGCGATGCAGCATCCGATCATGCCGGCGCCCACGATCGTGACCCGGTCTCCGATCAGGGGCGCGGCATCCCACAGCACGTTCACCGCGGTCTCGACCGCGCCGGCGAGCACCGCACGGCGAGCGGGCACGCCGTGGGGGACTGGGATGACGGCATCGGCGGGAACGACGAAGGCGGATTGGTGGGGGAACAGCGTGAAGACCATGCGGCCGCGGAGCGCTTCCGGCCCTTGTTCGACGACTCCGACGTTGAGATAGCCGTACTTCACCGGGCCCGGGAAGTCGCCCTCCTGGAACGGCGCGCGCATCCTCTCGTGCTCGCTGATCGGCACGCGACCCAGGAAGACCGAGGCCTCGGTGCCGCGGCTGATGCCCGTATAGCTGGTGCGCACGAGAACTTCGCCGTCGCCTGCACGAGCGATCGGCTGCCGGCGCAGGGCTCCGACGCCTGGCTCGTCGATCCAGAAAGCCATGGCCTCAAGCAACGGTACATCCCCTTCGGTGAACCATCCGGCGGTGCCCCACGTGTACATAAATATGCTCCGTGAGATGCTCGGTAACAAGGACAGGTGATGGCGGTCAAGGAGGTTCGACTCGCACCGATCGGGTTGGCCGTGCTCGGTGCGGCGGGCGCGACGGCGATCTGGGCCGTCGACGGGCTGCCAGCGATCGGCTGGACGGCCGCGCTGGCGTATCTGGCGGCGAGCAACGCCCTCTTGCTCATTGCGCTGCGACGCCGGCGTACACCGCGTTTCGGCTGGGCGAATGTCGCCACGGCGACGAGATCGGCATTGGTCGCCATCATCACCGGGCTGGTCGCCGCATCCTTCGTCGCGCCGATCCCGGTGCCGCTCCTGATCGGCCTGGTCGTCCCGGCGCTCACCCTGGACGCCGTGGACGGGTGGGTCGCGCGTCGTACCGGTACCACGACGGAACTCGGCGCTCGTTTCGACATGGAAGTGGATGCGTTCCTCCTCCTCGTGCTCAGCTTGTACGTGGCTCAGATCCTCGGGCCCTGGGTGCTGGCGATCGGTCTGATGCGTTACGTCTTCGTCGCCGCAGGATGGGTTCTGCCGTGGCTTGTTCTGCAGCTCCCGCCCCGTTACTGGCGCAAAGTCGTGACGGCGGTCCAGGGGATCGCCCTGACACTTGCGGCATCGGGCCTGATCCTCGAGCTCGCCGCCGTGCTCGTCGGAGTCGCGCTAGCCCTGCTCGTCGAATCCTTCGGCCGGGACGTGTTGTGGCTGGCGCTTCGAAGCCGCGCCCCGCGAGCCGAGGTGGGTGCATCGTGACCACTGCACCCGCCGGCCCGCGTGGGGAGGATCCGCGATCATGCCGCCCGCGGCGTGCGGAGCACGACCACCGTGGTGATGGCGAGCACCAGGACGCCGATCGACTCGACGATGACGGTCGGGATGACGAGGGTGTAGTCCCAGGTCTCGGTGATGCCGAAGAATCCGACGGTCAGGGCGAGCAGGAGGGCCGCCAGGCTCGCGATGACGAACAGCAGGCTCAGGATGGTGGCGATACTCAGGAACCGCCCGCGGAGGACGAGCATCCCGATGGCCAGCACGAGGCCCGCGATGGCTTGCAGGACGAAGAGCACCCCGAGCACCCCGCCGACGCCCGCGAAGACGAGGTAGAGGTGGATCCCGCCGATCGCCAGAAGGACGATCGCGCTGAGGATCCGCAGGACCCACAGGACGGCCTGGTTCTCTCCGGTCATATTCATGCTGTTTGCAGTCATCTTCATACCCGCTTCCGATCGAAGCCTCCGGCGGAGACGCTAGCAAATACACGAGACAGCGGAGCGAAGAGTTCAGTCGGGCGGAGACTCCCGGCAAGCGGGAGGGTCTCGCTGGTGGTCGCGATCCTTCTCCTCGTCGTGGTGCCGCTCGTGCCGGGAGGGCTTGCCGAGGGCTCTCCGGTATCGCTCATCGGGCTTCCCGCGGAGTCGATCGTCGTGCTGCTCCTGCTCTACGTGCTTCCCCGGCCTTCCGCACGCGTCGTCGTCGCTGCCTGCTTCAGCGTCGTCATCGTCATTGCGCTCGTGCTCGCCGGGATCAACGCCGGCTACGAGGCAGTGCTCGACATCCCCTTCGATCCCCTCGACTGGCAGCAGCTGGGCGACGCGTTCGGGGTCGTCCAGGATTCCATCGGCGCCGCCGCCGCGAGCGGGTTGGTCGTGCTCCTCGCGGTCTCCGCCGCCGGGTTGATCGTCGCGCTCTCGTGGGCCGCTCTTCGCGTGGGCGCCGCCGTCAGGCCCGATCGCGTGCACGGAACGATCGTGATCTCGACGATCACCGCGGCATGGATCGTCGCCGCCCTGACGGGCTCGCAGCTGGTGGCGGGTCAGCCGGCCGCGGCGGCCGCCTCTCTCCGCGCGATCACCGCGTCAGCCTCTCACGCCGCCGCAGGGCTCGCCGCGCTGGCCGACCTGCGGCAACAGATCGCGACGGACCCCTACCGTGACACACCCGGTTCCGACCTGCTGACCTCGTTGAAGGGCAAGGACGTCGTCTTCGCCTTCATCGAGAGCTACGGCAAGGCGGCCGTGCAGGGATCCAGCTTCTCGAGGGATGTGCGGCAGGTGCTGCGCGACGGCGAGGCCCAGCTCCGCGCTGACGGCTACGCATCCCGGAGCGCCTTCCTCACGTCTCCGACGTTCGGGGGTCTCAGCTGGCTCGCGCACTCGACCTTTCACACAGGGCTGTGGGTCGACCGGCAGGCGCTGTACGACAACGTGATCCGGAGCGATCGATTCACGCTGAGCGAGGCATTCGGAAGAGCCGGATGGCGCACCGTCAGCGACGTCCCCTCGAACACGAAGCCGTGGTCGTTCGGCACCTCGTTCTACCACTTCGACACCCTTCTCGACGCGAACAACGTCGGGTATCGGGGGCCGTCCTTCGGGTATGCGCGGATCCCGGACCAGTACACCTGGAAGTACTTCGCCGACCACGAGCTCGCCGGGGACCACCAGCCGGTCATGGCGGAGATAGACCTCGTCTCCTCGCACCCGCCGTGGGCGCCGCTCCCGAAGCTCGTGCCCTGGTCCGAAGTCGGCGACGGTTCGGTGTTCCGGCCCCAGCCCGCGCAGGGGCAGTCGGCGACCGTCGTCTGGCAGGACCCGAATCGGGTGCAGCAGGCGTACGCCCAGTCCATTCAGTATTCGCTCGGTGCGATGTTCGCGTTCCTGCACCACTCCGACGACCCGAACCTCGTGCTCGTGGTGCTCGGCGACCACCAGCCGGCGACGATCGTGAGCGGGCCGGACGCCGGCCACGACGTGCCGATCAGCATCATCTCGAACGACTCGACCGTCTTCGAGTCGATCGATGGATGGCAGTGGCAGGACGGGCTGGTGCCGGCGCCCGACGCGCCCGTCTGGCCGATGAGTGCGTTCCGCGATCGATTCCTCGACGCCTTCAGCGCTGGGTGACACCGGGAGCCGGTCTCGGGCGCTGGGGTCGTCGCGCGCCGACGAGGTGAGGCGGCTGCACCACGGATGGCCTCGACCTCGCCCTCGGCCTCGCTGAGGCCTGCCGCGCGGCCCTACGGTGATGGCTATGGATGTCGTTCTCGCCGCGAGCACAGTCATCACCGACCCCGACGGGCGTGTGCTCCTCGTCAAGCGCGGCCACGAGCCGCAGCGGGGTCGCTGGTCGGTGCCCGGTGGCCGCGTCGAGATCGGCGAATCGCTCGAGGCGGCCGCGGCCAGGGAGGCGCTCGAGGAGACCGGCCTCCACGTCGAGGTCGGCCGTGAGCTGTGGACCGTCCGGGTGCCGACGGGTGACGGCCGCGAGTTCGAGGTCCACGACTTCGCGGCGACGGTGTCCGGTGGCGTGCTCGGTCACGGCGACGACGCGGACGACGCACGGTGGGTCGCAGCGGACGAGCTCCACGCGCTGCCGCTGACGACCCACCTCGTCGACCACCTGCGCCGCGTCGGCATCGCCGCGCAGCTGCCGCACGTCGACGAGCACGCGGTCGTGATCGCCGCCGAACGTGAGTGCGTCTGGTCGGCGCTCGAGCGCGTCGTCGAGCGCGTCGGCACGCCGCGCTTCGCGAGGCTCCTCGGTTGCGAGGACACCGCGGCATCCGGCCCGCGCCCGCTCGCGGCATGGTCGAGCGTGCCCGGCTTCCACGTCGTGACTGCCGACCGCGCGTCTGAGCTCGCGCTCGCGGGACGCCACCGGTACTCGGACTACGAGCTCGTCTTCCGGGTCGACGATCTCGGCTCCGGGCACAACCGGCTCCGTGCCGAGACGCGCGCGGTGTTCCCCGGGCGGCGCGGTGCGGTGTACCGGATGCTGCTGATGGGCACCGGTGCGCACGTGCTCGCCACGCGGCGCATGCTGGCGCGGGTCGCGCGCGTCGCCGAGGCGTGTGGACGACGACAGGACGTCTCCTGACCGCCGGTTCGGCCTGCCGAAGGCCGTTCGTGCGGAGGAGGCTCGTCGGCGAGCCACCACCCGCGCCCATTCGTCACGGTGGGCGCGGGTGAGGGCAGCATGCGCGTCGGTCACCCCGCGAGGAGGGGCCGTACCTCGAGCCGACGATTGCAGGCCTTCGAGCCCTCGCCCATCAGCTTCAGTGCGACGTCCAGGTCGGGCGCTTCGATGATCCAGAAGCCGGCAGCCCACTCCTTGGCCTCGACGAACGGGCCGTCGGTGAACACGGGCTCGTCCCCACGGCCGTCGATGACGGTGGAGACGGTCGGGTCGGCCAGTCCGGCGGCGAACACCCAGTGGCCGCCCGCGCGGAGCTTGTCGTTGAACGCATCGATGGCGACCCCCTCCTCGGCCGTTCCCGAGTTGCTGCGGTTGTCGATGACGTTGATCAGGTACTGCATGCTCATATCCTCTCGCTCGCGTGACATGCCAGACCATGGTTGGTCTGGTGTTCCCAGGCGCTGACACTCACTCCGCGTCCCGGCGCTGCGGCCCGACGCCTTCGGGGATCTCACCGTGCAGGCGGGGCGCGTACACGAGCTTCTGCGTCCGACCGTCGAGCACGGTCGATTCGATGAGCTCGAGGTCCAGCTCCGCCCCGTCGTGGAGAAGGGCGGCGCCCCCGGCGCGACCTGTGACGGCGGGGAAGATGATGACCTCGAGCCGGTCGACGAGGCCGGCGGCGAGCAGAGCCCGGTTGAGTGCGATGCTGCCGTGGGAACGCATCGGGACGTCCGTGGTGCGCTTCAGGCGCTCGATCGCCGTCACCGCATCCTCCGCGAGGACTGTCGAGTTCTGCCATCCGAGCGGCTCTTCCAGCGTGCGGGAGAACACGATCTTCGGCAGCTCGTTCAGGCTGTCGTAGTACGGCTCGTCGTACATGGTCACGAACTTCCGGAACTGACGGAACGTCGTCGCACCGAACACGAGGACCTGGTCCTGCGAGAAGGTGCGCACGCGGTCCTCGATCAGCTCGGGGCCTTCCTTCCCCCAGTATCCGGGCCAGCCCTCGGCCATGCCGTAGCCATCGAGGCTGCAGAAGAAGTCGACGGTGAACGTGGTGCTCATGGTGTTCTTCCCTTCGGTGTTCTGGATCGGTGCGTCCAGCGGGATCGCGATCATCGCGAGCGATGAAGCGCTCGACGTGGGTCGCGGATCCTTGCCTCCACTACCTCCACGTACGGGACGGATGGGTTTCGACAGGTCGCCAGAAAGTTCCTCACGGACATCGGAAGGCGGGTTGCAAGTCGCGCGGAGTGGACGCCTGGGAGCTGCGATACTCGCCTCATGTTCGTGTATTCGCTCGTGAAGGCGTTCCGCGACCGAGCGCGAGAGATCGAGTCGTTCATGGACACGGACTAGACATGCGCATGGGGTTCACACGTGCCGAGCTCGAGTCGTACCGCGGCGCCACCGTGGACGACCTCATGCCGGAGCATCCGACGCTCGTCTTCGTGGGGATAAACCCGGGCCTGTGGACCGCGGCGACGGGGACGCACTTCGCCCACCCGGGCAATCGGTTCTATCCCGCGCTGGCCGCGGCGGGCATCATCCCGCGCGTGCCGGATTTCGCCGCAGGGCTCACTGAGGCGGACCGGAGTATGTTCCTCGACGCCGGCATCGGCATCTCGAACCTCGTGCACCGGGCGACGGCGCGTGCTGACGAGCTCGACAGGGCCGAGCTTCGCGCGGGCGCGGCACGGCTCGCCCATGACGTTGCGCGGTGGCATCCGCTCGTGGTCGCGGTCGTCGGGCTGACCGCCTACCGGCAGGGGTTCGACCGACCGAGAGCCCATGCCGGCCGGCAGGACGAGACCATCGGAGGCGCGGAGCTCTGGGTGGTGCCGAATCCGAGCGGGCTCAACGCCCACGCCACCGTCGCCGATCTCGCGCGGGCCTATGCCGAGCCGGCGCAGTCCGCCGGGATCCCGGCGCACCCACCCCGGTCGCGCGTCGTGCCGACCGCGGAATAGCGCGACCATTCACCCGGACGGGCTGCGACGCGGCGCGGCGTGCCCTGCGGTGTTCGCGCGCCGCGGGGGCGGCGACGCCCCCGGCGAGTAGGTTGTGGATCGGATGCACCCCCGCCGTGGGCCCGTGAGGGCTCCCCGTTCGTGAAAGGAAATCCGATGACGTTCTACACCGACTTCTGGGACGTGTTCTGGTTCTGCTTCTGGCTGTTCGCCTTCGTGGCATACCTGTTCATGCTGGTCTACATCCTGGTCGATGTCTTCCTCGACCACTCCTTGAACGGCTGGATGAAGGCGCTGTGGGTGATCTTCCTCGTCTTCGTGCCGTTCCTCGCCGCCCTCGTCTACCTCATCGTGCGCGGGAAGGGCATGTCGGAGCGGCGGGCGGAGCGGCGGCCCGAGATCGTCGAGTACTCCGACGAGGACGTGCGGTCGGTCTCGTTCGCGAGCCCGACTGACGAGATCGCGAAGGCGAAGGCGATCCGCGACCAGGGCCTCATCTCCGATGGAGAGTACGAGGCCCTCAAACGCAAGGCCCTCGGCGAGAAGTACTGATGCGTTCCGCCCCGGCGGTCGGATGGGCGGTCGGATGCGACGACCGCCGGGGCGCTGGGCGACTCAGATGGCGTTCGCGGCCGTCAGGATGGCGGCGATCGCGGCATCCGGATGCGACACCATCGACACGTGCGACGCGTCCAACTCGCTGACGGTCGACCCGGCGCGGTCGGCCATGCGGCGTAGGACGTCGACGGGGATCACCCGGTCGTCGGTGCCGATGACGGCCCAACTCGGCAGCGTCTTCCACGCGGGCGGGCCTGACGGCACGACGTTGGCGACGAGCGACGCCGGACGCTGACTGGCGACGATGGTCCACCGGTCGGTCTCGGGCAGGTCCTGCGCGAAGGAACCGTGCACGACCTCGGGCTTCAGGAACACCTCTGCTGCACCCTCGGGAGCGCCGGGGTACCCGGCGATGTCGAAGACGGTCGTCGGATCGGCGACGGCGAGCGCCGATCCGGAACCCTCGAGGATCTGGAGCACGCTCTCGCCCTCATCCGGCATGAACGCGTTGACGTAGACGAGTGCTCGCACGTCGCCACCGGATGCTGCGGCGTTCGTGATGACCGCGCCGCCGTACGAGTGACCGACGAGCACGACCGGTCCGCTCGTGCGTTGAGCGAGGAAGGAGGCGATGTACGCGGCGTCGTCGGTGAGTCCCCGGAGGGGGTTCGGCGGCACCAGGACGGTGTAGCCCTGGGCCTGCAGTGCGCGCGTCACCGCGTCCCAACTCGAGCCGTCGGCCCAGGCGCCGTGCACCAGCACGATCGTCGGTCGCGTCGTCGCATCCGTTGCAGCATCCGTGGTCATTGTTGTCCTTCCACCGAAGTCGATGTGAGCGGCCGGGCGTGGCCGCCACGGCGCACACTACGCCCGCCCGCAGCCGCCACGCCAGAACGATCGAGACCGCGGCCCGGATCAGGCCGGTTCGCGCGGTACCCGCGATCCGGGGTTCGGTGGGACGTCTGCCCGCAGCGCGGAGGCCGGTCGCGTCCCCGGTGCGACCGGCCGTTCCTGCTTGCTGCAGCCCTACGCGGCCTGCAGCACCTTCGACTTGAGCGCGTCGTACTCGGCCTGCGAGATCGCGCCGGAGTCCAGGAGCTCCTTGCCCTTCTCGATCTCGTCGGCCGACGACGATGAGCTGGCCACGCTGCGGATGTAGTCGGCGTTGGCGGCCTGCGCCTCGGCCATCCGCTCGGCGTTCCGGCGGGCCATGCGGTCGCCGCGGGCGATCAGGTAGATGAATGCTGCAAGGAAGGGGAAGAAGACGAGGAACAGCACCCAGAGGGCCTTCGCCCAGCCGTTCAGGGTGTCGTCGCGGAAGACGTCGATGATCACGGTGACGAAGATCCAGATGCACGCGATCACGACGTAGAACCAGAAGAGCCACACCAGGAAATCCCAGAAGGACATGTCACAAGGCCTTTCGCTCGATGATGCCGGTCAAGGCCGGCTTCTGCTCGCACGCTATGCCTGCGTCATCCGGCGTCGCATCACGCAGATGCAATGAACCCGACTCGATGGCGTCACGGCCGAGGTCCGGTTCGCGGTGGGATCGGGCGGCGGATGCCTCGAATCATCCCATCTGCATGATGCGCTCGACCGCGACGAAGCGTGCACTGGGACATAGCTTCGCCCGACGTGGAAGGAGGTCGCCGTGGATTACACGGACCGGCTCCGTCGGCTCGCCATCAACGATGAGCGGCTCGAGGAGGAGGACCACCTCGGCGATCTGGGAGTCGGCCCCGAGGGACTCGACCCGAAGTCGATGGCCCTTGCACGGATCGCCGCGCTCGTGGCTGTGGGCGGCGCCGAGCCGTCGTTCGCGTCGCAGGCCGACGCCGCGGTCAGTGCGGGAGCGACGCCGAGCGAGATCGTCGACGTGCTGGTCGGCATCATCCCGGTCGTGGGGCTTCCCCGGGTGGTCGCGGCGGCGCCGAGGGTCGCGATGGCGCTCGGGGTCGACACCGACGACCTACGCGGCGAACTCGGCGACGGATGACCCGCCTACGCGCCGAGGAGGCCCGTCGCCATCGCGCGCTCGATGGCCTCGCTCCTGGTCGAGACACCGAGCTTGCGGTAGATCGAGCCCACCTCCGAGCTCACCGTGTTCCGCGAGATGTAGAGTCGCTCGCCGATCTCTCGGATCGACAGGTGCGTTTGGAGGTACGGGAGCAGTCGGAGCTCCGCGGGAGTGAGGGGAGGCCCGCCCTGGGCACCCGGCCTGTCGGTCGGGCCGACTGAGTCGCGGAACGCGGACACCTCGTCGACGAGGGTGCCGAGAATCGGCCGCTGCAGCAGCACATCGTCGATCTCCCGCAGCAGGTGCCGTGCCGTCGCGTGGTCGCCGAGCGCCCAGAACGCTTTCGCGAGCTGCAGGCGCACCCGCACGGCGATGAACGGGATCGCAGCGGTGCACGCCGGCCGTGCGCGCATCGCCCGGGTGAGCTGAAGGTCGGCATCCACGAGGTCGCCCCGGTGCAACGCGAGCCGCGCGGCGCCTGCGAACGCCAGCACGGTCGTCGCGTAGTCGTGCATGCAATGGTGCTCGATGGCCGCGAGCGCCGTCGTGACGTGGCCCTCGGCTGCCTCCCATCGGCCGCGATCCATCGTGAGGATGGCGAGCTCCGACTCGCTCAGGATCAGCATGTCGCCGTTGGCACTCGCCGCAGCGGTGCCGGAGCACTCCGTGAACGCGGCCTCGGCGCGTTCGGGCTCTGCCAGCAACAGGTACGCCTCGCCCAGGAGCGCGAGCGCCCGATCGCGCCATGGGCTCCACGGCGGCTCCGCCGCGACCGCGAAGGTCGCATCGGCCATCGCGCGTTCCGGCCCTGCAACGCACATGACGGCGCGGAGCATCGAACGGGCCGATTCGAAGGACGCGGAGCCGTCGTCGGGCGTCACGTCATACGATGCGGACTCGAGGACGGCGGCCCAACGATCCGCTTCATGAGGATGGCCCGTGAGCGCCGTGATCCAGCCGGCGAGCACGGCGAGCGGTGGGTACGCCTCGATGGCGGGGTTCCCGAGCGCGGTGAGCCACCGTTGCACGGTCGTCAGCTGCCCCGCCTGATATGCCGTGAGGGTCACCTTCGCGACGAGGCGCGCCGCTCTGGCGCGCTCGGTCGGGTCCTCGAGCAGGTGCTCGATGGCCATCGCGGGCGAGCCGTGCTGCTCGAACCACGCCGCCGCGGCGAGATGCAATCCGACGATGGCGTCCGGTTCGACGCGGCGGAGCTCACCGAGGAGGAACTCGCGGAAGAGGGCATGGTAGCGGTACCACTCACGGCGGCGATCGAGCGGCACCAGGAAGGCACTCGATGCCTCGAGCTCTCGCAGCACCTCCTGCGAGTCGCCGCTCCCGAGCAGTGCGTCGCAGAGCGGCGATGAGAACCGTTCGAGCACCGCGGTGTGCAGGAGGAATCGCTGCTGGCGTTCGGTGAGCTTGGCGAGCGACTCGCGGTAGAGATAGTCGGCCACGTACCGGTCGTCTCCGGACACGGCCGAGGCCGTATCGCCGCTGTCGCGCGCGATGGCGGCGGCGAGGCACAGGCCTGCGGCCCACCCCTCGGTTCGCTCGACGACCTCGGCTGCATCCTCGGGGGTGAGCAGTACGTCGGCTCGGGCGAAGATCTTCGCGGCTGCATCCGCATCGAGGGCGAGGTCGGCGACGCCGACCTCGAGTGCGTCGCCGGAGGCACGCAGGCGCGCGAGGTGGGGCTGCTCGCTGCGACTCGCCACGACGACCTGGGAGCCACCCGGCACGCCATCGAGCGCGACGCTCAAGACGTCCTGGCAGGCGGGTGTGCGTAGCTCGTGCAGGTCGTCGACGATGAGCACGAACGGAGCAGGGGCCGCACGTAGCGCCGAGGCCAGCAGGGGCGCAGCGCGAGCGAGTGCCGACACGCTGTGGCCACGGACGTGGCCGGCGAGGTGCTCCATGCCCGGCGTGATGCCGGCGAACGCCGACGCCAGCAACCCGAGCAGCGTCGCAGGGTCGTCGTCGAACCGATCCAGTGACACCCAGGCGACCGGGCGCTGCTCGGTGTGCGCCCACTCCGCGAGGAGGGTCGACTTGCCGTACCCCGCAGGCGCCGTGACGCCCACGACGCGACGTCCGCTGCGGCGGGCGGCCTCGATCAGCGCAGCACGGCTCACGGTGCACCGATCCGTAGGTTCCGGGACCGACAATTTCGCATCGAGGAGCAGCTGGTCGAGCTCGACCTGCTGTGTGACCGGTGCCGGAGCTTCCTCGAACACGCTCGAAGCCTAGTGATGCATTCGCAGTCCCCTCAACAGCGGATGTCCCCCGAAATGGGACGAAGGTCACGCGGTGGGGTCGCATGCGGTGGGCGCAGGGGGACCGCACGGCGCCGCCACTCGCCGTCGGGTAGCCTCGTGGAGTGAACCGTGCGTCGCCGATCGAACCGGCAGCCTTCGATGTACGGGAGTTCGCTCGCAGCGCGCACGGAAGCATGCGCGGCGACCTCGACCTCGGCGCGTTCGCGACGACCGGGCTCGAGGCCGACGTCGTCGGGGCGCTTGCCGCACTCGGCGCCCTCGAGGGGGCGACCATGGCGCACCTGCGGAACGTGCTGGTCACGGCCACGCACAAGGATGCCCGTGTCACCGCCTTCCTCGTCACCTGGGCGTACGAGAAGTACTGGATCGCCGATGCGCTGCGCGCGATCGTCGCCGCGAGCTCCCGGGATTCGGGTGGTACGACCGTCGACGCAACCTCCGGCGTGGCGGCAGCGACAGGGGCGGCGTCGCGTGACGCACGCACGCATCGGGGCGCGGCATCCGCCGGCCGGGGTCCGGTACGACGTGCACTTGCCGGCTACCTGCAGGGCTGGGCCGCCGTCGGGGCCCACATGGCTCTCGGGATGGTGGACGACCTCGTGCTGCGTGTGGCCTACGAGCGCGCGATCGCCGCATCCGGAAGCGACGCGCTCGATGCGGTCGTGCGCCGGATCCTCGACGTGAAGGCACGGCACGCCCAGTTCTTCGACGAGGAGATGCGCCGTCGGTTCAGGTCATCGCCGAAGTCGGTGCGGCTCGCACGGCGTGAGGTGCGGCGCACGACCTGGCCGCTCGGCTCAGCGGCGCTGGCCCCTGCGGAGCGGGAGCGGTTCCTGCGATTCGCCTTCGGCGGCACGGAAGACGCGGATGACGGCGCGATCCACGCGGATGACAGCGCGATCCACGCGGAAGACGGCCCGAACGGATCGGTCCGCGCGCCCTTCGTCGGGCTCCAGCACGACCTCGCCGCCCTGCCGGGCATCGACGCGCGCACTGCCGCCATCGTCGGCGCGGGGCTCGCGGTGCGGCATCCCGCCTGATTACATGGACCCGAGCGGGAGGGGAGTCGCATGGCGTTCGACATCGACCGATACACGGCCACGTCCGTCGGCGTGCACTGGGATGACCTCGACCTCGAGACATTCCGCACGCATCAGCTGCCCGAAAGATCTCTGCGCACCCTCCGCTACATGGCCGACGTCGAGTACCACACGGTCTGCTACACGCGCGACCTGCTGACGACGCCGTCGCACCGCGAGCCCGAGGTGAGCGCGTTCATGACCATGTGGAACCGCGAGGAGTTCTGGCACGGCGAGGCGCTCGCCGCGGTGCTCGCAATGCACGACATCACCGTCGACTACGACGCGCTCCGGGCCAGCCGGCTGAAGCTCGGCTGGAAGGACCGCCTCGACCCGATCAAGCAGTCCGTGCTCGGCTCGCTCGTCGGCGCGGACTTCGTGGCCGTGCACATGTCGTGGGGGGCGGCGAACGAGTGGTCGGCGATCACGGCCTACCAGCGGATGGCGGAGCTGGAGGAGCATCCGGTGCTCGCCGAGCTGCTGCGCCGCATCGCGAAGCAGGAGGCGCGGCACGTCGCCTTCTACACGTCGCAGGCGCGCGAGCGGCTCGCCGCGAGCACGAAGGCGCAGAAGGTGACCCGGTTCGCGCTCAGCCGATTCTGGGCGCCGGTCGGGTCGAGCATCATGTCGACCGATGACGTGCGCCACGTCATGACGCACCTGATGAGCGGGCCCGAGGGTCGCCGGGCCGCTCGCAAGGTCGACGAGAGCATCAGCGGGATGCCCGGCCTCGGTGGCCTCACGATCGTGCAGGACGCCCTCGACCGGCTCGGTGTTCCGGCCTGACCGCTCCCGTTGTGATGGAGGTAGCGTTGAGCATGGCTCAGGATCAGGTGCCGGCCACCTGGGAGCAGGGTCCCGCGTACGAACGGTACGTGGGGCGGTGGAGCAGGCGGATCGCTCCTCAGTTCCTGCACTGGTTGCGGATGCCGACCGGGTTGCGCTGGCTCGATGTCGGATGCGGCACGGGTGCGCTGAGCGCCGCGATCCTCGACACGTGCGCGCCCGCCTCCGTCGACGGGCTCGAACGGTCGGAGGGCTTCCTCGAGGCTGCGGTCGGCGACCTCGGCAACCGCGTCACGTTCCATCGGGCGGATGCCTCGGCGATCCCGCTCGACGACGCCTCGTTCGACGTCGTGGTGTCAGGACTCGTGCTCAACTTCGTCTCCGACCTCGATGCGGCGCTCGCCGAGATGTCCCGAGTCGCCGTCGACGGCGGCGTGGTCGGCGGCTACGTGTGGGATTACGCCGGGCGTATGGAGCTCATGCGCTGGTTCTGGCGGGCGGCAGCCGAGTTGGATCCCGGAGCGGGCGTGGTCGACGAGGGCGCGAGGTTCGAGGACTTCACGCCCGAGAACCTCTCGTGGCGGTTCGCGAGCGCCGGACTGGTCGACGTGGAGGCCGGCGCCATCGAGGTGCCCACCCGGTTCGCGGACTTCGACGATTACTGGACGCCGTTCCTGGGTGGGCAGGGCGTTGCGCCCGCCTACGCGATGTCGCTCGACGAGCCCGCCCGCGAGCGGCTGCGGGAGCGGCTGCGTGAGCTGGTGCCGACCGAGCCGGACGGATCGATCGATCTGGTCGCGCGCGCGTGGACGATCCGGGGCGTCGTGAGCCGGTAGGACGTCGTGTCCGCGTTCGGGAGGCGGATCGTTCCTGCCGGTCGTCACGCCTCCGGGGCGCCGAGCCGGATGACCGCCTGCACGGGCTCGTGGTCGGATGCCGCGGCGCCGTCGAACCGCACCGCATTGATGCCCGTGCGCAGCACGTCGACGCCTGGCCCCACGAAGATGACGTCGATGCGACGGCCGCCGGGCCGCCGTCGCCGGTAGTTCGAGAACGTGCCCCACTGCGGCCCGAGGCGCTCGGCCGCTGCATCCCACGTGTCGAGAAGCATCCCCTCCGCGGTGAGCTGGCGGTGCACCATCGAGTCGGCGTCGGCGTTGATGTCGCCCATGACGACGATCGAGGCCTCGGGATCCCCTGCGTGCTCGGTGACGGCCAGCTGGCGGATCATCCGCGCCGACGCGAGCCGCGATCGCCGCGAGACATGATCGAAGTGGAAGTTGAAGACGATGAGGCGACGGCCGGTCGTGGCATCCGTGAAGTGGGCGATGACGACCACCCGAGGCGTGATATTGCCCCACGAGCGGGACCCCGGGGTGTCAGGCGTCGCGGAGAGCGCGCGCTGCTTCCATTCCGAGAGGATCAGGCGCCCGGAGTCGTAGAAGACGGCGCAGCTCTCGCCTTCCCCGGATGCGTTCCGGCCGAGCCCGACCCATCGGTAATGCGCCCCGAGGGACTCCGCGACGAAGTGGACCTGATCGGCGAACGCCTCCTGCACGCCGAGCACCGTCGGCAGCTCCGCGGCGAGGATGCGCCGCATCAGCCACTTGCGCCGCGCCCATCGGTCTGGACTCCCCGGGCGTAGGTTCCGGGACGGCCGGCGGACGTTGTACGTCATGACGTGCAGCTCCGGCGCGTCCACCGGTCCGATCAGCACCGGATCCGTCATCCGTCCAGCGTAGGCCCCCGCCATGCGGCTGCCGTCGCGTGCGTGCCGTCGCGTGCGGGCCGGTGCGCCGCGTCACGGAGCGGGCGTGCCGGTGGGCCGCGTACGGAGCGGGTCAGCCGAGCGCCGGTGACGGGGGACGTTCCCCGACCACCTGCGACCGGGCGGTGAGGTACCTCATGCTGAGCCCGGCGAACAGTGAGCCGAGTCCGCCCGAGACGAGGTCGCCGAGCGAATCCTCATAGCCGACGTAGATCCCGTCGTCGATGAAGGTATGCCCGAACCACTCGAACAGCTCCCAGAACACGCCGAGCGACAGCCCGAGCGCCGTCGTCATCACGGCCGCCGACAGCACCGGATGAGGCAGCGTCTCGGCGTCCGCGATCACCTCGAAGCGCACGAGCACCATGTAGCACAGTGCCGCGTACACGCCGTTGGTGAGGAAGTGCATGGGAAGGTCCCACCATGGCGTGGTGATGTAGATCTGCAGCACGCTGCTCCAGACGGCCGCGAGCGTGATGGCGCAGAATGCGATGTCCACGCTCGGACGCACGCCCAGCGCGCGCGGCAGGAGCATCGCGATGAAGGCGCCGAGCAGGCTCAGGCCCGACATCGGTCCCCAGCCGACCCATGCGACGATGATGCCGATCGCCGCCGCCGCGCGCAGCGCGTCGGCGACCACCTCGGCACCCTCGGGACGTCGCAGGAGTGTCCGGATCATGAGGTCAGACTAGTCGGATCTCGAGGCCGGGCTGATCGGATCTCGAGGTCAGGCTGATCGCCGGACCGTTCGGTCAGTCGCCGAGGTACTCCTTCACGTTGCTCGGCAGGCCGAGCACGATCGTGTGCTCGTCATGCGAGACGGCGAGCCCGCGTTCGCGCAGGGACAGCGACCAACCATGCAGCTCGACCCTCCGTCGCATGGTCTTGACGAATGCCTCTCGGCGTTCCGCGGCGTCTCGCGGCTCGACGTCCGTCTCGAGGATCACCTGGAATCGGAGATCGTCGCCGGACAGTCTCGCCAGCTCTTCCAGGCGTTCTTCGACCGCGAGAACGACAGGGGCCAGATAGAGGTCGGTCCGATCCTGAGGTCGTTCAGCCACGGGTCCCCCCAGCGTCTCGCGCGTCGATACGCTCACCTTAGCCACGGGGTGCGCTCGATGACCAGACGCGGGGGGTCACTCGGACTACGCCACGGGCTCCGCGTTGCGCTTCGGCAGCTTCCAGTCGGGTCGCACGAAGTGGCACGTGTACCCCCACGGGATGCGCTCCAGGTAGTCCTGGTGCTCGGGTTCGGCCTCCCAGAACGGGCCGGCCGGCTCGATCGTGGTGACCACCTTCGCGGGCCAGATCCCCGACGCGTCGACGTCGGCGATGGTCTCGCGGGCGACGGCCTCCTGCTCGGGCGACTGCGGGAAGATCGCCGAGCGGTAGCTCGTGCCCACGTCGTTTCCCTGCCGGTTCACCGTCGTGGGGTCGTGCACCTGGAAGAAGAACTCCAGCAGGTCGCGGTACGAGACCTTCGACGGGTCGTAGACCACCTCGAGCGCCTCGGCGTGCCCGGGGTGATTGCGGTAGGTCGCGTTCGCATTCTGCCCGCCGGTATAGCCGACTCGAGTGTCGATCACGCCGGGGCGCTTGCGGAGGAGATCCTCCATGCCCCAGAAGCATCCGCCGGCGAGGACGGCGGTCTCGGTTCCGGGGATGTGGGTGACGGCGCCGGGGATGGTCATGATGCGTCCTCCTTCTCGGATGCCGCGGCATCCGTCGTCGTGAACAGTGCGCGGTACTGCCCGTAGCCCTGTGCCTCGAGCTCCGAGACGGGCACGAACCGCAGTGCGGCCGAGTTCATGCAGTATCGCAGTCCGCCGGCCTCGACCGGGCCGTCGTCGAAGACGTGCCCGAGGTGGCTGTCAGCGCCGGATGAACGCACCTCGACGCGCTTCATGAACAGCGACCGGTCGACCTTCTCCGTGACCGCGCCGGGCTCGATCGGGCGCGTGAAGCTCGGCCAGCCCGAGTGGCTTTCGTACTTGTCGGTCGAGGCGAACAGCGGCTGCCCCGAGACGACGTCCACGTAGATGCCGGGCTCGTGGTTGTTCCAGTACTGGTTGCGGAACGCCGGCTCGGTTCCGTCCTCCTGCGTGACCGCGTACTGCTGGCGTGTGAGGCGGTCGACCGCCTCGGGAGTCTTGCGGTAGTCGTTCGACACTTCATTCCTCCTTCGTGGGCGCCGCTGGCTACGGCACCTCGACGCACGCTCGACCGGGCGGGCGGATTCGCGCGTCACCTGAGGAAACGACGGACGACGCGATGCTGTTCCGCATCACACGCCTCAGCGCTGTGACTTCGCTGTGAGCGTGGCCGACTGCGGCATGACGCACCGCCGACGGCCTTGCGGCGTACCATGGAGGCACGCTGGCCGGGGCGCTCTGGAAGGAGCAGCACTGGCCACCACCTGGCACCCGATCCTCGCCGCGACCGAGCCCGAGCCGGGTCGATGGCGGCTCATCGACACGACGGGCCGCGAGTACGGCACGGTCACGATCGTGCGCGTCGACGGCGACGTGCGGTATCGGGCGGAGTTCGGCGGGCGGCTCCTCGGCTGGGGCAGCACCCTGCGCGGAGCGTGCGAGCGAGTGCATCACGCGTTCGTGCGGTCGCATGGGCCGGGGGAGTGGCCGGGCTATCCGGACTTCCACCATCGGTGACCGGCGCGCATCTCACGTCCGTGTCGTGAGCCGATCGGATGCCGCGTCGCATCCGTTCGCCGCGATGCGTGAGGGCGGCGGAACCCTGCCATGGATCATTCGCATCGTCAAGCCCCCGAGCCTGCCGGCATCGATCACAAGGCCGCGAAGGCCGAGCGCGTCAAGCTCGGGGCATCGTTCGAGCTGGGCGCCACTGCGGGGTTGGTGGCCCGATCCATCGTGAGATATCGTCGACTCCCTTTCACGAAATTCACAGGAACATGTCCGGTTTCGTACAGAACCGGTGTGCAGACTGGCGGCTTCGCCCGGGCGCTGCCGCGTCCGAGGAACGTCGAACAAGGGTCCCGGACGCATCGCGGCTGGGGATCCACCCGTGAAAATCATGCAGAAGCCAATTTCCCCAAACCCGAACAATTCCTTCGAATCGATCTTGAACATCTCAGTCGAACCCGATCCGACCATGGCCATCGATGCGGTCCATCCCGAAGCGGCGTACCGCGGGAGGCGGCGCCGCAAGGGCTCGCTCCGGGGCCCGCTCCTCGCGGCCGGCGCCGTCGCCGCGATCGGGGCCATGGTCGGCACGGGCTTCGTGGTGCAGGGCGCCGTGGCAGCGCAGGACGACCGCGTGGCCGAGACGCGGGCCCTGACGGAGGCCACCAGCATCGACCCGCAGCAGCTCGGCGCGCACGGCGGGATCCTCGAGGCTCGCGCCGTGAAGCAGGCCCAGGACGCGCTCGCCGGTGCCAACGACACCATCGCCGCGGCGCAGGGCAAGGCCGACGCGGCCGCGCTCACGTCATCCGTCGCCGCCCTCGACGACTACAAGATGCTCGCGCCAGAGCGCGTCTTCGCGCTCGCGGACTCGACGGCCGCGCAGACCGACGCCGTCCGCGGAGCCGTCGCCGAGGCAGACCGCATCGCCGCCGAGAAGGCCGCGGCCGCCGCGGCTGCCGCGGCCGCCCAGAAGGCGGCAGCCGAGGCCGCGGCCGCTGCTGCTGCAGCAGCGGAGGCCGGGGCAAAGCAGTCGGCTCCGCAGCCGGCACAGCAGTCGGCTCCAGTGTCTCGACCTCGACCCAGTGGGCCGGCCAACCCGTCCGGCGCGCAGGCCATCGCACGCGACATGCTGGCCGCACGCGGGTGGGGCGCCGACCAGTTCGGCTGCCTCGTCTCGCTCTGGGACCGCGAGTCGGGATGGAACGTCTACGCCTCGAACCCCTCGAGCGGTGCCTACGGCATCCCCCAGGCGCTGCCCGGCAGCAAGATGGCCACCGCCGGCGCGGACTGGCAGACCAACGCGGCCACGCAGATCTCGTGGGGCCTCGGCTACATCTCGGGCCGCTACGGAACGCCGTGCGGCGCGTGGGACCACTCGCAGTCCAGCGGCTGGTACTGATCCACACGCGCTGACGACGCACCCAGCGAACGCCCCCGACGGTCCAGCCGTCGGGGGCGTTCCGCATCGCGCTCGCCCGTGTCGTCGTCTCGAAGCGATCATCACGACCGCGTCGCCGCGGGTCCATCGCCTGCCCGCGGAACCCCGCCCTCGGTAGCCTGACGACATGATCGAGCAGCAGACGCAGGGACAGGGCGGGCCGTTCGCGCGACTCGTCGCGTGGGGCAAGCGCTTCACCGCCTGGGCACTCGCTCGCAAGCCGGTGCGAGCATTCCTGCTCTTCCTCGAGCGCCACGGCCCGAAACTCGCCGACAGCGTCACCTACCGAACGCTCTTCTCGGTGTTCGCGAGCGTGTTCCTGGGGTTCGCGATCACCGGCGTCTGGCTCTCCGGCCAGCCCGAAGCGATGGAGGCGCTGATCCAGACGCTGAATGCCGTGATACCGGGCCTCGTCGGCGAGGAGGGCCTCATCGACCCCGACGACCTCGTGCAACCCCTGCCCTTCTCCATCGCCGGTGTGCTGGCCCTCATCGGTCTCCTCGGCGCCTCGATCGGCGCTATCGGATCCCTCCGCACGGCCTTCCGCGACCTCAGCGACCAGCCCGACGACCACACGTTCTTCGTGTGGGTTCTCGCGCGGGATCTCCTCCTCGCGGTCGGCTTCGGGCTGCTGCTCGGGGCGGCCGCCGCGGTGACGTTCCTCAGCACCACCGCCCTGGGGGCCCTGCTCGGCTGGTTCGGCGTCTCCACCCGGGACCCGATCTCGGATGCGAGCACCCGGATCGTTTCGATCCTCGTGATCTTCGCGATCGACAGCATCGTGATCGCGGTCATGTTCCGCCTGCTCTCGGGTCTCAAGCCGAGCGCGCGGTCGCTGTGGAGCGGCGCGCTGCTCGGAGGAGTCGGCCTCACCGTCCTGCAGGTCCTCTCGAGCCTCTTCGTGGGCGGTGCGACGGCCAATCCACTGCTCGCCTCCTTCGGCTCGCTCATCGCCCTCCTGCTCTGGTTCAACTTCTCGAGCCAGGTGATCCTCTTGGCCGCTGCGTACATCGTCACCGGCGTGGACGAGGAGCACGACCGGGTGAGCGCCACGTACGGCGCTCCCACCGTCGCGATCCGGCGGATGCAGCGCGCGGAGCGCCGCGCGAACGTTGCCGCCGCCGAACTCGCCGATGCCCGCGAGGCCGTCGAGCGCGAGCGCGTCGACGGCCTCGCGGGCACGCGATGACGACGTGAGCTGCCGTATCGGGGCGTGTCGAGGTCGGGTGGTCAGAGTCTGTCGTCGTCGATCTCGATGACCTCGACATCGACCTCGTCGGTGTCGTCGAGGTCGTCGTTCGGTGTCGAGCACCTCTTCGACCTCCTCGTACTCCTCCTTCGGCAGTTCCGCGCTGAGCGGCAGTTCGGAGTCGGTGTACTCGCCTCCCGGGCGCCGTGGGTCGGTCATTGCTCCTCCGATCGTTGGGTCGGCCTCCGCGGTCGCGGCGGCTTCGGCACCACGGTACGCCGCGTCGCCGGCGGCCACAGGGGGATTTACGGTCTCGATCCGGCGGAGTACGGTACAGGGGCGCTGCCCTATCGCTCCCCGCGTGGGCCCGCCAGAATGGGCAGATGGCCACGGTGCAGCAGCTCGTCCGATCCGTCATCGCGCCGCTCACGCGCACGAGGCTCTTCCGGGCACTCGGTCCGCTCGTGCTCCCACCCGTCGAGCGCGTGCTGGCCCGGCTCAGCGGTGGTCGCGTGCAGCTCGGCGGACTCCTGGTGCCCTCGCTCGTGCTGCACACGGTCGGTGCCAGGTCGGGGGAGCCGCGCGAGACGTACCTCATGTACACACCCGACGGCCACGGTCGCGGGATCGTCGCGGGCACCGCATTCGCGCAGGAGCGGCATCCGGGCTGGACCTACAATCTGCTCGCGAATGCCGACGCCGCGATCACCGTACGAGGGCGACGGATGCCGGTGCACGCGAACCTCATCGGCGACGACGAGCGCGACGAAGCGTGGGCGCGCATCGAGGCGCAATGGCCCGGCTACCGGGGCTACGAGCGCGACGCGGGCCGTGTGGTGCGGCTGTTCCGGCTGCAGCCGGTGGCCGACCCGCACCACGCGTCTTCGCCCTCCGACTGCGGCTGGACGCGCTGATCGCGTGGAGGCCGGGATCTCCACCGGAACCGAGGCGGCGTCAGCTCGACGGCGTAGGCTTTGGTGCATGTGCAGGAACATCCACACCCTCCACAACTTCGAGCCCGCGGCCACGAACGACGAGGTGCACGCGGCCGCGCTGCAGTACGTGCGCAAGGTGAGCGGGTCCACGAAGCCGTCGAAGGCGAACGCCGAGGCATTCGACCGGGCCGTGGCGGAGATCGCGCACATCACGCGACATCTGCTCGACGACCTCGTGACGACCGCGCCGCCGAAGGACCGCGAAGTGGAGGCGGCGAAGGCCCGCGAGCGCTCCGCAGGCCGGTACGCGACCACCGCGGCGTGAAGTGAACCACGCCGCACGGGCGGCATCCCCTCCCACGTCGTGGGGAGGGAGTAGCGTCGCCTCATGGCCGGCGCTGCAGTCACGCTCACTGTCCCGGGTCCGCACGGCGACCGCGACGTGCGGATCTCGTCTCCGGCGCGCGTGATCTGGCCCGAGCCCGGCATCACGAAGCTCGAGCTCGCCGAGTACCTCGTCGCGGTGGGCGACGCGTTCATCGAGGCGAACGGCGATCGCCCGGTCTCGCTGCAGCGGTTCCCCGAGGGTATCGACGGCGAGCAGTTCTTCTCGAAGAACCCGCCCAAGGGAGCACCCGAGTGGGTGAGGTCGGTGACCGTCACCTACCCGAGCGGCCGGCGGCATCCGCAGCTCGTACTCGACGAGCCGGCGGGGGCCGTGTGGGCCGCCCAGATGAACACCATCGTCTTCCACCCGTGGGCGTCGAGCGCGGACGACACCGACAACCCCGACCAGCTGCGCATCGACCTCGATCCGCAACCGGGCACCGGATTCGCCGAGGCCGTGCCTGCCGCACGCGCGCTGCGCGAGCTCATGGGTGAGGTGGGCCTGACCGCCTTCGTCAAGACCTCCGGCAGCCGCGGCATCCACGTCTTCGCGCCGATCGAGCCCGAGCACGAGTTCCTCGACGTCAGGCACGCCGTGATCGCCCTCGCCCGCGAGCTCGAGCGGCGCATGCCCGAGCAGCTGACGACCGCGTGGTGGAAGGAGGAGCGCGGCGACCGGATCTTCATCGACTACAACCAGGCGAACCGCGACCGCACGATGGCCGGCGCATACAGCCCGCGACCGCTGTCGCACGCGCCGGTGTCGTGCCCACTGCGGTGGGAGGAGCTCGAGTCCGCCGATCCGCGCGCGTTCACGATCCGCACGGTGCCCGACCGCCTGCGCGAAGTGGGCGACCCGTGGGCGGGCATGCAGTCGCAACCCGGGCGCCTCGACACGCTCCTCGCGTGGTGGCACCGCGACCTCGACGACGGGCTCGGCGAGCTGCCGTTCCCGCCCGACTTCCCGAAGATGCCGGGTGAGCCCATGCGCGTGCAGCCGAGCCGCGCCCGCAATCCCGACTGAAGCGCTGCATCGCGGGCTGACTCCGAGCGGCCACCGGCGCGGCCGATGCTGCGTCAGATGTCGACGCCTGCGCGTTCGTCCGTCGGTGCGCCGTGGACCTCGCGGTGGAGCCGCTCCATGCGGGCATCGAGCTCGGTGGCCGTGTGCGCGGCATCCGTGAGCTTCTCGAGCAGTTCCTGCGGCACCTGCCGGTGGTACTTGTAGTAGATCTTGTGTTCGAGGCTCGCCCAGAAGTCCATCGCGATGGTGCGGATCTGCACCTCGACGGCGACGGCGTGGGTGCCCGTCGAGAGGAACACCGGCACCTCCACGATGAGGTGCAGGCTCTGGTAGCCGTTCTCCTTGGGTTCGGCGATGTAGTCCTTCACCTTCAGCACGCGGATGTCGCGCTGCGCGGTGAGCAGCTCGGCGATTCGATAGGCGTCCGACACGAAACTGCAGGTCACGCGCACGCCGGCGATGTCGGTGACGGTCTCGCGGATGTTCTCGAAGGTGGGCTCGACGCCCTTGCGCTCCATCTTCGCGATGACGCTGTCGAGGCTCTTCAGGCGGCTCGAGATGTGCTCGATCGGGTTGTACTCGTGATGCTGGTTGAACTCCTCGCGCAGGATCGAGAGCTTCGTGATCACCTCGTCCATGCCGAACTTGTAGCGGAGCAGGAACCGATCCGCTTCGTCGCGCAGTGCGCGCATCTCGTCGAGCGTCCGCTCGTCCATCGCCTCGAGGGTGCGTTGCGCTCGGGCCGTGAGCATGTTCGAGGCGTCGCCGCGCCACCTGGTCGGGATTCCGTCGAGCGGGGTCACGGCGGCGACGCTACGTGACGAACCTCGGGATTTCCTCCGACTCGGGCAAGGATCCGGGACTCGCCCGAGGGTCCGGAACGATGGCTCGATAGGCTCGGGGAATGGCCAGTTGGACCACGGTCGCACACGGCATCCACCAGCGGCGCGGCGGACCGTTCGACCTGTCGGTCGTGGTCGTCGAGGGCGACGACGGGCTGCTCGTCGTCGACTCGGGTGCCGACCCGGCCGAGGGGCAGGAGATCCTCGACGACATACGGGGTCGGTTCGACCGACCGGTCATCGGACTCGTGAACACGCACGCCCATTTCGACCACACGTTCGGCAACCAGGCGTTCGGGCAGGGCTCGTCGACGGACGCCGCGATCTACGGCCATGCGGGCATCGCCCGCCACTTCGAGCGCTACGAGGGTCCGCGAATCGCCGCCTGGCGCGCGGACCCGCGGCGGGAGCCCGGTCGGCGATGGGACGACCTGCGGCTCGTGCCCCCGACGCATCCGATCGAGCGGATGGTGCGACTCGACCTCGGTGGCCGCGAGGTGGAGCTGCGCCCGCAGCCCCGAGCACATACGGACACCGACCTCGTCGTGTTCGCCCCGGCCGAGCGGGTGTGGATCGTCGGCGACCTCGTCGAGGAGTCGGGGCCGCCGATGTACGGGTCGGGCAGCTACCCGCTCGAGTGGCCGGCGGTGCTCGACGGGCTCGTGGCGGACCTGCAGCCGGGCGACCTCGTCGTGCCCGGTCACGGCAGTGTGGTGGACCGCGAGTTCGTGGCGCGGCAGGCCGACGACCTCCGCACGATCGCCGACCGGTTCAGGGTCTCGCACGACGCCGGACTCGGCGCCGCCGAGGCGCTCGCCGCGCACGCCTCGTGGCCGGTCCCGGTCGACCGCCTTGTCGGCGCGGTCGAGCGGGCGTATGCCGCGCTCGACGGCCTGCCGCTCGACGAGGGGAGCGTCGAGGACGCCTGAGCGCGATCGCCTCAGTCGACCGGCGTGCGGATCGCGCGGATCGCGAGGTCGTCGAACCTCTCGGCTCGCGGATGTCTCCCGCCCCTGCGAGGATGCCGGCATGACGGATGCCGCCACGCCACCGGTCCTGCAGCTCCGCGTCGTCGTCGAGGCGACCGACTACGACGAGGCGGTCGCGTTCTTCCGCGACATGCTGGGTCTGCCCGAATACCTGGCGTTCGCCGAGGGCGGAGACGAGCGCGTCGTGATCCTGGACGCGGGTCGCGCCACGCTCGAGATCGCGAACCCGGCGCACAAGCGGGCGATCGACCGCGTCGAGGCGGGCGGTGTCGAGAGCCCGCACATCCGGCTCGCATTCGAGGTCACCGACACGGCGGGCACGACGCGTCGGCTCGAGGGAGCCGGGGGAAGGGTCGTCGCCGAGCCGGTCGTCACCCCGTGGCAGTCGCTGAACTCCAGGCTCGACGCCCCGGCCGGGCTGCAGATCACGCTCTTCCAGGAGCTGCTCGAGTCGGGCGAGCGGGCCGTGCTCGACGGCTTCGCCGCCGACGATCAGCGCTCGGACGACTGAGCCGCCACCGACCGTCGCCGAGGTCGCGAGTGCGAGCTTCGAGGCCCGCTGGGCATACTCGCGGTGACGTGCATTCGGGCTGTACTCATGGTTCGCTCAGGATGAACTGAGGAATCGTCCAGATTCGCGGTGCAGAGTGTCTGACTTGCGCCGTCGCTCGGAGGCGCCCCCAACCCCGACCGAGCACTCGAACGAACCATGCCAAACGACAACTCCATCACGTACGCCCAGCCCCAGACCCCCGAAGACGACTCCATCGCGACCGACGACACCATCGCCACCGCGGACACGACCGCTGACACCACCCGACGCGGACTTCGCCGTCGGCGCGTCGACCGCCGTCGCCTCGTCGTCGCCGGCGCCATCGCCGCGACCGTCCTCGTCACCGGCACCGCGACCGGAGTCGGCGTGCAGAACGCCCTCGCCATCCAGTCCCGCATCGACGCGACCTCCGCGCTGAACGCCTCGAGCGGGCTCCGCCACGACCAACTCGGCGCATACAGCACGATCGCCGCCGCGAGAGTCAACGACAACGCCGAGGACACGATCGCCGCCGCGAACGCCACCCTGGCGGGGGCGAACGGCAAGGTCGACACCTCGGGCCTCGCCGCGTCGGTCGCGTCGCTCAGCGACTATCGGAGCATCCCGGTCGACGAGGTCGCGGACCTCACGAAGGCGACCAGCGCGGAGGCCGAGAAGACCGCCGCTGCCGCGGCCGCTCACGACCAGGCGCAAGCCGAGGCCGCGGCGGCCGCCGCAGCGGCCCAGGCCGCAGCCCTCGCGGCCGCGAACACGCCTGACGGTGCCCGTGCGGTCGCCCGCGACATGGCGGCGTCGCAGTACGGCTGGGGCGCCGACCAGTTCCAGTGCCTCAACAACCTCTGGATGAAGGAATCCGGCTGGTCGTACACGGCCTTCAACGCCTCGAGCGGGGCGACCGGCATCCCGCAGGCGCTGCCCGGCAGCAAGATGGCGACCGCCGGTGCCGACTGGCAGACGAACGCGGCGACCCAGATCAAGTGGGGCCTCGGGTACATCAAGGGTTCCTACGGCACCCCGTGCAGCGCGTGGTCGCACTCTCAGGCGCTGAACTGGTACTGATCGGAACGCTCCATGAGGCGGGTCGGGGTCGTGGACCTCGGCCCGCCTCATCGTCTCCCGGGTTTCCTTCGCCGAGGCCCTGCGGTTGACTGGACTCGGGTGCCGTGGGTAGGCGCGCTGGGCAGACCGCCGAATGCCGAGGAGGGCACATGGACGAGGGTGACGTCATCACGATGTCGAAGCGCGGACAGTGGGTGAATCGAGTCGTGGGCGGCGAGGAGCTCTCGCAGAGCTTCCGAAGCCGCGAGGAGGCGGAGGACGCGGGTCGTTCCCTCGCCGCGCAGCTCGGATCTCGCCATGTCGTGGTCGAGAGTGAGGAGACCGGGGTGATCACCGACGAGGAGATCGACGACGGCACCTGAGCGGCGCGCTGTCGAAGGGACGGGCCACCTTCAGTCGACGGTGATGACTTCAGTCGACGATGATGACCGGGGTCATCGTCGCGAGTTCGCGACCGAGTCCGAGGTCGATGAGCTCGATGTCTCCGGCGTACCCCGACCCCGGGTCGATGAGCAGTCCGGCCTTCACGGCCCCGAAGGTCACAGTGACGTCCGCGGCCAGTACGGTCGGATCCGGCATGGTGCCGTCGTCGGGGTGGATGCCGCTCGGCAGGTCGACCGCGACGACCGGGGTACCGTGCGCTCGCACGAGGGGTATTGCCGCGGCAACGAGGTCGCGCGCCCGACCGCGAAGAGCGGGAGCGGCGCTCGTGCCGGTACCCAGAATGCCGTCGACGAGCACGGCCGCCGTTCCGAGCGCCCGCTCCACGCCGGGACCGGTCGACGCCTCGACGAACCGCACGCCCGACGCGCGCGCCGTGGTCGCCCCTTCGGCGTGCATGCGCTCGGAGGTGGGGATCGCCGTCACGTCGACGCCGTCCTCCGCGAGCTCGGCTCCCGCGAACAGCGCGTCGCCGCCGTTGTCGCCCGACCCGACGAGGAGCACGACGGGGCCGGTCGGGGTGCCGGCCTCGGCGAGTACGCCCCTGATCACCGCGGCGAGGGCCGTGGCCGCGCGGCGCATGAGCGGCTCGCCCGCGGCGAGGTGCGGGGCCTCGGCAGCTCGCACCTGTGCGGCGGAGTATCCGGCGACCACGTCAGGCAGTGCGCGGATCGAGGAGATCGGCACGGTCGGGGTGCCGGTCGAACCACTCGCCGACATACCAGCAGCTCGGCACGATCCGGCGGTCGGAGTCGGCGGCGACGTCGTCGACGGCGAAGGCCACCAGTTCCCCGGCCAGGCCGCTGCCGCGGTATGACGGGTTCGTGAACGTGCGAGTGAACGCGACCGAGTCGCCGAGCACCCGGTAGTCGAGGACGCTCGCCACGTCGCCGTTCAGGCGCAGCACGTACCTGCGGGCATCGGGTTCATGGGCGAATTCCTTCTGCACCGCTTCAGGCTACGCCCGGACGCCCCACGCTTCCGCACCCGCCGTGACGGCGCGTCGTCGGGCCGGCTCAGCGTCCTCGCAGCCTCTCGAGATCGCGCCGTTCACGCTTCGTGGGTCGACCGGCGCCCCGATTGCGCACCGGCAGGTTCGGCACGGCCTCCCGCGGCAGTGGGGGCGGCGTGCGATCCTCGACGGCCGTCGCCGCGACTGTCGCGGACACGCGCTTGACGAGCGTCTGGCGCACCACGAGCATCCGATCGAAGCCGTCGACGCGCACGCGCACCTCGTCTCCCGGACGCACCGACTGGGCGGCCTTGGCCCGCTCGCCGTTCACGCGCACGTGGCCGGCGCGACAGGCCGCCGTCGCCGCCGACCGCGTCTTGAACTGCCGCACCGCCCAGAGCCACGCGTCGATGCGAACGGGGGAGTCTGACATGCTCACAGCCTACGACCGCGCGAACGCCCACCAGATGAGCAGCATCGTGACGGCGAAGCCCACCGCGTAGTTCAGCGCGATGAATCGGCGCCAGCCACGGTTCGCGCTGGCCGACTCGTCGTCGCTGACCGACCGGTAGGGCCAGGCCGCCACGAGATACGGGACGATGAGCAGTGATGCGAGCGGCCCCGGCCACTCGGTCGCGAGCATCAGCAGCCCGGCAACCACCCACAGGCCGAGCGCGATCCGAACGGTCGTGCGTGCACCGAAGGCCGTCGCGATCGAGGCGATGCCGCTCTCCCGGTCGGGCACGACATCCTGCACCGCGCCGAAGGCATGGCTCGCCATGCCCCAGCAGAAGAACGCCGCAAGCACGGCGAGCAGCTGCGGAGTGGGTTCGGCGCCGGCGACCGCGAGCCCATAGACGGCTGGGCTCACGAAGTGGGCGCTCGAGGTGATCGAGTCGAGCAGGGGACGTTCCTTGAACCGCAGGCCCGGGACCGAATAGGCGAACACGGCGAACAGGCTCACTGCAAGCACCGCCCACGACCACGGATGCCCCGTGCCACTGAGCCAGAGCATCCCGACGAGCAGCGGGGCGGCCGTGAGGATCCCGGCCCAGACCACGGTGCGATGCAGTCCTGGCTCGAGCAACGCCCCCTCCGCGCCGCCCTTGCGCGGGTTGCGGAGATCGGACTCGTAGTCGAACACGTCGTTGACGCCGTACATGAGCAGGTTGTACGGGACGAGGAAGAACAGGGTGCCGGCCAGGAACAGGGCATCGACTTCGCCGGTCGTCAGCAGGTACGTGGCCGCGAAGGGGAAGGCCGTGTTGATCCAGCTGATCGGGCGGGAAGCGAGCACCACCTGCGAGGTCGCGTGAACGACCCGCGTGCGCACCGTCCCGGTCGGCATCGTCCGTGTCACCCGTGCGAGTGTCCAGACCGCCGGCACGAACAGTGCGGTGGCGAGCGGGTAGGCGAAGTCCTCGATCGGCGCGAGCCCGACCGAGGGACCGAGCCGAGTGGCGTCGGCGTAGCCGAACAGCCCTGCGGCGATCATGACCGAGTCGAACACCGCTGTGAGCGCGAACAGCAGTACCGCCGCGAGAGCGGTGGCCGCCCGCCGGCGGCGCCGCGCGGTGGGAGGCAGCGTCCGGGAGGCCGCGACTTCGACGGCGAGCGAGACGGCCAGGAAGGGGATGCAGATGAGCGAATAGGTCACGGATGCCCCCGGTGCTCGGCCGGCGCGGCATCCGTCGCCGTCTCGGCGTCGCGATCGAGTGCCGCGCCGTCGTCCGCGCGCCGCTCGAGCACGCGTTCGCCGCCGAGCACCGCGACCAGGGAGAGGTAACAGAGGAACAGCAGGAACACGGGCTCCTCGATGGGCAGGTCCGGCGCGACCAGTGCGCCGGTAGCCCACGGTGATTCGCCACGGTGGAAGACGCCGAAGCCGATGCCCGCGAGGTCCCAGCCCAGCAGCAGCACGGTTCCGGCGCCGACGGCGACAGCCGACGCGATCGGCGCCCGCCAGAACGCCAGGCGCCAGCGCGCGTCGACGAGGGCCGTCGCCCCGATCGAGAGGAGCAGGCCCGCGAGGTAGGCGAATCCCGTCATGCTCGGTTCCGGTCGAGATGGATGAGGCGCTCGCCTGCCACGGGCTCGGGGAGCGGACCGCTCGACCGATCGCCCCGCACGCGCTTCAGCACGTTCTCGGCGCTGATGAGGCACATCGGCAGTCCGATGCCCGGCACGCTGGAGCCGCCGGCGTAGAGAAGGCCGCGCACGCGGCGCGAGCGGTTCGAGCCGCGAAGGAACGCGCTCTGGCGCAGGGTGTGCGCCGGTCCCAGTGCGCCGCCCCGCCATGAGTGGAGGTCTTCGGCGAAGTCGGCGGGACCGACGGTGCGACGTACCACGATGCGCCGTTCGAGGTCGGTCGCGCCCGTCGCCGCCGCGATGCGCGCGACAGCCCGATCGGCTGCCGCCTCCACCAGCCGGTCGCCCGCGCCGTCCTCGCCGCCGCGACCGATCGAGACGTCCGCCGGCACGGGCACCAGCACGAAGAGGTTGGTGTCGCCAGGCGGTGCAACGGTCGAGTCGCTCGCGCTCGGCATGCAGACGTAGAACGAGGCGGGCTCGGGGATCCGCGGATCGTCGCCGAAGATCTGCTCGAAGTTCGCGTCCCAGTCGTCGGTGAAGAACAGGGTGTGGTGCGACAGCCCCGCGAGCGCGCCGCGCACGCCCAACATCACGAGCACGGCGCCGGGCCCCGACGTCCGCCGTTCCCACCACGACTCGGGATACGTCTGGGCCCGGCGCGGCAGCAGTGCGGTCTCGGTGTGGTGCAGATCGGCCGCCGAGATCACGCGGTCGGCGGGGACCCGATGAACCGCGCCGCCTGCGTCGACGTATCGCACGCCGGTCACCGACGGTGCAGCGTCATCGCTCACCTCGATGGCCTCGACCCGGGCGTTCGTGCGGAGATCCGCCCCGGCCGCGTCGGCGATCGCCGCGATCCGTGCGATGAGGACGCCGAAGCCGCCCAGCGGGTAGAGGACACCCTGTTCGAGGTCGATGTGGCTCATCAGGTGGTACATCGCCGGCGTGGCCGACGGCGAGGAGCCGAGGAACACCGCCGGGTAGCCGAGCACCTGCCGGAGGCGACGGTCCCGGACCGCGCGCGCTGCGAATCGATCGAGCGGGGTGGTGAGCAGTCGCGCCAGGCGGCCTGCCCGGCCGAGGACCTCGGGGGCCACGAACGCGCGCGGGTCGTCGAAGTTCGTGTAGAGGAACCGGCGCCGGGCCACGTCGTAGGTGGATGCCGCCGAGTCGAGGTAGCGCTCGAGGGCGGCCCCCGCGCCCGGCTCGACCGACTCGAAGAGGGCGACGTTCTCGGCGCGCGACCCACGCACGTCGATCGGGGCGTCATAGCCGTCGGCGTACACGCGGTAGCCGGGGTCCAGCCGCGTGAGGTCGAGCTGCTCCGCGGCGCTCGTGCCGAACAGCCGGAAGAAGTGGTCGAAGACCTCGGGCATGAGGTACCACGACGGTCCGGTGTCGAACCGGAAGCCGCGTCGCTCCCAAGTGCCGGCACGCCCGCCGAGCCCACCCCGGGCCTCGAGCAGTGTGACCCGGTGCCCGTCGGACGCCAGCAGCGCCGCAGAGGCCAGCCCGGCGATGCCGCCGCCGATCACGACGATGCGCTCGGATGCCGCGGTCATCGCCCGAGCCCACCCGCGGCGATCGCCGAGCGCACGGCGATCGCGAGCTTCTGGCCGTCGGGCACCCGGATGCGCGTCGCGATGAGCCGCTCGGCGGGTGTCGTCCGGCACCGTCGGGCGAGCCTCGAGAACAGCCCGTGCGCTGCCGCGACCGCTGCCCGTGCGCTTCGTGGCAGCTCGCGGATCGTGCTCCCGGCGATCTCGAGATCGTGGTCGATGTCGTCGAGGATCGCCGCCTTGTCGGCCTCCGTGAACGCATCGGGATCGATCCACGGGAAGTAGTTGCGGCCGAGCTCGTGCCAGTCCACCGCGAGGTCGCGTAGGAAGTTGATCTTCTGGAACGCTGCTCCGAGGTGGACCGCACCGCGCTCGAGGCGCATGCGGCGGGCGGCATCCGCCGGCTCCTCGCACAGGAACACGGCGAGGGACATGAGGCCGACGACCTCGGCCGACCCATGGATGTAGGCGGACACCTCGTCGGCCGTGATCGGCGAGCGGTCGAGGTCCCGCCGCATCGAGGCGAAGAACGGGCGCGTGAGCGATTCGTCGATTCCGGCGTCGCGGGCGGTCCTCGCGAAGGCGTGCACCACGAGGTTCGCCGAGTATCCGCGGCGCATGGCCGCCTCCGTCTCGGCCTCGAGCTCGTCGAGCACGGAACGGAGTTCGGCCCCGGCGAGACCCGCTTCGCGCGCGGTGCCGTCGACGATCTCGTCGGCGACGCGCACGAGGGCGTAGATCGAGCGGATGCGGCGGCGCGACGCCGCGTCGAGCAGCCTCGCCGCGGCGCCGAACGACGTCGAGTAGCGGCCGATCACCACGGCAGCGCTCGCCTCGGCCGCCTCGTCGTAGCGACCGAGCAGCGTCGGCCCCGCGCTCATCGGACCCGGCCCGCCGCGCGTCGTGCGAGTTCGCCGAGCTCGGCGCGCAGCGCCTCCGGCAGCTCGGCCGTGTCCAGCTCGAAGCATGCGAGGGTCGCGTGCTCTTCGGCGAGCCGTCGGGCGGCCTCCAGGGCTCCGCACTCCCGCAGGGCCTCGCGGAGGACGTCGGCATCGTCGTCGTCGAGCTCGGGGTCGCCGAGCCTTGCTGAGATGGCGGGCCAGGCGCCCGTGGTCGCCGCGTGGGCGGTGAGCGCCGTCTGCTTGCCCTCGCGCAGATCGGACACGATGGACTTGCCCGTCACCGCGGGATCGCCGAACACGCCCAGGATGTCGTCCGCGATCTGGAAGGCCACGCCGACGAGCCGACCGTAGCGTGCCAGGGCCTCGACGGCAGTCGCGCTCGCGCCGGCCAGCACCGCACCGGCGGTGAGCGGACACTCGAACGAGTAGACGGCGGTCTTCAGCTCGAGCGTCGCGAGCACTCCGCCCATCTCGGGGGTCTCCGGGGATCCGGCGTGCACCACGTCGGCGAGCTCCCCGGCGGCGGAGACGAACACGGCGCGATCGAGGATGTCGAGGAGTGCCTCACGGCACGCAGACGCCACAGGCAGCATCGCGATCTCGCGGTGGGCGTGGCTCAGGGCGAGGTCGCCGGCGAGGACGGCGGCGGTCTGCCCCCACAGCTCGCTCGTCCGGTCGTCGGCGCCCTGGATGCGCGCGCGGCCCGCGAAGCGAGCCGCGACGTTCGGCACGCCGCGGCGCACGGTGTCCCGGTCGATGACGTCGTCGTGGATGAGCAGCCCCGTGTGCAGCAGCTCGAAGGCCAAAGCGACGCGTGTGGCGAGGTCCCGGTCGGTGCCGCCGAGGCCCGCATAGGCCGCGTTCACGAGCTGCGGCCGGATTCGCTTGCCGCCCGAGCTCTGCTGCTCGAGCGCTTCCCACAGCGCCACGTAGTGCGCGCCGTACGCGCCGGCTCTCACCTGCGCGTCGCTGAAGTACACGCGCAGTTCGCCGTCGATCCCGGTGTCGGTGAGGTCAGCCACGGAAGAGCTCCAGCTCACGCGCCTGGAGTACGAGCCACGGGCTGAATGCCCACGGAGCGGCCTCGACCACCTGGGCGAGGCGCCGTGGCGGGATCCAGCGGTACTCGGCGATCTCCCGGGGATTCGGGTCGGGCTCGTCGCTCGTCGATGCGAGGTACACGGGGCAGAGCTCGTTCTCCACCGTTCCATTCGCGTCCGTCGCCCGGTACCGGAACAGCGGCAGGGCGAGTTCCACCTCGAAGAGCTCGATCCCGAGCTCGAACTCGGCGCGCCGGCGAACGGCGGCGGGCAGCGACTCCGCCGGCTTCGGATGGCCGCAGAAGGAATTGGACCAGACGCCCGGCCATGCCTGCTTGTCGAGGGAGCGCCGCGTCACGAGCACCTCGTCGAACGCATTGACCACATGGCACGAGAACGCGAGGTGCAATGCGGTGTCGGGACCGTGCGCCGCGCTCTTCGGGGCGCGGCCGATGGGCAGGCCCTCCTCGTCGAGGAGCACGACCTCGTCCTCCACGGCTTCGATGATCTGGGACATGGTGCCTCCGGAATTAAACGCTAACCAAGTTAGTGAAATGAACGATAGCATCACCGTATGCCGAAGGGAACAACCGAACGTCGGAATGGCGAGCACTACTGGTATCACCTCGCCGACCCGTCGGTGATCTCGCTGCTGGAGGCGGTCCGTCGCCACCGGGTCGCGGAGGCGGCCATGCGGCGTCGCACGCGCGACGACATGGACATGGGCGACACCGACCTCGCCGCGCTGAGGTGGATCATCCGCGAGGAGGGCAACGGCCGGCCCGCCACGAGTGCGGGCCTCGCCCGGGCCCTGGGCATCACCACCGCGGCCACCGTGAAGCTCGTCGCGCGACTCGTCGCAGGCGGCTATATCGAACGTTCGGCGCATCCGTCGGACCGGCGCGTCCTGCTCCTCAGCACGCTCCCGGGTGCTCACGGGCGCCTTCGACACGCGCTCGGGCCCATGCACGAGCGGATGCTGCGCCTCGCCGGCTCGTTGGACCCCGATCAGCGCGCCGTCGTCGTCGACTTCCTCGACCGGCTCTGCGGGATCCTCGACGACGCTCCCGAGGAGACCGCCGCGCCACCGGCATGAGGGAGCCGGGCCCGACCGCGTGCACCATGCTGGACTCATGAGCAGGGCGAGCGGCGACGCATGGGTCGAGGGACCGGATGGGACTCGGTACTGGGGTCGGTTCGGTGCCGCCGGCCTGCTCGTCGTCAGTCCCGAGTTCGAGGTGCTCCTGCAGCATCGCGCGGCATGGAGCCACTTCGGCGGCACCTGGGGCATGCCCGGCGGAGCGCGGCACGAGGGCGAGAGCGCCGTCGACGCCGCGGTGCGCGAGGCGGCCGAGGAGGCCGGCGTACCTGCCGACAGCCTCAGCGTGCGATTCACCTCCGTGCTCGACCTGGGCTACTGGTCGTACACGACCGTGGTCGCCGATGCGTCCGACCGCTTCATTCCGGTCCTGAGTGACCCCGAGAGTATCGCGCTGCGGTGGGTGCCCGTCGACGACGTCGACGACCTGCCGCTGCATCCGCGCTTCGCCGAATCGTGGCCGATCCTGCGCTCCCGTCTCTGAGTGCCATGAGTCAGGCGGTGCGTCGGCTCGCCGTGCGATGCGACCGCGGGAACCACGGCACGAGCGGCGACGTGCGCGCCCGGTATGCGTCGTACTCGGGATACTTCGATCTCGAGATCGACTCCGTGAAGGCGGTCGAACCGACGAAGAGCAGCGAGAGCAGCACGGCGCCCGCGATCGTCCAATGCAGCCAGACGCCCGTCGCCGCGACGGCGAACCCGTAGAACACCCACCACTGCGCCTGCTCGAAGAAGAAGTTCGGATGCCGCGACACCCGGAAGAGGCCCGCCTGCAGGAACCCGGGCGCCGCCGTGCGCCCCGCAGCAAGCTCCGCGGCCTTCCATCGGTGGAACGCCCATTGCTGCTGGTCGGCGATCGCCTCGCCGACGAGGGCGGAGAGGAACACGACCGCGAGCACGACGTCCCACACGCCGAGCGGGGATCCCGCAGCCTCGTAGACCGTGGCGGCCGGCAGGCAGATGAGAAGGAGGAGCGCGTTCTGGTAGATCGAGATGAAGAACAGGTTGAAGAACTGGAACTGCCGGGGTGCCATCCTGACGCGAAGGACAGCCCATCGGTAGTCCTCGCCCCCCGGGCGATAGCCGCCCTTCCGAGCGAAGTTGGAGGTGAGCCGGATGCCCCACAGCGTCACGAGCACGGCCATGAGCACGAGCCGCGGGTCGAGCTCGCTCCATCCCGCGAACACCCACACGTAGACCACTGGAACGACCGACCAGACACGGTCCACCCACGAGTACTCGCGAGTGACCAGTGACGCGATCCACGTCGTCGCCGCCACGGCCGCGCAGATGACGAGGCATACGAGCAGGGGACCCATGGCGGCATTCTAGGGGTCGCTAGGATCGCACCGTGGGCCGGGACAGCACGGGGGCGGTGGGCACGAGGATCTGGACGATCCCCAACGTGCTGAGCATGCTGCGCCTTGCGCTCGTGCCCGTGTTCCTGGCGTTGGTCGTGCTGGAAGACTACATCGCGGCCCTCGCGGTACTCGTCGTCGCGGGCCTCACCGACCTCCTCGACGGCTTCCTCGCCCGGCGCCTCGGTCAGGTCACGCGCCTCGGCCAGCTGCTGGACCCCGCGGCCGACCGCCTCTACATCTTCGCGGCGCTCGTGGGCCTCGCCGCGAACGACCTGGTGCCCTGGTGGATCGTCGTGGTGATCATCGCCCGCGACGCGTTCCTCCTCGTGCTCGGCGTGGTGCTGGCGAACCACGGTTACGGGCCCCTGCCGGTGCACCAGCTCGGCAAGGTCGCCACGTTCGCCCTCTTCTTCGGCCTGCCGGTCATCATGCTCGGCATCGCCGTCCCGGCGGTCGAACCGGTGAGCGAACCCGTGGGCTGGGCGATCACGATCTGGGGCGCGTTCCTGTACTGGTGGGCAGGCATCATCTACGCGATCGAGACCGTTCGTGTCATCCGCATGGCTCGTGCGGCGGACCACTCCTGATCGGATACGCTGGAGCCGGGAGGTTAGCCGTGGCGGAAGAAGACTTCACTCGGGCTGGTGCGGAGGACGAAGACGACAAGTCTCCGACCGACGAGTCTCCGACCACGAAGGCGAACCGTGTGATCGGAGACGACAGCACCGATACGACGATGGGCTTCAGCCGAGAGGCGGCCGCGCAGCTGTCAGCCGTCGACAGCGACATCACCGCCGAGGAGCAGGAGGCGATCGCCGCCCTGCCCTCGGGTTCGGCGTTGCTCATCGTGCGACGTGGTCCCAACAGCGGAGCCCGGTTCCTGCTCGACAGCGATGTCACGACAGTCGGCCGACACCCCGACGCCGACATCTTCCTCGACGACGTCACCGTGTCGCGCCGCCACGCGGAGTTCCTCCGCCACCGCACCGCCTTCGAGGTGAAGGACCTCTCGTCCCTCAACGGCACCTACTTCGATGGAGTGCGGATCGACACCGCGCTGCTCACCGATGGCGCTGAAGTGCAGATCGGCAAGTTCCGGCTCACCTTCTACGCCTCACGACGCGACCTGGCGCCGGTGGCGAGCGGCTAGTGCCGGGCACCGCCCCCTCCATCCACGCGAGCGGTCAGGGCCGGCTGCACGGCATCGGCCAGGTTCTCGCGATGCTTCAGCCCGAATTCCCGGAGTTGACACCTTCGAAGCTGCGCTTCCTCGAGGAACAACGGCTGGTGTCGCCCGCGCGCACCGCCGCGGGGTATCGCAAGTTCTCCGACGCCGATGTGGAGCGCATCACGGTCGTGCTGTCGATGCAGCGCGACCAGTACCTCCCGCTCAAGGTGATCCGTGCGCACCTCGAGGCGATCGAGGCCGGCGACACGCCGGCACTTCCCGGCGCCTCGAGCGCTGCGTCGTTCCTCGCGGGGGCGCGACGCTATCGTCGTGACGAGCTGGTGGAGGCTGCGGGAGCCACCCGGACACTGCTCGATGAGGCGATCGCAGCGTCGCTGCTGTCCGCGGCCGAGCAGTACGGCGATGATGCACTCAACGTGTTGCAGGCGCTGGCCGCGCTCCGCGCCGTCGGCATCGAGCCGCGTCACCTGCGCGGGCTGCGCGCCGCCGCCGAGCGCGAGGCGGCCCTCGTGGAACGGGCCATCGCCCCATCCAAGCGGCCGGATGCCGCGGGCAAGGCTCGTGCCGCCGAGCGTGCACAGGAACTCGCCGACCAGCTCGAGACCGTGCACGCCGCGGTCGTTCGAGCCGCTCTCGCTCGGCTGGCGCGCTGACCGCGACACGCCGTGACGTTCGGCCCGATGTGTTTGGCCGCGGCCCTCCCCGTGAGTAGCGTGGGAGGCGTGCCGTCGGGGTGCGGGCGTGAGAGTGAGGGGTCGATCGGATGAGCGAGCTCGACCGGAGTGAATCGTCTCGCTACGACCTCAGCCTGCTCTTCACCGACGGTATGCCCGAGCACGACGATGCCGTCGGATATCGTGGCGCCGTGGCGGCGCGGGCCGCCGGCATCAGCTATCGGCAGCTCGACTACTGGGCGCGTACGCAGCTCGTCGAACCCACCGTTCGAGGTGCGGCGGGGTCGGGTTCGCAGCGCCTCTACGGCTTCCGCGACATCCTGGTGCTGAAGCTCGTGAAGCGGCTGCTCGACACGGGCATCTCGCTGCAGCAGATCCGCACGGCCGTCATCCAGCTGCGCGAGGCGGGCGTGGAGGACCTCGCCCAGACGACCCTCATGAGCGACGGCGCGAGCGTCTACCTCTGCACGTCGGACGACGAGGTCATCGACCTCGTGAACCGGGGTCAGGGTGTGTTCGGCATCGCGGTCGGCAAGGTCCTGCGCGAGGTCGAGTCGACCCTCGTCGAGCTCGACACCGAGCCCGCCGACCCGATGGACGAGCTCGCCGCCCGTCGCGGCGCGCGCAGCCGCAGGATCTCCTGAGCGGAGCGGGCCGGCCTGCACCGGCTGCGCCCAACCGGCGTTGTGCACGCCCTCCGGCGCGCTGCGATGCGCGCGCCGCGCACGACGTCAGATGGCGCGCGACTCCAGCTCGTACGGGGCGGCCCCGCCAGGGTAGTCGGCGATGCGCGCGGTGCGCAGCACGCGGTCGAGCAGCTGGTCGAAGTGGCGGGACATCTCTTCTGCGCTCTCACCGGGCCACATGTGCAGCGGCTTCGCGGCACCCTGCGCCTGCTGCAGCGAGGTGCGTTCGGGCAGCTGCGGCGAGAGCACGAGCGGGCCGAACATGTCGCGCAGCTCCTTGATGCGGAACTGGTGCTCGAGGGACTGCACGCGCGCCCGGTTCACGATGATGCCGAGCGGCTGGAGCCGAGGAGAGAGGCCGCGTCGGATCTCCTCGATCGCGCGCAGGGCGCGGTCGGCGGCGGCGACCGAGAACAGGCCGGGCTCAGTGACGACCCCGACGCGGTCGCTGGCCGCCCACGCGGTGCGCGTGAGGGCGTTCAGCGATGGGGCGCAGTCGATGAGGACGAGCTCGTAATCGGCCTCGACGTTCGCGAGTGCCTCTTCGAGCTTCCAGATGTCGCGGATCGACGGGTGCGGGCCGTCGTAGTTGATCGCCGAGGGGCTGCCGATCATCACGTCGATGGTCGAGTTCGGGTTCGAGCGTGTCCAACCGCTCGGCGCGATCGCAGATCGCACGATCTTCTCCTTGGGCGACGCGAGGACGTCGGCGACGTTGAGATGACCACCCATCTGGATGTCCATGCCGGTCGACACGTCGGACTGGGGGTCGAGATCGACGACCAGCGTGCGGACCCCTCGCGCGAAGGCCGCGGACGCCAGACCGAGGGTGACAGTGGTCTTGCCGACACCGCCTTTGAGGGAACTGACGCTGAGTACGTGCACGAACAGATACGTTACCTTTAGTCGTCGGGCGATACCTAAATGTTCGCTGTGCGGAAACCCGTGTCGGAAAGGCCCCCTGCATGTTCACGAAGATCCTGGTAGCCAATCGCGGGGAGATCGCCATCCGGGCGTTTCGTGCGGCCGTCGAGCTCGGAGCCAAGACGGTCGCGGTGTACCCGTTCGAGGATCGCAATTCGTTGCACCGCCTGAAGGCGGACGAGGCCTACCAGATCGGCGAGCCGGGGCATCCGGTTCGGGCGTACCTCGACGTGTCCGAGATCATCCGCGTCGCGAAGGAGTCGGGCGCCGACGCGATCTACCCCGGTTACGGTTTCCTCTCGGAGAATCCCGAGCTCGCGCAGGCGGCGGTCGAGGCAGGCATCACCTTCATCGGGCCGCCGAAGCACGTGCTCGAGATGGCCGGCAACAAGGTCACTGCCAAGGAGTACGCGATCGCCGCCGGTGTGCCGGTGCTGAAGTCCACACCGCCGTCGCGCGACGTCGAGACCCTCGTCGCCCAGGCCGACGAGGTCGGTTTCCCGATCTTCGCGAAGGCGGTCGCGGGTGGCGGCGGTCGCGGGATGCGCCGCGTCAACTCGAAGGACGAGCTGCGCCCCGCGCTCGAAGAGGCGATGCGTGAGGCCGACAGCGCATTCGGCGACCCCACGATGTTCCTCGAGCAGGCGGTGCTTCGTCCTCGGCACATCGAGGTGCAGGTGCTCGCGGATGCCTCGGGCGAGACGGTCCACCTCTTCGAGCGCGACTGCTCGGTGCAGCGGCGGCACCAGAAGGTCATCGAGATCGCGCCCGCGCCCAACCTCTCCGACGACGTGCGTCAGGCCCTCTACCGCGACGCGATCGCCTTCGCCAGGTCGATCGGCTACGTGAACGCGGGCACCGTCGAGTTCCTGCTCGACACCGCGGGCGAGCGCGCAGGGCAGCACGTGTTCATCGAGATGAACCCGCGCATCCAGGTCGAGCACACGGTCACCGAAGAGGTCACCGACGTCGACCTCGTGGTCTCGCAGATGCGCATCGCCGCGGGGGAGTCGCTCGTCGAACTGGGACTCCAGCAGGAGGCCATCCGACTCCGCGGCGCCGCGCTGCAGTGCCGGATCACGACCGAGGACCCGAGCGCCGCGTTCCGCCCCGACACGGGCAAGATCACCACCTACCGGTCGCCGGGCGGCGCCGGCATCCGCCTCGACGGCGGCACCGTGAACCCGGGCGCCCAGATCAGCCCCCACTTCGACTCGATGCTGGCGAAGCTGACCTGCCGGGGACGCGACTACCCGGCCGCGGTCGCGCGCGCCAAGCGCGCGCTCGCCGAGTTCCGTATCCGCGGCGTCTCCACGAACATCTCGTTCCTCCAGGCGGTGCTCGAGGACCCGGCCTTCATCGCCGGCGACCTCAGCACGTCGTTCATCGACGAGCGGCCCGCAGTTGGTGCGCGGTCGGGTGTCCAAGGACCGCGGCACGAAGATCCTCAACTGGCTCGCGGATGTCACGGTCAACCAGCCGAACGGGCCCGCGCCGACGGCCGTCCACCCGGTCGAGAAGCTGCCCGAGCTGGACCTGTCGGCGCCTCCCCCCGCCGGATCCCGCCAGCGGCTGCTCGAGCTCGGACCGGTCGGCTTCTCGGCAGCGCTGCGCGCGCAGACCCCGCTCGCGGTCACCGAGACCACGTTCCGCGATGCGCACCAGTCGCTGCTCGCCACCCGGGTTCGCACCAAGGACCTCGTCGCAGTCGCACCGTACGTCGCGCGGATGACGCCCCAGCTGCTCTCCGTGGAGGCATGGGGCGGCGCCACCTACGATGTGGCCCTCCGATTCCTCGGCGAGGACCCGTGGGACCGCCTCGCCGCCCTTCGCGAGGCCCTTCCGAACATCAACATCCAGATGCTCCTGCGTGGACGCAACACGGTCGGGTACACGCCGTACCCCACCGAGGTGACCGAGGCGTTCATCCGCGAGGCCGCCGCGACCGGGATCGACATCTTCCGCATCTTCGACGCGCTGAATGACGTCGACCAGATGCGTCCCGCGATCGACGCGGTGCTCGAGACCTCGCATGCGGTCGCCGAGGTGGCCCTCTGCTATACGGGCGACCTCCTCGACCCCGCCGAGGAGCTCTACACCCTCGACTACTACCTCCGCCTTGCCGACGAGATGGTTGGCGCGGGGGCGCACATCCTGGCCATCAAGGACATGGCCGGCCTGCTCCGCCCCGCTGCTGCTGCGAGGCTCGTGACGGCTCTGCGCGAGCGCTTCGATCTTCCCGTGCACCTGCACACCCACGACACCGCGGGCGGCCAACTGGCGACCCTCCTCGCCGCGAGCGACGCAGGCGTCGACGCGGTCGACGTGGCGAGTGCTCCCATGGCGGGCACCACGAGCCAGCCGTCGGCGTCGTCCCTCGTCGCGGCGCTCGCGCACACCGAGCGCGACACGGGCATCTCGCTGCAGGCGGTCGCCGACCTCGAACCCTACTGGGAGGCGGTGCGCCGGCTCTACAAGCCCTTCGAGTCCGGCCTGCCCGGTCCCACCGGCCGCGTGTACCACCATGAGATCCCCGGTGGCCAGTTGTCGAACCTTCGGCAGCAGGCCATCGCCCTCGGGCTCGCCGACGATTTCGAGCTCATCGAGGACATGTACGCTGCCGCGAACGAGATCCTCGGCCGCGTGCCGAAGGTCACGCCGTCGTCGAAGGTCGTGGGCGACCTCGCCTTGCACCTCGCCGCGGTGAAGGCCGATCCGGCCGACTTCGCGGAGCATCCCGAGAGGTACGACGTGCCCGACTCGGTGGTCGGCTTCATGGCCGGTGAACTCGGCGACCTGCCGGGTGGATGGCCCGAGCCGTTCCGCACCAAGGTCCTCGCGGGAAGGGATGTCCGCATCGGCGTCACCGAGCTGACAACCGAGCAGCGTACCGCGCTCGAGGCCGACAGTGCAACCCGTCGGGCCACGCTCAACACGCTGTTGTTCCCGGCCCCGACCCGCCAGTACGAGCAGATCCGCGAGCTGTTCGGCGACCTCTCGGTCGTCGACACGTCCGACTACCTGTACGGGCTCCGGCAGGGCTCCGAGCACGTGGTCGAGATCGACAAGGGCGTGCGGCTCTATGCAGGTCTCGAGGCGATCGGCGAGGCCGACGACAAGGGAATGCGCACGGTCATGACGATCCTCAACGGCCAGCTCCGGCCTGTGTTCGTACGCGATCGCGGCATCGTCGTGGAGTCGCGCACCGCCGAGAAGGCGGATGCCTCGATGCCGGGCCATGTGGCCGCGCCGTTCTCGGGTGTCGTCACGTTGCACGTGGAGCCGGGTGCCGAGGTGGCGGCCGGCCAGGGTGTCGCGTCGATCGAGGCGATGAAGATGGAGGCCGCCATCACGTCGCCGATCGTCGGGGTGGTCGAGCGCGTCGCGATCCCGAAGACCCAGCAGGTCGAGGCGGGCGATCTCCTCGTCGTCGTGCGCCCACGCTAGGCTGTCCATTGTGTTCGCACTGATGAGGAGGGGTATCGGTGTCCGACGATAGGGACGATGACGAGCCCACCACGCGCCGGCTGACCGGCGGAAGCACGCAGTGGACAGGCCGCGGCCGCCTCGGGGCGTCGAGCGGCGCCCACGCGCCCGACTCGCTGCCCGACAGCCTGAACCTCCGCGTCGACCTTCCGCCCTCGCCGCGGCCCGAGATGCCCGAAGACGAGGTCGCGGTGGCCATCGACGACGTCGCCGTCAACCCGGGGGCGGTCGTCGACGGCGGTCCGCCCACGACCTCGGTCGAGCTGGTGACGCCGGGCGTGTCCGGCGGCTACCGGAGCTCGTATCGGCGTGACGCCTCGCCCTACAGCGCCCTCCTGGCATCCGGTGCGTCGAAGCTCCGCCGTGAGCGCGTCAGCACGGACACCGGCAGCCACGTCGCGGTGGTCGAGGTACCGAGCGACGAGCTTGCGCCGGTCGAGGCGCCGGAGCCGTCGGAGTCGCTCACCGCCGACCGCCTCATCGACCTGAGCCGTGCGACCCGGCCCGCCCCGCACGGCGGATTCAACCGGTTGGTGTACGAAGCCTCCCTGCATCTCATCAACCTCGGCGACTCCGCCAAGGCTCGCGCCTACAAGGCCCAGACCACGCGCATCCAGAAGCGGTTCGACGGCGGTGCGCGGTTCGTCCCGATACTCACCCGCAAGGGCGGTGTCGGCAAGACGACCATCACCACGCTCCTCGGCATGGCCCTCGCCGATGCACGCGAGGACCGCATCATCGCCATCGATGCCAATCCCGACCGCGGCACGCTCGCGGAGCGGGTCGACCGGCAGACGCGCGAGACCGTGCGCGACGTCGTCACCAAGGCACCGTCGATCGGCGGGTACACGGACTTCTCGTCCTACGTGTCGCGCGATGAGACGCGACTGGACATCCTGGCCTCGGACACCGATCCCACGCTCTCCGAGGCGTTCGACGACAACGACTACAACGTCGTCGCAGCGCTCGCCGCGCGCTACTACTCACTCGTCCTCACCGATTGCGGCACCGGCATCGTGCACGCCGTGATGCGGGCCACGCTGCAGCGCGCCGACGCGGTCGTCATCGTGTCGGGCGGCAGCGTCGACGAGGCACGCCTCGCGTCCGAGACGCTGACGTGGCTCGACGCGAACGGCTACGGCGAGCTGGTCCGGAACGCGGTCGTGGCGATCAACCTCGCGACGCAGGGCACACATCTCGTCAAGGTCGACGAGATCGAGGCTCACTTCGCGTCGCGCGTGCGCGAGATCGTGCGCATCCCGTACGACCCGCAGCTCGCCGCCGGATCCGTCGTGCACTGGGACGACCTGCGTCCCATCACGCGGCATGCGGCGCGCGAGCTCGCGGCGATCGTCGTGGAAGGCCTGCCCGTGGACCGCGGGCACTGATCGGAGCGCAATTGCCGGAACGTCCCATTCGCCTGTTCGGCGACCCTGTCCTGAAAACCGTCTCCGCCCCCGTCGAACAGATCGATGATGGCGTTCGCGCGCTCGTCACGGACCTCGTCGACAGCGTGAGACTCCCCGGCCGGGCGGGTGTGGCCGCGTCGCAGATCGGCGTCAATGTGCGCGCGTTCAGCTACAACGTCGACGGCGAGGTCGGGTACATCCTGAACCCGGTGATCATCGAGCTCACGGGGGAGCGCGAGCTGATCGACGAGGGCTGCCTTTCGGTGCCGGGCCTGTGGCACAAGACGCCGCGGCATCCGTTCGCCCGCGTGCGCGGCATCGACCTCGACGGCAATGCGATCGAGCTGTCGGGCAGCGGGCTCATGGCCCAGGCGTTGCAGCACGAGACCGACCACCTCGACGGGATCCTCTACCTCGACCGCCTCGAGAAGGACGAACGGCGGGTCGCGATGAAGGAGGTGCGCGAGTCGGACTGGTTCTGACCGCTGACCCGCGGGCGTCGCCTGTGCCATCCCGGGCATGCGAGTCCGCGGGCATGAGAGTCCGCGCGGCGCGATGAGTCCGCGGGCATGAGAACGGCCCCGAGCTCGCGCCGGGGCCGTTCGCCACAGAGGGCTCAGTGCACGATCGACGTGCCCTCGGTCGCAGGCGCACCCGAGTACATCGACTCGATGTGCACCGAGAAGTCCTCGAGGATGACGGTGCGCTTGATGCTGAGCTTCGGCGTGAGATGTCCGCTCGCCTCGGTGAACTCGGTGGGGAGGATGGTGAACTTGCGGATCGACTCGGCGCGAGAGACGTGCTCGTTGGTCGCGTCGATGGCCCGCTGCACCTCGGCGAGGACGGCTGCATTCGCGCACGCCTCCTCGAGGCTCATGCCCGCGTCCTCGTCGTTGTTGTTCAGCCATACCGGGAGCATCTCGGGATCGAGGGTGATGAGGGCCGAGATGAACGGCTTCTTGTCGCCGACGACGACGACCTGGGCGACGAGCGGATTCGCGCGGATCGGATCCTCGAGCGCGGCCGGGGCGACGTTCTTGCCACCGGCGGTGACGATGATCTCCTTCTTCCGGCCGGTGATCGAAAGGAAGCCGTCACTGTCGAACGTGCCGAGGTCGCCCGTCTTGAACCACTCGCCGTCGAACGCCTCGGCTGTGGCCTCGGGGTTCCGCCAGTACTCCTTGAAGACATTGACGCCCTTGACCTCGATCTCGCCGTCGTCGGCGGTACGCACGGAGACGCCTGGCAGCGCGGGCCCGACCGTGCCGATCTTCGACTTCGAGGGGAGGTTCACCGTTGCGGGCGCCGTGGTCTCCGTGAGGCCGTAGCCCTCGAGGATCGTGATGCCGAGGGCGTGGTAGAAGTGGCCGAGGCGCGGGCCGAGCGGGGCCGATCCCGACACCGCGTACTTGACGTTGCCGCCCATCGCGTGACGGAGCTTCGAGTACACGAGCCGGTCGAACAGCAGGAAGCGGAGCCTCAGTCCGAGGGGGACGTTGCCCGACTCCTTCGCCATCGAGTAGGCGACGGCGGTGTCGGCAGCGCTGCGGAAGATCTTGCCCTTGCCGCCCGCCTCGGCCTTCTGCTCGGAGACGTTGTAGACCTTCTCGAACACGCGGGGAACCGCGAGCAGGAAGGTCGGCTTGAAGCTGCCGAGGCTCGGCAGCAGCTGCTTGGTGTCGGGCTGGTGCCCGACCCGCACGCCGGCGTGCACGCTCAGCACGGCGATGAAGCGAGCGAACACGTGTGCGGTCGTGATGAAGAGGAGGGTCGAAGCGCCGTCGGGATCGAGCACGACCTCCTCGAGAGCGACCGCCGCGTTGCGGGACGTCTCCACGAAGTTCGAGTGCGTGAGGACGCAGCCCTTCGGCCTGCCGGTGGAGCCCGAGGTGTAGATGAGCGTGGCGATGTCGGAGCCGACCGCGAGGTTGCGGCGGCGCTCGATCTCCTCGTCGGAGACGCCGGTGCCCGCCGCGGCGAGCTTCTCGAGGTCGCCGAGGTCGACCTGCCACACGTTGCGGATGGCGGGCAGCTCGGGGTGCACCTCGTCGAAGCGCGCGAAGTGGTCGGGGGTCTCCACGATCACGGCGATCGAACCGGAGTCGCCGAGATTCCACTTCACCTGTGCGGGCGAGCTCGTCTCGTAGATCGGCACGAGCACCGCGCCTGCGAACCAGGTCGCGAAGTCGATGAGCGTCCACTCGTAGCGCGTCTTGCACATGAGGCCGATCTTGTCGCCGGGCTGGATGCCCGCGGCGACGAGGCCCTTGGCGAGCGCGATCACCTGGTCGTAGAACTCCCTGGTCGTGACCGGCGACCAGCCGCCATCGGCGGTGGGAAGGGAGAACAGCACCGAGTCGGGCGTGGCGGCGACGCGCTGGACGAGGAGATCGGTGGTGTTGGCGTCGGGGTCGGCCGCGACGATGGCGGGGGATTCGAACTGGATCACGGTAGCTCCTTCGGCACCGGTGGGGTCGAGCGGGCGGCGCGCGAACCTCGGCTGTGGGGTGTCGATTACACTCTAGTGGTTGCCGCGCGGCCATGAACCTTGCATCACTCGGCCCGCCCCTCTCGAAAGGCGTTCTGCATGGTTCATGCGATCGGTATCGACATCGGCGGCACGAAGATCGCCGGCGCGGTCGTCGACGAGTTCGGAACGATCGTGCGCAGCGAGCGCGTCCCGACGCCGGCTGGTGATCCGGCGACGCTGGAGGACGCGGTCGTCACGATGATCGAGTCGCTCTCCGCGGAGGGCGCTCCCGCCGCCGTGGGAGTCGCGGCTGCCGGGTTCATCGACGCAGCGCAGTCCACCGTGTACTACGCACCGAACATCCATTGGCGCAACGAGCCGTTCCGCGAGAAGCTCGAGGCCAGGGTGGGCACGGCGGTCATCGTCGACAATGACGCGAATGCCGCGGGCTGGGCGGAGTTCCGCTTCGGCGCCGGGCGCCTCGTGAGCGACATGGTCATGCTCACGATCGGCACGGGCGTCGGCGGCGCGATCATCGCGGGCGACCGCCTCTTCCGCGGCGGCTTCGGCGCAGGCGCCGAACTCGGGCACCTCCGTGTGGTGCCGAACGGCGTAGCCTGCGGCTGCGGGCAGCACGGATGCCTCGAGCAATACGGCTCGGGCCGCGCATTGCTTCGCATCGCGAACGAGATCGCCGACGCGGGCGGGATCGGCCAGGCCCTCGCCGAGGCCCGCGCCCGGGATGGCGCACTCGGCGGACGCGTCGTGGGCACGCTCATCGAGCAGGAGGATCCGGGTGCAGTCGCCGCCCTTCGCCAGCTCGGGCATTGGCTCGGCCAAGCGGCCGCCTCGCTGTCCGCCGTGCTCGATCCCCAGCGCTTCGTCTTCGGCGGGGGTGTCGCGGTCGCGGGGGAGTTGCTGCTCGGTCCGGTGCGCGAGTCGTTTCTCGAGCACCTGCCGGCGCGCGGGTACCACCCGGAACCCGACTTCGTGATCGCCGAGCTCGTCAACGACGCCGGCGTGGTCGGCGCGGCCGACCTGGCCCGCGTATGGGTGGAGGATCACGCCTGAGCCGTGCGGCGATAGGCTGAGGCGTCGCAAAGGAGGGAGGACCGCGATGTTCTATTGGATCATGAAGCACGTCGTGGTCGGCCCGATCCTGCTGGCGCTCTTCCGGCCGTGGGTGGTGGGGCTGGAGAACGTGCCCAAAGAGGGCGCGGTGGTCCTGGCATCCAACCACCTCTCGTTCATCGACTCGATCTTCCTGCCGCTCATCGTCGACCGCCGCGTGGTCTTCCTCGCCAAGAGCGAGTACTTCACGGGCAAGGGCCTCAAGGGCTGGGCCACCCGGATGTTCTTCGAGGCATCCGGCCAGCTGCCGATCGACCGCTCGGGAGGCAAGGCGTCCGAGGCCTCGCTCCAGTCCGGCCTACGAGTGCTCAACGAGGGCGGCGTCCTCGGGATCTACCCCGAGGGCACCCGCAGCCCCGATGCGCGGCTCTACCGCGGTCGCACGGGTGTTGCCCGCACGGTGCTCGAGGCGGGCGTCCCCGTCATCCCCGTCGCCATGATCGGCACCGAGGAGGTCATGCCGATCGGGACGCGCCTGCCCAAGGTGCGCCGCATCGGCATCATCTTCGGCGAGCCGCTCGACTTCACGCGGTTCCGGGGCATGGAGGGCGACCGCTTCGTGTTGCGCTCGGTCACGGACGAGCTCGTCTACGAGCTCCGCGCGCTCAGCAGGCAGGAGTACGTCGACGTGTACGCCAGCTCCGTGCGGGAGCAGCGGGCCACGCAATCGCGGTAGGCTCGCAGAGGCGGCGGCGCGACGTGCGCGCCGAGTTCCCATTCCCGGCGCATTGCGCCCCAAGCCCCCAGGACAGTCCAGTGGTACAGCTCGTCGAGCCGGTCGTCAACGCAGATCCCTCCGTGATCGACGGCCTCGACTATTGGCGCACGCTGCCGATCAAGCAGCAGCCCCAGTGGCCCGACCCCGATGCCGCGTACGCGGCATCCGCCGAACTCGCCACCCTGCCCCCGCTCGTCTTCGCCGGCGAGGTCGACATGCTGCGCACCCGGCTGGCGGCCGCGTCGCGCGGCGAGGCCTTCCTGTTGCAGGGCGGCGACTGCGCCGAGACCTTCGCCGGCGCCACCGCCGACCAGATCCGCAATCGGGTGAAGACCGTGCTCCAGATGGCGGTCGTGCTCACCTACGGCGCCTCGATGCCGGTGGTGAAGATGGGCCGCATGGCCGGCCAGTTCGCCAAGCCCCGGTCGAGCGACACCGAGACCCGGGGTGCCGTCACGCTGCCCGCCTACCGCGGCGACATCGTCAACGGCTACGACTTCACGCCCGAGTCGCGACAGGCCGACCCCGCCCGGTTGGTGCGCGGCTACCACATGGCCGCGTCGACGTTGAACCTCATCCGCGCGTTCACGCAGGGCGGGTTCGCCGACCTTCGACAGGTGCACTCGTGGAACCAGGGCTTCTCGGTGAATCCGGCGAACGCGCGCTACGAGTCCCTCGCCCGCGAGATCGACCGTGCCATCAAGTTCATGGAGGCGTGCGGCGCCGACTTCGAGGCGCTCAAGCACACCGAGTTCTACACCGGTCACGAGGGCCTGCTCATGGACTACGAGCGCCCGATGACGCGTATCGACTCACGCACCGGCACCCCGTACGACACGTCGGCGCACTTCATCTGGATCGGCGAGCGCACCCGCGACCTCGACGGCGCGCACGTCGACTTCCTGTCGCGGGTGCGCAACCCGATCGGCGTGAAGCTCGGCCCTGCCACGACGCCCGAGACGTTGCTCGAGCTCGTCGAGAAGCTCGATCCGCACCGCGAGCCCGGCCGGCTCACGTTCATCACGCGCATGGGCGCCGGGAAGATCCGCGACGCGCTGCCGCCGCTGCTCGAGGCGATCCAGCGCAGCGACGCGAACCCGCTCTGGGTCACGGACCCGATGCATGGCAACGGCATCACGACGCCGAACGGCTACAAGACCCGGCGCTTCGACGACGTGGTCGACGAGGTGCGCGGTTTCTTCGAGGCGCACCGCGCCGTCGGCACCTACCCGGGCGGCATCCATGTCGAACTCACCGGCGACGACGTGACCGAGTGCCTCGGCGGCTCGGAGCACATCGACGAACAGACGCTCGCCACGCGCTACGAGTCGCTCTGCGATCCGCGCCTGAACCACATGCAGTCGCTCGAGCTCGCGTTCCTCGTGGCCGAGGAGCTCACCGCGCGCTGACTACAACGTGAGCGAACCGACGAGCCGGATGGTGCTGTTGCGCTCGGCTCGGCCCTCGGCCGGATCCTGAGCGGTCACCGTCGCGACGGGGAGGAAGAGGTCGGGCAGCTCATAGCTGACCTTGAAGCCGGCCGCTTCGAGTTCATCGATGGCCTCGACCATGTTCTTGCCGACGACGTTCGGGACGTCGACGAGGTCCGGCCCCTTCGACACCGTGAGCACCACGACGGAGCCGGGCCGCATCGGGTCCTCGGTCCACGTGGCGGTCTTCACGTGGTCGGCGGGCACCGCGTTGTCGAAGACCGCGTCGTCGTACTCGACCTTGAGGCCCGCTCCTTCGAGCTTCGCCTCGGCCTCGCCGACGGGAAGTCCCTCGACCGGTGGTACCGCTCCGACGGAGACGACGAGTGTGAGGCCACCGAGCTCGGGATAGTCCGCGCCGACCGGGTTGCCGTCGGCGTCGAGCACGGTGACGACCGAGCCGGCGGCGACATCCGCCGAGAACTGCTGGGCGTTCTGCTCCGCAACCGTGAACTGGCTGAGCGCAGCACGCGCGTCGGCCTCGGGCTTGCCGACCACGTCGGGCACCGGGATGTTCTGCGGCCCGAGTGACACGAACATCGTGACCTCCGAGCCGCGCTGTGCCTGTTCCCCGGCGGCGGGGTCGGTGCCCGACACCTGGCCCCCGGGCACTCGTGGGTCGTACCGCTCACCGTTGACGACCTGGAAGCCCGAGTCCTCGAGCACCTGGCGGGCGTCGTCGGGCAGCATGGTCGAGGTCTCGGGGACGGTCGCGAGCGCGCCCGGCCCGGCGCCGAAGTACCAGCCGGTGCCCGCGGCGAGCGCGGTGACGAGCAGTACGAGGGCGAAGATCCAGTAGCCGCGTCGTTTGCGCCGCTCGGCGCTCGCGACGAGGGCGGACGTGCCGTCGCCGTCGTCGAAGGGCGCCTCGGGCCCCGCGACCGCGACGGCCACGGGGCCGCCCAGCACCGTGGTCTCGGCCGTGGCGGCGCCGATCGGCATGGCGGCGTCCGGGATGATGATCGTGGCCTGGGTGCGCGCGGCGGGGCGAGGCGAGCGGAGATCGGCCTCGACCTCACGGAGTCGATCGAGCATGGCCCCCGCGTCGTGGGGTCGCTCCTCGGGGTCGCGCGCGGTCGCCCAGAGCACGAGTTCGTCGAGTTCGGACGGGATGGAGGGGTCCTTCGAGCTCGGGGTCGGCACGGTGTCGTTGGCGTGCTGGTAGGCGATCTGCATCGGCGCCTCGCCCACGTAGGGCTGTTCGCCGGTGAGCATCTCGTACATCATGATGCCGACCGCGTAGAGGTCGCTGCGTGCGTCGGCGACGCCGCGCGTGACGAGCTCGGGGGAGAGGTACGCGATCGTGCCGAGCAGCGCCTGCCCGGTGGCGGTATTGGCACTGGCGGCGCGTGCCAGGCCGAAGTCGCCGAGCTTGATGCGGCCGTCGTCGGCCAGCAGCACGTTCTCGGGCTTGAGGTCGCGGTGCACGATCCCGGCTCTGTGCGCCGCGGCGAGGCCCGACAGCACGGCGTCCATGATGTCGACGGTCTGCTCGGGGGTGAGCTTCTTGTAGTCCTTCAGCAGGTCGCGCAAGGTGATGCCCGGCAGGTACTCCATGACGAGATACGCCATGTCGGAGTCCTGCCCCTGGTCGAACACGTTCACGACGTTCGGGTGCGCGAGGCGAGCGGCAGACCGCGCCTCCTGCACGAACCGCGTCTTGAACGTGTTGTCGTCCGCGAGGTGGCCGTGCATGACCTTGATCGCGACCCGACGCTCGAGCCGGAGGTCGGTCGCGAGGTAAACGGTGGCCATGCCCCCGCGGGCGATCCGCGAGCGCACCTGATACCGGCCGTCGACGAGACGGCCGATCATCGGATCGGGCGGCGCGGTGGTCACGTTTCGAGTGTACGAAGTGGCGCATGCCGGAATCCGACTAAACGCCGTGGAACGGGCAGATCGCAACGGCTTCGTGACCGACGGATGCTTCGGCGCACCGCCGCACAACCGGGACCGTCAATCGTCAACCGAGCTCGGACCTGGACGTGTCGGCGGCGGTCTGCGGGTCGGCGGACGGCAGGACGATCGCCTCCCCGGGGAAGATCACGCTCGACGGTCCGAACCCGTTCGCACTCAGCACGCTCGCGACGTCGAGGCCGTGGTCCGCTGCGATCCCGCCGATGGTGTCGCCCTGGACCACGATGTGCCGGGCGATCTCGGGCGCGACGCGCGGGGGAGGAACGGGCTCGGCGTGCGTGCCGCCGGGCAGCGCGAGCCGCTGGCCGAGGAAGATCACGCTCGACCAGCCCAGGCCGTTGGCGGCGAGCACCTCCGCGGTGGCGAGGCCGAAGCGCTCGGCGATCCCGGTCACCGTGTCGCCCTCGGAAACGATGTACTCGGCGGGCGCTGGCCCGGCCGTCCCGACGCGGGTGCTCTCGATAGCGGCGCCGGAGCCGTGCGCTTTCGGCTTGACGTGGCGCTTCGCGCTCGACGTCGTCGCCTCGGCGGGCGGGGAGATGCCGAGGTTCACGGCGATCGTGCTCGCGACGACCAGCGGCACGCCGAGTGCGGCCCGGATGCCACGCCGACCCAATCCGGCGACGGGGGCGTCCGCGTGCAGACGGCGTGAACGCCCGGAGCCCTCACCATCGCTCGTCATCGTCCCCCCTTGCACCGATGCGCCGGACTTCCTCGTCCGGGGCCAACCTCGCACAAGCGTCAGGCGGAGTCAACAACCTGCTCGCGAGTCCGCCCGCTCGCACGTGTTCACCGTGCATCCGTTCGGGCCGGCCGCTTCCAGACCGATGCCGGGGTCTGGCAGGCTGGTGGGGTGACCGACGCCGACCAGACCGACTGGCTGACCGTTCCCGACCTCGTCGAACTCCTCGGGTTGACCCCGAGCCGAGTCCGGCGACTGATCGACGAGCGCTACCTGCTCGCGACCCGCATCGACGGGGTGCTCAAGGTGCCCGCCGTGTTCCTGCGTGACAGAGCACCCGTGCCCGAGCTGCACGGCACCGCCATCGTGCTCGCGGATGCCGGGTTCAGCGACGACGACGCGCTCGAGTGGTTGCTGGGCGAGGAGGACATCCTCGGCACGACGCCGATCGCGGCCCTCCGCGCGGGCCGCAAGTCGGAAGTGCGTCGGGTCGCGCAGGCGCTCGCCTGACCCCTCGACGCGACCGCGGACGGCTCGGGCCGGCCCAGTCGGATCGGTCGCGCCCCACGGTCAAGCTCGTGGGGCCCCTGGTCAGCTCGTGCGGCGCGTGACCGCTGTCGCGAGGGCCCCGAGCTCGGTGCGGGCGTCGCCGCTGAGCGGCGCATCGGCGAGCACGGCCGTCGCGCGGGCCGTGTTCTCGGCGATGAGTCGCTCCACCTCGTCGACGGCGCCGCAGTCGGCGATGGTGCGCTGCAGCATCCGCACCTGGTCGCCGGTGAGGTCGGCGTCACCGAGCAGTTCGTCGAGGAGGCGGCGTTGCCCGGGGGCGAGCCGCTCGCGCGCGATGGCGACGAGCATGGTGCGCTTGCCCTCGCGGAGGTCGTCGCCGCTCGGCTTGCCGGTGACGTCGGGATCGCCGTAGACGCCGAGCAGGTCGTCGCGGAGTTGGTACGCGATGCCGAGGGGCAGGCCGAAGCCGCGCAGGGCCTCGAGTTGTGCGGCATCCGCACCCGCGATTGCGGCGCCGATGACGAGCGGCGACTCGATCGAGTACTTCGCCGACTTGTAGACGATCACGCGTTCGGCTCGTGTCCGTTGCTCGTCGTCGGGCTGCGTGAGCCAGGCCTGTTCCTCGAGGATGTCCAGGTACTGGCCCGCCGTCACGTCGGTGCGCATGCGGATGAACTCCGCGCGAGCGGCGCGGGCGGCGTCGCGGTCGGGGAGCGCCGCGAGCCCCTCGTCGAGGAGCTCGTCGCTCCAGCCGAGGAGGAGGTCGCCGAGCAGGATCGCGGAGGCACGACCGAAGTCTGAGGCGCTGCCCGCCCAGCCCGAGCCCGCGTGCACGCGCTCGAAGAGTCGGTGCGCGGAGGGAGACCCGCGGCGGGTGTCGGAATTGTCGATGAGGTCGTCGTGCACGAGGGCCGCGGCGTGGAACAGCTCGAGCGCCGCCGCAGCCGAGACGACCGGATACCGGTCACGGCCTCCTCCGGCGTCGAATGGGTCGTAGTCGCGGCCCACGACGGCCTGCCAGCCCCAATAGCAGAACGTGGCCCTGAACCGCTTACCGCCGCTGAGAAAGCGCCTTGAGAACGTGTCGAGCGGCTCCAGATCCGGGCTGATCGAGCGGAGAATGGAGGTGCGTTCGGCGAGGAACTCCTCGATGCGCGCATGCACCAGGTCGACGAGCCGGGAACCGTGAGCCACCCGCCTAGCCTAGCGAGGTGGCGCGGCGCTAGAATGAGCTCGGATGCGTCGATCCCGAGCCTGAGGGGAAAGAGATGCCGCTTTCAGAGCAGGAGCAACGTCTTCTCGAGGAGATGGAGCGGAACCTCTACCGCAATGACGCGGACTTCGTCCATGCGGTCGGTGGTGTCCGTGGTCGACGTCCCAACTACCGGTCCATCGTGCTCGGCGTGCTGCTCGCCGTCGCCGGCGTCGGCGCGCTCATCGCGGGCGTCGCACTTCAGCAGCTCATCGTCGGCATCCTCGGGTTCGCCCTCATGTTCGCCGGCGTGCTCATCGCCATCACACCGAGCAGGCGCGGTGTGAGGGCGGCCGCACCCGCCGAGCCGACCGCGACGCCGAAGTCGCGTCGCGCGGGCCGCGGCTTCATGGACCGCCTGAACGACCGCTGGGATCGTCGCCAAGAGGGCCGCGACTGAGCGCCTCCACGTTCCACCACTTCGACGGGTCGATCATCGGATCGGCCCGTTTCCTCGTGCACCCGCCGACCAGACGGGCGAACCTCTCACGCGTCCGTCACCACGGGGTCACCGTCGCGCCACAGCAGTCGCTGGGTCACCGGCGACGGCTCGATTCCGAGTTCCGACCGCAGCAGGCGGCGTAAGCGTCGGTACTGGTGAACCGCCTCGAACAGATTTCCCTCGGCGAGGTGGGCCGCAATCAGGGTGCGGTGCGCGCTCTCCCGCAGCGGCTCGATGTCGACGGCGAGCATGCCTGCCTCGATCGCGTCGTGGTAGGCGCCGCGCCGGGAGTACTGCGCGCACAGCGCCTCGAGGGCATGCAGGCGCAGCTGACGCAGGCGCTCTCGTTCGAGCACCGACCCAGTCGTAGTCCCAGCCGGGAAGCAGTTCCGTCGTCAAGTCCGGCATGTTCAGCTGTGTCGAGGCGGATGCCTCGTGGAGGATCGAGCGGATCTCATGCACCATTCGGCGGTGGTCGACCGCGACGGATCCGAGGGTGAGCATCGCTGGCCCTGCGACTTCCAGGAGGGGCCCGGAAGCCGGTCGCGGAAGGCGCCACACCACCGATCGGAGATTCGCGAGCGCGCGCTTCTGGGGCAAGTCCGGCCAGAGCCTGCCGGCGATGACGCTGCGGGAGGCGGGCCTGGCCTCGAGCGCGAGGAGCGCGAGCAGGCGCTGCCCTGAGGTGCCGACTGCGGCGGGCCCGAACGGTGTGACCAGGCGAAAGCCACCGAGAAGCGACAACTCCGTGGTGGGCGGGACTCCGCCTGAGGTCGGGATGCGATCGATTTCCATGGATCTCGGCCTCCGAAGTTGGTGTTGTGGATTCAACGGAGACCGTTCTCGAGGCTGATCGAAAGCGGCTGGGGGCTACGCACATTCTCCTCGCCGCCGAATCTTCTGTCTAGGCGTCGGCCGGGTGTCGCAGCACCGAGCATCGACGACGGCACGGTGATCGAGACGACCGCGAGACGACCGCGAGACGACCGCGAGACGACCGCGAGACGCATGCGAGGCGACCGCGCGACGACCGCGAGACGCATGCGAGGCGACCGCGCGACGAGCAAGTGACGCGCTCTCCGCGAGAGTGAATCGGCGACCCCACCATGGCATGGACTCGCCACCGACCTCGGCCGACGATCGGAGGAGCAGATGACCTCAGCACTCGTCGCGAGCGGTACCGTACGGCGCCATGCGCCGCTGCGCGCGGTCCCAGTTGCGGTACCGGCTCGGCGAGCTCGTGTCGGCTCGCCGCGGTTGCAGCTCATGGGCGAGTTCAGCCTCGAGCAGTATGAGGCCCGGGTCGATCTTCCCCTCGGTGCCCAGCGGCTGCTCGCGTTCCTCGCGGTGAACGCGCACCCGATTCCCCGCTCCTCCATCGCCGGAATCCTGTGGCCCGGGGTGACGCGGGAGCGAGCGGCTGGAAACCTGCGGTCGTCGCTGTGGCGGCTTCGCCAGGCAGGAGCGCACGTCGTGCAGTCAACCGCGTCGACCGTGTCCATCCACGCCGTGGTTCGGGTCGACCTGCACGAGATCGTCCGTGATGCCCGCGCGTGCATCGACGAGCGGGAGGTGTGCGATCTCGATGGACGCCTGCACTGGGACCTCCTGCCGGACTGGTACGACGACTGGCTCATCCTCGAACGGGAGCGCCTGGGCCGGCTTCGCGTGCACGCGCTCGAGGCGCTCTGCCGGCGTTTCCTCGATGCCGGGTTCCCGGGGCGCGCGATCGACCTCGCCCTGACCGCGGTGTCGGTCGAACCGCTCCGAGAGAGCGCCCATCGCGCGCTCATCAGCGCGCATCTCGCCGAAGGGAACGTCTCGGAGGCGCTGCGTCAGTTCGAGACGTTCCGTGGACTCGTGCGCGATGAGCTCGGGATCGAGCCGTCGGCGGAGCTGCAGGCGCTCGTGGGGTCGCTCCGTCGCGATGGCAAGGCGCGGTTTCGAATTCCCTCCACTGCTTTCCACTCTCCGGATTCCCGGGATATCAGGGCGCACACTGGTGACGAACGCCCGAAACCGAGCGAATGTCGTTGAACGGTGGTTGGAAGTGGAGTAAAGTGGGGCCACCTGGATCCTGGCCGGAGGAAAGGGGGTGGTGCGGTGTTCCTCGGAACCTACGAGCCGAAGCTCGATGAGAAGGGCCGCGTCATTCTTCCGGCGAAGTTCCGGGAGGAGCTCTCGAGCGGCCTCGTGCTCACGCGTGGGCAGGAGCGCTGCATCTACGTGTTCAGCGCACAGGAGTTCGAGAGCATGAGCGACAAGATCCGCCAGGCCCCGGTCACGAGCAAGCAGGCGCGCGATTACATGCGCGTCTTCCTCTCGGGGGCATCCGCGGAGACCCCCGACAAGCAGCATCGCATCACCATTCCTGCCACGCTCCGCACCTACGCGGGACTCGACCGGGACCTCACGGTCATCGGCACCGGCAGCCGGGTGGAGATCTGGGATGCGACGGCGTGGCAGACATACCTCGCCGAGCAGGAGGCGGCCTTCGCGGAGACGGCGGAGGAGGTGATCCCCGGGCTCTTCTAGGCCCGGGTTGCGACTCCCAGCCGTGCGCGCCTGATGCACTTCCCCGCATCAGGACGAACGGATGGGGATCGGAATCCGGGACCGAGTCCCGATCGAATCATGGACATCGAACGCATCCACACCCCGGTCATGCTCGAACGGACGATCGAGCTGCTCGCCCCCGCCCTCGAGGCGGAGGGCGCGGTGCTCGTCGACGCCACGCTCGGGATGGGCGGCCACAGTCGCGCCTTCCTCGAGCGCTTCCCGGGGCTCACCGTCATCGGGCTCGACCGCGACCCCGACGCGCTCGAGATCGCCGGGAAGCGTCTCGCGCCGTTCGGCGCACGAGCGCGATTCGTGCACGCCATCTACGACGACATCGCCGAGGCGGTGCGTTCCGAGGGTTTCGACGAGGTTCAGGGCGTCCTGTTCGACCTCGGCGTCTCGTCGCTCCAGCTCGATCGGGCCGAACGCGGCTTCGCCTACGCCAAGGACGCGCCACTCGACATGCGCATGGACTCCACGCGCGGTCGTACCGCGGCCGACGTGATCGCGGAGTCCAGCGAGGACGAGCTACGGCGGATCTTCGTCGACTACGGCGAGGAGAAGCTCGCCGCCCGCTACGCACGCGCCATCGTCCGGGCCCGGGCCGAGGCGCCCATCACGCGGTCCGGGCAGCTCGTCGCGATCCTCACGGATGCCACGCCCGCCGCCGTGCAGCGGGCGGGACATCCGGCCAAGCGGGTGTTCCAGGCGCTGCGCATCGAGGTGAACGAGGAGCTGGCCGTGCTGCAGCGCGCAGTCCCCGCGGCGCTCGACACCATCGCCGTCGGCGGCCGCATCGTCGTGCTCGCCTACCAGTCCCTGGAGGACAGGATCGTCAAGCGCGCGCTTCAGGCGGCGTCGAGCTCGACCGCGCCGGCCGGCCTCCCCATGGAGCTGCCCGAGCACCGCCCGCAATTCCGCCTCCTCGTGCGAGGCGCCGAGCTCGCGAGCGAGTCCGAGCAGGCGCAGAACCCGCGCGCGAAACCGGTGCGCCTGCGCGCCGCGGAACGAGTGAGGAGGCCGTCATGAGCGCCCTGCCCGCTCAGTCCGCCCCCGCTCCGCGACGGAGTCGGACGCCGACGCCCGAGCGCCGGCTTCGTCCCGCACCCGAGCCGATGCGTCGCGCCAAGCCGCGCCTGGTCTTCGCGATCGTCGCGCTTGCCGGTGTGGCGCTCATCGTCGTGACCCAGCTCCTCCTCTCGGTCGCACTCGCTCAGGGCGCCTACGAGATCGACGCCTATCAGGTGCGGCAAGCGCAGCTCGCCCGTCAGGAGCAGAAGCTCGCCGAGGACCTCGATCGCATGGAGTCGCCGCAGTACCTCGCGATGAACGCCGAGGCGCTCGGCATGGTGCCGAACGCGAACCCCGTCTTACTGCTGCTCTCCAACGGCGCCGTGGTCGGCGAGCCTACCGCCGCGACCCCGAGGCGCCGGGGCGTCCGGCCCGCTGGTGCCGAATTCGCTGCTCGACGGCGTGCCGACGGTGACCGAGCAGCACGCGGCGCGGACTCCGACCGCCGGGGCATCCGACGAGGCCTCCACCGCCGCGCCCGACGCGCCGCCGGTCGCCCCGCCGCCGCGCCGACGGACTGCCCACGCCCGCCACGCACTGATCGGACGAGGAAGGCCGAATGGACCGCACCAGCCGACACCCGATGCGCCGGATCCTCGTCGTCGCCGTCGTCCTGGTGGCCCTCGTCGGGGTCTTCGTGGTGCGGCTCGTCGACCTGCAGGTCGTCCGCGCGGCCGAGCTCAGCACGGAGGCGCAGGGGCGCCGTTCGACGCCGGTCACGGAGTACGGCGAACGAGGCGAGATCGTCGACGCATTCGGCACGGTGCTGGCCGACAGCGTCATGCGCTACGACATCGCGCTGTCGCCGAAGAACGCCGGCCCCGTCGACCGCGAGGAGCCCGACCCCGACGATCCGTCGAAGACGAAGTCCGTCGAGGTGCCGCTCTCCCAGGTGACCGCCGAGCTCGGGGGCGTGCTCGGCCTCACGGGCGAGCAGGTGCAGGGCATCATCGACGCGGCGCTCGCGGACAATCCCGAGTCCGACTTCGCCTATGTGGCGAAGCTCGTCGACACGGCGACCTATGAGCGCGTGAAGGAGCTCGACATCCCATGGGTGGTGCCGTGGGAGCATCCCAGCCGTCGCTACCCGAACGGCGCCGTGGCGGGCAACCTGCTCGGCTACTTCGGCGACGACGGCGACGCGCTCGCGGGCGTCGAACTCTCGGAGGACGCCTGCCTCGCGGCGGAGGACGGCCAATACTCCTTCCAGCACAGCCTCGAGGACTGGGTCGAGATCCCCGGCACCAAGGTCGTGCACGAGCAGGCACGCGATGGCGGCACGCTGCACCTCACGATCGACTCCGACCTGCAGTGGATGGTGCAGCGCATCGTCGAGGCGCAGGTGCAGGCGGTCGGCGCCCAGTGGGCGACGGTCACCGTGATGGAGGCGAAGACCGGGCGGCTCCTCGCCGTCGCCGATGTGCCGACGGTCGATCCGAACGACCCCACCGCGACGGCCGAGGAGGATCGCGGCTCCCGCGCGTTCACGGCGCCGTTCGAGCCGGGCTCGACGTTCAAGGCGCTCACCGCGGCATCCGTCATCGACGCCGGCAAGGCCGACCCGCTGAGCCAGATCGTCGCGCCGTACAAGTACTACCCGCCGAACGGCGCGGACATCAACGACAGCTCACGCCACGGCGACCTGCCGCTGACCCTCACGGGCGTGCTCGTCGAGTCGTCGAACACCGGAATGTCGCAGTTCGGCGAGCGGCTCAGCGACCAGGAGCGCTACGACGACATGCTCGCGTTCGGGCTGGGTGCCGAGACCGAAGTCGGCTTCCAGGGCGAGGAGGCGGGCGACCTGCACGGCGGCCCCGATGCGTGGGACAACCAGACGAAGTACGCGACCATGTTCGGCCAGGGCCTCACGACGACCGCGGTGCAGATCGCGAGCGCGTACCAGACCATCGCGAACCACGGCGTGCGGATGCCGGTCCGGCTCGTCGACGGCTGCGGCGACTCGACCGGCGAGCCCGGTGGCGACACCGGTGAAGACGCCGCCGGCTCGGGTGGAACGCGCGTGATCTCGCAGACGGCGGCGGACCAGACCAGCCAGATGCTCGAGCGGGTCTACCTCGAGGGGTGGCTCGCCGACGACTGGGAGATCCCGGGCTACCGCGTGGCGGCGAAGACGGGAACGGCACAGGTCGCCGACGGCAACGGCGGCTACCTGAGCGGCCACCTCGTATCGGTCTCCGGGTTCGCCCCGGCGGACGATCCGGAGTTCGTCGTTTCGGTGAGCATCATGAATCCCGTTAAGATGAACTCGTCCGCCGCATCCGCTCCTGTCTTCCAACAGGTGATGAGCCAGGTGCTGAAGAAGTATCGGACCGTTCCATCCGGCGCCCCGGCGCCCGAGCTGCCAGCCACCTGGTGAGAAAGTTGGGTTCGTGACCGGATCGCCTCCCACGGCCCTCCGGCCGCAGCATCCGAGCCCTCGATCGCTTCGCGGCCTGACCGAGACGTTCGACCTCGAGGTGCGCGGCGACGTCGACGACCTCGAGGTGACCGGCGTCGTGCTCGCCTCGTCGGCGGTGCGCCCCGGCGACCTCTATGCAGGCGTCCCGGGTCGCAACGCCCATGGCGCGTCGTTCGCCGACGCCGCGCGCGACGCCGGAGCGGTCGCCGTGCTGACTGATGCCGCGGGCGCCGAGCTCGCCGCCGATGCCGGGCTGCCGATCCTCATGACGCCCGACGCGCGTGCGGCGCTCGGCGAGGTGGCGGCCTGGATCCACCGCACCGCCGAGAATCCCGCCGCGCTGTTCGCCGTGACGGGCACGAACGGCAAGACGAGCGTCGTGTACCTGCTCTACGGCATCCTGCGCCAGCTCGGGGTGGTCGCGGGCCTCACGTCCACGGCGGAGCGCCGGATAGGCGACGAAGCCGTCGCAAGTTCCCTCACGACGCCCGAGGCGAGCGAGCTGCACGCGTTGCTCGCTCGCATGCGCGAGGTCGACGTGCGGGCGGTCGGCATCGAGGTGTCGGCGCAGGCCCTGTCCCGTCATCGGGTCGACGGCCTGGTCTTCGACGTCGTCGGCTTCACGAACCTCACCCACGACCACCTCGACGACTACGCCTCGATGGACGTGTACTACGAGGCGAAGCGCGAGTTGTTCCAGCCCGAGCGGTCGAGGCACGGTGTCGTCACGATCGACTCGGATTGGGGGAGACGCATCGTCGGGGAGTCCCGCATCCCCGTCACGACGCTCTCCACCAACCCCGACGTCGACGCCGACTGGCGCCTCACCGTGCTCGACGAGGCGGCGACGCACACCGCCTTCCTGCTCGAGGGTCCCGACGGCCGTCGACTCGAGACACAGGTGCCGCTGCTCGGCTGGTACATGGCCGCCAATGCGGCGCTCGCGATCGTGATGCTCGTCGAGTCCGGCTACGACCTGGAGCAGATCGCCCACGTGCTCGAGCGGGACGGCGGCATCGACGCCTACATCCCCGGCCGCGCCGAGCGCATCTCGGGCGAGCGCGGCCCGCTGGTCTACGTCGACTACGGGCATTCCCCCGACGCGTTCCTGCAGACGCTCGGCGCGATCCGGCGGTTCACCACGGGCCGGGTGATCATGCTGTTCGGTGCCGACGGCGACCGCGACTCCACGAAGCGCGCCGAGATGGGCGCGATCGCGGCCCGCGGCGCCGACGTGGTCGTGATCACCGACTTCCACCCGCGGTGGGAGGACCCGGCGGCCATCCGCGCCGCCCTCATCGCAGGTGCGCGAGGGGCGGTGCCCGACCGGGACATCCATGAGATCGCCGATCCCCGCGCGGCGTTCCGCGCGGCACTGGAACTCGCAGGCGAAGGCGACGCGATCCTCTACGCCGGACCGGGCCACGAGGACTACCACGAGGTGAAGGGCGTGAAGATCCCGTATTCAGCCATAGACGACGCGAAGCAGGCCCTCCGCGAGGCGGGCTGGGAAGCATGATCGCCCTCACCCTCGCCGAGATCGCCTCGGCGGCCGGCGGCACGCTGCACCTCGAGGGCACGGATGCCACGCCCGACACGATCATCGACGGCGCCGTGACGACCGACTCCCGTGAGATCGCTCCCGGCGACGTGTTCTTCGCCAAGCGCGGCGAGTTCGACGACGGGCACCGGTTCGCGCCGGCGGCGGCCGAGCAGGGCGCGGCGCTCGTCGTCGTGGAGCACGGGCTCGACCTCCCGGTGCCGCAGATCGTCGTCGACGACACCGTCGACGCGCTCGGCGCGCTCGCGACCGAGGTCGTGGCCCGGGTCCGCGCGGCCGGCGTGCTGCGCATCGTGGGCATCACCGGCTCGAACGGCAAGACCACCACGAAGAACCTCCTCCGTGCGGTGCTCGAACGCGTGGGGCCGACGGTCGCCGCGCGCGCGTCGTACAACAACGAGGTCGGCGCACCCACCACGATGCTCGAGCTGACGCACGAGACCCGGTTCCTCGTTGCCGAGATGGGCGCCTCCGCGGTCGGCGAGATCGCGCGGCTCGTGCGCATGGCGCGACCCGACGTGGGCATCGTGCTGAAGGTGGGCCTCGCCCACGCGGGCGAGTTCGGCGGCATCGAGCAGACGGTGCGCGCGAAATCCGAGATGGTCACCGACCTCCACGAGACGGATGTCGCGGTGCTGAACGCCGACGACCCGCGGGTGGTGCCCATGGCGGGCCTCACCGCCGCGCGCGTGGTCTGGTTCGGCCTCGGGGAGGGCGCCGACGTGCGCGCCGTCGACATCGCCGCCGGCGCTCGCGGCACGGACTTCACGGTGCGACTCGCAACCGGCGAGTCGGCGAGGGTGCGTTTCGGGGTGCTCGGCGAGCATCACGTCATGAACGCGCTCGCGGCGATCGCGGCTTCCACCGAGCTCGGCGTGCCCCTGACGGAGATCGTCGAGGCGCTCGAGTCGGTGACGCTCGCCGAGCGCTGGCGCATGCAGGTCATGGGGGGTCGAGACCGCATCACGATCATCAACGACGCCTACAACGCCAGCCCCGACTCGATGGCCGCGGCGCTGAAGACGCTCGCGCAGGTGCAGACGCCGGGCACCCGCACGATCGCGGTGCTCGGCGAGATGAGCGAGCTCGGGGAGTTCTCCGGCGAGGAGCACGACCGCATCGGGCTCCTCGCGGTACGACTCGGCATCTCGCAGCTCGTCGTGGTCGGCGAGGGTGCGCGCCGGCTGCACATCGCGGCCGTCAACGAGGGGTCCTGGAGTGGCGAGTCCACGTACGTCGAGACGGCGGACGAGGCGTTCGAGCTCATCACGCGCATCGGCGGGCGCGGGGGACACCGTGCTCGTGAAATCGTCGAACTCGGCGGGTCTCCGTCACCTCGGCGACCGACTGGGAGAATGGTTCGCGTGAGAGCACTGCTGACCGCCGGGGCGTTGTCGCTCGCCTTCACGCTGTTCCTCACGCCGCTGTTCATCCGGCTGTTCACCCGACTCGGATGGGGCCAGTTCATCCGCGACGACGGGCCGAAAAGCCACCACGTCAAACGCGGAACGCCGACCATGGGCGGCATCATCTTCATCCTGGGGAGCCTCTTCGGGTACTTCACCTCGACGTTCCTGGTCTCAGGCGAACTGCCGTCCGCATCGGCGATGCTCGTCCTGATGATGATGGTCGGCCTCGGTCTCGTGGGCTTCGTCGACGACTTCCTGAAGACGCGCAAGAAGCAGAGCCTCGGACTCGGCGGTTGGGCGAAGGTCGCGGGCCAGGTGGTGGTAGCCGCGGCCTTCGCGCTGCTCGCCCTGCAGTTCCCCAACGAAGAGGGGATCACGCCTGCCAACACGAAGATCTCGTTCATCAGGGATCTGCCGCTCGACTTCCTGGAGCTCGGCACCGTCGTCGGCATCATCCTGTACGTCATCTGGATCTGCCTCATCACCGCCGCGACGTCGAACGGCGTGAACGTCACCGACGGACTCGACGGGCTCGCGACCGGCGCCTCGATCCTCGCGATCGGCTCGTTCGTCATCATCGGCTTCTGGCAGTTCAACCAGTCGTGCTTCGGCGAGAACCTCAACCCCAGCGACGAGTACCGCTGCTATGACGTGCGTGACCCGCTCGACCTCGCGATCGTGGCGACGGCCATCGTGGGCGGACTCATCGGCTTCCTCTGGTGGAACACGAACCCGGCGCACATCTACATGGGCGACACGGGCTCGCTCGCGCTGGGCGGCGCACTTGCGGCGCTCGCCATCGTGAGCCACACCGAGCTGCTCCTGCTCCTCATCGGCGGTCTCTTCGTCATCGAGACGGGCTCCGTGATCGTGCAGCGGGCGTACTTCAAGCTCACCCGTGGAAAACGCATCTTCCTCATGAGCCCGATCCACCACCACTTCGAGTTGAAGGGGTGGGCCGAGGTGACCATCGTCGTGCGCTTCTGGATCATCGGAGGACTCTTCGTCGCGGCCGGCGTCGGGAGCTTCTACTTCGAATGGCTGCAGAGTTGACCGATCCGGATGCCGCGGCGGTCGCCGCGCGCCTCGAGACGCTCACGAGCTGGAACGCCGACTGGCGCGGCCTTCGCGTGGGGGTGCTCGGCCTCGGCGTCACCGGCTTCGCGGTCGCGGACACGCTCGACGGAGCTCGGCGCCGACGTGCTGGTGCTCGCGCCCGAGGCCGACGAGGACCGCGCGCGCATCCTCGAGGTGATCGGCGCGCGGCTGGTGCGGCATCCGCTCGATGCGGTGCCCGACGAACTCGTCGCGTTCGCGCCCGAGCTCCTGGTGGCATCGCCCGGATTCCACCCCGACCACCCGGTGCTCGAGTGGGCGGGTACCACCGGCGTGGCCGTGTGGGGCGACATCGAGCTCGCATGGCGCGTTCGCGACAAGGTGAATGCCGCCGAGTGGATCCTCGTCACGGGTACGAACGGCAAGACCACGACGGTGCAGCTCACCGCGACGTTCCTCGTCGCGAACGGCCTGCGGGCCGCACCGTGCGGCAACATCGGCGTGCCGGTGCTCGATGCGGTCCGCGACCCGGGCGGCTTCGACGTGCTCGTCGTCGAGCTCTCGAGCTACCAGCTCCACCACCTACCGAAGACCGGGCCCGGCGCGCTGCATCCGTGGGCGAGCGTCTGCCTCAACGTCGCCGACGACCACCTCGACTGGCACGGGTCGCCCGAGGCGTACCGTGCGGCGAAGGCCACCGTGTACGGGAACACGAAGGTCGCGTGCGTCTACAACCGCGCCGACGAGGCGACCATGCACATGGTCGAGGACGCCGAGGTCGAGGAGGGGGCCCGGGCGATCGGGTTCGGCCTGGATGTCCCGGGACCGAGCGACTTCGGCGTGGTCGAGGGAATCCTCTGCGACCGCGCGTTCCTCGAGGAGCGCCGCACCGCGGCCCTCGAGATCATCACGGTCGCCGAGCTCGATCAGCACGGTCTGGCGGCGCCGCACGTCGTGGCGAACATCCTCGCGGCATCCGCGCTCGCACGCTCGTACGGCGTTCCGGTCGGCGTCATCCACGACGCGCTCGGCGAGTTCAGCCTGGACGCCCATCGCATCCAGACGATCGCTGTGGCGGGCGGCATCCGCTGGATCGACGACTCGAAGGCCACCAACCCCCATGCGGCCGAGGCCTCGCTGCGTGCGTTCGGCAAGGTCGTCTGGATCGTCGGCGGGCTGCTGAAGGGTGTCGACGCCGACGCCCTGGTGGCTGCGCACGTCGATCGGCTCCGTGCCGCGATCGTGATCGGCGTCGACCGGGGCGACCTCGTCGCCGCCTTCCGACGACACGCGCCCGGCCTGCCCCTGTTCGAGGTCGTCACCGACGACACTGAGACGGTGATGCCCGAGGCGGTCGCCATGGCCGCGGGCGTGGCCGAGCCGGGGGACACCGTGCTCCTGGCGCCCGCAGCGGCGTCGATGGACCAGTTCGCCGACTATGCCGACCGCGGCAGGCGTTTCCACGAGGCGGTCAGAGCGAGGCTGGGAGGTGAGGCGGATGACGGCTCCGCCACGCACCCGTCCGCCGAGGGCTGAGGCGACGGGCATCTCCGCCGCGCGCATCCGGCTCGGCCGCGTCTTCCGCGTCGAGTCGAAGGATTACTTCCTGCTGCTCGGAACCACGCTCTTCCTCGTCGTCTTCGGACTGGTGATGGTGCTCTCATCGTCGTCGGTGGAGTCGAACCGCGAGGACGGCGGGTTCTTCGTGCAGGCGACCAGGCAGGGCCTGTACGCCCTGTTCGGCGTGCCCATCATGCTCATCGCGAGCCGTCTCCCGGAGCGGTTCTGGATGACGCTCGCATGGCCCCTGCTCCTCGTCTCGTGCGCCCTCCAGCTGCTCGTCGTGGCGACCCCCCTCGGCGTCACCCTCGGCGGCAACACGAATTGGCTCGAGATCGGACCCGTCCAGTTCCAGCCCTCGGAGCTCATCAAGGTCGCGCTCGTGATCTGGCTCGGCCTCATCGTCACGAAGAAGCAGGCCCTGCTCGGCGAATTCAGCCGTGGCATCCTGCCGATCCTCCTCGTCGGCGGCGTGGCGATCGGCCTCGTGCTCCTCGGCGGAGACCTGGGCACCGTCATGATCATGGGCGCGATGCTGCTCGGTGCGCTGTTCATCATCGGCGTGCGGATCCGGCTGCTCCTGCCGCCGCTCGTACTGGGCGCTGCCGTCTTCGTGATGGTCGCCCTCTCGAGCGACAGCCGGATGCGACGGATCACCGCGTTCGTGCAGGAGAGCTGCACCCAGTTCGACACCGAGGACTGCTGGCAGATCCAGCACGGCCGCTTCGCCCTGGCCAACGGCGGAGTCTTCGGCGTCGGCCTCGGCAACTCGACTGCGAAGTGGTCGTGGCTTCCCGCCGCCGACAACGACTTCATCTTCGCGATCATCGGCGAGGAGCTCGGCCTCATCGGCGCGATCGTCGTCATCGGACTGTTCGTGGTGCTCGCCATCGCGTTCGCGCGCGTGGTGAGGGCGGCGCGCACTCCGTTCGCACGGGCTGTCACGGCTGCCGCGCTCGTGTGGGTGGTCGGCCAGGCGTGTGTCAATATCGGTGTCGTGCTCGAAGTCTTCCCCGTTCTCGGTGTGCCGTTGCCTCTCGTCTCCGCGGGCGGCACGGCCCTGCTCACCACCCTGTTCGCGATCGGCGTCGTGCTCTCGGTCGCACGCGACCCCGGCGCGCCCGCCCGTGCGGCGGCCCGCGCCGAGGCGCGCGCAGCCGCCAGGGCTGCACGGCGGCCCGCGCGATGACCGTGTACCTGCTGGCCGGCGGCGGTACGGCCGGCCACGTGAATCCCCTGCTCGCCGTCGCCGACCGCCTGCGCGACCGGCGACCCGGCGACGAGGTGCTCGTGCTCGGCACGGCGGAGGGCCTGGAGTCACGGCTCGTGCCGGCGCGCGGCTACGAGCTCCTGACCATCGCCAAGGTCCCCTTCCCCCGGCGGCCGAACCGCGCGGCGGTCGCGTTCCCGAGCCGTTTCCGGCGGTCGGTCGACGACGTGCGGGCGATCATCGACGAGCGGGGCGTCGATGTGGTGGTCGGATTCGGGGGCTACGTCGCGACGCCCGCCTACCTCGCCGCGCGCAGCGTCCGCATCCCGATGGCGATCCACGAGGCCAACGCGAAGCCGGGACTCGCCAACCGGCTCGGCGCACGGTGGGCCGCCCGAGTCGGCGTCGCGTTCCGCGGCACCCAGCTTCGCCGTGCCGAGGTCGTCGGCATGCCCCTGCGCCGCGAGATCGAGACCCTCGACCGGGCCGCGCTCCGCGAGGAGGCCGCGCGCTTCTTCGACCTCGATCCGGCGCGGCCGGTGCTCCTCGCCACGGGCGGGTCGCTCGGCGCCCGCCGCATCAACCGCACCATGGTGGAGAGCGCACGCGCCCTCACCGGTGCCGGATGGCAGGTGCTGCACATCACCGGCGCCGCATCCGACGTGGACGACCCCGCCGTTCCCTTCTACCGTATGGTCGAGTACGCCGACCGCATGGACCTCGCGCTGGCCGTCGCCGATGCGGCCGTCTCGCGGGCCGGCGCGGCGACGGTGAGCGAGCTCGCCGCGCTCGGCATCCCCGCGGTGTACGTGCCGTACCCGGTCGGCAACGGCGAGCAGCGCTTCAACGCCGCGGACGTCGTGGCTGCGGGCGGGGGCGTCCTCGTCGATGACGCCGACTTCGTGCCCGAATGGGTGGGGCGCGAGCTCGTGCCGTTGCTGCGGGACCGCGTCCGGGTCGCCGCGATGGCGGCCGCCGCGGCATCCGTCGGGCACCGCGACGGCACCGATCGCATGATCGGCCTCATCGACGCGGCGCTCGGCGAGGGTGCCGGCGACACCACGGGAGACGCGTAACGTGGAGTGAGCGGATGCCCCGGCATCCGCCGCACGCCGCCCGATCGCACACGCATCCACCGAGGAAGACCGCCGAACGTGACCATCAAGCCCGACCTCAACGCCCAGATCCCCGCCGAGCTCGGCGCCGTGCACTTCGTCGGCATCGGTGGATCGGGCATGAGCGGCATCGCACGCCTGATGCTGGGTGCGGGCCACCGGGTGACCGGCTCCGACGCGCGCGACTCGGGCAACATCACCGCGCTCCGCGAGCTCGGCGCGGACATCGCGATCGGCCATGATGCGACCAATCTCCGCGACGACATCGACACCGTCGTCGTGACCGGGGCGCTCTGGCAGGACAACCCCGAGTACCGGCTGGCCCTCGAACGCGGCCTGCCCGTGCTGCACCGCTCGCAGGCGCTCGCGGCGCTGATCGCAGGCCAGCGGCTCGTGTCGGTCGCCGGCGCGCACGGCAAGACCACCTCGACGGGCATGATCATCACGGGGCTCCTGGAGCTCGGCGAGGATCCGAGCTTCGTGAACGGCGGCGTGATCGAGGAGCTCGGCGTGAGCTCGGCATCGGGCGAGGGCGAGCTGTTCGTCGTCGAGGCCGACGAGTCCGACGGTTCGTTCCTGCTCTACGACACGTCGGTCGCGCTCATCACCAATGTCGACCCCGACCACCTCGACCACTACGGCTCCCTCGACGCGTTCGAGCAGGCGTTCGTCGACTTCGCCGATCGGGCCCGCGAGCTCGTCGTGATCTCGTCCGACGACGCCGGCGCGACCCGGGTGCGCGGGCGGCTCTCGCACCAGCGGGTGGTGACGTTCGGCGAGGCTCCGGATGCCGCGGTGCGTGTGCACTCCATCACCACCGACGGCCCCGTGGCGTTCACCATCTCGTACGACGGCGCCGAGTACTCGGCGCGGCTCCGCATCCCGGGGCGGCACAACGCGATCAACGCCGCGGGCGCGTTCGCCGTGCTCGTGGGACTCGGCTTCGACCCGGCGGCATCCCTCGCGGGGATCGCCCGCTTCGCGGGCACCGGGCGTCGGTTCGAGCTGCACGGCACGGTCGGCGGCGTGAGCGTGTACGACGATTACGCCCACCATCCCACCGAGGTCGCAGCGGCGCTCTCGGCTGCGCGCACCGTCGTCGGCGACGGTCGGATCATCGCCGTGCACCAGCCGCACCTCTACAGCCGCACCCGCCTGTTCGCCAAGGAGTTCGCGGAGGTGCTGGAGCGCTACGCCGACGAGACCGTGGTGCTCGACGTGTACGGTGCGCGCGAGGATCCCGAGCCCGGCGTCACGGGTGCGCTTGTCAGCGAGCGGTTCGACGACCCGTCGCGCGTGGCGTTCGTGCCCGACTGGCAGGAGGCAGCGGACCACACGGCCCGGATCTCGCGGGAGGGCGACTTCGTGATCACGCTCGGCTGCGGCGACGTCTACCGCATCGTGCCGCAACTGCTCGGCTCGCTCGAGCGGGAGCGCGGATGAGGGCGCGCCGCGCGTGAAGCGGCCGCAGGGCTTCGATCCTCCTCCCGCGGCGCGGGCGACCGATCGCGGGTCCGCGCGCACGGTGCCCGTCGGCGCGACCACGACAGCGCCGCGACCAGCGTCCGACGCGGATCGCGTCTCGACGGAGCCGATCCCCGTGGTGGAGGCCACCGACGATCTCCACGATGCGGATGTCGGCGCGGCGCCGCACGATGCGCGCTCCGCCAGGCGCGCCGTGGCGGCGGCGGCCCGTGAACGGCGCCGCTACGAACGGCAGGAGGTGCGGCGGTTCACGAAGCGCTCCCGCCGTCGGCGCATCGCGTGGGCGGTCGGCGTCGGATCGGTCGTCGCCCTGGTCGCGGTGATCGGCATCGGCGCGTACTCGCCGCTCATGGCACTGCGCGAGGTGCGCGTCGAGGGCGCCCAGCGCATCCCGGCGGCCGACGTGCAGGGCGCATTCGCCGAGGCGATGGGCACGCCGTTGCCGCTCATCGATCCGGGCGACGTGCACGCCGCGCTCGCGCGGTTCCCCCTGATCGAGACCTACTCGACAGAGGCGGTCCCACCGGGCACCCTCGTGGTGCGGCTCGTCGAGCGGACGCCGATCGGGGTGCTCGACACCGGGTCGGGACTGGAGCTCGTGGACGCCGCTGGGGTCGTCATCGAGCGACCCGACGAGCGTCCCGCGGGCCAGCCGCTCATCGAGGTGGAGGGCGGTGTGGCCGACGAGGGCTTCCGCGCCGTCGCCGCGGTCGTCCGCAGCCTGCCGCCGGACGTTCGAGCACAGCTCGCCCGAGCCACCGCGGCGACCGTCGACGACGTGCGTCTCGAGCTCGAGGGCGGCGCGAGCGTCGTCTGGGGGAGCGCCGAGGACTCGGCCATGAAGGGCGACGTGCTCGGCGCGCTCATGCGGGCGGCACCGCCCGACACCGTGTCCCTCTACGACGTATCGGCTCCCACGAGCCCCGTGACAGAGTGAAGGTGAAGGTGCGGTACGCTCGAAAGTCTCCGTCGGCCGCGCGGTTCGCGACACGCGGGTGCACCTTGCCGGACGCCGGGCGGGACGCACCTACCGTCGAATGAGGAATTGCATACTGAGCAAGACTTTAACCTTCGACTAGAGGTTCAGGGTTTAGGGTTCGCACGGAGGGCCGGACATGTCGACTAACCAGAACTACCTCGCCGTCATCAAGGTGGTCGGCATCGGCGGCGGTGGGGTCAACGCCGTCAATCGCATGATCGAGCTCGGGCTGCGAGGCGTCGAGTTCATCGCGATCAACACGGACGCGCAGGCCCTGCTCATGAGCGACGCCGATGTCAAACTCGACGTCGGCCGCGACCTCACGCGCGGCCTCGGTGCAGGGGCCGATCCCGAGGTGGGCCGGCGCGCCGCCGAGGACCATGCCGAGGAGATCGAGGAGGCGCTCGCGGGTGCCGACATGGTGTTCGTGACCGCCGGCGAGGGCGGTGGCACCGGTACCGGCGGCGCTCCGGTGGTCGCGCGCGTCGCCAAGGCGATCGGCGCGCTCACCATCGGCGTCGTCACGAAGCCGTTCGGCTTCGAGGGCAAGCGCCGCCAGACGCAGGCCGAGCAGGGCGTCGCGCGGTTGAAGGAGGAGGTCGACACCCTCATCGTCGTGCCGAACGACCGCCTGCTCGAGATCAGCGATCGCGGCATCTCGATGCTCGAGGCCTTCGCCACCGCCGATCAGGTGCTCCTCGCCGGTGTACAGGGCATCACCGACCTCATCACCACTCCCGGGCTCATCAACCTCGACTTCGCCGACGTCAAGTCGGTGATGCAGGGCGCCGGCTCCGCACTCATGGGCATCGGCTCGTCGCGCGGTGCCGACCGTGCCATCAAGGCCGCGGAGCTGGCGGTCGCGAGCCCGCTGCTCGAGGCGTCGATCGACGGCGCCCACGGCGTGCTGCTCTCGATCCAGGGCGGGTCGAACCTCGGCATCTTCGAGATCAACGACGCAGCTCGCCTCGTGCAGGAGGCCGTGCACCCCGAGGCGAACATCATCTTCGGCGCCGTGATCGACGACACGCTCGGGGACGAGGTACGCGTCACCGTCATCGCCGCGGGCTTCGACGGTGGCGAGCCCAGCGCCAGGCCGGCGGAGACGAGGCGCGCGAACTTCGTCCCCGCGGCCGTCGGCGCGACGGTCGGCGCGACGCTCGGGAGCGAGAACCCCGATGCGATCAGCGAGATCGACATCGAAGAGCTGGTCGAGACCGCCAACTGGGGCGAGGCGGCGACCGCTGCCGCCGACCAGATCGTCTCGGATCCGGCCTTCGCCGACACGGGCGACGACGACGACCTCGACATCCCCGACTTCCTGAAGTGATGCGGGGTTCGCCGGTCGATCGAGGGCAGCCGTGAGCGCCCTGGCCGACCGGCTCGCCTCGGTACAGGGCAGCATCGCGGATGCCGCTCGCGACGCGGGCCGCAATCCGCAAGAGCTCACGACCATCGTCGTCACCAAGTTCCAGCCCGCGACCCTGATCGCCGAGCTCGCCGGCCTCGGCGTGCGGGACTTCGGCGAGAATCGGCACCAGGAGGCGCAGGCGAAGGCGGCTGAGCTCGCGGACCTGCGGCTTCGGTGGCACTTCGTCGGTCAGCTGCAGAGCAGGAAGGCCCGGCAGGTCCGCGCCTACGCCACGGCCATCCACTCGGTCGACCGTGCGTCGCTCGTCGACGCCCTGCGGTCCGACGAGTCATCCGTCGACTGCTTCGTGCAGGTGAACCTGACCGAAGACGCCGCCCGCGGCGGAATCGCACCCGACGGCGTGGAGCCGCTCGTCGAGCGCGTGCTCACGACGCCCGGGCTGCGGCTGCTCGGGCTCATGGCGGTCGCTCCGCTCGGAGAACCACCCCGCCCGGCCTTCGCCCGTATGCGCCTGCTGTCGGAGCGGGTGCAGCGCATCGCCCCCGACGCGAGGTCGTTGTCGATGGGGATGTCCTACGATTTTCGCGAGGCGATTCTGGAGGGCGCGACACACCTGAGGATCGGCACTGCAATCACCGGGAATCGGCCCGATGCCGGTTAGCCTCGTAGGGACGGAACGAAGACGGAGGCAGCGATGTCGAATCCGCTGAAGAAGACCATGGTCTACCTCGGGCTGGCCGACGAGGAGCTGGAGCACGAAGCGGGCCCGCAGCCGCCGGCGCCCGCTGCTCCCATCGTCCACCCGGCGAGTTCCGCCCCGAGGACCGGAGCGGCTGTCACGCCGCTGCGCAAGCACCATGTCCAACCGACCACACCGCAGGTGGAAATGAACGAGATCCTCACCGTGCACCCGCGCCAGTACCGTGACGCCCAGGTGATCGCCGAGTCCTTCCGTGACGGAGTCCCCGTCATCATCAACCTGTCCCAGATGTCCGACGGCGACGCGCGCCGGCTCATCGACTTCGCGAGCGGCCTCTCGCAGGGTCTCTACGGCAAGATCGAGCGCGTCACGAGCAAGGTGTTCCTGCTCTCCCCGGCCCACGTCGTGGTCTCGGGTGAGGCCGGAGAGACCGAGGGTGACGTCGACGCGTCGTTCTTCACCCACGCGTAGCCGCCGTGGGTGCACTCGCCGTCATCTGGAACATCCTGTACACGCTGCTCCTCATCTACTTCTTCGTGATGTGGGCGCGTTTCGTACTCGACCTCGTGCGCACATTCAACAGGTCCTGGCGGCCCCGCGGCTTCTGGCTCGTGATCGTCGAAGCGGTGTACAGCGTGACTGATCCACTCGTGCGCTTCTTCCGTCGGCTCGTGCCGCCGATACGCATCGGCCAGATCGCACTCGATCTCGGGTGGAGCCTTGCGATGCTGCTCGTCATCGTCGCGATGACCGTGGTGTCCTGGCTGGCGGCCGGGGCTGCGGCATCCGGCTGACGATCTCCTCCGAGGGCCGCAGGCCATGTCGTTGGGCGCTGCACCCCCGGCGAGGCTTTGCTACCGTTAGCAGAACGTGATCGAGCAGTTCGACAGATTTGAGGGTGGAAAGCCATGGCGCTAACTCCGGAAGATGTGGTCAACAAGCGCTTCCAGGCGACGAAATTCCGGGAGGGCTACGACCAGGACGAGGTCGATGACTTCCTCGACGAGGTCGTGGTCGAGCTGCGCCGGCTGAACCAGGAGAACGAGGAGTTGCGCCAGCGAGTCGGCGCGGCCGAGGCCCGTGCGGCGGACGCGGCGAAGAGCGCCTCCGCCCGACCTGCCCCTGCCACGGTGTACGCCGAGCCGGCCGCGCCGCCGCCCACCGTGGCCGTGCACACTCAGGCGCCGCAGTCGACCGACTTCGACGAGCAGTCCTCCACGACGAACCTCCTGCAGCTCGCCCGCCGTCTCCACGAGGAGCACGTGCGCGAGGGCATCGAGAAGCGCGACGCGCTGATCGCCGAGGGCCACGCCACTGCCGCCCGCGTCGTCGCCGAGGCGGAGGCCAAGCAGCGCGCCCAGATGAGCATGCTCGACCAGGAGCGCCTCGCGCTCGAGAAGCGCGTCGACGAGCTCCGCGTCTTCGAGCGCGACTACCGCCTGAAGCTGAAGAGCTACATCGAGGGCCAGCTGCGCGAGCTCGACACGGCCACACCGGTGCAGGTCTCCGGCAACCAGGGCTTCTCCGCCTCTGTGGGCGCGCCCGAGCCGGCCCCGACCTTCCAGGGCTTTGGCGGCTGAGCGGGCCGCGAAGGTCGGCACCACCACCGCACTCGTCATCCTGGTCGGCTGTGCCCTCGCGGTGTACGGGCTCGACCAGCTGAGCAAGTTCCTGGTCGTCTCGAACCTCGCCGAAGGCGAGGTCGTACCGGTGCTCGGCAGCGTGCTGCAATGGCAGTTCGTGCGGAATCCCGGTGCGGCATTCTCCCTCGCGAGCGGGATGACCTGGATCTTCACGATCCTCGCCGCGGGGGTGATCACGTTCATCGCGTGGTTCGCCCGGCGCATCCACTCGATCGCCTGGGCGCTGGTGTTCGGACTCCTCCTCGGCGGAGTTCTCGGCAACCTCACCGACCGCCTCTTCCGCGAGCCGAGCTTCGGCCTCGGGCACGTGATCGATTTCATCTCGACGCCCTGGCTCATCCCTGCGATCTACAACGTCGCCGACATCGCGATCCTGTCGAGCATGGGGTTGTTCCTCATCCTGACGATCCGCGGAGTCGGGCTCGACGGCACACGCGAGTCGAAGGCCACGGATGCCGCGGCCGAAGCCGGATCCGTTCCCGACGCCGAGGCGTCGGAGACTGCGGCGACCGACGATTCCGGCGACGCCGCCCCTACGGGCGATGGTCGCACGCCGCTCGCCGGAACAGCCCCTGCCGCCGAGTCCTGATATGGAGCACCGGTCATTCCCCGTGCCCGACGGGCTCGACGGCATGCGCGTCGATCAGGGGCTGGCGAAGCTCCTGGGGTTCTCTCGGACGCAGGCGGCCGACATCGCGGCCGCCGGGGGTGCCGTGCTCGACGGGGCGTCCGTCGACAAGTCCGACCGGCTGCGCGCCGGCGGCTGGCTCGAGGTGAGCTGGGAGCCGCCGCGTTCGCTGGAGGTCGAGGCCATCGCGGTGCCGGATCTGGGGATCGTGCACGACGACGACGACCTGGTGGTCGTCGACAAGCCTCCGGGAGTGGCGGCACACCCCTCGCTCGGCTGGGACGGGCCGACGGTGGTCGGCGCCCTCGTGGCGGCCGGCTTCCGCATCTCCACCTCGGGCGCGCCCGAGCGGCAGGGCGTCGTGCACCGCCTCGATGCCGGAACGAGCGGGCTCATGGTCGTCGCGAAGTCGGAGCGTGCCTACACCGAGCTGAAGCGCCAGTTCCACGATCGCGAGGTGGAGAAGATCTACCACACGGTGGTGCAGGGGCATCCCGACCCGCTCGCCGGCACGATCGACGCGCCCGTCGGCCGCCATCCCCGGTCGGAGTGGAAGTTCGCGGTCACGGCCGACGGCAAGCACGCCGTCACGCACTACGAGACGATCGAGGCGTTCCCGTTCGCGTCGCTGCTCGAGGTGCACCTCGAGACGGGGCGCACGCACCAGATCCGGGTGCACATGGCCGCCCAGCGGCACCCGTGCGCCGGCGATGCGATGTACGGTGCCGATCCGACCCTGTCGGCACGGCTCGGCCTCAGCCGCCAATGGCTGCACGCCGAGCGGCTCTCGCTCACGCACCCCGGGAACGGGGCGTGGACGACATTCGAGTCGGAGTATCCGGCAGACCTCGCGCACGCGCTCGACGTCCTGCGAGGCGACTGAGCGCGACGCGCGCGGCTGCCGGGCTCCGCGTGGGTCGGTCGCCGTAGACTCGAGACGCCCAGAAGATCCACCCTGCAGCATCCGATGAGGAGCCCCGTGGCCGCCGATTCCTTCGTCCACCTGCACGTGCACAGCGAGTACTCCATGCTCGACGGCGCAGCGAGGGTCGGAGAGCTCATCAAGGCCGCCCAGGGCTACGACATGCCCGCCGTGGCCATGACCGACCACGGCAACGTGTTCGGCGCCTACGACTTCTGGAAGCAGGCGACGGACGCGGGCATCAAGCCCATCATCGGCACCGAGGCATACATCACGCCCGGCACGCATCGCGGCGATCGCACCCGGGTGCGCTGGGGCAACGGCGGCGAGGACGATGTGTCCGGCTCCGGTGCATATACCCACATGACGCTCCTGTCGGAAACGACCGAGGGCATGCACAACCTGTTCCGACTCTCGAGCCTCGCGTCGATCGAGGGCTACTACTTCAAGCCGCGCATGGACCGCGAACTCCTGCAGCGCTACTCCACGGGGCTCATCGCCACCACCGGCTGCGCGAGCGGCGAGGTGCAGACGCGCCTGCGTCTCGGGCAGTACGAGGAGGCCCTGAAGGCGGCATCCGACTACCGCGACATCTTCGGCCCCGAGAACTACTTCGCCGAGATCATGGACCACGGGCTCGGCATCGAGAAGCGCATCATGGACGACCTGCTGCGCCTCGCGAAGCACCTCGACCTTCCGCTCGTGGCCACCAACGACCTGCACTACACGCACGCGCACGACGCCAAGAGCCATGCGGCCCTGCTCTGCGTGCAGTCGGCCTCGACCCTCGATGATCCGAACCGGTTCAAGTTCGACTCCGACGAGTTCTACCTGAAGACCGCCGCCGAGATGCGTCACCTCTTCCGAGACCACCCCGAGGCCTGCGACAACACGCTCCTCATCGCCGAACGCGCCGACGTGCGGTTCAACACGAGCGCCAACTACATGCCGCGCTTCCCGGTGCCCGAAGGCGAGAGCGAGGAGAGCTGGTTCGTGAAGGAGGTCGAGCGCGGCCTCCACGTGCGCTACCCGAACGGCATCCCCGACGAGGTGCGCACGCAGGCCGATTACGAGGTCGGCGTCATCTCGCAGATGGGCTTCCCCGGCTACTTCCTCGTCGTCGCCGACTTCATCAACTGGTCGAAGAACCACGGCATCCGCGTCGGCCCCGGCCGTGGCTCCGGGGCCGGGTCCATGGCGGCGTACGCGATGCGGATCACCGACCTCGACCCACTGCAGCACGGCCTGATCTTCGAGCGGTTCCTCAACCCCGACCGCGTCTCGATGCCCGACTTCGACGTGGACTTCGACGAGCGCCGGCGCGGTGAGGTCATCAGGTACGTCACCGAGAAGTACGGCGACGAGCGCGTCGCACAGATCGTGACCTACGGCACGATCAAGGCGAAGCAGGCCCTCAAGGACTCGTCCCGCGTGCTCGGGTTCCCGTTCGGCATGGGGGAGAAGCTCACCAAGGCCATGCCGCCGGCCATCATGGGCAAGGACATCCCGCTCTCGGGCATCCTCGACAATGGCCACCCCCGCTTCAAGGAGGCGGGCGACATCCGGGCTCTCATCGAGACGGATGCCGAGGCGAAGACGGTGTTCGAGACGGCCCTCGGCCTCGAGAACCTCAAGCGCCAGTGGGGCGTGCACGCCGCGGGCGTCATCATGTCGAACGACCCGCTCATCGACATCATCCCGATCATGAAGCGGGAGCAGGACGGCCAGATCGTCACCCAGTTCGACTACCCGGCGTGCGAGGCGCTCGGGCTCATCAAGATGGACTTCCTGGGGCTGCGCAACCTCACGATCATCGACGACGCGCTCGACAACATCGAGGCGAACCGCGGCTTCCGACCGGTGCTCGAAGATCTGGCGCTCGACGACGCGGGCGCCTACGAGCTGCTCGGCAAGGGCGACACACTCGGGGTGTTCCAGCTCGACGGCGGGCCCATGCGCTCCCTGCTGCGGCAGATGAAGCCCGACAACTTCGAGGACATCTCCGCCGTCATCGCCCTGTACCGACCCGGGCCGATGGGCGCGAACTCGCACATCAACTACGCCCTGCGCAAGAACGGCCTGCAGCCGATCACGCCGATCCACCCCGAGCTCGAGGAGCCGCTGAAGGACATCCTCGACACGAGCTACGGCCTGATCATCTACCAGGAGCAGGTCATGGCGATCGCGCAGCGGGTGGCGGGCTTCTCGCTCGGCCAGGCCGACATCCTGCGGCGCGCGATGGGCAAGAAGAAGAAGTCCGAGCTCGACAAGCAGTACGCCGGCTTCTCGGGCGGCATGAAGGCCAACGGCTACTCGGATGCCGCGATCAAGACCCTGTGGGACATCCTGCTGCCGTTCTCGGACTACGCGTTCAACAAGGCGCACTCGGCCGCCTACGGCGTGCTGAGCTATTGGACCGCCTACCTCAAGGCGCACTATCCGGCCGAATACATGGCAGCGCTGCTCACGAGTGTGGGCGACGCCCGCGACAAGCTGGCGCTCTACCTCAACGAGTGCCGTCGAATGGGCATCAAGGTGCTGCCGCCCGACGTGAACGAGTCGATCGGGTTCTTCGCGGCCGTCGGCGACGACATCCGGTTCGGTCTCGGCGCGGTGCGCAACGTGGGCTTCAACGTCGTCGACGCGATCCGCGCCGCCCGCGAGGAGAAGGGCCGCTTCGAGTCGTTCCACGACTTCCTGAAGAAGGCGCCCATCCAAGTGGCGAACAAGCGCACCGTCGAGTCGCTCGTGAAGGCGGGGGCGTTCGACTCGCTGGGGCACACCCGACGGGCGCTCATCGAGATCCACGAGGGCGCTGTGGAGTCGGCGGTCAAGGAGAAGCGTGCCGAGGAGCTGGGTGACGTCGGGTTCGACTTCGACAGCCTCTTCGAGGAGCACGAGAAGGCGGCGGCGCCCTCCCTCGTACCCGACCGGCCCGAGTGGGCCAAGCGCGACAAGCTCGCGTTCGAGCGCGAGATGCTCGGGCTCTACGTCTCCGACCACCCGCTTGCGGGGCTCGAGACGCCGCTTGCCAAGCACGCCTCGACCACGATCACCGAACTCGTGTCGTCGGATGCCACGCAGGACGGTGACACCGTGACGATCGCCGGCCTGGTCACGAGCGTGCAGCACCGGGTCGCTCGCCAGAGCGGCAACCAGTACGGCATGATCCAGGTCGAGGATTTCTCGGGCGAGATCACCGTCATGTTCATGGGGAAGGCGTACCAGGAGTTCGCGCCCGGCCTGAAGGGCGACTCGATCGTCGTCGTCCGCGGCCGCGTCAGCCTGCGCGACGACGGCATGAACCTGCACGCCTACAGCGTGTTCGCACCCGAGATCGGGCAGGGCGAGCAGGCCGGGCCCGTGGTCATCTCGTTGCCCGACGTGCGCGCGACCACCGACACGATCGCCGCGCTCGGCGACGTGCTGATCCGGCACCGCGGCGACACGGAGGTGCGCCTGCGGCTCGTGAAGGGCCGCACCGCACGCGTCTTCGAGCTCCCGTACCCGGTGCAGGTCACGGCCGACCTGTACGGCGAACTGAAGAGCCTGCTCGGCCCGAACTGCCTCGTGTAGGTTCTGCGCGCCGGTCCCCGCCCGGCGCGCCGCAGTCGGCTTCTCGAGGTACCGCGTCCGGCGGCGAGTGAATCGCCGCCTCGTGGAGCGTCCTGCGTCCGGGCGGCGGGGCCACCTCACCCGCATCGGTACGCTGGATGATCATGCTGCGAACCATCGACCTCCGCGGAACCCGCCCGTCTGCGAGCGAGCTGCTCGCCCTCGTGCCGCGCGCCGCGACGGACGTCACCGTCGCGCTCGACGCGGCACGAGCCCTCATCGACGACGTCCGCGAGCACGGGGCATCCGCGCTCCTCGACCAGGCGGAACGCTTCGATGGCGTGCGTCCTACCACCGTGCGCGTTCCGGCCGCCGAGCTCGACGCCGCCCTCGCCGCGCTGGCTCCCGACGTCCGTGCAGCCCTGGAGTCGACGATCACGCGGGTCCGCGCCGCGAGCGCGGCCCAGGTCCCGGCGCCCGAGCGCACGGTCTTCGCCGCCGGCGCCGTCATCGAGCAGCGCTGGCAGCCCGTGGGCCGCGTCGGCCTGTACGTGCCCGGCGGCAAGGCCGTCTACCCGTCGAGCGTCGTGATGAACGTCGTCCCGGCGCAGGTCGCGGGCGTACGCTCCATCGCACTCGCATCCCCGCCCCAGGCAGCCTTCGGCGGGCGGATCCACCCGACGATCGCCGGCGCCGCGGCGCTGCTCGGCATCACCGAGGTCTACGCGATGGGGGGCGCCGGCGCGATCGGAGCGTTCGCGTACGGTGTGCGCGACCTCGATCTCGAGCCCGTGCAACGTGTGACCGGGCCGGGCAACGTGTACGTCGCAGCCGCGAAGCGGCTCGTGCAGGGCGTCACGGGCATCGACGCCGAGGCCGGGCCCACGGACATCCTCGTGATCGCCGACGACTCGGCCGACGCCGACTTCGTGGCCGCCGACCTCGTGAGCCAGGCCGAGCACGACGAGCTGGCGGCATCCGTGCTCGTCACCGACTCGGCCGAGTTCGCAGCCCGGGTGCGCGAGCGCCTCGAGGTGCGCGTCATGGCGACCCTGCACTCGGGGCGTGTGCGAACGGCGATCGAGGGCAGGCAGTCGGCCGTGGTGCTGGTGGACGACCTCGAGCAGGCGGCCGACTTCTCGAACGCGTTCGGGCCCGAGCACCTCGAGATCCAGGTGCGCGACGCCGACGCGGTGCTCGGGCGCATCGAGAACGCAGGTGTGATCTTCATCGGACCCTACTCGCCCGTGAGCCTCGGCGACTACGCGGCCGGCTCGAACCACGTGCTCCCCACCGGCGGGCAGGCCCGCTCCGCCGCGGGCCTCTCGGCGGCGACCTTCCTGCGTCCGCAGCAGATCGTGCGCTACGACGAGGGCGCCCTCCGCGAGATCGCACCCGTGATCGCTGCGCTCTCGGCCGAGGAGCACCTGCCCGCCCACGGCGAGGCGGTCGCGGCGCGCTTCGACCACGGCCGGACGGTGACCGCGTCCCGATAGGCTGGGAGCACCATGTACTGCCCGTTCTGCCGTCACCCGGATTCCCGCGTCATCGACTCGCGCACGAGTGATGACGGACTCTCCATCCGACGCCGCAGGCAGTGCCCCGAGTGCGGCCGGCGCTTCTCCACCACCGAGACGGCGAGTCTCGCGGTCATCAAGCGCAGTGGCGTCATCGAGCCGTTCAGTCGCGAGAAGGTCGTGGCCGGCGTGAAGAAGGCCTGCCAGGGCCGCCCGGTCACGGACTCGGACCTCGCGGTGCTCGCGCAGAAGGTCGAGGAGACCATCCGCGCAACGGGCGCCTCGCAGATCGAGGCGAACGACATCGGCCTCGCGGTCCTCCCGCCGCTGCGCGAGCTCGACGAAGTCGCCTACCTCAGGTTCGCGAGCGTGTACCAGGCCTTCGAGTCGCTCGAGGATTTCGAGTCCGCCATCGGGCAGCTGCGCGCCGAGCATGGCCGGGTCGCCGCGCGGCCGGTCGAGTGACGCTCCCGCCGGGGGCATCCGCGCCGCTCCGATAGCCTGAGGCAGGCATGTATCGACTCCTCTTCTCGCTCATCCTGTCCCGCATGGACCCCGAGGACGCGCATCACCTCGCACTCCGGATCATCCGGGCGCTGCCGACGCTCGGCTTCGGGCGCCTGGTCGAACTCGTCACGCGGCCGGACCGCCTCCTCGAGGTGACGACGCTCGGACGCACGTTCCCGTCGCCGTTCGGCGTGGCTGCCGGGTTCGACAAGGACGGCCTCGCGGTGCGCGGCCTCGGCCAGCTCGGATTCGGGCATGTCGAGGTGGGCACGATCACGGCCGTCGCGCAGCCCGGCAACCCGCGGCCCCGCCTCTTCCGCCTCATCGGCGACCGGGCCCTCGTGAACCGCATGGGCTTCAACAACGGCGGGGCGGATGCCGCGGTGGGGCGCCTTGCGCGCCTCGCCCGCCGACCGCACCGGCCTGTCGTCGGGGTGAACATCGGCAAGAGCCGCGTCACGCCGGTCGAGCATGCGATCTCGGACTACGAGCGCAGCGCGCGCGTCCTCGCGCCGTACGCCGACTACCTCGTGGTGAACGTCAGCTCGCCGAACACGCCCGGACTGCGCGGCCTGCAGGAGCTCGACGCCCTCGAGCCGCTGCTCGAAGCGGTGCGTGCCGTGGCCGTCAGCGCGCCGCTGCTCGTGAAGATCGCGCCCGACCTCGCCGACGAGGAGGTCGTACGCATCTGCCAGCTCGTCACGCGGCTCGGGCTCGACGGGATCATCGCCACGAACACGACGATCTCACGCGATGGACTCCGCGCACCGGCATCCGTGATCGAGCAGATCGGGGCGGGCGGACTGTCAGGGGCGCCTCTCGCGGCGCGCTCGATGGAGGTCCTGCGCCTCGTGCGCGCACACGTGCCGGCAGGGCTCTGCGTGGTCTCGGTCGGCGGCGTGGAGACCGCCGCCGACGTGCAGGACCGGCTCGACGCGGGGGCCACGCTCGTCCAGGGCTACTCGGCGTTCATCTACCGCGGACCGCTCTGGGCGCTCCAGGTCAATCGCGGGCTCGCACGGATCCGGCGATCGCGCGCCGCGCAGCCCGCGGCAGTGAGTGCGGCGTCCTGAGGCCCGAGCCAGTACGCTCGCCCGTTACAGCAGGCCCACGTCGGCCAGCCGGGCGGCGAGCGTCGATCCGTCGCTCGCCGAGACCCACGGGACGTCGACACCGTGCTGCTCGGCCTTCGTGCGCCCGCCGGCCAGCACGGCCTCGCCGGTCGAGAGCCGACGGATCGCGACCGCTGCGACGCGCTCCGGATGCTCCGCGGCGAACCGGGCGTAGAGCTCCTCGTCGTGCTGCCCGTCGTCCCCGATGAGGAGCCACCGCACGTCGGGGAACTCCATGGCGAGCCGTCGCAGGCTGTCCTCCTTGTGGGCGCGGCCGCTGCGGAACAAGCGGTCGTGCGTCGGACCCCAGTCGGTGAGCAGCAGCGGCCCGGCCGGGTAGAGGTTCCGGGAGAGGAATCGCGTCAGCGTCGGCGCGACGTTCCACGCGCCGGTCGACAGGTAGATCACGGGCGCGCCGGGGTGTGCGCGCACGAGCCGCTCGTAGAGCACCGCCATGCCCGGGGTCGGGATGCGCGCGTGCTCGTCGAGCACGAACGTGTTCCAGAAGGCGAGCAGGGGCCGGGGGAGCGCGGTCACCATGACCGTGTCGTCGACGTCGGAGATGATGCCGAAGTGGACGTCGGGCCCGACGATCCAGACCGGCGCCTCCACGGACTCGGAGCCCGCGGCCCGTAACGTAGCCCGGTGCCAGCCGGGCGCCAGCGACACCGGGATCCTCGTGTCGACGACGCCGCCGCGGTCGGCGAGCACCTCGATGCGCTCGCCGCCGATCTCGATGATCACGGGCACGTCGCCGACGGGCACGCTCGTGAAGCTCCGCCACCCGCGGATGCCCTGCTCCCGTCGCCTACGACGGCGCTTCGACGGCTCGTCGGCCGCGATGGGCTTGCTGAGAAGCACCCGGCAGAGCACCCGCACCCACTCCGTGGAGCCGTAGCCGGTGTACGGCACGATCGTGGGCACATGCCCGCGTCGCCGAGCCCAGCGCTCGCGCACGTCGTGGATCCAGTCCTCGATGCGCGCGGCACGGTGCCGGACCTGGCGCTGCCGGGATCCGGCCGGGGTGGGGGGACTCACCGGCATTCACTCAGTCTGGCATGGGGCCGTGCCCACTCGGAAACGCCCGCGGGCGTGGTCGGGCAGCGCGCGACGCGCCCGGTAGAGTGGAGGCCGCAAACGAGGGAGGTCCCGTGCCGAAAGTCGACCTGATCCTTGGGGCCGATCCGGGTCGAAGGCGCGCGGTGCGCACCGAGCCGACGCAGCGACGGAGCACCCAGCGGCTCGACGCACTGCTCGACGCTGCCGCAGAGATCGTCGACCAGACCGGCTTCCAGCGCCTCACCACGCAGATGGTCGCGGAACGGGCCGGCGCGTCGATCGGCACGGTCTACCGGTACTTCCCTGACCGCGTGGCCGTGCTGCACGCCCTGCGGGAGCGGTCCATCCGCCGTTTCCGCGAGCGCGTGGCCGACGACATGGAGCACGCGGACGTCACCACCTGGTGGGACGTCGTCGATGTGACGTTCGACGCGTGCGCGGCGCTGTATCGAGACGAGCCGGGATTCGCAGTCGTGCACGCGGGTCCCCGCGATACCGCCGAGGGCGATCTCGAGCCCGAGTTCGCCATCCGCATGGCGAAGCTCATCGAGGCGGAATTCGACCTGGACATCGACCCCGACTCCGCTGCCGAGCTGCGGTTCCGCCTGGGTCTGGCCCTCGAGCTCGGCGACGCGCTCATCAGCCGCGCGTTCGAACGTGAGCCTGCAGGCGACGCGCGCTATCTCGCCGAGGCGAAGCGTCTGGTGCACGACTACCTGGCCGAACACCTCGGCGAGGCACGCACCGCCATCACCGCGGCCTGACCCGCCGACGAGCGGCCTCGGCGTGCCCGGCCGACGGCCGGACCCGGAGCCCGACGCGTTGCCCTGAGCAGGGAATGGTGTTTGGCTTGAATTCCGGCACCCGGGCGAGCGCCCGAAACGGGGAGTGAGGCAGCCCATGATCGAGTTCCGCCGAGTGACCAAGCGGTTCCCCGACGGCACAGTCGCGGTCGAGGATGTCGACATCGTGATGCCCCCGCACAAGACGACCGTGCTCGTGGGCTCATCCGGCTCGGGCAAGACCACGCTGTTGCGCATGATCAATCGGATGGTGGACCCGACGTCGGGTCAGGTGCTCATCGACGGCACGGATGTCGCGTCGCGCGACCCGGTGCAACTGCGACGCGGCATCGGCTACGTCATGCAGAACTCGGGACTCCTGCCGCATCGCACCGTCATCGACAACGTGGCCACTGTGCCGCTGCTGCGAGGGACGAACAAGCGAGCGGCGCACGAGCACGCGCTCGAGCTGCTCGACAGGGTCGGACTCGACCGTTCGCTCGCCGATCGTTACCCGAGCCAGCTCTCCGGCGGCCAGCAGCAGCGCGTCGGCGTGGCGCGCGGGCTCGCGGTCGACCCCAACATCCTGCTGATGGACGAGCCGTTCGGTGCGGTGGACCCGATCGTGCGGGCGGAACTGCAGCAGGAGCTCGTCCGGTTGCAGGGCGAGCTCGGCAAGACCGTTGTCTTCGTCACGCACGACATCGACGAGGCGTTCCTGCTCGGCGACCAGGTCGTCATCATGCAGCAGGGCGGCAAGATCTCCCAAGCCGCGTCGCCTGCCGAGATCCTGGCACACCCGGCCGACGCGTTCGTGGCCGACTTCGTCGGTGCTGATCGTGGCAAGCGCGCGCTGCATGTCACCGAAGTCGACGGCCGGAACCTCGTGGTCGATGCCTACGGACGCCCGGCGGGGGTCCTGGCCTCGTGAACTGGCTCTGGTCGAACCTCGACCTCGTCGGCGAGCTCACGCTCGTGCACCTGGCGTTGTCGGTGCCCGCGATCATACTGAGCTTCGTGATCTCCATCCCGATCGGATGGCTCGCCCACCGCTATCGCTGGTCACGCGGCGTGCTGCTGTCGCTGTGCGCGCTGCTGTACGCCGTCCCGTCGCTCGCGTTGTTCGTCGCCCTGCCCCCGATCACCGGACTGGGCCTGCGCTCGCCGCTCAATCTCGTCATCGCGCTCACGCTGTACGGCATCGCGGTCATCGTGCGCACCGCGGCCGACGCGTTCGACTCGGTCTCGCCCGACGTGCGCGAGTCGGCGACGGCGGTGGGCTACTCGGCGGTCGGGCGCTTCTGGGGCGTCGAGTTGCCGCTCGCGGGGCCCGTGCTGCTCTCGGGACTCCGGGTGGTCATCGTGAGCACGGTGAGCCTCGCCACGGTCGGCGCCGTGATCGGCGTCCAGAGCCTCGGCAGTCTCTTCACCGACGGATTCCAGCGCGGTATCCAACTGGAGATCGTCACCGGCATCGTGGTCACGATCCTGCTCGCGCTCGCCCTCGACTGGGCCTCCGTCCTCATCGGGCGCGTGCTCATGCCGTGGTCGCGACCGAACGCGGCGATGAGCATGGCCGCGTCCGCGACCCTCGTCCAGCAAGCGGATGCCACGTGAACCTCTTCCTCGACGCCATCTCGTGGATCCTCGACCCCGCCAACTGGGCGGGCGTCGGGAGCATTCCCGAGCGCATCGGCCAGCACATCCTGATCTCGGCGATCGTGCTGGCGATCGCCTCGGCCATCGCGCTCCCGGCCGGCGTCCTGGTGGGCCACACCGGGCGGGGCAAGGAGCTCGCGGTCATGGTCTCCGGTGGTCTCCGGGCGCTGCCCACGCTCGGCGTGCTCACCCTGTTCGGCCTCTGGCTCGGCATCGGACTGGGGGCGCCGATCATCGCCCTCGTCATCCTCGCGCTTCCTCCGCTGCTCGCCGGGGCGTACGCGGGACTCGAGTCGGTCGATCGGAGCACCGTCGACGCCGCCCGTGCGATGGGCATGCGCGAGGGCCAGATCGTCGGCAAGGTCGAGCTCCCGCTCGGCATGCCGATCGTCGTCGGCGGCATCCGCTCGGCGACGCTGCAGATCATCGCCACGGCGACCCTGGCGGCCTACATCGCCGACGAGGGACTCGGCCGGTTCATCTTCGAGGGCCTGAGGACCCGCGACTACGCCGAGATGCTCGGCGGCTCGATCCTCGTGATCATCCTCGCCCTCGTCATCGACGGGCTGTTGGCGATCACCCAGCGCCTCGTCGTGCCCGCCGGAGTGCGGGCCGCGCGCGGCCGAGAACTCCGCTCCGGGCCGGCCCGGCCCCGAGCGGTCGTGGGGCGACCCATCACCGAAGGGAATCAACAATGATCACAGCAGGAAAAGGCCGGCTCGCTGCGCTCGCAGCGGTCGCGGTCGGGGCGACAGTGGCCCTGGCAGGGTGCGCGTCGGGCAATCCGCTCGACGACGGATCCACGGATGGCGGCGCGTCCGAGACGTTGGTCGTCGGCTCGCAGGAGTACTACTCGAATGAGATCATCGCCGAGATGTACGCGCAGGCGCTCGAGGAGAACGGCTACACCGTCGAGCGGGACTTCCGCATCGGCCAGCGCGAGGTGTACATGCCCGAGATCGAGAGCGGCGCCATCGACGTCTTCCCCGAGTACACGGGCAACCTGCTCCAGTACTACGTGCCCGAAACGACCGCGAAGACGAGCGAGGATGTCTACGCCGAACTGGAGACGTCGCTGCCCGAGGGCCTCCGCGTGCTCGACCAGTCTCCCGCCACCGACCAGGACTCCTACAATGTCACGGCGGAGTTCGCCCAGCAGAACGGCGTCACGAGCCTCGCCGACCTCAAGAACGTGGCGACGCCGCTCACCCTGGGCGGCAACTCCGAGCTCGCGACCCGTCCCTACGGCCCCGACGGGCTGAAGGAGGTCTACGGCGTCGACGTGGCGTTCACGCCCATCGAGGACAGCGGCGGCCCGCTGACCATCAAGGCGCTGGAGGACGGCCAGGTGCAGCTCGTGAACATCTTCAGCGCGAGTCCCGCGATTGCGACGAGCGACCTCGTGACGCTCGAAGACCCCGAAGGGCTCTTCCTCGCGTCGAACGTCGTCCCGGTCGTGAGCGAGAAGGTCACGGACGAGATCGCCGAGGTCATCGACACGGTGAGTGCCGCCCTGACGCCGGAAGACCTCGTCGAGCTCAATTCGCGAAGCGTCGACGACCAGGAGTCGGCCGAGCAGATCGCGAGCGACTGGCTCGACGAGCAGCAGCTCTTCTAGCGATCTCGGTCGCCGTTCGTGGGGTCGGATGCTTCGTCGTCCGACCCCACGTCGTCGGCGTCTGCGCCCACCGGCACCGAGCCGACCCCGTCGAGCACGTCGGCTTCCTTCGCTGGGGGCTCGGCATCGATGGCCGCCATGTGCTTGGCCTCGGCCCGCCCGATGAGCTTCTTCGCGCCCCACACGGCGAGCAGGAAGACCGCGATGACCGCAACGAAGAGATAGCCGGCCCAGTGCAGGTCGCGGCTGAGCTCGCGGTAGCTGTCCGCCGCCAGCCAGCCCACGGTGACGTATGCGAACGCCCAGATGACGCACGCTGGGACCGTCCACGCCATGAACTTGCGGTAGCGCATCGTGCTCATGCCGACAGTGAGCGGGATGAGCGAGTGCAGCACCGGCAGGAATCGCGAGATGAAGACCGCAGGGCCGCCGCGCCGGTCGAGGTACCGCTGCGCCTTCGCCCAGTTCTCCTCGCCGATCCGGGTGCCGAGGCGGGAGCGCTGGATGTGCGGGCCGAACCAGTGGCCGAGCGCGAAGCCGAGGCTCTCGCCGATGAGCGCCCCTGCGATCACCGCGAATGTCAGCGCGAGGTACTGGCCGGCGCCTTCGACAGCGGTGGACGCCACGAGCACGATCGTGTCACCAGGCACGATCAGGCCGATGAGCACCGAGGTCTCGAGCATGATGCCGAGCCCCGCGAGCAGCGTGCGCGCGACCGGATCAACGGCCTGCACCGTGTCGAGGATCCGATCCAGGAGCTCGTTCACCGTTCGAGCGTATCGACGGCTCGGTACCTCCGCGGCACTCTAGGGGACGATTCCGAGGATCGCTGCGAACGCCACGATGGGCAGCGAGACCAGTGCGACGGACGCCGCGAGCGCCGTCGTACGTACGGTTCGCGGGTCGGCCCCAGCCGGGGCCGCCGCCGTGCCGGGGGACAACCGATCGAGGCGGGCCGCGAGCACGTCGGCGTCGGGATTCGCCCTGGACGCGGCCGCGGGATATCCCGACCCCCCGGTGTCGCCGACGCGCTCCAGCGCCCGGCGCAGCGCATCGGCTCCCTCGGACCGGCGCGCTCCGTCGTCGGCGAGCAACTCGGTGAGGGTGGCCACCGCCCGCTCGGCGCGATTGGCGATGGGAAACCAGGGGATCGCGCTGTGCCAGGCGCGGAAGGCCAGACGCACGAGGTGGTGCAGCTGCTCGAGGTGCGTGCGCTCGTGCACGATGACGGCCGCCAGCTCATCGGGTTCGAGCGCGTCGATGAGCCCGTCGGTCAGCACCGTCGCGGTGCGGAAGCCGGGCACGCAATAGGCGAGCGGCACGGGGTGCGACAGCACGCGCGTGCGAGGCTCGCCCGGCATCGGATCGCTGAGCAGGTCGACCAGCTGGTGCTGGCGGCGCCGTTCTCGCTCCGCGTTGGCGGCGGTCACCGCGAGGTTGAGCACGAGCAGCACCGTCACCGCGACGGAAAGCGTCAGCGCTGCCACATGAATGACGCCGAACCCGGGCGGCAGGGGTCCCGTGAAGGCGTGCGGCGCGAGCGCCTGCACCGCCGCGGGAAGCGAGCCGGTCGGCGCCGAGCCGAAGGCGAGGAGGCATCCGATCATCGAGAGACCGCCGCCGAGCGCGATCGCCTGCCAGAGGGCGAGCGCGGCCGCCGGCGCGCGTGACGGCCAGACGGCCCGTGCGAGCATCACCGGAATGGGCCACGCGAGTGCCAGCGCAAGCCCACCGAGCGCCGCCGAGAGGGCGAGCACGTCAGCGTCGGGCGAGTTCGTCGAGCAGCCGCCGGAGCGTGGCTGCCTCGCGGTCACTCGCGGAGCTCACGAAGCGCGCGAGCGCCGCGTCACGATCGCTCGCGCGATCCAGCACCTCGTGCATGAGCTCGGCCGTGTGCTCCTCACGGCTGAGCAGGGCACGGTACCTATGCGGGCGCACCTCACGCGATCGGGCGACGAATCCCTTGCGCTCGAGGCGGGAGAGCACGGTCAGCACGGTGGTGGTGGCGAAGGCCCGACCCGACTCGTCGCCCAGGACGAGCGCATCGCGCAGCTCGTTGGACGTGTGCGAGGTGTCGCTTCTCCAGAGCAGCTCCATCACGGAGCGCTCCAACTCGCCGAGATTCGCCATACTCCCAGACTATCGTCGGCGCCCTGAATGTTCTACGCTCTGTAGAAGTACGATTCGGATCATCGCTCGACTGGAAGGGGGACGGCCGTGAACGAACTGCTCGACCCGCTGCTGCTCGCCAGGTGGCAGTTCGGCCTCACCACCGTCTACCATTTCCTCTTCGTCCCGATCACGATCGGCCTCGCCACGACGACAGCGGTGTTCCAGACTGCCTGGTATCGCACCGACAAGGTCGAGTACCTGAGGATCACGCGCTTCTTCGGCACGATCTTCCTCATCAACTTCGCGATGGGCGTGGTCACCGGCATCGTGCAGGAGTTCCAGTTCGGCATGAACTGGTCGGAGTACTCCAGGTTCGTCGGCGACGTCTTCGGAGCCCCGCTCGCGATGGAGGGCCTGCTCGCGTTCTTCCTCGAGGCCACCTTCATCGGGCTCTGGATCTTCGGCTGGGACAAGCTTCCGCGCGGGGTCCACCTCGCGACGATCTGGGCCACAGCGGTCGGCGCCGCGGTGTCGGCGTACTTCATCCTCGCGGCGAACGCGTTCATGCAGAACCCCGTCGGCTACGAGATGAACTCCGAGAAGGGCCGCGCCGAGCTCGTGGACGTGTGGGCGCTGCTCTCGAATCAGGTCGCCCTCGCGGCGTTCCCGCACACGATCGCCGCAAGCTTCATGGTCGCCGCCGGCCTCATCATCAGCGCAGCGGCGTGGCACCTGGCACGCAACCAGCACCTCGACACCATGCGACCGGCCCTGAAGTTCGGCCTCTGGGTGATGGTCGGTGCCGGCATCCTGACGACCCTGTTCGGCGACCAACTGAGCCTCGCGATGGTCGCCACGCAGCCGATGAAGATGGCCGCGGCGGAGGCGACCTACGACACGGTGTGCGCGTCGGATGCGTCATTCTCGCTGTTCACGCTGGGAACGCCCGACGGCAAGACCGAACTCTTCTCGGTCCGGGTGCCGTACCTGCTCTCATTCCTCTCGACGCATACGCTGGACGGCTGCGTCGAAGGCATCAACGACCTGCAGGCCGAGTACCAGGACCTCTACGGCCCGGGCGACTATGCGCCGATCATCTGGGTCACGTACTGGTCGTTCCGCTGGATGATGGGGCTCGGCCTCCTTCACGTGATCATCGCGGCGGTCGGCCTCTGGCTCACGCGCAACGGGCGGATGCCGAAGCAGGCGTGGGTGTGGAACGTGGCGATCTGGGCCTTCCCGCTCTCGCTCGGCGCGATCATCGTGGGCTGGATCTTCACGGAGATGGGCCGGCAGCCCTGGATCGTGTTCAGCCTGCTGCCCACCGAGTCGGCGGTGTCACCCAACGTGACCGGCCTCGACGTGCTGATCTCGCTCATCGCCTTCACCCTGATCTACGGCGCGCTCGCCGTCGTCGAGTTCCGGCTCGTGGTCCGCGCGATCAAGCGGGGGCCGCCCGAGGTCGGCGAGCCCGATCCCGAGTCCGGGCGCGTCGAGCCCGCCACGACGGTCTACTAGGAGCCGGTGTAGGGAGGAAATGGACATGGATCTCACGGTGCTCTGGTTCTGGACCATCGCGTTCCTCTTCGTCGGCTACTTCGTGCTCGACGGGTTCGACTTCGGCGTCGGCATGTCGCTGCCATTCCTGGGCAGGGACGAGACCGACCGACGTGTGCTCATCAACACGATCGGGCCGGTGTGGGACCTCAACGAGACGTGGGTCATCGTCGCGGGCGCCTCGCTGTTCGCGGCGTTCCCCGAGTGGTACGCCACGCTCTTCTCCGGGTTCTACCTCGCGCTGCTGCTCATCCTGCTCGCCCTGATCGCGCGCGGCGTGTCCTTCGAGTACCGGCACCAGCGGCCCGAGTCCAGGTGGAAGCGGTGGTTCGACGGCATGATCATCGTCGGCTCCGCCGTGCCGGCGCTGCTCTGGGGCGTCGCGTTCGCGAACATCGTCCAAGGTGTGCCGCTCGATGCGGACCACAACTACACGGGCACGCTGATCGACCTGCTGAACCCGTACGCACTGCTCGGTGGCCTCACCACCCTGCTCCTCTTCTTCACGCACGGCGTCCTGTTCGTGACGCGGAAGACCGAGGGCGACCTGCTGCACCGCGCGCGACGGCTCGCGGCCCGCTCGGGGCTCATCACGATCGTCGTGGCTGCGACGTTCCTCCTGTGGACCGGAGTCGCGTTCGGCACGCTGTGGTTCTGGATCCTTGCTGCGGTGGCGGCGCTCGCCCTCATCGGCGCGTGGCTCGCGAACGCACGCGGGGCGGACCGCACGGCGTTCACGTTGATGGCGATCACGATCGCGACAGCGGTGCTCGCGCTGTTCGCGGCGCTCTTCCCCGACGTCATGCCCGCCTCGAACGATCCGGCCAACAGCCTCACCATCGCGAATGCGTCGAGCTCGACGTACACCCTCACGGTGATGAGCTGGGTCGCGCTCGCCTTCCTCCCCCTCGTGCTGGCATATCAGGGCTGGACGTACTGGGTGTTCCGCAAGCGGGTCACGCGCGCCTCCATCGAGGCGGCCGCGCACTGATCTCGTGAAGCCACTCGACCCGAGGCTCGTCCGACGCTCGCGCGCCGCGCGATGGTTCCTCGTCGCCGGCGGTGTGCTCGCGGCGGCACAGGCGGCGGCGATCATCGTGTTCGCGTGGGCGCTCGCCTCCCTCGTCGCGGGGCTCATCGACGGCATGCGGATGCCGCAGGCGTGGCCCCTGCTCGTGACGCTCATCGTCGCGGCATCCGCGCGGGCGGGAGCCGCGTGGCTCTGGGATCTCGCGGGCTCGGCGGGCGCGATGCGCGTGAAGGCGGAGCTTCGAGCCGAGCTGCTGGCCGCGCTCGATCGCCGGCCGGGCGGCGTGCCGGGATTCCCGACTGCGCGCATCGCAACGCTGCTCGGACCGGGCCTCGACGCCCTCGACGAGTACTTCGGCCGCTACCTCCCGCAGCTCGTGCTCACCGTCATCGCCACGCCCGCGCTGGTGGTCGCGGTGTGGATCGCCGACCCCTTGTCGGGTCTCGTGCTCGTGATCGTGCTGCCGCTCATCCCGGTGTTCATGTGGCTCATCGGGATGGCGACGGCGGCCGTGCAGCGGCGTCAGTGGGACAGCCTCGCGGCCCTGTCCCGCGGGTTCCTCGAGGTGGTGGGCGGACTCTCGACGCTCGAGGTGTTCGGTCGCGCCGAGCGGCAGACCGGCCGCATCCGTCGCGTCACCGACGACTACCGCCGCCACACGATGAAGGTGCTGCGCGTCACCTTCCTCTCGGGATTCACGCTCGAACTCGCCGCCAGCCTCTCGGTCGCGCTGGTGGCGGTGTCGATCGGCCTCCGGCTCGTCTCGGGCGACATGGACCTCGCGCCGGGGCTCTTCGTGCTCGTGCTGGCGCCCGAGGTGTTCCTGCCTCTGCGGAACGTGGGCGCCGCGTTCCACGCGTCGGCGGCGGGCGTGACGGCCTCTGGGGATGCACTCGACCTGCTCGCGGCGGCGGAGAGCGGCAGTTCGCCGTCGGATGCCTCGGCGGAGGACGTGGGCGTGGGCGTGGGCGTGGGCGAGGGCGATCCGGCCGCCGGCCTCGTCATCGAGGGGCTTCGCGTGCGACGCGGCGATCGGGTCGTGCTCGACGCGTTCGACCTCGTCGCCCGTCGGGGCGAGGTCGTCGCGATCACCGGGGCGAGCGGTTCCGGCAAGTCGAGCCTCTTCGCGGCCCTGCTCGGGTTCGCGGAGGCGGACGGTTCAGATCGCGCTCGACGGTCGACCACTCGAGCCGGGGGATCGGTCGTCGATCGCGTGGGCGGGCCAGGCGCCGACACTGCTGGCGGGCACCATCGCCTCGAACGTGCGCCTCGGCGACGAGCATGCGGATCCGCTGCTGCTCACTCGGGCCCTCGACGCCGCCGGCGTCGAGCTCGACCCCGGGCGTCGGCTCGGGCCGGGCGGGGCGGGGCTCTCCGGTGGACAGGCCCAGCGCGTCGCGACGGCCCGCGCCATCCACAGGCTGCTGTCCCGCGACGCCCGGCTCCTGCTCCTCGATGAGCCCGGGTCGGCGCAGGATCCGCGCCGCGAAGCGGCCCTCGCTGCGCGGCTGCGGGAACTCGCCGCCGACGGTCGCATCGTGCTGGTGACCACGCACAGGTCGGGTCTCGCCGACGCCGCCGACCGGACGATCGACCTGGCGGCGGTCCATGTCTGATCGCACGCGCGCCACGCTCCGGGCTGCGGTTCCCCGGTTCAGGCGGCTGGCACCGGCGATCCTCTTCGGCATCGCCTCCGCGGGCTCGAGCGTGGCGCTCATCGCCTGCTCGGCGTGGCTCATCGCACGCGCCGCGGAGCAGCCGCCCGTGCTCTACCTCGCGCTCGGCATCGTCGGTGTGCGGGCCTTCGCCCTCGGCCGCGCGGTGTTCCGATACCTCGAGCGACTCACCGGCCACGACGCCGCGTTCCGTCAGCTCGCCGACATCCGCGCCGGGGTCTTCGAACGGATGCTCCCACTCGCGCCGGACGGACTCGCCTCGAGTCGACGCGGTGACCTTCTCGCACGCTTCGTCGACGACGTCGACGAGCTGCAGGACGTTCCGCTGCGGGTCGTGCAACCGATCGTCAGCTCCGTCGTCGTCCTGGTACTGGCGGTCGCGGGGATCGCCGTCCTGGCCCCCGCCTCCGCATGGGCGATCCTCGCCTGCCTGGTGATCGGCATCGGAATCACGCTGCTGGTGCAACGCCGAGCGGCCGCGAAAGCGGCGCGCGGGCTCGCGCTCCTCCGCGGCGAGCTGCAGGCCGCGATCGTGGAGCACGTGCAGTCGCTCGACGTGCTCGTGGCATTCGATGCCGCGGAGGCGGGCCGACGCCGGATCGAGGAGCTCGGTGCCCGACTCGCGCGGGTGACGCGGGCGCGCGCCGCGGCGACGGGCGCGGCATCCGCCGCCATGTCCGCCGTCGGGGGCGTCGCGGTCGCCGCGAGCCTCGCCGCCTCGGCGCCGCTGCTCGAGTCCGGACGCATCGACGGACCGACGTTCGCCATGCTGTGCCTGGTGCCCCTCGCCATCGCCGAGGTCGCGGCCGCGATCCCGCTCGCCACGAGCGCACTGCGACTGGCGTGGGCCAGCGCCGAGCGGGTCGCGCACGCCGTCCCCGCCATCGTGCCACCCGAGATCCCCGTCCCTCCGGTCGCGCCGGCGAGCCCGCCGACCGCGGTGCCACCGCCCAGGCTCGAGCTCCGCGGCATCCGGGCGCGCTGGCCCGAAGTGAGCGACGACGTGGCGGAGCCCGATGGGTCCACGGCATCCGACCGTGGGTCGGCCGCCCTCGAGGGCGTAGACCTGACGATCGCGCCGGGGGAGCGGCTGCTGGTGCGGGGCGGCTCGGGTGCGGGCAAGACGACGCTCGCGCACGTGCTGGTGCGCTTTCTCGAGTACGACGGCTCGTACCGGCTCGGAGGGGTCGAGGCATCCGACCTCGAGCCCCGAGCGGTGCGCCGCATCGTGGGGCTCGTGGAGCAGCGACCGTGGCTCTTCGACGAGGACGTGCGGCAGAACCTCATCTTCGCGCGTGACACCGCGACCGACGACGACATCCTCGAGGTGATCGACCGGGTGGGCCTGCGCGCGTGGCTCGACGAGCGCGGCGGACTCGACGCGCGGGTGGGGGAGCGCGGCGCGCTGGTGTCGGGTGGCCAGGCGCAGCGCATCGCCCTGGCACGCGCGATGCTCGCCGACTTCCCCGTGCTCGTGCTCGACGAGCCGACCGCGAGCGTGGATCCCGCGCGTGCCGACGCGCTCCTGCGAGACCTCACGGATGCCGCGAGCCGATCGGGCCGCACGGTCGTGCTCATCTCGCATGCCACGGTCGACGATCGCCTCGTCGACAGGATCGTGACGCTGGACACCGGACGCGTCGCGGAATCACGCGTTCTAGGCTGAGAGGATGCCGCGCCGCATCCGGTCCCGCGAGCTCGCCGCATGGCGCGATCCCGAGTCGGTGTTCCGCGCACGGCTCGCCACGGAGCCCTATGCGGTCTGGCTCGACGGTGGCGCGGACGCCGTCTCGGGCATCAGTGTGCTCGCCGCGGCCCACGATGCGAGCGAGTTCGTCAGCGCCGACGCGGTGCGTGGGACGGTGACCCGCCGGACGCCGCCGGATGCCACCGCCGCGCAGGCGACCATCGCCGCCTCCGTCTTCGACGTGCTCGCAGAGCGCCTGTACCGTCCCGACGCCGGTACCGCGGCGCGGAGCATCTCCGACGCGGACACGGGTGCAACCGCCCCGCTCGGCTGGTTCGGGTGGTTCGGGTACGAACTCGGCGCGCGTCTCGACGACGTTCCGGCGGCGCCCGCGGAGACGCCGGATGCCGCGTTCCTGTTCGTCGACCGTGCCATCGTGTTCGACCACGGGCTCCGGACCGTGCAGCTGGTGTGGCTCGAGGAGGACGCCACCCACGAGGGGGAGCGGTGGGCCGAAGACCTCGGGGCGTGGCTCGACAGCCTGCCCGACGCATCCGGACCCGACACCGCGGACCCCCGGTCCGGCGCGCCGACGCCGCCGACGCCGCCCGACGCCGGAGCACCCGGAGATCGTGCGCTGGCGCCACTCCGCCGAGCGGTACGCGGAGCTCATCGCCCGATGCCAGGCGGCGATCGCGCGCGGCGACGCCTACCAGCTCTGTCTCACCAACCGGGTCGACGTCGATACCCGGCCAGACCCGGCGGCGACGTACCTCGTGCTGCGCGCGTCGAGCCCGACCCACCACGGCGGGTACGTGCGGTTCGGCGACATCGCCCTGCTCAGCGCCTCGCCCGAGCAGTTCCTGCACGTGGACCCCGACGGGGTCGTCTGGACGAAGCCGATGAAGGGGACGCGTCCGCGCGGCGCCGACGCACGTCTCGACGCGGAGCTTCGCCGCGAGCTGCTCGAGAGCGAGAAGGAGCGCGCCGAGAACCTGATGATCGTCGACCTGATGCGCAACGACCTCGGCCGCATCGCCGAGCTCGGCAGCGTCACCGTGCCGAGCCTGCTCGAGGTGGAGGAGTACGCCCACGTGCACCAGCTCGTCTCCACCGTGCGCGCCCGGATCCGGCGTCCGCTCACCGCGCTCGACGTGGTGCAAGCCGCGTTCCCGGCCGGATCGATGACGGGCGCGCCCAAGCACAGTGCGATGACGATCCTGCACGAGCTCGAGGAGGGGCCCCGCGGCATCTACTCGGGCGCGTTCGGGTACGTCGGCGTCGACGGGAGTGCAGATCTCGCCATGGTCATCCGCTCGATCGTCCTGACCCCCGACGGGGCGAGCATCGGCACCGGCGGCGGCATCACGGCGCTGTCGGTCGCCGAGGAGGAGATCGAGGAGACGCGCGTCAAGGCGCGCGCCCTGCTCGCGGTGCTCGGCGGGGCATCCGCGCCATCGGAGTGAGTAGGCTGGATGCTCGGGTCCGCCGCGCTCCGGCGTGCCTCCACGACGTGCGGAACGAACCCGCAGCGTGCGGCGACCCGCAGCGAATCACGATTGAGAGTCACGTGGCACACGATCAGGACCAGGCCCGAGCCGACGCCGACACCGGCGCCGGCGCGTACGACTTCGCTGCCCTCCAGGCGAAGTGGCTTCCCGTGTGGGACGAGCTCGAGCCCTTCCGCGCCGGCCGCCCCGGCGAGACGAAGCCGCGCAAGTACATCCTGGACATGTTCCCGTATCCATCCGGCGACCTGCACATGGGGCACGCCGAGGCCTTCGGCTTCGGCGACATGGTCGCCCGCTACTGGCGCCACCAGGGCTTCGACGTGCTGCATCCGGTCGGCTGGGACTCCTTCGGACTGCCCGCCGAGAACGCGGCCATCAAGCGGGGCGTCGACCCGCGCGCGTGGACCTACCAGAACATCGAGCAGCAGAAGCGCTCGTTCCGCACCTACGCTCCATCATTCGACTGGACGCGTGAGCTCCACACGAGCGACCCGGAGTACTACCGGTGGAACCAGTGGCTGTTCCTGAAGCTCTACGAGCGGGGCATCGCCTACCGCAAGGCCGGACTCGTGAACTGGTGCCCGGTCGACCAGACCGTGCTCGCCAACGAACAGGTCGTCGACGGTCACTGCGAGCGCTGCGGCGCGGTCGTCACGAAGAAGTCGCTCACGCAGTGGTACTTCCGCGTGACCGACTATGCCGATCGCCTGCTCGACGACCTCAACCAGCTCGAGGGCTCGTGGCCCTCGAAGGTCGTGACGATGCAGCGCAACTGGATCGGACGCTCGTCGGGCGCCGATGTCCGGTTCGCCATCGAGGGGCGCGATGAGCCGATCTCCGTGTTCACCACCCGCCCCGACACGCTGTGGGGCGCGACGTTCATGGTCGTCGCGCCCGATTCCGAGCTCGCGGCCGAGCTCGCGGCCGGGGCATCCGGCGAGGTGCAGGCCCGCTTCCAGGACTACCTCGACTCGGTCCGCGCCGAGAGCGAGATCGACCGGCTGTCGACCGAGCGGCCCAAGACCGGCGTGTTCCTCGAGCGCTATGCCGTGAACCCGGTCAACGGCGAGCGCCTGCCCATCTGGGCGGCCGACTACGTGCTGGCCGAATACGGGCACGGTGCGATCATGGCCGTTCCGGCTCATGACCAGCGCGACCTCGACTTCGCGCGTGCCTTCGGGCTGCCCGTGCGCGTCGTGGTCGACACCACCGCGCCCGTCACCGGTGTGCTTCCGGTCATCCAGCTCGACGAGAACGGCGACCCCGTCCTGCCCGTGGAGCTGATGCTCGAGGATCCGGCGTCGACCGGCGTCGCGCTGGCGGGCGAGGGCCGGCTCGTCAATTCGGGGCCGATCGACGGGCTCTCGAAGTCCAACGCGATCCGCCGCGCCATCGAGATCCTCGAGCAGCGGGGAGTGGGCCACGCCGCCAAGAACTTCCGCCTGAGGGACTGGCTCATCTCCCGGCAGCGTTACTGGGGCACGCCCATCCCGATCATCCACTGCGCCGAATGCGGCGAGGTGCCGGTCCCCGAGAGCGACCTCCCGGTACGACTGCCGGATGCCGCGGGCCTCGACCTCAAGCCGAAGGGCACGAGCCCGCTCGGCGCGGCCGAGGACTGGGTGAACGTCGCCTGCCCGAGCTGCGGCGGACCGGCACGGCGCGACTCGGACACCATGGACACGTTCGTCGACAGCTCCTGGTACTACCTGCGCTACCTCAGCCCGCAGGACGACACCCAGGCGTTCGACGTCGCCGCGGCCGAGAAGTGGCTGCCCGTCGACCAGTACGTGGGCGGGGTCGAGCACGCCATCCTCCACCTGCTCTACTCGCGGTTCATCACCAAGGTGCTGTTCGACCTGGGGTACCTGAGCTTCACGGAGCCGTTCACATCACTCCTCAACCAGGGGATGGTCATCATGGACGGCGCGAAGATGTCGAAGTCCAAGGGCAACCTCGTCGAGTTCGCCGGCGAGCTCGGGGCGCACGGCGCCGACGCGCTGCGCGTCACGCTCGCCTTCGCCGGCCCTCCTGAAGACGACATCGACTGGGCGGATGTCTCGCCCGTCGGCGCGGCGAAGTTCCTCGCCCGCGCCTGGCGCATCTCCGGCGAGGTGACCTCCAGCCCCGACGTCGAATGGAAGACCGGCGATCGCGTGCTGCGGCGCATGACGCACCGGCTCCTCGCCGACGCGCCGGCGCTCGTCGAGGCGTTCAAGTTCAACGTGGTCATCGCCCGGCTCATGGAGCTCGTGAACGCGACCCGCAAGGCGATCGACTCGGGGCCCGGCCCTGCGGATGCCGCGGTGCGCGAGGCATCCGAGGTGACCGCGATGATCCTCGATCTGTTCGCCCCCTACACGGCCGAGGACATGTGGCAGCGCCTCGGCTACGAGCCGAGCGTGGCGCTCGTGCCGTGGCGGAAGGCCGATCCCGCGCTCCTCGTGGAGGAGTCGGTGACGGCGATCGTGCAGGTCGACGGCAAGGTGCGCGACAGGCTCGACGTCTCGCCCAAGATCTCGGACGAGGAGCTCGAGGCGCTCGCGCGGTCGTCGGCGGGCGTCGCGAGGGCGATCGGCGAGCGCGAGATCGCGAACGTGATCGTGCGCGCGCCGCGGCTCGTGAACATCGCGACGCGTCGCTGACTCTTCCTCGACAGCCCTCCGTGGCGGCCGCCGTTACACGGGTACCGACCGACGGGGCTACCAACGGGGTCCGTCGCCATAACGTGCGGGCATGCCCGCGAAACCCGACCCAGACCCGCTGGACGCGCTGGACCCGTCATCCCGGCGTGCGACCCCCCGGGTGCGGATCGCGGTCGGCGCCGCGGTCGTGCTCTTCATCGCCGCAGTCGCCGTCGCCGCGATGCTGTCGGTCGCCGCGAGCGGCGGCGGCGCGCATGGCGCGATCCAGCCCCACGAGGGGGTGTCGGATGCCGCGCTCGGCGGCGACGGAGACGATGCTTCGCCGAGCCCCGCGGTCGATGTGCTGCCACTCCTCGTGCACGTGCTGGGCGCGGTGGCGGAGCCAGGCCTGGTCGAGCTCGCGGCCGGAGCACGGGTCGTCGACGCCGTCGCCGCGGCGGGCGGCTTCACGCCCGACGCCGATCCTGCTGGGGTGAACCTCGCGCGTCCGGTGGTCGACGGCGAGCAGCTCGTGGTGCCGGCCGTGGGGCAGGCGCCGCCGGCTCCCGCCGCATCGGCCGGTGGCACGGGCGGAGGAGCGGCGACTGCCGCCGACGGAGTCGTGCACCTCAACACGGCAGACCTGGCGGCCCTCGACACGCTGCCGCGCATCGGGCCCGCGCTGGCCCAGCGCATCATCGACTGGCGCGATGCGAACGGGCCGTTCACGAGCGTCGATCAGCTGCTCGAGGTCGCGGGCATCGGCGACACCGTGTTCTCGGGACTCACCGACAAGGTCGCGCCCTGAGTGCGCGACCTCCGCCTGCTCCTTCCGGCCATGTCGGCGTGGGCCACGGCGTGGTGCGTCGTGGCGGCACCCGATGTCGGTATCGACCCCGGATCCGTCGCCTGGCTGATCTGGGCGATCGGCGGGTGCCTGCTCCTCGGGCTCACGGTCGTGACACGCCGGTCGTGGTGCCCGGGCACGGCGCCTCGCGAGACATCCGGCATGCGACGCTCTCTGACCGTAGCAGCGGGCGGGCTCGTCGTCCTCGCGGCCGCCGGTGTCGTCGCCACCTCAGCGGCGGTGAGCCTCGACCGCCGGGAGGAGTCGCCGCTGGCCGAGGCTGCAGCAACGTACGGCACGGTGAGCGTGGTCATCGAGGTCGTGTCGGCACCGGTGCCGATGCGCCCGCCCCCATGGGGCGGCGTCCCGGGCACGCCGTCGTTCCGAGTCGACGCCCGCCTCATCGAGGCGAGCGGGCGGGCGGCGCAGCCGGTGCCGGTCACCACGACGCTCGACCTGCCCGCAGCGAGTCTCTCGCTCGGGACCCGACTCGGGTTCCAGGCGCGCACCGCCGCGCTCCCGGGCGGCGAGCAGAGCGCCTTCCGGCTTCGCCCCGTCGATGATGTCGAGATCGTCGCGGCCCCGCCGGCATGGCTCGGCTGGTCGGTCGGCCCGCGGAAGGCGCTCGCCGATGCCGCGGGCACGCTCGACGGCGATGGCGCCGCCCTCGTGCCCGGCCTCGCGATCGGTGACACCAGCGCGGTGAGTCCCGGACTCGACACCGCGATGCAGGCGAGTTCGCTGAGCCATCTCACCGCGGTATCGGGCGCGAACTGCGCGATCGTCACGGCCGCCGCGTTCGGCGTCGCAGCGCTCTGCGGGTTTCCGCGCGGTCTCCGAATCGCAGTGGCGCTCCTCGCCCTCGCGGCGTTCGTCGTGCTCGTCACTCCCCAGCCCAGCGTCGTGCGTGCCGGCGTCATGGCCGTGGTCGTGCTCCTGGCCATCGCGTCGGGGCGCCCGGGCGGCGGGGTCACCGCGCTCGCAGTCGCGGTCATCGGGCTGCTGGGCTTCGATCCGTGGCTCGCCCGCGACTACGGCTTCGCCCTGTCGGCGTCGGCCACAGCCGGACTCCTGCTGCTCGCCGCTCCGCTGGCGCGACGGCTGGCACGGGTGATGCCCATTCCGCTGGCAGCCGCACTCGCCGTGCCGCTGGCGGCCCAGCTCGCGTGCCAGCCCATCCTGATCCTCCTGGATCCGACGATCCCGGTGTACGGCGTTGTCGCCAACCTCCTCGCTGCGCCGGCCGCGCCGGTGGGAACCGTGGTCGGGCTCCTCGCGTGCGTCGTGCTGCCCGTGCTGCCGTCGGTCGGCACGGCGCTGCTGCAGGTCGCGTGGCTTCCGGCGTCGTGGATCGCGCTCGTCGCGCATGGTGCGGCCGGCCTGCCGAGCGCCCGACTGCCATGGTTACCTGATGCCCCCGGCGCGTTGATCCTCGCCGGGTGCACCGCCCTCGGGCTCAGCCTCGTCCTCACCCGCGCCAGACGGCCGCGGTGGCGGGCGGTCGTGGTCGCGGCCCTCGTGGTGGGGCTCGCGGTGCCGGTGGGTGTGTCGATCGGTGCCCCGCTCGTCATCGGTGCGACGCGGCCGGGCGACTGGGACGTCGCGGCCTGCGACGTCGGCCAGGGCGACGCGATGCTCGTCCGATCGGCCGGCGCGACCGCGCTCATCGATACCGGGCGCGAGCCGGCCCCGCTCGAACGCTGCCTCGCGCTGCTCGGGATCACGCGGATCGACCTGCTCCTCCTGACCCACTGGGACGCCGACCACGTCGGGGGAACGGCGGCTGTGGTCGGCCGGGTCGGGACCGTCATCCACGGGCCGCTCGACGGCGAGCGATCCGACCGCGTGCTGGCGCCGCTCGACCGCGGCGGCGCGGAGATGACCGAGGTCGTCGCCGGCGATCGCGGCGAACTCGGCGAGGCGAGCTGGCGCGTGATCTGGCCGAAGCCGCACGCCGTGCCCGGCAACGACGGCAGCGTCGTGATCGATCTCCACGCGCCCGACTACCGGGCGGTGTTCCTCGGCGACCTCGGCGAGGGCGGGCAGACGCGAATGCTCGCATCGACCGACCTCGGTCGGGTCGACCTCGTGAAGGTCGCGCACCACGGATCCGCGGACCAGAGCGATCACATCTACCGCGAGCTCGGCGCGACGGTAGGGCTCATCTGCGCTGGCGCCGACAACAGCTACGGGCATCCCACCGACCGTCTGCTGGATCTCCTCGACGAGGCGGGCACGGCCGCCGTTCGCACCGACCGCTCGGGCACGTTCACGCTGGACGCCGACGGCGAGGGCGGATTCGCGCTCTGGTCGGAGCGGGGCGACCTCGACCCGGCGCCGAGCGTCGGACCCCGACCCTAGACTTGAGCCGGAACGGGAGGTGCGGTGGCGGCACGGGCAGGAGCGGCGCGATCCGGCACCTCGTCGCGCGCGAAGAAGGCGATCCCGCAGCTGTCGTGGAACGACGTGCGCCCCGCGCCCGTCGTGCTCATCTCGGGTCCCGAGTCGGTCCTCGCCGAGCGGGCGAGCGGCATGCTGCGCGACTTCCTGCGGTCGGAGGATCCCGCGCTCGAGGTGAGCGACCTCGAGGCCGACGGCTACCGGCGCGGCGAGCTCCTCACGCTTGCGAGTCCGTCGCTGTTCGGGGAGCCACGCCTCATCCGCGTCAACGCCGTCGAACGCGCGAGCGACGACTTCCTCGCCGACGCGCTGGCGTACCTCGAGCAGACCGCGGAGTCAGCCACGCTCGTGCTCCGCCATGCGGGGGGCCAGCGTGGGAAGAGGCTCCTCGATGCGATCCGGGCGGGGGTCGGCGACGGAGTCGAGATCGTCTGCGCCGAGCTGAAGCGAGACGTCGAGAAGCAGGACTTCGCCGTCGCCGAGTTCCACGCCGCCGGGCGCAGCGTCAACCCGCGCGCGCTTCGGGCACTGGTCGCCGCATTCTCCGACGACCTTGCCGAGCTGTCGGCCGCGTGCAGGCAGCTCATCGCCGACGCGCCGGGTGAGATCACCGAGGCGGTCGTCGCCCGCTACTACGGCGGCCGCGTCGAGACCAGCGCCTTCGTCGTCGCCGATGCGGCCATCGCGGGCAGACACGGCGAAGCGCTCATCGCGCTGCGCCACGCGCTCGACACCGGGGCTGACCCGGTGCCCATCGTGGCGGCGTTCGCGATGAAGGTGCGAACCATGGCCAAGGTGTCGGGCGTGCGCGGCGGCGGCCCGAAGGTGGCTTCCTCGCTCGGGCTCGCGCCGTGGCAGGTCGATCGGGCACGCCGCGACCTCGCCGGCTGGACCGACGAGGGCCTGCAGCGGGCGATCGAGTCGCTCGCCGCAACGGATGCCGCAGTGAAGGGCGCCGAGCGCGATCCGGTGTTCGCCCTCGAACGAATGATCGGCGTCATCGCCGCCCGCGGACGCGAGCTCACCTGAGTCCGGTCACCTCGCGCCGTGCCTCCGTGCCGCCGAAGCGCGCTCCGACGGCGCAGCGCGGCACTCGGAACGACGAAGGGCCCCGCACGTCATGCGGGACCCTTCGTGAGCTGGCGTGCGTCAGAGCGATGCGACCTGCTTCGCGATCGCCGACTTGCGGTTCGCGGCCTGGTTCTTGTGGATCACGCCCTTCGAGGCGGCCTTGTCGAGCTTGCGGTTCGCGGCGCGGAGGGCGGTCGTCGCCTTCTCCTTGTCGCCGACGGCGACCGCCTCGCGGGTGGCGCGGATGGCGGTCTTCAGCTCGCTCTTGACGGCCTTGTTACGCTCCTGGGCCTTCAGGTTGGTGCGGATGCGCTTGATCTGCGACTTGATGTTTGCCACGTGGTTCGTCTTTCGTTCGTGTGCGGGTACCGGATGTGCCGGTACAGGTAGAGGGGCCGCACCGGCGAAATCGTGCGGGGTGGGACCCACACGCAAGCCAACAGACAACGATACCAGTTCACCTCCGACCTCACCAATGCCGGCGGCGGACGCGACAGCGCCTCACCGCTCAGGCAGGACCAACTGGCTCGCCGTGAACTCACCGCCCTGCGGGTCGCGGATGAGGGCCTCGCGTGTCCAGTTCGTGTCCGTCGTCCTGACGACGGCGCCACCGAGTCGTTCGGCCGTCGACGCGGTGTCGTCGCGGTCGGCGACCGTGAAGCTGACGTGCCAGTGCGGAGGCTCATCCTCGCGGGCGGGGGCGAGCCAACCGATCGCGTCCTCGAAGCCCGGCGGAGTGATGCCGCTCGCCTGTCGTTCCCGGATGTCGGGGTCGATCGTCGCCGCGAGATGATCACCGTAGCCCGGACGACGGATGAGGGTCCCGAAGTCGAGTTCGGCGAACTCCCATCCGAACACCGTCACGTAGAACGACGGCTCGGACGGGACCGACGTGTGCAGGTCGCTGAAGTTCCAGCCGCCGGGCACGTTGACCGCCTGCGCTCCGGGGCGGAGCCCGGCCTGCCAGAGCCGGAACGCGGCACCGTCGGGGTCGGCGCCCGCCGCCGCCCGACCCGCGTCGCCCACGTCGGCCGGCGGCGTCGTGATCCGCCCGCCGGCGTCGACGATCGCGCGGGCGACGGTGTCGATGTCGTCCACCGCCACGTACGTGTTCCACGACGGCTCGACGTCCCTGCGATCGGTCTGGGGCGTGCCTCCCAGCCCCGCGGCATCGCGCCCGTGGAGCCGGGCGATCACGTACGGTGCATCCGCGTCGGTGCCGACCCCCTGCTCGAACGTCCAGTCGAACAGGGTGCCGTAGAAGTCCTGCGCGGCCGGAAGGTCGGGCACCTCGAGGTCGATCCACGACGGCACGCCCGCCGGGTAGGTTCTCGGCTCCATCGCTGCTCCCTTCGACAGGTACGACGATCTCGACAGGTACGACGATCTCGACAGGTACGACGATCGTCCACTCCATCTACGGCCGCAAGGTTCGCGTCTGCGGCGACCGGTCACCCGCCCGCAGCGTGCGAGCCACGCCGCCCACGCGCCACCCGATGCTCGAGCTCGGCGACCGCGCCGAGCACCACCGCCGTGAAGTCGTCGGGCCGCGCGAGGCTCACGAGGTGTGTGGCACCGGGCACCACGACGAGTCGACCGGAGTGGGCCGCACGGAGCATCCGTCGCTCCTCGATGCGGAAGTGATCGAAGCGACCGTTGACGAACCACACCGGCACGTCGACGCGTCGGAGAGCCGCTTCGGGATCGAGCCTGCCGACGGCTTCCAGGACGGGAGCCATGACATCGAGGGCAACGCCGCCGGCCAGCACGTCGTCGACGCTGTCGGTGGGCAGGAGCGCGCGCACCATGAGGTCGTTGAGGGCGCGCCCGCGATCGGGCAGCCGGTTGATCGCGGCGGCGAGTCGCCGGTATCCGGCCAGTCCGGCACCGCGCGGGCGCGTGCCGCACGAGGCGGCCACCAGGCCGTCGATCCTCCCGGGATGGGTGGCGGCGTACTCGATGGCCAGGTATCCGCCGAGGCTCAGGCCCACGAGCAGCCGCGGCGTGCGCCCATCAGCGGTCTCGGCGCCGCCGTCGCGGCCACCGGCGACACCCCCAGTGGGCCTCGACCGGCCGTCGGCGGGGAACCCCGCGTCGATGATGCGGAGCGCGGCGTCGATCGAGAACGGATCTTCCATGCGCACGCCGTGTCCCGGAAGATCCACGGCGATCGCGTCGACGTCGCGGTGGGCGAGTGCCGCGACCTGCCGCCGCCACATCGTCGCGGAGGTGCGGAGTCCGTGCACGAGCACGACGCGGGCCCGGGGCATCCGTCAGCCCGTCCCGTCCGCGCGAGATGCGCCGAGGCGTGAGAGGACCGGGCGCAGGCCTGAGGGCGCCACTGACCTGCCGGTCTCGTCGTCGATCACGGTCATGGTGCTGTCAGCGTAGCCCCCGGCGGCTGGGACGAGCCATCCGTCGAGAGCGCTCAGCGAAGTCGTGGGAGAATCGTGAGGATGTCCCCTCGAGCCGCCAACCCGCCGGTGCCCGCCGCCACCGACCCCGCGCTGATCCGCAACTTCTGCATCATCGCGCACATCGACCACGGCAAGTCGACGCTCGCCGACCGCATGCTCGGCATCACCGGGGTCGTCGCCGACCGCGACATGCGGGCGCAGTACCTCGACCGCATGGACATCGAACGCGAGCGCGGCATCACCATCAAGAGCCAGGCCGTGCGCATGCCCTGGCAGGTCGGCGACACGTCGTACGCGCTGAACATGATCGACACCCCCGGTCACGTCGACTTCAGCTACGAGGTCTCCCGCTCGCTCGCCGCGTGCGAGGGTGCGATCCTGCTCGTCGACGCCGCGCAGGGCATCGAGGCGCAGACCCTCGCCAACCTCTACCTCGCCCTCGAGAACGACCTCGAGATCATCCCCGTCCTGAACAAGATCGACCTGCCCGCCGCGGAGCCCGAGAAGTACGCGAAGGAGCTCGCCGACCTCATCGGCGGCTCGCCCGACGACGTGATGAGGGTTTCGGGCAAGACCGGGGTCGGCGTCGAGGAGCTGCTCGACCGCGTCGTCGAGCGCATCCCGGCACCCGTCGGCGATGCGGATGCCCCGGCGCGGGCGATGATCTTCGACTCCGTGTACGACAGCTACCGCGGCGTCGTCACCTACGTGCGCATGGTCGACGGCCACCTGAAGCCGCGCGAGCGCATCCAGATGATGTCGACCAGGGCGACGCACGAGATCCTCGAGATCGGCGTGAGCGCGCCCGAGCCGACGTTCACGAAGGGACTCGGCGTCGGCGAGGTGGGCTACCTCATCACCGGCGTGAAGGACGTGCGCCAGTCGAAGGTCGGCGACACGATCACGACCGCGACCAAGCCCGCGGCGGAGGCGCTCGCGGGCTACACCGAGCCGCTGCCGATGGTCTACTCGGGCCTGTACCCGATCGACGGCAGCGACTTTCCCGAGCTGCGCGAGGCGCTCGACAAGCTGAAGCTCTCGGATGCCGCGCTGGTGTACGAACCCGAGACCTCCGTGGCTCTCGGCTTCGGGTTCCGCGCCGGGTTCCTGGGCCTGCTGCACCTCGAGATCGTCACCGAGCGGCTGCAGCGCGAGTTCGGACTCGACATCATCGCGACGGCGCCATCGGTGGTCTACGAGGTCACGACCGAAGACAAGAAGGCCGTCACCGTGACGAACCCGAGCGAGTTCCCGACCGGCGGGAAGATCGCCGAGGTGCGTGAGCCCATGGTGCGCGCCGCGATCCTCGCCCCCAAGGAGTACGTCGGCACGATCATGGAGCTCTGCCAGTCGCGTCGCGGAACCATGCTCGGCATGGAGTACCTCGGCGAGGACCGCGTCGAGATCCGCTACAACATGCCGCTCGGCGAGATCGTGTTCGACTTCTTCGACCAGTTGAAGTCGAAGACCGCCGGATACGCGTCGCTCGACTACGAGCCCGCGGGCGATCAGCCCGCGGACCTCGTGAAGGTCGACATCCTCCTCCAGGGCGAGCAGGTCGACGCCTTCAGCGCCATCGTGCACCGCGACAAGGCCTACGCCTACGGCGTGCTCATGACGGGCCGGCTGCGGGAGCTCATCCCGCGCCAGCAGTTCGAGGTGCCGATCCAGGCTGCGATCGGCGCCCGCATCATCGCCCGCGAGTCCATCCGGGCGATGCGCAAGGACGTGCTCGCCAAGTGCTATGGCGGCGATATCACCCGGAAGCGCAAGCTCCTCGAGAAGCAGAAGGAGGGCAAGAAGCGCATGAAGATGGTGGGCCGCGTCGAAGTCCCCCAGGAGGCGTTCATCGCCGCGCTCTCAGGCGACACCGAGGGCAAGGAAGCCAAGAAGAAGTAGGTGACGGATGACCCGACGAAGCACCTTCACCGATCAGTCGGTGACGTACGGCGCGATCGGCGCGACCCTTGCGCCCGACCTGCTGCGCTACCCGCCCGCGGGCTATCGGCCGGCGGAGGACTCGGTCCGCCTCGGCAGCGGCGCCGAGCGATTCGGACTCGCCGCCGAGTCGCTCATGACGTGGGGCATCCAGCGGGGCGCAGGATTCACGGTGACGGATGTCTCGGACGGCACGGGTGCGCAGTACCCGGGCATCGTCTACGACGGTGAGGGCATCCCGCTCGCCGAGCAGCCGTCACCCCGCACCGAGGATCGATACGGCGCCGACGGCACGCCGTACATCGCCGCCGGCATGACGGCCGTCCTGCGCCGGAAAGGCCGGTTCCGCACCCGCTCGACGCCCGTGCTCGTGGTCTACGTGATCGACGAGCCCGACCGCATCGGCTTCGCCTACGGCACCACGGCCGACGGTCCCGAGAGCGGTGAGGAGTCGTTCATCCTCGAGCGGCGCGACGACGACACCGTCTGGCTCACGATCCGTTCGCTCCTGGGCACCCGCAGCGGCATCCGTCGCCTGGGCGCACCGCGGCAGCGCCGCAAGCGCCGCGAGCTCACGACGCGGGAGCTCCGCGCGCTGCATCCCGCGTTCCCGAGCTGATCGTGGCATCGGCGCTCCCGCTCGGCGAACCCGCACCGCTCGACGGGCTGCTCCCCGCCTCCGCCGCGGCGGGCGCGGCCGATCGCGCCTTCGGCGTCTACGTGCACGTGCCGTTCTGTCGTGTGCGATGCGGGTACTGCGACTTCAACACGTACACCGCAGGTGAGCTGCGGGGCGCGAGGCAGGTCGACTACGCCGACCACGCGATCGGCGAGATCCGGATGTCGCGGCGCGTGCTCGAGGCATCCGGCCTGCCCGACCGCACCGCCGCGACCGTGTTCTTCGGCGGCGGAACCCCCACGCTGCTGCCCGCCGCCGATCTCGTGCGCATGCTCGGGGCGGTGCGGGACGAGTTCGGGCTGGCGCCCGGTGCCGAGGTCACCACCGAGGCGAACCCCGATTCCGTGGGGCCGGACGATCTCCGGCGCCTCGCCGACGGCGGGTTCACGCGGGTGTCGTTCGGCATGCAATCGGCTGTGCCGCACGTGCTGGCCGCGCTCGACCGAACGCATGACCCCGAGCGCATCCCGCTCGCCGTGCGCTGGGCGCGCGAGGCCGGCCTCGACGTGAGCCTCGACCTCATCTACGGTACGCCGGGGGAGTCGTTGGCCGACTGGCGTCGGAGCCTCGAATCGGCCCTTGCGATGCAGCCCGACCATCTCAGCGCCTACGCCCTCATCGTGGAGGAGGGCACGAAGCTCGCACGGCGGATCCGCCGTGGCGAGCTCGCCGAGCCGAGCGACGACCTCGAGGCCGACATGTACGAGCTCGCCGACGAGTTGCTCGAGGCCGCGGGGTTCGAGTGGTACGAGGTGAGCAATTGGGCGAGCGCACCCGAGCATCGCTCCCGCCACAACCTGGGCTACTGGCGCGGAGACGACTGGTGGGGCGTCGGACCCGGCGCGCACAGCCACGTCGGCGGTCTGCGGTGGTGGAACGCCAAGCATCCGGCCGCGTACGCAGAACGGGTGACGGCGGGGAACTCGCCGGCTGTGGGCCGTGAGGTGCTCGACCCGCCGGCCCGCGAGACCGAACGGATGCTGCTGCTCACTCGCATCCGGGAGGGAGTCGACATCTCCACGCTGCACGCTGCAGGCCGGCTGGAGGTGCGTCGACCTGGTCGCCGACGACCTCGTGGATGCGAAAGCCGCCCTCTCGGGAGCGCTGACGCTCACCAGGAGAGGGCGGCTGCTCGCCGACGCGGTCGTGCGGCGGCTCATCGAGGCGTGAGTGCGATCAGCTCACGAACTTGATCGCGAGCGGGTACGTGTAGAGCCGTCCCTGGTTCGCCCTGACCGCGGCGATGATACTGAAGACGATCACGATGATCCAGATCGCGATAGTCAGGATCACGCCGATCACGATGAGCCACAGGATGTAGCTGATCACGTAGGCGATGGCCATGGTGATCTGGAAATTCAGCGCTGTCGCCGTGTGCTCACGCACGAACGGTCCCCTGTCCCGCAGGACCAGGTACCCGATGAGTGCCGGAATGAAGCTGAAGAAGATTCCTCCGACGTGCACCAGCGTCGCCCAGAGCTTCTGATCGCTCGGGCTGAGGGCGGCGCTCTCCTCATACGGGTTCGGCGGCGGCGGATCCTGGGGTGGCGGAGTCGTGTCGGACATGCGGTCTCCTTGGTCGGGGCCTCTCGCGAGACTCGGTCGCTTTCATGCTGGCACAGCAACGCCCGCCGCGGGAATAGGAGGTTCCCGCGGCGGGCGGGGCGGCTGCGGCCTGCGTTACTTGATGAGGCGGATGGCGAACGGGTAGCGGTAGTTCTTGCCGTCCTTCGCCTGGAGGAAGGCGACGATCGAGAACACCACGCCCAGGATCCACACCGCCCAGCTCAGGACCGAGAGGACGCTGCCCAATCCGAAGGTGACCACCGTGACGATCGCGGTGAGGAACCAGACGGCGACGTATCCGAAGATCAGCGTGATCTGGAAGTTCAGGGCCTCCTTCGCCTCCGTGTTGGTGAATGCGCCGCGGTCCTTGAGCACGAGCCAGATGATGAGCGACGGCAGGAAGCCGAAGATGCCGCCGAGGTGGGCGAACGAGCCCCACTGGATGTCCTGCTCGGGCGTGAGCGGGGCGGCGGGTGCGGCGGCCTGCGGTGCCTGGCCGGCGTTCGTGTCGGAGGACGGGGCATTGGGGTCGGTCATTGCGTGCCTTTCGGGGGTTCGGGGGTGAACCGCGACTGCGTGAAGGGGGATTCGCAGCCAAGGGTGACTCGCGGATTACCCATACCGTAGCGTCGTGGGTCGGCGGGTGGCAACGGCCGTTCGTGCGGATGTCACGATAGGATTGGCACTCAGGAAGAACGAGTGCTAAGCGGAGAGGAAGCGAGGGCCATGGTCTCCGAACGGAGTCTGGCGGTGCTCCGAGCCATCGTGCAGGACTATGTGGCCTCCCGCGAGCCGGTCGGCTCGAAGACGATCGTGGAGCGCCACTCGTTCGGCGTGTCCGCGGCCACGATCCGCAACGACATGGCGCTCCTCGAGGAGGAGGAGCTGATCGCCGCTCCGCACACCTCATCGGGGCGCATCCCCACCGACAAGGGGTACCGCGTCTTCGTCGACCAGCTCACGGACATCCGCCCCCTCACCCGGGCCCAGCGCCAGGCCATCGAGACGTTCCTCGGGGAGTCGAGCGACCTCGACGAGCTCCTCGCGCGCACCGTACGTCTCATGGCGCAGCTCACCAAGAAGCTCGCCGTCGTGCAGTACCCGAGCTTCGGCAGCGCGCGCGTGCGCCACGTCGAGCTGGTCTCGCTCGCCCTCAACCGAGTGCTCTGCATCCTCATCGCGGATTCCGGCCAGGTCGAGCAGCGGCTCGCGGAGCTCGAGGAGCCCGTCGACGATGAGACTCTGGCGGCGCTCCGGCTGCGGCTCAACGAGATCGCGGGCGGCCGCACGATGGCGGATGCCGCGGTCGCCCTGTCCGGCGAGCTTGCGGGCACCGATCGCAGCCACGCCGCCGTGCTGCACACGCTCGCCGCGACGCTCGCCGACCAGGCGCGCGCGCAGCGCCAGGACCGCCTCGTGGTGGCCGGCGCCGCCAACCTCGTGCGGACCGAGCAGGACTTCGCGGGATCCATTCTCGGCGTCATCGAGGCGATCGAGGAGCAGGTCGTGCTCCTGAAGCTCTTCGGCGAGATGGCAGGCGACGAGCACCTGGTCGCCGTGCGCATCGGGCGCGAGAACGCCCCCTTCGGCCTCGGCGAGACGTCGATCGTCTCGAGCGCGTTCGAGATCCCCGGCCGCGACGTCTCCCGCCTCGGCGTGGTGGGCCCCACGCGCATGGACTACTCGGCCAGCATGGCGGCCGTACGGGCCGTCGCCCGCTACCTCTCCCGCACCCTCGGCGAGAGCTGACTCCCGCTGCCGACGTACGGTCCGGCATCCGGCAATCGAAAGGACACGCCCTCCGTGGCAGACCACTACGAGGTCCTCGGCGTCTCGCATGACGCCACCCCCGACGAGATCAAGAAGGCGTACCGCCGCCTGGCGCGCGAACTGCACCCCGACGTGAACCCCGGCGCCGAGGCATCCGAACGGTTCAAGGCAGTGACCCACGCCTACGACGTGCTCTCCGACCCGAAGCAGCGCGAGCAGTACGACCTCGGCGGCGGCCAGGGCGGCTTCGGCGGTCAGGGGTTCGGCGGCTTCGGCGACATCTTCGAGACGTTCTTCGGCGCGGGCCAGCCGACCCGGGGTCCACGCTCCCGGCGCGAGCGCGGTCAGGACGCGCTCATCCGCGTCGAGGTCGCACTCGACGAGGTCATCTTCGGCACCCACCGCGACATCGAGGTGGACACGGCCGTCACCTGCGAGACCTGCCACGGCACGTGCTGCCAGCCCGGCACCTCGCCGATCACCTGCGACATCTGCCACGGTACCGGCTCCATCCAGCGTTCGGTGCGCTCACTCCTCGGCAACGTGATGACCTCCAGCCCGTGCGGCACATGCCGCGGCTACGGCACGATCATCGCCACACCGTGCGTGACCTGCCAGGGACAGGGCCGCGTTCGCGCCCGCCGCACCGTGGCGGTCGACATCCCGGCCGGCGTCGACACGGGCGTGCGGCTGCAGATGCCCGGCTCGGGCGAGGCGGGTCCCGCGGGCGGCCCCAACGGCGACCTCTACCTCGAGATCAAGGTGCGGAACCACGACGTGTTCAGCCGCAACGGCGACGACCTGCTCTGCACGCTCGAGGTCGCCATGACGGACGCGATCCTCGGCACGACCGCCACGGTCCCGGCGCTCGACGGCGACGTGGCGGTCGAGCTCCGGCCCGGCCTGCAGAGCGGCGAGATCCTCACCGTGAAGGAGCGGGGCGTCACGAAGCTTCGCGGCACGGGCCGGGGCGACCTGAAGATCGGCGTGCAGGTGGTGACGCCGACGAAGCTCTCGTCGAAGGAACGGGATCTCGTCCAGCAGCTCGCGGCGTCGAAGAAGGCGCCTGCGCCCGAGCTCAGCCACTTCCAGCAGGGCCTCTTCGCACGCCTGCGCGACAGGTTCCTCGGCTGACAGAGCAGCGATGAGCCACCTCTACCTCGATGAGGCGCTCGACCTCTCGTCCGTCGCGCCGGGCGCGAGAGTCGAGCTCGCGGGAGATGAGGCGCGGCACGCCGTCACGGTCTCACGGGTGCGGGTGGGCGAGCGCATCGCGATCGGCGACGGCCACGGCGTGCTCGTGCACGGCGTCGTGACGTCGACGGCCCCACGCGAGCTCGTCCTGGAGGCCGACGAGATCGTGGTGGCGCAGACGCCGTCGCCGAGACTCATCCTCGTGCAGGCGCTCGCCAAGGGCGACCGCGACGAGCTCGCGGTGCAGGCTGCGACCGAACTCGGTGTCGACGCGATCGTGCCGTGGGCGGCCGCACGCTCGGTCTCGCGCTGGGAGGGTCCGAAGGCCGAGAAGGGACGGCAGCGCTGGACGGCGATCGTGCGGGAGGCCGTCAAGCAGTCGATCCGTGCGAGGATCCCGCCCGTCGCACCGGTCACCGCGACCGCCGGCCTCCCCGGCGCGCTCGAGGGCTGTCGGATGCTGCTGCTCGAGCCGTCCGCCGCGACCGCGCTCACCGACCTCCGACCCGACGGCCGCGACCTCGCCATCGTCGTCGGCCCCGAGGGCGGGATCGCGCCGGTCGAGCTGGAGCGGTTGGTCGCGGCCGGTGCCGAGCCCGTGCGGCTCGGGACATCCGTGCTACGGACGTCGACCGCGGGCCCAGCCGCCATCGCCGTCCTGAATGTCGCGCTCGGGCGATGGTGAGGCATCCCGTCGCTACGATGGGAAGATGACCGCATCCGGTGCCGAGCCGACCCTCTTCGAACGCATCGCCGCACGCGAGATCCCTGCGCGCGTCGTGGCCGAGACCGACCGGGTGATCGCGTTCCACGACGTCGCACCCAAGGCGCCGGTGCACGTCATCGTCACGCCGAAGCGCGGGGACTACCGCGACGTGGTCGAGCTCGCGGCGGGTGACCCCGCACTGCTCGCCGAGCTCATCGACGTCGCGCACGACGTCGCTGACGAGCTCGCCGACGGCGACTTCCGGCTCGTCTTCAACACCGGGCCCGGAGGGGGCCAGACCGTCTTCCACGTGCACGCCCACGTTCTCGCGGGCGCCCTCGAGGAGGGTTCGCTTGCCGGCTGATCCGTGGGATCCCGATGTGGCTGCGCCGCAGCCCGTTCGCGACGACGAGGAACGTCTCCGCATCGACGGCATCGCCATGGTGCGGCTCCTCGGTCCGCAAGACAGACTGCTGACCTCGATCCAGCATGAGTATCCGGGCGTCGACGTGCACGTGCGGGGCAATGAGATCGCGATCCGCGGCGACGCCGACGAGCGCATGCGCGTGCGACGTCTCATCGAAGAACTCCTGGAACTCGTGCGCGCGGGCCAGGATCCGACACCCACCGAAGTGAGGAGCTCGGCCCGAATGCTCGATGCCGATCCCAACGCCAAGCCGTCCGAGCTGCTCGGACAGGTCATCGTCTCCGCGCGGGGCAGGAGCATCCGCCCGAAGACCGAGGGGCAGCGCGAATACGTCGACGCGATCGACGAGCACACGATCGTGTTCGGCATCGGTCCCGCCGGCACCGGCAAGACCTACCTCGCCATGGCGAAGGCCGTGCAGGCGCTGCAGCGCAAGGAGGTCAGCCGCATCATCCTGACGCGCCCGGCCGTGGAGGCGGGGGAACGGCTCGGATTCCTGCCGGGCACGCTCACCGACAAGATCGACCCCTACCTCCGGCCGCTCTACGACGCGCTCAACGAGATGATGGACCCCGAGATGGTGCCGAAGCTGCTCGCCTCGGGCACCGTCGAGGTCGCGCCGCTCGCGTACATGCGCGGGCGCACGCTCAACGACTCGTTCGTCGTGCTCGACGAGGCGCAGAACACCACGCCCGAGCAGATGAAGATGTTCCTCACCAGGCTCGGCTTCGGTTCGAAGATGGTGGTCACCGGCGACATCACCCAGATCGACCTGCCTGGAGGGGCCAGCGGCCTCCGCCTGGTCACGCGGATCCTCGACCGCGTCGAGGACATCCACTTCTCGCGCCTGACCAGCGACGACGTGGTGCGGCACAGCCTCGTGGGCCGCATCGTCGACGCCTACACCGAGTACGACCAGCGCACGCAGGCCCAGCGTTTCGAGCGCGACCAGGCCCACGAATTCGCGAACCGCGCCGAACGCCGCGGACACGGCGTCCCCCGCGACCACCTGCCGCGGAAGGGCGGCAAGGCGTGAGCATTCGGCGGCGTGTACGGCGAATGCGAGCGTCGCGCCGCAGGAGCGGCGGCGCGACAGGAGGAACACCGTGAGCATCGAGGTCAACAACGAGTCGACGGTCGAAGTCGACGAGGCTGCCCTGCAACGGCTCGCGGTGTATGCACTCGACGCCATGCACGTGCATCCCGACGCCGAGCTCGCGATCGTCCTCGTCGACGAGGGGGCGATGGAACAACTCCACGTGCAGTGGATGGACGAGCCCGGCCCCACCGACGTGCTGAGCTTCCCGATGGACGAGCTGCGCCCCGGCACCGAGGACCAGCCCACGCCGCCCGGCCTCCTCGGCGATGTGGTGCTCTGCCCGCAGGTCGCCGAGGCGCAGGCCCGCACGGCGGGGCATCCGCTGCTCGATGAGCTGCTCCTGCTCACGACGCACGGGATCCTGCACCTGCTCGGCTTCGACCACGCGGAGCCTGCGGAAGAGAAGGAGATGTTCGGCATCCAGCGCGACATCCTCGTGGGCTTCACGATGCAGGAGCGACGCCGCTGACCATGCAGACCTGGCTCTTCTTCGGCGCGGCGTTCCTGCTGGTCGCGTTCGGCGGCCTCATGGCGTCCATCGACGCCGCCCTCGGCGTCTTGAGCCGGGCGGATATCACGGAGCTCGCGTTCCACTCGCGGGCCCGCCGTTCGCTGCTCGCGATCGCCGACGACACCGGCGCACACATCAACGCCGTCAACTTCGTGCGCATCACCGCCGAGACCACGGCCGCCGTACTCGTGACGTTGGCCTTCGCGTCGTTCCTCGACAACGTGTGGCTCGTCCTGCTCTATTCGGCGCTCATCATGACCGCGACCTCGTTCGTGCTCGTCGGTGCCAGTCCGCGCAGCGTGGGCCGTGCGCACGCGGGAACCGTCCTGCGCCTCACCGCACCGCTCGTGCACTTCCTGCGTGTGCTGCTCGGCCCGATCGCCAACGCCCTGGTCTCCCTCGGCAACCGCGTGACGCCCGGCCGCATCCGCTTCGCCGGCGTCTCGAGCGAGGAGCAGCTGCTCAGCATGGTCGACGAGGCCGCCGAGTTCGACGTGCTCGAGGAGGGCGATCGGGAGCTCATCCACTCGATCTTCGAGTTCAACGACACCGTGGTGCGCGAGGTGATGGTGCCGCGCACCGACATGGTCACGATCGACGCGTCGTCGCACCTGCAGGAGGCGATGGCCCTGTTCCTGAAGGCGGGCTACTCGCGCATCCCGGTGATCGGGCGCGACGCCGACGACGTCACGGGCATCCTCTACCTCAAGGAACTCGCCAAGCTGGGCTTCGAGCGTCCGCTCGACGCGGAGAGCCTCACGGTCGGCGAGCTCGTGCGGCCCGGCATGTTCGTGCCCGACTCGATGAGGGTCGGCGCGCTGCTGCGGCAGATGCAGCTCGAGTCGAATCATCTCGCGATGGTCGTCGACGAGTACGGCGGCATCGCCGGCCTCGTGACGCTGGAAGACCTGATCGAGGAACTCGTCGGCGACATCTCCGACGAGTACGACCGGGAGGCGGCGCAGGTGGAAGAGCTCGGCGAAGGGCGGTACCGCGTCAACGCCCGGCTCCCCATCGACGAGCTCGGCGAACTGTTCCGCCTCGACCTCGAGGACGAGGACGTCGACTCGGCGGGCGGCCTGCTCGCGAAGGAGCTCGGACGTCTTCCGCAGTCGGGCGAGCGTGTCACCGTGTCGGGGCTGGTCCTCGAGGCAGAGCGCACCGAGGGCCGACGTAAGCGCATCACCACGATCCTGGTCGAGCGCGATCAGGCGCTGATCGACGCCCAGATCGCGTTCGAGAACGGCGAACCCGAGGGAAGGAACCACCGTGGCTGAGTACCGAGCGGGATTCGTCTCGATCGTCGGCCGACCGAATGTCGGCAAGTCGACCCTCACGAACGCGCTCGTCGGCGAGAAGGTGGCGATCACGAGCTCGAAGCCGCAGACCACGCGCCGCGCCATCCGGGGCATCGTGCACCGCGATCACGGGCAGCTCATCCTCGTCGACACGCCCGGCCTGCATCGCCCGCGCACGCTCCTCGGCGAACGGCTCAACTCGCTCGTGCAGTCGACGCTCGGCGACGTCGACGTGATCGCGTTGTGCGTGCCCGCGAACGAGGCGATCGGCCCGGGCGACCGATTCATCAACGAGCAGCTCGACCAGTACCCCCGTGCGAAGAAGGTCGCGATCGTCACGAAGACGGATGCCACGTCGAAGGCCAAGGTGGCCGAGCAGCTGCTTGCCGTCTCAGAGCTGCGCGAGTGGGCGTCGATCGTACCGGTGTCGGCGCCGAAGGGGGAGCAGCTCGAGGTGCTCGTCGACGAGCTGCTCGCGCTCATGCCCGTGTCGGAGCATCCGCTCTACCCGGCCGAGATCCTCACCGACGAGGACATGACCGAGCGCATCGCCGAGTACGTGCGCGAGGCCGCGCTCGAGGGCGTGTCCGACGAATTGCCGCACTCGATCGCGGTGACCGTCGACGACCTCATCGAGCGCGACGACAAGGACCTCGTCGAGGTGTACGCGAACCTCTACGTCGAACGCGACAGCCAGAAGGGCATCATCATCGGCAAGGGCGGCGCGCGGCTGCGCGAGGTCGGGGCGACCGCCCGCGGCCAGATCGAGCAGCTGCTCGGGCGCAAGGTGTACCTGGCCCTCCACGTGAAGGTGGCGAAGGACTGGCAGCGCGATCCCAAGCAGCTCGGCCGCCTCGGGTTCTGAGCGAGTGGCGGCGTACGACTCGAGGATGATTTTGACGAGCGGATGCCGCGCGGTAGCGGCATCCGCTCGTCTGTCGTGCTTGTGGGCCGTCATGGCCCCGGTGCTAGCCTTGTGTCGTGCTTCACGGCGTGCTTCTCCTTAGCTGCCGCAGCGAGACCTAGCCCAAGGCCTCCCTCGCTGCGGAGTTCGTCGTCGGCTGAAAACCCCGAGTAGCGAGAAGAGCACCCGCATGCAGAACCACCAGAAGCCATCGCCGATGCCCGTGCATCGGTACCGCCCATTCCATGAGCAGATCCGCGTCGACCTGCCCGATCGCACGTGGCCGTCCAGGCGCATCGAGAAGGCGCCGCGCTGGTGCGCCGTCGACCTCCGCGACGGCAACCAGGCCCTCATCGATCCGATGAGCCCCGAGCGCAAGCGCATCATGTTCGACCTGCTCGTGCGCATGGGCTACAAGGAGATCGAGGTCGGGTTCCCCAGCGCGAGCCAGACCGACTTCGACTTCGTACGCAGCCTCATCGACGGGGGCGCCATCCCCGACGACGTCACGATCCAGGTCCTCACGCAGGCACGCGACCATCTCATCGAGCGCACCTACGAGTCGATCGCGGGTGCGAAGCAGGCCATCGTGCACCTCTACAACTCGACGAGCGCGCTGCAGCGCGATGTGGTGTTCCGCACCGACAAGCAGGGCATCATCGACATCGCGCTGCACGGTGCCCGCAAGTGCCGCGAGATGGAGGCGTCCGTTCCCGGCACCTCCGTCTACTACGAGTACTCGCCCGAGAGCTACACGGGCACCGAGCTCGAGTTCGCCGTGGACGTCTGCAACCGAGTGCTCGAGGTCTTCGAGCCGACGCCCGCGCGCAAGGTGATCATCAACCTGCCCGCGACCGTCGAGATGGCGACGCCCAACGTGTATGCCGACTCCATCGAGTGGATGAGCCGCCATCTCGCGTACCGCGAGAACGTGATCCTGTCGCTGCATCCGCACAACGACCGAGGCACCGCGATCGCCGCGGCCGAGCTGGGTTACATGGCCGGCGCCGACCGCATCGAGGGATGCCTCTTCGGCAACGGCGAGCGCACCGGCAACGTCGATCTCGTCGCACTCGGCATCAACCTGTTCACCCAGGGCATCGACCCGCAGATCGACTTCTCCGACATCGACGAGGTGAAGCGCACCGCGGAGTACTGCAACCAGCTGCCCGTGCACGAGCGGAGCCCGTGGGCGGGCGACCTGGTGTACACCGCGTTCAGCGGGTCCCACCAGGACGCGATCAAGAAGGGCTTCGAGGCGATGGCGGCCGAGGCCGCGCGCAGGGGCGTCTCGGTCGACGAGCTCGAGTGGGCCGTGCCGTACCTGCCGGTCGATCCGCGGGACCTCGGCCGCAGCTACGAGGCGGTGATCCGCGTGAACTCGCAGTCCGGCAAGGGCGGCGTGGCCTACCTGCTGAAGGCCGATCACGCGCTCGACCTGCCCCGACGGCTCCAGATCGAGTTCTCCGGTGTGGTGCAGGCGAAAACCGACGCCGAGGGCGGCGAGGTCTCGAGCGCCGAGATCTGGCGCATCTTCACCGACGAGTACCTGCCGGCACCTGCCGATCGTCCCGAAGAGAAGTGGGGCAGGTTCGAGCTGCTGTCGCTGCGCACCGAGAGCGCGCTCGACGGGCGTCGTCAACGTGCGCGTGGGACTCCGCGACGGCGACGAACGAGTCGAGGCCGACGCCAGCGGCAACGGTCCGATCTCAGCGTTCCTCGCCGTGCTCGGCACGGAGGGCATCGATGTGAAGCTTCGGGATTACGTCGAGCACACGCTGGCGGCGAGCGGCGACTCGCAGGCGGCCGCGTACGTCGAGCTGGAGGTCGACGGCCTGGTGCTGTGGGGCGTCGGCATCGACGCCGACATCTCGACGGCGTCGTTGAAGGCGGTCGTGTCCGCGGTCAACCGGGCGCTGCGCACCTCGGTCTCCGCCGAGACGGCGCGCGAGGCAGTGCGGGTCTGACGAGGAGCGGATGCCGCGGGCCGGTGTGTGCCCGAGGCATCCGCGCCGTTGCTCAGGCGCGCCGCCACACCCGCCGACTGCCGAGCGCCCGTTGCGCCTGGGTCGTCGCGTCGCACCGCCGTGGGATGATGAAGGGTGCCCGTCTACCGAGATGAAGCCGTCGTGCTGCGCACCCACAAGCTGGGCGAGGCGGACCGCATCGTCACGCTCCTCACGAGGCGGCACGGCAAGGTGCGAGCCGTCGCCAGAGGCGTTCGGCGCACCGGCTCCAAGTTCGGTGCACGGCTCGAGCCGTTCATGGTCGCCGACCTGCAGTTGTACGAGGGTCGCACGCTCGACGTGGTGACGCAGGCGGAGTCGATCGGCTCGTACGGCGCCGAGATCACGCAGGACTATCCGTCGTACACGGCCGCGAACGCCATGGTCGAGGCGGCCGACAAGCTCACCGAGGACGAGGGGTCGTTGCAGCAGTACCTGCTGCTCGTCGGGGCGCTGCGCTCCCTCTCGCGGGCCGAGCACGGCGCGAGCCTGACGCTCGACTCGTACCTGTTGCGCGCGCTCGCCCTCGCGGGATGGGCACCGAGCTTCCAGGACTGCGCGCGCTGCGGCAGGGCCGGCGAACACACCGCGGTCGTCGTGCAGCTCGGCGGCGTCGTGTGCGATGACTGCGCGCCACCCGGCACGCCGCGCGTCGCTCGCTCGACCGTGGTGCTCCTCGGCTCACTGCTCGCCGGCGACTGGGCGTTCGCCGAGGCCGCGGCATCCGGTGACCGCAACCAGGCGAGCGGCATCGTCGCCGCCTACACGCAGTGGCACCTGGAGCGCGGCCTGCGCTCCCTGCCGCACGTCTCCAGGGAGACGACGACCACGTGAGCGCCAAGCCCTACACGCATCGCGACGCCGTGCCCTACCGGCCGATCGACTGGACCGGCCTGTACCCGCCCGAACTGCCGAAGGGCGCCGTACCCGACCACGTCGCGATCGTCATGGACGGCAACGGCCGCTGGGCGAATCGCCGGGGGCTCACGCGGATCGAGGGCCACAAGGCGGGGGAGGCGGCCCTGCTCGACGTGGTCGCCGGCGCCGTGCAGATCGGCGTGAAGCATCTCTCGGTGTACGCGTTCTCGACCGAGAACTGGAAGCGTTCGCCCGAGGAGGTGCGCTTCCTCATGGGCTTACAACCGAGACGTGCTGCACCGCCGCCGCGACCAGCTCAACGAGTGGGGCGTGCGCATCCGTTGGGCTGGCCGCAAGCCGCGCCTCTGGCGCTCGGTGATCGACGAGCTCCAGTACGCCGAGCGGCTCACGGCCGGCAACGACACCCTCACGCTCACGATGTGCGTGAACTACGGCGGCCGCAACGAGATCACCGACGCGGTGCGCTCGATCGCCGACGACGTGGCATCCGGGCGCATCAAGCCGTCGGCGGTCTCCGAGAAGCTCATCCAGAGGCGGCTCTACGTTCCCGAGCTTCCCGACGTCGACCTGTTCGTGCGCAGCTCGGGGGAGCAGCGCACCTCGAACTTCATGCTCTGGCAGTCGGCGTACGCCGAGATGGTCTTCCTCGACACGCTCTGGCCCGATTTCTCGCGAACCGACCTCTGGCAGGCGATCGAACTGTACGCCGCCCGCAACCGCCGGTTCGGCGGGGCGATCGACGCGCCGACCGCGTCGTAGGGTGCACAACTGCGGGCGGCCGCCGAACGGCGGTGATCTGCGAACACCCCGCAGTGGCCGCGGGAATGATGGGCCGCGGGAATACGGATGCCGCGGCATCCGTTCGACCCCATCGTGACATCCCCCATCAAGATTGACATCTGGTCCGACATCGCCTGCCCGTGGTGCTACATCGGCAAGCGCCACCTCGAGGGCGGCATCGCCGCACTCGGCGCCGACGCGCCCGAGGTGGAGATCGAGTATCACTCGTTCGAACTCGCTCCCGACACCCCCGTGGACTTCGAGGGGTCGGGGGTCGACTTCCTCGCGAAGCACAAGGGGCTCCCCGCGGAGCGCGTGCAGCAGATGCTCCAACATGTGACGGGGGTCGCGGCGAACGCCGGCCTCGACTACGACTTCGACGCGCTGCAGCACACGAAGACCCTGAAGGCGCACGAGCTGCTGCACTTCGCCAAGGAGCAGGGCCTGCAGCTCGAGCTCTCCGAGCGCCTGTTCCGCGCGTACTTCACCGAAGGCCGCCACGTCGGGCGCATCGACGAGCTCGTCGAGCTGGCTGCCGAGGTCGGCCTCGACGCGGATGCCGCGCGCGAGGCGCTCGAGTCGGGCCGCTACGGCGCGGCCGTGCAGGCCGATATCGCGCAGGCGGGCGCCTACGGCATCAACGGAGTGCCGTTCTTCGTCTTCGAGGGCAAGTACGGCGTGTCGGGGGCGCAGCCCGCCGAGGTCTTCTCGCAGGTGCTCACGCAGGTCGCCGGCGAGCGCGACGGGGTCGCGGCGTGACTGAGGCCATGCCGAGGTCGGATGCCGCGGCGCCGCGTCCACGGCTCCGTCCTCGCCGTTCACGATGGTGGCGGGCGATCCCGCCGCCATGGTGTGCGAGGGCGACGTCTGCTACATCCCGGGAACAGCCGCCGACATTCTGACCCGAGGCGGTATCCCTCGAGGCCGACCCTACTCAGGCTCGCTGATGTCGGCGACCGTCGCCTCGAACGCGCGGACGAGGTGCGTCGGCGTCGACGAACAGGCTGCGGCCGTGCTCGCCTGCGCCCATCGACACCCGTCGTCCCGAAATCGACGCGTCGACGACGACGGGCCACGCCGTGGTGGAGCCCAGTGGCGTGATGGTGCCGCGCTCGTAGCCGGTCGCGGCGAGGGCGAGCGCGGCATCCGGCAGCTGCAGCTTGTTGACGCCGAGGAGCCCGCGGAGCTTGGGCCATGAGATCTTGCGACCGCCGGGCACGAGCGCGAACACGTAGGTGTCGTCAGTCCGCTTGACGACGAGGGACTTCACGATGTCGGCAGGCGTGATACCCATGAGCTCGGCCGCCTCCTCGAGGCTCCGGGCGGCCGGCCGCGTGATGATCTCGACCTCGAGCCCGCGTGCAGCGGCATCCGCCCGCACCCGGTCCGCTCCGGTGCGGCCACCGTCCGCGCCGTCAGCCATCTCGTCCTCCACACCTCGTCCTGCACGTGAATCCTAGGCGCGCGACGGGACGGCGGGTGGCGCGCCCCGGATCTCTGGGAGAATCGTGGGTGATGTCTCCTTCGTCCACGCTTCCCGCCGCGCCCCTCAAGATCGGCGACCTCGATCTCGACGTGCCCGTCGTGCTCGCGCCGATGGCGGGCATCACGAACACGGCGTTCCGCCGGCTGTGCCGTGAATTCGGCGCCGGTCTCTACGTGAGCGAGATGATCACATCCCGCGCGCTCGTCGAGCGCACGCCCGAGTCGATGCGGCTCATCACGCACCACGAGTCCGAGACACCGCGATCGATCCAGCTCTATGGCGTCGACCCGAAGACGGTCGCCGAGGCGGTCACCATGCTCGTCGCCGAGGACCGTGCCGACCACATCGACCTGAACTTCGGATGCCCCGTCCCCAAGGTCACGCGCAAGGGCGGGGGAGCGGCGCTGCCGTGGAAGAGCGGGCTGTTCCGCGACATCGTCGAGGGTGCCGTGCGGGCCGCCGGCGAGATCCCGCTCACCGTGAAGATGCGAAAGGGCATCGACACCGACCATCTCACCTACCTCGAGGCGGGGCGCATCGCCGAGGGTGCGGGCGTCGCCGCGGTCGCGCTGCACGCGCGCACGGCCGCGGAGTTCTACTCGGGCGAGGCCGACTGGTCGGCGATCGCGAAGCTCAAGCAGACCGTCACGAGCGTGCCGGTGCTCGGCAACGGCGACATCTGGTCTGCCGACGACGCGCTGCGCATGGTCGCCGAGACGGGCTGCGACGGCGTGGTCGTCGGGCGCGGATGCCTCGGACGGCCGTGGCTCTTCGGCGACCTCGCGGCGGAGTTCCGCGGGGAGCACCGCACCGCGCAGCCGTCGCTCGGCGAGGTCGCGCAGACGTTCCGGCGTCACGCCGAGCTGCTCACCGAGTTCTTCGACAGCGAGGAGCGCGGTTGCCGCGACATCCGCAAGCACGTGGCCTGGTACTTCAAGGGCTATCCCGTCGGCGGCGAGCTGCGCGCGAAGCTCGCGACGGTCGAGTCGCTCGCGCAGCTCGACGACCTGCTCGGCACGCTCGACTGGACCGACGCCGTACCCGGGCGAGGACGCCGAGGGCCCGCGCGGGCGCGCCGGCACGCCGAAGAACCCGTCGCTGCCCGACGGCTGGCTCGAATCGCAGGAGCTCGTGGGCCACGATCGCACCACCCTCGTCGACGCCGAGCTCGACACGAGTGGCGGCTGAGATGCGCGAGCGGCTCTTCGGCGGCTACGGCGACGCCGACTCCGAGCGCTGGCTGCCCGAGGAGCACACGAGCCGACGCAGCGACTTCGCCCGCGATCGCGCGCGGCTGCTGCACTCGAGCGCCCTGCGTCGACTCGCGGCCAAGACCCAGGTGCTGAGCCCTGCCGCGGGCCTCGACTTCGCGCGCAACCGGCTCACCCACTCGCTCGAGGTCGCCCAGGTCGGGCGAGAGCTGGCCACGAGCCTCGGCCTCGATCCCGACGTCGTCGACACCGCGTGCCTCGCGCACGACCTCGGCCACCCGCCGTTCGGGCACAACGGCGAGCGCGCGCTCAACGCCTGGGCCGCCGACATCGGCGGATTCGAGGGCAACGCGCAGACCCTGCGCATCCTCACCCGGCTCGAGCCCAAGGTCTTCGACGACGAGGGTCGCAGCTTCGGGCTGAACCTCACGCGGGCGAGCCTCGACGCGAGCTGCAAGTACCCGTGGCCCGAGGCGACCTCGGTGGCCGATCCGAGCGGGCGGGCCAAGTTCGGCTTCTACCGCGACGACGAGGCCGTCTTCGAGTGGATGCGTGCCGGCGCGCCCGACCGCCGGCTCTGCATCGAGGCGCAGGTCATGGACCTCTCCGACGACATCGCCTACTCGGTGCACGACTTCGAGGACGCGATCGTCAACGGCTATGTCGACGTCGCCGCGCTCGGCGCACGAGTGGACCACGACGCGCTCGTGTCGTCGATGTACGAGTGGATCGGCGGGGCGATCCCGCACGACGAGCTGATCGCCGCGTTCGACCGGCTCGACTCGCTCGACGGCTGGCTCGACTCGTGGAGCGGCAGCCGCGCTCGAGCAGGGGCGGCTGAAGAACCTCACGAGCCAGCTCATCGGCCGGTTCGCGCATGCCGCCACCGAGGCCACCCGGTCGGCGTTCCCGCTGCGCGAGCCTCATCCGGTTCGACGCCGACGTCGTCGTGCCGCGTGAGATCCAAGCCGAGATCGCGGTGCTCAAGGGCATCGTCGCGCGCGTTCGTGATGTCGCAGGAACACGAGGCAGCCGATCTACGTCCAGCAGCGTCAGGTGCTCACCTCGCTCGCCGACGCGCTCGTCACCACCGGCGACGGAGCACCTCGACCCCGGCTTCGCCGCCGACTGGCAGGCGGCCGACCGACGACGAGGCACGCAAGCGCGCCGTCGTCGACCAGGTGGCGAGCCTCACCGACCAGTCTGCACTGGCGTGGTACGAGCGGCTGTGCCAGTGACCGCGCGACCGGTAACCGGTGACCTGCGCCGCGGAGCCAGTGACCTGCACCGGGGAATAGGATCGGAGCCATGGCGGGCCGGATTCGACAGAGCGACGTCGATGAGGTGAAAGCCCGCACGAACATCGCCGACATCGTCGGCGAGCACGTGAGCCTGAAGTCGGCCGGCGTCGGGTCGATGAAGGGCCTGTGCCCATTCCACGACGAGCGCAGTCCGAGCTTCCATGTGCGTCCGCAGCTCGGCTACTACCACTGCTTCGGATGCGGCGAGTCCGGCGACGTCTACACGTTCCTGCAGCGCATGGACCACGTCTCGTTCACTGAGGCGGTCGAGCGGCTGGCGGGCCGCATCGGCTACGAGCTGCAGTACGAAGACGGCGGCCAGGCGTCCGACCACGGCAGCCGCGCGCGGCTGCTCGCCGCCAACCAGGCGGCCGCCGAGTTCTTCGTCGAGCGACTCGGTGCATCCGACGCCGAGGTCGGCCGCCGATTCCTCGGCGAGCGCGGGTTCGATGCCGAGGCGGCACGCCGTTTCGGCATCGGCTTCGCGCCCAAGAGCTGGGACGCGCTCACGAATCACCTCAAGGGGCGGGGTTTCACGACCGAGGAGCTCGTGGCATCCGGTCTCGTCTCGCAGGGGCGACCGCGGCGTCTACGACCGGTTCCGTGGCCGGCTCGTGTGGCCCATCCGCGACGTCACCGGACAGACGGTCGGCTTCGGCGCCCGTCGGCTGCTCGACGACGACCAGGGGCCGAAGTACCTGAACACGCCCGAGACCGCGATCTACCACAAGGCCCAGGTGCTCTACGGTCTCGACCTGGCCAAGCGCGACATCGCGAAGACCCACCGCGTCGTCGTGGTCGAAGGCTACACCGACGTGATGGCCTGTCACCTCGCAGGCGTCACGACCGCGATCGCGACCAGTGGGACCTCGTTCGGCGTCGAGCACATCAAGGTCCTGCGCCGGGTGCTCGGCGACGACTCCGGCATCGGCGAGGTGGTCTTCACGTTCGACGGCGACGCGGCCGGCCAGCAGGCGGCGATGCGCGCGTTCGCCGAGGAGCATCGGTTCGCGGCGCAGACCTTCGTGGCCGTGGCACCCGAGGGGCTCGACCCGTGCGACCTCAGGATCGCGCGGGGCGACGCCGCCGTGCGTGCGCTCGTCGACGCGCGCACCCCGATGTTCGAGTTCGTGATCCGGCACACGCTCGCGCGGTACGACCTCGAGAGCGTCGAGGGTCGCGTCGCGGCGCTGCGGGCTGCCGCGCCCGTGGTCGCCGAGATCCGCGATCCGGCGCTCCGACCCGGGTACACCCATGAGCTCGCCCGAATGCTCGGCATGGAGCTCGCCGAGGTCACCCGTGCGGTGCGCTCGGCCGGCAGCGGGCGCAAGGGCACGGGGGAGCGCAGCGCCGGGGCCGAGCAGGGGAGGGGCGCGGCCGGTGCGACGACCTCCCGGCCGCTGGTACCGGCCACGCCGTCCGAGGCAGTCGCAGCGGATGCCCCGACGCGTCCGTTCTCGATCACCGACCTGCCGAACGACCCCTCCACCCGCCTCGAGCGCGATGCGCTGCAGGCGATGCTGCAGTACCCCGAAGCCGTTGGCGTCGACCTCCTGCGGCATGCGGTCGACAGTCGATTCGGCAACGCTTCGCTGGCCGTCGTGCGTGATGGCATCGCGTCGGTGCTCGCCTCGGCCGATCCGGGGGTGCGGGTCGACCGGGTGGTCGACGAGGTGCCCGCGCCGTTCGCGGGCATCGTGCGGCAGCTCGCCGTCGCGCCGATACCGCAGCGCAGCGAGGCGGAGCTCACGACCTACGTCACGGGAATCGTCAGCGCGCTCTTCGACCGCGAGTTGCTGCGACAGAAGTCCGAGCTGCTGGGCCGGCTGCAACGCACCGACCGAAACGACACCGCGATGTACGCGACCCTGCAGCGGGCGCTCGTCGACCTCGAGACCGAGCGACGGTCGCTCAAGGGCGACTGAGCGGCATCCGCCACTCGAAGCGCGGTTCCACGCGCATCGGTTGCGCCGAAGGTTGCAGATCCATAAACATTGCCGCGCGCGGGCAGCCAACCGTGCAACATCTTCCGTCCCGTGTGCTAGGTCTGGGGGATACGACAAACGCGCGGCCCCTTCACGCTGCGTGTTTCAGTTCTGACAGGAAGAGGTAGACGGATATGACATCCGCATCCACGAACGGGCGTCGCGTACTCATCGCAGCGGCCGGTGTCTCGGTGGCAGCCCTCGCGCTCGCGGGCTGCACGCCCGGCGGCGGCGGCAGCACCGAGGCCGGTGACACGCTGACGGTCGGTACGACCGACAAGGTCACGACGCTCGACCCGGCCGGCTCGTACGACAACGGCTCGCTCTCCGTGCAGACGCAGGTCTTCCCCTACCTGCTCAACACCGACTACCAGAGCACCGACGTCGTGCCCGATCTCGCCGAATCGGCCGAGTTCACCTCGCCGACCGACTACACGGTCACGCTTCCCGCCGGGCTCAAGTGGGCGAACGGCAACGATCTCACGTCGGCCGACGTGAAGTTCACGTTCGACCGCCAGCTCGCCATCGCCGACGAGAACGGCCCCTCGAGCCTGCTCTACAACCTCGACAGCGTCGACGCACCCGACGACACCACTGTCGTCTTCCACCTGAAGGCCGAGAACGACCAGGTCTTCCCGCTCATCCTCACGAGCTTCCCGGGCGCGATCGTGGATGACGAGGTGTTCGCGGCCGACGAGATCACCCCCGACGACGAGATCGTCGACGCGAACGCATTCGCCGGGCCCTACACGATCACGAACTACGAGTTCAACGACCTCGTGGTGTTCAAGGCGAATCCCGACTACAAGGGGCTGCTCGCGGAACCGAAGACCGAGACGGTGAACCTCAAGTACTACGCCGAGTCGTCGAACATGAAGCTCGAGGTCCAGGAGGGCGACATCGACGTCGCATACCGGAGTCTCTCCTCGACCGACATCGACGACCTCAAGGGCAATGACGCGGTGAACGTGGTCGAGGGCCCGGGTGGCGAGATCCGCTACATCGTGTTCAATTTCGACACACAGCCGTTCGGCGCCAAGACGCCCGAGGCGGACCCGGCCAAGGCGCTCGCCGTGCGTCAGGCCGTCGCGCACCTCATCGACCGCGACGAACTCTCCACGCAGGTCTACAAGGGCACCTACACGCCCCTGTACTCGTACGTGCCCGAGGGACTCGCTGGCGCGATCGAGCCGCTCAAGGAGCTCTACGGCGATGGATCGGGCGCTCCCGACGCCGACAAGGCGGCGGCGGCCCTCCAGGCCGCGGGCGTCACCACGCCGGTCGAGCTGAACCTGCAGTACTCGAACGACCACTACGGTCCCTCGTCGGCTGACGAGTACGCCCTCATCAAGGACCAGCTGGAGGCATCCGGGCTGTTCAAGGTGAACCTGCAGACGACCGAGTGGGTGCAGTACTCGAAGGACCGCACCGCCGACGTCTACCCGGCGTACCAGCTCGGCTGGTTCCCCGACTACTCGGACGCCGACAACTACATCACGCCGTTCTTCCTGATCGAGAACTTCCTCTCGAACCACTACGTGAACCAGGAAGTCAACGACCTCATCATCCAGCAGGCATCGGAGGCGGACGCCGACGCACGCACGGCGCTCATCGAGCAGATCCAGCAGAAGGTCGCGGCCGACCTGTCGACCGTTCCGTACCTGCAGGGTGCACAGGTCGTCGTGACCGGCAAGGATGTCTCGGGTGCGGAGGACACGCTCGACGCGTCCTTCAAGTTCCGCTTCGCCGCCCTGTCGAAGGGTTGAGTCGCCGAATCGGCTAGAGTCACTACACAGCAAGGAAACGGGTGGCCCGCTCTCCGGAGCGGGCCATCCGCTTTCGAGCCCCTATCCCGATTGGCGAACATTGACCTCAACGACGGCGCCCGTCACCGGCGCAGCCCCAGTTCGACGGACCCCGAGATCCTCAGGCGGAAGCCTCGGCCGTTACATCCTCGTGCGGGCCCTGCTCATCATCCCGACGGTGTTCATCCTCGTCACCCTGGTCTTCGTGCTGATGCGCACGACCGGTGATCCGATCACCGCGGCGTTAGGTGGTCGGCTCACCGCCGAACAACTGCAGGAACGCATCGCGCAGGCGGGTTACGACCGCCCTCTCATCGTGCAATACGTCGAGTACCTCGGGCAGGTCTTCACCGGCAACTTCGGCACGACCATCAGCGACAACCGGCCCGTGACCGAGGTACTGGCGACGTACGGCGTCGCCTCGCTCGAACTCGCGGTCTACGCGCTCATCGTCGCCTTCATCGTGGGAATCCCGCTCGGGCTCGTCGCCGCGTACTTCCGCGACAAGGGCCAGGATGCGTCGCTCCGTGTCTTCGCCATCCTCTGCTACGCGACGCCCGTCTTCTTCTCCGGGCTCCTGCTGAAGCTGGTCTTCTCCGTCTGGCTGGGCTGGCTCCCGGTCTCGGGAAGGGCTTCCACGGGGGCTCAGATCCAGATGGAGACGCTTCCGAACCCGACGGGCTTCTACACCATCGACGCCATCAGGACCGGCGACCCGGCGGTCCTCGGCGATGTGCTTGCGCACGCGGTGCTCCCCTCGATCGCCCTCGGTCTCCTCACGGCGGGCATCTTCCTACGGCTCGTCCGGACGAACGTGATCGGCACCCTCGCGACCGATTACGTCGACTCGGCCAGATCTCGCGGCGTGAGCGAGTACCGGCTTGTCCGCAAGCACGCCTACCGGCCGGCGCTCATCCCGATCATCACCGTCATCGGCCTGCAGGTCGCCGTCCTGCTCGGGGGTGCAGTCCTCACCGAGACCACGTTCGAGTGGAAGGGACTCGGCTTCCAGCTCGCCGAGTACCTGCAGGCGCGCGACTTCGTCGCGGTGCAGGGCATCGTCGCCCTGCTCGCGGTGATCGTCGCCCTCACGAACTTCGTCGTCGACATCATCGCGGCGCTCATCGACCCGAGGGTGAGGTACTGACATGTCCGACTGCGACCGTCGTACGTGCGCCGAAGCGGCGCCTCCGGGACCGGCTTCCGGTCGTGCATCAGCTCCGCCAGAGCGTCGGACTCCAACGAGGCATGCTCGTTGCAGGACTCGTGCTCACCGGCGCGTTCATCTTCACGGCCATCTTCGCACCGGTCCTCGCACCATACGGCTTCGCACAACTGCGTGATGTCGACGGGCCGTTCGGCAGCCAGCAACCACCGTCGCCCGACCACGTGTTCGGCACGACCGTCGGCGGCTACGACGTCCTGTCGCGGGTGCTCTGGGGTGCGCAGACCGCGTTGCTCGTGATCGTGATAGCGGTACTGCTGTCGATCTTCGCCGGCGTGTTCCTCGGTCTGGTCTCGGGTTACTTCGGCGGTTGGCTGGATCGCGTACTGGTCGTCGTGTGCGACGCGATCTACGCCTTCCCGTCGCTGTTGCTCGCCATCGTCATGTCGATCGTGATCTCGGGTGGGCAGTCGAGCCTGTGGGGAGGCGTACTCGCCGCGGCGATCTCGATCACGGTGGTCTTCATCCCGCAGTACTTCCGAGTGATTCGCGCCGAGACGGTGCGCATCAAGGCGGAGGCGTACGTGGAGTCCGCGAAGGTGCTCGGCGCTTCGAACGGGCGCATCATGTCCCGTCACATCTTCCGGAACGCGACGCGCACGCTTCCGCTGATCTTCACCCTCAACTCGTCGGAGGCGATCCTGACGCTCGCCGGGCTCGGCTTCCTCGGCTTCGGCATCGAGCCGACCGCTGCGGCGGAGTGGGGGTACGACCTCAACAAGTCCATTGCGGATGTCTCGAGCGGCATCTGGTGGACCGCGCTCTACCCCGGCCTCGCGATCGTGCTCGCCGTGCTCGGCATCACGCTGGTGGGCGAGAGCCTGAACGACCTGGCCGATCCACGGCTCCGCGGTCGCCGTCGGGTCGCGGAGGCAGCCGGTGAGGTCGCCGAGACATCGGTCGTGCCGGGCGGCACCTTGACGGCAGGTCCGGGCGGTCTGCGCGGCCTCGAAGGCGGAGAGACGTTCGACGAGCACGGGATCGAGGTCAGGCGATGAGCACGGTGGTCGAAATCAGGAACCTCGGCGTCTCGTTCGCCACCGACGCCGGTGCGGTGAAGGCGGTCGAGGATGTCTCGCTCTCCGTCGACGGCGGTGAGGTCCTCGCGATCGTGGGCGAGTCCGGGAGCGGAAAGACCGTGACCGCGAAGACCATCCTGGGCCTGCTTCCCGAGACGGCCACGACGCGCGGCGTCGTGGTGCTGTCGAACCGCGAGGGCACCAGCGAGCACAACGTCATCAGCTTGACGAAGCAGCAACTCCGTGAAATCCGCGGCACCGACGTCGCAATGGTCTTCCAGGAGCCCTCCACGGCGCTCAACCCGGTGTACACCGTCGGGTGGCAGATCATGGAGGGTTTGCGTGCCCACGGCCAGCTCTCCAAGAGGGAGGCCCGCGCCAAGGCGATCGAGGTGCTCGGGCGGGTGGGCATCCCCGATCCCGAGGAGCGCGTCGACCACTACCCGCACCAGTTCTCGGGCGGTCAGAAACAGCGTGTCGTGATCGCAATGGCCCTCGTCCTCAACCCGGGTCTCATCGTGGCCGACGAGCCGACCACCGCACTCGACGTGACGGTGCAGGCCGAGATCCTCGACCTGCTCCGACGGTGCCGCGACGAGTTCGGCGCTGCGATCGTGCTCATCACGCACAACATGGGGGTCGTCGCCGACCTCGCCGACCGTGTCGCGGTGATGTACGAGGGCAGGGTCGTCGAGGAGGCCGATGTGCAGACCCTGTTCGCCGCACCCCAGGCCGACTACACGAAGGCGTTGCTCGCCGCCGTGCCGTATGTCGGCCACGGCACGGTTCGGGCCGCAGAACGCGCCGCGGCACGGCCGTCGAACTGGACGGATCAGCCCCCGGTGGTGCAGGCGAAGGATCTCGACATCGTCTACCCCGGGCGCTTCGGCCGACCGGGCTTCCAGGCGGTGGGCGGCGTCGACTTCCTGATCCGTCCGGGTGAGGTGCTCGGACTCGTCGGGGAGTCCGGTTCCGGAAAAACGACCATCGGGCGTGCCATCGCGGGGCTCACGAAGGTGACGGGCGGCTCGCTGAAGGTCCTCGATGCGGAGATGAACGGCATCCGCGAACGCGACTTCCGTCCGCTGCGCAGCCGCATCGGATTCGTGTTCCAGGACCCGGCGTCGAGCTTCAACCCCCTCCTCACGATCGCCCAGTGCGTCGCAGAGCCGCTCGTCATCCACGGCCGGGCGAAGGACGCGGCCTCGGCTCGCCGGAAGGTCGACGAGCTCCTCGAGGCCGTGCAGCTGCCACGCTCCTACGGCGACCGCTACCCCCATGAGCTCAGCGGCGGTCAGCGCCAGCGCGCGAGCCTCGCGCGAGCACTCGCGCTCGAACCCGAGCTCCTCATCGCAGATGAGCCGACGTCGGCGCTCGACGTGTCAGTGCAGGCACGCGTGCTCGAGCTGTTCGCCGAGCTGCAGCGCGAGTTCGGGTTCGCTTCGCTGTTCATCAGCCACGACCTCGCGGTCGTCGACCTTCTGGCCGACCGCATCGCGGTCCTCTATCGCGGCAAGCTCGTCGAGGAGGGCACGGGTATCGAGGTCCTCGGCGCACCGACCGATCCCTATACCCAGCGGCTGCTGGCGTCGCTGCCGGTGCCCGACCCGGTCGCGCAGGCGCAACGTCGAGAGGAACTCCGCCGCCTTCACGAGGCGGTGTGATGCCCAGCGCCGTACATGGGTTCCCGATCGTGCTCAGCGACCTGACGCTCGAGTACCCGCCCCACGGTGCAAGTCCGGCGCACGTCGCGCTGCGCGGTCTGACGTTGTCGATCGCGCCGGGCGAGGTGCTGGGCCTGCTCGGCAGCGCCGGCAGCGGCAAGAGCACCCTCGCCAAGGTGCTTGCCGGCGCCGCCTTCGAGCAGCGCGGGCCCGAAGTGCGACCGGTCATCACGGGCGGTGAGGCGACAGTGCTCGGCCGCCGGCTGCGCACACTGCCGCGGCGCAAGGTGGCCGAGTTCCGATTCCACGTCGGCTACCTTTCGCAGGATGCCGCGGCCAAATTGCCGCCCGACCGCACAGTGGCGGAGATCGTCGGCGAGCCGATCCTCGAGCGCGACCGGCGCTACAACCGACGAGCGCTCGAGACCAGGGTCGCGACGATGGTCGATGGAGTTCGGCTGCCGCTCAAGCTGCTCGACAGGTTCCCCTACGAGCTGAGCGGCGGCCAGCGACAACGGGTCGCCGTGGCACGCGCCCTGGTGCTCGGCCCGTCGCTGCTCATCGCCGACGAGCCCACCGCGGGGATCGACCTCACCGTGCGGGACGCGGTGGCCCAGCTCATCCGCGAGCTCCGCGACCGTGAGCACCATTCGTTCTCCGCGCTCATCATCAGCCACGATCTGCCGGTGCTTCGTCGCACCGCCCACCGGATCGCGGTCCTCGACCGCGGTGAGCTGGCGGCGCTCGGCACGATCGACGAGGTCTTCGACGATCCGCGGCATCCGTATGTGATGGCCCTCGCCGGTGCCCTGGACGCCGGGCATGCCGTCATCGACGACCTCGAGGACGGTCCGACGGCATGACGGATGCCGCGGCGCCGCGCGCTGGGCACGGCACCGTCGCGGCGTGGTGGGCGGCAGATTTCCGGGGCAGTTCGCGAGGTCCGCTCGAATTGGGAGTCCGCGCGTCCCTTTGCTAGAGTGTCTCTGCTGAACAAGCGATCCTCCATAGCTCAATTGGCAGAGCAATCGGCTGTTAACCGATAGGTTCTTGGTTCGAGTCCAAGTGGGGGAGCAGTAAGGGCCGCCCGGTCGACCGGGCGGCCCTTCTTCGATGCAGGCGGTCAGCCTTCGAGGTGGTCGACGCCCGGCATCCACGACACGTCGGGCCTGCCCCAGCCGAGCTTCCGGGTGATCTTGGCGACCATGCGCTGGTCGCGCTCGCCCAGTCGGTCCACATACAGGGTGCCCTCGAGGTGGTCGTATTCGTGCTGGAAGATTCGCGCCAGCCAGCCTTCGGCCGCGACCTCGAATCGCGCGCCTTCGAGGTCGGTGGCGCGCAGGATGGCCCGTTCCGCCCGCCGGAGCCCGAACCGCTCGCCGGGGAACGACAGGCAGCCCTCCGCCTCCTCGTCGGGATCGGGTTCGCCGGCCGGCGGCGGCGAGATCCACAACTCGGGGTTGATCGCGGCGCCCCGCCACCTCGTGCCTGCCTCGTCCACCCACCCGTAGGTGAACAGGCGCAGCGGCACGCCGACCTGCGGTGCGGCGAGGCCCACGCCGGGCGCGGCATCCATCGTCTCGAACAGGTCGCGCACGAGCGTCCGGAGATCGTCGTCGATCGTCTCGACCGGGAGTGCGGGAGAGTGCAGCACCGGATCACCGACGATGCGAATGGGGAGCACGGCCATTCGCCAAGGATATCGGCGGCCGAGCGGTAGGGTCGTTGGGTGGATTCGGACCTGAGCGACCTCTCCGAGCAGATCGCGCTCGACCCCAGGCAGTTCATCGGAATACCACTCGCGCTCATCGGCGCGGTGTTCCTGTCGCTCGGCGCGCAGTTCCAGCACCGCGGCGTCGTGAAGGTCGAGGCGCGTACCGTGGACACGCTCGGCAAGGGGCTGAGCGGGCGCCAGCTCGCGCTGCTGCTCGCGAGGCCGTCGTGGGTGATCGGTACGCTCATGCTCGCGTTCGCCATCGTGTTCCAGCTCTCGAGCCTCTACTTCGCGCCCATCATCGTCGTGCAGCCGCTCGGTGCGATCGCCCTGGTGATCACCTCCATCCTCAACTCCCGCGTGAACCACGTGAAGCTGAATCGCAGGTCGATCATCGCGATCGTGATGTGCGTGGGGGGCGTGTTCCTCTTCGTCGGCGTCGCGGCGTTCACGGCAGTCGACAGGCCGGTGACCGATCAGCAGCTCGTGACGATCCTGGTCATCCTGGGCGTCGTGCTCATCCTCGCCGGACTGGCGTTCGTGTTGCTCCGTCGCCGGATTCGTGCGATCTTCTACGTGATCATGGCCGGCGTGCTCTACGGGTTCGTCGCGACGCTCGCGAAGGTCGTGCTCGGGCGCATCGAGCAGGGCGAGTTCGAATGGCTCACCTTCATGTGCCTCCTCGGCCTGCTGCTCGCCGCCGCGCTCGGCGCATACTTCGTGCAGAACGCCTATGCCACGGGGCCGCCCGACCTCGTGATCGCCGGTCTGACGGTGGTCGACCCGATGGTGGCAGTGGCGATCGGCATCTTCGTGCTCGGTGAGGCGTCGCAGGCGCCGCTGTGGGCGAATCTCGTGTTCGCGCTCGCGGGCGTCATCGCGGTGTGGGGCGTGTTCATGCTCGCCCGCAATCATCCGCAGACGCGACTCTGAGCGCCGCGCGACCTGTGGATCGGGGCACGCGAAGGAGGCACTGCGTAGACTATGGTCGGATTCAAATCCCCGCGCCGATCCCGCGCAGCGCATTCGACGAGGCACGTCGCCTCGATCCGACGAATTGTGAGGAACAACACCACGTGTCTGACATACCCGGTGCGACAATCCCCGCCAGCACCGACGGCCCAGAGACGGAGCGGCCGCTCACCATCCTGATCGGGGCCGACACCTTCAGCCCTGACGTGAACGGTGCCGCACGCTTCGCGCAACGGCTCGCCGCCGGCCTTGTCGAGCGCGGACACAATGTGCACGTGATGGCACCCGCTGCCAGCCGCAAGCACGGCACGTGGATGGAGGTGCACGAAGGCCAGGAGATCACCGCCCACCGTCTCTACAGCTGGCGCTGGTATCCGCACGACTGGCTCCGCTTCGCCCTTCCGTGGCGCATCAAGCAGAACAGCGCCCGCGTCATCGACGCCGTCAAGCCCGACGTGGTGCACTTCCAGTCCCACATCAACGTGGGACGCGGCCTGTCCTTAGAGGCGCGGAAGCGCGGCATCCGAATCATCGGCACCAACCACTTCATGCCCGAGAACATGCTCGAGTTCACGCTGCTTCCCGAGGCCTGGCAGGAATTCGCGGTCGGGCTCGCCTGGAAGGCCGCGCGTCGCACCTTCGGACGCGCGGAGTCGGTGACGACGCCGACCCGCAAGGCCGCACAGTTCCTGGAGAAGCACACCGGACTGTCACGGCGTGCACGCGATCTCGTGTGGGATCGACGCTCACAAGTACTCCCCGAATTGGTCGGGTCGCACCGAGAACCGCATCCTGTTCGTCGGCCGCGTGACGGGCGAGAAGCACATCGACGTGCTGCTCCGGGCGCTCACGCTGCTGCCGGCCGAACTCGACGCGAAGCTCGAGATCGTCGGCGGCGGCGACCAACTCCGCAACCTCCAGCACCTGGCAGGCGAGCTCGGCATCACCGAGCGGGTGACGTTCACCGGCTACGTGACCGACGACGAGCTGCGCGAGGCCTACCACCGCGCCTCGGTGCTCGCCATGCCGTCGATCGCCGAGCTGCAGAGCATCGTGACGATGGAGGCGATGGCATCCGCGCTGCCGGTCGTCGCCGCGAACGCCATGGCGCTCCCGCACCTCGTGCACGACGGCGAGAACGGCTACCTCTTCAAGCCCGGCAGCTCCGAAGACCTCGCCGCGAAGCTCCGCCTCGTGCTCGAGGCATCGCCCGAGGACTACCGGGCACTCAAGGAGGGCTCGATGCGCCTCATCGCCGCCCACGATATCCAGCGCACGCTCTCGACGTTCGAGAGCCTGTATCGCGGCAAGCGGGTGACAGACCCCGTCACGGATATCGCACCCGCCGCGTTGCCCGAGTGACCTGCCGCCCGGGCACACGTACTAAGGGTTCGTAAGCCTGTATCGTGGAGATCCGGTGGTCCGCAGGCCACCGGATCGCGCCGACGGCACTCTCCGGGGTGGCGCCGCGAGGGGCGGTAGCTCAGCCGGTCAGAGCAGTGGACTCATAATCCATCGGTCACGGGTTCAAGTCCCGTCCGCCCTACAAACGCCTCTTGATCTGGGATTTCTTATTTCCTGTTTTCCGTATCGGGGTATTCGGCACGGGTTGCGGTTTGAGCGGTCAAGGCGGAACTCGCCCGCTCTCGGCCGAGTTCGAGCTCGCCCTGGGTCCGTTTCCTCTCGGGCGGCTGGCGATCTGATCGCAGTCGGGGTTAGCCGAATGACGCGGTCGATGCCCGGGGCACGAGCGCGACACGCAACTCGGGCCCGACAGGGGGAAGCGGCCGGTTCTCGACCGCACTGAGCGCGAGGCCGGCGAGGTAGCGGCCGAGCCCGACGGTGTTCACGCTGATGGTCGAGAGGCGCGGTTCGAACATCGAGGCGAGCGGGGTGTCGTCGTGGCCGATGACGGAGAGGTCGCGGGGGAGGGAGAGCCCCCTCCGCAGGCCGGCGCCGACGAGTGCCGCAGCGACGTCGTCGTTGTAGGCGGCGATCGCCGTGACGCCCGCTGCGCGCCAGCGGTCGATCGCGCCACCCGCAGAGGCATCCGTCAACTGGATGTCGGATGACGGTAGCGGCCCGAGGTCCAAGGCCGCCGCCGCATCGTTTGCGCGGCGGCGGCGCAGGGCCACGAGGTCGGCGACGCGGGGATCCGCCGAGACGGCGAAGGCGATCGACCGGTGCCCGAGCTCGAACAGGTGCCGCACCTGCAGCACTGGGCCGTCCTCGGGGTACTCCTCGCCGACGGGCGCTTCGGGGTCGGGGATGAGTCGGGTCACGCCGGCGGCTCGGATAGACTCCGCCTGGCCGGGCGCGAAGGGCGTCATCGACAGGACGACGTCGGGCTGCAGTGTCTCCCACAGCGGGCGGGAGTGGCCGGTCGGGTGCGGCGTGTAGGTGATGAGAGCGTAACCGGCCTCGTCGAGGGCGAGCGAGGCCTCCTCGATGTTGCGGCGGAGGTTGAAGTCGAGTGGCCAGTCGGGCAGCACGAGCAGCACGATTCGCGAGCGACCGCTGGCGAGGGCTCGCGCCGCGATGTTGGTGCGATAGCCCAGCCGCTTGGCCTCATCGAGCACGCGGGTGCGGGTCGCCTCCGAGATCGTCTGGCCCGGCGTGTCGTTCAGCACGAAGCCCACCGTGGCTCGCGAGATGCCGAGCGAGCGCGCGATGTCCGCCGCCGTGACCCGGCGAGTGCTGGTCGTCTGCGACATCCGCTCGGCCTCCGATTGAAACGTTACTTGCGCGCGCTAGTTCCTCACTGTAGCATCGTCCACATTCGCTAGCACGCGCTAGTAACGCATCGGTGAGAACCGGCGAGCGGATGCTACAGCTCTCCCACTCGACAATGGAGTCCCCATGAACCCGACCGACCGCGACGACGAGCCGATCGTCACCCCGGTGCCGTCCCCTTTCCCCACCGCCACCGTCGACCCCGAGGTCATCGCCGAGGAGCACGACGCCGCGCCTGACCTGCCCAAGGTGAACGCCCGCTACATCTGGTTCATGGTGCTGGCGCAGTTCGGCGTCTTCATGGCTTTCATCACACCCCTCGCGATCTCGCTCTCCATTCGCGTGAACGAACTCGCCCCCGGCCGCGAGGAGTTGCTCGGCTACATCACCGGCGCCGGCGCGCTCTTCGTGATGCTCACCGCGCCGTTCATGGGTGTGTGGAGTGACCGCACGCGCACGCGCATCGGCCGGCGCCGCCCGTTCATGATCGGCGGCATGTTCGTCGGCGTGATCTCGCTCGTCGTCATGGCGCTCGCGCCGAACGTGGTCGTGCTCGGATTCGGCTGGGTGCTCGCCCAGTGGGGCTGGGGCACGGTGCTCAGCAACCTGCAGATCTCGACGGCCGACCGCCTGCCCGAGGAGCAGCGCGGCAAGGTCGCCGGCCTCACCGGGTTCGCCACGCAGGTCGCCCCCGTCTTCGGTGTCATCCTGACCGTGGGCTTCGTCGGCAACGCGCTGCTGCTGTTCCTGATCCCCGGCATCGTCGGCGTCGTGCTCGTCACCCTCTTCGTCGCGCTCGTGCACGAGGCCGACAGCCGCGGTCTCCCGAAGGACACCCTCACCGTCGGCGGACTGCTGCGCAAGTACCTCTACAACCCCGCCCAGTACCCCGACTTCTCCCTCAACTGGCTCGGCCGCTTCCTCTTCTACTTCGGCCTCACGCTCAACACCACGTTCACGGCGTTCTTCTTCGCGAGCCGCCTCGGCATGCAGGTCACCGAGGTCGCCGGCATCATCGCCACGCTCGGCGGCGTCGGCGTGCTCGCGGTGACCGCAGGCGCGCTCGGCGGCGGGTTCCTCTCCGACCGTTTCCGCCGTCGCAAGGTCTTCGTCGTCACCGGCGGCGCGCTCATGGCGGGCGGCATGGTGCTCATGGCGGTCTCGTCAGACCTTCCCGCCCTCATCGCGGGCTCGCTCATCGTCTCGACCGGCATCGGCATGTTCTCCGCGGTCGACCAGGCCCTGCTGCTCGACGTCCTGCCCGAGAAGACCACGGACGCCGGACGCTTCATGGGCATCACCGGCTTCGCCACCTCGATCCCGCAGTCGGTCGCCCCGCTCATCGCATCGTCGATCCTGCTCGTCGGCGTGACCGGCGACGAGAAGAACTACTCGCTGCTCTTCCTCATCGCCGCGGGCCTCGTCCTCGCCGGCGGCCTCGTCATCCTCCGCATCCGCTCGGTGCGCTGAGCCGCTCGCCGGACGCCCGCCACCAACCCGACCCACTCCCGAAGGATCCACAGTGAGCATCACCGTCAGCCCCGTCCGCTTCGAGCACCACCGCGAGGCCCTCGGCATCGGCGAATCCACGCCTCGCCTGAGCTGGGTCGTCACGTCGGCCCCGTCCGGCTGGCGGCAGACGCGCTACGAGGTCGAAGGGCGGGCAGCGGATGCCGCGGGGCCGGCCTCCTCGGTCGTCGCGGTTGACAGCGCCGATTCGGTGCTGGTGCCGTGGCCGTTCGCGCCGCTCGCGTCTCGCGAGCGCCGCGAGGTGCGCGTGCGCGTCGTCGGCGAAGATGGCACGGCCTCCGCGTGGAGCGACTGGTCCGCCGTCGAGACGGGCCTGCTCGAGGCATCCGACTGGACGGCGACCATGGTCGGCCCCGACGCCGACGGTGCGTTCGCGGCCGAGTCCGCGCCGCTCGTCCGCACGGCGTTCGAGGTGACGGATGCGGCGATCCGCCGCGCCCGCGTGTACGTCACCGCGCACGGGCTCGTCGAGCTCGAGCTCAACGGAGTCCGCGTCGGCGACCACGAGCTCACGCCCGGGTGGACGGCCTACCAGGATCGGCTCCGATACGCGACCTTCGACGTCACCGACGCCGTGCGCGCCGGGGCGAACGTGGTCGGCGCATGGCTCGGCGACGGCTGGTGGCGCGGCCACCTCGGCTGGGACGGCAGGCGCGAGCTGTACGGCAGCGAGCTCGGCCTGCTCGCCCAGCTCGAGATCGAGTACGCCGACGGCACGCGGCAGGTCGTGGCATCCGGCCCCGACTGGACCGTCGGCGCCGGCGCCATCCGCTCGGCCGACCTCTACCACGGCGAGGAGTTCGACGCCCGACTGCACGACCCGAGCTGGTCGAGCCCCGCGTTCGACGCCGCCGGCTGGGAGCCGGCCGGGGTGCGCGAGTTCGACATGGCGACGCTCGTCGCACCCGACGGTCCGCCCGTGCGGCACGTCGAAACGCGCGCGGTGCGTGAGGTGCTGACGAGTCCCTCGGGGAAGACGATCCTCGACTTCGGGCAGAACCTCGTCGGGCGGCTGCGCATCACCGTGAACGGTGCCGCGGGCGACGCCGTCACGCTGCGCCACGCCGAGGTGCTCGAGCACGGCGAGCTCGCGACCGCGCCGCTGCGCACCGCGAAGCAGACCGACACGTACACGCTCTGCGGCGACGGCGAGGAGACCTGGGCGCCGCGATTCACCTTCCATGGGTTCCGCTACGCCGAGGTCACCGGATGGCCCGGCGAGTTCGACCCCTCCGCGGTGGTCGCCGAGGTCCTGCACTCCGACCTGGAGCGCACCGGCCGGTTCGCGGCATCCGACCCGCTTGTCGACCGCCTGCACGAGAACGTCGTGTGGGGCATGCGCGGCAACTTCGTCGACGTGCCCACCGACTGCCCGCAGCGCGACGAGCGCCTCGGGTGGACGGGCGACCTCCAGGTGTTCGCGCCGACCGCGTCGTTCCTCTACGACAGTGCCGGGTTCCTCACGTCGTGGCTGCGCGACCTCGAGTCCGAGCAGCGTCGCCTCGGTGGAGTGCCGATGATCGTGCCGTCGCCGATCGAGGTCGCTGGCTCGGGCGCGATGGCCGGCTGGGCGGATGCCGCGACCGTCGTGCCGTGGACCATCTACCAGCGCTTCGGCGACCTCGAGGTGCTGCGCCGCCAGTTCGACAGCATGGCGGCGTGGGTCGACCAGGTGGCCGAGCTCGCCGGCGAGAGCCGGCTCTGGGACACGGGCTTCCAGTTCGGCGACTGGCTCGACCCGCTCGCGCCGGCCGGCCGGCCCGAGGCGGCGCAGACCTACGCCGAGATCGTCGCGACGGCCTACTTCGCCCGCTCCGCTCGGATCGTCGCGGATGCCGCGGCGCTGCTCGGTCGCGACGAGGACGCCGCACGCTATGGTGCCCTCGCCGACGAGGTGAGTGCTGCGTTCCACCGCGAGTACGTCGCCCGCTCGGGCCGGGTCCTCTCCGATTCGGCCACCGCCTACGCACTCGCGCTGCAGTTCGACCTCATCCCCGACGACGTCGAGCGCCGCCATGCCGCCGACCGCCTCGCGCAGATCGTGCGCGACAACGGGTACCGAATCTCCACGGGCTTCATCGGAACGCCGCTCATCACCGACGCCCTGAGTTCGAACGGGCACGCGGATGTCGCCTACCGACTGCTGTTCGCGACCGAGAACCCGTCGTGGCTCTACGCCGTGACGCACGGCGCCACGACGATCTGGGAGCGGTGGGACTCGCTGCTGCCCGACGGGACCGTGAACCCCAGCGGCATGACGTCGTTCAACCACTACGCGTTCGGCGCGGTCGCCGATTGGCTGCACCGGGTGGTCGCCGGGCTCGCCCCCGCGGCGCCCGGGTACCGTCGCCTGCGCATCGCCCCGCAGCCGCCGCGCCGCGGGCTCACCGAGGCATCCGCTTCGCTCGACACCCCGTACGGCGAGGCGAGCTCGGCATGGACGCTCGCCGACGGCGAGCTCGAGCTGCGCGTGACCGTGCCGGTCGGCGCGACCGCCGACGTCGTGCTGCCGTCGGGCGCGACGCGACGTGGTCGAGCACGGCGAGCACCGCTTCGCCGAGCCGTTCGAGGTCGACCCCGACGAGCGACCCGCGGTGACCGTCGACACGCGCTTCGGCGACCTCGTCGACGACCGCGCGGCCATGGCCGTGTTCATGGGCGTCGTCACCAAGTACGTGCCCGAGGCCGCCGAGCACATGACCGGCGGCCTTCGCGGGCAGGACGACATGACCCCTCGCCAGGTCGCCGGATGCTGCCGCGCTCGGAGGAGGTGCTCGCCGACCTCGAGCGCGGCTTCGCGGCCGTGTCGGCCGGCGAGGAGGTGCCGGCCGACGTGCTGACCGCGCCCGAGCCCACCGCCGAGGAGGTCGCCGCCGAGGATGCGGAGCTCGAGGCGATGGCCGCGCTGCTCACGGGCGAGGACTTCTGGCGCACGCGCGACGGCAGCGGCATCCGCTCGCTCACCGTCAGCGACGGGCCGCACGGCATCCGCCTGCAGCGTGAGGGCGAGGACCACCTCGGCCTCAACGCGAGCGTGCCCGCGACCTGCTTCCCGCCCGGGGTCGCGCTCGGCTCCAGCTGGGACCCGGCGCTCGCGCGCGAGGTCGGCGCCGCAATCGCCCGCGAGGCGCGCGCGCTCGGCGTCGACGTCGTGCTCGGCCCGGGCGTCAACATCAAGCGCTCGCCGCTTGGCGGCCGCAACTTCGAGTACCTCTCTGAGGACCCGCGGCTCACCGGCGCGATCGCGACCGAGTGGGTCCGCGGCGTGCAGGGCGAGGGCGTCGGCACGTCGCTCAAGCACTTCGCCGTGAACAACCAGGAGACCGCCCGGATGCGCGTGAGCGCCGAGGTCGACGCGCGCACCCTGCGCGAGATCTACCTGCCCGCGTTCGAGCAGGTCGTGACAGAGGCTGCACCGACCACGGTGATGAGCGCGTACAACGCGATCAACGGGGTCTTCTCGAGCGAGAACCGCTGGCTGCTCACCGAGCTGCTGCGCGACGAATGGGGCTTCGACGGCCTCGTCGTCTCGGACTGGGGCGCGATCAAGGACCGCGTCGAGGCGCTCGCCGCCGGACTCGACCTCGAGATGCCCGGCACGGGAGACGAGGGCACGGCGGCGATCGTCGCCGCCGTCCGCGAGGGGCGGCTCGACCGGGCGGTCGTGGAGCGCGCCGTCGAGGGGCTGCGACGCCTCGCCGAGCGCACTGCTCCGGCCGAGGCCGCCGCCGAGCCCGGCGATGTCGCACCGGCCGACGCCGAGGCGCACCACGCGCTCGCGCGGCGTGCGGCCGCGGCATCCGTCGTGCTCCTGCGCAACGAGAATGAGGCGCTGCCGCTGCGCGCCGGGCAGCGCGTCGCCGTCATCGGCGAGTTCGCAGTCGACCCGCAGTACCAGGGCGGCGGCAGCTCGAACGTCAACGCGATCCGCGTCGACCGGCCGCTCGACGAACTGCGACGCGCGCTCGGCGACGCGCACGTGGTCTACGCGCCCGGCGCGTCGCGCGCGCCCGGCGCCGACGCCGAGGCGCTGCTCGCCGAGGCGCGCGACGCGGCCGAGGCAGCCGAGGTCGCCGTCGTCTTCGTCGGCCTGCACGAGCACCACCAGTCGGAGGGGTTCGACCGGGAGCACCTCGACCTGCCCGCCGACCACGTCGCACTGGTCGAGGTGGTGGCGAGCGTCGCCCCGAAGACGGTCGTCGTGCTCATGAACGGCGGGGTCGTCTCGCTCGAGCCGTGGCACGACCGCGTCGACGCGATCGTCGAGGGCTGGGCGCTCGGCCAGGCCGTCGGCGGCGCCCTCGCCGACGTGCTCACGGGTGCCGTCACCCCGTCGGGCCGGCTCGCCGAGACCATCCCGCTGGCGCTCACGGACACCCCGTCCTACCTCACCTTCCCCGGCGAGAATGAGATCGTCCGGTACGGCGAGGGCGTCTTCGTCGGCTACCGGTTCTACACGTCCGCCGACCGGCCCGTGCGGTACCCGTTCGGCCACGGCCTGAGCTACACGACGTTCGCGCACGAGGAGTTCGAGGTCGAGGCGACCGGACCCGACGCCGCCATCGCTCGGGTCACCGTGCGCAACACCGGCGCGATGGCGGGCGCCGAGGTCGTGCAGCTGTACGTCTCGCCCGCGCCGTCGGCCGTACGCCGGCCGGTTCGCGAGCTGGCGGGCTTCGCGAAGGTGCACCTCGAGACGGGCGAGGCATCCGTCGTCGAGATCGCGCTCGAGCGCCGCGCCTTCGCGTTCTGGGACGTCACGAGCCACCGCTGGTGGGTCGAGCCCGGCGCGTACGGGGTCGAGCTCGGCCGCTCGGTCGCCCACATCGTCGAGCGCCGTGAGCTCACGCTCGAGGGCGACGTCGACCGGCCGAAGCCGCTCAGCCTCGAGTCGACCGTCAAGGAGTGGTTCGGCCACCCGATCGTCGGGCCCGCGCTCATGCAGGGCATGATGGCGAACGCCACGCCCGAGCAGCAGGCCGCCGCCGAGGCGAACGCGGACATGCTCAAGATGGTCGACTCCATGCCGATGGGGCAGTTCGCCAGGTTCCCCGGCGTCGAGATCCCCGACGAGGCGCTCGAGCAGCTCATCGCGCTGAGCCTCGCCGCGGCACAGTAAGGCGACTTGGCCGAGCATCTCGAACAGGCCTACGCGTCGGCGAGCGCGTCGTCAACCGACGACGCGGGTACCGAGCAACTCGACCGCTTGAACGCACTGCAGCCTGCCGCGGGGGAGCGACACGATGAGGCCAACATAGCCTCCATCGACCGATGAACAATGCCGAGGCGACACGCGGCAGAAGGCATTGAGTTCACTCCGCCTACATTCATTCTGATTCGGACTGGGGCTCGTTCATTCTGATTCGGACTGGGGTTCGTTCCGTCGGTTGCCTGTTTCGGCCGCGGTGAAATATGATGTTGGTGTCATATTCAGAAGGAGGTGGTCATCATGACGTCGTCGTCGACCCTCGTGCGGGCGGCTCGCCGGAGCCGGCATCTCACTCAGGCGAGACTTGCGGAATTAACCGGGATCGATCAGGCGAGCGTTTCGCATCATGAGCGGGGGAGGGATGCCGCGTTCAGCACCGTCGACCGGTTGCTTGCCGGTACCGGGCATCGTCTGTATGCCGCTCCGACGCGTCGGGACGATGCTGCCAGCACTGCGGTGGCGATCCGTAGTCACCTTCGTGCGCAAGATCCGGACCGCGCGCTTCGCGCGCTGCTTCAGTTGAACGACGACCTCACTGCCGAGCATGGGCTCGTCCGAGGCGTCCTAGCTCTGGCTGAGCCGGAACCCACCGGGAACCGGCTGTGGGATGCGGCGATAGCCGGGCTCGTGGCGTGGCGGCTGAACGAGGAACGGATTCCGCTCCCTGATTGGGTGGGCGACCCTGACCGAGCGCTGCCCGAGCCTACTGTCTTCCGGGTCGATCCTGCCGACCCTGCGCCTGAGCGTGAGGACGTCCCGGACGAGTTCGCTGAGCGTGGCGTGCTCGCGTGGGCCGACACGTTCGCAAGCGTCTGATGGCAGGGACAGCGCTCGACCGTGATGAGATCATCGCCGGTCTGCGAGACCTCGTCGCCGAGCTTCGCGCCGTCGGCGAGATCGCGGGCATCCGACTGGTCGGCGGCGCAGCGCTCGCCCTTCGCTACTTCGACCGGGGGACCACGCAGGATTTGGATGCGCTGCACGTCCACCGGGGCTCGGACGAGTCGGTCGCCGCGGCCGCCGAGCGGGTCGCCAGTCGGCGTGGCTGGGACGCGCACTGGCTGAACTTCGAGGTGAACAACGCCGACGCGATCCCGACTCTCGGCCGTGCCGTTGAGTGGGAGACGATCTATGACAAGAACGGCATCGTCATCCAGGTAGCGTCGAAGGAAGCGATGCTCGCGATGAAGCTCCGCGCGAACCGACCCGGTCGTGACACCCGCGACATCCGTCTCCTTCTGGCACTCTGCGACATCCGCACGCTCGAGGTAGCGGTGGAACTCTACGAGGAGTTCTACCCCGGCGACCTGCTCACCGAACGCGCAGAGCAGATGGTCACCGCCATCCTCGCCGGCGAACCAACGTCGGCGCCGCCCTCGCCGGGGCCGATCGAGATCTGAACTGAGACCCGCGTCACTTGATCCGCGCACGTTTATCCAACACTTTTGATCCGAGATGGCGCCAGGCCGCTCGATCTCATCGGGTAGCATCGTGAACCGACAGCGGTGATCGCGGCAAGGAATTCCTGATCAAATCGAGATTGTTCGAGGCATGTCGGTCCATGCCGAGGCGGCCAGCCTAGCCGGAGGAGATCCATCGGTCACGGGTTCAAGTCCCGTCCGCCCTACATAGAACTTTTGATCTGGGGTCTATATCGCCTGATCGGTGTCGTAGCCGCGCGATCGCGGGGGAGTCGAATCGGAGCACGGTGCAACTCGACTCCTCTTGAGTGTGTTCGGGAGCGATGGCTCGATCTCGGGTGAGCGCAGCCCATGTTCCCCACGCGGGGGTCCGAGATTTGCGAAGAGGCCAATCCGTGGGCTTAACCGAGAAGTTTGCACTCAGGTCGCGCCGGTAACGCAAGCGCCGGACAAGGAACGCGTTGGGAACGAAACCCCGGCCGAACCACAGGGTCCGCCACCGTGTCGTCGTCGGCAGTGGAACTGCGCAGATTGCTCCGGGCTCCTTCAGCGGTGACCCGACGACACCATGCCACGACGTTGGAAGACGAGTCGGCGGCTCGGAAACGAGGGTTCTGAGCCGCCGACTACAGTGCTGAACAGCGTCAGGCGCTCAGTCGCCGCAGATGCCCCTGGCGGTCTCGTTCTTGCCCTGGCCGCCGAGCGCCTGGACGACGTCTCCGACGTTCGTGAATCCGAGGGCGCCTTCGGTGTTGATGGTCTTGTGCACCTGGCCGAAGCAGGCAGCGTCGGCGGGCGCAGCGTGGGCGGTGCCGGCGACGCCGAACGTGGCGAGAGCGGCGATGAATCCGATGCCGAGAATGCGCTTCATTGGACTTTCCCTTCTGTCGGCGGGTGCGTGTTCACCCGACACTATTGACTTCTCTTCTCAGCGCGGGTTTCGATGCACCTCGTCGCGCAATCTTTGTACAGGCGCTATGCGGCGACGGTAGGTCCGCGGTGAACCGAACAACAGGGGGTTGACAGCGCATCAGCGGCCTGCGGATCGGGACTTGATCTCACGGCCCGCCCCATTCTCGTTCTGCTTCGGGCGTCCTACTCGCGGTGCGGGCGGTGATGATCGGTGTGAGGGTCGATGGGGCGACGCTCACGATCGTGAGCTGGTGGCGCACCTACCGGTTCACCAAACACGAGGTGGAGGAGCTGCTCGTCGAGCCTTACTCCGGGTACATCAACCGCTGGGCCGACACCGACATCATGGCGCGGAACATCGGGGTTGCCGTCGCCGGGTGGGATCGCTTCCTTCCGGCGACGGCTATGGCGAACGCCAGCGCAAAGCGGGCCCTCCCTGAACTCGTTCGCGCCCTCGATGTCCCGCTGGAAGTGATGCCTCAATGAGGGATCCCTGGCGCGACAGTCCTGTACGTCTATTGGAGCTGGCCGAGCCGTGCGAGGAGCAATGCAGCGGCATGGTTGATCCCGTGCAACGACCAGAGCGTGACTACGATCGCGATCACCGCGAACGCTGCGACGGTCGAGAGCTGTTGGCGAATCCGACTGGTCAACACAGCGATCACCGTGACGATCGCGACGGTACACCCGGCAACCGAAACGAACGCCATTCGCACGTATGCTTCCGCGTCAGGCTCGCTCCAGCTGTTGAAGAGGACGGTCAAGAGCGTGGGAATGACGAGGATGCCGCCGATCAGGACGAGCGGCGCCGGGAGCTTCCGCCGACTCGCGGTTGGTGTTGACGTCGCTACATCGCTCATGTTCGAGAGCCTAGAGATGTCGCCGGCTCGGTGAACGAAGAATCGCGCTCAGGGATCGTCGCGGTCACCACCGGAGCACTGCGGAAGCATCCGTGAGCACAGTATTCACGGCGCGTTAGCCTCCGGTGTCCTCGCGCATTGGATATGGAAGCTGATCTGCTTCGCCCTTGCGAGGTCGGTACGCTCAAAGCCTTATCTCCCAAATCCATGACTCGTCCGCCGAATCGCCGCGAAGCACGCGTAGATCAATTTGGAGGAGAGTCCGTGCGGGGCCTCATGCGCGGTTCTCGATCCAATTTACGGCGCGATCGACCTCCGCGAACGCCTCCGCCGCGGCGGCCCTGATCGGCCACGTCAGAGCATGGATACGGGTACGTGTGATTCCGCGGACGGACGCCTCTAGGCTTCCGTGCATGGGCGAGACGAGGATGTACGCGCATTTGGGACGCTCCGGTCTGATGGTGAGCCGGATCGGCTTGGGCACCATGGCCTTCGGGTACACCGCGGACGAGTCGACCAGCTTTGACATCATGGATGCCGCGGTCGATGCCGGCATCAACTACTTCGACACTGCCGACGTCTACGGCGGTCCGCAGACAGCTGATATGGCGAAGGGCTTCGGAGTCTCGGAAGAGATCATCGGGCGGTGGCTGAAACGCAGCGGGCACCGTGACGACATCGTGCTGGCGACGAAGCTGTACCAACCGATGGGGCTCGGACCGAACGATCGGCGGCTCTCCGCCTACCACATCCGGCGTGCGTGCGAGGCGAGCCTGCGGCGGCTGCAGACGGACCACATCGACCTGTACCAGATGCACCATGTGGACCGCTCCACCCCGTGGGAGGAGATCTGGCAGGCGATGGAGCAGCTCGTCCGCGAGGGCAAGATCAGCTACGTCGGCAGCAGCAACTTCGCTGCCTGGGACATCGCCCTCGCCCAGTCCGCTGCGACCGCGCGGCACTTCCTGGGCCTGACGTCCGAGCAGAGCCTGTACAACCTCGCCGTGCGAACCATCGAACTCGAGCTCATCCCCGCCGTGCGCGCCCTCGGCATCGGCCTGATCGCCTACAGCGCGCTCCATGCCGGCATACTCACCGGGGCGCTCCAGCAGGGGAGCGAGGATCCGCGCCTTCCTGGCCTCCGCGACCAGCTCGAAGCATACGAGGCGTTCTGCCGGGAGATCGGCGCCCGACCGGCCGATGTTGCGATCGCTTGGCTGCTGGAGAACGCAGTCGTTTCGACCGCAATCATTGGCCCGACAACCGTCGACGAGCTGCGAGCGTCTGTTGGCGCAGTCGCCGTGCAGTTGCCGGCAGGGGCGATGGAACGGCTCGACCAGCTGTGGCCGGGGCCAGGAGAGGCGCCGCAGGCGTACGCCTGGTGACAGCTGCCTGGCCTGCCAGATCGTTTGCCCCCTGCGGGAGTGGAACGAGGCCGCCCCCTTAGTGCTCCCGATTGCCGGACTCCGCAGGCCGGGGAAGAGGATGATGGGCGACGCGGTGGGATCTCGCGATCGACGCCCTCGCGGTCACGCTCGGGGAACGCACTGACTACGGGCGCTCGGCCCGGTTCAACTGTCGATTGGACAGGTCCCGACGAGTGCCGAAGGAGCCTGAGATGAGCACCGAAGCAGCGGCGTCGATCGACGCGGAACGGATCCAGGCCATGCGGCGGCGGTCCCGGAACGCTTGGCCAGCCTGGGCGTCGACGGCGCCCGAGAACTCCTCCCAGTCCATGTTCGGGTTGTTCTGAGATATTCCGGCCCCGAAAGGTCGGAAACCGAGTCCGCGGAGGCTTGCCGGTACGTCATCTGGGTCTTCGTCGAGGGGCGTGGGTGTATCGAACCGGTCGGGTCGCGGCATCCGCTCGCTCAGGGCACCGACGCAACAGGTCGAACCCGGTCATCTCCTAGCGACGGCGACACGCCGACGCGATCGACCCGCATATCGCGGCACCCGCTCGGCGTAGCGCATGTACTCGGCACCGAACCGGCGTCGGAGCTCGCGTTCCTCAACGACTGAGCCGCCGAAGTGCTCGACGAGGACGGCCACAGGCACCGTCGCAGCCACCCACGCGGATCCGCGCAGCACGCCGACGCCGAGGTGGATGAGCCACCATCCTGCGTACATGGGGTGACGGCTGAAAGAGTACGGTCCGGTGGTGACGAGAGATTCCGGCTGCTCGAGCTGGAACTCCCCGGAAGTGCGGCGGCGACGCTCGATGAGCGCCCACACGTTCAGCGCGCACCCTGCGGCGAGTGCGGTGGCACCCGCAGCCCGTTCGAGTGCGCGCGGGCCGGGGAGCGGAGCGGGGCGAACGCGGTCGAGCAGGAGGACCGCAATGATGCCGACGGCCGACCCGGCCGGCAGCGGGAGGTTCTGGTAGATCGCCATGGCGCGTTGGGCGATGTTCGACATCATTACACTCGCTCCGGATGCGCGGGGCGTCGACCCTGCCGTTCCTGGGGCAGGATGCTCATGGCGAAGATTCCGGTCGACATGACGCCGGCGAACGTTGCGCCGTCCACGCATCCGAAACTACGGACTGCGCTTGGCCGCCGCAACGGGGTCGCGAGGGGGTCGCAGCCTCGCCATCTGCTTCATCTGGTACGGGTTCGGCCGTAGCGGGCTGGAGGCGATCCGGATTGACCCGACCAGCGACGCGCCGCTTGGCACCCCTACGAACATCAGGGCCTCATCGTCATCTTCGTGGTGCAATCGGTGCGCCAGCACGAACTGGAGCCCTCCTCGTATCTGCCCGGCCACGAACCGGCAGCAGGAAGCGTGACGAGTCGACTCGAGTTGTCTGAGACTCGCGAGTCGGAGAACCCTGCGCCCGCAGGTTGAACTCATGGGGCTGAGCACGCGGAATCGTCGCGAACGAGCATTACGGGGCTTGCTCGGGTCCCGCGCATGTTGCGCGTCGGGTCGCTGCCCGGTCAGGCAAGTGAGAGGAAGAGCTTCTCCAGTTCCTCGGGCTGAGGATGTCCTCCGCATCGTTGGCGAGGCAGTCCTTCAGCGCGGTTGAGATCACGAGGAAGCAATGACTGCCGTGTGTGCGGCAAGACCACCTGGGCCGGCTGCGGCCAGCACGTGCAGGACGTGCGGCGCACGGTGCCGGGATCCGCCTGGTGCGGCGGCACGCACACCCAGGCGCAGATCGAGACGGCCACGCAGAAGCGCGGGGATTCTTCGCCCGCCTGTTCGGCCGACGGGATTCCCGTCGCTGACCGCTGCGACTGCTAGGCGCAGAGGAAGAGGAGTGATCATGTTGCTGGAGCACATCTACGACGAGCTCAGGCGAGCTACTTGATCGGCTGCCAGGCGAACCGCGAGGCGATCGTGGTCGACCCGCCGAGGTGCACGTGGGATCCGTCGGCGAACGCACGCTTGGGCGTGAGGGCGACATCGTGACGGTGAACGGCCAGCTCGGGGCGACGGTCGTCGCGCGGCCGGGGGAGCGCGAACGCTGGCGCATCGTCAACGCGTGCAGCTCGCGCTACCTGCGGCTCCGCCTCGACGGGCAGCGGATGCAACTGCTCGGTATCGATGCCGGACGCTACGCGAGCCTCGCGACAGCGATGAAATCGTTTTCACGCCCGGCAACCGCGCCGACGTCATGGTGACCGCCGCGGTGGTGACGAGCGTGCTGTAGACGCTGGCCTTCGATCGTGGCGGCATGGGTGCGTTCGGCAGCCGCCGAGCGCCACGACCGGCGCCGACCTGCCCACCCACAATACCCCTTGGGGTATTTGACAATACCCCTGGGGGTATCCGTTACGATGGGCGCATGACCCAGAAGCGCTACCTCATCATTGGCGGAGTCGCCGGCGGCATGTCCGCCGCCACCCGCCTGCGCCGGCTCGACGAGAACGCCCAGATCACGGTGCTCGAGCGCGGTGGCCATGTCTCGTTCGCAAACTGCGGACTGCCCTACCACCTCGGCGGCATCATCGAGCAGCGCGACAGCCTGCTCCTGCAGACCCCCGCGTCGCTCGGCAGCCGGTTCAACCTCGACGTGCGGGTGCGCACCGAGGCCGTCTCGATCGACCGCGACGCCAAGACGGTTCGCGTCCGCGACCTCGCCACGGGGGAGGAGACCGACGAGGCCTACGACGCACTCGTGCTCTCGCCTGGGGCGACGCCCGTGCGGCCCCCGCTTCCCGGCGGCGAGCGCATGCTGACGCTCCGCGACATCGACGACGTAGACGCCGCGATGGCTGAGCTCACCGTCGCGCCGAACAGCGCGCTGGTCATCGGCGCGGGATTCATCGGCCTCGAGATGGTCGAGAACCTCGTGTACCGCGGCCTCGCCGTGACCCTCGTGGAGCTCGGCGACCAGGTGCTGCCGCCCCTCGACCCCGAGATGGCCGGCCCCGTCGCCGACCGCCTCCGCGCCGCCGGCGTCGACGTGCGCCTCGGCACGCAGGTCACCGAGCTCGGCACCGACACCGCGACCCTCTCCGACGGCTCGGTGGTCTCCGCCGAGTTCGTGCTCGCCTCGATTGGAGTGCGGCCCGACACCCCCCTCGCCACGGCCGCGGGGCTCGCGATCGGCGAGCGTGGCGGGATCCGGGTCGACGACCAGCTGCGCACGAGCGACCCGCACATCTACGCGATCGGCGACGCCGTCGAGAAGACCGACGCCATCTCCGGCGAGCAGCGCCTCGTCGCACTCGCAGGACTCGCCAACCGCCACGGACGCCTCGCCGCCGACGCGATCGCCGGCAAGACGATCCACGTGCGCGACGCGCTCGGCACCGCCGTCGTCGGCGTCATGGGCCTCACCATCGCGGCGACTGGCTGGAACGAGAAGCTGCTGCGGCGTATCGACCGCGACATCCGCGTCTTCCACACCCACCCGGCTTCGCACACCGGCTACTACCCCGGTGCGGAGTCGATGTCGTTGAAGCTCGTGGTGGACGCCGTGACCGATGAGATCCTCGGCGCTCAGGGCGTCGGTGGCGACGGGGTCGACAAGCGCATCGACGTGATCGCCACGGCCATGACGGGCGGCATCACGGCCTCCGAGCTCGCCGACCTCGAGCTGGCGTACGCGCCGCAGTACTCCTCGGCGAAGGATCCGGTCAACATGCTCGGCTACGTCGCACTCAACGCGGCCGAGGGCCTCACCCCCTCGATCCAGTGGCATGAGCTGGAGGCCGAGCTCGACGCGGGTGCGACCCTCGTCGACGTGCGCACTCGTGGCGAGGTCGCCGACGGTGCGATCCCCGGTTCGATCAACATTCCGCTCGACGAGATCCGGTCGCGCACGGACGAGCTGCCCGAGGGGCGCCTCATCGTGCACTGCAAGGTCGGCCAGCGCGGCCACACCGCCGTGCGGCTGCTCGCCCAGCTCAGCCGCGAGGCAGTGAACCTCGATGGCGGCTACCTGACCTGGAGGGCCGGGACGCAGGCGCGCTCCGCGGTTCCCGCGCTCGTGTCCTGAATCCCATCACACCCACCACCAACACACTCAGAGGAGAACCCACACGTGTGCAGCCCAGTCCCGTGCACCTGCGGAAAGACCACCTGGAGCGGCTGCGGCCAGCACGTCGACAGCGTGAAGCAGTTCGTTCCCGCCGCGCAGTGGTGCGATGGCGACCACGAGTAGTCGCCGAATCCCCGCCCACTGAACAACCCCCCAACCCGAGGAGAACCATCCATGTGCAGTGCAGTCACCTGCCGCAAGTGCGGAAAGACGACCTGGGCCGGCTGCGGCCAGCACGTCGACCAGGTCATGCGAGGCGTGCCGCGCAGCCAGCGCTGCGAGGGGCACGCGAAGGAGCCCGGCTTCTTCTCGCGCCTGTTCTCCCGTTGAGGTGACGAACATGGCGAGGCCGGCGACGTCGGAATCTGAGGTTCCCGCCATCGGCCAGCTCGTCGACGGCATCGACTTCCCAGCACGGTGCAAGAACCGCCCTGGCGATCATGGACCGGTGATGGTGCCGGTGAACGCGGGGGCGTCGCGGATGGTGGCGACGTCGTCGAAGGTGCCGATCGGAACGATTCCGTCGTAGTAGCCGACGTTGTCGTCGTAGAGGACGAGCGCCTGGCTGGGGGCGTAGTAACCGATGGTGCCGGGTTCGGCGTCACTTCCGGACGGCATGCCCTCGAGCGAGAGTGGTGCCGGAAGTGGAGCGATCTTCTCTTGCCCGCCGAAGTCGCTGAACGACAGCTGCAGCGGAAGCTGGGCAAGGAGCGAGGCGGTGGCGGCGTTGTCTTGCAGGGATCCGCGGACGGTCGTATCGCCGAAGGTGATGAGCACGGAACGGTCGGTGGACACGGATGCCTCCTCGGTCAGGGCAGGTGCTTCGGCGGTCGGAGTGGGCAACGGCGACGGCGGTGCCGTGGTTGCCGTGGATGGTGGCGCGTTCGTGCTGCTGCCCGGTAAGGGAGCGGCGTCGTCGGCTCCCGCGCATCCCGACAGGACGAGGATCGCGGCAAGCACGGTGCCTCCATGAGTGAGTGCGACGCTGCCGCCGCGTCCATTGTTGTGGTTCACGATCATCTCCCTCGTCTTCTCACCGGCTCAGCGCCCTTCCATCGGCTCAGAAAGTGAGCAGCACTTTGATGGCGCGGCGCTCGTCCATGGCCTTATACCCCTCGGCGGCCTGCTCGATCGGCAGGGTGAGGTCGAAGACCTCGCCGGCGTCGATCCGGTCGGACATGATCAGGTCGATCAGCTCGGGCAGGAACCGGCGCACGGGGGCCGGCCCGCCGTGCAGGTGGACGCCGGAGAAGAACAGCTCGAGGCCCTCGAGCGAGACGTCGTGCGAGACGCCGACGTAGCCGACATGTCCGCCAGAGCGGGTGGCGCGGATGGCCTGCATCATCGACTCCTGCGTGCCGACCGCCTCGATGGTCGAGTGCGCGCCGAGGCCGCCGGTGAGCTCCTTCAGCTTCGCCACGCTTTCGTCGCCGCGCTCCTCGACGATCTCGGTCGCGCCGTACTTCCGGGCGAGCGCCTGCCGGTCGGCGTGCCGCGAGAACGCGATGATGCGCCCCGCGCCGAGCTGCTTCGCGGCGAGGACGCCGAGCAGCCCGACCGCGCCATCGCCGACGACCGCGACGGTCTTGCCGGTGCCCGCCGCGGCGGCGATGGCTGCGAACCAGCCGGTGCCGAGCACGTCGGATGCCGCGAGCAGCCCGCGCTCCTGCTCGGGCGTCGGGCGGGTCGCCGTCGCAACGAGTGTGCCGTCGGCGAGCGGCACGCGAAGGTACTCGGACTGCGAACCGGTCGCGGCGCCCGGCTGCCGGTGGATGCAATGGGTCTGATACCCGGCCAGGCAGATCTCGCAAGTGTTGTCGGAGGCGATGAACGACCCGACGACGAAGTCGCCGACCTTCACCTTCCGCACGTCGGCGCCGATCTCCTCGACGATGCCGACGTACTCGTGACCCATCGGCACCGGCCAGTCAGCGTCCTCCGCGCCACGGTACGGCCAGAGGTCGGACCCGCAGATGCACGCGGAGGTGACGCGGATGATCGCGTCGGTCCGCTCGACGACCGTCGGCTTCTCACGGTCCTCGACACGGACGTCGCCGGGGCCGTGCATGATGACACCACGCATGGGGTGCTCCTTCTCTTCGGGGGTTATCGGTTCGCTGCCGGGGCGAGCGCGGCGGCAGGTTCGGGGTCGGTGGGGGCCGGGTCGTGCGCGTCGTCGCGCCGGGGGTCGAGCAGGGTGACGGATGCCGCGGCCAGGGCGATCGCGGCGACGGCGACGATTCCGAGCGGCAACATGGTTGCCGCGCCCGCGATGCCGACCAGCGGGGCGATCGCGCCGCCGAGGGCGAAGCGCGCCATTCCGAGCAGCGACGACGCGGTGCCTGCCATCCGCGGATGGTCGGCGAGCGCGATCGTCGTCGTCGGCGGGGTGGTCATGGCGACGCCGCTTACCAGCAGGAGCAGCGAGACGATCACGACGCTCACGGGCACCGCGACGAGTCCGCCGAGGAGCAGGCCGAGGGCACCGAGCCCGCACATCGCGAGGCCGGCGACGAGTGTGCCGCGAAGGCTCCACCGTTCGCTCGAGCGGGCGGCGAGCCATCCGAAGGCCATGAAGCCCGCGGAGTTCAGTCCGAACGCGAGCGCGTACTGCTGCGGGCTGAGCCCGTAGACACCCTGCAGCACGTACGTGGCTCCGGCGAGGTAGGCGAAGAGCGCCGCGTAGGCAAAGCCGCTCACGAGCACCGCGCCGACGAACCGGTGGTCGCCGAGCAGCGCCCGGTAGTCGCGTGCGGTCTGCGCGAACCCGCCGCGGGTGCGGCGCTCGGTGGGCAGCGTCTCGGTGAACTGCAGGGCCACGGCGAGCAGGATGACGGCGCCGATGCCCGCGAGGAACACGAAGAGCCCGCGCCAGTCGGTGACCGTCGCGAGCAGCCCGCCGAGCAGCGGGCCGACGATCGCCGCGAGGCCGCTCAGCACGGTCACCCGCCCGAAGTACCGGATCAGCGCGGCGCCAGAATAGAGGTCGCGGCCCGCGGCCTGCGCGATGACGATGCCGACTCCGCCGGCGAGCCCCTGTACGAAGCGCGCGACGACCAGCATCTCGACGCTCGGCGCGATCGCGCACCAGATCGAGGTGATGATATAGGCGACGACGCCGATGAGCAGCGGCATCCGGCGCCCGAAACGGTCGGAGAGCGGTCCCGCGACCAGTTGGCCGACCGCCAGGCCGATGAGGCAGGCGGTGACGGTCAGCTGGGCCATCGACGTGGCGGCGTCGAGGTCGAGGGTGAGCGCCGGCAGCAGCGGCAGGTACAGGTCCATCGAGATCGGGCCGAACACCGTCAGAAGGAGCAGCACGGCCGGCAGCAACCGCTCGACAGCCGGTGCCGCGGGCTGCGACGGGAGCGATGACGTGGAAGCGGGCATGTCATCGAGTGAACTGGGTCGCGCGGAATGGAGGGAGTCCCTGATGAGAGGTGTACTGCGAGGGAACCCCTCGCCCGCGGCATCCGACCTACGCTGTGGAGATGGACAACCGAAGCGAGGTGCGCGAGTTCCTCATGTCGCGTCGGGCGAAGCTCACGCCCGAGCAAGTGGGCCTGCCCGCGGGGCCGAACCGGCGCGTGGCCGGTCTGCGCCGCACCGAGGTCGCGGTGCTCGCCGGGGTCAGCGTCGAGTATTACTCGAAGCTCGAGCGCGGGGCGATCGCGGGCGCGTCGGCATCCGTCCTCGAGTCCGTGTCGACGGCATTGCAGCTGGATGACACGGAGCGGGCGCACCTGTTCGACCTCGCCCGTGCCGCCGACGGCATCCCTACGTCGGGGCGCCCGCGCCAGCGCACGACTCGTCAGGCGGCGGCCCGGCCCAGCCTCAGCTGGACGCTCGAATCGATCACCGGCGGCATCGCCTTCGTCCGGAACCAGTACCAGGATCTCCTCGCCACCAACGCCCTCGGCCGCGCCTTCTACTCGCCGCTCATCGGCGACGGCGGCCGCATGCCGAACCTCGCCCGGTTCCAGTTCCTCGACCCGGCCGCCCGCGAGTTCTACCCCGACTGGGACCGGTTCGCCGAGATGTGCGTCGCGATCATGCGCGCCGAGGCCGGCGGCCACCCGCACGACCGCGCCATGCAGGACCTCGTCGGCGAGCTCTCGACCCAGAGCGAGACCTTCCGCCGCTTGTGGGGCGCCCACGACGTGCGCACGCACGGCACCGGCACGAAGCGCTTCACCCACCCGGTCGTCGGCGAACTCACGCTCGCGTACGAGGAGTTCGCGCTCACCGGCGAGCCCGGCCTCGTGATGCTCGTCTACACTGCCGAGCCGGGCTCTCCGTCGGCCGAGCGGCTCGCGCTGCTCGCGTCATGGGCGGCGAGCCATCCGGCGAACCTCGATGTCAATTCGGGCGGCAAGCTCCAGTAGCGCTCGAACGACGGATGCCCCGGGCTCTCGTCCCGGGGCATCCACTCGTCCGCCGCCGTTCACGGTCGGACGTCCGAGATCACAATGGCATCTCCGACGGGGGCGGGATCCCCGTGGCGGCCGCCACCGTCTCGGGGTCGAGCGCGATCTCCAGCACTGCACGTCGCGGCATCCGGCGCCCGACGATCCGCGACTGCCTCGAACTCGGCGGCGCGGTCGGTGGCGAGGACGGCGTCGACGAACGACTGGTAGGTCACGTACGAGCGCTGCTCGTGGAGACCCGTGCGCGCGCGCAACGCTTCGGCTGCGCCGAGGAGGAAGCCGGCGCGCTCGACGTCGCCGACGACAGCGGCTGATCCGGCGAGTCCTTCGAGCGCGTAGGCATCGCCATCCTCATTGCGTAGGCGCAGCGAGAGCTCCAGTGCACGTGTGAACAGCTCGGGTTGCGGCTTGCCGGTCGCGATGCGCGACCATCCGATCTGGTTGAGCGCGATGCGCTCAGCGAACTCGTCGCCTGCGCGCCCGGCGATCTCTCGTGCGCGCTCGTAGCACTCGACGGCTCCGGCGGCATCTCCACGGAGGTGCAGGATGCGCCCGAGCACGCTCTCGAACAGCGAGTGGAAGGTCGCGTCGTGTCGAACGGCGTCCAACGCGAGCGCCGAGCGCTGCCGCTCCTCGGCGAGGTCGAGGTCGGCGGGCGTGACCGACATGTATGAGAGCGACGCGATGGTGAGGGCCAACCCCTCGCTGAACTCGTCGCCGACCGCGCGGAAGAGCGCGACGGCCTCCTCCATGGGCTCGGTCCGGATCTCCGAATCGGGCTGCCAGAGCGCGACCCATGACGAGAACGCGAGCGCGATCGCCCTGGTACGGGGTGAGAGCTGCTGGCCGGATTCGAGGACGACCTCCATCCAGGCCTTCACCTCCGGCAGCAGGCCCCGGATCCACCAGTAGAGGAACAGGCGCCACACTACGTCGGCGACGACGTCGACCTCGCCGACCGCGATCAGGTGACGATACCCGGCGCGAAGGTCGTCACGTTCCGCCTCGAGCCGGTCGAGTGCGGCGGACTGCGTCGCGCCTCGAAGCAGCAGGTCGGTTCCGGCGGCGAGGCGCACGTAGTACTCGGCGTGTGCGCGTCGCACCGCCGCGGCATCCGGGTCGAGCTCGAAGCGTGCGGCCGCGATCTCGCGCACCGGCACCAGCATCGAGAAGAGCGGCAGGCCGTGGTCGTCGTGCTGCCGCAGGAGGCTGCCGTCGACGAGCTCGAGGAGGGTGCCGAGCAGGTCGGCGGCCCACGGTTCGCCGGCGGTGACGGCGTCGACCGCGTCGAGGCTGAAGTCGCCGGCGAACACACCGAGCCGTTCGAAGAGCGCGCGCGCGTCGGCGCCCAGCAGGTCGATGCTCCACTCGACCGTCGCCTGGATCGTGCGCTGCCGCTCGGGAACGTCCCTCGCCGCGGTGACGAGCAGCGGCAGCACCCGGTCGAGCCGCCCGAGCATGGCCGCGGGCGTGAGGGCACGGATGCGGGCGGCGGCGAGCTCGATCGCGAGGGGCACGCCCTCGAGCGCCCGGCAGATGCGGGCGACGTCCTCGGCGTTGTCGTCGGTGACGTCGAACCTGGGGTCCGCGGACCGCGCGCGATCGCGGAACAGCTGCACGGCCGGCGCCTCGAGGATGGCCTGGATCGACGCCTGCGAGGGCTCCGGCGGCAGGCCGAGTGGTTCGACGTCGAAGACCTGTTCGCCGCGCACCCGCAGCCGGACGCGGCTGGTCACGAGGAAAGTCGCGCCGGGCAGGTCGGTGAGGAGCGAGACGACGTCGGGGGCGGCGTCGACGATCTGCTCGAAGTTGTCGAGCACGATGAGGTCTCGTCGGCCGGCGCGCGCGATCCCCAGCTGCTCGCTCAGCCGCGCGTCGCCCGTGTCGCGGACCCCGAGCTCCCGCGCGATCGCGCCCAGCACCTCCTCGGGATCGCGCACCTGCGCCAGCGACACGAACGTCACCCGGTCGAAGCGTTCGCCGGCGTTGCGGGCGACCTCGATCGCGAGGCGGCTCTTGCCGATCCCGCCCGGACCCACGAGCGTGACGAGCCGCTGGGCGTCCTCGCCGAGCCACGCGAGCAGCGTCGCGAGGTCGCGCTCGCGGCCGACGACGTCGGAGTATGGCGCCGGAATGCGCCTCGCGGGCATCGTGTCGACCGCAGGTCCCGGCGCCGCCCGCGAGGCGTCGAACCGCTCGGCGAGGAGGGTCGCGAGGTCGGCCGCCACGAGTTCAGCCAGCTCGTCCGCCGTGGAGAACGGCGTGTACGAGGCGGTGTCATCCTCGCGGATCCGGGACATGAGCTCGGCGAGTCGCGGCTCGCGCTCGGCCGACTTCTTCACGTAGATGAGCTTCGGCATGTCCCGTGGGGCGAGCCGGTATTCGTCCTCGAGCCCCGAGACGTCCTCGTCCGGCGCGATCCAGCCGTACTCCTGCCAGTAGACGCCCACGAAGACGTCGCTCTGCTCGAGGTAGGCGCGGTACAGCTTCCGGGGCGGGTGGGGCCTGGCGCCGAGCTCGAACATCACTGGGGCGAGCCGCAGGCGCTCGATCGCTGCGCGTGCGGCGCGGCGTTCGGCCGCCAGCTCCTTCAGGGTCGAGCTGACGAAGACCCGGAGCCGCTGGTCGGGCGTTCGGATCGGGGGTTCGCGCACGCCGTCACTCACCGTGACGCCTTCGTCATGAACAGGGTGCATCCGCATCCGCGCATCATGTCCATTGTCGGGCAACGACACCATGAAGGCCACCGTCTCGCGTCGCCATGGCGGACCGCTATCGGACGTCGAAACTGCCTGCTTATGCGTCTACGCGCCCTCCACCAGCGCGTCGGGGAACACCACTTTCCCGTCGCATCCAGGGCGATTCGCAGGTTCTGGTCCGGCCGGACGGATACGTCGCGTACATCGCAGACGACGATTGGGTACCGACGTTCAGCGGACACGAAGCGGTGTTTATGCAGGCTCGATTTGGGATCGATGTCGTTGCGACCGACGATCCGCTTCAGGTCGGGCCCGCCGGTTTCTACAGGCGCTGGCGCACGGCCGTCGAGGTTCGAGAACTCGATGCGACGGTTGCGTCATTCACCCGGTCGCACGACGATGACGGGTGAGGTCATCGTGAGCAGCACGTCCTGGCTCACGGAGCCGAGCAGGAATCGACCGACCCAATTGCGTCCGTGGCTCCCGATCACGAGCACCGATGCGTCTTGCGTTGCCTTCATGAGCACCTCGGCCGCACCACCCTCCTCGAGGCGTCCTCGTGGAGCGGCACCAAGCGACTTGGCGACATCGAGCGCGTCGTCGAGGATCTGCCGGTGCATATCCTCGACGATCCCGATGTCCTCGGCATACTCGTCGTAGGCGCTTTCCCACTGGGATGGCGCCCTCCACGCATGCAACAGGGTGAGCTCCTCGCCGGAGCGGGCAGCTTCGTCGGCGCCGACGCCGATGGCTTCGATCGATGCAGCCGACCCGTCGACGCCGACGATCACGCCGGACCGCTGGATCGGGTCGAACCAGTCGGGAATGACCGCGACTGCACCGCCGCCCGGCCGTCCGGCGAGGCGCCCACCGAGCGTCCATCGACCGGGCCGCCCTTGGGTTCGTACGCCGACCACCACGAGCGTGCCGTCACCGAGGTAGTCATCGAGCTCCTGAAGCGGATCGCCGTGCACGGTCGCCGTCGTGAGTCGAAGGTCGGGGTGGCTCTCCCGAATGCGGTCGGTAGCCTCCATCAGGCGGATGCGCGCCTCGGAGAGCGATCCTCCAGCGCGGAGGTACTCGCTCGACTGGGCATGCCCAGGAATGACATGGACGACGAAGAGGGGAACACCGCTCGCTCGTGCGATTGCCCACTCCAGAGCGCGACGAGAGTGGTCGCTGTCGTTCCATCCCACGACAATCCTGTCGAACACCCGGATCACCTGCCTTCTCCTGGGCACGTCGCCCTCCGCCCACGGTTCCACTGGTGGTCGCGCTGCAGCCGGGACGAAGGTCACATCGGCATGTTCTCGGCATCAGCCCGGTGGCGCTGCAACGCGAAGGTGCATGACGAGCACTGGGCGATGCGCGTGCTCGCTTCGAGTCCATGATGAATCGGATCCCTCGACGCCGACGATGATCGAACGGTCGAGGGAGGGCCGGTTCGACCCGTCGAGGGCGCAACGGAGCACTCGGCGTGATTCGATGCATCGGACATGGCGCCGTCTTCCCGGCAGCCGGGCGAGCATCCCGGGTCGAGGGTCACACCACTGCGGGACCAAAGCCCCGGCCTGAGTGAGCTGCCCGGTGAGACTGGATTGTACGCCCCGAGAGAGTGCGGGAACGGCACGAGAGATAGAGAGCGGGTCGAACAAACGGGCGCCTCGACGCCGGCAGTGGATGGCTTCGTCTTCGCGAACGACAGAAACGACACGGGGGAGTCGAAGTGACGCAATCGCCTATTCGGAACGCCGACGAGGCCACTCGCGCCGCGGTAGAGGCCGAACTCGAATGGCTGCCGACGGCGTCACACGCGAGCATCGGCGTCTCAGTGAACGATGGCGTCGTCGGACTCAGCGGCGAGGTCGACACCCTCACCGAACGGTACCTCGCAGTACGTGCCGCCGAACACGTTGTCGGCGTCACCACCGTGGTCGACCACATCACCGTCGCAGGCGAACCCGAAGCAGTGACGGGCGACATCGAGCTCGCCAAGCGGATCCGCTCGATACTCGAGTGGTACCAGACCATCCCGGGCGATCGCATCAAGGCCGAGGTCGTCGACGGTGCAGTGACCCTGGAGGGCAGCGTCGAGTGGGATGATCACCGCAAAGCTGCTGAACATGCCATCCGCTCGCTTGTCGGGGTGAAATCGGTATCGAGCCGCATCACGTTGACCCCGCGGCCGGCGCCCGGACTTGGTTGACCAACTCCGCGCGACGATCCACCGGCACTCGGAACTCGGCCAGGAGCCTATCAAGGTGCATTGCGAGAGCAACGAGGTGTTCCTCTACGGCACTGTGACGACGCTCCTCGCACGCAAACTCGCCAGCGACATTGTCTGGCGACATCCCTCGGTACGCGAGGTCCACAACAACCTGCAGGTCGAGCCGCCGCGCACCGAGCACGCAGGCGCCGAACGCGAACATCCTGCCGAGCTGACGGAAGGCGGAGACTAGCTCAGACGTCGAACCCGTCATGACACCTGCTTGTCGAAGATCGCGCGACCTTCTCGGCCTCGACGATGGTCGCGAAGTCGTCATCGGCGAGCACCATGTCTGCCGCCTCTTTCGTGACCTCCGTGCCGGTGATGCCAATGGGCGCGGTCGCATCGCGCCGTCGATCCATACACCGGAAGGCGAGTTCCGCGAGGAGCTGCACCCCACGGGCTAGATGCCTGCGATTCCCTCGCCGATCAGGAACGCGCTCAGCCGATCGGCCGGGTCGGCATGGCACGCCACGAGGACCGACCGCACTGAGGTGGAGGGAGACAAAGTGCCTCAGTTGCGAGCCGTCGCGCCGAGGTCGTCGGCGATCGAGTCCGCCCAGGCGTCGATCGCGTCCCACTCCCGGAAGTCACCCTCCGGCAAGACGTCGCGGATGGCCGGCATCCACGCGATGATCCGGTCGCCGCCGCGGATCTTGTCGTGGTCGTATGCGCCGCGGAACACCTGCGCACCCCTCGGGTGGACGAGGTCGGCGTAGTCAGCGAACTGCTTTGGCTCCGCCCCTTCCAGGACGTCGTTCCCGTCCTTGTCGACCGTCTCCGTGCCGAGCGGACCGCTGCCGAAGAGCCAGGTGGGGCGAGCCGAGAGCACCCCGACATTGCGCTCGACGAACTTCCGCGCATCCTTCCGCCAGTTGAACGCGTACGTCGCTGAGCCGACGATGTAGGCGTCGTAGCCGGATGCATCGCGCAGGTCATCGCAGCGTGTGACGTCGGTCTCGAGCCCACGCCTCCGCAGCGCCTCACCGATGCGCCGTGCGATGCCCTCCGTCGCGCCGTACTTGCTCGCGTAGGCGACGAGTACCTTCATGATGAAGCCTCCTTCAGCCCCCTACGCTGCGGCTCGTACATCGCGAAGCCTAAGACGGGGACCACAGCGAGACGAGTGACGAAAGTCCCGAAGATGGCGCGGACGTCCCGCTTTCGGATGGCGACGTCAAGGTCATCGTGCACCCACAAGTGTCAGCCAGTCCGTGAGTTGGCGGTCGGCCACGCCGCAGCGGAAACCGACGTAGCCGTCGGGACGCACTGCGACCGCGGCACGACCGATGTGGCTGGTGAGTTGGTGAATATGCACGCGCGACTCCGGCGGCCGCGAGCCGAGGGTGTCGGGGTCCCACCGCGCGTCGCGTTCGAGAAGGATGTGGATGCCTGGCGTCGCGGTCAGCTCGTGGAGGCGGGCAGTGCGTCCGTATGCGATCACCGCTTCGTCGGGCAGTCGGATGCCGGGGCGAGGCCAGCGGTGTGTGCGGGGCGCGCCGTCCCGCGAGATGCTGCTGTGCGGATAGCGCACGTAGGGCTGGGCGAGCAGACGAACGGCAGCCGCGATGAGACGCCGCTGACGGAGGAGGGGTGGCAGGAGCGGGGCGGCGAGCGGCAGCAGTCTTCCGCGGACGAGCCGCGCGACCGGGTTGGGTGATGCCTCCGCGAAGAAGATCAAATGCGTCAATGCCAGGACCTCTTGGGCGGCTCGGCGTCGCTCCTGCTCGTAGGAGTCGAGAAGCGGCCCTCTCACACTGCCGGTGGAGGCGAATCCCAGCTTCCATCCGAGGTTGAGAGCGTCGAGGATCCCGTTGTTCATTCCCTGCCCGCCCGCAGGCGAATGCGCGTGTGCGGCGTCGCCTGCGAGGAACACCGCGCCGCGACGGAACGGCTTCGCGACGCGGTGCTGGAGCGGCACCCGGGCAGACCAACGGACGTCCTCGATTGTTGCCCCGAGGCTGGACTCCTGGATGAGCCGGCGCACTTCCTCGGGTGGCGCACTCAGGCCGAGCCGTCCGAATGAGGCGGTCGAGACGTGTTCGGTCGGGCGCGTGGCGAGCATCCGCCAGGTGGCGCCCTCGCCGAGCGCGAACAGGAACGCCAGCCCGGATTCTCCTGCCGTGACGTGCAGGACGCCAGGGTCGAGCGTCCCACTGAGCTCGACGTCCGCGAGGAGCGCTTCAACCCGGTACGGAGCGCCGCTCCAGGCTCCGCCCACAACGCCGCGGACACCGCTTGATTGGCCATCGCAGCCGACAACGAATTGGCAACCGTGCCGTGCCAATCTCCCGTCCGCCGTGCGTAGCTGTGCGGAGACCGCCGCATCCAAGGCCGACGCCGAGGGCAGCCCGAGGAACTCGACCCCCCACTCCACGTCGACGCCGCGCTCGTGGAGGGCAGACCAAAGCACCTCTTCCACGTCGGCCTGCCGGACCAGGGTCAGGTGCGGGAACGCGGTGTCAGGGAGGTCCACGTTGCCGAGTCGCACCTCCACCACGCGCCTGCCAAGGTGGATGCGCGCCTCCGGAGCGGTGTCGGCTCGTCCGAGGAGTGCCGCGGTGACGCCGAGCGGGCGAAGACACTCCAGTGCCCGGCCATGGAGCATCATGGCTCGCGACGGCCGCACGCGTTGGGTGCGGCGATCGATGATCCGGACGTTGGCTCCGTGGGCGTGCGCCTCGAGGGCGGCGGTCAGCCCCGTCGGGCCCGCGCCAACGACCAGGACATCCGTGTCGGTCGTCATGCCGCGTCCACCAAGCGCCACCACGACTCGTCGAACGGTGTCGTCGCCTGCATGAGCGTGGGGTCCGCGAGCACGTCGTCGCGGTGCAGCCCTGGAAGTACCTGAAAGCGGATGGAGCCTGGGACGCTGCCCAGCTCGAGGACGCGCCAGAGGGCGGACGCATAGTCTCGGGCCTGTTGTGGACCGTCCCACTCGTAGAGCCCTCGGTAGACGTCGAAGGCGTCATGCGCGCACCAGAGCTTCGAAACGTACCCCGGGAACCCGACGAAGAGCGGTGTGTTGAGGAGGCTCTCGGCCTCGAAGAGCCGGTGCAGCACCCGGCCCCGGATGACGCGGAGCTTGAACGCAACGACAAGTACGCACGGTTCCTCGGGTCGCGTGCGGTCGACCGTCGTCTCGCGATAGACGCGAGCGACGCTTCCGTCCGCGAAGCGAAGCACCCGACCCACATTCCCGCGTGGAAGGTGCACTCGTCGAAGGGCGAGCATCACGACGCTCGTTGCCACGCAGCGTGCGACCGCCCGCCACGCCTGGCCCCTTGGCGCCGGTCCCGACTCGCTGAGCATGACATCCACCCGATCATGACCCGCGGCGGACCCGGATTACGTTCAAGTCCCATCGCATGGTCACGGCGGAAGCCAGCGTCGCTTCCTATTGCACGGCCGTTGGGTTCGCCGACTCTGTCCGAGGAAATCAGCCGATCGACCACGCCACGGCCGCCCTGAGCGGCGTGGCCCCGATCCATCCCCGGGCGTCAGGGCGACGAGCGCCCATTCCGATGATCTGCGCACCACCGAGAACGGCTCCTACCGTGCTCATCCCGGCAGTGGCCCTCTCCCTGCAGCATGCGACGTTGCCGCTCATCTTCGATCCGGCGTTCCTTGCCTGGCGGGCGCTCACGTTTCTCCGATTCGGGTTGGTGCTCAGCTGGGCCCTCTTGAAGCGGGCCCCGGCTGCTCCCGTTCCTGATCGTGGTCCACTTCCTTCTCGACTTCCAGGCGGCGGTGTCGATCCTTCTCGTTTCCGGACGCTGATTCGGTTGCGTGCCCGGCGGGGACGAAGGTCCCGCCGGGTCTGGTCACGAGTGCGTATCGTCCAGGCCGTGGAGGGGGTGCGTCGTGAACGCGATCGAGGTGCACGAGTTGATGAAGTCGTGAGACGGCCTGGTGGTGGTCGACCGCCTGTCGTTGGACTCATCCGCGGTCTCAGGGTTGCAGATCCTCTACTTCGCAACCGGCGCCCTGCAACGTGTGCTCGTGCTTGTGCTCTTGGGCGTGGCCGGGTGGCTTCCGCGACGAACGGTGAACGACCGCATCGAGTCGAGACACCATGCCCACCTGGGCATCCGACACAACCGAAAGGAAAGCGCGCAATGTCATCCGGAGGCCGGGTCACCGTCGTCAATTCCAGCGCCTGGGGGTTCTTCTTCTTCCTGGCCTACATCGGCGCAGCTGTCTACTTCATCTCCATCTCGGACGGCGGCTTCTGGGGAGTGATCCTCGGACTGCTTCAGGCCATCGTCTGGCCCGCCTATCTGATCTACGGGATGCTCGTGGAGCTCGGGGTGTAACCGCAACCTTTGGAGCCACCACGACTCGGCATCCGGCTCCCGTGGCGGGAATTCGGGATCGACGGAGGTGATTCCGGCAGGAGCGCGGTCCCGGTGGCTTCCGCGGCGTGCCTCCTCGGTGGTACCTGGCTGGCAGGCTCAGGCTCCTGCACTGAGGGAAGCGTGAAGGAGTGGCGATGAAGGAGTACACGTCTTCCGCAGGGCGATTGATCTCGAGCGGGGTGGTGATGACGTTCACCGGTGCTCCTCCGACGAATCCGCCACGTTCATGTCCATCCCAGCCTGCAGGCGCCGGTCCTGATCAACAGCCGGGTCCGCCGCGGAACGCGTGCTCAATCGTTCGCCCGCAGCGGGCTCGAGGACGAAGAGGGACCGCCGACCGCCGCGGTCGTGGAACACCCGGGAGGCCGGCCAATCCGGGTCAGGGAGCGGCCCAATAGGCATCCGTCGACGCCTCCCGAGCGGACCCGTCAAAGGTGCGACGACCCACCTGCACCCGCGCCATGGGGCGAGCGCGAAGGTTGAGCGTCCACGGGTTCCGTCCCTCCCGATCCGGGTTGACGTTGCAGATGACCAGCCGGTCGAGTCATGGAACTGGTCCGAGCGGTCGAAGCATCTGCCCTGGAGATACGGGAGTCACCGGCTCGCGGCGATGAACTGGGTCTGGTTTCCGCCGCATCTAGGGCGATTCGCAGGTTCTGGTCCGGCCGGACGGATACGTCGCGTACATCGCAGACGACGATTGGGCACCGACGTTCAGCGGACACACTCGCCTCATGCTGCCTCTCACGATCGCGTAGCCAACGATCCATAGGCGTTGCCTATGACGCGAGCAGGTCTTTGGTCTTTGCCTCAGGCATCCTCAGCAAGGCTTCATTGATTCACGTCACTGCGGGCGCGAATGCGCCTCCGCAAGTGATGCTGATCGACTGGTTACGAACACGAAGAGGTGTCTATTGCAGGCTCGCACTGGGATCGATGTCGTTGCGACCGACGATCCGCTTCAGGTCGGGCCCGCCGGTTTCTACAGGCGCTGGCGCACGGCCGTCGAGGTTCGAGAACTCGAGGCGACGGTTGCGTCGCTCACGGCAACCACTCAAGACCAGTGGATCCCTGCCTGGAAGAGCCTTGGCGACCGACACGAGGCCGAGGGAGAAAAACGCGAGGTGCACGGCGATCGGGCCGGCGCTCGACGAGAGTTCCTCCTCGCAAAGAGCTACTTCGCCATCGCGCGTTTCCCCGGTGAGATCACCCCGGAGAAGGCCGCAGTGAGCGCGGACTGCGCTCGCGCCTATCTGCGTGCCTCTGCGCATCTCGACCCGCCGCTCGAAGTCGTCACCATCTTGCATGGCGATGTCCAGATCACCGCTCACCTGCGCATCCCCGTGGCTGTGCATCCGGTTTCCGCGGTGCTCATCATGTGCGGGTCCGACGTCTTCAAGGAGGACCGCGACTGGGCGCAACAGCAGTGCATTGCCGAGGGAATGGCTGCACTGGTGATGGATGCGCCCGGCACCGGCGAGAACCCGGTACCGTGGGCTCCCGAGTCGGTCTCTACTTGGGTCTCGGCTGTCGAGTACTTGCGCGCGCGACCGGAGATCGACCCGAACCAGGTCGGTGCGTTCGGCATCAGCCGTGGTGGGTACTCTGTTCTCCAACTCGCTGGCACTCGGCCTGACGCTGTCCAGGCAGTCGTCGCCGTCGGCGGTGCACCGTTCGGGTATCTCCCGAATGGTGAGGCGATGACCCGGCACCTCGCCACTCTGAACGAACGCGCGAACTGGTACTTCGGGGCTCCGGGCGACGGGCCGTTTCGTCGCGTGATGACCGAGGACGACGTCCGTGCCGACTTCGCTCGCTGGGCGCTGTCCGAGCTGGGAGTCCTCGACCGCATCAGCCAACCCATCCTGATGATCAACGGCGATCAGGATCATCTCTCGCCGATTGGAAACATCTACTCCGTCCTCGAGTACGGTCCGGTCTCGGGCAAGGAAGCACGTGTCTTCCGAGGTGCCGGCCACTGTGCGCCGGAGTATGCCCAGGAATGGGTCCCCGCAGCATTCGCCTGGCTCTCTCACAAGTTGTCCACGGCGGGCAACCGCACTCGGCCCGTGTCTCACCTGCATCACACACAACAGAAAGAGGAACTGGAATGAACAGACAAGCCGGCACGTCTCGGCGCCGCCGCCGTCGGTCTCGCCATGATCGTGAGCCTCGGGCTGACGGCTTGTTCGACGTCGGAACAACCCGACACAGACAGCACCGACGGAGCCGGCGGTACGCTGCGCGTCGGAGTCGAAGAGTACCCCACGAACTGGGAGCCCGGCACTGACAACGGATACACCTGGATCCGCCTGCCTTATGAGACGCTTGTGTCCCGGTCGCCGGAGGGCACGCTCGAACCGCAACTTGCGACAGCGTGGGAGGATTCCGGTACTGCGATCACCTTCACCCTGCGCGAGGGCGTGACGTTCCAGGACGGAACCCCGTTCGACGCCGAGGCCGCAAAGTTCAACCTCGAGTACGTGAAGGAGCAGGCCGGGCCTTTCAGTGCGGGACTGAACACGATCAGCTCGATCGAGACTCCCGACCCCCTGACCCTCGTGCTCAACCTCGCGGCACCAACGCAGAGCCTACTGACAACGCTGTCAGGGCGGGCTGGCGTCATGGCCAGCCCGACAGCCATGGAGGATGGCACCATCAAGGACTATCCGGTCGGGACGGGGCCCTGGGCGTACAACCCGGAGTTGAGTACGCCGGGCACCGAGATCGGGTTCACGTTGCGTGACGACTACTGGGATGCCGAGAACGTTGGAGTCGAGAACCTCGTGGTCGTCGCTATCGACGACCCTGACGCTCGTCTCAACGCGCTGATCACGGGCGAGATCGACCTCGGCGATGTCAACCTCACGCAGGCCGACCAGGCCCGCAGCGGCGGCCTCGAGCTGGCTACCTTCCCCGGAGTTCACTACAGCGTCATATTCTTCGACCGTGGCCCCGGTGGGGCCGTGGAAGACGCTGCTGTGCGCCACGCCATCTGCGACTCCATCGACACCGAAGGGCTGGCCGCGCTGGGCGGAAGCGAGTACCTCACGGCAACAAACCAGCGATTCCAGGAAGGCGAGTACGGCCACAGCGCTGACATCCCGGCACTGAACTTCGACCCGGATGCCGCCAGGCCGGTACTCGAGGGCACCCCCGCGCTGTCGATGATGGCGTTCTCCGAGACCGTGCCGTTCGCGGAGGCCATCGCCGGTGGGCTCGGGGACGTCGGTGTCGACCTCTCCGTCGAGGTAGTGCCGGCGGCGCAGTACTTCACTGGCTGGTACGACGGCAGCAACCCCATCGGGCTCGGGGACAACTCCGAGCTCACTCCGGAGGAGTGGTACCTGACGTGGTTCGCCGCCGACGCACCGAACAACCCTGCTGGAGTCGAGTCGCCAGAACTCCAGGCGGCCGCGGCAGCGGCGATGGCAGAGATCGACCCGGCTGCCGCTGAGCCGCTGTGGGTGAACGTGGTGACCCAGATCGCAACGGAGGCGTTGGAATGCGATGGCTCGATTGTCAATCAGGGCATCGGCTGGCTCCCGGGGAAGGTCGAAGGAGTCGAGACCGTCGACTGGGAGGCCGGCTCGGTCGTCTTCAAGAACTTGACCGTCGGAGAGTGACCTCGTGATCTGGCGGCTCGTGGGTCTTCGCCTGACAACACTGGTTCCTCAGCTACTGCTCGTATCGATCGCGGTGTTCCTGCTGAGCTTTCCTGCTCCCGGGGAGTCCTGCCGCGGTGATCCTGGGCCCAAAAGCCACCAGCGAGGGCATCGCAGAACTGGAAGCCCGCATGGGCATCGATCGGCCCGTTTTCGTGCAGTTCGGAGACTGGATATCGGGAGTCGTGGTCGGCGACCTGGGCGAGTCATGGTTCGGTGGAAGGCCCGTCAGCGAAGTCGTGTCCGCAACATCTCCTCCCGACCGTGTCGCTCGCAGTCGGGGGGATCCTGGTGGCCATCGTCCTTGGCATGTCTCTGGGCATCGTCGCAGCGCTGAGACCTGGATCACTCGCGGACCGGCTTGTCGGCGTTGCTCACCGCTGCCGGACTCTCGGTGCCGGCGTTTTGGCTCGGAATCGTGCTCCTGGGATTGTTCGCGGTGCAGCTCGGCTGGTTGCCAGTGCTCTCGTGGAGTCCACCCTCCCGCGGCATCGGCCCCTGGCTGCAGGGCCTGATCCTTCCATCGGTCGCCCTGGGAATAGCGGGAAGCGCCGTTGTCGCGCGACACACGCGGAGCGCGATGCTGGAGACGCTGGCGGCACCCTACGTGCAGACGCTACGGGCCATGGGCACGCCGATGCGCACGATCGTCACCCGCTACGCGATCAAGAATGCGATGGTGCCGATCGTCGCCGTTATCGCGTTCCAGGTCTCGACCCTGATCGGCGCCAGCTTCGTGGTCGAACAGGTATTCACGGTGCCGGGGATCGGGAGTCAGCTCCTCGACGCGGTCGCGCGCAAAGACATCCCAGTCGTTCAAGGCATCACCTTGGTCGTTGCAGTCGCCGTCATCGCGATCTACCTCTTGGCCGACATCAGCTACGCGCTCCTCAACCCGAGGGCACGACCGCAATGACGACATCCAACGTGGAGCCCAGAACTCTTCAAGGAGAGACCAGCCCCGCCATGAACCCGCTCAACGCGGCTACCGACGCCGCGGGGCAGCAACGGGATCCCGCATCCGTGACCGCATCGCTGCCGGTGGGCACGCGCCCCCGGCGCCGTGTGTTGCGCCGGCTTCTGAAACAGCCAATGACGATCGCCGCCGGTGTCTTCGTCCTGATTGTTGTCTTCTGCGCCGTGTTCGCACCGTTGCTCGCCCCGTACGACCCTCTGCAGCAGAACCTGCGACGCCTCCTCGAGGGACCCAGCAGCGACTACCGGCTCGGGACGGACTACCTCGGTCGAGACACGCTGTCCCGGCTGATATTCGGTGCCCGTGTTGCGCTCCAGGCGTCGCTGCAGACGGTCGCGATCGCTTTCCTCATCGGCGTCCCGCTCGGCCTGGTCGCCGCCTATCGAAGCGGGTGGTGGGACCGCACGCTGATGAGACTCTTGGACGTGGCGGACTCGATTCCCGGCTTGGTGCTTGCCTTCGCCATCATCGCTGTGCTGGGCACAGGCCTGACGAGCGCGATGATCGCCGTCAGCGTGATCTTCTCGATCAACTTCATGCGGCTGAGTCGCGCTCTTGCTCTCTCTGAGAGAGAAGCTGTATGTCGACGCGGCGACCGTCTCCGGCCTGACCGAACACAACATCCTCTTCCGCCAGATGCTGCCGAACATGACGGCTCCGCTCATCGTACAGTCCACGATCTATATGGGCACCGCGCTGCTCATCGAGGCGGCGCTGAGCTTCCTCGGGCTAGGCCTGGATCTCGGTCAGGCGAGTTGGGGTGGGATGCTGAGCGGGGCCACCCGCTGGCAAAGTGAGCAACCGTTCCTCCCCTGGCCGCCCGGGCTTGCGATCACCTTCGTCGTCCTTGCCTTCAACCTTCTCGGCGACGGCCTGCGCGACGCGTTGTCAGGCGAGCGCTCGATCCGCAGCGAACGCGATCGTCGACGCGCCCGCCGGTCCGCGAAGGCTGTGCGGGCTACCGCCACGGAGATCAGCGCGACGACTTCGAGAACCGACGGATGGGTGACTCCCGCCCTTGCCGTCGATTCGCTTTCCGTCGCGTTCGCGACCGACCACGGCTCAGTGACGGTCGTCGACAAGGTGTCCTTCTCTATCGCGCCCGGGGAGACGCTCGGACTCGTGGGCGAGTCGGGTTCGGGCAAGACGGTGACCGGCCTCGCCACCCTGGGTCTCGTGCCGACTCCGGGGGCGATCACCGGCGGCTCAGTGCGGATCGGCGGTCGCGAGACCGTCGGTCTCTCGCAGAGCGCGTCCAATAAGCTCAGAGGCACTGAGATCGCCATGATCTTCCAGGACCCCCTTGCCGCGCTCTCTCCCGTCCACACAATCGGTCGGCAGCTCGTTCAGGCGATCCGCAACCACGATGAGATAGGCCGCAAGGGGGCCGAGGCACGTGCGATTGAGCTTCTTGAACTCGTCGGAATCGTCGACGCGCCACGGCGCCTGAAGGATTACCCTCATCAGTTCTCGGGCGGTATGGCGCAACGCGTAGTGATCGCCATCGCGCTGGCGGGGCGGCCCCGTGTGCTGATTGCCGACGAACCGACAACAGCATTGGATGTCACGACTCAGCGGCAGGTCCTCGACCTTTTGCACGACTTGAAGGAGCGACTCGGCATGGCCATGGTGCTGATCACCCACGACCTCGGTGTGGTGGCAGACTCGTGCGACCGAGCGATTGTGATGTACGCCGGCCAAGTCGTCGAAGAAGGGAAGGTCGACGATCTGTTCCGCGCGCCGAAGCATCCGTACACGAGTGCTCTCCTCGAAGCCGTTCCCGCACGTGCAGGCGGAACAGGAAAGCTTCCGACCATCCCAGGACGCGTGCCTCCGATGGACGGGTTGCCGTCAGGCTGTCGCTTCGCCCCCCGCTGCGCCTATCGCAAGCCATCCTGCGAGCAAGGTCCGGTGGCGATCGTGGACGGTGTGCGCTGTCTACGGGCCTTCGAGTTGACCTTGCCCGGCTCTCGCCCAGCGGAAGAGAGGTTGAACTGATGGGCGACGCCCTCCTGCAGGTCGACGACCTCCACATCTCCTACCGCGTGGGCGGCTCGCTGTCGCGCAATCGCCACAAGGCGGCGGTGCGCGGAGTCTCCTTCTCGGTCTCGGAAGGCGAAACGTTCGGATTGGTGGGGGAGTCAGGGTCCGGCAAATCGTCGGTCGGTAAGGCGATCCTCCGGCTGGCGCAGCCAACAGCGGGCAGCATCCTCTTCGACGGAGAGGACGTCCTCGCGATGGGGCGACGGACGCCACTCAGCTATCGTCGCGACGTGCAGGTCGTATTCCAGGATCCGTGGTCCTCGCTCAATTCGCGAGCGCCGATCGGCCGGATTCTCAGTGAGCCTCTCCGCCGCCATCGCCGCGTTCCACGCGGCGGGGAGCGAACGCGAGTCGACCAATTGCTTGAGCAGGTTGGGCTTTCGCCTGCGCACGCGCACCGACTGCCGGCGGAGCTCTCCGGCGGGCAGCGCCAACGGGTCGCCATCGCTCGCGCGCTGGCCGTCGAGCCCCGATTGATCGTCTGCGATGAGCCGGTGAGCGCCCTCGATGTCTCGACGCAGGGGCAGGTGATCAACCTGCTCCAAGATCTCCAGGCCGAGCTCAATCTCACCTATGTCTTCATTGCGCACGACCTGAGCGTGGTTCATCACCTCAGCCACCGGATCGCGGTGATGGAAGCGGGCCAGATCGTGGAGACCGGCGACGCCGATGAGGTCTACCTGCGACCGCAGCACCCCTACACCCGAGCGCTGCTCGATGCCGAACCGATCCCCGATCCCTCCCACCAGCGTGAACTGCGGCGGCTCAGGCGCGCTGAGGCGGCCGACGCGAGCCTTGGGAGCCACGCGGGGTGACACCGAGCCTGAAGGAGGCGTCGGCTGCGGCGTCGGCATCCCGACGCGTTGCGTACGTGGTGGCTGTGGCGTGGTTCATGCAGAACCTTGACACTACGATCGTCGTCACCTCGCTGCCCCAGATCGCTGCGAGCCTGCATGTCGCCCCGGTGGATGTGACGCTCGGCGTCACTGCATACCTCGTCGCTGGTGCCGCTCTCATCCCCGTGGGCGGCTGGCTCGCTGATCGGCTCGGCGCTCGGCGCGTCTTCGCGAGCGCGATCGTTCTGTTCGTTCTCGCGTCGGTCGCGTGTGCCGCGTCGCCGACTCTCTGGGTGTTCGTGCTCGCGCGCATCGCGCAGGGAGCAGCGGGAGCGCTGATGTTGCCCGTCGGCCGAATTCTCGTGCTGCGGAGCACGGCGAAGGACTATCTGCTCCAGGCCACCGCGCTGATCACGTGGCCGGGCTTGATCGCACCGGTCATCGCCCCGGTGCTGGGCGGGGCGCTCACCACGTGGGTCGGCTGGCAGGCGATCTTCTTGGTCAACGTGCCGATCGGTGTGATCGGCGTCGTGCTCGTGCTGCTCCTCGTCCCAGACGATGGTGAGCGGCGGGAGACGCCGCTGGATACGGTCGGGGCGCTCCTGCTTCTGCTGGCGCTCGGCGCTTCGATCGCCGGGATGTCGGGGATCGCCCAAGCCGGCGCCCTGGCGATCGACCTCACACTGTTCGCGGTCGGGGTTCTGCTCGGGGCGGTGGCGGTGTGGTGGTTCAGGCGCGCTGCCCACCCGCTCATCGACCTTGCACCCCTGCGTGTCTCGACGTACGTCACTGCCACTCTGACGGGAGGCAACGCTGTCCGGATCGCGATCTCCGCGACACCCTTTCTGCTACCGCTCGTGGCTCAGGAAGCCTGGGGCGTCGGCACACTCGTCGCGGGCCAGGTGGTGCTGGTCTATATGCTCGGCAACCTCGTGATGAAGGCGATCACGACCCCACTGCTGAAAGCTTGGGGGTTCCGGAACGTCGCAGTATGGAACGGTCTCGTTGTTGCGGGCTCGATCGCGGCCCTGGGCGTCATGAGAATGGAGACCAGCACCGTGCTCGTGTGGGTCGTCGCGTTCATCGCGGGGGCGGCGCGCTCACTGGAGTTCTCAGCGCTCAACACCCTCACCTTCGCTGACATCGGAAACGAGCATCGAACCTCAGCGTCCACGATCTTCAGCATGATGCAACAGATTGCACTGGCTATCGGTGTTGCCCTGGCAGCGATCATGCTCACCGTGCAGGGCGGCGGCGGCCTGACCCAGGCTGACTTCACTCTCGCATTCGCGGCAACGGCAGTCCTGGCGCTGGCAGGGGCCCTCCACATGCTGAGACTGGAACGCGACGCCGGTCACGAGGTGACCGGACGTCGCCTGCGAGGTCGTAGTCGCTGATCGACTGCAGACCTCGCAGAGGACGGACGATTCACCGCACCAGCGCCACCGACGGCAATTCATCGACTCCCAGCAGTGGGAGCTCCGATGTGGTCATGAGACGGGTGAACCGTGTGGTGAGCGAGTCCATCGAGCCGCGACTATACGCCACGAGCTCGCGGAATAGCGGCGGATCGGACGCGCGCACATGATGACTCCAGTGATGAGAGACGGCGTTCGCCGGGATGATCGTCAGACCCACACCCTCCACGGCCAGCCGAAGTGCCGCCGCGACCTGACCCACCCGAGCCACGACCCGAGGAGTGAACTCGAGGGAGTGGGCGGCCCAGTCGAGGACCTCGCTCATCCCCTGCTCCTCTTCGAAGTGCACCCACTTCGCCGACCGCAGCTCTTCCAGGGTCGCCCGGGCGGTGGCGAATGGGCCGCGGCCGGCCACGACCAAGCTCTCAAAGCCCAGCGAGACGATATCACCGCTCCACATGACGGGTCTGGGACCGATAGCCAGATCCCCTCGACCTTCACGCATGGCCGCCTCCAGATCCGTACGGTGAGAGAAGTCATGGAGGCGGACCATGGTCGCAGGGTACTGCTCGTGCCATCGCACGATCCCTGGCGGCAGTACACCGGATGCGACCGACCTGATCGTCAGGACGTGGAGTTCACCCTCGCCTCCGCTGACAAGGTCGGCCACTGCCTGGGTCGCGGCGTCCGCTGCTGCAAGGACCGCTTCCGCTCGAGGTAGGAACACCCGTCCTGCTGCGGTCAGTGAGATCCCCTGCCGCCCCCGCTCGAGGAGCTCCACGCCCAGTTCTCGTTCGAGTGCACGGATCTGCTGTGACAGTGACGGCTGGGCTACGTACAGCTGCTGGGCAGCAACACTGAACGAGCCGCTCTTGCAGATCGCCACGAAGTACTCGAGCTGCCGTAGGCGCATGCCCGTGAGGCTATCAGGCCCGTTCCGCGGATCCCGCTCACGGGGACGTCGCCGCCAGAGCGGCTGCGCCTCGTGCGCGTGCATCGATCCTGGCGATTCGTCGGAGCAGGAAGTTCACGTCGTCGCGGCTGGCGTTGCTGAGCGGGGTCGCCGGCCTACGTTGATAGTCGGAGGCGATGAGTCCTCGCTTCACCAGGACGTACTTGCGGACCGCCAGGCCAATACCCGCCTGCTGCTCGTATCGAATCAGCGGCAAGTGTGCGTCGAAGATCTCACTCGCGGCCTCGCGATCGCCGGTTGTTATGAGTCGGCACACGTCGACCAGCACCTCGGGGAAGCAGTATCCGGTCATGGCGCCGTCGGCGCCTCGTGCCAGCTCGAGTTCCAGGAACAGTCCGCCGTTCCCGCACAGAATCGACTGCCTCGGCTTGGCGCCCTCCGCCTCACTGTTCCGAAGCGCGGAGATCTTGTCGAGTCCGGGCCAGTCCTCGTGCTTGACCATCACGCAGTTCGGATGGTCGTTCGCGATCCGACCGATGACCGCGGGCGACATCACCACCGAGAACGTGAGTGGGTAGTCCTGCAGCGCGAACGGCGTTTCCGTGCCGATCGCGAGCGCGGCTTCGTCGTAGTAATTCAGGATCTGTGCGTCGCTTCGCAGCGAGACGGGCGGCGCGATCATGACACCGGCCGCTCCGGCATCCATCGCGACCTCGGTCAGCTCCGTCATCCCGGCGAGGCCCGGAGCGGACACGCCCACGATCACAGGCAGCTCGGTGCGCGAGAGCACGTGTCTGACGATTGCGGTGGACTCACCGCCGGTCAGCTTCGGCGCCTCACCCATCTGGCCGAGAATGGTGAGCCCGTCGACTCCCACCTCGCTGTAGAACGCCAGCAGTCGGTCGAGCGAACCGAAGTCGATGGTGCCTTCCGGCTGGAACGGGGTGGGTACGACCGTGAACACCCCGCGCTGGTCTCGTGAGAGGAGTTTCGACACCGCTACACCTTCCGATTCTACGCAATCGATCTGGCGCTGCCGACGGCGACGAGCCGCCACCCAGCTCCGAGCACCGGTGCGACCTTGCCCGCGATATCGAGATCCATGACTCTCCCTGTATGCGCCGAAGCGCGATCGTGCGCACGACTGGCTGTCAATCTCACACATCGTGCGACCTACCGCCAAGACCGATTTCCTGTGGGGGTATAGGTCACGACTATCTCCCACAGTCGGCGCCCGTCAGGCAGATCCCCCGGACCCCTATAGGGATCGACTATGGCTACGTCGAGATTTGGGTCTTTGACCTTCCGGATACGAGGTTCGCAGAATGTGATCGTTCGGCTGATAGGACCGAGGGGCGGTGGCTGACCATGGCGCAGTCCGATGCAACGACGATGAGTTCGCCTGCGGCAGTCGTCGCAGAGCGTATGGCGGATGCCGCAGCTCGGTGGCTCGCGACGCTTTCGGACGAACAGCGAGTGCGAGCGGTGTATGACGCGCCGCTCGCGAGCGAGGATGCCGAGAACGACCGGCTCACCTGGTTCTTCACCCCGACCGATCACGGCGGCCTGACCTTCCACGAGCAGACTCCGCTCCAGCAGGGCCTGGCCATGCAGCTGGTGTCAGCGGGCCTGTCGATGGGCGGCTACGTCACCGCGTCGACGATCATCGGCACGGAGAACATCCTCGATCGGCTGGAGAACTTCACCATCGACTGGGGCCGGGAGCGGGGGCGTGATCCGGGCCTCTACTATCTCAGGGTGTTCGGGGACCCGTCGACCGACGACAGGTGGGCGTGGCGGTTCGCCGGCCACCACATCTCTCTCAACAATCTCGTCGTCGGTGGGCGAGTGGTGTCGACGACCCCCAACTTCTTCGGCTCCGATCCGGCCGAGATCTCCTTTCTGGGCGGAGGCTCGCTCCGGCCGCTCGGCGGCAGCGAAGATCTCGCGCGGACGCTGTTGTCGAGTCTTCCCGAAGGACAGCGCGCGACTGCTGTGCTGCATCCGCGCGCGGTCTCGGACATCGTCAGCGGCAACCGCGCGTGGATCTCGGACGGCGACGAGATGATCCACATGCAGGATCTCTGGAACGGCCGGTTCGAGGAGCCGCGGCTCGCGGAGTACGTCGACTTCATCGACGCGCGTGCTGAGGCGCAGTCGGGCTATGACGAGTTCGACCATCGTGTGATGTCGCTCACTCGCATCCCGAAGGGGCTCGCCGCGCGAGAGATGGACGAGGGGCAGCGCCGCACCCTCCGCGAGCTGATCGGAAGCTTCTGCGGACGAGCGCCCGCTGAGATCGCAGAGGAGGAGCAGCGGTTCTACTCCGTGGATGCCAACCTCGACGAGGTCCACTTCGGCTGGGCCGGAGGCTCGGCTCGCGGTGAGCGGCACTACTTCAGGATTCAAGGCCCGCGAGTTCTCATCGAGTACGACAACACTCAGCGCGACGGCAATCACGTCCACTCCGTATGGCGCGATCCGGTCGCCGACTTCGGACTCGACGTCCTCTACGGCCACCTTGACACCTTCCATAGGCCGACGTGAGCACGACAGACGTGAGTGCGCTGTCGACAACGCGCGCCAGCGCAGTGCCGACCATGCGAGCGGCGGTCTTGGGCGCCGCCGGCGAGATCTATGTCACGACGAAGCCAGTGCCTGCGATAGGGCCGGATGACGTCCTTGTGCGAGTACGGCGGGCGACGCTCTGCGGCACGGACCTCAAGATTCGGAGTCGAGGCTTCTTCCGTGACGGCGGGCCCGCACCCGGCACCTTCACTCCGGGGCACGAGTACGCCGGAGAGGTCGTTGCGGTGGGCTCGTCAGTGGATGAGTTCGCGGTCGGCGACCGAGTCGTCGCGGAGGCCCATCGCGGGTGCATGCGGTGTGTCAACTGCCTGCGCGGGCAATACACCGACTGCCTCAACAGCGGCAATCATTTGAAGGGGCATCGCACCCAGGGTATGACCGTCGACGGCGGGTTCGCCGAATACGTCGCAAATCACGTCTCGACGCTGCACGTGATTCCTCCATCGATCAGCTTCGATGAAGCTGCTGCGCTGACAACAGCCGGCACGGTCATGCACGCACTGGATGTCCTGCGTGGCCTCGTGGTCGGTGCGAGCGTCGCGGTGATCGGACCAGGGGCGATCGGACTGCTGGCCGTGCAGATCCTGAAGGAGCTCGGCGCAGGCTTCGTCGCGCTGACTGGAACGCGACCGGAGCGACTTGCGATCGGCGCCGATTACGGCGCCGACGTGATCATCGATGCACGGACGGACGATGCGGTCGCCGTCGTCCGTCAGCGCGACGGCCAGCAGGGGTGTGGACATCGTCATTGAATGCTCCGGCGCGGGTCCCGCCGTCGACCAGGCGCTGGGGATGATCCGCCGCGGAGGCGACATCGTGCTCGTTGGATTCTTCGGCGGCCCTGTCACGGCCGACCTCAACTCCGCGGTCATGAACGGCGTCACCATCCACACTGTGCGCGGGGAGGGCGCAGACTCAGTCGCCCGAGCAGTCTCGCTGGCAGGGCAGCATCGAATCCGCAGCGCTGAGCTGATCACGCATCATTTCTCCCTCGAGCAGATCGGCGAAGCGTTCGACACCTATGCGGACCGAAGGGACGGCGCAATCAAGGTCATGCTGGACATCTGAGATCCCGCCGAAGCGAAAAGGGTTGCCCCGTCGGAAACCCGCGGACTAGATTTACGGATACGTCGTAGCCCTAATGTTGCCGAGACAGCAGCGGCTGGGTGCGACGGGAACGAGCAGAGCCGCTGGTTCGATCCGTGAGACAGCGACGTCAGGGATTGCGAATGCAAGGAGAACCGCCATGGTCGACGTGTTGATTGCAGGCGCAGGTGCGAGTGGGCTGACTCTCGCAACGGACCTACAGCGCAGGGGAGTCTCGTTCCGGGTGATCGACGCGGCCGCAACGGGGTTCGAAGGTTCGCGCGCAAAGGCGGTTCAACCGCGCACGCAGGAGGTGTTCGACGATCTCGGCGTGCTGCCGCTACTGGAGCCGAGGGGGATGCTCTACCCGCCACTGGGGGTCCACCTCGGCCCGCTGACGCTCAAACGCACGATGATCAAGTTGTACGATCCCACCGACGATGCTCCGCACAGCAATACGCTGCTGGCGCCCCAGTACTCCATCGATGCCAGCCTCCGAGAGCGCCTGACGCAGTTGGGTGGCCGGATCGAGTACAACACGCGGTTGCTCTCGTACGAACAGGGCGACGAAGGCGTCACAGCGAGCGTGGAGGGTCCGTCGGGCCCGGAACAGATCAAGGCGCGCTACCTCGTGGGCGCTGACGGCGGAAGCAGTGCCGTGCGTCGTGGTGCGGAGATCGCATTCTCGGGCACGACGGATGAGACCGATCGGATGATCATCGCGGATCTGACCGTGAGTGGCCTGTCACGCGATCGCTGGCACATCTGGCCGCGCAACGCCGGCCGGTTCATGGCGCTCTGTCCCCTGCCCGGCGATACATTCCAGCTCATGCTCAAGCTCCGCACCGAGGATCCGGCAGATCCGGATCGCGTCACGATCGATCGCATGGTGCGAGAGTTCATCGGACGCACGAAGGTGCACGTCGAGGAGATTCACTGGTCATCGGTGTGGCGCCCCAACACCCGAATCGCGGAGCGCTACCGGGCCGGAAGTGTGTTCCTCGTCGGTGACGCAGCACACGTGCACCCGCCCACAGGCGGTCAAGGGCTCAACACCGGCGTGCAGGACGCCTACAACCTCGGGTGGAAGCTGGGTCAGGTTCTCGCAGGGGCGCCGGATGCTCTGCTCGACACGTACGAGGCGGAGCGTCAGCCTGTCGCAGCTCGGGTGCTCGGGCTCGCCTCCGAGTTGTATGCGCGCACGAGCGACCGCCCCATGGCAGCGACCGTTCGCGGCGACGAAGAGCGCCAGCTCAAGCTCACCTATCGAGGCGGCCCGCTCTCGCCCGAGTCCGCGACGCCTGCGGAGGGAGTCTCATCCGGTGATCGTGCACCAGATTCGCCTGTCCTCGCGGGCAGCCGACGCCTGTTCGACACGTTCCGAGGTCCCCACTTCACCCTCCTGGCCATCGGCTCGAGTGCCGTAGACGCAGCGGCCGAGATCGTACGGCCAGAAGCCGGTGCAACTCTTGTCACCGTCGCGCTCGCGGACGACAACCCGACGTTCCGCCGCATCTACGGCATCGACGGCGACGCGCACGTTCTCGTGCGTCCCGACGGCTACGTCGCGTACGTCGCGAGAGGTGGCTGGAACGAGGCACTCGCACAGCACACGTCGCTCATGGTGCCGGCCGCCTAAGCCTGAGCGCACCCTCCTCCAGCGAGACGCGAGTTCGCGTGACGCCCGCCAGTCGACCCACAGAACGAGGTATCTCCAGAATGACCCTGCACGAGCAGCAGTCAGTCGATTCCGTCCAGACCGTCGTCACTCGGCAGTACGTCGCCCGCGCAACGCTCGTCGACGAACGCGCCGCCGCATTGCCCATCGAGTCGCAGGCGGCGCTGCGCCAGTTCTCTCTCGACCGGATCGTGGGGTACGGCGTCGACCAGGCCGACGCGTTCGGATTGCACGAACGCGTCCTGGCTGGACAGGGATGGCAGGATGCCGCCACCGAGCTGGCCGATGTCTGCGAGGCACGCGCCAACGCCGCACCGAGTACCGCAGGGAACCCGACGCGGATCGCATACCTGCGACGGGCGTCGGCGCTGCTGCGGATGAGTCAGGTGATGATGCTGACCGAGACCGCGCCGCGTCGGGAGATCTACGCGTCGGCGGCCGAGCTGTACGAGTGCGCCGCGCGGCTGGCTGGCGACCGGGAGCGCGTGACGATCGACAGCGTGGGCGGGACCGTGGTGGGCTGGCTGCTTCCGGCCACTGAGCCTGTCGTCGGCTCCGCGATCGTGATCGGTGGCATCGAAGGCTACGCGATGGACTTCGACAGCCTCGGCGAGGCAATGGCCGCGCGCGGCGTCGACACGCTGCTGCTGGACGGACCCGGGCAGGGCGAGACGAGGTTCGCCGAGGGGCACTATCTCGGATCCGATTGGCGGGAGGCCTATCGGAGCGCGATCGACTTCCTCGACGCGCGTGCGCCCGGCCGCCCCATCGCAATCATCGGCAACAGCATGGGCGGCAGCATCGCGATGGCCGTCGCCGCGGCAGACTGCAGGATCACGGCATGCTGCGACAACGGCGGCATCCCGGCGCCGTGGATGGTCCCGCCGAGCATCGGTACCTTCTTCTCGAAGATGGTCGCGTTCTGCGGGACGAATGAGCCGAAGGAGGCGGTCGACGTCTGGGCGACTGTCACGCCGCTCGCGCCCGGTCCGAACGCCGGCTACCCGCTCCTCGTGGTGCACGGCGGGGCGGATCCGTTGGTCTCGACCGAGATGGCCGACGCACTCTTCGTGAAGGCGCCCACCGAGGACAAGCGCATGGTCGTGTTCTCCGACGGCAACCACTGCGTCTACAACCATAAGCGCGACCGTGACGTGCTGATCGCGGATTGGACGCGCGCGCGCTTGGGCGGGACGTCGGCGCACGACATCGTTCTCTAGGAAGAGGCATCCATCATGAAGATCACCGACGCGCAGATCCATCTCTGGAACGGCGAGACCGCACCGCCGCACCACTGGAGAGCCCCCTTCACGTTCGAACGGGCGTTGCAGGAAATGGACGAGGCCGGCGTCGATCGTGTCGTCAACTGCCCGGCGATCTGGGATCCGGCGGCGAACGACTACTCGGTGGAGGCCGCTCTCGCCCGCCCCGACCGGTTCGCCACGATGGGTTGGTTTCCCCTCGATGCCCCGGGAGACGTATCACTCGTTGAGGATTGGATGTCGAAGCCGGGAATGCTCGGACTGCGCTTCGTGCTGTACGCGCCGCAGGCTGGGGACATCCTCGGGTCGGGAGCACTCGACTGGCTGTGGGACGCGGCGAACAGACGGAGCCTTCCCGTCGGCCTCATGGTGATGCCGCAGCACCTTCCCCTGATCGGAGACATCGCGGGGCGTTTTCCGGACATGCGCCTGCTGATGGACCATCTCGTCATCAGTCCGTTCGAGAAGCTTCCAGAGGCGGCAGCTCACCTCGACACGCTGCTCGACCTCGCGCGGTTGCCGAACGTCGCCGTCAAAGCCACCGGCATCCAGAGCATGGCGACCGACGACTACCCATTCTCCAGTACCCACGCCCTCCTGCGTCGGACCTTCGACGCGTTCGGCGCAGAACGTCTGTTCTGGGGAACCGACATCACGCGGCTTCATTGCACCTGGAGCGAAGCCATGTCGATGTTCATCGACGAGTTGCCGTGGCTGAAGGGCCGTGACCTCGAGCTGGTGATGGGCGAGGGCGTGTCCAACTGGATCGGCTGGCGTTGAATCGCCTGGGAGCGCGACTGCCCGCCGTGCTGGCGAACGAACTTGGTGTTATCGACTAGCGTGGGCGCGTCCGACCGCGGCAGCGGTGCCCGATGTGTGGAGTACATGTGACAACCACAGACTCACAACGACGCCGTGGCCGACCGCCCATGCCTCGCGACCTCATTCTTGAGACAGCCGTACGGATCGTCGATGAGCAGGGCGCCGACGCGCTCACATTCCGCGCGCTTGCTGAAGGCCTCTCGTCCAGCACAGCCACGCTGTACCGTCATTTCGCCAGCCGTTCCGAGCTCGTCGCTCTCGTGGTAGACCGCATCATCGGCGATATCCGCCTCGCGGAGCAGGACGTCGCGAGCCTTCCCTGGGATGCCGTGTGCCGATCCCTCGCGACCGCGATGTTCGATTCTCTGTCGACTCACCGGGGGGTGGCGACGCTCCTGGCCGAGACGGTGCCCACCGGTCCGAATGGGCTCGCGTTCCGCGAGCAGCTGCTCGGCGTCTTGCTCCGAGCGGGATTCGAGCCCATCGTTGCACTCCGCGCCGTCGCGACGATCTCGCACTATGTCCTCGGCTTCGCGATGCAGTCATTCGAAGGAAGCTCGACGGGAGAGAGCGCCGCCGATGTCTCCGTCATCCGCGAGCTCGACGCGGGTCTGTTCCCCGCGACCGCGGCGGTGGCGCACCTCATACCGCGACCCCTCCGCGAGGAGTTCGCATTCGGGCTGGACCTCCTGTTGAGGGGCCTGGCCGACGAGACGCCGGACGCCGAATGAGCGGTCGCCGGTCCCACCATTGCGGAGACGCGTAGCCGCTGCACGAAGACCGGCGCACGTCGCGTCATCGACGTGCGCCGGTCCAGCCGAGGAGGGCGATCGGGTCAGCCCTGGCCGTGCCTGGCGTACGGGTTGAGCAGCGCCTCTTCGGTGCCGGGGACGACGCCCTCCTCGGTGGCGGTTGGGTGGCCCTCGTCGGGCGGGAACGACTCGGTCATCGACATGGGCATCGCGCCGTTGCGATACAGGTTGTTCGACCCGGTCGATGGCTTCCAGGTGTTCGCCTGCCAGTCGGGCACGTAGTTGCGGTATCCACCGGTGTTGACCTCGACCCGCAGGCCGCTCGGGTCGCGGAAGTAGAGGAAGCTCTGCTCGCCGATGCCGTGGATCGATGGCCCGTATTCGATGTGGGTGCCGTTCTCCATCAGCACGTCGGCGGCGATGAGCAACTCCTCGCGGGTGTCGACCCAGAACGCGTAGTGGTTGATGCGGCCCGGGCGCGACGAGCTGTCGAGCACGACGCCGAGGTCGTGCGACTTCTCGTTCGTCGTGATCACGGCGAACACCGTGATGGGCGCCTCATCAAGATCGGTGTAGGCCATGATGCGGAAGCCGAGCACGTCGTGGTGCCACTGTGCGAATGCGCGAACGTCGGATGCCGCGATCGTCACGTGGTCGAGGATGCGCGGTGCGCCTGCGACGCTCGAGCGCTTCTCGGGCCGGTCGGGGAAGATCGACGCGTGCTCGTCGTCGGCCTCGTACGGCTGGATGTCCCAGGCGAGGCGGATGGTGTGGCCCCACGGGCCGGTGAACACGTAGGAGCGACCGCGGCCGGGGCCGGAGTCCGACCACTCGCCCGTCACGCCGGCCTCCTCGACGCGTCGTGCGGCCTCCTCGAGTGCCCCGGGGCTGGTGGTGCGCCAACCGATCTCGACGAGCGCGGGCTCGGGGCCCTCCGAGATGACGACACTGTGGTGGGTGTAATCGCCCCAGGAGCGGAGGTAGGCTTTGCCGCCGTCGCGGCTGACTTGGCGGAGGCCGAGGCGCTCCTCGTAGAACGCGACCGAGGCCTCGACGTCGGGCGCCGCGATCTCGACGTGCGAGAGATGTGACAGGAGGGTGATCATCGTCGATCCTTCGTTGCGGGAGCGGCCTCGAGGCCGCGGGATGGCACGTGCCGATTCGGCACTGCTTCCACTGTGGGCGGGACCGATGCATCAGGGAAGCTGAAAGTGATGATGCCGCGGATCGACGCTCGTGATATCCGCGGGGCCGCGGCATGCGCCGTACGATGTGCGCATGGCCGGTGGAGGCAGTGACGGCCGGTCCGTCGCCGACAAGCTCTTTGCGATCGCCGACGCCTTCCAGGGCCGCGAGGAGCTGACGCTGAGTGAGATCGCGGGTCGCGCAGGGCTTCCATTGTCGACCGCGCACCGGCTCGTCGCCGAGTGGGTCGCGTGGGGGGGCTCGCGCGCGGCGACGACGGCCTCTACCGCCTGGGCCTCAAGCTCTGGCGTCTCGGCGTGCGCGAGCCGACGGCGCGCCGACTCCGCGCCGCAGCCCTGCCCTACCTCGAGGACCTCCTCGACTCCACGCGAGAGCACGTGCACCTCGCCGTGCGCGACGGACTCGGCGCCGTGTACCTCGAGCGCCTCTCCGGCCCCGACGCCGTGCCCGCGATCTCCGACGTGGGCTCGCGTCTGCCGCTGCACGCGACCGGGGTCGGCCTCGTGCTGCTGGCCCACGCCGACCCCGGTGTGCTCAAGGGGGTGCTGGCCTCGGGGCCGAAGAAGTACCTGCCGAACACGCTCACGACCGAGCACGAGCTGCGGGCGCGCCTCGCCGAGATCCGCTCCGTAGGGCTGTCGCGCTCCGTCGAGGAGCTCACGCGCGGCGCGTTCTCGGTGGCCGCGCCGGTGCGGGATGCCTCCGGCGAGGTGGTCGCCGCGGTGTCGATCATCGCCCATGTCGAGCGCCGCGACGAGCCGCAGTTCCCGCTCGGCGTGCGGATGGCGGCGCGCGGCGTCTCGACGGCGCTCGGCTGGCGCCCGTGACGTGATACTTCCGCTGAGTGGAAGCGCCCCTCCTGCAACAGCGCCGTCGAGGCATCCTCGACTCACTGTTCCCGACGAGGTGAGAGGTGGCGTCCGTGCGCGAGAAGACCGGTGTGGCGATCATCGGGGCCGGCCCGGCGGGCCTGCTCCTCGGCCACATCCTGCACCAGGCGGACGTGCCCTTCACGATCCTCGAGCAGAAGTCGAAGGAGTACGTGCTCGGACGCATCCGGCCGGCGTCCTCGAGCAGGGCTCCGTCGACATCCTCGCGCAACTCGGCCTCGACGCCCGCCTGCGCGAGAAGGGCCTCACCCACGGCGGCATCTACCTGCAGTACGAGGGCCAGCGCCACCACATCGACTTCCACGGAGCTCGTCGGCCGCACGCGTCACGGTGTACGGGCAGCAGGCGCTCGTGACCGACCTCCTCGCGGAGCACGAGCGCATCGGCTCGGACATCGTCTTCGAGGCCGACGACGTGGAGCCTGTGGGCTTCACCGGGTCGCAGCCCGCGGTCGTCTACACGCCGATGGCCGCGTGCACGAGCTCGAAGCCGACCTCATCGTCGGTACCGACGGCTACCACGGCGTCTGCCGGCAGCAGTTCCGGCCGGGCGAGCTGCAGACGTTCGAGCGCAGCTACCCGTTCGGCTGGCTCGGCATCCTCGCCGATGTGCCGCCCTCGACCGACGACCTCATCTACGCGCTCCACGCCGACGGCTTCGGCATGCACTCGATGCGCTCGCTCGAAGTGTCGCGACTGTACGTGCAGGTCGACCCCGACGAATCCATCGACGAGTGGAGCGACGCCCGCATCTGGGACGCGCTGCAGACCCGGCTCGGAGTCGACGGCTGGACGCTGCACGAGGGCACCATCACCGAGAAGTCGATCACTCCGATGCGCAGCTTCGTCGTCTCCACCCTCCGCTCCGGGCGGATGTTCCTCGCCGGCGACGCGGGTCACATCGTCCCGCCGACCGGCGCCAAGGGGCTGAACTCGGCGATCGCGGATGTCGCGCTCCTCGGCCGGGCGATCCTCGACCATCGGTCGGGCGACCCCGGGGGCCTCGAGCGCTACAGCGACCGCGCGCTCGCCCGGCAGTGGAAGGTCCAGCACTTCTCGCAGTGGATGACCGAGATGCTGCATGTGCACCACGAGGTACCGGATGCCTCGGCGCGGGCGTTCCGCTATCGCAGCCAGGTCGGGCAGCTCGAGCACGTCACCGAATCCCTCCACGCCAAGCGCAGCCTCGCCGAGCAATACGCCGGGCTGCCGTTCTGACCCCCCCCGACGCCCACCGTTCACCGAGGAGCACCAGCCGATGCGCACCGCGACCCAGCCCGACCTCGACTCAGGAGGTCATCTCCGCCGAGATCGCCGACCGGCATCGTGCCGAACTCGAGGCGGCGGCCGGCCCGCTGCCGTCGCATCCTCCGCGAGACTTCGCGCCGTACCGCTCGACGGTGCTGAGGCATCCGACGCATGCGCTCGTGCGCGCCGACCCCGAGGAGATCGAGCTCGTCTCGCCCGCGTTCGGCCACACGGATGTCGCGGCCGAGGAGGCCGACACGACGATCCAGCACAGCGGCGAGCCGCTCGGCGAGCGGATCATCGTCACCGGGCGCGTGCTCGACGGCGACGGTCGCCCAGTGCGCGGCCAGCTCATCGAGATCTGGCAGGCCAACGCATCGGGACGGTACGTGCACAAGCGCGACCAGCACCCGGCGCCGCTCGACCCGAACTTCACCGGCGTCGGCCGGATCATCACCGGTGACGACGGCTCCTACCGACTCACGACGATCAAGCCCGGCGCCTACCCGTGGAAGAACCACCGCAACGCGTGGCGGCCGGCGCATATCCACTTCTCGTTCTTCGGTTCGGCGTTCACGCAGCGCCTGATCACCCAGATGTACTTCCCGGGCGACCCGCTGTTCGCGCTCGACCCGATCTACCAGTCGATCGTCGACCCGGCCGCGCGGGAGCGGCTCATCGCCGCCTACGACCACGACCTCAGCGAGCCCGAGTGGGCGCTCGGGTACCGCTGGGACGTCGTCCTCACGGGCCCGAAGTCGACGTGGATGGAGCCGGAGGACGCCGACCATGCCTGACCAGTCAGCACCCCACCAGTCCGCACGCGAGGCGTTCGATGCGACCGACCTGCCCGGTGCCCACGCGCACGCCGGACCGCTCGGCCAGACGCCGTCGCAGACCGTCGGGCCGTTCTTCGGCTACGCGCTGCCGTACGAGGGCGGACCTGACGTTCGGGCGCCGTGGCAGCCCGACGCGATCCGGCTGCACGGGGTCGTCTTCGACGGCGCCGGCGAGCCGGTCCCCGATGCGATCGTCGAGATCTGGGGCGCGGATGCCGCGGGCGCACGTTCGACCGAACGCGGCTCGTTCGACCGCGACCAGCACGGCTTCACGGGCTTCGGCCGCGCCGCCGTCAACCGGGGCGGCCACTACTCGTTCATGACCCTGAAGCCCGGTGCGATGCGGGAGGGCTCGGCGCCGCACCTGCTCGTCACGATCTTCGCCCGCGGCGTGCTGCAGCATCTCTTCACCCGCGCCTACTTCGGCGATGAGGCGGAAGCGAACGCGGCCGACCCGCTGCTCGCCCGCGTCGATGCCGGTCGCCGCGCGACGCTCATCGCCGAGCCCGACGCCCCGCGCTCGTACCGCTTCGACATCCGGCTGCAGGGCCAGGGCGAGACCGTGTTCCTCGACTACGGCACCGAGATATGAGCAGGATCGGGAGATGACGGGAACCGACTGGGGGCTCATCGATCCGGGCGCGGCGGACGCGAGCGGCACCGACGACGACGCGGTGCTCGCCGCGCTGGTCGAGGTCGAGCAGGCGCTGCTGCGGGCGTGGGGCCGGGTGCTCGGCGAGGAGCTCGACGCACAGGCCGACGCGCTCGACGCCTTCGCGCTCGACCGGGCCGTGCTCCGCGACGGGACCGCCCGCGACGGCGTTCCCGTCGTGACGCTGGTGCTCGCACTTCGGGCGCAGCTCGAGGCGGCCGGTCTTCCCGCCGAGCGGTTGCACCTCGGCGCGACGAGCCAGGACGTCGTCGACACCGCGCTCATGCTCATCGCCCAGCGCACGCTCGTCGCGGCGCGCTCCGCGCTCGCCGAAGCCGGACGCGGCATCGCGACACTTGCCGAGGCAGAACGGCGCAGCCCGCGCATCGCCCGTTCGCTCGCCCGCCACGCGGAGGCGAGCACGCTCGGCGTGCTCGCGGCCGGGTGGCTCGACGGCGTGAGCTCCGCGATCGCCGCGATCGATGCGGCCGCGTTCCCGGTGCAGTTCGGCGGCGCGGTCGGCACCGGTGCGGCAGCGGATGTCGCAGCCGGCCGCGCCGGCGGCGCAGATGTCCGTGCGCGCCGAGCTCGCGTCCATCCTCGGGGTGGCCGACCCGGGTCGCTCGTGGCACGCCGAGCGTACGCCGGCGTTCGCCGTGGCCGCGACCGCGACGGCAGTCGTCAGCGTGCTCGGCCGCATCGCCGCAGACGTGACGTTCCTCTCCCGCGAGGAGATCGGCGAGTTGCGACTCGCGGGCGGCGGAGGCTCATCGACGATGCCCCACAAGCAGAACCCCATCGACGCCGTCATGATCACGGCCGCAGCAGTGGAGTCGCCCGGGCTGCTCGAAGTCGTGGCGAGTGCCATGGTCGCGGGTGACGAGCGGCCCGCCGGCCGATGGCACGCCGAGTGGACGGCCTTGCGACGCCTGGCACGACTCGCGCGCTCCGCCGCGGGCGCTGCCGCGCGGATCGTCGCCGGACTCGAGTTCGACCGCGGTCGTGCCGCCGCTCTCCTGGGCGACGCGGGACCCGCGGGCGCTCGACCCGACCGTGATGTGCTGGCCGCGGCATCCGACCGCATCGTCGACCATGCGGTCGCACGCTTCACCCGCCTCGTCGAACCGGAGCCCCGCCCATGAGCGTCCCGCGCCTGCTCGGCTCGTTCGCGCCCGGCACCGCCCCGGCTGCGGCGAACCCGCTGCTCGTGCTGCTGCCCTCCCTCGGCACGACGACCGCCCTCTGGGACGGCGTCGTCGCCGGGCTCCGCACCGACCCACGCGCCGCGGGGCTGCGCGTCCTGCGCATCGACCTGCCCGGTCACGGCGCGAGCCCCGCCGCGACCGAGCCGTTCACGATCGCCGAGCTCGCCGACGCCGTGCTCGCGGTCGTCGACGAGGCGGGCGGTGGCGCCTTCCACGTCGCGGGTGTCTCCCTCGGCGGCGCCGTCGCGCTCGAGCTCGGGGTCGCGCACCCCGAACGCGTGCTGGCACTCGTCACGAGCTGCAGCGGCGTGCGCATCGGCACGCCCGACGGCTGGGCTGAGCGCGCGGCATCCGTTCGCGCCAGCGGCACCGCTTCATTCGTGACGGGCAGCGCCTCGCGGTGGTTCGCGCCCGGCTTCCTCGAGCGCGACGCGACCGGGGCAGGGGCGCGTGCGCTCACCACCCTCGTCGACGTCGACGACGAGTCGTACGCCCGCTGCGCCGAGGCGCTCGCGCGCTTCGACCGCACCGCCGACCTCGGCGGGCTGGACGCTCCCACGCTCGCGATCAGTGGCGAGCACGACGCGGTGACGACGCCGGAGTCGTTGCAGGCGCTCGCGGACGCGGTCCCCGCCGGGCGGCACGTGTCGATCGCAGGCGCGTCGCATCTCGCGGTGCTCGAGGCACCCGAGGTGGCCGCCGAGCTGATCGCCGAGCAGCTCGACGCCGTGCAGCGTGCCGATGCGGCATCCGCTGCACGCGATCGGGGGATGCGGGTGCGCCGCGAGGTGCTCGGCGACGCGCACGTGGACCGCGCCGTTGCGGGTACCACCCCCGAGACCGCCGCGTTCCAGGACTTCATCACCCGCTACGCGTGGGGCGAGATCTGGGCGCACCCCGAGCTCAGTCGCCGCGAACGGAGCATCGCCACGCTCGCGAGCCTCACGACCGGCGGACACGAGAACGAGCTCGCGATGCATGTGCGCGCGGCGCTCCGGAACGGTCTCGCACCCCTCGAGATCGCAGAGGTGCTGCTGCACACCGCGCTCTACGCCGGCCTGCCGGCCGCGAACGCGGCGCTCGCGATCGCGCGCGACGTCTTCGCCGAGCCCGAAGAGGCCGCGGCGTCCGACCCCACCACCGGAGGAACCGATGGATAAGACCCTCGCAAGCACGGCCGACGCGGTCGCCGACATCCCCGACGGCGCTTCGCTCGCCGTCGGCGGCTTCGGGCTGTCAGGCGTGCCGATCGTGCTCATCCGCGCCTTGCTCGCACAGGGCACGCGCGAGCTCGAGGTGGTCTCGAACAACTGCGGCGTCGACGGCTGGGGCCTCGGCGAGCTGCTCGCGGCGGGCCGCATCCGCAAGGTGATCGCGAGCTACATCGGCGAGAACAAGGAGTTCGCCCGCCAGTATCTCGGCGGCGAGGTCGAGGTCGAGCTCACTCCGCAGGGCACGCTCGCCGAGCGGCTCCGCGCGGGCGGCGTGGGTATTCCCGCGTTCTACACCGCGACCGGCGCGGGCACGGCCGTCTCCGACGGCGGGATGCCGCTGCTCTACGCCGCAGACGGAACGGTGGCGCTCGCGAGCGAACCGAAGGAGCTGCGCCCCTTCCACGCGTTCGGCCGCACCCGCGAGTACGTGCTCGAGCAGGCCATCCGCACCGACTACGGACTCGTGCGCGCCGCCGTCGGCGACCGCCACGGCAACCTGCGGTTCGAGAAGTCGACCCGCAACTTCAACCCGCTCGCGGGCATGGCGGGTCGCATCACGATCGCCGAGGTCGACGAGCTCGTCGAGCCCGGCGTGCTCGGGCCCGACGACATCCACCTCCCCGGCATCTACGTCGACCGGGTGGTGCGCCTGACGCACGAGCAGGCGACCGAGCTGCCCATCGAGAAGGTCACCGTGCGGCCTCGGCCCGCGGCATCCGGAGAGGACGCCCGATGCCCCTGACGCGCGACGAGATGGCCGCGCGCGCGGCCCGGGAGCTGGAGGACGGTTCGTACGTGAACCTCGGCATCGGGCTGCCGACGCTCATCCCGAACCACCTGCCGGAGGGCGTCGAGGTCGTGCTGCATTCCGAGAACGGCATCCTCGGCGTCGGACCGTATCCGTGGGAGGGCGAAGAGGACCCGAAGCTGATCAACGCCGGCAAGGAGACCGTGACCGTGCTGCCAGGTGCGGCGTACTTCGACTCCGCCGCGAGCTTCGGCATGATCCGCGGTGGACGCATCACCACCGCCGTGCTCGGGGCGATGCAGGTCTCGTCGGGCGGCGACATCGCCAACTGGGCCGTGCCGGGCAAGATGGTCAAGGGCATGGGCGGCGCCATGGACCTCGTGAACGGCGCCGAGCGCGTGATCGTCGTCATGGAGCACGTCGCCAAGGACGGCTCGGCGAAGCTCGTCGAGCAGTGCACGCTGCCGCTCACCGGGCGCGCGTGCATCGACCGGGTGATCACCGACCTCGCCGTGTTCGACGTGACCGCCGACGGGTTCAGACTCGTCGAGCTCGCGCCCGGGGTCACGGTCGAGCAGGTGACGGATGCCACGGGCGCGCCGTTCACCGTCGCGGACGAGCTCGCCGCGTCCGCGTCGTCGTCGTCGGAGGCGTGATGGCCGAGCTGCGCGAGGTCGTGATCTGCTCGCCGCTGCGCACGCCGGTCGGCCGCATGGGCGGCGTGCTCACGACGGTGCCCGCGCTCGAGCTCGCGACGACCGTGCTCGGCGCGCTGCTTTCCCGCACGGGTGTGGACCCCGGAGCGATCGACGGGGTGATCGCGGCGCAGGGCTACCCGACCATGGAGGCCCCCGCGATCGGCCGCGTCGCCGCGCTCGATGCGGGCTTCCCCGTCACCACGACCGGCTATCAGCTCGACCGTCGCTGCGGTTCGGGGCTTCAGGCGGTGGTCAACGCGGCGATGGAGGTGCAGACGGGGGTCGCCGACGCCCTCGTTGCGCTCGGCGTCGAGTCGATGTCGAACGCCCCGCTGTACACGGTCGAGGGTCGCCGCGGCGTCACGGGTGCCGGGCTCCTGCTGCACGACGCGCTCTCGCGCGGCCGCGAGACCGTCGGGGGACGGCGATTCCCGACGCCCGACGGCAACGTGGGCTCGGCCGAGCTGCTGCGCGCCGAGTTCGGCATCTCGCGCGACGCGCAGGATGCGTTCGCACTGCGCTCGCACCAGCGAGCCGTGGCCGCCCAGGAGTCTGGCGCGTTCGACGCCGAGCTCGTGCCGGTCGAGGTCGCGGGCCGTCGCGGCAGCGTGACGGTCGATCGTGACGAGCACCCACGCGCCGACACCTCGCTCGACGCGCTCGCGGCGCTGCGCCCCATCCTCGGCCGCCGCGATTCCGAGGCCACCGTGACGGCCGGCAACTCGAGCGGGCAGAACGACGCGGCCGCCGCGTGCGTCGTCACGACCTCGTCCCGCGCTGCCGAGCTTGGGCTCGTGCCGGTGCTGCGACTGCGCTCCTGGGCGGTCGCGGGCAACGACCCGCTGCGGTTCGGGGTCGCCCCCGTGCCCGCGGCGAACCTCGCGCTCGCGCGCGCCGGCATCCGCTTCGCCGACCTCGACGTGATCGAGCTCAACGAGGCGTTCGCCGTGCAGGTGCTCGCGTGCTTCGCCGACTGGGGACTCGATGCCGAGGACCCCCGGCTGAACCCGCGGGGAAGCGGCATCTCGATCGGGCACCCGATCGGCGCGACCGGGCTGCGCATGCTCGCGACCCTTGCGCATGAGCTGCCCGACCTCGATGGCGAGCTGGCGCTCGAGACGATGTGCATCGGCGGGGGCCAGGCGCTTGCGGCGGTGTTCGAGCGGGTATGAGCGACGAGAAGCTCAGTCCGTGATCAGGGTCCCGCCGTCGATGACGACATTCTGGCCGGTCACGAAGGCGCCGGCGGATGACGCGAGCCACACGACCGCGCCGGTCGAGTGCGACGCCGGCTACGGACCTGCGGCACCGCCCGCATCGCGGTTCGTGATGGCCGACATCACGAGTCCCGGTGTGCCCGCGCCGCATTCTGGCGCACGATGGAATCGTCGTGTACGCAGGAGGGATCGATGATGCAGTCGCTCGAGGATCGGACGTTCGTCGTGACCGGGGCCGCTTCGGGTATCGGTGCCGCGACCGTCGCTCGGCTGGTCGAGGCCGGCGCACACGTGATCGCCGCCGACCTCGCCTGGGACGGTGCCGACACGACCGGGGACCGCATCGACCGCGTCGTTGTCGACGTGAGCGATGCCCGCCGGTGGAAGGAGTTGATCGAACGCCTCCGTGCTGCGGAAGGCGACCGACGTGTGGACGGCCTCGTCAACGCGGCCGGCATCACGCGGCGCGCCCGGCTCCACGACGTGACCTCCGACGACTTCCAGCAGGCCTTCGCCATCAACACCGCAGGGCCCGCCCTCGGCATCCAGGCGCTCGCGCCGCTGATGCCCCAGGGCTCGTCGATCGTGAACGTGGGCTCGGCGGCGGGGGTCATGGCGCACTACGGCATCGCGTACGGCGCAAGCAAGTGGGCGCTTCGCGGCATCACGAAGACGGCGGCCATGGAACTCGGGCCCCGCGGCATCCGGGTCAACCTCGTGAGCCCGGGATTCATCGAGACGCCCATGACCGACAGCGCGCCCGACGCGTTCCGCCGGGCGAACCTCGATGCGACGCCGCTCGGGCGCACCGGCCACGCCGACGAGGTCGCGGCCGTCATCGTCCACCTTCTGTCGCCGGATGCCTCGTTCGTGACCGGCGCCGAGCTCGCCGTGGACGGCGGACTCACAGGTCACGCCGGGGGTCTCGCCATTGCGAGGTCGATGGGATCGGCGCATCCACACGAGTGATGGAGCCCATCATCGATCGGGTCTTCACTGATACCCCGGCAGGGGATTGACTGGCCTTGCGCCCTGCACCGATGCGCGCGTGAATGGAGAAACCCGTGACATCGTCGTCCGACGGCCTGACCGCCCCCTTCGCCCTCGTCCGCTTCCGCGCGGGCAACGGCTCGCAGGCTCGGCTCGGCCTCGTCGCAGGCGAACGGGTGTGGCCGATCGGTCCCGACGATCTCGGGGCACCCGACCTCAACGCGTTCCTCGCCGAGGCGCCCGCGTCGTGGGATCGGCTCGCCGCGGTCGCCGCCCGCGACGACGACGCGTGGTATCCGCTCGGCGACGTCGCCCTCACGGCGCCGGTCACGCCCCGCCAGGTGCTGCAGACCGGCGCGAACTACCGCACGCACGTCATCGACCTCGTCGTCGCCGGCCGCGCGAAGAACGACCCGCGCCCCATCGAGGAACTCCGCGCGTGGGCGGCGGACATGATGGACCGCCGCGCACGCGAGGGCATCCCCGTATTTCTTCATCGGCCTGCCCGCGGCGGTCGTCGGCGACGACATCGACCTCGTGCTGCCGTCGTACAGCGGCCAGCACGACTGGGAGCTCGAACTCGCGATCGTGATCGGCAAGGAGGCGTTCCGCGTCGACCACGAGCACGCGATGGAGCACGTCGCCGGATACACGATCGTCAACGACATCACCACGCGCGACCTGGTCTTCCGCGAGGACATGAAGGAGATCGGCACCGACTGGTACCGCGGCAAGAACGCTCCCGGCTTCCTGCCGACCGGCCCGTTCCTGGTGCCCGCGCCGTTCATCGAGAACCCGGGCGACCTCCACCTCGAGCTCACCCTGAACGGCGAGACGATGCAGGACGCCACCACCTCCGACCTGCTGTTCGACCTGCCGGCCCTCATCGCCGGGGCGTCGCAGAACATGCCACTGCTGCCCGGCGACCTGCTCCTCACCGGCAGTCCGGCCGGCAACGGCATCGTCCACGGACGAATGCTGCGCGACGGCGACGTGATGGTCGGCGCGATCGAGGGACTGGGCGCCCAGACGGTGCGCGCTGTCGCCGAGGCGGGTGCGCGATGAGCACCGCCGGCGCCGCGGCATCCGCGCGCACGAATCCGACCGAGGACCCGGCCGAGCTCGACCGCACCGACCCGGCCCGCCACGTCGCCGAGGCCGCTGAGGCGTTCCGCAATTGGGGCCGCTGGGGCGACGACGACGTGCTCGGCACCCTCAACTTCATCGACGACGCCAAGCGCGCCCAGGCAGCGGCGCTCGTTCACGCCGGCCGCAGCTTCTCGCTCTCGCAGCCCTTCGACATGAACGGTCCGCAGCAGGGCTGGCGCCGACGCACCAACCCGGTGCACACCATGCTCGACACGGGAACGGATGCCGCGGCCGGCACCCAGGGATTTCCCCACGGCATCGGCGGGGCCGACGACGTCATCGCCATGCCGCTCCAGTGCTCGACGCAGTGGGACGGCCTCGGGCACATCTTCGACCGCGGCATCGCGTGGAACGGGCGCCCGGCGGGGCAGGTCGTCACGAGTGACGGCGATCTCGTGACGGGTATCGAGCACGCGGCATCCGCCATCGTCGGCCGCGGTGTGCTGCTTGACCTCGGCCGGCTCCTTCGGCCGGAAGCATCCGACGGCGCCGCCGATGACAATGCTGCCGGCGAGCTGCCTGACGGCTACGCCATCACGACTGCCGAGCTCGAGGCCTGCATCGCCGGCCAGGGCGCGACGAGCGCCGTCGGCCGCGGCGACCTCGTGCTCGTGCGCACCGGCCGCTACGCCCGGGCGCAGCGCGAGGGCTGGAAGGGCTACGCCGGCGGGCCGAGCCCGGGACTGTCGTTCACGACCGCCGGCTGGCTGCACCGCACCGAGATCGCCGCGATCGCGACCGACACCTGGGGCTTCGAGGTGCGACCGAACGAGTTCGACGAGGCCTTCCAGCCGCTGCACCAGGTCGCCATCCCCAACATCGGGCTGACAATCGGCGAGATGTGGGACCTCGAAGCGCTCGCCGCCGACTGCGCCGCCGACGGCGTCTTCGAGTTCCTCCTTGTCGCCTCGCCGCTGCCGATCACCGGAGCCGTCGGCTCGCCCGTCAACCCCATCGCCCTCAAGTAGACCCCAACCCAACGAAGGGACCCACCAATGACCGCCGCCTCCCGCGTCGCGATCGTCGGCTCCGGCGTGGCCGGCACCGCCGCCGCCATCCTGCTCGCCGAAGGGGGCGTCGAGGTCGACGTCTTCGAGCGGAAGCCCGACCTCTCCTCCCTCGGATCGGGCATCACGCTGCAGGGCAACGCCCTGCGCGTCTTCGACCGCCTCGGCGTCTGGGAGGAGGTGAAGGAGGCCGGATACACGTTCGATGTGCTCGGCCTGCGCGCGCACGGCCCCGACGCCCAGGTCATCGCGCAGATCCCCGACGCGCCGACCGGCGGCCCCGAGTATCCGGCCACCGCCGGCATGTACCGCCCCGACCTCGCGCGCATCCTCGCCGACCGGGCCACCGAGCTCGGCGCGCACATCCACTACGGCACGACAGTGACGAACTTCACGCAGGACGCCGACGGTGTCGACGTGGCGCTCTCCGACGGGTCGACCGGCCGCTACGACTTGCTCATCGGCGCCGATGGCCTGCACTCGGCGATCCGCTCTCAGCTCGGCATCGACGTCGAGCCCCAGCGCACGGGTATGGGCATCTGGCGGGCGTTCGTGCCGCGGCCCGCCGACGTGACGCACACCGACCTCTACTACGGCGGCGCGGTCTACATCGCCGGCTACTGCCCGACGAGCGACGACATGATGTACGCCTACCTCGTCGAGCCGGCCCAGGACCGCCACCTGCTGTCGCCCGAGGAGGGCGTGGAGGTGATGAAGGACCTGTCGCAGTCGTACGGCGGCCCGTGGAACGTGATCCGCGAGCACCTCGGCGAGGCCTCGCGTGTGAACTACACGTGGTTCACGAAGCACGTCGTGCCCGACGCCTGGAACCGCGGACGCGTGGTGATCATCGGCGATGCCGCGCACAGCTGTCCGCCCACCATCGCCCAGGGTGCGGCGCAGGCCGCTGAGGACGCGCTCGTGCTCTCCGAACTGTTGCTGGAGCGCGACGCCGTCGACCAGTCGCTCTGGAATGAGTTCCACGCACGCCGAATTCCGCGCGCGACCGAGGTCGTGGAGGCATCCGTGCAGCTCGGCCAGTGGCAGATCGATCACGTGCAGCGACGCCGACGTGCCCGGCCTGATGCGCCGCATCGCGATGCTCGTGACCGAGCCGGCATGAGCGCCGAGGTCAGCGCGATGGAACACATGCCGGAGCCCGTCGTCGACGTGCACGCCCACCTCCTGCTACCCGCGCTGCAGCAGGAGGTCGCCGGGCGCGACCCCGAGGGGTTCGCCGCCGCCCAGGCCCTCGAGGCACGCCGGAACGGGCCCGAGAGCCTCGCCAACTCCGGACGCATGATCGGCGAGCGAATGCCGCTGCTCACCTCGCTCGACGCGCGCCTCGCCAAGATGGACCGGCAGGGCGTGGACGTGCAGGTCGTCTCGCCGTCGCCGTCGCACTACTATCCGTGGGCCGGCGAGGAGCTCGCCGTCTGGGCGGCGCGCGAGGCCAACCGCGCCATCGCCGAGCACGTCGCGGGGGCACCCGACCGGCTGCTCGGCCTCGGGCTCGTGCCGCTGCAGCATCCGCAGCTCATCGTCGAGGCACTCGAGGACGCCGTGGTCGAGCGCGGCCTCGCGGGCGTCGAGCTCTCGTCGTTCGCGGGCGACGTCGAGCTCTCGGACGAGCGGCTCGAGCCGTTCTGGACCCGCGCAGAGGAGCTCGACGCGATCGTGTTCCTGCACCCGTTCGGCTGCAGCCTCGACGAGCGACTCGACCGCTACTACCTCTCGAACACGGTCGGCCAGCCGGTCGAGAACGCGGTGGCGCTGTCGCACCTCATCTTCTCGGGCGTGCTCGACCGCCATCCGAGCCTGCGACTCGTCGCAGCGCACGGCGGCGGCTACCTGCCGACGTTCCTCGGTCGTTCCGACCACGCGTGGCAGGTGCGGCCCGAGGCGCACGGATGCCGTGAGCTGCCGTCGTCGTACCTGCGACGCCTGCGGTTCGACTCGCTCGTGCACACCCCGGGCGCGCTCCGGGCTCTCGTCGACGCCGTCGGCGCCGACCGGGTGCTACTCGGATCCGACTACCCGTTCGACATGGGCGTCGACGACCCGATCGAGCGCGTGCGCGAATCCGGGCTCACCGAGGCCGACGAGCACGCGATCCTTTCGGGGAACGCGGCCGAGCTGCTGCCGGCGCTCCGGCACGCGTCGGAGCGCGCCTCGTGAGGATCGCGCGCTGGCGGCAGGACGGCGTCGTGGGCGAGGGCTTCGTCGTCGACGACCATGTCGTGCGGTTCTCGCGGGGGCTGTGCGTCGCCGACGTGCTCGCCGCGGGCCTGGCGGAGGTGCCCAGGCTGGCCTCGGAGGCCGACGCCGCAGCATCCGTGCCACTCGCCGACGTCGAGCTGCTCGCCCCGCTCGTGCCGGCGAGCGTGCGCGACTTCGTGGCGTTCGAGGAGCATGTGGAGGGCGTCACAGCGTCGATCGACGGCGCGAGCCACGTGGTCGACGAGTGGTACGAGTTACCGACGTTCTACTTCACGAACCCGCACTCGATCATCGCGACGGGCGCCGAGGTGCGCCCGCCGAAGACCGAGCGCCTGGACTTCGAGCTCGAGGTGGGCGCCGTGATCGGCGGCGTCGCGGGCTCCGACGGTCGCGACCTGGCACCCGCCGAGGCCGCCCGCCACGTCTTCGGGTACACGATCTTCAACGACTGGTCGGCCCGCGACATCCAGGGCCGCGAGATGAAGGTGCGCCTCGGGCCCGCCAAGGGCAAGGACTTCGCGACGACGCTCGGCCCCTGGATCGTCACCGCCGACGAGTTCGCCAACCAGGTCGACGACGATGGCTTTCTGCCGATCGTCATGGAGGTCTTCGTCAACGGCGAGCGCATCGGCCACGACCTGCTCTCGAACATGGGCTGGCCGTTCGGCGACCTGGTCGCCTATGCCTCCCGCGACTCGCGGGTCGTGCCGGGCGATGTGCTCGGGTCGGGCACCGCGGGCAACGGCGGATGCCTCGCCGAGTTGTGGGGTCGGGCCGGCGACCTCACCCCGCCGCCGCTCGCCGCCGGCGACGAGGTGCACATGCGCGTCGAGGGCATCGGCGAGATCCGCAACACGATCGGAGCATCCGTTCCGGTCCCCGACGTCCCGCCGGCTCGCCGGCGGTCACGGACGCGCCCCTGACGGGCCCGTCACCCCACCCCCACCCCAAGGAGATTCAATGGCGAACCCATCCCTCGCGGCGCCCCGCGCCACGGCCCGGAAGGCCGGCATCTGGCAGGCGGTGCTGCTGCTCGCCGGCAGCTGCCTGCCGGTGCTCGGCGCCGTGCTCATCACGCCGATCCTCCCGCAGCTCTCGGCCGTCTTCGCCGACGAGTCGGGCGCCGAGGTGCTCGTGCCCATGATCGTCGCGATCCCGGCGCTCATGATCGCGATCTTCGCGCCGTTCGCCGGCCAGATCGTCGACCGACTGGGCCGCAAGGGCCTGCTGATCATCGCCATGGTGGCGTACGCGTTCGTGGGAACGGCGCCCGCCTACCTGGAGTCGCTGCAGCTGATCCTGCTCACCCGGGTCGGCGTCGGCATCACCGAGGCGGCCATCATGACCGTGTGCACCACGCTGATCGTGGACTACTTCCACGAGGAGAAGCAGCGCAACAAGTACCTCGGCCTGCAGACCGTGGCCACCACGCTGGCGGCGACGGTCTTCATCGTCCTCGGCGGCGCGCTCGGCGTCGGCGGGTGGCACACGCCGTTCTGGGTCTATGGCATCAGCATTCTCATCGCGGTGCCGATGACCTTCCTGCTCTGGGAGCCCGGCCGCGGCGACGCGACCGACGCGCACGTGGCCTCCGCGGGTCGCGCGCCCGTGCCGTGGCGGCAGCTGCGGCTGCCGCTCGTGGTCGGGCTGTTCGGCGGGTTCACGTTCTACGTGATGCTCATCGAGACCAGCTACCTCCTCGTGGAGAACGGCGTCGACGCGGCCGACACCGCCACCATCGGCGCGGTGGCCGCGGCCGCCTCGCTCGTCACGGCTGCCGGCGCGTTCAGCTTCCCCCGGCTGGTACGACGCGGGCACCGGTTCGTGCTCCCGCTCGCGTTCGGCCTGCAGTCGCTGGGCATGATCGTCATCTGGGTCGCCGGCGGCGTGCCCGGCGTCGTGGCCGGTGCAGTCATCGCCGGCTTCGGGTCGGGCGTGCTCCTTCCGTCGATGCTCACGTGGGCGCTGTCAGGCATCCGGTTCGAGGAGCGCGGGCGGGCCACGGGCTGGTGGAATGCGGTGTTCTTCTTCGGCCAGTTCCTCACCCCGCTCCTGATCGGCGCGCTCGTCGCGGCCGCCGGAGGGCTCCCGATCGCCGTGGGCATCGTCGGCGTCGCCTGCGCGCTCGTGGCCGTAGGCCTCGGCCTCCAGCTGCGCCGAACGGCGGCGGTATCGGCACCCGTCGAAGAAGCCGACGTGATCGCCTCGCGCTGATCGAGAGGTGCTGCGCGGCATCCGGGAACAGGTGATCCCGGATGTCGCGCGCTCACGCCGCTTCGACGTTCAGGTCGCTCGTCGCCTCCGCGGCGAGTGCGCGCAGCCACTCGTGCTCGGGGTCGCGCCGATGTACCGGATGCCACCACATCGCGTTGTGGATGGGCGTCGCGTCGAACGGCGGCTCGTACACGCGCACGTCGCCCGTGTTTCGCGCGTACTCGGCCAGGCCCGCCTGGACGAGCGCGAGCCGATCGGTGCCCGCGATGAACATCGGCAGGGCGAGGAAGCTCTCGACCACGGCCTCGACGTGCGGCTCGATGCCGAGCTGCTGGATCTGCCGAGTCGCCGACGTGAACGCCGACCGCGACTGGTAGGTGAACACCCACGGCTGGCGGGCGATGTCGTCGAGGGTGACGGTAGCGCCGATGGCGGGGTTGTCCGCAGCGGCGATGATGACCCAGGTGTCGGTGAAGAGGTCGGTGTAGGGCAGGTCGGTGAGGAACCCGTGCGGCATGAGTAGGCCGTCGGCGCCGCGCAGCCGATTCACGGCGTCCTCGACGATCTGCTGGTTGTGCACCATGAACCGGAAGCGCACCCCTGGCGCGCGCCCGGCCGCGAGTGATGCCAGGCGTCGGCCGGTGGTGGCGAGGCTGTAGTCCGAGCCGTAGATCGCGAACTCGCGTGTCGACTGGCTCGGGTCCCATTCCGCCTGGCTTTCGAACACCCGCCGCGCAGCATCCAGCGCCGCCGCGGTGTGCTCGGAGAGGCGGGACGCGAGCGGCGTGAGCTCGTAGCTGTTGCCCGTCCTCGCGAGGATCGGGTCGTTGAAGTGCGTCCGCAGTCGGGCGAGGGACGCGCTGAGCGCCGGCTGGCTCAAATGCAGGCGCTCGGCGGCGCGGGTGACGCTGCGCTCGGTGAGTAGCGCGTCGAGCGACACGAGCAGGTTGAGATCGAGTCGGGAGAGCGGGGCCTGGTCTGACACGTTGCTGTGTTCCCTTGGTCGGTCAGGCCTCCACTCTATCAGTCTCGTCGATTCCAGGCCTACGAATATCGCGTAGACTGATGCACCTTCGGAGCTTCGCACCCTCTGCGGGCGCCCGGCAGGCGAGCGCGAGGTAACGCCGGGTCAATGTCCCCGGGCTCGGCTTCGAGGAGGCATCGTGGCCAACCCCACTCGCCCCCTCCACCAAAGCCCGGGTGACTCGTGCATGCCTGGCTGGCCCGGTACGAGGCTGAGGTCTGGCGGGGAGCATCGCGGGTGGGGCCGCGGCGTTTGGCCCCCGAGCTGGACCGGGCGGCGTGCGCCGCCTCGAGCCGGCGGACGTTCTCGTCGAAGGCCGGCAGCTCGCGCTTGACGCCGGCGACGTGAGTGGCCTAGCGTCTCTCAACGCGGGTGATACGTTTCATCCGCATAGGCTTGCCCAATGACGGGCCGTACCGAGGGGTTCCTCAATGACGAGCGATACGACTGTTCAACGGCCATTCGTCCCAAGGAGATTCCTCGCCCTGATGACTGCGGCTGCCACCCTGATCTCCGGATTGCTCCTGATCGACGGCGCACCGGCGTCGGCGGCCGGCGAGTTGAGCGCGAGAGCGCTGACGACCAATGGGCGTATCGACCCGCTCGGCATTCCTGGCGCTGCCCCCGTGTTCGGATGGGCAATCGAAGCCTCCGAACGCGGCACCGTGCAGTCCGCCTACGAGATCCAGGTCGGATCCGGGCCGGGCGAGACGGACGTATGGAGCAGCGGGAAGATCCAGTCGAGCGAGCAGGTCGACGTCGCGTACGGCGGACCCGACCTCACCGCCGCAACCGAGTACTTCTGGCGCGTCCGGATCTGGGACGGCGACGGCACCCAGGCTGAATGGAGCGAACCGGCCTCATTCGAGACCGGCCTGCTCACGGCGGACGACTGGGGCGATGCGAAGTGGATCGGCAGTGCCGCCGCATACTCGGCATGGACCGACTACACGACCACCCTGGACTTCGACGTGAACAGCGAGGCCTTCGGCACCTTCCTGCGTGCAGCGGACTCCAACAACGCCTACATGTGGCAGCTCAACGTGGGAACCACGACCACCTCGGTGCCGCGCCTGCGACCGCACCTGCGTGTGAACGGCGGCTACAGCCTCCTCGGCGAGGTCGACCTTCGTCCGTTCGGATTCACACGTGACTCGCTCCTCAATGGCGTGCACCGTCTGAGCTTCACGGCGACGGGCAACACGATCGAGACGACGCTCGACGGCACGGTCGTGGATACCCGCTCCGTGACGAACTTCGCCTCGGGTGGCGTCGGCCTGCGCACGTTCGGCGGCGAGTCGGTCACCGTGAGCTCGATCACGGTCACGAAAGCCGACGGGACGGTCCTGGCCAACCCGGCGTTCTCCGAGGGCAACCCCTTCACCGGCGGGACCTACGCCGATGGCCGGGTGACGGTATCGGGAGGGGCTGACGTCCAGCTGAAGACCGGCGAGCTGAACGCCCCGCTGCTGAGGACGTCGTTCGAGGTGGACCCGGCCAAGACCGTCGCGAGCGCCCGGGTGTACGCCTCGGCTCACGGCGTGTACGAGCTCTCCCTCAACGGCGAGAAGGTCGGAGACCAGTTCCTCGCCCCCGGTTACACCGAGTACGCCAAGCGGATCCAGTCCCAGACGTACGATGTCACCGACCTCGTGCAGTCTGGGCACCAACGGGTTCGGGGCCGCCGTCGGCGACGGTTGGTGGGCCGGCAAGGTGGGCCTCGCAGGCAAGCACCAGTACGGCCGCGACCTCTCGGTCGTCGCACGGCTGAAGATCACCTACACCGACGGATCGACCCAGTGGGTCGACACCGACACCGATTGGAAGTGGGCCGCTGGTCCCTTCGTCGCGACGGACAACCAGCTCGGCGAGACCTACGATGCCCGCTACGAGCGACCCGGGTGGTCCGAGGGTGATTACGACTTGGGCGGCGAATGGACTCCGGTGCGTGAGCTGACCTCCGACACCGCGAAGCTCGCGCCCCAGCCCGATGAACCCGTCCGCGAGACGGAGGTCCTGGACGCCATTGCCGTGACCGAGCCGGTCGCCGGTGTCAGGGTCTATGACCTCGGCCAGAACATGGTCGGCGTACCCCGCGTGACCATCACCGGCAAGGCCGGAGAGACGGTCAAGCTCCGCCACGCGGAGGTGCTCAACCCGGACGGCACGCTGTACACCGCGAACCTCCGGGCGGCACTCGCGACGGACTACTACACGTTCGCAGCCGACGGAACCATCACCTACCGGCCGACCTTCACCCAGCACGGCTTCCGGTACATCGAGGTGACCGGGCTCTCCCAGCCGCCCGCGGCCGCGGACGTGAAGGGCGTCGTGTGGGGATCCGACCTGCGCCGCACCGGAACGCTGGAGACCTCCAACGGGATGCTCAATCAGCTTCTCAGCAACGTCTCGTGGGGAGCTCGCGGCAACTTCCTCTCGATCCCGACCGACACGCCGGCCCGTGACGAGCGGCTCGGCTGGACGGGAGACATCAACATCTTCGCCCCGACGGCCGGGTACCTGTTCGACACGCGCTCCTTCCTCGGCAAGTGGATGGTCGACGTCCGCGACGAGCAGAAGGCCAATGGATCCATCCCGTCCGTCGTGCCGTCGACCAACGGCGCATTCAGCGAGACCGGTGTGCGCTGGGAGGACGCATCATCACCGTTCCGTACTCGCTGTGGAACGCCACGGCAACCGCAGGTGGTCGAGCACAACTAGGAGGCGATGAAGAAGTTCTTCGACTACGCCAGGGCCAGCGCCGGCACGGACCACCTCGAGCCGGGCAGAGCCACGTGGTTCTCGGGTGACTGGCTGCACCTGGACGACCCCTCGAACCAGGGCGTGCTGGGAACGGCCGCCTGGGCTCAGGACGTGCGGATGATGTCCGAGATGGCGGCAGCGATCGGGCACGACGCCGAGGCGGCCGAGTACGCGGCCCTGTACGAGGACGTGCGCAACGCCTTCACCGCCGCGTACGTCGCGCCCGATGGAACCGTGGCGGGCAACTCGCCAGACCGGCTATGCGCTTGCCCTCGGCATGGGCCTCATCACGGACGCGGAGCTGCATCGGAAGGCGGGGGAGAAGTTCGTCGCCAAGCTGGCCACCACGGACAACCACCTGCGCACAGGCTTCGTCGGCACGCCATGGCTCCTCCCTGCGCTCAGCAACATCGGCCGTGACGACCTGGCGTACACGATGCTGCTCAAGGAGACCTATCCGTCATGGGGCTACGAGATATCCAAAGGCGCGACGACGATCTGGGAGCGCTGGAACTCGATTCAGCCCGACGGTCGTTCGGCCCCGTGGACATGAACTCGTTCAACCACTACGCGTACGGCGCCGTGGCCGACTGGATGCACCAGAACATCGGCGGCATCAGGATCGAGGAGCCGGGCTACCGCAGCAGCATCATCGAGCCCCGTCCGGCGGCGGGCTGACCGAGGCATCCGGCCAGATCGACACCGTCTACGGCACGCTCTTCGAGCGCATGGAAGCTCGTCGATGGGCGCCTGGGACTGAATGTCGACCGTCCCGGTCAACACCACCGCCGAGGTGCGCATCCCATCCACGAGTCGGCGGGCCGTCACCGAGGGCGACACAGCTGCTCGACTCCGTCGACGGCCGTGCTCAGCGTCACGCGGAACAGTGACCGTGGGCTCACTGTCGTGACCGTCGGATCCGGCACGTACTCGTTCGCCACGTCCGACCGTGAGTCGGCGACGATCACGATCCTCGACCGGCTCGAGGAGTTCGCGTCGGCGGTCGCGGACGCGGGTGGCCTCAGCGATGCCGACCGCACGCATCTGGCGGAGGAGACCGAACGCGGCCGCCGAGTCGGTGCGAACCGCACTGAAGGAGCTGATCGCCGGCAATCGCTTCAGGAGCCGTGGCACCGCTCGCGACGCCCAGGCGTCTGCTCAGGGTCTGCGCACGCGGCTCGGTGATTCCGGTATCGGCGAGGACCTCGCCGTGGCGCTGGACGCGCAGCTCGAGTCGATCGAGTTCGCGCTCCAGTCGAGCATTACGGCGGTCATCGGCGTTTGGACGACGCTGCCGGCCGTATCCGGATCCGTCGCGCTCGGGAGGTCGCGCACGGCGTCATCACCGTGAAGAACGACGGATCGAGCCGATCGACTCGATCTCGGGAACCTTGGTCATCGACGGGCTGGCTGACGGCCTGGTGCAGATCGACGGCGACGCGGTCGCCGCGGGCGAAGAAGTGCAGCTCGGGTTTGATATGCCGATCCCGGCCACGGCCCGAGTCGGCCAGTACGACGCCGAACTCGACCTGACCTACACCACGGGCACAGGCGACCTCCGGCATCGTTCGACGGTCGCCGGATGGGTGGAGGTCAGGGCGGATGTCTCGATCACGAGCATCTCCGCGGAGCCGCCGGGCTCCGGCGTTACGTCCGTGCTCGCCACCGTCGCCAATGGCTGCTCGCCGTCTCCGGCTCACGTTCGAGCAGTACCCACCGCTCCGGACGGGTGGTCGTCCACTCCGTCGCCTCCGACTCGGATCGATGCCGGGGTGAGCGCGACGGTGCGAGTGCCGGTCTTCTTCCCCCTCGACAGCCCTCCTGGCACGTATCCCGTCAGTATCGCGCTCATGGATCGCGGGGCCGCCCTCGCCGAGGCGCAGACGCAGGTCACCGTGCCCGCGATCAGCGTCCCGCCCACGGAGCCGGTCGCCGACCACGTCGACTTCGGTGAGGTCGCGTCCGAGGTCGCCCACGCGGTCACTGGGTCGCCGACGAGTGGAAGCAGCTCCGAGGCCGGCTTCACGCGACGGTACTCGCACAACAACACACCGGGCTCGTGGTTCTCGGCCCGGGTCGACGTGCCCGCGGGGCGGCCACTCCTCCTCCGCATGCGCGAGACCTGGAACTCCGCCGGAACCAAGGACTACGACATCTACGTCGACGACGTCCTCGTCCGACACGTGAACCTGGTGCGTTCGGCGGGAGGGCCGGGCACGTCCGACCACCAGGTCCTCGTCACCGATCCGGGCGCACTGAACCACGACGGCTCCGTCACCGTGAAGTTCGTGTACCCGGCCACGAACGCGCCGTTCCAGTACTACGACGCGTCGATCGCCGACCTCTGGCTGATCAGCACTCCGGACACGGTTGCGCCGGGGGTGTCGGCGGCGGCCGACGATGAGGTGGTCCTCGGCGAGAACGGGTGGTACCGATCCGCAGTCGATGTCTCCGTCGATGCCGGCGACAACATCGACCCCGACCCGCTCGTCGAGTACTGGGCGGGCGGTCAATGGAACGAGTACTCCGAACCCTTCGCAATCGAGGAGGACGGTGCACACGAGTTCCGTTATCGGGCAACGGATCGCTTCGGCAACTCGTCGGGTGTGGAGCTCTTGATGGTCCGCATCGACCGTGTTGAGCCGGAGGTCGGGCTCGTCGGCGGGCCGGAGGGTGATGTCGCGTACGGTGACGTACCCCCGCCGCCGACCTGCGAAGGCTCGGACGCCACCAGCGGCATCCGCAGCTGCACCATCGACGGCTACGACACGGCGCTGGGCAGCCATACGCTGACCGCGACCGCCGTGGACGACGCAGGGAACCGTGCCGTCATGACGCGCGCGTACGAGGTCAAGGACCTCGTGGCGCCGACGGTGACCGTGCCGGACGACATCGTCGCAGTCGCCACGGAATCGACGGGGCGACGGTGTCGTTCGACTCGGCGACGGTCGTTGATGACGTAGACGACGCCGTGAGCGTCGCCTGCGATGCAGAAGCGCCCTCGGTGTTCCCCGTTGGGAACACAGTGGTCACCTGCACGGCGACCGATGCCGCAGGCAACACCGGAACGGGCAGCTTCTCCGTTACGGTGCAGTACGACTGGGCGGGCTTCTTCGCGCCGATTGACAACGCCCTTCCCGACGGCACGTCCGTGTACAACTCGGTCAAGGCGGGTGCAATCGTCCCGGTGAGGTTCACCCTCGGGGGTGACATGGGCCTCGATATCCTTGCCGGCGGTTCACCGACATCGAGAGCGGTCAGCTGCGAGGCGGCGTTCCCGGTCGACGCCCTCGAGGAGACGGCCACCGCAGGGGGAACCTCGCTCAGTTACGACGGCACCTACGTCTACAAGTGGAAGACCGACAAGTCCTTCAAGGGATGCCGGGAGCTCACGGTGACCCTGAAGGACGGGACCACGCACACCCCCTCTTCATGTTCGCCAAATGACGACCGGTCGACGCCGTCGCGGGGGCGTTCCACCAGAGCCACAGGCCGGCTCACGACAGTAGGCTCCCCTCATGGTCGATTCCCCCGGTGAGCCCGCATGGGCCTGGCCGGATCTCCACGACGCCCAAAGGACTGTGCTCCTCGAGGTACTCATCAACGGTTCGGCCTCGCGCGCTGAGCTTGCTCGCCGCACGGGCTTGTCCCGCACGAGTCTCACCCGCCTCGCACGAGATCTCGTTGCGCTCGGACTTCTGACGGAGGGCGAGATGAATGCTCCGAACGGGCGTGGACGCCCGTCGGAGATCATGAATCTCGAGCCGAGTGCGGCCCAGTTCGCGGGCGTGAAGCTCACTGGTGAAGCGTTGTACGCGGTGGTGACCGACCTCCAGGCCAACGTCATCGAGACCGAGGAGCGGTCGCTTGTCTCTCGCTACGTGCCCGACGTGGTCGCCCAGATAGCGGAGATTGTCAGGGGCTTCAACGCCGCCCACCCTCGGCTGGCATCCGTGGGTGTGTGCCTGGCCGGCGACGTCGAACAAGTGCGCAGGCGCTCGGTCGTCGTGGGATCGCACTTCCTCGGGTGGGACGACGTGCCCCTCGGGTCTCTGGTCGAGGCGGAGACCGGCCTGCCGATCGCGATCAGCAACGACGTGCAGGCCCTCACCGCCGCGCACCACTGGTTCGGAGCGGGGATGGGGCGCAGCTCCCTCGTACTCATTGGGCTGGGTGCGGGCATCGGTGCGGGCATCGTCGTCAACGGCGAGCTCGTACGCGGCTCGCACGGGCATCCCGGCAAAGTCGGTCATATCCCTGTGCGGGACAGCGGCCCGACGTGCGACCGGGGCCACGTCGGGTGTGCGTCCGCCTACGTCACGATCCCCGCGATCCTTCATAACGCGGCCGAAACCAGTCTTGAGCGTGTCCTCGAGCGGGCCGCCGCAGGCGACGTTGCGGCGCAGAATGCGCTCGACGATGCCGGATACGCGCTCGGTGTCGTCATTGCTCAGCTCCTGAACGTCATCGATCCTGAGAAAGTGATCGTGACGGGCGAGGGTCTGGCCGTAGCTCGTGTCGGCATGTCGGCGATGGACGTCGCACTTGCCGAAAGGCTGGACCCCGCATCCGTGCGTTCGGAGATCGAGGTCCGCGACTTCTCCTTTGCCGACTACGCCTGGGCGGCGGCGGTCAGCGCGATTCGCAGGGTCGTCTGAGGGGCTCGATACTGGGCAGCTTCCGCTCATACGGAAGGCATTTGTTGCGCCCCTTGACATATTGTTTCATGAGAGCACAAAATAAACGCACACGCGAGAGTACACGAAGGACAGGGCAGTCCTCATCGGCCCCAGTCCTCGAAAACACTCGTTCCCACAGCACACCGGGCGTCACCGCCACTACAAGGAAGTAGCACGCACCCATGAAGCACACCTTCCGCGCAATATCCGTCGCCGCCCTCGCGGCCTCTGCACTCGTCCTCACCGGCTGTGCCGGCGGTGCCGAAGAAGCCTCTTCCGGCCCCGTCACCCTCGACTACTGGACCTGGGCGCCCAACATTCAGGAGATGGCGGATGTCTGGAACGCTGAGCACCCCGACATCCAGGTCAAGGTCACCGAGGCCGCTGGCGCCGACGACATGATCGCCAAGCTTCTTGCCGCTGAGCGCGCCGGCGAGGGTCCGGACATGGCGCAGGCCGAGTTCCAGAAACTCCCCAACCTCGTCGTGAGTGATGTGGCAGCCGACATCAGCCAGTACGCCGACGGCTTCAGCTCCGACTTCTCCAGCGGCGCCATGAGCCTCGTCACGGTAGGCGACGGAGTGTATGGAGTGCCGCAGGACATCGGGCCCATGATCTTCGTCTACCGCGCCGACCTGTTCGAGCAGTACGGTCTCACGCCACCCACGACATGGGACGAGTACGCCGCCCTCGCCAAGCGGGTCAAGGAGGTCGCCCCGAACTCATTCCTGGGTGGCTACCCGGATGACGCGTCGACCTTCGCCGCATACACGCAGCCTCTCGGGGCGGAGTGGTGGTCGACAGATGGCGAGTCCTGGTCCGTCGATATCAATGGCTCGGAATCGCAGCGGGTTGCGACCTTCTGGCAGGACCTCGTCGAGAGCGGCTACGCCGACACGACGCACTTCTTCACTCCCGAGTGGAACACGATGATGAACGATGGCACCCTGCTCAGCTGGACCGCCGGGGTGTGGGCTCCCAGCGTGATGGAGTCGGTGGCTCCCGACACTGCCGGCCTCTGGGCCGCGGCGCCGATGCCGTCGTGGGACGGCGAGACCCAGGTCGGACTGATGGGTGGTTCGTCGGTGCTCGTGACCAAGTCCTCTGATCACCCGAAGGAGGCGGTGCAGTTCCTGCAGTGGCTCAATGGTTCGGAGGAGGGTTCCACCGAACTCATCAGCAAGGGCGGGCTGTTCCCCGCGTCGATCGCGGGTCAGGATGCCCTCGCCGATCAGCCGGTGCCGTCGCTCGTGAGCGGCCAGACCGACTTCTGGACGTTCGCTGCGGGCGTCGCGGCGGACACGGCACCCGTTACCTGGGGGCCGAACGTGCAGGTTGCGTTCGACACCTACAGCGACGGAATCAAGGCGGCCACTGCCTCGAAGGGTTCCTATAGCGACGTGCTCGACAAGACGCAGGACGCAGTGGTCTCCGACCTCGAAAAGTCCGGCTTCACAGTCAAGTAGCGCTTTCAGTCGGTGGCGGCTCGGCGTGCAGTCCGCCCGTGCCGCCACCGATCGCGCTCAACGAAAGCAGAGACATGACAACCCAGCACATCACAGCACCAGTGCGGCCCCAGCGGCGCGGGTCTCGACCCCGTCTCGCGCCGTGGGTGTTCCTCAGCCCTGCTGTCGTGCTCTTCACTCTCTTTCTTCTCGTCCCCATCGCCTATGCGATCTACCTCAGCTTCGTGCAGCTGAAGGTCGATGGAGGAGCATTTGGCATTCGACGCCAGGTGTTCGTCGGATTCGAGAGTTACATCGACGCACTGACCGACCCCGAACTGCTCGCCTCACTCGGCAGGCTTGCTGTCTTCGGGATCATCTCCGTACCGCTGACTCTTGGCCTTGCACTCGCATTCGCGCTCCTGCTCGACTCGCCGCGAGTGCGATTCACGCGATTCTCGCGGACCGCGATCTTCGTTCCCTATGCCGTCCCCGGTGTGATCGCCACGCTCCTCTGGGGGTTCATGTACCTGCCCAGCACAAGTCCCTTCAACTTCGTGCTGCAAGCGGTGGGGCTTCCGACCGTCGACTTCCTGAACTCCTCGACGATCTACGGATCGCTTGCGAACATCGCGATCTGGGCAGGAGTCGGATTCAACATGATCGTGCTGTACACAGCGCTGCGTTCGATCCCGAGCGAGATCTACGAAGCCGCGAAGATCGACGGTGCCGACGAATGGCAGATCGCGTGGCGGATCAAAGTCCCGCTGCTCTCCCCGGCCCTGATCCTCACGCTGCTCTTCTCCCTCATCGCGACGCTGCAGGCATACTCCGAACCCGCCACGCTGAGGTCGCTCTCGAACGCGATCTCCCACTCCTTCTTCCCCCTGATGAAGGTGCACCGCGATGCATTCGGTCTCGATGATGTCTCCGGCGCCGCAGCCATGTCCGTCGTACTGGCCCTCGGCACCCTCGTAATCTCGATCGGGCTCCTCCGACTGCTCCAGCGGCGCACCTTCGACGAGAGCAAGTGAGCATCATGACCACAACGGCGCAGGCCACCCGCGATCGCAAAGACGACCGAGTCATCCCCACCCGCGATCGCCGAGACATCCGTGTCATCCCCACCCACCGACGCCGAGACGTCCGCGTCATCCCCACCGCTCTGCTTCTCATCGGGGCGCTCTACACGCTGATTCCCCTGGTGTGGGTGATCACCGCAAGTTCTAAGACCCCCGGCGAGTTGTTCACCACGTTCTCGTTCATCCCGGGCAGCGGGTTCATCGACAACCTGGTGGACCTGTCCAGTTACGGGGGCGGCCAGTTCTGGCAGTGGGCGGGCAACAGCCTCATCTTCGCCGGGGGCGGTGCCCTCCTGTCCACGCTGGTCTCCGCATCGGCCGGCTACGCCCTGGCGCGCTACCGGTTCCGCGGGCGCCAGCTCGTGTTCGCGGTGCTGCTCGCGGGCGTGCTGCTGCCGCAGATCACGCTCGCTATTCCGCAGTACTTGCTGGTGTCACAGGTGGGTCTGGCGAATACGTACTGGTCAGTGCTGCTGCCGAGCATCATCAACCCGTTCGGCATCTACCTCGCCTGCATTTACGCGCAGGGCTCGATCGCTGAGGAACTCGTCGAGGCCTCTCGGATCGATGGCGCGAGCGAATTCCGCACGTTCCGTTCCGTCGCCCTTCCGATCATGGTTCCGGGCCTGGTGACGGTGTTCATGCTCCAGTTCATCGGCATCTGGAACAACTTCCTACTGCCATTCATCATGCTGAGCGACGAGTCCAAGTTCCCCCTCACAACCGGGCTGTACCTGCTTCTCAACCGCGGCACAGGGTCACCAGCCCTCTACAGCCTCGCCATCATGGGCGCCCTGCTGTCTGTCGTACCTCTCATCGCGATCATGCTGTTCCTCCAGCGCTACTGGAAACTCGACCTCATCAGCGGCAGCCTGAAGGGATGATGTGACTACCGATCTCTCGGCGCTCACGCTCGGTACCTCCGCGTTCGGATCTGCCATGGCCCGTGGTGACGACCCTGCTGCGGTGCTCGCGGCGGTGTTCGCTGGCTCCACCGCGCCTCTTCTGCGCGCAATCGACACGTCGAACGAGTACAGCGGCGGCCTGAGCGAGCAACTCATCGGCAATGCCATCCGTCACTTCGGCGACAGCGCCCCCGAGGCGGTGACTGTCGCTACCAAACTCGATCGCGACCCGATCACCGGCTCGTTTTCCGGCGATCGGATGCGCCGCTCGCTCGACGAATCACGCGCTCGACTGGGAATGGACGTCATCCCCATCCTGTACCTTCACGACCCGGAATCGATGAGCTACACCGAAGCGTTCTCCGCCGGCGGCGCCGTCGAGGCGCTTGTGGGCATGAAGACCGAGGGGAGCGCCGAGCGAATCGGAATCTCAGGCGGCCCCGCCCGCATGCTTGAGAAATACGTCGAATCGGGCCTCTTCGATGCGGTCATCACGCACAACCGTTTCACACTCGTCGATCGCTCCGCGGACCGCCTGCTCGACCTCGCATCCGAGGCCGGCGTCACGGTGTTCAACGCTGCGCCCTACGGATCGGCGCCGCTGGCCAAGTGGCCAGCCCCGGTGACGTCCTATGCGTACCGGCCCGCCTCGCCCGCGATGATCGCCGCGATCGCCGCGATGGGGCGAGCCGCCGAGGAGGCGGGAGTGCCCCTCCCTGCGGCAGCGCTGCAGTTCAGCATGCGCGATCCGCGTGTCTCGTCCACGGTCGTCGGCATCAATTCATCCGCCCAACTTGCACGCACGATGACGCTCGCCACTCAGCCCATCCCCGACGAACTCTGGGCTCAGCTGGAACGCCTCCGGCCGAGCCCGGAGCTCTGGCAGGATGCGCCTGGATCCACCGTGTGGGACGACTTTCCAACCGAGCTACTGGAGCGCTTCACGAAATGACCACGCAGTTCACCTCCCACTCGGACGACCTGTCGGAGCCGAGGCAGTTTCCCTGGATCGCCGACGGGTTCGCTCTTGGCGGCGACTACAGTCCCGAGCAATGGCCCGAAGACGTGTGGCTGGAAGACGTGGCGCTCATGCGTCGCGCGGGAGTCAATTCCGTCAACCTCGGGGTCTTCTCCTGGGGGTTGCTCGAGACCGCCGACGGCGAGTTCCAGTGGGGATGGCTCGACCGCGTCATGGACCTCCTGCACGAGAATGGCGTGGGCGTGAACCTCGCCACGCCCACCGCCGCCCCTCCCATGTGGCTGATGCGGGCGCATCCGGAGATCGCGACGGTCGATGAGTTCGGCGTGCGCACGTCACAGGGAGGTCGGCTCGCGTGGAGCCCGAACTCCGCCACCTTCAGGCGATACGCCCTGAGGATGGTGCGTGCGCTCGCCGAGCGATATGGAACGCACCCCGCGCTGAGGCTCTGGCACGTCAGCAACGAGATCGGCAATGAGAACGCGCGGTGCTACAGCGACGAGACCGCGGTCGCCTGGCAGGCCTGGCTCGCCGAGAGGTACTCCGACATCGCAGCGCTCAACGCCGCGTGGGGAACAGCATTCTGGGGCCACCACTACACCTCCTTCGGCCAGGTGCTTCCGCCTCGCCACGCCCGCACGCACCACAACCCGGGACTGCTGCTCGACTTCGAGCGCTTCACCTCCGATGCCCTGCTGGGCCACTATTGCGCCGAGCGAGACCTGCTTCGCGAACTCACACCGAACATTCCGATCACGACCAACTTCATGGTCATGAACAACCCCGGGGTTGACGACTACGCACGCTGGGCGAAGGAGGTCGACCTCGTCGCGAACGACCACTACACGATCTCAGCCGACCCGCACCGCGACAGTGAGCTCTCCTTCAGCGCCGACCGAGTCCGCGGGATGGCCGGGGGGCGACCCTGGCTGCTGATCGAGCACTCGACGAGCGCAGTGAACTGGCAGCAGGTCAACCGCGCCAAGTCAGCGGGTGAGCTGACGAGGAACAGTCTCGCCCACATCGCACGCGGCGCCGATGGCGCGCTCTTCTTCCAGTGGCGCATGTCGACTGCGGGAGCGGAGCAGTTTCACTCCGGCATCCTGACCCACGCTGGCACCGAGTCGAAGGTCTTTCGCGAGGTGGAGCAGCTCGGTGCCTCCCTGCGCGCGCTCGCGCCGGTCGTCGGAAGCAGAGTCGAGCGCGGACGTGTTGCGATCCTTTTCGACCAGGATGCCGCGTACGCCTGGCGCTCCACTCGCAAGGGCTCGCAGGCCATCGACTACATCGACCTTCCTCTCGCGATGCATCGTGCACTGACCGCCCGAGGGATCGCCGTCGAGGTCATCCATCCTCACGACCGCCTCGACGACTTCGACCTGCTCGTCGTGCCCACCCTGTTCCTCGCTGACGCGAGAACTGCCACAGCGGTGACCGCGTTCGTCGACGCTGGCGGGCACGCCCTTGTGAGTTACCTCTCGGGAATCGTCGACGAGCACAACCGCGTGATCACGGGCGGCTATTCCGGGGGTTTCCGCGACGTGCTGGGCATCTTCGTCGACGAGTTCTTCCCACTGCTGCCCGACCAGTCGGTCGAAGTGGACAACGGATGGTCCGCCAGCGCCTGGACGGAACTGCTCGAAGTGCGCGGCGCCGAGGTGCTTGCGTCGTACTCCACAGGCGAGTTGCGCGGTGTTCCCGCCTTGACCCGCAATCAGCGGGGCTCGGGCAGTGCGACCTACCTGGCTACCCGACCCGACGACGCGGACCTACTCGCGCTCGTGGACGACATGCTCGCCCTCGCCGGGATCCGCCCGATAGCCGATATCGAGACCGGGCTCGAGGTCGTGCGTCGGGTTGGGGCATCCAGCTCATACCTCTTCGTCATCAACCACAGCGACGTGCAGCTGTCCGTTCAGGCCCACGGCACGGACTTGCTCACTGGAGTTGCCTATGAGGCGCCCATCACCGTGCCGGCTGGCGCTGTCATGGTCGTGGAGGAGACCCGATGACGTTCACCGACTGAGTCAGTTCGGTGTCTGAAGGTAGTGCTGCGCCGGGACGCTCCTCGGTGCCGCAGAGGCCGACACGGACGGGCAAGACCTCGGCGGGCCGGCCGGAATCGCGAATTCCGACCGGCCCGCCGGGTCGGCTCAGTCCTTCGCGAGCTCGGCCTGCACGAGCTTGCCTCCGGCGAGCCCGGCGAGGATCGAGTGGACGTCGAGGCCGGTGAGCGACTTCACGACCTCGGTACCCTCGCCCAACACCTGGCCGACGGTCTTCGTGATGGCGCTGGCGCCGTCGGTCGAGACGACGGTGAGGGTGTCGATGTTGCCGATCGGCTCCGCGGCGGCGCGGATGATCTCGGGCAGGCGCGAGATGATCTCCTGCGCGAGGGCGGCCTCGCCGTACTTCTCGAGCGCGACAGCCTTCGCGTCGGTCGCGGCCGCGCCGGCGACGCCCTCGGCCTGGATGGCGGCGGCGCGCGCCTCGCCCTCGGCGCGGAGACCGGCGGCCAGTGCCACCTGGCGGTCGCGCTCCGCCTCGCCCGACACGCGCACGGCGGTCGCCGCGGCCTCGGCATCCTGCACGGCGGCGACCTTGTTCGCCTCGGCGATCTTCGTGCGCTTATATGCCTCGGCCTCGGTGGAGGCGTTCGAGGCGTCGCGCTGCGCGGTCGCACGCTGGACCTCCGCGTACGCCTCCGCCTCGGCGGGCTTGCGCACGTCGATGTCGAGGCGCTCCTGCATGACGAGGGCCTGCTCGGAGAGCGCGTCGCGCTCCTGCACAGCGACGAGCTTGTCCTGCTCGGCCTTCGCGAGCTGGCCCGACGCCTCGGCCTCGGCGTTGGCACGATCGGTCTCGGCCTTGATTGCGGCCTGCTTGAGGCTCAACGCCTTCTGGCGCTCCGCGATCTGCTCGGCGGCCTCGATGCGCGCGAACTCGCTCGCCCGCGCGGCCTCCGCCTCGCTGACCTCGGCGACCTGGCGCGCGCGCGCGGCCTCGGCGCGACCGAGGTTCGCGAGGTAGTCGCTGCCGGGCGTCGAGATGTCGGAGATGTTCAGGAGGTCGACCTGCAGGCCCTGTTCGACGAGGTCGGCCTTGGTCTCGGCGACCACGCGGTCGGAGAGGCTCTTGCGATCGGAGATGATCTGCTCGATCGTCATGTCGCCGACGATGGAGCGGAGCGAGCCTTCGAGCGACTCCTTGATGATCTCGGTGAGGAGCCCCTGCTGGGAGAGGAACCGCTGGGCGGCGCGGCGCACGCCCTCCTCGGTGCCGCTCACCTTGAAGTTGATCGACGCCTTGATGGCGATCTTGATGCGGTTCTTGTCGACGCCCTCGACCGTGATGCCGATCTGGCGCTGCTCGAGCGAGATCGCGAAGCCCTGCTGGAGGACGGGCCAGACGAACGTTCTACCGCCGATCACGACACGCTGACCCGTGACCGGTTCGCCGTGCGTTGCCCGGCCGGCGCCGCGACCGACGATGACGAGCGCCTCGTTCGGCGGCACGCGGCGGATGCGGCGTGCGATGAAGACGATCAGGGAGAGAAACGCGATGACGATCGCGATGGTCGAGATGACCTGGATCGTGACGGGATCGAGCATGGGGGTCCTTTCGTGCGTTCAGGTGGAACAGCGGGTGTTGCAGGGGTTCGCGCGTCGCGTGCTCAGTCGGCGATGACCTTGACCCGCGTGCCAGCATGCTCGACGACCCGAACCCGGCGGCCCTCGGCGATCGGCACGTCGGAGTAGGCGAGCCGACGCTCGACCTCGCCCGGTCCGTCGAGGCTGACTTCGCCGCCGGTAGGGGAGACGTCGGACTTCGCGACACCCGTGAGCCCGAGGGCGGATGCCGGCACTCCGTCGGAGCTCCTCGTCAGGCTCCGCACCGCGAGCACGCTCAGCACGTACGCCGCCACCGCCAGGATCACCGCGAGCACATAGGCCCACGCGAGGTCCAGTCCCATGCTCACGGTGAGCGCTCCGGCCCCGCCGAAGACGACGAGTCCGATCGCGAGCGCCGTGCTGGAGATCGCGCCGTCGCCGATCTCGAGGTGATCGAGGAGGTCGCCCAGCACGAGCGAGATGAGGAGCAGGGCGAGGCCGACGCCTCCGATGACCAGGAACGGGAGGAGCAACGCGGGGCCTCTCTGCATGCGAGTCCCGCGGCCGACGCGGCCGCGGGTGGACCAACACTATCTGCCCGGTCGGCCCGGCCGCATCCGTTCAGATGAGGGCGCGCGCAACGGTCTCACGATTCGGTCGGATGCCCGATCATGATCGCGTCGACGGCGTGCGTCACCGCGGATCCGGCGCATGCGCGCGACGACCTCGTCGACGACGGCCGGCGTCAGCGCGTTGCAGACGACGCTGTTCGGACCGAGCGCGCCGAGCCCGCCCGCCCGGATGCGCACGACCTCCCAGCCGACCTCCCGCAGCGCCTCGTCCTTCTCCAGGTCGGATGCCTCCTTGAGGCCCTTGTGGGCGCGGCGCGACCTGCCGGGATCGTCGTACTCCACCGCGATGCGGAGTTGCGGCACGAGGACGTCGGGCCAGACCTCCTGCCGTCCGAAGAAGGTTCGGGCGATGCGCACGGTGTTCACCCCGTGGTGCAGGCGGATCCGTTCACCGAGGAGCATCCGCAGTCGCTGCTCGGTGTGCGACGTGCGCACCCGCAGGCCGGGGTTCATGTGAGCGACACCCGCCTCTCGCGCAGCGCCGGGCGCCGTGGCGTTCGCGCGGCACTTGGCGCACCCGGTGCCAGTGAGCACCTCGCGCACGGTCGTCGAGAAGCGATCGTGGCCGCGAGCGCAACGCCACTCGTACGTCGCTCCCACTCGCGTCTCCCGAGCCAGCGCCGCCCGTTGGGCCGGTGCGACCCGCCCGAGCAGCTCGCCTCGGCTGCGATGCGTCTCATCGAGCAGCATGCACAGCGGGCACACCCGCCCGAGTGGAACGACGCCGGCCCCGCCCGGCGCGGCGCCATGGCCGCACCTGAACGTCACCGCGACCACGGTCGCCCCGTTCCTTGCGTCATGTCCCCATGATCGGGCATTCCGCCGACACTGTCGTCGGCGGACCCGAGAATGGAGGCGTGCAGGTGGTCGTCGGGGCGTGGGGCACGGGTGCGATCGCACTCGTCGATCCCGAACACGCCGACGAACCCCTCGACGTCGTCGAGCCCTCCGCCCTCGCAGACGCCGTTCGCAGGCTCGAGGCGAGCGAGCATCCGCGGTGGGTCTGGACCGAGACACGCCACTGGTACCCGCCACTGCTCGATGCGGGAGTCCGCGTCGAGCGCTGTCACGATCTCCGCCTCTGCGGGGCGATCCTCGACCGGTCGACGGCGACCGAGGGAGCGAGAGCGGGTGGCCGTCGGTCGCGCCCGCCGTGGCTGCCTCCCGGACCCGCTGAGTCGAGCTCGGCCACGAGCCCGGCGGATGCCGCGGCGGCGGCCCCGCACCACAGCGTGCTGTTCGAGCTCGGCGACTTCGACGACGCCGGCCCGTCGCACGCCGCGCTCCACGACGCGTCATCCGTCGGTGACGCCGATGCGCCGAGGACGGACGCCTCGCGACTCACATCCGGCCCGCCCGCCGCCGCGGTCACGCAGGAGTTCGCGCGCCAGCTCGCGCTCGTCGCCGAGAGCACCGCCCCGGCCCGGCTCCGGTTGCTGCTCGCGGCGGAGTCGGCCGGCGCGCTCATCGGCGCCGAGTTGCACGCGGCCGGCATGCCCTGGGATCGCGCGGTGCACGAGGCGGTGCTCGAGCGCGAGCTTGGTCCCCGTCCGCCGCCCGGACGGAAGCCGGCTCGAATGGAGGAGATCGCCGCGCGCGTGCGTGAGGAACTCGGCGCGGCATCCGTGAATCTCGACTCGCAGGTCGACCTGTTGAGGGCGCTCCGTCGCACCGGCATCCAGGTGGACTCGACGGCGAGGTGGGAGCTTCGCGAGCACGACCACCCGGCGATCGAGCCGCTCCTCGCCTACAAGAAGCTCGCCCGGCTGCTGAGCGCGAACGGCTGGACCTGGCTCGACGAGTGGATCCTCGATGGCCGGTTCCGCCCCGAGTACGTACCGGGCGGCACCGCGACCGGGCGGTGGGCGACCTCGGGCGGGGGAGCACTGCAGCTGCCGAAGAACGTGCGCGGCGCGGTCGTCGCCGATCCCGGCTGGACGCTCGTCGTCGCCGATGCGGCCCAGCTGGACCCTCGGGTGCTCGCCGGCATGGCCCGCGATGAGGCCATGGCCGCGGCAGGCCGCGGTCGCGACCTCTATCGCGGCCTCGTCGACGAGGGGGTCATGGCCACGCGCGCCGAGGCGAAGGTCGCGATCCTCGGCGCGATGTACGGCGCCACCACCGGCGACAGCGGGCGACTGGTGCCCCGGCTCGCCCGCGCGTTCCCGCGAGCGATGCGGCTCGTCGACGAGGCCGCGCGAGCGGGCGAACGCGGCCTGGCGGTGACCACGCTCCTCGGGCGTTCGTCGCCGTTGCCCCCGCCGGAGTGGCGAGCGGTGCAGGCGAGCGCGAGCGAACCGGATGCGACGGCGGCCGACGAGCGGCGTGCGAGATCGTCGGCCCGCGACTGGGGGCGGTTCACCCGCAACTTCGTGGTGCAGGGCAGCGCCGCGGAGTGGTCGCTGTGCTGGATGGCGGATCTTCGCGGCAGGCTCGCCGCGATGGGTCCCGAGAGGTCACCGCGCCTGCTGCCCGCCAGGGCTTCGGGCGCGGTGTTCGACCGGACCCCGCATCTCGTCTACTACCTGCACGACGAGATCATCGTGCACGCACCGCGCGAAACGGCCGACGAGGTCGCCGCCGCGGTCGAGGCGGCGGCGGAACGCGCGGGACGCCTCCTGTTCGGCGATTTCCCGGTGCAGTTCCCCCTCGACGTCGCGGTGGTCGACAGCTACGCGTCGATCGATTGAGGGGCGGCGGCCGCCGCCGCGCCGGGTCGTCGGCCGCGCTTCGGGCGTGCCGCACTCAGGTCGATCGCGAGGTCCGTCGTCGAGGCCGCGATGACGAGCCAGGCGAGCGCCGCGTCGGCTCGTTCCACCTCGGCGGAGGCGGCGAGCCGGGCAAGCTGCCGTTCAGGCGGCTGGGCGCGTTCGGCGACATCGGCGGTGTCGGCGTCATCCGGATCGCGGCCGCCGGCCACCGGCATCGGGCCGATGCCACCCAGGGGACGCGCCCGATCGGATGCCGCGGCACGCCGCCTCGTCCAGCGCTCCCGCTCCCCGGCGATCACGGTGTCGGCATCGAATCCGGGCAGCGAGTGGGCGACCAGCACGCGGTCCACCGTCTCGTCCCACGGGTCGCTGCCCGCGGCATCCGTCCCGTCGAGCCAGCCCCGTGCGGCGTCCACGCCGGCCGCCGTGAGGCGATGGAGAGGAAGCCCGTCATCAGTGGTGCCCGCGGATTCGACCAGACCCTGCTTCGCGAGGCGTTCCAGCGTCGCGTAGGTCTGGCCCACGTTGACGCTGCGCCGTCCTCCGGTGCGCGTCGCGAGTCCACCGTGGAGCTGGAAGCCGTAGGCGGGCCCGACGGTGAGCAGAGCGAGCAGGGCGTCGCGCACGGCCATGTGGTGCCTCCGGACTGGGAGATGAGAGAACGCTTCACCGAGCATACTGTTTCCGCCGGGACGTCGTCAGCGTCGATCCGGTGGCGGCGTGGAGCCTTGTCCTCCGCGGGATTCCACGGCATAATCGCCGATGACGGGCTCACCGTCCACAATCGAACACCCGCCTTCCGGCGGTTCCGAGGTCGTAGGGGAAGACGCACCTCGAGAACGGAGACGGAGATGGCGGAGATGGTCACGCGGGCCGTGCGCGCCGCGCAAGGCGTGCTGTTCGTGCACTCCTCGCCGCGGGCGTTGTGCCCGCATGTGGAGTGGGCGGCGGGGCGTGCGCTCGGTACGGCGGTGAACTTCGACTGGTCGGAGCAGCCGGTGTACCGGGGATTCATGCGCGCCGAGTTCACCTGGCAGGGCGAGGCCGGCACGGGCGCGAAACTCGCGTCGGCACTGCGCGGCTGGGAGCAGTTGCGGTTCGAGGTGAGCGAGGACCCGACGCCCGGATCCGACGGCGCCCGCTGGATGCACACCCCGGGGCTCGGGGTCTTCTTCGCGCAGACCGACACCGCAGGCAACACGGTCGTGCCCGAGGATCGTATCCGCTCTGCGATGCAGATCGCAGGCCACGACGCGCTCGAACTGCACCGCGAGCTCCGCCTCGCGCTCGGCCAGGCCTGGGACGACGAGCTCGAGCCGTTCCGGCATGCCAGTGACTTCGCCCCGGTCGTCTGGTTGCACCAGGTCGGTTGACGGCGACGCGGTCCGCGGTGGCGTGACGCGAGGTCGGATGTCGCATCCCGGCATCGCACGAGACGAAACCCGAGACCGCGGACGAGAAGACCCCGGCCGCGGACGTGCGGCCGGGGTCTTCTCACGGGCGCGGGCCCCGTGGCATCCGATCAGGCCGAGCGGAACGCGGCGACGGCGTTGTGGCCGCCGAAGCCGAACGAGTTCGAGATGGCGATGAGGTCGCCGTCGCCGAGCGGGCGCGGCGACGTGACGACGTCGAGCGGGATCTCGGGGTCCTGGTCGGTGAGGTTGATCGTGGGCGGTGCGGTGCGCTCGTGCAGCGCGAGCACGGTGAACATCGCCTCGATGGCCCCGGCGCCCCCGAGCAGGTGCCCGGTCGAGGCCTTCGTCGCGGTCACGGAGATGCTGTCGAGCTGGTCGCCGAAGATGCGCCGCAGAGCGTGGTACTCGGCGATGTCGCCCACGGGCGTACTGGTGGCATGCGCGTTGACATGCTTCACGTCGGCGAGCGATGCCCCGGCGCCCTCGATGGCCTGCTTCATGGCGCGGGCGGCGGCCGACCCCTCGGGGTCGGGCGCGGTGATGTGGTACGCGTCGCTCGTGACCGCGCCGCCGAGCAGTTCGGCGTAGATCCGGGCACCGCGAGCCTTGGCGTGCTCCTCGGTCTCGACCACGAGCGCCGCAGCGCCCTCGCCGAGCACGAACCCGTCACGGCTCACGTCGTACGGACGAGAAGCGACGGAGGGGTCGTCGTTCCGGCGAGACAGCGCCTGCATCGACGCGAACGCCGCGATCGGCAGCGGGTGGATGGCCGCCTCGGAGCCGCCGGCGATGACGACATCGGCGAGGCCCTGCTGCAGGTGGTCGTAGGCGTTCACGAGCGCCTCGGTGCTCGAGGCGCAGGCCGAGACGACGGTGCGGATGCCGGCGCGGGCGTGAAGGTCCATGCCGATCGCCGCGCCCGGGCCGTTCGGCATGAGCATCGGCACGGTCATGGGCAGCACGCGGCGGGGACCCCGTTCGCGCAGCGTGTCCCAGGCGTCGAGGAGGGTCCAGACGCCGCCGATGCCGGTCGACCAGTCGACGGCCAGGCGTTCGGGGGCGACCTCGGGGGCGCCGGCGTCGGCCCAGGCCTCACGCCCTGCGATGAGGGCGAACTGGCTCGACGGGTCGAGCCGCTTCACCTCATGGCGCTCCAGCACCTCGGTCGCGGCGACCTTGGCGGTCGCGGCGAACGTCACGGGCAGGTTGAGCTCGGTCACCCATGATTGCTCCAGGTGACGCGCTCCGGACTCGCCGGCCAGCAGGGCCGTCCAGCTGTCGCGCGCCGTACCGCCGATGGGCGAGGTCGCGCCGATGCCGGTGATCACGATCTTCTTGGTCATTACGAAAGCACTCCGTGGGAAGGGTCACATGCATGGGCGGGCGGCGCGCAATCCGCGCCGCCCGCCCAACGGGACTACGCCTGGGCCTGGACGATGTAGTCGACGGCGTCGCCGACGGTCTTGAGGTTCTTGACCTCTTCGTCAGGGATCTTGACGTCGAACTTCTCCTCGGCATTGACGACGATCGTCATCATCGAGATCGAGTCGATGTCGAGGTCATCGGTGAACGACTTGTCCATCTCAACCGTGTCGGTCGCGATGCCGGTCTCGTCGTTGATGAGCTCGGCCAGGCCGGCCAGCACTTCTTCGGTGGACAATGCCATTGTTCTTCTCCTTGAGGGTGTCTCGTATGACCGAGTCACAGTCTAGATGGACGGGGGTCGGTGGTTCAGGGAAGAACCACCACTTGGGCGCCGAACACGAGGCCGGCGCCGAAGCCGATCTGGAGGGCGAGGCCTCCGGAGAGTTCCGGATGCTCCTCGAGCAGCCGGTGGGTGGCGAGTGGGATCGACGCGGCCGACGTGTTGCCGGTTGTGGCGATGTCACGGGCGACCACGACGGACTCGGGGAGCTTCAGCTGCTTCGCGAACTCGTCGATGATGCGCATGTTGGCCTGGTGGGGGATGAACGCGGCCAGGTCGGCGCTCGTCACGCCCGCGGCATCCAGCGCCTGCTTCGCGACCTTCGCCATGTCCCACACCGCCCAGCGGAAGACGGTCTGACCCTCCTGGCGGAGGGTCGGCCACTCGGATGCCCCGTCGCGGAACTCGGTGAGCGTGTGGTTCATGCCCACCGCGTCCGCCTTGGAGCCGTCGGAGCCCCATACCGTGCGGCCGATGCCGGGGAAGTCGCTCGGGCCGATGACGATCGCCCCAGCGCCGTCGCCGAGGAGGAACGAGATCGAGCGGTCCGCCGGGTCCACGACGTCCGAGAGCTTCTCGGCGCCGATGACGAGCGCGTAGTGCGCCACCCCGGTACGGATCAGGGCGTCCGCCTGGGCGACCGCGTACGCGTAGCCGGCGCAGGCTGCGTTCATGTCGTATGCCGCCGCGGGATTCGCGCCGACCCGGTCGGCGACGACCGCCGCCATGGACGGAGTCTGCTGCACGTTCGAGATCGTGGCGATGATGACGAGGTCGATGAGCTCGGGAGCGACGCCGGACTTCGCGATGGCCTCGGTCGCGGCATCCGTCGAGAGGTCGAGCGCTGAGACGTCAGCGCCGGCGCGGGTGCGCGTGATGATGCCCGTGCGCTGCTGGATCCACTCGTCGGAGGAGTCGATCGGGCCGACGAGGTCGTCGTTCGGCACGGTGTTGCCGCCGCGTGCGGCGCCGACCGCGTAGACGCGGGTGTACGCGGGTCCGTGCGACTGCTGCAGGGTGGGTTTCGTCATGCTCGGCTTTCTCTGTGCGCCCGGTTCAGGCGGCCTGCTCGATGAGCTCGATGGCGGCGGGTAGGTCGTCTGGGGTCTTCACGGCGATGGCGGGCACGCCCCTCAGCGCGCGCTTGGCGAGGCCCACGAGTGCACCCGCCGGCGCGACCTCGATGATCCCCGTGACGCCGGCGGCGGTGAACGCGTCCATGTTCTTGTCCCAGCGCACCGGCGAGGAGACCTGGCCGACCAGGAGGTCCACGAACGCCGCGCCGCTCGTCACCATGGTGCCGTCGTGGTTGGTCCAGAGCGTGACGCCGGGGTCCGACACGTCGTGGTCGGCCGCGACGGCGGCCAGCCGCTCCACCGCGGGTCGCATGTACCGGGTGTGGAAGGCACCCGCGACCTGCAGCGGGATGACCCGTGCGCCGGCCGGTGGGTCGGCCTTGAGACGTTCGAGCGCGTCGAGCGCGCCGGCCACCACGATCTGGCCGCCGCCGTTGAAGTTCGCGGGCTCCAGGCCGAGCTCCTCGAGCCGTTCCATCAGTGCGGCTTCGTCGCCGCCGAGCACCGCGCTCATGCCCGTGGGCTCGAGGGCCGCGGCATCCGCCATGGCGCGACCGCGCTCCGCCACGAAGTGCATGGCATCGTCCTCGGCGAGGACTCCGGCGCCCGCAGCGGCGGTGATCTCGCCGACCGAGTGGCCGGCGATGCCGCCGATCCGCTGGGCGCGACCGTCGGCGAGCAGGCGGCCGAGCGTGATGAGGCCCGCGGCCACGATGAGCGGCTGGGCGATCGCGGTGTCGCGGATCGTGTCGGCGTCGCTCACGGTTCCGTGGGTGGCGAGGTCGATGCCGGCGGCCTCGGAGTACGCAGCGAGCTGCTGCTCGGTGGCGGGATCGGCGAGCCAGGGGCTGAGGAATCCAGGGGTCTGGGAGCCCTGTCCAGGGCAGACGACGACGATCACCTCCCTAGTCTGCCAACCAAGGCCAACGCGGGTGTGTGCCGATGCCACAAGCTCTCCTTCGAAGCCTTGTGCGCGCCCGACATGCTGCCGCGACGAACGGACGGTCAGCTCGGACGACGACGGGGCGGGTGCTCGTGGTCGCTCATCGAACCGATGATGAGCGCTGCCTGCAGGATGAGCGCCTCTCTCGCGCCCGTGGCATCCCAGCCGATCACGTCGGACACGCGCTTCAGGCGGTATCGCACGGTGTTGGGGTGCACGAACAACTCGCGGGCCGTCGCCTCGAGCGACCGGCCGTTGTCGAGGTAGCTCCACAACGTCGTGAGCAACTCGGTCGAATGGGCCTGCAGGGGCCGGTAGATGCGGTGCACGAGAGTCGCACGTGCCAGTGGGTCGCCGGCGAGCGCCCGCTCGGGGAGGAGGTCGTCGGCGTGCACGGGCCGCGGTGCGTGACGCCACGACCGCGCGACGGCGAAGCCCGCGAGGGCGGCCTTCGCGCTCTTCGAGGCGTCGACGAGGTTGGGCACCTCGTGCCCGAGGACCAGGTGCCCGGGACCGAAGTGCGGCTCGAGCTGGATCGCGATCTCCATGAACGTGAGCGCCGGGCTGGTGCCGATCGCGTCCTCCGGCTCTCGCCCGAGCGGATCCGACCGGCCGATGACGAGGACGAGGCGGTTTCCCTGCACGCCGATGAGCACGTCGGCGTGCATGTGCCGGGCTGCGCGGCGAACGTGGTCGACGTCGAGCTGCTTCGGCGCGGTGCCTACGAGCACCGCGACCTCGCCGTGGCCGTGCCATCCGAGCGCGGCGATCCGACTCGGCAGCTCGTCGTCGTACTCACCCGAGAGGATGGAGTCGACGACGAGTGCCTCGAGGCGGGCGTCCCAGAGTCCCCGTGCCTCGGCGGCACGCGCGTAGACGTCGGCGGCGGCGAAGGCGATCTCCCGCGAGTAGAGCAGGATCGCCTCGCGGAGCGGCTCGCCGCCGTCCTTCACGCGGTCCTCGACCACCTCCACCGTGACGCGGATGAGTTGCAACGTCTGCTGCAGGCTGACCGAGCGCAGGAGCTCCCTGGGTGCTGCACCGAAGACGTCCGCCGCGATCCACGGCGTCGACTGCGGGTCATCGAACCAGGAGATGAACGACGAGATGCCGGCCTGGGCGACGAGGCCCACCGCCGATCGCCGGCTCGGCGGCATGTCGCCGTACCACGGCAGCGTCTCCTCCAGGCGCTTCAGCGTCTGGGTCGAGAGCTCGCCCGCGATCGTGCGCAACCACGCGAGCGTTTCGGCCTTGGTCCTGGGCTTTGTCGCCAACTCGTCGCCCGCTAGCTCTCGCCGCCGGCCGTTCCGGTGGTGCCGGCGTTCACGTCGTGCAGCCGGTACTTCTCGATGGCCTGCGCCGGAAGCGAACGGTCGACCTCGCCACGCTCGGCGAGCAGTTCGAGCGTCCGAACCACGACCGACGGTCCGTCGATCTTGAAGAAGCGCCGAGCCGCCGGACGCGTGTCGGAGAAGCCGAAGCCGTCGGCGCCGAGGGTCGCGAAGTCGCCGGGCACATACGCGCGGATCTGGTCGGGCACCGCGTGCATGTAGTCGGATACCGCGACGAACGGACCCGACGCGTCCGCGAGCTTCTGCGTCAGGTACGGGGTGCGGCGCTCCGTCTCGGGGTTGAGGAAGTTGTGCTCGTCGGCGGCGAGTCCGTCGCGGCGGAGCTCGGTCCAGCTGGTCACGGACCAGACATCCGCCGAGACACCCCAATCAGCGGCGAGCAGTTGCTGCGCCTCGATGATCCACGGCACGCCCACGCCCGATGCGAGGAGTTGGGCCTTCGGGCCCTGCTGGGGCGACTCGGAGAGACGGTGGATGCCGCGCACGATTCCCTCGACGTCGACGCCCTCGGGCTCGGCGGGCTGCACGATCGGCTCGTTGTAGACCGTGAGGTAGTACATGACATTCGGGTCGGAGTGGTTGCCGCCGTACATGCGGTCGAGACCCGAACGCACGATGTGGCCGATCTCGTACCCGTACGCCGGGTCGTATGACACGACCGCCGGGTTCGTCGAGGCGAGCAGCAGGGAGTGGCCGTCGGCGTGCTGCAGTCCCTCGCCCGTGAGCGTGGTGCGGCCGGCCGTCGCTCCGATCAGGAAGCCGCGCGTCATCTGGTCGCCGGCCGCCCACATGGCGTCACCCGTTCGCTGGAACCCGAACATCGAGTAGAAGACGTAGATCGGGATGAGCGGCTCGCCCTCGGTGGAGTACGAGGTGCCGACCGCGGTGAACGCGGCGAGCGCGCCCGCCTCGTTGATGCCGACGTGCAGGATCTGTCCCTGCGGGCTCTCCTTGTAGGCGAGGAGCAGCTCGCGATCGACCGAGGTGTAGTGCTGGCCGTTGGGGTTGTAGATCTTCGCGTTCGGGAAGAACGCGTCCATGCCGAACGTGCGCGCCTCGTCGGGGATGATCGGCACGATGCGGTTGCCGAAGTCCTTCGCGCGCATGAGGTCCTTCAGGATTCGCACGAACGCCATGGTGGTCGCGATCTCCTGCGTGCCCGAGCCCTTCTTCGCGATCGCATACGCCGAGTCGTCGGGCAGCGCGATCGCCGTGTGGTTCGTGCGGCGCTCGGGCAGATAGCCGCCGAGCTCGCGACGACGCTCGTGCAGGTACTGGATCGCCTCGTCCTGGTCGCCCGGGTGGTAGTAGGGCGGGAGGTAGGGGTTCTCCTCGAGCTGCGCGTCGCTGATGGGGATCCGCATCGCATCGCGGAAGGTCTTCAGGTTGTCGAGCGTCATCTTCTTCATCTGGTGGGTCGCGTTGCGCCCCTCGAAGCTCGGACCGAGGCCGTAGCCCTTGATGGTCTTCGCGAGGATGACGGTCGGCTGCCCCTTGTGCTCGGTGGCCGCCTTGAACGCCGCGTACACCTTGCGGTAGTCGTGGCCGCCGCGCTTGAGGTTCCAGATCTGCTCGTCGTTGAGATCCTTCACGAGCTCGAGCGCTCGAGGGTCGCGGCCGAAGAAGTTCTCGCGCACGTACGCCCCCGACTCCGCCTTGTACGTCTGGTAGTCGCCGTCGGGCGTGACGTTCATGAGGTTGCGCAGGGCTCCGTCGTCGTCGCGGGCGAGCAGGTCGTCCCACTCGCGGCCCCAGACGACCTTGATGACGTTCCAGCCGGCGCCGCGGAAGAAGCTCTCGAGCTCCTGGATGATCTTGCCGTTGCCGCGCACCGGGCCGTCGAGGCGCTGGAGGTTGCAGTTGATGACGAACGTGAGGTTGTCGAGTCCCTCGTTCGCAGCGACCTGCAGCTGGCCACGGCTCTCGACCTCGTCCATCTCCCCGTCGCCGAGGAACGCCCACACCTGCTGGTCGGAGGCGTCCTTGATGCCTCGGTTCGTGAGGTACTTGTTGGCCTGTGCCTGATAGATCGCGTTGATGGGGCCGATGCCCATCGACACAGTCGGGAACTGCCAGAACTCGGGCATGAGTCGCGGGTGCGGATACGACGAGAGCCCGTTCGGCGCATGCGACTTCTCCTGCCGGAAGCCGTCGAGCTGGTCTGCACTGAGCCGACCCTCGAGGAAGGCGCGCGCGTACGTGCCCGGCGAGGCGTGGCCCTGGATGAAGATCTGGTCGCCACCCCCAGGATGGTCCAGTCCGCGGAAGAAGTGGTTGAACCCGACCTCGTAGAGCGCGGCGGATGACGCGTACGTCGAAATGTGGCCGCCCACGGCGATGCCCGGGCGCTGGGCACGGTGCACCGTGATCGCCGCGTTCCAACGGATCCACGCGCGGTAGCGCCGTTCGATCTCCTCGTCACCGGGGAACTCGGGCTCGTTCTCCGGAGCGATGGTGTTGAGGTAATCCGTGGTCGGTACCATCGGCACGCCGACGTGCAGCTCCTTGGAGCGCTTCAGCAGGCTGAGCATGATCTCGCGGGCGCGCTGGTGACCCTTCTCGGCGACCAGCGCGTCTATCGATTCAGCCCACTCGGTCGTCTCCTCCGGATCGGAGTCCATCGCCTCGACCGAGTACGGATCCTGGTCGTTGACAGTCACACTCGACCTCTCTGTTCTGCAGATCATGCCTGCGGTGTGGGGCTAGCGCACGACGCAGGGCCGGATCGCGGCCGCGTGCACCACGCCATCCTAGTGATTCTATGCCTCACACGTCCGGCTAGGCTGGGCGCCGTAACGCCCGCATCGACACCGTGAGACAGACGACGATGATCCTTCAACCCGGCACGGTCGCACCGCGGTTCTCGCTGGCCGATCAGTACGGTGAGACCATCGCGCTCGGCGATTTCCACGGGGTGAAGCCGGTCACCCTCGTCTTCTACCCGCTCGCGTTCTCGCGCACCTGCGAGGGCGAACTGTGCGCCCTTCGCGACAACCTCGAGCTCTTCGAGGACGCGGGCACCGAGTTGCTCGCGATCTCCGTCGACTCCAAGCACGCCCAGCGGGCATGGGCCGAGGAGCAGGGCTACGGGTTCTCACTGCTCGCCGATTTCTGGCCGCACGGGCAGGTCGCCCGCCACTACGGCGCGTTCCTCGAAGATCGCGGCTACGCGAATCGGGCCACATTCGTGATCGATCGCGACGGCGTCGTGCGCGCGAGTTTCGTCACGGCGCCGGGGGAGCCGCGCTCGCTCGAGCAGTACCGTGCCGCGCTCGCGGCGATCTGATCGGCACTCCGAGGCATCCGCCGGTTCCTCCCCGGCTCACCCGATGGTGTTGACCGACCTCGCGATGACGAGCGCGAGGATGACGAACCCCCCGAGCGCCTGCAGCGCCATCAGCATCTTGACGCGCGGCGAGAGCGGCATCGCGTCGGTGGCGCTGAAGGCCATCGAGTTCGAGATCGTGGAGTAGAAGTAGTCGACGAAGCGCGGAGTCCAGTCCGTCACGGCCGACGATCGTGCGGCGACTTCGGTGATGGCCTGGTCGTCCTCGTCCTGCGGGAACCTGAAGTCGGCAGGGGGCAGGTCCGCGCGTGCCGCCATCGTGCGAAGCACCGGCCCGCCCCGATCGAGCTCCCAGTACAGCGTCGTGAACCCGATCACGTTCACCGTCCAGACCTGCACCGCGGCGATGAGCAGCTCGCGAGCATCACGGGCCGCGCCGCCTCCGAGGGCGACGACGAGGACTCCGAGCGCCACTTGGTTGGCGAACACCAGCCCGCCCGCCAGGACGATCGACAGCCACTTCGTGACCTGCGAGCGTCGCGTGAATCGACGCGGGTTCTCGATGATCAACGGCACGAGGAGCGCCAGTCCGAGAATCAGGATGATGTAGCGCTCCACACCGAGGAGCTGGCCGGGCAGTGCGGCGTACAGTCCGAGCGCGATGAGCACTGCGATGACCGGGGGCCAGCGGTGCTCAGGCAGCGCGGTCCGGCTCGGATGCTGCTGCATCGCCTCCATGGCCGCGAGTCTAGGCAGACTCGGTTAGCATTGGCATGCGCCGCGCGCAGGCCGCGGGCCTTTAGCTCAGTTGGTAGAGCGCCACGTTTACACCGTGGATGTCGTCGGTTCGAGCCCGGCAGGGCCCACCCGGGAGGTGCGCCGAGCACGGGAGCGCTGGCGGCCGACGCTAGGCTGGGCCGACGCTAGGCTGGGCGAGTGCCAGCCGTTCTCGCCGAGGTCCTCACGACCATCGATCGACTCTGGCCGGTCGAGGGCGCCGAACCGTGGGACACGCCCGGGCTCGTCACCGGTGATCCGGATGCGATCGTCGAGCGCGTGCTCTTCGCCGTCGACGCCGTGGGTGCCACCGTCGACGAGGCGATCGAACTCGAAGCCGACCTGTTCATCGCACACCACCCGCTGCTCCTGCGCGGCGTCACCTCGATCGCCGAGGACCGCTACAAGGGGTCGCTGCTCGCACGGCTCGTCCGGGCGGACTGCGCGCTCGTCGCCGCGCACACGAACGCGGACGTCGTGGAGCACGGCACCTCCGCGGTGCTCGCATCGCGGCTGGGCCTCGTCGACGTGCGGCCGATCGTGCCCGGCGCCGACCCGGCGCTGGGATTGGGTCGAGTCGGTCGCCTGCCCGAGCCCACCACGCTCGGTCGGCTCGCGCGCGTCCTCGCAGAGGTGCTGCCCGCCACGGCCACCGGTGTCCGTGCTGCCGGCGGATACGACGACCCCGTCGAGACGGTGGCGCTCTGCGGGGGTGCCGGCGACTCGCTGCTGGGGGATGCCGCCGTGCGCGCCGCCGACGTGTACATCACCGCCGATCTGCGACACCATCCGGCATCCGAGGCTCGCGAGCAGGCGGCACTGCGGGGCGGACCGGCACTCATCGATGTGTCGCACTGGGCGAGTGAGTGGCTCTGGCTCGACGCCGCCGCGACCGAGCTGCGCACCGCCCAGCCCGGCCTCGAGGTGCGGGTGAGCGAGCTCCGCACCGACCCCTGGGACTTCCAGGTCGTGCAATGATGACCTCTCGCCCACCGTCCCCCACGAGGAGCACCACGTGAAGGCCAGCCCCGCCGACCAGCAGGACCTGCTCCGGCTCCAGTCCCTCGACACTCGCATGCAGCAGGTCGCGCACCGACTCGGCACCCTCCCACAGGCAGTGCCGCTCGCCGAGCTCGCGAAGCGGGACACGGCGGTTCGCGGCACGCGCGCCGAGGCGATCGGCGGCCTCGAGGACGCGCGCGCCGAGCTCAAGCGCCTCGAGTCCGACGTGGCCGTGGTCGAGGCCCGCATCGCCCGCGACGGTGATCGGCTGCAGCACACCTCATCGGTGAAGGACGTCGCGGCGCTCGAAGCCGAACTCGCCTCGCTCGCCAAGCGTCTCTCCGACCTCGAGGACCAGGAGCTCGTCGTCATGGAGCGCGTCGAGACCGCCGAGGCGGCGGTCGCCGGCATCGACGAGGAGCGCGCCTCGATCGCCGCCGAGGTCGCCACGCTCGAAGCCGATCGCGGCGAGGCCGCCTCCGGTCTCGCCGCCGAGCGCGACGCCGCCGAGCGCGACCGCGTCGTCGTCGCCGGAGGCATCCCGGCCGACCTCCTCGCGCTCTACGAACAGCGCCGCGTGCGAGGCGGCGGCGTGGGAGCGGCTCTGCTGCGCCAGCGCACCTGCGGTGGATGCACCATCACGTTGACCGGATCCGACCTCGACAAGGTGCGACGTGCGGCCCCCGACGACGTGCTGCTGTGCCCCGAGTGCGACCGGATCCTCGTGCGCACCGACGAGTCGGGCCTCTGATGGGGCGGTCCCTGATCGTGGAGGCCGACGGCGGCTCCCGTGGCAATCCCGGCATCGCCGCGGGCGGCGCACTGGTGGCGGATGCCGCGACGGGCGAGCTGCTCGCAGAGATCGGCGTCTACGTCGGCGTCGCCACCAACAACGTGGCCGAGTACCGCGGGATGCTCGAGGGTCTTCGCCGCGCGTTCGAGATCGACCCCGGCGCATCCGTTCACGTGCGCCTGGACTCCAAGCTCGTCGTCGAGCAGATGTCGGGCCGCTGGAAGATCAAGCACCCCGACATGCAGCACATCGCCCGAGAGGCGCGCGAGCTCATCGGCCACCGGCGCGTCACGTTCGAATGGGTTCCGCGCCTGCAGAACTCCCGCGCCGATGCACTCGCGAACCGGGCCATGGACATGAGATCCAGCTTCGGGCTGTAGCCTTGAAGGGCGAGCGGGTCGGCAAGACGGTCGCGTCATCCGAGCAATCGGATGCCGAGGAACGTCCGGGCTCCGCAGGGCAGGACGGTGGGTAACGCCCACCCGGGGCAACCCGCGAGACAGTGCCACAGAAAGCAGACCGCCACGGGCCGAGGCCCGGGGTAAGGGTGAAACGGTGGGGTAAGAGCCCACCAGCGGCCGCGGTGACGCGGTCGGCTCGGCAAACCTCGTCCGGAGCAAGGCCAGACAGGGAACCATGGGGCTGCCCGTCCCGTTCCCGGGTAGGCCGCTGGAGGGTCACGGTGACGTGACTCCGAGAGAGATGGCCGTCCAGCCGGTGTCGCGCAAGCGCCCGGTGAACAGAACCCGGCGTATCAGCCGGCCCGTTCGCACCCGGCTTCGCCGCGTGCGAGCGCGCCGGCTTCAGTGTTCATTGGCGCGCCGCCGCCCCTGCGGCGCGCGGTGGAACGCGCCGTACACGCCGCCGCGTTCCACCACCGGCCCGTTCGCACCCGCGCTTCGCCGCGTGCGCGCGCGCGTGATCGTCGCGCACACTCGTACGACGACGTTCCTACCGACGTGCGAGCGCGCCGGAGCCCAGGATGCCCGCGTTGTTGCGGTGCACGGCCGGCACGATCGGCGTCTTCAGGTCGAGCAGGGGCAGGAATTCCTCCTGGTGCTTCGACACGCCGCCGCCGACCACGAACAGGTCGGGGGAGAGGATGAACTCCAGGTGCGCGTAATAGCGCTGCAGGCGTTTGGCCCACTTCTCCCAGGTCAGCGCCTCGCGCTCCATCGCCGAGTACGCCGCCCTGCTCTCGGCGTCGCGGCCGTCGATCTCCAGGTGTCCGAGCTCCGCGTTCGGCACCAGCACGCCGTCGTAGATCAACGCGGACCCGATGCCGGTGCCGAGCGTGGTGAGGATCACGAGTCCGTCGACGCCCGCTGCGGCGCCGTACCGGGACTCGGCGAAGCCGGCCGCATCCGCGTCGTTGATGAAGTGGATGTGCCGACCGAGGGCGCTCTCGAACATCTCCTCGGCCGGCAGCCCGATCCACTCCTTGGAGATGTTCGCGGCGGAGAGGGTGCGACCGTGCTTCACGATCGCCGGGAAGCAGACGCCGAGCGGCAGCTTCACGTCCTCCGTATGCGAGTCGATGATGGCGAGCAGCTCCTCGGTCGCCTGCAGGATGTCGGCCGGGCGGCCGCCCGCGGGGGTTCGCACCTTGTACCGCTCGGTGACGAGCTTGCCCGCGCCGACGTCGACGACCGCGCCCTTGATGCCCGTACCCCCGATGTCGATGCCGATCGCGTGGTCAGTCGCCATGGCGTCCAGACTATCGCGGGCCGCACGGGCGATTCAGGGAAGGGTCAGGATGTCGGCGCCGCGCTCGGTCACCACGAGCGTGTGCTCGAACTGCGCGGTGAGCGCCCGGTCGCGCGTGACGACCGTCCAGTCGTCGTCCCAGACATCCCACTCGATGGTGCCGAGCGTGAGCATCGGCTCGATCGTGAACACCATGCCGGGCACCATGACCGTGTCGAACTCGGGCGCGTCGTAGTGGGGGATGACGAGACCCGAATGGAACGCCCGGCCCACGCCGTGGCCCGTGTACTCGCGCACCACACCGTAGCCGAACCGCCTCGCGTATGCCTCGATCGCCCGTCCGATGACGTTCACCCGACGGCCGGGCGCGACAGCGCGGATGCCCCGTGCGAGCGCCTCCCGCGTGCGCTCGGTGAGGAGCGTGGCCTCCTCACTCGCCTCGCCGACGAGGAAGGTCTTGTTGAGGTCGCCGTGGTAGCCGTCGAGGTAGGCCGTGACGTCGATGTTCACGAGGTCGCCCTCTGCCAGCACCGTGTCGTCGGGGATGCCGTGGCAGATCACCTCATTGACGGAGGTGCATGAGGACTTCGGATACCCGCGGTAGCCCAGGGTCGACGGGTAGGCTCCGTGGGCGACGACGTACTCGTGGATGATGCGGTCGAGCTCGTCGGTCGTGACCCCGGGCCGGATGGCGGATGCCGCCGCCTCGAGCGCCCGCGCCGCGACCCGGCCGGCGGATCGGATCCGCTCGACCTCATCGGGGGTGTACACATCGCCGGCCGTGCTCGAAGCGGGGGCACGACGGCCCACGTACTCGGGACGGGCGACCGTGGCGGGCACGCTGCGCGCCGGCGACAGGCGACCGGGGATCAAGCGGCCGGCGGCATCCTTGGGCATAGGATCAGCCTATGGCCGAAGATGTCGAGCACATGTTCTGGTACAACATGCACACCGGCGAGGTCGAGCAGGGTTTCCAGTCGCCGGCTGTCGACCGCGTGGGGCCGTTCGAGACCCGAGCCGAGGCCGAGCGGGCACTCGAGATCCTCCGTGCCAACAGCGCGAAGTGGGCCGAGGAGGAGGCCGCGGAGGACTGAGCGACGTGCGCTGTCGGGTTTCGAGACGGCGCTGCGCGCCTCCTCAACCCGCAGACGGAGCTTACTCGTAGCTGTGCTCGGCGTTCGGGTACGTCCCAGTCTCCACGTCGTCGCGCCAGGAGCGCGCCGCCTCACTGAGGATCCCGGAGAGGTCGGCGTACTGCTTCACGAACTTCGGCACGCGGCCGATCGTGAGGCCGGCCCAGTCGGTCCAGACCAGGAGCTGGCCGTCGGTGTGGGGGCCCGCGCCCACGCTGATGGTGGGGATGTCGAGGAGCTCGGTGACCTGGCGCGCGGCATCCGCGGGTACCATCTCGAGCACGACCGCGAACGCGCCGGCGTCCTGCACGGCCCGCGCGTCGACCAGGAGCTGCTGCACCCCTTCGCCGCGACCCTGGATGACGTGACCGCCGAGGCCGTGCTCGCTCTGCGGCGTGTAGCCGATGTGGGCCATGACAGGGATGCCGGCCTGGACGATGCGGCGGATCTGCTTCTGGCTCCGTTCGCCGCCCTCGAGCTTCACGGCGTGTGCGCCGGTCTCCTTCATGAAGCGCACGGCGGTGTTCAGCGCGTCCTCGGGGCCGTTCTCGTAGGAGCCGAACGGCATGTCGGCCACGACGAAGGCGCGCTTGACGGCTCCCGCCACCGCACGTGTGAGGGGGATCAGGTCGTCCACCTTGACCGGCAGGGTGGTCTCGTATCCGAGGACGTTGTTGCCGGCGGAGTCGCCCACGAGCAGGAAGTCGATGCCCGCCTCATCGAAGATGCGTGCCGTGAGCTGGTCGTAGCTCGTCAGGCCCGTGATCTTGATGCCCTCGCGCTTCGCGTTCTGGAAGTGCCGGGTGCGCACCCGCTTCGGCCCTCCGGCAGCCGCGGCGCCGCCGTAGGGATTCGTCTCGGTCGCGGCCTGGCTCGCGGATGCTGCGTCGTTGACGGGCTGCTCTGACATGCCGCCAGTCTGGCACACGGGGCATCCCCCTTCAGCGCCCGGGTGGAGGTCGAGCCGCTACCCTGAGAGGTGCGAGAGAGGGTGTGGATGGATAAGCAGCGCGACTTCGTACTCCGGACCATCGAAGAACGCGGAGTCAAGTTCGTCAGGCTCTGGTTCACCGATGTCGTCGGCACGCTGAAGTCGGTGGCGATCGCCCCTGCCGAGGTCGAGGGCGCGTTCACCGAGGGCATCGGGTTCGACGGGTCCGCGATCGAGGGCCTCAGCCGCACGTACGAGTCCGACCTCCTCGCATTCCCCGACCCCACGACGTTCCAGACGCTGCCCTGGCGTGGCGACATCGATCCCACCGGACGCATGTTCTGCGACATCTCCACGCCCGACGGCGAGCCGGCGGTCACCGACCCCCGCAATGTCCTGAAGCGCACGCTCGCCAGCGCCGCCGACCGGGGCTTCACGTTCTACACCCACCCCGAGATCGAGTTCTACCTCCTGCGCTCCTCGAAGTACGGCGAGGAGGGACCGATCCCGGTCGACTCGGCCGGCTACTTCGACAACGTCCCGGGTGGCACCGCCCACGACTTCCGCCGTCGGAGCGTGCGGATGCTCGAGGACCTCGGCATCTCGGTCGAGTTCAGCCATCACGAGGCGGGCCCCGGCCAGAACGAGATCGACCTGCGATACGCCGACGCGTTGACGACTGCCGACAACATCATGACGTTCCGCACGGTGGTCAAGGAGGTCGCGATCGAGCAGGGCGTCTACGCCACCTTCATGCCGAAGCCCCTGTCGCAGCATCCCGGCAGCGGCATGCACACCCACCTCTCGCTGTTCGAGGGCGACGCGAACGCCTTCTACGAGGCCGGCGCGCAGTATCAGCTCTCGAAGATCGGCCGTCAGTTCATCGCCGGCCTCCTGACGCACGCCAACGAGATCTCGGCGGTCACGAACCAGTTCGTGAACTCGTACAAGCGCCTGTGGAGCGGTGACGAGGCGCCGAGCTTCATCTGCTGGGGGCACAACAACCGCTCCGCGCTCGTGCGCGTGCCGCTGTACAAGCCCGGCAAGGGTCAGAGCGCCCGCGTCGAGTACCGCGCGATCGACTCTGCGGCGAATCCGTACCTCGGATTCTCGCTGCTGCTGGCCGCGGGCATGAAGGGCATCGAGGAAGGGTACGACCTTCCGCCCGAGGCGGAGGACGACGTGTGGGCGCTCACCGACAGCGAACGGCGCGCACTCGGGTACCACCCGCTGCCCGCGAGCCTCGACCACGCCATCGAGTACATGGAGGAGTCGGAGCTCGTCGCCGAGACGCTCGGCGAGGAGGTGTTCACGTACGTGCTCGCGAACAAGCGCGCCGAGTGGCGCGACTATCGCGCACAGGTGACACCGTTCGAGCTCCAGCGCAATCTCGAGATCCTCTGAACCGCACCGGATGCCACGTCAAGCCCAGACCCTCGGCCGGTTCGCTCGAGCGGGCTTCGAGGATCTCGATGCCGCAGCCGCCGGGCTCGAGGCGCTCGCATCCGCGACCGGCGTCGACGAGGATCGGCTGATCGCAGCGTTCGCGCAGGCCGGAGACCCCGACGGGGCGCTCGTCGCTGCGAGGCGACTGCAGGAACGTGCACCGCGCGAGGTCGGTGCGGTGCTCGGGCAGGCGGCATCCGCCGAGCGCCTGACGCGGCTCCTCGGCGCCTCACGCGGGTTCGGCGACTTCCTCATGCGGCATCCGCGTGAACTCGCGGTGCTGGGGGAAGTGCCGACGGCGCCCTTGGAGCCCGAGGACGCGCGGGCAATGCTGCTCGAAGCGCTCGAGGAGGTCGATGCGCCGCCCGCACGATACCTCGAGGCGGCGGCCGCCGCGATCCGCGTGCGGTACCGGCGACTGCTCGCGGGGATCGCCGTCTACGACCTGACGCGCCCTGATGCGATCGACGCCGTCGATACCGTTGCGGCCGGTCTCGCCGATCTGGCGGCGGCGACCCTCGATGTCGCACTCATCGCAGCCCGCCGCGCCTCCGCGCGCGACGAGGGCGAGCCGGGCGGTCCGGGCCGATACCCGGCCGCAGAGGTCGAAGCCACCCGCCTGGCGGTCATCGGAATGGGCAAGGCCGGCGCCCGCGAGCTCAACTACGTCAGCGACGTCGACGTGATCTTCGTCGCGGAGTCCACCGACGAGGACATCGTCGCGACCCCGCGTGCAGTCGACATCGCCACCCGGCTCGCGGTGGTGGCAATGCGCCTGATCGCCGAGCCAGGAGTCGAGCCGCCGCTCTGGGACGTCGACGCCAACCTGCGTCCCGAAGGCAAGGATGGCGCGCTCGTGCGCACCCTGGAGTCCCACCTTCAGTACTACGAGCGTTGGGCGAAGAGCTGGGAGTTCCAGGCGTTGCTCAAGGCGCGCCCGCTCGCGGGCGATCGGGACCTCGGCGAGCGCTACGCGGCAGGGGTCGCTCCGAAGGTGTGGGCGAGCTCGGGTCGCGACGGCTTCGTGGAATCCGTGCAGCGGATGCGCGAACGCGTCACCGAGAACATCCCGGCCGCCGAGGTCGAGCGGCAGGTGAAACTCGGCCCGGGCGGCCTGCGCGACATCGAGTTCACGGTGCAGTTGCTCCAGCTCGTGCATGGGGCGACGGATGCGGCAATCCGCCAGCGCGGCACGCTGCCCGCTCTCGCGGCCCTCGCCGAGCATGGGTATGTGGGCCGGGAGGAGGCGGCGGAGTTCGCGCGCGACTACCGCATCCTGCGCGTGCTCGAGCATCGCCTCCAGCTCGCGCGCCTGCGACGCACTCACCTGATGCCGAGCAGCACCGCCGAGCTGCGCACCCTCGCACGCGCGTCGGGGCTCGCGCGCGGTGCCGACGACGTCTTCGCACTCTGGCAGGCGACCAGGCAGCGAGTGCGCGGACTCCACGAGCGGCTGTTCTACCGGCCGCTGCTCTCAGCAGTCGCCGCGCTGCCCTCCGACGTGCCCGGGCTCACCACCGAGCAGGCAGAGGCGCGGCTCGCGGCGATCGGCTTCCGCGACCCCAGGGGAGCCCTCGCCCACATCGGCGCGCTCACGGCTGGTGTCTCGCGCCGGGCCACGATCCAGCGGCATCTCATGCCGGTGCTGATCTCGTGGTTCGCCGAGGGCGCCGACCCCGATTACGGGCTGCTCGCGTTCCGCCGCCTGAGCGACGCGCTGGGTGAGCACCCACTGGTACCTGCGGCTGCTGCGCGATTCGTCGGATGCCGCGCTTCGCCTCACGCGCGTGCTCTCCGGGTCGCGCTTCGCGGGCGAACTGCTCGAGCGCATCCCCGAGGCCGTGGCCTGGCTCGAGGACCTCGACGAGCTGCGTCCCCGCTCGCTCGTCGCGCTCGACGACGAGAAGCGCGCCGTCCTGGCGCGGCACGAGGATGCCGAGGCGGCCGCCACGGTCTTCCGTGCGATCCGTCGGCGCGAGATGCTCCGGCTCGCCCTCTCCGCCATCCTCGACGTCTGCACGATCGAGGAGCTGGGGCACGGGCTCTCCGACGTGGCGCAGAGTCATATCTCCGCCATCCTGGCGGCCGTTCGCGGCGAGGACGCCGACGGCATCGAGTTCGCCGTCATCGGCATGGGGCGGTTGGGCGGACGGGAGCTCGGCATCGGCTCCGACGCCGACATCGTCTACGTGTTCCGGCGCTGCCGGAGCAGAGCCGCAACCGGCGCAGGCCCGTGCCCTGAAGCTCGTTTCAGAGCTCGTCCGACTCAGCGAGGACGCCAGGTTGCCGTTCGAGCTCGACGCCGACCTGCGCCCCGAGGGCCGCAATGGGGTCCTCGCCCGGTCGTTGGACGCGTACAGGGCGTACTACGCGCGCTGGTCGCTCACCTGGGAGGCCCAGGCACTGCTGCGCGCCCGCGGCGTCGCCGGCGATGACGCGCTCATTCGCGACTTCGTCGACCTCGCCGACACCGTGCGCTACCCGGAACACATCTCGGAGCGCGACATCCGCGAGGTCAAGCGCATCAAGGCGCGGGTGGAGAACGAGCGACTTCCGCAGGGCGCCGACCCCAGGCGACATCTGAAGCTCGGCCGCGGTTCGCTGTCGGATGTCGAGTGGTTCGTGCAGCTCGTGCAACTCCAGCACGGCGCCGAGGAGGCGTCGCTGCGCACTCCGTCGACGCTCGAGGCGCTGGCGGCTGCCGCTGAGCACGGATACGTCACCGCAGGCGACGCAGCGACGCTCCGCGCGGCGTGGGTGTTCGCCTCCCGTGCTCGCTCTGCACTCACGCTCTGGCTGGATCGCACGACCGACGTGCTGCCCGTCGATCGATCACAGCTCGAGGGTGTCGCCCGCATCATGGGCTACCCGCCCGGCTCGGCGTCGCGGCTCGAGAGCGACTACCTGCAGCTCACGCGCCGGGCACGCACCGTGTTCGAACGCGGATTCTACGGCGTGGAGCCGCGGCGCGAGCCCACGACGAGCTGAGCTCCCGAGCGAGAGGCAGGGCTTCCGGTCGCTTGCCAGGGGGCGGCTCGATCCGTGACGCGGAAGGGCCCGCAGCGCCGAAGCGATGCGGGCCCTTCCGGTGTCGCAGGGCGGCGTCAGACGCCGAAGTACAGCTCGTACTCGAACGGGTGAGGACGCTGCGCGAGGGGCTTGAGCTCCTTCTCGCGCTTGTAGTCGATCCAGGTCTCGATGAGCTCCTTGGTGAACACGCCGCCCTCGAGGAGGAAGTCGTGGTCGGCCTCGAGCGCGTCGAGCACGGCCTCGAGCGAGCCCGGCACCTGCGGAATCGCCTTGGCCTCCTCGGGCGGCAGCTCGTAGAGGTCCTTGTCGACGGGCTCGTGCGGCTCGATGCGGTTCTTGATGCCGTCGAGGCCCGCCATGAGCTGCGCCGCGAAGGCGAGGTACGGGTTGCCCGAGGCATCCGGCGCGCGGAACTCGATGCGCTTGGCCTTCGGGTTCGTGCCCGTGATCGGGATGCGGATGGCCGCCGAGCGGTTGCCGGCCGAGTAGACGAGGTTCACCGGTGCCTCGAAGCCGGGCACCAGGCGGTGATACGAGTTCACCGTGGGGTTCGTGAAGGCGAGGAGCGAGGGCGCGTGCTTCAGGATGCCGCCGATGTACCAGCGCGCGACGTCGGAGAGGCCTCCATAGCCGGCCTCGTCGTAGAAGAGGGGCGTGCCCTCGTTCCACAGCGACTGGTGGGTGTGCATGCCCGAGCCGTTGTCGCCGAAGAGCGGCTTCGGCATGAACGTGGCGGTCTTGCCCCACTCGTTCGCGGTGTTCTTGACGATGTACTTGAACTTCAGGATGTCGTCGGCGGCGTGCACCATCGTGTCGAACCGGTAGTTGATCTCTCCCTGGCCCGCGGTGCCCACCTCGTGGTGGCTGCGTTCGACGGTGAGACCGGCCTCGATGAGCTTCAGCACGATGTCGTCGCGAAGATCGGCGTGCTGGTCGACGGGGGAGACGGGGAAGTAGCCGCCCTTGTAGGCCGTCTTGTTCGCGAGGTTGCCGCCTTCTTCGCTGCGGCCGGAGTTCCACGCGCCCTCGCTCGAGTCCACTGCGTAGAAGCTCGAGTTCTGCTTCACCTCGTAGCGCACGTCGTCGAAGATGTAGAACTCGGCCTCGGGGGCGAAGTACGCGGTGTCGGCGATACCGGTCGACGCGAGGTACTTCTCGGCCTTCTTCGCGACCTGCCGCGGGTCCTTGCCGTAGATCTCGCCGTTGCGCGGGTTGTAGATGTCGAACAGCATGACCAGCGTGCGCTCGGCCCGGAACGGGTCGACGTAGGCGGTGGACACGTCGGGGATGAGCTGCATGTCGGACTCGTGGATCGACGCGAACCCGCGGATCGACGAACCGTCGAACAGCTGGCCCACCGTGAAGAACTCCTCGTCGACCGTCGCCGCGGGGATGTTGAAGTGCTGCTGCACACCCGGAAGGTCGGTGAACCGGATGTCGAGGAACTTGACATCCGTGTCCTTGATGAACTTGAGCACTTCAGACGAATCACTGAACATGTGACGAAATCTCCAAGAGGGGGCGGGTGGGGACCGGACGGACGTGCACAGCCGCTAGAGACGCTATCGAGTCGCGGTTTCCCTGCAGTGACACGAATGTTTCCGCCATGTTACGCGCTGGTGGGCTCGGTAGACTCGTGGGATGCCCGACGCCTCACCCCGAACATCCGGCCAGCTCGAGCCGAGCCGGTGGCCGGGGGAGCGGCTGGGACTTCCCGAATCCGGGCCGGGATCCGTCGGCCGCGTCGGCCGCCGTCTCGGCGCCCTGGCGATCGATTGGGCGGCCGCGCTCCTGTTCGCGCTGCTCTTCGCGCCCTACTCTTCCGCGCTGCACTCATGGGTCACGCTCGGCATCTTCGCGATCATGCAGATCGTCTTCATCCCCACGATCGGCGGGAGTGTCGGGCATCGGCTGACGGGCATGCGCGTCGTCCCGATCGCGGGCGGTTGGGTCGGGCTGTGGCGGCCCATCGTGCGCACGCTCCTGCTGGTCCTCGTCATCCCGGCGCTCATCTGGGACTCCGACCAGCGTGGCTTCCACGACAAGGTCGCGGGCACGGTGCTCATCCGCACCTGAGATGCGGTGCTCATCCGCACCTGAGATGCGGGTGCTCATCCGCACCTTGAGATGCGAACGGCATCCGCCGATGACGGATGCCGCAGCGTCGTGCCGGGGTCAGCGCATCTTGCCGCGCTGCGGCCGCGCCTTCATGGGGTCGATGCCCTTCGGGATGGGCAGCGGCGCCTGGAGCGAGTTCAGCCGATTGGACACGGCGAGCACCTCAGGCTTGGTGAGTGTGCGCTTGGTCTTGCGAAGCGTGGCCGGGAGGCGGTGGAGCTCGACCGAACCGTCGTCGTGGCCCACCGAGATGAGCGTGATCGGCACGTTCGGCAGTACGCGGGCGACCTTGCGCTGCTCCTCGTCGAGCATGCGCTTGGTGCGCGTGACCGGGCCCTCGCTGATGAGCGCGACACCGCCGCGGCCGACTGCGCGGTAGACCGCGTCCTGCGTCTTGCCGTTCACGGCGACCGGCATCTCGTTGCCGACCCAGCCGCCCCGGAGGCCGCTGCGCAGCACCGCGCCCACCGCACCGGGCTGGTCTTCGATCTGCGCGTACGCCGCGCGCTCGGCACGGCGGCCGAGGATGATGAGTGCGAGGAGGATGCCCGCGAGCACGCCGGCGACGATCCAGAGGGCGATCGTGAAGCCGTTGCCCTCACCGAGCCAGAGCGCGAGCGCGAGGCCGACGAGCACGGGAACGAGGAAGCCGAGGAGCAAGAGCCACTGGGAGCTCGGGTCGTAGCGGCGGGTCATCTGGAAGACCTGCCACATCTGCTTCATGCGGCCGGGCTCCTTCGGAGCCGACGACTTGTCCTTGGTGCGTGCCATGGCTTCAAGGATACCGGCGGTCGGGCGCAGCCTCCGACCGCGTTCACGCTGCGTCCGCTCGGTCGCAGGATTCCGCGGATCGTGTTGATGTCGGTGCCGGGGTGAGGCGGGAGCCGCCCGTGCTCGACCCGTCCTGCACAACGAGACGGCAGCGGACCGGCGTGCACAGCTGGCCGGTGTGCCGGCACGGCGACGTCGGCTTCGGGTCGAACATCGTCGCATGAGCCGTCGTTCCCGCCGCGTCAGCGCTCCGTCCGACCCGACGGAGGTGGGGCAGCCGCTCGAGGGGCGGCTCGTCGGCTACCGGCTGGTCCGCCGGATCGCGTCGGGCGACCGGGCCGATGTCTACCTCGCCGCAGTCGAGGAGGCAGGGCCTGGAGCGCCGAGAGGTCTACCCGCAGCAGCAGCACCCGGCGAGATGGAGGTGCCGGTGCTCGTCGTCATGCGCGTCTACGACCCCGACGCGTCCGAGGACTCGATCGCATGCGAGATCGACGCGATGTCCACGGATGCCTCGGGCACCCTGCCTGCGCTGCATGACGTCGCGAGCCTCGACGACGGGCGGTGCTGCCTGGTCGTGGAGCGCATCGGCGGCCCGAGGCTCGCACGGCTCGTCTCCGACCGCACGCTGAGTGCCGGGGAGTCGGTCACGCTCCTCGCTCCCGTGGTCGTCGCGGTCGCCGAGCTCGCCGAGCGCGGGTTCGTCCATACGCGACTCGCCGCGAGCGACATCCTCCTCGACGAGGTCGGCCGACCACGCCTGGTCGGTCTCGGCTCCCTACGACGGCTTCCCGCGCGCGGGGCCGAGCGCAACGCGATGCTGAGGTCCGCGTATGAGCGCCTGGCCGAGCTCGTCGACGATGTGGCCGCCTCCGTCGTGCCGCGCGACACGTTGCGGGGTCCCGCCGAACTCATTCGCGCTCGCCTCGCCGCTCGCCCGTTCGTCCCGTGCCACACGGACCTCGAGCGGGCGCTCTTCGCGTCGGCCGCACCGGAACCGGTACGCGGCATCGATGTCCCGATGCGACCCCGGCAGCTGCCCACCCGCGCCACGGCGCCCGTCGACGACGAGCACTCCGACGCAGTGGGCGACGGGTGGATCGAGCCGCCGAGTACGCGCGCGCTCGGCGCCACACTGCGGCGAGTCTTGGAGTTGGTACACGCACCGGGGGAGCTCGTGGACCAGGTCGCCGATGCCGCCGACATGGATCGCGTCTCCGGTGTGCAGGAGCGACTCGGCGAGGTCATGCGTCGCCGTGGCCGTTCGCTCACGGTCGGCGCCCTCGTCGGGGGTGCGGCACTCGTGCTGCTCCTCACGCTCGTCCCGCCCGCGACCGCGGACGACGACCGCGAGCCCTTGGCGGCCCCCACCGCGCCGGCGGCACCATCGGCGAGTGCGGAGGCGGACGCTCGATTCGCGGACGAACCAGGAGCATCCGCAGCAGTCGAGCCCGACGGTGCCGAGGCCGCCATGTCCGGGGCTGATGGCGATCCCGTCGCGGGGACGCCCGCGGAAGCAGACGACCCCGTCGCCGCGGCCCGCCTCCTGCTCGAACGCCGAGCCGAGTGCTTCGAAGCGCTCGATCTCGACTGCCTCGACTCGGTGGTCCAGCCCGGGTCGTCCATCGATACCGCGGACCGGAGTGCGATCGTCGCGGCGCGTGACGGGGTCGACCTGCCCGACACGCGCTTCGATCCGACGACCGTCGAGCTCGCCGCGGCGATGGGTGCAGCCGTGCTGGTCCGCGCCGTGCCGACCGCCGGAAGCGAACCGGCCTCGCTCCTCATGGTGAGGGGCGAGGCCGGATGGCGTTTGCGTGAGGTGTTCGACTAGATGCCGAGCTGCGACTCGAAGTCGCCCTCCTCGAGGCGTGCCTTCACCGCGCCGAGGAACCGGGCCGCGTCGGCGCCGTCGATGATGCGGTGGTCGTAGGAGAGCGCGAGATAGACCATCGATCGGATCGCGATGACGTCGTCGCCTTCGCGCTCGACCACGACCGGACGCTTCACGACGATGCCCGTTCCGAGGATCGCCGACTGCGGAAGGAAGACGACGGGAGTGTCGAACAGCGCACCGCGCGAACCGGTGTTCGTCAGCGTGAAGGTGCCACCCGAGAGTTCGTCCGGCTTCAGCTGGTTGTTGCGGGTGCGCTCGGCGAGATCCGCGATCTGCGCCGCCAGCCCGGCGATGTCGAGGTCGCCGGCGTCGCGGATGACGGGCGTCAGAAGGCCGCGCTCCGTGTCGACCGCGATGCTCATGTTCTCGGTGGGCGGGTACACGATGCTGTCACCGTCGACCGTCGCGTTGACGATCGGGTACGCGCGCAGCGCCTCGGCCGCAGCCATGGCGAAGAACGGCAGGAACGACAGCTTGTTGCCGGTCTTGGCGAGGAAGTCGCCCTTGACGCGGTCTCGCAGTCGAGCGATGCGTGTGACATCGACTTCGATGACGGTGGTGAGCTGCGCGGTCGACGTCATCGACACGACAGCGCGTTCGGCGACGACCTTGCGCAGGCGGGTCATGGGCACTGTGGTGCCACGCAGCGGCGAGGTCTCGAGGGGCTTGCGCTCGGGGCGACCCGCCTCTGCGGGAGCTGCCGCCGCTGCGTGCGTCGCGATGACGTCCTGCTTGCGGATGCGGCCGCCGACGCCGGTGCCGGTCACACTGGCCAGGTCGACGCCCTGCTCGCTGGCGAGCTTGCGCACGATCGGAGTCACGTAGCCGCTGCGGGCGTGCGAGCCCGACGGTGCGGCGGGGACGGCAGGAACCGTGGGGGGAGGCGCAGGGGGAGCTACGGGCGCGGGAGGCGGCGCGGCGGGCGCCGGAGCCGGCGCGGCCTGCGTTGCCGGAGCGGGCTGTGCGGGAGCCGGTGCCGGGGCCGGCGCGGCCTGCGGTGCCGGAGCAGCGGGCGCTGCGGCGGGCGCGGGAGCCGCGGGCGCCGGAGCGGGCGGGGAGGGAGCCGGTGCCGGAGCGGGCGCGGCCTGCGCTGCCGGGGCCGCCGCTTCAGTCTGGGCAGCCTGGGGAGCAGGAGCCGGCGCGGCCTGCGGCGCGGGGGCGGCGGGTGCGCCTGGGGAGCCGCCTCGGGAGCGGCCTGCTGCGCGGGCGCCGCCGCTGCGGGGGCCGCCGCGGCCGAGCCGTCGCCGATCGTCACCAGCGGAGTGCCGACCTCGACCGTCTCGTCCTCCTGGACGAGGATGGCCTCGACCACCCCGGCGACCGGCGACGGGATCTCGGTGTCGACCTTGTCGGTCGACACCTCCAGCAGCGGCTCGTCGACCTCCACACGGTCGCCGACGTTCTTCAGCCAGCGGGTGACCGTGCCCTCCGTGACACTCTCACCGAGTGCCGGGAGGCTGACGGATTCGCTCATGCGCTTGTCTCCTTCACAGCGTGTGACGCTTACTACCTTATTGCAGTCGTGTTTCCCGAGTCCGGATCAGAGCACGTGGAGCGGCTTGCCTGCGAGCTGCAGGAAGGCCTCACCCAGGGCCTCGTTCTGAGTCGGGTGCGCATGGACGAACGGGGCGATGTCCTCGGGGTACGCCTCCCAGTTGACGGCGAGCTGCGCTTCGCCGATCAGCTCGCCCACGCGGGCTCCGATCATGTGCACCCCGACGACGGGGCCGTCGTTCACACGCACCACCTTGATCGAGCCGCTCGTCTCGAGGATGTGGCTCTTGCCGTTGCCCGCGAGGTTGTACTCGTACGACGACACCTGGTCGGCGCCGAACTTCTCGGCAGCCTTCGCCTCCGTGTACCCGATGGAGGCGACCTCGGGCTCGCAGTACGTGACCTTCGGGATGTTGACGTCCTCGACGACGATCGGGTTGAGGCCGGCGATCTCCTCGGCCACGAAGATGCCCTGCTGGAAGCCGCGGTGCGCGAGCTGCAGACCCGGGACGATGTCGCCGATCGCGTAGATGCCGGGCACGCTGGTCGCGAGCCGCTCATCGGTGATGACGAAGCCGCGATCCACGGTGACCCCGACCTCCTCGTAGCCGAGCCCATGGGTGACGGGACCGCGGCCGACCGCGACGAGGAGCAGCTCGGCCTCGACGGTCTCGCCGTTCTCGAGGGTCACGACGACGCCGTCCTCGTGCTGCGTGACGCCCTGGAAGCGGGTGCCGAGCTTGTATTCGATGCCGCGCTTGCGGAACGCCCGCTCGAGCTGCTTCGAGACCGACTCCTCCTCGTTGGGCACGAGGTGGGGGAGTGCCTCGATGATCGTCACGTCGGCGCCGAACGACTTCCACACGCTCGCGAACTCCACGCCGATGACGCCGCCTCCCAGTACGGCGACCTTGGCCGGGACGAAGTCGAGCTCGAGCGCCTGCTCGCTCGTGATGACACGACCGCCCAGCTCGAGTCCGGGCAGTGAGCGCGAGTACGAGCCGGTGGCGAGCACGATGTTCTTGCCGACGATGCGGTTTTCGCCCACCTGCACGGCGTTCGGGGCGATCAGACGGCCCTCGCCCTCGATCACGGTGATGCCGCGCGCCTTGACGAGCCCCTGGAGGCCCCGGTACTTGCTGGAGACGATGCTCTCGCGGTATCTCGTCACCGCGGCCACGTCGATGCCCTCGAACGTGGAGCGGATGCCGAACCTCGACGACTCCCGCGAGCTGTCCGCGACCTCGGCCGCGTGCAGCAGCGCCTTCGTCGGGATGCAGCCTCGGTGCAGGCACGTGCCACCCAGCTTGTCCTTCTCGATCAGGCCGACGGTGAAGCCCAGCTCGGCGGCCCGCAGCGCCGCTGCGTACCCACCGCTGCCGCCACCGAGGATGACGATGTCATAGTTCTGTTCCGACAACCGCAATCTCCCTTGCGCAACTGCTCTGCGACACACTGCCGCCAGTCGATCGTCGGGGCAGGCACTCTGGGGCGACCTTTCGCCCATACGACCTTACTACCCGGCCGCCAGGTCCTCGCCCAGCCGCACGAGGGTGCGGACGGCCACGCCGGTGGCGCCGGATCCGGTGAACCCCCAGGCGCCACCGGTGTTGTTCGCCGGGCCGGCGATGTCGAGGTGGGCCCACGGGATCCGCTCGTCCGAGTCATCTCGCTTCCCCACGAACTCCCGCAGGAAGACGCCCGCGAGGAGCATGCCCGGAGCCGTGACGCCGAGCTTGGTGTTGGCCAGGTCCGCGACGTCCGACTTCAGCAGCAGCAGCAGGTGGTTCGGCAACGGCATCGGCCAGGTCGCCTCGTCGACGGCGTCGGCGGCGGAGCGCACCTTCGCGACGAGATCGTCTGCGCCCATGAGGCCCGCGATGCGGTGCCCCAGCGAGGTGACCTGCGCGCCGGTCAGGGTCGCCACGTCGATGATCGCGTCGGGCTGCTCCTCGCTCGCGGCGACGAGCGCGTCGGCCAGCACGAGCCGTCCCTCGGCGTCGGTGTTGAGCACCTCGACCGTGGTGCCGCCGTGCATCCGCAGCACGTCGTTGGGTCGGATCGCCGTTCCCGACGGCAGGTTCTCGGCCAGGCAGAGCCAACCCGTCACCCGGACCTGCACCCGCAGCTCGGCGAGGGCGACGACCGCCGACAGCACGGCCGCGGCGCCTGCCATGTCGGTCTTCATGCCGACCATCGAGGCCATCGGCTTCAGCGAGAGGCCTCCCGAGTCGAACGTGATGCCCTTGCCGACGAGGGCGAGGTGCGCGGATGCCGCCTCCGGCATGTAGTCGAGGCGAACGAGTCGTGGCCCGCGGCTCGATCCGAGGCCGACCCCGAGGATGCCGCCGAAGCCGTCGGCCGCGAGTGCCTCCTCATCCCAGACCTTTGCGGAGACCCCGGCGGAGCTCGCGGCTTCCACCGCGAGCTCGGCGAGCCGCGCGGGGAACATGTCGGCAGGGGAGGCGTTCACCAGGTCCTTCGTGCGAGCGACTCCGGCCACCACTGCGCGGACGCGCTCGAGCCCGATGGCGTCGGCCCCGAGCGCGGAGTGCAGGACGATGTTCGAGATGTGCGTCTTCGGCTTCGAGCGGTATTCGTCGTACGCGTACGCACCGAGCGCTGCGCCTTCGAGGATCGCGGCGGCGACCTCGGGGTCGTCCGTCGGAACCGCGAGTGCGACCGACTCGATATCGCTGAGCTGACGCACGGCGCTGCCGACGGCGAGACGGAGCGCGGCGGCATCCGCGGTCTCACCCGTGCCCACCACGGCGACGACACGCGGCCCGTCGCCCACGCCCGGAAGCCTGATGAGCTCCTCGGCGGCGCCCCTGGCGCCGAGGACCCGGAGACCGGCCACGACCCACTCGAATCCCTCGACGGAGAGCAACTCCGGACCGTCCTCACCGCACGTCGCAGCGAGGAGCACCAGGTCGGCATCGGACCGGGCTGCTGGGGATGTCGTGAGGGAGAGGGAAGGCGCGGTCATGCAGCGATCGTAGTGTTCGCTCTCGGCATCATCCGACCCTTCGGCAACCGGCGGGGTGCCCTGCGGTGCCTCAGTAGGCTGGACTCATGCGCGATCCCCGCTCCCTCTACGAGCTGAACCCGGACGTCCAGGTGCCGCCGGGGCTCCCGCTCGTGGCCGGTTTGACGGGGTTCGCGGACGCAGGATCGGCGGTCGCGCAGACAACCGACTACCTCCTCTCGACCCTCGACACCACCGTCGTCGCGACCTTCGACGCCGACGAGTTGCTGGACTACCGCGCCCGGCGTCCGGTCATCCTCTTCCAGGGCGATCACCTCGCCGACTATCGGCCCCCGCGCCTCAGTCTCGACCTCGCGCGAGACGAGCTCGGCCAGCAGTTCCTCATGCTCACCGGGTACGAGCCCGACTTCCAATGGGAGCGGTTCGGGGCCGCGGTGCTCGGCCTGATCGATGCGCTCCAGGTCTCCTCGACGACGTGGATCAACTCCATCCCGATGCCGGTGCCGCACACGCGTCCGATCGGCATGACCGTCAGCGGCAATCGTGCCGATCTCATCGAGGCGATGTCGATCTGGCGGCCAACGACCCAGGTGCCGTCGAACGCCCTGCACCTCGTGGAGTACCGACTGCAGGAGGAGGGACATCCGACAACCGGGTTCGTGCTCCTCGTTCCGCACTACCTTTCCGATGCCGAGTACCCCACCGCTGCCGTGGCGGCCCTGGAGGCCATCAGCGCGTCGACCGGCCGCATCTTCCCGACCGACGTGCTTCGCGAGCAGGGGCGCGAATTCGTCGCAAGGATCGACGAGCAGGTCGCGGGGAACGGCGAACTCTCGAAACTCGTGGGCACGCTCGAGGAGCGGCACGACTCCTACATGGAGGGCACGACGCTTCGGTCGCCTCTCACCGACGAGGATGGCGAGCTTCCCTCGGCCGACGAGCTCGCCGCGGAACTCGAGAAGTTCCTCGCCTACCGGCGCACCCGCGACGACGACTCGCCGCTCGGCGGCTGACCGAGCATCGTCCGCCCGCCGCGACGATCGTGCTCGGGCCGGCGGCGCAGGCCGGGGATCCGCGTGAACTATGGGGAACGACCGGCATGGCGGGAATGCGCAGGCCCGCCAGGGTGTTGCACTCCGCGGGGAGAAAAGCGCGGGCCGCCGCGAGTTCGGCGGGCGCGTGCCTGTATAATGAAGGCTGGACCCGTTCTGGTCTGCAGGTGCGACATGCTCGTGCCGACACGCGGACTTGACATGGGTCCTCATAGTGTCCGAAAACGACCGGGCCGAGAGCACGAGCCGGCGTCCGAGCGGGCACATGCCGCGCGACGGTAGGAGAGGTTCAACGAATGGCAACGACGAAGGCTGCGACGTCGGCGCAGGGCGAGGCTGACAAGCCCGCTGCCACGCGCACGGCGGCCGCGAAGCCGACCGCGGCGAAGACGCCCGTGAAGGCCGCCGCGACATCCGCGGCGAAGACCAAGGCGTCTGCCGCGAAGACCAAGGCTTCCGGGGCGAAGCCCGGGGCAGCGAAGCCGGCCAAGGGTGAGACGACGCCCGTGACGAAGGCGCCGCGCACGAGCACGGCGAAGGCAGGCGCGAAGCCGCGGGGCACGGCGAAGGCCGGCTCGGCCGCTGACGACGAGGAAGAGATCGAGCCCGAGGAGCTCGACGACATCGAGGTGGAGGCAGAGGTCGCGGCAGAGGTCGAGGTCGACGTCGCCGCGGTCGAGGCCGACGTCGCCGAGGTCGAGGGCGACACCACCGAAACCGCCGCCACCACGGACACGGGAGGGGAAACTGCCGACGCGGCATCCGACACCGTGGCCGACGTCGAGGCGGAGACCGATGACGAGGAGACCAAGCCCGTCATGGTCGAACCGCACCCGACGGGCGCGCTGGTGCTGCGAGCGGTCGACGACGAAGATGAAGTGCCGGTCTACTCGAGCGCCATCACCGGCGCCACGGCGGACCCCGTCAAGGATTACCTGAAGCAGATCGGCAAGGTCGCGCTCCTGAACGCGGCCGAAGAGGTCGAGCTCGCGATGCGCATCGAGGCGGGCCTGTTCGCCGAGGAGAAGCTGTCGCATATGAGCGACTCCGAGAAGCGCTCGCAACTCGGTCGTGAGCTGCAGTGGGTCGCGAAGGACGGGCAGCGCGCGAAGAGCCACCTGCTGGGGGCGAATCTGCGCCTCGTGGTCTCGCTGGCGAAGCGGTACACGGGCCGTGGCATGCAGTTCCTCGACCTGATCCAGGAGGGCAACCTGGGCCTCATCCGTGCAGTCGAGAAGTTCGACTACACCAAGGGCTTCAAGTTCTCGACCTACGCGACGTGGTGGATCCGCCAGGCGATCACCCGTGCCATGGCCGACCAGGCCCGCACGATCCGCATCCCGGTCCACATGGTCGAGGTCATCAACAAGCTCGCCCGCGTGCAGCGGCAGATGCTGCAGGACCTCGGCCGCGAACCGACGCCCGAGGAGCTGAGCCGCGAGCTCGACATGACCCCTGAGAAGGTCATCGAAGTGCAGAAGTACGGCCGTGAGCCCATTTCGCTGCACACCCCGCTCGGTGAAGACGGCGACAGCGAGTTCGGCGACCTCATCGAGGACACCGAAGCGGTCGTGCCTGCCGACGCCGTGGGCTTCACGATGTTGCAGAAGCAACTCGAGTCGCTCCTCGACTCGCTCTCCGAACGTGAGGCGGGCGTCATCCGCATGCGCTTCGGCCTCGGTGACGGCATGCCGAAGACGCTCGACCAGATCGGCGACACCTTCGGCGTGACCCGCGAGCGGATCCGGCAGATCGAGTCGAAGACGATGGCCAAGCTCCGCCACCCGTCGCGTTCGCAGTCGCTCCGCGACTACCTCGAATAGGCCACCGGTGCGCTACGCGCCGGCGATCCTCGTCGGCAGGCTCATACGATTCGCCGCCCGGCTGCGCAAGCCCGGCGGCGGATCGGCCGTTCCGGGCCTCGTCGTCAACGGCATCGCCCCCGGCTACCTCAAGCGAACCCTGTCGGGTTTCCCGCAGGGGCTCGTGGTCGTGTCCGGGTCGAGCGGCAAGTCGACGACCACCAAGATGCTCGTCGCGATCCTGCGCGCGCACGGCGTGGACGTGTTCACGAATCCGTCGACCGCGAACATCAGCCAGGGCCTCACCTCGGCCCTCCTGGAGCGCGCCGACTGGCAGGGGCGCGTCCCCGGCGACGTCGCGGTGCTCGAGATGGACGAGGGCCACGGCGCCCTCGTCATGCAGGGGGTCGACGCCCGCGTCGTGACGCTCACCAATGTGATGGTCGACCAGATCGATCGCTTCCACGACTCCGAGATGGTGGCGGGCATGCTCGGGCGCATCGCGGCGCGAGCCCACGAGGCGGTCGTCGTGAACGCCGACGACGCCCATCTCGAGCGCATCGCCGCGAAGGCGCGTCCGGAGGTCGCGATCCACCGGTTCGGCGTCTCCGCAGAGGTGCTCGAGGGCTCGCCCCGGGGTCTGGGTCACGCCGCGACGGTGTCGGGGCGTCTCCTGCCGGGCGACGGAGTCGTCGTCGAATCGGTCGACGGCGCGTCCGCGGTGCTGCGCGACGGGGCGGCATCCGTCGACGTCACGCTGCCCGCACGGGGCATCCACTACGCGGTGGACGCGGCGGCCGCCTACGCCACCGCACGGGTGGTGCTGGGGGAGCGGTTCTCCTCCACCACGGCGGCCGACGCGCTGAGCGCCATCCCGGCCGTGTTCGGCCGCGGAGAGCGGGTGCGCGTGCGCGACCACGACGTGGAATTCGTGCTGGTGCAGAACCCCGCGAGCTACCAGCTGAACGTCGACAGCATCGAGCCCGGCACCGAGCAGATCCTCTTCGCCATCGGCTCGGATGTCCGCGACCCGTCGTACTTCTGGCCGACGGATGCTTCGGCGCTCGGCCGGGTGGCGATCGTGAGCGGGTCGAAGGCGCACGAAGCCGCGCTCATGCTCGCCTACGACGGGGTCGAGATCGACCGGGTCGAGCCCGACCTCGGCCGGGCGCTCGACGACTTCCTCGCCTCACCCGGTCCGGCGCGCGGGGTGAAGACGATCGTCTTCTCGGCGGATGCGATGCGCCGCACCCGTGCCCACCTCGGACTCTCGGGAGCGGAATGACCACCCTCACGATCGTGACGCTCCTGCCGGGGCTGCAGAACACGAACGGCGACGCCGAGAATGCGGCGGTGCTGGCCCGACGCGCCGGATGGGCGGGCCTCGACGCACGCGTGGCCGCAGTGGACTCCCGCGACGACCTGCCCGACCGTGTGGACGCGGTCGTACTCGGCTCGGGCGACGACTCCTCGCTCGAGACGAGTCGCGACATGCTGCTGACGATGCACGATGAGCTCCGGGAGTGGGGCACCGCCGGAATTCCGGTCCTCGCGATCGGCACCGGTTGGGAACTGCTGAGCTGGGGCCTGGAGCGGGCCGACGGTTCCGGACTGGAGGGCCTCGGCATCCTTCCCGGGCGTGCCGTCCCGTCCGGTGGTCGAGTCACCGGCGACCTCGTCGTCGCCTCATCGCGGTTCGGGCCCCTGGTCGGCTTCGAGAACCACGCACGCGACTACGTCGGCGCCGAGGGCTCGCCGCTCGGCCGAGTGCGCGCGGGTGGCGGCAACGGACGTGCATCGGGACAGGAGGGTGTCGTCATGGGCGCCGTAATCGGGACTCATCTGCACGGCCCGGTGCTCGCCAAGAACCCCGGGTTCGCCGATCACCTGCTCGGCATCATGGCTGAGCGCGCGAGCCTCTCGTACGTTCCGGGTGAGCGGGCCGCCGTGGTCGATCGGTATGCTGCGGCCGCACGCGAGGCGCAACTGGGCACAGCGCGAGCTGCGGCATCCGTCGCAGACGCCTGAGCACGAGGCCGTGCCGGCACGACCCGCCGACCAACCGCAAGTACGACGAACGCCCCGGCAGGACCGGGGCGTTCGTGTCGAAGTCGGTGGGTCAGTCTCGGCCGTCGCCGAGCAGGCGGCTGGATTCGTCGTGCCAGCTGTGCGCGATCTGCGCGAGCTTCTCCTGGTGCTTGCGACCGTGGTGGGCGCAGAAGAGCAGTTCGCCGCTCGCGACGACCACGCGGATGTAGGCCTGCGCGCCGCAGGCGTCGCAGCGATCGAGGGCGGTGAGCTCGTACGGGGTGTCGAGTTCATCGACCGCACCGGTATCGGTGTACTGGGTCATGGCTCCTCCTCCAGGTTCGAGCTCGATGTTTCCGTGCATCCATGAAATCACGGCAACGAGGCACTTCCGTCCGTTCGGAAAGGCATTTCGCTCAGCGCGTAGCGCCTCGCACGCAGTGTCGTTCCGCCTCAGTAGGCTTGTGCGACGTGAGCTCCGACTATTCCGCCCGCCATCTCTCCGTCCTCGAGGGACTCGAGGCGGTGCGCAAGCGGCCCGGCATGTACGTCGGCTCGACCGACTCGCGTGGGCTCATGCACTGCCTGTGGGAGATCATCGACAACTCCGTCGACGAGGCGCTCGGCGGCCACGGCAACGAGATCGGCGTGGTGCTCCACCCCGACGGCAGCGTCGAGGTGCGCGACCGCGCCCGCGGCATCCCGGTCGACCTCGAGCCGAAGACCGGGCTCTCCGGCGTGGAGGTCGTGTTCACGAAGCTTCATGCGGGCGGCAAGTTCGGCTCGGGGTCGTATGCGGCCTCGGGCGGCCTGCACGGCGTCGGCGCATCCGTGGTCAACGCCCTCTCGGAGCGCCTCGACGTCGAGGTCGATCGTGACGGCAAGACCTGGGCGATGTCGTTCCACCGCGGCGAGCCGGGCGTGTTCGCCGACACCGGGGTGCCGACCCCGGACTCGCCGTTCAGGCCGTTCGAGGAGCGCAGCGAGCTCCGCGTCGTGGGCAAGGTCGCCAAGGGCGTCACCGGCACGCGCATCCGCTACTGGGCCGACCGCCAGATCTTCACGAAGGGCGCGGAGTTCCAGACCGATGAACTGCTCGCACGAGCACGCCAGACGGCGTTCCTCGTCCCCGGGCTCGCGATCGACATCTCCGACCAGCGCGGTGCCGAGCCCCACGCGACCTCCTTCCAGTTCGACGGCGGCATCTCGGAGTTCGTCGAGCACCTCGCAACGGATGCCCCGCTCACCGACGTGTGGCGCATCACCGGCTCGGGCGGATTCACCGAGACGGTACCGGTGCTGACCGAGGGCGGCGCAATGGTGCCGACCGAGCTGCACCGCGAGTGCCGGGTCGACATCGCCCTGCGGTGGGGCACCGGGTACGACACGGTGGTGAAGTCGTTCGTCAACATCATCGCGACGCCGAAGGGCGGCACGCACCAGACCGGATTCGATCAGGGGCTCCTCAGGTTCCTGCGCCTGCAGGTCGAGCAGAATGCCCGCCGCCTGAAGACCGGCGCCACGTTCAACGGGGGTGGCAAGCTCGAGAAGGACGATGTGTTCGCGGGACTCACGGCCGTGATCACCGTGCGCCTTCCCGAGCCGCAGTTCGAGGGGCAGACGAAGGAGGTGCTCGGAACCCCGGCCGTCCGCGCGATCGTCTCGAACGTGCTGACGAAGGAACTGGGCGCGAGATTCACGTCGTCGAAGCGCGACGACAAGGCGCAGTCGGCGCTGCTGCTCGACAAGGTCGTCGCCGAGATGAAGGCCCGCATCTCGGCGCGTGCCCACAAGGAGACCCAGCGCCGCAAGAACGCACTCGAGAACTCATCGCTGCCGGCGAAGCTCGTCGACTGCCGATCGAGCGACGTCGCGCACAGCGAGTTGTTCATCGTCGAGGGCGACTCGGCGCTCGGCACCGCCAAGCTCGCACGCGACAGCGAGCACCAGGCACTCCTGCCGATCCGCGGCAAGATCCTCAACGTGCAGAAGGCGAGCGTGTCCGACATGCTCGGCAATGCGGAGTGCGCATCGATCATCCAGGTCATCGGCGCCGGTTCGGGTCGCAGCTTCGACCTTTCGGCTGCGCGGTACGGCAAGGTCATCATCATGAGCGACGCCGACGTGGATGGCGCGCACATCCGTACCCTCCTGCTCACGTTGTTCTTCCGGTACATGCGTCCGATGATCGAGGCCGGACGCGTCTTCGCGGCGGTGCCGCCGCTGCATCGCGTCGTGGCCATGAACCCGGGGTCGAAGCCGAACGAGACCATCTACACGTACTCCGAGGCCGAGCTGAAGGGCGTGCTCTCGACACTGAAGAAGCAGAACCGGCGCTACCAGGATCCGATCCAGCGGTACAAGGGGCTCGGCGAGATGGATGCCGACCAGCTCGCGACGACGACCATGGACAGACGTCATCGAGCGCTTCGCCGTGTCGGCCTCGGCGATGCAGAGAACGCCGGGCGCGTCTTCGAGTTGCTCATGGGCAACGACGTGGCGCCGCGCAAGGAGTTCATCGTCGACAGCTCGGACGCGCTGGAGCGCGACCGCATCGACGCCTGATCGTCATCCCGCCGACGGGCGGATGTTCTGGTTGAGGTGGAAGACGTTCGCCGGGTCGACCTGATCCTTCACCGCGGTCAGCCGCGCGAGCTTCTCCTCGGAGTACGCTCGCCGGAGCCCGGCAACTCCGTCGTCGCCGAGCACGTTGACGTACGCACCGCTCGCGAACCGGTCCATCGTTCCGGCATAACGGCGCGCCGCGGACATGCGATGCTCGTCCTCGTCGGGGTCGGTCCAGCGCGCGGCGGCCACGAACTCGAACGCCGTGTCGCGCCGGGAGAACGCCGTCTCAGCGTCGGCGACGTCGGCGATCGCGCCGCCGTAGGCCTGGAGGCTCACGTTCGGGAGGCCGGTTCCGTCCCTGGCGAGCAGCGTGTCGATGAGTTCGTCGTCGAGCGCGTTGAAGTAGTGGCCCTTCCAGTACCGTCGCAAGGCGTGGCCCTCGATGTCGTCCTCGCGGATCTGGAGCTGCAGGTACGACATCGGCTCGATGATCCGGGCCGCGGGTTCCGCGACGTCGGCCAGTTCATCGCCGAGCGCCGCGATCACAGTCGCTCCCTCGTCGGGATCGCCGACCCAGACGAGCCCGAGCGCGACATCCTGCTCCACGATGGTCGCGGTGTATGTCGCCTGCCGGGGTGCGGTGCCGCTCAGGTCCCGCCATCGCCGCATCGGCGCGCCCGCCGATGCGGCTGGGTAGTGGAACTCCGCCGAGACGGCCCGCCCGGCTTCGGGATGCAGCGCGAACTCGAACTCGGTGACGACGCCGAAATTGCCACCGCCACCGCGCAGCGCCCAGTACAGTTCCGGGTGCTCGTCGGCGCTCGCCCGCAGCGTTTCTCCCGCTGCGGTGACCACCTCGAACGAGACCACGTTGTCGCACGACAGCCCGTGCTGCCGGGCCAGCCACCCCATCCCGCCGCCGAGCGTGAGCCCACCCACCCCGGTGTGCGACACGTTGCCGGCCGTGGTCGCGAGGCCGTACGCCTGCGTCGCCAGGTCGAGCGCTCTGAGCGGTGCTCCGCCCTGCGCGCGAGCGCGCCGGGCCGTCGCGTCCACCGTCACCGCGCCCATCGGTCGCAGGTCGATCATCAGGCCGTCGCCGGGGACGGCGTGGCCGGCGATGCCGTGGCCGCCGCAGCGGATCCCCAGCTCCAGGTCATGCTCCTGCGCGAACAGCACGGCTGCAGCGACATCCCCGGCGCCGGCGCACTGCACGACGTACCGCGGCCGACGATCGATCATCGCGTTCCATACCGTTCGGACCGCGTCATAGCCGGAATCTCCCGGGACCAGCACCCGGCCGTCGATTCTCGCCTGCAGTGCCGCTCGCGTCATCGGTCGCCCCCTGCCCGGTTCACCGGCCGCCTGGTCGCGGCCCTGCATCGTGTCCACGCCGGCCACGTCGGCCACGCCCCGAATATGCCCCTCGCTCGCGTCGGCGTCAAGGAGTGAAGCCGGGAGGCTCCTCGGGTTCAGCCGATTCGGAATCCGACCGCCGCGACGACCGACTGGAGCGCCTGGCCGGATGCGTCGCGCTTCGCCCCGCCGTCGGGCAGCGGACGCGCCGATCCGTCGGCGCCCACCGCGAGGGCGGGGGAGCGGCCCACCCACGCCAGGCGCAGCGCATCCTCGCCCTTCAGGAACCGCTGCGATCTCACTCCGCCGGTCGCGCGCCCCTTCGCCGGGAACTCGGCGAACGCGCTCACCTTGGCCGTGCCGGGATCGGTGTCGAGCAGCGTCTCGCTGCTCGACGCGATCGTGACGACGACGGCGTCGGCTGCGGCATCCGAGGGGATGCTCGTGAAGTGGACCACGTGGGCCCCTGCGCCGAGGCTGATCCCGGCCATGCCTCCGGCTGGACATCCCTGCGGCCGCACGGATGCGGCCGCGAACCGCAGGAGCTGCGCATCGGATGCCACGAACACGAGCTCGTCGGTCTCGTCACCCTGCACCGCGCCGACGACCTCGTCGCCGGCCTTCAGGCCGATGACCTCGAACTCGGGCTTGTTCGGGTACGCGCCCGTGGCGACGCGCTTCACGATGCCCTGCCTGGTGCCGACGGCGATCGACCGGTCGGCGTCGAGCGACACGATGGCGAGCACCCTCTCGTCGCGGTTCGGCAACGCGAGGTAGTCGCCCACGCGCACGCCGGCGCCGAGCTGCACGGACGTGGGAGGCAACATGGGGAGGTCGACCGGCGTGAAGCGGATGACGCGTCCGAGGCTCGTGACGGCGCCGATCTCCGCCCTGCTCGTCGTGTCGAGGGTGGACCGAATCGCGTCGTGCTTGCTGCGACGCGAGGGCGGCGTGATCCTGGGCGGCCCGTCGGGGCCTTCGGGCAGGTCGACGCGGGCGATGCGGCCGGTCGCGCTGAGGAGCACGCGGCAGGGGACATCCGCGACCTCGAGCGCCGCCGCCGCGTGCTTCGCGGCCGCACCGGCGATGCTCGGCCGGGCGTCGGTGAGCAGGGTACGACGCGGCGTGCCATAACGTTCCGCGACCTCGGCGAGCTCGTCGGAGACGAGTTGTTCGATGCGGTGGCGGCTCGCAAGCAGCGCCTCGAGCTCCTCGATCTCGGCGCGCAACGTGTCGCGCTCGGCCTCGAGCTCGAGAAGCGAGAACTTCGTGAGCCGACGAAGCTGCAGCTCGAGGATGTAGTCGGCCTGCAGCCGACTGAGGTCGAACACCTCCATGAGCCGGGTACGGGCCGCCGCGGCATCGTCGCTCGTGCGGATGACCTGGATGACCTCGTCGATGTCGAGGATCGCGATGAGGAGGCCCTCGACGAGGTGCAGGCGCTCCTTGCGGCGCGCGAGCCGGTACTGCGACCGGCGCGTGACGACCTCGATGCGATGGGCGACGTAGACCTGCAGGAGCTCGCGGAGTCCGAGCGTCTGCGGTCCGCCGTCCACGAGTGCGACGTTGTTGATGTTGAAGGAGTCCTCGAGCGGTGTCAGTCGGTAGAGATGCTCGAGCACGGCCTCCGGACTGAACCCGGTCTTGATGCCGATGACGAGGCGCAGGCCGTTCGTGCGATCGGTGAGGTCGGTGACATCCGAGATGCCGTTGAGCTTCTTGGCGTTCACCCCGTCCTTGATCTTCTCGATGACCTTCTCGGGGCCCACGAGGTAGGGCAGCTCGGTGACGACGAGTCCGGTCTTGCGCGCGCTGATGCTCTCGACGCTGACCTTGGCACGGGTCTTGAAGCTGCCGCGCCCGGTCGCGTACGCGTCCTTGATGCCGGCGAGGCCGACGATCGTGGCGCCCGTGGGCAGGTCGGGCCCCGGCACGAACTCCATGAGCTCGTCGAGCGTCGCGTTCGGGTGCGCGATCAGGTGGCGGGCGGCGCCGACGACCTCGATGAGGTTGTGCGGCGCCATGTTGGTCGCCATGCCGACGGCGATGCCGCTCGCGCCGTTGACGAGCAGGTTCGGGTAGGCCGATGGCAGCACGTCGGGCTGGGTGAGCTGGCTGTCGTAGTTCGGCACGAAGTCCACGACGTCCTCGTCGAGCCCCTCCGTCATCGCCAGTGCGGGGGAGGCGAGGCGCGCCTCGGTGTAGCGGGGTGCTGCCGGCCCGTCGTCGAGCGAGCCGAAGTTCCCGTGACCGTCGATGAGCGGCACTCGTAGGGTGAACGCCTGGGCCATGCGTACCAGGGCGTCGTAGATGGCCGTGTCGCCGTGCGGGTGGAGCTTGCCCATCACCTCGCCGACGACTCTGGCCGACTTCACGTGCCCGCGGTCGGGACGCAGGCCCATCTCCGTCATCTGGTAGAGGATGCGCCGCTGCACCGGCTTGAGGCCGTCACGCGCGTCGGGCAGGGCTCTGGAATAGATGACCGAGTACGCGTATTCGAGGAACGAGCCCTGCATCTCAGTGGCGACGTCGACGTCCTCGATGCGTTCGGCGATCGGTTCGTCGGCGGGCGGGTTCTTGGCTCGGGTCATCCGTGATCTCTGCGGCTGGCGTGCGGCGCACGCGGTGGAACGTGGCCGCGCCCGGCCTGTGCCAGACTGGGCGCGATGCCTGCCATGCTACCGGTGCCCGCCATCGGCGCTCCGAGGCTTGCCGGGGTTCTCGCGAGTTCGCTTGCGAGCCTCACAGGCGAGGCGAACTCGTTCGGGCTGCCCGCGGCATCCGGCGCCGTCGTGGTGCTCATCGACGGACTCGGCGCCGCGAACATCACGGCTCGCGCGGGTCACGCGCGGTTCCTCGCATCGAGGATGACCAGACGCGACGTGATCCGCACGGTGCTGCCCTCCACGACGGCCGCGGCGATCGCGAGCTTCACGACCGGCCGCATGCCGGGCGAGCACGGGCTCGTCGGGTACCGGGTGCTCGACGCGGCGCACGACCGCGTCGTGAACCAGCTGAACGGCTGGGACGCCGCGATGATGCCCGAGACCTGGCAGCGATCGGAGACGCTGTTCGAGTCGGCGGTCGCACGTGGGGTGCCGACGTTCGCCGTCGGCGCGGCGCGCTACGCCGACTCGGGTTACACGCGTGCGGTCCTGCGAGGCGCCGAGTACCGTTCGGCATCGTCGCTCGCCGACCGCTTCGAGGAGGCACGGCTGCTGCTGGATCGGGAGGCCGGCGCGCTCGTGTACCTGTACGTGCCAGAGCTCGACCAGGCCGCCCACGCGCATGGCTGGGAGTCGCCGCGCTGGCTGGGCATCCTCGAGCAGCTCGACGCGGAGCTCGCATCGTTCGAACGCCGGATGCCGCGTGGCACGGGCCTGCTCGTCACCGCGGACCATGGCATCCTCGACGTGCCGGCACAGCGGCATGTGTTCGTCGACGCCCGGCCGGACCTGCTCGACGGGATCCGCCACGTCGGCGGAGAACCCCGCTTCCTCTCGCTGTACCTGGATCCGGGCCTCGACGCGGCGGAACGGTCGCGGCTCGTTGCCGGCTGGCGCGAGGCCGAGGAGCATCGCGCGTGGGTGCTCGAGCGTGACGAGGCGATCGACGCCGGGCTCTATGGACCGGTGGTGGCCGACGAGGTTCGTCCACGAATCGGCGACGTGCTCGTGGCCGCGAGGGCAGGGGTGGCGTACTACGACCGCCGAGAGGCCAATCGACAGGCGGAGGCCATGATCGGCCAGCACGGGTCGCTCACCGACGAGGAGACGCGCGTGCCGCTCATCCGCGCCGGCGCGTACTCGAGGGACTGAGCGTCCGGGACATCCCCGGCCCGACGCACGACGGTGTCCGTGATCAGGACGGGTACTTGCCCCGCTTGACCTGCGGCTTCGGCAGGCGCAGCGGACGCAGCTGCAACGCGCGCATCGCCGCGTACCAGCGCACCCGCTCCACCTTGTCCTCGCCGAACTTCGCCTTGAGCTTGCGCGTCACGAGGAACCCGAGGATGACGACATCGACGATGGCGACGATGAAGAAGGCCCACAGCGCGAGGATCCCGATCGTCTGCACCTCGGGGCTCGGGAAGAACGTGAGCAGGATGACCGCGAACATGACCGGGATCAGCACCTCGCCGATGCTGAAGCGCGCGTCAACGTAGTCGCGTACGTACTTCTTCTGCGGGCCGCGGTCGCGCATCGGCAGGTAGCGGTCCTCACCGGCGGCCATGCCGATGCGTGCGCGCTCGCGGGCCTCGGCCTGCTTCGCCTTGGCCTGCTTCGCCGCCTCCTTGCGGTCGTTCGGCACGAGCGGCCGCTTGCGGGCCGCCTCGCGCTCGGCGCGGCTCGGGGTCGGCGCCCCCTTGCCGAGCTTCGCGGTCGCCTCGGATGCTGCGTCGTCGGCGCCCGCTTCGGGCGCTGGGGTGTTGGTGGGGTGCTTTGCCACGGAAATCCCTCGGATCGGTTCCCTTAAGATTACCGGCATGACCCAGCCCCCACCCACGGAGTCCGCCGATTCGACCCAGAACGACGCGCCCGCCCGGATCCGCGCCGCCGTGGACGCCGGGTTCCCGGCCACGGTGGCGGACCTCGCCCGCCTGGTCCGCATCCCGTCCGTGTCGTGGCCGGCGTTCGACGCCGCTCACGTCGCCGAGAGCGCCGAGGCGGTGGCGGAGCTCCTCCGCGGCACCGGCGTGTTCGAGTTCGTCGACGTGCGGCGCGCGGCGGTGGAGGACGGTTCCGAGCTGGGCCATCCCGCGGTCGTCGCGAGCCGGCCGGCGCGGAACGGCCGCCCTACCGTGCTGCTCTACGCCCATCACGACGTGCAGCCGCCCGGCAAGGACGAGGACTGGGACACACCGCCGTTCGAGCCCACCCAGCGCGGTGACCGGCTGCACGGTCGGGGAGCCGCCGACGACAAGGCGGGCGTCATGGCGCATGTCGGAGCCATCCGCGCCCTCGCGCAGGCCGCCGGCGACTTCGACCTCGGCATCGCGGTGTTCGTCGAGGGCGAGGAGGAGTGGGCCTCGCGCTCGTTCGCCAACTTCCTTCGCGAGAACCGCGACCTGCTCGCCGCCGACGCGATCGTCGTCGCCGACTCCGGCAACTGGGACCTCGAGACGCCCGCGATCACCGTCGCGCTTCGGGGCGCCGTGGCGTTCAACCTGCGCATCGACACCCTCTCGCACGCCTCGCACTCCGGCATGTACGGCGGCGCCGTCCCCGATGCCATGCTGGCCGCGATCCGGCTGCTCGACACGCTGTGGGCGGAGGATGGATCGGTCGCGGTCGAGGGCCTCCGCACCGCCGACCTCGAGACTCCCGCCTACCACGAGTCACAGCTGCGTGCGGAGACGGGGCTCCTCGACGGCGTTTCGCCCATCGGTGACGGCACCATCCTGTCGCGGATCTGGGCGAAGCCCGCGCTCACCATCACGGGCATCGACGCGCCGGATGTCGCGAACGCCTCGAACACGCTGGTTCCGGGCGTTCGGGTGCGCGTGAGCGCGCGCATCGCACCCGGCCAGCCCGCCGGAGAGGCGTACGCGGCGATCCGGGCACACCTCGAGCGGCACGCGCCGTTCGGCGCGAAGCTCACCTTCGAGGACGTCGATACCGGGGAGGCGTTCCTGGTCGACACGAGTGGCTGGGCGGTCGAGGAGGTCCGCGCCGCCATGGCCGACGGCTGGGGCCGCGAGCCGGTGGAGGTCGGTGTCGGAGGGTCCATCCCGTTCATCGCCGAGCTCGTCGAGGAGTTCCCCGAGGCGCAGATCCTCGTGACCGGCGTGGAGGATCCCGATTCTCGCGCTCACAGCCCGAACGAGTCGCTGCATCTCGGTGTGTTCAAGCGGGCGTTGCTGAGCGAAGCCCTGTTCCTCGCACGCCTCGATGGGCGCGTGAGTCCATCGGCTGCCGAGTGACGACCGCCTGAGCGTTGACCGGACGCGTACTCCGTTTCCCCGGTTACCATGGAGGAGAGGGTTACCGCGTTCGCTGACCCAACGAGGAGAGACATGAGCGACACGATCACCGAGACCGCGCACGGCGTGAAGCTGAGCGACTCCGCCGCCGACAAGGTGCGCAACCTTCTGGAGCAGGAAGGTCGAGACGACCTTCGCCTGCGCGTCGCGGTTCAGCCCGGCGGATGCTCCGGACTCATCTACCAGCTCTACTTCGACGAGCGTCTCCTCGACGGCGACGCCGTCGTGGACTTCTCGGGCGTGGGGGTCGTGGTCGACAAGATGAGCGTGCCGTACCTCGATGGGGCTTCGATCGACTTCGAGGACACGATCCAGAAGCAGGGCTTCACGATCGACAACCCCAACGCACAGGGCAGCTGCGCCTGCGGCGACTCGTTCCACTGAGCGGAGCCGATCCGGCCCGAGCAGATCCCGATCCAGACTCCCGAGGGGAGGCCGCATGCGCGGCCTCCCCTCGGCGTTTCCGTCATGGGCGGTGTCGTGCTGACGGTCCCGCCTCTTGCACCGCCGTCCGCTACGACACCGGCTCCCGGTGCACATCCCGACGGCCGGTACGGAGTAGGCTAGGCCTCGATACCGCGCTTCGCTGTGAAGCGCCTTCGAGTCTCCCGAAAGGTCACCGGTGCGCCATAATCGCCGTCTCCGATGGGCTGCGATCCCGATCGCAGCGTCGCTCAGCCTCGTCCTCGCAGGATGCACGCAGGCCCAGCTGAACGGATTCCTTCCGGGGTTCGAGGCGGGGGAGCCGCCGGTCACGAACCACACCGAGCGCGTGTCGGGCCTCTGGGTCACGTCGTGGATCGTGTTGCTCGTCGTCGGTGTGATCACCTGGGGTCTCACGATCTGGGCCGTCATCGCGTACCGCCGACGCAAGGGCCAGACCGGCCTCCCCGTGCAGCTGCGTTACAACATGCCGATCGAGGTCTTCTACACGATCGTCCCGCTGATCCTGGTTCTCGGGTTCTTCGCGTTCACCGCACGCGACCAGCAGGCGATCGAACAGCGGTTCGCCGAAGACGAGGTCGACGTCAAGGTCGAGGTCATCGCGAAGCAATGGGCCTGGGACTTCAACTACGTCAACGAAGACGTGTACTCGCCCGGCATCCAGGGTCAGCTCTCCGAGGATGGCGCTGCAGGCTCGCTCGTCCAGTCCGAGCTCCCGACGCTCTACCTGCCGGTGGGCCAGAACGTCGAGATCGAGTTGCAAGCGCGCGACGTGATCCATTCGTTCTGGGTGGTGGACTTCCTCTACAAGAAGGACATGTTCCCCGGCAAGACCAACTACATGTCCCTCGTCCCCGAGCGGGAGGGCACCTACGAGGGCAAGTGCGCCGAGCTCTGCGGTGAGTACCACTCGCTCATGCTCTTCAACGTCGAGGTCGTCTCCGAGTCCGAGTACGAGGACTACATCGACTCGCTGCGGGCGGCGGGCCAGGAGGGCCAGCTCTCCGACGAGTACGATCGCAACCAGAACCTCCCCGGCACGGGCGAGCCCGAACTGAAAGAGGAAGGCGAATGAGCACCACGACCGCACCCGCCCGGGCGCAGGCGGGCAGCCTCACCTCCGGCGCCTCGAAGGTCGAGCGCAAGGGCAACATCCTCGTGCGGTGGATCACGTCCACCGACCACAAGGTCATCGGGTACCTCTACCTGATCACCTCGTTCATCTACTTCGCCATCGGCGGCGTGATGGCCCTGATCATCCGCGCGCAGTTGTTCGAACCGGGTCTCGAGATCGTCCAGACGCGTGAGCAGTACAACCAGCTGTTCACGATGCACGGCACGATCATGCTGCTGATGTTCGCGACGCCGCTCTTCGCGGGCTTCGCGAACGTCTTGATGCCCCTGCAGATCGGTGCGCCGGATGTCGCATTCCCGCGCCTCAACGCGTTCGCCTATTGGCTCTTCAACTTCGGCTCGCTCATGGCCGTGGCCGGCTTCTTCACGCCCCAGGGGGCGGCGTCGTTCGGATGGTTCGCATACCAGCCGCTCGCGTCGACGACGTTCTCACCGGGCGTCGGCGGCAACCTCTGGATGCTGGGTCTCGGACTGTCCGGCTTCGGAACCATCCTCGGCGCCGTGAACTTCATCACGACGATCATCACGATGCGCGCGCCGGGCATGACGATGTTCCGCATGCCGATCTTCACGTGGAACATTCTCGTCACGTCGATCCTCGTCCTCATGGCCTTCCCGGTACTGGCCGCTGCGCTCCTCGCCGGGGGCGCCGACCGCATCCTGGGCGCCCACATCTACGATGCCGCGAATGGCGGTGTCATCCTGTGGCAGCACCTGTTCTGGTTCTTCGGCCATCCCGAGGTGTACATCATCGCGCTGCCGTTCTTCGGCATCGTGTCCGAGGTCTTCCCGGTGTTCAGCCGCAAGCCGATCTTCGGCTACAAGACCCTGATCTACGCCACCATCGCCATCGCAGCGCTCTCGGTGACGGTGTGGGCTCACCACATGTACGTGACCGGATCGGTGCTGCTGCCCTTCTTCGCGCTGATGACCATGCTCATCGCGGTTCCGACGGGTGTGAAGATCTTCAACTGGATCGGCACGATGTGGCGGGGATCCATCACGTTCGAGACGCCGCTCGTGTGGTCGCTCGGATTCCTCGTCACGTTCGTGTTCGGCGGTCTCACCGGCGTGATCCTCGCATCACCGCCTCTCGACTTCCACGTCTCCGACACGTACTTCGTCGTGGCGCACTTCCACTACGTCGTGTTCGGCACGGTCGTCTTCGCGATGTTCGCGGGCTTCTACTTCTGGTGGCCGAAATGGACCGGCAAGATGCTCGACGAGCGGCTCGGCAAGTGGCACTTCTGGCTGCTCTTCATCGGCTTCCACACGACGTTCCTGATCCAGCACTGGCTGGGCGTCGTGGCGATGCCGCGCCGCTACTACTCGTACCTGCCCGAGGACAACATCACGTGGATGAACCAGCTGTCGACGATCGGCGCCGGAATCCTGGCCGTCTCGATGATCCCGTTCCTCCTGAACGTCTACATCACCGCGCGCCGCGCGCCGAAGGTCACCGTCAATGATCCCTGGGGCTACGGACGATCGCTGGAATGGGCGACGAGTTGCCCGCCGCCTCGGCACAACTTCACGTCCATCCCGCGCATCCGCTCGGAGGCGCCGGCATTCGACCTCAACCACCCCGAGGCGGGTATCCCGGTGGGGATCGGCCCGGCGAAGGATGCACCTGAGGCCCCCGTGTACGACGCGGCGACGAAGGAAGTGAAGTAATGCGCGCGAGCGTCATCCTGTTCTGGATTCTGGCCGGCTTCTTCGCGCTCTCAGCGGGCATCTACGCGTACTGGACGTGGATCGATGAGGTCCAACCCGGCATCGAGCCCGCCGGTACCGTCGCACTCACGCTCACCGCGGTCTTGTCGGCGTTCATCGCGTTCTACCTTGGTCGCGTGCATTCGGCGCAGGGCGCGGAGCTCCCTGAAGACCGGCTGGACGCGAACATCGATGACGGCGACGCCGAACTCGGGTTCTTCAGCCCGTGGAGCTGGTGGCCGATCGTGCTCGCCGGCGGAGCCGCCCTCGGTTTCCTCGGACTCGCGATCGGCTTCTGGATCACCTTCATCGCGATCCCGATCGTGGTGATCTCCCTCGTCGGCTGGGTGTACGAGTACTATCGCGGCAACTTCGCGCGTTAGCCCTTCAGCGAGACGGTCCCGACGCCTGCGAGTCGGGGCGGTCTTGGGGCTTTCCGGCTCGGCGCAGCCCGCGGTTCACGTCCGTTCCGCCGCGAAGACGCACCACGAAACCCCGCGGTGGTGGTACCGGCCCTCGAGACCGTGACGCCGGAGCACGTCGATCATCGAGTCCGGGCGGTGGACGAACCCTCGGTAGCTGTATCCGACCAGCCGCATCCGGAGGTTTCCGAGGCCGACCAGCGAGCGCGTCAGGAGTGTTCTCGGCGGATAGCTGAATGCGACGAGACGGCGTGCGTGATCGGCCGCGGCCGCGAGGAGCCGCTCCGCATCGTCGTAGCAGCATACGACGCGGTGCAGGATCACGATGTCGGCGACCGGGACGCGCTCCGGTTGATTCGCGAGGTCGATACCGGTGGTGCGCGTGACCCGGCCGTGCACGCCGCGCTCGGCGATGAGCCGTGCGGCTTCGTCTTCGTAGCCGGCCGAGAGCTCGAGGTTGACGGTGCGCTCCGCGCCCCGCGCGAGGAGTTCGAGCTGCAGTTCGCCGACACCGCCGCCGACTTCGAGCACGGTCGATCCGTCGAGTCCATGTGCAGCGACGAAGTCGACGATGCGACGCCCGGTCGTGCTTGGTCCACGCGTACGATACCGGCGCGCCACGCGCGCTGCGAAGCGCGGATCGAAGACGTCGCGGTAGCGCTCGGAATCCGGGCTGCAGCAGTCGGCCATGGCACCAGTATCTCCCCGCTACCCTCCTGCGCGATACGGCGGCGCCAGGGGATCGGGGTCTGGCTCCCGCCCGAGGTGTCGAGTCCGGGTCACGCCTCAGCGTCTCGCCGACTCGAAGACGAGCAACTCGACGGAAACCGTGACCGACGTCGCCGACTCGGAAACCGCGTCGGTCGCGAGGAGCGTGTCCCGATGATGCGCTGATGGCCCCATGGCGGCGAGGAGCGCCTGCACGGATGTATCCGTGCCAAGCGGATATTCGATCAACTCGCGCGAACGGGGTGCGAGCCCGAGCGGCGCCAGCCGCTCCACGACGCGTTCGGACTTGTCGCTCGGAACCTCGAGCAGCGCGCCTTGGACGCGAAGCTCCACGAGGTGAGCAGCCGTGGGCACCACGACGAGCAAGGCTCCACCTGGAGCGAGGACCCGCCCGAACTCCGCGCCGTTGCGGGGAGCGAAGACGTTGAGGATCACGTCGGCGACACCGTCGCGCAGGGGAAGCGGCCGCCAGATGTCGAGCACGACGCCCGTCGCTGTCGGCTGTGCGCGCAGACTGGATCGAACAGCACGCGAGGAGCGGTCGGCGAGGAGGACCGCGGACCCGGGCATGGCTCGGGCGATCGCGGCTGAGTAATGGCCGGTGCCACAGCCGAGATCTGCGACGCGGGCTCCCGATTTCTGCCGTGGTCGCTCGCGAACCGTGTCGACGAGCGCGTCGGCGATCGGAGCGAACGCGCCGCGCTCGTGGAGGTTCGAGCGGGCGGCGAGCATCTCATCGTCGTCGCCGATGGTGCGCGGCGCACGCGGAGGAAGGAGCGTGAGGTACCCCGGTTTTGCTTGGTCGAAGCGATGTCCGGAGGCGCAACCGAATACGCGGGCACCGACCGCTTCGAGGTCGAGCAGACAGTTCGGGCACCGAAGCCATGTCGTGTCTATCGACATGGGACCGGTGCCCGAACCCTACTGCTGCCTGCTCAGCGCTGTGGAGTCGCCTCCACCGCCGCGTGCGATGTGGAGTGCGCCGCCTCGAGCTCGCCCTTCGTGACCGGAGTGATACGGTCCTCGAAGAACCACCGCGACACGGCGGCACGCAGGTGCTGGCCGACGGTGATCTTGCCGCGCGCGTTCGGGCGCAGCATCAGCGGCGCGTACGCCTCGTAGCTGACGAGCCGCCAGCGGTCGTACTCATCGAGGGACTGGTGCACCTCGATGTACTCGCCGCCGGGCAGTTTCACGATACGACCGGACTCGAATCCGTGCAGCACGATCTCGCGGTCCTTCTTCTGCAGCGCAAGGCAGACCCGTTTGGTGATGAAGAAGGCGATGAACGGCCCGAGGATGACGGCTGCCTGCAGCGCATGGATCACGCCCTCCATGGTGAGCGAGAAGTGCGTTGCGATGAGGTCGGAGCTCGCCGCCGCCCACAGGGTGGCGTAGAAGGTGACACCCGCAGCGCCGATCGCGGTGCGCGTAGGGGCGTTGCGCGGACGGTCGGCGATGTGGTGCTCGCGGTGGTCGCCCTTCACCCATGCCTCGACGAACGGGTAGATGACCACGAGGAGGAGGAAGATCCCGATGACCGCCATCGGCACGATGATGTTGAACGACCAGGTGCGGTCGAGCCAGACGAATTCCCAACCCGGCGGGATCAGCCGCAGGGCACCGTCGGCGAATCCGATGTACCAGTCGGGTTGCGTTCCAGCGGACACAGGGGAGGGGTCATAGGGCCCGTAGCTCCAGATCGGGTTGATCGTGAACAGCGACGCGATGAGCGCCAGCACGCCGAAGATGATGAACATGAAGCCACCGGCCTTCGCCGCGTAGATCGGCAGGACGGGTGGGCCGACCGAATTGGTCGTCTCTCTTCCGGGTCCGGCGAACTGCGTGTGCTTGTGGATGAACACGTACACGACGTGCACGGCCACCAGGGCGGCCAGGAGCGCAGGCAGGAGGAGGATATGCAACGAGTAGAGGCGGCCGACGATCTCGCTGCCCGGGAACTCCCCACCGAATAACAGGAACGAGGTCCACGTTCCGACAACCGGTAGGCCCTTGACCATGCCGTCGATGATGCGAAGCCCGTTGCCTGAGAGCAGGTCGTCGGGGAGCGAGTAGCCGGTGAAGCCCTCGGCCAACGCAAGGATGAACATGACGAAGCCGATCACCCAGTTGATCTCTCGAGGCTTGCGGAACGCCCCGGTGAAGAAGATCCGGAGCATGTGCAGGCCGATGGCAGCAACGAACAGCAGCGCCGACCAGTGGTGCATCTGGCGAACGAAGAGTCCGCCCCGGATGTCGAACGAGATGTCGAGCGTCGACGCCATGGCGACCGACATCTCCACACCCTTCAGTGGAACGTACGAGCCGTCGTACTCCACCTCGGACATCGAGGCCTGGAAGAAGAACGTGAGGAACGTGCCTGTGAGCAGGACGGCGACGAAGCTGAAGAGCGCCACCTCGCCGAGGAGGAACGACCAGTGGTCGGGGAATGCCTTGCGTCCGAGCCCCTTGATCGCGACGGCGATGCCCGTGCGATCGTTGACGTACTCTGACGCCGACGCGGTGAACGTGCGCTTGACGGGCGCGGGTGGTGGTGTCGGTGCGGTGATCAATGACGCTCCCAGAAGCTCGGGCCGATGGGTTCGGTGAAGTCGCTCTGCGCGACGAGGTAGCCCTCGTCGTCGACGGTGATCGGCAACTGCGGCAGCGGTCGCTTGGCCGGCCCGAAGATGACCTCGCAGTTGTTCGATACGTCGAACTGCGACTGGTGGCACGGGCAGAGCAGGTGGTGTGTGTGCTGCTCGTAGAGCGCGACGGGGCATCCGACGTGGGTGCAGATCTTCGAGTAGGCGACGATGCCGTCATACGCCCACGACTCGCGGCCGGGCGCCGGATTGAGCTCGCTCGGATCCAGGCGCATGAGCAGTACGGCGGCTTTCGCCTTCTCCTCGAGCTTGCCGTGTTCGAGCTCGGCCAGACCCTCGGGGATGACGTGGAACGCGCTGCCGATCGTGACATCCGACGCTCTGATGGGAAGGCCCGACGGATCGAGCGTGAGGCGCATGCCCTCACCCCACATCGTGTGGCTGAGCAGCTCGACCGGGATCTCGTCTTGCGGTGCCAGGCCACGGAAGAGGACGACGGCAGGTATGGGGAGTGCGAGCAGCGCCCCGATGAGGCTGTTCCGGATGACGGTACGGCGCGAGAAGCCCGATTCCTCGTCCGCCTCGCGCATCACCTCGACGGCGCCTTGCTGCGTGGATTGGCTGGAACCGATCGGGTGACGGATGTCGATCGACTCGGGCGACGTCATCAGCGCCTTGCCCCAGTGCACCGCGCCGAACCCGATGCCCAGCAGCGCCAACGCGATGCCCAGGCCGACCCATAGGTTGTTCAGGCGAACAGCGTCGACATCGTTCGATTCCATCGGGAAGAGCATGTACGCCGCGATCGCCCACACGCTGCCGAGGATCGAGAGGTAGAAGAGTGTGTAGACCGTTCGCGTGGCGCGCTTCTGGCGTCCCGGGTCCTCGTCTGTGACGCGGGGGCGATGCGGCGGGAATCCCGGGTTCTCGAACGCGTCGGATGCGATGATCGCGGTGCCCGGCGAGTCAGCTGCTGCGGGCGCGACGGGCGACGAGTCGGCAGCGACGAGATCGGCGCCGCTGTGGTCGTCCTGGGCCATGGTTCTCCTTCTTGGGGTATTCGGCGCCGGGCCGCTAGTTGGATCTCGCCGTGATCCACACGGTGACCGCGACGATCGTGCCGAGACCGAAGATCCAGATGAACAAGCCCTCGGCCACCGGTCCGAGCGAGCCGAGCTCGAAGCCGCCTGGCGAGCGGTTGTCCTGTACGTACTGGAGGTAGGTGATGATGTCCCGCTTGTCCTCGGGCGAGATGTTCAGGTCGTTGAACACCGGCATGTTCTGCGGTCCAGTGACCATCGCCTCGTAGATGTGCACGCCCGACACGTCCGTGAGCGCGGGAGCGAACTTGCCTTCGGTGAGCGCACCGCCGGCACCGGCGACGTTGTGGCACATCGCGCAGTTGATGCGGAAGAGCTCTGCTCCGTTGGCGGCGTCGCCGCCACCGTTGACGAGGTGCTCGGCGGGGATGTCGGGGCCCGGACCGAGCGACGCCACGTAGTATGCGAGCTGCTTGACCTGCTCGTCGGTGAACTGCGGCGGCTTCTCCTGGGCCTGCGGACCCTGCATCTGCATGGGCATGCGGCCGGTGCCGACCTGGAAGTCCACGGATGCCGCACCGACGCCGACGAGACTCGGCCCCGTCCCGCTGCCCTGGGCTTCGAATCCGTGGCAGGTGGCGCAGTTGGCCTGGAACAGCTTCTTGCCCTCTTCGATCGTCTCCTGCGACGTCGGCTCGGGCTCGGCCTGCGCCGCGGTGCCGCTGCTGATGGCCGCGTACGCGCCGCCGGTGAAGACGAGTCCGAGCGTCAGGAGCGCGACGGTGGCGAGCGGGTGCCGGCGACCGTTGCGTCGCTTCGAGCGGTTCATTGAGTTCTTCCTGTTCACGGGCATGCTGTCGGGGCGCTCCTGCTGCGGCTATCTGAGGACGTAGATGACGAGGAAGAGGCCGATCCACACGACGTCGACGAAGTGCCAGTAGTACGAGACGACGATGGCGCTCGTGGCCTCGCGGTGGCCGAAGTTCTTGACCGCGAAGACGCGGCCGATGACGAGGAGGAAGGCGATCAGGCCACCCGTGACGTGCAGACCGTGGAAGCCGGTGGTGAGGTAGAAGGCGGAACCATAGGCGTTCGAGTCGATGGCGATGCCCTCGCTCACGAGCGTCGCGTACTCCCAGATCTGACCGGCGACGAAGATCGCACCCAAGGCGTACGTGAGGAAGAACCACTCGACCATGCCCCACTGCGTGGGCCGCCACCCGGTGGCGTATGGCTGGAGGCGCTCCGCCGCGAACACGCCGAACTGGCAGGTGAACGACGATGACACGAGAATGATCGTGTTCGCCAGCGAATACGGGAAGTTCAGGCGATCGGCCTCGAACGCCCACAGCTCGGGCGAGGTCGAGCGGAGCGTGAAGTAGATCGCGAAGAGACCCGCGAAGAACATGACCTCGCTGCCGAGCCAGACGATCGTGCCCACCGCAACGGTGTTCGGTCGCTTGATCACGGGCGCGCTCGCCTGGTAAGTGATAGAGGTACTCGTCACGCTCACCATTATGGCTGAAATCAGGCGTGAGGTTTCGCCAACCGAGACAGTCGTGTCGGGTCATCCGGTGGGAGAACCCCACGACGGCGGTGTGGAAGTGCCGTGAATCCTCCCTGAGTGTGCTCAGTAGGATCGGAGCATGCCCGCCGAACGGAACTGGCCGAACATCATCTCCGCGCTGCTCGACGGTGAAGACCTGAGCGTCTCGGATGCGGCGTGGTGCATGGAGCAGGTCATGACCGGCACGGTGACGCCCGCGCAGCTCGCCGGCTTCCTCATCGCCCTCCGCGTCAAGGGTGAGACCGTCGACGAGATCGTCGGGTTCCGCGATGCCGTGCTCGAGCACGCGGTGCCCCTGCACGTCGACTCGATGGCGCTCGACATCGTCGGCACCGGCGGCGACCGGTTCGGCACGGTGAACGTGTCGACGATGGCCTCGGTCGTGGCCGCGGCATCCGGTGTTCCGGTCATCAAGCACGGCAATCGGGCGGCGAGCTCCTCGTCGGGATCCTCCGACGTGCTCGCGGCGCTCGGCCTGGACCTGTCGCTGCCCGCGGAGCGGGTCGCGGACGTGCTCGGTGAGGTCGGCATCACGTTCGCGTTCGCAGCGGCCTTCCACCCGGGCTTCAGGCACGCGGGAGCGGTGCGCGGCCGAGCTCGGTGTACCCACGGTCTTCAACTTCCTGGGCCCGCTCTGCAACCCGGCCCGCCCCGAGGCCTCAGCGGTGGGCGTCGCCCAACTCGACCGGGTTCCGCTCATCGTGGGCGTGTTCCAGACACGCGGCGCGACCGCACTGGTATTCCGCGGCGACGACGGGCTCGACGAACTCACGACCACGGGACACAGCCACATGTGGGAGGTCTCCCGAGGCACGGTGAAGGAGCACGACGTCGACCCCCGCGAACTCGGCATCGAGCGGGCGAGCATCGACGACCTGGTCGGCGGAGACGCAGCCCACAACGCCGAGATCGCGCATCGTGTGCTCGCGGGCGACCGTGGTCCGATACGCGACATCGTCGTGCTGAACGCCGCGGCGGGGCTCGTGGCATTCGAGCTCGCGAAGGATCCGAGCCAGTTCCAGCGCGCCATACTCGACCGGTTCCACGACAAGATGGCCGTCGCCGAGGAGGCGATCGACAGCGGCGCCGCCGCTCGCAAGCTCCAGCAGTGGATCGCGGCGACGAGGGCGTGAGCGTGGCATCCGCCTGATCGCCGAACCACGACGAAGGGGCCCCGCGGATGCGCGGGGGCCCCTCGAATCAGTGGTGCGAAACCCGTGGTGTCAGCCGTGCGACACGTCGGCGTCGACCCAGTCGAACGTCCTCGTCACCGCCTTCTTCCAGAGGCGCAGCTGGCGATCACGCTCGGCGGGATCCATCTGCGGCTCCCACCGCGAGTCCTCCTGCCAGTTGGCGCGGAGCTCGTCGAGGTCCGACCAGAAGCCGACTGCGAGGCCGGCCGCGTACGCTGCACCGAGCGCGGTGGTCTCGGCGACCACCGGACGCACGACCGGCACACCGAGGATGTCGGCCTGGAACTGCATGAGCAGGTTGTTCGAGATCATGCCGCCGTCGACCTTCAGCTCCGTGAGGTCGATACCGGAGTCGGCGTTCACCGCTTCCACCACGTCGCGCGTCTGGAACGCGGACGCCTCGAGGACGGCGCGTGCGATGTGGCCCTTGTTCACGTAGCGCGTGAGGCCCACGAGCGCACCCCGGGCGTCGGGTCGCCAGTATGGTGCGAAGAGCCCCGAGAACGCAGGAACGAAGTACGCGCCGCCGTTGTCCTCCACGGTCTTCGCGAGGGTCTCGACCTCGGGTGCGCTCGAGATCATCCCGAGGTTGTCTCGCAGCCACTGGACGAGGGCGCCCGTGATCGCGATCGCACCCTCGAGGGCATAGTGGGCCGGCTCGTCGCCCAGCTTGTACCCGAGCGTGGTGAGCAGCCCGTTCTTCGAGTGCACGATCTCGGTGCCGGTGTTGAAGATGAGGAAGTTCCCCGTGCCGTAGGTGTTCTTCGACTCGCCGGCATCGAACGCCGCCTGCCCGAACGTCGCCGCCTGCTGGTCGCCCAGGATGCCCGCGACTGGCACCTCGCGCAGGAGGCTCGACGGCTCGACGGTGCCGTACACCTCGGAGGACGCCTTGATCGCGGGCATCATCGATCGGGGAACGCCGAACGCCGCGAGGATGTCGTCGCGCCAGCTGAGGGTCTCGAGGTCCATGAACATCGTGCGGCTCGCGTTCGTGACATCCGTCGCGTGCACGCCCCCCTCCGTGCCGCCGGTGAGGTTCCACAGCACCCAGCTGTCGGTCGTGCCGAAGAGCAGGTCACCGGCCTCGGCCCGTTCGCGGGCGCCGTCGACGTTCTCGAGGATCCAGACGATCTTCGTGCCGGAGAAGTATGTCGCGAGCGGCAGTCCGACATCGTGCTTGAAGCGCTCGACGCCGCCTTCGGCCGCGAGACGGTCGACGATGGGCTGCGTGCGGGTGTCCTGCCAGACGATGGCGTTGTAGACCGGCTCGCCCGTGTTCTTGTCCCACACGACGGCGGTCTCGCGCTGGTTCGTGATGCCTACCGCCGCGATGTCGTGCCTCGTGATGTCGGCCTTGGCGAGCGCTTGCCCTATCACCTCGCGGGTGTTGCGCCAGATCTCCATCGGGTCATGCTCGACCCAACCGGCACGGGGGAAGATCTGTTCGTGTTCGAGTTGACCCGAGGCCACGATCGAGCCGCTCTTGTCGAAGATGATCGAGCGTGTGCTCGTCGTTCCCTGGTCGATTGCCAGAACGTAGTCAGCCATGACTTCCTCTCAATCTTCGGATGCCCCATCGACCTCCCTGTCGGCGGGGCAGGCCGCACGTGGATAGTGCGGGAACTGCAGCGGGGCCGACCCCTGCGAACCGGCCCCGCCAGGTGGTCAGGTCAGGACCGGCAGCAGCCAGAGAGCTGCCCAGCCCGCGAGCAGACCGCCGATGATCGGACCGACGACCGGTACCCACGAGTACGACCAGTCCGAGCCGCCCTTGCCCCTGATGGGGAGGAACGAGTGCGCGATGCGCGGTCCGAGGTCGCGGGCCGGGTTGATCGCATATCCGGTCGGGCCACCGAGGGACATGCCGATGCCGGCCACGAGCAGCGCCACGGGCAGCGCGCCGAGTGACGCGAGGCCCGAAGCGTCGCCCTGACGCCCGAAGCCGATGACGACGAATACCAGCACGAACGTGCCGATGACCTCGGTGAGGACGTTCCACCCGTAGCTGCGGATGCCGGGGCCGGTCGCGAACGTGCCGAGCTTCGGCGCGGGGTCGGGCTCCTCGTCGAAGTGCTGCTTGTACGCGAGCCAGACTATGACGGCACCGATGATCGCGCCGAGGAACTGAGCCCCGATGAAGGCGATCACCGACACGAAGGTCACCGGCACGGTGAGGTCGATGGCGGGGTTGCCGAACTCGGTGGCGCCGTTCGCCACGAGGCCGAGGGTGACCGCCGGGTTGATGTGCGCGCCCGAGGCGTAGGCGACGATGACACCGGCGAAGACCGCGAGGCCCCAGCCGAACGTCACCATGAGGAATCCGCCGTTGAAGCCCTTCGTCTTGGTGAGGGCGACGTTGGCCACGACACCGCAACCGAGAAGGACGAGCATCGCCGTCCCCGTAACTTCGGAGAGGAACAACACACCGAGATTGTCCACGTTGACCTTCCATCCTTTCGCTGACCCGTGGGCCGCGCCCAGGGGCGGAACACTGCCCACCATACTCAGGTGACGTTCAGGTGGGAATGGGCGCGCGGGATTCGCGCGGGATTTCCGTGTAGCCCTTCCGGCGCGCCACGCCCCGGGCGTAGGTTGACGGGGGAGTGCTGCGTCGGCGCCGACGCACGGTGGCTCGGCGTGCGGCAGCCATGGGGAAGGGATACCCGTGAAGAAGATCATCAACGATCCGAGGCGCGTCGTCGACGAGTCGGTCGCCGGATTCGGGCTGGCGCACGCAGACATCGTCCGCGTCGTGTTCGATCCGATCCACGTGGTGCGCGCCGACGCGCCCACCGCCGGCAAGGTCGGCATCGTGAGCGGTGGTGGGAGCGGACACGAACCGCTTCACGCCGGGTATGTCGGCTTCGGCATGCTCGACGCCGCCGTGCCGGGGGCAGTATTCACCTCGCCCACGCCCGATCCGATCTTCGCGGCCACCCAGGCCGTGGACGGGGGCGCCGGCGTGCTGCACATCGTCAAGAACTACACCGGCGACGTGCTCAACTTCGAGACCGCCGCCGACCTGGCGGCCGCGGAGGGCATCACCGTGCGCGCGGTGGTGACGAACGACGACGTCGCCGTGAAGGACTCGCTCTACACGGCAGGGCGTCGTGGCGTCGGCGGCACGGTGCTCGTCGAGAAGATCGCGGGCGCCGCCGCCGAGCGGGGCGACTCGCTCGACGAGGTCGCCGCCATCGCGGAGCGGGTGAACGCCAATGCCCGATCGATGGGCCTCGCCCTCACGCCGTCAACCGTGCCCCACGCCGGCGAACCGACCTTCATGCTCGCGGACGACGAGATCGAGATCGGGATCGGCATCCACGGCGAGCCCGGACGCGAGCGCATCAAGCTGGAGGCGGCTGACCGGCTGGTCGACCGCCTCATCGACCCGATACTCGCGGACATGCCTGTGTCGAGCGGCGAGAGCGTGCTGCTCTTCGTCAACGGCATGGGCGGCACCCCGCTCATCGAGTTGTACATCGCGTATCGTCGCGCAGCCGAGGTGTTGGAGGAGCGCGGTGTCCGAATCGCGCGTTCGCTCGTCGGCGACTACATCACGTCGCTCGAGATGCAGGGGATGTCCATCACGCTGCTGAAGCTCGACGACGAGATGATCGAACTCTGGGATGCTCCGGTGCAGACCGCGGCACTCCGGTGGGGACGATAGGGGTCACCCGTGGGACTGGACATCACCTGGGCTGTCGACTGGGTCAGGCAGAGCGCCGACGTGATCTCCGATCACCGCGTCGAGCTCATCGATCTCGATCGCGCGATCGGCGACGGAGACCACGGCGAGAACATGGATCGCGGTTTCCGGGCCGTGATGCCGAAGCTCGACGACCTGCCTGCCGGGTCAACGCCGGGGGATGTCCTGAAGCTCGTCGCCACGACGCTCATCTCGACGGTCGGCGGGGCGGCCGGCCCGCTCTACGGCACGGCGTACCTGCGGGCGGCAGTGGCGGCCGGGTCGGCGGCCTCGCTCGACGGGCCGGCCGTCGCGGCGGTGCTGGCCGCCGCGCGCGACGGCATCGTCGCACGCGGCAAGGCGGAGGTCGGGGACAAGACGATGGTCGACGCCTGGACGCCCGCGGTCGAGGCCGCCGAGAAGGTGGCCTCGAACAGTGGGGATGCCGCTGCCGTCCTCGCCGCTGCGGCCGACGCCGCTCGAGCCGGATCCGACGCCACGATTCCCCTCGTCGCGCGGAAGGGCCGCGCGAGTTACCTCGGCGAACGCTCCGCCGGACACCGCGATCCCGGAGCGCAGTCCACCGCGCTGCTGCTGCAGGCCGCAGCGGATACGGCATCCACCTCGGCAGGGGCGTGAGGTGACACCCGGCAAGGTCGGCGTGGTCTTCGTCTCGCATTCCGGCAAGATCGCGGAGGGTCTGGTCGAACTCGCTCGCCAGATGGCTCCCACGGCGTCCCTCATCGCCGCCGGCGGGACCGACGACGGGCGGATCGGCACCAGCTTCGACCTCGTGAGTTCGGGGATCGTCGAAGCCGACGCCGGCGAGGGCGTGGCGGTGCTCTGCGACCTCGGGTCGGCGATCCTCACAGCCGAGACCGCCCTCGACTTCCTCGACGATGACGTGCGCGAGCGTGTGCGCATCGTGGACGCGCCGCTCGTGGAGGGCGGCGTGGCCGCTGCGGTCGCCGCGGAGGCCGGTGACGACCTTGCGGAGGTCGTCACCGCGGCGGAGTCAGCAGGCGGAAGCTCTGCGGCGCCGTCGCCCGAGGATGCCGCGGCGTCCGCCGCTGATCGTCCCCTCGAAGGGCAGGCGCCGGGGGCCGCTACGGATGCCGCGGGCTCGGGTGCCGTCCCATCCGCATACTCGCGAACCTTGACGCTCGTGAACGCGGACGGGCTGCACGCGCGCCCCGCGGCGGAGCTCGTGAAGCTCGCGAGCAAGTTCCCGCAGAAGGTCACCGTGAACGGCACCGACGCGAAGAGCCTGCTCAGGATCATGGCGCTCGGACTCACGAAGGGCGCGACTGTCGAGATCGCGAGCGTCGACCCCGAAGGGCGGGAGGCGGTCGACGCGATCGCTGCCCTCGCGGAATCGGGATTCGGCGAGGCCTGACGGCGGCGAGCCGACGGGTCAGTTCCCGCCGGCCACCCGGATGTCGGCACCCGACGTGTACGAGGCATCCGAGGAGAAGAGGTACGCCACGGCGCCCGCGATCTCGTGCACCTCGCCGGGACGTCGCATCGGGATCCCGGGTGCTCGCTCGTCGGGCGCATTCGGGCGGCCCGCGGCGGCGTGGATCTCGGTGCGGGTGGTTCCGGGCGAGACCGTGTTCACGCGCACCCCGACCGGCCCGAACTCCTTCGATGCGCCGATGGTGAGGGCGTTCAGCGCCGCCTTGCTCATCGCGTACGGGATGTAGGTGTTGGGTGAACCCGTGGTCGCGGCACCCGACGAGATGTTCACGATGCATCCGCCCGAGCCGCCGCGGTCGGATGCCATGTGCGCGATCGCCGCGCGCGTGAGCACCAGCGGCGCGAGCACATTGACGCGGAACACGAGCTCGGACTCCTCGATGGACGCGTCGAGGAAGCCGCCGATCCGTCCGGTGATGCCGGCGTTGTTCACGAGGCCCGTGACGGTGTCGAAGTGCTCGATCGCCGAAGGAACGACGGTCGCGGTGGCATCCAGGTCGGCGAGATCGACCCGCATCAGCAGCACACGGGCCCCGGATGCTTCGCACGCGCGCGCGACCGCCGAGGCCTCCGAATCGCGGGCTCGATACGTGAGGACGAGGTCGTGCCCGTCGGCGGCGAGCCGCTCGGCGATGGCCGCACCGATCCCGCGGCTGCCACCGGTGACGATCGTGACGGGTCGGTTCGCGGCATCCGCTCGCATGCCCATCAGCCTATTGCCCGGCAAGATGGATCTGGCGGCTGCGAGGGCCGCCGGCGTAGCATCGGCCCCATGGCACGCGAAGCGGCGAGCCCGCCTGAGGGCAACGTGTACACCAGGTTCTTCGATCGCGTCGACCGGGCGCTTCTGCCCGTTTTCGGCGGCCCACCCATCACGGCCGATCGCGACGGCATCACAGGCGCCGATCGATCAGAAGGCCTGCCCGATCTGCGGGCACCCCATGTTCGAGCACGTCATCGACCATTCGACATCGAACACCGTGCTCCTATGTCCTACCGACGAACGACTGCCCGAGCCCGATGTGGCCGGGCCGTACAACGAACTCGGCATGCCGGCCACGGGCCGTCGCCTCGAGAAGTTCGAAGAACGCGCCGAGCAGTCCTGAGGTGACTCGGATGCTGCGGGGCGCGGTCTCCGCATGCTTGTGCGCGCCGCGATATCCGCGCGACGCGCACACTGCGAGCTCAGCGCACCGTCACGACGGCAGCACCGTGTACTGCGCGACCGCCACGTCACGAGCGCCGGCGACCTCGTCGGCGGTTGCGGACCCCGAGGATTCGATCGCCTCGGTCCAGCGGCTGATGGAGCCGCGGTTGAACTCGATCACCTCGGGGGAGTTCGCCGCTTCGAGCGGGTCGCCCACCGCCTCACCCCGCAGGTAGATGCCGAGTCCCAGGAGGGCTCCGTCCCATCCCGGCCCGACGAACAGGGCGCCCGCACCGCTGCCTGCCATCGCCAGTGGGACCGTGTGAGTGAGCTCCACCGTCGTGGAGTCGCCGATCTCGTCGAGGCGAACGTCGATCACGCTGTCAGGCCCGCCGAACGTGACCTGAAGCGAATTGGGCCGATCGCATCGACGGATGTCGCCACCGGCGTTCCCCTCGAACTGGAACGTGCCGCCGACTTCGAGGTCGCCGGTGACGGGGTAGAACCAGCGCGGCAGTCGCTCGGGGTTCGTCAGGGCATTCCAGACGTCGTCCACCTCGGCGTCATAGGTGCGGGTGAGGGTGATCGAGACGGTCTGTGCGCCGTCGTCGCGCGTGACGCCGCGGTGAATCGCGGCCAGCTCTTCCACCATGTCGAACATGGTCATTCCTCCTCATTCTCGTTCGACTCTCGAGCGTGCCCGGAGTCGTGGGCGTGTCCGGTTTCCGGGGCGTGCCCGGTTTCGGCCTCGGTGCGGCGAACGCGACGCCCTCGAGCGAGCTCCGTGCCGAGTGCATCGAGCCGCTGTGTCCAGAATTCCCGGAACGGTTCCAACCACCCGTCGACCACCTGCAGGGGAGCGGGCTCGACCGCATACAGGCGGCGGGTGCCCTGGGGTCGGACCCGAACGAAGCCGTTCTCACGGAGTACCCGCAGGTGCTGAGACACGGCCGGTTGCGTGATGCCGAACTCCGAACGGATGACCCGTACGATGTCGCCGGATGCCAGCTCGTCCTCGAGGATCAGCTCGAGAATACGCCGGCGTACCGGATCACCGAGGACATCGAACGCGTGCACAGAAGCGATTCTAGTAGGCGACACTTATATAAGTCAATACTTGTATAGCGCGCGCTTTCGAGGTCATCTACGCGAGGTGGGAAGCTCCACAACGGACCGTTTTGACGGTGGCTCGCGTCGATACATCCGTGATTGGCGATAGCCCGGTGATCTGACTGCCATGTTCTGCTCGGGAGGTCCGTCGAGTTCGCAACCCCGGGGGAGTTGATGAATCGAGAAGTACTCCGGGGGCTTCCTCCCGCTGAACCGACATAATGTGCATTATCGGCGCGCAAGTGCACATGAAGTCGATCTGCGAGAACTCGCGACAGAGACCAGGATCGGCTGGGTCAGTGGGCACCGTCCATGCCTGTGGCGTGCACGGCGTACCCGTGACAGCCGGCATCCTCCCACTTGTACTCCGGTGCGACATCAGGATCGTCAGGCCCGAACGCGGGGACGCCGTAAAGCGCTTCGAACTCTGCCGTCCCCGCTTGAGCTGCATCGAGCGCATCGCTGACTTGCACCCGGGTGACACCCGGCGGTACGAGCCAGGAGCCCGTGTAGCGATATTCCAGGCCCTTCTCTTGCATGCAATCGGCGATGATGCTCTGCTGTGTGAGCCAGATCTCGGTGGTCGTCGGGTCGGGGTCATCGACCGGTCGGGGAATGGTCGCGATGTCGGTGGACGCGTCGTAGACGGGGAAGCCGAACTCGTTCAATACCGGCTGAGCAACCCCTGGCGGCTCAGTGGGCGCCGGCTCGCCGGTGCTTGCGTGTGGTTCGGCCGTGCGCGTCATCTGCTCGAGCGTCGACGAGACGAGCTCGTCGACGGCGGAGGATTCCTCTTCGTGCTCGATGAGTGACGTCGCTGCCGTCACCCCCAGCGTCGCCCCCGTACCGAGTGCGACCACGGTCGCGGCGCCAGCAACGATCAGCGCGACTCGCGCACGGCGGGCGGCGGGTCGTCGCCGATTGCGTTCGGCGTCGAGCAGGTCGTTGATCTCAGGCACGTGGCTCTCCTTCACGGTGGACAGTAGCTGGACGCCCGGCCCGGCTTCTCATGGGCAGGCGAAGCCAATAGATCCCGGCAGTGACGCAGACGAGCGCGAGCGCAACGCCGATGGCGTACGTGGCCGGTTCCCACCACGGGAGCCGGTTCACCAAGAGGACGGCGCTCGCGCTGAGGAAGTAGAGCGCTCGGCCGGTTTCGGCGATGATGAGACCGGTCGGAACGGCGAGTGCAAGCGCTGCCCAAGCCCGCTGCCGTTCACCCACCATCGCCATCAACGCCAGCAGCGCGATGAGACCGAGGACGACCGCGCCTAGCGCGGGACCCGGGATGCTCCGTACGTCACCGATCACCAGCGCGCGCACGAGCCGGAACAGCACGAACCCGCCCAGCCCGACATCCAGGACACCGATCATTACGACCACCGCGAGCAGTGCCGCGTCGGCCCGGAGTGCCAGGCGGACGCCCGGATCGGCCTGGCTGAGCACGGTGGACCGCCAGATCAAGTCCGCCGGAACACCACGAAGGGCCCGCAGTCGGATCGACCACCCAAGGCGACGAGGACTGACCCCGGTCTCGCCCGCCCAGACTGCGTGCTCATGCAGGTCGGAGGCGATCTCGTCCTGCCGTCCGGCTGCGATTCGGGCATCCAGCCCACGGGTGTACGTCATCGTCCAACGCAGGACACCGCGGGCGGCCCGGTGGAAATGGTCGCTGGACTCGACGCTCACGCGATCACCGGCCTGGTCACCGAACTCGGTGTCGTGGCAGCACGCTGGGACGCCCGCAACGCCGCTTCGCCTACCCCGGTCACCTGATACAGCCGGCGGCGCGGACGCCCCGCGGCTTCAGCCGGCTCGGCTGCTTCCCATTCGCCTTCGAGCAGTCCTGCCTCCGACATACGGCTGAGCGCCTTGTACAAGGTGCCGTGCGCCAGCAGTGCTGATCCATCCTGATCCGCCAGCGCACGTGCCAGGCCGAACCCGAAGAACGACCCCTCCGCGGCCTGCAGGGTCGACCCCGCATCGAGGATCGCCAGCTCGAGTGGGAGAAGGACACCGGGTCGTCGTCGCGGCATACCAAAATTATAGGAAGATATATGCCCATAATGCAACCGATCCCGTACGATCGGGACATGCCACGTCTTTCATCGCTCGTCGCCGCGGCGGCCGCCCCGTTGCTCTTGGCGGCATGCGCCGGTTCGCCGATCGCCGGCGAGCCGGCGATGACGCCAGTTGCACCCCCTGCAACAGAGCGGTGACACCGGCACCCGGCGAGCAACCGCAACTCGCGTTCGCGGGTGACTGTGATGCCATGGTCACTGAAGCGGAGATCGAAGACCTGGTCGGTGCGGACGTGACTCCCGACATCTAGTCTGACCGGCGGCAGTGGCCTGGCCGTCGATGTGTTGGGCGGGCTCACCTGCGCATGGGGCGGTGGAGACTCTGCGTTCTACGTCTACCTGACGGTGATCCCTGCTGAAGGCCTCGAGGCCACGATCGCAGAATTCTCGTACCCTGGCGGCCAGCCCTATTGTTGGGGCCAGAACGAAGTCGGCGCTGAGGGGGCGTGCTACTTCGGCCGGGTCGTCGCCGGGTACTGGCTTGGTGGGGCCTTCCAGGTCGAGTCGGGCAGCGGCCTTTTCCCGACGGACAGCATCGACGGGCTCGCAGCGATCGTCGAGGAGCGAGCGAGCGATCATCCGGCGACTCCGGTCGCGTTTCCTGCGGGCATGTGGGAACCGATGGAGTGCGGGGCTCTTGCTGCCGGCGTGGCGGGGGAGATGACTCGGGCCGAGCTGGGGACCGCTCCCGGACGCGAGCTGGGAGCCTCTCCCGGATCGATGTCCAGCGGTGTGGTCGGCCCCGGCATGGCCGGCGCCGGTGCGGCCGTGGGCGAATCGTTCTGTATCTGGTCGGACTCGCATCCCTTCATGACGGGGCTCATGCCGGGGGCCGGCTGGGCGATCGACAGGCTGACCGAGACTGCACCGATCGTGGTCGACGGCGCTGTCGCGGCGGTCGTGCAACAGGAGGTCGATGGCTCCGCGCGCATCACGGCGACCGACGGCGTGAACCTCGCTTGGATCACGGCGGCGAATGGAGTCCCAGAACCTGAGGCCGCCGCGTTCCTCGCCGCCGTGATGCGCGCTGCCGCTGGCTGAACCAGGCCCTCATCGAGCCACTACATGTGCGTCCCGCTCGCGAGTAGCGTGGGCGCCATCACCGGATGTGCGCCGACGGCTGCGGAGAGCTCGTTCCGGTCGTCCTGTCGGCACGAGCCTCTGGCTCGACCCGCGTGTCGGTGGTCCGTGCGATCGTACGAGCATGGCACTCATCCAGAGAATCCGCCCCGAGGGGCTCATCTCGAGCCCTGCCTTCAGCCACGTTGCCATCGTGCCGCCCGGCGCGACCACCATCTACGTCGGCGGTCAGAACGCCGTCGAAGCCGACGGCGCGCTTGTCGGCGAGGGCGACGTGGCCGTGCAGTCTGCCCGCGCCCTGGAGAACGCGAAGACCGCCCTCGCCGCTGCCGGCGCGTCCCTCGGCGACGTCGTGCAATGGACGGTGCTCTTCGTCGACGGCGTCGACGACCTTGCGGCGGGGTACGGGGCTATCGCGGCGGAGCTCGCATCCGATGAACCGGCTCTGGTGACCGCGGCGCGCGTCGCTGGGCTGGGCGTGCCAGGCGCGCTCGTCGAGATCAGCGCGGTGGCCGCCGTGCTGCGATGAAGATGCACCAGAGCCTGGAATTCGAGGCTCTAGCGTCTTCCATGGGCTCACCGCATGGGCGTGCTCAGGTTCGATACTCCCCCTGACTCGTCGGTCAGGTGCCGACGTAGGCTGCGAGGTGCTCGCCGGTGAGGGTGGAACGTGCGGCGACGAGGTCGGCGGGTGTGCCCTCGAAGACGACTCGGCCACCGTCGTGGCCTGCGCCGGGGCCGAGATCGATGATCCAGTCGGCGTGCGCCATGACCGCCTGGTGGTGTTCGATGACGATGACCGACTTGCCGGAGTCGACGAGCCGATCGAGCAGGCCGAGCAGTTGGTCGACGTCGGCGAGGTGCAGGCCGCTGGTCGGCTCGTCGAGGATGTAGACGTCGCCCTTCTCGGCCATCTGGGTGGCCAGCTTGAGCCGCTGCCGCTCCCCACCGGACAGCGTCGTGAGCGGCTGGCCGAGGCTGAGGTAGCCGAGCCCTACATCCGCGAGCCGGTCGAGGATGGCATGTGCGGCCGGCGTGCGCGCCTCGCCGGCGCCGAAGAACTCCTCGGCGTCCGTGACCGACATCGCGAGCACCTCGCTGATGTCACGTCCGCCGAGGCGGTACTCGAGCACGGATGCCTGGAACCGCTTGCCCTCGCATTCCTCGCAGGGAGTCGCGACAGTGTCCATGAATCCCAGTTCGGTGTAGATGACGCCGGCGCCGTTGCAGGTCGGGCAGGCACCTTCGGAGTTGGCGCTGAACAGCGCCGGCTTCACGCCGTTGGCCTTTGCGAACGCCTTGCGGATCGGATCGAGCAGCCCGGTGTACGTCGCAGGGTTGCTCCGTCGCGAGCCTCGAATCGCGCCCTGGTCGATGGCGACCACGCCGTCCCGTCCGGACAACGAGCCGTGGATGAGCGAACTCTTGCCGGAGCCGGCGACGCCGGTGACCACGACGAGCACCCCGGCCGGGACGTCGACGTCGACGTCCCTGAGGTTGTGCGCCGTGGCACCGCGGATCTCGAGTTCGGCCTTCGGCGTGCGCACGCTCGGCTTGAGCCTGGCCCGGTCGTCCAGATGGCGGCCGGTGAGGGTGTCGCTCGCCCGCAGGTCCTCGAGGGTGCCTTCGAAGCAGACGGTGCCGCCCGCCGTACCCGCTCCGGGGCCGAGATCCACAACGTGGTCGGCGATCGCGATCGCCTCGGGCTTGTGCTCGACGACGAGCACGGTGTTGCCCTTGTCGCGCAGCTGCAGCAAGAGCGTGTTCATCCGCTGGATGTCGTGGGGGTGGAGCCCTATGGTCGGCTCGTCGAAGACGTAGGTCACGTCGGTGAGCGACGAGCCGAGATGGCGGATCATCTTCGTGCGCTGCGACTCGCCGCCCGACAGCGTTCCGGACGGTCGGTCGAGGCTGAGGTAGCCGAGCCCGATCTCGACGAACGAGTCGAGGGTCTCCCGCAGTGTCTTGAGCAGCGGCGCCACCGACGGCTCGTCGAGGCCGCGGACCCATTCGGCCAGGTCGTTGATCTGCATCGCGCAGGCGTCGGCGATGCTGATCCCGCCGATCCGCGACGATCGGGCCGGCTCGCTGAGCCGGGTGCCCCCGCACTCGGGACAGGCGGCGAACGTGACAGCGCGATCCACGAACGCGCGGATGTGCGGCTGCATCGCCTCCCGGTCCTTCGAGAGGAACGACTTCTGGATCTTCGGGATCAGCCCCTCGTAGGTCATGTTGATCGACTGCAGCCTGACCTTGGTCGGCTCCTTGTACAGGAAGTCGTGGAGCTCGGTCTCGGTGTAGTCGCGGATCGGCTTGTCGGGGTCGACGAAGCCGGACTCGCTGTAGATGCGCACCTGCCAGCCGTCCGCGGTGTAGCCGGGGATGGTGATCGCGCCTTCGGCGAGCGACTTGCTGTCATCGAAGAGCTGGGTGAGGTCGACATCGGAGACCGTGCCCATGCCCTCGCAGCGCGGACACATGCCGCCCAGCAGGGTGAACGTCCGCTCGACCGTCTCGCCGGTGCTCTCGCCGCGCGCGACGGTGATCGCGCCGCTCCCCCGGACCGAAGGGACGTTGAACGAGAACGCCTGCGGCGAGCCGATGTGCGGCTGCCCGAGTCGGCTGAAGAGGATCCGCAGCATCGCGTTGGCGTCGGTGGCGGTGCCGACCGTGGAGCGGGCGTTGGCGCCCATCCGCTCCTGATCGACGATGATCGCCGTGGTCAGCCCTTCCAGCACGTCGACGTCCGGCCGCGCCAACGTCGGCATGAAGCCCTGCACGAAGGTGCTGTACGTCTCATTGATCATCCGCTGCGACTCGGCGGCGATCGTGCCGAAGACCAACGAACTCTTGCCCGAACCGGAGACTCCGGTGAACACCGTCAGCCTTCGCTTCGGGATCTCGAGGCTGACGTCCTTGAGGTTGTTCACCCGGGCGCCCTGCATGCGGATCAGGTCGTGGTTGTCGGCCGCGTGCGTCCCCGAGGGGCGCGTGTCAGTGGTCGTGATCGTGGTCATCCTGTCTCCATGGGTCGGGCGATCGGCGACGTGCCGAGAGGCCCTGCACGGTGCAGACCGTGCAGGACCCCGAAGTCGGCGTCGAAGGGCTCAGCGAGGCTCCTGGATGCGTACCATGTTGCCGGCGGGGTCGCGGAACGCGCAGTCGCGCACGCCGTAGGGCTGGTCGATCGGCTCCTGGGCCACTTCGGCCCCGGTGGCCTGCACCTGCTCGAACACGCCATCGACGTCGCCGGTCGCGAGGACGATGCTGGCGAACGTGCCCTTGGCCATCATCTCGGCGATGGTGCGGCCCTCGTCCTCGGTGATGCCAGGGTCGGCGGTCGGGGGGTACAGCACGACCGAGGTTCCGGGCTGGTCGGCCGGACCCATTGTGAGCCAGCGCATCCCTGCGTATCCGACGTCGTTGCGGAGTTCGAACCCCAGCGTGTCGCGATAGAACGCGAGCGAGGCCTCGGGATCCGTGTGCGGCAGGAATGTGTACTGAATGGAGATGTCCATGTCCGTCACGCTAGCGGCGACTCACGGGCGCCGCTTCTCGATTCCTGATCGGCCTGGTCACCCGCTTCGCAAGGACGGACGGGACCCCCGCCAGCGGATGCATCGCCTCACGCCGATACACGCTCGGGGGCACTCCGACGAGCTCTGTGAAGCGGGTGCTGAATGTGCCGAGCGACGTGCATCCGACGACGAAGCACACCTCGGTGACACTCAGATCGCCGCGCTGCAGGAGCGCCATGGCTCGCTCGATGCGCCTGGTCATCAGGTAGGAGTAGGGCGACTCGCCGTACGCCTGCTTGAACTCGCGGCTCAAGTGCCCGGCCGACATGTTCACGCCGCGGGCGAGCGCCTCGACGTCCAGCGGCTCCGCGTACTCGCGGTCGATCCGGTCGCGAACGAGGCGAAGTCTCGCGAGGTCGCGCAGGCGCTGAGATGATGCAGACGTGCTGATCACCCTTCCGATCGTGCCACGTTGCAGCGGGGTTGCCTAGCGCCGCGGCCGTCATCAATTGCAGCCACGATCCCGGAACGACGGTGCTGAACGGGCTCGACACGATGTCGCACCAACGTTCGCGGCACGAAAAATGTCTGCACTCACATCTGACATTCAGCCCGTGTTGAGGAATACCCTGATTCTTGCAACGCACCAGTCGTCGCCAAAGGAAAGGGCATCCCATGTCGTTCTTCGCCGCATACACACTGGATTCAGCCGACCTGTCGAAATCCGCGATCAACACGGTTCGCACGACGCTCGGCATTTCAGGCGTGATCTCGCTCCTCGTCGGCATCCTGATCACGTTCTGGCCCAAGGAGTCCCTGGTCGTGATCACGGTGATCCTCGGGATCTACCTGATCGTGGCGGGACTCGTCTACGTCGGCCTCGGCCTCTTCGCCAGGGGGATCTCGGGCGGAGCAAGGGCGCTCGACATCATCCTCGGCGTACTGTTCGTGATCGGCGGCGTCGTCACCCTCGCGAACGTACAGACCAGCGCCGCGGTTCTCCTCGTGTTCGTCGGAGTCACCATCGGCATCCTGTGGATCATCGAAGGGACGGTTGCCATCGTTCAGTCGAGCGATGCGCCGTCGAGGGGTTGGGCGATCTTCTACGGCATCGTGAGCATCCTCGGGGGCATCGTGCTCCTGTTCGCTCCGACGTGGGGCTCCGCCGTACTCTTCCTCATCTTGGGTATCACCCTGATGGTGCTCGGCATCGTCCAGATCGTGCGCGCGTTCTCGTTCGGGCGGGGGACGACCAGCGCTGCTGCCACGGCATAGCGCTGCAGTAGCCGTCGAAGGCCGGTCACGAGCGTTCGGGCATCGCGCCCGGTCTTCGACCCCATCCGAAGGACTCGCCTGCGGTCTCAGCGGTCGTGTGCGAAGCCCGAGGTGTCCCCCACGTAACGGGTGTGATCGGCCGGGATCGGGTCGATGGCCGCCGCCGCGACCTCGGCGGCGAACTCCGACACGTTGTACAGGCGTCCGGCGTCCTCCCTGCGGGCGGCGATCGCGCCCGGGTTCGCACGCTCGAGCAGGGTCGCGGTGATTGTGCCTTCGATCATGTCGCCCGACACGACCACGAACTCGATTCCGGATGCCTCGAATTCGGGCAGCTTCGCACGGAGAGCGTCTTCACCGGCGCGCTTCGACAGTGCGACCGGCTCGTACTCGGGCATCGTCGCGGTCGATCGGATGAAATGGGCCTGGTGGCTGGTGACGAACACGATGCGCGCGCCGTCCGCAAGGTGGGGCCGTGCACCCTCGACGACGTTGACCTGCGCGTCGCGGTTGAGGCGCATCGCGTAGTCCTCCCCCATGCCCGTCTCCATGCCGCCCGAGGCATTCAAGACCAGGATGTCGATGGGCCCGAACTCGGCGACCGTGCGCTCGAACAGCTCGGCGACGGATGACGCGTCGGTGAGGTCGGCACCGACGGCGATCGCCCGCCCGCGGGCCCCGGTTATCTCGGCGACGACCTTCTCGGCCCGTGGCGCCTTGCTGCGGTAGTTCACGACGACCGACGCGCCCGCCTCTGCGAGGTACCGTGCCGTGTCGGCGCCGATGCCGCGCGACGAACCCGTGACGACCGCCACGCGTCCGTCGAGCGATCCTGGGGCGAGTGGCTGGGTCACGGCGGGGACTCCTCGTGGATTCTGGATCGGACCATGGTCCTGGCTGGGCGCCGAACCGAGACTATCAACTCCTCCCCCGCGGCATCCGCCCTGCTAGTTTCGAACGGGGCACGCGCGAAGGAGACGGAATTGGATGTGCTGACCCAGTACGCGTGGATCGTGTGGCTGGTGTTGATCCTCGTCTTCGCGATCATCGAGGTCTTCACGCTCGAGATGACCTTCCTCATGCTCGCGCTCGGCAGCGTCGCCGGCCTCACCTCCGGATTGTTCGGCATCCCGTGGTGGGCGCAGTTCATCGTCGCCGCGGTCGTCGCGTCGGCGCTGATCATCTCCCTGCGACCGCCGCTGCTGCGGCTGCTCCGACGCGGCGATCCATCGCGCAGCAACATCGACGCGTTGATCGGAGCCGACGGCGCCGTGGTCCGCACGGTCACGCCGTCCGGCGGCCAGGTCCGCCTCCAGAACGGCGACGTGTGGACCGCACGACTCTCCCCCATCACCGAGCAAGCGGATGTCACGGTCGGCGAGCGCGTGCTCGTCACCGGCATCGACGGGGCCACCGTCGGTGGTGGTACCCGTCGAACGATTCGAGCCCAACCCGCGTGCGACCGGTCCACTGTCGCCCGATCACCGCTGACCATGGCGTCGACCTACTTCGATCCGCCGAGGCCGCGAGTGCTGGCACACCGCGGCCTCGCCGTCGAGGCACCCGAGAACACCCTGCTCGCGTTCGCGAAGGCGGCCGCCGCCGGAGCGGCGTACATCGAAACCGACGTGCACGTCTCGGCCGACGGCGTCGCCGTCGTCGCGCACGACCCCACCCTCCGACGGGTGGCGGGGCGGGACGTCGACGTGTCGCAGCTCACGATGGCCGAGTTGCGGCGAGTCGACCTCGGTAGCGGTCAGGGATTCTGTTCCCTCGAGGAGGCGCTCGACGGGTTCGGTGAGCTGCGGTTCAACATCGACGTGAAGGTCGAGGGGGCCGTGCGCCCCGCCGTCGCCGCGGTCGAACGTACGCGCGCCGCCTCCCGTGTCCTGTTGACGAGCTTCTCCGACCGCCGCAGGCGACGACTCGGGGCGCTCGTGCCCGATGCGGTCACGTCTGCCGGGCGCGCAGGGGTCATCCGTGCCCTGCTCGCATCCCTCGTGCGGCCGGGTGCGCTCCCCCTTGCCCTCAGGGGCGCTGCGGCCCTGCAGGTCCCCGAGCGGGCCGGGTCGGTGCGGGTCGTCACGCCCCGCTTCGTCTCGGCGGTGCATCGCGCCGGCGCCGAGGTGCACGTGTGGACCGTGAACGACCCCGCGGACATGACCCGCCTCCTCGATCTCGGCGTCGACGGGCTCGTCACCGATCGCGCCGACCTCGCCGTGCCGCTCATCACCGCTCGAAGCTGAGAATTCCCCGTATTCGTCCAGCTCGTGGAAAGGGAATGCCCAGCTTGATCGTTTATACCGGTAGACGATCGAGAGGAGTACGCCATGGCGGACCGGAGCCTTCGGGGCATGCGAATCGGCGCCCAGAGCCTGCAGAGTGAGGACGGCGTGGTCTTCGCCGACCGTGCCGACCACACGTATCTCTGCGCCACGTGCGGGCGTGAGACCGTGATGACGTTCTCGACCGAGGCCGAGCTCCCCGAGACGTGGGAGTGCAAGCACTGCGGCGCCGCCGCGACCCTGCTGGTCGACTCGAAGCCGGTCGAGATCGATCGCTCGGGCGAGAAGGTCGCACGCACCCACTGGGACATGCTGCTCGAGCGCCGCACGCGCGCCGAACTCGAGGAGTTGCTCGAGGAGCGCCTCGCGTATCTGCGCGCCCGGCGCGGCCAGCAGAAGATCGGGGCCTAGGCTTCCGCGACCGGGTCTCGCTCGCCGACCGGGTCTCGCTCGCCGACCGGGTCGCGCTCGCCGACGTCGCGGCGTGAGCGTCGGCGCGCGATGATGCCTGCCGCGAGCAGGCCGCCGAGCGACGTCAGCACGATGACGGCGGGAACCCAACCGCCCAACACCACCGAGGGCGTGAGGCCCTCTCGTAGTTCGACCTCGGTGACCATCGCACCCGGCTGGTAGGCCGGGAGCGCGTCGACCGTGCGACCGCTCGGATCGATCACCTGGCTCGTGCCCACGGTCGAGATGTTGACGACCGATCGACCGGTCTCGATCGCGCGGAGACGTGCGATCGCGAGTTGCTGCTGGTTCTCGTCGGTGCCGCGGAAGTCGGCATTGTTCGTCTGGAACGTGTAGAGGTCGGCGCCGTCTCGTGCGGCCTCCCAGATCAGCTCGTCGTAGATCACGTCGAAGCAGATGGCGAGCCCCGTCACGGCCGTGCCGAGGTCGAAGACCGGCGGGTTCGTGCCCGGCGAATAGCCGCGCTGGATGAGACCGATGAGGTCGGGCGCGAGCGGTTCGAAGAACCAGCGGTCGGGGATGTACTCACCGAACGGCACGGGGTTGCGCTTGTCGTAGCTCTGCACGGCACCCTCGCCGGCTATCCAGAGCAGCGACGTGTTGTAGAACTTCTCGTCGCGCGTGGTCACCGTGTTCAACACGATGGGTGCGTCGAGCTCCTCACCGATCGAGTCGAGGATGCGCGCGACCGAATCGCTGCGCGTCGGGTCGATGTCGGACCCGCCCTCGGGCCAGACCAGCACGTCGATGCCGGGCTCATCGAGGATCGGCTCGGTCGCCTCGAGTTGCGACTCGAGCAGGTCGCCGGGCCGTCGCTCGTCGAAGTACCCCGCCGGGCCGTTGCCCTGGACGCTCGCCACCCGGAGCTCCCCGGTGGTCGTGGTCGTCCACGCGGGCACGAGCAGTGCCACGAGCAGCAGGGCCGCCACGGGCGCGGCCGAGCGGAGATCCTGCCACCCGCGGACCCGGACCCACTCGATGAGACCCGCCACGATCGCGACCATGATGAATCCGAGCCCCGTCGAACCGACCCAGGAGACCACATCCGCGAAGGGACTCTGGGACTGACTCAGTGCCGCCCGCCCCCACGCGAATCCTCCGTATGGGAACGTGCCCGTCGCCCACTCGCGCACGCACCAGAGACCGGCCACGAGCAGCGGGAGCAGGATGAGCCGCACCCACCGCGAGGTGCTCGCCCGCGGAACCCACCGATAGGCCAGCGAGATGAGCACCGCGCCGCCCGCGACGAAGAACGACTCGAGGATCGACAGCGCGAGCCACGGAATGGGTCCGAGATAGAGCGAGGTCCACGACACCTGCTCCAGGTAGAAGGCAACGCCGAACGCGAAGCCCACGAGCGCGGCCGACCACGATCCCCTGCCGATCAGGCTGACGAGGGCGAGCGCGATGCCCACGAAGGCGAGTGGCCAGATGCTCGCGCCGGGGAAGCCGAGGTCGTAGACGAGCCCGCCCGCGATGGACGCGAGCACCGCGACCCACAGGGGCAGCAGTGGACGCGGGTCACTCTCGGGCACCCGATCAGCCTAAGCGACCGGCGACGCGCGGATTCACGCGACCGAGCCGTAGGCGACGACGCCCCGGCGCACGGCGTCGATCGCCGCCCGGGCCGTGGCGCCGAGCTCCGCGTCCGCGACGATGGAGACCTGGTCGAGGAGATCGACCACCTGCTTCGTGAGTCGCACGAAGTCGCCGGCCGCGAGTTCGGTGTCGGCGAGCACCTCGCCGAGCGCCGCGCCGCCTGCCCACGCGTGCATCGCGGAAGCGAGCGCGGGCGACGGCTGTTCGCTGCCGGAGAGGCGGTGATCTCGCTCGAGGTCATCGAGTTCGCTCCAGACATCGGTGGTGCGGTCGAACGCGTCACCGAATCGCCCACGCGGCAGACGGGACTGCTCTCCCCGATCGTCACGCCGCGGTTCGTAGACCAGAGCGGCGGCCATGGCCGCCAGCGACGGCACGTCGAGTCCGTCCCACAGGCCCAGCCGGAGGCACTCGGCCACGAGCAGGTCACGCTCGCCGTAGATGCGCTTCAGGATGCGGCCCGCTGACGTCGACACGAGCGATCCGTGTTCGTCGCGCTCGAGGTAGCCGAGCGTCTCGAGCACGTCGGCGACCCTGTCGAAACGCTTGGCGACCTGGCCTGTGCGCGTGCGGATCTGACGCGCCAACTGTTCGTGCTCCTGCTCGAGCCGCCACCACCGCTCCGCCCAGCGGGCGTGCTGCTCACGCTCGGCACATCCGTGACACGGATGCGCTCGCAACGCCCTCCGCGCACCGGCGAGCTCGCGCTGCAGCCGCTCCTGCTGAGCGTGCGTCGGGTTGCCCCTCGACGCCTGCCGCTCGAGCTCGCCGATGCGCCGGCGGATGGCGGCGTACTCTGCGAAGTCCCCGAGGTGGCAGCGCATCGCCTCCTCGTAGCCCGCCAGCGCCTCCTCCTGCTTGCGGAGCGTGCGCGCCAGGTCGACGACCGCACGGTCGGCCTGGAACTGGGCGAACGAGAGTTCGAGGATCTGCCGGGTGCGCTCGCGCCCGAACTGGTCGATGAGGTTCACCGCCATGTTGTACGTCGGCTTGAAGCTCGAGTTCAGGGGGTAGCTGCGCCGGGAGGCGAGGGCGGCGACCGCCTCGGGATCAAGGCCGTCGACCCATTGGATGACGGAGTGTCCCTCGACATCGATGCCACGCCGCCCTGCGCGCCCGGTCAGCTGCGTGTACTCGCCGGGCGTGATCGGCACCCGCGCCTCGCCGTTGAACTTCTCGAGCTTCTCGAGCACCACCGACCGTGCCGGCATGTTGACGCCCAGCGCAAGGGTCTCGGTGGCGAAGACCACCTTCAGGAGCTTGCGCTGGAACAGCTCCTCGACCACCTCCTTGAAGGCCGGCAGCATGCCGGCGTGGTGGGCGGCCACGCCGCGCTGCAGGCCCTCGAGCCACTCCCAGTACCCGAGCACCGCCAAGTCCTCGTCGCGCAGCATCCGTGCCCGCTCCTCGGCGATCGCGCGGATCTCGTCGCGCTCGGCCGAGTCGGTCAGGCGGATGCCGGAGCGGAGCACCTGGCGCACTGCCTGGTCGCACCCAGCCCGCGAGAAGATGAACACGATCGCGGGCAGCAGGTGCTTGCCGTGCAGCAACTCGATCACGTCGGGACGTTCGAGACGACCGTTGCCCTGGGTCGGCTGGTGGTAACGGCCCCGATCGCCACCACGACGCCCACGGGCGGATCGCGACGAGATCGAACGACCACCGGACCGTGCAAGACGCTGGAGCTCGGGGTTGACGCGGTTGGTGGCCGCGAGTCCCGACGAGTCGAACAGGTCGAGCAGCTTGCCCTTCGCGAGCACGTGCTGTTCGAGCGGCACCGGCCGGTCCTCGGAGACGATCACGTCGGTATCGCCGCGCACCGCCTGGAGCCAGTCGCCGAACTCCTCCGCGTTCGACACGGTCGCCGAGAGCGAGACGAGCCGCACCTCCTCGGGCAGGTGGATGATGACCTCCTCCCACACCGCGCCGCGGAACCGGTCGGCCAGGTAGTGCACCTCGTCCATCACGACGTACGCCAGGCGATCCAGCAGTGGGGAGTCGGCATAGAGCATGTTCCGCAGCACTTCGGTGGTCATCACCACGATGCGCGCGCCGGAGTTCACGTTGGTGTCGCCGGTGAGGAGGCCGACCTCGGCGGAACCCCATTCGTCGGCGAGATCCTGGTACTTCTGGTTGCTCAGCGCCTTGATCGGCGTGGTGTAGAAGACCTTCGCGCCAGGCTCTTGCATCGCCAGGAACACTGCGAATTCCGCGACCACCGTCTTGCCCGCACCGGTGGGGGCCGCGACGAGCACGCTACGCCCTTCGTCGAGCGCGGCGCATCCGGCGCGCTGGAAGGGATCGAGGTCGAAGCGCAGCCTCGACGCGAACTCGGCGAGCCGGGGCTTCCGGCGTTGCTCGCGTGAGATCGCGTAACGCTCGGCCGGGGAGAGGGTCTTCACCCCTCCAGCCTAGACAGCGGCCCCGAACTCGAGGCGGTTCCGGCGCTCGATGCGGCGATCATGCAGGTGCGCCAGGAACCAGGCGGCGAAGTACAAGACGATCATGGGGATCGCGAGCATGAACATCGAGATGACGTCGGCCGACGGCGTCGCGATCGCCGTGAAGAGCACGATCACGAGGATCGCCACTCGCCACGACTTGATGATCGACGCCGCGCTGATGATCCCCGCGAAGTTCAGGAGCACGATGAAGACCGGTACGACGAAGGCGATGCCGATGGCGATCACGAGCTTCGTGACGAAGTCGATGTACTCCTTCGCCGTGAGCAGTGATTCACCGCCCTCGGGCACGAAGCTCGTCATGAGCTTCACGATGTTCGGCAGCACGAACCAGCCCGCGGCGCACCCCGCGAAGAACAGCGGGATCGCCGTAGCGAAGAACGCGAAGGTGAACTTGCGCTCGCGCGTGCTCAGGCCCGGGACGAGGAACGCGAAGACCTGGTAGAGCCACACCGGGCTCGAGATCACGATGCCGAGCGTGAAGGCGATCTGCAGGCGCAGGTCGAACGCGCTGGAGATCGTCGGGAAGATGATCGCCGTGTCGTTGCCCTGTGCCTCGGCAACCCGCATGACGGGCTCCTGGATCGCCTCCCACACGAAGAGGTCGGTGAGCCACCACCCGAGCGCGGCACCCAGGACGACGGCGATCGCCGAGATGAAGAGGCGCTTGCGCAACTCGATGAGATGCGCGCCGAGCGACATGCGCTTCTCGCGGTTCTTCTCCCCGCGATCCTTCACCGCGGACATCGGAGTCAGCGGCTCGTGCCGGGATCGGCCTCGTCGGTCTTGGCCTTGCCGACGGTCGTGTCGGGGGCGGCCGTGCTGCTCGCCGTCGCACCCTTCGTGGTCGTGTCGTCCTCAGCCGCCGTGTCGGTCTTGCCCGACTCGTCCTTGTCCGAACGAACCTCGCTCTTCAGGATCTTCATCGACTGACCGAGGCTACGGGCGAGCGCCGGCAGCTTCGGGGCACCGAAGAGCAGCAGGATGACCACGAGGATGATCAGCGCGTGCCAACCAGTGAAGCCTTGCCACATAGAAGTTCGTCCGTTCTCCGGGGGGATCTTGCGGACAGTCTACCCGCCGCAGGCGACTGTCGGGCGAACCGGATGCCGGGCAGCGGGCGACGTCATTGCGAGTTGTCGGTGCCGTCGGCCGTGCCGGGCCCGTCGGCGGATGCCTCGCGGCCCGCGTAGCCCGCCAACCCGGCCGCAGCCCACTCCGCGACCGCCGCCCTCGCCTCGGCGGGCGCCACCACGGTGACGAGACCCGGCAGGCCCGCGACGAGACGCTTCAAGCCGTGCACGTGGGCGAGCCGCAGCGTGACCCGCAGGCGCCCCTCGACCTCGCGCGAACTCGAGTCGGCCAGGTAGTCGGCGAGCAGCGGCAGGGTCGACGGTGCCACGTCCACCACCACGTCGAGATCGGTGTCCGACCTCTGGAACAGCGTGTCGGGAACGACCTGCTGCGAATGGTCGCCGATCGGCTCGTCGGTGAGCAGCAGGTCGCTCATGCGGTCGACACGGAAATTCCGCACGTCCTCGCGCGTGTGACAGTAGGCCTGGAGGTACCAGTCGGCGTCTTGCGAGATGATGCGCAACGGATCGGCACGTCGCCGACCGCGCTCGCCTCGAGCGTTCAGGTAGTCGAATTCGAGCTGGCGCCCCTCGGCAACCGCCTCGCGGATCAGGGCGAGCGACGAGTCGGCCTCGGTCTCGGCCACGGCGAGCCGGCTGGGCGCCGATGACGCGCCCGCTGCGAGCTTCGCCTTCAGCGAGGCGAGCGACGCACTCCCGGCGCTCTCGGGTGACGCCGACAGGTACTGCAGCCCGGCCATCAACGCCGCGGCCTCACGGGCGGAGAGACGCGGCGCGTCTTCGATGGCGACGTGATGCACGATCACGATGACGTCCTCCTCCTCGAAGGCGTCCCAGTCGATGTCGAAGAGGTCGTTCGGCTGGTACGTGCCCGTCGAGCCCGGGAGCCCCGAGGTCGCGATGAGTCGCACAGCGTCGCGGATCTCGGTCTCCGTCATGCCGAAATGCTGCGCCGCCTCGGCCACGTCGACCACGCGGCGCTCGAGGAGGTAGGGCACGAACGACAGGAGGAACACGAGCTTGTCGGGCGCCTTCAGCGGCCTGCCTCGCTTGGCCATCAGGCGCCTCCGGCGTCGCGGTGGGCTGCGGCGACGGTCGCGAGTCGTTCACGAACCGCATCCCGCAGCGAGTCGGGGCCCATGACGCGGACCTCCGGACCGTAGGCCGCGAGTTCGTCGGCGAACACCGCGTCATCCGTGTACTGCAACCGGATGACGCCGGCATCCTCGTCGCGCAGCACGGCGCGCTTGCCCAGGCGCACCTCGGCGTCGCTTCCGGCCGCGACCGCGAGGTCCGCGGCGTTGCGGAGCCGGAGTTCGTCGAGCTCGGCAAGGACGCGATCCTGGATACCCGGCGGCGGCGGGTCGAACGTCATCCCGGCGACGGGCTCGACCGGCCCGATGATCCGTGAGAGCAGGAACGTGCGCGGGCCCTGGGCGACGTGGTCGAATCCGTGCAGGTGCCAGCGGCCCTCGTGCAACACGACGGCGAGCGGGTTCACGGTGCGCTCGCGGGGGGCGGGCTCACCCGGCTTGAAGTACCGGAAGCGCACCGTCTGGCGGCGGTCGAGCGCCTGGCGCAGCGGCTCGAACGCGGCGTCGCGCACGCGCAGCCTGGGAGCGTATCCGATGACGGGCTCGCGCGGCTCGATGCCGAGCGAACGCAGCTTCGTGAGCGCCCGCTGCGAATCGGCCGAGAGCGAGGCCTCGCGCCACACCTCGGCGGCCAGGCCGAGGAGTGCGAGCTCGTCGGGCGTGAATCGCACCTCGTCGGGAAGGTCGTACTGGCCCTTCGGGATGCGGTACCGGAGCGCCTGGTTGTCACCGGGTCTGTCAGGTGACTCGACCGTCTCGAGCGGGATGCCGAGCTCGCGGATGTCGTCCTTGTCGCGCTCGAACTGGCGCTCGAGGTTGGCGTTACGGCCCGATCCGTCGTAGCGCTCGGCGTAGCCGCGAACCGTCGAGAGGATCTCCGACTTCAGGAGACCGGTCTCGGTCGCGAGCAACGCGAGCACGAGGCTGAAGAGTCGGTCCTCGACCGGGATCCTCGGCCCACCCTTGTCCGATGCACCCGCCACACGAGCGATCATACTGAACGGCTGGCGGCGCCCGGACGCCGGTGACGGCTCAGATCACTCCCAGGATGTCGATGACGAAGAACAGCGTCGACCCGGCGGGGATCTGGGCGCTGCCCTGGTCGCCGTAGCCCTCGTCGGGCGGCACGACGACGCCGATCTGCGAGCCCGCCTTCTGGCCGACGATCGCGTCGGAGAACCCGGGGACCACCTGGCCGCCCTCGCCGACCACGAACGTCGCGGGAGCGCCCCTTTCCCAGCTCGAGTCGAAGACCTTCCCGTCCTCCCAAACCACGCCCGTGTACTGCACGACCACACTGTCGCCGTCTTCGACGACCTCGCCGTTGCCCTGCTTCAGCACCTCGATCTCGGTCGTCGTGAACGGATCGTTCTTCGGCACGGTGATGCCGGGCCGTCCGTCGGGTGCGAGCACCACGGCCGGGAACCCGTCCCGGGTCAGGCGCGGCGATCCGTCCGCCCGCGCCGGGAAGGCTCGCTGCACGTCGATCACGAACACGAGGCTGTCGCCGGGGGCGACCCCGAGCGCCTGGTTGCCCTCGGACCCGAACCCGTCCTCCGCGGGCACGACGACCGCGACGCGCGAACCCTCTGCCGTGCACGAGAGCGCCTTCCTGATGCCGGGAAGCGTCGCGTCCGTGGCGGCGACCGGCACAGCGTCCTCGTCGCCGAAGCCCGTGAGCTCGAGCTCCTCACCGGTGGTGCCGTTATACGCGGCCAGGCCGATCATCGCCTGCTGGCCGTCTTGAAGCCGCTCGCCCTCGCCCGCGATGACCTCGGTGCACTGGGCCTCCTGCGGCGCGAGCGGCGTCGGGAACTCGACGCGCGGCTCGTCTCCGAACCTGCCCTTCACCACGACGGCGTCGGATGACTCGCCCGGCGTCGCCTCGGGCGCGGGAGCAGCGGACGTGCAACCGGAGAGGGCCACGGCGACGAGGCCGGCCGTGGCGATGAGCGCGAGAGACGAGCGCACTGATCCTCGATTCTTCTTCGATGGGTCCGGGGGCGTTGGTAGCCTACCCGCCCGGGCGGGTCGGCACGGTGCCGTCGCCGTCGGGATCGGGATCGACGTCGGTGGCCTCGGCCTCGGGCTCGGCGCCCTCGCGCTCGGAGGCCCGGGAGCGCTCCGCCGCGGCATCCGCAGCTCGCACCCGCTTGCGCAGCGACTTCGCGCTCACGGCGCGTTCACCGAGTGCGCCCGGGGTCCACGCCTCGACGTCGTCCTCGCTGAAGCCGGTCTTCGACGGACGCCGCTTCAGCTCGGGCAGCACGGTGCCGGGCGCGAGCCGGCGTGCGGTCAGGAGGAATCCGGTGTGGGCGATCATGCGGTGGTCGGGACGCACGGCGAGGCCCTGCACGTGCCATCCGCGCACCAACGTCTCGGATGACTGCGGCTCGGTGTACGTGCCGGTGGCCCGGATCGCCTCAGCGACGCGCGAGAGCTGGGTGACCGTGGCGATGTAGCAGAGCAGCACGCCACCGGGCTTCAGCGCGGTGGAGACCACGTCGATGCACTCCCACGGCGCGAGCATGTCGAGCACGACGCGGTCGACGGATGCCGCGGGCGCCTGTGCGGGCAGGGTCTCCGCAAGATCACCGAGCGTGATCGACCAGTTCTCGGGGTCATGGCCGTGGAAGGTCGCGACGTTGCCCCGCGCGACGTCGGCGAACTCCTCACGGCGTTCGAACGACATCATCCGGCCGCTGGGCCCGATCGCGCGGAGCAGCCACAGCGAGAGCGCGCCGGAGCCGACACCCGCCTCGACGACGGTGGCACCGGGGAACACGTCGGCCTGCGCGAGGATCTGCGCGGCATCCTTGGGATAGACGATCGCTGCGCCGCGAGGCATGGACATCACGAAGTCGCTGAGGAGCGGACGCAGGGCGAGGTACTCGACGCCGACCTGGTTCGTCACCACGGAACCGTCGGGCAGCCCGATGAGGTCGTCGTGCGCGATGGCGCCCTTGTGGGAATGGAACAGCTTGCCGGGCTCGAGCGTGATCGTGTGCATCCGACCCTTGGGGCCGGTCAGCTGCACCCGGTCGCCCTCCCGGAACGGCCCGCTGCGCTCACCGCGGCTCTCGCTCACGCCCGGGCCCTCCGTGCGGCGATGAGCGCCGTGACATCCGAGACCGACTTGCCGGCGAGCGTCTGCCACAGCACGTCGGCCGGCGCCTGGTCGAGCGCGAGCATGTTCGGCACGCCGACCGTGACCGCACCGGCCGACCAGGCCGAGGTCAGGCCCGCGGGTGAATCCTCGATGGCGATGCAGTCGCGGATGTCGACGCCGAGCGCGTCGGCGGCCACGAGGTACGGCTCGGGGTGGGGCTTGGCGTGCTCGACCGAGTCCCCTGTGACGATCGCGTCGAACGCGTCGAACGGGATCGCGTTCACGATGTCGTCGGCCATCGAGCGGACCGACATGGTCACGAGAGCAGTGGGCACGGATGCCTCGCGCAGCGCCTCGAGCAGCTCGCGCGCACCAGGCCGCCACGGCACGCCGTGGTCGACGAGCTGCTCCCGGACCCGCGCCGTGAGCCTGGCCACGATGGCGTCGGCGTCGAGGTCGACACCCGCCGCCTGGAACACCTGGGCCGCCTCCCACAGGCCGCTGCCGACCAGCCCCAGGGCGTCCTCATGTGTCCAGCGGCCACCGAAGGACTCGACGAGCTCCTCCTCGGCTGCCATCCAGTAGCTTTCCGTGTCGACGAGCGTGCCGTCCATGTCCCAGAGCACGGCGGCGGGAAGGCGAGTGGTCACAACCCGCAAGTCTACGGGCACGGCCTATTGTGGAGGGGAACCCCGGACGTCCGGGGGCGGGAAGCGGGGCACCAGGAGTGAATCAGCCGGCCGGTTTCGAGGGCGGAAGGTTGCTCGTCGTCGCATTCGAGGGATGGAACGACGCCGGAGAGGCGGCGACGGGCGCGGCGAAGCTCCTCATCGAGCGCCTGGGCCTCATCGAGATCGCCGCGGTCGACCCCGAGCTCTACTTCGACTACCAGTTCACGCGACCCACGGTCGTCACGAGCGACGATGGCGTGCGCCGCCTCGAGTGGCCGGGCGCGGCTGTCCTCGGGCCCGGCGGAGTGCCGACGACGGACGAGGAGCAGCGGGTCACCGGACCAGGAGCGAGAACGCTGCACGTGCTGCTCGGCGCGGAGCCCGCGCGGAGCTGGAAGAGCTTCGCCGCCGAGCTCGTCGACGCTGCCCTCGCCGCCGACATCGAGGGCATCGTGCTCCTCGGTGCGATGCTCGCCGACGCACCGCACACCCGGCCGCTCGCGGTGTTCGCATCCAGCGAGAACCGCGAAGTGCGCGCCGCCCTCCATGTCGACCGCTCGAGCTACGAGGGGCCTGTCGGCATCCTCAGCGTCATCGCCGACCAGGCCGAGCGAGCGGGCATCCCCACGGTGTCGCTCTGGGCGTCGGTCCCGCACTACGTGCACAACGCACCCTCACCGAAGGCCGTGCTCGCACTGCTCGCCAAGCTCGAGGAGCTGACGGGCCTCAGCATCCCGCGCGGCACCCTGGAGGCGGAGGCGAAAGCCTGGGAGGCGGGCGTCAACGAGCTCGCGGCCGACGACGAGGACATGGCGGGCTACATCACGCAGCTCGAGCAGGCGCGCGACGCGGTCGATGCGCCCGAGGCGAGCGGTGAGGCGATCGCTCAGGAGTTCGAGCGGTACTTGCGCCGGCGCGGGGAAGGGCCCGAGGGACGCGCAGATGGGCGCGAGGGTCCGCGCGGCGGCGTCTGAGCGCGAGGGCACTCGCCGCGCGCACGACCACGCCGCATCCATCTGCAGGACCGCGGATGCCGCGGCATCCGTCACGCTTCGATGGCGCCGGTGGCGAGCAGCCAGAAGATGAACAGGCCGAGCGCGATGCGGTAGATCACGAACACCAGGTAGCTGTGCCGGGAGATGTACCGCATGAGGAACGCGATCACGAGGATCGCGACGACGAAGGCCACGAGCGTGGCCGCGGCCGTCTCGATCGGACCGTACACCGACGGCTCTCCCCAGCTCTTCACGAGCTGGAAGAACCCGCTGCCGAAGACCGCGGGGATGGCGAGCAGGAAGGCGTAGCGTGTCGCCGCCTCTCGCTTGTAACCGAGGAAGAGCCCGGCCGAGATCGTCCCGCCCGATCGGGACACCCCGGGGATGAGCGCGAGCGCCTGCGCGAATCCGAACACGATGCCGTGCGGGATCGTGAGCTGATCGAGCGTGCGGGTCTGCGCACCAGCCCAGTCGGCGAGCCCGAGGATGATGCCGAACACCACGAGCATGGTGGCGACGATCCAGAGCGAGCGGAACGTCGTCTCGATCTGGTCTTGGAAGAGGATCCCGAGCACGACGATCGGGATCGAGCCGGCGATGATCAGCCAGCCCATTCGCGCGTCGGGGTCGTTGCGCGGCACCCGGCCGAAGAGCGAGCCGAACCAGTGGGAGACGATCCGCACGATGTCGCGCCAGAAGAACACGACCACGGCCGCCTCGGTGCCGAGCTGGATGATCGCGGTGAACGCGGCACCCGGATCCTGGGCGCCGGGAAGGAACTCCCCCAGGATCCGCAGGTGTGCGCTCGAGGAGATCGGAAGGAACTCGGTGAGTCCCTGCACGAGTCCGAGGATGAGCGCTTCGAGCAACGTGGCATCCGCCTTCCGCCTCCGCGGAAGTCGGAGGAACGAGACCGGCCTTCGGTCAGTAACTGAGAAGAAGGTCCCGCAGGACCTTCCTTCCGAAGGATAGTGCGTCGAGCGGCACCCGCTCGTCGACCCCGTGGAACATCGCAGGAAAATCGAGGCCGACTGGCAGCCGAAGGGGCGCGAAGCCATAGCCCGCGATTCCGAGCCGGCTCAGCGACTTGTTGTCGGTGCCGCCCGAAAGCAGGTACGGGAAGACGCGGGCGCCGGGATCGTGCGCCGAGAGCGATCGCGTGACCGCGTCGACGAGCGGCCCCGAGGTGGACGCTTCGAGTCCGACGTCGCGATGCACGAACTGGATCTCGATCTCGTCGCCGATGATCCCGCGCACCTCCTCGAGCACGGCGTCCTCCTGACCGGGAAGCGTGCGGATGTCGACGAGCGCCTCCGCGCGGTCTGGGATCACGTTCACCTTGTATCCGGCGTGGAGCCCCGTCGGGTTTGTCGTCGTGCGCAGCGTTGCGGTGATGAACCCGGACGCCGACCCGGTGGCCAGGGCGAGCTCGTCGGGACCCACCTGCTCGGGGTCGACCCCGAGCAGGTCGGCGATGGCGGCGAGCAGTTCGCGCGTGGTCTCCGTGAGGTGCAGCGGCCACTCCATGCGTCCGAGGCGCGCAATCGCCTCGGCGAGCTTGGTCACGGCGTTGTCGCGGATGAGCCGCGAGCCGTGCGCCGCCACGCCGTGGGCGACCAGTCGCACCCAGATGAGCGACTTCTCGCCCGTCTGCAACAAGTAGGCGCGCTCGCCGCCGACCGTGATCGAGTACCCGCCGACCTCGCCGATCGCCTCCGTCGCGCCTTCGAAGAGCTCGGGACGGTGGTCGACGAGCCAGCCCGCGCCCACGCCCCCGCCGGCCTCCTCGTCCGCGAAGAACGCCACCACCAGCTCGCGTTCGGGCAGCGAGCCCGACCCGATGATGTCGCCGAGCGCGGTGAGGATCATGGCGTCCATGTCCTTCATGTCCACCGCGCCGCGGCCCCAGAGCATGCCGTCACGGATCTCCCCCGCGAACGGGTCCACGCTCCAGTTGCGTGCGTCGGCGGGCACCACGTCGAGGTGGCCGTGCACGACGAGAGCGGGCTTGTCGGGGTTGCGGCCGGGCACGCGCGCGATCACGCTCGTGCGCCGGGGTTCGGGCTCGAAGAGCTGCGGCGACAAGCCGAGCGCAGCGAGCCTCGCCTCGACGTACTCGGCGGCCTCGCGCTCTCCCTTCGCGCGGCCCTCGCCATGGTTGGTGGTGTCGATCCGGATGAGGTCGCGGGCGATCACCGCCGTCTCGTCGAGCTCGCTGAGCGGCTGCTGGACTGCGGATGATTCGGCCATGCGTTTCACCGTAGCGGCCCGCCGCCGGCACGTCCTGCCGCGTTCGAAGCGCGTTCGAATACGTGCTAATGTCTTCTCTCGGGCCTGCGAGCGATCGAGGGCCCGACCAGCGCGCGGGTGGCGGAAATGGCAGACGCGCTAGCTTGAGGTGCTAGTGCCCTAACGGGCGTGGGGGTTCAAGTCCCCCCTCGCGCACGCGTTGTCGAGAAGGGCCGGATCGTTCTGATCCGGCCCTTCTCGCGTCTTCTGAGTTGCCCGAATCCGTACAGATTCGGGCAACTCGACGCTTCTCGCCTCCTCATTCCGAGTGGCCCGTTTCTGTACAGATTCGCGCGACTCGGCGCTTCTCGCCTCCTCATTCCGAGTGGCCCGTTTCTGTACAGATTCGGGCGACTCGACTCTCCCCGGATGCAGGGTGGACAGTCGGCATCTCCGACTTGCCGTTCTCGAACGTATGTTCGAAACTGGGGTATGACCATGACCGCTCCCCTCGTCGCTCCGTCCCCGGGGCAGGCATGCGTCGAGGAGCTGCAGGCCCGCATCCGGGGGATGCAGGCCACGCGGCTCGACTCCAAGGCCGTTCCGACGCATCCGGCGCTCGAGTCGGTGCTGCCGGGAGGCACCCTCCGCGAGGGCACGGTCGTGCAGGTCGAGGGATCGACGACTCTGCTCATGGCGCTCATCGCCGGGCCGAGCGCGAGCGGGCGCTGGGTGGCGGTCGCGGGCATGCCCGAGTTCGGCGTCGAGGCGGCCGCGCGGTACGGCATCGCCCTCGAGCGGCTCGTGCTCGTGCCCGACCCCGGACGGCAGTGGCTCACCGTCGTCGCCGCGCTCGCCGACGTCATCCCGGTGGTCGCGGTGCGACCGGCCGGCCGGGTCTCTCCCGCCGAGTCGAGCCGCCTGCAGGCCCGGCTCCGCCAGCGCGGCACGGTGCTCCTCGTCGCGGGCGACTGGCCGGGCAGCGACGCCCGGCTCGGGGTCGAGGCGAGCGAATGGCAGGGGCTCGAGCGCGGGCACGGGCACCTCGCCGAGCGTGAGGTGGTCGTCAGCGCAGCCGGGCGCGGCGAGTTCGTGCGCCGCACCAGGTCGCGGCTCCGGCTGCCCGGGCGCTCGCTCGAGTTCGCGCCGGTCGACCTGGGCCCGGCCGACGTGGCCGAGCCGATCCGCCTCGACGACCTCGAACGGAGGGCCACCGGATGACCGCCGACCCCGGACGCGCCATCGTGCTGTGGTGCCCCGACTGGCCGATCCACGCGGTGTGCCGCGAGCACGGGCTCGACGCCGAAGCGCCCATCGCCCTCACCGAGAGCGGCCTCGTCTTCGCCTGCTCACCCGCCGCGCGCCGCGACGGCGTCGCACGCGGACTGAAGCTCCGCGAGGCGCAGTACCGCTCCCCCGGGCTCACCGTGCTCGACTACGACGGGGCACTCGACATGCGCGTCTTCGAGCCGGTGGTGCGCCTCGTCGAGGCCACCGTGCCGGGCGTGCAGCTCATCCGTCCGGGCACGCTCGCCATGCGCGCCCGAGGGCCAGCCCGGTACTACGGCGGTGAGGATGCCGCGGCGGCGGCCCTCCTCGCGACCGTCGCGGAGCTCGAGGTCTCTGGCGCCCGGGTCGGCATCGCCGACGGACCCTTCGCGGCCGAGCAGGCCGCGCGCGCCGCGCGCGAGTCCCCTGTCGGGATCGTGGCACCTGGGGCATCCGCCGAGTTCATCGCCCCACTGCCCGTGGGGCTCGTGGTCGACCCGCGCACGGCGACGCTGCTCAACCGTCTGGGGGTGCGCACGCTCGGCGAGTTCGCAGCCCTCCCCGCCGACGACGTGCGGCGCAGGTTCGGGGTTGCGGGGGCCTTCGCGCACGACCGCGCCGCCGGGCGCGAGGAGGCGCGGGTCATCGCGCGCACGCCACCGCCCGAGTTCGAGGTGGAGCAGCACTTCGAGCCCCCGCTCGATCGCGTCGACCAGCTCGCCTTCGCGTTCCGGGTGGGCGCCGAGGAGTTCATCGAGCGCATGCGTGCCGTGCGCCTGGTCTGCACGGGCCTGCGCATCGAGCTCGACGATGAGCGCGGCGGGCACTCGAGCCGCAGCTGGCTGCATCCGCGCTGGTTCACGCCAGCCGACGTCGTCGACCGGGTGAGGTGGCAGCTGCAGGGCGCCGGCACCGCCGACAGCGGGCTCGCCTCGCCCATCGTGCGGCTGCGGGTCGTGCCCGAGCGCATCGACTCCACCGGCAATCACGAAGAGGGACTCTGGGGCGGCGGACCCGACGAGCGGGTGCACCACGGACTCACCCGCGTGCAGAGCATGCTCGGGCACGAGGCGGTCGTCACCGCGGCGATCGGCGGCGGCCGCATGCTCGCCGACCGCCAGGTGCTGGTGCCATGGGGCGACCGGCCGCCCGACCGCACGAGCGACGCGCCGTGGCCGGGCAGCCTGCCCGCGCTCGCGCCCGCGAGCGTCTTCCGCGAGCGGCTGCCCATCGCCCTCCTCGACCGGCGCGGCGAGGTCGTCGCGATCGATGCGCGGGGCGCGATCTCCGCATCGCCCGAGCGGTTCGCCGTGGGCGGCGGCGAGGCGGCGCCCGTGCGCGCCTGGGCGGGCCCGTGGCCGGTCGTCGAGCGCTGGTGGGACGCCGAGCATGCCAGGCGGGTGCACCGGTTCCAGGTGGTCGACGACGACGGATGCGCCTGGCTCCTCGTGCGCGACCGCGAGGGCTGGTGGGCCGAGGCGAGGTACGACTGATGACGGCATGCGATGGTCGGGTGGTGTGAGCCATGGGCTGGAACAATCCGTCGATCCCGTGGTCGGAGCTCGAGCGCAAGCTCTCCGACCGGCGGCGCCCGGGCGGCCCCCCTGTCATCGCCGACGGCGGCGACAGCCCGGCATGGAGCCGCAAGCGGCATCCGTACCGGCCATCCGAGGGGCTGGAGGCGCCCGCGGGTCCGATCGTCCCCTACGCCGAGCTGCACGCGCACTCCACGTTCAGCTTCCTCGACGGCGCCTCCACGCCCGAGCAGCTCGTCGAGGAGGCGCACCGGCTCGGCCTCTCGGGTCTCGCAGTCACCGACCACGACGGCTTCTACGGCATCGTGCGGTTCGCCGAGGCCGCCGAGAGCTTCCCCGAACTGGCCACCGTGTTCGGTGCGGAGCTCTCGCTCGGGCTCACCGAGCCGCAGATGGGCGTCGCGGACCCCGAGGGCGAGCACCTGCTCGTGCTCGCCCGGCAGGAGGCGGGCTACCACCGCCTCGCGAGCGCGATCACCGCGGGCCAGCTCGCGGGCGGCGAGAAGGGGCGGCCCTCCTACTCGCTCGAGCAGCTCGCCGAGCAGTCGGACGGCGAATGGATCGTGCCCACCGGATGCCGCAAGGGCGCCGTTCGACGCGCGCTCGCCGCCGGCGGCCCGGATGCCGCGTGGCGCGAGCTCGACCGCCTGGTCGCCCTCTTCGACCGCGACCACGTCGTCGTGGAGCTCTTCGACCACGGGCATCCGCTCGACCAGGACGCGAACGACGCCCTGGCCGAGCTCGCCGCCCGGGCTCACCTGCCGCTGCTCGCGACGAACGCGGTGCACTACGCCACCCCCGGCGAGCACCGGCTCGCCTCCGCGCTCGCGGCGGTGCGGGCGCGGCGGAGCCTCGACGAGCTCGACGGGTGGCTCCCCGCCTCCGACGGCCTGCACCTTCGCAGCGGGGCGGAGATGATGCGCCGATTCGAGCGCTACCCGGGTGCGGTCGCCCACTCGGTGACCCTCGCCGAGGAGCTCGGGTTCCGCCTGCGGAGCGCCCGCCCGCGGCTGCCACGGCAGGAGGTGCCCGACGGCCACACGCCGATGAGCTGGCTGCGCGAGCTGGTGTGGGCGGGCGCCGAGCGGCGCTACCCCGGGCTGCCCGAGCACGTCAGGGAGCGGCTCGCACGCGAGCTCGACGTCATCGAGCAGAAGGACTTCCCCGGCTACTTCCTCATCGTGTACGACCTCGTGCGCGAGGCGCGCAGTCGCGGCATCCTGTGCCAGGGTCGCGGCTCGGCCGCGAACTCGGCGGTCTGCTACGTACTCGACATCACGGCGGTGGACTCGATCTACTTCGACCTGCCGTTCGAGCGGTTCCTCTCCGCCCTGCGCGACGAGGAGCCCGACATCGACGTGGACTTCGACTCCGACCGGCGCGAGGAGATCATCCAGTACGTCTACGGGAAGTACGGGCGCATGAACGCTGCGCAGGTCGCGAACGTCATCAGCTACCGGCCGAAGGCCGCGGTGCGCGACATGGCGAAGGCGCTCGGGTACTCCACCGGGCAGCAGGACGCGTGGTCACGGCAGGTCGAGCGGTGGGGCGCGGTGGTCTCCACCGACGACCACGACATCCCCGCCCCGGTCGTGGAGCTCGCCGAGCAGCTGCTCACGTTCCCACGCCACCTCGGCATCCACTCGGGTGGGATGGTGCTCACCGACCGGCCCGTGGGCGAGGTGTGCCCCATCGAGCACGCCCGCAAGGAGGACCGCACCGTGCTGCAGTGGGACAAGGACGACTGCGCGTGGATGGGCCTCGTGAAGTTCGACCTCCTCGGGCTCGGCATGCTCGCCGCGCTGCAGTACACGTTCGACCTCGTGCGCGAGCACACGGGCGAGGCGTGGGAGCTCGCCACCATCCCCAAGGAGGAGGCGGCCGTCTACGACATGCTCTGCCGTGCCGATTCGGTGGGGGTCTTCCAGGTCGAGAGCCGTGCGCAGATGGGCACGCTTCCGAGGCTCCAGCCCCGCTGCTTCTACGACCTCGTCGTCGAGATCGCGCTCATCCGGCCGGGGCCGGTGCAGGGCGGCGCGGTGCACCCCTACATCCGGCGGCGCACGGGCGAGGAGCCCGTCAGCTACCTGCATCCGAAGCTCGAGCCCGTGCTCGCGCGCACGCTCGGGGTGCCGCTCTTCCAGGAGCAGCTCATGCAGATGGCGGTCGCCGTGGGCAACTGCAGCGCCGCCGACGCCGACCTGCTGCGGCGGGCGATGGGGTCCAAGCGCGGCGTCGAGAAGATCGAGCGGCTCCGGTCGAAGCTCTACGCCGGCATGGCCGAGAACGGCATCGCGCCCGACGTCGCCGACTCGATCTACGAGAAGATCGAGGCCTTCGCGAACTTCGGCTTCGCCGAGAGCCATGCCCTGAGCTTCGGCCTGCTCGTCTACGCGAGCTCGTGGCTGAAGCTGCACTACCCCGCGGCATTCCTCGCGGCGCTCCTGCGCGCCCAACCCATGGGCTTCTACTCGCCGCAGACCCTCACGGCCGATGCCAGGCGGCACGGGGTGGAGATGCTCCGCCCCGACATCCTCCGCTCGGGTGTGGACGCGGGCCTCGAGGCCGTCGACGGGGCAACAGCGGGCGACGACGGTGCGGTCGACGCCCGGCGCGAGCCGAGCGGCATGGCCTCCTGCACCGATCCCCTGCGACCGCCCATCGGCCGATTCGATCGGAACGCGCCCGACCGGTCCGCCGAGCATCGCCGTGACGGCGCGTTCGCGGTGCGACTCGGGCTCGCCGACGTCTCCTCGATCGGCACCGCGGTGGCCGAGCGGATCGTGGTCGAGCGCGAGGCACGAGGGCCCTACCGCGACATGGCCGACGTCTCCCGCCGGGCCGGGCTGAACGCCGAGCAGCTCGAGGCGCTTGCCGCGGCGGGCGCGTTCGACGGGTTCGGCCTGCAGCGGCGCGAAGCGCTCTGGCTCGCGGGCGAGGCGGCGGAGGACCGCGAGGAGTACCTCGCCGGCTCCATCGTGGTCGTGCAGCCGCCGCTGCTGCCCATGCTCAGCCCCGCCGAGCAGGTCGTGTACGACCTGTGGGCGACCGGCATCTCGCCCGATGACCATCCGATCCGGCACGTGCGCGAGCACCTCGACGAGCGCGGCGCCATCCGCATCGACCTGCTGCGCCAGGCCGAGAGCGGCCGGCGCATCGAGGTGGGCGGGGTGGTCACCCACCGGCAGCGCCCGGCGACGGCGAGCGGCATCACGTTCATGAACCTGGAGGACGAATCGGGCACTCTCAACGTGATCGCCGGGGTCGGCGTGTGGACCCGGTACCGGCGGATCGCCCGGGAGGCGCCGGCCATGATCGTCCGCGGCATCCTGGAGCGCTCGCCCGAAGGGGTCGTCAACCTCGTCGCCGATCGGTTCGAGCGGCTGACCGTGTCGGCGACCATGCGATCGCGGGACTTCCGCTGAACGGCAGGGACCGTCGCCCCGGCATATCCTGAGGGGCGTGGACGCTCGCGATCCACGACCGTCGGGTCGGGCTGAGCCGAGTCGGGGTGTCGGACCATGACGCTCCCGCCGTCTGCGCAGCGCCTGTTGACGCCGGCGTTCATCGCGCTGGGCCTCGCGGAGCTCTGCTACTTCACTGCGGGCGGCGTCGCGATCTTCGCCCTCCCCCTCTACGTCACCGGCCCCCTCCGCGGCGACGTCGCCGCCGCCGGACTGGCGTTCGGTGCGTTCGCCCTGACGGCACTCGTACTGCGACCGATCGCCGGACGGCTCGCCGACGTGTACGGGCGGCTCCCGCTCCTGATCGGCGGCGCCCTGCTCGCCGCCGCGAGTCTGGCGCTCAACGCGCTCGCCGAGAATCTGGCCGTGATCGTCGTCCTGCGCCTGGTCGCGGGCGTGGCGGAGGCGGCGTTCTTCGTCGCCGGCTTCGCCGCCCTCGCCGATCTCGCGCCACCGGATCGAATGGGCGAGGCATTGTCGTACAACTCGCTCGGCCTCTACCTCGGTATCACGATCGGACCGCCGCTCGGCGAGCTCCTCGTGCGGTCGTTCGGATTCGGCCTCGCGTGGATCGGAGCCGCCGCGCTCGCGGTGCTCGCGGCGGGCCTCGCGCTGCTCGTCGGAGAGACACGTGTCGGCGCTCCGCCGGACAAAGCCGATCGTCACATCATCCACCGACCGGCGCTTCCGATCATCGTCGGGTTCCTCACGTCGCTCGTGGCCATGGGTGGCTTCCTCGCCTTCGCCTCGCTCTACGCGGTCGATGTGGGACTCGTCAATGCGAGTCTGGCCCTCATCGCCTACGGCGCCGTCGTCGTGATGTGCCGCATCGCCTTCGCCCGCGTGCCCGATCGGCTTCCGCCCCTGGCGCTCGGTGCTGCGGCGCTCGGCATGATCGGCGCGGGCCTCGGTCTTGCCGCACTGTGGGCCTCACCTGCCGGCCTGATCCTCGGAGCCGCGATCATCGGCGTGGGCGTGGCGTTCAGCACGCCTGCGTTCTTCTCGGCGATCTTCGCAACAGCCTCGCCGTCCCAGCGAGGCGTGGCATCGGGCACCGCGAGTGCGGCGATCGACCTCGGGCTGGGACTCGGGCCGATCCTGCTCGGCCTGGTCGCCGCCCCCTTCGGAATCCCGTGGGCGTTCGGCGTCGGCGCTGGCGTCGCCCTTGCCGGCGGCGTCTGGACACTCGTGCTGCGACGCCGAACTGCGGTGTCGCCCTCGCCAGCCCAGTGACGTCCGAACTGGTCGGGCACCCCCGTCGGTGATGTGCACGATGCGGCCGATCTCGTGCCGTGTCGGCACGCGCTCGCGACCGGGACATCCGTTAACCTCGACCGGTGCCGACTGCGACCCCCGACTCGAACGGACCCGACCGCTACGGCGACGACGTGCTCGCCGGCGACTGGCGAGCACGCGGGCGCCGCACCATCCCGACACTCGAGGCCGAACGGGACCTCGTCGTCGAGCTCGCCGCCGACGGATTCTGCGGCGCTGTCGTCGCGGTCGACAACCGCACCGTCACCCTCGAGGACCGGAACCGGCGACGGCGGATGTTCCCCCTCGGCCACGGATTCCTCGTGGACGGCGAGCCGGTGCAGCTCGTCGCGCCGGTGCCGAAGGCGCCGACCGGACGCCTTCGCACCGCCTCCGGCTCCTTCGCCGTCGAGCACGCGGCCGCGCGCGTCGCGTCGCCGAGCCGCATCTTCGTGGAGGGCCGCCACGACGCCGAGCTGGTCGAGAAGGTATGGGGCGCCGACCTGCGCGTCGAGGGCGTCGTGGTCGAGTACCTCGAGGGAGTCGACATGCTCGCAGCGCAGCTCGATGAGTTCCGTCCCGGCCTCGGCCGCCGCGCCGGCATCCTCGTAGACCACCTCGTGCCGGGATCGAAGGAGCAGCGCATCGCCGATGCCGTGGCACGCGGACCGTACGGGCGGCACGTGCTGGTCGTGGGGCATCCGTTCGTCGACGTCTGGCAGGCGGTGAAGCCTGGCCGGCTCGGCCGTGATGCATGGCCGGTCATTCCGCGCGGCACCGAGTGGAAGCACGGCGTGTGCGAGGCGTTCGGATGGCCTCATGCCGACCAGGCCGACATCGCCCGGGCCTGGCTGCACATTCTCGGGCAGGTACGCGGCTACGGCGACCTTGAGCCGGCCTTGCTCGGCCGAGTCGAGGAGCTCATCGACTTCGTGACGGCGCCGCAGGGCGCCTGAGGCGCTCGGCATCGTGGCGATCCGTTCGGCGATCCGAAATGCTGCCAATCCCGGCGCATCGACCGGATGCCGCACGCGCCGGCGATATCGTGACTGGAGTCGCGCAGGCGGCAGCGACGTGACGGGACGGGAGCAGCCGGATCACCGTCGGCGGCTCCCTTTGCAGGATGTGGAGCACATGAGCGACGACGTACGACGGTCGGCGACCGATGCCGACCGCGCGAGGTGGCGCCGCTACCTCGCCGACGAACGCGCCGAGGCTGCGGTCTACCGCGAGCTCGCCGCACGGCGCACCGGCGAGGAACGGGAGATCCTGCTCGCGCTCGCCGCGGCCGAAGGCCGCCACGAGGCGCATTGGCTCGCCCTGCTCGGCGGCGGCGACACGACGTCCTCACGCGCTGACATGCGAACCCGCCTGCTCGCCGCGTTCGCGCGCCGGTTCGGCTCGATCTTCGTGCTTGCGCTCGCGCAGCGGGGCGAGGCGCGATCGCCGTATGCCTCCGACCCCGACGCCACCGCGGCGATGGCGGCGGATGAGCGCATCCACGGCGAGGTCGTGCGCGGCCTCGCCGCACGGGGCCGCCGCCGGCTCGCGGGCACCTTCCGCGCCGCGGTGTTCGGTGTGAACGATGGACTCGTCTCGAACCTCGCGCTGGTGCTCGGCATCGGCGCCACGGGGGTCCCCGCGTCGGTCGTGCTCTTCACGGGCATCGCCGGTCTCCTTGCGGGCGCCCTCTCGATGGGGGCAGGCGAGTACGTCTCGGTGCGGTCCCAGCGTGAGCTGCTCGAGGCATCCGCCCCCGACCCTGATGCTCGCGAGGCACTCGTCGACCTCGACATGGACGCCAACGAGCTCGCCCTCGTCTACCGGGCGCGCGGCATGGACGAGGCGGAGGCGCGCGAGCATGCCGCGCTCGTGGTGGCGCGCGTGCAGGCGGCCGGCGGCCAGGTGCAGCCACCCACGGAGGCGCTCGCCGACGCCGATCACGACGAGGCGGTCGGCACCGCACTGTCTGCAGCAGTGTCGAGCTTCCTGTTCTTCGCCGTCGGCGCGCTGATCCCGGTGCTCCCGTGGATCTTCGGCCTGAGCGGGACCGCCGCGGTCGTCACGGCGACGGTGCTCGTGAGCATCGCGCTGCTCGCGACCGGCGCCACGGTGGGCGTGCTGTCGGGCGCGTCACCGCTGAAGCGGGCGCTGCGCCAGCTCGGGATCGGTCTCGGCACGGCGGCCATCACCTACCTGCTCGGCCTGGCGTTCGGCGCCACGATCAGCTGAACGGCCTCTGGCGACGCCGCCGAGGGTCGGGCTCAGCGGACGAGCGTGCTCCAGCCGTCGCCGTCGACGTGCTCGAAGATGAGGTTCGTCTCGGTGTGGGCAACTGCCGGATGCCCCGTGAGGTGGTCGAGCACGAACTGGCGCAGCTCCTCGGCGTCGCGCGCGGCGACGTGCAGGAGGTAGTCATCGGCGCCGGCCATGTGGTAGACCGCGAGCACGCCGGGCAGGTGCGGCACCTGCGCGCGGAACGCGTCGATCTCGCTGCGGTCGTGCTTGACGAGCCGCACCGCAATGAGCGCCTGCAACGATGCGCCGAGCGACGCGAGGTCGACCTCGACGCGGTACCCACGCACCGTGCCGAGGCTCTGCAGTCGACGCAGGCGGAGCGATACCGTGGACTCGGCGACCCCGACCTCGGCCGCCAGTGCGGCGCCCGAGGCGCGTGCGTTCCTCGACAAGGCCTGGAGCAGCGCCCGGTCGACCCGGTCGAGTTCGGCGTTCTGCGCCATCGTCGGCCCTCCCTACGATCGCGATGCAGATTCTTCGGCGTGGCCATGCTATCGCCATGATCGTGCAACCCAATCCGCTGTCTCGACAGCTTCTGCTTCGGTCGAGGCATCGACGCAGCGGCATCCGCAACCGGCGCGCAGAACCGGGTCAGCGGCTGCCGAGCCGCCGTCGCAACAGGTCGATGCGGGCCTGCAGCTGTGTGACCGTGGCCTGCGCGACCGCCGGCCCGCCGCACACCCGCCGCAGCTCCGCGTGCACTTGCGAGTGCGGCTCGCCCGTGTGCCGCGCCCACAGCCCGACGAGACTGTTCAGCAGCGCCCGCTGCTCCTTCAGGGTGCGGTAGAGGGCGACCGGCTCGGGATGCTCCGACTCGATGGTGTGTTTGCGTCGCTCCCCCGCTCGCCTGGCCTGACGGGCCTGGCGATGGCGCAGCAGCTCCGACACCTGCTCGGGTTCGAGGAGGCCGGGGATGCCGATGAAGTCGAGTTCCTCGTCGCTGCCGGGCTCGGCGAGCGTGCCGAACTCTGTGCCGTCGTAGAGCACCCGGTCGAACGAGGCATCCGACCCGATCGCCTCCCACGTGCCGAGCCCCGCCTCCTCGGACGCGCGCTCCTCGCGGTTGGCGGACTCCAGGAGGCTGTCGTCGAGGCCGTCGTCGTCGCCATCGCCGCTGCGCCGGTCGAGTGCGTGGTCGCGTTCGAGTTCGAGCTGCGACGCGAGCGCCATGAGTGCGGGCACGTTCGGCAGGAACACCGAGGCGGTCTCGCCGCGACGCCGAGCGCGCACGAACCGGCCGATCGCCTGAGCGAAGAACAGCGGCGTCGAGGCGCTCGTGGCGTACACGCCCACCGCGAGACGTGGCACGTCGACGCCCTCGGACACCATGCGCACGGCGACCATCCACCTGCGCCGGTCCCCCGAGAACTCCTCGATCCGGGCGCTCGCCTCCTTCTCGTCGGAGAGCACCACGCTGACCGGCTCGCCGCAGATGCCCTCGAGGATCTGTGCGTACGCCCGGGCCATCGCCTGGTCGGTCGCAATCACGAGGCCGCCGGCGTCGGGGATGCCGTGCCGCACCTCGGTGAGCCGGCGGTCGGCGGCGGCCAGCACTGCCGGGATCCACTCGCCCGTGGGCTCGAGTGCCGTGCGCCACGCCGAGGACGTGATGTCCTTGGTGTTGTCCTCGCCGAGCCGGGCCTCCATCTCGTCGCCCGCCTTGGTGCGCCAGCGCATGTGCCCGGCATAGACCATGAAGATCACCGGGCGCACCACGCCATCGGCGAGGGCTCGGCCGTACCCGTAGTCGTAGTCCGTCTTCGACAGGCGTACGCCCTGCGCGTCGGGCTCGTAGTACACGAACGGGATCGGCGCCGTGTCGGATCGGAACGGCGTTCCGGTGAGCGAGAGCCGCCTGGTCGCGGGCTCGAACGCCTCGCGGATCGCGTCGCCCCACGAGAGCGCGTCGCCGCCGTGATGCACCTCGTCGAGGATGACCAGTGTGCGGCCGGAGAGGGTGAGCTCGCGGTGCAGCGCCGGCCGCATCGCGACCTGCGCATAGGTGACGGCGACGCCGTGGAAGTGCCGCGCCGTCTGCCCATGGGCGTTGCGGAAGCCGGGGTCGAGGCGGATGCCGGCGCGCGCCGCGGCATCCGCCCACTGGCGCTTGAGGTGATCGGTGGGCGCGACCACGGTGATGCGGTCGATGATCCGACGCGTGCGGAGCTCGGCGGCGAGGCGCAGCGCGAACGTCGTCTTGCCGGCTCCCGGCGTCGCCGCCGCGAGGAAGTCGCGCGGCATCTCGGCGAGGTACTGCTCGACTGCTTCCGCCTGCCAGGCGCGCAGCTTCGACGCGGTGCCCCACGCGGCCCGCTCGGGGAACGACGGGGAGAGGTGTTCGGCGGCCGAGGTGCCCGGCTGCTGGCCGGAAGGGGTCGCGGTGCTCACTGGATCAGAGAGTAGCGGAGGGGCCAGACATCCTCGAACCCGATGCCTTGGCACAATAGAGGCATGGTCACGCAGCCGCATCCCTGGTCCCGCTACGTCGCGCTCGGCGATTCGTTCACCGAGGGCATCGGCGACCCCGAGCCGGCCATGCCGGGCGGCCACCGCGGTTGGGCCGACCGCGTGGCGGAGGTGCTCAGTCGGGGCACCACGGACTTCGCGTATGCGAACCTCGCAGTGCGCGGCAAGCTCATCCGGCAGATCGTCGACGAGCAGATCGAGCCGGCGCTCGCGCTGCGGCCCGACCTCATCACGATCTCAGCGGGCGGCAACGACGTCATCCGCCCGGGCACCGACCCCGACGAGATCGCCGCGCGCTTCGAGCATGCGGTCGAGCGACTCTCGCGCGACCGCGCGACCGTCGTGATCTTCACCGGCGTCGACGTGGGCTTCTCGCCGGTGTTCCGCAGCCTCCGCGGCAAGGTGGCCATCTACAACGAGAACGTCCGAACGATCGCGAAGCGGTTCGACTGCATCGTCGCCGACCAGTGGGCGCTCACCGAGATCCAGGACCAGCGCATGTGGGCGCCCGACCGCCTGCACCTGAACTCGCTCGGCCACCACACCGTCGCCCGAATGGTCCTCGCCGCGCTCAACGTCGACAACGACCTCGAGCCCATGAAGCCCGAGCCGTTGCCCACGACGACCTGGCGCCACGCCCGCGTCGAGGACCTCGTGTGGGCGCGCTCGTACCTCGTGCCGTGGGTGCTCCGCCGCATCCGACACCAGTCGTCGGGCGACTTCATCGCGGCGAAGCGGCCGGATGCCGGTCCCTACTCGCTGCCCGACTGAGCGACCCGCGCGGCATCCAGCGCGCCCGGGTTCGTGAGTCGCCACCACGTGCCCGGCTCGCTGAGCGAGGCGTCGAGGACGAGCGGCACGGTGAGTTCCTGAGATCCCGCGCGCACGATGGCCGTGCCCACCTCGTCTCCGCGGCTTGCGAGGGTGACCGGGTCGGCGTGCACCTCGACGTCGACCGGCGTGTCGTTCCACACGACGACGGATGCCCCGCCGGTCGTGCGTGCACGGGCCGTCTCGCCCCAGGGCGTGACGTACTCGGCGAGGGTCTGGTTCGCCGTCGAGCGGCGTGACCTCGTGGAATCCGGGCGCGATCGAGTCGAGCAGTGCGGCGATGGCGTCGTTCAGCACCGCGTGCGTCGCTCCACCGAGCAGCACGCCCACGACCGTGACACTCGACGACCCCACGGGGTAGTCCGCCGAGAACAGCAGGTTGGCCGCGTCATCGGTGGTGCCCGTCTTGATGCCGTCGACGCCGTGGGTACCGAGGAGCTTGTTGGTGTTCGTGAGGGTGCCGAGCTCGGGCACGGCGACCGCCGGCAGCGCGACGATCTCGGCGACGGTGGGGTTGGCCAGGGCGATCTTGCCGAGTTCCACGATCTCCGCGGCTGTGCTCACGTTGTCGAGCGAGAGGCCGCTCGTGTCGGCGAGACGGGTGTTCACGAGTCCGTGCGCGTCGAGCCACTGCCTGGCGCGTTCGAGGAAGCCGTCGACCGAGCCGAAGGCCCAGTTCGCGATCGAGATCGAGTAGTTGCCGCCCGACGGCAGGAGCATCGCCTGGAGGCTTTCGCGGAGCGTGAGCGTCGAACCCGCGACCACGGGAGCGACGGACGCGTTCTGGGCCACCTCGTCCCAGTAGATGTCGACGTCCGCCTCGGTGTAGGCGATGTCGGGACCGCCCTCCCCCGCCGCGATCGGATGTGCGTCGAGCACCACGAGTGCGGTGATCACCTTGGTGATGCTCGCCATCGGCATCGACCGCTGGTCGTCGCCTGCTGCGAGGAGCCCGTCGAATCCGACGGCGCCGACCGCATAGCTGCCGAAACCCGGCAGCGCGAGCGCCTGCGGTGGAGCGGCGACCGGCGCAGGATCGGTCACGAGCGGCACGGCAGCCGGGATCGGCGCGCTGAGCGCGTTGGCCGTGTAGACGCCACCTCCGGCGAACAGCGCGAGCACGAGCGCGAGCGCGCTGAACACGACGATGCGCCGTCGGCGATAGACCCGGGCCCCGGGTTTCGCCGCCGCCGGGTTCATCGGATGCCCCCGGTCGGCTGTTCGGCCTGGGGCTCGACCGCGAGGGCGTAGAGCACGACCGCTGCGGCGGCCGCCACATTGAGCGAGTCCACGCCCCCGGCCATCGGGATCGTCACCACGCGATCCGCGGCGGCGATGGCGTGCCGGCTGAGCCCGTCGCCCTCCGCCCCGAACACCAGCGCGAGTCGCTCGGGTGGACCGGCGGCGAGATCGCGTAGCGAGATCGCATCGTCGGCCAGCGCGAGCGCGGCGATCGAGAAGTCGTGAGCGTGCAGCATCCGCGCCGCCTCGGACCAGTCGGGCAGCCGGGTCCACGGCACCTGGAAGACCGTACCCATGCTGACCCGCACGCTGCGACGATAGAGCGGATCGGCGCAGCGCGGGCTCACGAGCACCGCGTCGGCGCCGAGCGCCGCGACGCTTCTGAAGATGGCGCCGACATTCGTGTGGTCGACGATGTCCTCGAGCACGACGACGCGACGTGCATCGGCGAGCAGCGTCGCCGGGTCCGTCAGCGCCGGGCGTTCGAATGCCGCGAGCGCACCGCGGTGCACACGGTACCCGGTGATCTCCTCGAGCTGATCGGGGTCGGCGAGGTGAACGGGCACGTCGAACGGCTCGAGGGCGGACTCGAGGCCCTCGAGCCACTTCTCCTCCATGAGTACGGAGCGCGGACGGTGCCCCGCACCGATCGCGCGGCGGATCACCTTCGCCGACTCGGCGATGTAGAGCCCCTGAGCCGGCTCCTGGGCGCTGCGCAGGGTCACGTCCGTGAGCCGGGCGTAGTCGGCCACGGCGTCGGATGCCGCGTCGCGGACTCGTTCGATGTTCATGGGTCTCCTCGCCTCCAGCCTGCCAGTCGGACGAGACGTTCGGGTACACGGACGCGTCTAGAATCGGACCACCGTCGAAGGGAGACGCGATGGTGTCCGGCCTCGAAGCCCCGATCCTCACCGAAACGCCGTTGGACACGGCGATCGGCCTGATGACCGACGCCCGGGTCGCGGTGCTCACCGGCGCGGGGGTCTCCACGGATTCCGGCATCCCCGACTACCGCGGCGAAGGCGCGCCTGTGCGCACGCCGATGACGTTCCAGGCGTTCCTCGCGTCCGAAGCGGCCCGCAAGCGCTACTGGGCCGGCAGCCACCTCGGGTGGCGGACCTTCGGCAGCGCGCAGCCGAACTCGGGCCACTTCGCCCTCGCCGACCTCGAGGCCGGCGGCGTCGTGACGGGCGTCGTCACCCAGAACGTCGATGGGCTGCATCGGCGGGCAGGCAGTCGCCACGTGGTCGAGTTGCACGGCGGGATGGACCGCGTGCTGTGCCTCACCTGCGGCCAGCACTATGCCCGCGAGGCCATCGCCGACCGGCTCACGGCGCTCAACCCCGAGATCGACCTCGAGACCGCGATCCGCCCTCGCCCCGACGGTGACGTGGACGTCGACGACATCGACGCGATGGTGATCCCGGCGTGCACGGTCTGCGGCGGCACCCTGAAGCCCGATGTCGTGTTCTTCGGCGAGTTCGTGCCGACCGAAACCTACAAGGCGGCGGCCGCCGTCGTACAGGGCGCCGACGTGCTGCTCGTGGCGGGCTCGTCGCTCGTGGTGAACTCGGGCATGCGACTCATCGAGCTCGCACGCCGTCGCCGTGTGCCGATCATCGTCGTGAACCGCGGCGTCACCAGGGGAGACAGCCGCGCCGCCGTGAAGATCGACGCCGGTGCGAGCGAGACACTCGCGGCGATGGCCACCGCCCTGCTCGCCTGAGGCGGGTCAGTCGCGCAGGCGAACTCCCGGGCGCCGACGCCGCGAGCCGGGCCCGGCGGTGCGGCGCATGAGTTTCGAGCAGCTTCTCGGCCGACGACGACCAGTGGTACCGCGCTGCGACGGCGACGGATGCCGCGGAGCGCCATTCCCACTCCCCCTCGCGCTCGAGCGACCAGAGCGCGGCGACCAGCGCCTCCGGGTTGTCGGGGTCGAAGAACAACGCGGCGTCGCCGCCGATCTCACGGAAGATGGGGATGTCGCTGACCACGACAGGCGTCCCGAACCGCATGGCCTCGACGAGCGGGATGCCGAAGCCCTCGGCGCGCGAGGCCGTCACGAGGGCGGTGGCGTTGGCGAGCAGCTGCGCATAGGCGGCATCCGTGACGCCGTTGTGGAAGACGAGCCGTGCCTGCGGAGCGAGGCGGGTGAGCCGGGCGCGCTCGTCGCGGTCGATGCGACTCAGGAGATGCAACTCGTGGTCGGGCAGGGCGGCGACGGCGCGCACGAGGGTGTCGACGTTCTTGTACGGCATGTACGAGCCCATGTACACGAGCCGATGCCGGTCGGGTCTCACGCGCGGCAGCGGCGGCGTGCCGAGCTCGTCGGCCGCATTCGGCACGACGGTGACCGGGCGGTCGGTGAGGTGGTGCTCGTGGATGAGCTCGGCGGTGGTCTCGGACACCGTGACGACCCCGTCGGCGCGGTTCAAGAGCATCCGCTGCGGCCACCAGCCCAGGTGGTAGAGCCGCCAGAGCACGCGCACCGGCAGCGGCAGGTCCCGCGGCGGCGTGTGGTTCTCGTAGTAGATGAGGTCGTGCACGGTCAGCAGAAGCCGGTAGTCGCGCCCCCACGAACCCATCGTCTGCATCGGCGAGAACACGATGTCGGGGCGGAGCTTGCTCACCTGGCGGGCCACGAACGGCTCGCGGATGCTCGTCGGCGAGCTCACGAGCTGCCACGGCAGAGCCGGCAGCATTTCCAGCTGCCGGTGGTCGCTGATGAGCATGGTGAGCGGATGCCGCTTGCCGAGCTCCGTGACCAAGCCCACCGTGTACCGGGTGATCCCGTCGTACTGTCCGACGCGGACGTAGCGGCAGTCGAAGACGATCCTCACGCCTGCGCTCCGGAGCGCAGGAAGCGGAGGATGCGGGCGGCGGCGTCGCCCGGAGTCTCGTAGTGGATGAGGTGTCCCACCTCGGGGATGACCTCGAGCGTCGCATCCGGGAACAGCGTGGCGAGGCGGCGCTGTGCGTCGAGCGGGGTGACGTCGTCGCGCTCGGCGGCGACGAGCAGGGTCGGCACGGGGATGTCGGCGGCGACTTCGCTGACGTCATGGCTCACCGAGGCGCGGAATGCCTCGAGCACCGCATCACGGTCGCCGAACGCCGAGAAGTAGCGGTCGTGCTGGTCGTGGATCCAGCGGCGAAGTGGTCTGGAGCGGGTCTTCGCCATGGTGACGCTCATCGCCCGCACGATCGCTCCGTTGCGCAGCAACGCGAACCCGGCCCGCTCGGGCAGGGCCGCCGCGCTGCGGTAGTAGAGCACCGCGAGCCGCGTCATGACACCGCGCGGACCCTCGAGTGCGGGCGCACCGATGGGGTTCACGAGCACGAGTCGCTCGGGCGCGAGGCCGCGAGACACCGCGGTCGCGGCGACGATGGAGCCGAACGAGTGCCCCAGCAGGGTGTAGGGATCCTCGATGCCGATCGTGCGGATGAAGGCGCCGAGCCAGTCGGCGTAGGACTCGATGTCGTGCGGCCGGTCGGTGAACACGCCGGACTCGCCGAAGCCGGGAAGATCGGGCGAGACGATCCGGAATCCGGGCAGCTGGGCCACGACGGGCTCCAGGCCGTGGTGGTCGCCGCGGAAGCCGTGCACCAGCACGAGCACCGGGGCATCTACCGGGCCGTACTCCCACCACGCCGTGTCGGTGCCGTCGACGTCGATGCGGTGCTCGCGCACTGGGATGCGAGCGAGCTGCTCGGCGTACGGAGAGGCGATCATCCCGCACATTCTACGGCGCGGTGCCTGCGCATCCGCTGGTCGCCACGGGCGATCATGAGACACGCGAGCCGCTCCTCGGGGGCTGACGGTGGCCGCCCATACTCTTCGATCCATGAATGCCATGAGCAGCGCCCGCTGGGCCGACACCCTCGCCGTCTTCGATCTCGAGACCACCGGCATCGACGTCGACACCTGCCGCATCGTGACCGCCCACGTGGGCGTGATCGGCGCCCGCGGCGAGGTGCTCGAGCGTCGGGAGTGGCTCGTCGACCCCGGCGTGGAGATTCCCACTGCTGCGTCGCTCATCCACGGCGTCACGACCGAGCGCGCCAGGCTCGAGGGCACGCCGGCCGCCCCGGCCGTCGCCGAGATCATCGCCGCGCTGTCGGATGCCGCGACCCGCGGCCTTCCGATCGTGGCGTACAACGCCGCGTACGACCTCACCATCCTCGAGCGCGAGGCACTGCGCTACGGCATCACCCCACTGCCCGGAGCCGGACCGGTGATCGACCCGCTCGTCATCGACAAGGCCGTCGACCGCTACCGGCGTGGCAAGCGCACGCTGTCGGCGACGGCCGCGCACTACGGTGTCGCGCTCCCGAACGCCCACGACGCGGGCGCGGATGCCGTGGCCGCGGGCCGCGTGGCACAGGCGATCGTGCGCGCCTTCCCCGAGCTCGCGGCGATCGCGGTCGGCGACCTGCACACCCGCCAGGTCGGGTGGTGCCGGGAGCAGGCCGAGAGCTATCAGAGCGTGGCGCCGCGAGAACGGCGAGCCCGGGTTCACGACCTCGGGCGCCTGGCCGGTGCGCTGACGGCCGACAGCGCACCGCGGCATCCGGGCCAGCCGTTCATCAGGACCGCCGCAGGCATGACGAAGGGCGGGCGACCCAGGTCGCCCGCCCTTCGTGTCGGCAGTACTACTTGCCGAAGTTCTTGAAGCGCTGGTTGAACTTCTCGACTCGGCCGGCCGAGTCCATGATGCGCTGCTTGCCCGTGTAGAAGGGGTGCGACTCCGATGAGATCTCGACGTCGATCACCGGGTAGGTGACACCGTCGAGGTCGATGGTCTTGTCGCTCTTCGCGGTCGAACGGGTGAGGAACGTGGCGCCCGAAGCGAGGTCGCGGAAGACGACGGCCTGGTACTCGGGGTGGATGTCGGTCTTCATGGATGACTTCCTTGCTGATCGGATGACGAACTGGAATCCCGCCCCAGAGCACACGCGCATCGGCAGGAAAGCATGGTGGCCCGCGGGCCAGCTACAAATTCTAGCAGAACCGCCGGGTACGCACGTCAGGCGGCGCGAGCGACGAACCGGCCACCGTTCTCCGTGAGATCGATGTCGAGCCCGAACGTCTCGGTGAGGGTCTGCGAGGTGAGCGCCTCGTCCATCGGCCCCGCCGCAACGACACGGCCGTCGGCGAGGAGCATCGCGTGCGTGAAGCCCGGCGGGATCTCCTCGACGTGATGCGTGACCATGACGATCGCGGGCGACGCCGGCGACAGGGCGTACCCGCCGAGCAGACCGACGAGCTCCTCACGCGCACCGAGGTCGAGGCTCGCGGCGGGCTCGTCGAGCAGCAGGAGCTCGGGGTCGGTCATCACCGACCGGGCGATCTGCACGCGCTTCTGCTCGCCGTCCGAGAGGCTGCCGAACTTGCGTTCCGCGAATCCTTCGAGGCCCCACTCCGAGAGCACGCGGTGGGCGCGCCGGAGGTCGATCTCCTCGTATTCCTCGTTCCAGCGCCCGGTGACCGAGTACGCGGCGGTGAGCACGACGTCGATCACGGTCTCGTTCCGCGGGATCTTGCGGGCCATCGCGGTCGAGGCGAAGCCGATCATGGGACGCAGCTCGAAGACGTCGACCTTGCCGAGCGCCTCCTGCAGCACGTCAGCGGTGCCCTTCGACGGATGTATCGCCGCCGCGGCGATCTGCAGCAGCGTGGTCTTGCCGGCCCCGTTCGGCCCGAGGATGACCCAGCGCTGGTCGGATTCGACGCTCCAGGTGACCGAGTCGAGGATCTTATTGCCATCTCGGACCACCGACACATCGTGGAACTCCAGCACCGTGCTCGCCATGCTGTCAATGCTATCGGGACGCGCAGGGCCCTCCCGTCCGCCGGACGCCCTCCGCTGGTTGCGGCGCCCGATGGCTCAGCCCGCCAGTACTCGGTCGTACAACTCGCGCGTGCGCGCCGCGATCGCGTCCCACGCGAAGAGCTCCTCGGCACGGCGGCGCCCTGCTCGGCCCATGGCACGGGCGGTCTCGGGATCGCCCACGACCCGGGTGAGCGCGGCGGCGAGGTCAGCCACGAACGCGTCGGGGTCCAGAGGGGTCCCGGTTCCGTCGTCGGCTTGGACGATCGGCACGAGCACGCCGGTGACGCCGTCCACGACGACCTCGGGGATGCCGCCCGTGGCCGTGCCGACGACCGGCGCGCCGCACGCCATGGCCTCGAGGTTCACGATGCCGAGCGGCTCGTACACCGACGGGCATACGAACGCGGTGGCGGCGGTGAGGAGGGCGGTGAGCTCGTTTCGCGGCAGGTGGCGGTCGATCCACACCACGTTGCCGCGTTCGGCCTGGAGCTCGTCGACGAGGGCGGTGACCTCCGCCATGATCTCCTCGGTGTCGGGCGCCCCGGCGCAGAGGACCAGCTGCACGTCGGCGGGCAGGAGCCTGGCCGCGCGCAGGAGGTAGGGCAGGCCCTTCTGCCGGGTGATGCGCCCGACGAAGACCACCGACGGCAGGACGGGCTCGAGCCCGAGCGATCGGGCGAGCTCCGCGTCGTGGTTGGGCTGCCAGTCGGCGAGGTCGATGCCGTTGTAGACCACCTCGACCTTCGCGGGATCGATGGTCGGATACGCGCGCAGGATGTCGCGGCGCATGCCCTCGCTCACCGCGATCACGGCGTCGGCGTCCTCGAAGGCGGTGCGCTCCACCCATGATGAGAGGCGGTAGCCGCCGCCCAGCTGCTCGGCCTTCCACGGGCGCAGCGGTTCGAGGCTGTGCGCGGTGACGACGTGCGGGATGGAGTGCAGGCGCTTCGCGGTGAAGCCCGCGAAGTTCGCGTACCACGTGTGGGAGTGCACGAGGTCGGCCCCGGCGGCATCCCCGGCCATCATCAGATCGACGCCCATGGTGCCGAGCGCGGCGTTGCGACCCTCGAACTCCGAGGGCATGGCATACCCCACCGTGTCAGGTTCGTCGCGAGGCGCCCCGAAGCAACGGACGACGACATCGAGGTCGCGGCGGAGCGCTCGCACCAGCTCGGCGACATGCACCCCCGCGCCTCCGTAGACCTCTGGCGGATACTCGCGGGTGAGCAGGTCGACGCGCATGGTGCAACGCTAGCGCAGTGGCATCCGCCATGCCGCGCCTTTCGCCGCCCGCAATGGGCATCGGCTGACTACGCTTGGTCCATGGCCACGCGGAAGATTTTCGGCATCGTGCTCGCCGGTGGCGAGGGCAAACGACTCATGCCCCTCACGGAAGACCGCGCGAAGCCCGCGGTGCCGTTCGGCGGGCAGTACCGGCTCATCGATTTCGCGCTGTCGAACCTGCTGAACTCGGGCCTGCGGCAGATCGTCGTGCTCACCCAGTACAAGTCGCACAGCCTCGACCGCCACATCTCGCAGACGTGGCGCATGAGCGGGCTGCTGAACTCCTACGTGGCATCCGTACCGGCTCAGCAGCGGCTGGGCAAGCGCTGGTTCTCGGGCTCGGCGGACGCGATCCTGCAGAGCCTCAACCTGATCTACGACGAGCAACCCGACATCATCGTCGTGGTCGGCGCCGACCACGTGTATCGCATGGACTTCGGCCAGATGATCGACGCGCATGTCGAGTCGGGCCTCGGAGCGACGGTCGCCGCGATCCGCCAGCCGATCTCGCTTGCGGACCAGTTCGGCGTGATCGAGGTGGATGCCGCCAACCCGGGGCGCATCCACCGCTTCCTCGAGAAGCCGAAGGACCCGGTGGGCCTGCCCGACGCCCCAGACGAGGTGCTCGCGTCGATGGGCAATTACGTGTTCGACGCAGACTCGCTCATCGATGCGGTGCTCCGCGATGGCGAGCGCACCGACTCCAGCCACGACATGGGCGGCGACATCATCCCCGCCTTCGTGGCCCAGGGGGCGGCCGGAGTCTACGACATGAAGTACAACGACGTGCCCGGGTCCACCGACCGGGACCGCGATTACTGGCGCGACGTGGGAACCATCGACTCGTTCTTCGAGGCGCATCAGGACCTCATCTCGGTGCTGCCCGTCTTCAACCTCTACAACCGCGAGTGGCCGATCTTCAGCCAGCAGCTCAACTCGCCGCCCGCCAAGTTCACCAGGGACGCCCGGGGTTCGCTCGGCACGGTGATCGACTCGATCGTCTCGCTCGGCTCCGTCATCTCCGGTGCCCACGTCGAGCGCAGCGTGCTCGGGCCGTGGGCGATCGTCGGCTCCGGGGCGCATGTGGCGGACTCGATCCTCTTCGACCGCGCGCGCATCGAGGCGGGCGCAACGGTGCAGCGCGCCATCCTCGACAAGGAGGTCGTGGTCGACGCCGGCGCGCACATCGGCGTCGACCGCGCCGAAGACCTGGCCCGGGGATTCATCGTGACCGACAGCGGCATCACGGTCGTCGGCAAGGGCTCCCGGGTGCGGGCTACGGCGTGACGGGCGCGGCAACCGGCCGCGCGAGCGGTCCCCTCGTCGTGCTCGACGCCGACTCCACGCTCATCCGTGAAGAGTCCATCGAACTGCTGGCGGATGCCGCGGGCAGCCTCGCCCTCGTGGCCGAGGTCACCGAGCGAGCGATGCGGGGCGAGCTGGACTTCGCGGCGAGCCTTCGCGAACGCGTCGCGACACTCGCCGGACTCGACATCGCCGTCTTCGAGCGGGCCCGGAAGCTGATGACGCCGACGGATGGAGTCCACGAGCTCATCGAGGGCGTCCACGCGGCCGGCGGGCGCATCGGCGTCGTCTCGGGCGGATTCCACGAACTGCTCGATCCCCTCGCGGCCCATCTCGGACTGGACTTCTGTCGGGCGAATCGACTTCAGGTCGACGATGGCCGCCTCACCGGCCGGGTCGACGGCGACATCGTCGACGCGCACGCCAAGGCGACCGCCCTCGACGACTGGGCGGCCGCGAGCGGCATCCCGCCCGAGCGCACCGTCGCCGTGGGCGATGGCGCGAACGACCTCGAGATGCTCGGCCGGGCGCGGCTGGGAATCGCCTTCTGCGCGAAGCCGGTGCTGCGCGAGCGGGCGGATGTCGCCATCGACGTGCCCGACCTCAGCATCGTGCTCCCCCTGCTCGGCCTGCGCGGCTGACGCCGCCGGCGTGATCCCGATCCTCGCCTGAGAGAACGGTTGGAATCCGAATCCGCGCGTCCGCTTCGGTCGTACGATGACCGCATGTCCGGTCGCATCGTCGCACGTTCATTCGCCGCCGCCGCGCTCGCCTCGCTGTTCGTCGCCGCGGCGCCCTACTCAGCCATCGCCGTGACGCAGGAGCCTCCGGGCCCACTCGAGGATCTGATCGCCCTGCCCGACGGATTCCAGCCCGAAGGCATCGCGATCAGTCCCGGGGGCACTGCCTACGTGGGGTCGCTCGCCGATGGCGACGTCTACGTCGTCGACTTGCGCACCGGCGAGGAGGAGATGACCATCGAGGGTCCCGGGACGCCATCGGTGGGACTCAAGATCGACCAGCACGACCGGCTCTTCATCTCCGGCGGGCCGACGGGCGAGGCGCGAGTCGTCGACGCGGAGACCGGCGAACTGCTCGCAAGCTACCAGCTGACCACCGGTCCGACCTTCGTGAACGACGTCGTCCTCACTCGCGACGCCGCGTGGTTCACCGACAGCGTGCAGGCGCAGCTCTACAAGCTGCCGCTCGGCCCGGGGGGCGAGCTCCCCGATGCGGACGAGATCGAGGTCCTGCCATTGACTGGCGACTGGATGCAGCAGCCGGGGTTCAACGCCAACGGCATCGCCGAGACGCCCGACCATCAGTCGCTCCTCGTGGTGCAGTCATCGACGGGGATGCTCTTCCGTGTCGATCCCTCGACCGGCGTGGCCACGGCGGTCGACCTGGGCGGGTACCAGCTGACCGCGGGCGACGGGCTCCTTGTGGTCGGGAGCACGCTCTATGTGGCGCGAAACCAGGTGGGCATCGTCGCAGTCATCCACCTGGACCCCTCCGGGACGAGTGGCGAACTCGTCGAGGAGCTGACGAGCCCGGAGTTCGACTGGCCGACCACCGTCGCGAGGTATGGCCACAGCCTGTTCCTGCCGAACGCGCGCTTCGGCACCGACCCGACGCCCGATACCGAATACTCGGTGGTCCGGATCGATCGCTGAGATCCGGGCGATCTCCGCGTCCGGTGGCCCAGGGTCACGTGGCCTCAGGTCCTGGTGGCCCTTCCCGGTGGCACCCGGGCCTAGTGACCCATCCCGAGGCCGCCGTCGACGGGGATGACGGCGCCCGAGATGTATCCGGCGTCATCGCCGGCGAGCCACGTCACGACCCTCGCGACCTCGTCGGGCGACGCGAACCGACCGAGCGGGATGCTCTTCCTGTATTCCGCCTGCTGGGCCTCGGGCAGCTCGTCGGTCATGTCGGTCTCGATGAAGCCTGGCGCGACCACGTTCGCGGTGATGTTGCGGGCCCCCAGCTCGCGGGTGAGGGAGCGCGCCATCCCCACGAGGCCCGCCTTGGACGACGAGTAGTTGACCTGGCCGGCCGAGCCGTAGAGGCCGACGACGCTCGAGATGAGCACGATGCGGCCGAATCGGGCCTTGAGCATGCCCTTCGAGGCACGCTTGACGACCCGGAACGCCCCGGTGAGGTTCGTGTCGATGACGCTCATGAAGTCGTCCTCGCTCATGCGCAGCAGGAGCGTGTCGCGCGTGATGCCGGCGTTCGCCACGACGACCTCGACGGGACCGAGGGAGGCCTCGACCTCGGTGAACGCCTGATCGACCGACGCGGCATCCGTGACGTCGGCCCGCACCGTGAGCGACCCCTCGGGGCCCTCGCCCGACCGGGCCGTGACGGCCACCCGGTGGCCCTGCGCGATGAACTCGCGGGAGATCGCGTAGCCGATGCCGCGGTTGCCACCGGTCACGAGGACGGTGCGGCTCGTGGTCATGCTGGACTCCGTTCTGTGCGGGCGGGCGGCGCGCCACCCGCCCGGCCCGTCCCAGCATAGAGGCTCGCAATCGGGGCATCCGTCGCGCCCGTACGGACGTAGGCTTGAGGGAGAGGAGCGCCGCGCAACCCACGGCGAACACGATGAAGCAGCAGTCGATCACGACGGTGCCGCCCTCGCCCGAGGCGGAGCGGCGCTCGCGCATGATCAAGTACACGATCGCGATGTCGATTCGTGTCGCGTGCATCTTCGCCATGCTCTTCGCGCAGGGATGGTGGCTCGTGGTGTTCGCCGCCGGCGCGGTCTTCCTGCCGTACGTCGCCGTCGTCCTCGCGAACGTCAGCGGCCCGACCCGAGGTGAAGAGGTGCTACGGCCGGGCAACATCGTGCCCGTCGGCCCCCTGCAGCCCGGTGGTGCCGACGCGGCGGACTCGCCCGACGCGGCGGTCTCGCCCGACGCGGCGTCCGAGCCGGCTGCCGAACCGCCGGCCGCGTCGCCGACCCCTGAGCCGCCTGTCAGCCGCGTCGCCGACCGCCTCCGAGTCGCCGACGCCGCCCCGGCCGACGACGAGCGCGGTGCCGCGTGATCGGCGGAATCGGGGCGGATGCCGCCCAGGGAAGCTGCTCGCGCGCCGAGTGCCGCGCAGCCGCGACCTGGCGCATCGACTGGCAGAACCCGCGCATCCACACCGGCGACCGATGGAAGACCTGGCTCGCGTGCGACGAGCACGTGGACTACCTCCGAGGATTCCTCGAGGCACGGTCGTTCCCCGTGCGCGTGGCGCCGTTCGGATCGACCCCGACGGATGCCGCATCCACCAACGCCGCCACAGGAGCCGACGCGTGAGGGAGTGGTCGTTCCTCAGGTCTCCGCAATGGCTGGGCTACCTCGCGCTCGTCGTGGCCTTCGCCGTCGCGTGCTGCGCGCTCGGCGTGTGGCAGCTGAACCGACGCGCGGAAGCCCTCGCCGAGGTGGCGCGCATCGACGCGAACTACGACGCCGACCCGATCCCGGTGTCCGAGGCGCTGCCTGCGCCGGCGGCCTTCGACGTCGACCAGCGCTGGCAGGTCGTCGCCCTGTCCGGCGAATACCTCGCGGCCGAGGAGGTCGTGGTGCGCAACCGCCCGTTCGAGGGCAGCTCGGGCTTCGAGGTGATCACCCCGTTCCGCCTCGACGACGGCACCGTGTTCATGGTCGACCGGGGCTGGATCGCCCAGGCGTCCGACGGTCGCCCGAGCGAGTACGCCACGCCGCCGTCGGGCCATGTCGAGGTGGAAGCGCGGTTGAAAGCCGGCGAGGAGCGCATCGCGGGCCGCACCAGCACCGGTGACGAGTTCGCGACGATCGACCTCGACGAACTCGCCGAACGCGTCGGCGAGCCGAGCTACACCGGCGCCTACGGGGTGCTCGTGCAGACCGGCGCCGACGTGGACGAGCCGCCGCTGGCCGCGGCGCGCCCGGTGCGCGACGAAGGTCCGCACCTCTCGTACGCCCTGCAGTGGTTCGTGTTCGCACTGCTCGGATTCGTGGGTCTCGCGTGGGCGGCGAACCAGGAGCGTCGCGCGCTCGCCGAGGCATCCGCTTCGCCCGACGCGCCGAAGGCGCCGCGCGAGCCGCGCCGGCCGCCGCGGGAACGCGGCGACGCCGATGTGGAGGACGAGATCCTCGACCGGCGGTAGGTCACGCGAGCTCGATGAGCTCCTGGTACTCGCGGCTCCAGTGGTCTTCGGTGCCGTCGGGCATGATGAGCACCCGCTCGGGGTTGAGCGCCTCGACCGCGCCCGGATCGTGGCTGACCAGCACGACCGACCCCTCGTAGTGCGCGAGCGCGTCGAGGATCTCGGCGCGGCTGGCGGGGTCGAGGTTGTTCGTCGGCTCGTCGAGCAGCAGCACGTTCGCACCCGACACCACGATCATCGCGAGCGCGAGTCGGGTCTTCTCACCGCCCGAGAGCACGCCGGCGGGCTTGTGCACGTCGTCGCCGGTGAAGAGGAACGAGCCGAGCACCTTGCGCGCCTCGGTCTCGGTGAGGTTCGGCGACGCGCTCACCATGTTCTGGAGCACGGAGCGCTTCACGTCGAGCGTCTCGTGCTCCTGCGCGTAGTAGCCCACGCGGAGCCCGTGCCCCGCCTCGACGACGCCCGTGTCGGGCCGGTCGACGCCCGCGAGGATGCGGAGCAGCGTCGTCTTGCCGGCGCCGTTCAGGCCGATGATCACGACCTTCGACCCTCGGTCGATCGCGAGGTCGACCGCGGTGAAGATCTCGAGTGAGCCGTAGCTCTTCGACAGGTCGTTCGCCGTGAGCGGGGTGCGACCGCACGGCGCGGGCGTCGGGAATCGCAGCTTCGCCACGCGGTCGACCGCGCGCACGTCCTCGAGCCCGGCCAGCAGTTTCTCGGCGCGCGCCACCATCTGGTGGGCGGCCGCCGCCTTCGTGGCCTTCGCGCCGAACTTCGCGGCCTGCAACTGCAGGGCGCCCGCCTTCTTCTCGGCGTTCGCGCGCTCCTTCTTGCGGCGCTCCTCGTCGGCGGCGCGCTGGCGCAGGTAGTGCTTCCAGCCCATGTTGTAGATGTCGATCGCCGAGCGGTTGGCGTCGAGGTAGAAGACGCGGTTCACGACCTCGCCCACGAGCTCGACGTCGTGGCTGATCACGATGACGCCGCCCTTGTAGGCCTTGAGGAACTCGCGCAGCCACACGACCGAGTCGGCGTCGAGGTGGTTGGTGGGCTCGTCGAGGATCATCGTCTCGGCGTCGGAGAACAGGATGCGGGCGAGCTCGATGCGTCGGCGCTGGCCACCCGAGAGCGTCTTCAACGGCTGGTCGAGGATGCGGTCGGGCAGGTTCAGGTTCGAGGCGATCGACGCGGCCTCCGCCTCGGCCGCGTAGCCGCCGAGCGACGTGAAGCGGTCGGTGAGGTTGCCGTACTTCTTCATCGCGCGCTCGGCGACGGCGGGGTCGTCGCTCGCCATGGCGACGGATGCCTCGTGCATGCCGAGCACGATCGAACCCAGCCCCCGGGCGTCGAGGACGCGGGTGCGTGCAAGCATCTCGGGGTCGCCGGAGCGTGGGTCCTGCGGCAGGTAACCGATCTCGCCCGATCGGTCGATGCGGCCGCCAGTGGGCAGCGTCTCGCCCGCGAGTGTCTTCGTGAGCGTGGTCTTGCCGGCTCCATTGCGACCGACGAGCCCCACCTTTTCGCCCGCCGAGACGCGGAAGTCCACGTGCTCCATGAGCAGGCGTGCACCGACGCGGATCTCGAGATCATGGACGGCGAGCACGGGTATCCTCCGGCGGAAGGTGGTGGGTGGCGACGTGCCGAGTGGCACAGCCCCCCAGTCTATCGTCCGCGACGCCATCGGCCCGCCGTCGGCGGCATCCGAGCAGTGAGCGGATGTCGCCGGCATCCGCCAGACTCGATGCATGAGGACGGATGCCTCGAGCGACGCCGCGATTCGCGCCCTGCGGGCCGCCCGGCTGGCCGCCCACGGGTTCGACGGCGGATTCGCCTCGCCGGCCGAGGCAGTCGAACGACTCATCTGCGTGCAGGCGCAAGATCTCGGTGCGGCCAAGTGGGTGCTCGGCGCCCGCGTGCCCGGCTCGAGGGAGGCGACGATCGACGCAGCCATCGAAGATCGCTCGCTGCTGCGGTCGTGGCCGATGCGCGGCACCCTGCACTTCGTCGCTCCCTCGATGCTGCGGCCCATCCTGCGGTTGACGGCCGCGCGCCTCATGCAGCGGGCAGCGAAGACGCATCGCGACGAGGGGATCGACGGCGAAATGCATGCCGCTGCGCGCCGCATCGCCGTCCACGAGCTCGAAGGTGGCGGGGCGGCGACACGCGATGAGTTGCAGGCGGCCTGGGCTGCAGCCGGCATCGAGATCGCAGGCCAGCGGGGGTACCACCTCATCTGGCGGCTGGCGACCGAGGGGCTGTTGTGCTTCGGCCCGATCGAGACCCGGGCCAGGCAACGGTTCGTGCTGCTCGACGAATGGTCGCCGCGGCGACCCGGTGAACCTGAAGACCCCGACGAGATCCTCGCGCTGCTGTTCACGGGGTACGCGCGCGGGCACGGGCCGGTCTCCGTTCGCGACTTCGCCTGGTGGGCGGGGCTCACCCTCACGCAGGCGCGCACCGCGCTCGCGGCAGCGGGCGAGGCGGTGATGGCGTACGACGACGAACGGTTCGTGGCGGTCGACGCGCAGCCGGCATCGCCCGCCGTGCTCGAGCGGCGACTCGTGCTCGCGGCGTTCGACGAGTTCTATCTCGGCTACGGCGACCGCAGCGCAGCCTGCTCCCCCGACGACGGAATGCGCATCGTGCCCGGCAAGAACGGCCTGTTCCTGCCGATCCTCGTCGCGGGCGGCGAGGTTCTCGGCACGTGGCGCCGATCGCCCGAGCGCCGCGGGGCGACCGCCATCGAGGCGTCGCCCTTCCGTGACGGCTTGCTGCTCGACACGTTCATCGCGCCGTTCGAGGAGTGGGCGCGGTTCTGGTCGACGACGCTCGGCGGGCTCGCGCAGGCGCGCTGAGGCGCGACGGGCTGAGCGCCGGCCGGCAGAGAGCTGAACGCGCGAAGGGCCGGATGCCGAGGCATCCGACCCTTCGCTCACCGTCGCTGCGACGTTACTGCTCGAGCGTCGCCTCGCAGCTCGATGGTGATGGTCACCTGGTTGCCGAGGAGCACGCCGCCGGTCTCGAGCGCGGCGTTGTACGTGAGGCCGAAGTCCTCACGGTCGATCGTCGTCTTCGCAGTGGCGCCGCCCTTGTAGTTGCCGAAGGGGTCGCCGCCGAAGCCGCCGAAGTCGAAGTCGAAGGTCACGCGCTTCGTGACGCCGCGGATGGTGAGATCTCCGTCCACCTTGAAGTCGCCGCGGTCGACCCGCACGCCGGTCGAGACGAAGTCGATGGTCGGATAGGTCTCCGCCTCGAAGAAGTCGCCCGTGCGCAGGTGCGCGTCGCGGTTCGGCTCGTTGGTGGTGATGGACGCGACCTCGGCCGAGGCCGTCACGCTCGAGTCGAGCGGGTTCTCGGCGGTCACGAAGGTCGCATCGAAGCGCTCGAACTTGCCCTTCACCTTGCTGATCATGATGTGGCGGATGCTGAAGCCGACCTCGCTGTGCGCGGTGTCGACCTTCCAGGTGCCGGCTCGGTAGCCGGGGATCTCGATCGTCGTGGCGGTGTTGGTCATGTGCGGGTCTCTCCGTGTCGATGTCAGTGCGGCCGGATCGGCCACACCGATGCAAACGCATGAATCGTCGGATTCTATTCCCCGACGCCGAGATCGGATCCGGTCGCGATGGAGCGCCGCAGGGTGAGCACCCGTTCGACCGCGTCGCCGAGCCGGTCCTCGGTGATCCGTCCCTCCTGCACGGCGCCCACGATGGAACCCACGAGACCGTCGATCGAGATCCCGAACTCCGACGGATCGGCCGGCAGCACGTAGAGCAGCAGATCGGATCCGGCTGCGAGCGCGCGCACCGCGTTCTCGCCGGGATCGGCGAACTCGGGCAGGCCGTTGTGCTGGAGCATCAGCATGTCGTCGGTCACGATCACGCCGTCGAAGCCCAGCTCGTCGCGCAGGATCCGATGCCACGCCGGCGAGAGCGAGGCGGGCGCGGTGTCCACCGCGGGATACGCGAGATGGCCGGTCATGACGAGCTCCGCGCCGGCTTCGATCCCTGCGGCGAACGGGCGCGCCGGTCCCGCGCGCCACTCGTCGAGGCTCAGCGGCGCTGTCGGGATACTCGAATGGGAGTCCCCCGGCGCCGCTCCATGGCCGGGAAAGTGCTTGAGGGTGCTGAGTACGACGCCCTCCTCACCCTCGACCGCACCGGCGACGCGCTCCGCGGCGCCGGCGGGTTCGGTGCCGAGCACTCGACCGGCGATGAACGACTCGGGATCGGAGGTGACGTCGGCGACGATCCCGAAGTTCACCGAGACGCCGACCGTGGAGAGTGTCGCCGCGCGGGTCGCGAACGCCTCGCGCGCAGCGGACGCGGGGGCGGCACGCAGCGTCTCGGCACTCGCTGCGGTGTCCCACGGCAGGCGCTGCACCTCGCCGCCCTCCTCGTCGATGCCGATGAGCACCGGCGCCTCCGGGTCCGCCTGGACCGCCGCCGTGAGCGCGGCGAGCTCGGTCGGGCCGGCAGGCACGTTGTCGCCCATGAGGATCAGTCCCGAGATCCCGGTGTCCACGTACGCCCGCAGCGGTGCGGGGTCGGTGCCGGGCGCGTGCAGCATGAGCAGCGAGGCCGCCTTCTCCTCGAGGCTCAGCTGGGACATCCGCTCGTCCACCCATGCCGCGACGGGGTCGCTCGGGGCGCGTGCGGGAGCCGGGTCCCGGGTCGCCTCGGCGGGGGTCGACGAGGGCGCGGCGGGCGCCGCCGGGCTGCACGCAGTCGCACCGACGAGCATCGCCGCGATCAGGAACGGCAGCGCCGTCGTTCGCCTCATCTGCACCGGCCCGAGTGTACGCTGCGTGTCCGGTCCTCCGCCGAGATCACCCACGGGTAGACTCGCCGCGCTCGGAGGGGGCTCGTGCGACGAGGGTGGAAGTCGTTGGTCGGCATCGCGGCAGTGGGCATCGTGGTGGTGCTCGCGGCGTTCTCCGCACAGCCCCTCACAAGTGCCGCAGCCGAGGACTATCCGACCTGGGACGAGGTGCGGGCCGCAAAGGCGGATGTCGCCACCCGGGAGAGCGAAGCCGCACGGATCACCTCGTTCGTGGACGAGCTCGAGGCCGAGGCAGGTCGCCTCGGCGACGCGGCCGTGGAGGCCGCCGCTGCTGCCGCCGCCGCGGAGGCGGCGAGGGTGGACGCGGTGGCGAGGGCGGCCGCCCTTCGCGCGGCGGCGGATGCTGCCGCCACCGAGGCGGCGGACTCCGCGGCTCGGCTCGGTCGCGTCGGCGCGGTTCTCGCCCGCTCGGGCGGTGCCGACCTGACGCTCCGGCTGCTCGTCGGGGGCGGCGATCCGCGGGACGTGCTCGTCGGCCTCTCACGTGCCGCCCAGCTCGCGAACGTGTACGGCGGCGTCGCCGCGCGAGCGAAGGCCGCGCGCGCCGATGCCGCTGCCCTCAGCGAGCAGGCCGACGTGGCCGAGGCGGAGCGCAGCTCGCCTTGCCGCGGAGGCGGCCGCGGCCGGACGGAAGGCCGCGGAAGCCCACGCGGTGGCCGAGGCCCGCGTCGCCGAGCAGCAGGGCGTGCTCGACACGTTGTATGCCCAGCTCGCGAGCCTGCGCGACCGCTCGGTCGAGCTCGAGCGGCAGTACCGCATCGGCGAGCAGGCCGCGAAGGAGCGAGCCGCCCGCGAAGCGGCCGCGGCAGCCGCTGCGGCCGCGGCTGCGGCAGCCGCAGTTGCCGCCGGGCCGGCCCCAGGCACGCGCGCGGACAGCGGCGCACCGCCGCCGGGCGTAGTCGTCGACCGGGCCGGCGGCCAAGGCGTACGCCGTTGGCCGACTACCGAGCCATGGATGGGACTCCGACCAGTTCCGATGCCTCGACCTGCTCTGGACGCGGGAATCCGGATGGCGCGCCGACGCGTACAACGCCTCGAGCGGCGCCTACGGCATCCCGCAGTCACTGCCGGGCAGCAAGATGGCTGCTGCGGGCGCCGATTGGCGCACCAATGCGACGACCAGATCGATTGGGGGCTGGGCTACATCGATGCGCGCTACGGGTCGCCCTGCAGCGCCTGGGCCCACTCCGAGGCGTACAACTGGTATTGATGCACGACGAGGACGAACGCGAGGTGTTCCGCCGCCACGGTGCGGAGGGCGTGCTGCTGCTCGGCGGAGGCGCGGCAGTGCTCCTGCAGCTCGCCGACCCGCGGGTTGCCCGCGGTGTAGCCGGGCACAGCAGCTTCCGCGACCGTCCCCTGGACCGGCTGCTGGGGACGCTCGACTATGTCTACGCGGTCGGCTTCGGCGACGACGAGGTGGTGGCCGAGGCGGTGCGCACGGTGAACCGGCGGCACGTCCCCGTTCGCGGAGCCGCCGCCGAGGGACGACCCGCCTACAGCGCCTTCGACGCGGACGCGCAACGCTGGGTGGCGTCCACGCTCCTGGCCGTCGCCATGGACCTGCACGAGCGGCTCTGGGGCCCCCTCGACCGCGCGACCGGCGATGCCATCGTGCGCGGTTATGCCCCGGTGGGCTTCCGGCTTCAGGCATCCCGCGAGGGATGGCCTGAGACCCGTGCCGAGTTCACCGCATGGTGGCGAGCGCGGCTGGACGCGCTCGAGGTCGGCGACGAGGCGCGGACCGTGGCGCGCGCGCTCCTCTCCGGAGCATCCGACCTGCCCTTCGGCGCGACCGTGCTGCTGGCGCCCGTCCGGCTGCTCACCGCCGCCCTCCTGCCGGCGGCAGTGCGCGACGCCTACGGGTTCCGGTGGACCCCCGGGCGGAACGTGTCACCGATGCCTGGCTCCGAGGCATCGCCCTCGTCTGGCCGCGGCTCCCCCGCGTCGTGAGGCACGCCCCGATGCACGCCTCCCTCCGCCGCGTGCGGCGCCGCACCCGCTAGTCTGGGCATGAGCCACGAGGACGCCGATGACCCAGCCGACCCCGCACAGGAACGAGCCGCTCGACAGCATCGATCGGCGCATCGTCGCGGAGCTGAGCCGCGACGGTCGACTGTCGGTTCGCACCCTCGCCGAGCGTGTGCACATCTCGCGGACGGCGGCGCACAACCGCGTGCAGCAGCTGCAGAAGCGCGGAGTCATCACCGGGTTCGGCGCCCAGATCGATCGGAAGGCCATCGGCCTTCACATCTCCGCGCTCGTCGTGGTGCGGATCGGCGAGGTGTCGTGGGAAGTGATCGCCGCGAAGCTCGCGACGCTCCCGTTCGTCGAGAAGGTACAGGCCGTCTCGGGCGACATCGACATCATGCTCACCGTGAGCGCGCCCGATCACGAGCAGCTGAGCCAGGCCATTCTCAGGGACATCCACGACATGCCGGGGGTCGTCTCCACGCGATCGCACCTGATCCTCGCCGAGATCGAGGGCCATCCGCCGGCGCAGACCCTGGACATCTGGCGCACCTGAGGCCTCGTCCGACGGACGCACGGCATCGCTTTCCCGTAGCGGGAGCCGTTCGTTCACGCTTCTCCCGGAGGTCGAGCGGAGCGCGTCACACTGACGCACCATGGCCATATGAGCCTCAACGTCGAGCATCATGGCAGCGTCCGCGCACTCCCCTCGGAGAAGCCCATCCGGCTCCTCGACAACGCAGGTCACGCGGTGCGCGGCGCGGCGGCATCCGGTGGTTTCGAGCTTCCCGACCTCGACACCCTGCTGGAGCTCTACCGCCGGATGGTCGTGGCCCGCCGGTTCGACGTGCAGGTGACGGCGCTCACCAGGCAGGGCCGGCTCGCCACCTACCCCTCGGCCTACGGTCAGGAAGCCTGCGAGATCGGCGCCATCTCCGCCATCGAAGCGCGTGACTGGTTCTTCCCGACGTACCGCGACTGCATCGCCCTCCTGACCCGCGGCATCGACGCCGGCGACATCCTGAAGGCCTTCCGCGGCGATTGGCACAACGGCTACGACCAGGGCGCCCACCGCACCGCCTCGCAGACCACGCCGCTCGCCACGCAAGCGCTCCACGCGGTCGGTCTCGCGCACGCCGCACGCCTGCGCCGGGACCCGATCGTGTCCATGACGTATCTCGGTGACGGCGCGACGAGCGAGGGCGACGCGCATGAGGCGTTCAACTTCGCGGCCGTGTGGCAGACGCCGACGGTGTTCGTCGTCCAGAACAACCAGTTCGCGATCAGCGTGCCCCTCTCGCGACAGACCCGGGCCGCGACGCTCGCCGACAAGGCGGTCGGCTACGGGATGCCGGGCTTCCACGTCGACGGCAACGATGTCGCCGCGATGTACGCGGTCACGCTGGCCGCGGTCCAACGCGCGCGCTCGGGCGGCGGTCCGACGCTCATCGAGGGCGTCACCTACCGCATCGAGGCGCACACGAACTCGGACGATCCGACCCGCTATCGGCAGGCACGTGACGTCGAGCACTGGAAGCGCCGCGACCCGATCGAGCGACTCGAGAAGTACCTCGTCTCAGAGGGCGCGCTCCCCGAAGCCGCACGCACCGAGATCGCGGATGCCGCGGAGTCGATCGCCGCCTACACGCGCGACGTGATGACGGCCGAGGCGGAGCTCGACCCGCTGGAGCTGTTCGACCACGTGTACGCGCGTCCGCGCGCCTCGCTGCGGGAGCAGCGCGCCCGCCTCGAGGCCGAGCTGGCCGATGCCGCGATCCACTCGGCGCACCAGGACGCCGATCACGAGCCCGCCGGGGCCGCCCGATGACCGCGGCCACCGCCCGCACAGATGCCCCTGCGGCATCCGCGCCCACCCAGCTCACCATGGCGGGTGCGCTGAACGCCGCGCTCCGCGACGCGATGGCCGACGACGACCGAGTCGTCGTCTACGGTGAGGACGTGGGACCGCTCGGCGGAGTCTTCCGGGTCACCGACGGCCTGCAGGCGCAGTTCGGCGACGACCGCATCTGGGACTCCCCGCTGGCCGAGTCGGGCATCGTCGGCACGGCCGTCGGCATGGCGATGTACGGCATGCGGCCCGTCGTCGAGATGCAGTTCGACGCATTCAGCTATCCCGCGTTCGAGCAGATGGTCTCGCACGTCGCGAAGATGCGGAATCGCACGAAGGGACGGATGACGCTGCCGATGGTCGTGCGCATCCCGTGTGCCGGCGCCATCGGCGGCGTGGAGCACCATTCCGACTCGTCGGAGGCGTACTGGACGGCGACGCCCGGGCTCACGGTGGTGATGCCGTCGAATCCCGCCGATGCGTACTCGATGCTGCGCGAGGCGATCGACCTCGATGATCCCGTGGTCTTCATGGAGCCGAAGAGCCGCTACTGGTCGAAGGCGCCGCTCACGCTTCCGGTCAGGACCGCGCCGATGGACCGTGCCGTCGTCGTGCGCGAGGGCGCCGACGTGACGCTGCTCGCGTACGGGCCCACGGTGCGCACCGCCCTCGAGGCCGCTGACGCGGCCGACGCCGAGGGCCTCTCGATCGAGGTCGTGGACCTGCGCAGCCTCTCCCCCTTCGACGACGAGACCGTCGGGGCATCCGTGCGCAAGACCTCCCGCGCCGCGGTGATCCATGAGGCGGCGCAGTTCGGGGGTTACGGCGCCGAGGTGGCCGCGCGCGTGACGGAGCGGAACTTCCACCATCTCGCGGCGCCCGTGTTGCGGGTCACGGGCTTCGACATCCCCTACCCGTCGCCGAAGCTCGAAGAGCACCACCTGCCGACCCCCGACCGAGTGCTCGCAGCACTCGACACCTGGGAGTGGGACTGATGGGCCGCGACTTCATCCTGCCCGACCTCGGCGAGGGCCTGACCGAGGCCGAGATCGTCGCGTGGCTCGTCGGACCCGGCGACGAGGTGTCCACCGACCAGCCCGTGGTGGAACTCGAGTCTGCGAAGTCGGTGGTGCAGCTGCCGACGCCGTTCGCGGGCGTCGTCGAGTCGCTCGGCGGTGAGGTCGGCCAGGTGCTGCACGCGGGAAGCGTGCTCATGACGCTCTCGCCGTCGGCCCCGGCCGCCCGAGCCCGGGGTCGCCGCGCCGACGGAGGCCGCTGCAGAAGAGTCCGGGGCAGTGCTGATCGGATACGGCACGCGAGCGTCGGCCGCGACCACGCGCGCCTCCGACGCGCCGGCGCGATTCGGGCGTCGGCGGTCCGTCGCGGGCGGACGCGGCGGACGTCCGGCGCCCTCCCCGGCGCCGTCGGGCCTCGACCCGTCGCGTCGATCGCCGGTCGTCTCGCCGATCGTGCGACGCATCGCCCGCGAGCACGGCTTCGACGCGAGCCAGCTCGAGGGCTCCGGCCCCGACCATCTCGTCATGCGCCGCGACGTCGAGGCGTTCGTGCACGAGCTCGACGGAGCGAGGCCGGCGCCGTCCACCGAGGCGACGGAGGCGCCCACCGCCCCGACCGGCGTCGAGCTGCCGGCCTTCGCGGCATCCGCGCAACCCGGACCGGGCCGAGGGGACCGGCGATCGGCGCGTGCCGCTCGACCGCACGGGTCGCGCCGCCGCCGCCCGCTTCTCGCGCTCGCGCCGCGAGATCCCCGAGGCGACCGTGTGGATGGACGTCGACGCGAGCGAGCTCCTGGCCGCGAGACGGCACCTGCAGGAGGCCACCGGTGAGCGGTTCGGCGTGACGGCGCTCGTGGCGCGGTTCGTCGTGGCCGGGCTGGCGCGGCATCCGCTGCTGAACTCGAGCTTCGACGCGGAACGCGACGAGATCGTCATGCACGGTGCCGTGAACCTGGGCATCGCCGCCCAGACGCCGCGTGGCCTGGTCGTTCCCGTCGTGCACGGTGCCGAGCGGATGAGCCTGCGCGTGCTCCGGGACGCGATCCTGGCTCGCAGCGAAGAGGCGGCTTCGGGCGTGTTCCCCCCGTCGGCGCTGTCGGGCGGGACGTTCACGCTCAACAACTACGGCACGCTGGGCGTCGACGGCTCCGCGGCCATCATCAACCACCCCGAGGCGGCGATGCTCGGGATCGGGCGGCTCGTCGATCGGCCGTGGGTCGTCGACGGCGCGCTCGCGGTGCGCACGGTCACCGAGCTCACGATCTCGTTCGATCACCGCGTGTGCGACGGTGCCGAGGCGGCGGCGTTCCTCACGTTCCTGGCGCGCTGCATCGAGCGCCCGGTCTCGGTGCTCGCCGAACTCTGATCAACTCCGGCAGCGGATCACGCCCGGCAGGCGGCGGCGCGATCCACGAGGATCGTCGACCGGGAGGCATGACGATCAGAAGAACTCGTCGGGAGTCCCAGCGGCCCGCTCGACGTCACGGGTGTCGCGGCCGTCGGCGCGGAGCTTCGCGACGGCGACCCGCAGGCCCGACTCCATCTGGGCCGCCCACGCATCCGACTCACGCGCGCCCAACTCGGCCGCGCGGGCACGAATGTCGGCGGACTCGGCGGCAGTTCGTGCGTCGGTCACCTGACGCAGCGCGAGCGTGATGCCGTAGTACGCGGCGACCATCGTCGCGATCGGAGCCGCGATGACCGCGAGCGCGCTGATCGCCGCGTTGGTCGGTGCGAAGGCGACGAGGAGGGCGAATGCGAGGAAGAGGACCACGATGCCCACGAGCGCGACGAGCATGAAGCGCAGGTCGCGATTCCACCCCCTGGAGGCAGAGCGCGAGTCCGAGGATTCCTCAGGCTCCCGCGACGCGCCCGATCCGGAGTACACGATCGTTTCCTCGGCGTGCATGGCGGGTGGCGGACCTGTTGAAGCCGCCGTCCGGTCGGCCATCGGACGTGAGTAGGCGTCGGTCATCGGTTCCCCCGCTCCCCGTGCACGGATCTGCCATGCATCGACCCCCCAATTCTGAGCCGACCCGGCTGGAGGGTCAAGGAAGCGCGCCGCCGGTCGGCGGGCCTGTCAGGCCGCCGCCTGTTCGGCGAGCCCGCGCTCGATCACGGCGACCACCGCCGGATCGTCGGGCTGGATGTTGGGGCGGAACCGCACGATCTCGCCGCCCGGCAGCACGACGAACTTCTCGAAGTTCCACTTCACGCGCCCGGCCTTGCCGGCGGCATCCGACACCTTCGTGAGCTCGTCGTAGAGCGGATGCCGGTGCCGGCCGTTCACCTTCGCCTTCGCCATGAGGGGGAATGTGACCCCGTACGTCATCGAGCAGAACTCCTTGATGTCCTCCGCGGTGCCCGGCTCCTGCGCGGCGAACTGGTTGCAGGGGAAGCCGAGCACCGTGAATCCCCGCTCACCGTACTCGCGCTGCAGCGCCTCGAGCTTCTCGTACTGCGGGGTCAGTCCGCACCTCGACGCGACGTTCACGACCATGACGACCCGCTCGTCGTAGTCGGCCAGCGAGGTCGCGTCGCCGTCGATCGTCGTGAGGGGGATGTCGCGAATGTCCACGACTCGAGCCTAACCGACGCCGGACGCCCGGAATGAGAAGAACCCGGGGCAGCTCCGATGGGCATGCCCGGAGGGTTCACGTGTGGATCTGAGGGGACTCGAACCCCTGACCCCTGACAGTGCTGCACATCGCTTGAGCGCATGTGTTTGGTTGTGGATGACCAGCAATTATATGGGATCGACGCCGTACGGCCCGCGCTGAAACGTCCGCTGGTTGCCGTTGATTGGCGGTATCTGTGGTTGAAAAGGGGCACAAAAGGGCCCCAGGGTGTTGACCGCAGCGCCTGGAGCGGTGGCGGTGAGCCAGCGCCAGCGCATAGACGAACCGTCCCCGTTTACGATGGCCGGTGGCGGCGCGCGCGGATCGACCCAATTCTTCTCGTCGATGTACAAATGGAGCACGGCTACCGCTCTCGTTCTCCGAACGGCGTGGTGCTTCAGTCGGGGCAGTGGGGAGCGCCCTGCCTGTGACAGTTGCGCGGCGTGTGTGACCGCTGCGCGCGCGATGAGTGCGATGCCGTCACTGACGCACGGTCTCGATGCAATCCGAGTCGTTGCGAGGACCATTCGTCGCTCGAAATCCGCGTGGTCGAAGGCGCATGCATCCTGTCGACCCCGCAGTTCCGACCACGCGGCCGCGGCGGCCCAGGCGTGGCTAAGCGAAGCGCAGCGCCCGGCGGGCCATTGACCGGGGCGCATGCCCTTTGTCGAGTAACGAAATCGTGCTTTACGTATGGCTGCGACGAGCATGGCGGGCGAGATTGACGCGGGAGTGGTCGCTGAGTCGGCCGTTTCGATGGGCGGCCAGGTCCTCGGCCAGCTGCGCGTTCGTGCCGTGGCGGCGGATCCCGGCGAGAACCTCGGCCTCCCGCGCGGTCACCTGCCCAGCCAGTCCCGATCCACGACCACCATTATCTCGCCGCCCACCACTGGACACCGACGTCCATTGGGTGGAGCCTCCGCACAGCACAGGGCGTGCGGGGCAGGGCCTCCCCCGCTGTCACGACTTGGCTGTCACGGCTCGAGCAGGCGCAGGTCGGCATTGCCGGGTTCGGCGCTCGGCTCGGCGGTGACCATCCTGCGGCCCAGGTCTGAGAGGGTGTGCCGCACGGCCCGCCCGGCGCGCCTGGTAGTGACGAGGCCCGCGCCGCGCAGTGCCGCCGCATGGGAGGAGGCCGATGCCAGGCTGATGCCGAGGCTGGTCGCCAGGCTGCTGGTGGTATGCCCCTCGGCCGGCCCCTCGGCGAGATCAGTGAGCACCTTCGCCCGGGTCGCCCCGAGCACGGTGCCCAGTCGGAGATTCGGGTCGTCGGCGACCGCGGCCGGTGCTGCCCAGTCGGCCTGGACCGGATAGATCAGGCCCAGCTGGTCGCGCCAGTGGAATGTGAACCCCGGACGGGACCAGGCGGCGGACGGGCTGATGATCAGGCCACGCCCTTCCAGATGAACGTCGGCGTCGACCGGGAGATCGACATCGAGCCGCCCTTCGCGCCACTTGATCGCGGGATGCATGCTGTTCAGGACCGACTCCATCCCTAGTGTGGCGGCCTGCCAGGCCAGGCGGCCGAGCTCGGCGGTTACGATCCTGCGGAACCCGGGCCGCATCGGTGCCACTACTTCCCGGTGGAAGGCGTCCATCGCCGCGCCAAGCAGATCCATCGCGCGCCCTCTCCCGGTGGCGAGTTCGCTCGCCCAGGCTGCTCGCGGCGACGTGGCCGTCGCGGCTTCCAAGTCGGCGCGAAGCTGCGCTGGAGGGGTGGCCATCACCAGGTCCAACAGCTCCTCGACCGTGCCGGTGGCCTCCGGGATGAGGAAGCCGGGCACATCACCGTGGGCAGCGGCCAGCTCCAGCAGCGGCCGGGCCGCGGGGGGCAGCGGCATCCTGGCACCCTGGAATCGCCTTCGCACCCGGCTGTGAGGTTGCTGCACGGACTGCGCGCTGCCGGCGATGTCGTCGATCACCGACGGCATCTCGAACGTCGTCCGGGCAAGGTCGTCGAGCCCGAAGTGAAGACGCAGCATGAATTCATTGTCGGCCCGCGAGGCCGGATCATGTCAAGGACGGCCGCCAGGTTTCAGCTGGGCCCGAAATGATTGCGGCGCTCGGCAGCGCTGGATTTTAATTGTGCGCCGGTTCGAGGACACCCCTTCGAGCCCAGACGACAGATCAGGAGACAGCATGAACAGGACACTGGCGACAGCGGTGGCGGCGTCACTCCTCGTACTCGGAACCGCCGGACCGGTCGCGGCAGACCCGCCCGACTCCGCCGACTGCCTGGGCGTGGTGACCCAGCAGCGAGCGATAGCCCACCACGACATCGGCGAGCACGCATCGTCCCAGGAGGAGCCACGCCTCGGACTCGGGAACGTCACCCGAGAAATCCTGGGCGAAGACGCCCACGTCGGCGAGTTCGGCAGCTTCCTCGGCGACATCGACGGGGACCCGGCCACCAGCTGCCATTAACAGATGGGCGCGTCGGCGTTCGAGCCCGAGCGCCGTGAGAAATCGGCCTAAGGGGCAAGGCCCCGACCGTGAAGAAATGGCTCGAATAGCAGCGCTAGGCGCAATGCGGGAGACGGGTCGCGTTGCGAATCGTCTCGGCGCCATCTGCGGTGACAATGGCGGACTGGAGACCATGATCCCGGGCCCCGATGTGATCGTCTCGATGCACTGCACGGTGAAGGTGTCTGCCTCAAATGAGCTGTCCAGCGGATCGCCAATCCGTGCATGAGGTCAGGCAGATGTTCGCTGACGGATCCGCTTCTCAGCTCCTGTTCTCCGACGGTGCCTCCGTGGCATTGCAATCGCCCTCTGTCTTCGCAGAGTAGGAGGCCATCACCGTGTTCACCGTCGGTCCGTTCGGGCCTTCAGCCAGGCCTGAACGTTCTCGCGGCTGTATCGCAGATGTTTGCCGAGCTTGGTGGCCTTCGGGCCGGTTCCTTCGAGACGCCAGTGGTAGATCGTCTCTTTGGACAGCTGCAGGTACTGCGCCAGCTCGTCGACGCTGAGATAGTCCCCGAGCTCGTCGACGAACCGGGATGCCGGAACGGTGGGGTGGGTTGATGTGCTCATACTCCTCAGGAGTGCGCATCAAGCCAAAATGCTTGCCGTCTCGGGACTTCGCATGTGGATAGCTGTGGAGGCTCGTCATCGATCTGAAAACGGCCCCAAAAAGGCCCCAACGGCCCTTTTCGGCCATCTTCAACGCGAAGAACCCCTGTGAATCTCTCGATTCATCAGGGGTTTTGGTGGATCTGAGGGGACTCGAACCCCTGACCCCCTGCATGCCATGCAGGTGCGCTACCAGCTGCGCCACAGACCCGTACACCCCTTGCGGGGCAACGAATCGAGCTTACACCAGCCCCGGCCGCCCCAGGAAATCGAGCGAACACCGCAGGCGGATGCCCCGCCTCACCTTCCCGCGGCGAGCAACGGCGCGACGGGCAACGCCGGGCAGTCGAGCCAGAGTCGCTCGAGGCCGTAGTAGAGGCGCTCCTCGCGGTGGAAGACGTGCACGACGAGATCGCCGAAGTCGAGCAGGATCCACCGGCCGGCGTCATGCCCTTCGCGCCGGTGCGTCCTCGCGCCCGCCTTGCGCATCACGTCCTCGACCTCGTCGGCGATGGCGATGACGTTGCGCTCGGAGTTGCCCGTCACGATGAGGAACACATCGACGAAGGGCAGCGGCCCGGACACGTCGAGGGCGACGAGGTCCTCGCCGCCCTTGGAGTCGGCCGCCCGCGCCGCGAGGGCGAGTGCGTCGAGTGCCTGGTCGGATGCGGTCATACGCTCACTTCCGGGATCGTGTCGAACACGGCGCCGACGGTCAGAAGAGCCCCGCGACCACGCCGATGACGAGGGTGGCCACGACGCCGAGCGCGAGTACGCCGGCCGTGACGGCGAGCACGAGCGGGACGTTCATGCCCTCCTTCTTGGGGGGCGCCATCATCGTTCGCGCCCCGCCCTGGGTGCTGATCGCACGGGTCGCCGAGACGGGCGCCCCGACGCCCGCCCCGTCCTCGACCTGGTCGAAGAGGCGGTCGACATCCGAGGAGTCGATCTGGCTCGGGTGGACTCCCGTCGCGCCGTAGCTGCGCGGCAGGTCGATGGACCCGGTCATGATGACCTCGCCGCTCTTGGCGAAGGCGTCGCTCATCGGACCATGGTCGGGCAGTGTGGGCAGGATGAGCGCGTTCGTCGTGGTGGGCACGCCGTGGCTGACGCCGCCACGTGAGAGCAACTGGTCGAACGGCTCGGGACGCTCGACCGGGGCGTTCAGCTGGTCGGTCCAGTGGCCCAGCGGCTTCGGGGCGGCGACGGGCTCGTCGGCGATGGCTGCCCCCGCCACCTGGTGCGGCGCGGGAGCCCGAGTGGGAGCCGGCTGCTGGCCGAACGGATTCGCGGGCGCAGTGGGTTGCGGCGGTCGCTGCTGACCGAACGGATTGGCGGGTGCGGCGGCCGGGGGACGCTGTGGCTGCTGGCCGAACGGATTCGCAGGCGCGGTGGGCTGCGGCGGTGGTGGCGCGGCTCGCATCCCGGCCGCGACCACCAGATCCTCCTCCTCGAACTCGAGGTCGTGGAACTCGCCCGCGGCGTGGGCGTCGAGCATCGCACGAAGTTCACGGCGTGTCAGCGTGCGCTCCGGCGTCCTCGGCTCGCGGGCGACCGGCGTGGGCTGTGGTGCCGGTGCGACGGGAGGAACGGGCTGCTGCGGCGCAGACGCGAAGGGGTTCGACGGCGCCGGCGCCGGCGGGCCGCCGAACGGCGCAGACGGCTGGGCATATCCCCCGGCGGGACGCGGCACGCCGTAGTCGGGTGCAGCTGCCGGGGGCGGCGCGGCCCGTTGAATCTGCTGGGGCGGTTGTGCGGGAACCTGCGAGTGCACGGGCGCCGATGCTGCACGGGCGCCTGATGCTGCACGGGCGCCTGATGTTGCACGGGCGCCTGATGCTGCACGGGCGCCTGATGCTGCACGGGCACGGGGTAGGCGGGTGACGGCGCCTGCGGCCACGATTGAGCAGGCTGCGGCGTCGGTGCCGCCGGAGCATCCGGAGTCGGCGCAGCCGCCTGCTGTTCGCGCAGCCGCTCGAGTTCGCGCAGCTCTCGGCGCGTCAGCTGCGGTTCCTGCGACGACGTCATTCGACACTCCGATAGAGGTGATGCTTGGAGATGTACTGGACGACCCCATCGGGCACCAAGTACCACACGGGGAATCCCCGGCGCACCCTGTCCCGGCAATCGGTCGACGAGATCGCAAGCGCCGGCACTTCCAACAAGCTTACGTCCTGCTCCGGCAAACCCGAAACGGACAGCACGTGTCCCGGTCGACTCACAGCCACGAAGTGGGCGAGCCGCCACAGCTCTTCGACGTCCTTCCATGACAGGATCTGCGCGATCGCGTCGGCCCCGCTGATGAAGTACAGGTCGGCGTCGGGATGTTCTGTCCGGATGTCGCGGAGCGTGTCGATGGTGAACGTGGGCTTGCCACGGTCGATGTCGACACGGCTCACCGTGAAGCGGGGGTTCGACGCTGTCGCGATCACCGTCATCAGGTAGCGGTGCTCCGCAGAAGTGACCTTCGCCTTGTAGCTCGGTGCTCCGGTCGGGACGAAGATCACCTGGTCCAGCCGGTGGGACTGCGCGACCTCGCTGGCGGCGACGAGGTGCCCGTGATGGATGGGGTCGAACGTGCCGCCCATCACGCCGATGCGCGGTCGACCCAGTTCGTCCGTCATCGAATAGGAGGCGCGCTCAGTGGGCGCCGTGCTCGCTCCCGCCGTGACGCGCCGCGTAGGCTTCGGCCTTCGCGCGGTGCCGGTTCGCGACGTCGCGATACGAGGCGGTGATGAAGGCGAGGACGGCGAAGACGACGAGTGCGATGAGGCCGTAGACCCAAGGCTCGACCGGCAGGTCCCTCGCGTGCACCGTCTCGGTCATCACCGTGCCGGTCAGCACTGCGGACGTGAGGCTCATTCGCCGTTCCCTTCGATCCTGCGGATGTCGCTCGTGACAGTCTAGCGAGGTCAGGCGCGCACGTGCCCGGCGCCGCGCACGATCCACTTCGTGCTCGTGAGCTCGGGCAGACCCATGGGGCCGCGTGCGTGCAGCTTCTGCGTCGAGATGCCCACTTCGGCGCCGAAGCCGAACTCGGCGCCGTCGGTGAAGCGCGTGGACGCGTTCACCATGACCGCTGCGGCATCCACCTCGTTGAGGAAGCGCTCGGCACTGGCGAGATCGTTCGTGATGATCGACTCGGTGTGCTTGGTGGAGTATCGACGGATGTGCCCGAGCGCGTCGTCGATGGAGTCGACGATGCCGACCGACAGGTCGAGACTCATGTGCTCGGTGGCCCAGTCCTCGTCCGTCACGGGCATTGCCTCCGGGCGAATCGCCCGCACGCGCTCGTCGGCGTGGATCGTGACCCCGGATGCCTCGAGCCGGTCGAGCACCGCGGGGAGCAGCCGCGCGGCGGCGTCGCGGTGCACGAGCAGCGTCTCGAGGGCGTTGCACACGCTGGGACGTTGCACCTTCGCGTTGTGCACGAGTTCCACAGCCCAGTCCTCTCGGGCACTCGCATCGAGGAACATGTGCACGACGCCGGCGCCCGTCTCGATGACAGGAACGCGCGCTTCGTCGACGACGGCGCGGATGAGTCCGGCGCTGCCACGAGGGATGAGCACGTCGACGTACTCGCGCGCCTGCATGAGGTGGCGCGCACCGGCGCGGCCGTAGTCGTCGACGGTCTGCACGCCATCGGCGGGGAGGCCCGCGGCGTCGAGCGCGTCGCGGAGCACGGCGAGCAGCACGCGGTTCGTCTGCTCGGCGGCGGTGCCGCCGCGCAGCACGACGGCATTCCCGCTCTTCAGTGCGAGCACGGCGATGTCGATCGTGACGTTGGGGCGCGCCTCGTAGATCGCCCCGACGACCCCGAGCGGCACCCGGACCTGATCGATGCGCAGCCCGTTCGGCAGCGACCGGCCGCTCACCGTCTCGCCGACCGGGTCGGTGAGCGCGATCACCTCGAGCACGGCGTCAGCGAGTGCGCCCACCCGCCGCGCGTCGAGCGCGAGCCGGTCGAGGAGTCCGGCCGAGAGCCGCGCGGCTCGCCCCGCCTCGAGATCGAGCGCGTTGGCGGCGATGATCTCGGCGGTGCGCTCGCGGAGGATCGCCGAGACCTGCTCCAGGGCGGCATCCTTCTCCGCCGTCGTCGCCCCCGCGAGGCGGTAGGACGCCTCCTTCGCGGCGGCGAGCCGCGCGTCGATCACGGTCGTGTCGAGGTCGGGGTGCTCCATGGCACCAGCCTAGGCGAGCGCGGATTCCTCGCCCTGCGCGTGACGATCCGGGGCGGCGTCGAACCACGTGCCGATCTCGGCGCCGCCGAGCGCCTCGGCCACGAGCGGCGTCGCGGTGATCAGCACCGCGGTGCCCGCGTCGGCGGCGATTCGCGCGGCCGAGACCTTCGTCTCCGCTCCCCCGGTGCCCACGCCCGCACGGCCGATCGACCCGATCTCGACCCCGGCGAGCTCATCGCCGAACGGCACGTGCGCAATCGGCTCGGCGCCCGCAAGATGCGGTGGCTTCGTGTAGAGCGCGTCGACATCGGAGAGGAGCACGAGCAGGTCGGCCCCGATCAGCTCGGCGACGAGTGCCGCGAGGCGGTCGTTGTCGCCGAAGCGGATCTCGTGCGTCGCGACGGTGTCGTTCTCGTTGACGATCGGCAGGATCCGAAGCGCGAGCAGCCGGTCCATGGCGCGCTGGGCGTTCGAACGCGGCGTCGCGTGTTCGAGGTCGCCTGCGGTGAGGAGCACCTGACCGGCCACGATCCCGTAGCGGTCCAGCGAGTCCTGGTAGCGGAACACGAGCAGGTTCTGTCCCACGGATGCCGCGGCCTGCTGCGTCGCGAGATCGGTCGGCCGCTCGTCGAGCTCGAGGTACGGCATGCCCGTGGCGATGGCCCCTGATGACACCAGCACGACCTCGGTGCCACGCTCGTAGGCCGTGGCGAGGGCATCGACGAGAGGACCGATCTGGCCGGCGTTCTCGCCGCTGATGGACGACGAGCCGACCTTCACCACGATCCGCCGGGCGTTCGGGATGTCGGCTCGGGATCGCGTCGTCACCGTTCGTCCTCCCCCGCTCCCGCCTCGGTCCCGTGCTCGTCGTCGCCATTCGGCTCGCCGTCGGCGCCACCGTGCGACCAGAGCCCCGCCTCGCGCTCGCGCTCGAGCTCGGCGCGTGCCTCGGCCTTGGCATCCATGCGCTCGTGGTAGTCGCTGCGCCGCTCCGCACGGGTCGCGCGACGGCTCTCATCGAGTCGGAGGTCGGAGCCGCGCGGCGCGGTGATGAGCTCCGCAGTGGAGGTGAGCGTGGGCTCCCAGTCGAAGACGACGCCCGCGCCGGGGCCGATCACGACCGTCGAGCCGGCCACCGCGCCGGCGCGCACGAGCTGATCCTCGACGCCGAGCCGCGCCAGCCGGTCGGCGAGGAATCCGACGGCCTCGTCGTTCGTGAAGTCGGTCTGCGCCACCCAACGCTCGGGCTTCGCGCCGAGCACGCGGTAGAACGTGCCGTAGGTGCCACCCTCGGCGCGCACGACGAACCCGGCATCATCGACCGCCTTCGGCCGCATCACGATGCGCGGCGCCGCGGGGGCGGCCGCCGCGGCGGCTCGCGCGTCGTCGACGAGCTCTCCGATCGCGAACCCGAGCTGGCGCAGTCCCTCGTGGGTCACCGTGGAGATCTCGAACACGCGATAGCCGCGCGCCTCGAACTCGGGCCGCACGAAATCGGCCAGGTCACGCGCCTCGGGAACGTCCACCTTGTTGAGCGCGACGAGCTGCGGCCGGTCGAGCAGCGGCACCTGGCCCTCGGGCACCGGATACGCGGCCAGCTCGGCGAGGATCACGTCGAGGTCGCTGATCGGGTCACGGCCCGGCTCGAGGGTGGCGCAGTCGATGACATGCAGCAGCGCGGAGCACCGCTCCACGTGGCGGAGGAACTCCAGCCCGAGCCCCTTGCCCTCGCTCGCACCCTCGATGAGGCCGGGCACGTCGGCGACGGTGAACCGGTGGTCGCCCGCCTGCACGACCCCGAGGTTCGGATGCAGCGTGGTGAACGGATACTCGGCGATCTTGGGCCGCGCTGCCGAGAGCGCCGCGATGAGGCTCGACTTGCCCGCCGACGGGAAGCCGACGAGCGCGACATCCGCGATGGTCTTCAGTTCGAGCGACACCTCGCCCTCGAAGCCCGGCGTACCGAGCAGGGCGAAGCCGGGCGCCTTGCGCTTCGTGGACGCGAGCGCGGCGTTGCCGAGGCCGCCCTGGCCACCGGGCGCGACGATGAAGCGCATGCCCGGCTCGGCGAGGTCGGCGAGCTCCGTGCCGTCGGGGTCCTTGACGACCGTGCCGACGGGAATGGGCAGCTCGAGCGTCTCCCCCGCCGCGCCCGACCGGTTGTCGCCCATGCCGGGCTGTCCGTTGTCCGAGGATCGGTGCGGGCGCCCGTGGTACGCGAGGAGCGTCGTGACCTGCGGGTCGGCGACGAGCACGATGTCACCGCCGTGGCCGCCGTTCCCACCATCGGGGCCGGCGAGCGGCTTGAACTTCTCGCGGCGCACCGAGACGCAGCCGTTGCCGCCGTGACCGGCGCGCACGAACAGCGTCACCTGGTCGACGAAGCTGACCATGCCGCACTCCTTCTGGTTGTCTCGGGCGCTCCTCTCGCGAGCGCCCGGCTCCGCTCGCCTACACGCGGCGCGCTTCGCTGTGGTGTGAAAATGCGTGAGGGCGAGCCGAAGCCCGCCCTCACAAGACCGATCTGCTGATTATTCGCCGGCCGCCACGATGTTGATCACCTTGCGGCCGCCCTTCGTGCCGAACTGCACGGCGCCGGCCTCGAGCGCGAACAGCGTGTCGTCGCCACCGCGACCGACGCCCGCGCCCGGGTGGAAGTGGGTGCCGCGCTGGCGGACGAGGATCTCGCCGGCGCTGACGACCTGGCCGCCGAAGCGCTTCACGCCGAGGCGCTGCGCGTTCGAGTCACGACCGTTGCGAGTGGAGCTCGCTCCCTTTTTGTGTGCCATGTCCGTCTCTCCTTGCGAGCCGCTACTTGATGCCGGTGACCTTGACGCGCGTGAGCTCCTGACGGTGGCCCTGGCGCTTCTTGTAGCCGGTCTTGTTCTTGAACTTCTGGATCACGATCTTGGGGCCGCGGAGGTCGTTCAGGACCTCAGCCGTGACCGTGACCTTCGCGAGCGACTTGGCGTCGGAGGTGATCTTCTCGCCGTCGACGAGGAGGACCGGGGTGAGCTCGACGTTGCCGTCCTTGTCAGCCTTGATGCGGTCCATCGTCACGATGGTGCCGACTTCGACCTTCTCCTGCCGACCGCCGGCGCGCACTACTGCGTAAACCACTTCTCGTACCTATCTCTGGGGAGCTCAGGGCTCCGTTAGCTGGTAAATGTCACTGCCTGATGGGATGTCACTGCGCGGGACCCCAGCGGGAAGGAGGGTCGTCACTGCCAGAAAACTGTGCGGGCACGCCGGGATAAGCGACGGCACCAACGGTCGAGTTTAGCCGATGCCCCATGGCCGGTCAAACGCGTGTCACCGGCACGTCGCCCGGCGCTGCGCGTAGGATCATCGACATGGCCGTGCTCATCGACACGCCGCTCTGGCCGAAGCACGGCACCATTTGGGCGCATCTGGTCAGCGACCGCTCCATCGGGGAGCTCAGGGCCTTCGCCGAACGCGCAGGACTGCCGCCGCGCTCGTTCGATCTCGACCACTACGACGTGCCCCTCGAGCGGTACGACGAGCTCGTCGCGGCGGGCGCTGAGCCGGTGGAGCCGCGCGAGCTCGTGCGCAGGCTCGCTGCGAGCGGCCTCCGGGTCACTCCACGCGAACGGCGCGCCAGGTCAGCGCCCGGCTGAGTCCTCGCCCGACCCGGCGGTCGTCCCGTCGGCTCGTGTGATCACAGGAGGCGCCCCTGCGGTGCTGAGTGCCGCAGTCGAGACGCGGCGGCTGCGGGGGCGTCCTTCGCCGGCCTTCCTCGGCGCCGGCAGGGCGTCGAGCACGGAGTCGAGCAGCACCTCGGCCTCCGCCGGGCGCACGGTGCGCCGCCGCTCCGCCGGTGCCACTGCCGGCAACTCCACGGGCGGCAGACGGCGTCTCGGCAGCGGTATCCGTCACGGATTTCGTCGGTCCCTGCTCCTGGGTCACACGGCGGTGACGTCCGCGACGCCGGCCACCGGATGCCGCAGGCGGCTCGCCGCCCTTCACCGTCGCGCCCTCCGTCGCCTCGGGAGCGCTCAGCTCGCCGGCCTCGGAAACGACGCTCACCGTCGCGGTCGGCACCTCGGCCGCAGCGCCGGGAACGGCGTCCGACTCGGCGGGCCGGTGCTCGGGGTGCGGGATCGTCGAGGCCGCGATCTGCGCGAGAGCGTTCTTGACGTCGTCGGTGATGGCGTGCGTGCCGGCGTGTGTCCTGTGCTCGGCCGGTGCCTGCGCTGCCTGGTTGCCGCCGCGCCCACGGCCGCGACTGCGCTCGACCTGTTGTGGCGCCCGGTGCTTCATGATCGGGTCGTGGTGCACGATGATTCCACGGCCTGCGCAGACCTCGCACGGCTCGCTGAACGATTCGAGCAGTCCCAGGCCGAGCTTCTTGCGGGTCATCTGGATCAGGCCCAGCGACGTGACCTCGGCCACCTGGTGCTTGGTGCGGTCGCGGGAGAGGCATTCGACGAGGCGTCGCAGCACGAGGTCGCGGTTGGACTCGAGCACCATGTCGATGAAGTCGACCACGATGATGCCGCCGATGTCGCGCAGTCGCAGCTGTCGCACGATCTCCTCGGCCGCCTCCAGGTTGTTCTTCGTGACCGTCTCCTCGAGGTTGCCGCCGGAGCCGACGAACTTGCCCGTGTTGACGTCGATGACGGTCATCGCCTCGGTGCGGTCGATCACGAGCGAACCGCCCGACGGCAGCCAGACCTTGCGATCGAGCGCCTTCTCGATCTGCTCGGTGATGCGGAACTCGTCGAACGCGTCGCGCTCGCCCGTATAGGCCTCGACGCGCACCAGCAGGTCTGGTGCGACCGCCCGGAGGTACCGCTCGATCGTCTCGCGGGCCTCGTCACCCGCGATGATCATCTTCTGGAAGTCCTCGTTGAAGACATCGCGCACGATCTTGATGAGCAGATCGGGCTCGGAGTGGAGCAGTGCCGGCGCCTGCACCTTCTCGAGCTGGGTCGAGATGTCGGCCCACTGCGCGATGAGTCGGTTCACGTCGAGCGTGAGCTGTTCCTCGGTGGCGCCCTCCGCCGCGGTGCGCACGATGACGCCCACGTTGTCGGGGAGCACGTCCTTGAGGATCTTCTTCAGGCGCGCGCGCTCGGTGTCGGGAAGCTTGCGGCTGATGCCGTTCATGGAGCCGTTGGGCACGTAGACGAGGTAGCGGCCGGGCAACGACACCTGGCTCGTGAGGCGTGCCCCCTTGTGCCCGACCGGGTCCTTCGTGACCTGCACGAGCACGCGGTCACCCGGCTTCAGGGCCAGCTCGATGCGTCGCGGCTGGTTCTTCTCGCCGTTCTCGGCGGCGGCATCCCAGTCGACCTCGCCCGAGTACAGCACGGCGTTGCGGCCGCGGCCGATGTCGACGAAGGCGGCTTCCATGCTGGGCAGCACGTTCTGCACACGGCCGAGGTAGACGTTGCCGATGAGCGACGCATCCTGATTGCGGGCGACGTAGTGCTCGACGAGCACTCCGTCCTCGAGCACGCCGATCTGGATGCGCCCGCCCTTCGCGCGCACGATCATCTGCCGATCGACCGACTCGCGGCGGGCGAGGAACTCTGCCTCGGTGATGACCGCACGACGGCGGCCCGCATCGCGGCCGTCGCGGCGGCGCTGCTTCTTGGCTTCGAGCCGGGTGGATCCCTTGACCTTCTGCGGCTCGGTGATGAGCTCGGGCTCGCGGGGCTTGCGCACCTTCACGACGGTGTTCGCCGGCTCGTCGCTCCCCGAGCGTTCCTCCTCGCCGCTGCGGCGACGGGTGCGACGGCGGACGCTCGACGAGTCCTCGACCGGGGCGGCGCCGGGCCGCTCCTCGCGCTCGACGGGCACGAGCACCGGAGGCGCGTGGAAGATGAGCGACGTCGTGGTGAGCGTCGCCGGGATGGGCGACACGGGCACCGGCTCGGCAGGGCGCTCCGTGGCGGGCGCCTCACCTGCGGCGTCGGCGGACGCTGCTCCGGTTTCCTCGGCGGATTCGACGGGTTCCGCCCCAGGACCTGCGGCCTCGGCGGGCGCGGCATCCGTCGTGCCGGCCGGCTCGGCCGTCGGCTCCTCGGCGGCGCCCGCGTTCGATCCGGCTGCGTCGGATGCCCCGATCGGGGCGTCCTCCGTCATGGCCGCCGGCTCATGGCCGGTCCGGCCACGATGCGTGCGGCGGGCGCCGAACAGGCCGCCACGGCGCTTCGGTGTGCTGGTACCGGAATCGGGTTCGTTCGTGTGGTTCTCGTTGCCTTCCACCATCTCTGGTGCACTCCTACGACGGTGTGGATGGCCGCGCCATCCGCTCCGTTCTCGTCTCGAGCGGTTCAGCGCCGTGCGCAGGACCGCCAACTTCACTACTGCGACCGGCAGGTTGCCTGTGTCGCCACGTCTTGCGGTGCGTCTAAACCGCTCACTCGGATGCGGTGCATCCTCAAAGCCTCCATTGGCGTCGTGCCGGGCGCGGCCCGGACGACTCCTTCGATTATCGCACGCTCTCACAGGAGTCGTGAGGAGGCGGCATGCCACAATACGAACATGCCGGACTCCCCCTCGCGGTCCCGACCTGTCTCCCTCGCGATTTTCCTCATCATCGCCGGTGCCCTCGGGCTGCTCGCCGCCTGGAGTCTCTCGCTCGACAAGGTGATGCTGCTCGCGGATCCGGAGTTCGTCCCGGACTGCAATGTCGGCGTGCTCGTCGGCTGCAGCACCAACCTCAATTCGTGGCAGGGCGCCGTCTTCGGATTCCCGAACCCGTTCATCGGGCTCGTGTCCTGGCCCGTCGTCATCACCATCGGCGTCGCGATCCTCGCCGGTGCGCAGTTCGCGCGCTGGTTCTGGATCGGCCTCAACGTCGGCGTCGCCGGCGCGCTCGTCTTCGTCGGGTGGCTCATCTACCAGAGCATCTACGTGCTCGACGTGCTCTGCCCGTGGTGCATGCTCACGTGGGCGGTGACGATCCCCACGTTCTGGGTGGTGACGCTGCACAACCTCCGGACGGGTCACATTCCCGCGTCGGCACGCGTTCGCCGCCTGGCCGCGGAATGGTACAAGTGGATCCCGCTCATCACGGTGGCGTGCTACGCGATCGTCATCCTGCTGGCCCAGGCGCAGATGAACGCCATCCCTCGCGTGATGATCGACCTGCAGAACCTGTTCCGCTGAGCCGTCGGCCGCGCCGCGCCGCACGGGCCGCGCCGAACGCCCCGCGCCGGACTCCCCGCGCCGGACGGACGACCCCGGCCGGCCGGCGCGCGAATCATCCGCTCAGGCGAACCAGAGCGCGAGCTCGCGCTCGGCCGACTCGAAGGAGTCGGATCCGTGCACGAGGTTCTGCTGCACCGCGAGACCCCAGTCGCGGCCGAAGTCGCCGCGGATCGTGCCGGGCGCCGCGGTGGTGGGATCGGTCGTGCCCGCGAGCACTCGGAACCCCTCGATCACGCGATTCCCGGCCACACGCATGGCGACGACCGCGCCGGACTGCATGAACTCGACGAGCGGCTCATAGAACGGCTTGCCCTCGTGCTCGGCGTAGTGCTTCGCGAGGATCTCGCGATCGGGCTGCACGACGCGGATGTCGACGAGGGAGTACCCTTTCGCCTCGATGCGGCGGAGGATCTCTCCGGTGAGGTTGCGAGCGACGCCGTCGGGTTTCACGAGCACGAGGGTCTCTTCGATTGCGGTGGTCATTCCTGTTCCTTCCCCGGATCGGCCTGCGCCGTCCTCTGTCGGTCGATTCGTGCCCCGGCGACCATGCAGTACCACCACATTCCGCCGAAGAGGGCGCCGACGAAGAACATCGCCGGGTTGAGGAACCCAGTGGCGAGGATGAGCACCTGCAGGGTCCATCCGACCGCGTAGCCCCACGGGTACCTGAGCAGCCCGATCGTCGCGACGAGCAACACGATCAGCACACCACCGGCCACGAGCGCCACCCACGGCGGGAATCCCCACAGCCCGTTCTCCGTGGGCGCGAGGCCCCAGATCACGAGTGCGGCGAGGAACACGACGATGATCTCGAAGCTGAGCACGATGGATCCGAGACTCTGGCGGACCGACCGCGGCGCGGGGGCCGGGACCTGCGGCGTCACGTCGCTCACTCGCGGCCCCAACCGCGGTCGGCGGCGATCGCCATGGCCTCGCCCACGAGCCCGATCGAGCCGGTGACCACCACGGCGCGCCTCGGTGCCTCCGAGGCCCACGCGCGTGCCTCGTCGAGCGCGTCATCGAGGCGCTCGACGGGCTGCACCCGGTCGGCGCCGACTCGGGCTGAGATCGCAGCGGCGACCTCGTCATGATCGCGGGCCCGATCGGAATCGGGCCGGGTCACGAGGAACGTGCCTCCCGTGCGCGCCAGCACACCCGCCATGCCTTCGGCGTCCTTGTCGGCGAGGACGCCGAAGACGAACACCACCTCGTCGAAGTCGAAGAACTCGTCGAGCGCGGCGACGAGCGACTCGGCGCCGTGCGGGTTGTGTGCGGCATCGACGATGATCGTCGGGTCCGCGGCGATGCGCTCCAGCCTGCCGGGCGAGGTCACAGCCGCGAGCCCGTCGTGCACGACCTCGTCGGCCAGGCGTACGGCCCCGCCGCCGATGAAGGCCTCGACGGCCGCGATCGCCACCGCCGCGTTCTCGGCCTGGTGGCGCCCGAACAGCGGCAGGGCGATGTCGCGGTACTCTCCGGCGAGCCCGCGGATCGACACGAGCTGCCCGCCCACGGCGACCCGCGACTCGAGCACCTCGAACGCATCCCCCTCGACGGCGAGCGTCGACTCCGACAGCTCGGCGGCGTCCTCGAGCACCGCGAGGGCCGCATCGGGCTGCCGAGCGGTGACGACGGATGCCATGGGCTTGATGATGCCCGACTTGGTGCGTGCGATCTCGGCGACCGTCGAACCGAGCCGCGACTGGTGGTCGAGGTCGATCGGCGTGAAGACGGCGACCTGTCCGTCCGCCACGTTGGTGGAGTCCCACTCCCCGCCCATGCCGACCTCGAGCACGACGACATCGACCGGCGCGTCCGCGAAGCACGCGAACGCAAGCACGGTGAGGGCCTCGAAGAACGTGAGGGGCTCCTCGCCGTCACGTTCGAGCTCGGCGTCGACGATCGCGAGGAATGGCTGGATCTCCTCCCAGTTCCGTGCGATCGCCTCATCCGTGATCGGTTCGGCATCGATGCGGATGCGCTCGGTGTACCGCTCGAGGTGCGGGCTCGTGAGCAGTCCCGTGCGGAGGCCCGAAGCCCGCAGGAGGCTCTCGATCATGCGGCTGGTCGACGTCTTGCCGTTCGTGCCCGTGACGTGGATGACCGGCGCGGCGCGGTGCGGGTCGCCGAGCAGCTCCACGGCGCGGCGCGTCGGCGCGAGGCGGGGCCGCGGGGACCCCTCGCCGACCCGTGAGAGCAGCGCCGCGTACACGGCGTCGGCGGCGTCGCGCGCCTCGGCGTCACCGTAGTCGTCGGAAGCGTCGCTCACAGTTTCTCCAGGTCCACGAGGAGTGATGAACCGTCGCCGACGGCGCGAGCCGCCACGGCGCCCGAGACGTCGACGGATGCCGCGATGTCGAGCTCGCTCGCGAGGGTCTCCCGGGCGATCAGTGCCTTGTGTTCGGTGGCCGCGGCGGCGCCAGCAGCGTCGAGGGTGAGCCCGAGGCGGATGCGGTCGCCGACCTCGAGGCCTGCCGCCTTGCGCGCCTCCTGCACGGCGCGAACGACATCGCGCGCGAGGCCCTCGGCCTCGAGCTCGGGCGTGGCGGCCGTGTCGAGGATCACGAAGCCGCCGTCGGCGAGCAGTGCGAGCGCACTCGAGCCGTCGCCCGACCCTGATGCCTCGAGGACGAGCTCGTACTCCCCCGGCTCGAGCGCGACGCCGCCGGCGACGGTCCCGTCCCCGTCGAGCGTCCAATCGCCGGCTCGCGCTGCCTGGATCGCCTGCTGCACGGCCTTCCCGAGGCGGGGCCCTGCTGCGCGGGCGTTCACGGTCAGTCGTCTCGTGACGCCGTACGCCGCCACGGCCGACTCGTCGAGGGCCACGAGGTCGACCGACTTCACGTTGAGCTCGTCGCGCAGGATGCCCTCGAACGGCGCGAGCGCCGTGGCATCCGTGGTCACGACCGTGAGGTTGGCGAGCGGAAGGCGCACGCGGCGGCCGGCCTGCTTGCGGAGCGCGAGGGCAGCCCCGCTGATCTCTCGCACGGAGTCCATGGCGGCCACGAGGTCGGGGTCGGCGGGGAACTCGTCGGCGTCGGGCCAGTCCGCGAGGTGCACGCTGCGGCTGCCCGTGAGTCCGCGCCACACCTTCTCGGTGACGAGCGGAAGGAGTGGCGCGGCCAGGCGCGTGGTCGTCTCGAGCACGGTGAACAGCGTGTCGAACGCCTCGCGGCCCGAGCCGTCCTCACCGACGCCCGTCCAGAACCGGTCGCGCGAACGTCGCACATACCAGTTCGTGAGCACATCGGCGAAGTCGCGCAGCTTCTGGGCGGCGAGCGTCGAGTCGAAGCCCTCGAGGTCCGCAGTGACCGCGGTCACGAGGTCGCGGAGCTTCGCGAGCAGGTACCGGTCGAGCACGTCGGACGAGTCCGTGCGGCGGGATGCCTCATAGCCGCCCTCACGCGCGGTGTTCGCATAGAGGGAGAAGAAGTACCAGGTGCTCCAGAGCGGCAGCATGACCTGGCGAACGCCCTCGCGGATGGCCTCCTCGGTGACGATCAGGTTGCCGCCGCGCAGCACCGAGCTCGACATGAGGAACCACCGCATGGCGTCGGAGCCGTCGCGGTCGAACACCTCGGAGACATCCGGGTAGTTCCGCAGCGACTTCGACATCTTCTGGCCGTCGCTGCCGAGCACGATGCCGTGGCTGACGACGTTCTCGAACGCCGGGCGATCGAAGAGCGCCGTCGAGAGCACGTGAAGCGTGTAGAACCATCCGCGGGTCTGCCCGATGTACTCGACGATGAAGTCGGCGGGGTTGTGCGACTGGAACCACTCCTGGTTCTCGAACGGGTAGTGCACCTGGGCGAACGGCATGGAGCCGGAGTCGAACCACACGTCGAGCACTTCGGGGATGCGGCGCATCGTCGACCGGCCGGTGGGATCGTCGGGGTTGGGGCGGGTGAGCTCGTCGATGTAGGGGCGGTGCAGGTCGGGCTCCCCCGCCGCGTTCAGCGGCAGGCGGCCGAAGTCCCGCTCGAGTTCGGCGAGCGACCCGTACACGTCGATGCGGGGGTGTTCGGGGTCGTCGCTCCTCCACACCGGGATCGGCGAGCCCCAGTACCGATTGCGGCTGATCGACCAGTCCCGGGCGCCTGCGACCCACTTGCCGAACTGGCCGTCCTTCACGTTCTCGGGCACCCAGGTGATCTCCTGGTTCAGCTCGCCCATGCGGTCGCGGAACTCCGGCACGCGCACGAACCAGCTCGAGACGGCCTTGTAGATGAGCGGATTGCGGCACCGCCAGCAGTGCGGATACGAGTGCTCGTAGCTCGCCTGCCGCAGCAGCCGCCCCTCGGCCCTCAGGAGCTGGGTGAGCGGCTTGTTGGCATCGCTCCACAGCAGGCCCGCGACATCCGTGACCTCCGGCAGGAAGCGACCCCCATCGTCGAGGGAGAGGATCACAGGGATGCCCGCCACCTCGGCGATCTTCTGGTCCTCTTCACCGTAGGCGGGCGCCTGGTGCACGATTCCGGTGCCTTCGTCGGTGGTGACGTAGTCGGCGACGAGGACCTGCCACGCGTTCTGCAGGCCGTAGTGCTCGATGTCGGTGTAGTACTCGAAGAGCCGGTCGTAGGTGACGCCCTCGAGGTCGGCGCCGCGCACCGTGCGCGAGACGGCGGCGCGCGCGTCGTCAGCGGAGTCGTACCCGAGCTCCTTCGCGTAGTCGCCCACGAGCTCGCGGGCGAGGAGGTACTCGGCACCCAGCACCTCGGTGCCGTTCTGAGGCTGGGGCAGGGTGCTGCCCTGGGGCACGACGAGGCTGTCGGATGTCGCGGCGCGCTCTCGAAGCACGGTCGCGTCGGGCGTGCCGTTCGGGCCGGCCGGAACGACGGCGTACTCGATCTCGGGGCCGACCGCGAGCGCGAAGTTCGTGGGCAGCGTCCAGGGCGTCGTGGTCCACGCGAGCGCCCGCACGGCGGTGAGCCCGAGCGACTCGGCCTTCGCGCCGGTGAGGGGAAGGTGACCGTGACCGACTGGTCCTGGACCATCTTGTAGATGTCGTCGTCCATGCGCAGCTCGTGGTTCGACAGCGGCGTCTGGTCCCGCCAGCAGTACGGCAGCACGCGGTAGCCCTCGTAGGCGAGGCCCTTGTCATGCAGGGTCTTGAAGGCCCAGATCACCGACTCCATGAACGTGAGGTCGAGCGTCTTGTAATCGTTGTCGAAGTCGACCCAGCGCGCCTGCCGGGTGACGTACTGCTGCCACTCCTCGGTGTAGCGGAGCACCGCGTCGCGTGCCGCCTGGTTGAAGGCCGCGATGCCCATCTCCTCGATCTCGCTCTTGTCGGTGATACCGAGCTGGCGTTCGGCCTCGAGTTCGGCGGGGAGGCCGTGAGTGTCCCAGCCGAAGCGGCGATGCACCTGATGGCCGCGCATGGTCTGGAAGCGCGGGAAGAGGTCCTTCGCGTACCCCGTGAGGAGGTGCCCGTAGTGCGGCAGGCCGTTGGCGAAGGGCGGCCCGTCGTAGAAGACCCATTCCGGCGCTCCCTCGCGCTGGTCGATCGAGGCCTGGAAGGTGCCGTCCTGCTTCCAGAACTCGAGGATCTCGCGCTCGACGGCCGGGAAGTCGGGAGAGGGTGCGACGCCGTGGTCGTCTGGGGTGCGGGGGTACACGCTCGCTCCTTGCGGGGACGGATGCTCTCGCGAGGACGCCGGCCGCCCGATCGAGCGCCGCCGCGGTACCACCTCGCTTGCCCATCCGGCGGTCGAGCAGCCGCGTCAGCGGCGTATCGAGACGCGGATGGGCCCCTCGTTCCGGCTGTGACGGGCCACCCGTTCGGTTCTACTGAGCCGGTGGTGGTTCCATTCGCCGCTTCGCGGCTCATCGGACCGCCACCGGCGGTTCTTCCGAAGACTCCCCGGTGATGGCCGGATCGACGTCGTTGCCTTCAAGACTACCGTGTCGGCGCGGTGCGCAGCACGCCGGGCGACGACGGCGTCCACCGGTAGGCCTCGCTGATCAGCTCGAGCAGCGCGCTCTCGGGGAAGCCGTACAGCTTCGCCTCGTCGACGAGGTCGTGGATGGCGCCCGCCAGGGCGGCGTGGCCGCCGATGCGCACGACGACGACCGCGCCGCGCCCGCGGTGCAACTCGATGAGCCCGTCGTCGCGGACGACCCGGTAGGCGCGCAGCACGGTGTGCACGTTCACCCCGAGCGAGTCCGCGAGATCGCGCGCGGCGGGCAACCGCTCGCCGCCGATGAGGCGGCCGTCGACGATCGCAGCCCGAATCGTCGACGCGATTTGCTCGAACAGCGGCGTGGCACGCGTGGTGTCCAACCGGATGAGCATGATGTGATCCTATTGTGCTAGTGATTGTAGAACAAGTCGCTTGTCGCCGACCCGGTGCACTGCCAAGATGACCGCGTGAACACTGCAACCCCCACGCCGACGATCTCGGCGTACACGTCTCCCGTCCGCCGCGTCGCCTGGGCCTCCATGGTCGGCACCTCGCTCGAGTCGTTCGACTTCTACGTCTTCGCGTACTTCTCCGCGTTCTTCATCGGCCCGCTCTTCTTCGACCCGCTCGGCGTGTTCGGCGCCCAGCTCGCGGCCTTCTCGACGGTCGCGCTGGCATTCGTCGTGCGCCCGATCGGAGCCGCGCTCTTCGGACACATGGGCGATCGTCTGGGCCGGCGCACAACCCTGTTGTGGACCGTCGGCATCATGGGCGTCGCAACCGGGCTCATCGGCGTGCTTCCGACCTACGCGCAGGCCGGCTGGCTCGGCGCGATCCTGCTCGTGCTGCTGAGGATCACGCAAGGGCTCTCGCTCGGCGGCGAGTGGGGCGGCTCGATCCTTCTCGCGACAGAGCACTCCGGGCCCGTGAAGCGGGCGTTCTACGCGGCGATCCCGCAGCTGGGCTCCCCCGTAGGGTCGATCCTCTCGGCGGCGGTCTTCATCGTCATGACGATCGCCCTTCCCGCTGAGGAAATCGCTGCGTGGGGCTGGCGTATCCCATTCCTCATCGCGTTCCCGTTGCTGCTCGTCTCGCTGTACCTGCGCTGGTCGATCGACGAGACACCGGTGTTCAAGGAGGTCGTTGCCGAGGGCCGACGGGACCGCGTGCCGTTCCTCACGATGTTCGCGCAGCGGCCGGTCGCGATCATCATCGCGATCGGGTCCGCGGTGCTCGGCATCGGCTCGTACTCGCTCATGAACACCTACACGATCAACTACGGCGCGACGGAGCTCGGATTCAGCTTCCAGAGCCTGCTGATCGCCACGACGATCGGGGGCCTGCTGCAACTGGTCACCATCCCGTTGTTCGGTGCCTGGGCGACTCGCATCGGATCTGCGAGGGTGGTCGCCTGGGGCGCGCTCGGGACGCTGCTCATCACCTTCCCGATGTACTTCCTGCTGCAGTTCGCGACCTTCCCGATCCTCGTCGGCACGATGATCGTCGGCGGCATCCTCCCGACCATGTCGTGGGCGGCGCTCGGCGGGCTCATGAACGACCTGTTCCCCGACCACTTCCGGTACTCGGCGCTCTCGGTGTCGTACGCGATCGCCGCCACCGTGGGCGGGTTCGTCCCGCTCGTCACCTACGCGCTCGGCGAGGCGAGCGCGTTCGCCTGGTGGCACCCCGGCGTGATCCTCGCGCTGCTCTCGGTGGTGACGCTCGTGTCCGCGTGGACTGCTTCACGCATTCCGCCGGTGCCCGAGGTCGGCGATCCCGACCAGATCGCGACATCCGAGCCGTCGCCCGCCGCGTAGAGCGCGGAGATCGATCGACCCATTCGCCCCGCCCGCCATTCCGGCGGGCGGGGCGCTCTCCGGTAGGCTGGATCGTCACACATTCAGGCACCTCTTGACCGACACGGTGCCGCCGATATCGAACCGGAGCATTCATGACCGACACGTCGCGCATCCCCGACAAGCCGGCCCTCGAGGGCCTCGAATCGGTCTGGGGCGACACCTGGGAGCGCGAAGGCGTCTACCGGTTCGAGCGGGCGCTGGCCTCCAAGGAGACGATCTACTCGATCGACACCCCGCCGCCCACCGCCTCGGGATCCCTGCACATCGGTCACGTCTTCTCCTACACGCACACCGACCTGATCGCGCGCTACCAGCGGATGCGCGGCAGGCACGTGTTCTACCCGATGGGATGGGACGACAACGGCCTGCCGACCGAACGCCGTGTGCAGAACTACTACGGCGTACGGTGCGACCCCGCACTCCCGTACGACCCCGAACTTCGCGCCGCCATTCGAGGGCGGCGACAACAAGAGCACCAAGGCGGCCGACCAACAGCCCATCAGCCGTCGCAACTTCATCGAGCTGTGCGAGCGCCTCACGGCGGAGGACGAACAGCATTTCGAGGCGCTCTGGCGGACGCTCGGGCTCTCGGTCGACTGGACCCAGAGCTACCGCACGATCGCCGACGAGGCCATCTTCACGTCACAGCTCGCGTTCGTGCGCAACGTCCAGCGCGGCGAGGCCTACCAGGCGCTGGCGCCCACCCTGTGGGACGTGACCTTCCGCACGGCCGTCGCGCAGGCCGAGCTCGAGGATCGCGAGCAGGCGGGCCACTACCACCGCGTTGCCTTCCACCGCCCCGACGGGGGCACCATCGAGATCGAGACCAGCCGGCCCGAGCTCATTGCCGCGTGCGTCGCCCTCGTCGCGCACCCCGACGACGAGCGCTACCAGCCCCTGTTCGGCACCACGGTGACGACGCCGGTGTTCGGCGTCGAGGTGCCGGTGGTGGCTCACCACCTCGCCCAGATGGACAAGGGCACGGGCATCGCGATGATCTGCACGTTCGGCGACATCACCGACGTCGTGTGGTGGCGCGAGCTCGACCTGCCGAACCGCGCGATCATCGGCTTCGACGGGCGGATCATCGCAGACGCCCCCGCCGCCATCACGGCGGAGTCGGGCCGCGCCGCGTTCGCCGAACTCGCCGGCAAGACCGTGTTCTCGGCGAAGCAGGCCGTGGTCGAACAGCTCCGCACGTCGGGCGACCTGCTCGGCGAGCCCACTCCCATCACGCATCCCGTCAAGTTCTACGAGAAGGGCGATCGCCCGCTCGAGATCGTCTCCACCAGACAGTGGTACATCGTCAACGGTTCCCGCGACGAGGCCCTGAAGGCGCGGCTCCTCGAACGCGGCCGCGAGATCGACTGGCACCCCGACTTCATGCGGGTGCGCTACGAGAACTGGGTGGGCGGCCTCTCCGGCGACTGGCTCATCTCCCGCCAGCGCTTCTTCGGCGTGCCGATCCCCGTGTGGTACCCCCTCGACGCCGACGGCGATCCCGTCTTCGACGAGCCGATCGTGGCCACGCGCGACCTCCTGCCCGTCGACCCCTCGTCGGCACCGCCACCGGGCTACGACGAGTCGCAGCGAGGCGAGCCCGGCGGATTCATCGGCGAGCACGACGTGATGGACACCTGGGCGACCTCGTCGCTCACTCCGCAGCTCGCCGGCGGCTGGGAACGCGATCCCGAGCTCTTCGACCTGGTGTTCCCGTACGCGCTCCGCCCGCAGGCCCAGGACATCATCCGCACGTGGCTGTTCACGACCACGCTTCGGGCCGAGCTCGAGGATGGCGCGGCGCCGTGGGCGAACGCGGCGATCTCAGGCTTCATCGTGGACCCCGACCGCAAGAAGATGTCGAAGTCGAAGGGCAACGTGGTGACGCCCGCGGGCCTGCTCGAGCTCCACGGATCCGATGCGGTGCGGTACTGGGCGGCATCCTCCCGACTGGGAGTCGATGCAGCCTTCGATCCGCAGAACCCGACCCAGGTGAAGATCGGGCGCCGCCTCGCCATCAAGGTGCTGAACGCGGCGAAGTTCATCCTCGGGTTCGACGGCCGAGCGGATGCCCCGGTCACGGTGCCGGTGGACCGCAGCATGCTCGCCGAGCTCTCCGACGTCGTGGCGAGCGCCACCCGTGCGCTGGACGCCTACGACCACGCCCGAGCGCTCGAGGTCACCGAGACGTTCTTCTGGACCTTCTGCGACGACTACCTGGAGCTCGTGAAGGAGCGCGCATACGGCGCGCCGAGCACCGAGCAGGCGTCGGCCGTGGCGGCGCTGAAGACCGCGCTCAGCGTGCTGCTCCGCCTGTTCGCGCCGGTGATCCCCTTCGCGACAGAGGAGGCGTGGCGCTGGTCCAACGAGGGCTCCGTGCATCGCGCATCGTGGCCGACGACCGACGACCTGGCCGCTCGCGGCGAGGCGGGGGTCGAGCTCCTCGAGCTCGCGAGCCTCGCGCTCACGGGCATCCGTCGCGCCAAGACCGACGCGAAGGCGTCGCAGAAGACGCCGGTTGCGAGCGCCGCGATCGCCGCGCCGGCCCCGGCGATCGCGCTGCTGGAGTCGGCGGCGTCCGATCTGCGTGCGGTCGGTCGAATCGAGTCCCTCGCGTTCGTCGAGGCAGAGGACTTCGAGGTGCGCGACATCGTGTTCGAAGCACCCGCAGCGTGAGGGTGGGAGGCGAAGCGATGGCACACGAGATCCGCATGGCGGGCGACGACGACTTCTTCGGCTGGCTGGCGCTGTTCGAGGCGTACTGCGAGTTCTACGAGAAGGAGCTCGACGACGCGAAGGCCCTGATCGTCTGGAACTGGCTCCGCAACGAGCGCGATCCGCTCGAGGCGGCCCTGGCGGTCGACGAGGAGGGCAGGCCCGTTGGGCTGGCGCATTTCCGTGTCGTTCCCGACACCCTCGAGGCGACGCTGGGCATCCATCTCGACGACCTGTACGTCGAGACCGACGCGCGCGGCGTCGGGATCGGACGGGCTCTCATCGAGTTCGTGCACGCTCGCTCCCGAGAGGTGGGCAGCGCCGGCGTGAGCTGGATCACCGCGGCCGACAACACCGAGGCCCAGCGCGTCTACGACGAGCTCGCCCGCCGCACGACGTGGGTGACCTACGAGATGGATGCGTGATGCGACTGGGCACGCGGTGGGAGTTCGGCGCGGAGCCGCCGGTGTCGGTGCCTGCCGACCTGCGTCCGCGCATCGCAGCCGCCGAGGCTGCGCACGCGGGCGAGGGCGCCGGACGCCACTGGACGCTCACGTGGCTCGAGGGGCGTCCCATCGTCGAGCTCGATGACGGCACGGTCGTGAGCGACGCGATCATCGACGCGCACGACGCCGACGAGGACTGGTAGGACGCCTGAGCGGCACGCCCGCTCAGGCGCGCGCGATGATCTCGCCGTGCGGCATGAGGAACCATCCATCGGGGTCCTCCGCCCATTCCCGCCAGGCGGCGGAGATGCGTCGCAGCTCGCCGTGCCGAGGAGTGACCCGACTCGATCGCGTGCGCCGCGAACTGCGACTCCACGGCTCGGTCGGACCACGCGCCGCCCCACCACTCACGCTCGAGGTCGGAGGCGAACACCCAGACCGAGCCCGACGTCTCGACCTCGGTGAAGCCGGCTTCGCGCGCGTAGCGCCGCAGGTGGCGGCCCGCGTGGGCATCGCCGCCGTTCCAGGCGTGGACGTCCTGGTACAGCTCGAGCCAGCGTGTGAGCTCGGGCGACTCGGGACTCCAGATGACACCGCCGTAGTCGACGTCGCGCGCCGCGACGATCCCACCGGGCTTCAGTACACGGCGGAACTCACGCAGTGCGTCGACCGGTCGGGCCAGGTGCTGTACGACCTGGTGGGCATGAACGACGTCGAAGGTCGCGTCGGGGAAGTCCAACACATAGGCATCGCCGACACGGAACGTGACGTTCTCGATGGCGGCACTCGCCGCGAGGCCGGATGCCTGCTGGACGATCTCGGCCGACTCGTCGATGCCGATGACGGTTCCCGGCCGCACGCGCTTGGCGAGGTCGATCGAGATCGTCCCCGGGCCGCTTCCGATATCGAGGATCTGCTGGCCCTCTGCGAGGAATGGCACGAGGTACGCGGCCGAGTTCTCCACCGTGCGCCAGGCGTGAGTGCGGACGACGCTCGCGTGATGACCGTGGGTGTAGACATCTCTGGGGGCGGCAGCGGCTGCGGATTCGGATCGGCTGATTCCGTGCATGCTTACGAGCCTACGGCCGCCGCGCGCGTCGCACGTTCGCAATAGGGTGGTCGGATGGGCCGTCCCGACAACCCCTTCCTCCAACCGAGTCCGCTCCCCTACCGACTGCCGATGTTCGCGCTCGTGCGTCCGGAACACTACCTCGAGGCGATCGAGGCAGGCCTGCAGGAGCAGCGCGACGAAGTGGAGGCGATCGCGGAGGATCCCGCACCGGCCACCTTCGAGAACACCCTCGTGGCGCTCGAGCGGTCGGGTGCGCTGCTTCGGCGTGTACTGCCCGTGTTCCAGAACGCGAGCTCCGCCGACACCGACGAGGCCCTCGACGCCCTCGAAGCCGAGCTCGCACCGCGGCTCGCCGCCCATCGCGACGCGATCCGGCTCGATCCACGCCTGTTCACCAGACTCGGCGTGCTCCACGGCCGGCGGAACGAGCTCGGCCTCGATCCCGATCAGGTGTATCTCATCGAGCGTACGCACCGCGAGGCCGTGCTGGCGGGCGCGAGACTCGATCCCGCCGAACGCGAACGACTCGGCACGCTGAACGAACGGCTCTCGACGCTGACGACCGCGTTCCAGCAGCAGCTCCTCGCCGACACGAACGACCTTGCGGTGCACATCGCCGACGAGTCCGAGCTCGCCGGCCTCGACGCCGGCGCCCGCTCGGCCGCCCGCGAGGCGGCGAGGTCCCGCGGCCTCGCGGGTTGGCTCCTGACGCTCGTGCTCCCCACCGGCCAGCCGGCGCTCGCGGCACTGGCGCGCCCAGACGTGCGCGACCGCCTTCTCGCCGCTTCCATGGCACGCGGATGCCGCGGCGGCGCGCACGACACCCGTGAGATGCTGCTCGAGATCGTGCGCCTCCGCGCTGAGCGCGCCCGTCTGCTCGGGTTCGAGAACCACGCGGCCGCAGTGACCGCCGGAGAGACCGCCGGCTCCCCCGCGTCCGTCGCCGAGCTGCTCGATGCGCTCTCGACACCCACCATGCGGAACGTCGCCCGCGAGCGCGCTGCGCTCGACCGCCCGCGCGACAGCCGGCGGGACGCGCGAGCCGGTGGCCGCGGACTGGGCGTTCCTCGGCGAACAGGTTCGCGTGGAGCGACCACGACCTCGACCTGTCGGTGTTGCGACCGTACCTCGAGCTCGGGCGCGTACTGGTCGACGGCGTGTTCCATGCCGCGACGCTGCTGTACGGGCTCCGTTTCACGGCTCGAGAGGACCTCGTCGGCTACCACCCCGACACGAGCGTGTACGAGGTGTTCGAGGCGGACGGCGCTCCGGTCGGCCTGTACCTGTTCGACCCGTACACGCGAGACTCGAAGCGCGGCGGCGCCTGGATGAGCTCGCTCGTGGAGCAGTCCGACCTCACGGGCGACCTTCCGGTGGTCGTGAACAACCTGAACGTCCCGAAACCGGCGCCCGGAGACCCGACGCTGCTCACCTACGACGAGGCCGAGACGCTCTTCCACGAGTTCGGGCACGCCCTCCACGGCCTGCTCGCTCGCGTCCGCTACCCGTCGCAGGCGGGCACGAACGTCTACCGAGACTTCGTCGAACTGCCGAGCCAGGTCAACGAGCTGTGGATGCTCCGACGTGAGGTGCTCGCGAACTACGCAGTGCACCACGAGACGGGCGAGCGGATGCCGCACGAGCTCGTCGACCGGCTGATCGCGGCGCGCGGCTTCAACGCGGGCTTCGACACCGCGGAGTACCTCGCCGCCGCGGTGCTCGACCAGGCCTGGCATCGGATCGACGCCGAGGAGGCGGTCACGGATGTCGCTGGGTTCGAGCGGAGCGCCCTCGCCGAAGCCGGCCTCGACGATCCACTGGTGCCGCCGCGGTACGCGAGCAGCTACTTCGCGCACGTGTTCGCGGGCGGCTACGACGCCGGCTACTACTCGTACATCTGGAGCGAGGTGCCCGGCGCCGACATCATGGAGTGGTTCGAGCAGCAGGGCGGCGCCACCCGCGCGAACGGCGACCGGTACCGCCGCGAGATCCTCGAGCCCGGTGGCGCGCGCGACCCTCAGGTCTCGATCCGCGCACTGCTCGGCCGCGACCCGTCGATCGAGCCACTGCTCGCACGACGGGGCCTGTCATGACCGCGTGGGTGCGCCTAGATCGCGAATCCGAGGGCGCGCATCATGTCGCGTCCGTCGTCGGTGATGCGTTCGGGGCCCCACGGCGGCATCCACACCCAGTTGATGCGGAACGCGTCGACGATGCCGTCGAGCGCCTCGGCGGTCTGCTCCTCGAGCACGTCGGTGAGGGGGCATCCGGCGCTCGTGAGGGTCATGTGGATGACGAGCGCGTCGTGCTCCTCGTCCCACCCGAGGTCGTAGATGAGGCCGAGGTCGACGACGTTCACCCCGAGCTCGGGGTCCATCACGTCCTTGAGCGCCTCGGTGACCTGATCGAAGCGCTCGGGTGCGAGTGAGGTGACCATGCCTGCGATTCTACCCGCGCCCTATTCGGCTGCGGCCTCGGCGACCTGGTATCGGTCGTATCCCTCTGCCTCGAGCCGCTCGGCCAGCTCGGGGCCGCCCTGCTCGGCGATCCTGCCCGCGACGAACACGTGCACGAAGTCGGGCGTGATGTAGCGGAGGATGCGCGTGTAGTGCGTGATGAGCAGGATGCCGAGGCCGGTGTTCGCCTTCGCGCGGTTCACGCCCTCGGCGACGATCTTCAGCGCGTCGACGTCGAGCCCGGAGTCGGTCTCGTCGAGCACGGCGAAGCGGGGCTTCAGCAACTCGAGCTGCAGGATCTCGTTGCGCTTCTTCTCGCCGCCCGAGAAGCCTTCGTTCACGTTGCGCTCGGCGAAATTCGAGTCCATGCGGAGGTTCGTCATCGACTCGCGGACGTCCTTGACCCAGGTACGCACCGACGGCGCCTCGCCGTCGATCGCGGTCTTCGCGGTGCGGAGGAAGTTCGTGACGGTGACGCCCGGGATCTCGACGGGGTACTGCATCGCGAGGAAGAGTCCGGCGCGGGCACGCGCGTCGACGGACATCTCGAGCACGTTCTCGCCGTCGAGCAGGATCTCGCCCTTGACGACGTGGTACTTCGGGTGACCGGCGATCGTGTAGGCGAGGGTCGACTTGCCGGAGCCGTTCGGGCCCATGATGGCGTGGATCTCGCCCTCGTTGACGACGAGGTCGACGCCGCGGAGGATCTCGCGGGTGCCCTGGTCGGTCTCGACGTTGACGTGGAGGTTCTTGATCTCGAGCACAGACATGTGGTTGGGGATCTCTTTCGATTGCGGCCGTTCCGGGCCGGAGCAGCAAGGGTCAGACGGTCAGCTTGACCGAGGAGTCGATGTGGACGTCGCCGTCCTCGATCTCGACCCGGAAGACGGGGACGGGCTCGTACGCGGGCAGGGTGAGCGGCTTGCCCGTCCTGAGCGAGAACTTGGAGCCGTGCGCCCAGCATTCGAGCGTGTCGTCCTCCACGAAGCCTTCGGCGAGGGAGATGTCGCCATGCGTGCACGTGTCGCCGATCGCGAAGATCTCGCCTGCGGCGTCCTTCACGACCGCGATCGGAACACCCTCGACGACGAAGCGGGCCGCCTCGTTGACGCCGAGCTCATCGACGGAGCAGACACGAACGGATGCCACGTCAGCGCCCTTCCAGCTCGGCCTCGATCGCGGCGATCAGCCGCTCCTCGAGGTCGGGCGAACCGATCTTCTGGACGACCTCGGCGAGGAAGCCGCGCACGACCAGGCGGCGCGCCTCGTCCTCGCGGATGCCGCGCGCCATGAGGTAGAAGAGCTGCTCGTCGTCGAAGCGGCCGGTGGCGCTGGCGTGCCCCGCCCCCTCGATGTCGCCGGTCTCGATCTCGAGGTTCGGCACGGAGTCGGCGCGCGTGCCGTCGGTGAGCACGAGGTTGCGGTTCTGTTCGTAGCTGTCGGTTCCGACCGCGACGTTGCCGATGAGCACGTCGCCGACCCAGACGGTGCGCGCACCCGCGCCCTGGAGGGCGCCCTTGTAGGTCACGCGCGAGCGGGTGTGCGGTGCGTCGTGGTGCACGAAGACCTGCTGCTCCAGATGCTGGCCGGCATCGGCGAAGTAGAGGCCGAGGGCCTCCACGTCAGAGCCCTGCTCCGCGAGGTGGGTGGACGGGTTGACCCGCACGACCTTGCCGCCGAGGGAGACGACGATGTGCTTGAGGAACGAGTCACGGCCGAGGCGCGCGAAGTGGCTCGCGAGGTGCACGGCGTCGTCGCTCCACTCCTGGAGGGACACGACGGTGAGCGAAGCGCCCTCGCCGACGACGATCTCGACGTTCTCGCTCAGTCGGGCGTCGCCGGCACCCCGCAGCACGATGAGTGCTCGGCTGTTCGGGGCCGCCTCGATCACGGTGTGCGCCGCGCGAGGTGCGGTGCCGAGCCCGTGGCGCGTGACCACGGCGGTCTTCTCCTCCTCTCCGGTCACCGTGATGTAGAGCGCCTCGCCGAAGCTGGACCACGCGTTCGCCGAGGCGCGCTCCTCGGGGATGCCGGTGCGCCCGATGCGGGCGTCGTCACGGGCGATCCACGAGACCTCGACGCCCGCGGCATCCGTGCCGTCGAGACGCCCTCGAAGGGCGGTCTCGATCTCGACCCGTGAGCCGTCGAGCTCCCCGCCGGTCAGGTCGGCGAAGACGGCGACGGGCGAGAGCTTCCACTCGTGCTCGCGGCCGGTGACGGGCGGGAAGTCCTCGACGTTCACCGAGCGGAAGCGCTCGGAGCGCGTCTGCACGGGCACCACGGCGCCATCGGAGTGCGGTCGGAATCCGTGCTGCTCGGCGGTGGGCATGGCTGTGCTCTGCGTTGCGGCGGTCATGTCTTAGCCGACACTACCTTTCGACGTCAGGAGGAAGGTCATCCGACGCTTCCTTCCATGCCCATCTCGATGAGCTTGTTGAGTTCCATCGCGTACTCCATGGGGAGCTCGCGCGCGATGGGCTCGATGAAGCCGCGCACGATCATCGCCATGGCCTCGTCTTCGGGGAGGCCGCGGGACATGAGGTAGAAGAGCTGCTCCTCGCTCACCTTCGACACCGTGGCCTCGTGGCCGAGGTGCACGTCGTCGACGCTGATGTCGATCGAAGGGTACGTGTCGGAGCGGGAGATCGTGTCGACGAGCAGCGCGTCGCAGCGCACCGTGTTGGCCGAGTGGTGCGCGTTCGCATCGACGCGCACCTCGCCGCGGTAGCCCGCACGGCCACCGCCGCGTGCGATCGACTTCGACACGATCGACGACTGCGTGTACGGCGCCATGTGGATCATCTTCGCGCCGGCGTCCTGGTGCTGGCCGGGGCCCGCGAAGGCGACCGACAGGGTCTCGCCCTTGGCGTGCTCGCCCATGAGGAAGATCGACGGGTACTTCATCGTGACCTTCGAGCCGATGTTGCCGTCGATCCACTCCATGGTGGCGCCCTCGGCGGCCGTAGCGCGCTTGGTGACGAGGTTGTACACGTTGTTCGACCAGTTCTGGATGGTCGTGTAGCGCACGCGGGCGTTCTTCTTCACGATGATCTCGACGACTGCCGAGTGCAGCGAGTCCGACTTGTAGATGGGCGCCGTGCAGCCCTCGATGTAGTGCACGTAGGAGCCCTCGTCGGCGATGATGAGCGTTCGCTCGAACTGGCCCATGTTCTCGGTGTTGATGCGGAAGTAGGCCTGCAACGGGATCTCGACGTGGACGCCGGGGGGCACGTAGACGAACGAGCCGCCCGACCAGACCGCCGTGTTCAGGGCGGCGAACTTGTTGTCGCCTGCGGGGATCACCGTGCCGAAGTACTCCTCGAAGAACTCGGGATGCTCGCGGAGCGCGGTGTCCGTGTCCATGAAGATGACGCCCTGGCGCTCGAGCTCCTCGTTGATCTGGTGGTAGACCACCTCGGACTCGTACTGCGCGGCGACGCCTGCGACGAGTCGCTGGCGTTCTGCCTCGGGGATGCCGAGCTTCTCATAGGTGTTCTTGATGTCGTCGGGCAGGTCTTCCCAGGTCTGGGCCTGCTTCTCGGTCGAACGGACGAAGTACTTGATGTTGTCGAAGTCGATCTCCGACAGGTCGGCACCCCAAGTCGGCATGGGCTTGCGCTCGAAGAGCTGCAGCGCACGCTGGCGGCGCTGGAGCATCCACTCGGGCTCGTCCTTCAGCCGCGAGATGTCGGCGACCACCTCCGGCGAGATGCCGCGTCGGGCGGATGTGCCGGCGACGTCGGAGTCGGCCCAGCCGAACTCGTACGTGCCGAGCCCTTCGAGTTCTGGGCGGTCGATCAGTACGTCCGTCATGTTCTCCCTCTTCTCCTCCCGTGCGACCGGCTATCAGTCCGGCTCATGCCCCTTGCGAGTCGAGGTGCTCGGTGAGCGGGCGATGATGTGCGGGCGGTTCCAATGCGAACCTAAGATGTCTGGGAACCCGCATCGCGTAATGGCGCGCGCCTCGCGGGAATCTCCAACCCCTCAAGTCTATAGGGTCGCACTGCCGGCTGGTCGGATCTCCCAGTCCCGTCACAGTGCGACCCGGATCAGGACCGACCAGCGTGATTCGCTTCACCGAGTGGCTGCCCGATCGAGTCGACGGGCGGATCCGCTTCTTCGCCTGGCTCTCGTTCGTCGCGCAGACGACGATCATCGCCACCGGTGGCGCCGTACGGCTCACCGGTTCGGGTCTCGGATGCCCCACCTGGCCGACCTGCACGGCCGATTCGCTCGTACCCACCGAGGAGCTCGGCTACCACTCCCTCATCGAGTTCGGCAACCGGCTGATGACCGGCGTCGTCGGGATCGTGGCCCTCGTGCTGTTCGTGCTCGTCTGGCGGATCCGCCGGCAGCGACGCGACCTGTTCGTGCTCGCGTTCATCGTCGGCGCCGGTGTCGTCGCACAGGCGTTCGTCGGCGGCATCACCGTCTGGACCGGTCTCAACCCGTTCATCGTCGGGTTCCACTACGTCTCGTCGCTGATGCTCGTGTGCGTGTGCGCCGCCTTCATCGTGCGCATGGACGCAGCGCCCGGCCCCCGGGAGCTCGCAGTGCCCGGGTGGTACGCCGGCCTCACGCACGCCACGACGGCGGTGCTCGCGCTGACGATCGTGTTCGGCATCCTCACGACCGGCGCCGGACCGCATTCGGGCGATGCCGCGGCCGGCCGCAACGGCTTCGAGGCCGAGCTCCTCGAGCACGTGCACGCCTGGCCGGGCTACGCGCTGCTGGCGCTCACGATCGGGTTGCTCGTCGGCGCCTGGCGCCTGCGCCTCCCACCCTCCGCTGGATCGTCGTGCTCCTCGCGGTCGAGCTGGTGCAGATCGCGGTCGGCCTGTACCAGGCACGCAACGGCCTCCCGCCGCTCGCGGTCGGCGTGCACATGGTGCTCGCCGCGTTGACCGCCGCCGCGATGACGGTCGTGGTACTGCGGCTGAAGCGACCGGTCTCCGCCGACCGGCCGGTGGAGGCATCCGTCGGCGCATGAGGATCGAGCACCGCGGGCGCTCGCCGCGCATCGACCCGGGGGCCACGGTCGCGCCGGGCGCGATCGTGTCGGGCGACGTGGTGATCGTGAGGCACCGCGGGCGTGCGCGGCGCATCGGTTCGGGTCGCACGGTCGGGCCGCACGCGCACGTGAACGGCGGCACGATCGGCGACCGCGCGTTCATCGCGACGGGAGCGTCGGTGTTCCCCGGCGCCGTGATCGGCGAGGGCGCCGAGGTGCGCATCAACGGCGTCGTGCAGGTGAACACGACCCTCGAACCGGGCACGGTCGTGCCGATCGGCTGGATGGCGGTCGGGACGCCGGCGCAGCTCTTCTCCCCCGACCGGCACGAGGAGATCTGGGCGATCGCAGCAGGCGCTCGACTTCCCCGGCACCGTCTACGGCTGGATCGCAGCACTGGCATGGCCGAGATCATGCGGCGCCAGTCGTCGTTCTATGCCGCGCACGACGACGACCGGATCATCGACTAGCCGGTCGGATCGCGATCGGTTGCGAGGCGGTGGACCAGCCGGGCGAGTTCCACGCGGTTGGCCGTGCCGGTCTTCGCGAGCATGTGCGAGACATGCGTGCTCACCGTCTTCTCGCTGATCATCAGGGTGCGCGCGATCTCGGAGTAGGTGCGGCCGACGGCGATGAGGTCGAGCACCTCGCGCTCTCGTGCGGTCAAGCCGTGGAGCGCGGCGGGTACGTCGGATGCCGCGGGTGACGGCTCCTCGATCTGGATCCGTGCGCGCCGCGCCAGGTCGCGAAGCTCATCTTCGACCGGCCGGGCCTGGAGTCGAACTGCGCAACTGCAGGGCGAGTCGAAGTAGCTCCGCACCTGCGCGGCGATCTCGACCGCGGCCGAGCAGCGAACTCAGCAGCACGCCACCGTGCAGTAGGCCTCTTCCCAGGCGAGCCGGCCAGCCGCACATGCATCGGCAGCGGCCAACCACTCCATCAGCCTCATGCTCGTCCGGCGCGTGCTCGAGAAAGTTCGGCGCTGATAGAGCGCCTCCAGCGCGGCATGTCTGGACGCCGCATGATCTCTGGTCATCCGGCCCCACATTGTGTCGGATGCGCGGAAAGGCCGCAGCGAGTTGTTCGACGGCTCGGTGTGTCACTTCGAGACTCGTCTCCGGCGTCTCGCGCCGCCTGATGCGCTCATCTGCAGTGCGCGGGCGGCCAGTGGCACGAGCCACTCGAGACATGACCGGCGGCCACCACGACCTCGCGAGCCCGGTCATCGCTGCTTCGTATGCTCCCGCTCCAGTCGCGCAGCGCCGAGTCGAACCTCCGTGCGCACCGCGTCGAACTCGAGACGCGAGGAATGCGGATCCGTCTACGAAGAGTTCGTCCACCCGTGCCGAAGTGGCCTTCAGCCTCTGCCTGGCGACCCTGCAGCGTGGCAAGCCGCGCCGCCACCAGGCGAGCCTGGGCGTCCGCCGAGCGGCCCGGGGTTCGGAGCCGAACGCAACGCGGAGCGCGTTGCGCGACATCCGTGCCAGCTGCCCGCTGACCAGCCACGCCGCCGCCTCGAACTGCCGAGAGCCAGGCGAGGTAGGGGTGCGGAGCCGCCATGCGCGAACTCCAGCTCCATGCGGTACTCACCGCATGTTCGACGCGTACGAATCTCGTCGACCAAGCTGCGACCGAGTTCGCGATGCGCAGAACGGCACGTTCACGTAGGCCCACCAGTCGCCCGCACTAGCAGTGCGGGGGCGATTGCTTCCTCCGCCGAGGGTCCTCGCCGAGGCGTCGTCGCCCGCCGCTTCGGCTGTCATCGATCCGAGCGGCGAGCGCCATATGCCAGCGCGCGGCGATCACCGGTCTTGCGTGCGACGCGCCACTGCGATCACGTGCGTGCTCGTCGGCCTCGCGGCGACGCCCGTTCCACAGTTCGGCGTGGGAGAGCTCTGCCAGCGCGATCACGTACTCAGGACTCGCCGGGTGCGCCGGATCGCGAGGCGGACTGCCTCCTGCAGATCCTCGACCATCGATGAACTCCAGGCCGGTGGATGAACCTCAGACTCGCATCCGGCGCACCCGCAGTTCCGACGCGACACGAGCGGGGCCTCGACGTGGGGATCCACGCGCTCGAGGAGCTTCTCGACGGCCTCGAGTTCCTCGGCCGTGACAATCCCGACGTCCGCCGCCGATCCGCCGGAGACGCCAGAAGCACCGACTCGAGCGAGCGACTCCCTGCCTCGGAAGCGAAACCGTTCATCTCCGCCGCACCGCATGCAGAGCAGCCGCGACGCGCTCGGCGGATCCAGCCGCCGCGCCGGCGGCGTCCGCGGCAAGCAGGGCCCAGTCGAAGGCAGCCCGCATCTCACCCGCGGCGATACCGGTGATCGGCGATGGCGACAGCCGAGGAGACGGATGACGGAGCATCGGACGACCCAGGCTCGCCGACGGCCAAGCGTTGATCCAGGTCGCGTCGCTCGATCATGTCCGCGAACCGGCGATGCGAGATCCCTTCGATCGTCGTCTGGCGAGGGCGGCCGCGAGCACCTCGGCGTTCATGGGGTGGTGGAACCAGTAGGAGCCGTCCTCGTCGAGCAGGTCGACCGTCCCGGACGTCCACCGCCTCGTCAACCGAGCCGTTATCGAATCGTCTCGGTGTCGGCACCCTCGCCGATGACCTCGGCCAGGTCGTCCGGCGCGCATCGCGCCGCCCGCCGACCGCCAGTACGGTCCGCGACGCCGTCGGGTCGCCGATTGAGAGTCGGAACCATGACTGTAGAACGGCAGAGCTGAGATCGGTCGGGAACGCTGTCGGCGCCGACGCGGGCGTCCGGCAGGCAGAGCCCGACGACCATCAGCCTGGTGAAGTACGGGTTGCCGTGGCGTCCGGCCGAAGACGTCGTCCACGAGGGATTGGTGCGGAACTGCCGCCGACGAGCAGATTCCAGATCTGCGTCGGCTGTGCCCGGCGCGATCGAGCGGGCCGAGGACCAGTTCGAGGTGACCCGCGGCAGGCGCCTGATATCGGCCAACCAGCGCTCCAGCGGGATGGCTCGATCCGACCTCCCCCGACCGGAGAGTGGCGACCACCGCCAAGGGACGGCCCGCCGGGCCCGCGATGACGTACATGAGCGCGTCGAGCGTACGTGCGGTCGGCCCACTGCACGATCGTCGACGACCAGGATCGACATGCTTCGTCCGCGCATCGTCGTGTCGAGCCACGCATCGAACCGGAGCGGTGAAATCGCGTTCGTCTCCGCTCGACATCGGCACGATCCCAGCAGTGCTCGAGCTCCGATCCAATCGCGCAGGGCCGAGCGGATCGCCAGGAAGGGGATGGACATCGACGTCAGCGGAAGGCACGCACCGAAAAACACCGCGGACGTGGCGCCACGGTCCGGCGCACGAACGGGTGACGAGCGCGGTCTTTCCGACGCCCGGCATCGCCCGGTGACGAGCAGTGGCCTGCGCCTCCCCCTCCGACGGATCGGTCGAGGAGCGAACGGATGATCGCCGAGCTCCTACGCCCGACGTCCGACCAGCACCGTGCGAGGATCACCTCGGGTGGCACGGCCACCACTACAGTGTGGCATCGGCTCGACGTGGAGAGTCAGGGGTTCGTCCGAGCCGATCATCAGGTGCGTCACCCGATTCGGCGACCTGCGTGCGCGGAAGTGTGAAGCGCGTCATGCACGTCCCATTGAAAGGCAGGACCAAGTTCATGAACATTCGCGCACGCCCCATCGGCCACCTCCGCCTTGTCGCCGCCTGGCGCTGACGCTGGTCGGGTGCGGCGAGGGCGCGTCCGAAGACGCCAAGGACAGTCATCCGGATCGAGCCAAGGTCCGCATGCCATCGACGGAGGTGTGCAACGCGCCCGCGCTGCGATCCGCGAGCGTCGCACCCGCACGGCATCTGCGGAGGTGGAGGACAACCTCTCGCCATTGCGTGGGCGTTGACTACCCATCCGACCGCGGTGCGCCGGGCCTCGACGACGCAACCGTACGTCGCAAGACACCCTCGGAGGCGGCGGCGTGTGCGCCGCCGAACGCGCGCGCTCCGACCGGCCGCCCTCGTCGGCAGCGGCGCGGCATCCGCTCGCGACTCAGAACGGCAGCAGCGGATCGATCCCGATCGCGAGGAACAGGAGCGAGAGGTACACGATCGAGCCGTGGAAGACCCGCATCGGCGAGACCTTCTCGTGGCGGATGGCGAGGTTGTAGAGGCGATGCGTCTCGTAGATGAACCACACGCCGATGACGACGGCGACGGTCGAATAGACCAGCCCCATGCCGGCCACCGGGATGAGCAGCAGCGAGCAGGCCACGGTGGCCCACGCGTAGAGGATGACCTGGAGGCCGACCTGCGCGCGGCCGCGCACCACGGCGAGCATCGGCACGCCCGCGGCGGCGTAGTCGTCCCGGTACTTCATGGACAGCGGCCAGTAATGCGGCGGCGTCCACAGGAAGATGATGAGGAACAGGATGAACGGCGTCCACGTCAGGCTGCCGGTGACGGCGGCCCAGCCGATGAGGACCGGCATGCACCCCGCGACGCCGCCCCACACGATGTTCTGCGACGTGCGGCGCTTCAGGATGAGGCTGTAGAGCACCACGTAGAGCAGGATCGCGACGAATGAGAGTGCCGCGGCCAGCCAGTTGGTGAAGATCCAGAGCCAGGCGATGGATGCCGCCCCGAGCCCGTATGCGAAGACGAGCGCCTCGCGGTCCGTGAGTTCCCCGGTCACGAGCGGGCGGCCCCTGGTGCGCTTCATGACGCGGTCGATGTCGCGGTCGATGTAGCAGTTGAACGCACCCGCGGACCCGGCGCTCATGGCGCCGCCGATGAGCGTGGCGATGAGCAGCCAGAGGTCGGGAAGCCCGTTCTGCGCGAGGATCATGGTGGGCGCGGTGACCACCAGCAGCAGTTCGATCACGCGCGGCTTCGTGAGCGCGAGGTACGCCGCGAACTTGCGCCGTACCGTCGTCGCCGGACGCGACTCGCGAGTGTGCACGGCTGTCTGCATCGTTCCTCTTCCGGGCGCGGGCACGTACCGATGACTCCGCGCGACCCGGTGTCGATTCTAGGCCATGCCCGTCGCCCGCGGATTCGGAATGCGCTTTCCGCCCCACATCACGCGGACTCGCGTGTGCGTCGCAGCCCGACACAGGGGCTCGCCCCAGTCCATATACTGGGGATTGCGCGCCCGGCCACGCGGGTTCGACGGAGCCGGCGTCCAGCACGCTGCCCGGCCGAATCCACCGCCTGGCGGACCTGCGCCGCAACGTCCTCGGCGGGTCGGGCCGGACGGGTTCCGACGCCGTCACGATCGGAAGGAACAGCACCTCGTGGCCAATCTGCAGTGGGAACCCATCGACGATCGCGCGGTCGACACGGCGCGCGTCCTCGCGGCCGACGCCGTCGAGAAGGTCGGCAATGGGCACCCCGGCACCGCGATGAGCCTGGCTCCCGCGGCCTACCTCCTCTTCCAGAAGGTCATGCGCCGTGACCCGAACGACACGACCTGGCTGGGGCGCGACCGCTTCGTCCTCTCCGCGGGCCACAGCTCGCTCGACGCAGTATGTTCAGCTCTACTTCGAAGGCTCCGGCCTCGAGCTCGACGACCTCAAGGCGCTCCGCACGTGGGGTTCGAGGACGCCCGGCCACCCCGAGTTCCGTCACACCCCCGGCGTCGAGATCACCACCGGCCCGCTCGGCCAGGGCCTCTCATCGTCCGTCGGCTTCGCCTACGCCGCTCGCTACGAGCGGGGCCTCTTCGATCCGGATGCCCCGGCGGGCACCAGCCCGTTCGACCACTTCATCTACGTCATCGCGAGCGACGGCGACCTCGAGGAGGGCGTGACCAGCGAGGCGTCCTCGCTCGCCGGACACCAGCAGCTCGGCAACCTCGTCGTCATCTACGACTCCAACCAGATCTCCATCGAGGACGACACGAACATCGCGTTCACCGAGGACGTGGCCGAGCGCTATGAGGCCTACGGCTGGCACGTGCAGACCGTCGACTGGAAGAAGACGGGCGAGTACGTCGAGGACGTCGCCGAGCTGCATCGCGCGATCGAAGCCGCCCAAGGCGAGACGTCGAGGCCCTCGATCATCATCCTGAAGACGATCATCGGCTGGCCGAGCCCGGGCAAGCAGAACACCGGCAAGATCCACGGCTCCGCCCTCGGCGCCGCCGAGCTGGCCGCGACCAAGGAGGTGCTCGGCTTCGACCCCGAGCAGAACTTCGTCGTCGCGGAGGACGTGCTCGAGCACACCCGCGAGGCCCGGGAGCGGGGCGCCGTCGCGCACGCCGAGTGGCAGGTGGCGTTCGACGCGTGGGCGGCGGCCAACCCCGAGCGCAAGTCGCTGCTCGACCGCCTCGAGGCTCATGCGCTCCCGGCCGACGTCGAGTCCGTGCTGCCCGGATTCGAGGGCGGCACCGAGCTCTCCACGCGCGCGGCGTCCGGCAAGGTCATCAACGCCCTCGCGGGCGTGCTGCCCGAATTCTGGGGCGGGTCGGCCGACCTCGCCGAATCCAACCTGACGACGATCAACGGTGCGGCCTCGTTCATCCCCACGGAGCACTCGACGCACGAGTTCCCCGGCAACCCCTACGGCCGCGTGCTGCACTTCGGCATCCGCGAGCACGCCATGGCGTGCGATCGTGAACGGCATCGTATTGCACGGCCCCACGCGCCCGTTCGGCGGCACCTTCCTCATCTTCAGCGACTACATGCGCCCGGCGGTGCGGATCTCGGCGCTCATGCGGATCCCGTCGATCTTCGTGTGGACGCACGACTCGGTCGCGCTCGGGGAGGACGGCCCGACGCACCAGCCGATCGAGCAGCTCGCCTCGCTGCGCGCGATTCCCGGATTCACGGTCGTGCGCCCCGCCGACGCGAACGAGGTGGCCGTCGCGTGGCTCGAGATCCTGAGGCGCCACGACGGCCCGGTGGGCATCGCGCTCACCCGCCAGAACGTGCCCGTGTTCGAGCGCGGCGACGGCGCGGCATCCGGCGACACCCTCGCCTCGGCGGCGGGTGTGATCAGGGGCGCCTACGTGCTCGCCGAGGCGCCGTCGGGAACGCCCGAGGTCATCATCATCGCCACCGGCTCCGAGGTGCAACTCGCCGTCGCCGCGCGTGAGCGGCTGGCTGCCGAGGGCATCCAGGCGCGTGTCGTGTCCGCGCCGAGCCTCGAGTGGTTCGAGCAGCAGGATGCCGCCTACCGCGAGTCCGTGCTTCCCGCCGACGTCACCGCCCGCGTGTCGGTCGAGGCCGGCGTCGCGCTCACGTGGCGCGCCTACGTCGGCGACCGCGGCAGGAGCGTGTCGATCGAGCACTTCGGCGCCTCCGCCGACTACAAGACCCTGTTCCGCGAGTTCGGCATCACGACGGACGCCGTCGTCGCCGCCGCCAAGGAGACGCTCGCGTCGGCCTGACGCGCGCACGAAGGAGACACCCATGAGCACCAACACACCCACCGCCGCGCTCGCCGAAGCCGGCGTCAGCATCTGGCTCGATGACCTGTCCCGCAATCGCATCACCTCGGGCGGCCTGGCGTGGCTGATCGCCGAGCGCGACGTCGTCGGCGTCACCACGAACCCGACCATCTTCGCCGGCGCGCTCGCGAAGGGCGACGGCTACCAGGCGCAGCTGCACGCGCTCGCCGGGGCGGGCGCCGACGTCGACACCGCGGTGTTCGAGATCACGACCGACGACGTCCGCGACGCGGCCGATATTCTCCGTCCGGTATATGACGCGACCGGCGGATATGACGGCCGCGTGTCGATCGAGGTCGCTCCCGATCTCGCGCGCGACACCGCACGCACCATCGAGCAGGCCCATGCCCTGTGGGACAAGGTCGGCCGACCCAATGTGATGATCAAGATCCCGGCCACCGTCGAGGGCCTCGACGCGATCACCGCGGCGATCGGCGCGGGCATCAGCGTCAACGTCACGCTCATCTTCAGCCTCGAGCGCCACCGCCAGGTGATGGACGCGTACCTCGCCGGGCTCGAACGGGCGAGCGCCGCCGGCATCGATCTCTCCACCATCCACTCGGTCGCCTCGTTCTTCGTCTCGCGTGTCGACACCGAGGTCGACAAGCGACTCGTCGCGATCGGCACCGACGAGGCCCTCGCACTGAAGGGCACGGCGGGCGTGGCCAACGCCCGACTCGCCTACGAGCTGTACGAGCAGGTGTTCAGCGGCGAACGCGCGACCGCACTCCTCGCGGCCGGTGCCAATCGGCAGCGCCCGCTCTGGGCCTCGACGGGTGTCAAGGACCCGTCGCTGCCCGACACGCTCTACGTCACCGAGCTCGTCGCTCCGGGTGTCGTCAACACGATGCCCGAGAAGACACTCGAGGCCACCTTCGACCACGCGGAGATCCGCGGCGACACCGTCACCGGCGCCTATGCCGAGGCCGCGGCCGCGCTCGAAGCGCTCGCACGAGTGGGCATCGACTACGACGACGTGACCGCAGTACTCGAGGATGAGGGCGTCGACAAGTTCATCGTGTCGTGGCATGAGCTGCTCGACACCGTCCGCGGCGCGCTGGAGGCGGCGGCATGAGCTTTCGCATCTCCGTCAGCGGTGCCGCCGCCGACGCGGTCCGCCGTACCGTGCCCGGCCTCGTCTCCGACCTGATCGCCAGTGGCATCACAGCCCAGGACCCCGCGCTCTGGGGCCCGGCTGCCGAGCAGGAGGCGTCGAAGCGCCTCGGCTGGACCGAGGCCGTCGCCGTGTCGCGGCCCCTCGTGCCTGAGATCGAGGCACTTCGCGAGCAGCTCGAGGCGGACGGCGTCACGCACATCGTGCTCGCCGGCATGGGCGGCTCCTCGCTCGCTCCCGAGGTCATCACGCGCACCGCGCGGGTGGAGCTCACCGTGCTCGACTCGACGGAGCCCGGCCAGGTGCGCGCCGCTCTCGCGGATCGGCTCGCCGAGACCGCGCTCGTCGTGTCGTCGAAGTCCGGTTCGACCGTGGAGACCGACAGCCAGCGCCGCGCGTACGAGCAGGCCTTCCGCGACAACGGCATCGACCCGGCGACCCGCATCGTCGTCGTGACCGACCCGGGCTCGCCGCTCGACGAATCGGCCCGGGCCGCCGGATACCGCGTGTTCAACGCCGACCCCACGGTGGGCGGCCGGTACTCGGCACTCACCGCGTTCGGCCTCGTGCCGTCAGGGCTCGCGGGCGCCGACATCGCCGAGATCCTCGATGAGGCGGAGACCATCGAGCTCTCCCTCGCGATCGACAGTCCGGACAACCCCGGGCTCGTGCTCGGCGCCGCGATGTCGGCGAACGCTCCGCTGCGCGACAAGCTCGCGATCGTCGCCGACGGCACGCACATCATGGGGTTCGCCGACTGGGCCGAGCAGCTCATCGCCGAATCGACGGGTAAGGAGGGCACCGGCATCCTGCCCGTTGTGCTCGACCCCAGCGCGCCCGAACTGACGGCCGCCTTGCCCGACCTGCAGGTGGTGCGCCTCGTGGACGACGCGGGCGACGAGATCTTCTCGGACGACCCGTCGGGCGAGATCCGCGTCTCGGGAACGCTCGGCGCGCAGCTGCTGGTGTGGGAGTACGCCACCGCCGTCGCGGGGCGCATCCTCGGCATCAACCCGTTCGACCAGCCTGACGTCGAGTCCGCGAAGATCGCCGCGCGCGGCCTGCTCGATGCCAGACCCGAGCCCATTCCGGCGGCATTCGTCGCTGACGGCATCGAGGTGCGTGGCACTCCCGAGGTGATCGGGGCGTCGAGCGATCTCGTCTCGGCGATCGACGTACTGCTCGAGGAGCTTCCCCCGAACGGCTACCTGTCGGTGCAGGCCTACGTCGACCGGGTCGCGCATCCCGAGCTCGCACGAATCCGCGACCTGCTCGCTGCCCGAGCCGGCCGACCGATCACCTTCGGGTGGGGACCGCGGTTCCTGCACTCGACAGGTCAGTTCCACAAGGGCGGCCCGGCGATCGGAGTGTTCCTGCAGATCACCCAGGTGCCCGCGGAGGACCTCGAAATCCCCGGACGCCCCTTCACGTTCGGCGAGCTCATCGCCGCACAGGCGTCAGGTGACGCCAGCGTGCTCGCCGAGCACGGCCGGCCCGTGCTCACCCTCACGCTGACCGATCCCGCCGCGAACATTCCGACCCTGTTCGACGCCGTCGGCTGATCCAGGAGTGGCTCCGCATGGCTCCGACAGAGATCACGGCACACCACAATCCGCTGCGTTCCCCGGTCGACTACCGGCTCAACCGGATCGCCGGGCCCTCCAGCCTCATCATCTTCGGCGTGACCGGCGACCTGGCCCGCAAGAAGCTCATGCCTGCGGTCTACGATCTCGCGAATCGGGGGCTCCTGCCGCCGGGGTTCGCGTTGGTCGGGTTCGCACGGCGGGATTGGGACGACCAGGACTTCGAACAGGTCGTCCACGACTCGGTCAAGGAGTACGCCCGCACCGACTTCCATGAGAACGTATGGGAGCAGCTCTCCCACGGGGTCCGATTCGTTCGAGGCGACTTCGACGACGATGCGGCCTTCGACCGCCTGCACGCCGTCGTCCAGGAGCTCGACCGCGAGCGCGGGACGATGGGCAACCACGCGTTCTATCTCTCCATCCCGCCGAAGTCCTTTCCCCAGGTCATCGAGCAGCTGAAGCGCTCGGGACTGACCGAGCAGCGCGACGGTCAGTGGCGGCGCGTGGTGATCGAGAAGCCGTTCGGTTCCGACCTGCAGTCCGCGCGAGAACTCAACGACGTGGTCGCGTCCGTGTTCCCGCCCGACACCGTGTTCCGCATCGACCACTACCTCGGCAAGGAGACGGTCCAGAACATCCTCGCGTTGCGGTTCGCCAACCAGCTGTACGAGCCGATCTGGAACGCGAACTACGTCGATCACGTGCAGATCACCATGGCAGAGGACATCGGCGTCGGCGGTCGCGCCGGCTACTACGACGGAATCGGCGCGGCGCGCGACGTCATCCAGAACCACCTGCTGCAGCTCCTCGCCCTCACCGCGATGGAGGAGCCGATCTCGTTCGACGCCGCGGACCTGCGTGCCGAGAAGGAGAAGATCCTCGCCGCCGTGCGGTTGCCCGGCGACCTCGCGACCGGCACGGCCCGCGGCCAGTACACGGGAGGATGGCAGGGCGGCGAGAAGGTCGTCGGCTACCTCGAGGAGGAGGGGATCGACCCCGACTCCACGACCGAGACGTATGCGGCCATGAAACTGCTCATCGGCACCCGGCGCTGGGCCGGGGTTCCGTTCTACCTTCGAGCGGGCAAGCGCCTGGGGCGTCGCGTGACCGAGATCGCCGTCGTCTTCAAGCGGGCGCCCCAGCAGGTGTTCGCCGACAGCCAGACGTCGGAGCTCGGCCAGAACGCGCTGGTGATCCGTGTGCAGCCCGACGAGGGCGTCACGATCCGCTTCGGCTCCAAGGTGCCTGGTGCCGGCATGCAGGTGCGCGACGTGACGATGGACTTCGGCTACGGTCACGCCTTCACCGAAGCGAGCCCCGAGGCGTACGAGCGACTCATCCTCGACGTACTGCTCGGCGACCCGCCGCTCTTCCCGCGCCAGCGGGAGGTCGAGCTCTCGTGGAAGATCCTCGATCCGATCGAGGAGTTCTGGACGACGCAGGGCCGGCCCGAGCAGTACCGGCCCGGCACCTGGGGGCCGAGCTCGGCTGACGAGCTCCTGCACCGCGACGGACGAAGCTGGAGGCGCCCATGATCGTCGACCTGCCCGATACCACCACGAGCCAGGTCTCGAAGACACTGGTCAAGATCCGCGAGGAAGGCGGCGTCGTCGCCCTCGGGCGTGTGCTGACCCTCGTGATCGCGACGTCACCCGGCAGTGAGGAGGAGGCGATCGAGGCCGCGAACGACGCGTCGAGGGAGCATCCGATGCGCGTCATCGTGGTCTCGAGCGATCCCCACGAGCTGCCCGACGTCACCGCGCGCCTCGACGCCGAGATCCGAGTCGGCGGTGACGCCGGCGCGAGCGAGGTCATCGTACTCCGCGCGTGCGGCGACGCCGCACAGGACGAGGAGAGCCTCGTCATGGGCCTGCTGCTGCCGGATGCCCCGGTCGTCACCTGGTGGCCCGGCGCGTCACCGGCCGTGCCCGGAGAGGCGGCACTCGGGCGCATCGCACATCGTCGCATCACGGATGCCTCCACCCAGCCCGACCCGCAGGATTCCCTGCACGCCCTCACGGAGAGCTACCTGCCAGGCGATGCGGACTTCGCGTGGACGCGGCTCACGCTCTGGCGTGCTCAGCTTGCCGCAGTGCTCGATCAGCCGCCGTACGAGCCGATCACCGGTGTGCAGGTGACCGGGGCGAACGACTCACCGTCGACGACACTGCTTGCAGCATGGTTGCTGCTCGAACTCGGCGCACCCACGGACTGCGTCCTCACCCCGGCTGAGGCGGGTTCGCACGGTATCGAGGGCGTCCGCCTCGAACGCGCGAGCGGCGCGATCGAACTCGTGCGCGACATCCCGGGTGTGGCGACACTTCGCCAGCCCGGGCAGCCGGTTCACCACGTGGCGCTCCCTCGGCGCAATCTCCGCGACTGCCTCGCCGACGAACTTCGCCGCCTCGACCCCGATGAGTTGTACGGTGAAGTCATCACGAGCGGTTTGAGCCTGCTCCTGGACGCGAAGGTCGAAGGTGTCCGTGCATGACGAATGAGCGGCGAGTGCTCGTCCACCCCGACAAGGCATCACTGGCGAGTTCCGTCTCGGCGCGGTTCATCACGAAGATGCTCGACATCCTCGACACGCAGGCCGTGGCTCACATCGTCTTGACGGGCGGATCGATGGGCTCGGCGGTGCTCGACGCGGTTTCGGCGACGCCGGCGCGGACGTCGATCGACTGGTCACGCGTGCATGTCTGGTGGGGTGACGAGCGGTGGCTGCCCGCCCGCGATCCAGAGCGGAACGACGAGCAGGCGCGTGTCGCCCTTCTCGACGACCTCGATCTGCCCGATGAGAACGTGCATCCCTTTCCGGCCGCCGATTCGGGCCTGAGCCTCGACGAGGCCGCTGACCTCTACGCTGCCGATCTGTCCGAGCACGGAGTCGACGGGCTGGAGTTCCCCATCTTCGACATCACGTTCCTCGGCGTCGGGCCCGACGGGCACATCGCGTCGCTCTTCCCGTACCGGTCGGACATCCAGGTGGCCGATCGAACGGTCATCGCCGTGCGCAACTCGCCCAAGCCGCCGCCCGAACGGCTCACCCTCACCCGTCCGGTGATCAACTCGTCGCAGCGCATCTGGCTGGTGCTCGCGGGTGCCGACAAGGCGTCCGCGCTCGGACTCGCCCTCGCGGGTGCGAGCCGTGACGAGGTCCCCGTCGCAGGCATCAAGGGCCGGCGCCGCACGGTCTTCTTCGTCGACGCGGATGCCGCGGCGGAGGTGCCCGAGGCGCTCATCGCGCGCGACTACTGATCGCGGTTCGGATCCCGCGCCGCAGCGCACGTGAACGCCCGGAGGGACCGATCGATGCGACCGGTCCCTCCGTGTTCAACCCGTGCGATCCGATTCCGGGTCAGTCCTGCGGCCCACTCCGGCCGCGACGCGCACGAAGCTGCGTGAGCGCCTCCTCGAGGAGCGCCGCGGCCTCCTCGTCGGTGCGTCGTTCCTTCACGTAGGCCAGGTGCGTCTTGTACGGCTCGAGCTTCGACACCGACGGCGGATTGTCCTTGTCACGACCGGCCGGCAGACCCGTCGAGGGGCTGTCGATGACGTCGGGGATCTCCTCCTCGGGGAGGCTCGCCGCGAAGTGGCGAATGGTCTCATTGCCCTGGGCGTCCCAGTAGCTCACTGCGATGCGTTCGGCGTGGAAGCCGCGGTCCTGTTCTCCCATCGGGCCGGCGCCGACACGCGAGCCCCTGATGGCGCTATTCCCTGATGCCATGGCTCCTCGTCAGACTCCGCTGTCGAACTTCGTGATGATGCCGAGCACCACGATGCACGTCACCCACACGAGTCCGAGGATGATCGTGATCCGGTTGAGGTTGCGCTCGGCGACACCGGACGCGCCGAGGCTCGACGTGACGCCGCCGCCGAACATGTCGGACAGACCGCCGCCGCGGCCCTTGTGCAGCAGGATGAGGAGCGTCAACAGGAGGCTCGTGATACCGAGCAGCACCTGCAGGACGACCTGGAGAATCTCCACGGGGAACCTTTCCGGGCACGAAACAGGGGGTCGGTGCCGACAATCGAGTATAGCCGCAACGGCGGCGGGGGCTTCGGGGACGGAACGCTCGACGCCCGGGGCCGTCCGCTCAGGCGACGATGTGCTTCTTGAATCGAACGATGCTCGAGAACTCCTCGATGTCGAGGCTCGCCCCGCCGACGAGCGCGCCATCGACGTTCGGCTCGCGAAGGAACGACGCGATGTTGCCCGACTTCACCGATCCGCCGTAGAGGATGCGGATCGACTCCGCCGCCGCGTCGCCCAGCAACTCCGCGATCAGTGCCCGTAGCGCCGCAGCCACCTGCTCGGCCTGCTCGGGAGTCGCTGCCACCCCGGAGCCGATCGCCCAGACCGGCTCGTAGGCGACGACGAGGGGCTTCGATCCGTCGACCCCCTCGAGCGCCGTGCGCAGCTGCCTCACGGGCACCGCACTCGGGCCGTGCTCCTCGAGGTCCTCGGCCGTCTCCCCCACGCAGATGACCGGCACCAGCCCATGGCGTTGCGCGGCCGACACCTTGGCGTTCACCTGGGCGTCCGTCTCATGATGCAGGGTGCGCCGCTCCGAGTGGCCGACGATGACGTACGTGCAGTCCAGCTTCGAGAGGAATGCACCCGAGACCTCGCCGGTGTAGGCGCCTGAATCATGCGCCGAGACATCCTGAGCACCGTACCCGATCGGCAATGAGTCGGCGGCCACGAGAGTCTGCACCGAGCGCAGGTCGGTGAAGGGCGGGAAGACCGCGACCTCGGCGTCGGCGAAGTCGTGCCTCGCGTCAGCAAGTGCCCAGGCCAGCTTCTGCACGAAGGCGATGGCCTGCAGGTGGTCGAGGTTCATCTTCCAGTTCCCGGCGATGAACGGGGTGCGCGTCACTGCCAACCGAGGACCTCCAGTCCAGGGAGCTTCTTGCCCTCGAGGAACTCGAGGCTCGCGCCTCCGCCCGTCGAGATGTGCCCGAAGGCGTCGTCGTCGAAGCCGAGCTGACGGACGGCCGCCGCGGAGTCGCCGCCGCCGACGACGCTGAGCCCGTCGACCTCGGTCAGCGCCTGGGCGATGACCCGGGTGCCCGCGGCGAACGGCGCGAGCTCGAAGACGCCCATCGGCCCGTTCCAGAAGACGGTCTTCGAGGCCCTGATCCTCTCGGCGAATGCGGCCGATGTGTCGGGTCCGATGTCGAGACCGATGCCGGATGCCCCGAACGGCGTCTCCTCGATGGCGTCGGCCCGGGCGACGACATGCTCGGCGTCCGCCGAGAACGACGCCGCCACCACCACGTCGGTTGGCAGCAGGATGGTCACCCCGAGCCTCGCGGCTTCGGCGAGGTAGCCCTTGACGGTCTCGATCTGATCGGACTCGAGCAGGCTCGCGCCCACCTTGTGACCCTGCGCCGCAAGGAACGTGAAGAGCATTCCGCCACCGATCAGCAGCGCGTTGACGCGAGGAAGCAGGTGGGCGATCACGCCGAGCTTGTCCGACACCTTCGAGCCGCCGAGCACGACCGTGTAGGGTCGCTCGGGCGACTCGGTGAGCCGGTCGAGCACGTCGAGCTCGGCCGCGATCAGGTGGCCCGCAGCGCTCGGCCGCAGCTGCTCGAGCTCGTAGACGCTCGCCTGCTTACGATGCACCACGCCGAAGCCGTCGGAGACGACCGCGTCGGCGAAACCGGCGAGCTGGCCGGCGAACGCCGTGCGCTCCGCCTCGTTCTTGGAGGTCTCGCCCGGGTAGAACCGCAGGTTCTCGAGCACGAGCACCTCGCCGTCGCCGAGCGCGTCGACCGCGGCCGCGGCATCCGGACCGACCGTCTCAGTCGCGAACGAGACCGGGGCGTCGATGAGTTCGCCGAGGCGTGCGGCCACCGGCTCCAGGCTGTACTTCGGGTCGGGCGCGCCGTCGGGACGCCCGAGGTGGGAGATCACGATCACGCGGGCTCCCTGGCCCACGAGGGCCTCGAGGGTGGGTACGGACGCCCGCACGCGGCCGTCGTCCGTGATGACACCGCCCTGGAGAGGGACGTTCAGGTCACAACGGACGACGACGCGCCTGCCGGCGAGCGGACCGAGGGTGTCGATCGTTCGCAGCGTCACGATGGCTCGATTCAGAGGCGTTCGGCGACGTACTCGGTGAGGTCGACGAGCCGGTGGGAGTAGCCCCACTCGTTGTCGTACCACCCCGACAGCTTCACCTGGTCGCCGATCACGCGGGTGAGGCCGGCGTCGAAGATACAGGAGTGCGGGTCGCCCGACGATATCGCTCGAGACGATCTCGTCTTCGGTGTACTTGAGGAGGCCCTTCATCGGACCCTCGGCTGCGGCCTTGTACGCGGCTTTGACCTCGTCGACCGTGACCGGGCGCGACGCCGTGACCGTGAGGTCGGTGATCGATCCGGTGGGAACGGGCACGCGAAGCGCGAAGCCGTCGAGCTTGCCGAGGAGCTCGGGCAGCACGAGACCGAGCGCCTTCGCAGCGCCGGTCGACGTCGGGACGATGTTGACGGCGGCTGCGCGCGCACGCCTGAGGTCCCTGTGGGGGCCGTCCTGGAGATTCTGGTCGGCGGTGTAGGCGTGCACCGTGGTCATCAGCCCGCGCTCGATGCCGAACGCATCGTTGAACACCTTCGCGAGCGGCGCGAGGCAGTTCGTCGTGCAGGAAGCGTTCGAGATGATGTGGTGGGTCTCGGGGTCGTAGGTGTCCTCGTTGACGCCCATGACGAACGTGGCATCCTCATCCTTCGCGGGCGCCGAGATCAGGACCTTCTTCGCGCCCGCCTCGAGGTGCTTTCGCGCAGCGTCAGCCTTCGTGAAGAACCCGGTGGACTCGATCACGATGTCGACACCGAGCTCGCCCCACGGCAGGTTCGCGGGGTCGCGCTCCGCGAACGCCTTGATGGCCTTGCCGCCGACGATGATGTGCTCGTCGTCGTACTCCACCGACGCGTCGAGACGGCCGGCGACGGAGTCGTACTTCAGCAGGTGGGCGAGCGTCTTGTTGTCGGTGAGGTCGTTCACCGCGACGACGTCGAGGTCGGCGCCCTGCGCGAGGACGGCGCGGAGGTAGTTGCGGCCGATGCGGCCGAAGCCGTTGATGCCGATCTTTACGGACACGGATGTCTCCTGAATTGACGTGCGCGAATGCGCGATTCCGGGGTGAGCGGGACGACGGCGTTGTCCCCGGACGGGTCCGGGAACACCGTCCCTTACGACAGTAGCAGCAGGCCTGAAGTCTTCTCGCGTGCTGCGGACAGACGCCTCTGGGCATCGCCCCAGTTCGCGATGTTCCAGAACGCCTTGACGTAGTCGGCGCGTACGTTCTGGTAATCGAGGTAGTACGCGTGCTCCCAGACGTCGAGCATGAGCAGGGGGACGATGCCGGCCGGGAGATTCCCCTGCTGGTCGAAGAACTGCACGATGATGGGGCGCTGGCCGAGGGAATCCCATGCGAGCACCGCCCAGCCGGAGCCCTGCACCCCGAGCGCGGTTGCGGTGAAGTGCGCCTGGAACTTGTCGAACGAGCCGAAGTGCTCGTCGATCGCCGCGGCGAGCTCACCGGTGGGCCTGTCGCCGCCGTCGGGCGAGAGGTTCCTCCAGAAGATCGAGTGGTTGACGTGGCCGCCGAGGTTGAACGCGAGGTCCTTCTCCACCTTGTTGACATTGGCGAGGTTGCCCGAGTCGCGCGCCTCGGCGAGCTGGGTGAGGGCGGTGTTCGCGCCGGTGACGTAGGCCTGGTGGTGCTTGTCGTGGTGCAGCTCCATGATCTTGCCGCTGATCGACGGCTCGAGCGCCGAGTAGTCGTACGGGAGATCGGGAAGGGTGTAGTCAGCCATTGCTTCTCCTTGTCAGATTGCCGGGCGATCCGGGCTACTGCCCGGTGTTCCGCGGCTGCATCCACGAGTCTATGCCCGCGGCGCTATGGGCTATGGGGCTATCGGAGTTGACGCCCAGTGTCGTGCAGCGTGATCAGACGTCCTCGAGGTCGGCGGGAAGGCTCGCCTCCGTGCCCGGAACTCCCAGCTCGGCTGCTCGCTTGTCGGCCATCGCGAGCAGTCGACGGATGCGGCCCGCGACCGCGTCCTTGGTCATGGGCGGATCCGCGTGGTGCCCGAGCTCGTCGAGGCTCGCCTCGCGGTGCGCGAGCCGCAGCTCCCCCGCATACCTCAGATGCTCGGGGATGTCGTCGCCGAGCAGCTCCATGGCGCGTTCGACACGCGCACAGGCCGCCACCGCGGCCTGGGCCGAGCGCCGCAGGTTGGCGTCGTCGAAGTTGACGAGCCGATTCGCGGTGGCGCGCACCTCGCGGCGCTGGCGCAGCGCCTCCCAGTTGCGCACGGTGTCCGTAGCGCCCATGAGCGCGAGCATCGAGCTGATGGCCTCGCCGTCGCGGATGACCACGCGGTGCACGCCCCGCACCTCACGGGCTTTCGCAGAGATGCCGAGGCGCCCCGCCGCGCCCACCAGCGCCATCGCGGTCTCGTTGCCGGGGCAGGTCACCTCGAGGGCTGCGGACCGGCCCGGGTCGGTGAGGCTGCCGCGTGCGAGGAACGCGCCGCGCCAGACGGCGGCGACCTCCTCACGCGAGCCGGTCGTGAGCTTGTTGGGCAGCCCGCGAACCGGCCGGCGGCGGGCATCGAGAAGGCCGGTCTGGCGTGCGAGCGTCTCGCCACCGTCGAGGACTCGCACGAGGTACTGGTTCGATCGGCGGATGCCGGACGGGGAGATCACGGAGACATCCGGGCGCACGCCGTAGAGCTCCGCGAGATCGCGAGTCACGCGGCGCGCGACGGTGGGCGAATCGAGCTCCGCCTCGATTGCGATACGGCCGGAGATGATGTGCAGACCGCCGGCGAAGCGCAGTACCGAGGCGAGCTCGGCGGCACGTGCGCTCGTCCGCGACACGTCCACCCGCGCGAGCTCCTCTTTCACGTCCGCGGTCAGTGCCACGTCACGTCCTCCCGTTCGTCATGTCGCAGGGTCGGATCATTCACGGCCGCGATCGCGATGCTTCACGTTGACCACCACACCCGGGAGCTGCCGGAGCCGATCGGCGAGTTCGCGGACGATCGCGACGGAGCGATGCCTGCCGCCGGTGCATCCGACCGCGATGGTCGCGTGTCGCTTGTTCTCTCGCTGGTAACCCGCCATCACCGGCTCGAGGGCGGTCGCGTAGGCCTCGATGAACTCGCGGGCGCCGGCCTGGTCGAGTACGTACTCCGACACTTCGGCGTCCTCGCCGTCGAGGTGCCGCAGCTCGGGAATCCAGAAGGGGTTCGGCAGGAACCGGGCGTCGACGACGAGATCGGCGTCGGCGGGCAGGCCGTACTTGTAGCCGAAGCTCAGCAGCGTGAGCCGCACGCCGGCGTGGCCCTCCTCGGCGAACGTCTCGGTGATCAGGGTGGCGAGCTGGTGGATGTTGAGGTCGGAGGTGTCGATGACGATGTCGCTCGATTCGCGCAGCTCGGCGAGGCGGGCGCGCTCCGCTCCGATGCCGTCGAGCAGGGTGCCGTTGCCCTGCAACGGATGCGGACGACGGACCGACTCGAATCGACGTACGAGCACCGCGTCGGTCGCGTCGAGGAAGACGACCCTCACGCTCACCCCGGTGCGAAGCGCCTGGATGATGTCCTGCAGTTCGGAGAAGAAATCCCGGCCGCGAATGTCGACGACCGCCGCGATCCGCGGAAGCGACGCACCGGCCCGTTCGACGAGCTCGACGAGCGGGCGCAGCATCTGCGGGGGCAGGTTGTCGACGACGTACCAGTCGAGGTCTTCGAGCGCATTCCCGACGGTGGAGCGCCCGGCACCGGACATCCCGGTCACGATGAGCATCTCCTGCTGCTCGCCCTCGGCTGCCATCGTCTCGGACCCCCTTCCGCGCGTCGACACGTCGGCACCCCAGCCTACCGGGGTGCCGACGCTCCTCAGGCGTGAAGGTGGGCATGCACCGTGGCCGCGAGGGCCGGCCCGATCCCCTTGACCTCGGCGATGTCCGATTCAGCGGCGGCACGCAGGCGCGTGACGGATCCGAAGTGCTTCAGCAACTCCTTCACCCGTGCAGGGCCGAGACCGGGGATCTCGGAGAGCACCGTCCCGATGTCCCGCTTCCGACGCTGACGCTGGTGGGTGATCGCGAAGCGGTGCGCCTCGTCGCGCACTCGCTGGAAGAGGAAGAGCGCGTCGCTGTTGCGCGGAAGGATCACCGGGAAGTCCGCCTCTGGCGTCCAGATCTCCTCGAGTCGCTTCGCGATGCCGCACAGGTAGATCCCGTCGACACCCGACTCCTCCAGGGCACGGGCGGCCGCCGCAACCTGCGGTTCGCCACCGTCGACCACGAGCAGGTTCGGGCGGTAGGCGAATTTCTTGCGCCGTTCGGATGTCGCGGCATCCGAGCTCTCGCTGTCGCCCTCGTCGACGCCGGCGCTGGTCTCCCCGGAGTCCGCACCCGTCGCTCCGTCCGCGGGCTTGGCCAGGTAGGCGAGTCGCCGCGTGAGCACCTGGTGGATCGAGTCGGTGTCGTCGATCGAGCTCGGGATCGTGAAGCGGCGGTACTCGTCCTTGCGCGGGAGTCCGTCTTCGAAGACCACCATCGATGCGACGATGTTCGTGCCGCTGAGGTGCGACACGTCGAAGCACTCGATGCGCAGGGGCGCATCGGCCATGCCGAGCGCCTCCTGGATGTCCTCGAGCGCGCGCGATCGGGTCGTGAAGTCCGCGCTTCGCCGGGTCTTGTACAGCATGAGTGCCTGCTTCGCGTTCTGCGTCGCGGTGGACAGCAGCGCGGCCTTGTCTCCGCGGCGCGCCACCCGCAGCTGCACCTTGCGACCGGCGAGGCCGCCCAGCCACGTCTCGAGCGCGTCGGCGTCGTCGGGCAGTTCGGGCACGACGACCTCCCGCGCAGGGCTGAGGTCGGTGCCGTAGGCGTTCTGCACGACCGAGTCGACGAGTTCGCCGAGCGGCACGTCGAGTTCCTTGTCGACCGTCCACGAGCGCACCCCCCGCACCCGGCCGCCTCGCACGATGAACAGGTGCACGGCGGCGGCGAGCTCGTCGTGCTCGATGCCGAAGACATCCAGGTCGACGCGTTCGCCCAGCACGACCGCGCTCTTCTCGAAGAACGCGGTCGCCGCCTGCAGCTGATCACGGCGGCGTGCGGCCGTCTCGTAGTCCTGCACCGCGGCCGCGGTTCGCATGTCGCGGTCGAGGTCGTCGACGATCCGAGGGTCCTGGTTCTGCATGAACGCCACGAACCGGTCGACGTTGACGCGATGCTCCTCGATGGTCACCCTGCCCGAGCACGGGCCGAAGCAGCGGCCGATCTGACCCGCGAAGCAGGGTTTGCCGCTCGCCATCGCGCGGCGGTAGTCGCTGTCCTTGCAGGTTCGGATCGGGAACAGCTTGATCAGGGTGTCGAGCGTCTCGTTCACCGCCCACACCTTGGGGTACGGGCCGAAATAGCGTGCCCCCGGGATGCCGCGCTTTCGCGACACCATGGCCCGGGGCGCCTCGTCCGCGAGCGTCACGACGAGGTACGGGTAGGACTTGTCGTCCTTGAACCGGACGTTGAAGGGAGGATGCAGCTCGTTGATCCAGGTGATCTCGAGCTGCAGGGCCTCGACGTCGCTCTGCACGACCGTCCACTCGACGGACGCCGCGGTGGTCACCATTCGGCGGGTGCGTTCGTGCAGCGTTCGCAGGGGTGCGAAGTAGTTCGAGAGCCGGGCCCTGAGGTTCTTCGCCTTGCCCACGTACAGCACACGCCGATCCGCGTCGAGGAATCGGTACACGCCCGGCCCGATAGGGATCTCCCCCGCCTTCGGCCGATACGGAACGGTGTCGCTCATCCTCGTCAGCTGGCGACCTCTGCCTGCACGGATGCCCCATCGAGGATCTCGCGCAGGAAGTACCCGGTGTGGCTCGCCCCCACCCGGGCGACCTGCTCGGGCGTTCCGGTCGCGACCACCTGGCCGCCGCCCGAGCCGCCCTCGGGCCCCAGGTCGATGACCCAGTCGGCGGACTTGATCACGTCGAGGTTGTGCTCGATGACGATCACCGTATTGCCCTTTTCGACCAGCTTGCCGAGCACCTTCAGGAGCTTGCGCACGTCTTCGAAGTGGAGCCCCGTGGTCGGCTCGTCGAGCACGTAGACGCTGCGGCCGCTGGAGCGTCGCTGCAACTCGGTCGCGAGCTTCACTCGCTGCGCCTCGCCGCCCGACAGGGTCGTGGCACTCTGGCCGAGCTGCACGTAGCCGAGTCCGACGTCGACGAGGGTCTTCAGGTACCGGTGGATCGCCGAGATCGGCTCGAAGAACTCCGCCGCCTCGGTGATCGGCATCTCGAGCACCTCGGCGATGTTCTTGCCCTTGTAGTGCACCTGCAACGTCTCGCGGTTGTACCGCTTTCCGCCGCAGACCTCGCACGTCACGTACACGTCGGGAAGGAAGTTCATCTCGATCTTGATGGTGCCGTCGCCGGCGCATGCCTCGCAGCGCCCGCCCTTCACGTTGAAGCTGAATCGGCCCGGGAGGTAGCCACGGGCCTTCGCCTCGGTCGTCTCGGAGAAGAGCGTGCGGATGCGGTCGAAGACGCCCGTGTACGTCGCGGGATTCGAACGCGGCGTACGGCCGATCGGCGCCTGATCGACGTGCACGACCTTGTCGAGCTGTTCGACGCCCGTCACGCGACGATGCCTCCCGGGCACCTTGCGCGCCCCGTTCAGCCTGTTGGCGAGCACGCGGTAGAGGATGTCGTTGACGAGCGAGGACTTGCCCGAGCCGCTCACCCCGGTGACGGCTGTGAAGGTGCCGAGCGGGAAGTCGACGTCGATGCCGCGCAGGTTGTTCGCCTCGGCACCTTGGACCGAGATCATCCGCTCGGGGTCGATCGGCCGCCGACGCGCCGGGATCGCGATCTCCCGTCGGCCCGACAGGTAGTCGCCGGTGAGGGAACGCGGGTTCTTGACGAGATCGGCGTAGCTGCCCGAGTGCACGACCGTGCCGCCGTTCACGCCGGCGCCAGGGCCGATATCGACGATCCAGTCGGCGTGGCGGATCGTGTCCTCGTCGTGCTCCACGACGATCAGCGTGTTGCCGAGATCGCGAAGCGCGACGAGCGTGTCGATGAGACGCCGGTTGTCGCGCTGGTGCAGCCCGATGCTCGGCTCGTCGAGCACGTAGAGCACACCGGTGAGGCCGGAGCCGATCTGCGTGGCGAGGCGGATTCGCTGCGCTTCGCCGCCCGACAGCGTGCCGGCGGCGCGGGCGAGGTCGAGATAGCTGAGCCCGACGCGGATGAGGAAGTCGAGGCGCAGCTTGATCTCGCGGAGCACCTGCGCGGCGATGGTCTGCTCGCGATCGGTCAGGTCGAGGCGGTCCATGAACGCGCGCGCATCGGTGAGGCTGAGCAGTCCCACGTCGGCGATGCTGTGCTCGTGGATGAGCACCGAGAGCACCTCGGGCTTCAACCGCTTGCCGTTGCAGACGGGGCACGGCACCTCGCGCAGGTACTCCGCCCATCGCGCTCGCTGCACGTCGGTGTCAGCCTGAACGTACTGGCGCTCGATGTACGGCACCACGCCTTCGAAACCCGAGGTGTAGCTCATCTCCCGCCCGTAGCGGTTGCGCCAGCGTACCTTCACATCGAAGTTGTCGCCGCGGAGTATGGCCTGGCGCGCGTCCAGTGGAAGCTCCGCCCACGGCGTGTCGAGCGAGAAGCCGAGGTCGCGGGCGAGACCGTCGAGCAGCTTCTCGTAGTAGTTGTAGAGGCTCTTGCCCTGCGAAGTCCACGGAAGGATGACACCCTCGGCGATGGTCATGGACTCGTCGCCGAGCAGGAGCGTCTCGTCGACCGACATGCGGGTGCCGAGCCCCGAGCATTCGGGACAGGCGCCGAACGGCGCGTTGAACGAGAACGTGCGCGGCTCGATCTCGGTGAGCTGGATGGGGTGCTGGTTGGGGCACGAGAGCTTCTCGGAGAACGTCGCCCATGCGTCGGGACCGGACTCGTCGACGAAGTTCACCTGAACGAGACCGTCGGTGAGGCGGAGGGCCGTCTCGAGAGAGTCCGTGAGCCGGCCGAGCACGTCGGCACCGGCGACGAGCCGGTCGATCACGACCGAGATGTCGTGCTTCACCTGCTTCTTCAGCACCGGCGGCTCGTCGAGCCGGACCAACTCGCCGTCGACGATGGCGCGGGAGTAGCCCCCCGCCGCCAGCTCCCGGAAGAGGTCGACGAACTCGCCCTTCTTCTGCGACATGACGGGGCTCAGCACCTGGTAGCGGGTGCCATCGGCCAACTCCATGAGCTGGTCGGCGATCTGCTGCACCGTCTGCCGCTGGATGCGCTCACCGCACACGGGACAGTGGGGTACGCCGATACGCGCCCAGAGCAGGCGCATGTAGTCGTAGATCTCGGTGATCGTGCCGACCGTCGAGCGAGGGTTGCGGTTCGTCGACTTCTGGTCGATGGAGACCGCCGGGCTCAGGCCCTCGATGAAGTCGACGTCGGGGCGGTCGACCTGACCGAGGAATTGGCGCGCGTAGGCCGAGAGCGACTCGACGTAGCGTCGCTGCCCCTCGGCGAAGATCGTGTCGAACGCGAGGGAGGACTTTCCCGACCCCGAAAGGCCCGTGAAGACGACCATGGCGTCGCGCGGGATCTCGACATCGACGTTCTGCAGGTTGTGCACGCGGGCACCGCGGACACTCAGGCGCGAGTGGGCATCGAGACGTGAAACTGGCACCCTACGAGTCTAGAGAGCGCCACCGACAGGCGACCCGGACGTGCTCGTGCTATGAGCGAACACACGTTCGATGCGGCATCCGGGAAGCTGGGCGCCATCCGCGGCGGCCCCATGGTCTCTTGGAGGCTCAGCCGAGGTGACCCGCCTTCTCCATCTGCCGCAACTCCCGTTTCAGGTCGGACACCTCGTCGCGCAGGCGCGCGGCGAGTTCGAACTTGAGCTCCCCCGCGGCCTCGAGCATCTGCTCGTTGAGGTCTCGGATGAGCTCCTCGAGGTCGTTCGCGCCGGCCGCGGCGATGCCCTCGTGTCGCAGGTTCGGCACTGGCGTCTTCTTCCGCGCATCACGGCCGGCGAGGAGGGCCGCGGTGTCGGCCTCCTCACGTGCGAGCACCTCGGTGATGTCGGCGATGCGCTTGCGCAGCGGCTGCGGGTCGATGCCGTTCGCGCGGTTGTATTCGAGCTGCCTGTCGCGTCGGCGCGTGGTCTCGTCGATGGCGGCCGCCATGGAATCGGTGAGCACGTCGGCGTACATGTGGACCTCGCCCGACACGTTGCGCGCGGCCCGGCCGATGGTCTGGATGAGGGAGGTCGACGATCGGAGGAAGCCCTCCTTGTCGGCGTCGAGGATGGCCACGAGCGACACCTCGGGCAGGTCGAGACCCTCCCGGAGCAGGTTGATGCCGACGAGCACGTCGTAGACGCCGGCTCGGAGCTCCGTGAGCAGTTCGACCCGGCGCAGCGTGTCGACGTCGGAGTGCAGGTAGCGCACGCGCACTCCGGCCTCGGTGAGGAAGTCGGTGAGCTCCTCGGCCATGCGCTTGGTGAGGGTCGTGACGAGCACGCGTTCATTGCGCTCCGCCCGGATTCGGATCTCCTCGAGCAGGTCGTCGATCTGGCCCTTCGAGGGCTTCACCACGATCTGCGGGTCGACGAGACCGGTGGGACGGATGATCTGCTCGACCACGCCGTCGGCGATGCCCATCTCGTATCGCCCGGGAGTGGCCGACAGGTAGACGGTCTGGCCGACGCGTGCCTTGAACTCGTCCCACTTGAGCGGGCGATTGTCGAGCGCGCTCGGCAGGCGGAAGCCGTGCTCGACGAGAGTGCGCTTGCGCGACGAGTCGCCTTCGTACATCGAGCCGATCTGGGGCACCGTGACGTGCGACTCGTCGATGACGACGAGGAAGTCGTCGGCGAAATAGTCGAGGAGGCAGTGCGGCGCCTCGCCCGGTGCCCGGCCGTCGATGTGACGCGAGTAGTTCTCGATGCCGGAGCAGAAGCCGATCTGTTCCATCATCTCGAGGTCGAACGTCGTGCGCATGCGCAGTCGCTGCGCCTCGAGGAGCTTGCCCTCGCGCTCGAGCTCGGCGAGCCGCTCTTCGAGCTCGACGCGGATGGTGCCGATCGCCCGCTGCATCACGTCGGTGCTCGCGACGTAATGCGACCCCGGGAAGACGGGAATGGCGTCGAGCTTGGCGACTACCTGGCCGGTGAGGGGATGCAGGCTGTACAGCGCCTCGATCTCGTCGCCGAACATCTCGATGCGGATCGCGAGCTCTTCGTAGATCGGGATGATCTCGATCGTGTCGCCCCGCACCCGGAAGGTGCCGCGCGAGAAGGCGACGTCGTTGCGCTGGTACTGCATCGAGACGAACTTGCGGATCAGCCAGTCGCGGTCGACCCGCTGGCCGACCTGGAGCGGCATCATCGCGGCGAGGTACTCTTCGGGCGTGCCGAGGCCGTAGATGCAGGAGACGCTCGACACCACGATGACGTCGCGCCGGCTGAGCAGCGAGTTCGTGGTGGAGTGCCTGAGCCGCTCGACCTCGGCGTTGATCGACGAGTCCTTCTCGATGAAGGTGTCGGTCTGCGGCACGTAGGCCTCGGGCTGGTAGTAGTCGTAGTACGAGACGAAGTACTCGACCGCATTGTTCGGCATGAGTTCGCGGAACTCGTTGGCGAGCTGGGCGGCGAGCGTCTTGTTGTGGGCGAGCACGAGCGTGGGTCGCTGCACCTGCTCGATGAGCCATGCGGTGGTCGCGGACTTGCCCGTGCCGGTGGCGCCGAGGAGCACCACGTCGGTCTCGCCGGCGTTGACGCGGCCGGCGAGTTCGGCGATCGCGGTGGGCTGGTCGCCGCTCGGCCGGTACTCGCTCACGACCTCGAACGGGCGGACGGATCGCGTGGCCTGCATGCGATCCAGTGTAGATTCGGTCGCCGACACTACTTCCGCTCGCGCTCCCGCGTGCTCTCGCGCTCCTTGCTGATGCGGTGCCAGAGCGCGTCGACCTGGCTCATGGTGTGCGACATCGAGCCGTCGGTGTCGATCACGACGTCCGCGACCGCGAGTCGCTCTGCGTCGTCCGCCTGCGCATCGACCCTCGCCCACGCCTGGATGGGGTCGTATCCGCGCTCCTCGACGAGTCGCCTCACCTGCGTGCGCTTGGGTGCGCTCGTCACGACGATGAGATCGAACGGATGATCCACGGCCGCCTCGACGAGCAGCGGCACGTCGTACACGACCACGGCGTCGGGATCCATGCGCTCGATCTTCTCGAGCGTCTTCGCCGCCAGATCACGGACTGCGGGATGCACGATCGCGTTGAGCCTTCCCCTGGCTTCGTCATCGTGGAAGACGAGATCGGCGAGTTTCTGGCGATCGAGCGTGCCATCGTGCCTGAGCACGCCAGGCCCGAACTCCTCCACGATGCGCTCGAGGGTCGCGGTTCCCTGCTCCACCGCCCGTCGGGCGAGCTCGTCGGCGTCGATGTGGATGGCTCCGTGCTCGACGAGGCGCCTCGCGACCGTCGACTTTCCTGAGGCGATACCGCCCGTGAGACCGATCAGATACACACCCATCACTCTATCGATGCAGACGCTGCGACGCGACGTCAGAGGCATCCGACGCAGATCCGTCACGATGGGACATCCGTCACGGAGTCGTTCGCCGCCCGAATGCGCCGGAAGGCCGATCCCCGAGGGGACCGGCCTTCCGTGCGTCGCCGAGGCGATCAGTTGTTGCTGGAGAGCTTCTCGCGCAGCGCGGCGAGAGATGCGTCGTCGGCGAGGGTGCCGTTGGCGCCGGTTTCGCTCGAGTACGAAGCTGCACCCGAGAACGAGTCGTCGGCGACTGCGACGGCGTTCGCCTGGGCGACCTGCTTCTTGTGCGCCTCCCAGCGGGCCTGCGCGGCGGCGTAGTCCTGCTCCCACTTCTCGCGCTGGTCCTCGAAGCCCTCACGCCACTCGTTGGTCTCAGGGTCGAAGCCCTCAGGGTACTTGTAGTTGCCCTGCTCGTCGTACTCGGTGAGCATGCCGTAGAGCGCGGGGTCGAACTCGGTGCCCTCGGGGTCGACGCCCTCGTTCGCCTGCTTCAGCGAGAGCGAGATGCGGCGACGCTCGAGGTCGATGTCGATGACCTTGACGAAGACCTCCTCGCCCACCGACACGACCTGCTCTGCGAGCTCGACGTGCTTGCCCGAGAGTTCCGAGATGTGCACGAGTCCCTCGATGCCGTCGGCCACGCGGACGAACGCACCGAACGGCACCAGCTTCGTGACCTTGCCCGGCGCAACCTGACCGATCGCGTGGGTGCGGGCGAAGACCTGCCACGGGTCCTCCTGCGTCGCCTTGAGCGACAGGGAGACGCGCTCGCGATCGAGCTCGACGGAGAGCACCTCGACGGTGACCTCCTGGCCGACCTCGACGACCTCGCTGGCGTGCTCGATGTGCTTCCACGAGAGCTCGGAGACGTGCACGAGACCGTCCACTCCGCCCAGGTCGACGAACGCACCGAAGTTGACGATCGACGAGATGACGCCCTTGCGGATCTGGCCCGGGTGGAGATTGGCGAGGAAGGTGGAGCGCGACTCGGACTGCGTCTGCTCGAGGAGTGCACGACGCGAGAGCACCACGTTGTTGCGGTTCTTGTCGAGCTCGAGGATCTTGGCCTCGATCTCCTGGCCGAGGTACGGCGTGAGATCGCGGACGCGACGGAGTTCGATGAGCGAGGCCGGGAGGAAGCCGCGGAGGCCGATGTCGACGATCAGGCCGCCCTTGACGACCTCGATGACCTGGCCGGTCACGACGCCGTCGGCTTCCTTGATCTTCTCGACGTCGCCCCAGGCGCGCTCGTACTGGGCGCGCTTCTTCGACAGGATGAGTCGGCCTTCCTTGTCCTCCTTCTGGAGAACCAGGGCCTCGACGGTGTCGCCGACGTGGACGACCTCGCTCGGGTCCACGTCGTGCTTGATGGAAAGCTCGCGGGAGGGGATCACACCCTCGGTCTTGTAACCCACGTCGAGGAGAACCTCGTCGCGGTCGATCTTCACGACGGTGCCCTCGATCAGGTCGCCGTCGTTGAAGAACTTCAGTGTCTTCTCGACCGCGGCGAGGAAATCGTCAGCAGATCCGATGTCGTTGATCGCGACCTGCTTGGGCGCCTTGGTCGTTGCGGTTGTCATATAGTGAATGCTCCGTAAAGGACAAAATCGAGCCCGTCGCGAAGTAGAGCGTTGTATGGTTCCGCGACGGGCAGACGGACATGGATGTCACACGAGTGACGATCCATCCTAACGGAACCGCCGGACGAGCGGCAACCGCGGCAAACTTGCGGCCGCCTCGAGCACCCGGACCACGCGCCGACCACTCCACAACCGGAAGGCTACGGGGCGGTCACCACGAGGTCGTCGAACGAGACCGTGACGGGGGCGTTCGTGCTCGTGCTGGACAGGTAGGTGCGGAGTCCGACGCCACCGGCGGACTGCAGCCCTGCCGTCGAGTCGGTGACCGTGCGCTGCCACGCGGACGGCTCCGCGGTTCCGACCTTCCAGACCTTGAGGTTCAGGGCCGTCGGTGATGCCCCGGCCGCCTGGAACCGTACGTTCAGTCGATCGCCCGCAGCGTAGGTGAGGCCGGGCAGGTTGATCGCCGGCTGGAGAGTCGTCTCCGCGCCCCCGGTCGAGTTGACCCGCACGAGCGAGATCACCCACCGCTCCGCTGGAACGCAGCACGATCTTCGCCTGGTAGGCGCCGACTGCAACGACGCGTCGGCCGATGGCCGAGATGAACGTCCCGCTGCCGGTGGCCGGCTTGTCCGCTGAGAACACGAAGCGCAGATCGGCCGACTGTTGCGCGGCGCCATCAAGGTACGCGCTGTGCGTTCCGCCGAGTGTCGCCATCCGGATCCGCCCGGTACCGGCGGTGACCGAGTACGCCGACGCGCTCCCGGTCGTCGTCCACGGCCCGCCGGCATCCGCCGTTCCCGAAGCCGTTCGACACCTCGCGCTCGAACGTGTCTGAGGCCAGAATCGCCGGGCCTCCCGGTTCAGTGACCGTCACCGTCGAAGTAGCGGTGTGCGTCGCACCGTCGTCGTCCGTGACGGTGAGTGCGATGGGGTATGCGCCCGCGGCCGCGTACGAATGCGAGGCGGTGACGCCGGTCGCTGAGGCACCGTCGCCGAAGTCCCAGGCGTAGCCGGTGACGACCCCGTCGGAATCCGTCGATCCACCGCCGTCGACTGTGCAGCTCACTCCGGTGCATGCATGCGTGAACGCTGCAACCGGCGGCGTGTTCCCGCCCTGTCCTGCCGTGATCGTGAACGCGTCCGAGAAGTCGCCTCCGGTTGCGGGGCGGAACCTCGCGCTGAGCTGTTCTGCGGTGACGGCGACGTCGAGGTTGCCCCACGTCGGATTGACATTCAGCCCGGACGCGGTCGCGAAGTAACCCGCCTCGGGGTCGGCCGCGAAGACATCACGAAGGTCGACGCCGCCGGTGCCGACCGTCGTGAACACGGTGCCTGCGCCCTTGACCGCAGCAGCGTCGGCATCCGCGACGCACGACGAGTTGTAGCTGCCCGGCACGAGTGCGGCGCAGCCCGGTCGGATGGCGAGCTGCTTGCTCCGCTGGTACAGGTGCTCGTGGCCGTTCAACACGAGGTCGACGCGCTTCTGCAGCAGGAGGTTGGTGATGTCAGTCCCCACGTCGCAGCCGTACTGGCCCATCGAGATGCACGGCTTGTGGACGCCCACCACGATCCATGGGATTCCCGCGGCGCGCGCACTGTCGATCGCGGCCGCGGTCCACTGGTACCGCGGGGAACCGCTCTGGTAGCTCCAGGCGCCGTCTGGGAAGTTGAGTCCCGCTGAGATCGCGATGAATCGCACGAGTGGTGACGCCTTCGGCACGTCCACGTAGTACTGGCGCCCGTAGGTCCCCACGAGCCCGGGCAGCTGGTTGGGCAGGCATGCCGAGAAGTCGTTGATGTTGCCGTTGAGTCCGTCGCTCTCGTGGTTCCCGGCGATCAGTTCGAAGGGGAAACCCGCCCCGACCCGCGAGGTCACGAACTCACACCAAGTCTGTTCCGCGCCGGTCGCGCCGTACGAGAGGTCGCCGAGTGCCAGGTGCAGGTCGGGATCCAGGCTGTCGATCTGGCTCAACACGGCGCCGGACTGGGTCCGAGCAGCGATGTCGCCCGATGCGGTGAAGTGCACAGTGCCGGCGACGGCTGCCGTCTTCGGTTGCACCGCCCCGGCGAACGCCGCAAGGATCACCGAAGCGCCGGCCACGGCGATGGTGAGCGACTTGACCGTACTCATGGCCGGCCTCCTTGCACGTCGGGTTGCAGCTCGTGTCAAGGCGGGGTGGCGCAATTCGCGTCGGGAACGGCGTCAGCGGCGTCTTGGGAGCAGATTAGCGGCTGGCTCCGCCTCCCACCACCTTCGGCGTCCGCCGTCTCCGACTAGGCGAGAAGGGCTCCGCGCAACGTGTCGAGCCCGACGCCGCCGAGGTCGAGCGCCCGGCGGTGGAACTCGCGGATGTCGAACGTGGCGCCCTGCCGGCGCGCCACCTCGTCGCGCAACTGCTCCCAGATGCGCTGGCCCACCTTGTACGACGGCGCCTGCCCGGGCCAGCCGAGGTAGCGGTTCACCTCGAAGCGCACGAACCCCTCGTTCATGTTCACGTTCTCCGACAGGAACTCGAGCGCGTACTCCCCCGTCCACGGGCCGTTGCCATCGGGACGCTGCTTGCCGAGGTGCACGCCGATGTCGAGTACCACGCGGGCGGCACGCATGCGCTGGCCGTCGAGCATACCCAACCGATCGGCGGGATCGTCGAGGTAGCCGAGGCTCTCCATGAGCCGCTCGGCATACAGCGCCCATCCCTCGGCGTGGCCCGACGTGCCGGCGAGCTGGCGTCGCCAGGTGTTGAGCTTGCCGCGGTTCACGACCGCCTGCCCGATCTGCAGGTGGTGGCCCGGCACGCCCTCGTGGTAGACGGTCGTGAGCTCCCGCCAGGTGTCGAACTCGGTGACGCCCTCGGGCACCGACCACCACATGCGCCCGGGTCGCGTGAAGTCGTCGCTCGGGCCGGTGTAGTAGATCCCGCCCTCCTGCGTGGGCGCGATCAGGCACTCGAGCGTGCGGATCTCCGCTGGGATGTCGAACTGCGTGGCGCCGAGCTCGGCCACCGCGCGATCACTCGTCTCCTGCATCCAGCGCTGCAGCGCGTCGGTGCCGTGCAGTTTGCGCGAGGGGTCGCGATCGAGGAACGCGATCGCCTCGGCGACGGATGCCCCGGGCACGATCTCGCGCGCGATGGCCTCCTGCTCGGCGACCATGCGCGCAAGCTCCCCGATTCCCCACTCGTAGGTCTCGTCGAGGTCGATCACGGCCCCGAGGAAGTGGCGCGATCGAAGCGCGTAGATGTCACGGCCGACGCCGTCGCGCTCGCCGGCAACCGGCTGGAGCTCCTGCTCGAGGAACGCCGCGAGGGTGGCGTAGGCGGATGCCGCACCGGCGGCCGCCCGCTCGACCTCGCGACGCAGCGGCTCGGCGAGTTCATCGTCGCCGGCCTTGGCGTTCTCGGCGAACTTGGCGAAGAACCCGTCGGGCTTCGCGATGCGGTGCGCCTGTGCGGCCACCTCGCGCACCTGGCGAACCGCGGGCGTCACGCCCTCCGAAGCTCCCGCTCGGAGGGTCGCGATGTAGCCGTCGATCGCGCGGGGCACGTCGTCGAGCCGAGCGGCGATGCGCTCCCAGGCGTCGCGCGAGTCGGTCGGCATGAGGTCGAACACCTCGCGCATCTCCTGCGCCGGGCTGGCGATCACGTTGAGATCGCGCAGGTGCAGACGAGCGTCGTTGTTCTCGAGTTCGAGCGCGAGCTCGCTGCCGAGGTCGGCCACCGTGATGCGGTCGACATCGTCGACGGGCTCGGCCGCACGAAGTGCGGCGAGGGTGGTGCGCGTCGCCTCGACCGCTCGTTCGTGCCCCTCGGGTGAGTAGTCGGCCAGGCGGTCATCCGCGGAGGGGCGCCCGATGTACGTGCCGACGGCGGGATTCAGCTCGACGAGGGTATCGACCCAGTCCTCTGCGATGCGGTCGATGTCGGACGGGGTGCGCGCACTCGATGCCATGGATCCGAGCCTATGGCAGACCGCTGACGATCCGCGACTCGCCGGCGAGGCGCTCGACGCCTGCCCTCGACGACGGATGCCGCGTGCGGCATACGTCGAGTCAATGCGCCGCGTCGTCCCAGTTCGCGCCGCGACCGATCTGCACGTCGAGTGGCACGAGCAAATCCGCCGCGTGGGCCATGCGGTGGCGCACCACCTCTTCGAGCACGTCGGACTCCCCGGGCGCGACCTCGAAGACGAGCTCGTCGTGCACCTGCATGAGCATGCGGCTGCCGAGTCCCCTCGCGGTAATGTCCGCCTCGACACGCGACATCGCGATCTTGATGACGTCGGCCGCCGAGCCCTGGATCGGCGAGTTCAGCGCGGCCCGTTCGGCGTTCTCGCGGAGCACGCGATTCGGGCTCGACAGGTCGGGGAACGGGCGCCGTCGGCCGAAGATCGTCTCGGTGTAGCCGTCGATCCTCGCCTGTTCGACGACGCCGCGGAGGTAGCTGCGCACTGAGCCGAACCGCTCGAAGTACTCCCGCATGAGCTGCGTCGCCTCGGCCCTGTCGATGCGGAGCTGCTTCGAAAGTCCGAAGGCGCTCAGGCCGTAGGCGAGACCATAGGACATGGCCTTCACCTTGGTGCGCATGAGCGGCGTCACGTCGGCGGGGTCGACCGAGAACACGCGCGCGCCCACGAACCGGTGCAGGTCTTCACCGGCGTTGAACGCCTCGATGAGGCCCGGATCACCCGAGAGATGCGCCATGATCCGCATCTCGATCTGCGAGTAGTCCGCGGTCAGCAGCTCCGCGTATCCGGGGCCGTGCCGGAAGGCCTTGCGGATGCGACGGCCGTCCTCGGTGCGGATCGGGATGTTCTGCAGGTTCGGGTCGTTCGACGACATTCGCCCGGTCGCCGCGCCGATCTGCCCGTACGTCGTGTGAATGCGCCCGTCCGACCCGATCGCCTTGTCGAGCGACTCCACCATCTGGCGGAGCTTCGTCACGTCGCGATGCTCGAGCAGGTAGCCGAGGAACGGATGCGGGTTCGACTCCTGCAGGTCGGCGAGGGCGTTCGCATCGGTCGTGTACCCGGTCTTCGTCGCACGGGTCTTCGGCATGCCGAGCTGGTCGAAGAGCACCTCCTGCAGCTGCTTCGGCGACCCGAGGTTCACCTCGCGGCCGATCTCGGCGTACGCGGCCTCCGCGAGGTGCGCCGCCCGGAGCCCGAGCTCAGACGAGAGCGTGACGAGCTCGCCGTGGTCGACCGTCACGCCGCGCAGTTCCATGGCGGCGAGCACCGGCACGAGCGGCATCTCGATCTCGGCGAGGAGCCGACGCGCGCTCTCGGAGAGTGCGCGCAGCACCACCGGCGCGAGCCGCAGGGTGTACCACGCGTACTCGGGGGCACCGGAGTCGGTACCCTCCTCGGGCACGAGCATCGATGGATCCGCCTGCGGAACGGTCTCGCCGAGGTAGGTCGTGACGAGGTCGGCGAGCGAACGCTCCTGGAGGAGCGGTCGCACGAGCCATCCGGCCACCAGTGTGTCGAGCACGAGCCCGTCGAACGCGAGCTCCGACTGCCAGAGCGCCTTCAGCTGCGCCTTCGCGTCGGTCATGACCTTGGGCGCGTCGCTCGCGAGCCACGCCTCGAACGGGGTGGTCTCCGCTCGACCCGGCTGCCACGCCAGGTGCACCGACTCCTCGGTTGTCGCGATGCCCGCCCCGATCACGCGGCCGCCGACCACCTCGAGGCTGAGCCCGAGCCCGGCGGGTTCGGCCGCGACCGCCCCCTCGAGCCAGGTCGCGAGGTCCTCGCCGAGGAGCCGGCGGGCTGTCGGCGGGACGGGGGCCGGAGCGGCCTCCTCGACCTCGACCACAGCGGATGGGGCAGGCGCCGCCGGGGCGCCGCCGTTGCCGTTCGCCTCGCCGGCCGCGAGCTTCGTGACGCGCTCCATCAAGGTGCGGAACTCGAGCCGCTCGAAGAGCGGTCGCACCGACTCCGGATCGATCGGCTTCGCCGCGAGTTCGCCGAGCTCGACGTCGAGCGGCACATCGCGCACCAGTTCGTTGAGCCTGCGATTGCGTTCGGCGTTCTCGCGCTGGTCGCGCAGGTTCTGGCCGACCACGCCCTTGATCTCGTCGGCGTGCGCGAGGATGCCCTCGAGGTCGCCGTAGAGGCCGAGCCATTTCACCGCGGTCTTCTCGCCGACCTTCGGGATACCGGGCAGGTTGTCGCTGGTCTCACCGACGAGCGCCGCGACGTCGGGATACTGCTCGGGACGGATGCCGTAGCGCTCCATGACGGCCGCCGTGTCATAGCGCTTCAGCTGCGACACGCCCTGCGTGTTCGGGTAGAGCAACGTGACGTCGTCGTTGACGAGCTGGATGGTGTCGCGGTCGCCCGATACGAGCAGCACCCGATAGCCCTCGGCCTGCCCGCGCTCGGCGAGTGTCGCGAGGATGTCGTCGGCCTCGTAGTCCTCCGCCTCGAGGGTGCGGATGTGCATCGCCTTCAGCGCTTCCTGCAGCAGCGGCACCTGCCCTTTGAACTCGGGCGGCGTCACAGTGCGGTTGCTCTTGTACTCCGAGTACTCCCGCGTGCGGAACGAGACGCGCGACCTGTCGAACGCGACGGCGAGATGCGTGGGCTTCTCGTTCTGCAGCAGGAGCAGCATCATCGAGAGGAACCCGTGGATGGCGTTCGTGTGCTGCCCGTCGTGGGTGGAGAAGCTGTCGACCGGGAGTGCGTAGAAGGCTCGGTAGGCCAGCGAATGGCCGTCGATCACGAGAAGGGTGGGCTTTTCTACGTCCGTCACCCCCCAAGCCTACCGGCGGCCGATGACACCCGACGGCCGCCGGCCACGGCCGCAGGACGCCGCGATCACGACGACGGATGCCGCGACGAAACGGGTCGTCGCGGCATCCGGAAGCGGGTCGGGCGGCGTTACTTCTTGGGCGCCAGCTGCTCGATGATGGCCTGGGAGACATCCTTCATGGTGAGGCGGCGATCCATCGACGCCTTCTGGATCCAGCGGAATGCCTCGGGCTCGGTGAGCCCCATCTTCTCGTTGAGCAGGCCCTTCGCACGGTCGACGAGCTTGCGGGTCTCGAAGCGCTCGACGAGGTCGCCGACCTCGGCCTCGAGCGCGATGATCTGGGCGTGCCGGGCGAGGGCGATCTCAATGGCAGGCAGGAGGTCGTTGGGCGTGAACGGCTTGACGACGTAGGCGAGCGCACCCGCCTCGCTCGCGCGCTCGACGAGCTCCTTCTGGCTGAACGCGGTGAGCAGCACGACCGGAGCGACGTGGCCCTTCGAGAGACGCTCCGCAGCGGAGATGCCGTCGAGCTGGGGCATCTTCACGTCCATGATGACGAGATCGGGGCGGAGCTCGGTCGCGAGTGCCACGGCGGTCTCGCCATCGCCCGCCTCTCCGACGACCTCGAACCCGTTGTCGCGCAGGATCTCGACGATGTCGAGGCGGATGAGCGACTCATCCTCCGCCACGACCACGCGGCGCGGCGCCGACTGGGTGTGTTCGCTGTCTGTCACGCAGGAAAGCCTACGGTATTCTGGGCGGGGCCCCTGGCCGGTGTGGCGGAATGGCAGACGCGGAGCACTCAAAATGCTTTGCCCGAAAGGGCGTGTGGGTTCGACCCCCACCACCGGCACCTCAGCCGCGTGAGCGGCGCACCAGATCATGCTCCAGCGCGAAGGTCGCCGCCTGAGTGCGGGAGTCGGACCCCGAGCTTGGCGAAGATGTTGCTCACGTGCCGCTGGACGGTGCGCTCACTGAGAAGGAGCTCGGTGGCGATCATGTGGTTGGTCCTGCCCTCCGCAACCAGTTGCAGCACCTGGGCCTCCCGCCGGGTGAGGCCATGGGCGGAGCGCGCTGTGGGCTCCACCAGAAGAGCCCGCGCGCGTGCGAGGTCTGGCGCAGCAGCGAGTTGCGCGAAGGTCACCGTGGCGGCCTCCAGTTCGAACTGCGCACCCTCCTCGTCGCCCACAGCGCGACATGCGGTCGCCAGGAGGACCGCGGTCACGGCTGTCTCGTACGGCGCGCCCAGCTCGCGCCATCCCGCGGCGGCTCGACGCAGCGGGGCAAGCGCGAGCGACGCCCGGCCGTCGGCCAGGGCGACCTCACCGATCGCCCGGGCGTGCTCGACCCGCACCAGCGTCGTCTCGAAGACGTCCGCGCACCGGCCGAGTTCATCGACCGCGGCGACGGCCTCGGACAGCTCATCCGCCGCCAACATGATCGTGACGTACGCCGGTAGGAGGCTGCACCTGTCCTGGGGGCGCTCGGTCTCGCCGAGCGCTCGTCGTACACCGGCTGCCGCGGTCGCCACGTCCCCCTGAGCGAGGCGCATGAGCCCCAGTCCGGGCTGGGTCGCGGCACCCAGGCTGCTCGCCCGCCGGTAGGCGAACTCGGCCTCGGCCTGCTCGCCGAGCAGCCGGTGCGTTTCGCCGAGCTCGTAGCAGGCATGTCCAGCCAGCCGCGCTCCGTGTCCCCCGGTGAGCTCATCGACGGCCGTCACGAGCTCGCGCCGGGCTGCGATCCATTCCCCGCGGCGCCGGTGCAGCACCGCCCGGTACACGCGGCAGTTCGCGAGGAACGGCCCGGACAAGGTCGGCACAGGGCAGCGTGGACATCCATGCCTCAAGCGCTCGCTCCCACTCCTGCCCACGGGCCAGGTCATGCGCCTCCATCTCGGCGTTGGCGATCGAAGCGCAGAAAAGCGACGCGGTCGTCCGCGGCGACGTCTCGCCTGCGGTCACCCGCAGCATCGCCTCGTCGAGACGCTCGAGACCCGCCTGCGTCGCACCGGCGTTGAGCCACGCCCGTCCGATGAGCAATGTGGCGAACGCGTCCAAGTCGGCGTCGGCCCGCTCGCGACCCTGTGCCCTTGCCGGTGCGAGCAGAGCGCGTGCGTCGTCGTACCTGCCTGTGGCGAAGCATCCGTACGCGGTCGCGACGAGCAGCCAGCCGGGCTCGGTACCGGATTCGCCCGCAACCTCCCGGAGCCGAGCCAGCCAGCCGTTCGCGCGGGCCATCTCCCCATCCAGCAGGAACGCCTGCCAGAGCCAGAACGCGTCCGTGGATGCGGCATCGAGGTCCCCCTCCCGGACCCGGAGCGCGAACGCCCGGTCCAGGGCAGACACTGCCGCCTCGTGCCGGCCGCTGAGTTGTGCGCACTCCGCGAGCATCTCGAGGTCTTCAACGGCGAGTCCTTCAGGCTCATCGACGGCCAGGAAGCCGGCGCACGCATCGTCCCAGCGGAGCCCACGATGCGCCGCGCGGGCCCCGGCGAGCGCAGAAGCGGCATCGCTCACGGCGGCCTCCTTCAGCCTCCAGTCTCCCACCGCACGCCCCGCGGCTGGGTAGAAGTGCCCATGCTGTCCAGGCGATCCGGCGGGGAGTGCCGATGCCGCGCCGCTCGCGCGGGGGGATTTTGGGTTGAACGCCCGGAACCCGGGCACCAACCATAGGAGTCGTCATGACACAGCCGTTCATTTTGGTCGCGACTTACCCGGTCAAGCCGAACAAGCTGGATAAGATCCAGGACCGATGCCAGAGCATCGCGGCGTTGGTGGAGTCGAACGAACCGCAGTTGCTCGCCTTCCACTTCTACTTCGACGAGGCCGGCGGGCGGCTCGGCGTCATCCAGGTGCACCCCGACGCAGCCTCGATGGAGCGTCATATGGCGGTGATCGCCGAGCACCTCGCCACCGCGGGGGACTGGCTCGACGACCAGGGCGGCGAGCAGCACTGGTTCGGTACGCCGCCGGACGACCTGACTCGCTACGCCGTCGAGCACGGCGAGACAGTCGACGCGTTCGCCGCCCACGTGGCCGGGTTCACCCGGAGCCAGACGTCGCTCGTCGGCTGAGCTCCGACCCCGGGCACTGCACTCAGCCACATCCACAGCCGCCTCAGCAGCACTCATCAGGAGGACAGCGACATGATCAACTACGAAAGCAGCACGTACATCGCCAGGCCGGCGGAGGAAGTCTTCGCGTACGTCGCGGACGTGCGCAACGATCAGCACTGGCACAAGGACGTCAAGTCGGCGACCATCACCAAGGGCGACGGCCAACTCGCTGTGGGCACCGTATTCGACGTCAAGGGGATGGTCTCCGGTACGGAGGAGATCATCGCCTATGAGGCCCCCCATAATGTGGTCCTCAGGGGCGGCGACATGGGGAAGATCGTTCCGACCGACATCCGCACGATCGAGGCGGTCGACGGCGGGGTGCGGTTCACCCGGCACATCGACATCGATGCAGGCGGCTTCATGGGTTGGATGACGAATCGGATGCTCGGATGGGCCACCAAGCGCAACGCCCAGTTCGTCGAGAACCTCAAACAGGTCCTCGAACGAGGCTGACCAGCCTCGGCGCAACGGCGTCCGGCGCGAAGACCGCCCTCCTCCCACCGCATCTGTTCGGTACGCGTGAGCCGAACACTTGATCGGCGTGGTGTCCGGTCGGTTCGGCCGAGGACGCTACGGCCCCCCGCCGGCCTACGATTCCTTCGCCGGTGGATGGTGCACGCCCGATGGATCTCGTACACACCGGGCGTGGCCCGGCTCGTCGGGGTCGTCGACGATCGGCCGATCCGCCATGAACAGGCGGATGACGTGGGCGAGCTCGCCCGAGTGGCTGAAATTGATCGCGTGCGCAGCGCCCTCGATCTTCACCACGAGCACGTGGCTGTCGAACCTGCTGGCGACCTCCTGCACGCGTGCCGGCCCCGGCATGAGCGGATCCCGATCACCCAGCACCACCAGCGACGGGATCTGCAGCGCCAGCAACCGCTCGAGCGACGGGTACTGCGTGAGCGCGCGAAACATCCGGAGCGTGCTCGGAACGCCGAAGCGGAGGTAGTCGGGCGTCACCACGCCCATCAGCCCGGGCGGCTCGCGCGTGCCGTCACGCGTGAGTTGACCGACCGCGCGCCGGAAGGGCTGGTTGTGGATCCCTCCGGCAGGCGACACCAGGATCGCACGGTCGAGACGGTCGGGATGGTGGTACGCGAACTCGCAGATGACCGGGCAACCCATCGAGTTGCCGATCAGGGTGGCCCGCTCGACCTGCCGGTCGTCGAGGAACCTCGCCGCGGCATGTGCGAGGTCGGGAACGTCGAGGGCGTCTGCCGCCTTCCCGCTGCGTCCGAAGCCCGGGAGGTCGGGCACCAGGGTGTGGAAATCGCCGGCGAGGCGTTCGGCGGTCGGGAGGAGGTACCTCCCGGAGAGGCCGAAGCCGTGCACGTGCATCATGACGGGCGCTGCGGGCGGCTCGCGCGACTCGCGGTAGAACACGTCGACCCCGTCGATCGTGGTCCACCGCTCGGCCAGCGCCGACGCCCGGCGCATGCCACGGCGCCGTGCCGGACGTGGAGTCCCTGCCGGCGCATCCGATCTCGATGACATCATCCCCTCATCCCCGATCCATCATGTTCCGTGGTGCTGCATGGGAACGAGGCGGATGACGAGACAGTCCTCGTCCTCGTCCCAGACGCTGTGCGTGCCGAGTGCCGCGCAGCGCTGCGCCATGCCGTCCGCGATCTCAGCGGCATCCCGGTGGGCGAGACGGGCGTGGAAGTCGACGATCTCGGTCGGATGCAGGCGCAACTCGACGGGCACCGCCTCTTCGGTGCGCAACACGAACACGAAGGAGCGGTCGTTGCGCTCCACGGGATCGACCGCGTAATCGTCGACGAAATCGCCGGTGCCGTACAGGATCAGCCCGTCTTGGGAGACCTCCACCCCCCGCACGATGTGCGGCGAGTGCCCGAAGACGACATCCGCTCCCGCGTCGACGAGCGCGCGTCCGAACACCCTGTGGCTGGGCGGCACGTCGAAGCCCCAGTTCCCGCCCCAGTGCGCCGACACGATGAGCAGGTCGGCGACCTCCCGCGCCCTCGCGACGGCGTCGAGCAGTGCTGCGGCACGGGGATCGCGCAGATCGACGGGGACGTGATGTACGCCGGGCGAGGCGGGACCCGCCTCCCAGTCCGGCTCGTTGTCGGTGAAGGCGAGCATGGCGATGGTGAGGTCGTCGCGTCGGATGACGGCGGGGCGCCGAGCCGCGTCCGAGTCCGCTCCCGCACCGGCGAAACGGATGCCCCGCTCCGCGAGCGTCGCGAGCGATTCCAGTGCGGCATCCGTGCCGAAGTCGAGCACGTGGTTGTTCGCCACCGAGACGAGCGTGAAGCCGGCTGCCTCGAGGCTCGCGACGACACGACGGTCGGCGCGGAAGTTGAAGGCCTTGCCGGGCCATGGCTCGCCGTCGTCGGCGAGCACGAACTCGAGGTTGCCCACGAGCGCGTCGGCGCGTCGCAGCAGCGGCAATGTGTCGCCCCACGGATACTCCGGTGGACGCCGTCGCAGCTCCTCCGCCACGAGGCGGCCGAGCATCACGTCACCGACGAACGCGATCTCCATGGGCCCCCCGAGTCGCCGCTCCGGCGCGTGCGCTTCTCCGCCCATCATGCACCTCGGGACCCCGCGGCACCATCGGACGGATCAGGGGCACGGGCCCCCGAACACGCCGAGGCCCGGCCATCCGCATGGACGACCGGGCCTCTGCACGGGAGCCTCTAGAGCACCTCGCCGACGACGTGCACGCGCACGTCGTTCGTGGTGCCGGGGATGCCGGGAGGCGAACCCGAGATGATGACGACCTTCTCGCCGTTCACGGCCATACCGGTCTTCGCCAGGACGTCGTCGACCTGGCCGACCATCTGGTCGGTGTGGGTCACGCGATCGACGACGAACGACTCGACGCCCCAGTTGAGGGCCATCCGGCGCCGGATGGCGGGATCGGGCGTGAAGGCGAGGATCGGGATGACGGAGCGGATGCGGGTCATCCGTCGGACCGACTCGCCCGTCTCGGTGAAGACGCAGAGGTACTTCGCCTCGACGAAGTCGGCGACCTCGACGGCCGCGAGCGTGATGGCGCCCGCCTGGGTGCGGGGCTTGGTGCCGAGCGGCAGGATGCGGTCGAGCCCGTGCTCCTCAGTGGACGACACGATGCGCGCCATGGTCTTCACCGTGATCACCGGGTACTCGCCGACGCTCGTCTCGCCGGACAGCATCACGGCGTCGGCGCCGTCGAGGATCGCGTTCGCGACGTCGGAGGTCTCGGCGCGCGTCGGCACCGGACTGTGGATCATCGACTCGAGCATCTGGGTGGCGACGATCACCGGCTTCGCGAGGCGGCGGGCGATCTCCACTGCACGCTTCTGCACGATCGGCACGGCCTCGAGCGGCAGCTCGACGCCGAGGTCGCCGCGGGCGACCATGATCGCGTCGAAGGCCTCGGTGATCTCCTCGAGCGCGTCCACGGCCTGCGGCTTCTCGATCTTCGCGATGACGGGCACTCGACGGCCCACCTCCTCCATGATCTGGTGCACGCGGTCGATGTCCTTGGCGCTGCGCACGAACGAGAGCGCGACGAGATCGGCGCCGAGTTCGAGGCCCCAACGCAGGTCGGCCTCGTCCTTCTCCGACAGCGCCGGCACGTTCACCGCGACGCCCGGGAGGTTGATGCCCTTGTTGTTCGAAACAGGGCCCGCGACGATCACACGCGTCGTGACGACGGTACCGTCGGTATCGACCACCTCGACGCGCACCTTGCCGTCGTCGATGAGGAGGTGGTCTCCGGACTCGACGTCATGGGGCAGCCCCTTGAACGTCGTGCTGACGATCTCCCTGTTGCCCACGATGTCTTCGGTGGTGATCTTGAAGGTGTCGCCCTCGGCGAGCTCGTGCGGCCCGGCCTCGAACTTGCCGAGCCGGATCTTGGGGCCCTGCAGGTCGACCATCACCGCGACCGCGCGCCCGGAGTCGTTCGCCGCCTTCCGGACGTTCTGGTAGACCCCCTCGTGGACGTCGTGCGAGCCGTGGCTGAGGTTCATGCGCGCGACATCGACGCCTGCATCCACGATCGCCCTGATCTGTTCGTAGCTCGATGTCGCCGGGCCCAGGGTGGCGACGATCTTCGCTCGTCTCATGTGGTGTGTGCTCCCGTGTTCTGCGCCGAAGCGCTGGGTCGTGGTGGTGCGGCGCGCCGACGGCGCACCAGGTTCTAGATGGCGAATGGGCGGGCGTGCGCGGCGATAGGGCTCGGCAACTCGGTGCTGCCTTCAAGGTACCGGTCGACGGCGGATGCCGCAGCGCGGCCCTCGGCGATCGCCCAGACGATCAACGACTGACCGCGGCCGGCATCGCCGGCGACGAACACGCCGGGCTGGGCAGTGCCGTACTCGGCGTCGCGGGCGATGTTGCCGCGATCGGTCACCGGAAGGCGCAGCTGCTCGTCGAGCTGGCGAGTCTCGGGACCGGTGAACCCGAGAGCGAGGAGCACGAGATCCGCAGGGATCTCCCGCTCGGTGCCGGCCTTCGGCACGCGACGACCGTCGAGGTATTCCGTCTCGGCCACCCGGATGGCGCGCACCTCGCCCGCTCCGTTCGCGAGGAACTCGACCGTCGACGCGAGGTACTGACGGGTGCCCCCCTCCTCATGCGCGGTCTGCACCTCGAAGATCGTCGGGTGCATCGGCCACGGCTGGTCCGCCGGACGAGCCCCGCTCGGTTCCTTGCCGATCGCCAGGTTCGTCACCGACAGCGCGCCCTGGCGGTGCGCCGTGCCGATGCAGTCCGCTCCGGTGTCGCCGCCGCCGAGGACCACCACGTGCTTGCCCTCCGCGGTGATCTGGTCGAAGACCGGGTCGCCCGCGATGTGGCGGTTGGACTGCGTGAGGTACTCCATCGCGAAGTGCACGCCGGGCAGGTCGCGGCCGGGTATCGGCAGGTCGCGGGGCACGACCGCACCGGTCGCCACGACCACCGCGTCGTACCGCTCCCGCAACTGCGCCCACGTGATGTCCACGCCGATGTCGACGCCGGCTCGGAATCGGGTGCCCTCGGCGATCATCTGGGCGAGGCGCTGGTCGAGATGCTTCTTCTCCATCTTGAAGTCGGGGATGCCGTACCGCAGCAGGCCGCCGATGCGGTCGTCACGCTCGTAGACCGCGACGGTGTGGCCGGCACGGGTGAGCTGCTGCGCGGCGGCGAGGCCCGCGGGCCCGGATCCGACCACCGCTACGGTCTTGCCGGTGAGTCGCCCCGGCGGCTGCGGCTGCACCCAGCCACGACCGAACGCCTGGTCGATGATCGACACCTCGACCTGCTTGATGGTCACGGCAGGCTGGTTGATGCTGAGGACGCACGCCGACTCGCACGGCGCCGGGCAGAGGCGCCCGGTGAACTCGGGGAAGTTGTTCGTCGCATGCAGGCGCTCGATCGCTGCACGACCCTCGCCTCGCCACATGAGGTCGTTCCACTCGGGGATCAGGTTGCCGAGCGGGCAGCCCTCATGGCAGAACGGGATGCCGCAGTCCATGCAGCGACCCGCCTGGCGGCGCACTTGGGCGGGGTCGCCCTGTTCGTAGACCTCTTTCCAGTCCATGATGCGCACCGGCACCGGCCGACGCTTCGGCAGCTCGCGCTCGGTGACCTTCAGGAAGCCTTTGGGGTCAGCCACCGGTCACCTCCAGGCTGTTCATGGGCACAGTCCGAGTCCACACGACGGATGTCTCAGCCACCGGTCACCTCCAGGCTGTTCATGGGCACAGTCCGAGTCCACACGACGGATGTCTCAGCCACCGGTCACCTCCAGGATCCTCGTCCACACGACGTCGCCGTCGGGGTCGAGCCCCTCGTCGACGGCGCTCTGCCGGGTGCGGAGCACCGCAGCGTAGTCGCGCGGCAGCACCTTCGTGAACCGATCGAAGGCGCGATCTCCCTCGGCCAGCAGCCGAGCCGCGACGGCCGAGTCGGTGGTCTCGAGGTGCTGATCGAGCAGGTCGCGCACGATCTCGCGGTCAGCGCTGCCGAGCGGATGCAGCTCCAGCTCGCCGGAGTTCAGCGATTCCCGATTGACCCGGCCCTCCTGCAGGCCGAGCACGTACGCGGTGCCGCCTGACATGCCGGCGCCGAGGTTGCGGCCCGTGTCGCCGAGGATGACCGCGAGTCCGCCGGTCATGTACTCGAGCGCATGATCGCCCACGCCCTCGACCACGGCCGTCGCGCCCGAATTGCGGACGAGGAACCGCTCGCCCACGATGCCGCGGATGAACATGCTGCCGCGGGTGGCGCCGTAGCCGATGACGTTTCCGGCGATCACGTTGTGCTCGGCGACGAAGCCGCTGTCGCGCGGGGGACGCAGCACGAGCTGACCGCCCGAGAGCCCCTTGCCCACGTAGTCGTTCGAGTCCCCCTCGAGTCGAAGGACGATGCCGCTCGGCAGGAAGGCGCCGAAGGACTGGCCCGCCGAGCCCGTGAGCGTCACGTCGATGGAGCCGGGCGGCAACCCATGCTCGCCGCGGCGCACGGTGACCTCGTGCCCGAGCATGGTGCCGACCGCACGCTCGGTGTTCCTGATCGGCAGCTCGATCCGCACCGAGCCGCCCTCGTCGAGCACGATGCGGCTGCGACGGATCAGCTCGTTGTCGAAGTGCCGATCGAGTTCGTGATGCTGTTGGCGGAGGTTCCGGCGGGGCTCCGCCTCCGAGAAGTCCGGTCCGATGAGGACGGGAGTGAGGTCGAGCCCGGAAGCCTTCCAGTGGGAGACCGCGCGATCGACGTCGAGGAGGTCGCGGCGTCCGATGATCTCGTCGAGTGAGCGATAGCCGAGCTCGGCGAGATACTCGCGCACCTCCTGCGCGATGAACTCGAAGAAGTTCACGACGAACTCGGGCTTGCCGGTGAAGCGCTTGCGGAGCTCGGGGTTCTGCGTCGCGACCCCGACCGGGCACGTGTCGAGGTGGCAGACCCGCATCATGACGCAGCCCTGCACCACGAGCGGCGCAGTGGCGAACCCGAACTCCTCCGCGCCGAGGAGGGCACCGATCACGACGTCGCGACCGGTCTTGAGCTGGCCGTCGACCTGCACGACGACGCGGTCGCGCATGCCGTTGAGCATGAGCGTCTGCTGGGTCTCGGCGAGGCCGAGCTCCCAGGGGGTTCCCGCGTGCTTCAGCGAGTTCAGCGGGCTCGCACCGGTGCCGCCGTCGTTGCCGGAGACGAGGATGACGTCCGCGAGCGCCTTGGCGGTGCCGGCGGCCACCGCGCCGATTCCCGACTGGCTCACGAGCTTGACGTGCACGCGTGCCTTGGGGTTCGCCCGCTTCAGGTCGAAGATGAGCTGCTTGAGGTCCTCGATCGAGTAGATGTCGTGGTGCGGCGGTGGCGAGATGAGCCCGACGCCGGCGGTGGCATGCCGGGTGCGCGCCACCCAGGGATACACCTTGGTCGGCGGCAGTTGCCCGCCCTCGCCGGGCTTGGCGCCCTGGGCGAGCTTGATCTGGATGTCGTCGGCGTGCGTGAGGTACATGCTCGTCACACCGAACCGGCCGGACGCGACCTGCTTGATCGCACTGCGGCGCTCAGGGTCGAGGAGCCGGTCGAGGTCCTCTCCGCCCTCCCCGGTATTCGACTTCGCGCCGATCCGGTTCATCGCGATGGCGAGCGACTCGTGCGCCTCCTTCGAAATGGACCCGTAGCTCATCGCTCCGGTCGAGAACCGCGTCACGATCGACTCGACGGACTCGACCTCGTCGATCGGGACGGGTGGCCGTGTCCCGGTGCGCAGCGCGAACATGCCGCGGAGCGTCATGAGCTCCTCCGCCTGCCCGTCGACGAGGGAGGTGTACTCGCGGAAGACGTCGTACCGCCGGTTGCGCGTCGAGTGCTGCAGCCGGAACACCGTCTCGGGGTTGAACAGGTGCGGCGAGCCGTCACGACGCCACTGGTACTCGCCGCCGGTCGGAAGGCGCTCGTGCGCCCGCACGGCGACGTCCTCGGGGTACGCCACGCGGTGCCGATGCAGGTTCTCGGCCGCGACGACGTCGATGCCGACGCCGCCGAGCTTCGAGGTCGTGGCGGTGAAGTACTCGTCGATGAATGCCTGCGAGAGGCCGATGGCCTCGAACGCCTGTGCGCCGGCGTACGACGAGATCGTGGAGATGCCCATCTTCGACATGATCTTCAGCACGCCCTTGCCGAGGGCCTTGATCACGTTGTGCACGGCTTCCTCGGGTGAGACCCCGGTGATCACCCTGGCACGCACGAGGTCCTCGCACGTCTCCATCGCGAGGTAGGGGTTCACCGCGGAGGCCCCGAACCCGATGAGCAGCGCGACGTGGTGCACCTCGCGCACGTCGCCGGCCTCGACCACGAGGCCCACCTTCATGCGGGTCTCCGACCGGATGAGGTGGTGGTGGACGGCCGAGAGCATGAGCAGCGACGGGATGGGCGCGAGTTCGCGCGTCGAGTCTCGATCGCTCAGCACGATGAACGACGCGCCCTCCTCGATGGCCTCGTCGGCCTCATCGCACAGCTCGCCGAGGCGCGCACGCATCGCCTCGGGACCGTCATCGACCCGGTAGAGCCCTCGCAGCGTCTTCGTGGTGCGCGCGCCGACCCGCGGGTCGATGTGCACGATCTTGGCGAGCTCGTCGTTGTCGATGACGGGGAACTCGAGGACCACCTGGCGTGCATGATCGGCGCCGGCGGCGAGCAGGTTGCGCTCGGGGCCGAGGGAGGTGCCCAACGAGGTGACGACCGCTTCACGGATCGAGTCGAGTGGCGGATTGGTGACCTGTGCGAACTGCTGCGTGAAGTAGTCGAAGAGGAGCCTCGGCCGCTGCGACAGCACGGCGATCGGCGTGTCGGATCCCATCGCTCCGAGCGGCTCCTGGCCGGTCGTCGCCATGGGCGTGAGCAGCACCCGCACCTCCTCCTCCGTGTAGCCGAAGGTGCGCAGGCGACGGATCACCGATGCGGGCGGGTGGACGATGTGCTCACGCTCGGGCAGGTCCGAGAGCCGGATGCGGCCGCCGTCGAGCCAGTCCCCCCATGGCTCGGATGCCGCGAGGTCGGCCTTGATCTCGTCGTCCTCGATCAGGCGGCCGGCCTCGGTGTCGACGAGGAACATGCGTCCGGGCTGGAGGCGGCCCTTGCGGACGACCCGGCTCTGGTCGATGTCCAGCACGCCGATCTCGCTCGCGAGCACGACGAGACCGTCGTCCGTGATGAGGTACCGCCCCGGACGCAGGCCGTTCCGGTCGAGCGTGGCGCCGACGAGCGACCCGTCGGTGAAGACGATCGCCGCCGGACCGTCCCACGGCTCCATGAGCATCGAGTGGTACTCGTAGAACTCCCGGCGCGTCGGGTCGATCTCGGTCTGGTTCTCCCAGGCCTCGGGGACCATCATCATCATCGCGTGCGGAAGGCTGCGCCCGGCGAGCGTGAGCAACTCCACGACCTCGTCGAAGGATGCCGAGTCGCTCGCGCCGGGCGTGACGATCGGCAGGAGCGGCGCGACGTCGCCGAGCACCTCCGACTCGAGCTGCGACTGGCGGGCCCGCATCCAGTTCCGGTTGCCCTGGATCGTGTTGATCTCGCCGTTGTGCGCGATCATGCGGAACGGCTGGGCGAGCGGCCAGGACGGGAACGTGTTCGTCGAGTAGCGAGAGTGCACGAGCGCGAGCTTCGATGCGAACCGCTCGTCGGAGAGGTCTGGGTAGAAGGGCTCGAGTTGCAGGGTCGTGACCATGCCCTTGTAGACGAGCGTGCGGCACGACAACGACGCGAAGTAGAGATCGAGCTCGCGTTCGGCGCGCTTGCGCAGGCGGAACGCGAGCCGGTCGAGCGCGATGCCGTCGAGGCGCGCGCCCTCGGAGGTGGTCGCTGCCGACTGCACGAAGAGCTGCTGCAGGCTGGGCATCGCGGCACGCGCGAGCGTACCGAGCTCCTCGGGGCGCACCGGCACCTCGCGCCATCCGATCACCTCGAGGCCCTCGGATGCCGCCAGCTCGCGGATCCGGCGCTTGACGCTGCTGCGCGTCGTGGGGTCGACCGGCAGGAACGCATTGCCCACGGCGTACTCGCCGGCCGCGGGCAGCGCGAGCGGCGTGACAGCACGCAGGAATTCGTCGGGCACCTGGGTGATGATGCCCGCGCCGTCGCCGGTTCCGGCATCCGACCCGACCGCGCCTCGGTGCTCCAGGTGGCGCAGGGCGCCGAGCGCGACCGTGATGATGTCGTGGCCGGCCCAGCCACGAAGGGTCGCCACCATCGCGAGGCCGCAGGCGTCCTTCTCGGCGGCGGGGTCGTACATGCCCTGGGCGTCGGGAACGAGACCGAACCTCGAGAAGGGTGGAGTGAGCGACACGTGGGACCGTCCTCATCAACTAAGCGGAGCGGGGGACGTCGTCGGCCCTACGAAGGGATGTCGCGACGCATGGTGCGGCGTCGCGTCGGAGAACGTGTTGGTGGGCCTACGGAGTGGTGGATCGGCTGGAGCTTGTGGCTGCCGTCTCGGCCTTGATGTTCTCGCCCTCGACGCCTTCGTCGAGAGAGTCGGAGTCGGACTCGGTTTCGTCAGAGTCTACCTCAGCGTCGGGTCCCTTCCATTCACGGCCGGGCACGTACGGGCTGGGCTCGTCTCCGGTGTGCCGACGCCGCTGCACGAGGTAGAGCACGATGCCGAGGACCACCGCGGCCCACGAGGCCCACACGTTCACCCGCACGCCGAGGAACATCTCGCTCGGGTCGACGCGGATCGCTTCGAAGAACGACCGCCCGAGGCCGTACCAGATGAGGTAGACCGCCAGCGCCTTGCCCCATCGGAGGTTGATCCGGCGCTCGAGGAGGATGATGAGCGCCGCGCCCGCGAGGTTCCAGATGATCTCGTAGAGGAAGGTCGGGTGGAAGAGCGTGCCCTCCGCCAGGCCCTGGGGCCACTGCGCGTTGGTCGACTCGATCTCGAGGCCCCACGGCAGGTCGGTGGGCAGCCCGTAGAGTTCGTGGTTGAACCAGTTGCCGAGGCGGCCTGCAGCCTGCGCCACGAGCAGGCCTGGCGCCAGCGCGTCGGCGAACGACAAGAACCGGATCCCGGTCATGCGGCAGCCGATCCACACGCCGATGGCGCCGCCGATGAGCGAACCGTAGATGGCGTTGCCGCCCTCCCAGATGTTCCAGATCGCCCCGGGCTCGAAGGGGTTCCAGACGTTGGCGCCCGGGTAGAAGTAGTCGTCGGGATGGGTCAGCACATGGTAGATCCGCGCGCCGATGATGCCGAGCGGCACGGCCCAGATGGCGATGTCGAGGACGACACCCGGCTCGGCTCCGCGCTTGGTCAGTCGGCGGGAGGTGATGACGACCGCGAGGACGATGCCCACCAGGATGCACAGCGCGTACATGTGGATGTTGAGCTGCCAGCCGAACAGGTTGATCTCCCAGATCTGCCAGTCGTAGTCGGGACTCGGGATGCTCAGCGGTGCGATCACTCGGGATGCTGCCTTTCCTCATTCGGCGTGCGGTCGACAGGCCTCAGTCAGCGTACTTCACTCCGGCCGCGTTCCACGTGCGAGCTCCCCCGCGAGCTCGCCGGCCGCGGCGACGCCGCCATCGGCCAGGGCCTTCACGAGCGCCGAGCCCACGATGGCGCCGTCGGCGTACTCGAGCACCTCGGCGACCTGCGCCGGAGTGGAGATGCCGAGCCCGACACAGCTCGCGGGGGCTCCGGCGTCCGCGAGGCGGGCGACGAGCGTGCGTGCGGCGTGATCGACGTCGGCGCGGGCCCCTGTGATGCCCATCGTCGAGACGGCGTACACGAAGCCCCGGCTCGCCTCGACCGCCCGGCGGATGCGCGCGTCCGTCGACGTCGGCGCGGCGAGGAACACGCGGTCGAGGCCTGTGCGATCGGATGCCGCGATCCACTCGCCCGCCTCGTCGGGGATGAGGTCGGGCGTGATCAGGCCCGCTCCCCCGGCGGCGGCGAGGTCGTCCGCGAAGCGGTCGACGCCGTACTGGAGGACCGGGTTCCAGTAGGTCATGACCAGCACCGGGGCATCCGCGCGCTCGGTGACGCGGCGCACGGCCTCGAAGCCGTCGGCGAGCCGGAAGCCGTTGGCGAGCGCCTGCTGCGTGGCGGCCTGGATGACAGGACCGTCCATGACCGGGTCGGAGTACGGCAGGCCGAGCTCGAGCACGTCGACGCCGTGGTCGACGAGGGCGACGGCCGCCTCGACGCTCTCGTCGAGCGTCGGGAAGCCGACCGGGAGGTAGCCGATGAGCGCACCGCGGGCTTCCTCGTTGCGGCGCCGGATGACGGGACCCACCGTTCTCACTGTGTTCCTCCTGTCGCGCCGCCGCTCCTGCGGCGCGACGTTCGCATTCGCCGTACACGCCGCCGAATGCTCACGCGGTACTCTCCCTGTCGTAGAGCTCGAAGTACTTCGCCGCGGTGTCCATGTCCTTGTCGCCGCGACCCGACAGGCTCACGAGGATCGTCGAGTCGGGCCCCAGCTCCCTGCCCAGGTCGAGCGTTCCGGCCAGTGCGTGGGCGGATTCGATGGCGGGGATGATGCCCTCGGTACGCGTGAGCAGGCGGAACGCCTCCATGGCGGCGGCATCCGTGATGGGCCGATACTCTGCCCGGCCGATCGCCGACAGCCACGAGTGTTCGGGGCCGACGCCCGGGTAGTCGAGGCCGGCGGAGATCGAGTGCGACTCGATGGTCTGGCCGTCGTCGTCCTGCAGGAGGTAGCTGCGCGCGCCGTGCAGCACGCCTGGACGACCCATCGTGATGGTCGCCGCGTGCCGCGCCGTGTCGACGCCCTCACCCGCGGCCTCGAACCCGTGGAGGGCGACCCCGGTGTCGTCGAGGAACGCGTGGAAGATCCCGATCGCGTTGGAACCACCGCCGACGCACGCGGCGACCGCGGTGGGCAGCTCGCCGGTCAGGTCGATGACCTGCTGGCGGGCCTCTTCGCCGATGACCTTCTGGAAGTCGCGCACCATCTCGGGGAACGGGTGCGGGCCGGCGACCGTTCCGAAGATGTAGTTGGTGGTGACCACGTTCGTGACCCAGTCGCGCATCGCCTCGTTGATCGCGTCCTTGAGGGTGCGCGAACCGGCCGTGACGGCCACGACCTCCGCACCGAGCAGGCGCATGCGGGCGACGTTGAGCGCCTGGCGCTCGGTGTCGACCTCGCCCATGTAGATCGTGCAGTCGAGGCCGAAGAGCGCCGCGGCAGTCGCGGTCGCGACGCCGTGCTGGCCCGCACCCGTCTCGGCGATGACGCGAGTCTTGCCGATGCGCCTGGTGAGCAGCGCCTGGCCGAGCACGTTGTTGATCTTGTGCGAGCCCGTGTGGTTCAGGTCCTCGCGCTTCAGGATGACGCGTGCGCCGCCCGCGTGCTCGGCGAAGCGCGGCACCTCGGTGACGATCGAAGGCCGGCCGGTGTAGCTGCGGCCGAGCTCGGCGAGCTCGGCGCCGAAGACGGGATCGAGCTTCGCAAGGTCGTACGCCTCGCCGAGCTCGTCGAGCGCGGCGACGAGGGCCTCGGGCACGAATCGGCCGCCGAAGTCGCCGAAGTACGGTCCGGTCTGCGCGCGGAGCGCCATGTCACACCGCCAGGAAGGCTCGAAGGTTGGCAATCGGGTCGCCCGTGACCAGGGCCTCGCCGACGAGCACCACGTCAGCGCCGGCGGCCCGGTAGTGTGCGACATCCGCCGCAGACCGCACGGCGGACTCGGCGACGCGGATCGCGCCAGGGGGGAACCGGTCGGCGAGTCGCCCGAAGAGGTCGCGGTCGAGCTCGAAGGTCGAGAGGTCGCGGGCGTTGACGCCGATCATTCGTGCGTGGATGGCCCCGGCCCGGTCGAGCTCCTCCGCGGAGTGCGCCTCGACGAACGGGGTCATGCCGAGTTCGACGGCGAGGTCGAACAGCTCGCGCAGCGTGGCGTCGTCGAGTGCCGCAACGATGAGGAGCACGAGGTCGGCGCCGGCGGCGCGCGCCTCAAGCACCTGGTAGGGCGTCGCGATGAAGTCCTTGCGCAGCACCGGCACCGCGACCGCCGCACGCACCTCCTCGAGGTCGGCGAGCGATCCGCCGAACCTGCGCTGCTCGGTCAGCACGCTGATCGCGCTCGCCCCGCCCAGTTCGTAGCTGCGTGCGAGTGCCGCCGGGTCGGCGATCGAGGCCAGGGACCCGCGCGACGGGCTCGCACGCTTGATCTCGGCGATCACCTTCACGTACTCGGCGGGCTTCAACACCTCCAGGGCGTCGAGTGCCGCTGGACGCGCGAGGGCTGCACGCTCGACCTCAGCGAGCGGCCGGATCTCACGACGCGCCAGCGCGTCGGCGACGGCGTTCGCCGTCAAGACGGAGAGCACGTCGTCAGTGCACCTTCTCGGCGACCTTCGCGCCACCGACGCCGTAACCGGCGCGAGACAGCATCAAGCCGACGATCGCGCCGATGACGAGGAGGACCGCCGACGCCCACACGAGCCACTGCACGTCCAGGAAGAACGCGACCGTGCCGATGACGAACGCGATGAGCATGATCGTGACGGAGGTCCATGCCGCGGGCGAATTCCCGTGGCCGGGATCTGCGTGCTCAGTGCTCATGATGCTCCTTCGTTGCTGGGGTTGGGGGTCAGTCTAGCGGCTGCCATCAGCCGCATCGGTGGGGTCGTCGCCACGACTCAGGTCGTCCCAGTCGTCGATGGCCCGGTCGGATGCCGCGCGCCCGCGCGCACCTGACGATGCGTCGTCGGCATCGGCGAGACCCGCGCCGCGGTAGCGCCGCGACGAGGCCGGCCACCGGGTGCCGGTGGCGAGCACCGCGATGCCCGCGACGACGAGCAGCACTCCCCCAGCGATGCCGACGGCGGGCCAGGCTGTGGCGGAGACCGACGCCACGAGCCCGGCGGTCGGGGCCGAACCGGAGACGCCCGTGGCATCCGTGACCGCGGGCGAGACCGCCGCCACAGGGTTGCCGATCGAGATCCCTGCGGCGAGCAGCACGCATCCGCCGAGCAGCACCTCGAGCAGGCCCAGTACGATCCGGATGCCCGGACCTGCGATCGCGAGGGCAGCGACGAGCGCGAGGCCCGCGAGCCCCAGTGCCGCGAGCGCCGGCGACGCGACGCTGCCGGACACCGCGATCGGCTCGCCCGATCCCTGTGCCGCGGCATCCGTGAGCTCGAGCTCGAACCAGGTCTGGCTCCAGGAGAGCAGCGCGAGGCCTGCGCCGACGATGGTGGCGACGATGATCGCGAGCTTGGTGCGGCCGGCGCTCATCCCACCCGCCGCATCGCGTTCGCCACGGCGACGGCCCGCAGGGGTGCCGCCGCCTTGTTCTGCGATTCCTGGAACTCCGACTCGGGCACCGAGTCGGCCACGAGCCCGCCGCCCGCCTGCACCCGCGCCATGCCGCCCGAGATCGTGGCGGTTCGGATCGCGATCGCGAGGTCGGCGTCGCCGCCGAAGCCGAAGTAGCCGACCACGCCGCCGTAGAGACCGCGCTGGGCGGGCTCGAGCTCGTCGATGATCTCGAGGGCACGCGGCTTCGGCGCCCCCGAGAGCGTGCCGGCCGGGAACGTGGCCCGGAACACGTCGACCGCGTTCGCGCCGGGCGCGAGGTCGCCCTCGACGCTCGAGACGAGGTGCATGATGTGGCTGAACCGCTCGACGCGCATGAACTCGGTGACCTCCACCGAGCCGGCCGTGCAGACCTTTGCGAGGTCGTTGCGGGCGAGGTCGACGAGCATGAGGTGCTCGGCCTGCTCCTTGGGATCGGCGACGAGCTCGGCCTCCAGGTCGGCATCCTGCTCGGGTGTGGCGCCGCGGGGCTTCGAGCCCGCGATCGGGTGCGTGAACACCCGGCCGTCCTGCACCTTCACGAGCGCCTCCGGCGAAGAGCCGACGATCCAGTACGGCTCGCCGGCGGGGTCCTCGAGGTGCAACAGGTACATGTATGGACTCGGATTGAGGCTGCGCAGCACGCGGTAGACGTCGATCGGGTCCGCCGTGGCCTCATGCTCGAAGCGCTGCGAGACGACGACCTGGAAGATGTCGCCATCCCGGATGTACTCCTTCGACCGGTCGACCGCGGCGAGGAAGTCGGCCTTCTCCGTGCGGTGCGTCGGCGCCGCGGCCGTCGTGAGGTCGATCTCGGCGAGCCACGCCTCGGACGGGCCGGCGAGCCGTCGTTGCATCCGGTCGAGGCGCGCCTGGGCGTCCTCCCACAACGCCTCGGGGACGTCGTCGCGGTCGTTGAGCACGGAGACGACGAGCTGCACCGTGCCGGTGCGGTGGTCGATGACGACGAGCTCGGAGACGAAGGAGAACGCCTGTCCCGGCATCCGGAAGTCGGCGGGCGGGCGATTCGGCAGGTGCTCGATCTGGCGGATCGCCTCCCATCCGATGAACCCGACAAGGCCGCCGGTGAGCGGCGGAGCGCCGGGCACGTCCTCGGTGCGCCAGCGCTCGAACAGCGCCTCGAGCGCGGCGAGGGGCGCGAGCTCCGCAGCGTCGCCCAGCACGCGCTCGGCGCCCAGGCCGTAGTCCTGCCACTCGACCCGGCCGTCACGCTCGGTGAGCACGCCGTACGCCGACGCGCCCACGAACGAGTACCGCGACCAGATGCCGCCCTGCTCGGCCGACTCGAGGAGGAACGTGCCGGGGCGGCCCTCGGCGAGCTTGCGGTAGATGCCGACGGGCGTCTCGCCGTCGGCGAAGAGCTCGCGGGTCACGGGCACGACGCGGCGTCCGGGCAGGAGCGCGGTGAACTGGTCGAAGCTCATCGTGGCAGTGGCGGACGTCACTTCGGTCTCCTCGTCTCGGTGGGGCGTCGTCAGTCTGCGGGCACGAAGCCCTGGGCGATCTCGAGCGGGTCGCCCTCGAAACAGGTGCGGGTCCCCGTGTGGCACGCCGCCCCGACCTGCTCGACGGTCACGAGCAGCGTGTCGGCATCGCAGTCGAGCGCCGCGGCCCGCACGATCTGCACGTGGCCCGACGTGTCACCCTTGCGCCAGTACTCCTGGCGCGACCGCGACCAGAACGTGACGCGTCCCTCGGTGAGGGTGCGTCGCATGGCCTCGCGGTCCATCCAGCCGAGCATCAGCACCTCGCCGGTGCCCTCCTGCTGGATGATCGCGGGAAGCAGGCCGTCGGCGTTGAACGTCGCACGGTCGAGCGCCGACCCGCCGGCCGTCCAGGCCTCCTCGTCGCGCTCCAGTTCCTCGTCGCCCGGCTCGCTCATCGCACGGTCCTCCCATCGGCGGCGAGCGCCGCCTTGACCTCGTCGATCGTCACCTCGCCGTTGTGGAACACGGATGCCGCGAGCACCGCGTCGGCGCCCGCCGCGATCGCCGGCGCGAAGTCGCCCACGGCGCCCGCCCCGCCCGAGGCGATCACCGGCACGCTCGACAGCTCGTGCATGAGCGCGGTGAGCTCGAGGTCGAAGCCCTGCTTCGTGCCGTCGGCGTCGATCGAGTTGACGAGGAGCTCTCCCGCGCCGAGCTCGATCGCGGTGCGAGCCCACTCGAGGGCGTCGAGGTCGGTCTCGGTGCGCCCGCCGTGCGTCGTGACCACGAAGCCCGAGGGCGTTCGACCGACCGCTTCACGTCGAGCGAGAGTACGAGCACCTGGGCGCCGAACCGGTCGGCGATCTCGGCGACGAGCGGCGGGCCGCGCGATTGCGGCGCTGTTCACCCCGACCTTATCGGCGCCGTGGCCGAGCAGCCGCGCCACGTCCTCATCGGATCGCACGCCTCCGCCAACCGTGAGCGGGATGAACACCTGCTCGGCAACCCGCTGCACCACGTCATAGGTCGTGGCGCGATCGTCGACCGTCGCGGTGACATCGAGAAATGTGAGCTCATCGGCGCCCTGCTCCGAATAGCGCGCGGCGAGCTCGACGGGGTCGCCGGCATCGCGGAGGTTCGTGAAGTTCACGCCCTTCACGACGCGGCCGGCAGCGACGTCGAGACATGGGATCACACGGACGGCGAGGGACATCCGTGCCTCACAGCCGGGCCGCGTGGATGGCGCTCACGAGGATCGCGCGAGCACCGATCGAGTAGAGATCGTCCATGACGTGGTTCATGTCCACGCGCGGGATCATGACGCGCACGGCGACCCACTCGGGATCGTGGAGCGGCGACACCGTGGGCGACTCGAACCCGGGCGCCACCTCCGTCGCCCGCTCGAGGTGCACGATCGGCACGTCGTAGTCGAGCAGCACGTACTGACGAGCCACGAGAACGCCCTGCAAGCGGCGCAGCAGCGTGCCGGCGCCCGGGCGCTCGACGCCGGAGCCGATCAACACCGCCTCGGACTCGAGGATCACCGGACCGAAGATCTCGAGGCCGGCCTTGCGGAGCGTCGACCCGGTGGACACCACGTCGGCGACCGCATCGGCCACGCCGAGACGCACGGCCGATTCAACGGCGCCGTCGAGCTTCACGAGCTTGGTGCTGACCCCGTGGCCGGCGAGGAAGTCGCCGACGAGGCCCGGGTAACTGGTGGCCACCCGAACGCCCTCGAGGTCGGCGAGCTCCGCGAAGTCGCCCGCGGGCCCCGCGAAACGGAACGTGGAGTCGCCGAAGCCGAGCGGCGCGATCTCCGCGGCATCCGAGCCGGAGTCGAGCAGGAGGTCACGCCCGGTGATGCCGACGTCGAGTGCGCCGGAGCCCACGTACGTCGCGATGTCACGCGGGCGGAGGTAGAAGAACTCGACCCCGTTGCGGGGGTCGGCGACGATGAGCTCGCGTGGGTCGCGTCGGCCGGTGTATCCGGCCTCGTAGAGCATCTGGCCGGCGGTCTCGGACAGCGAGCCCTTGTTGGGCACGGCGATTCGGAGCATTCCCTGGCTTTCGTGTCGACGGGTCTGATCGGTCATGTCGGCGATCAGAGATGTCGGTACACGTCGGCCGGCTCGAGCCCCTTCGCGAGCATCAGCACCTGCACGTGGTAGAGGAGCTGCGAGATCTCCTCGGCGGTCTCGTCGCCGCTCTGGTACTCGGCGGCCATCCAGACCTCGGCGGCCTCTTCGACGATCTTCTTGCCGATGGCGTGCACGCCGGCGTCGAGCTCGCGCACGGTGCCGGAACCCTCGGGTCGGATGCGGGCCTTGTCGCTGAGCTCGACGAAGAGGTCGTCGAAGGACTTCACCCGTCCAGACTACCGGTGCCCCGTGGCCGGCCTGTGCGGGTGCGCCGCGACGGCGTCGCGCAACGACGCAATGCGTTCGGCGGGCACCTCGCCGCCGAAGACGGCGGACCCCGCGACGAACGTGTTCGCGCCGGCCTCCGCTGCGATGCCGATGGTCTCGGCCGTGATGCCGCCGTCGACCTGCACCCAGACGTCGAGCCCTGCGGCGCGAACCGCATCCGCGACGCGCCGCAGCTTCGGCATGGTCTCGGGGAGGAACGACTGCCCGCCGAAGCCGGGCTCCACGGTCATCACCAGGACCTGGTCGAACTCCGGCAGCAGGTCGACGTAGGGCGTCGCGTCGGTGCCGGGCTTCAGGGCGATGCCCGCGCGCGCGCCGATCTCACGCAGCCGCCGCGCGAGCGTCACAGGCTCGCCGGCCGCCTCCGCGTGGAACGTGACCGAGAACGCGCCGGCCTCCGCGTAACCCGGCGCCCAGCGATCGGGATCGTCGATCATGAGGTGCACGTCGAGTGGGATCGGACTGACCTCCTGCAGGCGCTCCACCATCGTGAGTCCGAACGTGAGGTTCGGAACGAAATGGTTGTCCATGATGTCGACGTGCACGAGGTCGGCCGACGCAATTCGCCCGAGTTCGCGCTCGAGGTTCGCGAAGTCCGCCGCGAGGATGCTCGGGTTGATCCGCGTCGTCATCCCCCCACCCTACCGAGGCGGTTCGGCGGCATCCGCGTCTCGACGTCGGACGAGCGCGATGAACATCGCGTCGGTGCCATGCCGGTGCGGCCACAGCTGGACGGTGCCGGGCTCGCCGGCGAGGTCGAGCGGATGCCGCGAAAGCCCCTGCACCACCGCCTGCGTGTCGACCTGCTCGACGCGACCGCGCCAGCGCTCGAGTCCGGCGCGGAGCGTGCCATGGGTCTCGGCGGTGTGCGGCGAGCAGGTGACGTAGGCGAGGAGGCCGCCGGGCTTCAGCGCGCGGACGGCGGCGTCGAACAGCTCGCCCTGGAGCTTGGTGAGGTCGGCGACGTCCGACGGCGACTTGCGCCACCGCGCCTCGGGCCGTCGGCGGAGCGCCCCGAGCCCTGTGCACGGCGCGTCGAGGAGGATGCGGTCGAACCCGCCCGGCGCCTCGAGCGCGGCGGGGTCGACGTCGCGCCCGTCGCCGACGTGCACCTCGACGGGGAGCGGCACCGCGGCGACCGCCTTGCGTACCAGCGCGGCGCGTGCGGGCGCCAGTTCGTTCGCGACGAGGCTGGCGTCGCCCGCGAGGGCTTCGGCGGCGAGCACGGCGGTCTTGCCTCCGGGGCCGGCGGTCAGGTCGAGCCAGCGCTCTCCGGCGCGCACGGGCTCCGCACGCGCGAGAGCGAGCGCGGCCAGCTGCGAACCCTCGTCCTGCACGCGGACCAGGCCGCCCGAGGCCTCGGCCGCGTCGATCGGATCCGCGGCGACGCCGCCGATCGGCGAGAACCGGTCGGGCTCGAAGCCCTCGATCCCGGCGATGTCGCCGAGCCCCGGCAGCACCGCGAGGTTGACGCGCGGCGAGGCGTTGTCGGCCTCGAGCAGCTCGACGAGTTCTCCGCCGCGTCCCTCGCGCTCCAGCGCCGTGCGCAGGGCACGGACGATCCACGCGGGATGGCTCTGGAGCAGGGCGAGGCGCTCGTCGTCGTCCGCCCCGCTCTCGGCGACGAACTCCCGCCAAGCCTCTGACGACGTGCGTGAGATGGAACGCAGCACCGCATTGGCGAACCCGGCCGCCTTCGGCGCGACGCGCCGCGCGAGAGCCACCTGCTCGTACACGGCCGCGTGCGTGGGCACGCGCGTGGAGAGGAGCTGGTGGGCGCCGAGCCTGAGCACGTCGAGCACGGCCGGGTCGATGGCGCTCGTGGGGCGGCCGGCCGCCAGTTCGATCACGCGGTCGTAGTAGCCATGCAGCCGGAGGGTGCCATAGGTCAGCTCGGTGGCGAAGGCGGCATCCGCCCGGTTGAGCCCCGCACGCCGGATGCGGGCGGGCAGCAGGAGGTTCGCATACGCCGCGTCGACTCGCACGGCCTCCAGCACCTCGAATGCCACGAGCCGCGCTGCGGAGATGCGCTCTCCTCCGCCACCATCCGTGGAACGTGACCTGCCACCGCCTGTGGAGCCACCTCGCGTCTGGCCGCCGCCTCGGCCGCGACCGCGGGCCGCCTTGCTCATCGCAGCACCGCCTCCGAGCGGCCGAGACCGCGCCACCAGTCGCCCGCCGGCATCGCGGTGCGCCCGCCGGGCTGGACCCTTCGCAGTTCGAGCGGGTGCGTGCCGGTACCGACGAGCACGCGACGCCCCGACACGGCCAGCTCGCCCGACTCGAGCGGTGCGGCATCCGACGCGTCGGCGAGGTCGAGCACCTTGAGTCGCTGCTCATCGACGGTGGTCCACGCGCCGGGCTCTGGCGTCACGCCGCGGAACCGGTCGCGGACGCGCGCGGCCGGCAGGCTCCAGTCGAGCCGCGCGTCGTCGATGCCGAGCTTCGGCGCGAACGTCGGCTCGCCGAGCTGCGGCGTCGCCGCGGCGGTACCGTCCGCGATGGCCTCGACGACGTCGGCGAGGAGCCCGGCGCCTGCGACTGCGAGCTCCTCGAGCAGGTCGCCCGCCGTCGCGTCGGGCGATATCGCGTGGCGGAGCTCACCGTAGACGTCGCCGGCGTCGAGCTCCGGCACCAGCCTGAACACGGATGCCCCGGTCTCGGCGTCTCCCGCGATCAGCGCGTGCTGCACGGGCGCGGCGCCCCGCCACGCAGGCAGGAGGGAGAAGTGCAGGTTGACCCAGCCGTGCCGCGGCGTGCCGAGCAGCGGCTCGCGCACGAGGCCGCCGTAGGCGACGACGACGCCGAGGTCGGGACGCAGCGCGGCGATGCGGCCGGTGGCGTCGTCGCCCAGCCGTGCGGCCTCGATCACGTGGATGCCGAGCCGCTCCGCGGCTGCCGCGACGGGTGACGGCGTCAGCACGCGCTTGCGTCCGAGCGGCGCAGCCGGGCGGGTCACCGCGGCGACCACGTCGTGGCCCCCCGCGGCGAGTCGTTCGAGCGAGGGCACGGCTGCTGCCGGCGTGCCGGCGAAGACGAGACGGAGCTTCTGCACACTCCATTGTGGCCGACCGCCGCGACGCGGAGACCCGCGCACCATGCGGATCACGCGCACGCCGTACTCCACGTTCACGGTCCCGTCCGCGAGGAACCCGTGCTTGCGAGAGAAGGCCTGCGGGAGAACGCAGAGGCCTACGGAACGTCGGGGTCGTCGAACCGCACGCGAAGCACCGGTGGGCGCCGAGGCCCTCGCCCGGCCACGGGCCGGCGGCGCTCGGTCGCCACGCGGATCATCTCCGCTCGCAGTTCGCGCGCCACTCGTGCCCCGGCCGCGTAGTCGAACCGCACGAGCGCGCGCTCGAGGCCGTCGTCGACCGGGACCGGGCCGAGGACGTCCACGCCGTCGATCCCGCTCAGGGCGCCCGTCGCGCGCGCAACGGATGCGTTCGGCGCCGCCACGCTCGCGACTCTCACGGCCGGGGGGAAGCGCAGAGCCCGGCGGGACGCGAGTTCGGTCGCGGCCCATTCCGGCTGCCGCCACGTCGACAGCGCGGTGGCGAGCGCACCGCCGACGCCGACCAGGAACACCGGCGAGCCCGGCGCCGCGAGCGCGGCCGCGTTCGACCACCAGCGCAGGCAGTCCTCGGCCACGCGGAGGGACTCCCGCAGCAGCATCCGCTCGCCGTCGAGGAGCAGCACGGCACGGTAGCCGCCGTCGGCGAGGGGTTCGGCGCCGCGCGTGGCGACGACGAGCGCGGGCTCGGGTCCCACCCGGAGCACCGGCTGCTCGCCATCGGACAGGATGACCCGTGCCCGAGGGAACGCCCGCCCGAGCTCCTCGGCCGTCCGGCTCGCCCCGACGGTCGCAGCGCGCAGCTTCGTGCCGTCGCAGACCGGGCACTGCCAGCCGCTCCCGCTCGTACCGCACAGCACGCATCGCGCGTCCCCACCGCTCCGCGGGACGGCCAGCGTACCGCCGCATGCGATGCACCGCGCCGGCTCGCGGCACCGGTCGCATGCGAGCATGGGCGCGTTGCCGGGCCTCGCGACCTGCACGAGCACCGGTCCCTCCCGCACCATGTCCTGCGCCTGCCGCCAGGCGACGGTCGGGATGCGCGCCGACCCTGGCTCGGGGTTGGCCTGCTGTTCGGTCGGGATGACGCGGGGACGCACGTGGACCGACGGGGCGACCTCGTGCACCCAGCCGATCTCGACGAGGCGCTCGACCTCGACGCTCCGCGTATACGCGAGGAGGAGCAAGGCCGCCCCCGATTGCTCCTGCCGGATGAGTGCCGCATCACGCGCGTGCACCCCCGGAGCGAGCGGTTCCGCCAGGAGCGGGTCGCCGTCGTCCCAGATCGCGATGAGGCCGAGGCGCGCGGCGGGCGAGTACACGGTCGAGCGGTTGCCCACGATGATGCGCGCGTCGGGCCGGGTGGCGTCGAGGAAGGCCCGGTAGCGGTCTCCGCCGGACTGGCGCGCGTCGGTGCGCAGCACGCGTCGGGGGTCGACGGATGCCGCGAGCGCCGCCTCGACCTGCTCCTGGTCGCGATAGTCCGGCACGACGACCAGCGCTGACCGGTCGGCGGCGAGGGCCTGCGCGGCAGCCTGGGCGAGCGTCGCCGCCCACGCGCCCACCCACTCGCCCGTCGGGAGACGTACGGGGCGGGGATCGGCGGCGAGGGCCATCCGCTCGCCGCGCGCGATGCCGGCCTCGAGGCGGCCGGACCGGGCGCCGGGGATCGGCGGCAGGTCGGCGGGAAGCGGACCGGGGTCGGAGTCGGACGCGAGCCACGATCGCTCGACGCGCACGTAGCGGCCCGGGATGCCCAGGCGCAGGATGTCGCTCGCGTTGCCCGCTGCGCGGTCGGCGGCGGCACGTGCAACGTCCCACACCTCTGGTGTGAGCAGCGGAACGTCGGAGACCACGTCCTCGAGCTCGCTCAACGTGCCGCCGTACTCGCTCGTGTCCGCGAGCTCCACCAGCCATCCGTCGGCGATACGCCCGCCCGTGCGCAGCGGCACCCGCACGCGAACGCCGGGGCGCGCGCTCGTACGGAGGCGCTCGGGCACCGCATAGTCGAAGAGCTGATCGAGTTGTGGGAGCGGCGAGTCCACGAGCACCCTGGCGACCGCGCCGCCCGGCATGTCAGAGCCCGGCGGCCGCGCGGAGGTCGTCGACGCGGTCGAGCCGCTCCCACGTGAAGTCGGGCAGCTCGCGGCCGAAGTGCCCGTAGCTGGCGGTCTTCGCGTAGATGGGCCGCAACAGGTCGAGGTCGCGGATGATCGCCGCGGGCCGGAGGTCGAAGACCTCGCGGATCGCGCCGATGATGCGCTCGTCGGGCACGTGCGCCGTGCCGAACGACTCGACGTAGAGGCCGACCGGTGCGGCCTTGCCGATCGCGTAGGCGACCTGGAGCTCGAGGCGGTCGGCGAGTCCTGCCGCGACGGCGTTCTTCGCGACCCAGCGCATCGCGTACGCCGCGGACCGGTCGACCTTCGACGGGTCCTTGCCGCTGAACGCGCCACCACCGTGGCGGCTCGCGCCGCCGTAGGTGTCGATGATGATCTTGCGACCCGTGAGGCCCGCGTCGCCCTGCGGGCCGCCGATCTCGAAGCGACCGGTCGGATTGATGAGCACCGCGAGCTCGGTGCGGGCGAGGTCCACGGTGTCGAGCACCGGCCGGATCACCAGTTCCTCGACCTCGGCGCGCAGCTGCTCGGTCGAGACGGCAGGCGAGTGCTGGGTGGACAGCACCACGGTCTCGATGCTTCGCGGCACCTGTCCGTCGTAGCCGATCGTGACCTGCGTCTTGCCGTCGGGGCGAAGGTAGTCGAGCTCGCCCTGCTTGCGCACCTCGGCGAGCCGCTCGGCGAGGCGGTGCGCAAGCCAGATGGGAACGGGCATCAGCTCCGGCGTCTCGCGAGTGGCGTAGCCGAACATGATGCCCTGGTCGCCGGCGCCCTGCCGATCGAGCGCGTCCTCGCTCGCGCGCTCGCGCGCCTCGAACGCGTGATCGACGCCCTGGGCGATGTCGGGCGACTGGCCGCCGATCGACACCGAGACGCCGCACGACCGGCCGTCGAACCAGACGTCCGACGAGTTGTAGCCGATCGACGTCACGCGATCGCGCACTATGGCCGGGATCTCCACGTACCCCGACGTCGTGACTTCGCCCGCGACGTGCACGAGACCCGTCGTGACCAGCGTCTCGACGGCCACCCGGCTGTGCGGGTCGACCGTGAGGAGCGCATCGAGGATCGAGTCGGAGATCTGGTCGCAGATCTTGTCGGGATGACCCTCGGTGACGGATTCGGAGGTGAAGTGTCGGAGTGCGCTCATGTAATGGGCTCGTGTTCCTTCGCGGTGTCGGCGGTGACCGCGGTGGTCGTCGTCTCAGGGACAACCGCGTCGAGAATGGCATCCGCCACTGAGGTCTTCGTTCCGCGTGCTCGGGTGACGACCTCGCCGCCGCGTCCGATCACCACGACGGCGTTCTCGTCGGTCGCGAACCCCTCGGTCCAGCCCACGCGGTTGACCACGAGCAGGTCGGCTCCCTTCGCCTCGCGCTTCGCGCGTCCGAGGGCGATGAGCTTGTCGTCGTCGGACTCCGTCTCGGCGGCGAACCCGACGAGGAGCGTGCCGTCGTGCGGTGCGTGTCCGAGGCCGGCGAGGATGTCGGGATTCCGCACGAGCTCCAACGTCATGCCGGCGTCGCTCGCGTCCTTCTTCAGCTTCGTCTCGCTCACGTCGGCCGGGCGGTAGTCGGCGACGGCCGCCGCCATGACCACGACATCGGCGGTGTGCGCGGCCTCGGTGACGGCCGCCTGCAGTTCGAGGGCGGTCGACACGCGTCGGATGTCGCAGCCGGTCGGATCGGCCACCTCGAGGTTCGCGGCGATGAGCGTGACGTCGGCGCCGCGGGCGCGGGCAGCGTCGGCGATCGCCACCCCCTGCTTGCCGCTCGAGCGGTTGCCGAGGAAGCGCACGGGATCGAGCGGCTCACGCGTTCCGCCCGCGGTGACGACGACACGGAGACCGGCGAGGTCGCGCCGGGCGGATGCCTCGGCCCGTTCGAGCGCGGCCGCGGCGATGACCTCGGGCTCCTCCATGCGACCGGGGCCGCTGTCCGCGCCGGTCAGCTGGCCGACGGCGGGGCCGACGATCGTCACGCCTCGCGCACGAAGCGTGGCGACGTTCGCCTGGGTCGCCGGATGCCGCCACATCTCGGTATGCATCGCGGGTGCGATGACGAGCGGCGCCTCGCTTGCCAGCACCGTGTTGCCGAGCAGGTCGTCGGCGAGGCCGGTGGCGAGCTTCGCGATCGAGTTCGCCGTGGCCGGCGCGATCACGATGAGGTCGGCGGCCTGGCCGATGGCGACGTGCCGCACCTCGGCGACGCCCTCGTAGAGGTCGGTGTGCACTGGGTTGCGGGAGATCGCCTCGAGCGTCGGACGGCCGACGAAGCGAAGGGCTCCTTCGGTCGGGACGACGTGGACGTCGTGCCCGGCGAGCACCAGCGCACGGACGACGCCGACGGCCTTGTACGCCGCGATGCCGCCTGTGATTCCGACGACGATGTTGAGCGGCGACATCCGTGCCGTGCTCAGTCGCCGATCGGGCGGAGCCGGAGCTTGTCCTCGTTGATCTCGTGCAACGCGACCGAGAGGGGCTTGTCGTCGATCGAGGAGTCCACGAGCGGGCCGACGTTGTCGAAGAGGCTGCCCTCGTGCAGGTCCGCGTAGTAGTCGTTGATCTGGCGCGCGCGCTTCGACGCGAAGATCACGAGCTGGTACTTCGAGTCGACCTTGGAGAGCAGGTCGTCGATGGGCGGATCGATGATGCCGGACAGCTTCTCAGCCACGGATGGACTCCTTAGAACGGAACATGCGCACGGCGGCGCGGGGAAACTCGTGGCCCGGGCGACTCAACGCCGACCCTTGCGGGGCCGCATCAAGTCTACGACCTTTTGCGCGGCCTCCCGGACGTCGTGGTTCACGACCTGGTGATCGAACTCGTCGACGGCTGCGAGCTCGAGCTTCGCGGTCTCGAGGCGTCGCTGCTGTTCGGCGGGGCTCTCGGTCCCGCGCCCGACGAGCCGCCGGACCAGCTCGTCCCAGGTCGGCGGAAGCAGGAACACGAGGGTCGCCTCCGGCATCGCGCGGCGCACGGAGCGCGCGCCCTGGATGTCGATCTCGAGGAGCACGCTGTTCCCGGCGGCGATGGCCTCCTCGACCAGCCGACGCGGCGTGCCGTATCGGTAGGCGTTGTGCACCGTCGCCCACTCGAGGAGCTCGCCCGCCCGGACCATGCGGTCGAACTCCGCGTCGTCGACGAAGAAGTAGTGCTCGCCCTCGACCTCGCCGGGTCGCGGCGGGCGCGTCGTCGCCGAGACGGAGAGCTCCACGTCGGGATGGTGGCGCCGAATGTACGACGCCACGGTACCCTTGCCGACCGCGGTGGGGCCGGCGAGCACGACCAGGCGGTCGCCGGTGCCACCGTGGTCGGCGACCCAATCGGCGACGAACCCCCGCAGGCGTCGGCGCTGCAGGCGGCCGAGCCCGCCGAGGCGCTTCGATGCGGCGATCTCGAGGTCCGCCATGATGCGGGTGGACTTCGTGGCGCCGATCGCCGGGATCGAGGTGAGGAACTCGGTCACGCGCAGGCGGCCCTCGACTCCCTCCGGCGCGTCGTACGCGACCCGCAGCACGTCGAGCGGGCTGCGGACGCCATTCGCGACGTCGGCCTTGACCGCGGCTCGCGCGCGCCGCGCCGCCACCGCGGCACGGGACGCGGCCACCCGGTCGACCTCGGGCGGAGTCGACGGCGTCGTGGTGGTGGTGGTGTCAGGCAAGGGCGGCTCCGTACTCGTCGGAGCGGCGCGCGATCGCATCGGCCAGCCCGTCGGGTCCGGCCATGAGGAGCGAGCGGGACTCGCTGGCCACGACGCCCCCGGCGAACGCGCCGAAGCGGGCCCTGAGTTCGCGGGGCTCGGCGCCCTGGTGCCCGAACCCGGGTGCCAGCACGGCGAGTCCGGGTCGTGGGGGCTCGCCGTCGGTGTCGATGCCGGCCGCCCGGAGGTCGGTGGTGGCGCCGAGCACGACGCCGATCGCCCCGAGGACGCCGTCCGCGGCATGCGTACGCCCCTGGTTCCAGCCGATGACGCCCTGCGTGATCGCCTGTGCGACCGTGCTGCCTGCGCGACTGGACTGCTGCAGCACCGCCCGCTGGATCGCCGCCGCTTCGGGGTTCGAGGTCGCCGCGAGCACGAAGAGGCCCTTGCCCGCCGCGTCGGCGGCGACCATGACCTGCTCGATCGACCCCAGGCCCTGATAGGCGCTGATGGTCATCGCGTCGGCCTCGAGGCTCGAGCCGGGCCGCAGCCACGCCTCGCCGTAGGCTTCGACCGTCGAGCCGATGTCGCCGCGCTTCGCGTCGGCGATGACGATGAGGCCCGCATCTCGGGCTTCGCCGAGGAGTCGCTCGAGCACGGCGTATCCCGCGGCGCCCTGGCGCTCGAAGAAGGCGACCTGCGGCTTCACGACTCCGATCCGGCCGGCGGCGGCCTCAATGGCGCGCAGGCCGAACTCGCGTACCCCCTCGGCCGAGTCGGGCTGCCCCCAGCGCCGCGAGCACGGACGCGTGCGGGTCGAGGCCCAGGCACAGGTGGCCGTACGCCGCGAACACGGCCTCGAGGCGCTCCCCGAACGGCATCACGCCGTTCCCGCCGTTCACGCCGTTCCCGCCCTTCACGCGGGCACCTCGCGCCGTTCGCCGTACTCCTGCAGGCTCGTCACGGCGAACCCTTCGCGCACCGCGTCCAGCGAGGCCACGGCCGCCGAGAGCTCCGCGATCGTCGTGAACAGCGGGATGTCCGACGCGACGGCGGCCGCACGGATCTCGTAGCCGTCGGCGCGGGCGGACCGTCCGCTCGGCGTGTTGACGACGACATCGATCTCACCGCGGTGGATGAGCTCGACGACGGATGCCGCGTCGGCGGTCGGCTTCTCGCTGTACTTCAGCACCTCGCGCGCGCCGATGCCGTGGCGGCGGAGCACCTCGGCGGTGCCCTCGGTTGCGGCGATCTCGTACCCGAGCTGCTGCAAGCGCAGCACGGGCAGGACGATGGCCCGCTTGTCGCGGTCGGACACCGACACGAACACCGTGCCCGAGAGCGGCATGCCGCCGTACGCGGCAAGCTGGCTCTTCGCGAACGCCGTCGGGAAGTCCCGGTCGATGCCCATCACCTCGCCGGTGGAGCGCATCTCGGGACCGAGCACCGAGTCGACCAAGCTGCCGTCGCGCCTGCGGAATCGATGGAACGGCAGCACGGCCTCCTTCACCGCCACCGGCGCGTCGAGGGGCACCCGGGAGCCGTCGGACGACGGGAGCATACCCTCCGCGACGAGCTCGCGGATCGTCGCCCCGAGCATGATCCGGGAGGCCGCCTTCGCGAGCTGGATCCCGAGCGCCTTCGACACGAACGGCACGGTCCTGCTCGCGCGCGGGTTCGCCTCGAGCACGTAGAGCACGCCGGCACCGATCGCGAACTGCACGTTGAGGAGGCCCTTGACCCCGATGCCCACGGCGATGGCCCGGGTCGCCTCGCGCACCCGGTCGACCTCGGCACGGCTCAGCGTGACGGGCGGCAGCGTGCAGCTGGAGTCGCCCGAGTGGATGCCCGCCTCCTCGATGTGCTCCATCACACCGCCGATGTAGAGTTCGGTGCCGTCGTGGAGTGCGTCGACGTCGATCTCGATCGCGTCGTCGAGGAAGCGGTCGACGAGGACCGGATGACTCGGGCCCACGATCCCCTGGCCCTCGATGCGGATGAAGTAGTCCACGAGCGACGGCGGGTCGTAGACGATCTCCATGCCGCGTCCACCGAGCACGTAGCTCGGACGAACGAGCACCGGGTAGCCGATGCCCGCGGCCACCTGAACGGCGCCGGCGGCATCGATCGCCGTGCCGTTGCGTGGCGCGATCAAGCCCGCGGCATCCAGGATGCCCGAGAACAGGCCCCGCTCCTCGGCGAGGTCGATCGCGTCGGGGCTCGTGCCGAGGATCGGCACGCCGGCCGCCTCGAGGCCCTTCGCGAGCCCGAGCGCGGTCTGGCCGCCGAGCTGCACGATGACGCCCACCAGCTCGCCCGTCTGCGACTCGGCGTGGATCACCTCGAGCACGTCCTCGAGGGTGAGCGGTTCGAAGTACAGGCGGTCGCTCGTGTCGTAGTCGGTGGACACCGTCTCGGGATTGCAGTTGATCATGATCGTCTCGAACCCGGCGTCCGACAGCGCGAACGACGCGTGCACGCACGAGTAGTCGAACTCGACGCCCTGCCCGATGCGGTTCGGGCCCGAGCCGAGGATGACGACCTTGCGGCGGTGCGACGGTTCCACCTCGGTCTCGAGGTCGTAGCTCGAATAGTGGTACGGGGTCACCGCCGGGAACTCGCCCGCGCACGTGTCGACGGTCTTGTAGACCGGGCGGACACCGAGGATGTGGCGCACGTCCCGGGCATCCGCCTCGCTGCCGAAGCCGCGCAGCTGCGCGATCTGCGCGTCGGAGAACCCGTGGTTCTTGGCGAGAACCAGCAACTCGGTGCCGAGGGCGTCGGCGGATGCGACGGTGTCGGCGACCTCGTTGATGAGCGCGATCTGGTCGAGGAACCACGGGTCGATCTTCGTGGCCTCGAAGAGCTCCTCGATGCTCGCGCCCTTGCGGAGCGCCTGCTGCACCAGCACGATGCGGCCGTCGGTGGGCACCCTCGACGCCTCGACGAGTTCGGCGGCGCCCCGGGCATCCCCGCCCCAGTGGAACGACGACCCGCGCTTCTCGAGCGAGCGAAGGGCCTTCTGGAGCGCCGTCGTGAAGTTGCGGCCGATCGCCATGGCCTCACCGACCGACTTCATGGTGGTCGTGAGCGTGGGGTCGGCGGCCGGGAACTTCTCGAAGGCGAACCGCGGCACCTTGACGACGACGTAGTCGAGGGTCGGCTCGAAGCTCGCCGGCGTCACGCGCGTGATGTCGTTCGGGATCTCGTCGAGGCGGTAGCCGATGGCGAGCTTGGCGGCGATCTTCGCGATCGGAAAGCCCGTGGCCTTCGAGGCGAGCGCCGAGGAGCGCGAGACGCGAGGGTTCATCTCGATCACGATCACCCGCCCCGTATCGGGGTTCACCGCGAACTGGATGTTGCAGCCACCCGTGTCGACCCCGACGGCGCGGATGATGTCGATCCCGATGTCGCGCAGTCGCTGATACTCGCGGTCGGTGAGGGTGAGCGCCGGCGCCACGGTGATCGAGTCCCCCGTGTGCACGCCGACCGGGTCGACGTTCTCGATCGAGCAGACGACCACCGTGTTGTCGGCGGTGTCGCGCATGAGCTCGAGCTCGTACTCCTTCCAGCCGAGGATCGACTCCTCGAGCAGCACCTCGGACGTCGGCGAGTCGTGGAGGCCCTGCGACACGATTCGCACGAGGTCCTCCTCCGTGTGCGCGAATCCCGAGCCCAGCCCGCCCATGGTGAACGACGGCCGCACGACGAGGGGGTAGCCGAGGTCGTCTGCGAACTCCTTCGCCTCGTCGAGGTTCTTCGCCACATGGGACCGCGCGACCTCCGCGCCCGCCTCGACCACGATCTCCTTGAAGAGCTGGCGGTCCTCGCCCTTCCGGATCGCGTCGACCTTGGCACCGATGAGTTCGACGCCGTGCTTCTGGAGGATGCCGGCGTCGTGCAGGGCGATGGCCGCGTTCAGCGCGGTCTGCCCGCCGAGCGTCGGGAGCACGGCATCCGGTCGCTCCTTGACGATGATCGACTCGATGATCTCGGGCGTGATCGGCTCGATGTACGTGGCGTCGGCGAAGCCGGGGTCGGTCATGATCGTGGCCGGGTTCGGGTTCACGAGGATGACGCGCACGCCCTCGGCGCGCAGGACACGGCAGGCCTGCGTTCCCGAGTAGTCGAACTCCGCGGCCTGGCCGATCACGATCGGCCCGGATCCGATGACGAGGACGCTCGTGATGTCGTCGCGCTTGGGCATTAGCTGGCGTCCTTCTTGGCCGATTTCCGCTGGTCTCGGGACGCGGCTTTCCCGCGCGACCCCGATACGGCATCGATGCTGTTCGATCCGTCGCTCGACCCGCTCGCATGGTGTTCGCGCACCATCACCGCGAACCGGTCGAAGAGGTAGTTGGCGTCGTGCGGGCCCGCGGCCGACTCCGGATGGTACTGCACGGAGAAGGCCGGGATGTCGAGGCAATTGAGTCCCTCCACGACGTTGTCGTTGAGGTCGTAGTGGCTCACCTCGACGCGCCCGAATCCCTCGCTCGACTCGCTCACGCGGTCGATCGGCGCGTCCACCGCGAAGCCGTGGTTGTGGGCGGTGATCTCGACACGCCCCGTTGCCCTGTCGAGCACGGGCTGGTTGATGCCACGGTGGCCGAACGGCAGCTTGTAGGTGCCGAAGCCCAGTGCACGCCCCAGGAGCTGGTTGCCGAAGCAGATGCCGAAGTACGGAACTCCCTCGCGCAGGGTCGCGCGCAGCAGTTCCACGTGCTGGTCGGATGCCGCCGGGTCGCCGGGCCCGTTCGAGAAGAAGAGCGCGTCGGGGGCCATCGCGAGCACCTCCTCGGCGGAGATCGACTGCGGGACGACCTGCACGTCGAACCCGCGCTCGGCGAGGTACTTCAGCGTCGACGTCTTGACGCCGAGGTCGAGCACCGCGACCGAGCCGACGCGCTCGCCCTCGGCCGCGAGCGTGTAGGACTCAGCCGTCGACACGGTCCCTGAGAGGTTCGACCCCGTCATCTGGGCGCCACCCAGCACGAGCTCGAGCTGCTTGCCCTGCGTGAGGGCCACGCCATCGCCCGAGAAGATGCCGGCGCGCATCGCCCCCGCGGAGCGGATGTGGCGGGTGATGGCGCGGGTGTCGATGCCGCTGATGCCGACGATCCCCGCTGCCGCCAGGTCTGCGTCGAGGGTGCGCTCGGCACGGAAGTTCGAGGCGACGCGCGAGGGGTCGCGGACGACGAACCCGGACACCCAGATGCGGCTGGACTCCATGTCCTCGTCGTTCATGCCCGTGTTGCCGATGTGCGGGGCCGTCATCATCACGATCTGCCCGGCGTAGGACGGGTCGGTCAGGGTCTCCTGGTACCCCGTCATCCCGGTTGCGAAGACCAACTCGCCGAGCGTGTGCCCGCGGGCGCCGTAGGCGCTCCCGTCGTACCGGCGTCCGTCCTCGAGCACGAGCACGGCGGGCTGTGGCGTGCGGGTGGGCGTTTCGGTCCCGGAGGGGATCACGGGCAGAGGTCGAGTGGGGGGCTCGGTGAGGGTCTCAGCGTGAGGCTCAGCGGTGGGCTCGATCAAGGGTTCGATTGAGGGCTCTGTGGGGGTCTCAGTCATCCGAGGCCTCGCTCTCCTGGTTCGGCCGCGACGCCATCCGCGCGGCGGCGATCTCGTTGACGGCCGCGATGATGCGCGCGGCGTCGCCCGGGTACCGCGCCCTGAGGTAGCTGTCCACGTGCGGCGCGACGAGCTCGGGATCGGAGATGCGCGCGATCCACGTGATGGCGACGAGCCCCTCCGGCTCGACGCCCCGGTCGATCACGTAGGTCGCGGTGCCCGCAGACACGAGGCGTCCGGCGGGGACGAAGCTCGCGAGCTCCCCGGCGATCCGGAGCACGAGCCCCTCGGGCACCACTTCGACATGCGCTGCACCGCGGAACGCGAGGCCGTCGACCGCGAGGCGCTCGAGTGGTCGGCCGGTGGGCGTGGTGGCGACGTAGAGCACCTCGACCTCGAGCAGCGCGGCGGCGTGCGTCGTCGGCAGCGGGTAGGCGGAGAGCGTCGCGTCGCGCTTCGTGCGCCGCTTCCATGATCTCAGCATGAGCCAGGCCGCCGCGGCGACGATGACCACAGCGAAGACGATGCCGATCCACTTATCCATGTGTGACCTCCAGGCGATCGGCCGAGTTCTCATCCACGAGCCACCTCCAGGCGGTCCGCGGACTTCCGCGCCACCTCGTCGACGGGGCGCACCGCGCCGTCGAGGAACGTCGGGTACCCGTCATGGAACGTCGCGACGACCCGGCCGGGAAGCCGGTACCCGAGGTACGGCGAGTTCACGCTACGGCCGGCGAGCCGGTCGAGCGTGAAGTCGGATGCCGCAGCGGGGTCGTACAGCGTGACGTCAGATGCCGAGCCGACCGCGAGCCCGGACCCGCGACCGTCGAGCCGTCCGATCCGGGCGGGTGTCACGGACATCACGCGCGCGACGTCCGCCCAGCCCATGAGGCCAGGCTCGACCACGCTCGCGTGCACGACGGCGAGCGCGGACTCGAGCCCGACCATGCCGTTCGCGGCGGCATCCCACTCGCTCTCCTTCGCCTCGATGGGGTGCGGCGCGTGATCGGTGGCGACGATGTCGATGGTGCCGTCGGCGAGTGCCGCACGGAGCGCTTCGACGTCCTCGGCGCGGCGGAGGGGCGGATTCACCTTGAAGCGCGGGTCGTAGGTCGCGACGAGGTCCTCCGTGAGCATCAGGTGGTGGGGCGTGACCTCTGCTGTGACGTCGATGCCACGCGCCTTCGCCCAGCGGATCACCTCGACCGACCCCGCGGTGGACACGTGGCAGACGTGCAGTCGACCGCCGACGTGCTCGGCGAGCAGCACGTCGCGCGCGATGATCGATTCCTCGGCGACGGCGGGCCAGCCGCCGAGTCCGAGTTCGCCTGACAGCGCGCCCTCGTTCATCTGGGCGCCCTCGGTCAGGCGGGGCTCCTGTGCGTGCTGGGCGATGACGCCGTCGAACGCCTTCACGTACTCGAGCGCGCGGCGCATGATCAACGGGTCTGCGACGCAGAAGCCGTCGTCGGAGAACACACGCACGCTCGCGCGGGAGCGGGCCATCGCGCCGAGCTCGGCGAGCTGTTCGCCCCGGAGGCCCACCGTGACAGCACCGATCGGCTGCACGGTCGCATAGCCTGCCCTGCGCCCGAGGCTCGCCTCCTGTTCGACGACTCCGGCCGTGTCGGCGACGGGGAACGTGTTCGCCATCGCGAACACGGCCGTGTATCCGCCGGCGGCCGCCGCCTGCGTGCCCGTGAGCACGGTCTCGCTCTGCTCGTAGCCCGGTTCGCGCAGATGCGTGTGCAGGTCGACGAGGCCGGGGAGGGCGATGAGTCCGTCGGCGTCGATGACCGTGGCGCCCGCGGCATCCGGAATGCGGCCGATGTCGGCGACGACGCCGTCGGCGAGCAGCACGTCGGCGCGTTCGCCGCTGGGCAGCGTCGCGGCCGTGATCAGGTATCGCTCCATCGTCACGCCCCACCCCGTTCGCCGGACAGCAGCAGGTACAGGGCGGCCATTCTCACTGATACTCCGTTCGCGACCTGCTCGCGCACCGTCGACTGCGGTGAGTCGGCTGCGCGGGCGGCGATCTCCAGCCCGCGGTTCATGGGGCCAGGGTGCATGACCATCGTAGTCGGGGGGAGGCGCCCGAACCTGGCATCGTCGAGGCCCCAGCTTCGGGCGTACTCCCAGGTGTTCGGGAAGTACGCCGCGCGCATGCGCTCCGCCTGGATGCGGAGCATCATGACGACGTCGGGCGAGGTGGCAAGCGCGGCGTCGAAGTCGTAGCCGATGGTCGCGGGCCAGGCGGCAGTGTCGACCGGCACGAGCGTCGGCGGGGCCACGAGCTGCACCTGGGCCCCGAGGGTCGTGAGGAGCCACACGTTCGATCGGGCCACACGCGAGTGCAGGATGTCGCCGACGATGAGCACGCGCACGCCGTCGAGGCCCCGACCGCGCGACGCCGCGCCGTGCAGCCGGCGTCGGATCGTGAACGCGTCGAGGAGCGCCTGGGTCGGATGCTCGTGCGTGCCGTCGCCCGCGTTCACGACCCCTGCGTCGATCCAGCCGCTCGTGGCCAGGGTCTGCGGCGCGCCCGAGGCGTGGTGGCGGATGACCACCCCGTCGGCACCCATGGCCTGCAGCGTCTGCGCAGTGTCCTTGAGGCTCTCGCCCTTCGAGACGCTCGATCCCTTCGCACTGAAGTTGATGACGTCGGCCGAGAGGCGCTTCGCCGCGGCCTCGAACGAGATGCGGGTGCGCGTGGAGTCCTCGAAGAAGAGGTTCACGACCGTCTTGCCGCGCAGCGTGGGGAGCTTCCTCATCTCGCGCTCCTGCACCGCCGCCATGTCCTCGGCGACATCCAGCAGGCCGATCGCGTCGTCGCGCACGAGGTCCTTCGTCGTGAGCAGGTGCCGCATCAGTCGTTCCCGTCGATCGTCACGGCATCGTCGCCGTCGACCTCGGTGAGGTGCACGTTGACACGCTCGCGGGTGGAACTCGGCAGGTTCTTGCCGACATAGTCGGCGCGGATGGGAAACTCGCGGTGGCCGCGGTCGACGAGCACCGCCAGACGCACCGCCCGGGCGCGCCCGAGGTCGGCGAGGGCGTCGAATGCCGCCCGGATCGTGCGACCCGAGTAGAGCACGTCGTCGACGAGCACGACGATCTTGCCGTCGATCCCGTCGCCGGGAACTTGGGTCGGATGCGTCGCGCGGATCGGATTGCGGCCGCAGGTCGTCGCGGTACATCGTCGTGTCGAGCGCGCCGGCGGGCACGTCGACGCCCGCGATCCGGGACACGGCCCGGGCGAGTCGTTCGGCCAGCACCACGCCGCGCGTGGGGATGCCGAGGAGGACGAGATCGTCGGCGCCGCGATTGGCTTCGAGGATCTCGTGGGCGATGCGGGTCAGCGCCCGCTCGAGGTCGGCCTGCTGGAGCACGGTGCGCACAGCGTGGCGGACTCCCTTCTCCGCCTCACGGGACGGGCTTCAAGGTTGTCGGTCGGTCGATCCTACCAGCGCCGGCATCGTCGCCCGCCCAAGGCGGGAGGTGGGCCGTGGCCGGGCCGCGAGCTTCCGCCGCAGCACGTCGGGAGGGCGGAGCGCGATGCGCCCCGCCCTCCCGACGTCCGTTCGATCGGTCATCGTGCGGAACGGACCGGTCCGCGCAGCGCCTTCGAGGCGACCACCAGGGCGGCCGCGATGAGCACGACGTTCTTGATCACGTACTGACCGAGCAGGGTAGGCCCGGTGGCTGCGAACAGCTCGCCCGGGAAGAACACGAGCGGCGAGAGGATGCCGACGAACGCGATGGCGAGCATCACGAGCCCGAAGCGCGCGAACACGCCCGAGATGAGCGCGAGGCCGGCGACGGTCTCGATGATCGCGGTCAGGACGAGCGCGAGCTCGCCGCCGACGATGCCGAGCGTGAGCACGCCCCAGGTAGCCTCGACGAGCGGCTCGACGGGGCTCACGCCGGGGAAGAACTTCAGCACGCCGAAGGCGACGAACACGGCGCCGAGGGCGACACGCAGCGCGGGGATGGTCCAGCGCTCGAGGAACCCCTTCAGCATGGCCTCGAGGGCGGCGATGCGGTCGAGGACGCCGATGCGCGACACGTGCGCGCGACGGGGGGCGACGGTGTGGAGGTCGGGAGTGGTGGCAGGGATCGAAGACATGACGAAGTGCTCCTTCCAGAGCGGTTCTGAGTGGGATGGAGTGCACGCAACTGTGCGGCGATATCCAGTGAACCGATGGGGACCACCCCGGCGGATCGGGGTCGGCGTGGGAACCCGGAGAGGGTTAACCCTCGATCCGGGCCGGGGCCACCACGTGGCGGGCGTAGAGCCACGACGCCTGGCGCTCGGGCTCGTTCACCGGGGGTGACGCGGGAATGGGCGGATGTGATCGAATCGGGTATGGCCGAAGTGATGATCGCGGTGATGCCGTTCCACGGCCACGTCGCGCCGATGGCCGCCGTCGCCCGCGCCTTCGTCGAGGCGGGTCACGGCGTGCGGGTCTACACGGGCGCCGCCCACGCCGACCGGTTCTCGGCCGTCGGCGCACAGGCGCTCACGTGGAGGTCGGCGCCCGACTTCGACGAGCACGACCTGGCCGCGACGTTCCCCATGCTGCGCGGGCGCAAGGGTCCGCGACAGATGCTCGCGAACGTCCAGCACGTCTTCGTCCGCACGGCCGCCGCCCAGTCCGACGACCTGGTGCGGGCCTTCGACGAGCGACCGTGGGACGTCATCGTCGCCGACGGACTGAGCCTCGGCGCGCACCTGGCATCCGAGCGCACGCGCACTCCCTGGGTGACCGTGAGCATCGTGCCACTCGCGATCCCGAGCCGCGACCTTCCCCCGCCCATGTTCGGCCTCGGGCCTTCGACGGGCCCACTCGGGCGCCTCCGCGATCGCGCCCTGCGCGCGGTCGCGCGCGCCGGCGCACGCGGCATCCAGCGAGCCTATATCGAAGAGCGCCGACGCGTCGGGCTCCCGCCGAACGGCCACTCGTTCGACGAGGCCTGGTACTCCCCCGACCTCGTCTGCGCCTCGGGCGTCGCCGAGCTCGAGTTCGCGCGATCCGACCTCGCGACGCACGTCGTCTTCGTCGGCGAGCTGACCCGGGCGACTCCGGGCGGTGCGTCGCTGCCGGCGTGGTGGGACGAGGTCGCGGAATCCGCGGAACCCGTGGTGCACGTGACCCAGGGCACCCTGATCGTCGATCCGCACGACCTCATCGAGCCCACGTTCGCGGCGCTCGGCCGGCAGCGCGTGCTCATGGTGGCCGCGACGGGACGAACGGATGATGCGAGCCTGCCGTTCCCATCCCCGCCGAACGCGCGGGTGGCCGGTCTCATCCCGTACGACGCGCTGCTTCCCCGGGTCGACGTGATGGTCACGAACGGCGGATGGGGCGGCGTGCTCGCCGCGCTCGCAGCGGGGATCCCGCTCATCGTGGCGGGCGGCGACCTCGACAAGCCCGAGGTGGCCGCACGCGTGGCCTGGTCGGGCGCCGGGATGAACCTCCGCTCGGGACGTCCGTCGGCACGGGCAGTGCTGCGAGCCTGGCGTCGGGTGTCGACGGGGGCTGCGTACCGAGCGAACGCCGCACACATCGCAGCGCGGCTGGCCGAACACGACGGTCCGGCCGAGGTCGTCGAGCACACGCTGCGCCTGCTCGCGACGCGGCGGGACAGCGCCGCGGCGACCGCCGACTAACCCTGTGCGAGACCATGTCGGACAGGCCCGGACTCAGCCCTTCGCGTGCGAGATCGCCGCGAGCAGCCCGTTCACGAAGCCGGCGGAGTCGTCCGTCGAGAGCACCGTGGCCGCCTCGACGGCCTCCGATATGGCGACCGCGTCGGGCACCTCGTCGTTGTAGACGATCTCCCACGCCCCGATGCGCAGCAGCGCGCGATCGACGGCCGGCATGCGCTCGAGCGTCCAGCCGCGCGAGTGCGTCGTGATGAGTTCGTCGATCTCCTCGCGATGGTCGACGACGCCGTCGACGATCTCACGCGCATAGAGCCAGGACGCCTGGCGCTCGGGCTCGTTCACGGCCCGTTCGGCCTCGAGGACGAGCATCTGCTCGACGGGCACCTGTCGCATGTCGGCCGCATAGAGCATGTCGAGAGCGCGCTTGCGCGCCTTCGTGCGCGCGCTCACTAGTCGTTCACGCGGCCGAGGTACTCGCCCGTGCGGGTGTCGACCTTGACCTTTGTGCCGGTCTCGAGGAAGAGCGGCACCTGGATCTCGTAGCCGGTCTCGACGGTCGCGGGCTTGGTGCCGCCGGTCGAGCGGTCACCCTGCAGTCCGGGTTCTGTGTAGCTGATCTCGAGCACGACCGATGCAGGCAGGTCCACGTAGAGCGGATTGCCGTTGTTCAGCGCGATCGTGACCGACTGGTTCTCGAGCATGAAGTTCGCAGCGTCGCCGACGACGGCCGCGGGCACGGTGAGCTGGTCGTAGTCGGTCGCGTCCATGAACACGAAGCCGTCTCCGTCGCTGTAGAGGTAGGTGAAGTCCCGGCGGTCGACGTTCTCGATGTCGATCTTCGCGCCTGCGTTGTACGTCCTGTCGACGACCTTGCCGGTCACCACGTTCTTCAGCTTCGTGCGGACGAAGGCGCCGCCCTTGCCGGGCTTGACGTGCTGGAACTCGATGACGCTCCAGAGTTGGCCGTCGATGTTGAGGACGACGCCGTTCTTGATGTCAGCCGTGCTTGCCATTCGGGGTGTTTCCGATCGATCGTGGGAAAGTCAATGGGCACGCCCAGATCGCGTGCGACTGATCGAGTGTAGTCGACTCATCCGCGCGAACGCAGAACCCAGTCCACTGCGAGCCGGTACGAGTCGACGCCGAACCCGGCGATCACGCCGGTCGCGACGCCCGAGATCACGCTCGTGTGCCGGAACGTCTCGCGCGCGTGCGGGTTTGAAAGGTGCACCTCCACCAGTGACACGCCCGCCTGCCGCAGCTGCGCGCAGGCGTCCCGCAGGGCGTAGCTGTAGTGCGTGAACGCCGCAGGGTTCAGCACGACCGGAAGCCCGCGGTCGACGGCCTCGTGGATCCAGGCGATGAGCTCGGCCTCGTCGTCGGTCTGCCGCAGGTCGATCTCGACGTCGTCGGGCACGGATGCCGCGAGCCCGGCGCCGATGTCGGCCATTGTCTCGGACCCGTACACCTCGGGTTCGCGCGAGCCCAGCCGGCCGAGGTTCGGTCCGTTCAGGACGAGGATCGTGGTCACAGGGGAAGCCTACCGACGCGAGCGGCGGGTGCGCCGCTGAGGCCGCGGGAGCGACACCAGCCGAGCGGATGCCACGAGGCATCCGCGCCAATTTGCTCCACCTCAGGAGGCGATCTCCTGGTAGGCCGCGAAGAGCAGCGATTGGTCGGGCGCCTGCATGACCGTGGGCTTGGCGAGCGCGTCGAGCACGATGAACCGCAGCTGCCCTCCGCGCGCCTTCTTGTCGCGCTGCATCGTGGCGAGGAGCGTGTTCCAGCGACCGGCGGGGTAACTCGTGGGAAGGCCGAGCAGGTCGAGCACCCGCCGGTGCCGGTCGGCGACCTCGTCGGAGAGCCGCCCCGACAGGCGTCCGAGCTCGGCGGCGAACGCCATGCCGACCGAGATCGCGGCGCCGTGACGCCACTGGTAGCGCTCGGCGTGTTCGACGGCGTGGCCCAGCGTGTGGCCGTAGTTGAGGATCTCGCGCAGGCCCTGCTCGGTGAAGTCCTCGGACACGACCTCGGCCTTCATGCGGATCGCGAGCTCGACGACCCGCCGGAACTGCGGCGACTCGGGGTCGGTCGCGGCGTCGGGATCGGCCTCGATCAGATCGAGGATCTCGGGATAGCGGATGAATCCCGCCTTCACGATCTCGGCGAACCCCGCGAGGATCTCGTTGCGCGGCAGGGTGTCGAGCAGCTCGAGGTCGCAGAGCACGGCGGCCGGTGCGTGGAAGACTCCCACGAGGTTCTTGCCCTCGTTCGTGTTGATGCCGGTCTTGCCGCCCACGGCCGCGTCGACCATGCCGAGCACCGTCGTCGGCACCTGCACGACGCGCACGCCGCGCAGCCACGTGCCGGCGACGAATCCCGCGAGGTCGGTGATCGCCCCGCCGCCGAGCCCCACGACGGCGTCGCTCCGCGTGAAGTCGGCCTGCCCGAGGATTTGCCAGCAGAACGCCGCCACTTCGACGCGCTTGCCGGCCTCCGCGTCGGGCACCTCTGCGAGCAACACCTCGAACCGGTCCTGGAGCGCCTCCCGCAGGGCGGTCGCGCGCGCTCCGAGGGTCGGAGCGTGCACGACGAGCACCTTGCGCACGGCCGGGCCGAGCGCGTCGCCGAGCTCGGCACACGACACCGCGTCCGATGACCACGTGGTATCCCGCCTCGCCGCCTACCGGGATCACCGTGCGAGTCTCGCCTGCTGTCATCCCGCTCCTCCGAACCGCTCGGTGATGTCGTCGACGATGCGTGCGACCGAGCGGCGCGACGTGTCGAGGTCGAGGTCGGAGAGCGCCGCGTAGATCGGCGCGCGCTGCTGCATGATCTGCGTCCAAGTGCGAATGCCCCCGTCGGCGAGCAGCGGGCGGATGCCGCCGGCGAGCCGCGGCTCGACCGAGTCGGGCGACACGCGCAGCCACACGACGGGCAGCTCCGTGAGGTCGTCGCGGGTGTCGGGATGCAGCACGGCACCGCCGCCGAGCGCGATCACGGCCTCTTCGCGAAGCGCCTCGGCCACGACCTCGCGCTCGACGATGCGGAAGTACTCCTCGCCCTCTCGTTCGAAGATCAGCTCGATCGGGCCATAGCGATCCGCGATCCGCTCGTCGGTGTCGATGAACGGCGCACCCGCGGATGCTGCGAGGCGTTGCCCCACCCTGGACTTGCCCGCGCCCATCGGACCGATGAGCACGATGGGCAGGGGAAGCCGGGGCTCGTCAGACACGGTCGACTGCGACATCCGCCGGTGCGATCTCGGTCAGGAGCGCATCGGGGATCGCCGCGAGGTACGCCTCGAGGTTCCGACGCGTCTCGGCGACCGAGTCGCCCCCGAACTTCTCGAGCACGGCGTTCGCGAGCGTGAGTGCCACCATCGCCTCGGCCACGACGCCGGCCGCGGGCACCGCGCAGACATCCGACCGCTGATGGTGGGCCGGAGCCGCCTCGCCGGTGGCGATGTCGATGGTGGGCAGCGCGTGCGGCACCGTCGCGATGGGTTTCATGCCCGCACGCACCCGGAGCACCGTGCCGGTGGACATGCCGCCCTCGGTGCCGCCCGCTCGTTCGCTCGTACGGACGATGCGACCGTCGGAGAGGTGGAGCTCGTCGTGCGCGGCAGAACCACGGCGCGTGGTGGTGAGGAAGCCGTCACCCATCTCGACGCCCTTGATCGCCTGGATGCTCATGAGCGCTGCGGCGAGCTGTGCGTCGAGCCGGCGGTCCCAGTGCACGTAGGAGCCGAGGCCCGGCGGTACGCCGTACGCGAGCACCTCGACGACCCCGCCGAGCGTGTCGCCCTCCTTGTGCGCGTCGTCGACCTCCGCCACCATCCGCGTCGAGGTCCCCTCGTCGAAGCAGCGCAGCGGATCGGCATCGAGGCGCTCGACATCGTCGGGCATCGGGAGTGGGCGGCCCTCCGGCACGCGCACGGGCCCGATGGCGATCGTGTGCGACACGAGGCGGATCCCGAGTTCGCGGAGGAAGGCACGCGCGACCGCACCGAGGGCCACGCGGGCCGCCGTCTCACGGGCGCTCGCCCGTTCGAGCACCGGACGCGCCTCGTCGAAGCCGTACTTCTGCATGCCGACCAGATCGGCGTGCCCTGGGCGCGGACGGGTGAGTGGCGCACCGCGACCACGGCCGAGCGTCGCCGGATCGACGGGCTCGGGGCTCATGACCTCCTGCCACTTCGGCCACTCGGTGTTGCCGATTCGCAGGGCGATCGGGCTGCCGAGGCTCTGCCCGTGGCGGACGCCACCGGAGATCACGAGCTCGTCCTGCTCGAACTTCATGCGGGCTCCGCGGCCGTAGCCGAGTTTGCGGCGCGCGAGGTCGGCGCGGATCGCGTCCAACGAGACGGGGATGCCGGCGGGGAGACCCTCGAGGATCGCGACGAGCTCGGGCCCGTGCGACTCTCCGGCGGTGAGCCAACGGAGCATGCCCCCATCCTTCCACAGCGCGCCGGAGCGAGAGGAATGGCCGTCGCCCACGGTTGCGTCGGCCGTCGCCTCAGCTCGAGAGGGATCGGCGCATGGCCTCGAGCACGGCCGGCTCGCGGGGAAGCTCCGCGAACGGGTCCCTCAACACGAAGATGCGCACCTGCAGCAGCGCCTGGTGCAGCAGCATCTGGAGACCGCCGACGACCACGCCCGCCCTCGGCCAGCCATCGGGCGGCGAGGGCAGTCGGCCAGGGCGCGTAGGCGACGTCGAGCAGCACCGCGCGTTTCACGAGGGCGACGGATGCCTCGACGCCGAGGTCCGCCCCTCCGGGAACGGTGCTCACCACGACGTCGGCGCCTTCGAGCGACGCGAGGTCGGCGATCGGCACGATCTCCACGGCGAGGCCCAGCCGATGGCCGAGTTCGAGGAGCGCCGCTCCGGCGTCGGGTCGGCGCAGGAGCACCTGTGCGGAGACGGCGCCGAGTTCCGCCATGGCCGCGAGAGCCGACGCCGCGGTCGCTCCGCCTCCGACGAGCACTCCATGGCGCATCCGGGCGCAGCCGGCCTCGCCGAGCGCGCGCACGATACCCCCGACATCCGTGTTGAACCCCCGACGGCGACCGTCGGCGAGCAATACGGTGTTCGCGGCGCCGGTGAGCGCGGCGAGCTCGTCGACCTCGTCGATGAGGGGCAGCACCTCCTGCTTGAGCGGCATCGTGAGCGAGAGCCCGCGCCAGCTGTCGTCGCGCGTCGCGAGGAAGTCCGCCAGCCGCTCGCCGTCCATCTCGATGGCGGTGTACTCCCAGTCGAGGCCGAGCATGTCGTATGCGGCGCGATGCAGCGCAGGGCTCTTCGAATGCGAGATCGGCGAGCCGAGCACCGCAAGCCGGGTCACCTCCTCATTCACAGTAGGCCGCGTTCTCCTCGCTCGCCGCGCACCACTCCTGCAGCTGGGCCACCGCGGCCTCGTGCTCCTCGATGGTCGTCGAGAACACGGTCTCGCCGGTCGCGAGGTTCACGGGCACGAAGAACAGCCAGGTGCCATCGGCGGGATGGATCGCAGCGCTGATCGCGACGTCGCCCGGATTGCCGATCGGTCCGACCGGAAGGCCGGGGTTCGCGTAGGTGTTGTAGCGGTTCGACGCATCGGCGCGCTCGGCGTCGGTGGTCCACACGGTGTCCGTGTTCCCGGTGCCGTAGGCGACGGTGGCGTCCGACTGGAGGTTGATGCCCTGATCGAGGCGGTTCTGGAAGACCCGTGCGATCTTCGGGAAGTCCTCCTGGTTGGAGCCCGCCTCGCGCTGCACGATGGAGGCGAGCACGACCGTCTTCCAGCGCTGGTCGGCGGGGACGCCGGCCTCGTCGAGCGCCTGGAACTGGCGGTCGACCAGGGTCTTCAGCACGCCATGGGCGTCGGCGGCGGGATCCAGCGTGTACGTCGCCGGGAAGAGGAAGCCCTCGAGCGTCGTCGCCTCGGCGGGCAGGCCGTAGTTCGCCGGCGGCTCCGCCGCGGCGGCCTGGAGCGCCTCCAGCGGGATGGAGGTGCCCTCCGAGATCGCGACGAGCACATCGGGCAGCGCCGTCCCCTCGGGAATCACGAACGTGTTCTCGAGCTTGTTCGCGGGGTTCACGAGGGCGTCGAGCGCGGACTGCGCGCTCATCTCCTGGGCGAGCCGGTACGCGCCGGGGTGGAACTCGGGCTCGGGACTCTGCTCGAGCAGCAGATCGTAGAACGCGTCGTACGAGGCTGTGACCCCCTCGTCGACGAGGTTCTCGGCGATGTCCGAGCCCGTCTCGCCGTCGTGGATCATGAAGATCACCTCGCCGGTTCCCGTCCCCCCGAAATCCGCGGCGGGGGTGAAGCGCTCGATGACCGCGTTGATCGGGCCCTGCAGGAAGAAGAAGGCGCCGGCGACGAGCGCGGCGACGACGACGAGGCCGACGAGGCATCCCCACGGGCCCTTCCGTCGAGGCCGGTCGGCGGGACTCGATCGGCCCCTCGGCTCGTCGTCGCCGTCGTCGGACCACGGCCGCAGTTGTTCATCCCACGACAGCGGGTCGTCGTCTCGGGGCTCCGCCGAGGTGCCGGGATCGTCGAGGTCCCAACGGAACGGTGCGTCCTGCGGTGTCGGATGCGACGGGGCGACGCCCGGATCGGCGGGCCACTGCTGCGTGTCGGCCTGTTGCCCGGTGGGCCACTGCTGGTCTCGGCACTGCTGATCCGGTGGGCCACTGCTGGTCCGGCAACTGCTGATCCGGCCACTGCTGTTCGGGCCACTCCTGTGGAACCACCTGTTCCTCAGCGGGCCACTGCGCCTGCTGCTGAGCGGCCGCCCACTGCCCCTGCTGCTCGGCCCACTGCGCCTGCTGCTGCTCCGCGGCCCACTGCGCCTGCTGCTCCTGCTCCGCGGCCCACAGCGCCTGCTGCTGCTCCGCGGCCCACAGCGCCTGCTGCTGCTCCGCGGCCCACTGCGCCTGCTGCTCCTGCTCCGCGGCCCACAGCGCCTGCTGCTGTTCCGCAGCCCACTGCGCCTGCTGCTGCTCCGCGGCCCACAGCGCCTGCTGCTGCTCCGCGGCCCACAGCGCCTGCTGCTGCTCCGCGGCCCACAGCGCCTGCTGCTGCTCCGGCAGCCCGCTGCGCCTGCTGCTGCTCGGCAGCCCGTTGCGCCTGCTCCTCGGCAGCCCTCTGCGCCTGCTGCTGCTCGACAGCCCACTGCAGCTGCTCCTCCAGGGTCGGATACTGCGCATACGACGGCGTGGACGGCTGCGTGGCGGCGTGCGCCAGGTCCTGGTCCTGTTGGTGTGCGAGCAGGGCTGCCTTGCGCTCCTCCGCCTCGCGAGCCTCGCGACGGGTCATCGGGCGTCGACCGGGTCCGCCGGCCGGCGAGGTTGAGGGAAGCTGGGTCACTGGGGGGACGACCCTTCGTGTGTCGTGAGCAGGCGCCCGGGCTGCGCACCCGACGCCCGCTCCGTGTCGATGGCGTGTTGCAGAATGATAACGGCTGCAACTTGGTCGACGACTGGACGCTGACTGCGACTCGATCGTCCCGAGGCGCGCAGCGCCTGCTGGGCGCTGACGGTCGACAGCCGCTCGTCGACGAGTCGCACCGACGCACCCGCGGCCGCGAGCCGTTCCGCGAATGCGACGGCGTCATCGGTCGAGGGTGTCGATGCACCCGAGAGCGAGAGCGGATGCCCCACCACGAGCTCGAAGGCACCGAACTCCTCGGCCAGCTCGAGGACCCGCCTCACGTCGGCGTCGCCCTCGGCGGCGCGCGGCACCGTCTCGACCGGCACGGCGAGGAGCGCACCGGGATCGCACCGGGCGACGCCGATGCGGGCGCGTCCGACATCCACTCCGAGCCTGACGCCCGATCGCATGCTGCCTACCGGCCGAGGTCTCGGCGCACGGCGTCGAGTGCGGCAGGGATCGCCGACACGTCGTTGCCTCCGCCCTGCGCGAGATCGGGCTTGCCGCCGCCGCCGCCGCCGAGCACCGACGCCATGGACTTCGCCAGCACGCCCGCATTCGCACCGGCCTCGCGGGCCGCGGGCGACGTCGCCGCGATCGCGACCGGCTTGCCGCCGATCTCAGCCGTGAGCGCGACCACTGATGCCGCGTCGCCGAGCTTCGCACGCACGGACGTCGCGAGCGAACGCAGCTCGTCGCCCGAGCCCAGTCGTCCGACGTGTTCGGCGACGAGGAGCACGTCGCCCATGCGCACGGCGTTCGATGCGAGTGCCGGGACGCGGTCGTTCACCGCCCTGGCCTCGAATTGCGCGATACGCTTCTCCGCGGCCTTCAGGTTCGCCACCAGCTCACCGACGCGGTCGACGAGCTGATCGGGCTGAGTCTTCAGGTTCGAGCTCAGCTCGGAGACGAGCGCCCGCTCGGCCGCGAACCGCCGGAACGCCTCGAGCCCGACGAGCGACTCGACGCGCCGGTTCGACGCCCCGACGGAGGACTCGCCGACGATGTTGATCATGCCGATCTCGGAGCTCGTGGACACGTGAGTTCCTGCGCAGAGCTCACGCGACCAGGGACCGCCGATGTCCACCACCCGCACGACGTCGCCGTACTTCTCTCCGAACAGGGCCATTGCGCCGAGCGACCTCGCCTCGTCGAGCGGCATCTCGCGCGTGACGACCTGGAGGTTGTCGCGGATCGCAGCGTTCGAGATCTCCTCGATCTCGGTGCGCGTCTCTGTTGAGAGGGCGGAGTTCCACCCGTAGTCGAGGCGCAGGTACCCGGCCTTGTTGAACGAGCCGGACTGGCGCGCGTTCGGCCCGAGCACCTGCCGCAGGGCCGCGTGCACGATGTGCGTACCCGAGTGCGCCTGCGTCGCGCCACGCCGATAGTCTTCGTCCACCAGGGTGGTCGCGGGTACGCCCACAGCGACCTCGCCCGACGTCACCCTCACGGTGTGGCTGACGAGGCCCTTGACGGGCTTCTGCACGTCGATGACCTCGAGTTCGAAGCCATCGCCGACGATGCGACCCTGGTCCGGCGCCTGGCCGCCGGATTCGGCATACAGCGAGGTCTCGGCGAGGATGACCTCCACCGTCTGCCCGGCGGTCGCCGCGGCCACAGGACGGCCGTCGACGAGCAGGCCGAGCACGGTCGACTCGGTGGTCAGATCTGAGTAGCCGGTGAAGATCGTCTCACCGTGGGCGCGGAAGTCGCGGTACACCGACAGGTCGGCGAGCACCTTCTTCTTGGACTTCGCGTCGGTCTTCGCGCGGGTGCGCTGCGCGGTCATGAGTTCGTCGAAGGCTCTCCGGTCGACGGCGAGGCCCGCCTCCTCGGCCATCTCCAACGTCAGCTCGATCGGGAACCCATAGGTGTCGTGCAGCAGGAAGGCGGTGTCGCCCGCGAGCTCGGACAGGCCCGACTCCTTCGCAGATGTGACCTCGACGTCGAGGATCGAGGTGCCCGCGGCGAGCGTGCGCAGGAACGTCTCCTCCTCGCCGAGCGCGAGCTGCTCGATGTGCGAGTACTCGCGCGCCACTTCGGGGTAGGCCGCCTTCATGGCGTCGCGCGACGCCGCGAAGAGCTCGCGGAACGTCGGTCCCTCGACGCCGAGGAGACGCATGGCACGAATGCTGCGTCGCAGGAGCCGGCGGAGGATGTAACCGCGGCCCTCGTTCGACGGGCTCACGCCGTCGCTCATGAGCATCAGGGATGAGCGCACGTGATCGGCGATCACGCGCATCCGCACGTCGTCGTCGTGGTTCGCGCCGTACGTGCGACCCGAAAGCTCAGCCGCCTTGTCGAGCACCGGACGCACCTGGTCGATCTCGTACATGTTGTCGACGCCCTGCTTGATGAACGCGACGCGCTCCAGGCCCAAGCCGGTGTCGATGTTCTTCTTCGGAAGTTCCTTCACGATTCGGAAGTCGGTCTTGGACTTCACGTCGTCGATGAGGTACTGCATGAAGACGAGGTTCCAGATCTCCACGTACCGGTCGTCGTCGGTCGCCGGTCCCCCGTCCACGCCGTACTCGCGACCACGGTCGAAGAAGACCTCGGAGCACGGTCCCGCTGGGCCCGGCTGTCCGGTGTGCCAGTAGTTCGTGTCCTTGTCGAGGCGCTGGATGCGTTCCTCGGGAAGGCCCGCGATCTGCTTCCAGAGTTCGATGGCCTCCTCATCGTCCTTGTAGACCGTGACCCACAGGTCGGCAGGCATGAAGCCGTATCCGCCATCCGCCTCCGGCGTGGTGAGCAGCTCCCACGCCATGCTGATGGCCCCCTCCTTGAAGTAGTCGCCGAACGAGAAGTTGCCGTTCATCTGGAAGAACGTGCCGTGCCGAGGGGTCCTGCCGACCTCCTCGATGTCGTTCGTGCGGATGCACTTCTGTACGCTCGTCGCCCGGGGATACGGCGCGGGCACCAGCCCCGTCAGGTACGGCACGAACGGCACCATGCCGGCCACGGTGAAGAGCAGCGTCGGGTCGTCGGACACCAGCGACGCCGAGGGCACGACGGTGTGGCCGCGCTCGGCGAAGAAGTCCAGCCAGCGCTGGCGAATTTCTGCGGTCTGCATGATTCCGTTCTGTTCAGCGGTCGCGACGGCCGCGTGAGGTCGTGGGGCGACGGCGACGTCACATCGCGGTGGATGCCTCGCCCTCGGCGCGGAGCTCGGCGTCGCGCTCGTGGTAGCCCTCGGCGATGGCCTTGCCGAACGCCCTCGCCTTGGCGTCGATCGAGGAGAAGAACTCCCGGCCCTGCTTGGTCTGATTGAGCTGGTGCGCGGCGACGAAGCCGACGGCGATGCCCATGACGAACCACACGATGCTCTTCACGAAGTGCTCCCTCTGACCGATCTCGCCGCGCGAATCCCGCTCGGCGCACCATCAATTAGTCTAGGCGCCGGTCTCTGACCGCGCCTCGGCTCCGCGCGCCGTCACGCCGGCGCGCCGCGGTGCCAGTCTAGGGCGCCGGATGCCTCGGGAGACGGGGCCGGGGGCCGCGGGAATCCCCGCGGCCCCCGGCCGATGCGCGCGTTGCTCAGCGAGCGGCGTAGTACTCGACCACGAGCTGCACGTCACAGGTCACGGGCACCTCGGCGCGCTTCGGACGACGGACGAGCTTCGCCTGGAGGGTGTCGAGCTCGACCTCGAGGTAACCGGGGATCTTGGGAAGCACGTCGACGTGACCGCCGGCCGCGGCGACCTGGAAGGGCTCGGTGCCCTCCGACCGCTGCTTGACGCCGATGGTCTGGCCGGGCTTCACGCGGAACGAGGGGCGGTCGACGATCTTGCCGTCGACGAGGATGTGGCGGTGCACGACGAACTGGCGGGCCTGTGCGATGGTGCGAGCGAAGCCGGCGCGCAGCACGAGCGCGTCGAGGCGCATCTCGAGGAGCTCGACGAGGCTCGCGCCGGTCTGGCCGCCCGCGCGCTTCGCCTCGCGATAGGCGATGCGCAGCTGCTTCTCGCGGATGCCGTACTGGGCGCGCAGGCGCTGCTTCTCGCGCAGGCGCACCGCGTAGTCGGAGTCGGCCTTGCGCTTGGTTCGGCCGTGCTCGCCCGGGGCGTAGGGGCGCTTCTCCATGTAACGGGCGGCCTTCGGAGTGAGGGCCACGCCGAGCGCACGGGAGAGGCGGGTCTTGCTACGTGACTGGTTCGACACGAATATCCTTTCGGAGGATCTCAAACGGTGTGTCCCGGGCGCACGATCACGCGCGCCGGAAAGTCTGGTCAGAGGGGTTCGCCACGGGGAGACCGGCTACAGGTCTCACCCCTTCGCCGTGGAAACCGCGCAGCCGCACGCGAGATCAGGCTTCAGGCCAACGGCCATGTTATCACGACAGCACTGCCTACCACGCGCACGCGCGCCGGGACGAATACGAGGATGCCAGGGACGATGCCTCACCGGTCGCCCCGCACGATCCGTCGGAGCTTGGCCAGTCGAGCCGACACCTCACGTTCGTTGCCGTGCTCGGTGGGCTCGTAGTAGGTCGCGCCGCGAAGCTCGTTCGGCAGGTACTCCTGGTACACCACGCCGATGAGATCGTCGTGCGGATACACATAGCCCTTGCCGTGGCCGAGGCGCTTCGCTCCCGGGTAGTGCGCGTCGCGCAGGTGCTTCGGCACCCGCCCGGCCCGACCCTCGCGCACGTCGGCGATGGCTCGGTCGATGCCGAGGTAGGCGGCGTTGGACTTCGGCGCAGTGGCGAGGTGCACGACCGCCTGGGCAAGGGGGATGCGACCCTCGGGCATCCCGATGTACTGCACCGCGTCCGCGGCGGCGACGGCGACCCCGAGCGCCGTCGGGTCGGCCATGCCGATGTCCTCGGACGCGAGCACGATGATGCGCCGGGCGATGAATCGCGGGTCCTCCCCGGCCTCGATCATGCGGGCCAGGTAGTGCAGGGCCGCATCGACGTCGCTGCCGCGCACGGACTTGATGAACGCGCTGATCACGTCGTAGTGCTCGTCGCCGTTGCGGTCGTAGCGGAGCAGCGCTCGGTCGACCGCCCGGGCGACCACCTCGGCGGTGATCACGGGCTTGGCGGATGTCGCGGCATCCGCCTCGACCGCCTCGTCGTCGGCCTGTTCCACCGGGTGCTCGGCCGCCCCGGCGGCCTCGGAGAGGGCCAGGCTCGCGGCCACGGATGCCGCCTCGAGCGCTGTGAGCGCACGGCGCGCGTCGCCCGATGCGAGCCGGATGATCGCGGCCCGCGCCTCGGGCTGGAGCTCGACTGCGCCGGCGAGACCACGAGCATCGGTGACCGCCCGATCGACGAGCATGCCGAGGTCGTCATCGGCCAGCAGTTCGAGCGTGAGCAACAGCGATCGCGACAGGAGCGGTGAGATGACCGAGAACGAGGGGTTCTCGGTCGTGGCCGCCACGAGGATGACCCACCCGTTCTCGACGCCCGGCAGCAGTGCGTCCTGCTGGGCCTTCGTGAATCGGTGGATCTCGTCGAGGAAGAGCACGGTCGAGAGGCCGTAGAGGTCGCGGCTCGCGCGAGCCTCCTCCATGACCTGGCGGACGTCGCGCACGCCCGCGGTCACCGCGGACAGCTCGACGAACTTTCGGCCCGACGACCGGGCGATCGCCTGCGCGAGCGTGGTCTTGCCGGTGCCGGGCGGACCCCACAGGATGACGGAGACCGACCCGGACTCGCCCGTGCGATCGCCCGCCAGCGCCACGAGCGGAGAGCCAGGCGTCAGCAGGTGCCGCTGCCCGGCGACCTCGTCGAGGCTCGCCGGACGCATGCGCACGGCGAGCGGCGTCGCGCCGGAGCGGAGCCCCGGGGCAGTGTCCACCATGACGACCAGCGTAGCCGCGGCATCCGACACCGAGGGTGCGCCCCGATCGAGGCCGCCGCCCGTCGGCGTCCGCGATTGGTGCCGGTCGCGGCCCTTGCGTAGAGTCGGCTCGCAGGAGTCCCGAGAAGGAGCATGCGTGGCATCGAACGACCGTCAGGCGCGTGAGGAGCGCGCCCGCCTTCGCACGTATCAGGCTCGCCAGGAGGTGCATGTCCGCAAGCAGCGCCGCCGCATCCGGGACAACGTGATCGCGATCGTCGCGCTGGTCGTCGTGCTGCTCCTCGCGACGGCCGCACAGCTGTTCTACTTCAGCGGCGGGCCGGGCGCGCCCGAGGCTCGAGCCGGCCGCGACGCCGACGCCCACCCCCTCTGCGCCGCCCGGCCAGAACCAGGGCGAGGTCCCCTCAGCCGAGATCGCCGAGGGCCGCACGTGGACGGGCACCCTGACCCTGAACGAGGTCCCGCTCGGCGTGGAGTTCGACGGAGCCGCTGCCCCGCAGGCGGTCTCCAGCGAGATCAGCCTCGTGCAGTCGGGCTTCTACGACGGGTCCACCTGCCACCGGCTCACACGCGACAACATCTGGGTTCTGCAGTGCGGCGACCCGGTGGGCGATGGAACGGGCGGCCCGGGCTACAGTTACGGCCCGGTCGAGAACGCTCCCGCCGACGGCCTCTATCCGGCCGGTACTTTGGCGATGGCCCGCCAGCCGCAGAACGCCTACAGCCAGGGCAGCCAGTTCTTCATCGTGTACGAGGACACCACGCTGACGCCCGACCAGGCCGGCGGATACACCGTGGTCGGCCGGGTCACGAGCGGACTCGACCAGCTGAAGTCGGCCGTCACGGACGCCGGCACCGCCGACGGCTCCACCGATGGCGCACCCGCCGTGCCGGTGACGATCACGGGGTTCACGATCCAGTGACGACGGCGCCCCGATCGGGCGGTGCAATAGGCTTGATGCCGTCATCGCCGCCCATGGGCGGCATCCGACCACGACAGGGTGAGGCCGTGACCGATTCAGAGCAGCAACCGTGGGGCCGCGTCGACGAGACGGGCACCGTCTTCGTGCGGACCGGCGACGGCGAGCGAGAGGTCGGCCAGTACCCGGACGCGACGGCGGAGGAGGCGCTCGCCTATTTCGAGCGGAAGTACGCCGACCTCGCCGGCCAAGTGGGCCTGCTCGAGCAGCGCGTGCGTCGTGGAGCACCTGCCGCAGATGTGGCGAAGGCCGTCGCCAGCCTTCGCGAATCGGTCGCGAGCGCGAACGCCGTCGGCGACCTCGACTCGCTCGCCCGACGCCTCGAATCGCTCTCGGGCACCACGAAGGAGCTCACCGAGCAGCAGCAGGCCGAGGCGAAGGCCGCGCTCGGCGAGGCGATCGCCGAACGCACCCGGATCGTCGAGCAGGCCGAGGCCCTCGCCGCGCAGGACCCGGCGAAGACGCAGTGGAAGCAGGCGACCGCCGAACTCGACGCGCTCTTCGCGAACTGGCAGAAGCACCAGCAGGAGGGACCCCGCCTGCCCAAGAATGAGGCCACCGAGCTCTGGAAGCGGTTCCGCGCCGCGCGATCCACGGTCGAGCAGCACCGCAAGGCGTTCTTCGCGGAACTGGATGCCGCGCACCGCGACGTTCGCACGCGCAAGCAGCACCTCATCGAGCGGGCCGCGGCGCTCGAGCCTCGCGGTGCCGATGCGGTGGCCGACTACCGCGCCCTGCTCGATGAGTGGAAGCAGGCGGGCCGTGCGGGCAAGAAGCTCGACGACGCACTGTGGGCCAGGTTCAAGGCCGCCGGCGACGTCCTGTTCCAGGCGAAGGCCGAGGTCGACGCGCAGGAGGACGAGACGTACCGCACGAACCTCACCCAGAAGCTGGCGCTCCTGGAGGAGGCCGAGGCGCTGCTCGCCGAGACCGACCCGAACAAGGCGCGCGCGGCGCTCAACCGGATCCAGCGCAGCTGGGACGAGATCGGCCGCGTGCCCCGCGATCAGGTGCGTCCGGTCGAAGACCGCCTCCGCAAGGTCGAGACGCACGTACGCTCCCTCGAGGACGATCGCTGGCAGCGCGAGGACCCCGAGAAGAAGGCGCGCTCAGAGGGCATGCTGGGCCAGCTGCAGGACGCGATCGCCAAGCTCGAGTCGGAGCTCACGGCAGCCGAGGCGGCCGGCGACGAGCGAGCGGCAGCCTCCGCTCGCGAGGCCCTGGACGCACGGCGCGCATGGCTGAAGGCGGTCGGCGGCTGAGGTCCTCGAGCTGACCCGGCATGCGCACTCGCCCGCACGACGAACTCGGAGGCGGGCACTCTCCACAACCTTCGGACCTGCCGAGCGCGAAGTGAGCGGATGCCGCACGATGGCCTCATGGCCAGGCTTCCCGCGGTGCTCGACACCGACGATCTCCCGCTTGCTGAGCTGTGCGCGGCCCGCCTCGACGGCGAGCTCGTTGCGATCGACGACGGTTGGGCACCGGTCGACGAGCCCGACCTGCCTGGGTTCCGCGCCGCCGTGACGGCCCTGCGAGCACCGAGGTCGCTCATCATCGAGCGACTGTCGGCGGCCTGGGTGCATGGAGCCCTTGTGGCTCCCCCGCCCGTTGCACAGTTCTGCGTCCCGTTGAGCTCGCGCATCGCGGTCATCTCCGACCATCGCGCGACCGTGCGCGAGGTGCGCATCGATGACGACGAGATCACGTGGTTCGGCGACATCCGTTGCACGTCGGTTGTGCGCACCGGGTTCGACCTCCTCCGCGACCCGGTCCTCGGCGACGACGTGGCCGTCCCGGTGGTCGCCGCCATGCTGGCTCCTCAGGTCCTGCTCGAGGTCGCCCTCCGTGAGCGGCTGGATGCCGCGACGCGGATGCCGCACAAGACGGCCGCCTTGGCGCGGCTCGATGCGGCGGCTCACGCCGCCCCCGCGCTCCGTGATGCGGTCAGCCGTCGCTGACGCGGTAGACGTCGTAGACCGCGTCGATGCGACGCACGGCGTTCAACACGCGGTCGAGGTGGGTGGTGTCGCCCATCTCGAACACGAACCGGCTGAGCGCGAGCCGATCGACCGATGTCGAGACATTCGCCGACAAGATGTTCACGTGGTGCTCCGAGAGCACCCGCGTCACGTCGGAGAGGAGTCCGGCACGGTCGAGCGCCTCGATCTGGATCTGCACGAGGAAGACGCCCTTCGCGCTCGGCGCCCACTCCACGTCGATGATGCGCTCGGGCTCGCGCATCAGCGACTGCACGTTGTGACAGGTCGCCTGATGCACCGAGACACCCGAGCCGCGCGTGATGAAGCCGACGATCTCGTCGCCGGGCACGGGCGTGCAGCAGCGCGCGAGCTTGACGAGGATGTCGGGCGCGCCGCGCACGAGGACGCCGGAATCCGAGCTCCTCGGCAGCGGGCGCGAACGCATGGGGACGGGCAGGACCTGTTCGTCGCCCTCGTCGACGTCCCGTACCGACGCGACGACCTTCTCGAGCACCGACTGCGTCGAGATATGCCCCTCGCCGATGGCCGCGTAGAGCGACGAGACGTCGTCGTAGCGCAGCTGCGCCGCCACCTCGGCGAAGGACTCCTGGCTCATGAGCTTCTGCAGTGGGAGGTTCTGCTTGCGCATGGCCCGGGCGATCGAATCTCGGCCCTGCTCGATGGCTTCGTCGCGCCGCTCCTTGGTGAACCACTGCCGGATCTTGTTGCGCGCACGCGGGCTCTTGACGAACGTGAGCCAGTCCTTGCTGGGCCCCGAATCGGGGTTCTTCGACGTGAACACCTCGACCACATCGCCGCTCGACAGCTCGCTCTCGAGCGGCACGAGGCGTCCGTTCACCTTGGCACCCATCGTGCGATGTCCGACCTCGGTGTGCACGGCGTACGCGAAGTCCACGGGCGTGGCGCCTGCAGGCAGGCCGATCACGCGACCCTTCGGCGTGAAGACGTAGACCTCCTTGGCTCCGATCTCGAATCGGAGCGAGTCGAGGAACTCCCCCGGGTCGGCCGTCTCCGCCTGCCAGTCGGAGATGTGGGCAAGCCACGCCATGTCGGTGTCGTTGGCGCTCGGCCCGTCGGTGGAGCGACCGGAATTCACCCGCTCCTTGTACTTCCAGTGTGCGGCGACACCGTACTCCGCCCGCTGGTGCATGTCGTGGGTGCGGATCTGGATCTCGACCGCGCGCCCCTTCGGGCCGATCACGGTGGTATGGAGCGACTGATAGAGGTTGAACTTCGGCGTGGCGATGTAGTCCTTGAAGCGCCCCGGCACGGGCGTCCACCGGGCGTGGATCGATCCGAGCACCGCGTAGCAATCGCGCACCGAGTTCACGAGCACGCGGATGCCCACGAGGTCGTAGATCTCGTCGAAGTCGCGACCCCGCACGATCATCTTCTGGTAGATGGAGTAGAACTGCTTGGGCCGGCCCATCACCTTGCCGCGGATCTTGGCCGCCTTGAGGTCGTCGCCGACGAGGTCGATGACCGTCTGCACGAACTCCTCGCGCTGAGGTGTCCGCTGCTTGACGAGGCTTTCGATCTCGGCATAGAGCTTCGGGTAGAGCACCGCGAACGACAGGTCCTCGAGTTCCCACTTGATCGTCTGGATGCCGAGCCGGTGCGCGAGCGGCGCGTAGATCTCGAGTGTCTCGGTGGCCTTGCGTGCGGCGGACGCGGCGGGCACGAAGCCCCACGTACGCGCGTTGTGCAGTCGGTCGGCGAGCTTGATGATCAGCACCCTGATGTCCTTGGACATCGCGACGATCATCTTGCGGACGGTCTCGGCCTGCGTCGAGTCGCCGTACTTGACCTTGTCGAGCTTCGTGACGCCGTCGACGAGCATCGCGATCTCGTCGCCGAAGTCCGCCCGCACCTGTTCGAGGGTGTACGACGTGTCCTCGACGGTGTCATGCAGGAGCGCCGCAGCCACCGTCTTCGATCCGATGCCGAGATCGGCGAGGATCTGCGCGACGGCGACGGGGTGGGTGATGTACGGTTCGCCGCTCTTGCGCTGCTGTCCCTCATGCGCACGCTCGGCGACGGTGTACGCGCGCTCGACGAGTGCCAGGTCGGCCTTCGGATGATGCATGCGGACCGTCCGCATCAGCGTTTCCACGGCTCCCGTCGGCTGCGCCTTGGAGAAGATCCGGGGCACGAGGCGGCGCAGCGAAGCGGTCGAGTTGACTCCCGCCTCGCTCATGCGCGCACCTCCAAGACTCAATTATCTCCGTCCAGGGGAGGCACCGTGCAGCTCTCGCCCGAAGCGAACATCACGTGGCCCGCAGCGACGCCGCCTCGCTCACCACGGCGGCGGCGCGCTCGCGCTCCTTCCGCACCTTCTGATCGTGCCGTTCGATGGCCGGTTCGCCCTCGCGGAGCTGCGAGTACAGCGGCGCCGAGATGAACACGGTCGACCACGTGCCGACGGTGATGCCGATGAGGAGGGCGAGCGAGATGTCCCGCAAGGTGTCGGCGCCCAGAGCGGCCGCGCCGATGAAGAGGATCGCCGCGACGGGCAGGGCGGCCACGACGCTGGTGTTGATCGAGCGAACGAGGGTCTGGTTCACCGCGAGGTTCACCGACTCCCCGAACGTGCGCCGGGATTCCTGGCCGTCCTGCGTCGTGTTCTCGCGGATCTTGTCGAAGACGACGACCTTGTCGTAGAGGGAGTAGCTGAGGATCGTGAGGAAGCCGATCGTCGCGGCGGGGCTGATCTCGAAGCCCACGGCGGCGTAGATGCCGACCGTGACGATGAGGTCTCCGATGAGCGTGAGGATCGCCGCCAGCGACATCTTCCACGTTCGGAAGTACAACGCCATGACGAGCGCCGCGAGGAGTACGAACGCGACGAGGCCGACGAGCGCCTGCCTCGTGACATCCGCCCCCCAGCTCGGGCCGATGAACGATGAGGTGACCTCGGACTCGGGCACGCCGTACGCCTCGGCGAGGGCGGTCGTGACGGCCCGTGACTCGGATTGCTCCAGTTGGTCGGTCTGCACGCGCACGCCGTCGCCTCCGACGATCGTCACGTGGGCATCGGCGTCGGGCACGACGGATGCCACGGCGTCGATCGCCGGCTGGGGCGTCGCGTTCTCGACCCCCGCGATCTGGAACTGCGATCCGCCGCGGAACTCGATGCTGACGTTGATCCCGCGCACGACCGGTACCAGGAGGGAGAGCATGATCAGCACTGCCGCGATCGCATACCACGTCTTGCGGCCGCCGACGAAGTTGAACGAGCGCTTGCCCGTATACAGGTCGTTGCCGAATGTCGTGAGGCGGTTGACCATCAGGATTCCTTCTCTTCGCTCGTCCCGCTGCCGCCGACGCCGACCCCTGCGGTGGCCTTGCGTTCCGCGATCGTCTGGCGCTTCTGCGCCTCCTTCGAGCTCGACGCCACCTTGCTCGCCGGGACGGCGACCGGCTTGCGGAACTCTGCACGACCGCGATAGACCGCGCCCAGCGCTTTGGGGTCGAGACCCGACCAGGGATTGCCGCTCGAGAAGAACTTGGTCTGCGCGAGCAGTTGCAGCATCGGGTGCGTGAACAGGATCACGACGATCACGTCGATGATCGTGGTGAGGCCCAGCGTGTAGGCGAAGCCCTTCACGCTGCCCACCGCGAGGATGAACAGCACGATCGCTGCGAGCAGGTTCACGCCCTTCGACGCGAGGACCGTGCGGAAGGCGCGCTTCCATCCGGCCTCGACGGCGCCGACCAGAGGCCGGCCGTCGCGCAGCTCGTCGCGGACGCGTTCGAAGTAGACGATGAACGAGTCGGCCGTGAAGCCGATCGCGACGATGAGGCCCGCGATGCCGGCGAGCGAGAGGCGGTAGCCTTCTCGCCACGACAGGATCGTGATCATCAGGTACGTGATCACCGCGGCGATCGCGAGCGAGGCGATCGTGACGCTGCCGAGCGCCCGGTACTGGAACAGCGTGTAGATGACGACGAAGATCAGGCCGATGAGGCCGGCCACGAGGCCCGCCTGCAACTGGGAAGTTCCGAGCGTGGCCGAGATCGTGTCGGACGACTGCACGGTGAAGCTGATCGGCAGCGCGCCGAACTTCAGCTGGTCGGCGAGCGACTTCGAGGACTCCTGGGTGAAACTGCCGGTGATCTGCGGGCGCCCGTCGGTGATGGCTCCGTTCATCTGCGGTGCGGTCAGCACGGCGCCGTCGAGCACGAACGCGAACTGGTCGCGCGGGGTCTGCCCTTGAAGGCCGTAGAGACGTGTGCTGACCTTTGCGAAGTCCTCGGTGCCCTGTTCGTCGAACTGGATGTTCACGGCCCACTGGCCGGTGCTCGCGCCGGTCTGCGTGGTCACCATGCCGTTCGTGGCGTCGACGATGTTCTCGCCGCTCGCCTCCACCGGCCCCAGCAGGTACTTGGCGGTGCGGGATTCGTCGCAGGTGACGAGTGGCTCGCCGGCCGGGGCCACGTTGGTGTCCGCCTCGTCCAGCGCCGAGCAGTTGAAGGTGTCGAACTCGTTCTGCAGGGCGGGCGTGATCCACGCGGGGTCGCTGCCGTCGGTCGGCTCGGTGGTCGGCGTGTCCTCGAGCCCCTCGGCAGGCGGAGTGGCCTCGGGACTGGCGCTCGGATCGATCGCCTCGTTCGTCGCGGCATCCGCGAGGAGGACAGCCCGAAGCTCGAGCTTCGCCGACGACTCGATGCGGGCGCGGGTCTGGTCGTCGAGCTCACCCGGGATGCGGACGACGACGTTGGAGCCCTCGGTGTTGATCTCGGCCTCGGCGACGCCGGACGCGTCGACGCGCTGGCGGATGATCGAGACGGCCTGGTTGAGCTGCTCCTGCGAGACCGTCTGGCCGGACTCGACCTTCGGCGCGAGGACGATCTGCGTTCCGCCCTCGAGGTCGAGGGCGAGCTTCGGCGTCCATGAGCCGCCGCCCCAGATGACACCGGCCGCGTTGATGGCGAAGAGTCCGGCGATCAGGACGCCGAGCCAGGTGAGCGATCGCCAGGCCTTGCGAACGGTGGTCGGCCGCGATGACCGCTTCGATGGTGCAGCCACGTATTCTGCTTTCTCTGCAAGAGCCCGCGCGGTCACGCGCGGGCCGAGCCTCGGGTGAGAGCCTTAGTCGTCCGACTTCTTCGTGTCGGGCGCCTCGTCGGTCGGCGTCTCGTCGACCCGCTCGCCGAACTCGGGCGCGGCCTCACCGACCTCCGTCGCAGGCGCGGCCGCGACCGGCTCCACGACGCGTGAGATGGTCTGGCGGTGCACGGTGAGCACCGTGCCGGGCGAGCTCTCGAGGAGGACCTGGTTCTCGTCGTCGTCGATCGAGAGGATGGTGCCGAAGACGCCGAAATTGGTCATCACCTTCGCGCCCGGCTGAACCTTCGACTGGAGTTCGCGAGCCTCGTGCTGACGCTTGCGCGAGTTGCGGAACATGAAGAAGATCAGCACCGCCAGGATGACGAGGATGATGATGGTGAACGGGTCGAACGTCATGACGGGGGGACCTTCCGGTGTGCGGCGTGCCGCACGAAGTCGACGGCGTGGAGAACGAAGCCTCTATGGATTATAGGTCATCGATCGGAAGGGTCGCTGCCCGTTCGGGCCTTCTCTCCGCGAGGCCGAAATGGCGCCACGCCGCGGATGTCGCGACCCGACCGCGGGGCGTGCGCGTGATGAGTCCGATGCGCACGAGGAACGGCTCGACGACCGCCTCGATGGTCTCCGCCTCTTCGCCCACGGAGACCGCGAGGGTGTTCAGCCCGACCGGTCCTCCCCCGAACCTCGTGAGGATCGTCTGCATGACCGCGCGGTCGAGCCGGTCGAGCCCGAGGGCGTCGACGTCGTAGAGATCGAGGGCGCTGCGCACGGCCTCGATGTCGGCGGCACCGGCGCGCCGCCCAGGCCCTGTCGAAGGGTGCACGAGAGCGTAGTCACGCACTCGGCGCAGCAGACGGTTCGCGATGCGGGGCGTGCCACGGCACCGCCCCGCGATCTCTGCGAGAGCCTCGCGGTCGACGGCGAGGCCGAGCATCGCGGCGGCCCGCTCGAGCACCTGCTCGAGCTCCGCCTCGTCGTAGAACTCGAGGTGCGCGGTGAAGCCGAATCGGTCGCGCAGGGGGTTCGGCAGCAGCCCGGCCCGTGTCGTGGCGCCGACGAGCGTGAAGGGTGCGAGGTCGAGTGGGACCGACGTGGCGCCCGCGCCCTTGCCGACCATGATGTCGATGCGGAAGTCCTCCATGGCGAGGTAGAGCATCTCCTCTGCGGAGCGCGCCATGCGGTGGATCTCGTCGACGAAGAGCACCTCGCCGGGCACCAGCGAACTGAGGATCGCCGCGAGATCGCCGGCGTGCTGGATCGCCGGGCCGCTCGACATGCGCAGAGGCCGCCCGCTCTCGTGCGCCACGATCATCGCGAGGGTCGTCTTCCCGAGACCGGGAGGCCCTGCCAGCAGGATGTGGTCGGGTGTGCGCTGCTGGAGCGCGGCCGCGGTGAGCAGGAGCTGCAACTGCCCGCGAACGCGCGTCTGCCCGACGAACTCGGCGAGGCTGCGCGGCCGGAGCGCGCCCTCGAACGCGAGTTCGGCCTCCGAGGCCAGCACGGGATCGGTCAGGTCGACGTCGGACTCTTCCATCTCGCCGCGGTTCATCTCGAGCGGCCCGCCTGCTGCGCCGGCCCCAGCCGAGACAGCGTGAGCCGCAGCAGCGCGGGCACGGATGCCGCGTCGGCCTCGGATGCCTCCGCCATCGTCTCCTCGACCGCCTCGGCGGCGACCCGTTCCGTCCAGCCCAGCCCGGTGAGGGCGGCGAGCACGCTGTCTGCGATGCCACCCGTGGCGACCGTCGCCGGCGTGGGCACCGAGCGTGTCGTCACGAGCTTGCCCGCCAGCGACACGGTGATGAGCTTCGCGGTCTTCGGGCCGATGCCGCTGACCTTGCGGAACACGACGTCGTCGTCGGACTGGACGGCCGCGGCGACCTGCTCGGGCGAGAGCGCCGAGAGTACGCCGAGGGCGGACTTCGGGCCGACGCCGGTGACGCCGATGAGCAGCTCGAACACGTCGAGCTCGCCGCGCGTGGCGAAGCCGAAGAGCGTCAGTGCGTCTTCGCGCACCACGAGGCTCGTGTGCACGGCCAGCTCGTGCCCCTCGCGGCTCGCGAGCGCCAGCGCCGGCGTGGTGTTGACGTGGAAGCCGACGCCGCCGACGTCGATCACCACGGAACTGCCGGACGCCGCCAGGACACGGCCGCGAAGGGAGGAGATCACTCCTTCACCCTACGGGCCGCCCCCGACACGGCCGCGGAACGCTCCGCGGCGAGCCACACCCGCTGCGCCGGCGTGAGCGCCGCGTCGTCCGCCGTCGTCGTGGTCGCGCCGACCACGGCGGCCCCCGCTGCCCCGCCGGTGCGCCACGCGTGGCAGATCGCGAGCGCGAGCGCGTCCGCGGCATCCGCCGGCTTGGGCACCGCGTCGAGGCCGAGGATGCGTGCGACCATCGCCCCCACCTGCGCCTTGTCGGCGCGCCCGTAGCCCGTGATCGCGGCCTTGACCTCGCTCGGGGTGTGCAGCGCGACCGGCAGCGCGTGACGTGCGGCGATCAGCATGGCGACGCCGGAGATCTGCGCCGTGCCCATGATCGTCGACACGTCGCTGCGCGCGAACACTCGCTCGAGCGCCACCGCGTGCGGCCGGTGCTCCTCGATGATCGCCTCGAGCCCCTCGGCGATGCGTGCCAGGCGGCGTGGCGTGTCGAGCTCGGACGGCGATCGCAGCACGACGACGTCGACGAGCCTGGCGGTGCGGTTCGGCTCGACGTCCACCACGCCGACGCCGCAGCGCGTCAGCCCCGGGTCGATGCCGAGCACGCGCACGGCGATCGGCTACTCCTCGGATTCGAGCTCGGCCTGCGCCTCGGGCGAGAGGTCGAGGTTGCTGTAGACGTTCTGCACGTCGTCCGAGTCCTCGAGGGCGTCGATGAGCCTGAAGACCTTGCGGGCGGCCTCGGCGTCCACCTCCACCTTCACGTTCGGCACGAACGCGGCATCCGCGGAGTCGTAGTCGATGCCCGCCTCCTGCAATGCGGTCCGGGTGGCGACCAGGTCGGATGCCTCGGTGATCACCTCGAACGTGTCGCCCTCGTTCGTGACCTCCTCGGCGCCCGCGTCGAGCACGGCGGCGAGCACATCGTCTTCGGTCGTGCCCTCGGCGGGGACCACGATGACGCCCTTGCGAGCGAAGTTGTAGGCGACCGAGCCGGGGTCGGCCATGGTGCCCCCGTTCCGGGTCATCAGGGTGCGCACCTCGGCGGCCGCTCGATTCCGGTTGTCGGTGAGGCACTCGACGAGGAGCGCGACGCCGTTGGGGCCGTAGCCCTCGTACATGATGGTCGCGTAGTCGATCGTCTCGCCGGTGAGGCCCGCGCCCCGCTTGATGGCGCGGTCGATGTTGTCATTGGGCACCGACGTCTTCTTGGCCTTCTGCACGGCGTCGACGAGGGTCGGGTTGCCCGAGAGGTCGGCACCGCCCATCTTGGCGGCGACCTCGATGTTCTTGATGAGCTTCGCGAACGACTTGGCCCGACGTGCGTCGATGACGGCCTTCTTGTGCTTGGTCGTCGCCCACTTGGAATGCCCGGACATGATGCTCCTGAATCAATTCGCGGCGGATGCATCCGCCGACAGACCATTGTAAGCCAGCACCTCCGCCGGCTCCGGGTCGGCGCGCTGGCGCGTGCCAGGAGTCGGTTCCAGCGGTCGGATGCCGCGCGGCCGCGCCCGCGGCATCCGTGGTCTCGACATCCCGCCTGTCGGCTCGGTGCTCTCAGCCGAGGATCTTCCGCAGGGTTCTGAGATTGCGGTTCGTGGTGAGCGGCTTGTACTTCGGCTTCGAGAGCAGCTTGGCGAACGGCGTGGAGACCGTGGTGCCCTTCACCGGGTTCCAGTAGACGACACTGTCGCCCCTCGCGAGCGGATCGACATCGGGATCGGCCCCGTCGGCGAAGCTCATGAGCTCATCGACGACGCCCGCCTCCGACGTGAAGATCACCCACGGTTGCCGGCTCGCGTCATCGGCGTCGAACGGGAATCCGTCGACCGCATGCTCGAGGCCCTCGCGTGTCACGAGCACGATCCATGCGTCGTAACCGAACCGGTCGCGGAGCGCCCGCTCGATGCGGGCCTTCAGCGCCTCGAGGGATTCGTGCTTCGCCGACGCGAACGTCACGTTCCCGCTGGCGAGCACGGTGCGCACGTCGGCGAACCCGAGCTCGTCGAACAGCGCGCGGAGCTCGGCCGACCTGATCGTGATGCCGCCGACGTTCACGCCGCGGAGCAGTGCGATGAAGTCGGTCATGGGATGGACCCTACCGAAGGCGGCGAGATCTCAGTTGCGGGCGCGCACCTTGTCGAGGAGATACTCGTGGAACCGGTACTCCCCCGTGATCTCCGGGTGGAAGCTCGTGCCGATGAGGTTGCCCTGCTCCACCGCGACGACACGGCCGTCGGCCAGCGCGGACAACGGAGTCGCTGCAGGGCCGACCGACTCGACCACGGGGCCGCGGATGAACACAGCATGCACGGGTTCGTCTCCCAGCGCGGGGATGTCGAGATCGGTCTCGAACGACTGGTTCTGCGAGCCGAAGGCGTTGCGCCGCACCACCACGTCGAGCCCACCGAGGCTCTGCTGTCCGGCGATGGCATCCAGGATGGTGTCGGCGAGCATGATGAGCCCGGCACACGTGCCGTACACGGGCAGGCCGTCGGCGATCGCGGCCCTGAGCGGCTCGGCGAGGCCGAACGTTCGGGAGAGCTTGTCCATCACGGTCGACTCGCCGCCCGGGATGACGAGACCCCCGACCGCCCTGAGCTCTTCGGGCCGGCGCACGAGCGAGACGTGCGCCCCGAGACGCGTGAGCACGCGTGCGTGCTCACGGAAATCACCCTGCAGGGCCAGGACTCCCACGCGGGGACCGCCCGCGGCCTCGTCCCCCTCGAGCGATTCGCTGCGGAGGTTCGTGGTCACCAGCCGCGCTCGGCCAGGCGGTGCGGGGCGGCGAGGTCGGCAACGCTGATCCCGACCATGGCCTCACCGAGGCCGCGTGAGACCTCCGCGATCACCGACGGATCGTCGTAGAACGTGGTCGCCTTCACGATGGCAGCCGCGCGCTGCTCGGGGTTGCCCGCCTTGAAGATGCCCGAGCCGACGAAGACGCCGTCGGCGCCGAGCTGCATCATCATCGCGGCATCCGCCGGCGTTGCGACGCCGCCCGCCGTGAAGAGCACGACCGGGAGCTTGCCGGTCTCGGCGACCTCGAGCACGAGGTCGTACGGTGCCTGCAGCTCCTTCGCGGCGACGTACAGCTCGTCGCGCGTCATCGACTTCAGCATGTTGATCTCGGAGGTGATCTGGCGGATGTGCTTGGTCGCCTCGGACACGTCCCCGGTTCCCGCCTCACCCTTGGAGCGGATCATCGCGGCGCCCTCGTTGATGCGACGGAGTGCCTCGCCGAGGTTGGTGGCGCCGCAGACGAACGGGGTGTTGAACCCCCACTTGTCGATGTGGTTCACGTAGTCGGCGGGCGAGAGCACCTCGGACTCGTCGATGTAGTCGACGTCGAGCGCCTGCAGCACCTGCGCCTCGACGAAGTGGCCGATTCGGGCCTTCGCCATGACCGGGATCGAAACCTCGGCGATGATCGCATCGATGAGATCGGGGTCGCTCATCCGGGCCACGCCGCCCTGCGCCCGGATGTCGGCAGGAACCCGCTCCAGCGCCATGACCGCCACGGCGCCGGCGTCCTCGGCGATGCGCGCCTGCTCGGGAGTGACGACGTCCATGATGACGCCGCCCTTGAGCATCTCGGCGAGCCCGCGCTTCACGCGACTCGAGCCGATCAGCGAGGTCTCGGCGGGCGCAGGGGTGGAGCTGTCGGTCATGTGTCAATCCTAGCCGTCGGAGCGGATGCCGCTCGTCGCCGGATGGATGCCGCGAGAGGGCTACGCGGGCCAGGCCCCGGCGATCTCCTGACGCACCTCGCCGAGCAGGCGGGGCAGCGCCTTCGTGCCGGCGATGATCGGGAAGAAGTTGGCGTCGAGCGCCCACCTCGGCACGATGTGCTGGTGCAGGTGCTCGGCGATGCCCGCACCGGCGATCCGACCCTGGTTCATGCCGATGTTGAAGCCGTCGCACTTCGACACCTGCTTCACGACGCGCATCGCGACCTGGGTGAGCTCGCCGATCTCGGCGACCTCCTCCGCGTTCGCCTCGTCGTACGTCGCGACATGGCGATAGGGGCATACGAGCAGGTGCCCACTGTTGTAGGGGTAGAGGTTGAGCAGCACGTAGGCATGCACGCCTCGAGCCACGATCATCGACTGCTCGTCGCTCATCTCAGGCGCACGGCAGAACGGGCACGAGTGCTCATCGGGCTGCTGACCGTGCTGGATGTACACGAGACGGTGCGGTGTCCACAGCCGCTGGAAGGCGTCGGGCACCCCCGCGAGGTCGGCGGCGTCATCCGTCGGCACGCCCTCGAACTCGTCGGGTTGGTAGGCGCCCACGTCAGAGGTCGTCCTTCGTCATCACCTGGCGGCGCTCGTCGATCGCCGCGCGAATGCGCGCCACCGCGTCGGCGATCGGCACGCCGTTCTCCTGGCTTCCATCGCGGAACCGGAAGCTGACCGTCTCGCCGGCCCGGTCGTTCTCGCCCGCGATGAGCTGGAACGGCACCTTCTGGGTGGTGTGCGTGCGGATCTTCTTCTGCATGCGGTCGTCGCTCGTGTCGAGCTCGGCGCGCACGCCGGCGCGCCGCAACTCCTCGACGACCCCGCCCAGGTACGGCGCGTACTCATCGGCCACGGGGATGCCGACCACCTGCACGGGCGCGAGCCACACCGGGAATGCGCCCGCGTAGTGCTCGAGGAGGATCGCGAAGAAGCGTTCGATCGAGCCGAACAGCGCCCGGTGGATCATGATCGGACGCTTCTTCTGCCCGTCTCGGTCGGTGAACTCGAGCTCGAACCGCTCCGGCAGGTTCGGGTCGACCTGCACCGTCGAGAGCTGCCAGGTGCGGCCGATCGCGTCTCGCGTCTTGAGGTCGATCTTCGGCCCGTAGAAGGCGGCCTCGCCGGGCATCTCGGTGAGCTTGAGTCCGCTCGCACGAGCGACGTTGCGAAGCGCGTTCGTGGAGTACTCCCAGAACTCCTCGGAGCCGATCCACTTGTCACTCTCGTCATCGCGCAGCGACAGCTCGAGCTCGAAGTCCTCGAGGCCGAAGTCGCGCAGCATCGAGATGACGAAATCGATGACCTTGGTGGTCTCCTCCTCCAGCTGGTCGGGCGTGACGAAGAGGTGCGAGTCATCCTGCGTGAAGCCGCGGACGCGGGTGAGTCCGTGCAGCGCCCCGGAGAGCTCGTTCCGATACACGGTGCCGTTCTCGGCGAGGCGCATCGGCAGGTCGCGGTAGCTGCGAGCGCGCTCCTTGTAGATCAGGATGTGCATCGGGCAGTTCATGGGCTTCAGGTAGTAGTCCTGGCCCTGTTTCGTGACGTTGCCCTCGGCGTCGCGCTCCTCGTCCATCCTGATGGGCGGGAACATGCCCTCCTTGTAGGTGACGAGGTGGTTGGACTGGAGGAAGAGGTCCTCCTTCGAGATGTGCGGGGTGTACACGTAGGTGTACCCGTCGGCGATGTGGCGCCGGCGCGCATGCTGCTCCATCTCCATCCGCACGACACCGCCGCGCGGATGCCACACCGAGAGCCCGGAGCCGATCTCGTCGGGGAAGCTGAACAGGTCGAGTTCGCGCCCGAGTTTGCGATGGTCGCGCCGGGCCGCCTCCTCGAGGCGGTGCTGGTAGGCGCGAAGCTCGTCCTTGGTGGTCCACGCCGTGCCGTAGATGCGCTGCAACTGCGGGTTCTTCTCGGTGCCTCGCCAGTACGCCGCCGCGAGGCGCATGAGCGCCCAGCCGTTGCCGATCATGCGGGTGTTCGGCAGGTGGGGTCCGCGGCAGAGGTCCTTCCAGACCGTCTCGCCGGTCTTCGGGTCGACGTTGTCGTAGATCGTGAGTTCGCCCGCACCGACCTCGACCGACTCGTGGTCGTCGCCGCTCCCTTCGCCGTGACTGGCAAGCGCCCTTCAGTCCGATGAGCTCGAGCTTGTAGGGCTCGTCCGCGAGCTCGGCACGCGCCTCGTCGTCGGAAACGGCACGACGTACGAATCGCTGGCCCTGACGGATGATCCGGGCCATCTCCTTGTCGAGCGCTTTCAGGTCCTCGGGGGTGAACGGTTCGTCGACGTCGAAGTCGTAGTAGAACCCGTCGGTCACAGGCGGTCCGATGCCGAGCTTCGCCTCGGGGTTGATCGTCTGAACGGCCTGCGCGAGCACGTGCGCGGTCGAGTGGCGCAGGATGTTCAGCCCGTCGGGCGAGTCGATCGTGACCGGTTCGACGATGTCCGCCCCCGTCACCGTGGTGGCGAGGTCCTTGAGCTCGCCGTTGACGCGCATTGCGACAACGGACCTGTCGGTGAAGAGCTCGAAGCCGTCGGCCACTGTGATCCACTTCCTGTGAGTCGAAACGAACCCTTCAACTGTAGTGCGACCGTGGAGCCCGACCGCTTGCAGCCGGATGCCGCAAGGGACGCGCTGGGGCTCGCCTCATGTGCGCCGCTCGCCCCGTGGATGCTGCCGAACACCATCTCCCGGGTCTCCGCTTATAACGCGCACCACCACTTCTCGCAAGCCGGTGCGCGCCCGGAGGAGAAGTGCTTTCCTGCGAAGCACGAGACCGGCCCAGGCCGACGCGGAGGTGAACATGGTCGCGGAACCAGCACGACGTAGACCCAGCGGCGGTGCCGAACCCCGCTGGGCGGCGCGCGAACGGTGGGTGCGCGCGAGGTTCCGGGAGCTTCCGGCGCTCGATCCACCGACCCGGCACGCGGTCGAGGAGACGATCGTGCTGGCGCACCTCGACCTCGTCGACGGGCTCGTGCGCCGGCTGGCGCCGCGGTACCGGGACCAGGGGGACCTCCGCCAAGTCGGCTACATCGGTCTGATGAAGGCGGTGCGTCGGTTCGACCCCGACCGCGCCGACGCGTTCCTGCCGTTCGCGGTGCCGACGATCTCGGGAGAGATCAAGCGGTACCTGCGGGACCAGGGCTGGGTGGTGCGACCGCCTCGTCGCATGCAGGAGCTTCGGCTCGCCGTCGCCACGGTCGTGCCCGACCTGTACCAGGAGCTGCGCCGGGAACCGTCGGCGGTCGATGTCGCGGCGCGCCTGCACGTGCCGGCCACGGCTGTGAACGAGGCCATCGACTCCGTCACCAGCCTGCGCCCGATCTCCCTCGAGGCGCCGATCGCCGACGGCGAGACAACCCTCGCGGCGGTGCTCGGCGGGCCCGATGACCGGTTCGAGCGGGCGGACGACCGGATGCGGGTGAGTCGCCTCCTCGCGGCACTCACGCCGCGTGAGCGCCGCATCCTGTACATGCGGTTCTACGAGGAGCGCACTCAGCGCGAGATCGCCGACGACATCGGCGTGACGCAGATGCAGGTGTCCCGGCTTCTCGGCGGCATCCTCTCCCGGCTGCGGGACCGTCTGCGCGAGACATCGTCGCCGGCCTCGGCAGGCGACACCCGGCGCACGGCCTAGCCGTTTCCGACGGTTCGGTCCACGCGCTCGAGGCGATCGAGTGCTGCGAGCACGTCGTCGGCGCCGACGGCGAGGAGCGCCGGGTCGGCCTCGTCAGCGAAGATGTCGCCGCGCCGACGCGACGCGTCGGTCAGCACGATGTGCGGACCCGGTGGCGGGCCCCACTCCTCGGGCGGGGCCGGTCCGAAGATCACCACCGACGGGATGCCGTACGCCGACGCGAGGTGGGCGGCACCCGTGTCGACGGAGACGACGACCCGCGCCGCCGCGATGACCGCGGCGAAGCCGGGCAGGTCGAGCGCTCCGGCCAGGACCTGTGCGCGTGGGAGCCCGGACGCGTCGGCGACCGCGACGGCGCGCGGTCGGTCCTCCCCGGAACCGGTGAGCACCACGTGCTCGCCAGCGGCGGTCAGGGCGCGCACCACCGCGGCGAAGCGCTCGACCGGCCAGCGCCGTGACCCGTAGAACGCGCCGACATGCACGACGGCGGCCCTCGGCGCCACGGCGGGAGCCCCGGGCACCGAGATCACGACGTCGTCGGGATCCGCCGGCGCACCGAAGCTGCCCACGAGCCGCACCCAGCGGGCCCGCTCGAGCATGCCGTCCACCCACCGAGGTCCGTCCGATGCGTCCGGCCGATGGGCGATGAGGCGGGCGGGGCGGATCGCGGCGAGCAGGTCGCCGCTCTCCGGCCCACAGCCGTGGAGGTTGACGGCCACGTCGACGGTGCCGGGCTCGATGTCGAGCGGGCGTGACAGGCCGGCGGCGGGCAGGACGTCGTCGACGGCATCGACGAGTTGCACCACCGGGGCGAGCCAGCCCGACGTGGCGAGTACGACGCGATGCTCGGGGAATCGGCGGCGGAGTCCCTTCAGGGCGGGGACCGCGACGAGCAGGTCGCCGAGCTTCAGCGCCCGGAGGGCGAGGAGCACCGGGGCGTCGGGCTGCTGGACCACCCGCCCAACATCGCAGATCCTCCTGCTCTCGGGAAGCCCCCTCCGACGGACGGGACGACGGGCGAAGTTTCGGAGAAGGAGAAGTGGGGAACGAGATCATCATGTCTCGTTCTGGGCCACCCCGGGCGGTGCTCTTCGATCGCGACGGCACGCTCATCAGGGACGTGCCGTACAACCGCGACCCCGGCCTCGTGGAGGTGATGCCGACGGTCGTGGAGGCGCTCACGCTGCTTCGCGGCCACGGGATCCGCACCGGTGTCGTCACCAACCAGGCGGGTGTCGCCCGCGGGCTCCTCACGAGCCGCGAGGTGGCCGAGGTGAACGCCAGGGTCGACGAGCTGCTCGGTCCCTTCGACGTGTGGGCGGTCTGCGAACACGGTCCCGACGACGGGTGCGGGTGCCGGAAGCCCGAGCCCGGGCTCGTCCTGCGGGCCGCGAACAAGTTGGGGATCGAACCGTCCGAGGCGGTCGTGATCGGGGACATCGGATCGGATGTCGCGGCCGGACGCGCAGCGGGGAGCCGGGCCGTGCTCGTGCCGACCTCGGCCACGCGCGCCGACGAGGTCGGCGACGCCCTCGAGGTCGCCGAAACGGTGCTCGAGGCGGTCGACCGGCTGCTGCGCACGGCGCCGGCGAGCGGAGGGCCGGCATGACCGGGCGCGTGCTCGTCGCACGCCTGGACAGCGTGGGCGATGTCCTCCTGGCCGGCCCGGCCATCCGCGCGATCGCCGCCCACGCGGACGTCGAGCTGCTCTGCGGTCGGTCGGGCGCGCCGGCCGGGCGGCTCCTGCCCGGAGTGCGTCGGGTGCACGAGTGGGAGTGCCCGTGGATCGGGAACCCCGCGCGCCCTGCGACGCCGGATGCCGTTCGCGAGCTCGAGGCGATCGTCACCGCCGTGCGTCCCGCGGAGGCGGTCATCCTCACGTCGTTCCACCAGAGTCCGCTGCCGCTCGCGCTGCTCTTCCGGTTCGCCGGCGTGCCGCACATCGTCGGAGCGTCCGTGGACTACGCGGGGAGCCTGCTCGACGTGCGGCTCCGCCCGGGCGTGGACTTCCCCGAGTCCCAATCGGAGGTCGTGCGGAACCTCGCGGTCGCCCGTGCGGCGGGATACGACCTCCCCGCGGGCGATGACGGGCGGCTCGGGATCGTCCCGCGCCCCTCGGTGGACCCGCCCGCGGGAGCCGAACCGTACGTGGTCGTCCATCCGGGCGCGGCCGTTCCGGCACGGCGCTGGCCGGCGGAGCACCACGCCGAGACGGTGCGCCGGCTGGCAGGTGCGGGCCTGCGGGTCGTCGTCACGGGCGGACCTGACGAGCGCGCCCTGACCCGCCTCGTGGCCGGCGTGGACGGCATCGACCTCGGCGGTCGCACCGACCTCTCGGAGCTCGCCGCGGTGCTCGCCGGTGCGGACGCCGTCGTCGTGGGCAACACGGGTGCGGCACACCTCGCCGCGGCGGTCGGGACGCCGGTGGTGAGCCTGTTCTCCCCCGTCGTCGATGAGCGGTGCTGGCGCCCGTACGGGGTGACGTCGGTCGTCCTCGGCCTGGCCGACGCCGCCTGCGCGGGCTCGCGCGCGCGGGACTGCCCGGTGCCGGGACATCCGTGCCTCGCAGGAGTTCGCCCCGAGCAGGTCGTCGACGCCGTCGTCGCGGTCCGGCGCCGGATCGCGCCGCCCGTCGACGTCGGCATGGAGGCGGGGGTGCCGGCATGAGGGTGCTGATGTGGCACGTGCACGGCGGCTGGAGCGACGCGTTCGTGCAGGGGCGGCACGAGGTCCTGCTCCCCGTGGAACAGGAGCGCGGTCCGTGGGGACTCGGGCGCGGCGGACGCGACTGGCCCGATTCGGCGATCGAGGTGCCGACGGACGCCCTCCGCGATGAGCCCATCGACGTGGTCGTGCTGCAGCGACTCGGCGAGCTCGAGCGGACGGAGGCGCTCACGGGGCGGCGGCCGGGGCGCGACCTTCCCGCCGTGTTCCTCGAGCACAACACGCCGAAGTCCGAGGCGGCGAGCACGCGGCATCCGTTCGCCGACCGGCACGACATCCCGATCGTTCACGTCACGCACTTCAACCAGCTGTTCTGGGACGACGGTGACGCACCGAGCGTCGTCATCGAGCACGGCATCGTCGACCCCGGCTATCACTACCGCGGGCACCTGGAGCGCATGGCCGTCGTGGTCAACGAGCCGCTGCGCCGCGGCCGCATCGTGGGCACGGACCTGCTCCCCGGATTCCTCGCCGCCGGCGGCATCGACCTCTTCGGCATCGGCGTCGAGGACGTGCCGAACGCGATGGGTGAGAACCCCGATGCCCTGCGGCCGATCGGCGACCTTCCGCCTGCCGAGCTGCGCACGCTGTTGCCGGATCGACGCCTCTACCTGCACCTCGCCCGCTGGACGTCGCTCGGGTTGTCGATGCTCGAGGCCATGCACCTGGGGATGCCCATCATCGCGTTGCAGACGACGGAGGTCGCGCGGGCGGTGCCGCCCGGGGCGGGATTCCTCTCGACGAGCCCCGACGAGCTGGTCCACGCTGCGCGCCTCCTGCTCGAGGATCCCGAGACCGCGGAGCGCACCGGGACGGCAGCACGCGAGGCCGCGCTCGCCCGCTACGGGCTCGATCGGTTCCTCCTCGACTGGGACACCCTGCTCGCGGACGTCGTGGACGGGATCCGGCGCACCGGCCGCCGGATCGCCGTCGTCGCTCCCACCCGGCCGGAGGATGGAGGACCGCATGCGCATCGCAATGGTCTCTGAGCATGCCAGCCCGCTGGCCGTCCTGGGAGGTGCCGACGCCGGCGGCCAGAACGTGCACGTCGCCGCCCTCGCGGTCGGCCTCGCGAAGCGAGGGCACGAGGTGCGCGTCTACACACGCCGCGACGACCCCGCGCTCGCAACCCGGGTCCAGCTCGCGGACGGCGTGGAGGTCGTCCAGGTGGACGCGGGGCCACCCGAGCCGATCCCGAAGGACGAGCTCCTGCCGCACATGCCGGCTCTTTCCGTAGGGATCGCCGAGGACTGGACCGGATGGTCGCCCGACCTGGCGCACAGCCACTTCTGGATGTCCGGCGTCGCGACCCTCGCGGCGGCGAGCCGGACCGTGGTGCCACCGCCGGTGGTGCACACGTTCCATGCCCTCGGCGTCGTGAAGCGACGTCACCAGGGCGCGCAGGACACGAGCCCCGTCGAGCGCGCGTGGCTCGAGCCGGGCGTCGGGCGCGGGGCCGACGGCATCATCGCCACGTGCTCGGACGAGGCGTTCGAGCTCCTCCAGCTCGGCGTGCCGGCGGCTCGCATCGCCGTCATCCCGTGTGGGGTGGACCTGCGCCTCTTCACGCCGACCGGCCCCCGCGAGGAGCGCCGCCGCACCTACCGGGTCCTGAGCGTCGGCCGACTCGTACCGCGCAAGGGTGTCGGCACGGTGGTCGAGGCGATCGCCCGCCTTGCACGCGAGGGCCTCGACGTGGAGCTCATCGTCGTCGGCGGCGGCGCGACCGAGTCGGGCGTCGACCCGGAGCTCGAACGTCTGGCGCAGATCGTCGCGCGATGCGACGCCGAGGAGCACGTGGAGCTCCGGGGGCAGGTCCCGCAGGCGCAGCTCCCCGAGATCTACCGCTCCGCGGACCTCGTCGTGTGCGCACCCTGGTACGAGCCGTTCGGCATCGTGCCGCTCGAGGCGATGGCGTGCGGCATCCCCGTGGTCGCCTCGTCGGTCGGGGGCCTCATCGACACGGTGGTCGACGACGTGACCGGCCTGCACGTCCGCCCGCGGGACCTTCCGGGCCTCGCGTCGACCATGCGGGCGTTGCTCGAGGAACCGGAGGAGCGCGAGCGGATGGGGGTACTCGGCCGTCGGCGCGTCGCACGGAGGTACTCATGGGACCGGGTCGCGGCCGACACCGAACGCGCGTACCGGGCCGTCATGGCCCGGCATCGAGGCTCCATCGACGTGCTGGGCGTGCGGGAGGCGGAGCGATGAGCGTGGAGCAGCGCACGCGCACGGTCCCTGCAGAGGCGGTCGCCGACGTGGTCGCGGAGCACTGCGGCCAGCTCCGGCCGGTGCTCGCAGCGCTCGAGCGCGAGGCCGGCCACCTCGCCACGTGGGCGGGCACGCTCGCCGTGCGGCTCGGCGCGGGTGGACGACTCCTCGTCGCCGGCAACGGCGGTTCGGCGGCCGAGGCCCAGCACCTGTCGGCGGAGTTCCTCGGGCGGTACCGGAGTGAGCGGCGGCCGTACGCCGCCATCGCCCTCAACACCGACTCGTCGGCCGTGACCGCGATCGGCAACGACTACGGATTCTCCGAGGTGTTCGCGCGGCAGGTGGGAGCGCACGCCAGGCCGGGCGATGTGCTCCTGCTGCTCTCCACGAGCGGCGCGAGCGCGAACCTCATCGGCGCCGCGCGGGCCGCGGCGGATGCTGGGGCGATGAGCTGGGCCATCACGGGACCGGGGCCGAACCCGCTCTCCACCGCGTGCGACGACGCGATCACGCTGCCCGGCCCTGCGGCGTCGGTGCAGGAGGCGGAACTCGTCGCCGTGCACGCCCTGTGCGCGGCCTTCGACGTGCTGGTGGGGACGGAGGACGCATGAGGATCGTCGTCATCGGGGACTGCCTGCTCGACGTCGACGTCCGCGGCACGGCGTCGCGACTCAGCCCCGACGGACCGGCCGCGGTCGTCGACGTGCTGGGCACGACGGAGCGCGCGGGCGGCGCTGGCCTCGTCGCCGTCATGCTGGCGCGCGACGGCGTGGACGTCGACCTCGTCACGGCGCTCGGGACCGATCCCGCCGCCGCCCGCGTCCGGCGCGCCCTCGGCGGCGTGCACGTGCATGCCGGCCGGCTCGACGGCCAGACTCCGGTGAAGACACGGGTGCGGGCCGACGGCCAGACCGTCGTCCGCATCGACACGGCCTGCGCCGAGCGGGCGGCCGCCTTCGTCGGCGAGTCCCGGCTCGAATGCCTCGACGGGGCGGACGCGATCATCGCGGCGGACTACGGGCGGGGCGTCCTCGACCTCCCCGGCGTCCGGACGCGGCTCGCCGACGCGGCCCCGCGGGTGCCGATCGTCTGGGATCCGCACGCCCGCGGCGCCGAGCCGATACCGGGCGTGGCCCTGGCGACGCCGAACCGCCCCGAGGCGGCGATCCTCTCGGGCCTGGCGGTCGAGCGCGTTGCCGATGCGGCGGGCGCCGCAGCGCTCCTGCGCGCGCGCTGGCGCGCGGGTGCCGTCGCCGTGACGCTCGGCGACCGCGGCGCGGTCCTCGACGACGGCGACGGCGTCCCGGTGGCGGTGCCGGCGGCCACCGCGGGGGTGGTGGACCCGTGCGGTGCCGGCGACCGGCTCGCCGCCGAGGCCGCGACGAGGCTCGCCCGCGGCGACGACGCCCGCGACGCGATCCGCCACGGAGTCGAGCGCGCCACCGCGTTCCTGCGCGCCGGCGGCGTCGCCACCCTGGAGCATCCGGCCGGCGCTGTTCGTCCGGCCACGTCGCCCGACCCGATCGCGGTCGCGGAAGCGACGCGCGCGGCGGGCGGCACGGTCGTCGCGACCGGCGGCTGCTTCGACCTCCTGCACGCCGGGCACCTGCGCACGCTCGAGGCGGCGCGGGCGCTCGGCGACTGCCTCATCGTCGCCCTGAACTCGGATGCCTCGGTGCGCCGCCTGAAGGGCGACGGCCGACCCATCGTCGCCGAGGCCGATCGCGTCGACCTGCTCCTCGGGCTCGCCTGCGTCGACGCCGTGCTCGTGTTCGAGGAGGACACGCCCGTCGAAGCCGTGCACCGGATCTCCCCCGACATCTGGGTGAAGGGCGGCGACTACCGTGCCGACGCGCTGCCGGAGGCGGCCGCGGTCGCCGCGCACGGCGGGCGCACCGTCACCGTCCCGTACCACCCGGCGAGGTCGACGTCCGCGCTGGCCGCAGCGCTCGCCGCGATCTCCTAACCGCGGCTTCCCGCGCCCTTCGGGCACGCAATCCGCCATCCGGCGGGAAAGGAGCACCATGTCCGACACCACTCCCATCGGCCGCGTCATCGTCACGGGCGGAGCATCCGGCCTCGGCGCGGCGGTCGCGGCGGCGGTCGCCGAGGCGGGCGGCACGCCCGTCGTCATCGACCGCCGCCTGCCCGCCGAGCCGCCGTACGAGTCTCACGAGGGCGACGTCGCCAACACCCGCGAGGTCGAGGCGCTCGTCGATGGGATCGCCGCGTCGCACGGCGGGCTGGACGCGGTCGTGACTGCCGCCGGCATCGATCGTCCCGGTCGCCTGGAGGACGTCGACCCCGCCGAGTGGGAGCGTGTCATCCGCGTCAACCTGCTCGGAACGGTCGCCGTGGTCCGTGCGGCGCTACCGCACCTCGAGGCATCCGGCGGCCGGGTGGTCACCGTGGCCTCCACGCTCGCGCTGCGCGCACTCCCCGACGCGACGGCCTACTGCGCGGCCAAGTTCGGGGTACTCGGCTTCTCGCGTGCGCTCGCCGCGGAGACGGGGGGCCGGGTGGGCGTGACGACGCTGCTGCCGGGCGGCATGCGCACACGGTTCTTCGACGACCGCGAGGAGCGGTACCGGCCGGGTGCCGACGCGCGGCTGAACGACCCCGCCGACGTCGCCGCCGCGGTGGTGTTCGCCCTCAGCCGGCCCGCAGGCGTCGAGCTTCGCGAGCTCCTCGTGTGCCCGGCCGAGGAGAGCTCGTGGCCATGAGCCGGCGGGCGTCGGCCAGCACCGGCTCCACCGCGACGTCGTCGACGAACGAGACGTCGTGCGCGCAGCGTTCCGCGGTCCAGCCCACTTGGGTGACGTCGACGCCGCACACCGGGCACCTCGCGATGAACGACAGGTGGACACGGTGGCGCCGGCGGCCGAGCGGCGCGGCGTTCACGACGTTGCCGAACCAGTACACCCCCACCGTCGAGGCCCCGACCGCCTGCGCGAGGTGACGCGGGCCGCTGTCGTTCGCGACCACGACGTCGGCGGCCGCAAGGAGCGCGGCGGTGCGGCCGAGGTCCAGCGCGCCGGCGAGCGAGGTGAGGTCCGAGGTCGATGGGCCGCGTCGGTCGTGGTCCACGCGGTGCAGCACGTCCAGGGCGAGGTCCCGGTCCTCGGCGCCGCCCACGAGTCGCACGACAGCGCCGTCGTCGAGGAGGCCCCCGATGACCGCGGCGAACCGCTCCGCCGGCCAGCGTCGCCGGGGATCGCCGGCCCCGGGATGCACGATCGCGAGCGGCGCGTCGCCACGCGGCAGGTGCGGGGCGACCGCCTCGGCCTCCGCGGTGGCGACCTCCAGTCTCGGCTCCGTGCCGACCGGCTCGGCCCCGGCGAGCGCGACGATCTCGAGCCAGCGCATTGTCTCGTGCTGGTAGTAGATGTACGGCAGGGTGCGCTCGAGCAGTTCGGCGTCCTCGGTCGCCGCCCCCACCGTGTGCCGGGCCCCCAACGAATGCACGAAGGGGTTCGAGAAGCGCCCGCCGCCGTGCAGCTGCACGGCCAGGTCGATGGGACCATCGCGGCGCAACCGGTCGCGGAAGGCGCGCAGCTCCGCGGGGTCGGGCGCGCCGCCCGGCGACTCGCGGATTCCCGGTGCCACCGGCAGCACGTCCACCCGTGACACCGCCGAGGGCCGGCCTTGGAGGAGCTCGGCGTGCGCCGGGCTGCCGAGCAGGACGATCTCGGCGGTCGGGTAGGCCGCCCGCAGCGCCTCGATCGCGGGAAGGGCGAGGATCAGGTCGCCGATCCCCCCACCCCGCAGCACGGCGATGCGTGCCACGCGACCGAAGCGCGGTTCGACCAGGCTGGAGTCGGGCACGTGACCTCCCGGAGCGTGAGCGGATGCGCTCCACCCGTTCCCCCTCCGGTGGCCGCCGAAACCCCGATCCGCAGGATCGTCGGATCCGGGCTCCGGCGCGCATACCGCGGCAGGCGGCTGGGTAGGAGTCGTACCGTGACGGGACTGGAGGAGCTGCCCGAGCGGATCACCCGGTCCGCACCGACCCTCGTCGTGTTCGGGGATGCCATCCTCGACCGCTGGTGGCACGGGCCCAGCCATCGGCTGAGCCGCGAGGCGCCGGTCCCCGTCGTCGAGGTGACCGATCGCGTGGAGGAGCCGGGCGGCGCCGCCAACGCCGCGATGAACCTGAGGGCGATGGGCGCCCGGGTGCGCATGGTCGGTGCGATCGGCGCGGATGCCGCGGGGCGCTCGCTGCGGGACCGACTCGCCGGCGCCGGCATCGACGTCGCGGGCCTGCGGAGATCGCGACGGCTGCGCACCGTGACGAAGACGCGGGTGGTGGCCGACGACCAGGTGCTGGTCCGCGCCGACGAGGTTGCCGTCGCGCCTGGTCCGGCAGCGCAACGCGCGCTCACGGACGAGCTCGCCGCCGCCCTCCGCCGGGCCCTCGGAGGCGCCGACGGCGTCCTCGTCAGCGATTACGGCTCGGCGTTCGGCGCCGAGGTGATGCGGTCGGCCCTCGACGGAGCCGTACGTCCTGCCCTGCTGGTCGTCGACGCCCACGACCTCGCGGCGTGGCGGGCGCTCCGGCCGGACGTCGTGGTGCCGAACGCCGCAGAGGCGGAGCGGCTCGTGGGGCGCCCCTTCCGCAAGGACGCCGACCGGCTGCGGGACGTGGCCGGTGCGATCGACGGCCTGCTCGCCGCGACCGGGTCCGCGGCGGCGGTCGTCACGCTCGACCGCGACGGCGCCGTTGTGCTCCGCCCGGGCGCGACGCCGTTCCGCACGCACGCCCACCCGGTCTCCGAGCGCTTCGCATCGGGTGCGGGCGACACGTTCGCCGCCGCCCTCATGGGAGCCCTCGCCGTCGGCGCCGACCTGCAGGACGCGGCGCGGCTCGCGCAGGCCGCCGCGGACGTCGCCGTGCGGCGGCTCGGCACCTCGGTGTGCGACGCCGATGACCTGCGCGCCGAGGTGGCTGCCGCGCCCGCGGCGGTGCTCGGGTTCGACGACCTCGTGGCGGTGAGCCGCCGGGACCGCAGTGCGGGCCGGCGACTCGTGTTCACGAACGGATGCTTCGACGTCCTGCACCGCGGCCATACGGCGTACCTGCGCCAGGCCCGCGCGCTCGGCGACCGGCTCATCGTGGCGGTGAACGGCGACGACTCGGTGCGGCGCCTGAAGGGGCCCGGTCGGCCGGTCAACGGCGAGTCCGATCGCGCCGCCGTGCTCGCCGCGCTCGAGTGCGTGGACTACGTCACGGTCTTCCACGACGACACCCCGATCCCGCTGATCGCGGCCATCCGACCCGACGTCTACGTGAAGGGCGGCGACTACTCCCCCGAGATGCTCGAGGAGACGCCGGTCGTGCGGGCGAACGGCGGCGAGGTGCGCACGGTGGACTATGTGCCCGACCACTCGACGACCGCCCTGCTGCATCGCGTCCGCGCCGGCGACGAGGATGCCATCCCATGACGCGCGGCCGTCGGCCGGCGAGCGATCGCGGTGGCGACCGCTCGGCGTCTCCAACGCCGCCATCCTGGCCCGGTCTTCCCACGGCGGCCTACACTGTGAGCGTGTCGGCCGGCCGGGCGCGGCGCATCACCTGGGCGGAGGGTTGGCCATGCGGGCTGCCGTGTGCGACCGGTACGGCTCGCCCGAGGAGGTCCTCCGCATCGAGGAGGTGCCAGAGCCCGCGATCGGCGAGTCCGAGGTCCTCGTTCGTGTGCGCGCGAGTTCGGTCAACTCCTGGGACTGCGACAACGTGCGCGGCACGCCGCGGGTCTTCCGTGCGTTCGGTGGCCTGACCCGACCGAGAATCCGGATACAGGGGGCGGATGTCGCGGGCGAGGTGATCTCCGTCGGACGCAACGTGACGCGCTTCCAACCGGGCGACGCAGTGCTCGGCGACCTCTCGAGCAGCGGCTGGGGCGGATTCGCGGAGTTCACCAGCGCACACGAGGACGCGCTCGTGCACAAACCCGCGGCACTCACCTTCGAACATGCCGCCGCGATCCCGCAGGCCGGCGTGCTCGCCCTGCAAGCTGTTGGCCGCGACGTCGCGTGGCAGGGCAAGAACGTGCTCATCAATGGGGCGGGCGGTGGTGTCGGCACCTTCGCGATCCAGTTGGCGCGCAACGCCGGCGCGAGGGTCACCGGCGTCGATGCGACCCCCAAGCTCGAGCTCATGCGGGCCCTCGGCGCCGAAACGGTGATCGACTACACGCGCGAGGACCTCGCAGATCTCCCCGAGCGGTACGACCTCATCGTCGACGTCACCGCGCATCGATCGATGTCCGACTACCGCCGCCTACTGGCTCCCGGCGGCCGCTACGTCATGGTCGGCGGCGCGACGAGCCGGATCCTGCAGGTCCTGGTGTTCGGCGCCTGGGGTGCCGCCACTCGGAGTGACCGCACGATGTCCCTGCTCGTGCACCGGCCGAACCGCGACCTCGACCACCTGGCCGCACTCGCGGTCGCCGGCACCGTGGTTCCCGTGATCGACCGAACCCACGAGCTGGCGGACGTCGCGGCGGCGGTCCGTCGCGTCAGCGACGGCAATGCCCTCGGCAAGGTCGTCGTGGCCGTCGCGTGATGGACGCTGGGCCGACGGACGCTGGGCCGACGGACGCTGGGCCGAACGAGCGGCACACTGTCCCGAAACGAGGAAACGCCCCGGACTGCCGGGACGTTCGTGGTGGGCGATACTGGGATCGAACCAGTGACCTCTTCCGTGTCAGGGAAGCGCGCTACCGCTGCGCCAATCGCCCAAGTCGAGATGCGAAGTTCTCAGCTTGGAGGTGGATACGGGATTCGAACCCGTGTATACGGCTTTGCAGGCCGCTGCCTCGCCTCTCGGCCAATCCACCGTGTATGGGTTCACCACCAGAAGAGCAGGAATCGGGCTCTGCCCGATCCTGATCAGAGCGGATGACGAGACTCGAACTCGCGACCCTCACCTTGGCAAGGTGATGCGCTACCAACTGCGCCACATCCGCATCGCCCGCGTTTCCGCGTGCAGAGAGACTCTAACGGATTCGGTGAACGAATCACAAACCGAGCGGGCCGCGTGGCCGGTTAGCCCTGATCATCCTCGATTCGACCACCGGGCGCCGGGCGTGTCCGTCCGCACGTCATGTATTTCCACCTGCCATGCGCGCCGATGTGCATTCGCCCAGCCGCGTCGGCTAGTATCGAGTCCGCGGTCACGACACGTTCTGAACCGCGATCCACATGGGCGATTGGCGCAGCTGGTAGCGCGCTTCCTTCACACGGAAGAGGTCGTCGGTTCGAGCCCGGCATCGCCCACGAACGCCCCCACTCCACTGGGGGCGTTTCTCATCCCCCGTGGTTCGACCCGGTTGTGGCGTCCGCCGGACCGGTCTACCGTGTCTCGCGCGTACGGCGCGGCGACTGCCTGGCGCACGGCGCCCGCGCACGCGGCGAGAGGGGGAACCATGACCGGTGAGGTGTCGTTCATCGAGTTCGGGGCGAAAGACGCGATGACCGCCCGGACGTTCTACGGGAAGCTCTTCGGCTGGACCTTCGAGAAGGGGCCGAGCGGGGAGGGATACGCCATCGAGGGCGTCGGTGTGCCGGCCGGCGTGCACGGCGGCGACGACGGCGCATCGCCGTACGTGTTCTTCCGGGTCGAGAACCTCGAGGCTGCTGAGGCGACGGTCGTGCGCCTGGGCGGCACCGTCGAGGCGCTCCCCGGCGGCGACGACGAGGCATCGGTCGCGCTGTTCGGCGAGTTCCGGCTGTGCCGCGACGACCAGGGATCGCCGTTCGGCCTGCATCGGCCGCCGCAACACTGAGCGCCGGTCAGCGCCAGCCGTAGCGTTCGCCGAGCGCCTTCGTCAGCCGAGAGTACCGCGCCTCGTCGAGGGACGCCGCCTCGCGCCGCATCCCGCCCGGCCGCACCCGGTACAGGCGGTCGATGCGGGCCCAGCTCGGGCGACCTTCGGCGTCCCAGGCGCCGTCGCCCAGGGCGACGAAATCGCGGTCGCCGTCGTGCTCCCTGCTCGTCAGCTGCACCGCGAGGTAGTCGCCGGCGTGAGACGCCGCGACGATCGCGACGGGGCGGTCCTTTCCACGCCCGTCGTGTTCCTCATAGGGCACCCACGTCCACACGATCTCGCCCGGGTCGGGCTCGCCGTCGTGCGACGGCGTGTAGCCGAGCCGCACGCCGCGCAGCTTCAGCGGGTCGACCTCGACCGTGGCCGAGGGGCCCGCCTGCCCGGGTGAGAGCACCCCGGCCGACACCGATGCGGCCGCGGCGGGCTCAGCCGCGGCATCCGTCGCCGAGGCCGTCGACCGCCTGCCCGTCACCGACCGGATGACACGCCCGAGGGCGGTGAGGAAGCGGCTGGTGTCTGGCACACCGGCACACTACCCCACCGCCCTCGCGGTGTTCAGCGTCGTCAGACGGTCTCGAGCTTGTACGCGTCCTCGCCGTGTACAGCGGTGTCGATGCCGGCGATCTCGTCCTCGTCCTTCACCCGGAAGCCCATGGTCTTCTGGATGACGAAGCCGATGGCGTAGGCGAGCACGAACGAGTAGATCATCACCGAGAAGGCCGCGATCGCCTGCACGAGCAGCTGCGTGAGGTCGCCGCTGTAGATGAGGCCGGTGCCGTTCGCGAAGAAGCCCAGGTAGAGGGTACCGATGAGGCCGCCGACGAGGTGGATGCCCACCACGTCGAGCGAGTCGTCGAAGCCCAACTTGAACTTCAGGTCCACCGCGAGTGCACAGACCGCACCGGCGATGACGCCGAGCAGGATCGCCCACATGGGCGTGAGGAACGCACACGCCGGGGTGATCGCGACGAGCCCCGCAACGGCGCCCGATGCGGCTCCGACAGACGTGGGCTTGCCGTCCCGGATCTTCTCCACGACGAGCCAGGCCAGCAGCGCCGCGGCGGGTGCGGCCAGCGTGTTGACCCACGCGAGCGCTGCGGAGTTGTCGGCGGCGAGCTCGGAACCCGAGTTGAACCCGAACCATCCGAACCACAGGAGACCCGCACCGAGGAGCACGAACGGCGGGTTGTGCGGCACGTGCGCGCCCTTCTGGAAGCCGACGCGCTTGCCGACCACGAGCGCCAGGGCGAGCGCGGCTGCACCGGCGTTGATGTGCACCGCCGTACCACCCGCGAAGTCGAGTGCGCCCACCCCGAAGAACTCCTGCATGCCGTACGTGATCCAACCGCCGTAGGCGAAGCTGCCGTCGTCTGCGAGGCCGAAGTTGAACACCCAGCTCGCGACCGGGAAGTACACCAGCGTCGCCCACACCGCGGCGAACACCAGCCAGGCACCGAACTTCGCGCGGTCGGCGATGGCGCCCGAGATCAGCGCGACGGTGATGATCGCGAAGGTCGCCTGGAAGGCCACGAACGCAAGCGGCGGGTAGGCGGCACCCTCAGGGGTTTCCAGCAGGCTGCTCAGGCCGAGCGCCGACCAGTCGATGGCCCACGGCGCGCTCAGGCCTTCAGCCGAGGGGAACGCGATGGCGTAGCCGAACAGCACCCAGATCACGCCGATCAGGCCCATGGCGCCGAAGCTCATCATCATCATGCTGATGACGCTCTTGGCCTTGACCAGACCGCCGTAGAAGAATGCGAGTCCCGGCGTCATCAGCAGCACGAGTGCTGCTGATAACAGAAGGAACGCTGTGTTGCCTTGATCCATCTCGAACCTCTCTCAGTGCAGGGTGGGGAACCTGATTGAAGCCAGTCTCACGACGTGAGGTTTCGAGAGGGATCGCCTGATGTTTCGAAGCTGTTACGGCAATCCGCGAGAAGTAAACAGCACGTTACAGCGGCGTGTTGAGATCGGTGAGAGTCGCGTGTCGACGCCGCATTCATGGGGTGTTCCGTGTGGATGCCCGTCGACGCGGCATCCGTGGTGGTTTCATGCGGATGCCCCGTCGACGCGTCACTCGTGGGGCGGGAGCTCCCCCGTGGTGAGCGCGACCATGCGGCTCATCGAGCGCAGGTACTTCTTGCGGTACCCCCCCGACATCATCTCGTCGTCGAAGACGCGGTCGAGCGGAACGCCGCTCGCGATGATCGGCACCTCGGCGTCGTAGACGCGGTCGATGAAGGCGACGAGGCGGAGTGCTGCGTTCTGGTCGGAGAGCTCGTGCACCCCCTCGAGCGCGATGACCTCGATCCCCTCGATGAGCTTGATGTACTTGGCGGGATGCACGGTCGCCAGGTGCGAGATGAGGTCGTCGAAGCGGTCGATGGAGACCCGGTGCCCGCGCACGGCGAGCGCTGCTGCCGCCTCCTCGACGGCAGGCTCGTCAGGCAGCGCCTCGGCGTGCCCCTCGGTGTCGCGTCGACGGTAGTCGAGTCCGTCGATCCGCAGCGTCTCGAAGTTCGACGAGAGTGCGTGGATCTCGCGGAGGAAGTCGGCCGCGGCGAATCGGCCCTCGCCGAGCGCGTTCGGCGGCGTGTTCGAGGTCGCCGCGACCCTCGTGCCCCCGGCCATGAGCTCTCCGAGCAAGCGGGTCATGAGCATCGTGTCACCCGGGTCGTCGAGCTCGAACTCGTCGATGCAGACGAGGCGAGCGCCACGGAGGAGCTCGACGGCCTGCGCGTAACCCAGCGCGCCGACGAGTGCCGTGTATTCGATGAACGTGCCGAAGTACTTGGGCCCGTGCGCGACGTGCCAGAGCGCCGCGAGCAGGTGCGTCTTGCCGACGCCGAATCCGCCGTCGAGGTAGACCCCCGGCAGCTCGATGCGCGCGGGCCGCCTGCGTGAGAAGAACCCGCCCGGGCGCTGCGCCGCGCGCCACGCGCCGGCGAACTCCTTGAGGCGGTCGAGCGCGGCCTGTTGCGACGGGAAGTCGGGGTCGGGTCGATACGATTCGAAGGACGCGTGCTCGAACTGCGGCGGCGGCACGAGCTCGGAGGCGATCTCGGCGCCCGTGATCGTGGGATTCCGGTCCACGAGATGGGAGAGTGCGTAGGTCGACGCGAGGGTCATGCTGGATCGGCTCCCGTGTTGCACCGGATGACGTGCGTGCTGACTTCCACTCGCACGCCGCGTAGATTCGACGTGGACAGGTCACCAGCCTAGTCCCGCACCCCCGCACACTCCGTCCGACCGGACGATCCCTGGAGGTTCCCCATGTCCGCCGAGTTCGACTCCACCGCCAAGTTCGCCGAGTACGCCCACCCCGAGCGTCTCGTCACCACCGACTGGCTCGCCGAGCACCTCGGTCAGCCCGGGCTTGTCGTGGTCGAGTCCGACGAGGACGTGCTGCTCTACGAGACGGGCCACATCCCGGGAGCGGTCAAGATCGACTGGCACACCGACCTCAACGACCCCGTCGTGCGCGACTACGTCGATGGAGAGCAGTTCGCGGCGCTCCTCGGCTCGAAGGGCATCGCCCGCGACACCACCGTCGTCATCTACGGCGACAAGAACAACTGGTGGGCCGCGTACGCGCTCTGGGTGTTCACGCTGTTCGGCCACGAGGACGTGCGCCTGCTCGACGGCGGCCGCGATCTCTGGATCGCCGAAGGCCGCCTCATCACGACCGACGTGCCGGAGATCACCCCCGTCGAGTACCCCGTCGTCGAGCGCGACGACTCCGTCGTGCGGGCCTTCAAGGAGGACGTGCTGGTGCACTTCGGCAACCCGCTGATCGACGTGCGCTCCCCCGAGGAGTACAACGGCGAGCGCACGAGCGCGCCGGCGTATCCCGAAGAGGGCGCGCTCCGCGCCGGGCACATCCCGACCGCGGCATCCGTGCCGTGGGCTCGCGCCGCCGCGAGCGACAGCACCTTCAAGACCCGGACCGAGCTCGAGGCGATCTACCGCGGCGAAGTGGGGCTTGAGGACGGCGACGACGTGATCGCGTACTGCCGGATCGGCGAGCGATCGGCCCACACGTGGTTCGTCCTCTCGCACCTGCTCGGCTTCGAGAAGGTACGCAACTACGACGGCTCATGGACGGAGTGGGGCAGCGCGGTGCGGGTTCCCATCGTCACCGGCACCGAGCGCGGCGAGGTCCCGATCCGGTCGTGACCGCACGGGCTGGCACAGCGACCAGCCCGAGGTGGGAGAATGGAACCGATGGATGCCACGACCCTGCCCGCCCGCCTCGCCGAGACCCGCGAGGACTTCCTCGCGCTCGGCGTGCGTGACCGACTGCAGCTGCTGCTCGAGTTCTCGAACGAGCTGCCCGAATTGCCAGAACGCTACCGCGACCACCCCGACCTGTTCGAGAAGGTCGTGGAGTGCCAGTCGCCGGTGTTCATCTTCGTCGAGGTCGAGGACGGCCGGGTGCACATGTACGCGACGGCACCGGAGCAGGCGCCTACGACGCGCGGCTTCGCGTCGATCCTCGCGCAGGGTCTCGATGGCCTGAGTGTCGACGACGTGCTCGGCCTGCCCGACGACTACCCGCAGACGCTGGGCCTCTCCGAGGCGGTCTCGCCGCTTCGCGTGCGTGGCATGACGGCGATGCTCGCCCGGGCGAAGCGACAGCTGCGGGAGCGCGTAGCCGCCTGACAGCGTGGCGCGAGGGGCGCGGCGAATCAGCCGGCGATCTCGGCTTCGTCGCCGAGCCGGTCGGCGTCGGATGAGCTGCGCTCGAGCCAGCCACGAACCAGGCCATTCCAGCGTTCGGGATCGTGATTCCAGAGCTTGGTGTGCCGCGCGCCGACGAACTCCTCGAATTCGATGAGGTCGGGACGGGCCGCGGCCAGGCGCCGCGAGCCGTCGATCGGCACGAATCCGTCGTCGAGGCTGTGCATGAGGAGCATCGGGACGGTGAACTCGTCGGCGCGCGCGACCGGGTCGAGGTCGTCGACGTCGATCGGCGCCGCCACGCCCGTGAGGCCGCCGCTCCAGGGTCCGCCGAGGAGGCGCGCGACCGCGTCACCGAGTCCGCGGGGCAAGCCGAGCGCCTGGCCTTGGAACCGGAGGATGTCCACCCAATCGATCGCGGGCGAATCGAGGATGAGCCCGACGAGCCGCTCTCGCACCGCCTCGGAACGGAGCACCGCCTGCAGCACGATCGCACCGCCCATCGACCAGCCCATGAGCACGATGCGCCGGGCACCGTGCGCCTCCGCGTAGCGTACGGCCGACACCACGTCGGCCCACTCGGTGCCACCCAGTCCGTATCTGCGGTCGTCGCTCTCGGGAGCTTCGCCGTCGTTGCGATACGAGACGAGGAGCGTGTTCCACCCAGCGTCCCTGGCGGGGACCGCCGCGCGCAGCCCCTCATGCCGCTTCGCGCCGCGGCCGTGCACTTGCACGACCCAACGCGTCGAGGGCTCCGCCGCGGGCACGAACCACGCGGGCGCCGGGCCCAGGGGCGTCTCGACGATGACATTCTCGTAGGCGTGCCCGAGCTCCCACGGGCCGAGGTGGTACCAGCCGTTCATACGGCCGCGCTCCGCGCGCTCGAGGCGCCCGAAGTCGACCGAGTCGATGCGCCGGCGTACGAGGTGGTCGTCCTGGCCCACGACATCGCCGAGGCGCGCGTGGCCCGAGTCGCGGTCGAACCAGAAGCCGTATCTGCCGGGCATCCGGGTCTCGTCGGATGCCGCGAGCACCACCTCCCCGCTCGCGAGATCGACCGCGACGATGCGCTCCTCCTCGGGCTTCGTCGTCGGCGGCGTCACGACGCGCCGCGCCATGGTCACGGTGATGATCGCGGCGGTCGCGCCGACTGCCGCGGCGAGGAGTCCGACCGCGGCGGCGGCGACGCCGATCGTACCTGTGCCACGACTCATCCGTGCCCCTCCTCGCGAAGCCGTTCGTCCGTGTGCGCGGGCCGCGGCGTGCCGCCGACATCCGCTTCACCCGAGACTCTAGTCTGCACACGTGCCCGACTCGACGACGCAGTTGCCATCCGAGTTCGAGGCCGCGCTCGACGCGCTGCGTGCGGCCTCGCCGCGGGAGGAGCTGCGTATCTCGGAGATCCCAGCGCCGGGGTCCCTCGCGCCGTTCGCGATCGCCCTGTCGGCGGATGTCGCACCGACTCGCCACGGCGACGACTCAGAACTCGGCACCGGTCGGTTCGTGCTCCTCTACGACCCCGACGAGCCGGAAGCCTGGGGCGGCCGGTTCCGCGTGGTCTGTTTCGCGCAGGCCCCCCTCGAGGTCGATATCGGGCTCGACCCCTTCCTGGCGGATGTCGCGTGGTCCTGGCTCGTCGACGCGCTGGATGCGCGGGGCGCCCGGTACATCGCCGCATCGGGCACGGCGACGAAGATCCTCTCCACCGGGTTCGGCGAGCTGGCCCGGCAGGGCGACGGCGCCCAGATCGAGGTGCGTGCGTCTTGGACCCCGCTCGATGCCGACGTCGGTCCGCATGTGGAAGGCTGGGGAGAGTTGCTGTGCATGCTCGCGGGGCTGCCGCCCCGCTCAGAGGGGGTGACCGCCCTGCCCCGACGGAGGACCCACCGTGGATGAATTCCGGGTGATCTCATCGCCCGCCGACTTCGACGACGCGGTTCGACGCCTCGCTGAAGGTGAGGGACCCATCGCGGTGGACGCGGAGCGGGCGAGCGGGTTCCGGTATTCGCAGCGCGCGTACCTCATCCAGATGTTCCGGCGCGGCGCCGGTACGTTCCTGTTCGACCCACCGCAGATCCCCGACTTCTCGCCGCTCGAGGAGGCCATCCGCTCGGAGGAATGGGTGCTGCACGCCGCGAGCCAGGACCTCGCCTGCCTCCGGGAAGTCGGCCTCGACCCCGAGCGGATCTTCGACACGGAGCTCGCCGCGCGACTGCTCGGGATGCCGCGGGTCGGCCTCGCGACGGTCGTCGAGGAGTTGCTCGGCATCCGGCTGGCGAAGGAGCACTCCGCGGCGGACTGGTCGACACGACCGCTGCCCCAGTCCTGGTTGTCGTACGCCGCGCTCGACGTGGAGCTCCTCATCGATGTGCGGGACCGGCTGGTCGATGCCCTCGCCGAGACGGGCAAGTCGGAGTTGGCGGAACAGGAGTTCGAGGCCGTGCTGGGCCGGGAGGCGAAGCCGGCTGCGGCGGAGCCGTGGCGGCGGCTCTCCGGCATCCACGCGATCCGCAGTCCGCGCAGCCTCGCCGTGGCCCGCGAGCTGTGGCTCGCCCGGGACGCCCGTGCCGCGGAGCTCGACACCGCCCCCGGGCGCCTCGTCCCCGATGCGTCGATCCTCGCCGTCGCGAAGGCGCTGCCGCAGTCCCGGCGCGCCCTTGCGGACATGCGTGAGTTCACCGGTCGCGCGAGCCGCTCCGAGCTCGACCGCTGGTGGTCCGCACTCGAACGCGGTCGCACCACCGACCGGCTGCCGGCCGTCCGCGTGTCGAGCGACTCGCCGCCGCCGCCACGAGCCTGGGCGGTGCGCAATCCCGAGGCCGACGCCCGGCTGCGGCTCGCCAAGGCCGGCGTGGCCGAGGTGGCCGAGGGACTCGAGATGCCGGTGGAGAACCTGCTCACGCCCGACCACCTGCGCCGCGTCGCCTGGAGTGCGCCGGCAGAGCCCACGCTCGAGGCCATCGCCGACGCACTCGTGGCGCTCGGCGCTCGCCCGTGGCAGGTTGCGGCAACCGCACAGATCATCGCGGATGCCTTTGTCGAGGCGTCACAATCCGTTCAGGATGCCGCGACGGGCGTTTCGTAGGTTCCGTCAACCGATTCCAGCGCCCACCGATCGCGTTCGTAGGATCGAAGCATCCTGATCGTATTGGAGCTGCAGCGTGGCTGAACGAGCTGAAGTCGTGTTCGTCGACGGGGTCCGTACTCCGTTCGGACGAGCCGGTGAAAAGGGCATGTACTGGAACACCAGGGCAGACGATCTCGTCGTGAAGGCGATGGTCGGCGTGCTGGAGCGGAATCCGAACGTGCCGAAGGATCGCATCGACGACGTCGCGATCGCCGCCACCACCCAGACCGGGGACCAGGGCCTGACCATCGGTCGTACTGCCGCGCTCCTCGCGGGCCTTCCGAAGACGGTTCCGGGATTCTCGATCGACCGCATGTGCGCCGGTGCCATGACCGCTACCGCGATGATGTCGGGCTCCATCGGCATCGGCATGTACGACGTCGCCATCGCCGGCGGCGTGGAGCACATGGGCCACCACCCGATGGGCTCCGGCGTCGATGCCAACCCGCGCTTCCTCAGCGAGCGCCTCGTCGGCGAGGACGCGCTCGTCATGGGCGCGACCGCCGAGCGCATCCACGACCGGTTCCCCCAGCTCACGAAGGAGCGCACCGACCGCTACGCCCTCGCGAGCCAGCAGAAGACCGCCGCGGCCTACGAGGCCGGCAAGATCCAGCAGGACCTCGTGCCGGTCGCCGTCCGCACCGAGGAGGGCTGGGGGCTCGCCACCCGGGACGAGATGATGCGCCCCGACACGACCCTCGAGGGACTCGCGGCGCTGAAGACGCCGTTCCGCCCCCACGGCCGCATCACGGCCGGCAACGCGTCCGGGCTGAACGACGGCGCCACCGCCGCGATCCTCGCGTCCGGCGCTGCGGCCAAGGAGCTCGGCCTCACCCCGAAGATGAAGCTCGTGAGCTACGCCTTCGCCGGCGTCGACCCCGAGATCATGGGCATCGGCCCGATCCCGGCGACCGAGAAGGCGCTGCGCAAGGCGGGCCTCTCGATCGAGGACATCGACCTGTTCGAGATGAACGAGGCGTTCGCCGTGCAGGTGCTCTCGTTCCTCGACCACTACGGCATCGCCGACGACGACCCTCGCGTCAACCCGTGGGGCGGCGCCATCGCGATCGGCCACCCTCTCGCGTCATCGGGCGTTCGCCTGATGAACCAGCTCGCGAGCCAGTTCACCGAGCGCCCCGACGTGCGCTACGGCATCACCAGCATGTGCGTCGGCCTCGGACAGGGCGGCACGATGATCTGGGAGAACCCGAACTTCGACAAGAAGGCGAAGAAGGCCCGAGGATGACCGACTACACGACCATCGATTTCGAACCCCTGGTCGCCCTCGCCGGCGACGACGAGGTCGTCACGCACTCGTATGTGCGCGACATCCCCCTGCCGTCGGGCAAGACGCTCGCGCTGGTGACGCTCGACAACGGGCGCGACCACACGCGACCCAACACCCTCGGCGCCGCCTCCCTGCTGGAATACGCGAAGACCCTCGATGAGCTCACGGCAAGGGCAGCGGCCGGCGAGATCGACGCGGTCGCCGTCACCGGCAAGCCGTTCATCCTCGCTGCCGGCGCCGACCTCTCGAAGGTCGCCGAGATCCCCGACAAGGAGACGGCGAAGACGTTCGTGCAGCTCGGGCACTACGCCCTCGGCAAGCTCTCCGAGGTCGGCGTGCCCTCGTTCGTGTTCTACAACGGCCTCGCGCTCGGCGGCGGGCTCGAGATCGGCCTGCACGCGGACTACCGCACGGTGGATGCCTCAGCGCCCGCACTCGCGCTGCCCGAGGTGTTCCTCGGCCTCATCCCCGGCTGGGGCGGCGCCTACCTGCTGCCCAACCTCATCGGCATCGAGAACGCGCTGAAGGTCGTCGTCGAGAACCCGCTGAAGCAGAACCGCACGCTCAAGGCGCAGGAGGTGTACGACCTCGGCATCGCCGACGCCATCTTCCCGTCGGTGAACTACCTCGAGGACTCGATCCGCTGGGCGGACGACGTGATCTCGGGCCGCACCAAGGTGAAGCGCCCGAACGAGCCCGGCAAGGTGGAGCGCCTCGTCAAGTGGGACGCGGCGATCGGCATCGCCGGCAAGACGCTGAAGAGCCGTATCGGAACGGTCCCGCAGTCGCCGTACGCCGCACTCGACCTCCTCAAGGCCGCGAAGAACGGCAGCCGTGCCGAAGGATTCGCGCGTGAGGACGAGGTGCTCGCCGACCTCATCGAGGGCGACCAGCTCCACGCATCCGTCTACGCGTTCAACCTCGTGCAGAAGCGCACGAAGCGACCGGCCGGGGCACCGGACCCGGGGCTCGCGAAGAAGGTCACGAAGGTCGGCGTGCTCGGCGCCGGGTACATGGCGAGCCAGCTGGCGCTGCTGTTCGTGCGCCGCCTGCGCGTGCCGGTGGTGATCACGGATATCGACCAGGAGCGTGTCGACAAGGGGGTGGCCTACATCACCGACGAGATCGACACGTTGCTCGGCAAGGGCCGCATCTCCCCCGACGAGGCCAACCGGCTGAAGGCGCTCGTGACCGGCACCACCGACAAGGCCGATTTCGCCGACTGCGACTGGGTCATCGAGGCCGTGTTCGAGGAGCTCGAGATCAAGCAGGCCGTATTCGCCGAGATCGAGCAGTTCATCTCGCCCGAGGCAGTGCTCGCCACCAACACGTCGTCGCTGTCGGTCGAGCAGATCGGCGCGAAGCTCGCGCACCCCGAGCGCCTCGTGGGCTTCCACTTCTTCACCCCTGTGGCGGTGATGCCGCTCATCGAGGTCGTGAAGACGCCGTTCACGGATGACGCGACGCTGTCGACCGCGATGGTCACCGCGAAGAACCTCAAGAAGAACGCCGTCATCACCGCGGACACCCCCGGATTCGTCGTGAACCGCCTGCTGGCAGTACTGCTCGGTGAGGCGATGCGGGCGGTCGACGAGGGCACCTCCTTCGAGACCGTCGACGAGGCGATCGCGCCGCTCGGGCTGCCGATGGCGCCGTCGGCGCTGCTGGACCTCGTCGGCCTGAAGGTCGGTGCGCATGTGCTCGACACGCACCACGCGGCATTCCCCGACCGGTTCTACCGCAGCGAGAACCTGCACAGGCTCGCCGAGTACGGCAAGCTGCTCGAGAAGGACGACAAGGGCAGGGTCAAGGGGTTCGACAAGGGAGCCCTCAAGATCGTGTCGGGCGGCGAGCACCCGCGCAGCGCAGACGAGATCCTCGTCGCCCTGCAGGACGGCCTCGCCCGCGAGGTCAGGCTCATGCTCGACGACGGCGTGGTCGCCGCACCCGAGGACATCGACCTCTGCATGATCCTCGGTGCGGGCTTCCCGTTCCAGATGGGCGGCCTGACGCCGTACCTCGACCGCGTCGGCGCGTCGGAGCGTGTCTTCGGCGACACGTTCCACCACCCGCCCGTGAAGGGCACCGCCGCCTGACGATGGCGATGCGACGCGGCCCTCGGTGATCACCGGGGGCCGCGTCGTCGTCTTCGCGTCGGTTCAGCAGTCGACCGACGAGATGTCGGCGTTGCGATCCTCAGCGATCGGATGACCGAGCGACGATCGGATGGGAGCCGGTGTCGGAGGATGCACCGCGGGCGTGCGGGAGCTTGGAGCCGAGCACCATCGCGGTCACGTCGCGGGCGATGTGCTGCGGGGTGAGGCCCACCCGCTCGAGGATGTCGCCGCGCGACCCGTGCTCGAGGAACTCGTCAGGGAGGCCGATCTCGGTCACGGCGGTATCGACGTCCGCCTCGCGGAGATCCTGGCGGATGCGCGTGCCGATGCCGCCGACCCGGATGCCGTCCTCGAGGCTCACCACGATGCGGTGGTCGCGCGCGAGCTCGACGACGCTCCGCGGAACCGGGACGACCCAACGCGGGTCGACGACGGTCGCGCCGATCCCCTGCGCCTCGAGTCGCTGCGCGACCTCCAGCCCGATGCCGGCCATGGCACCGACCGTGACGAGCAGCACGTCCTTGCGATCGGACTCGGCGAGCACGTCGACGCCGTCGTCGGTGCGCCGGATTGCGTCGTAGTCGACGCCGACGGTGCCCTTCGGGAATCGCAGCACGGTCGGGCCGTCGTCGACCTCGACGGCCTCGCCCAGCTCCTCGGCGAGCCGCACGGAGTCGCGCGGCGCGGCGATGCGGATGCCCGGCACGACCTGCAGGATCGCGAGATCCCAGACACCGTGGTGGCTGGGTCCGTCGGGACCGGTGACGCCGGCGCGGTCGAGCACGAACGTGACCCCGGCCTTGTGCAAGGCGACATCCATCAGCACCTGATCGAACGCCCGGTTGATGAACGTCGCGTACACCGCGACGACCGGATGCAGCCCGCCGAAGGCGAGACCGGCCGCCGAGGTGGTCGCATGCTGCTCGGCGATGCCCACGTCGAACACCCGAGTCGGGAACCGCTCGGCCATCCGGTGCAGGCCGGTGGGACGCAGCATCGCGGCGGTGATGCCGACGAGCCGTTCATTGCGCTCGGCGAGACGCACGAGCTCATCGGCGAAGACATTGGTCCACGACGGGGACGAGGAGGCCTCGAGCGACTCGCCCGTCTCGGGATCGATCTGGCCGACCGCGTGGAACTGATCGGCGACATCTCGCCTCGCCGGCTCGTATCCGCGGCCCTTGTCGGTGATCGTGTGCACGATGACCGGCGCGCCGTAGTCCTTCGCCTGTCGGAGCGCCTCCTCCATGGCCGCCTCGTCGTGACCGTCGACGGGGCCGACGTACTTGATGTCCAGGTTCGAGTAGAGGGCCTCGTTGTCGGTGAACCGGCTGAGGAATCCGTGCAGTCCGCCGCGCACACCGCGATAGAACGCCCGACCCGGCGAGCCGAGCCGATCGAACGCGCGGCGGCTCGAGAGATGCAGGTTCCGATAGGTCTGCTTCGTGCGCATCGTGTTGAGGAACCGCGCCATGCCGCCGATGGTCGGCGCATAGGAGCGTCCGTTGTCGTTCACGACCACGATGAGCTTTCGCGTGTTGTCGTCGGAGATGTTGTTGAGCGCCTCCCACGTCATACCCCCCGTGAGGGCCCCGTCGCCGACCACCGCGACGACATGCCGATCTCCCTGGCCGGTCATCTCGAACGCCTTCGAGATGCCGTCGGCCCACGAGAGCGAACTGGACGCGTGCGAGCTCTCGACGATGTCGTGCTCTGACTCGGCCCGCTGCGGGTACCCGGCGAGCCCGCCCGTGCGACGGAGCGTCGAGAAGTCCCTGCGGCCGGTGAGCAGCTTGTGCACGTAGGACTGGTGGCCCGTGTCGAAGACGATCGCGTCGCGCGGCGATTCGAAGACGCGGTGGATGGCGATCGTCATCTCCACGACGCCGAGGTTCGGTCCGAGGTGCCCGCCGGTCTTCGAGACGGATGCCACGAGGTACTGGCGGATCTCGGCAGCGAGCTGCTCGAGCTGTTCATGACTCAGTCCGTCGAGATCGCGTGGTCCCGAAATCGTCTCGAGCAGGGTCATCGGTGGAGCCTTCCGGGTACGGAGCGGCACGTGCCGCGGAACGCATCGAGTCTACGCCGCCCTCTCTGAGAGAGCCCGGCAAGCATTCGGGGCGACCGGCGCAACCGCCGATCGCCCCGAAACGGGCTTGCGTCAGACGAGGCTGCGAAGCACGTACTGCAGGATGCCGCCGTTGCGGTAGTAGTCCGCCTCTCCCGGCGTGTCGATGCGCACGATCGCGTCGAACTCGACCGGCTGCTTGCCCTCGAGGGAGTGCTCGCTGGGCTCTGCGACGACGTGCACCGTGCGCGGCGTGGTGCCCTCGTTGAGCTGCTCGAGGCCGGTGATCGAGACCACCTCGGTGCCGTCGAGGCCGAGCGAGTCGGCCGATTCGCCGGCGGGGAACTGCAGCGGCACGACGCCCATGCCGATGAGGTTCGAGCGGTGGATCCGCTCGAAGCTCTCGGTGATGACCGCCCTCACGCCGAGGAGGTTCGTGCCCTTCGCGGCCCAGTCGCGGCTCGAGCCCGAGCCGTACTCCTTGCCGCCGAGGATCACCAGCGGGATGCCCTGCTCCTGGTAGTTCATCGACGCGTCGTAGATGAACGACTGCGGGCCGCCGGCCTGCGTGAAGTCCCGGGTGAAGCCGCCCTCGACGCCGTCCAGGAGCTGGTTGCGCAGGCGGATGTTCGCGAACGTGCCGCGGATCATGACCTCGTGGTTGCCGCGACGCGAGCCGTAGGAGTTGAAGTCCTTGCGGTCGACGTGGTGCTCGGTGAGGTACTGGCCCGCCGGACTGTCGGCCTTGATGGAGCCGGCCGGCGAGATGTGGTCGGTGGTCACCGAGTCCCCGAGCTTCGCGAGCACTCGGGCGCCGACGATGTCGGACACCGGCGTGGTCTCCATCGTCATTCCGTCGAAGTACGGGGGCTTGCGCACGTAGGTCGACTCGGCGTCCCACTCGAAGACGGCGCCCGTCGGGGTGGGCAGCGTCTTCCAGCGCTCGTCGCCCTCGAACACGCTGGCGTACTGCGTGGTGAACATCTCCTCGTTGATCGACGAGTCGATCGTGGCCTGCACCTCCGCGGCATCCGGCCAGATGTCCTTCAGGAACACGTCGTTGCCGTCGCCGTCCGTGCCGAGCGGATCGGTCTCGAAGTCGAAGTTCATCGACCCCGCGAGCGAGTAGGCGATCACGAGCGGCGGGCTCGCGAGGTAGTTCATCTTGACGTCGGGATTGATGCGACCCTCGAAGTTGCGGTTGCCCGACAGCACGGCGGTCACGGCGAGATCGTTCTCCTGCACAGCCGCCGAGACCTCCTCGATGAGCGGGCCCGAGTTGCCGATGCAGGTCGTGCAGCCGTAGCCGACGGTGTAGAAGCCGAGGTCTTCGAGGTCCTTGGTGAGGCCGGCCTTCTCGTAGTACTCGGTGACGACCTTCGAGCCCGGCGCGAGGGTGGTCTTGACCCACGGCTTGGCCTTGAGGCCCTTCTTCACGGCGTTGCGCGCGAGCAGGCCCGCCGCGAGCATCACCGAGGGGTTCGAGGTGTTGGTGCACGAGGTGATCGCGGCGATCGTCACCGCGCCGTGGTCGAGCGTGTACCCCGTCCCGTCGGCCTGCAGCACCGCGGTCGGCTTCGATGCCGTCTTGGGCGCGTGCGAATGGTGGTAATGCACGTGGTGGCTGTACTCGTCCTCGGGGCTGTTGCTGGGCGGGTCGGACGCCGGGAACGACTCCGAGATCTCGAGGTCGACGAGGTCGTGCGAAACCTCGGCGTAATCCGTGAGGTCCTTCTCGAATTGGGACTTGGCGTCGGTGAGCACGATGCGGTCCTGGGGGCGTTTCGGGCCGGCGATCGAGGGCACCACGGTGGAGAGATCGAGCTCGAGGTACTCGGAATAGACGGGCTCGTTCGCCGCGTCGTGCCAGAGCTGCTGCGTCTTCGAGTACGCCTCGACGAGGGCGATCTGCTCGTCGGTGCGTCCGGTGAGTCGGAGGTATTCGAGCGTCACCTCGTCGATCGGGAAGATCGCCGCCGTGGACCCGAACTCAGGGCTCATGTTGCCGATAGTGGCGCGGTTGGCGAGCGGCACGGAGGCCACGCCGGGCCCGTAGAACTCCACGAACTTGCCCACCACGCCGTGCTTGCGCAGCATCTCGGTGATCGTGAGCACGACGTCGGTGGCGGTGACGCCCGCGGGGATCTCGCCCGACAGCTTGAAGCCGACGACCTTGGGGATGAGCATCGAGACGGGCTGGCCGAGCATGGCCGCCTCGGCCTCGATGCCGCCGACACCCCAGCCGAGCACGCCGAGGCCGTTGACCATCGTGGTGTGCGAGTCCGTGCCGACGCATGTGTCGGGATACGCCTGGAGCACGCCATCGACCTCGCGCGTGAACGTGACCCGGGCCAGGTACTCGATGTTGACCTGGTGCACGATGCCGGTACCCGGCGGCACGACCTTGAAGTCGTCGAACGCCGTCTGGCCCCAGCGCAGGAACTGGTAGCGCTCGCCGTTGCGCTCGTACTCGATCTCGACGTTGCGCTCGAACGCGTCCGGGCGCCCGAAGAGATCGGCGATGACCGAGTGGTCGATGACCATCTCGGCGGGCGCGAGCGGATTGATCCTGTTGGGGTCGCCTCCCAACGCCGACACCGCCTCGCGCATCGTCGCAAGGTCGACGATGCAGGGAACGCCCGTGAAGTCCTGCATCACGACGCGTGCCGGCGTGAACTGGATCTCGGTATCGGGTTCGGCCGTGGGAACCCAGGAGCCCAGCGCCTCGATCTGCTCCTTGGTCACGTTGGCGCCGTCCTCGGTGCGGAGGAGGTTCTCGAGCAGGACCTTGAGGCTGAATGGCAGCTTCTCGTGACCGGGCACCGTGTCGAGCCGGAAGATCTCGTAGGACTTGTCACCGACGTGGAGCGTGTCCTTCGCCCCGAAACTGTTCACTGCAGACACGATGTCCTCTCCTTCGCGGATGCCGCGCGAACCGCAGGGCACTCCATGTTCATCGTCAGACAGGGGGCTGTTCCAGCAAGGCTACCTAAGCAACTCGTCCCCCGACAGGCTCCGCAACGGTGCGGATTTATCTTGACGTCGAGATAACTGTATCACTCCGACGAGCGAGCCGACGACGGGTACACCGCCCGTACGACGAGCCAGGAGAAGACCAGCACGAGCGCATACAGGGGCACGCCCATGAGCAGTCGCGTGGCGCCGAGCGCCTCGACGTTGTCGACGAGGTAGAACGGCACCTGCACCACGAGGCGAGCCACGAACAGCCCGATCCAGACCAGGGTGAGGAACTGCGCGGCCCGGTACTTCCGCGTGTCGTCACGCCAGGCGAGCCCGTCGCCCATGAGGAATCCGACGATGAGGCCGATCGCCGGCCAGCGCACGAGCAGCGACACGATGAGCGCCATCGCGTAGGCGGCGTTCGTGAAGAACCCGAGCACGTAATTGTCGCGTGCGTTGCCGGTCCAGAGCGCGAGCGCCGCCGACACGAGCACGCCGATGAGGCCCGCGATCGCCTGGGTCGGCTGTCCCTTCGTCGCGATTCGCACGATCGTGAACACCACCGCGAGACCGACGGATGCCGCGAGGGCGGGCACGAGCGCTGCCTGGGTGTCCCAGCCCACCATGCTCGTGAGCACGCTGTACGTCACGAGGAACACGAGGCCGGGCAGCAGCGCCTCGAGGATGCCCCGCACGCCGCCGACCGCACCGAGGAGATCACGGCCGGTGAGCCGCTCGTCACGTGCGAGCGCCCCGAGCCCGCTCTTGTCCGCGGCGGCCGCGAACTGCCGGGCGAATTCCCCGGCCTGCTCGTCCATCGCCTTCGCGCCGGTGGCCTGGCCAGCCGGAGGAGCGCCGGCGGCCGCGTCGGACCCGCCGGATGCGCCGTGGGCGGCGGGAGCCGCGGCATCCGCCCCATCGTCGGGGACGGCGTGGCGCTCGGGGTCGGAGTTCGACATCGCTAGAGGGTCGCCGGCGCGCCGGACGACGCGGTCGGCATGCGCAGCGGGATGAGGTCGCGCGGCGGCATCGGAGTGGAGCCGCGCACCACGACGATGGAGCGGAAGAGATCCTCGACCTGCGCCGCAGCCGCCGGGTCGACCGCGGCATCGCCGGCGATCACGCCGCGCAGGAACCACCGCGGTCCGTCGACGCCGATGAACCGGGCGAGGCGCATGTGTGCGGCCTGGCCGTCGGTCGCTGCGACGGGGATCTGGGCGAGCAGCTCGGGCCCGAACGGGCCCTGGCGCACGGTGGTCGTGCCGCCCTGTCGGGCGATCTGGTCGGCGATCTGGCTGCGGATCTCGTGCCATAGGCCACTCGTGCGGGGCGCGGCGAACGGCTGCACCTGCAGCGTGGAGCTTGCGTAGTCGAGGCCGATGGCCACGACGCGCTTCGTGCCCTCTTCGACCTCCAGGCGGAGGTGCAGGCCCTCGCGGGGCAGCACCTTCACGCCGCCGAGGTCGACGTAGGGTCGAACCGGGTTCGCCTCCGCCTCGTCGAAGGGACCGGAATCGGCTCGGTCGTCGGGTGCGGACTTGGGCTGGTCGACGGGGATGTCGTCGATGTTCTCGATGTCGCTCACGCATTCACTCCTGACTTGTGCTCCCCGAATCCCGTGGAGCCGAATCCCCCCTCGCCGCGCAGGCTCCCAGGGAGCTGCTCGACTTCTACGAACCGAGCCCGACACACCGGCATCACGACGAGTTGGGCGATGCGGTCGCCCGCCTCGATCGTGTACGCCTCGCGCGCGTCGGTGTTGAGCAGTGCGACCTTGACCTCACCGCGGTAGCCGGCATCGACGGTGCCCGGCGCATTCACGATCGTGATGCCGTGCTTGAACGCGAGACCCGATCGCGGCACGACGAACGCCGCGAAGCCGTCGGGCAGCGCGATCGCGACGCCGGTGCCGACGGTGGCGCGCTCGCCGGGGGCGAGCACCACGGATTCGGCGGCGTGGAGATCGGCGCCCGCATCGCCAGGATGTGCGTACGTCGGGACACGTTCGCCGGTGATCAGCACGTCGACGGATTCGGTCACTGTTCGAGGGTAGTGCAGAAGTCTGATCGAATAGATCCATGCACGATTACCGCGAGAAACTGTGGCCGACGCCGTGGATCTTCATCGCAACGCTGCTGCTCATCCCTGCCAGCATCCTCGTGCTCGCGCCGGTATCGATGCCCGCGGGCATCGTGACCGGAATCGTCCTGTATGCGGCCGCGGCCGGCTCGCTCACACTGACCGCCCCCGTCATCGAGGTGCAGGACGGAAAGCTGCGGGCCGGCCGTGCTGAGATCTCCGTCGACCACACCGGCGACGCGGTGGCCGCATTCGACGCGGACGCGCGAATCGAACGGGGTACCGGCCTCGACGCGAGGGCATTCCTCGTGATCCGCGGATGGGTGCAGCCCGTCGTGCGGGTGCCGATCACGGACCCCCTCGATCCGGCGCCGTACTGGCTTCTGTCGAGCCGCCGGCCGAAAGAACTGGCCGCCGCGATCAACGGATCACGACGGCCTGGGCGAACTGAGGGCGACCTCTAGGAGGCGCACTCCAGGCAGATCGGCCCGACCTTGGTCTCGTGGTCGATCTGCGAACGGTGCTTCACGAGGAAGCAGTTCACGCATGTGAACTCGTCGGCCTGCGGTGGCAGCACCACGACGTCGAGCTCGACGTCGGAGAGGTCGGCACCGGGCAGGTCGAAGCCACCGGGGTTGTCGGCGTCGTCGACATCCACCACTCCCGACATCTTGTCGGGGACGCGCTCCTTGAGGGCCTCGATCGACTCTGAGTCGTCCTCGGTCTTCCGCGGTGCGTCGTAATCCGTTGCCATTCCCATCCATTTCTTCAGCGCCGAAGATTCGGCGGCCATAGTCTGCATCAAATCGGTAGCGTAAGCAAACCACTTGCTCGGCCTTGCAACCTGCTACCACGTCAACTTCCGGCGCGCCCACGCTATTCCCGACCGCACCTGATCCGTCGTGGCATCCTTGGGCGGAGACGAAGGCACGGAAGGGCTTGTCGCGATGCAGGAACTCAAGGTAATCGGAGTCGAGAACGGCGCTCTGCTCGCCGCCTCCGAAGACGGCATGCGCTTCCGGATCGAGATCGACGAGGTCCTGCAGTCCCGGATGCGCCAGGCGCAGCCCGAGATGCACACCGGCCCGAAGCCCTCGCCGCGCGAGGTGCAGGCCCTCATCCGCTCGGGCCTCTCGGCCGAGGAGGTCGCACGGGTCACCGGTGCATCCGTCGAATACATCCGCCGGTTCGAGGGTCCCGTCCTCGCCGAGCGCGAGCACGTCGTGATCTCGGCGCTCGCGGTGCCCGTGCACGTGTCGGCGGAGGTCGATCCGTCCGACGAGCCCACGACCTTCGGCGGCGTCATCCGCGCGCGGCTCTCGAAGCTCGGCGCCCATGGCGAGCGGTGGGCGAGCTGGAAGGACGCGGAGCGGGGCTGGATCGTCAAGCTCGAGTTCACGGCAGACGGCATCGACCACGACGCTCGCTGGGGATTCGAGCCGCGCAAGCAGTCGCTTCATCCGATGAACTCCGAGGCGACCACGCTCTCGCAGCAGGGCGAGCTGAAGGGAGGGCTCGTCCCGCGCCTGCGCGCGGTGACGCCCGAAGCCGACGACTCGCGCTTCGACAGCGGGGCGTTCACGTTCGAGGAGACCGACCACGGCGAGCACGACACCGCCCCGCACCTCGAGCCGCTCCCCTACACCCGCACGACGGCGGCCACCTCGAGTCCGGCGGCCGCGCGCGCCGCGATCAAGCGCGCCGACGAGCCGAAGCAGACGCTCAGTGAGACCTCCGACCTGCTCGAGGCCTTACGTCGGCGGCGTGGCGAGCGGGAGGCAGCCGCGGAGCCCGCGCAGCCGGAGTCGCCCCTTCCTCTCGCACCCGCGACCCTCGTGGAGACGCCGCAGCCACGCTCGGCCGAAGCCACGCCCGCGGAGGAGCAAGCCGGCTCGGCGGCGCGCACCCTCTGGGGCGGCAAGGCGTCGACCGGGCCCGCGGGCTCGTCCCGCGGCTCGAAGCGGGGTCGTGCGGCGATGCCGAGCTGGGACGAGATCGTGTTCGGCGCACGCAGCGACGACGACCTGGCCTGACGCTCGGCCCTTTCGGCGGTCCGGAAGCATCAGGGATGTCGCGGGCTGCCGTTTCGCGTGCACGCGGTCGGTGCTACCATTCGAACATACGTTCGAATCGGTGGAGGCGCGCATGACCCGAGTCCAGGAGCTCGTCGAGGTCTGCACGAACGATGCCGGCGAACCCGAGTCTCTCGTCTGGCGAGCACGCGTGTTCCGCGTCACCGACATGCCCACGGCCCTCGTGGGCCCGTGCGACTGGTGGAGCCCCTTCGCCGACCACGACGTCTCCCCCGGCCGGGTGCCGCTGTCGATCTCGGGGTGGCGATTCCAGGCGAGCAGCGACGACGGTGAGACGCATGTGTTCGACGTCGAGCGCGACGGTGCGCGCTGGCGGCTCGCGCGCGTCTTCGAGTGATCGCGGCCGAACACACGGGGATTGTCGATCCGGTCGGTCAGGGCCCTGCACGGGGCCGGCGGATCGACCGCGTGGATGCTACGCGGACTTCTCAGCGCGACGAGCCTTGTGCGGCACGATGGTGGGTGCCGCGTTGTCGAGCACGGCCGCCTTCGTGACGACCACCCGGGCGACGCCCGTGGAGGACGGCACCTCGAACATGATGGGTCCGAGCACCTCCTCCATGATGGCGCGCAGGCCACGAGCACCGCTCTGGCGGAGCACGGCGAGGTCGGCGATGGCCTCGAGCGCCGCCGGCTCGAAGTCCAGCTCGACGCCGTCGAGCTGGAACATGCGCTGGTACTGCTTCACCAGCGCGTTCTTGGGCACGGTGAGGATCTCCATGAGCGCGTCGCGGTCGAGCGGCGTCACCGTGGCCACCACGGGCAGGCGCCCGATGAACTCGGGGATGAGACCGTACTTGTGCAGGTCCTCCGGGAGTACCTCGCTGAAGATCTCGGCCTCTTCCTCCTTGCGGTGCAGGGGGGCGCCGAACCCGATGCCGCGCTTGCCCGCCCGTGAGGAGATGATGTCCTCGAGGCCGGCGAACGCGCCGGCCACGATGAACAGCACGTTGGTCGTGTCGATCTGGATGAACTCCTGGTGCGGGTGCTTGCGCCCGCCCTGCGGCGGCACAGACGCCACCGTGCCCTCGAGGATCTTCAGGAGCGCCTGCTGCACGCCCTCGCCCGAGACGTCACGGGTGATCGAGGGGTTCTCCGCCTTGCGGGCGATCTTGTCGACCTCGTCGATGTAGATGATGCCGGTCTCGGCGCGCTTCACGTCGTAGTCGGCGGCCTGGATGAGCTTGAGCAGGATGTTCTCGACGTCTTCGCCGACGTAGCCCGCTTCGGTGAGCGCGGTGGCGTCGGCGACCGCGAACGGCACGTTCAGCTGTTTCGCGAGGGTCTGCGCGAGATAGGTCTTGCCGCAACCGGTGGGGCCGATCAACAGGATGTTCGACTTCGCGATCTCCACGTCGTCGTGTGCGCGGTCGGCCGGCATCAGCGTGGTGCGGGCGCGCACGCGCTTGTAGTGGTTGTAGACGGCCACGGCGAGGGCGCGCTTCGCGGCATCCTGCCCGATGACGTACTCCTCGAGGAACGCGAAGATCTCCTTGGGCTTCGGCAGCTCGAACTCGCCGGAATCGGTCTCGCCCGCTTCGGCGAGGCGCTCCTCGATGATCTCGTTGCAGAGCTCGACGCACTCATCGCAGATGTAGACGCCGGGTCCGGCGATGAGCTGCTGGACCTGCTTCTGGCTCTTGCCGCAGAAGGAACACTTGAGCAGGTCGGCGCTCTCCCCGATGCGTGCCATCGATCCCTCCCTGTCGACGAGTCTGATCCGAGCCTAGCCCGAGATCGGGACGGATCGGCGTGGCGCGCCCGGATTGGACCACCCGGGTTCGCGCTGCGCGAACCGCGGGCCGGAAGCATCCGGACATGCCGAACGCGGCGGGCCGACCGGCCGGGGGCCGGTCATCCGCCGCGTTCGCGCGCCGGGCCGGCGTTACCTGGCGATCGCCGCCGGCAGCGCCTTGCGCGACGTGAGCACCTGGTCGATGAGGCCGTACTCCTGAGCCTCCTCGGCCGACAGGATCTTGTCGCGGTCGATGTCGGTGTTGACCTGCTCCTGCGTGCGGTTGGAGTGCCGCGACAGCGTCTCCTCCAGCCACGAGCGCATGCGCAGGATCTCGGCCGCCTGGATCTCGATGTCGGATGCCTGGCCGTGCCCGGCCTCGCCCATGGCGGGCTGGTGGATGAGCACGCGCGCGTTCGGCAACGCCAGGCGCTTGCCGGGCGTGCCCGCCGATGCGATGACGGCGGCAGCGGACGCGGCCTGCCCGAGCACCACGGTCTGGATCTGCGGACGGATGTACAGCATCGTGTCGTAGATCGCGGTCATGGCCGTGAACGAACCGCCGGGCGAGTTGATGTAGAGGATGATGTCACGGTCGGGGTCCATGGACTCGAGCACCAGGAGCTGGGCCATGATGTCGTCGGCCGACGCGTCGTCGACCTGCACGCCGAGGAAGATGATGCGGTCCTCGAAGAGCTTCGCGTAGGGATCCTGTCGCTTGTAGCCGTACGCCGTGCGCTCCTCGAAGCTCGGCAGGATGTAGCGCGAGCCCGGCATCTGGAGGCCGCCGTTCGCGACGCCGCCGAAGTTGGGGGTGTTCATTCGCTCGTTCTCTCTTCTCTCGGTGCTACGCCTGCTCGGTGCCGCCGCCGCCGGACACGTCGAGTGCCGACTCGCGGATGTGGTCGACGAAGCCGTACTCGAGCGCCTCCTGCGCGTTGAACCAGCGGTCGCGGTCGCCGTCGGCGTTGATCTGCTTGACCGACTTGCCGGTCTGCGCCGCGGTGATCTCGGCGAGTCGCTTCTTCATGTCGAGGATGAGCTGCGCCTGGGTCTGGATGTCGCTCGCGGTGCCGCCGAAGCCGCCGTGCGGCTGGTGCAGCAGTACGCGCGCGTTGGGGGTGATGTACCGCTTGCCCCTGGTGCCGGCCGTGAGGAGCAGTTGCCCCATCGAGGCCGCCATGCCGATCCCGACGGTGACGATGTCGTTCGGCACGAACTGCATGGTGTCGTAGATCGCCATGCCTGCCGTGATCGAGCCGCCGGGCGAGTTGACGTAGAGGAAGATGTCCTTCTTCGCATCCTCTGCGGCGAGCAGCAGCAGCTTCGCCGCGATCTCGTTGGCATTGTCGTCGCGCACCTCGGAACCCAGCCAGATGATACGGTCCCTCAGCAGTCGATCGAAAACACTGGGGGTCAGTGTCGCTTCGGCCATGTGTGTCGCTCCGTTTCCGTTGTCGCGTTGAGTCGAATCTATCCGGTGCAACACGGGGGAACCGGGGTGTTCGCCCTAGGCGGAGGAGCGGAGGTCGACCGCATACGACGCGAGCGACACGCGGTAGCGCGGCAGGTGCGCAGCGAGGGCCGCCAGCGCCTCGGATGCCGCTCGGCGGGCGTCGCCCGCATCCACCTTCGGAGACGAGTACGGTCGAGGAGCGCCGGAGGCATCCCTCGAGACCCGGTTCGATGGCCTCGAGACGACGCTCCGCGTCTCCTCGACCCGCTCTACGAGGTGGAACTACTCGGCGTCGGCCTTCTTCGTCGCGCGCTTGCGAGCCGGCTTCTTGGGCGCCTCGGTCTCGGCCTCGACATCGACGGCGGCCTCGGCGGTCGCGACATCGGCGGCCTCGTCAGCGGCGGCCTCGACGTCATCAGCCGCGGCGACATCCGCCTCGGCTTCGTCGGCGGGAGCCACGGCCGTGAATTCGGCGAGGTCGACCGCGTTGCCCGCGGCATCCGTCACCTTGGCCTTGCCGAGCGCGATCGCGAGTGCCTTGTTGCGCGCCACCTCGCCCACCATGGCGGGGATCTGACCGTTCTGGCTCAGGATCTGCACGAACTCATTGGGCTCCATGCCGTACTGCGCGGCGCCCTGCACGAGGTACTGGGTGAGCTCGTCCTGGCTGACCTGCACCTTCTCGGCCTCGGCGATCGCGTCGAGCACGATCTGGGTCTTGAAGGCCTTGGCGCTGGACTCGGTGACCTCGGCGCGGTGTTCCTCATCCTCGAGGCGCCCTTCGGACTCGAGGTGGCGGTGCACCTCGTCCTCGATGACGGTGTCCGCCACCGGCACCTCGGCGAGCTCGAGGAGCCGCTCGACGAGGAGATCGCGCGCCTGGGTGCCCTGGCCGAACGTCCGGGTGCGCGCCACCTGCTCCCGGAGGCTCTCGGTGAGCTCGTCGAGTGTGTCGAACTCGCTCGCGATCTGCGCGAAGTCGTCGTCGGCCTCGGGAAGCTCGCGCTCCTTCACTGCCGTCACGGTCACGGTGATCTCGGCGGTCTCGCCCTCGTGGTCGCCGCCGAGCAGCGTCGACGCGAACGTGGTGGTCTCTCCGGCGGTGAGCGATTCGAGCGCCTCGTCGATGCCCTCGAGCAGCTCGCCCGAGCCGACCTCGTACGAGATGCCGGTCGCGGTGTCGACCTCGGTGTCGTCGATCATCGCCACGAGATCGAGCGTCACGAAGTCGCCCGAGGTCGCGGGGCGGTCGACCGTGATGAGGGTGCCGAAGCGGCTGCGCAGGCGGTCGAGCTCCTCGGTGACCTCGTCGTCGCCGACCTCGACCGGGTCGACGGTGAGCTCGAGGCCCTCGTAGTCGGGAAGCTCGATCTCGGGTCGCACGTCGACCTCGATCGCCAGGAGCAGGTCGCCGGAGAAGTCCTTCTCGTTCGGCCACTCGACGATGTCGGCCTCGGGGCGGCCGAGTGGCCGGAGCGAGTACTCGGTGACCGCGGCCCGGTAGAAGCCGTCGAGACCCTCGTTGACCGCGTGCTCGAGGACGGCGGCCTTGCCGACCCGCTGGTCGATGATGGGCGGCGGTACCTTGCCCTTGCGGAAGCCCGGCACGTTGATCTGCTCGGCGATGTGCTCGTAGGCGTGGGCGATGCTGGGCTTCAGCTCCTCGGGCGTCACCGAGATGGTGAGCTTGGCGCGGGTCGGGCTCAGCTTCTCAACCGAAGTGGTCGGCATGTGGAAGATCTCCTGTTGTGTGGAAGTTCGTGTCGAGTCTCAGCGACCCGTCGGGGCGACAGGATTCGAACCTGCGACCTCCCGCTCCCAAAGCGGGCGCTCTACCAAGCTGAGCTACGCCCCGAGTCGCTGACTCAACTCGTCGATGCATCCGCACGGCACGCCGGAGCATACGGGTGCGCGGATGGAACCCCGAAAGTCTACTGCACGTGCTGGCGCGCCCGCTGTGACGCGACGTGCACGGGTCCGCCGACACGCCGGGGTGTCGGCCGTGACCCCCGAACGGGCGCTGTGGACGGTCCCGCCACCGGATGTCGCCGCGTGGCAGTGTTTGCGCATGACCGACCGACTCACCCGGCCCGAGGGCTCCGATGTGGCGCAGTGGCCCGCGGATCCCGCCCAGCTCGTGGACACGACGGCGTGTCCGGCCTGCTTCAGCGAACTGGGGTCCACGCGCTGCGACGACTGCGGCCTCGACGTCGGCGTGCCGGCCGCCGTAGAGCTCGTCCGGCTCTCCCGGGGGGTCTACGAGGGCACGATCGCGCGGCAGTCGTTCATCGGCCGAATGCGCGACGAGCAGGCGGCGCGCGAGGCCGCCGCGGCCGCCGTCCACGACGTTCCGGATGCCGCGGTCGTCGATCCGTCGGCGTTGCCGTCATCCGTGCTCGGGCCCGCTGTTGCGGCGCACGTCGTGTGGACAATGACCGCGGTCGGGCCCGCTCCCGCGTCGGAAGCCGCGGCGGACGGAGTCCTCGACGCGCCCGTCGCCCCGCCCGCTGCCCCACCCTGGACTCCGGCCGCCGTCGGGCCCGTTCAGCCGGATCGACGTCCCTCCGGTGTGCAGGTCCTGCTGCTCACCCTCGGGGTGGTGCTCATCTCGGTCACGGCGATCGTGTTCCTCTTCGTGGCCTACCTCGTGGCGACCCTCGAGGTGCGCTCCGTGATCATCGCCGCCGCAAGCGTCCTCGTGCTCGGCGTCGCCGGCCTCCTTCGGGCGCGCCGGCTCCCCGGCACGGCCGAGGGCGTGGCCACCGTCGCCATCGTGCTGCTGCTGCTCGACGTCTGGATCGTGCGAGCCAACGGGCTCTTCGGCACCGATGCCCTGAGCACCGCCGCGTACACGGGCATCGCGCTGGCCGCCGTAGCGGGCGTGCTCGCCGCGACGAGGGTGGCGAGCGGCATCCGGGCGCCGGGCCTCGCGGCCGCGGGCCTCGCTCCGATTTCGGCGTTCCTGCTCGCCTCCGCCGTGGAGCCCGGAACGCCGACGGGGTTCTGGCTCGGCGGGGTCGCCGCCGTCGTGGTCGGCGGCGTCGGCGCCGTCGTGGTCCGCGGCGTCGGCGCCCGAGCGGCGTGGCCTGAGAGTGCAGCACTCCTGACCTCGGGTGCCATCGGCGGCACCGTCGCATTGATCGCGGCTGCGTGGGCGCTTCCCGACGTGGCCTGGGCGGGGTCGTGGGCTTTTCTCGCGGTCGGCGCGGCGTGGATGCCCATGATGGTCCTCGGCAGGCGTGGGGCCGGCGGGCCGGACGCCTGGTCATGGATCGCCGCCATCGCGCTCGGCGCCGCCGTTGCGCTCGCCCCCGCCGTCGGCACGCTGCAGGAACTCGAGGGGACGCAGGCGATCTGGGCCGCACCGGCCGGAGCGGTGTTCACGGCTTGCCTGTTCGCGCTCGCCGCCCGTCGCCTCCGTGAGCGGCGGGAGTTGATCGCCGCGTTCGTCGCTTCCGCCCTGGTGGCGTCAGCGGCGTCGGCCGTAGGTGGAATCCTCGGCCTCGGCTTCATCAGTGACCGTGTCATGAGCGGCACTCGCGTGTGGGCGCTTGGCGCGAACGATGCGCTCCACTCGACCACAGACGGTGCCACCCTCGCAGCGGTGCTCGTGCCACTCATCCTGGCAGCGGGAAGCTTCGTGGCGTCGGCCGTCTTCGGCCGGATGCGCCGACTCCTCGTCATCCCGGTGGGCGCACTCCTCGCGGGCGCCCTGGTCGCCGGCTCCGTCGCCCCGGCGACCTGGCTCGCCGCGACGGCGCTCGTCTCCTTGGCCGGAATCGCGCTCGCTGCAGCTGCGGCGCCGAGGCGTGCCGCCACCCCCGGGCTGCTCCCGACGCTCGCGATCATCGGCATCTCGTCCGGCGGAGTCGCCTGGAGCACCGCGTACTCCAGTGCACCTGTCTGGCCGTGGGCGGTCGGCGCACTCCTGGCACTCCTGATCGCCGGGCGCCTGCTCGCGCCGCGGGTGTGGCCGGGGTCGGCCGCTCGCGCGGCAGGCGCGACGCATCTCGTGGTCGCCGCGGTCCTCGTCGGAGTGGTCGCCTTCTCGATCCCGCTGTGGCTCGGCGTGTCGGGGGCTCCGCTCACCGGTGCGTGGGCATCGCCTCTGATGTGGATCGGCACCGTCGCATCCGTGATCCTCGCCCTGGTCCTCTTCACGCCGATGCCTGCCTTGGATCGGGTGACCCTCGGCCTGCCCCTCCTTGTCGGGGTCCTCGTCGGCGCGTTCGGGACGGCATTCGTGCCGGGGGTCCCACTCGTCTGGCTGCCATCCGCGATCGGAGCCGTCGTCACGGTCGCCGGAATCCGAGCGTCGCGATCCCCGCTGCTGGGCACGACGCTCGCCACCGCCGCGCCGCTCCTGATCGCGCTCGCCGCGGGCGCCATCGTCGATGCGATCCCCGGCGCCCCGCCCGGCGTGACCGGGTTCGCAGGCGGCGTCCTCCTCGCTTCCGGGCTCGGACATGCGGCCGTGCCGCACACCGCCCGCGTCGCACGGGTCGCGTGGAGCATCTCCGTCGGCGTCTTGGGCATCCTTGCGCTCAGCGCGGCGGCCAGCGCCGGAGACCGGCTGTGGGTCCTGCTGCTCCTGCTCACCCCGGTCCCATTGCTGGTGGCATCGCTTCACGACGACCCGATCGCCGGTGCGTCCGCGGTGCGGCACGTGTCATGGCTCAGCCTCGCCCTCGGCGTGGGAACCGTCTGGGCGTGGCTCGCGGGAGAGGGTGTCGATGACATCGAGTCGTACACCGTGCCGCTCGCCGTCGCGCTCGCGGCCGCCGGTGGCCTCATCGCCTGGCGTCGCGTCACGGACGAGCAGCTCGCGACCGGCCGCACCGCGCTCTTCGGTTCGGCGGCGGCGGTGCTCGTGCTGCCGAGCGTCGCGTCGAGCGGTGCGTCGGAGCTGCGCACGCTGGTGCTCGTCGCCGCCGGTTCCGTCGTCGCGCTCGCCGCCTTCTTCCTACCTGATGCAGTGCGCGGAGTGCCCGCACGTCTGCTCGGCGTCGTGACCGGGTGGGTCGCGCTGACCGGCGCGGCGCTGGTCCGCGGGTCCGCTGTGGCCAACGGAGCGCCGAGCGACCTGCCCGTCGAGTTCTGGCCGGCGCTCGCAGTCGCCGCCGGTGCGGCGGTCGCGGTCAGCTGGGCACGCACGGGGTCGAGGCCCGCCCCGCTCGCCGAGGCGGTTCTCGGGGCATCCGTGGTCGCCGCAGCCGTTCCCACCGTGCTCGCGATCCTCTCGGACGACCTGGCGCTATTGCGGACAGCGGTGCTCTTCCCGGCCTTCGCGGTGCTGCACATCGCGGGCGCCGCCGTCACGTGGCGCCCGATCGCCGGGCCGGTCTTCGCATGGAGCACGCTCGCCATCCTCGTGGTCGGCGGGATCGCAGTGCTCGTCTCGGCCGTTGTCGAGCCGTTCGACCTCGTCACCGTGTCCGTGGGCACGGCACTCATCGGCGCAGGCGCGGTGCGGATGTCGCGGTTCGCCGGCCTCGGCAGCTGGCCGTCACTCGGTCCGGGTCTCGCCGTGCTCCTCGTGCCGCCACTCGTCGCCGACCTCACCGATCCGCAACTGTGGAGGCTCATCGTGCTCGGAGTCGCCGCTGCGCTCGCCGTGGTGGTCGGCGCGGTGTGCCGGCTCCAGGCCCCGCTGCTCCTCGGTGGCAGCGTGCTGCTCATCCACGCCCTGGCGCAACTGTGGCCGTGGATCAGGTGGCTGTACGAAGCGGTGTGGTGGTGGCTCTGGCTCGGCGTGGCCGGCGTGATCCTCGTGGCGTTGGCCGCCACCTACGAGCGCCAACTGCGCCTCGCGCGCGGGGTCGTGCGCTCCATCGTCGAGCTGCGTTGACCTGCACCGGCGGTGTACTACGATGATGCAGTGCCCGCGTGCCGGGGCACATGCGGATGTAGCTCAATGGTAGAGCCTCAGTCTTCCAAACTGATTACGCGGGTTCGATTCCCGTCATCCGCTCCATCGACCGTCCTCCACAGCGGCTTCGCTGGTCCCGCGTTCGCGTCCCTCTGCGACTCCGCGACGAGGGGCGCCTCATCTTCGCCGGTCGTTCCGACGTGGACGCGTCAGCAGTGCCGGGCGAAGCGGACTGAGCCGAGGCTTCCCTTCCTTGAAATACGTGCGCAGCTGCGTAGCGTTGAAGGGGACAAGCGGACAGACCCGTAATGGGAAGGGTGACACGATGACCGACACGAAGACCGCACCGAAGACCACCAGGACCGGCTCCAAGGCCGACGTCGCCGCGGGCGTCGCCCAGTATCTGACCCCCGTCGTACACGAACTGGTCGCGCTCGTCGTGAACGGCAAGCAGGCGCACTGGCACGTGCGCGGCGTCAACTTCATCGCCGTGCACGAACTCATCGACGAGGTGGTGGAGCACGCGCAGGAGTGGGCGGACACCGCCGCGGAGCGGGTCGTCGCGCTCGGGCTCCCGATCGACGGCCGCCTCGCGACCGTCGCTGCGAAGAGCGGCGCGGCGAATCCGAAGCTCGGCTTCCAGCCGTACGAGGAGGCGATCGCCGATGTCGTCGCGCAGATCGACCTCGCGACCGAGAAGGTCGATGCTGCGATCGAGGGGCTCGCCGAACTCGATCCGGCCAGCCAGGACGTGGTGATCGAGATCCGCCGCGGCATCGACAAGGACCGCTGGTTCCTGTTCTCGCACATCGCCGTGAAGTGATTCCGCCGATGGCGGGCTGACGGGCCCGGGTGCAGAATGCCGCTATGACGGCGGATGCACCCGGGCCCGTCCCGTATCCCGACGATGACGTCGCAGGGCTCACCGACGCCCAGAAGTCGCTGCGTGCGCAGATGCTGGCGACCGAGCACTGGAGCCTCCTCGCGTCCCGCAGCACCACGCAGAGCGAGGTGCTCACCCGCATCGCGATCTTCCTCACCGTGGTCTCGGCGGGGCTCCTCTCACTCGGCGTGCTCGGGCAGGCGACGGGCTTTCGCGGATGGTTCGGGGCCGCCGCCATCGGCATCCTGTTCCTGCTCCTCGTGCTCGGCCTGATCACCACGGTGCGCGCACACAACACCGCCACCGAGGACCTGATGTACGTCGTCGCGATGAACCGGCTGCGCGGCGCGTACCTCGACCTCGATCCGGGACTCGACCGGTACCTGCTGATGTCGCCGAACGACGACGCCGGCGGGATCGACCGCACGTATCACTACTTCTATCCGCGCGGATCCGCGACCGTGGTGTTCGGCAGCTCCATGATGATCATCACGGTCGTGACGTCCACCGTCGCAGGACTCTTCGCCGGTGCGCTCGCGGTCGCCCTCTCCGCACCCATCGGCGTGGCGGTCGGGCTCGGCATCGTAGTAGGCGTAGCCGCCCTCCTGGTCGCGTTGCTTCAGGGATACCGGAGCTATCGTCGATCCCTGAGCGCGCACACGCCGCTGCGCACGACGCCGCCGGCCTGAGCGGTCGCGTTGCGACGTGCAGCCCTTCTCAATGGCCGGACACCGGCCAAGAGCACCTCGGCGGACGTCCCACGAGATGGCGGGCCCGACTCCTCCGGGTGCAGAATGCCCGTATGACGGCGCATGCACCGCAGCCCGGTCGTTCTCCCGACGAAGGCGATATCGCCGCCGATGGCAGAGATGAGGTCGGCGCCCGCGCCGAGCGCGCGCTCACGGCGCAGATCCTCGCGACCGAGCATTGGAGCCTGCTCGCTTCGAGGAGCACGACACAGGCGGAGGTGCTCACCCGCATCGCCATCTACCTCACGCTCGTCTCCGCGGGGCTTCTCGGCATCGGCCTGCTCGGTCAGGCAAGCGACTTCGGCGGATGGTTCGGGCCTGCCGCGCTCGGCATCCTCGCGTTCGTGTGGCTCGTCGGCTTCCTCACCCAGGTGCGCGTCGACAACGTGTCTCAGGAGGACATGATGTACGTCACTGCGATGAATCGCATCCGCGGGTCCTACAACGAGCTGAAGCCCGGTGTGGAGCGCAGCTTCCTCGCCTCCACACATGACGACGAACCCGGTCTCGACCAGACCTACTACTTCTTCCGCGGTCGCGGCATCAGCCAGCTCATCGGGAGCTCCGAACTGCTGATCGTCGTGGTGAACGCCTGCGTGCTGGGACTCTTCACGGGCGGACTGGTCGTGGGGCTCGGGGGTCAGATGGGGTGGGCGATCGCGGCGGGCGCGGCCGTCGCCGTCCTCCACGTGGCGGCTTCGGTCAGCTATGGGGTCCGCGGATACGTTCGCGCCTGGCGTGATTTCCAGCCGCTCCATCCGTCTGACGAGCCACCGCCGATCTGGCGAACGGGAGCCCGCCGGCAGCCCGAGTGACGGGGCGGCCACCGCCTCGGCGTCAGCGCTGCAACCACGCCAGCACCGCGAGCACCCGTCGGTGGTCGGTGCCCGAGTCCTCGAGCCCGAGCTTCTGGAAGATCGAGGTGACGTTCTTCTCCACGGCGCCGATGCCGATGAACAGCTGCTTCGCGATGCCGGCGTTGGTGCGTCCCTCGGCCATGAGCGCCATGACCTCCCGCTCGCGCGGCGTGAGCGTGGTGAGGGGGTCGCTTCGACGGGAGAGGAGTTCGCGCACCACCTGTGGATCGAGCACGGTGCCGCCCTGGCTGACGCGCTCGACCGCATCCTCGAGCTCGTCGAGCGAGGCGACGCGGTCCTTCAGGAGATAGCCCATGCCCCCCTCGCCCGACGAGAGCAATTCGTGCGCGTAGGTGCCCTCGACGTACTGGCTGAGCAGCAGCACGCCGAGCTTCGGATGGCGCCGGCGCAACTCGATCGCCGCGCGCACGCCCTCGTCGCGGAACGTCGGCGGCATCCGCACGTCGAGCACGGCCAGATCGGGGGCGGTCTGCTCGACCTCCGCGAGCAAGCCGTCGGCGTCGCCGTAGGAGCCGACCGTCTCGAAGCCGGCCTCGTCGAAGAGACGCACCAGCCCCTCCCGCAGCAGCACCGAATCCTCGGCGAGCACGATGCGCAGAGGGCGGCGCGCGGCATCCGTCATGCCCCCACGATAGCGGCGGCGGGCTCGACGGCGACGGCTCGGCGAGGGGTCGCCGAGCCGTCATCCGCCCGGGTTCAGACCGTCCCGGAATCCGCGTCGGTCGGAGTTCCGGAGGCCGCGTCGGTCCCGGTTCCGGATGCCGCGTCGGTCGGGGTTCCGGATGCCGCGTCGGAGCTGGTTCCGGATACCGCGTCGGTCGAGGTTCCGGATGCCGCGAGCGGCACGTAGGGCACGTGTACGCCGATCACCGTGGGCCCACCAGACGGGCTGTCGATCACGAGCATGCCCCGGAGCCCCCGCACCCGCTCTTCCATCCCGGCGAGACCGTGCTCGGGAATGGGCGCTGCCCCACCGTGGCCGTTGTCGGTGACCCACACGTCGATCCAGTGGCCGGCAGCGCCTTCGTCGCGGATTCCGACCCGAAGCCGGATCGCGGTCGCGTCGCCGTGCTTGGCAGCATTCGTGAGGAGCTCCGCGGCGATGAAGTACACGTTCCGCTCGATCGGCGCGGGCAGCGCGGCATCCTCGAGGTCGATCTCGACGGTGACCGGCATGGGGCTGCGCGAGGCGAGCGACTCGAGCCCGACCGCGAGGCCGCGGTCCTGCAGGATCGGCGGGGCGAACCCCCGGGAGAGCGCGCGGAGCTCGTCGAGGGCCTCGCGTGCCTGGTCGCGCGCCTCGCCGACGAGCGCCTTCGCCGATTCGGGGTCCTGGTCGAGCCGCCGCTCGATCGTCGCGAGGTCCATCTGCAGACGCACGAGCCGCTGCTGCGGGCCGTCGTGGATGTCCCGCTCGAGACGCCGGAGCGACGCGTCCTCGGCCTGCACGGCGGCGCCGCGTGACGCGGCGAGTTGCGCCACCTCGACCTCGAGGGCCTCCGAGCGCCAGGCGCTCGAGCATGCCCCTCGCGATCACGTCGTGGAGCAACGTGAGTCCGCGGTACACGAACGGCAGGGTGAGCAGGAAGATCACGCCGATGGCGACCTCGAGGATCCGCTCGCCGACGACCGGGTCGTACGCGAAGTCGACACCCGGGAAGAACCGGTCGACGATCCACTCGTTCAGCCAGAACGTGCGGTCGCCCGTCGGGGATGAAGGGCTGCCAGATCCATCCGGTCGTGCCTGCGAGCGCGACGGACGTCCACGCGATCGTGATGCTCCACGTGACGACGCTCACGATCGGATTGACGATGAGCGTGTGCAGGACGTAGCAGCCAGTAGTGGCCGTCGATGAACGGCATGAACATCGACCGCCAGAAGCCCTGCTCACGCCCGCCCCGTGCCCCATTCGGTTGCCGGATCTCCGGTCGCCCGGCCCATCGGAGGCGGATCAGCTCGAGCGTGCCGAATCCGCGCGCGATGTAGAACGACGCGACCATGAGGAAGATGCCGACGACGATCGCGACGAGCCCGAGACCCGTGAAGAACACGGTCGACAGCACGACGAGGCCCGTGATCGCGATCGGCATGGTGAGGATCAGGAAGCCGAACTCGCGCGGAGCGCTCGCCCAGAGGGCGCCGTAGCCGCGGCGCCGCGGGGCGGCATCCGCTCGCTCGCTGGCGGTGGTGGTCGCGGACTCGCCGGTCATTCGGTCAATGCTCGCGCTCTCAGTGCTCATCGTGGGTTCCTCCTGTCATCGTGGCAGACTGACCCGGTTCGACGACTGCGAACTGGCCCATCATGCCCTGGTCCTCGTGCCACAGCAGGTGGCAGTGGTACATGTACGGGGTGCCGGGATCGGCGTAGTCCTCGAAGCGCATGAGGAGCTCGTACTCCCGTTGAGCCTCGGTGAAGATCGTGTCCTTCCACCCGCCGAGTTCGGGCGGCGGGGGCGCACCGTCGATCGACGCGACGCGGAACTGCACGTCGTGCACGTGGAAGCTGTGGGGCACCTCGGTGTCGTTCTCGACGACCCAACGCTCGAGCGTGTCGATGGTCACGGTCTCGTCGATGCGCGCCATGTCCATCGCGGCGCCGTTGATCTCGAAGCTGTCGTTCAGCCGGAACGTGCGGGTCGTCGCCACCTCGGCCTCGTCGAGTGCGGGCATGGCGGCCAGTCGGTCGGGCAGCACAGGTGCCGGATCGAGCTGGTCACCGGCACGGAGCTCGAGGACGTCGAACTGGTCGGTTCCACCGTTCATCGAGGCGACGGGGGCCACCAGGCCGGCGAGCTCGGGCGTCATCTTCGATTGCAGGACGACCCGCTCCCCGGGCGTCACGCGCACCAGGACCTCGGCACGCTCTCCCGGCGAAAGGCGGATCTGCTCGAGTTCGACGGATGCCTCGAGCAGCCCGCCGTCGGTCGCGATGAGCTCGACGGGGCGACCATCGCTCCACGTGAACGCGTAGCTGCGCGCGGTGGACGCGTTGAGCAGCCGGAGCCGCACGAGCTCGTCGCGGACGTCGAGGTAGGGCGCGCGCGTGCCGTTCACGAGGAGCTCGTCGCCGAGCCCACCCGCGTAACCGCGCTGACCGCCCTCGCGCACGCCGTCGGCGGAGAAGCCGGTGTCCTGCACGATGACGGGCACGTCGTCGACGCCGTACTCGCGCGGGAGCGGCAGCGCCGCCTCGACGTCGTCCTGCACGATGAACATGCCGGCCAGGCCGCGGCCGACGTGCGACTCCGTTTCGCCGTGCGGGTGCGGGTGGTACCAGAGCGTCGTCGCCTGCTGGTCGATGTCCCATTCGGGCGACCACGTGGCATCCGGCTCGATCATCTGGTGGGGGCCGCCGTCCATGCGGGCGGGGAGATGCATGCCGTGCCAGTGCACGGTCGTCGGTTCGTCGAGCGAGTTGGTCACGTCGACCCGCACGTGCTCGCCGCGCTTCGCAACGATGGTGGGACCGAGGTAGGAGCCGTTGAAGCCCCACGTGTCGCTCGTCGCGCCCGGCGCGAACTCGGTCGTGCCAGCCTGTGCTTCGAGCGTGAAGACGCGGGTGCCGTCGGCATCGAGTCGCGACTCGGCGAGCTGCGGGATGGCGAGAGGGTTCGCGAAGTCGACCTTGCCGATCGTGGAGACCGGCGCAGGACCGACGAGTCCGCACCCGGCGAACGAGACGGCGACGAGGGCTCCTGCAGCGATGGCGGCAAGTGCGCCGGCGGTCGCGCGCGGGCGGCGGATCGCGCTGCTGATCGAACGTGATGCTGGCATGACTCCAGCCTCGTCGGCGGGCCGTGGGCACCACAGCCGGTGTGCGCCCCGATCCGGGCGGGGGTTTTCCCCCGCGGGCCCGGAACGTCAGGGCGCGCCGTGCGTGAACCGGCCGGCGACCAACGTGGCCGCCACCGGCATCCGCCTCAGGTCGTCGACGGATGCCGCGAGCGGGTCGAGCTCGACCACCGCGAGATCCGCGACCATCCCGGGCCGCGCTTCGGACCCCTCGTCCGCCGGTGGACGCAGCGAGCGCTGCGCCCGCCTCGATCGCCTGCTCGGGATGCCACGGCTCACGCCCGTCGCGGGTGCGGCCGACGGCGGCGGCGATCGCGACCCACGGGTCGAGCGGCGCGACCGGGGCGTCGGATCCGAGGGCGAGTTCCACGCCCGCGGCAGCGAGCTCCGAGAGCATGAAGGCCCGGTCCGTGCGGCCGGCCCAGTAGCGATCGGCGATGTCCCGGTCGTCCATGGCGTGCTCGGGCTGCACGCTCGCGACGATCCCGAGGCGTGCGAAGCGGGCGACGTCCTCATGGCGCAGCAGCTGGGCATGCTCGATCGACCCCGTGCAGCCGACCGCTTCGAACGCGTCGAGCACGCGGGCGTTGGCCCGATCTCCGATGGCATGCACGGCCGGGATGATGCCCCCCTCCGACGCGCGGCGCATGAGCGGCACGAGCTCCGCGAACGACACGTTCGAGAGGCCGAACGGATGCTCGTGGCCGCCGAGGCCCGGATACGGGTCGAAACACCACGCGGTGCGGGTGTTCAGCGAGCCGTCGGTGATGACCTTGTAACCGCCGACGGTGACGAGACCGCTGGTGCCCGGCACCACGTCGCCCGTGCGGAGCCCCTCCGCTATCGCGCGGTCGAGGTCCTGCGTGTAGATGCCGAACGCGACACGGAGCTGGTCGAGTCCGGCCGCTGCGCGTCGGGTCCAGTCGTCGAGGTTCCAGCGCATCTCGTAGTCGGCGATGCCGACGACCCCGCGCGATGCGGCGACGGCCGCCGCATCGGCCGCCCAACGGTCGAGCTGGTCGTCGGGAACGTCGTCGAGCTCGCGAACGAGCCGGAACGAGTCGTCCTCGCGCAGCACGCCGCGCTCCCCCGCTGCCTCGAGGGCACCGAACCGACGGGCGCGCCGCGGAGTTCAGCCAGCAGGCGTGCAGGTCGGCGGCGACGAGCACCACCGGCACCTCGCCCGACACCGCGTCGAGTGCCGCCCGGCTCGGGGCATCCGGCCACAGCCCGTCGCGGTAGCCGAAGCCCACCACCTCGGCGGCGCCCGCGTCGACGGATGCCGCGACGAGGGCCGCTGCCGCCGCCGCGGACTCCGCCGCGGCCAGGTCGAGCCGGCGCGACATCATCGCCCACTGGGAGAAGTGCACGTGCCGGTCGTGGAGGCCGGGGATCACCCACCGGCCGTCGAGGTCGACGCGCCGGGCGCCGGGCGCCCCGGCCGCCGTCCCGACGCCCCGGGCGTCTGCAGGCGCTGTGCCGGCAGGCGTGATCGCCGCGACGCGCCCGCCTGCGAGGTGCACGTCGACGGGCTGCTCGCGCCCCGGGATGCGGGCAGCGGCGAGCACGAGCGCGCCCGCGGCATCCGTCGTCATCGCGGCCCCCTCCCCGGTCACGTGCGCGCCGCCCGCAGCGCCTCGTGGGTGCGCCGCATCTCCGCGGCGAGCGCGGGACTCGCGTACGGGCCCTCGCCCTCGAGTTCTCCGATGATGCGGTCGACGGTCTCGGGGGGCCGGTTCTGGCTCATCTTGTTCTTGGCGACGAACCGCGTGATCGGGATGCGCAGGCCCACGGTGCCGCCCGCGATGCGATCGGCGTAGGCGGAGTTCTCGGCGGTGCCGCGCATGCGACGCGGCTCTGGCATCGCGTCCTCGAAGTGGTCGACGAGGGCCTCGAGCACCCGGAGGTTCTCACCGGCGTCGAGGAGCTCGGGCGTGCCATAGAGGTGCGCGGTGACGAAGTTCCACGTGGGCACCGCCGGATTCGCGTCGTACCACCCGGGCGAGATGTACCCGTGCGGCCCCTGCACGATGACCATCACCTCGTGGCGACCGAGCTCGTGCACCACCTCGTCGGGGCGGCCGACATGCGTGAGCAGCACGATGCCGGAAGCCTCCTCGTCGAGGAGCACGGGATAGTGGGATGCCACGAGGCCCGCGGCATCCGTCATGCTCACGATCGTCATCCACGGATGCTCGCGGATGAGGCGCTTCACGTGCTCCTCGCTCGCGAGGGTGAAGCTGGGATTCTGTCGCATGTCGGTCCTTCGGTCGGTTCTCGAGGCACGGCCGGCAACGTCGGCGCTGCTCGACCAGCAGGGATCAGGCCTGGCAGTAGGGGCACCAGTAGAGCTTGCGGGCGCCCAGCTCCTCGACCACGATGTTCGTGCCGCACACCCGGCACGGAAGCCCCTCGCGCTTGTACACCCAATGACGATCGGCGCGGCTGGCCATCGCGGCGCGCCATGCGTCGGGATCGAGATCGTCCATGGTCATCATCTGGCCCGTCTCCACGCCGACCCGCAGCAGTCCGACCCAGTCGCGCCACAGATGCCGTACGTGCTCCTCGGGCACCTGCCTGCCTGGCGTGTGCGGGTTCTGCCTGGCGCGGAACAGCAGTTCGGCGCGGTACACGTTGCCGATGCCTGCGATGACCTCCTGGTCCATGAGCAGGAGGGCGACGGGCGTCGGCTTCCTGCGGACGGCGCGCGTGAACCGCTCCTCGGCCTCGGGGCCGGCGTCGATGAGCGGGTCGGGTCCGAGCTTCGCGACGACCGCCTCCACCTGCGCCGGGTCGAGCACCTGGCACGCCGTCGGGCCCCTCAGGTCGGCGACGATCGTATCCGTGAGCAGGCGCACGCGCACCTGCCCGATCGGCTCGGGCGGGAACGCCTCGAGGCCGTTGGCCTCCTTCTCGGACTCGGACATGCGCAGGCGCGTGCGCCGGGGCGCGCCGATCGAGGAGAGGGAGTTCTCGCCCGCCGTGTCGAAGACGACGGCGTCGGGGTTGGGCCCATCGAGGAAGGTGCCGCGCTGGTTCGTCTGCCCCATGCGGCCGTTCGACGATGCGATGGTCGGGTCCATGAGGATGTCGCCCGCGAAGTCCCATGCTCCGTACATGCCGAGGTGCACCCGCAGCCATCGGTCGCCCTCGAAGCCGAGGAACATCTGCTTGCCGACAGCGCGGGCCTGGGTCATCCGCCGCCCGTCGAGGTCGGCCGCGCCCTCGGCGAACCGGCCCTGCGGGCTCGACGCGGCGACGACATGGCCCACGAAGTTCCGCTCGAACTGACGGGCGATGCGGTGGACGGAGTGTCCTTCGGGCACGGTCGCCCCTATGCCTCGGCGGCTGGATCGACTGCAGTAGGGAGGTCGCCGGCGGGATCGACCGCCGCATCGACGCCCTTGCCTGCGATGTCGCCCGTGGTCTCGTACTCCGCGATCTGCGCGATGCGGCGCACATGCCGCTCGTCGCCCGAGAACGGCTCGGCGATGAACGCGTCGATGTATCGCATCGCCTCCTCGACCGTGTGCTGACGGGCGCCGATCGAGATGACGTTGGCGTCGTTGTGTTCACGCGCGAGAATCGCGGTGTCCATGCTCCACACGAGGGCCGCACGGATGCCCCGCACCTTGTTCGCGGCGATCTGCTCGCCGTTGCCCGAGCCGCCGAACACCACGCCGAGCGTGCGCACGCCCGCGGCCTGGTCGCGGGCGACCGCCTGCGCCGCGTTGATGCAGAACGCCGGGTAGTCGTCGAGCGGGTCGTACTCGCCGGGTCCGTGGTCGACGACCTCGTGACCGCCGTTGGTCAGGTGGTCGACGAGCGTGCGGCTGAACTCGAGGCCGGCGTGGTCGGTCGCGATGTGGATGCGCATGCGGCCAAGTCTAGGGATTCGGTATCCAGCGGATGCTGCGGCCGTGCGGCTGCGCCCAGGCGAGTTGCACGCCGTCGAGTGCGAGGACGACATACATAACGTAATTACCTACAGAGAACCATGACCAAAAAAAACCACAATATACACACACCCCGACACGAGCAGCCGAGCTTAGGCGCTTCGTTTCAGGGTCGCCCCAGGTCACATAACACGTCACAAGCGAGCTCGGGCGCACGACCGTCGAAGCTGCGTCACGGAAGCGCCTATTCTTCACTCTCACACCTGCGATCTTCGGGTCTATCCTTTAGTACTGCGCCACTAATTCGAACAGGTGCACGCTGTCGCGTGGAGCGACGGGGACTACGCTGGTCAATCGTTCGGCTGCGCCACGAGCGCCAAGTGGAGAGGGAGACCACATTGCCAGGAGAGAACCTCACACGGCTTGAAGCCGAGGAGCGCGCGGCGCTCGTCACCGTCCACGCCTACGACGTCGTGCTCGACGTGACCACCGGCCCCGAGGTGTTCCGCTCGATCACCAGGGTCCGATTCAGCGCGAGCCGAGGCGCGTCGACATTCATCGACGCCATCACGGCGGCCGTGCACTCGGTGACGCTGAACGGCGAGGAGCTCGACCCGGCCGAGGTGAGTGACGGCGTGCGCATCCAGCTGTCGGGTCTCGCCGACGAGAACGAGCTCGTGGTCGTCGCCGACGGCCACTACATGCACACCGGCGAGGGCCTGCACCGCTTCGTCGATCCGGTGGACGGCGAGGCGTACCTCTACACGCAGTTCGAGGTACCCGACTCCCGTCGCATGTTCGCCGTGTTCGAGCAGCCCGACCTCAAGGCGTCGTTCCGTTTCACCGTCACCGCACCCGCACATTGGGAGGTGGTCTCGAACTCCCCCACGCCCGAGCCGGTCGCCGCGGCCGAGGGCGCGAAGACGTGGGCGTTCCTGCCCACACCCCGAATCTCGAGCTACATCACGGCACTCATCGCCGGCCCCTATGCCGTCGTCCGCGACGCGCTCGTCTCGGCCGACGGACGGGTCATCCCGCTGGGCGTGTTCAGCCGCAAGAGCCTTTCCCAGTACCTCGACGCCGACTACATCCTCGAGAAGACCAAGCAGGGCTTCGAGTACTTCGAGGCGAGGTTCGGCGTGCCGTATCCGTTCGCCAAGTACGACCAGCTCTTCGTGCCCGAGTACAACGCCGGCGCGATGGAGAATGCGGGCGCGGTGACGTTCACCGAGAGCTACATCTTCCGGTCGAAGGTCACGGATGCCGTGCGAGAGCGCCGCGTCGTCACGATCCTGCACGAGCTCGCCCACATGTGGTTCGGCGACCTCGTGACCATGAAGTGGTGGAACGACCTCTGGCTCAACGAGTCGTTCGCGGAGTGGGCGTCCACGATCGCCACCGCCGAGGCGACGGAGTGGACGGAGGCGTGGACCACGTTCAACTCGATGGAGAAGAACTGGGCGTACCGCCAGGACCAGCTCCCCTCGACGCATCCCGTGGTCGCGACCATCAACGACCTCGAGGACGTGCTGGTCAACTTCGACGGCATCACCTACGCGAAGGGCGGGTCGGTGCTGAAGCAGCTCGTCGCGTGGGTCGGGGTGGAGGCGTTCTTCGCCGGCGTCTCCGCGTACTTCAAGAAGCACCAGTGGGGCAACACCACGCTCGCCGACCTCCTCACCGAGCTCGAGACCGCGAGCGGGCGCGACCTCTCCGAATGGTCGGGCCTCTGGCTGGAGACCGCGGGCGTGAACACCCTCCGTTCCGAGATCACGACGGATGACACGGGCGCGATCACCTCCTTCGTCGTACTGCAGTCCGCCCCGGCGGATCACCCCACCATCCGCCCGCACCGCCTCGCAATCGGCTTCTACAACCTCCACGGCGGCGAGCTCGTGCGCGACCATCGCGTGGAGCTCGATGTCGACGGCGAGCGCACCGAGGTCGCCGAGCTCGTGGGTCTCACGCGGGCCGACCTCGTCCTGCTCAACGACGACGACCTCGCATACGCGAAGATCCGGCTCGACGAGGCCTCCCATGGCGTGGCGCTCGCGAACCTCTCCGAGATCGAGGACCCGCTCGCGCGTGCCCTCGTCTGGAGCTCGGTCTGGGATGCCACTCGCGACGCCGAGACGCGTGCGCGCGACTACCTCGCGCTGGTGGTCGGCAACATCGCGAGCGAGACCGAGTCCACGACCCTGCGCATCGTGCTGGCGAACGCGGTGCTCGCGGCCAACGCGTACACCGCGCCCGAACGTCGTGCCGAGACCCGGCGCGCGCTCGCCGACGACTTCTGGCGCCTGGCACAGGAGGCCGAGCCCGGCAGCGACGCCCAGTTCCAGTTCGTCATGAACTTCGCCGGGATCGCGGAGGCCGGCACGCATGTCGACGAGCTCGCCGACCTCTACGAAGGCAAGCTCGTACTCGAGGGCCTCGAGATCGACGCCGACCTCGGCTGGGAGCTCCTCATCGCGCTCGTCGCGTCAGGCAGGGCCGGCGATGCCGAGATCGACGAGCGCCTCGCTTCCGACAACACGGCCACCGGCCAGCAGTCGGCCGCGCACGCCCGGGCCGCGATCCAGACCCTCGAGGGCAAGGAGCGCGCCTGGTCTTCGCTCATCGACGTCGACACGGCGACGAACACCATCGTCCGCGAGACGGCCGAGGGCTTCCTCCGGGTGAGCGACCCCGCGCTGCTCGAAGCGTTCGTCGATCGGTACTTCGCGATGCTCGAGCCCGTCTGGGAGGCCCGAAGCTACGCGATCGCCGAGAAGCTCGTCGACGGCCTCTACCCCTCGCCGCTCGCGAACCGGGCGCTCGCCGACGCCAGCCGCGCCTGGCTCGACTCGCATCCCGACGTGCCGGCGCTGCGCCGCCTCGTCATCGAGCGGCTCGCAGGCATCGACCGGGCGCTCGCCGCGCAGGAGCGTGACGCGCAGGACGCATAGCCGCTGGTCGTCCCTCGGGGTGGCGGGCGTGGTACTCCGGTACCACAGACCGCCGCCCCGAAACCGTTCCCGTGGCCGATGTGCCGGATTCGCGGCATCCGTAGCGTCGAAGCCATGATCACTGCAGAAGGACTCACCAAGCGCTTCGGCGAGAAGACCGCCGTCGACGGCCTCGACTTCACCGTGCACCCCGCACGCGTCACCGGCTTCCTCGGTCCGAACGGCGCCGGCAAGTCGACCACGATGCGCATGATCGTGGGGCTCGACCGATCGACCGCCGGCAGCGTCACCGTCAACGGCAGGCCCTACGCTCGGCACCGGGCACCGCTGCACGAGGTGGGCGCCCTCCTCGACGCGAAGGCGGTGCACACCGGCCGCACCGCCGAGAACCACCTCCTGGCCATGGCCGCCACGCACGGCATCGGTCGGCAGCGCGTGCGCGAGGTCATCGAGCTCACCGGACTCGAGTCGGTCGCCCGCAAGCGAGTCGGCGGCTTCTCGCTCGGCATGGGCCAGCGCCTCGGCATCGCCGCCGCGCTGCTCGGCGACCCGGCCACGCTCCTCTTCGACGAACCCGTCAACGGACTCGACCCCGAGGGCGTGCTCTGGGTTCGGCAGCTCGTGCGGAACCTGGCCGCCGAGGGGCGCACGATCTTCCTCTCGTCGCACCTCATGAGCGAGATGGCGCTCACCGCCGATCACCTCATCGTGCTCGGCAAGGGCCGGATCATCACGGATGCCCCGGTCGCCGACGTGATCGCGGGCGGAAACCCCTCCCGGGTGCACGTGCGCACGCCGCACGCATCGCAGCTCGCCGACCTGCTCGCCGGCCCCGACGTGACCGTCATGCGGTCGGAGGCGGGCGTGCTCGAGGTCACCGGCATCGAGGCATCCGTCATCGGCGACCTCGCGGCCCGACACGCGCTCGCGATCCACGAACTCACGCCGCTGAACGCGTCGCTCGAGGAGGCCTACATGGCGCTCACCGCCGACGCCGTCGAATACCGAACGGAGGCACTCCGATGACCGCGATCATCCCCGCCGAGCGGTACCCCGCGCGGCGCGCAGCGGACACACACCTCCGCTTCGGCGGCGTGCTCCGTTCCGAGTGGATCAAGCTGCGCAGTCTCCGATCGACTGTCTGGTCCTACCTGATCGTGATCGCGCTCTCGCTCGGCATGTCGCTCATCATGTCGCTGAGCGTGGTGAACGGTTGGAACGGCGGGGCGGATGCCTCGGCCGCACCCGCTGAGCAACAGACGCAGCTCGTGCTCGCAGTCCTCAGTGTTCGGGGTCTATTTCGGCCAACTCGTCGTCGCCGTGCTCGGCGTGCTCGTGATCGGTGGCGAGCACACGACCGGGATGATCCGCTCCACGCTCGCGGCGGTGCCCACGAGACTGCCCGCCCTCGCGGCCAAAGCGGTCGTGCTCTTCGCAGCGACATTCGTGGTCGGAACGCTGAGCACCCTCGGCGCCTTCCTCACCGCATCGATCGTCATGGCCGAGCACGGCATCTCGGCGAGTATCACAGAACCCGACGTGGTGCTCACACTGCTCGGTGGTGCGCTCTACCTCGCCCTCATCGCGGTGTTCGCGCTCGGCGTTGGCACGATGCTGAGGAGCAGCGCGGGTGGGATCGCTGTGGTGCTCGGCGTCCTGCTGCTGCTGCCGGCCGTGCTCCAGATGATTCCTGCGGACTGGGCGCACGACCTCATCCCCTATCTGCTCTCATCGGCCGGCATCAGCGCATTCATCGGCGCGGCGTCGAGCGAGGCGATCGTAGAGGGGCCGAACGCGTGGCAGAGTTCCCTGATCGTGCTGGCGTGGGTGAGTGCCTCCATCGGCGGCGGAGCGGTGCTCCTCCACCAGCGCGACGCGTAGAGTCCTGCCCATGATCGAGACCCGGCTCGCCCCCGATCGCGCTGAAGCGGCGGTCGGGGGCGAGCTGCGGCTGCCGAGACCGCCTGGGCCCCTCGAAAGGTCACGTCGAGCACCGTCGATAGGCTGGCTGGGCACACCGACACGGAGGGCCCATCCATGCCAGCTGCGAACCTCACGAGACTCGAGGCCGAGGAGCGCGCCGCGATCGTGAGCGCCCCCACGTACGAGGTCGACCTCGACCTCACGGGCGACGGCGACACCTTCCGCTCCACGACGGTGGTGCGCTTCCGCGCGACCCCCGGGGCATCGACGTTCGTCGAGTCGACGACACGTGAGGTGCACGAGCTCATGCTGAACGGGCGCACGCTCGATCCGGCCCGGGTGATCGACGGCCGGCGCATCCGTCTGGATGACCTCGCGGCCGAGAACGAGCTCGTCGTGGTCTCGACGCGCGGATACACCAACACGGGCGAGGGCCTGCACCGGTTCGTCGACCCGGTCGACGACGCCGTCTACCTCTACACCGAGTTCGCCGTCGCCGAGGCGAACCGGGTGTACGCGGTGTTCGACCAGCCCGACCTGAAGGCCTCGGTGCGCTTCACGATCACCGCGCCCGCCGACTGGAACGTGCTGAGCAACGCGCCGTCGCCCGAGCCGCTTCCAGCGACCGCCGCCGGTGCGGCGACCTGGGCGTTCGACACCGGTCCCGTGATCTCGAGCTACATCGTTGCGATCGTCGCCGGCCCGTATGCCGCGTGGCGCGGCGCTGCGCGGAGCGTGGACGGCCGCGACATCCCGCTCGCGCTGTTCACGCGTGCGTCGCTCGCGCAGCACGCGGAACCCGACGTGATGTTCGAGACGGTGCGGGCCGGGCTCGCGTTCTACGAGCAGGCGTTCGGCGTGCCCTACCCCTACGGCAAGTACGACCAGATCTTCGTGCCCGAGTACAACTGGGGCGCCATGGAGAACGTCGGCGCGGTCACGTTCAACGAGAGCTACCTGTTCCGCTCCCGCGTCTCCGACGCCCGTCGTGAGCAGCGGGCGATCGTCGTGCTGCACGAGCTCAGCCACATGTGGTTCGGCAACTCGGTCACGATGCGATGGTGGAACGACCTCTGGCTGAACGAGTCGTTCGCCACGTGGGCGTCGACGCTCGCCACCTCGCGGGTGACCGAGTTCACGGACGTGTGGGCCACGTTCGCGAGTGACGAGAAGACGCACGCCGCCGAGCAGGACCAACTCCCGTCGACGCACCCGATCGTCGCAGAGATCCACGACCTCGGCGACGTCGAGGTGAACTTCGACGCGATCACCTACGACAAGGGCGCCGCCGTGCTGAAGCAGCTCGTCGCCTGGGTCGGCCTCGACGCGTTCCAGCGGGGGGTCGGCGCCTACCTCGAGGCGCACGCCGGCGGCAACGCGACCCTGCGCGACCTGCTCGACGAGCTCGAGCGCGCAAGCGGCCGCGAACTCACCCGATGGTCGGAGCTCTGGCTCGAGACCGCAGGCGTGAACACCCTGCGCCTGGTCGTCGAGACGGACACCCCGACGGAGCTCGGTGGAACTGGCGCGGGCGCGGGCGTCATCACCGCGGCCCGGATCGAGCAGACCGCCGCCCCGGCGCATCCGACCCTGAGGCCGCACAGGGTCGCCATCGGCTGCTACTCCCGCGATGCCACAGGCGCCCTGCTGCGCAACCACCGCGTGGAGCTCGACATCGATGGCGCCTCGACCGACGTGCCAGAACTGGTGGGAGTCACCCGCCCCGAACTGCTGCTCGTGAACGACGACGACCTCACCTACGCGAAGGTGCGCCTCGACCCGCGGTCCTCCACGACCGTGGTGAAGCGTCTCGCCGAGCTCATGGACCCGGTCGCTCGCGCCGTGGTACTCGGGTCGGCGTGGGACGCAGTGCGCGACGCCGAGCTCCCAGCGAGCGACTTCGTGCGGCTCGTGCTCGGCAGCGTGGGCCACGAGACGCAGTCGGCTGCCCGCGGACTCGCGCTGGCGCGGCTCGAGCTCGCCGTGGGCCGCTACCTTGCCGACGACCACCGCGAGCAACTCGCCGCAGAGACGGGGGACGCGGTCTGGGCGCTCGCGGAGCTCGCGGAACCCGGCTCCGACGCGCAACTGCAGTTCGTGAAGGCGTTCACGCGACTCGCCGCGACCCAGGCGCACGGCGACGTGCTCGGGAGCCTGCTCGACGGATCGATCCGGTCGGCCGGGCTCGTGGTCGACCTCGACCTCCGCTGGGAGCTCGTCATCGCGCGGTCCGCGCTCGGTGCGGCATCCGACGAGGAGATCGACGCCGCACTCGCACTCGACGACACCGCCAAGGGCCGCCAGCTCGCCGAGACCGCGCGCGCGGCACGCCCCGACCAGGCGGTGAAGGATGCCGCGTGGTGGCGCGTCGTGACCGATGCAGGCCTCTCGAACGACCTGGCCCGCGCCATCGCCGAGGGCTGGCGTCGCACGATCGCGCCTGAACTGCTCGCCTCGACGGCGACCGACTACTTCGCCGTGCTCCAGCCCACCTGGGCCGAGCGGAGCTTCACGATGGCGTCGCTCGTCGTGTCGCGCCTGTTCCCGTCGCCGCTCGTCGAGGAGGAGCTCGCCACGATGACGCGTGCCTGGCTCGCGGCGAATCCGACGCCCGCACCGCTGCACCGGCTCGTCTCCGAGCAGCTCGACGAGCTCGAACGCGCGCTCGCCGCCCGCGCCCGCGATGCCAGCGTGCTCTCGGGTGCGCCTCAGTAGACTCTGGCACCATGTTCCCCGCAGCAGTGTCCACCGATCCGAAAGCGTCCAGCCTCCTGAGCGGTGACTTCTGGTCGGGCTTCACGCAGTACTGGACCGAGAACTGGGAGGTCGTCCTCGGCAAGATCATCTCGATCGTCGCCATCATCCTCGTGGCGCTGCTCATCCGGTGGCTGGCGCACTTCGTCATCGATCGTGTCGTCAAGCAGATCGTCACCGGTGTCAAGAAGAAGCAGGACTCGACCGATACACAGGCCCAGCAGGCATCGCCGCTCGCGCAGGTACGCGTGGTCCAGCGCACCCGCACGCTCGGCTCCCTGCTCACGAACGTCGTGAACGTCACGCTGTTCATCATCGCCGCGCTGCTGATCGTGAGCACGATCGATGAGGATATCGTCGGTTCGTTCGCGCTGCTCACCGCGGCGATCGGCGCAGGCCTCGGCTTCGGGGCGCAGGGGATCGTCAAGGACTTCCTGAACGGCATGTTCTTGGTCGCCGAGGACCAGATCGGCGTCGGCGACGTCGTCGACCTCGGCCCGGCGACGGGCATCGTCGAGGAGGTGCGCATCCGCATCACGAAGATCCGCGACGTGAACGGCACGCTCTGGTTCGTGCGCAACGGCGAGATCCTCCGCGTCGCCAACATGTCGCAGGGCTGGGCTCGCGTGATCATCGACGTGGCCGTGCCGTACGATGCCGATGTGGATGCGGTCGAGGCCGAGATGCTCCGCACGGCAACCGAGATGGCGGAGTCGGGCACGTGGCGCTCGCGCGTGCTCGAGAAGCCCGAGATCTGGGGCCTCGAGTCCATTTCGAACGATGCCATGGTGCTCCGCGTCGTCGTGAAGGTGAGCACCTCGTCGAAGGACGACGTGGCCCGTGAGCTCCGGGTGCGACTCAAGCGGTCGCTCGACGCGATGGGCGTGAAGCTGCCCGGCCTGTCGAGCGTCGTGCCCACCGTCTTCGAGGACGCCGTCCGCGTGAAGGGCGAGGAGCGGTCGCCGCGCGCGTTGAACGCCGCGACCCCATCGACGATGGCGGGCAGCGAATGAGCGGACCATCCTTCTACGAGACCATCGGTGGTCGCGACACGTTCCAGCGGCTCGTCGCCGAGTTCTACCGGGGTGTCGCCGACGACCCCGTGCTGCGCCCGATGTACCCCGACGACGACCTCGGACCCGCCGCCGAGCGGCTCACGATGTTCCTCGAGCAGTACTGGGGCGGGCCCGGCACCTACAGCGAGCAGCGCGGGCACCCGCGCCTGCGCATGCGCCACATCCCATTCAAGGTGAACCCCGAGGCCCGCGATCGCTGGCTCGCGCACATGCGCGCCGCGGTCGACGCGCTCGACCTGCCGCCGCTCGCTGAAGAGACGCTGTGGGATTATCTCCAGCGGGCCGCCTTCGCGATGGTGAACACCTTCGAGGACTGACCCCCGCACCCCGCCGTACCCCCTCCGCACCGCTGCATCCGCCGCACCCCCACCGCACCACCCAGACGAAGGAGTCCACGTGGCCGCCTCAGCCGCATCCCGCCCCGACCCCGACGCCGACGCCGACGCGATCGTCGTCGGCGCAGGCCTCTCGGGCCTCGTCGCAGCCGCCGAGCTCGTCGAAGCAGGCAAGCGCGTCGTGATCGTGGAGCAGGAGCCCGAGGCGAGCCTCGGCGGGCAGGCGCACTGGTCGTTCGGCGGACTGTACCTCGTCGACTCGCCCGAGCAGCGGCGCATAGGCGTCCGCGACTCGCTCGAGCTCGCGCGGCAGGACTGGGCGGGCACCGCCGGGTTCGACCGCGACGAGGACGAGTGGGGGCGGCGCTGGGCCGACGCGTACCTCGAGTTCGCCGCCGGCGAGCAGCGCTCCTGGCTCCACCAGAAGGGCGTGAGGTTCTTTCCCATCGTCGGCTGGGCGGAGCGCGGCGGGTACAACGCGATCGGCCACGGCAACTCGGTGCCGCGCTTCCACATCACGTGGGGCACCGGGCCGGGCGTACTCGCACCGTTCATCGCGCGGGTGCAGGCCGGCGCCGCGGCGGGCCTCGTCGACATCCGGCACCGCCACCGCGTCGACGAGCTCGTGACCGAGGACGGTGCCGTCGTCGGCGTGCGCGGCGCCGTGCTCGAGCCGGATGCCGCGGGGCGGGGTGAGCCGAGCAATCGCGACGTCGTCGGCGACTTCGAGCTGCGTGCGCCGGCGGTCGTCGTGGCATCCGGTGGCATCGGCGGCAACCATGACCTCGTGCGGAAGTTCTGGCCACAGCGCATGGGCGTGGCACCCGCCGCCATGCTGACCGGGGTGCCGGCACACGTTGACGGGCGGATGCTGGCGATCTCCGAAAGCGCCGGCGCGCGCCTCGTGAACGGCGACCGCATGTGGCACTACACGGAGGGAATCACCAACTGGGATCCGGTGTGGCCGAACCACGGCATCCGGATCCTTCCCGGGCCGTCGTCGCTCTGGTTCGACGCCGCGGGTCGGCGACTGCCGGTGCCGCTCTTCCCCGGCTTCGACACGCTCGGCACCCTCGAGCACATCGTCTCGACCGGACACGCGCACTCGTGGTTCGTGCTCACCCAGAAGATCATCGAGAAGGAGTTCGCGCTGTCGGGCAGCGAACAGAATCCCGATCTCACCGGAAAGAACCTGAAGCTGCTCGCCGAGCGGCTCGGGTCGGGGGCACCCGGGCCCGTCGAGGCGTTCAAGCAGCGCGGCGTCGACTTCGTCGTCGCAGACACGCTCCCCGAGCTGTTCGAGGGGATGCGCGCGCTCTCCCCCGACGTGCCCATCGACACCGACAACGTCGAGCGCGAGATCGTCGCCCGTGATCGGGAGCTCGACAACGAGTTCTCGAAGGACCTGCAGCTCGCCGCCATCCGCGGGGCGCGGAGGTATCGCGGCGACAGGCTCATCCGCGTGGCGACCCCGCACCGCATCCTCGACCCGAAGGCCGGGCCGCTCATCGCGGTGAAGCTGCACGTGCTCACCCGAAAGACCCTCGGCGGCATCCAGACCGATCTCGAGTCGCGGGCGCTCGACGCCGACGGTGCCCCGGTGCCCGGCCTCTACGCGGTCGGCGAGGCCGCCGGCTTCGGCGGCGGCGGCGTGCACGGGTACCGCGCACTCGAGGGCACGTTCCTCGGCGGATGCCTCTTCACCGGACGTGCGGCCGGGCGCTCGATCGCGCGCCACTAGGTCGGCGCTACGCCCTCAAGGTCCATGCCTTGCGCCGTACGAGCACGTGACCGCGCCGCGACGTGAGGCGCGTCCAGGGTCCCGTCTCGAACAGGCGTACGGGGTCGTCGCCGAGGAAGCCGAGGCTGTACGCCGCGAACGCCGCCCCGGCCGGAATGTACTCGAGGCCCGCGATGCCGCGTCCCCACACCTCTGAGCGCACGCGCTGCACGATCTGCTCGCCCGTGCCGGCGGGGATCGCCTCTGCGATCTCCTGGATGCCCGCCCGGGCCGCCGACTCGAGGATCGCGGCATCCGTCTCGCCGAGCACTCGCCAGCCGCCACGCGGCGGCGAGATGCCGGCCCACGTGACGGTGTTGACCTCGGGTGGTCGCGTCATCGACACGAACCGCGACTCGCCGTCGTCGGGCAGCTGGGCCGTCGCCCGCTCGATGCGTTCGACGATCGAGCGCATCGGCACGACGACATCGAAGTCCTCGGTGTCCACGAGCGAGAAGGTGCGCAGACCCAGCACGGTCGGGCTCTCGTCGAGGATGCCGCGCGGGTAGAGGATGGCGGTGTAGACGGCGAGGATCCCCGAGCCGGCCATGAGCCGCACCGAACCGTCTTCGGCGCGCGCAGCGCGCTGCAGGTAGGTGTGCAGGTCGCCGAGCGAAAGGCTGTCGGCCAGCGTCAGTTGTTGAACCATCTCCTGTCTAAACTACCAAGGGAGCGCCGCCGCCCGGCGGACGGTCTTCCGCCGTTTGTCCAGCGGTCCGCCCCCACTGACACGGAGGAACGATGAACGGTCCCATCGACGGCCTGCTGAGCACCCTGAACCTCACCGATACGGGCGCTCGCACCACGGAGGACATCTTCACGGGGCCGTCGCAGTGGATGCCGCTCGGGCGCGTGTTCGGCGGGCAGGTGCTCGCCCAGTCGATCGTCGCGGCGATGCACACGGTACCCGCCGAGCGGGCGATCCACTCGATGCACAGCTACTTCCTCCGTCCAGGCGACGTACAGCATCCGATCACGTTCTCGGTGGACCGCATCCATGACGGCCGCTCGTTCTCCACGCGCCGCACGCAGGCCTACCAGCACGGCGAGCCCATCCTGTCGCTCATCGCGTCGTTCCAGACGCACGACGAGGGCGTGGAGCACCAGGTCGACATGCCCACCGACCTGCCCGATCCCGATACGCTGCCGTCGACCGCCGACGTCATCGGTGACCTCGATCACGACATCGCGCGATACTGGTCGAGCGAACGAGCCTTCGACGTGCGACACATCCCGTCGCCCGTGTACCTGCGCGTCGACGGCGAGCGGGTGCCCCGGCAGGCCGTGTGGATGAAGGCCTTCGGGCGACTCCCCGACGACCCGAAGCAGCACCGCGCGGCACTCGCGTACGCGAGCGACTACTCGATCCTCGAGCCGATTCTGCGGGCGCACGGAGCCGCCTGGGCGACTCCCGGCCTGAAGGTCGCGAGCCTCGATCACGCCATGTGGTGGCACCGTGACGCGCGCGTGGACGAGTGGCTGCTCTACCTGCAGGAGTCTCCGTCGGCGAGCGGCGGGCGCGGCCTCGCGCTCGGCCGCATCTACACTCGCGACGGCGTGCTCGTCGCGAGCGTGGCGCAGGAAGGCATGGTTCGCATACCCGAGCCCGACGCATCCGTGTGAACCGAACGCGCCAGGATCTCGCGTTCTCCTGGAGCGGCGATCCTCGGCGGATCCATTCGGCAATCGAGCGGTGTGGGAGGGATCCTTCAGCGACCAGCCGCTCGATCGCTGAACCGCCTCAACGCCGGCGGAAGGTGAGGGGCTCGCCCAGATAGGGCTCCCAGGCCGCACGCTCCCGATCATCGATGCGGCGGGGACGCTCCGTCGCGGCGTCCGCGAGCACGATCGTGGTGACCGCTCGGGTGTAGAGCACCCGCGGCTCCACGCCGTCAGGCGAGAACACCTCGTAGCAGACGTCGAGGCTGGCACCCCCCATGTGGCCGATCCAGAGCTCGATGTCGAGGGGTTGCCGCTGGTAGGGAATCGGAGCGAGGTACTCCACCTCCTGCCGGGCGATCAGCGTGATCGTGCTCGTACCCGGTGTCGCGTCGATCACCGCCGTGGACGCACCGACGGCATGCTCCGACGTGTCGTCGCTCACCCAGAACGCCTGGATGCGGGCCTCCTCGAGCAGGCTCAGCATCCGGGCGTTGTTCACGTGCCCGTACGCGTCGAGGTCCGACCACCGCAGCGGCGTCCGCACGTGCAGCCGCACGTCAGTCCCTCGTGAGCTTGCGGTAGGCGGAGCGATGCGGCTTGGCCGCCTCGGGCCCCAGCCGCTCGATCTTGTTCGCCTCGTACGCTTCGAAGTTGCCCTCGAACCAGTGCCAGTACGACGGGTTCCCGTCGGTGCCCTCGTGGGCGAGGATGTGCGTCGCAATGCGGTCGAGGAACCACCGGTCGTGGGTGATGACCACGGCGCATCCGGGGAACTCGAGGAGCGCGTTCTCGAGGCTCGAGAGGGTCTCCACGTCGAGGTCGTTGGTGGGCTCGTCGAGCAGCAGGAGGTTGCCGCCCTGCTTCAGCGTGAGGGCGAGGTTGAGCCGGTTGCGCTCACCCCCGGAGAGGACTCCGGCCGGTTTCTGCTGGTCGGGCCCCTTGAATCCGAACGTCGAGACGTAGGCGCGGCTCGGCACCTCGGTCTTGCCCACCTGGATGTAGTCGAGGCCGTCGGAGACGACCTCCCAGAGCGTCTTCTTCGGGTCGATGCCACCGCGCGACTGATCGACATACGAGATCTGCACGGTGTCGCCGATCTTCAGCTCGCCGTCGTCGAGCGGCTCGAGGCCGATGATCGTCTTGAAGAGGGTGGTCTTGCCCACGCCGTTCGGGCCGATGATGCCGACGATGCCGTTGCGCGGGAGGCTGAAGCTGAGCCCGTCGATGAGCGTGCGATCGCCGAATCCCTTCTCGAGGTCCTTCGCCTCGAGGACGAGGTTGCCGAGACGGGGCCCCGGCGGGATCTGGATCTCCTCGAAGTCGAGCTTGCGCGTGCGCTCGGCTTCGGCGGCCATCTCCTCGTACCGGGCGAGACGAGCCCTCGACTTGGCCTGGCGGCCCTTTGCGTTGGAGCGCACCCAGTCGAGCTCGTCGGCGAGGCGCTTCGCGAGCTTGGCATCCTTCTTGCCCTGGACGGTGAGCCGTTCCTGCTTCTTCTCGAGGTAGGTCGAGTAGTTGCCCTCGTAGGGGTACAGGCGACCGCGGTCGACCTCGCAGATCCACTCCGCCACGTGGTCGAGGAAGTACCGGTCGTGGGTGACCGCGAGCACGGCGCCGTGATACTTGGCGAGGTGCTGCTCGAGCCAGAGCACGCTCTCGGCGTCGAGGTGGTTGGTCGGCTCGTCGAGCAGGAGCAGGTCGGGCTTCTGCAGGAGGAGCTTGCAGAGCGCGACGCGACGCTTCTCACCGCCGGAGAGCACCGAGACCTTCTCGTCGCCGGGCGGGCAGCGCAGGGCATCCATCGCCTGATCGAGCTGTGAATCGAGGTCCCAGGCATCCGCGGCGTCGATGTCCTCCTGGAGCGTGCCCATCTCGGCGAGGAGCTTGTCGAAGTCGGCGTCGGGGTCGGCCATCGCCAGCGAGATCTCGTTGAAGCGATCGACCTTCGCCTTGATGGGGCCGACCCCCTCCTGCACGTTCTCCAGCACCGTCTTGGTCTCGTCGAGCTCGGGCTCCTGCATGAGGATTCCCACCGAGTAGCCCGGGGTGAGTCGCGCCTCGCCATTCGACGGCTGGTCGAGCCCCGCCATGATCTTCAGGATCGTGGACTTGCCGGCCCCGTTCGGGCCGACGACGCCGATCTTCGCCCCCGGCAGGAACGCCATCGTGACATCGTCGAGAATGACCTTGTCGCCGACCGCCTTGCGGGCGCGCACCATCGAGTAAATGTAATCCGCCATGTCGCCTACCAGTCTATGGGGCGCGTCTGGCCCACGAGACAGCCGCCCGTGCCGAGCGCTGGTCGGACGGCACTGTGGTAGCCGCCCGACGCCGGACCGTACTGGCCGATGAGACACCTGCCCTGGAAGAGCACCGCGAACTGCACGGAGTCGGCCCGCAAATCGACCGTGGTGCGGTCTGCCGTGACCTCCATCTGCGACCTGTCGAATCCAGCGGATACCAGCGCGTCGATGAAGTCCCTGCCGCCCGCGGACTCGTTCGCGTCGATGACCGCGAGGTTCACGGCGTCGAAGTACCCGAGATTCTCGGATGCTGCCAGGTGCGGTCGCAGTGTCGGGGTGCTCGTTGTCGGGGCGGCCCGGGTCGCAGGAGCCGCATCGGTCGGCGTCGAGGCCGCGCCGGTCGGGGTCGCCGACATCGACGGAGCGTCGTCCGTGCGCGAGCCGGGTGTACAACCGACGGCGCCGACGAGGAGCGTGGCTCCGGCAACCGCCAGAACCACGACAGAGCCGAAACCCCGTGCCATCCGCTTCCATTCCCGGCGCTGACCACCGCCCCGCCGAGTCTATGGTCTGGATGCGGCCGACTACTCCCCCACGCACTCGTCTGCGCGTCGCCTCTCACACGGTGGTGACGAGCCGGGACCCGTCATCGACCGGAGCACCCTCGGAGTCGCCACCGCCTTGCGGTGCGATGTCGTCAGCGAAGCCGGCGGCTCGAGCCTCGTCGATCACGGCGGACTCGTCGGACGGGGCGTCCATTCCGGGCCAGGCGGTGGGCCCAGTGGTCGCCCTGCTCGCCGTGTCGCCCTCGCCGGCCGGCTCGCGCCGCACCTTCGTCAGGGTGGTGATGCCCCAGGCCAAGTCGTGTCCGATGGACTCCGCCTCGATCTCGACGGCCATGCCCGACTTCTCGCCGCTCTCCCATGCGCGAAGGCGAAGCCGGCCGTGCACCACGATCCGGTCGCCCTTGCGCACGGATGCCGCGGCGTTCTGTGCGAGCTGGCGGAAGCCCGAGACGGTGTACCAGTTCGTCTCGCCGTCCTCCCAGGTGCCCTTCGCGCGGTCGAAGTAACGCCGCGTGGATGCGAGGCGGAACGAGGTGATCGCAAGCCCCTGCGTGGTGACGTGCAGACGTGGGTCGCTGCCCACGACTCCGGTCACGGTGATGGTGTCGGTCATGTCTGTGCTCCTCGGTCGGCGCCGCCGCGGATCGGCGGCTCGCGACATCCGAGGCTGCTCGTGCCGGATCAGGCCCCGGATGCCGCGTCGAACCAGAGTCGCGTCGATGGCGCGCCGAGGGCAGAACAAGCGGCCGGGCGTGCACGCTCTCGACGAACGAACGCCTGTCGAGGACGAGACCGACGGCTGGCCGGGACGCAGCCCTCCGTCGCCATAGAGTAACCGCATGACCTTCGTCGCCGTTCCGGAACGCTACGACAGCATGCGCTACAACCGCGTCGGACGGAGCGGGCTCAAGCTGCCCGCACTCTCGCTCGGCCTGTGGCACAACTTCGGGTACGACCGGACGCTCAATACGCAGCGGGCGATACTGCGGCGCGCGTTCGACCTGGGCATCACGCATTTCGACCTCGCGAACAACTACGGCCCTCCGGCCGGCGCCGCCGAGGAGAACTTCGGCAGGATCCTCGCGACCGACCTCGCGCCGTACCGCGACGAGCTCATCATCTCCACGAAGGCCGGGTATGGCATGTGGCCGGGACCGTATGGCGACTTCGGCTCCCGGAAGTACCTTCTCGCCTCGCTCGACCAGAGCCTCGGCCGGTTGGGACTCGACTATGTCGACATCTTCTACTCGCACCGCCCCGACCCCGAGACGCCGGTCGAGGAGACGATGGGAGCGCTCGCGAGCGCCGTGCGGCAGGGGAAGGCGCTGTACGTCGGCATCTCGAACTACGACCCCGAGCAGACACGCGCCGCCGCGGCTGCACTGGCGGACGAGGGCGTGCCACTCCTCATCCACCAGCCGCGCTACTCGATGTTCGACCGCCACATCGAGGACGGGGTCTTCCCCGTGCTCGAGGAGGTCGGGGCCGCGTGCATCGTCTTCTCGCCGCTCGCGCAGGGCCTGCTCACCGACCGCTACCTCTCGGGCGACGTCCCCGCCGATTCGCGTGCGGCGACCAGCCGGTTCCTTTCGGCCGACGACATCAGTCCCGATTACCTTGCGCGCATCCGCGGCCTCGACGCGATCGCGAAGGATCGCGGGCAGAGCATCGCGCAGCTGGCCCTTTCGTGGGTGCTGCGCGAACCGCTCGTCGCGAGCGCCCTGATCGGTGCGTCGAGCGTCGCGCAGCTCGAGCAGAACGTCGCGGCGCTCGACGCCACCCCGCTGGACGAGGAGGAGATCGCGCGGATCGAGCCGTTCGCTGCGAACCGCACCGTGCTGGTCTGAGGCACATCGCCGACCCCGAGCGAGCCGGTGGCCATCGCCGATAGGCTGCGCTCATGCAGTGGTTGAACGACGCCATCACCTGGCTCACCTCGAGCGACGCGCGGCCCACCGTATACGCGGGCATCGTGCTCTTCGTCGCGGTGCTCGCCGCGGGCCTGCTCGCCGCCTGGATCGGGTCGGCCTCGGTCCGCCGCATCGTCGCGCAGCGCGATCGCGAGGCGAAGGCGGCGGCGATCGCTGCCCTCGTGGACGCGGCGACCGAGGCGTCGGTGTGGAACTCGCTCACCCCACAGGAACGCGTGCTCGCCGACCGCGCCCTCAGCCAGGCCGACATCACGGTGCGGCTCCTGCCGCTCCGCGGGTCGGATGTCGCCGCCAACTGGGCGGCCCACCAGCTCCACGAGTTGAAGCGGGCGTCGGCGAAATTCGGCTACCAGCTCGATCCCGCGGTCGTGGAGTTCCGCGACCGGCTGCTGGCGTGGCAGCGGCATCCGTCTCGAACGCGCAAGCTGTTCCAGAACGACCTCGTGCGCTGGCGCACCCAGCGTCAGGAGCCGGAACAGGTCGCGCCGAAGTCGGCGGACGAGTGGGTCCCCGTGCAGCCGCGTGATCGCTACCAGTCCGCGGCGACGCTCAGCCCGGCAACCCGGACGACCGACACGGCTCCCACGCCGACGCTCGACGCGCGAGCCTGACCGCGCGCCGACCGCCCTCGCCCGTCAGTCGCTCAGATCCACCAGTCGTCGAACATCGACACCGGCACCGCCCGCTTGTGGCGCGTCTGCAGGTAACGGGCTTCGATGCGATCGGCGATCTCGGGATCGATGTCCTCACCCTCGAGGTAGGCGTCGATGTCGTGGTACTTGAGTCCGAGGTTCGCCTCGTCGGCCTGCCCGGGGTCATGATCGAGCAGATCGGCAGTCGGCACCTTGAGGTAGATGCGCTCGGGCGCTCCGAGGTATCGGAGCAGCGCCCGGCCCTGGCGCTTCGTGAGGCCGGTGAGGGGGAGGATGTCGGCACCGCCGTCACCGTATTTCGTGAAGAACCCGGTGACTGCCTCGGCCGCATGATCGGTGCCGATCACGAGCAGGTGCGGAATCGCCTCGCCCGCGAGCGCGTACTGCGCGACCATGCGCATGCGGGCTTTGATATTGCCCTTGCCGAAGTCGCTGATCGGACTCCCCGTGGCTTCGGCGACCTCCGCCGTGATGCCGTCGACGCCGCGCTTGACGTTGAACTCGATCGACTCCTGCGGCTGGATGAAGTCGAGCGCCAGTCGCGCGTCGACCTCGTCGTGTTGCACGTCGTAGGGCAGCCGCGCGGCCACGAACCTCGCGGGGTCCCCCTCGGCAATGAGCTCTTCCACGGCGATCGCGCAGAGCCGACCGGCGAGGGCGGAGTCCTGGCCTCCGCTGATCCCGAGGATGAAGCCGCCCGCCCGCGACGTTCGCAGGTACGTCTTCAGGAAATCGATGCGAGAACGCACCTGCTCGGCGGGGTCGATGACGGGGCTCACGTTGAGTTCGGCGATGATGTCCGCCTGCAGGTCGCGCATGCGTCGACGATACCGCCGCCGCGTTTCCGCGGGCGACACGTTCCGCACGCATCCGTGGACTCCCAGTTCGCCGAGTTCCTCTCGGACTTCGGGCTCGTGCGCCGCCATCTCCGGACATGGCACCGCTCGAGCCCGACGACGACGTGCACGTGCCCACCGAGGCCTGATCCGGCGTCGCCCGGTATGCTGGCGGAGTTGGCCCCCGTAGCTCAGCGGATAGAGCAGCAGCCTTCTAATCTGTCGGTCGCAGGTTCGATTCCTGCCGGGGGCACCGTGTGTGTGGCACTCGGATGCCGCGAGCCCGGGGCTCTCCTGGACCGTGTCGCGTCACCCGCCCGCGTCGGGGTCGCCGTCGGGGACGTACCGCATGTCGGCCGCCTCCCGCGGATGGAAACGTTCCGCGAAATCGCGCTCGTTCGGCGCCCACACGTCGTCCCAGAGGCGGTCGTGGTCCGTGCCGGAGCGATGATCACGTGCCTTGCCACGGAGCGTCGCGACGTCGAGCCCGACATCGACCCACACGCGCAGGTCGAGCGTTCCGTCGAGATCGGGGTGGAACAGACCAACCGCGTCGACGACGAGCACCTCGGCCGCCGGCAACGGCTCGGCGGCGCCGAGGGTGGCCGTCATCCAGTCGTAACGGCGGAACGTGCTCGGCATGCCGGCCCGGAAAGGGTCGACCACCTCGCTCCGCAACCGCATGCGTTCCACCGCCGACCAGTCGGCGGAGCGTTCGCCCGTCAGGGCCGGGTCGAAGAAGTCGTCGCCACGCATCCGGGCGCTGCCGCGCACCGCGTCGACGAGTCGGCGCGCGAGGGTCGACTTGCCCGACCCGCCGAACCCCGAGATGCCGACCACCGTGCGCGTTCGCTGCGCTCGCACCGCATCGATCGCGTCCAGGAGCTCGTCGAAAGTCGCCACCCGCCCAGCCTACGAGCGGCGGTGGCCGCGTGCCCCGGGTGCGTGTCCGACGGCCCTTGTAGACTCGCCGCATGGCAACCTCGAGCGACAGACTGGTCTGGATCGACTGCGAGATGACCGGGCTCGACCTCGAGATCGACGAACTCGTCGAGATCGCCGTCGTGATCACCGACTACGACCTCAACCCGATCGACGCCGGGCTCAGCATCGTCATCAAGCCAGACGCGAGCGCCTTCGAGAACATGGGCGAGTTCGTTCGGGCGATGCACACCGAGTCGGGTCTCATCGAGGAGATCCCCGACGGCGTGAGCGTCGCCGAGGCCGAATACGAGGTGCTCGAGTACATCCTGAAGCACGTGCCCGAGGATCAGCGGGCCCCGCTCGCCGGCAACTCGATCGGCACCGACCGTGCGTTCCTCGCCAAGTTCATGCCACGCCTCGACGGGCACCTGCACTACCGCAATGTCGATGTCTCGTCGATCAAGGAACTGGCCAAGCGCTGGTACCCCCGTGCGTACTTCAACTCCCCCGCCAAGAACGGCGGCCACCGCGCCCTCGCCGACATCCTCGAGTCCATTCGCGAGCTGCAGTACTACCGCCGCGCGATCTTCGTCGCGGATCCCGGGCCCTCGAGCCAGGAGCTGCAGACGCTTGCCGCCGCCGTGGTGGACGAGTTCGAGGCCAAGGTGTAGTAATCTCTTTTGAGTTGCCTGATCGCTTCGGCGATCCGCACATGGTGGGTATAGCTCAGCTGGTAGAGCGCCTGGTTGTGGTCCAGGAGGTCGCGGGTTCAAGCCCCGTTACTCACCCCAAGGAGCGCCTGGTCGTGGTGCAGCATCCACGAGGGTCGCGGGTTCAAGCCCCGTTACTCACCCCAAGTCCTCCCCGCCTCCGAACGGAGCAGTCGTGGAACTCGATGGCGAAGCGTTCGAGGCGCTCGTCATCGACGAACTCGACCGACTCCCCGACGACATGGTCGACGGTCTCGAGAACATCGTCTTCGTCGTGGAGGATCGCCCCGAAGACGGCTCGCTCGACCTGCTCGGCCTGTACGACGGCGTGGCCTTGACCGAGCGGGACCGTTACGGCTTGGGCGAGATGCCCGACCGAATCATCCTCTACAGGGAGCCGCTCCTGGCGATCGCCGAGAGCGAGGAGGATCTCCGCGACGAGATCCACGTCACCCTCGTGCACGAGATCGCCCACTTCTACGGCATCGACGACGACCGGCTGCACGAGCTGGGCTGGGCGTGACCCGCGCCGGGTTACCCTGAGTCCATGTCCTCCCCCGGCCGGATCATCGGCATCATCGTCGGCGCGCTCGCCATCCTCGTCATCGGTGTCTACAGCCCGGCGATGCTCCTCGGACCCCTGCCCGAGGTCTCCGTCAGGCTCGAGCCTGCAGCGACGACGGCGGCCGCGGATGTCCCCACCATGACGCTGCCCGAGACCGGTGCGAGCGCACTCGCGGTGGTCGGGGACGACGGGACGAGCGAGACGGTCGCCACAGGTGGAGAGCAGGGCCCGGTGCCGATCGGCGGCGCGGCCAAGCTCGTGACGCTCCTGGTGACCATGGATTCGCTGCCGCTCCCGGCCGACGGTGCCGGCCCGGCGATTCCCATCGGCCCCGAGGACTACACCGACTACCTGAGGTACTCGGGCGAGGGATCACGGGCAGTGCAGGTCTCGCCCGGCGAGACCTGGACGGAGCGCGACGTGGTGCGGGCGGTGCTCCTCGCATCGAGCAACAACCACGCCGACACGCTGGCGCGATGGGCCTTCGGCGGCGTCGCCGCGTACGTCGACGCCGCGAACGACTGGCTCGCCGAGGAGGGTTTCACCGCCACCCGAGTCGATGACGCCACGGGTCTCTCAGGCGACAACGTCGGCACGGCGGCCGAGCTCACCCGGTTGGCGGCCATGGTGCTCGCCGACGACCAGCTCGCGGCGATGCTCGACGACCCGGGTGCAGCCCCGCTCGGCGCGCGCAGGATTCCCGATCTCGTGGGTCGGGCGAGCGATGGCGACGTGCGCGCGATCACCCGCAGCTACACCGATCAGGCCGCCCTCAGCTACCTGTTCACCGCCAAGCTGCCCACGGTCGACGGCATCGACGGTGAGCCCCGGCGCCTCACGGGGGCGATGCTGCTCATGCCCGACTACGAGACGCTCGACCCCGCGGTGGCGACCGCGGTCGAGTCGGCCGCCGCGGCATCCGCGCCGGTGAGGGTCATCGCAGCCGGCACGTCGTATGCGCGCGTGGAAGCGCCGTGGGGCGACGAAGCGCAGCTGGTCGCCTCGGTCGATCGGTCGGATGCCGCCTGGGGCAACGCATTCGGCGCGGTGTCCGTGTCAGTCGACGAGTTCTCCACTGCTCACGAGGGTCGAGAGGTCGGACGGGTCGTCGTGCCGACCGCGACCGGGGAGATCGCGTCGCCGCTGCAGCTGGCGGGCGACATCCGCGATCCGGGGCCGATGTGGCGACTCACCAACCCGGCCCCGCTGATCGCGGCGTTCCTCTCCGGCCAGGGCTGAGCTGCTCCGGCATCCGCGAACGAAGCACGGCGACGGCCGCGACCTGCGGCGGGGCGTCAGTCGTTGTCGTCCTCGTCGAACTCCACCGGGTCGGAGTCGCGGGCGTCGAAGCGGAACCGCACTCGCAGCTGGCCGTTGATCTCGCGCTCGTCGACCGCGTCGTACCAGAACAGCGACTCGAGGCCGTCGACGGCGGCCATCATGCCCACGCGCGACTCGGGCTTGCCGCCCACGAGTACGCGGTGCTCGAACTCGCCCTCGAGCGGGCCGTCGATGAACTCGGCGACGTACTGTGCTGCACCCGTGTCTGCCCTCATGGCACTACGTTAGCCCTCACGCTGTGGCGAGCGCAGCAGCGCCCGCGACCGGGTGGTGCTCGATCCGCTCGTCAGGACCCCCTCGAGGCGCACAGCCGCCAGCCGCTCGGGCGATGTGCGCCGCACGTGACGGCGCCACTGCCCCTCCCACAGGTTCCAGAACGGGTCGTAGGCGCCGCCGTCGCGATCCAGCGCCCGACGCTTGCGCACCGCATCGGCCGCGTCGACCCAGATCCGCACGGCCTCGACCGCCACCCCTGCCGTTGCGAAGGCCCCGCAACCCTCCACGACCAGTCCTCCACCGCCTGGACGCACCCGCTCGAGTTGACCTGGTCGGTCGCGAGCCCAGTCCCACCGGCGCCAGGAGCCGACCGCACCGCGCCGGTTCGCGGGCACCAGGGTGCGTGCGAGCATCGCACCGGCCCGCTCGAGTCCCGACCATCCGGGATAGACGTCGTCGAGTCGCACGAGGGTCGGCCTCCGTCCCGGCCATCGGGCGAGCACCGCGTCGGCGAGTGTGGACTTGCCGGCGCCGCTCGGCCCGTCGATGAGCACGAGCGGGGCCCGGATGCCTCGCACCGCCGCGAGCACGGCCGTGATCGCCGAAGCGGCTGGTTCACCGTCGCCGGCCGGGGAGGCGTCCCGAGCAGGCCCGTCAGAGGTGCCGCGCTCACGCCCAGATGACATTCCAGCTCCCAGTCGCGACGGCCACGGTCGCCGACAATGCGGCGACGAGGCATCCGACCCCGATGACGACCCATTCCCGGAGCCCGAATCGCGCCTCGCGCGCCCATGTGCGTTTCCCTGGTGCACCGAACCCCCTGGCCTCCATCGCGCTGGCGAGAGTGCTGCCCCTGCGGATCGCGAGCACGAGCAGGGCGAACGCCTGGCCGAGTCCGCGCAGGATCGCGCCGTGATCGCCGACTCCACGGGCGCGCCGCGCGAGGCTGAGGGTGCGCCAGTCGTCGATCGAGGAACCGACGAGGCGCAGGGCCGCCAGTGCGCCGAGCACGAACCGGGACGGCAGGCGCAGTGTCTGGGCCAGGCCGTCGGCGAAATCCGTCGGGTCGATGGTGAGGAACAGCACGACGGCGGGAAGGGCGATCGCGATGACGCGCGCGGTCGTGGCCAGGCCGATCTGCACCGAGCCCTCGGTGATGTGGATGACGCCGAACTCCCACAACAGCTCGCCGGACGGGGCGCCGTAGAGCACCATGCTGAGTCCCGTGAGGGGCGCGGCGACCCACACCGGCAGCGTACGCCGCGACCACAGCAGTCCCCCGAGCCCGACGGCGGTGAACAGCACGATCTCGCAGATGATCGCGACCGTCGCCGACACCGGGTCCAGGCTCAGCACGAGCACGATGCTGAGCGGCACGGTCGCGGCAACCTTCGCGACCGGATTCACCGTCGCGAGCGGCAGGTCGGTCCGAACGGCGGCGATGCTCATCGTCGGCCTTCGGCGTCGAGCGGCAGGCGGTCGGATGCCGTACGCGGAGTGCGCCCGGCGTTCACGGCATCCGCCCGCTCGGTGGCCGGGACATCCGGGAGCGTGCCGATCTCGAGTCGCTGGTCGGCGACCGCGTCCACGAACGAGGTGTCGTGGGTGACCGCGACCACGCCCACGCCCACCTCGTCGCGCAGGCTCACGATGAGCCTCGCGAGCTCGCGCCAGGTCGTGGCATCCTGACCGAACGTCGGCTCGTCGAGCACCAGCATCCGCGGTTGGGCGGCGATCACGCTCGCGACCGACAATCGTCGCTGCTCTCCGCCGGACAGCGTGAACGGGTTCGCCTCGGCGAGGTGATCGAGCCGCAGCGCGGCGAGCAGTTCGTCGACGCGGGCTGCCCGTTCAGGGCGGGAACCCTGAGCGCACGCGGTCCCACCTCGAGTTCGGACCGCACCGATCCGGTGAGGAACTGGTGCTCGGGGCTCTGGAAGACCGTGCCGATGCGAGTGAGCAGGTCGCGCGAGCGCCACTGCCACGGCTCGCCGCGCAGGCCGCCGGCGAGCGCGGCGCCAGGCTCCAGCCGGCCACGCTCGGGGCGCAGCAGGCCGGCGAGCGTCAGGGCGAGCGTCGACTTGCCCACGCCGTTCGGACCGGTCACGGCGAGGACGCGGCCGGCGTCGACCCGGGCGTCGACGTCGCGCAGCACGGGCGAGCCAGCCACCCGTGCGACGTCCAGTCCCGCGGCTTCGAGCAGCGGATGCCCCGACGCGGCTGCCGGGGCGGGCGCGTGCCACGGCACCTCGTCCGGCAACCAGACACCGGCGGCACGGAGCTCCGCCGAGCGGGATCCGAGCACCTCATCGGGTCGCCCATCGGCGAGGAGTCCGCCGCCCGCGGCGAGCACGATGATGCGATCCACGACAGGGAGCCAGACCGACACGCGGTGCTCGACGACCACGAGCGTCGCGCCCGTCTCATCGGCGATCCGTGCGACCGCGTCGCGTACGTCGACCACGCCTGCGGGATCGAGGTTCGCCGTCGGCTCGTCGAGCAGGAGCAGCCCCGGACGCATGGCGAGCACGCCCGCCAGCGCGAGCCGCTGTCGCTGCCCGCCCGAGAGTGCGCTGGTGGCGTGGTGCAGCGGCTGGTCGAGCCCGACCGCATCGAGCGCCCACCGCACGCGCGGCCAGATGCCCTCGCGCGGCCACCCGAGGTTCTCGAGCCCGAAGGCCACGTCGTCGCCGAGTCGCGCCATGACCACCTGGGCGTCGGGGTCCTGCATCACGAGGCCCGAGCGCCCCCGCGACGCCCGGGCAGCGCGTCCGTCCACGAGCAGCTCGCCGACGGTCTCCCCCTCGTCGTCCCCGCCGAGCACGCCGGCCAGCCCATGCAGCAGCGTCGACTTGCCCGAGCCCGACGCACCGAGCAGCAGAACGCGTTCGCCGGGGCGGATGTCGAGGTCGAGGTCGTGCACCGCCGGAGCTCGTCGCCCGCCGTGCCGCCAGCCCCATCCTCGCGCCGTGACGGAGGCAGGGCTCTGGGCCGACGCGTCGCGCGTCACCATGTCAGACCGCCCGGAGCTCGTGTCCCGCGGCGAACCGGTCGAGTGCGCCCGCCCGGGCGAGGCCGCGCATGGCGAGCCAGGACAGGCCGCCCGCGATGAGGGCGCCGCCGACGACCGCCGAGATCGTGTAGACGATCGCGAAGGTGGGAGCCGCGCCCGCATACCAGATGACGAGGTCGTTGACCGCCATCGCGAGGCCCGCGCCCGCTCCCGCGAGCAGCGCAACCGGAAGCCGCCAGTTGCGGTACAGGAACAGCGCGAACACGAGTTCGGCGCCGAGCCCCTGCACGATACCGGCCTCGATCGTCAGCAGTCCCCACTGGGTGCCGATGAGCGCCGAGACGCTCGCCGCGACGAGTTCGGTGTACACCGCTGCGCCCGGCTTGCGGATGACCAGCCCACCGAGGACGCCGGCGATGAGCCAGACGGCCGCGGGGGCAGCCTGTAGTCCGGGGAGCAGTGCGCCGATCGGCGCCGAAACGGAGCCCCAGGCGACCCCCCATGCCCAGAAGACGACGCCGACGGCGACGCCGATGACGCTGGCCACCACGATGTCGACGACGCGCCAGCGGAGTCGATGCGCACCCGGGCGCATGGTGGATCCGGATGAAGTGGTCGTTGCGTGCACTGTCGTGCCCTTTCCGTTCGACGAAAGAGGCACGGGATATGAGATGCGCTGCCCTCCCTGCGCTGGCATGACCCAGATCAGGTTCGACGGTCGAAGGTTGAGAACCTTCCTCTCAGCCCGGCTCACCGGACTCCCGTGTTCGTGAACGAGTATACGCTCACGCCGACGCAGTCGTTCGGGCGCCGGACGTGCTGCGTAGCGAGGCGGAGATGCCCGCCGTCAGCGCTTGAGCGCGCGGATGATCGCGCTCAGCGACTTGCCGATCACCCACACGAGCGGAGTGGCCACGACGAACAGCCCGATCACGTTCGGCTCGAAGCGCACGTCGCCGCGCTTGCCGACGTATGCGCCGAGGGGAATGGACACGCCACCGCCGCCACCGCCGCTGCCCTCATCTCCCCGCTGGTCCTTGCCGCCGCCGCCGCCGAAGCCGTAGTAGCCCAGCGCCACGGGAATGACCTTGGTGCCGTCGATTTCGACCACCTCGCCGTACGACGTCTTCACGCCGACGCCCGAGACGGTCCCTGCGAGTTCCAGTACGAGTTCAGCCATGCCGCCACGGTACTCGCCGACGCCGCGGGCTACCACCCCCAGCCCGAGGCCGCCGCCTCGGTGTCGTCGTCCCCCGGCCGTGGTCGGTCACCTCGACGCTCGTCGCCGGGACGAACGAGCGTGGCAGGCCGCACGGCGCCTTTGCCGAACTTCGCGGTGACCTCGTCGATCGTGCGCTCGGCATCGCGCCACTCCTCGTCGGGGTCCCAGAGCATCGCGCCGCCGCCCGACGGCCGCAGGTGCTCGGCCCGCACGCCGATCAGGCGCACCCTTGCCCCGTCGCCGACCAGCTCGGTGAGGGCGTCGGATGCCTCGTCGTAGATGCGGCGCGCGACATCCGTGGGCTCGGCCAGCGTGCGCGACCGGGTGATCGTGCGGAAGTCCCCGTACCGGACCTTGAGGGTCACCGTGCGCCCCACGAGACCCGCCTTGCGGAGCCGCACGGCGACGTTGCTCGACAGCCGAAGCAGCTCGCGCCGGATCTCGACCGGGTCGACGAGATCGTGGCCGAAGGTGTTCTCGTGGCCGATGCTCTTCTCGGTGCGCGTCGTGTGCACGTCGCGCGGGTCGATGCCGTTGGCGAGTCGGCCGAGCCGCGCCGCGAGCGCGGGACCGACGGCGCGCTCGAGGGCGGCGTGCGGCATCGCCGCGACATCGCCCACCGTTCGCAGGCCGAGTCGGGTGAGGGATGCCTCGGTGACCCGCCCGACGCCCCACAGGGCAGAGACGGGCAGCGGATGCAGGAACTCGACGGTCTCGGCAGCGGGGACGACGAGCATGCCGTCGGGCTTGGCTCGACTCGACGCGACCTTCGCCACGTACTTGGTGGCCGCGACGCCGATCGAGCAGGTGAGGCCGGTCTCGCCGTGAACCCGCTCACGGATGGTCCAGGCGATCTCGGCGGGGCTCCCGTGCAGGCGGCGTGCACCCGACACGTCGAGGAACGCCTCGTCGATCGAGAGCGGTTCCACCAGCGGCGTGATCTGCTCGAAGATCGCCATGACCTGCCTCGAGTACTTCGCGTAGCTCGCGTAGTCGCCACGCAGCACGACCGCGTTCGGGCACCGCTGCAGCGCCATCGACATGGGCATCGCGGAGTTCACGCCGAAGCGGCGCGCCTCGTAGCTCGCAGCGGCCACGACGCCGCGGCCCGCAACGCCGCCCACGAGTACGGGCTTTCCGAGGAGATCTGGGCGCTTGAGAAGTTCGACGGACACGAAGAACGCGTCCATGTCGACGTGCAGGATCGGGGTGGCCGAATCGTCGACCGGGCCGGTCGTCACCTGCCTCGACGAGCCGTCCTGCTTGCTCATGCTGCGACCGTACCGGTTGCCGCCGTCATCGCCGGCCCGGTCCGGCCGGGGTCCCCGATGACGCGGGGCTCAGAAGCCGAAGTCGCCCCCGAAGTCGCCGCCGCCGAAGTCGCCGCCGCCGAAATCGCCACCACCGTAGTCGCCGCCGAAATCGCCACCGCCGTCGGCCGACGCGTCGGCGCCGGAGTCGGCACCCGCGTCGCCACCGGAGTCAGCGCCCGCGTCGCCATCCGCACCGGCCTCGGAGCTCGAGGCATCGGGCAGGAAGGCCTGCGCGATGGCAGAGCCCACGACCACGCCCGCGATGGATCCGAGCAGCGAGCCGCCGAACATCGACCCGAACGACGGGCCCCCGAAGCTGCCGCGCCCGCGCCCGGCATCCGCGTTCGCGAAGGTGCGCTCCAGGGTGCCGGGCTGGCGGAGCTCGGCACGGGTCGCGGCGCGGGCGAGTGCCGACGCGTCATCGGAGACGATGCGCTCTCCGGGCGGTGCCTGCTCCGCCAGCGAGCGATACACCTGTTGCCGCTGCTCGGGCGTCAACTTGGCGAACGCCTCGGCGTGCACCGCCTCGATGGACTCGGGCGGCGCCGTGCGGAGCAGGTAGCGGTAGCGCTCGATGGCGAGCTCGTCCTCGCTCAGCTGGCGCGCCTGAGGTACGCGCTGGGCGGGCTGTGCCGCTCGGTCATCGGGTGCGCCGAACAGTCGGTCGAAGAAGCCCATGATGTCCTCGTCATTCGTGAAGGGGTGACTAATCTACTGTCGCCAGCATTGAGCGCGCTGTGAGTCGAGCGGGACCGGTGCCGCGCGCGAGGAGACCGCTGCGTCAGTCGCCGCCGCCGTTCGCGCGTTCGAGCACCAGTTCGCGCACGCGCGCGGCATCCGCCTTGCCGTGCATCGCCTTCATGACGGCGCCGATCACCGCGCCTGCCGCCTGGACCTTGCCGTCGCGGATCTTCGCGAGCACGTCGGGCTGCGACGCGAGCGCATCGTCGATCGCGGCAACGAGCGCGCCGTCCTCGGACACGACGGCGAGCCCGCGGGCGTCCACGATCTCCTGCGGCGACCCCTCACCGGCGACGACGCCCTCGAGCACCTGCCGGGCGAGCCGATCGGTGAGCGTGCCGGCGCCCACGAGGGCTGCGAGCTCGGCGACCTGCTCGGGCGTCGCGAGCGACGCGGCATCCGTCGCCCGTGTGTTCGCGACACGGGTGAGCTCGCCGGTCCACCACTTGCGGGCGGCGGCGGGCGATGCACCGGCGGCCACGGTCTTCTCGACCTCGACGAGCAGGCCCCCGTTCACGACATCCTGGAACTCGAGATCGCTGAAGCCCCACTCGGCCTTCAGTCGGCGGCGGTGCGCCGCGGGCGGCTCGGGCAGCGCGGCGCGCAGTTCCTCGATGAGCTCCTTCGTCGGAACCACCGGCAGCAGGTCGGGCTCGGGGAAGTAGCGGTAGTCGTCGGCGTCGGACTTGGGCCGGCCCGGGCTGGTCGTGCCCGAGTCCTCGTGCCAGTGACGGGTCTCCTGCGTGATCGTACCGCCCTTCGCGAGGATCGCGGCCTGCCGCTGGATCTCGTGACGCACCGCGCGCTCGATCGAACGGAACGAGTTGACGTTCTTGGTCTCGGTGCGGATGCCGAGGGCCTGCGCACCACGCGGCCGGAGCGAGACGTTGGCGTCGCACCGCAGGTTGCCGCGCTCCATCCGCGCCTCGGAGATGCCGAGCGAGAGCGCGATGTCGCGGATCGTGGACACGTACGTTTTCGCAAGCGCGGGAGCATCCGCCTCCGCACCGAAGATCGGCTTCGTGACGATCTCGACGAGTGGCACGCCCGCGCGGTTGTAGTCGACGAGTGAGTACTCGGCGCCGTGGATGCGGCCCGTCGTGCCGCCGACGTGCGTGAGCTTGCCGGCGTCCTCCTCCATGTGCGCCCGCTCGATCGGCACCCGGAAGACACGGCCGTTCGCGAGCTCCACCTCGACCTCACCCTCGAACGCGATGGGCTCGTCGTACTGCGAGATCTGGTAGTTCTTGGCGAGGTCGGGATAGAAGTAGTTCTTGCGCGCGAAGCGGCTCGATTCGGCGATCGAGCAGCCCAGCGCGAGCCCGAGCGCGATCGAGGAGCGCACCGCCTCGCCGTTGACCACGGGGAGCGACCCCGGCAGGCCGAGGCACACCGGCGTGACGAGGGTGTTCGGGTCAGCACCGTGGTACTTGGCGTTCGCCGGGTTCGGCGCGCCCGAGAACATCTTCGTCACGGTGTTGAGCTCGACATGCACCTCGAGTCCGATGACCGGTTCGAAGAGCTCCAGGGCCTTGTCGTAGTCCATCAGTTCTGCGCGGGCCATCAGACGGCGCCCTCCTCGGTCGCGAGCAGTTCATGGGTGCTGAGGTCGGGAGCGCGATCGAGGATCGGCCCACCCCACTCGGCGAGGAGCAACCGCTCGAGCGTCCCGCCGACGTTGTAGAGCCGGGCGTCCTCGCGGGCGGGAGCGAGGAACTGGATGCCGACGGGCAGGCCGTCCTCTGGTGCAAGGCCCGCCGGCACCGAGATGCCGGGCACGCCCGCGAGGTTCGCCGGGATGGTCGCGACGTCGTTGAGGTACATCGCGAGCGGGTCGTCGAGCTTCTCGCCGAGCTTGAACGCGGTCGTCGGCGCGGTGGGTGTCGCGAGCACGTCGACATTCGCGAACGCGGCGTCGAAGTCGCGCTGCACGAGCGTGCGCACCTTCTGCGCACTGCCGTAGTACGCGTCGTAGTACCCGGCGGAGAGGGCATAGGTGCCGAGGATGATTCGCCGCTTGACCTCGGGTCCGAAGCCCGCTTCGCGCGTGGCCGCCATGACCTGCTCGACCGTGCCGCCGCCCGCCGGCGTGACCCGCAGGCCGAAGCGCACCGAGTCGAACTTCGCGAGGTTCGAGGAGGCCTCGGCCGGCAGGATCAGGTAGTAGGCGGCGATCGCGTACTCGAAGTTCGGGGCCGACACCTCCACGATCTCGGCGCCGTTGCGCTCGAGGAGCTCCAGCGCCTCGTGGAAGCGCTGCCGCACGCCCGCCTGGAATCCGTCGGAGTCGAGCTCCTTGACGACGCCGATGCGAAGGCCTGCGACATCCGCTCGCCGCACGGCCTCGGCCATGGACGGCCACACCTCGGGGATGGAGGTGGAGTCGTGCGGGTCGTGCCCGGCGATGACGTCGTGCAGCAGCGCCGCGTCGAGCACGGTGCGCGTGACCGGGCCGATCTGGTCGAGCGAGGACGCGAGGGCGATCGAGCCGTAGCGACTGACCGCACCATAGGTGGGCTTCACGCCGACCGTGCCCGTGACATGCGCCGGCTGGCGGATCGAGCCGCCCGTGTCGCTGCCGAGCGCGAGCGGCGCCTCGAAGCTGGCCACGGCTGCCGCGGAGCCGCCGCCCGAGCCACCCGGGATGCGCTCGAGGTCCCACGGGTTGTGCGTGGGGCCGTAGGCCGAGTGCTCGGTCGACGAGCCCATGGCGAACTCGTCCATGTTCGTCTTGCCGAGCGGGATCATGCCCGCCTCCCGCACACGGCGCACGGGCGTGGCGTCGTAGGGCGGGACCCAGCCCTGGAGGATGCGCGAGCCCGCGGTCGAGGGCATGCCCTCGGTGACGAGCACGTCCTTGATCGCGATCGGTACGCCGGCGAGCACGCCGAGCGGCTCGCCCGCGGCGCGGCGGCGGTCGACATCGGCGGCCGTCTCGAGCGCACGCTCGCCGTCGACGTGGAGGAACGCGTGGACTGCGCCGTCGACCGCGGCGATGCGGTCGAGGTGCGCACGAGTCACATCGACCGAGGAGACGTCGCCCGCTGCGAGGCGCTCGCCGAGCTCGGCCGCGGACAGGCGGACCAGGTCACTCACTGCTCCTCCCCCAGGATCGCGGACACGACGAAGCGCGAGCCGTCGGACTCGGGAGCACCCGAGAGCGCCTGCCCGGCGGTCAGCACGTTGTCGCCGACGGCGTCGTCGCGGAAGGCGTTCCGCATCGGGATCGGGTGGCTCGTCGGCGGCACGTCGGGCGTCGCGACCTCGCTCACCTTCTCGACCGCCCGCATGATCTGGCCGAGCTCCGCCGTCAGGTGCTCGATCTCTTCGTCGGTGAGCGCGATGCGGGCGAGGTTCGCGAGATGCGCCACCTGCTCCGCACTGATTTCAGACATGCTGCTCCGTCGGGTCGGGATGGGGATGCACCGATTCTATCGGTGGGCGCTCGGTTCTCTCGGTGGGCGGGTCACGGTTCCCTGCGGGCAGGAGCCCCCCGCCACGCATTCCCCTGCTCCGGATCAGGTGTCGAGCGCGCCCGGCCCTTCGGACACGAGCCGAGCGAACTGCGCGGCGTCGAGGACGCGGATGCCGAGGGCCTCCGCCTTGGCGAGCTTCGACCCCGCCCCGGGCCCGGCCGCGACGAAGTCGGTGTTCTTCGACACGCTCGACGCTGCCTTGCCACCGGCGGCGATGATTGCCTCCTGGGCTCCTTCCCGCGTGAACCCGTCGAGGGAGCCCGTGGCGACCACCGTGATCCCTGCGAGCACTCCCCCGCCCTCGCCCGCCGCTCCCGGTCCGGGATGCCCCGGGGTCGCGAACTGCACGCCCGCCGCGGCCCAGCGTTCGACGATCTCGAGATGCCAATCGACGTCGAACCACTCGATGAGCGCGTCGGCGATGATCGGGCCGACCCCCTCGACCTCGGCGAGTTCCTCGCGGGAGGCCGCGCGGATGGCGTCGAGCGAACCGAAGTGGTCGGCGAGTGCACGGGCGGCGACCGGCCCTACGTGCCGGATGTTCAGCGAGACGAGGATGCGCCACAGCGGCTTCGTCTTGGCCTTGTCGAGTTCGTCGATCAGCTTGGTTGCGGCTCCCGACGGGGCGTACTCGGCCGGCCGGGACCTGGTTGCCTGACGAGTGATCCTCTGGAAGGGCGCGCGCCGGACCGGCACGCCGGTTTTGTCGTCGACCTTCGGCTCACCGGTCTCGGGATCGCGCACGACGACCACGATCGGCACGAGCTCGTCGACGGTGAGCTCGAACAGCCGCGCTTCGGTGACGAGTGGCGGCTCCTCGGGGAACTCGGGCTGGGTCAGCGCTGCAGCAGTGACCTCGCCGAGCGCCTCGACGTCGAGGGCACCGCGCGAACCGATGTGCTCGACGCGCCCTCGCACCTGCGCCGGGCACGACTTCGCGTTCGGGCACCGGAGATCGATGTCGCCCACCCTCATCGGCCGCAGCGGGGTTCCGCACTCCGGACAATCGGCAGGCATGTGCCACTCGCGCTGGGTTCCATCGCGGAGCTGCTCGACCGCACCAAGGATCTCCGGGATCACGTCGCCCGCCTTACGGAGCACGACCGTGTCGCCGATCATCACGCCCTTGGCCTTGACGACCTCCTGATTGTGCAGCGTTGCCTGCCGCACGGTGCTGCCCGCCACCTTCACCGGCGCCATGATCGCGAACGGCGTCGCGCGCCCCGTGCGTCCAATGGCGACCGCGATGTCGATGAGCTTGGTGTGCACCTCCTCGGGCGGGTACTTGTACGCGATCGCCCACCTGGGTGCGCGGCTCGTCTCGCCGAGTTCCGCGTGGAGGGCCAGCTCGTCGATCTTGACGACGATCCCGTCGATCTCGTGCTCGACGTCGTGGCGATGCTCGCCCCAGTGCTCAATGAATTCCACAACCTCGTCGACCGACCCGAAAACTCTCGTGTGCGGCGACATCGGCAGGCCCCACTGAGCCAGCAACCCGTAGATGTCGGACTGCGACTCGACCGGAGGACGCTGCCACGCGCCGATGCCGTGCAGGTACATCGAGAGCCGCGCGAGGCGGTCGCGCATCAGCGCGAGCTGGCCGGGCGACTTATTCTCGCGCCGCTGACGGATGCTGCCCGCCGCGGTGTTTCGGGCATTCGCGAACTCGGGGAACTTCGTGGGGATCGCGTCCTCCGCCCGGCCCTTTGCCCGCTGGTCGGCGGCAAACGCGGCCTGCAGCTCATGCTGCCGACGGTTGAGCGCCTCGAAGTCTTCGGATCGGAGGAACACCTCGCCACGCACCTCGAAGAACGGCGGGTACCCCTCGCCCGTGAGCCGCTGCGGGATGACGGGGACCCACTCGACGTTCTCGGTGATGTCCTCGCCGACACGGCCGTCGCCGCGAGTCGTCGCGGTCTCGAGCACCCCGTCTCGGTATGCGAGGCTGATGGCGAGCCCATCGATCTTGAGCTCGCTGAGCCAGTGCACCGCGCGACCCGCGGCCCGCTCGGCTTTCGCCGCCCACTCGCGGAACTCCTCGACCAAGAACACGTTGTCGAGGCTCAACATGCGCTCGGCATGCTCATGCGATGGGAACCCGGCCGACACGAGTGCGGCACCGACCTGTTGTGTCGGACTGTCTTGACCGGCGAGCTCTGGGAACGCCCGCTCCAGCGCCTCGAGTCGGTGGAAGTCGACATCGTATTCGGCGTCGCTCACGAGGCTCACGCCCTCGGAGTAGTACGCCGTTCGGTGGCGCTCGATGCGTTCGGCGAGTGCATCCGCTTCGGCGCGGGCGGTCTCGAAGTCGGCTGGGATGTCGCTCACAGGGCCATCCTAGGAGTGCCCTCCGACGCCGCGACACACGAGATCACGTCGCTCGGTCACGCGGGCCCTTCGAGTACCAAGGGAATCCCGACCACATGGCCACCCAGACTCCTGCTGCCGAAATGGAGCGCCCGCGCGGGCACTGGCACGCGCTGCTCGAGTCGCGCGGTTACGTGCCAATGCCCGCGATCACGAAGAGTGTCGCACTACTCCTGCGGCATCCGGATGCGTCGGGCGCGATGCGCTACGCCTCGAAACCGGCGCGGTCGACCTTGCGGTGGTAGTGCGTTCCCGCCATGCCGCCGAGGATGGCGCCTCCGAGGCTCGCGAGGGCGACGAGGATCGCCGTGACGATTCCTGCCACGGTGAGATCGCCTTCGCTCACGGGGATACGTGGGAACACGTTCAGGTCGGCGAAGACGTCGAACTGGCTGCCGATCAGGACCCCGAGCAGGGCGACGACGATCGCGATGACGAGCGCCCACACCCACACGGCGAGGCCCTGCTTGACGCCGCTGAAGCGCGCCATGCGTCCGGCGACGTAACCGCCGCAGTAGTACGCGACGAACAGGATGACGAGCAGCGAGATCGCGCCGATCCAGCCGATCGCATCGGCGTTCAACCCGACCTGGTCGGCGGCCGCATCGACGTCCTCCGCGCCGAGCCCGAGTGCTGCGCCCGTCGCCGCGAGGAGGGCCGTGAGCAGCGTCGCGGTCCCGACTGCGGTGAGCCAGCCGAAGAAGGCCGCTCCGACCTTCACGCCGCCGAACGCCTCGCGCTGGCGGGCGACGACCTCCCGCCGATCCGCAACGGGATCGACTGCCTGGCGGCGGTCGTCCACGCCGTCGCGGTCGCGGTCGATGACCTCCCGCCGGTCGTCCACGCCGTCGTGGTCGCGATCGGTGGCGGGCATGGCCTTGGTGTCGCCCCGTGCCGTGACCGGTCCGTCGGTGTAACGCTCGGCGGGATCTCGTGGGGTACTCACGATGGAACCTCCTCGTCGTTGGAACTCTCGCCGTGGTGTCGGCGCAGCGCGAATCTACGCGAATGGCCACGCGTCCACACAGGCCTTGACAGGCGGTGCCTCTTCACACCTGCGACGTCCGCCGAACCCCTTCGGAAGGCGCTCGCTAGTCCTCCAGGCCGGCACGATCGACGCGTCGGTGGTATCGGACCCCGACAATGCCGCCCAGGATGGCGCCGCCGAGGCTCACGAGGGCGACGACGACCGCTGCGATGATGCCCGCGATCAAGAGGACGTCCTCGGGGACCGGGATTCGCGGGAACGCGGGCAGGTCGACCGGGAGGTCGTACACGCTGCTCAGCCCCCAGCCGGCGCCGGCCACCACGAGCGCGATGACGATGGCCCACAGCCAGACGGCGAGACCCTGCAGGACGCCGCTGAAGCGCGCCATGCGCCCGGCGACGTAGCCGCCGCAGTAGAAGGCGACGAGGTCGATCACGAGCAGCACACCGGCGACGATCCAGCGGAGCGTGTCCAAATCGAGGGGGACGTCGCCTGCCGACGATGCCCCGGGGTTCAGAACCGGGCCGAGCCCGAGTGCGACGCCCGTTGCGGCGAAGAGCACGCCGAGGATCGCCACGATGCCCATGGCGGTGAGCCACCCGAAGAAGGCCGAGCCGATCTTCATTCCGCCGAACTTCTGCCGCTGGCGTTCGATGACCTCTTCGGCGGTGAGCGGGGGAAGGTCGGCCTCGTCCCACGCGCCCGACCCGGGGAGGGTCTCGGTGGGCGTAGGGTCCAGGTTCCGGAACGGCGCGGCAGGGTTCTGGTATGCCTCGGCAAGGTCACGTGGGTACGTCACGGAGTCTCCTCGTCACTCGATCGGGCGCCGGGGGTAGCGCCAGCGAATCTACGGGAAACAGGCTACAGCGGCGAGGCGTCGACCCAGGTGCCGCCTGCGCGATCCGGGCACCGTGGGCGGATGCCGCAGCCTCTGGCCGAGGCATCCGGCGGCAGCTCAGGCCGACGCGGGCACCGCACTCACGGTGCGGTCGATCGTGCACTGGCCGAGCACGCGGGCGCCGAGGTACACGACGGCGGTCTGGCCCGGCGCGACGCCGTCGAGCGGATGCTCCGGGGTGATCACGAGCTCGCCGTCGGCGACGACCGCCACGGCGGGCACGGGGTCGGCGTGCGCGCGGATCTGCACCTCGCACCCGAACGGGGTCGCGGCATCCGCCGGCGGAAGGCCGGCCCACGTGAACCGCGACCCGGCGATCTCGGCGGTGGCGAGCGCCTCCTTCGGGCCGACCACGACCGTGTTCTCCTTCGGCCGAACCTCGAGCACGAAGCGCGGGCGACCGTCGGGCGCTGGCACGCCGAGGTGGAGACCGCGGCGCTGGCCCACCGTGTAGGCGTGCGCACCCTCGTGTGCACCCACGACCGTGCCCGAGCGGTCGACGATGTCGCCCGTCGCCACGCCGACGCGCTCGGCGAGCCAGCCCTTCGTGTCGCCGTCGGAGATGAAGCAGATGTCGTGCGAATCGGGCTTCTGCGCGACCGAGAGGCCGCGACGAGCGGCCTCCTCGCGCACCAGCTGCTTGGAGGGGGTGTCGCCGAGCGGGAAGTACGCGTGCGCGAGCTGCTCGGCTGTGAGCACGCCGAGCACGTAGCTCTGGTCCTTCGCCCAGGCGCTCGCGCGATGGAGCTCGCGGTTGCCCGCGGCATCCGTGACGATCGCGGCGTAGTGACCCGTGCACACGGCGTCGAAGCCCAGCGCGAGCGCCTTCTCGAGCAGGGCGGCGAACTTGATGCGCTCGTTGCAGCGCATGCACGGATTGGGGGTGCGGCCGGCGGAGTACTCCGCGACGAAGTCGTCGACCACGTCGGCCTTGAACCGCTCGGAGAAGTCCCACACGTAGTACGGGATGCCGAGCACGTTCGCGGCGCGCTGGGCATCCATCGAGTCCTCGATCGTGCAGCAGCCGCGGCTGCCGGTGCGCAGCGTGCCGGGCATGCGACTGAGCGCGAGGTGCACCCCGACCACGTCATGGCCCGCGTCGACGGCACGCGCTGCAGCGACGGCGCTGTCGACGCCGCCGCTCATCGCTGCGAGAACCTTCACCCGTCCAGTGTATGCAGGCCCTTCTGAACGGATGCCCCGCGCTGAGTCGCCCGAATCTGCGCAGAACTGGGCAACCGACGGTGGGCCGCCCCCGAGTCGCCCGGATCTGCGCAGAACTGGGCAACACGACGGTGGGCCGCCCCCGAGTCGCCCGGATCTGAGCAGAACTGGGCAACGCGCCCGAGAAGCGGCTCGGGCAGGTAGGCGGGCTCAGCGGTCGAACGACGTCGCGCGCGCCGCGAGCCCGGCCTTCGCCGCGTGGGCGTACGCGCCCGGCAGCGCGGCGAGGAACGCGTCGACGTCTGCGGTGCTCGTGTCGTACCCGAGGGTGACGCGCAGCGCACCGCGGGCCTCGACCTCGTCGCGGCCCATGGCCATCAGCACGTGCGAGGGCTCGGGCACGCCCGCCTGGCACGCCGATCCGGTCGACACGGCGACGCCCGCGGCGTCGAGGAGGAAGAGCAGTGAGTCGCCCTCGCATCCGGGGAAGGAGAAGTGCGCGTTGTTCGGCAGGCGACCGGCGGGGTCGGGGTCGCCCGACAGCCTCGCCTCGGGCACGGACGCGGCGACGCCCGCGATGAGGCGGTCGCGCAGCGCCGACATCCGTGCGTTCTCGCCCTCGCGACCGGCGGATGCCACGCGCGCCGCGGCCGCGAATCCCGCCGCCGCGGCGACGTCCTGCGTGCCCGAGCGGATACGCCGCTGCTGACCGCCGCCGTGGAGCAGCGGCTCGATCGGGGTCGACCGATCCAGCACGAGCGCGCCGATCCCGACCGGCCCGCCGATCTTGTGCGCCGAGACGCTGATCGCGACGAGCCCGGCGCCCGCGGGCGCGTCGGTCCGCTCGCGGATGCCGTGCAGGTCGATCGGCACATGGCCGTACGCGGCGATCGCGTCGACGTGCAGCGGCACGCCCGCCCGTGCCGCCAGCTCGGCAGCCTCCCGCACCGGTTCGATCGTGCCGACCTCGTTGTTCGCCCAGAGCATCGTGATGAGTGCGACGGATGCCGCATCCCGCTCGAGTGCCGCGGCGAGCGCGTCGATGCGGAGCCGGCCGAGCTCGTCGAGCGGGAGCTCCTCCACCTCGGCACCGTCGATGCCGGCGAGCCAGTCGAGCGCGTCGATCGTGGCGTGGTGCTCGCCGGCCGGAACGAGAACGCGTCGGGCGCCGGCATCCGCGCGCCTGCGCCAGAAGAGGCCCTTGATGCCGAGGTTCACGGCCTCGGTGCCGCCGCCCGTGAACACGACCTCGATGGGGTCGGCGCCGACCGTCGCCGCGACCTGTTCGCGCGACTCCTCGAGCAGGCGTCTCGCCTCCTGGCCGGCGCTGTGGATCGACGACGGATTGCCGACGACGCGAAGCGCGGAGGTGACGGCGTCGATCGACTCCCGCCGGAGGGGCGTGGTGGCCGCATGGTCGAGGTACACCGTGCCGCGACGGCCCATCGAGCACCTCCTGACCGGGAACCGGATACCCACGAACTACTCTAGATCGCATGTCTGCGCCCGATCCCCTCCGCGACCTCGGCGTGCGGACGGGCATCGACGGCGGCCGCATCAGGGTCTGGTCCGAGCACGCGACGTCGATCGACCTCGAGGTCTTCGACGACGGGGACCTCGAATGGGCGGTCGAGCGCACGTCGCTGGTCCGCGACGTCCACGGCGTCTGGGAGGGTTCGTCCGCCGCGCTGGTGCCCGGCGCCCGCTACGGGCTCCGCGTCGACGGCCCGGCCGGGCGCGACCACGCCTTCAACCCGGCGCACACGTTGCTCGACCCGTACGCCCGGGGCCTCGCACCCGCGCCCGACGGGTCGTGGCGCGGCGTGGCGCTCTCACCGCTCACCGCGGACGGGTTCGACTGGGCGGGCGCCGCCAAGCCCGAGGTTGCCGCTCGACCACACCGTGATCTACGAGGCGCATGTGCGCGGCTTCTCGAAGCTCAACGACGCGATCCCCGCATCGCTCCGCGGCACCTATGCCGGCCTCGCGCACGACGCGTCCCTGGAGTACCTGACGGGACTCGGCGTGACGACGATCGAGCTCCTCCCCGTGCAGGCGTTCGTCACCGAGCAGCGGCTCGTGCGGCAGGGTCAACTCAACTATTGGGGCTACAACACGCTCGGCTTCTTCGCTGCGCACACGCCATACGCGACGGCCGCGGCCCAGGCCGAAGGGGCGCACGCCGTGCGGCGCGAGTTCGCCGGCATGGTGCGGCGCCTTCACGAGGCCGGCCTCGAGGTCGTGCTCGACGTCGTCTACAACCACACCGCCGAGGAGGGCCGCCAGGGCCCGACCTTCTCGTTCCGCGGCATCGACAACGCCTCGTACTACCGGCACGACGCGCACGGTCGCTACGTCGACACCACCGGATGCGGCAACACCGTCGATTTCGGCCGCGAGGCGCCGCGGCGGCTCGTACTCGACTCCATGCGGTACTTCGCCGAGGAGTTGCAGGTCGACGGCTTCCGCCTCGACCTCGCGGTCACCCTCGGCCGGGACGACCACGGCGGATACACCCCAAGGCATCCGCTGCTGCAGGCGATGCTCGAGGACCCTGTGATCGGCCGCACCAAGCTCATCGCCGAGCCGTGGGACGTGGGCCCGGGCGGCTGGCAGACGGGCGGGTTCCCGGCGGGCTTCGCCGAGTGGAACGATCGATACCGCGACCGCATGCGCGACTTCTGGCTCGTCGACCAGCGCCGCGAGCGCGAGACGGGCAGCGCGGGAAGCGGAATCGGCCGATTCGCCGCACGGCTCTCGGGCTCGGCGAACACGTTCTCGGTCGAGCGCGGACCGCTCGCGAGTGTCAACTTCGTCACCGCGCACGACGGCTTCACGCTCGCCGATCTCACCGCCTACAACGTCAAGCACAACCTCGGCAACGGCGAGCACAACCGGGACGGCAACGACCACAACAGTTCCTACAACCACGGCGTCGAGGGCGAGACCGACGATCCCGTCATCCGCTCGGCGCGCCGGCGGAGCATCCGGAATCTGCTCGGCACTGTGATGCTGTCGGCGGGCGTGCCGATGCTCACTGCGGGCGACGAGTACGGCCGAAGCCAACGCGGCAACAACAACGCCTACTGCCACGACTCCCCGCTGACCTGGCTGTCGTGGCGTGACGACGAGCGCGACACCGGCCTCGAGTCCACGGCACGCCAGCTCGTGCGCCTGCGCCACGAGAACCCCGCCCTTCGCCCGGTGCGCTACGGCGTGCTCGGCGAGACGACGCCGAGCGCCTCCCAGCTGGACTGGTACAACGCCGACGGGGACACCATGACCAGCGAGGACTGGAACGATCCCGCTGAGCGTACGCTGCAGTACCTCGCCGCATCGACGCCCGAGTTCGAGCCGTTCAACCGCATCCTGCTGATCGTGCACGCCCACGAGAAGCCCACCGAGGTGATGCTGCCCGAGCACGAAGGGGTGACCGGGTACCTGCTCCTCTGGGATTCCGCCGACGAACACACGGTCACGGTCGCGAGCGAACACCTGCCGCGGGAGCGGATCGACATGTCGGCGCAGTCGATGCGCCTGTTCCGGGCACTCGGAGGCGAATGATGGCCAGGCGAGAGGATGCCGCAGCGGGCACGCCCGCGACGGTCGCATTGACCCGGGCGGGCATCCCGTACGCCGTGCACGCCTACGAGCACGATCCGCGGGCGGCGGCCTTCGGCCTCGAGGCGGCCGAGAAGCTCGGACTCGACCCGGCCCGGGTGTTCAAGACGCTGCTCGCGACCGTGGACGGCGCACTCGCCGTGGGCATCGTCCCGGTCGCCATGCAGCTCGACCTGAAGGCACTCGCGCAGGCGCTCGGCGGAAAGCGCGCCGGGATGGCCGACCCTGCGATTGCCGAGCGCAAGACGGGCTACGTGGTGGGCGGCATCAGCCCGATCGGCCAGAAGACGCCGCTGCCGACCGTGCTCGACGAGACCGCGATCCTCGCCGAGACGATCTTCGTGTCGGGCGGCCGGCGCGGCCTCGACCTCGAGCTCGCGCCCGACGACCTCATCGCGGTGACCTCGGGACGCTACGCGCCGATCGCCCGAGAACGCTGACCCGCAGCTTTCGCAGCGCAGGGCTCTCAGTCCGCGACGGCCACCAGGCCGAGATCGGCAGGCGAGACGAGCAGCGGATGCCGCGGCAGCACCCGCACCGTGTACCCGAACGCCCCCGCCCGGTCGAGCATGACCGTACCCGTGTACAGCCGCGGCCCTCCAGCCGTCGACGCGGCATCCGTCACCGCCGCGGACGGGTCGGGAGTCAGCGGCGTTCGGCGCACTCCCTCGATCGTCTCGTCGGCCCGGCTGCGACCGAAGACCGCTTCGACGGTCACGTCGTCGGGCGCGAGCCCGTTGAGTTCGATGTATGCGCGCAGCCGCAGCTCGTCGCCCACGTGCGGCGACTCGACGCCGCCGGACTCGACGTGGATGACCTTGACCTTCGGCCACGACGCGTGCACGCGCGCATCGAACGCGGCGAGCTCGCGCGCGCCGCGTTCGCGGTCGGCCTCGACCCGAGCGGCCTGCTCGGCGGCAGGCCGGTACAGCTCGTCGACGTATTGCCTCACCATGCGGTCGGCCCCGAGCTCGGGCGCGAGCGTCGCGAGCGTGCGCCGCACTCGACGCACCCACTCCACGGGTACGTCGTCGCCGTCGCGTTCGTAGTAGCGGGTTGCGACACGGTTCTCGAGCAGCTCGTAGAGCGCGGCGGCTTCGAGGGCGTCACGCTCGCCCGCGTCGCCCGCGGCATCCGCCGACGGGATGACCCAGCCGTAGTCGGCATCGGCGTGCTCGGCCCACCAGCCGTCGAGGATCGACAGGTTGAGCGCGCCGTTCATGGCGGCCTTCATGCCGGAGGTGCCGCATGCCTCGAGCGGGCGGAGGGGATTGTTGAGCCACACGTCGCAGCCCGGGTAGAGCACCTCGGCCATGCCCATGTCGTAGTCGGGCAGGAACACGATGCGCTCGCGCACGTCGGGGTCCTGCGCGAACTTCACGAGTCGCTGGATCAGGCGCTTGCCCTCGTCATCGGCGGGGTGCGACTTGCCGGCGATGACGAACTGCACCGGCCGCTTGGGATCGGTGAGGATGGACTTCAGCCGATCGGGGTCGTGCAGCATGAGCGTGAGCCGCTTGTAGGTGGGGACACGGCGGGCGAACCCGACGGTGAGCGTGTCGGGATCGAGGACCCGCGACACCCAGGGCGGCGCCTGCGAACCCGGATGCTCCGCCGCCCATGCGGCGGCGAGGCGCCTGCGCGCTTCCTCGACGAGGTGGAGGCGCATCCGCCGCTTCACGGCCCAGAGGTCACCGTCGGAGAGCGCCTCGCTCGTCCAGTCGGCGTACTCGGTGTCGTCCGTGCCGAAGGCCGACTCGGCGAGCTCCACGAGCGCCGGGTCGGTCCAGGTGGGGGCGTGCACGCCGTTCGTGATCGAGGTGATCGGCACCTCGTCGGGCTCGAACCCCCGCCACAGATCGCCGAACATGCGGCGACTGACCTCACCATGCAGCTTCGAGACGCCGTTCGCACGCTGCGCGAGCCGCAGGCCCATGACGGCCATGTTGAACGGGCTCGTGGCGGGGTCTGCTCCCGGCTCGACGCCGAGCGCCAGCGCGTCATCAGGATCCACGCCCGGCAGGAGCGAGCTCGTGACGTAACGCTCGACGAGGGGACGGTCGAAGCGGTCGATGCCGGCGGGCACCGGCGTGTGGGTCGTGAAGATCGTGCCGGCCCGCACGACCTGGAGCGCCTCGGCGAACGAGAGTCCCTCGCCGATGTGGGTGGCGATGCGCTCGAGGCCGAGGAATCCGGCATGCCCTTCGTTCATGTGGAACACGTCGGGCGTCGGGCTGCCGCCGAGCTCGGCGAAGGCCCGCACGGCTCGGGCGCCGCCGATGCCGAGCAGGAGCTCCTGCAGGAGCCGATGCTCGCCGCCACCTCCATAGAGCCGGTCGGTGACCGAGCGCAGTTCGTGGGAGTTGGCGGGGATGTCGGTGTCGAGCAGGAGCAGCGGGATGCGCCCGACCGCCGCCATCCAGACCCGGGCATGCAGCGACCCGTCGTCGGGCAGAGCGAGGGTGACCTGAACGGGCGACGTGTCCGGCCGGCGCAGCAACGAAAGGGGCAGGCCGTCGGGGTCGAGCACCGGATATCGCTCGTGCTGCCACCCGTCGGGCGAGATCGACTGGGCGAAGTACCCGGCCTTGTAGAAGAGCCCGACACCGACGAGCGGGACCCCCAGGTCGGAGGCTGCCTTCAGGTGATCGCCGGCGAGGACGCCCAAGCCGCCCGAATACTGCGGCAGCGCCTCGGTGACGCCGAACTCGGGCGAGAAGTACGCGACCGTGCGGGGAGCGTCGGTGCCGAGCGACTGGAACCACCGTGGCTCCGAGAGGTACTCGCGCAGGTCCGCCCGTTCGTGCTCGGCCCACTCCACGTACCCGCCATCGGCGGCGAGCTCGTTGAGGCGTGCGGGGTCGACCTCGCCGAGGAAGGCCACGGGGTCGCGCCGCGACGTGCTCCACAGCTCGGGGTCGATGTGCTCGAAGAGGCGCTTGGTCGGCTCGTGCCACGACCACCTCAGGTTGCCGGCCAGCTCCTCGAGCGCGGAGAGCGCGCGCGGGACCACCGCCCTGACGGTGAACTTGCGAATCGGCTTCACGCGCTCCACCCTAGGTCGATCTCGTATCGGACGCGTGAACGGCGGGGCTCGTCGAGGTGCCCGCCTCGGCGATCGCGACGGGAGCCCGGATTCGCGCTACGGTCGGAACGTGACCACGCATCCGACGCTGGCCGGCCGAATCCCGGTGACCCGGGTCACTCCGGCGCTTCCCGATGGCCGATGGAGACCGAAGGCCTACGAAGGCGAGGTCGTGCCGTTCCGCGCGACCGTCTTCCGGGAGGGCCACGACCAGGTCGGCGCGATGCTCGTGCTCACCAGCCCTTCCGGCGAAGTGCGCCACGAGCGGATGTCGCCCGTCGACTCCGGCACCGACCGGTGGGAGACGCAGGTGCTCCTCGACGAACGCGGCATCTGGCACTGGCACGTCACCGGCTTCGACGACGAGGTCGCCACGTGGCGACACGATGCGGCGCTCAAGGTCGACGCGGGCGTCGACGTGGACCTGATGTTCGACATCGGCGCACGCCTGCTTCGCCGCGCCGCGGCCGAGGAGTACCGTCCGCCTGCAGCGAGGCGCCGGCTGACGGCGCTGGCCGTAGCGCTGAGCGACGACGCGGCATCCGTCGCCGAGCGCCGGTTCCACATCGAATCGCCGGTGCTCGAGGAGTTCACGGTGCGCCCGCTCACCGACCTCACGACCGACTCGCCCGAGCACGAGATCCTCGTGGAGCGCCGTCGCGCGGGAGTGGGCTCCTGGTACGAGTTCTTCCCGCGGTCCGAAGGCGCGCGGCACTTCAAGAACGGCCGGTGGAAGAGCGGCTCGTTCCGTACCGCCTCCCGGCGCCTCGACGGCGTGGCCGCGATGGGCTTCGACGTGGTCTACCTGCCGCCCATCCACCCGATCGGGGTCACGAACCGCAAGGGGCGCAACAACACGTTGGATCCCGACCCTCAGGACCCGGGATCGCCGTGGGCGATCGGTGGTCCGATGCGCGACGGCAGCCCGGGCGGCCACGACGCGGTGCATCCCGACCTCGGCAGGCTCCGCGACTTCCGCGCCTTCGTGCGCCGCGCCGCTGCGCTCGGCATCGAGGTCGCGCTCGACCTCGCCCTGCAGGCCTCCCCCGACCATCCGTGGGTCACGGAGCATCCGGATTGGTTCACGCAGCTGCCCGACGGCAGCATCCGCTATGCCGAGAATCCGCCGAAGAAGTACCAGGACATCTACCCGCTCAACTTCGACGACGATCCCGAGGGCATCTACGCGGAGGTGCTCCGGATCGTGCGCCACTGGATCGACCAGGGCGTCAGGATCTTCCGGGTCGACAATCCCCACACGAAGCCCCTGGCGTTCTGGGAGCGGCTCATCGCGGCCGTGAACGCCGAGGACCCCGACGTGGTCTTCCTCGCCGAGGCGTTCACGCGTCCCGCGATGATGCAGGCGCTCGCGATGGTGGGCTTCCAGCAGTCGTACTCGTACTTCACATGGCGGAACACGAAGCAGGAGCTCGAGGAGTTCCTCACCTCGGTGTCGCAGGAGACCGCCGACTTCATGCGGCCGAACCTGTTCGTGAACACGCCCGACATCCTCACCGAGTACCTCCAGTTCGGAGGCCCAGCCGCATTCACGGTGCGTGCGACGATCGCCGCCACCGCGGCGCCCTCGTGGGGCGTGTACTCGGGCTTCGAGCTGTTCGAGTCGGTCGCACGGCCCGGCGCCGAGGAGGCGATCGACAACGAGAAGTACGAGTACAAGCCGCGCGACTTCGCCGCCGCCGAAAAGGAGGGCCGTTCCCTCGGGCTGTACCTCGGCATCCTCAACGGCATCCGCAGATCGCACCCCGCGCTCGGGCAACTCCGGAACCTCCACGTCCACGCGAGCGATGACGACTCGGTGCTCGTGTACTCCAAGCACCTCGACGGGCGCTTCACGCCCGACGGCGTCGACGACACGATCCTCGTCATCGCGAACGTCGATCCCCACTCGATCAGGGAGACGACCGTGCACCTCGACCTCGCCGAGATCGGGCTGACCCCGGGACGCCGCTTCCAGGTCGAGGACCTCGTGACCGGTGACCGATGGGACTGGGGCGCCGCGAACTACGTGCGCCTCGACGCGTTCACACGGCCGGCGCACGTCCTGCACGTGGTGCGAGGCGCAAATGACTGACCGGATGCCGAAGACCGGGCCGACCGTCGGATCGGCCGAGCTCGCCGCCGTCGCGGAGGGGCGCCACTTCGACCCGCACGCGGTGCTCGGCCAGCACGGGTTCGAGCTCCCCGGGATCCCGGGGACGCACACCGTGATCCGCACGCGCCGGCCTCTCGCCGACCGGGTGGATGCCGTGCTCGACGGCGGCGAGGTGCTTCCGCTCGAGCACATCGGCTTCGGCATCTGGGCGGGCGCCGGCCGCTTCGGACCGGTCGGCTACCGGGTCCGCGCCCGGTACGGCGACGAGGAGTGGACGAGCGACGACCCGTACCGGTTCGCGCCGACCATCGGCGAGCTCGACCTGCACCTGATCGGCGAGGGCCGGCACGAGCAGCTGTGGCGGGCGCTCGGCGCCCATTATCGCGAGCACTGGGGTCACGGCGGCGGCGTGCGCGGCACGTCATTCACCGTGTGGGCCCCGCACGCCCGCGCCGTGCGCGTCGTCGGCGAGTTCAACCGCTGGGACGGTGTCGGCCACGCGATGCGCACCATGGGCGGGTCCGGCATCTGGGAGCTCTTCGTGCCCGACCTGGACCAGGGGACGGTCTACAAGTTCGAGATCCTGACGCACTCCGGCGCCTGGATCATGAAGGCCGATCCGATGGCACGACAGGCGGAGGTCGCGCCGGCGACGGCGTCGGTCGTGAGCGTCAGCTCCCACGAATGGGGCGACGGCGAGTGGATGTCGCGGCGCGCGTCGACCAACCCGCACGAGCTTCCCATGAGCATCTACGAGCTCCACTTGGGCTCGTGGCGGCCCGGACGCGGGTACCGCGACGTCGCCGACGAGCTCATCGAGTACCTCGGCTGGCTGGGCTACACGCACGTGGAGTTCATGCCCCTCGCGGAGCATCCGTTCGGCGGGTCATGGGGCTACCAGGTCACCGGCTACTTCGCGGTCACGTCGCGGTTCGGCACTCCCGACGACCTCAAGTACCTCATCGATCGCCTGCACCAAGCGGGCATCGGCGTGATCATGGACTGGGTGCCCGGCCACTTCCCGAAGGATGCCTGGGCGCTCGCGCGGTTCGACGGCGGGGCGCTGTACGAGCATCCCGACCCGCGCCGCGGCGAGCAGAAGGACTGGGGCACCTACGTCTTCGATTTCGGCAACCCGCGGGTGCGCAACTTCCTCGTGGCCAATGCCCTGTTCTGGCTCGAGGAGATGCACGTAGACGGCCTGCGCGTCGACGCCGTGGCCTCCATGCTCTACCTCGACTACTCGCGCGAGAAGGGCGAGTGGTCGCCGAACATCTACGGCGGGCGGGAGCACCTCGAGGCGATCGGCTTCCTGCAGGAGGCCACCGCGACGGCGTACAAGCGCAACCCGGGCATCGTCATGATCGCCGAGGAGTCCACGAGCTGGCCCGGCGTCACCGCGCCGACGAGCACCGGCGGCCTCGGATTCGGCTACAAGTGGAACATGGGCTGGATGCACGACACGCTGCAGTACATCCAGAAGGATCCGATGTACCGCGCGTACCACCACCACGACCTCACGTTCTCGTTCCTCTACACGTTCAGCGAGCACTTCGTGCTGCCGATCAGCCATGACGAGGTCGTGCACGGCAAGGGGTCCCTGCTCAGGAAGATGCCCGGCGACCACTGGCAGCAGCTGGCGAACGCGCGCGCGTACCTCGCGTACATGTGGGCGCACCCCGGCAAGCAACTGCTCTTCATGGGCCAGGAGTTCGGGCAGCTGTCGGAGTGGAGCGAGCAGCGCGGCCTCGACTGGTGGATGCTCGACCAGCCGATGCACCGCCAGCTCGCCGAGTTCGTCGGATCGCTCAACCGCACCTACCGCGAGACGCCGGCGCTGTGGCAGCTCGACGACGACGCATCCGGCTTCGAGTGGATCGACGGCTCCGCCGCGGCCGAGAACGTCGTCGCGTTCCTGCGCTACGACCGCGAACGGCGGCCGCTGCTGTGCATCGTCAACTTCGCGGGCCACCCCCACGAGGGCTTCCGGTTCGGACTTCCGACCGCGGGCCGCTGGCGAGAGGTGCTCAACTCGGACGCGAAGGAGTTCGGCGGCTCGGGGGTCGGCAACCTCGGCGGGGTCGTCGCGACGGATGACCCGTGGGCGGGGCGTCCGGCGTCGGCCGCGTTCACCCTGCCGCCGCTCGGCGCGGTGTGGTTCACGCTCGACTGACGATCAGAACAGCAGGTTGGTGAGGCGCCGCCGAGCCGCGACGACACGCGGATCGTCGGTGCCGACGACCTCGAAGAGCTCGACGAGTCGCTCCCGAACGACGCGCTTGCCGTCGGCATCGAGCGCCGGGAAGAGCGCAAGCAGGCGGTCGAAGGCGTCCTCGACGTGCCCGCCTGAGACGTCGAGGTCCGCGACGTCCAGCTGCGCCGCGAGATCGTCGGGGGCGGATGCCGCGGCACTCCTGATGGTGTCGAGCGACTTGCCGGCAAGACGCCACAGCAGATTGGCCTGCGCGAGGCCCGCGGCAGCGAGGGCATCCCGCGGATCCTGGGCGATGGCCGTCCGGTAGGCGGATGCCGCGGCTTCGTAGTCGCCTCGCCCGATGGCGTCGTACGCCTCCTGGTGCAGCGGCGGGAGCGGCTCCTCCTCAGGCTCGGCCGAGCCCTCGGCGGACTCGCCCTCGGGTTCGATGCGGCCCGACACTCCGTGCTGCGCCGCCAGCTCGAGCAGCTGGTCGAAGACCTGCTCGATCACCTCGTCGGACTGCACGCCCGCGAAGAGCGGCACGGGCTGGCCCGCCACGAGCGCCACGACGGTGGGGATGGCCTGCGCCCGGAACGCCTGCACGAGTTGCGGGCTGCGGTCCGCCTCGGCGGCGGCGAGCACGAGGTGTCCGTCGCGGGCGCGGACGAGTCGCTCGAGCGTCGCGACGAGCGCGGTGGACTGCTCGCTCCACGGTGCCCACAGTACGACCACGACCGGGACGGTTCGCGAGAGCTCGAGCACCGAGCCGAACGCCGAGTCATCCGTCTCGAAGACGATGGAGTCGCCGCCCGTCGGGCCTGCGTGCTGCTGTGCCTGCGGACGGTTGACGAGCGCCGAGAGGTCGACGGCGCCGCGGAGGCCGTTCGGCGGTGTGGGGTCGGTCACGGAACCTCCGATGCTCCTATCAGGCTCTCGGACCAGCCGAGAAGGCGGATCTGCTCCTCCGAGCCGACGCCCGGCACGTAGAACAGCAACTGCACGCCGATGACGCGCTGCACGCCCCTGGCGCTCTTCCCGGTGAAGCCGGACAGGGCCGCGCCCGGGGCGCCCTCTTGGAATCCGATCGTACCGCCGTCATTGGGCGTGACCTTCTCGGTCTGCTCGATCGAGGCGCTCACCAGGGCGCCCGAGTCGTTCGTGGCGAGAGCTACGGTGGGTCCATCGCCGACCGCGTTCGAGAACGAGATGTCGGCGGTGGGCGAATTGGCGCGCAGCCCATCGCGGATGGCCTGCTGGCCGGTCACGCCGAGCTGTTCGCGCAACACGTCGCCCTCGGGGTTGAACAGGGCGGCGTACTGGGATGCGTCGCCCTGGAGGAGCACGTCGGCGTAGGCCGCCGCCACCTGACCTGGCGCCATCACGAGGCCCTTGAACTCGGGCGAGATGAGGGGCGCGCCGATCGACGCCGGAGCCACCTCGGGCACGTCGGCGTCAGGGGCGAGCGACATCGCGTAGACGATCTTGTAGTTGTCGCGGGGCGTCGCCTGCTGCAGAAGGAGCGCGGAGGGGGCGACGGTCGGGTCGTCGCCGTTCTTCGCGATCGTGAGCACCGTGCGGCCGCTGCTCGGCCAGCCCGCGACCTGCTGCGGCAGCGTGAGGGTGAGCGGCGACGCCGGAATCGCGGTCGGGCCAGGCTGGTCGGGGAGCGTGCCACGGATCGTGTAGTTCGCCTGCCGGGCGGCGAGGGCCGGCCCCGCGAACCGCTGGGTGATCGCGTTCGAGTCGCGCGCGGCATCCGCCTCGCCCGTGAAGACGGCCACGCGGCGCATGATGCGCTCCATCTGCGGGACGGTGACCGCGGGCTCCATCGCGTCCTTCTCGGGGGCGGGCTCCTCGGTGGCGACGACGCCGTCGTTCGGAAGCGCGGATTCGGTCGCCGGCGCAGTCGACGGCGGCGCCTGGTCGAATCGGGGCCAGTAGTCGGCCGAACACGCGGTGAGGGCGAGCGCGGGGACCAGGAGCAGCGGCACGAGGGCGACCCGCTTCGCCCGGCCGATGGCGCGGCGGCTGCCCGCGACCTGGCCGCGACGCGTCGGCGTGGGCTTCGGCGCGCTCTGGAGCCTGCCACGGGGACCCTTGGGCAGGTTGCGACGGGGGCCGCGAGAACGTCGGTGGTGCACGAAGCCGGACAGCAGCAGCGCGATGCCGCCGAGGAACACGAGGGCACCGCCGGCGAGGAGCGGGCCAGCCCACGGCGTCGAGTTGTCGAGCGGCCATGCGACCTCGACCACGGGCGGCGCGGGTGCGGTGCCGTCGCTCGCGATCAGCACCGAGATGTCGTCGGGCACGTCGATCGTCGTGGTGAAGCTCCCCTCGCCGGTGAACTCGTCGAGCCACAGGTCTGATCCGGTCGGGGAGGCGGCGGGTTCGGGAGCTGCCGCCGCGTCGGGCGCCGCGGGGTCGAGCGTGGCAGGGTCGACCGTCGATGCGGCGCCGTCCTCCTGCTCGGTGACGACCTCGCTCGTGAGCGCCTCTGCCTCGGGGTCGTAGTGCACCGCGACGTAGGGCGAGTCGCCGAGCCATGCGGCCACGTCGGAGCTTCGACCATAGGCGACGAACACGGTGTCCGAGCCGGAGACCGAAATCGTCTGCTTGCCGGGATTGGCGCCGAGCGCATCGGGCTCGATGACGGTGTAGGCCGCTTGGCCGTCGATCTCGGCAGGCAGGGACACGCGGTCGGGCTCGAGGAGGACCGTGCGCTCGGCGACGCCGAACCCGATCATCACGGCCGCGGCGATGAACGCCACGATGGCGAGGGCGAAACGCACGAACACTACCTCCGGTACCGCTCCAGGCGGCGTCGAACAAAAGACAGTACACACTACCGGCGGTGTCTGGGAGTCTCCTAACCCCGCCCTGTGGGCAACGTTCGCAGCGGATGCCGCGTGCCCATACAATCGACACATCCCGCACGAGCCCCCACGTACGCGGGACCGAGCCCGGAGGAAGAATGGCCGTCGAAGAGACCGAGTTCACGCAGGTGTTCCGCGGATACGACAAGGACGAGGTCGACAAGAGCATCAACGGGCTCCGACGCGACATCATCAATACGAACAACCAGCTCACTGAGCAGGCCAAGGAGAACAAACGCCTCCTCGCACGCATCGAGGAGCTGACGGGTGAACTCGAGGAGGTCGGAAGCCCGACGTTCTCGGGCCTCGGCACCAAGCTCGAGAACACCCTCCGCGTCGCGGAGGAGCAGTCGACCCGACTCATCGCGCAAGCCGACATCGATGCAGAGAAGTTGCGTCGCGCGGCCGAGGACGAGGCGCACCTCATGCGTTCCGACGCGCACGAGCTCGCCGAGCGCACGCTCAGCGAGGCCCGAGCCCAGGCCAGCCGCCTGCTCGAGAACGCCCGCTCAGAGGCTGACGACATGGTCTCCCGCGCGCAAGAGGCGAGCGAGCAGCTCCGACAGGAGGCGGCACGCGACGCCGCAGCCATCCGCGGTGCCGTCGCGACCGAGGCCGCCGAGCTGCGTTCGACCGCCAAGCGAGAGTCCTCCGCAGCCATCTCGAACGCCGAGAAGAAGGCGTCCGAGATCCTCGTCTCCGCGAACACCGAGGCGAACGAGGCGCGCGCCACCGCGGCCGGCCTCGCCCAGGAGACCGAACAGACTCGCGCCGAGGTCGCCATCGAGCTCGATCGCGCACGCGCCGAGCTCGCCAAGGAGACCGAGCAGGCGCGCATCGACCTGGCCCGCGAGAGCGAGCAGTCCCGACTCGACCTCGATCGCCAGTCGGCCGAGGCACGTGCGGCCATCGACGCTGAGATCGCCGAGCGCCGGGCTGCGCTCGTACACGAGCTCGATCAGGCCCGCACCGATCTCGATCTCGAGCTCGAGGGCAGCCGCGCCGAACTCGTCAAGCAGAAGCAGCAGGCGAAAGTCGACCTCGAGCGTGAGGCGGAGGCCGCTCGCCTCAAGCTGCAGCACGAACTCGACCGCATCCGCGCCAAGCATGCCGCCGACCTCGACCAGATGCGAGCCGACCTTGCGCTGGAGCAGGAGCAGGCCCGAGCCGACTTCGACGCGGAGTCGGAGCAGGCGCGCATCGACCTCGACAACCAGCTCACCGCGATGCGCAAGAAGACGACGCACGAGGTGAACCGCATGCGCCGAGAGATCGAGAAGGCCCACCTGGACCTCGAGGCGGAGCTCACCGCCAAGCGCGACGAGGCCGAGCAGGAGCTGCTCACCACCCATCAGGACGCGGTGGGACAGACGCAGAAGTTCCTCGACGACGCCAACGCCGAGCTCGCCGAGGCGGTCTCCCGCACGGCGGAGAGCCGCGCCGAGGCCGACCGCCTCGAGACCCGGGTTCGCACCGAGATCGCCAAGATCCGCGACAAGGCAGACGACGAGGCCCGCGACCGTATCGCGGCGGCGCACGACCAGGCCCGCAAGCTCATCGCCGATGCGGAGGAGCGCACCCGCGCCCTCGTGGCCGACGCCGAGGACCGCCTCTCCCAGATCAAGATCGAGCGCGATGCGGTGGCGGGGTACTTCGAGAGCCTCCGTGGCGTGCTCACGCAGGCCGAGCAGATGGCGGCCAAGACCCGGTAGCGCGCGCCCGCGCCGGCCCCGTGAAGATCGAGAACGCGCTCCGATTCGGACTCGTTCGGAACGCACGGGGCCGGCGGCGGCCTGCCATCCTCTTCGCGATGGCGTCCCGTTCGACGATCATCGCGTACGTGGCTGCGGCACTCCTCCTGGCGCCCGGCGCTCGATCCGGCAATCAGCTGGCTCGAGCGCCGGGCGCTTCCGCGTTGGGCCACGACCTCGTGCGCATGCGAGTGGAGGCATACCTTCGGGTGCCCCACGCATCATGATCAGGGCATGGAAGTCCTGGGCGCTGAGTTCTGACGCGCTGTCGTCACGTAGCGTCAGCCGGGGGATGCCGCGACCGAGTCCTCACCGCCTGGCGGCCAGGTCGTCGGCAACGGCAGCGCCGCGGGATTCACGGCCGCAACGATCTCCTCGAGCACCCGCCGGGTCTGGCCCTCCCCAACCCAGAGATGCTTCCCGCCCGCCACATCGATGCGCCGGAGCCGTGGGAGCACGGCGAACCGCTCGGCCGCCTCGGCGGGCTTCAGGAAGTCGTCGTGCTCGGGGATGATCGCGACGACGGGCGCGGACGAGCGGTTCCAGCGCTGCAGCTCCTCCTCGCTCGTTCGGTGCAGCGGCGGTGAGAGCAGGATGGCTCCGGCGATGCCGTGCTCGAGCCCGTATTTCAGCGCGAGTTCCGTGCCGAATGACCAGCCCACCAGCCACGGGTCGGGCAGCCCCCGCTCCGCGACGAAGTCCATCGCCGCCGCGACATCCGCCCGCTCGGCGATGCCCTCGCCGAATGCCCCCTCGCTCGTGCCGCGCGGCGAGGACGTGCCGCGGGTGTTGAACCGCAGCACCGCCAAGTCGGCGAGGGCGGGCAGGCGTGCCGCCGCCTTGCGAAGGATGTGCGAGTCCATGAAGCCTCCGGCCGTGGGCAGCGGATGCAGCGTCACGAGCGTCGCGACCGGCGGCACATCGACGGGCGTCGCCAGCTCGCCGACCAGCCGGAGACCGTCGGCGGTGTGCAGCTCGATCTCCTCGCGGACCGCCGGGAGTTCGGTGCCGGCGCGAATCTCGACCGGGGACGTGTCGTTCGGGTTCACCGGGCGCCGATCCTCCAGCAGTGCGTGTGCCAATGACGTCGAGCTGCGAGGTCGGCGGTGTCGCCCAGCACGCCGTCGGCACGCCAGGTGACGAGGTGCGCCATCCCCGGCGCGACCTCGAGGCCGCAACCGGGGCACATGTAGGCCTTCACGGCCTGGGCTTCGGACACGGGCTGGACGTTCCATTCCCGGCCGCCGCGCACCTCGATCCGGCGCCAGCCTGTGGTGAGCCGATCGACATCGAGCTCGGGGTGTTCCTCGCGAGCGCGGGCCGCCCGACCACGGGACCGGTTCGAGCGCGCCATGGATCCCAGTCTAGGGTCCGACGTGGCATCCGGCCCGCGCCTCTGAGACCCCGCTGCAGCGTTCGGAGGAGACGAGCCGAGTCAGTACCAGCCGACGTCCTGCGAGTGCGCCCACGCGCCGCAGGGGGTGGCGTAGCGGCCCTGCACGTACCCGAGACCCCACTCGATCTGCGTGGCCGCATTCGTCTCCCAGTCAGCGCCCGCGGTGGCCATCTTGGATCCCGGCAGCGCCTGCGGGATGCCGTACGCGCCGCTCGACGCGTTGTACGCGTTCACCCGCCATCCCGACTCCTTGCTCCACAGGGCGACGAGGCAGTCGAACTCGGTGGAGGGCCAGCCCCTGGCTGCGACCGCACCGGCGGCATACGCCTGGGCGGAGCCAGGGTCGGGCGTGATGGCCGGGGGCGCCCAGCCGCTGGACGCCGACGTCGATGCGGGCGCCAGCTTGACAGGCTTCTTCTCGACGACGTAGCCCTCTTTGGACACGTCGATGGTGTACTCGCCCTCGACGTCGAAGGCCTGCACGTCGGCACCGCCGAACCGCTCGCCGCGCTCGGCGAAGTCCGGCGAGGCGGTCGCGCCCGTGAACGGGTCGACCACGTTGACGAGCAGGAAGCTCACCGACGCGAGGAAGGCGAACACCACGGTCGCGGACTGCTTGACGCCGCCGGGCCTCCGCGTGGATTGTGCCGGTCGACCGGCAGGTGCCGCCGGTGGGCGAGACCGCGCCCCTGACGGGCGGGCAGGTGTCCCGAGTGGGCGGGCCACCGGCTCGGGTCGGCGGGTCGGCGCCTCCTGCGGGCGGGCCGACGCCGCCGGTGCGAAGCCTGATGCCGCCGGTGGGAAGCCTGATGCCGCCGGTGGGAAGCCTGATGCCGCCGGGCGCACGGATATCGTCGACTCGTCAAATCCCGTATGCCTGCCCACGATTCGTCGAGTGTATCCGAGCCTCCGCCGCCGCGTCGAACTCGATCTCAGCGGACCGCGAGCATGACGTCCACGACGGCGTCGAGCACGAGGTCCACCTGCGATTCGCGGTACCCTCCGCGCTGGGTCGTGAACACCACCGCGCGCACGTCATCGATCGAGATCGGCCACCCGTCGCGGAAATAGCGCGTGAGCTTGTCGGCGAAGCGGTCCACCTCCCGCACGCGGTACCCGAGGGCGAGCGGGCTCACCCGGTCGAAGCGTTGGCCCTCGGGACGGGCGAGCCGGTTGGAGACGACCTGCGCCGTCGTGCGGGCCTCGCTGAGCCAGGCCTCCGTACCGCGCAGACGTGCGGCAACCTGGCGCTCCTCGGCGGCGAAGGCGTCCTCGAGCCGTTCCAGTGCGGCGTCGACGTGCGCGGTGGAGTATCCGCCCTTCTGCATCGCGAACGCGGTCAGGCGGATGCGCTCCGACGACAGCGGCGGGTCGCTGGCCCTCGCCCTGCCGTCGTAGGCCCGACGAGCCACTTGCAGGAACTCCTCCACCTGGGCGATGTTGTAGCCCAGGTGGGGCTTGCGGGCGCGAGGGAAGGTGGAATCCACCGCTCCATTATCGCCGACGGTCACCCGAAGATCCGGAAGGCCGCGTAGGCGACTGCGGCCGACGGCAGGATCGAGTCCAGCCGGTCGAGGAAGCCACCGTGCCCGGGAAGCCACGAGCTCATGTCCTTGACGCCGATGTCGCGCTTGATGAGCGACTCGACGAGATCGCCGAGCGTCGCGGTGAGGAAGATCGCCGCCCCGAACAGCAGCCCGAACCACCACGTGTTGCCGAGCATGAGGATGGACAGGAGCACGCCCGCCACGAGGCACGCGGCCGCTCCCCCGGCGAATCCCTCCCACGTCTTCTTCGGGCTGATCACGGGCGCCATCGGATGCTTCCCGAACGTCAGCCCGAACGCGTACGCTCCGACATCCGCCGCGACCACGATGATGATGAACGCGAGCGTCCACCACTGTCCCCCGTCGGCGGCCGTCAGCACCACGGTGAACGTCGCGAGGAAGACGACGTACCCCTGCACGAACACGCCGGCCGCAAGGTCGCGGACGAGGCTCGCGCCGCTGCGTCGTCGATCGGGGATCCACTGTTCGGCCAGCCGCCAGATGCTCACGACGAGCATGCCCGCGAGCACGGCCAACAGCTGCCCGCCTGCACCGCCGTAGTACGCGATCGGCACCGCGATCACCGCGACGGCAACCGTGGGGATCCGCGGCACGTCGTACTCGGCCTTGCGCAACGCCTGGGCGAGCTCAAAGCTCGCGAACCCGGTCAGCACGAGCGCCAGGAGCATGAACAGCTCCTTGATCACCAAGAGGCTGAGGAGGAGTGCGCCGCCGAAGGCGAGCCCGATGATGATCGCGAGGATCAGGTTGCGCCCGGTACGTGCCTGGATCTTCTCCTGCGCCTGGTCGAACTGCGCCTTCCCGACTTCGAACTGGCGCTCGAGGTCGGCCTTCCGCGCGTGCACCTGCGCGCGGAACTCCTCGCGCGAGGTCCGGTCATGCCCCTCGGCGTCCGACTCGTGGTCCTTCGGGACGCCCGACATCGTGCTCCCTCAGACCTCGAGGAGTTCGGCTTCCTTGCGCTTCAGCGCGTCGTCGATCGAGTCGACGTTGGACTTCGTGATGTGCTCGAGCTCCTTCTCGGCACGCGAGACCTCGTCGTCGCCCACTTCGCCCTTCAGCGCGTCGAGATCGTCCTTCGCCTTGCGGCGGATGTTGCGCACCGATACGCGTGCATCTTCAGCCTTCGAGCGAACGATCTTCACGAACTCCTTGCGACGCTCTTCCGTGAGCTCGGGCAGGGTGACGCGGATGATGTTGCCGTCGTTCGACGGGTTGGCGCCGAGGTTGGGCGTGTCGCGGATCGCCTGCTCGATATCCTTCATCGCGCTCTTGTCGTATGGCGTCACGACCAGGGTGCGTGCCTCGGGATTCTGTAGCGATGCGAGCTGTGAGAGGGGCGTCGGCGTGCCGTAGTAGCTCACCATGATCTTCTGGAAGAGCTGCGGGTTCGCGCGCCCCGTGCGCACGGTCGCGAAGTCGTCCTTCGCGACTTCGACGGCCTTCGACATCCGCGCGGTGGCATCGGAAAGTACATCCGCGATCACAGGGGCTCCTTCTGTTCGCTACTCGGGACAGTCTATCGAGTGGGAGCAGGGACGCCGTTGCTCACGATCGTGCCCAGCTCCGCGCCGAGGATGGCGGCCGTGACATTGCCGCTCGGCGCCATGCCGAATACCTGCATCGGCATGCCGTTGTCCATGCAGAGGCTGAACGCGGTCGAGTCGACGACCTTGAGACCGCGCTGGAGCGCCTCCTGGTAGCTGATGCGGTCGATCTTGTGCGCGTCGGGATTCATGCGCGGGTCGTCGGAGTACACGCCGTCGACGCCGTTCTTCGCGACGAGCACGACATCGGCGTCGATCTCGAGGGCGCGCTGCGCGGCGACCGTGTCCGTGGAGAAGTACGGCAGGCCGGCACCCGCCCCGAAGATCACCACACGGCCCTTCTCGAGGTGGCGCTCGGCGCGCCGCGGGATGTACGGCTCGGCGACCTGGGTCATCGAGATCGCAGACTGCACCCGAGTCTCCGCCCCGGCCTGCTCCAGGAAGTCCTGCAGGGCGAGCGAGTTCATCACCGTGCCGAGCATGCCCATGTAATCGGCGCGTCCTCGGTCCATGCCGCGTTGCGAGAGCTCGGCCCCGCGGAAGAAATTGCCGCCACCGACCACGATCGCGATCTCGACGGTACGCGCGGCATCCGCGATCTCCCTCGCGAGTGCGCTCACGACGTCGGGGTTGACCCCGAGTGCACCACCGCCGAACGCCTCACCCGACAGCTTGAGCAGTACTCTGCGCTTGCGTTCCGTCATCCCCGGCCGTTCCTTCCCCTCTGGGTGTCAAAGCTACTGGTTTGCGGGGCCCGGCGCAGCGCCGGGTCGATGGCATCGCCCCCGGCACTGCGCACCGGCATCCGAAAGCCGTCCCGGACATGGTCGCCGGAAGCAGTGCCGGACATGACAAGGGAGTCCGGATCGCGAACGATCCGGACTCCCAGTGGCATCTAGGCGCCGACCTTGAAGCGAGCGAAGTCGGTCACGGTGAGCCCTGCGTCGGAGAGCACCTTGCCAACCGAGAGCTTGTTGTCCTTCGCGTAGTCCTGCTCGAGCAGTGCGACCTGCTTGAAGTAGGCGCCGAGGCGGCCATCGATGATCTTCGGGAGCGCGGCCTCGGGCTTGCCCTCCTCGCGCGAGATCTGCTCGACGATCGCGCGTTCCTTCTCGACCGCGTCGGCCGGCACGTCCTCGCGGCTGAGGTATTCGGGGTTCGCGAACGAGATGTGCTGCGCCACCGAGCGCGCCGTCTCGGCGTCGTCGCCCGAGTAGCCGAGCACGACGCCGACCTGCGGGGGGAGGTCCTTCGACGTCTTGTGCAGGTAGATCGAGAACTGCTCGCCCCTCACGAGGCGGATGCGGCGGAGCTCGACCTTCTCGCCGAGGATCGCCGCTTCTCCGTCGATCATGCCGGCGACGGTCGCGCCCTCGGCAGGCGCGGCCAGCGCGGCCTCGACCGTCTCAGCGCGCGCGGCGGCAGCGGCCGCGAGCACGCGGTCGGCGAGGCCGACGAACTTGTCGCCCTTGGCGACGAAGTCGGTCTCGCAGGCGAGCTCGATCATCGTGGCGGTGCCGTCGCCGTTGTCGACGGCGGCGACCAGGCCCTCGGCGGTGGAGCGGTCGGCGCGCTTGGCGTTGCCCTTCGCGCCCTTCAGGCGGAGGATCTCCACCGCCTTGTCCATTTCGCCATCGGCCTCGACGAGTGCGTTCTTCGTGTCGACCATGCCGGTGCCGAGGCGCTCGCGCAGGATCTTGACGTCTTCGAGGGTGAAGTTGGCCATATTCGGGATGTCTCCTGGACTCGTGGTCTGACTTGGAGTGGGTATTACTTGGACTCGGCCGGCGCCTCGGCGGCTGTGGCAGCCTCGGCAGCGGTGGCAGCCTCGGTAGCGGTGGCAGCCTCGGCAGCGGCGGCGCCCTCGGCGTCCGCCACCGACTCGGTCGCGGCGATCTCGGTCGCGGCCTCGTCGACGACCTCGGCCGCCTCGGCCTCGGCCGCAGCCTCGGTCTCCGCGACCCGGGGGGTCTCGGCCGACGCCTGCTCGGGCGTGGTTGCGCTGCCCGCCTGGAGGAGCTCCTGCTCCCACTCGGCGAGCGGCTCCACGGCCGACACGTTGCCCTCTGCCTCGGGCTTCTGGTGACGCTCGATGAGGCCCTCGGCAGCGGCATCCGCGATGATGCGGGTGAGCAGGCTCACCGAGCGGATCGCGTCGTCGTTGCCCGGGATCGGGTACTGCACCTCGTCGGGGTCGCAGTTGGTGTCGAGGATGCCGATGACCGGGATGCCGAGCTTCTTGGCCTCGTCGATCGCGAGGTGCTCCTTCTTGGTGTCGACCACCCAGAGCGCCGACGGCGTCTTCGACAGGTTGCGGATGCCGCCGAGCGACTTGTGCAACTTGTCGAGCTCGCGCTTCTTGATGAGCAGCTCCTTCTTGGTGAAGCCGCTCGTGGTGCCCTCGTAATCGAGCTCCTCGAGCTCCTTCATGCGCGCGAGGCGCTTGGAGACCGTGGTGAAGTTCGTGAGGAGGCCGCCGAGCCAACGCTGGTTGACGTAGGGCTGGCCGACGCGGGTCGCCTGCTCGGCGATGGACTCCTGGGCCTGCTTCTTGGTGCCGACGAAGAGGATGGTGCCGCCGTGGGCAACCGTCTCCTTGACGAAGTCGTACGCCTTGTCGATGTAGGCGAGGGACTGCTGCAGGTCGATGATGTAGATGCCGGAACGCTCGGTGAAGATGAAGCGCTTCATCTTCGGGTTCCAGCGACGGGTCTGGTGCCCGAAGTGCACGCCGCTGTCGAGCAGCTGGCGGATGGTGACGACGGCCATGAGCCGTACTCCTTCTGTTCTCAGTTGTCGCTCCGGCCGGCGGCCGGAAGCCCTGGTGCCCGGCACGGCTCCGCCTGCTCCTCTCGTGTGACGAGCACGTCGTCGAACGAACACGTCTTTGAACGAACACGGAGCGGGACTGAGTGGAGTCGGTGGCCGAGTGGCACGCGTAGTCACCCCGGCAGGCCGAGGTGCTCCCGACACTCTATCATCGTGCACTTCCCCTCCCCAACACGACCCGGAGGTCCACTCGGCCCGACGACCGCACAGGTGCCACGACGGATGCCACGACGCCCCGAGCATCGCAGCATGACCGAACGCGACAGTCCGCAGCTTCCGCCCCGCTCCAACCCGTCGCGCAGCGGAGCCTCTGCCTGCAACCGGCGCGCCGGACGCATGGCCGCGGCCATCGCCGTCACGGCGCTCGTGTCGCCGTGGGCACGGCCTTCGCCTGGGTGACCCCTGCGGCCGCGCGAGCGCTCGGGCTCCTGGCGACGGAACCGGTCGGCACGATGACGCAGGTGGAGTCCGACGAGAAATGGCGGTGGCCCGCGCCCCCGCCGATCAGGGTGGTCGAGCCGTTCCGAGCGCCCGCGACTCCATACAGCGCCGGACACCGCGGCATCGACATCGCGGCCGAGCCGGATGCGATCATCGTCGCTCCGGCCGCGGGAACCGTGAGCTTCGCGGGGCCGGTTGCCGGCCGCGGGGTCGTGGCGATCGACCACGGCGATGGAATCGTCAGTGCCGTCGAACCGCTGGACGCATCCGTCGTCGAAGGCACGTCGGTCGCTGCGGGCGATGCCATCGGCACCGTCTCCTCGGGTGGTCATTGCGCCGACTGCGTGCATTTCGGCGTTCGCATCGACGGCGAGTACGTCTCGCCGTTCCTGTTCCTCGGCGGCCTGCCGAGGGCAGTGCTCCTGCCACTGGAGTGAGGCCCGATGCCCAGTGAGGCCCGGTGCTCGTCAGGCGCGAGGATGCGCGGTCCGGTACGTCTGCTGCAACCGCTCGGCCGACACATGCGTGTAGATCTGGGTCGTGCCGAGGCTCGCATGGCCGAGGAACTCCTGCACCGCCCTGAGGTCGGCACCACCGTCGAGCAGGTGCGTCGCCGCACTGTGGCGCAGCGCATGAGGACCGCTCGGCCCCGCGCCCGGAATGGATGACAGGAGCGCGGCGATCTGGCGGTGCACGCTCCGAACGCCGAGTCGTCGCCCGCGCACGCCGAGGAAGACCGCGGGCGTCGGCGGCCCCTCCTCCGCAGCCGCCACGAGCGCAGGCCGGGCGACCTCGAGATAGCGGTCGATCGCGCGAGCGGCGGGAGCGCCATACGGAACGACCCGTTCCTTGGCGCCCTTGCCCGTGACGCGCACCGTGCGGCGGCGACGATCGATGTCCGCCAGGTCGAGCCCCACGAGCTCGGACACCCGCAGGGCCGATGCATAGAGCAATTCGGCGATCGCCGCATCGCGCACGGCGATCGGATCGTTCCCGACGGCGCGGTCTTCGAGCCCGGCCAGGGCATCGGCGAGCGCCCGCTGGGTGACGACGCGCGGAAGCGTGCGCTGGGCTCGCGGGGCCCTGAGGCGCGCGCCGGGGTCGACCACGACGAGGCCGCGGCGCTGGAGCCATGCCGTCCACCCGCGAGCCGAGGAGGCACGCCGCGCGATGCTCGACCGGGCGAGCCCGCGCTCGGTCGCAGTCCACAGCCAATCGCGGAGCAGACCGAGATCGATCGCTGCGACGTCGTCGACTCCTCGCTCGGCAGAGAACGCGATGAGGTCGACGAGATCGCCGCGGTACGCGGCAACGGTGTGCGCCGAATACCCGCGCTCCGTACGCACGTGCGCGAGGTACGCGTCGAGCGAGGCATCGAGGTTCACACCGTCAGCCTGCCCGCCGGCACCGCCATCGACGGTGCTCGGCAACCGCGTGCCGTGGATTCGTGCTCACCCGCACCACCGATCCGGCGCTCATGGTACGACGGGGCGCTTGCGCGAGAAGCGCTCGAGTCGCTCCCTGGCCGGGAGTGCCTCGAGCTCGGCGAGGAAAGCCTCCCCGAAGCTCGTCACCACGGCGAACGGACCGAGCGGCACGACCGAGGTGACATGGGTGTCGTCGTAGAGGTGCACGAGCGTGAACGATCGGCCACCGTCGATCCCCACGAGCTCGCGTGGGGGCGCCGAAAGGTCCATCGTGTACGCGGTCGCACCGGCGACGGAGACGGGAATTCCGGCGAACACGCCATTCGTCGCGTAGTGGAGGTGTCCTCCGAGGATCAGTCTGACGTCTCGATCGCGGATGACCTCGGCGAGCTCGTCCTGCCCGCGGAGCTCCAGCACATCCATGAGCGCGAGCGGCGTGGCGATCGGCGCGTGATGCATCGCGATGATCGTTCCCTCGGGTGCGGGTTGTGCGAGCTGCTCGTCGAGCCACGCGAGCGAGGCCGCGTCGATCTCGCCGTGGTGGTAGCCCGGCACGCTCGTGTCGAGGGCGAGCATCCGAAGACCCCCTACGTGCACCACGCAGTTCACCGGCGCGCTGCTCGGCGCCTCGCCGAGCAGGCTCTCACGGAAGGCTCCACGCTCGTCATGGTTGCCCATCACCCACACGATCTCGGCGCCGGTGGCCGTGACGACGGGCTGCAGCGCCTCATGGACGCGGCGGTACGCGTCGGGTTCACCGAGGTCGGTCACGTCGCCCGTGACGACGATCGCATCGAGGCGGTCGCCGAGCCGGCCGAGCTGGGCCGCCGTCTGCCGCAAGGCCCCCACGGTGTCGGCCACGCCCCCGAGCGGGGCACCGCCGAACAGTAGGTGCGTGTCGCTGACGTGCGCGATCACGCGCCTCGCCGCCGGGTACCTGCCGAGCTGCTCCGTGCCGATGTCGACCGCCATGCGGCCAGCCTACGGCGGTGACTCCGCGTTCGTCGGGCGCTGCCCCGGCACGTCGGTGGCGTCTCGGCGCGGCCGTGATCACGCGCGCTGGGGGCGCCCCTCGCGGGCAGCGTCGACACGAGGCCCGCCCTCACGCCGGGCGACGTCGAACCCATCCCGCCGGACGGTGCTCCGCGACGCCGTCGGCCTCGAGGCCGCCCAGGACCGACATGGTCTCGGGCACGGAGAGGCCCGCTCGCCGTGCGACGTCGGCGAGTTCCCGCGGACTCCGCACGCTCAGTGCGTCCATCGTGCGGGTTCGATCGGGATCGTCGGCGTCATCGGCGCTGCGCCTCGACGTCGTTCCGGAACTGACCATCTCCCCCGAATCGGTGGACCCACCCGACGGATGCCCCGACCGGTGCTCCGTCAGGACGGACGCTGCCGTGTGGCGCAGGTCCCCCGGCGAGCTCGGCCATCTGGTCGGCATCGACGACGCACACGGCGTCGAACTCACGGAGCAGGCGGTGGCATCCGGCCGAGGCGGGGCTCGTGACCGGTCCCGGCACGGCGCCCAGCGGACGACCGAGTGCTGCCGCGTGCCCGGCCGTGTTGAGGGAGCCGGAGCGGATACCGGCTTCCATCACGATCGTCGCCTCGCTCGCCGCCGCGATCAACCTGTTGCGCTGGAGAAACCTCCACTTCGTGGGTGCCGCCCCGCACGGCAGCTCGGAGACGACGGCGCCGGCCTGCGCGATGCGGGTCAGCAAGGACTCGTGGCCGAGCGGATAGAACCGGTCCACTCCGCCCGCGAGGAATGCGACCGTCGTGCCGTCGCTCGCGAGCGCCGCTCGGTGCGCCATGCCGTCGATGCCGTAGGCGCCGCCCGAGAGGATCGTGAAGCCACGATCGACCAGCCCGGCCGATGCCTCCATCGTGACGTGCTCGCCATATCCCGTCGCGGCACGGGCCCCCACCAGGGCGATGGTCGGCGTGCCGAACGCCAGGGCGTCCGTTCGGCCGCGCACCCACAGCCCGATCGGCGCGTGCGCGCCGAGTTCGTCCACGCCCGTCGGCCAGCAGGGATCGCCGGGCGTCAGGTATCGCGAACCCACTCGAGCGGCCTGCGCGAGTGAACGGACGAACGCGCCGTGGTCGAGGCGCGGAAGCCAGCGATCGAGACCCGATGCGGCCTCGCGCTCGTCGAGATCCCCGCCTGCGTCGCCGACCGCATCGACGAGTCGCCCCACCGAGGTTCGACCGAGCAGCGCTTCCGCCGCCCCGACCGCTCCGACCGCGGCGATGACACGTCCCAATGCGCCGTCTCCCGGTTCGGCGACGCTGCCGAGCACGGCACGCGCGAACGCGTCGAGCGCTCGCTCCCCACCGCCGCGCACCGCGGCGAACTCGGCCGCCGACTTCTCGGCTCCCTCACTGACGAGCTTCATGCGGCGACCCTCTTCCTCAGGAAGAGCGCCCGACCCACATGCTCCGCTCGCGGCACGACTGCTCCCTCGAGGTCGGCGATGGTCCATGCGGTCTTCAGCACGCGGTCGTAGCCGCGCATGGTGATGCCGCCGCGTTCGAGTGAGCGATCGGCGGCGGCGGTCGCCCGACCGCCGGGGTGCAGCCGGCCGGGGCCGCGCATCCATGGCCCCGGCATCTCGGCGTTCGTGCGCCACGGCGTGCCACGCAGTCGTTCCTGCGCGACCTCCCGGGCGGCGACCACCCGGGCCCGCGCAGCGGCACTCGAGAGCCCCGCCGACTCCCCGGCCATCCGGAGCCCCGCCGTCGTGATCCGCGGAATCCAGACCTGGAGGTCGATGCGATCGAGCAGCGGCCCCGAGATCCGTGCGAGGTAGCGCCGTCGGACCATCGGCGTACATGTGCAGCTCGCGTCGTCGACGCCGTGATTGCCGCACGGGCATGGGTTCGCGGCGACGACGAGCTGGAACCGCGCCGGGAAGGATGCCACGGCGTTCGCCCGGTGGATGCTGATCGTGCCCGACTCGAGCGGCTGCCGAAGCACGTCGAGCACGGCAGCGGGGAACTCCGGTGCCTCATCGAGGAACAGCACGCCATGGGAGGCGCGTGCAGCGGCGCCCGGGCGGATCACGCGGCTGCCACCGCCGACGATCGCGGCGGCCGTCGCCGTGTGGTGCGGCGCCTCGAACGGGGGCCGCACCGACAACGCGGCACCGACCGACCGGCCGGACAGCGATCGCAACGACGACACCTCGAGCGCGGCATCCGCGTCGAGATCGGGAAGGATGCCGGGCAGCCGGGACGCGAGCATCGTCTTGCCGGCACCGGGTGGCCCGAGCAGGTAGAGGTGGTGCCCACCGGCTGCCGCCGTGACCAGCGCCTCGACCGCGTCCTCGCTGCCCGCGACGTCGGCGAGGTCGCCGATCGTCGGCTCGGTGTCGTCGCCTCGCGCGATCGGCGGCACCGGCTCGACCTCGCGGGCCTCGAACTCACCGCCGTGGCGGATCGCGGCCTCGAGGAGCGACGCGACCCCGATCACCTCGACGCCGGGCACGAGCGCGGCCTCTGCGGCATTGGCAGCAGGCACCATCACCGTGTCGTGCCCGGCACGCGCTGCAGCGAGCACCGCGGGCAGGATGCCATCGATGGGTCGGAGCCGCCCGTCGAGCCCCAGCTCGCCGAGGTGCACGACCCGATCGACCGACTGCACCGAGACCTCGCCGGCCGCGGCGAGGCACGCCATGGCGATCGCGAGGTCGAAGCCGGAACCGTGCTTCGGCAGGGCAGCCGGCGAGAGGTTCACGGTGAGCTTGCGCTGCGGCAGGGGGCAACCCGCATTGATCGCCGCCGAGCGCACGCGTTCGCGCGCCTCGGTCAGGGCGGCGTCGGGCAGCCCGATGATCACGAATCCCGGGAGCTGCGACGAGATGTCGGCCTCGACCTCGACCACCGAGCCGGCGAGACCGAGAAGGGCGATGGAGCGTGTGCGAGCGACGGGCATCAGCTGATCCCCTCGAGATGCTCGATGAGCGCGGGCGCCTCGGCCGGAGCGAGGACCGCGACCGCGTCGATGCGGATGCGCGCGACCGGGGCATCCGTCGCTTCGCACCAGGCGATGGCGAGCCGACGCAGCCGGGCGAGCTTCACCGGCGTGATCGCCTCGAACGGATGTCCGTAGTCGTGCGACGTGCGCGTCTTCACCTCGATGAAGACCGTCTCGCCGCCGTCGCGCGCGACGATGTCGATCTCCCCGAGCCGGCACCGCCAGTTGCGGTCTACGACCTGCATGCCGCGAGCTTCGAGGTGGTCGACCGCGAGCTGTTCGCCGTGCCGACCGAGTTCCGCATTGTGGGCCACCAGCACCACCTCCGCGACCAGCGTGCTGCGTCGTGCGCACCGCCGCAGCTGGACGGTGGCCGGCGGGGGTCGACGGACGGCGCTGTCCCGGTTGTCGAGGACGAGTCCTCCGACCTCCGACAGCCGTCCGAACGGACGACGCACCTGTCAACGATCGGACGGGACCGTGGTGTTCTGGAATGCCGCGGCCGTCTCGACCAGGTTGCGGAGCGTCTCGGTGAAACGTGCGGCGGGCGCACCGTCGATCACGGCGTGGTCGAAGCTCAGCGTCAGCGGCAACATCGGCCTTGCTACGATGCGGCCACCGTGGACCGCCGGTCGGTCCACGATCGCGCCCACCGTCGCGATCACGGTCAGCGGTGCGAGGGGGATGGCCCACCCCCATACGCTGGAGAACATCCCGATCGACGTGACGCCCACCGCGGGTCCGAACGTGGCCGCGATGCGCGGTCTCGTCGCGGCGACCCGGATCGCCGTCCGCCGGAGAGGCCCGGGCAGTCGCACGAGCTGCGCGGTCAGCGCCGCTCTGCCGGTGTGACTGGCCTGGGCCGTATTTGGCCGCATGCAGGATCCGGGAGATCTCGGCGCACGACGTCCGATCGGCATCGCGGATACCGACGATGTCGAGGATCGTGCGCCCCTCCCATTGCCGTTCGACGGTCGCGCCGACGTCGACGCGGTCGAAATAGAGGATGCGATTGCCCGCCTTGCGGGCGTTGACCTCGGGGTGGAGCGCCACCGCGCGCGCCAAGGTCGCGAGCACGAACCCGGTCCACGAAACGTGCGGCTCCACGTCGGAGAGCTGCGCCTTGGCGACGGTCACGTCGAGCTCGATCAACGTGTGCACCTGAAACCGCCGGCTCGCGCCGGCCAGCCTGTCGAGCACCGGCTGACGGTCCTTCGGGACTCGGCGAAGGACGTAGCCGGATCCTCCATCACCGGTACCGTGCGCGTCGTTGTCGCTGTCCGGCCTTGATCGAATCACGTCTCGCCTCCCTTCGTCTGGCCGCGATCGCGGTGCACAGTCAGCGAGTGCCGTCCCAGAGCTCCCGTTCCCAGGACCGAGGGTCCTCCACCATCCGGGAGATCGTGTCGAACCGCATCGTGGCCCTGCGGCTGAGGTCGTACCTCTGCCAACCGGGGTCGCCGTTCCTGGCGAAGGAGACCCAGGCGGAATGCACGGAGTCCGCGAGCTCCTGGGGCGGGTCATCTCCGAGCATGGGCCCGAAGAGGGGCGCGTTCGGGCCGAGGGTGTCGAAGACGAACGGGATCTCGATGGCGTGCACCGCGCCGAGCCCGGGCGAGGGCCACGCGAACTCGTACATGTAGGTGCCCGCGGCCGCTCCAGCATGGGCGTCGGCGAGGCGCATGGCCGGGATCCGCATCCACCAGTCGGTCTGCACTGCCGCGAGCACCTCGCCGGGGATGGACCTGCGGGTACTTGTCTCGATAGGCCGCGAGCGCCTTCTCGGCCGGGAGTCCGTACGCCGCCAGGGACTGGTAACCGTAGGACGTGACCGGCCCGGTCAGGATCTCGTCGGTGATCTGGGCGATCGCACCGCTCACCACGAGCCACAACCGCCAGTCGTCGGTGTTCGTCCCGACGATGAGGTCGACCTGCCCACCCGAGCCGGCGGCGATCCGCTCGATCGGCGGCCCGGGCAGGACGTCCCCGTCGACCACCGGCTGCCACGGCATCATGCTCGCCACCACGCCCTGACCCCAGCGATCCGGGTCCGGGTTCGCGAGCAGGTCCGCCTTCAGCTCCGCCTGCGCGGCCAGGAGTCGGTCGACCCCGACGGCGGCGACCGCCTCACGCGTGGCCGGCACGCCCAGCTTCTCGGCCAAGTACCCGGCGATGCGCCGGGCCTCGTGCGGCGGGCGTGACCTGATGAGCCGCCCCGCTCTGCAGGATCGCCCGCCTGAACAGGCCCTCGGCGCTGGGCATGGCAAGCAGCACCCCGATGCTCATCGCCCCGGCCGACTCACCGAAGATCGTGACGTTGCCCGGGTCGCCGCCGAAGGCGGAGATGTTCTCGCGCACCCACTCGAGGGCCGCAACCTGGTCGAGCAGCCCGACATTGGCGATGCCGTCGTCAAGGTACAGGAACCCCTCGGCACCGGGGCGCCAGTTGATCACGACGCAGACGATGCCGTCGCGTGCGAAACGGCTGCCGTCGTAGGCTGCCGTCGAGCTGAGCTCGAACATGCCGCCCTGGATCCACACCATCACCGGCAAGCCTCCTCTGCCTCCGGGTCAGGCGTCCAGACATTGAGGTTCAGGCAGTCGTCGGTGGGTGCGGCGCGGTCGACCTTCGCGAACGCTGCGTCCACATCGTCCCAGTCCTCTGCCGCTCCCGATGCGGTGCCGCCGGTCGCCGGAGGTGCCACTTGAGGCGGCTCCGGCCCGAGTGCGGTGGCATCGCGCACGCCGCTCCACGGCTCGGCAGGCCGGGGCGGACGGAGCCGGTTCGCGCCGAACGGCGGCGCGGCATACGGAATGCCCAGGAACACGTACCCGCCGTCGGCGGCAGTGCCGCGCACGTCCCCACGGAGCGTCATGACCACGCTCAGCCATACGCACCACGGTGCACCCCGCCCGGCACCGCCGCAGGGGCGAAGGTCCCTGCTCAGCGTCGAGCACGTGCCGCGCCGCTCAGAGCAGCAGCACCTGGATGCGACTCACAAACGACGGCCCAGGGCCTCGTCGTCCGAGAACAGGTGCGAGGGGAGGAGCACGCCCGAGACCCGCCGCGCTCCGGTGAGGTCCACTCCGGCCGCGCCATCAGACGCGACGGCGGGATTCGAACCCGCGACGGAACCGAAAGAACCGATCCCCGGGCCACCCGGATCGTCGCGATGCGGCGATGTTACCGTATCGTTATCTTCCGGCGCGAGGACGAATTCGAAGTCGCATCGCGAGGACCCTCCGGCGCGCCGGCGAGCCGAAGCGAGCGCCCTACTCGTCGAGCGCGAGTTCCTTGGGCAGCTCGAACTCGCGGCTCGCGAGCTCCTCGACGTTCACGTCCTTGAAGGTGAGCACGCGCACCGACTTCACGAACCGGTCGGCACGATAGACGTCCCAGACCCACACGTCCTTCATGTTGAGCTCGAAGTAGAAGTCGTGCTCGGTGTCCCGCCGCACGAGTTCCACCTCGTTCGCGAGGTAGAAGCGCCGCTCCGTCTCGACCACGTACTGGAACTGCGAGACGATGTCGCGGTACTCCCGATACAGTGCCAGCTCGACCTCGCGGTCGTAATCTTCGAACTCGTCCTCATCCATCGGATTCATCCTACGCCGAGGTCGAAGAGCGCCAGGGCCTCTTCGGGGCGCTCGTGCAGCCACGTGTGGCGATGCAGTGCGCTCGGGCCGTGCTCGTCGATGGCGGCGAAATGCGCGGGCGTCGAGTAGCCCTTGTTCTCGTTCCAGGCGTACACCGGCAGGTCGTCGTGGGCGCGGCGCATGCCTCCGTCGCGGTGCACCTTGGCGATGACGGATGCCGCGGCCACCGACGCGCAGTCGCGGTCGGCCTTGATCCGCGTGGTCACGCGCGCGCGGTGCTGGATCGACGGGCTCAGCCAGTCGTAGTTGCCATCGAGCAGGAGCGGCGCGTCGAGCGCCACCTCCTGCGCCGCGGTCAGCGCGGCATAGGCGCGCGCTCCGGCCAGGCCGAGGCACGCGATGATGCCGAGCTCGTCGATCTCCGCGGCGGACGCCTCGCCCACCGCCCAGCCACGGACCCACGCCGAGGCTCGCGGCGCCATCGCCTCGCGCCGCTGCTCGGTCAGGAGCTTCGAGTCGCGCAGGCCCGCCGGCATCCGTCGCACGGATGCGTCGATGAGCACGAGTCCGACGGTGACCGGGCCGGCCAGGGCACCGCGACCGACCTCGTCGCACGCGAGCACCACGGGTGCGCCGGTGTCGAACAGCTCCCGCTCGACCTTGAGGTTGGGAATCGCCGTAGGCGCCACGTCAGCCCGATCCCTGGTCGACGCCCTCGAACACCCCGGGGTAGTTGCCGAGCCACGCCCAATGGTCGACCGGCCAGCTCACGACGAACGCTCGGCCGACGACGTTCTCGACGGGCACGAACCCCTTGAGCGGCGTCTCGACGTTGTAGCGGGAGTCCTTGGAGTTGTAGCGGTTGTCGCCCATGACCCAGAGCGAATCGTCGGGCACCACGACGTCGAAGTCGTCACGCGAGACCTTCGTCTGACCAGGCGGCATCGCGACGTAGGGCTCGTCGAGCGGCACCCCGTTCACGCTCATCTGGCCGAGCGCGTTGCAGCACGTGACGTGATCGCCCGGCAGGCCGATCGCACGCTTGACGAGGTGGTCGTTCGAGTCGGGGGCCGACAGGCCGACGAACGCGAAGAACCAGTCGACGGCGACCACGAGCGGCGGCTGGGACGGCTCGACGCGCGCGGGCAGCCATCCGCCCGGGTCCCTGAACACGACGACATCGCCGCGCTCGATCGGCGTGACCTCGGGCACGAGCTGGTTGACGATGATGCGATCGTCTTGCACCAGGGTCTCCTCCATCGACTGCGATGGGATGAAGAACGACCGGATGAGGAAGGTCTTGATGAGGAACGAGACGAGCACCGCCACCGCGAAGATGACGAGCAGGTCTCGCAGGAAGAGGAGCGTGCCCCGTTTCCTGCGTGCCGATCGCTGAGCCCGCGCGGTCTGTCCGCGTGGTGCTGAGTTCTTCTGTCATTTAACCGCCCGAGCTCCCCACCAGTCTAGGGGCGGGGAGCTCGTCCTGAGGTCGTGCCGCTCGCGACGCGAAACGGAGGGCGACGTCGGGATCAGCTCTCGCGCTTCTCCTTGATCTTCGCCTTCTTGCCGCGGAGCTTGCGCAGGTAGTAGAGCTTCGCGCGGCGGACGTCACCGCGGGTGACGACCTCGATGTGGTCGATGATCGGGGAGTGCACCGGGAACTTGCGCTCGACGCCGACCTGGAAGCTGACCTTGCGGACCGTGAACGTCTCGCGCACGCCCTCGCCCGAACGGCTGATGACGACGCCCTGGAAGACCTGGATGCGCGACCGGCTGCCTTCGACGATGTTGACGTGCACCTTGACGGTGTCACCGGGGCGGAAGTCGGGGATGTCCGACCTCAGGCTCGCGGCATCGACGTGGTCGAGGATGTGCATGATGGTTCGCTCTCTGCGCCCGCCACCGGTCGAACGCGGATCATGGATGGAAGTGTGCGGTGCCGCCCGCGCGATCACTCGCGCTGTGCGTGCTCCCCGGAGGCAGAGTCCTGCGGCGGCACAATCGTCTATTGTGCCATGCCACGGGCCCGGCCGCCAAAGCGAGCCCACCGGATCCCGCGCCGAGGTCGCACTCGGATCAGTCGCGCACCTCGCGCACGATGATGACCTCGCCGTCGCCGTCGCCGTCGTCGAACCGCGACCGACGAGGGGGCGCGCCGGCCGCGGCATCCGGACTCCCGGCGCTCTGCTGAGCCGCGAGCCGCTCGAACTCGGTCATGGTGGCCTGCACTCGGCGGGCGCCATCGGACACGAGCTGCCAGATGGAATTCCAGAACACCGCGAGCCCGAGCAGGACGGCGAGCACCCCGAAGATCGTCGCGGTCTGACCGTAGAATCCAAGGCCGATGATCGATGCATGCCACGCCCCGATGACGCCCACGTCGGTCCACGACACCGCCCGTTCCGCCCGAACGGTCGGCCTCGCCCAGACGATCAGTGCGATGACGCCCAAGCCGATGAAGGCGACGGGCACCGTGACCAGCAAGCCGAGCGTGCCCCAACCGCCGCCGCCGAAGACCGCCCAGCCCACGCCGAGCCAGATCGGAAGGATCACGACTGCCGCGACCAGCCACCTGAGGAATGCCCGACGGATCAGCATGCCCTCAGCGTAACGCCGCTGACTGCTCGCGAGCAGGGTGTTCACTCAGGGCGGACCCACCAGAATGGATGGCGGAAGGGATGAGCGTGATCGAACTGAGGACCCCGGCGGAGATCGAGGAGATGCGACCGGCCGGCCGCTTCGTGGCCAGCGTGCTGGAGGCGACGTCGAAGGCCGCGGCGGTAGGCGTGAACCTGCTCGAGCTCGACGCGCTGGCGCACGAGATGATCCGCGAGGCCGGTGGCGAGAGCTGCTACCTCCATTACCATCCCTCGTTCGGCGCGAGCCCGTTCGGCAAGGTGATCTGCACGTCCGTCAACGACGCGGTGCTGCACGGACTCCCCCACGACTACCGCCTGCGCGATGGCGACCTGCTCACCCTCGACTTCGCCGCCTCGGTCGACGGCTGGGTGTCCGACTCGGCGACGTCGTTCGTCGTCGGGACCCCGCGGGCCGAGGACCTCCGCCTCATCGACACCACCCGGCGCGCGCTCGACGCGGGCATCGCGGCCGCGCGACCCGGACATCGCATCGGCGACATCTCCAGGGCCATCGCGGATGTCGCCAAGGCGGAGGGATACTCGATCAACACCGACTTCGGCGGCCACGGCGTGGGCCGCACCATGCACGGGGACCCGCACGTGCCGAACAACGGTCGCCCGGGCCGCGGCCTGCCCCTGAAGCCCGGTCTCGTCCTCGCCATCGAGCCGTGGTTCCTCGAGACGACCGACGAGATCTTCACCGACCCCGACGGGTGGACCCTCCGCAGCGCCGACGGATCGCGGGGTGCCCACTCCGAGCACACGATCGCGATCACCGAAGGCGACCCGATCGTGCTCACGCGGCGCAGCTGATCGCAGCACCGGCCGCGGAGGCGGCGCCGCCGGGACGGGCGGGTCGTCATGCCCGCTCCTTGGCGCCCGCGCCGATGTAGCGGTCGAGCACGAGGTCGACCAGCGCGTGCGGCGGCGTCCGGTCGGGAAGCAGCAGCGGGTCGGCCATGAGGTCGGCGCCCGCGGCGGATGCCGCGTCGTAGAACGTGCCTGGTGCCAGCAGGTACGGGCCGACCACCACCCGTGAGCCCGGGTGCACCTCGCGGATCATCTCGATGGCGTCGTGAAGACGAGGGATCGCCGCCGCGATGAACCCCACGGTCACGGAGCGCCCGAGCCGATGGCCGAGCCGCCGCGCGGTCTCGAAGCACTCGCGCACGGCACGCGGGTCATTGGAGCCCGCCGCCGCGAGCAGCACGGCGTCGCCGTCGGTGAGCCCCTGCGCATCGAGACGCTCAGCCAGCACGGAGACGATGCGGTCGTCGGGGCCCAGTTCAGCGGCGAGTCGGGCTCCCCCGCCGATGCGGGCCAACCCGAGCGAGAGGCCGGTGCGCACGTGGAAGCCCGCTGAGAGCACGAGCGGCACGATGACGGCGTCGGGCTCGGCCTCCGCTGCGAGGGACGCAGCGACATCCGCGTTGCTCGCATCGACGAAGCTGATCGACACGCCGAGGTCGGGTCGTTCCGAGGCGACAGCGTCGACCAGTCGGATGACGGCCTCCCGGTTCGCCGCCGACGGCGCACCGTGCGTGACGGCGACGAGCCGGAGCGGATGCGGGCCGAGTCCCTCCCGCGGGAGGCCAGCACCTCTCGACCCGACCATCTCCGAACCCGCACTCTCCGGCGGAATCCGGTCTCACCCGCCGGTTTCGACGCTATGCACGGCGTGTTTCACGAACCGGACCCAGTATGTTTCCGGGACGTGAAGAGTGCCTCAGTCCTCGAGCCACTCGGGACGCACGCGACGCGTGCGCTCCACCTGCTGTTCCCGGCGCCACGCGGCGATCGCGCCGTGGTTGCCGGAGAGCAGCACAGGCGGCACCTCGAGCCCTCGCCAGGAGGCGGGCTTGGTGTAGCTGGGGTACTCGAGGAGGCCGTCCTCGTGCGACTCCTCCACGAGGCTCTCGGGGTTGCCGACCACCCCTGGCACGAGCCTGGCCGCCGCCTCGATCATGGCCATGACGGCGACCTCGCCGCCGTTCAGCACGTAGTCTCCGAGGCTGATGAGGCGAACCCGCATCCGCCCGGCGTAGTGATCGACGACTCGCTGGTCGATGCCCTCGTAACGGCCGCACGCGAACACGAGGTGCTCCTCGTCGGCGAGTTCGCGGGCGATCGCCTGCGTGAACGGCTCGCCCGCGGGCGACGGCACGACGAGCAGGGCGTCGGATGCCCCGTCGCCGACGATCGCGTCGAGCGCCTCGCCCCAGGGTTCGGGTTTCATGACCATGCCGGCGCCGCCGCCGTAGGGGGTGTCGTCGACCGTCCGGTGCCGGTCGTGCGTGTGGTCGCGCAGGTCGTGGGTGCGGACCTCGATGAGGCCCGATTGGCGCGCCTTGCCGAGCAGCGACAGGTCGAGCACCGAGAAGAACTCGGGGAAGATCGTGACGATGTCGATCCGCACCGGCCTGCCCTACTCGGTGGCTTCGTCGCCGCGGTCGGATGCCGCGGGCTCGTCCGCCGAACCTTCGGGCAGCTCCTCGAAGAGACCGGCAGGCGGCGTCACGGTGAGCGTCCCGGCGTCGACATCGACCTCGGGCACGATCGCCGACACGAACGGCACCATGACCTCGCGGCCACGGAATCTCACGATGAGGAGGTCCTGCGCCGGCAGGTGGTCGACGTGCGCGACCTCGCCGATCTTCTCGCCGTTCCGGAGGACGGCGAGGCCGATGAGCTGGTGGTCGTACCAGGCGTCGGCCTCGGGAGCCTCGTCGTCGACGTGCTCGACCCAGAGGATGGCCTTCACGAGACCCTCTGCGGTCGAGCGATCGTCGATGCCTTCGAAGAACCCGACCGGGTGCCCGTTGTACCAGCGGAGCTCGCGCAACGTCAGGTGCTTGCCGTGCCACGGCGACGACTCGGGCACCTGCAGCGAGAACTGGGCGCCGGGAACGAAACGACGCTCGGGATCGTCGGTGTAGAGCTCGAGCTTGATGGCGCCCTTCAGGCCGTGGGCCTTCGTGAGGCGGCCGACCCGGAGCTGCGTGCGAGGCGTTCCGTCCACGTCAGTCGTCGGTGTCGACGACGTCGACGCGAACCCGACGGCCGTCGGCGAGCGCGGTCACCAACGTGCGCAACGCCTTCGCCGTGCGGCCGGCACGGCCGATCACGCGACCGAGGTCCTCGGGGTTCACGTGAACCTCGAGGACCTCGCCGCGTGCGCTCGACGCGGCGACGACCTTCACGTCGTCGGGGTGATCGACGATCCCCTTGACGAGGTGCTCGAGCGCCGACTGGAGCAAGGCCTACGCCTCGTCCGTCGTCTCGTCGGTCGCAGATGCCTTGGCAGGAGCCTCTTCGGCCTTCGCGGGCTTCTCGGACTTGGGCTTCAGCACCGGCTTCTTCTTCTCGTCGGCGACGAACTCCGCCTTGGGGGCCGCGACCTGCACGGTGGACATCGCGTCCTTGTCGCCCTTGAACCTGCCCCAGTCGCCGGTGAGCTTGAGGATCGCCGCGACCTGCTCGGTCGGCTGCGCGCCGACCGAGAGCCAGTACTGGGCGCGGTCGGAATCGACCTCGATGAACGACGGGTTCTCGGTGGGGTGGTACTTGCCGATCTCCTCGATCACGCGGCCGTCGCGCTTGGTGCGCGAGTCGGCGATGACGATGCGGTAGTACGGCGCTCGGATCTTGCCGAAGCGCTTGAGACGGATCTTGACAGCCACAATTCTCCTGAAGTGTTGTGAGGTGGGCGAACTGACAGCCGTGAGCGTGGGGTGCACACTCGGCGGAAGCTCTGGGGTCCTGAGCGCCGATTAGAGGGTCGGGCGGTACAGAACTCGACTGACCATTCTTGCAGACTTCCCGCTCCCCCGCGAATCCCCGGAATCACATGGGAGGCGATCACCGGACGAGCGCTCGGGAGTCATTCGATGCGTGACCTTCGACGTCGGTCGGTGACGCTGCAACGGCACGGGAGCCTTCGCTCGCCCGGGGCTCGACGGGCGTGACGCGGTACTCGAAGAACCACTCTGCGAGCCGTCCTCGCACTCGTTCCGCGAGGGACAGCCGACCCGCCGCGTCCGGCCGCGCGTGGGCCGGAGCCGGGTGCTCGTGCGCGACGAGGCGCCACCGATCGATACCGATCGAGGGCCTGGTGCACCTCGACGTACTCCCCACCGGGGAGACGCACGATCCGCCCCGTCTCGTACCCGTGCAGGGCCACCTCGCGGTCCTTCCTCTGAAGCGCGAGACACATACGGCGCGTGATCTCGAACGCGATGACCGGGCCGACGAGCAGCGCCACCTGGAAGCCCGCGATGATCGACTCGATGCTGAGCCGGAGCTGCGTCGCGGCGATGTCAGCACTGGCGGCACCCCAGAGCACCCCGTAGAACACCATCCCCGCCACGCCGATGCCCGTGCGTGTCGCCGCGTTCCGTGGCCGGTCGAGGATGTGGTGATCGCGCCGGTCGCGCGTGATCCACTCCTCTGCGAACGGATAGGCGGCCACGAGCCCGAGGAATGCCCCGACGGCGGCGAGCGGCACCAGGATGGCCGGTGTCCAGGTGTATCCGAGCCACTCGAACTCCCAGCCCGGCGGAACGAGGCGAAGTGCGCCGTCGAGGAACCCGGTGTACCAGTCGGGCTGGCTGCCGGCAGACGCGTTGCCGGGGTCCGCCGGCCCGTAGTACCACGAGGGACTGATCGTCACCGTCGCTGCGATGAGCACGAGCACGCCGACGACCAGCGCGAACAGCCCGGCCGCGACGGTGGCGGCGTTCGGGAGCATCCGGATCCCGACGACGTTGTCCTCGGTATGGCCCGGTGCGGCGAACTGCGGCGGCTTGTGGGCATAGGACGACCACGCCCGGCCCGCGAGCAGCACGACGAACACGACGGGGACGACCAGAACGTGAATCGGGTAGAGGTGTTCGATGATGGAACCCGGGAACCCACCGCCGAACAGGATCATCGAGATCCAGCTGCCGATGACCGGTATGCCGAGGACGATGCCCTGGACGATCCGCAGGCCCGAGCCCGAGAGCATGTCGTCGGGCAAGGCGTAGCCGCTCCATCCGCCCGCGAGGGCGACGATCAGCAGCAGGAACAGCATCACCCAGCTGCCCTGGCGTGGCCGCCGGAACCCTCCGGTGAAGAACATCACGAGGAGCTGCATGATGATCGCCGCGGGCAGCAGCAGGGCGGCCCAGTGGTGCAGCTGGCGAAGCAGCAGCCCGCCGGGTACCTCGAAGGAGATCGTCATGGTCGAATCGAACGCCTTGGACACCTCCGCGCCCCGGAGCGGCGCGTAGCTGCCGTGGTAGGTGACGAGCTCGCCGGACGGCGTGTAGAAGAACATCAGGATGATCCCGGAGACGAGCAGCACGATGAAGCACGCGAACGCGACCACCCCGAAGAGATTGCTCCAGTGCAGCGGGACGCGGCGACCGCTGAGCTCGGCTGCGACCTTGACGAGACTGCGACCAAGTGCAGTGCGATCGCGCAGGTACGCGGTCGCGCGCTCCGTGATCGAGCCTGGTCGGCCGCGGTGACCGCTGATCGATGTCCCACCCATGACAGCCTCCGAATCGTCTCACTACATACGACTCGTCAGGCCTCCGATTTGTGACATCGTGCCATGATGGGCCGACGCCGCACCGTCGGTGGGAGGGGGTCCCGCATGCACATCGAGTTCGCTCGCTCGGCCCGGTCCACCGTGGGCCTGGAGTGGGAGGTCGCCATCGTCGACCGCGTCACCGGCGAACTCGCGCCGATCGGCGACCGGGTGCTCGAGGTGCTGGACGAGCGCAGCGAGAGCGGGCGGCATCCGTCGATCACCGCGGAACTGCTCACCAACACGGTGGAGCTCGTGAGCGGCGTGCACGAGCGGGTGTCGGGCGCTGTCGCCGACCTCGAGGGGCAACTCGGCGAGGTGCGCGCGGTGATCGACGAGCTCGGAGATTACGAGCTCGTCTGCAGCGGCTCGCACCCCTTCAGCCAGTGGTACGACCAGCGCCTCACCGACAAGCCGCGCTACCACAGGCTCATCGAGCGCACCCGATGGTGGGGGCGCAACATGATGATCTGGGGCGTGCACGTGCACGTGGGCATCGAGGACCGTGACAAGGCGCTCCCGATCCTCGACGGCCTGCTCGCCTACCTGCCGCACTTGCAGGCACTCTCGGCGTCCAGCCCGTTCTGGGCGGGCGTCGAGACGGGCTACGCATCGAATCGCGCGCTCATGTTCCAGCAGCTGCCCACCGCCGGCCTGCCCTACCCGCTCGCCGACTGGGCAGCATACGAGCGCTACGTCGACGACCTCGTGCGAACGGGGGTCATCGAGGACCACACCGAGGTGCGCTGGGACATCCGGCCGTCGCCTCGCTGGGGCACCGTGGAGGTGCGCGTCTGCGACGGCGTGTCGACGGCAGCCGAGCTCGCGGCGATCGGTGCGCTCGTGCAGTGCCTCGTCGACTGGATGAGCGAGCGGCTCGACGAGGGCGAGAACCTGCCGGTGCTGCAACCGTGGTACGTGCGAGAGAACAAGTGGCGCGCCGCGCGGTACGGCATGGACGCCGAGGTCATCACGGATGCCGCGGGCACCCAACGGCGCGTCGACGACGACCTGCGCGACCTCATCACGACCCTCGTGCCCGTGGCCGAGCGCCTCGGCTGCCAGGCGGAGCTGCAGCTCGTGCGCACCGTGCTCGAGGGCGGCGCGAGCTACCAGCGCCAGCTGCGCGCCGCGGAGGCGGCCGCTGGCGACCTCACCGCCGTCGTCGCGCACCTCGCGCGGGAACTGCGTGAGGGCATGCACCCTCCGGATGCCGCGACGTCGGCGCCGTAGCCGTGTTGCTCGCCCCTCGGTCGTCGTCTACTCCGGGATCGCCCGCGTACGAATCACCTCTGCATACCACCTCGCGCTGTCCTTCGGCATCCGCTCGAGGGTGTCGAAGTCGACGCGCACGATGCCGAAGCGCTTGGAGTAGCCGTAGCCCCACTCGAAGTTGTCCATGAGCGACCAGACCTGGTAGCCGAGGAGATCGACGCCGCGCTGCATGGCGCGGTGCGCGGCGGTGAAGTGACGGCGCAGGTAGTCGATACGGTCGGCGTCGTGCACCGCCGGACCGCCGGGCTCCTCGGTCACGACGTCGTCGAAGGCTGCGCCGTTCTCGGTGACCATGAGCGGCAGGCTCGGGTACGCCTCGTGCAGGGCGACGAGGAGGTCCTCGAGACCCGAGGGGTCGATGTTCCAGCCCATCGCGGTGTACGGACCGGGTTGCACGAGGAACTCGACGTGCTCCGACCCCGGCCACGGCGTGCCGCCCGTGTCCTTGTGCCCGTCGGCATGCATGCGTGCCGACACGCCGTCCCACATCTCGACGGTCACGGTGGAGTAGTAGTTGACGCCGAGCACGTCGATGGGCTGCCGGATGAGCTCGGTGTCACCGGGCTTCACGAAGGACCAGTCGGTGACCTCGGCCGTGTCGGCGATCACGTCGACGGGGTATTCGCCCTCGAGGAGCGGCCCGAGGAAGACGCGGTTCGCGAGTCCGTCGATGCGACGCGCGGCCTCCGGACCGGTGGGGCCCGACGGGCGGATCACGTGCAGGTTGAGCGTGATCGAGTAGCCGGGGTCGTTCGAGGTGACCTCACGCAGGGCCGCCACCGCGAGACCGTGTGCGAGGTTGAGGTGGTGCACCGCAGCCAGCGCCTTGGCACCGTCCATGAGGCCGGGCGCGTGCGCGCCCGAGCCGTAGCCGAGATAGGCGCTGCACCAGGGCTCGTTGAGCGTCGTCCACACGGCGACCCGGTCACCGAGCCGCGCTCCCACGACCCGGGCGTAGTCGGCGAACGCCTCGGCGGTCGCGCGATTCGTCCAGCCGCCCTCGTCCTCGAGCGCCTGCGGCAGGTCCCAGTGGTAGAGCGTCGCGATCGGCCGGATGCCTCGTGCGATGAGCCCGTCGACGAGGCGCTCGTAGAACGCCAGACCGGCCTCGTTCGCCGGCCCGCGGCCAGTGGGCTGGATGCGCGGCCACGCGATGGAGAAGCGGTACGCCTCGAGGCCGAGCTCCTGCATGAGGTCGAGGTCGGCCTCCCAGCGATGGTAGTGGTCGCAGGCGATGTCCCCGGTGTCGCCCTCCCAGACCCTGCCGGGCGTATGGCTGAACGTGTCCCAGATGGACGGGCCCCGGCCGTCCTCATGCACGGCGCCCTCGATCTGGTACGACGCCGTGGCCGACCCGAACAGGAAGTCGTCGGGGAAGACCAGCCCCGAGTCGCGATAGTCGGGCGAGCCGGTGGTCATCGTGGTGCTCCAGTCGTCGAGTCGCGGCATCCGTTGCCGCACATTCACCGTACCGCTCAGTACCAGTGGTCGCCGGTGCGCCGGCGGTACTCGGCGAGGAACGCGCTCTCGCCCCGGCGCCACGCCTCGGCCCCTTCTTCGTGCCTCTCGTCTGCCGACCCGTCTCCGACCTAGGGTGGAACGCATGGGCGACCTCGGACTCCGACTCGACGGCGAGCACGTGAGCGCACAACTGCTGCCCGAGCGTGGAACCAACGGCGGCTACTCCCTCGTCGTCGAGGGCACGACGCAGTCGCACGTGAATCCGCGCGATCCGCTGGATCTCCAGCTCGAGTACACGCGGCTCGTCGCCGGGGTGGTCGACGGATGCCGCGAGCCGGGCCGTCCGATCCGCGTGCTCCACCTCGGCGCAGGCGCACTGACGATCCCCCGGTACGTCGCCGCGGCCCGTCCGGGCTCGATCCAGCACGTGGTGGAGCTGCACCGCGAGCTTTTCGACTTCGTGCTCGAAGTTCTGCCGCTCGACGAGGACGTCGAGCTCACGGTCGAGTTCGACGACGGGCGTGCGGCGGTGGAGCGGGCCGCGCGCACGGGCGGCGGCTACGACCTCGCCATCGTCGACGTGTTCTCGGGCAACCGCGCTCCGCGCCACATGTCGACCGCCGAGTTCTTCGCGGAGCTCGATCAGCTCCTGGCTCCCGACGCGGTCATCGTGGTCAACACGCTCGCGACCGTGGGACTCCAGGTGAGCCGCGAGGTCGCCGCCACGCTGGCGGTCGGTCATCCCGAGGTGCTCGCGCTCGCCTCCCCGGCGGTCCTCGAGGGAAGGAGCCTCGGCAACATCGTGCTCGCGGCATCCGACTCGCCGCTGCCTGCCGACGTGGTGCTCAGGCGGGCCGACACCGGCCCGCGCCCGATCACGCTCCTCTCCGGCGACCTGTTGACCGCGTTCGTCGGCGATGCCCCGGTGCGCCGGGACGACGACGCACTGGGCTGAGCATGCCGGTTCGATGATCCCCATCACCGCGGCGCGGTCGAGATGGCCGAGGCGAGGCTCTCCGAAGCGGGCGTCAGCGACCGAGGTACTTCTGCAGGGCGGCGAGCTCCTCCTCGCTGGGTGCGCCCTTCGCACCGCCGGCGCCGAGGCCGAACCCCGACCCGGACGGCGCGGCGCCCTGACCGGCCGGAGCCACGCCCGAGGCGATCGCGGCGTTCTCGGCGGCACGCTTCGCGGGATTGCCCGAACGCGAGCCCGACGGCTTCTTCTTGCCCTTCGCGGCCTGCCGCTTGCCGCCGCCGTAGCCGCCTGCGCCCGGGATCGGACCCATGCCGGGAACCTGCGGCACGCCGCCCCGCGCGACGGTCTTCATCATCTTCGCGGCCTGCTCGAAGCGCTGCACGAGCTGGTTGACGTCGGTGACCGTCATGCCGGAGCCCTTGGCGATGCGAAGCCGCCGCGAGCCGTTGAGGAGCTTGGTGTTGCGCCGCTCGGCCGGCGTCATCGACTGGATGATCGCCTCGGTGCGCACGATCTCGCGCTCGTCGAAGTTCTCGAGCTGCTGCTTCATGCCGCCCGCGCCCGGCAGCATGCCGAGCATCTTCTTGATCGAGCCCGCGCCGCGGAGCTGCTGCATCTGCGCGAGGAAGTCCTCGAGCGTGAACTGCTCGGTCGCGAGCTTCTCGGCGACCTTCAGCGCCTCCTCCTCGTCGAAGGCCTCCTGGGCCTGCTCGATGAGGGTGAGGATGTCGCCGAGGTCGAGGATGCGGCTCGCCATGCGGTCGGGGTGGAACGGCTCGAAGTCGTCGAGACGCTCGCCGGTGGACGCGAAGATGATGGGCCGCCCGGTGACGGATGCCACGGACAGGGCGGCGCCTCCGCGGGCATCGCCGTCGAGCTTGGTGAGCACGACGCCGGTGAAGTCCACGCCGTCCTGGAACGCCTTCGCCGTGGTGACGGCGTCCTGCCCGATCATCGCGTCGATGACGAACAGCACCTCGTCGGGGTCGGTCGCCTTGCGGATGTTCCCGGCCTGCTTCATGAGCTCGGCGTCGACGCCGAGGCGGCCGGCGGTGTCGATGATGACCACGTCGTGCTGGGCGCGCTCGGCCTGTTTCACCGCGTCCTTCGCGACCCGAACGGGGTCGCCGACGCCGTTGCCCGGCTCGGGCGCGAAGACGGTGACACCGGCTTGCGCGCCGACGACCTGCAACTGGTTCACCGCGTTGGGGCGCTGGAGGTCTGCGGCCACGAGCATGGGCGTGTGGCCGTCCTTCACGAGCCACTTCGCGAGCTTGCCCGCGAGCGTCGTCTTGCCCGAGCCCTGGAGGCCGGCGAGCATGATGACGGTCGGCGGGGTCTTGGCGAACCGGAGGCGGCGCTGCTCGCCGCCGAGGATCCCGATGAGCTCTTCGTTGACGATCTGCACGACCTGCTGCGCCGGGTTCAGCGCCTTGTTCACCTCGTCGCCGAGGGCGCGCTCGCGCACGTGCGCCGTGAACTGCTTGACCACATCCAGCGAGACGTCGGCGTCGAGCAGCGCGCGGCGGATCTCGCGCACGGTGCCGTCGACGTCGGCCGCCGACAGCTTGCCCTTGGTGCGGAGGTTCTTGAAGGTCTCGGCGAGGCGGTCAGACAGGTTTCCGAAGGTAGCCATGGTCAGCCAAGTCTAAACGAGCGCGCTGGACGCCCGGCCGTGAGTCGGGACCGCGTCAGGCGTCGAAGCGCACGTCGACCACGGCGCGGGTGATGTCGATCGACGCGACGAGCCGGGCGTCGAGGTCCTCGGGCGCGAGCCCGTACTCGAACTCGGCGAACACGTCCCCGTCCTCGTCGGCGTCGGGACGCAGGTCGACGCGGACGAGGCTCAGCGAGCGGAGCGCGTCGATGTCGCGATCGCCCGAATCGCGCGAGATCGCCGCGTGCGCGGCATCCGCGGCATCCGCATCGCCCTCGAGGACCGCACGCAGGAAGCGCGTGACCGCACTGCCGCCGGAGTCGAGTTGGCCGACGAACGCCGATCGCAGCTCGTCGTCGATCAGCTCGAGCTCGCCGACCATGGTGGCCGCGGCGTCGAGCGCCGCGGACGACACGGTGTCGGTGTCGGCGTCGAGCACCACCTCGACGTCCTGGTCGCCGTACTCCTTGCGCTCCGACCAGTAGTCGCCGATGAGTCCGAAGTAGTCGTGTTCGATCGCCATGACGCTCCCTAGCCGACGAGCTTCTGCGCGAAGACATGGGGCGTGAAGCCCGTGAGGTCGCCGATGGCCTCGCCCTGCCCGATCAGCTTGATCGGCAGCCCGGTCTTCTCCTGCACCGCGAGCACGAAGCCGCCCTTCGCGCTTCCGTCGAGCTTCGTGAGCACGAGGCCGGTGACGCCGCCGTGCTCGATGAAGGCCTCAGCCTGCGCGAGCCCGTTCTGGCCGGTCGTCGCGTCGAGCACGAGCAGCACCTCGCTGATCGGCGCCTGCTTCTCGACCACGCGCTTGATCTTGCCGAGCTCGTCCATGAGCCCGCCCTTCGTGTGCAGGCGGCCGGCGGTGTCGATGATGACGATCTCGGTGCCGTCCTGCTTCGCCTTCTCGACGGTCTGGAACGCGACGGATGCCGGGTCCTGGCCTTCGCGCTCGGGACGCACGATCCCGACACCGGCGCGGTCGGCCCACGTCGCGAGCTGGTCGACCGCGGCGGCGCGGAACGTGTCGGCCGCGCCGACCACGACGCTGCGGTCGTAGCTGCGCAGGAAGCGGGCGAACTTGCCGATCGTCGTCGTCTTGCCGACGCCGTTGACACCCACGACGAGCACCACGGCGGGGCGCTCGGTGAGCTTCAGCGTGGGGTCGTACCTCGAGAGGCGCTCCTCGATGATCTCGCGCAGCATCCGCTGGACATCACGGGGATCGGTCGTGCGGTACCGCTCGACCTGCGCCTTGATCGCATCGACGATCTCCTCGGTGACGGCGGGCCCGAAGTCCGCGCGGATGAGCGCCGACTCGAGGTCGTCCCATGTGTCCTCGTCGATCGTCTTCGCACCGAAGACGCCGCGGAGTGCCGCCCCGAGCGACCACGATGCGCGTTCTGCCATACGGACGAGTCTATTTGCTCGTTACACCGGGCGTGCCGGGCCTGCAAGGGGTTGCCGCTCCCCGGTGCACACGGAAGTCTCGGCACGACGGAAGGAGTGCGAATGACGATCGTGGGATTCCACGCCTCGCACGAACAAGTCCCCCCGGCCCGCCTCCTGCACGCCGTCGAGCGCGCCGAGGAGGCCGGGTTCGACGCCGCGATGTGCTCCGACCACCTCGCGCCCTGGAGCACACGACAGGGCGAGTCCGGCTACGCCTGGAGCTGGCTCGGTTCGGCGCTTCAGGCGACCCGGCTGCCGATCGGCGTGGTCACCGCGCCCGGCCAGCGATACCATCCGGCGATCACCGCCCAGGCAGCGGCGACGCTCGAGTCCATGTATCCCGGCCGGTTCTGGGCAGCGCTCGGCAGCGGCGAGGCGCTCAACGAGCACGTGACCGGTGAGCCGTTCCCACCGAAGGACGAGCGCGACGCGCGGCTCCGCGAATCGGTCGAGGCGATCCGACGCCTCCTCGCAGGCGAGGAGGTGTCGATGGACGGGCTCGTCCAGGTCGATCGGGCCCGCATCTGGAGCCTCCCGGTGGTGCCGCCGTCGCTCCTGATCGCCGCGGTCTCGAGTGAGACCGCCCGGGAGGGCGCGGAGTGGGCGGACGGCCTCATCACGGTCGACCAGCCGCGCCGGACGCTGCGGGAGGTGCTCGACGCGTACCGGGAGGCCGGCGGTCGGGGCCCCGCGGCCGTGCAGGTGCACCTCAGCTGGGCTCCGAGCGACGAGGAGGCTCGCGCGATCGCCCACGACCAGTGGCGGAGCGGGCTCGTTCCCGCCCACGTCGCGTGGGAGCTCGACACGCCCGAGGCGTTCGACGCCCACACTGCGGATGCCACGCCAGACGACGTCGCCGAGATCGTGCAGTGCTCGTCCGATCCCGCGTACCACCTGGCGAAGCTCACCGAGCTCGCCGAACTCGGATTCGACAGGATCTTCCTGCACCACGTCGGCACCGACCAGGACGAGTTCATCGACGTCTTCGGCGAGCGGGTGCTTCCGGGGCTGAAGGCGGCGGCGGCACGATGAGGATCACCGACCGCAGCGACCTCTGGTGGAAGACGGCGGTCGTCTACTGCCTCGACGTCGAGACGTACATGGACTGGAACGACGACGGTTGCGGCGACTTCGAGGGCCTCGCCCACCGCCTCGACCACCTCGCCGAGCTCGGGGTCACCTGCATCTGGCTCATGCCGTTCCAGCCCACGCCCGACCGCGACGACGGCTACGACATCATCGACTTCACCGGCGTGGATCCGCGACTCGGCTCGCCGGGGGACGTGGTGGAGTTCACGAGGACGGCACGTGACCGCGGCATGCGGGTGATCATCGACTTCGTGATGAACCACACCTCCGACAAGCATCCGTGGTTCAAGTCCGCGAGGCGGAGCCGGACAGCGCCCTACCGCGACTTCTACGTGTGGCGGGACGAGCCGCCGGCGAAGCCGGCGAAGAGCGTGTTCCCCGGCGAGGAGGAGGGCGTCTGGGAGCTCGACGAGCGCACCGGACAGTACTACCAGCACAGCTTCTACCGCCACCAGCCCGACCTCAACATCGCCAACCCGGCGGTGCGCGACGAGATCGCGAGGACGATCGGATACTGGCTCGAGCTCGGGATCTCGGGGTTCCGGGTCGACGCCGTTCCGTTCCTCATCGAGCCGCCCGAGGGGGTGGACGTCGGCGACCCGCACGAGTTCCTCCGCGACATCCGTCGCTTCCTGCAGCGTCGGTCGAGCGAGGCGGTGCTGCTCGGCGAGGTCAACCTGCCGTACGACCAGCAGCTCGAGTTCTTCGGCCGGGCCGGCGACCCCTCGGAGCTCACGATGCAGTTCGACTTCCTCGGGATGCAGGCGCTGTACCTCTCGCTCGCCCGCGAGGACGCGCGCCCGCTCGCCGAATCGCTCGCGAAGCGCCCCGTGCTCGAACCCGAGGCGCAGTGGGCGAACTTCGTGCGCAATCACGACGAGCTCACCCTCGACAAGCTCAGCGACGCCGAGCGCCAGGAGGTGTTCGAGGCGTTCGCGCCCGAGGAGTGGATGCGCGTCTACGGACGCGGGATCGCCCGCCGCCTCCCGCCGATGCTCGACGGCGACCCCCGCCGCATCCGGATGGTCTACAGCCTGATGTTCTCGCTCCCCGGGCACGCCGGTGCTGTTCTACGGCGAGGAGATCGGCATGGGCGAGAACGCCGAGCAGGCAGGACGACTGAGGGTGCGCACCCCGATGCAGTGGACGGACGAGCCCAACGGCGGCTTCTCGCGTGCGCCGAAGCGCGAGTTGCGTGCGCAGCCGCCTGAGGACGGGTACGCACCCGAGCACGTCAACGTCGAGGCGCAGATGCACGACCCCGACTCGCTGCTCGCGTTCATCCGGGAGCTCGCCGTGCGGTACCGCAGCTCCCCCGAGATCGGCTGGGGCCGGTTCGAGCTGCTGGCGACCGGGCAGGACGCGGTACTGGCGCACCGGCTCACTGCCGACGTCGGACGGTTCGTGGCCGTGCACAACTTCGCCCCGCGTCCGACGGTCGTGACGCTCGAGCTCGGCGAGGAGCCCGAGGGAACGTTGCTCTCCGACCTGTTCGCGGTCGGCGGCGACGGCCTCGACGAGCGCGGTCGCGTCGACGTGCACCTCGACGCCTACGGGTACCGCTGGTTCCGCATCGTCGAACCCGGCGACCGGCGGCTCACCTGATCCTCCGGCTTCGCCGGGCGAGCGGATGCCGCGGGCCGGGCGTCAACTCGCCTTCGCCTCGCGCTCCTCGCGCACCCGCTGGCCGACCACGGCCGAGACCCCGTCCTGGCGCATGGATACCCCGTAGAGGGCGTCGGCGATCTCCATCGTGCGCTTCTGGTGCGTGATGACGATGAGCTGGCTCGACTCGCGGAGGTCCTCGAGGGTGGTCAGGAGCCGCCCGAGGTTGGCGTCGTCGAGGGCGGCCTCCACCTCGTCCAGGATGTAGAACGGGCTGGGCCGTGCCTTGAAGATCGCGATGAGCAGGGCGACCGCGGCGAGCGAGCGCTCGCCGCCCGAGAGCAGCGACAGCCGCTCGATCTTCTTGCCGGCGGGCTTCACCGACACCTCGATGCCCGTGGTGAGCAGGTCCTCGGGGTCGGTGAGCGAGATGCTGCCCTCGCCGCCCGGGAAGAGCACGGGGAAGACCTCGGCGAACGCGTCGCGCGTGTCCTCGAAGGCGCCTCGGAAGATCGACTCCATCTTCCCGTCGATCTCCTCGATGATCGTGCGAAGGTCCTTGCGGGTGTCGGCGAGGTCCGCGAGCTGCTCGGTGAGGAACCGGTGGCGCTGCTCGAGCGCGGCGAATTCCTCGAGCGCGAGCGGGTTCACGCGACCGAGTTGGGCGAGCTTGCGCTCGGCCCCTGCGAGCCGCCGCTGCTGCTCCTCGCGAACGAACGGGCGGGCATCGTCCTCCTCGCTCTCGCCCGGGACCTCGACGTCGGGGCCGTACTCGGCGACGAGCACGGCCTCGTCGAGGCCGAGCTCCGCCTCGGCACGCTCGACGAGCCCCGCCACGTGGAGCTTCTTCTCGTAGATGCGCAGTTCGAGCCCGTGGACGTCCTCGGTCACGGCGTGCAGCCGCTCCCGAAGGGTGGCCTCTTCGCGTCGGACCCCGTGCAGCTCCTCGTTCCGGCTCGCGCGCTGGGCCTCGGCACGGCCGAGCGCGACCCGGGCCTCGGCCACCGAGGCGTCGACCGACGCGAACGCCGCGGGCAGCGAGTCGGCCACCCGTGTGGCCGAGTCGAGCTGCGCCCTGCGAACGACGGCACGGCGCGCCGCATCCTCAGCGGCCTGCTGCTCGGCCTCGAGCTGCCGCTCCATCGCCCGCACCCGAGCCTCCTCGGAGCGCACGCGCTCCTTGGCCGTCTCGAGCCGGAGGCGTGCCTCGACCTCGAGCTCCCGCGCGCGATCGAGGGCGCCGACCGCGCCGTCGCGGGCCGTCGTGTCGAGCACCGGCCGTGGGACGGCTCGCGCCTGCTCGAGCGCCGCCTTCGCATCCTCGGCGGCTCGCGCCGCGACGGCGACTCGCTCTTCGGCGTTCGCGGCGGCCTGAACGAGTCGTGCCGCCTCCGCGTCGGCCGCCTCGGCCTGCACCCGCGCACGGTTGAGGAGCTCGGCGCGGCGAGCGAGCTGGGCATCGTGCTCGCGCAGTGCCGCGAGCGCGTGCTTGGCCTGCTCCTTGGACCGCTCGACGATGGTGCGCTGCTCGGCCAGCTCGAAGCGGAAACGGTCGAGCTCGGCGCGGACCTCTTCGAGACGTGCGCCTGCGCGGTCGCGCTCCGCGATGAGCTCGATGCGGCTCTGCTCTCGTCCGGCGCCCCCCTGGATGACGTACCGGCCGACGACCGTTCCGTCCTTCGTGATGACGGTGGCCGGGCCGTCGAACCGCGCCAGAGCGGATTCCGCCGCGCGTGCTGCGGCCAGATCCTCGGCGACGAGCACCTCGGCGAGCAGCGCGAGCACGCCCGCGGGTGCAGTGACGACATCGGATGCCGCAGTGAGTCCCTCCGGCACCGGGGCGGCGCGCGGCGGGGCCCCCGTGTCGGCGGGCACGAGCGCGACCCGCCCGAGCTCGCCGCGCTCCGCGTGATCGAGCGCCCGATACGCGGTCGCGCGGTCGTCGACCAGCACGGCATCGGCGAGTGAGCCCAGCGCGGCCGCGATGGCCGGCTCGTACCCGGGCTCGACCTGCAGGGAATCGGCGAGGAGCCCCCGGACGCCGTCGACGCCCGCCCCGACGAGGGCGGCGGAGCCGTCCTTCCGGTCGAGCGCCAGCGACAGTGCGGCGGTGCGTGCGGCGAGCGCGCCCTGCTCACGCTCGCGAGCGTGCAACTCCTCGCGGAGGCGCTCGATCTCACCCTCCGCCTCGAACACGGCGGCCTGTGCGAGCTCGTACGACTCGTCGAGGTCGGTCTCGGCGCTCTCGCCGATGTCCGCCTCGGCCTCGACGCGGGCGAGCTCTGCGGCGGCGGCCTCGCGCCGCGCGTCGGCGGACTCGCGAGCGTTCTCGTGGCGCAGCACCTCGCCACGCACCGCGGCGAGCTTCGATGCGGCGCTGTCGGCCTGACCGGCGAGTCGCGAGAGCTCGAGGTCGTAGGCGGCCACTTGGGCGCTCTGTCGCGCGATGCCCTCGTCGACCACGTCGAGGTCCGCGCGGGCGGCAATTGTGCCGGCAACGGCGGTCTCGAGGGCGGATGCCGCTTCGGTCACGGCCGCCCCGAATCCGCCGAGCCCGGCGGTCGCCTCGTCGATCATGGCACGGGTGAGGCTCGGCGCGGCATCCGTCGGCTCGACCTGCGCGCTCAGCAGCGCGATGCGCTGACGGGCGAGGGCGTCGAGGGCCCGCAACCGTTCCTGCGCCGACTCCAGTGCGTGCGAGGTGGAACGAGCTGCGTCGACGTCGTCGCCGAGGTAGGTCGCCTCCAGCCGCTCGACGTGGGCCTGGTGCTGTTCGAGCTCCTCCTGCAGCACCTGGCGCTCGCTGTGCCGCGCGTGCTCGCTCCGTCCGTGCTCATCGAGGGCACGCCGCAGCGCGACCACCTCGTCCGCGAGCAGGCGCGCCCGTGCATCGCGGACGACGGCGGCGATCGTCGCGGCCTCGCGCGCGACCTCCGCCTGACGGCCGAGCGGCTTCAACTGACGGCGGATCTCACCCGCGAGGTCGGACAGCCGGGTGAGGTTCGCCTGCATCGCGTCGAGCTTGCGGAGCGTCTTCTCCTTGCGACGCCGGTGCTTCAGGATGCCGGCCGCCTCCTCGATGAAGCCGCGGCGGTCGTCCGAGCTCGCGTGCAGCACGGCGTCGAGCTGGCCCTGGCCGACGATCACGTGCATCTCCCGGCCGAGGCCCGAGTCGCTCAACAGCTCCTGCACGTCGAGTAGGCGGCACGTCTCGCCGTTGATCGCGTACTCGCTCGTGCCGTTGCGGAACAGCGTGCGGGAGATCGTGACCTCGCTGTACTCGATCGGCAGCGCGCCGTCGGCGTTGTCGATCGTGAGGCTCACCTCGGCACGCCCGAGCGGCCCACGTGTGGCGGTGCCGGCGAAGATGACATCCTCCATCTTGCCGCCGCGAAGCGTCTTGGCCCCCTGCTCGCCCATGACCCAGGCGAGCGCATCGACGACGTTGGACTTGCCGGAGCCGTTGGGGCCGACGATGCACGTGACGCCCGGTTCGAAGGCGAACGTCGTCGGCTGCGCGAAGGACTTGAATCCCTTCAGCGTCAGGCTCTTGAGGTACACGTCCCACCCTTCCGACTCGCGAGCGCGCTGCGACGAGCGTAGTCGAGGACCGCGGCCCGGCCGTTCGCCCCCGCCGAAATCGCCTGGATCGGCTCTTGTCGCGCGCGACTGCCACGCGATACTCTAGGCGGCTGCCCGCGGCGCGTGAGGAGCGGTCATGTCCATCGAAATCCGCAGGGTGGTGGTCCCTCAGCGGCTCGGCACGGCCGAGGCCCGCGAGTTCGAAGCCTACGCCGCACTCGGGTTCGAGCTCGAGCGAACGAACTGGGGCCACGACCACTTCGCCGAAACGGCGGCGGAGCTCCTCAGCGCGCACCACAACGACGCCCACCGCGGGCGCATCGCCTTCGGCGCCTGGGACGGCGACACGATGACCGGCCGGACCGGCCTCGAATGGGAACGCGACGAGGGTGCCACGGTCGAGATCACGCTCGGCGTCCTGCCCTCCCATCGCCGGCGGGGCGTCGGCTCGGAGCTGCTCGCCGCCGCAGAACAGGCCGCCCGCGATCTCGGCCGCTCGACGGTCGTCGCCTACTCCGACCATCCCGACAGGCCGGGCGCACCCGCAGTAGGGCCGGTCCTGCGAGCGCCCGAGGGGGACGCCGAGTTGTCGACATCAGCCCCGGCGGCCGCCTTCGCCACAGCGCACGGCTACTCGCTCGCCCAGCTCGAACGGGTGAGCAACCTCACGGTGAGCGGGCGTGCCGACGAGTACCGTCACGACCTCGAAGCGAGAACCGCGCAGGCGAGCGCCCGCGGCTACCGGCTCGAGCTCTGGACCGACCGCACCCCCGAGGACCTCCTCGACGCCTACGCGACGGCTCGCGAGCGCCTGTTACTCGACATACCGGCTGGCGGGCTCACCATCGATGCCGAGCGCTGGGATGCCGCACGGGTGCGCGAGCATGAGGCCGAGCTGCTGGACGGCGACACGAGCATGGTCGTCGCGGCGGCAGTGACGGAGGAAGGCGACGTGGCGGGATACACCGAACTCGTATTGCCGCACGGGCGCCCGTTCGCGTACCAGTACGACACGCTCGTGGTGGGCGCGCATCGAGGGCACGGCCTCGGCATGCTCGTGAAGCTCGCCAACCTCGTGCGGCTCACGGAGATCGCGCCGGAACGCGCGGTCGTCTACACGTGGAATGCCGACGAGAACGCGCACATGCTCGCCATCAACATCGCACTCGGGTTCCGCCGCTGCGGACTGGAGGCGATCTGGCAGCGCGACGGCATCAGCGACCGAGGGCAGGGTGTCGCGGCATCCGGAGCCGCTGGCAGCGCGGGCAGCGGTGCGACGAGCGGTTCATGAAGACCTCGCGAACCATGGGGGTCCCGCAACGCGGGCAGGGCAGCCCGGCCCGCCCATAGGCATTCAGCGAGTGCCCGAAGTATCCGGATGCGCCGTTGACGTTCACGTACTGATCGTCGAAGCTCGTGCCGCCCTCGGCGAGGGCCTTGCCGAGCACGTCGCGCACCGCCGCCACCAGGTCGCGCGCCCGCCGGCGCGAGAGCGACGAAGCCGGCTGCTCGCCGTGCAGCCGAACGGCCCACAGCGACTCGTCGGCGTAGATGTTGCCGACGCCGCTCACGAGACCCTGGTCGAGCAGCACGCGCTTCACGGCCGACGGGCGGTGGGCGAGGGTGCGGACGAAGGCGTCATCGTCGAAGGCCGGGTCGAGCGGATCGCGGGCGATATGCGCCACCTGGGCGGGGATGCTCCGCTCCCATGTGCCACGCACTCCTGCTGAGAACCCCGCCACCTCACGGTCGGCCGTCGGCACCAGCCGATCGACCGCGAGAGAGCCGAATGTCCGCTGGTCGAGGAAGTCCACCCGCAGCTCGCCGTGGTCGGGGTGGTCGAGGTGAAGGCGGATGCGGGCGTGCCGGTCGTCCCCGGGATGGTCGGGCGTACGGAGCAGCAGTTGCCCGCTCATGCCGAGGTGACCGACCAGTGCGCGGTCGCGCCCGATCGGCAGCCAGAGGAACTTGCCGCGGCGCACGGCGGCCTCGATGTACGCGCCGGTCACGAGCGACGCGAAGTCGCCGGATGCCGCATCGTGGCGCGTCAGCGCACGTGCATCGAGCACGTCGACGGCCGCGACCCGCGCACCGGTGACCGCGGGTGCGAGTCCCGCTCGCACGACCTCGACCTCGGGCAGCTCGGGCACGTCAGCGGGCGTTCAGCCTGGTCCAGGCCGCGAGGGCCGCAGCCATCTCGGCCTGCTTCTTGCTGGACCCCTCGCCGGTGGCCTGCACGAGCTCGTCGACCGAGACGGTGGCGACGAAGTGCTTGTTGTGGTCGGGACCCGACTCCACCACCGCGTAGACGGGTGGCGGCGCACCGCGCTTGGCGGCGATCTCCTGCAGGCTCGTCTTCGGGTCCATGGCGGCGCCGAACCGGTCGGGGTCGGCGAGGAGCGGGCTGATGAGCCGCAGCACCAGCGCCGTCGCGGCGTCGCCGCCGGCGTCGAGGTAGACGGCGCCGATGATCGCCTCCACGGTATCGGCGAGGATCGACGGCTTGTCCGCCCCACCCGTCATGGCCTCGCCGCGGCCGAGACGGATGTACGGCCCCAGGCCGATCGAGCGGCCGACCTCGGCGAGGGCCGCACTGGAGACGAGGCTCGCACGACGCTTGGCGAGCTCGCCCTCGTCGAGCAGGGGATGGTCCCGGAAGAGCTTGACGGTCACGGCCTGCCCGAGGATGGAGTCTCCGAGAAACTCGAGGCGCTCGTTGGTGGGGATACCGCCGTTCTCGTACGCGAACGACCGGTGCGTGAGCGAGAGCTGCAGCAGCGCCGGGTCCACCTCGACCTGCAGCGTGTGCTGCAACTCGTCGAGCGTGTGTTCTGCCCGCGCGGTGGACTCCCTCCGCGATTGCTCCGTTCGCGACACGACCGGTCGAAGGGCGGGTAGGAGCCGACTAGACGTCGGCGACCCTGCGGCCCTTGTATTCGAGGAAGAGCGGGGTGCCCGCGGAGTCCTCGACGACCCTCGCGCGGTGCGGGAGGCTGTAGGTCACCTTGCCGTTCTCGACGGTCTTGACGAGCGTGGGGACCTCGGCCTTCCACTGCGAACGGCGCGCGTGGGTGTTGGAGCGGGACTTCTTCCGCTTCGGAACAGCCATGACTTCTCTCTCAATCTCTCTGCTGGGAGGCTTCGGATGCGGCATCCGGCCCTTGGCCTTCGGAAGCCTGGAACCCCGCGAGCGCGGCCCATCGCGGGTCGTGCTGCGAAGGGGCGACGAGGTCGGGATGATCCGCCAGCCGAACCCCGGTCACGGGGTCGAGACCCGGGCAATCCGGCCGGCACACTGGCTGGAACGGCAGTGACAACACCACCGCATCGCGGATGAGCGGTTCAAGATCCACTTGGTCGCCTTGAACCTCGACCTCGAAAGCTTCTCCAGAATGATACGCGAAAAGCTCCTGGAACTCGACTCGGACCGGCAGGGCGATGTCGATGAGGCAGCGTCCGCACTCGCCCTCGGCCACCGCGTCGACCTCGGCGGTGACGAGGATCCCCTCGTGCACGGACTCGAGCCGCACGTCCAGATCGAGTTCCGAACCCTCCCTGACCGACACGAGGCCCTCCCCCATCGGCTGGGTGACGGCGACCGTGAGGCGCGCCTCGCGCATCTCGCCCGGACGGTTCACGAGGTCGCGCACGTTCACGCGGAACGGCGAATGCTGGGTGGCCACGATCGACGATTCTACGCCCCGGGCGCGGGGCGGTCGCCGAGCACCCTGCGCGCCCCGTCGAACAGGGACCGCGGCATGAGGACCGCCCTGGCCCGTTCAGCGGCGCGGGCATCGGCCATGAGCGCCGCGCGTGCGACGCGGAGGTCGTCGACCATCCCGGGCACCGGCTGCGGCCCGTGCCCCGGCCCGAGCCCGGGCCCCGGCCCCGGCCTCGCCGAGCCTGCTGACGGGCCGTAGCGCTCGCGTTCGACGGCGTCACGGAGTCGCAGGAGGGCGGCGCGTGCCGAGGCCTCGCGTTCGAACGCGTCGTGATCACCGATCCGAGTCGCGAACGCGCGCGGGGTCTCGGTGCCGCTGCCGCCGGCGCCGAGATCGCGGGCGGTGGCGATGAGCTCGTCCCACGCGGCATCCGCCGGGCGATCGCCGCGGCGCACCCGGGTGACGCGCGTGACGCGCTGGCTCATCCGGAGGGCGGCCGGCACCAGCAGGAGCAGGGCGACGCCAAGCGCGACCGCGCCCCCGCGCAGCCACAGCTGGCCGACCATGGCCACGGGGTCGCCGGCCTGACCTGCCAGTCCGCGGTCGGGGTCGAGGTCGGGCCGGCCGCTCGCGCCGGGCGTCGAGGTGGCCGGCGCCGGCACGTTCGGCCCCTGCTCCTCGCCCGCGCCGGGCCGCGAGTAGTCGGGCACCGTCCCGCGACCCGGCGTCGGCTCGAAGGGCACCCACCCGACGCCCTCGAAGTACAGCTCGGGCCAGGAGTGCAGGTCGTGCGAGTCCACATCCATGCGCTGGACGCCGTCGACCCGCTCCTCGGTCGGCGAGCCCTGCGTGTATCCGATCGCGATCCGGCTGGGAATGCCCACCTCGCGAGCGAGCACCGCCATCGTCGACGCGAAGTGCACGCAGTACCCTGCCTTCGTCTCGAGGAATCTGGCGATCACGTCGAAGCCGCCGCCGTCATAGCCCTCTTCGACGGGGGCGTCGGCCGAGTAGTCGAAGTCGACCCCGCGCAGGTACGACTGGATCGCCACGGCGGCGTCGTACCTCGACGGCATGCCGGCGGTGACGGATGCCGCGGTCTCGCCGATGATCGCGGGCACCACCTCGGGGAGCGCGAGGTAAGGCGCCAGCTCCTCGGGCAGCTCGCGGTCGGCGCCGCGCAGCTGGTCGGGGGTCGGGGTCACCTCGAGGCGCGTCACCACGTAGCGCTGGCCGCCGGTGTTGGTGTCGACGCTGCGCACCGTGAGCGAGCCGTCGTCCCAGAACCACGAGCCCCGGAGCCCCTCGATTCGGGCGCTCGGATACGGCACCGGCAGCCACGTCGTGCGCACGTCGTCGATGGTGACCGCGATCGGATGCTCACTGGTGTCGACGCTTCCCGAGAGCCCCTCGGGGCGGGGCATGGCGTCGACGGTGTTGTCGCCGTCGACCGCCCGTTCGGTGGCTCCCCACACCTCGCCCTCGAACCGGTCGAGCATCAGGAGCGTGAAGTACGGCCGGTCTCCATCCCGCGCCAGGTAATGGAAGGCCGGCATCGCGACGGGCCTGCGCAGATCGCGGCCGAGGTCGATGAACGGGCTCACGCCGCGCGCGAACAACGTTCCCTGCGACGTCGAACCGAGCAGGAGGCTCGTCGAGATGCTCGGAGTCGAAACGGCGAGCACCGAGGCGGCGAGCAGGCCGACGGCGGCGAGCCCGAGCGAAGCGCCGAGTGTCGAGGCGATCGGCACGCGCTTCGGCGCGATCACCGTGGCAGCCCGGTCGCCTTCGTCGCCGGCCGCCAGGCGCGACCAGCGGCGGACCCGCACGTCGATGCGCAGCAGCAGCAGATATGCAGCCGCCGTCAGCACGAGGGTCGGGAGTTCGGCGCCGGCCTCGATGATGAAGCCGGGCACCAGGATCGGCAGGAGCGCGGGAGCTGCGGCCAACGCCGGCATCCGCACGGTCTGCACGAGGATGTCGATCACCACCGCGAGGAGGCCCACCCCGAGGGCGAGTGCGAACGAGAGCGCCGGCACCGTGATCGCGGGCACCGACTGCTGCTCGATCGTGCGCTGTGCGCCGACGATCAGCTCGCCGAACGTCTCGAAGGTGCCCTGTGTCGGGATGACGAGTGCGAGGCTCGTCGCACCGCCGAAGAGCAGCGTGAGCAGGAGCACGAGCACCCCGAGCTCGAGCACCGGCACGAGCGACGGCGGCGTTCGCATGGCGCGGAGCCCGAAGCCGGCGAAGAGCGTGCCCGCCGCGATGAACGCGCACAGCCACCACCATCCGCTCCCTGCCATCAGCGGGCCGAGCGCCATCGTGGCGACGACGAGGAGCAGGAACGACGCGGTCGTGAGCGCGAGCCGCTGGGCGCGTGTGAGCGGGGCGGGATCAGGACGCATCCATCGCCCTCCCGTCCGGGCGGCCGGCATCCGGCGCACCGGAACCCGGGACGTCGCCGACCGCGCCGATCGTCGCACGGTCGCGGGCCGTCGCCGCGATCCCAGCCCAGGCCCCGCCGATCTCGGCCGGCCGGCGCACGTGCATGACGCGCCAGTCGGCCTCCTCGAGCAGTTCGAGCACCGTCCGCGAGACGCCCTCGGTCGCGAACGCGATCGCAGGCTCGAGCATCGGGCGCAGGGCCACGAGGTTCAGCGCATCCTGCTCATCGGGATCGACGAGCACGGCGAATCCGGGCGCGCGGGCTTCGCGCGATCGGGTTCGGGCGTCGGATGCCGCGGGTTCGGCGTCCGAGTCCGACGGTGAGCCGCACCGGCTCGTCGAGTCGCGCGAGGTCTTCGAGCAACATCCGGTCTCCGCCCGGCGTCCCGTACCCGCCGCCATGTGTCGCGCCCGGCACGACCCCGCGCTCGGGCTGCGCCACCTGCGTGCACCGCACGCGGAAGCCGCGCTCGAGCAGGTGCACGCCGATCGACGCGGCAACCTCGATGCCGAGCTCGAAGCCCGGGTGCGTGCCGTCGTCGTGCTCGTGGCGAAGCGACAAGGCACGAGGTCGGCCGGAGAGGGTCGTGTCCAGCAGGATGCGCGCCTCGGGATCGCCGCGCTGCTCCTCCTCGCGCACCATGAGCTCGCCGCGCCGCGCGGTCGCCGCCCAGTTGACCCGGCGGAGCGGATCGCCGTACCGATACTCCCGGGCGATGAGCTCGTCGGAGTTCGGATGCGTACGCCGCTGCAGGCCATGCACCACGCCGTCGATCGACGCGGCGCTGGCGAGCGCCGCGTCGAGCGGCGTGACGCGCGGCGTCACCACGATCTCGTGCGCAGTGCCGACCTCGCGGTCGATGCGGGCCAGCCCGAACGGGTCGGTGATGCCGATCCGGAGCGGGCCGATCGAGGCGACGCCGCGCCGCGGCATCCGAAGCCGGTACTCCAGGCGCACCGTGTCATCGCCCGACGGGAGCACCCCCTCGTAGGGTCCGATGGCCGGCAGGATCGCCTCGGGCGGGCCGGTGAGCCCATCGGGCGCCGAGTCGCGCCAGTGGGCGCCGTCGAACGTGCGTCGGCCCCGGTTCTTCACGACGAGCGACACACGGGTCCAGCCGCCGGCCGACACGACCGGTGGGGCGAACACGCGCGTCACCGCGAGGCGGGGCGTGCGCACCACGACGAACACCGCCGCGGCGGCGGGCATGGCGATGCCCACGAAGGCGAGCAGCAGGATGTCGCGCAGGTCGAACCACAGCGACACCGCGAGCAGCATCACCCCCACGACCACCAGCGTGCCGCCGCGCCGAGTCAGTCGCGGCCAGGCCGAGATGCGAATGGGGCGCGGGCGGATCACGGGTCAGGTCCTTCGTGCGCTGCCGACCGGAACCGGCGTCTCCCCCACGATACGTCGCACGATGGCGTCGATGAGCGGCCCGCTGTCGCGGTCGTGCGCGCCGACGGCACGGCTCGTCGGCACGAGCCGGTGCGCGAGCACGGGCACCGCGAGTGCGTCGACGTCGTCGGGCAGCACGAAGTCCCTGCCGTGCATGGCGGCGTGCGCCTTGGCGGCGCGGATGAGCTGGAGTGTCGCACGGGGGCTCGCGCCGAGTCGGAGCTGCCGATCCTCGCGCGTGGCCCGTGCGAGGTGCACCGCATACTCCTTGACCGGCTGGGACGTGAAGACGTGCTGCACTGCGCCGATCATGTCACGGAGCTCCGCGAGCGACACCACCGCACCCAGGCGGTCGAGCGGGCTCGACGTCTCGCGCGTGGAGAGCATCGCGATTTCGTCGATCGTCGACGGATAGCCCATCGAGATGCGCGCCATGAAGCGGTCGCGCTGCGCCTCGGGCAGCGGATACGTGCCCTCCATCTCGACGGGGTTCTGCGTCGCGACCACCGTGAACGGCTGTTCCAGCACATAGGTCGTGCCGTCGGCCGTGACCTGTCGCTCCTCCATGCATTCCAGGAGCGCGGACTGGGTCTTCGGGCTCGCTCGGTTGATCTCGTCGCCGATCACCACGTTGGCGAACACGGGACCGCGCTTGAACTCGAATCGGCGTGTCGACTGGTCGAACACCGACACGCCCGTCACGTCGCTCGGCAGGAGGTCGGGGGTGAACTGGATTCGGCTCACCGTGCTGTCCACCGAGCGGGCCAGCGCCTTGGCGAGCATGGTCTTGCCGACGCCGGGGACGTCCTCGATGAGCAGGTGACCCTCGGCCAGCAGCACGGTGAGAGCCCCTGTGATCGCCTCCCGCTTGCCGGCGATGACGGTCTCGACGTTCTGCACGATGCTCGCCGCAAGCGAGCCGACCTCGTCGATGCTCATCGCGAGACCTGCCGCTCCGGCCACGCCGGCGCCGTCCACCGTGACCGCCGCCTCGCTCACGGCGTCATCGCCGCCTGGAGGTAGTCCGCGACGACGAACGGCACGTAGGGCGATACGTCGCCACCGAGGGCGGCGACCTGTCGCACGAGGGAGCTCGACACGTGCGCGTTCGCCGGATCCGGAAGGAGGAACACGGTCTCGACGCCCGCGAGATGCCGGTTCACGATCGCCATGGGCGTCTCGTATGCGATGTCGAGCTGCGAGCGGATGCCCTTCACGAGCACGGAGGCGCCGACGTCCGTGCAGTAGTCGACCAGCAGCCCCATGCTCCACGACGCCACCACGATGCGCCCCTCGATGCCGGCGTCGGCGACGGAGCGCTCGATGAGCGACACGCGCTGCGCGATGGGCAGCAGCGCCGACTTGTCGGGGTTGTGGACGACCACGACGTGCAACTCGTCGTAGAGTCGAGCCGCCCGGCCGATCACGTCGAGGTGACCGAGCGTGACGGGGTCGAACGAGCCTGGGACGACGGCGATCCGCTGCATACGGACCAGCGTACTGGGCGCGTGGGGCGGAGAAAGGGCTTGCGGAGAGTCTCAGCCCTTGCTCAGGAATTCGCTCGCCTCGGCGTCGAGGCGGCGGCGCACCTCGGAAGCGAGCGCAGCGTGCCGCCGGAGGCCGGGATCGTCGGCGAGCACCTCGGCAGCGAGCTCTCGGGCATCGGCGATCACGTCGCCGTCGCGCGCGGCGCGGAGGAGCTTCAGCGACGAGCGCCCTCCGGACTGGGTGGCGCCGAGCACGTCGCCCTCCTGCCGGAGCTCGAGGTCGACGCGAGCGAGCTCGAACCCGTCGAGCGTGCCCGCCACTGCCTCGACGCGCTGGCGGGCGAGCGACCCGGGCGCGGCGCTCGTGACCAGCAGGCACAGGCCGGGCACGCTCCCCCGGCCGACGCGTCCGCGCAGCTGGTGCAGTTGCGAGACGCCGAATCGGTCGGCGTCGACCACCACCATGACGCCGGCATTCGGAACGTCCACGCCGACCTCGATGACCGTGGTGGCGACGAGCACGTCGATCTCGCCGGCCGCGAACGCGCGCATCACGGCATCCTTGTCGTCGGCGCTCATGCGGCCGTGCAGTGCCGTCACACGCTTGTCGGCGAACCGGGGGTGCGCGGTGAGCTCGGCGAGCACCGAGGCGACGGATGCGGCGGGCGAGGCCGCCTCGGCATCTGCGGCGACGTCCGTCGCCTCGCCGTCATCCTCGGCGACCCGTGCCTCGATCGCCGGGCACACGACGAAACCCTGCCGACCGAGCTCGACCTCCTCGGCGAGGCGCTCCCAGACCCGCGCTCGCCATGCCGGGTGGTCGGCGAGCGGCACGACGTGCGACTCGATGCCCGCACGACCGGCGGGCAGCTCGCGGATCGTCGACACGTCCAGATCGCCGAAGACCGTCATCGCGACCGTGCGCGGAATGGGCGTGGCGGTGAGCACGAGCACGTGCGGCGGATGCCGGCCCTTCAGCCGGAGCGCCTCGCGCTGTTCCACGCCGAAGCGGTGCTGCTCGTCGACGACGACGAGCCCGAGGTCGGCGAAGGACACGGTCTCGCCGATGAGGGCGTGCGTGCCGACGACGACGCGCGACTGGCCCGCGGCGGCGCGCAGCAGCGCCTTCTTCCGGTCGGCGGCGGGCAACTGGCCGGTGAGCAGCGTCGGCACGAGCGCGGCCGAGAGCTCGGGCCCGAGCATGCGCACGATCGAGCGGAGGTGCTGTGCGGCGAGCACCTCGGTCGGCGCGAGCAGGGCCGACTGCCCGCCGGAGTCGGCGACGGCGAGCATGGCGCGGAGGGCGACCACCGTCTTGCCCGAACCGACCTCGCCCTGCACGAGACGGTTCATCGGCACCGGGTGCTCGAGGTCGTCGGCGATCTCGGCGCCGACCTCCTGCTGGTCGCTCGTGAGGGAGAAGGGCAGCGACGCGTCGAACCGCTCGACGAACCCGCCGGGCGACGGATGCCGCGCCGTCGTCGTGTGCGTCCGCAGCTCCGCCCGGCGCAGCAGCAGCGCGGTCTGGAGCACGAATGCCTCGGTGAACCTGAGCGTTCGCCGCGCGGCCTTCCATTCCGCCTCCACCTCCGGCCGGTGGATCGCCTCGAGCGCACGTCGCTGGTCGAGCATCGACCGCGCCTCCCGCACCGCGATGGGTACCGGGTCGTCGACGGTGCCGAGGCCGTCGAGCAGCAGTGCGATCGACTTGGCGAGCTGCCAGCTCGAGAGGGTGCCGGTGGCGGGATAGATCGGGATCGGCGCCTCGGCCCAGCGCTTCGCGGCCGCGGCATCCGCGGTGATGGGCGTCGAGTCGTCGAACAGCTCGTAGTCGGGGTGCGCCAGCTGGCGGTTGCCCTTGTAGTCGCCGACCTTGCCCGCGAAGATGCCGCGACGTCCGGGGCGCAGGTCGTTCTCGCGCCACTTCTGGTTGAAGAAGGTGAGCGTGAGGATCCCGGTGCCGTCGGAGATCTTGGCCTCGAGGATCGAACCGCGGCGCTGGCGCATCTCGCGCACACGCACCTCGAGCACCTCGGCCACGATCGTGACGTTCTCGTCGAGCGGCAGGCTCGCAAGTGCCGTCAGCTCGCCGCGGAGCGCGTAGCGGCGCGGATAGTGGGCGAGCAGCTCGCCGACCGTGCGGTAGCCGAACGCGCGCTCGATCGCCTGCGCCGTGCGCCCGCCGAGTGCGCCCGAGAGTCGTGTGTCGAGGGTGAACCGACCGGCGCCCGCGGCATCCGCTCCTTCGGCCGTCATGCCTCGATCGTAGGCTCCCCCGCCGACTCGTCGCCCTTCAGCGCGGCGAGCTCCGCCTGCACGTACGGGTCGTCGGGACGCGCGCGGGCGAGTTCGCGCTGCAGGTCGAGCGCCTCGTCCGTGCGGCCGAGCGTGCGCAGGCAGCGGGCCACCGACCAGCGCGCAACGTGCTGCTGCTCGGCGGTGCCATAGCGGTCGGCCGCATCGACGGCCTCCTGGAACTGCGTGAGGGCCGCCTCGGCGCGCCCGGTGTCGTGCATCGTCCAGCCGAGGTTGTTGTGCAGAGCGACGCCCCAACGGAGCACGCGCGGGTCGCGGGAGCCCGCGAGGACGTCGAAGCCCTCGGCCGCCCACTCCTCCTCATGCCCGACGTCGTTGAGCGCGAGCATGTGCAGCGCGTCGAGCACGAGGAACGGCGAGGCGGCGAGTGCGCCCTCGCGCACGCCGCTGGTGAGCTCGGGCAGCGCCTCGACGCGGCGGCCGGCTGCGGCGAGGATCCGCCCTCGCTCGATCGCGACACGGGCGCGGACCTCGGCGGCATCGCGCTCGGGGTCCTCCGACGAGATGCCCTCGGAGACGACCCCGTCGAGCACCGCCAGCGCCTCGACGCCCCGGCCCTGGATCCCCAGCGCCCGGGCCAGCTGCGTCGCCATCACTGCGCGGACGTGCGCGGAGTTCGTGTCGTCGTCGGCGGCCCCGCGGAACCGCTCCTCGCTCGCTGCGGGATCGCTGAAGTCCCACATGCGGTCGATCATCTGCTGTTCGTCCCCCCGGTGTCGGGACGGTTCGGCGGGCACCTGGTCGGTCGAGTCATCCACCCCTCCATCATGGCAGCGCGGCGCGGATGACACGGAACACCGCCGTCGGTATGCTTCCGGGAGCATGACCCGCATCATCGCCGGATTCGCCGGTTCGCTCTCCCTCGTCGTGCCCCGCTCCGGCACGCGTCCGACGAGCGACCGGGTCCGGGAGGCGATCTTCTCCGCGCTGGAGTCGCGCGACGTCATCGACGGCGCGACGGTGCTGGACCTGTACGCGGGCTCGGGCGCACTCGGCCTCGAGGCGGCATCCCGGGGCGCTGCCGAGGTCGTGCTCGTCGAGAGGGCGAAGCCGGCCGCGGACGCGTGCCGCCGCAACGCGGACGCGGTCACGAGGTCGGCGCGGGGGCGCGCGCCTCGCATCCGAGTCGCGATGCGGGGCGTGGCTTCCTACCTCGAGACGGCGACCGGACCGTTCGACCTCGTGTTCGTCGATCCGCCGTACGACCTCGCCGAGCACGCGCTCGCCCACGACCTCCGGCTGCTCGCGCCCTTGCTCGCGCCCGACGCCCAGGTGATCGTCGAGCGCAGCTCCCGATCGCCCGAACCGCAGTGGCCCGCCGACATCGCGCCCGAGCGGCGGCGGGACTACGGCGAGACGACGCTGTGGTGGGCCGTGGCTCAGCCCGAACGGCCGTCCCAGCCGGAGTAGGGGTCCCAGCCGTCGGCGTCCGCCCGCTCGCCGTCGACGAGGATCTCGCCCGGTGCATCGACCACACGGCCCACGACGTCGAACGGCGCGGGCACCGGCGTCCCGGCAGGGAACGTCGCGAGCAGTCCGTGGTCCTCGGCGCCCGCGAGCGCGATCCGGAGGTCGGGCCCGAGCGCGGCCCCGTCGAAGTCGACGCCGACACCGCTCGCCTCGGCGATACGGCGCGCGTCGCGGGCGAGCCCGTCTGAGACGTCGATCATCGAGGTGGCGCCTGCGAGTGCGGCCACGACGCCCGCCGCGACCGGAGGTTCGGGTGCGACCTGGGCACGCACGAGCTCCGGATGCCGCGCGCGCGCGACACGCGCCCTCGCCTCGTCGGGCTCGCCCGCGGCATCCGTGCCCTCCGCGAAGAGCAGCGCGAGGCCGCGAGCGGCCGTCCCACGCGACCCCGTGTGCGCGACGACGTCGCCGACGCGAGCACCGGACCGGAGCACGGGGTCGCGTCCATCGAGGTCGCCGAACGCGGTCACCGCGATGGTGAGCACCGTCGACGCGGAGAGGTCGCCGCCGACCACGCCCGCTCCGGGTGCGAGCGTGGCGAGGCCCTCGCGGAGCCCGTCGGCGATCCCCTCGAGCACCGAGACCGGCATGGCCGGGGGCGCGGCGATCGCGACCACGAGGGCCGTCGGCCGGGCGCCCATGGCGGCGACATCCGTGAGGTTCGTGGCCGCCGCCTTCCAGCCGAGCTCGAATGGCGTGGACCACGCGAGCCGGAAGTCGGGCCCGTGCACGAGCATGTCGGTCGTCACGACGTACCGCCCGTCGGCCGCGGCCACGACCGCCGCATCGTCGCCGGCGCCGAGTAGTGCGGCATCCCCCGGGCGGAGCCGCTGCAGCACGCGAGCGAGCACCGCCGACTCGCCGAGCCGGCCGATCGTGGTGGCGTCGTCGGGGCTCGCGGCTCGTTCCATGCCACTCACGGTAGCCTGATCGGGATGCCCCACCGAGACGCCCCCCTCTCCCCGCGCGGGCTGCGGCGGGTCGCGATCGCCGTCGGCCTCGTCGTCGCCGGCACCGTCGCGCTCGCCGGATGCAGTCAGGCCGTCGCGTTCGATCCCGCCCCCTCGGCGATCGATCCCGACTGCGCGGCCGTCGTCGTGCGCCTGCCCGACACCGTCGCGGACCTCACCGAGCGCGAGACCAACGCCCAGGGCACGGGCGCGTGGGGGCAGCCCGCGTCGGTGCTGCTGCGCTGCGGCGTGGAGCCGCTCGGCCCGACGACCGACCCGTGCGTGAGCGTCGACGGCGTCGACTGGGTCATCGACGATTCGGATGCCCCTACGTACCTGTTCACGACCTATGGACGCACACCCGCGGTCGAGGTGCTCGTCGACAACGACGTGGTGTCGGGCACGACCGCGATCGCCGACCTGTCACCGGCCGTCTCCGCGATCCCCGCCGAGAGCGGCTGCGTCGCGCTCGACGACACCCGCTGAGCCCGGGCCGAGGCCCTTCGGGCGATCATCCCGGTTCGAGCTCGCGATCACTCCGCCGATGCATGCCGCGGGGCGCATGCGAGGACGGATCGGCTAGCGGCTGCCGCGTGCATGTCCGACCTCGATGAGCTCGTCGATCAGCTCGGGGTAGCTGAGACCCGAGTTGAGCCAGCAGGTGGGGAACATCGAGATGGGGGTGAAGCCCGGCATGGTGTTGATCTCGTTGACGACGTAGCCCTCATCGGTCAGGAACACGTCCACCCGCGCGAGGCCCTCGCCGCCGATCGCCTCGAACGCACGGCGCGCGATGCGCTGCAGCTCGTACTGCTCGCCGTCGCCGAGGTCGGCCGGGCAGATCAGTTCGACGCCCGGCGCGTCGAGGTACTTCGCCTCGAAGTCGTAGAAGTCCCGGCCGGTCACGACGACCTCGCCCGCGACGCTCACCCGGACCTCGCCCGCGACGCGTCCCTCGAGCACGCCGCACTCGATCTCGCGCCCGGCCATCGCGGCCTCGACCAGCACCGTGCGGTCCTCGACGAACGCGACGTCGAGCGCGGCGTCGAGCTCCGCCCAGTCGGCGACCTTCGTGACTCCGACCGAGGAGCCTGCGCGAGCCGGCTTCACGAACACCGGCAGGCCGAGGGCGCGCGTGCGCCGCGCCCAGAGCTCGGGGTCGGCGGCCAGGGCAGCGCGGGTGAGCGTCACCCACGGTGCGACCTGGATGCCGGCGCCCTCCAGCACGGTCTTCGTGACGTGCTTGTCCATGCCGATCGCCGAGGCGAGCACGCCGTTGCCGACGTAGGGCAGTCCGACGAGTTCGAGCAGGCCCTGCACGGTGCCGTCCTCGCCGAAGCGGCCGTGCAGGATCGGGAAGACCACGTCGACCTCGCCGAGCGAGCGCTCGCCCGCGCCATCCGTGACCGTGATGGTGCGTGAGTCGGCGCTGTCGGGCCACCGCACGCGCGTGCCGTTGTCGACGACCTCGGGGAGGCGTTCAGGGTCGAGGGCGAACCTGTCGGGGTCGTCGGCCTCGAGCACGAACGCGCCGTCGCGGGTGATCCCGACGGGAATGACGTCGTAGCGGTCACGGTCGATCGCGCGAAGGACCCCTCCCGCGGTTGCGCAGCTGATCGAGTGCTCGCTCGACCGCCCGCCGAAAAGCAGAACCACCCTGAGCTTTTCCATCCATCGTCCTTTCGCCCTGAGGCTCGTCGTCGGTCGTGAGGTGCGGCGCGATGTCCTTCGGTGCGAGCGTGCCCGCGAGGACCTGTCGGACCTGCTCGACGATGGGCATCTCCACGCCCTTCGCCCGAGCGAGCTCGAGGATCGGTCCGACGGACGCGAGGCCCTCGGTGGTCTGCTGCATCTGGTTCACGACGTCGCTCAGGTGGTAGCCCTGCCCGAGCAGGCGACCAGCGGTGTTGTTGCGTGAGAGGGGCGACTGGGAGGTGGCGATGAGGTCGCCGAGGCCGGCCAGGCCGGACAGGGTCTCGGGGTGGGCGCCGTAGGCCACCGCGAAGTCCGTCATCTCGACGAGGCCACGCGTCATGATGGAGGCCTTCGTGTTCTCGCCGTACCCGGCGCCGTCGACGATGCCGATGGCCACCGCGATGAGGTTCTTCAGCACCCCGCCGAACTCGGTGCCGATCACGTCGGTGTTCACGAACGAGTGGAAGTAGCGATTGCGGGCGACGGATGCCACGGCCTGCGCCGTCTCGAGGCTCGTCGACGACACGACGGCAGCCGTCGGCTGCTCCTTCGCGATCTCGAGCGCGAGGTTGGGACCGGAGATGACGGCGATCTGCGACTCCTCGATCGGCAGCATCTCGGCGATGACCTCGCTCATACGGTGCCCGGTCGACTTCTCGACACCCTTCATGAGCGACACCACGATCGCCTCGGCGGGGAGGTAGGGCCTTGCCCGCCTGAGGTTCTCCCGCAGCGCCTGGCTCGGCACCGACACGTAGACCTGCTCGGCGCCCGCGAGGGCCAGGTCGAGGCGGCTCGTGGCGCGGAGGCCGAGCGGGAGATTGACCCCTGCGAGGTAGTCGCTGTTGCGCTTGGCCTCCTGGATCTCGCGGGCCAGCTCGGGCCGACGCGCCCAGACGACGACGTCGGCACCGCCGTCGGCGAGGACCTTGGCGAAAGTGGTGCCCCAACTCCCGGCGCCGATCACCGCGACGCGTTTGCCGGGCCCCTTGCGTGCCTGCGCCCTACCCCTCAAGGCGACCGGTCTCCTGCTGCCCGTGCGCCGCGGGATCCCAGCGCTCCGCCGGCGCCGGCTCACCGCGGAGCTCGGCGAGGAGCGCCGCGATTGCGTCCATGAGCTCGCCGGTCGCCTTCTGCAGGTTCGCCTGGTCGAGCGGCTTGCCGCGGTACGCGCTGAGGTCCAGTGGCTCCCCGATGGCCACGTCGATCGTCTTCCGGGGAAAGAGGCTCAGCTTCTTGCCGTAACGCGGCAGCAGCGCCTGGGCTCCCCAGTGCGCCGCAGGGATGATGGGGATGTCGCACTCGAGCGCGATGCGCACCGCGCCCGTCTTGCCGCGCATGGGCCACAGGTCGGGATCGCGCGTCAACGAACCCTCGGGGTACACGATGACCATGCGGCCCTTCTCCACGAGCTCCTCCGCGGCGCGCAGCGCTGCGTGGCCGCTGCTCCCGGTGCGTTCCACCGGGATCTGCCCCGAACTCCGGAGCATCCAGCCGAGCACGGGGTTCTTGAACAGGGAGGCCTTGGCGAGGAACCGCGGCGCACGGCCGAGCTTCCAGCTCGCCACGCCCATCACGACCGGATCGATCTCGGTGTAGTGGTTGGGCGCCAGCACGAAAGCACCGGCCTGCGGCATCCGCTCGGGATGGTGGAACCGGAAGCGGACCGCCAGGTTGAAGATCGGGAGGACCAGGACCGCGAGCAGCCAGAAGAACGAGGGGCGGCGCTTCTCCGAGCCAGGCTTCCCTGCAGCTTCGGAGGAGGAATCGTCGTGGGGCACTCCCCCATTATCCTTCGACTTCGAAGTCCGCCCCGAGCAGCTCCAGCTTCGTGATGAAGTTCTCGTAGCCGCGGGCGATGATGCCGACGTTCGAGACCGTCGACCGGCCCTCGGCGGTGAGCGCCGCGATGAGGTGGCTGAAGCCGCCGCGCAGGTCGGGCACCTCGATGTCGGCGCCGTGGAGCTGGGTCGGGCCCGAGATCACGGCGGAGTGCTTGAAGTTGCGCTGGCCGAACCGGCACGGCCGACCGGTGAGGCACTCCTTGTGCACCTCGATCGACGCGCCCATCTCGACGAGTGCGTCGACGAAGCCGAACCGCTGCTCGTAGACCGTCTCGTGCACGATCGAGACGCCCTTGGCCTTCGTGAGGGCGATGACGAGCGGCTGCTGCCAGTCGGTCATGAAGCCCGGGTGCACGTCGGTCTCGATGATGGCGCTGTTGAGCTCGCCACCCGGATGGAAGAAGCGGATGCCGTCCTCCTCGATCTCGAAATCGCCGCCGACCTTGCGGTACACGTTGAGGAAGGTGAGCAGGTCGGCCTGCTTGGCGCCGCCGACGAAGATGTCGCCCTCGGTCGCGAGCGCCGCCGCCGCCCAGCTGGCGGCCTCGTTCCGGTCGGTGATCGCCCGGTGCGTGTACCCGTCGAGCTTCTCGACGCCCTCGATCCTGATGACGCGGTCGGTGTCGACCGTGATGATCGCGCCCATCTTCTGCAGGATGTTGACGAGGTCCATGATCTCGGGCTCGATCGCGGCGCCGGTGAGCTCCGTGATGCCGTCGGCGAGCACCGCCGTGAGCAGCACCTGCTCGGTCGCGCCGACGCTCGGGTAGGGCAGCGAGACCTTCGCGCCGTGCAGACCGTTCGGGGCCGACATCCGGATGCCGCTCGGGAGCTTCTCGACGATCGCGCCGAAGTTGCGCAGCACCTCGAGGTGGTAGTCGATGGGTCGGTCGCCGATGCGGCATCCGCCGAGGTCGGGGATGAACGCCTCGCCGAGCCGGTGCAGCAGCGGACCGCAGAACAGGATCGGGATGCGGCTGGAGCCCGCGTGCGCGTCGATGTCGGCCATGTGCGCCGACTCGACGGCCGATGGGTCGAGGATGAGCTCGCCGTCGTCGACGCCGTGGGTCACCGTGACGCCGTGCACCTCGAGGAGGCCGCGCACGATGCGGACGTCGCTGATGTTCGGCACGTCCTTCAGGACGCTCGGCGTGTCACCGAGGATCGCCGCGACCATCGCCTTCGTGACGAGGTTCTTGGCGCCCTTCAGCTCGATGCGTCCACGCAGCGGCTTGCCCCCGTTGATGGTGATGCGGTCGACGTTCAGTCCGACCGCGGTTCCATGGTTCTTGGCGTCCTGCCCGAGTGTGTTCACAGAGCTCCTGTTCCAACCGGCTCCCGCACGGGAAGCGTCTTCGGCCGCCAAGCTTCTCGATGTGACTCGAACTCGGCGATCGACTCCTCGTCCTGCAGGGTGAGCCCGATGTCGTCGAGCCCTTCGAGAAGCCTCCACCGAGTGTAGTCGTCGATGTCGAACGGCACCGTGAGCGCGCCCGCGCTCACGGTGCGCTCAACCAGATCGACGGTCACGGGTATTCCCGGATCGGCCTCGACCTGCTCCCAGAGGCGCTCGACGTCCTCGTAGGCGACCTGTGCGGCGAGCAGCCCCTGCTTGCCGGAGTTGCCGCGGAAGATGTCTCCGAAGCGGGGGCTGATCACGACGTCGAAGCCGTAGTCACGCAGTGCCCAGACGGCGTGCTCACGGCTGGAGCCGGTGCCGAAGTCGGGCCCGGCGATGAGGATGCGGGCACCCCGGTAGCGCTCGTCGTTCAGGATGAACCCGGGATCCTGCCGCCACGCATGGAACAGCGCATCGTCGAAGCCCGTCTTGGTGACGCGCTTCAGGAACACGGCGGGGATGATCTGGTCGGTGTCGACGTTGGATCGCCGCATCGGGACCGCCACGCCACTCACGGTGCTGATCTTCTCCATGGTCAGCGAGCCTGCCCCTCGGTCGAGTGGGCCGTCGGCCCATCGGCGTCGAGTGGGCCGTCGGGCCTGTATCGAGACCCAGGTCCCATGGACTCGACAGCGTGCCGCGGATCGCGGTCGCCGCCGCGACGAGCGGCGAGACGAGGTGGGTGCGGCCGCCCTTGCCCTGCCGGCCCTCGAAGTTGCGATTCGACGTCGAGGCGCATCGCTCGCCGGGCGCGAGCTGGTCGGGGTTCATGCCGAGGCACATCGAGCACCCGGCGAACCGCCACTCGGCGCCGAACGCCTCGAACACCTTGTCCAGCCCCTCGGCCTCGGCCTCGAGACGCACCCGTGCGGAGCCGGGCACGACCATGACACGCACGCCGTCGGCCTTCCGCTTGCCCTTCACGATCGACGCGAACGCCCGAAGATCCTCGATGCGGCTGTTCGTGCAGGAGCCCATGAAGACCGCGTCGACCCGGATGTCCTTCAGCGGCGTGCCCGGCGCGAGGTCCATGTACTCGAGCGCGCGCTCCGCGGCGGCCCGCTCGTGCTGGTCTGCGATGGAGGACGGGTCGGGCACCGCGTCGGACAGCGAAACGCCCTGGCCGGGGTTCGTTCCCCAGGTCACGAACGGCTCCAGCGCATCGGCATCGACGAACACCTCCGCATCGAACTTCGCGCCCTCGTCGGTGGCGAGAGTCTGCCAGTACGCGAGCGCGTCGTCCCAGTCGGCGCCCTGCGGGGCGTGCGGGCGGCCCTTCAGGTAGGCGTAGGTCGTGGCATCCGGAGCCACCATGCCTGCCCGCGCGCCCGCCTCGATCGACATGTTGCAGATCGTCATGCGTCCGTCCATCGAGAGCGACCGGATGGCGCTGCCGCGGTACTCGAGCACGTATCCTTGGCCGCCGCCGGTGCCGATCTTCGCGATGACGGCGAGGATGATGTCCTTCGCGGTGACGCCCGGGCGGAGCGTGCCCTCGACGTTGATCGCCATGGTCTTGAACGGCTTCAGCGGCAGCGTCTGCGTGGCGAGCACGTGCTCGACCTCGCTCGTGCCGATGCCGAACGCCATGGCGCCGAACGCCCCATGGGTCGACGTGTGCGAGTCGCCGCAGACGACGGTGATGCCGGGCTGCGTGAGGCCGAGCTGGGGTCCGACCACGTGCACGATGCCCTGCTCGACGTCGCCCAGCGAGTGGAGGCGGATGCCGAAGTCCTTGGCGTTGCGGCGCAGGGTCTCGATCTGCGTGCGGCTGGTCGGGTCGGCGATGGGCCGGTCGATCGCGAGCGTCGGCGTGTTGTGATCCTCAGTCGCGATCGTGAGGTCGGGACGTCGCACGGGGCGCCCGGCCATGCGGAGCCCGTCGAAGGCCTGCGGGCTCGTGACCTCGTGCACGAGGTGCAGGTCGATGTAGATGAGGTCGGGGGTGCCGTCCTCGCCCTTCTTCACCAGATGGGCGTCCCAGACCTTCTCCGCCAGGGTGCGTGGTCGCGCCGTCGAGGCGCTCTCGCCGTTCGTGGGTGCTGCGTTCATGCGTTCGGTTCCTCAGAATCTGCGGTCAGCCGACGACGGACTCCGCGACGGGATCGGCCTAGAACGAGGCCCCGCCGCGGCACGGAAGGATTCGCCGAGCGCGCACCCATTCAGGCTACACCGTGTCGAGCGGCGCCCGTTCGAGCGCGAGGGCGAACTCGCCGAGCATCACGGTCGCTCCGTCCGGGGCCTCGGCACCGCGACCGGGGTCGAGATCGTGCACGCCGCCCTCGGGCGTGATCACCCTGGTGCCGTTGGTGGAGTGCAGGTCGGTGACGACGACACGTCCGTCCACGACCTCGACGAGGGCGTGGGTCTTCGACACGGAGCGTGCGGGGTCGTCGAGCGCGATCGCCGCGGGGTCGCCGCGGGCGGCATCCGTCACGGGGTCGCGTCCGAGTACGACCGGCCGCAGCAGCAGCACCTCGAGTCCGCCGGGGGCGCGGAGTCGCCACGCACCGCGCTGCGGTCGAGGCGTCGGTGTCTCCACACGCTGCTCGTGCGAGAGCGGGGCCGTGGGCACGGGGACGGGTGCGAACCCCGGCGGTGGCGGGAAGGCGGGCAGCGTGAGCGGCGGAGCGTCGTGCACCGTTCGCTCGGGCTCGTCACTCGGCTGGGGCGCCGCCGGGATGAGGCCGGGCGGCGGGACGATGAAGTCCGGCGAATCCACGGCATCACTCTAGCGACGCGCGTGCACGCGATACCGGCTGATGAACCGTCGCGCCCGGCCCGCAGCCCGCGAGACCGCTGCGGTCGACGCATCCGCGGCGTGCCAGCGATCCTTCACGGCGGCATCGCTCACGTCCCCGCCGCCGAAGACGTCGCGATCGATCGTCGCCGCGAGCGTCGACAGGCGCACCGTGGACGTGCCCGGCAGGGCATCGGAGGCCGCCGCCATCGCACGCGCCGCCGACACCGCCGTGCCGAGTCCCTGCTCCTCGAGTTGCCGTTCGAGCGTCCGCGCCGCTTGGATGCGCGTGCCCCGCGTGGGGGGCTCGAACCCGAGTTCCGCGTACCGGTCGACCAGCTCCTCCCACGCGCCGGCTGCGCGGCGTTCGTTGGCGCCGCTCCGGCGCCGCCGTCGACGGCGCGCGCCCTTGACGGCCGCCACCACGAGCATCGGCACGAACACGAGCGTCGCGGGGATTGCCACTGCTGCTGCGGTGACCCAGATCCACGTCGGGACCACGAAGGGCCGATCGCGGTCCTCGTCCGAGTCGTCGATCTCGACGGTCGTGAGCAGTTGCTCCTCGTCGGGCTGTGCGCGGGGAGGCTGGCGCACCTGCGGCTGCGGTTCCGACTTCGGCTTCGGCGTCTGCTCCTGGGGTACGTCGACCTGATCGGGGGTCGGCCGGAAGGACACCCAGCCGACACCCTCGAACGGCACCTCGACCCACGCGGTCACGTCCCCGCCGAGGACCTCGACCGGGCCGTCGCCCTCGCGGACCTCGGGAGCGAACCCCATGACGACGCGGGCCGGGTAGCCGCGGTGACGGGCCATGAGCGCCATCGCGGACGCGTACTGCTCCTCGTCCCCGACCATCTGCGTCCGCGTGAACAATTCGATGATGCGGTCGGCACCGTGTCCGGCTCGCGACGGCACCGTGTCGGACGCGAGTCCGTGGCTGAGGAAGCCGTTCGTCTTCAGGCCGGTCTCGATCGCCCGGAGCTGCTCGATCGGCGTGACCGCCTCCCCCACGTACTCGTCGGCCTTCGCCGCCACGACATCGGGAGCGTTCTCCACCGCCGGCATCGCGAGGTTCGCGACGGGAATGTCGAGGAGCTCGTCGGTCTCGGGCTCCACCTGCAGGCGGGCCTCGAGCTCGTACCGCGCCCCGTCGTTGAGCCCGCTTGTCAGCACAGCCGTTCCCGCGGCCGGGTTGTAGCGCAGGTCACCCGCGCGATCGCCCGCGCGATCCAGCAGGCTGAGCGCCTCGCCGTAACCGACCGTCGGCAGCCACACGTCGTCGTAGCCCCCGACCCGCACCTCCAGGTGCCGCTCGCTGCCGAGCGTCGCGAGCGGAGGCCCGGGCAGGGCTTCGCCGGCGATCGCGTAGCCGCCGCCGTCGGGCCCCACGTCGTCGGGGCCGGCGACGTTCCACAGCCGGCCGGTGTACGCGTCCATCGCGGCGAGCCGGAGGACATCGCCCGGCTCGAGGCCCGTCACCTCGAACAGCGGCGTCTCGGCCAGATCCTTCGTATAGTTGCGGAAGCCCGACAACGGACTCGAGAACTCGAGCGGGTCGAAGGGCGGCACGACCTCCTCGCGCAGCACGAACCGGTCGGGTGACACGGGCGCGAGTGCGAGTCCGGCAGCCGCGCCGATCGCGATCGCGCCGGCCACGACCGTGGCGGTGCCGGTGGCCTTCTGCCGCCTCAGGCGGGCAGCGCCGTCGCCGTTCGCCTCGACCGTCGCCCCGCGGCGCCACGCGAGCCAGACGAGGGCGATGACGCCGAATGCCACTCCGCGCACGGCCGCGAGGTAGGCCTCGTCGGTGCCGAGCAGGATGCCCGACAGGTAGAGCGCGACCGGGCCGATGAGCAGCACGCTCGCCCGCACCGCGGTGCGCCGCCTGGGCAGCCACCGCGCGGCGAGGAGCGTGCCGACGAATGCCACGAGCCAGGCGGCGAAGTACGGCAGCACGGCGACGTAGTACGGCGCCTGGACGGGGGTGCCGATCGTCACGATGTCGGCCCATCCGTAGACCGGGCCGATCACGAGCCCCGTCAGGCCCTCGAGCGACGGGAGTACGCCGTACAGCGCGGCATCCGGCATCGTCGCCGGGGTGCCCACGAGGACGTACCCCGCCATCGCGAAGAGCACGGTGGTGACGACGCCGAGGCGCCACGCCGTGCCCGCCACCGCTGCGAGCGTGCCGACCGCGAGTCCCGCGACGGCCGCGACGAGGAAGTCGAGCTCGCCGAACGCGGTCTCGTACCCGGCGATGCCCAGGACCGAGAGCAGGCTGAGCACCAGGATGTCGCTCACCACCGTGCGGGGCAACCGTTTCACGGGCGCACCCTCCGCACGAGCCGCGGCAGCTCGGCGAGGTCCCCCACCGTGACCACCGTGGTCTTCGCGGATCGAGTGACGCGCGACGGCGCCCCGAGCTCTACCCGGAAGGCGAGCGTCTCGGTGTCGGGCCCGAAGAGGGTCTCGATCGAGCGGATGCCGGCGACCGGCAGCTGCGACCCGATGACCACGATCGCGACGCTCGGCGGCGCCAGGCGTTTCGTGACCTCGCGGACGAACTCGCGCACCGATCCGAACGCGCGGCGTACGGGCTCGATGCGCGATGCGTCGTCGAGGAGCGCCGTGGGGGTCGCCGTGCGGAGGGCGAGCGACTCGGTCACGACGGCGAGGCGAGTGGCGTCACGGATGACCTGCACCCCGATCGAGGCGAGCACCGACACGGCGAGCTCGAACTCGTCGTCGGACGCGTAGTGCTCGCGCTCGGTGCACTGCAGGAGCACCAGCTGCGACCGGCGGGTCTCCTCGTACTGGCGCACCATGAGCCGGCCCGTTCGCGCCGATGTGCGCCAATGCACGTTCCGCAGCGGATCGCCCGGCTCGTACGCGCGGAGCGCGTGGAACGAGATGTCGCTGTTCGTGATGGTCTTCGTGACCTCGCCCTCGAGGTCGCGCACGAGCCCGGCGGCAGACGGCCGCAGGCGGATAGTCACCGGGTGCACGAAGAGCTCGACCGGGTCGGTCCATCGCACGGTGCGTCGGAGGAGCCCGAGCTGGTCGCCGCGCACGGACTCGGCCGGGCCTGTGACGATCACCGCGCGCCGGTTGGTGGGCACGGCGAAGAGCTCCTCGTGCTCGGCCTCGGGATGCAGCGCGGGCACCACGAACTCAGCCAGGGCGCCGCCGACGGGCAGCTCGAGGCGAGACGGCGTCGAAGCCGAGGCGCCCGCGTTCGCCACGACCAGGCGCCCGAACGCGCGTTCGCCGGCGACCACTCGTGGCGGCTGCAGCTCGATGCCCACCCGGTAGTTCATGCGTCCGAAGACGAATGCGATCGACACGAACACGGCGGCGAGCAGCGTGAACCCGAGGAACGCGAACTCGATCCATCCCCACGCCCAGGACACCAGCAGGGCGATCGCGGCACCGGCCAGCACGAGCCGTCCGGTCGTCGAGACCACGCTCGTCACCGGTGCCGAGAACGCAGCCGACGCGCGACCCAGGGCGCCCGCACGCCGGCCGAACGCCCGAGCGGATGCCGCGACGGACCGTCCGACCGCGCGAGCCGCGATGCGGGTCTGCGACGGCGGCGTGGGCGACGCCGGCGCGGACGACGGCAGCGTGGGCGGCGACGGCGCGATCGCGTCGGGTCGGGTCGGCGCGCTCATGCCGCCCGGTACGCCGGCGGTGCCACCTCGACGAGGATGCGCCCGACGATGTCCTCCGCGGTCACGCCCGCGAACTCCGACTCGGGGTCGACGATGATGCGGTGTGCGAGCACGGGCACGGCGAGCACTCGCACGTCGTCGGGCGTGACGTACGTGCGGCCGTGCGTGATGGCCCAGGTCTTGGCCGTGCGGGCGAGGGCGAGGGCTCCGCGCATGCTGACGCCGAGCGCCGAGTCCTGGTGCTCCCGCGTGGCCGACACGATCTGGTTGAGGTAGCCGAGCACGGCGGCGTCGACGAACACCTGAGACGCGAGCTGCGACATGGTGGTCACAGAGCTCGCTGCGATGATCGGCGACACCTTGGACGCGCGAGCCCGATTGGCGGAGTCGAGCAGCAGCGTGACAGCGGTGTCGTGGTCGGGGTACCCGAGCGAGGTCTTGATGAGGAATCGGTCGAGCTGCGCCTCGGGCAAGCGTGTACGTGCCCGCCTGCTCCACGGGGTTCTGCGTGGCGATGACCATGAAGGGCGAACCCACCTCGTAGCTCACGCCGTCGACCGTGACCCTGCCCTCCTCCATGACCTCCAGGAGCGCCGACTGCGTCTTCGGGCTCGCTCGGTTGATCTCGTCGGCCAGCACGATCGAGGCGAAGATCGGCCCGCGGTGGAACTCGAACCGGCCCTTGCCCTGGTCGTAGATCGTGACGCCCGTGACATCCGAGGGCAGCAGGTCGGGCGTGAACTGGATGCGGGAATTGGTGCCGTCGAGCGTGTTCGCGAGCGCCTTGGCGAGCACGGTCTTGCCGGTTCCCGGGAAGTCCTCGAGCAGCACGTGCCCGTCGGACAGCAGCGCGACGAGCACGAGCTCGATGACCTCGCGCTTTGCCGAGGATCGCCTTGTCGACGTTGTCGACGAGCTTCGAGAACGCGTCCTGGAACCACAGGGCCTGTTCGGATGTCACTGCCATGACTTCTTCATCCTCTTCTCGGATCGCGATGCGTTCACGGCGTTCCGCCGCGAATCGGGAGCGAGTCCCAGTTGGTGATCGGGTCGGACCAGTAGACCGCCCCGGTGCTGTTGGAGACGAACCGCACCTGGATGCGGTCGTCGAACCGGACCCCGAGATTGTTCCAGATCACGACGGAGCCGCTCGTGCCGAGCGAGTAGCTCTGCTCGGTCATTCCGCCGTGGGAGCCGTTGATGAAGGTCGTGATGCGGTAGCTGCCCGCCGGGAAGTCGCGGTAGTCGAGGCCCACGTAGCGGCACCCCGCACACGAGTTCGGTGCGAGCGAGCCCTTGAAGATCGTCGCGCTCGGGGTCGGCGGCGGCGGCGGATTGCTGACGCCTACCGAGTCGGAGGCGATTGGCCCGATCGAGCCGCTGCCGATGTTCACGGCGCGCACGTCCAGGCGGTAGGTGCCGGCGCCGACGTTGTCCAGTCGCGCCGACGTGGACGACGTCACCGTCCACCCGCCGTTGTTGACCCGCCACTCGTAGCGCACGGCTCCACCGCCGGTCGAGCCCGGCGCCGCCCAGGTCATCGTGAGGTCGGCGGGCGCGTAGCCCGATGAGCTGATCCTCACGTTCTGCGGCGCGGTCGGGGTGCCGTACGGCGTCCTCGTGGTTCCCGCGGACCACTGGGAGGGACCGATGTCGTTGATGGCGCGGACCGTGAACGTGTACGCCGTACCGTTCGTGAGCCCGCCGATGCGCTGGGTGATGCCCGCCGCGCCCGCGCCGAACCTCGCGGTGTTGCCGTTGAAGTCCACCTCGTACGCCGTGATCGCGGAGTTGTTCGGCGCCGGTGCCTGCCAGCGCACATCGGCGTATCCGTCGCCCGCGGTGACGGTCGGTGCGTTCGGCCGATCTGGCACGTCCCGCACGATCACGGTGATGCGGCCCTGCGTCTCGCGCGCCGGATCCTTCGTCGCGTCCTGGATGCGATAGATCACACTCAGCGTGCCCGTGAACGACGCACCGGTACGCACGGTGACGCCGGTGGCGGTGAAGCTCGCCGACGCCGCCGATCCCACGTCGAGCTGATCGACCTGGGCGGCGACCACCTTGAGCGGTACCTCGGGGAACGGGTTGAAGTCGTTCGCGAGCACGTCGATGGTCGCGGAGTCGCTGCGGGTGAGGTACACCGGCCCGTCGTCGACCGCCTGCGCCTTCGCCCGCGTGGACGACACGACCTTGACGTCCACGTATCCCGGCACCGTGAACTCGTTGAACGTGACGTCGAAGGTGAGCCGGGCGGCCGTGCCGGGCAGCACCCCGAGCGGCGCCGAGACCCGCAGCGTGCCGCCGTCGATGCTTGCCTGGATGTCGGCGGTCGTGCCCGAGAGGTTGCCGTACCCGAGGCGACCGATGACGTCGGGATTGGGATGGTCGCTCGACGAGCGCAGGTCGATCTCGAGGGGCTGCTCCCCCGCCTCGATCGTCTCGACGCGGGGGGTGAACACCGGCGGGGTGTCTTCGAAGTCGGGGTCGCCGACCGTCACGGGAAGCGTGAGGAGGGCCTTCCTCCCCTCGGGGTCGTCGGCGTCGCGCCCGTCGGTCACCTCGAAGGTGACGGATGCCTCGCCGCGGAAGTCCTGGGCGGGCTCGTACTGCAGCGACGTCCCGTCGACGTAGGCCTCCGAGCGGGAGTTCGCCGCGGACGCGGAGAGCACGAGGGCTGGCTTGCCCGAGGGTACGACGACCAGGTCGGCGACATCCCACGTGATGCTGCCGTTCATCGGCACGATGATCGGGTCCAGATCGGCGAGGTGGGGTGCCGGGATCATCGGCGCCTCTTCGACGTCCTCGCCGGTCGCCGTCGCCGGAACGATGATGAACGCCATCGCAGAGAGCTCGTCGAGCTCGTTCGTGAGCCGGTATGCGACCGCGTACCGTTCGCGCCCGGGGGCGACCACGATGTCGCCGCTGGGCGTGACCTCGGCGCGGCCGGCGTTGGGGCCCATCGACCGTCACGACGAGGTCGTCGACCAGGCCGCCGGGGTTCGTCGCGTCGTCCAGCGGCTGCACGGTGATCGAGTCCACCTCGACGACGTCCTCGGGCTCGATGACCTGGTCTTCCGCGGTCGGCGGCAAGACCTTCGCGTCCTCCTTGACCGCGACCTGCAGGAAGGCCGTGTCGGCGCCGCCGTGCCCGTTCGAGATCTCGTACCGGATCGTGAACGCGCCTTCGTGCTCGGGCGCGGTCACGACGACGCGCCGCCGCTCGCGGATCTCCGCCTCGATGCCGTCGTCGACCTCGGGCAGGTCGACGGCCTTCAGGCCGTAGCCGCTCGGATCGGAGTCGTTGAGCAGCACCTCGACGGAAGCGGTGCGACCTGGCTTCATCTCGATGGCGTCGTCGACGGCCTTCGGCGGCAGCGCGACCGGGGGACGCGGGATGACGCCGATGCGGATGACCCCCTCGGCGGTCGCCCCGAACGCGTCGCGCAGCTCGTAGGAGAACGTATCGGTTCCCGTCGAGCCGGCGAACGCCTCGTAGGTGATCGAGGTGCTCGTGCGCTCGGCGATGCGCCCGAGGCTCGGCGCCGACGTGATCCCGGTGAGCACGACGGAGTCGCCGTCGGGATCGAGCCCGTCGAGCGGGATGTCGATCGACACGGATGATCCCGCGAACGTGCGCGAGGTGAGCGGTGTCGGCAGCGGCGCCCGGTTCTCGCCCGCGTCCTTCGCGACGACGGTGAACGTCACGTTCGCCCTGGCGGTCTGCTCGAAGTCGTCGCCGATGGTGTACACCGCGGTGTGGACGCCGGGCTCCTCGGGCGCCTGGAATCGCACGCTCGTCGTCGTCGACGAACGCGAGCCCCTGCAGGCCACTCGTGTCGGCGAGTTCGGGCATCACGTGGATCGCGGTCGGCGTCAGGATGGTAGTCGTTCGCGAGCACCGGGACGGACGCGATGTCACCCGCCCGGACGTTGACGGAGTCGTCGACCGCAACCGGCGGCTGGTGCTTCACGAGCGGCGGCACGGGCACCACGGTCACGGTCGCGGTGGCCGTGTTCACGCCGTCGGAGACCGTGTAGGCGAACTGCAGCTGCCGGTCGAGGGCCTCGGATGCCGTGACGCGCGCGACCGTGTTCGTGAGGATCTCGACCGAGACGAGGTCGTCGGTCGCGGTGTCGTCGACGGACTGCACGGCGAGCACGCGCCCGGACGGCGACACGTCGTTCGCGAGCACCGGCACCGTGGTCGGCTCTCCCGGGCGGAGGTACGCGGTGTCCTTCACGGCGATGGGCGGCGGCGCCTCGACGGGCGGCTCGACGACCTGCACGCGCAGCGAGCCCGACGCTCACCGCGGCATCCGCGCCGAGGTTGTAGAGGAAGATGTACTCGCCCGGCTCGTTCGACGAGAACGCGATCGTGCCGCGTTCGAGGTTCGGCGTGACGGATGCCCCGTGGGCACCTCCTCCACGCCGAGCAGCGCGAGCGGGGCACCAGAGGGCGAGAGGTCGTTCTCGAGCGGCTCGATGAGCGTCGGTCTCACCCTCGAACACCTGGGCGAAGTCGGGGGTGCCGACTGGGATTCAGCGATGCCGGCGGGCTTGACGTCGACGGTCGAGCGTGCCCGCCGCGGTGAGTCTGCCCGTCGGAGACCGTGAACGCGACCTCCTTCAGCCCGAGCTCGCCCGACTTGTGCTCGAACGTCACGAAGCCGTCGGGGCTGAATCGCACCGAGTCGCCACCCGTCGGCGAGGCGTTCACGAGGAACACGTCGTCGCCGTCGGGGTCGATCCAGTCGGCGAGCACGTTGTAGGAGATCTGCTGGCCCTGTTCGACGCTCACGGCGCCGGAGCGCATCGAGATCGGTGCGGCGTTCTCGGGCTCGGGCACGATGCCCACGTTGACGGATGCCTCGGCGACGCCCGCTGCGTCCGTCGTCGACGGAGTAGCGGAACGAGACCGTGCCGGCGGCGCCCTCGGCGGGCGTGAACTGCAGCGCACGCCCGCCGTCGATGAGCTCGAGTCGCCCCTGAGGACTCGGCGATGTCCGACGTCCGGCCGACGGTGAGCACGTCGCCGTCGGGATCGGTGTCGTTCTCGAGCACCTCGAGCACCGTCGTGCGGCCGGGACGCACGCCGTGACTCGTCGTCACGGGCGACCGGAGGGCGGTTCTGGTCGGTGCGCTCGGCGAGCGTGTCCTCGAACGTCTGCTGGGCGCTCTTCTCGTCGCCCTCCGACTCGTCGGTCTCGTCGGGAGGGGTGACCTCCGCCCAGTTGTCGACGAGCCGGAGGTCGGAGTCGACGAGCCACGCGTTGCCGTTGCCGAGGTCGTTGAGCACGATGACGTCTCGGTTCACCCGGAACTCGAGCCGCGAGCCGCCGGTCGGCTGCTCGATGCGACTGCGACGCGGGCTCGCGTCCGTCGCACGCGGCGAGGTACGTCGACGACGTCGGCCCACGCCGCGTGCACGCATCCCTCCACCCAGACCGGCGCCGCGACCTCCTCGGCGGTGGTGGCAGGTGCCGCGGCGGCATCGCTCTCGATGTCCCGCACGTCGCCGCCGCCGAGCGGCACGGCGAAGCAGGTCCGATGCGCCGGCGACGTACGCCAGCGTCGTGCTCGGCGCCCGACTGCTGCAGCCGCAGCCCTGCTCGGGAACGTCGCCTCGCGGCCGTCGACGATGACGACGTTGCGGTCCTCGTCGAAGACGACGGCCCGCTCGCCGATCGCGGCGACCTGGTGGGCGCCGAGCCTCGGGCAGCGGCGTGCACCGCTCGGTTCGCCCCCGCCGGGCTCCACGCGCATCAGCGTCGTCGTCCGTGGCGGACTCGCGAACACGTGCCCTTCTCGCTCGACCGCGACGCGCCCAGTCGGCACCGAGTTCGGCGATCGGGTCGGTGCCACGCGAGTCGAAGGAGAGCTCGCCGCCCGCGGCGATCGTCCACAGCTCGCCCTTCGGCGAGAGGATCGGCCAGCACGTCGCCGCCGTAGGCGATCGCGGGAGCCGGCGGCACGTCGATGCGCTGGGTGAGCGTCGTGAACGACGGGTCGATCCGCTCGAGCGATCCGGCGCTCGCGTCGAACAGGAACGCGTCGTCGCCGTCCTGGAACACGTCGATCTCGTTCGAGGCGCGTCGCAACTGCCGCGTCGAGCTCCTCGATCTGCCGGTTCAGCCGGCCGGCGAGCAGGTCCTGGCCGTTGGTCACCCACACCTCGCGCGCACGCAGGTCGGGGTCGGTGACCGGGAAGCCCTGGTGGAGCGCGGCGATCGTCAGCGGAACCCCCACGGCGATGGCGAGCGCGACCGCCGACGCGACCGGTTTGCGCGCGCGAACCAGGCGGTGAAGCTGCCCACGTGTGATCTCCCCGGGGAGTTCCGTCGGTCGAGTTCGTCGGGCTGACGGGCCGCGCGACACACGAACGCCATCAACGTAGCAGGTGCCGAGGCGCCCCAGAAATGGGGAGACCTCCCCATGCGGCGGGGCTATCCGTGCCGCGGATTCGCCGTCGCCGCTCCGATCGAGCAGGACGAGATCGTCGGCGCTCACGAGCCGGGTCGCGACGGCGTACTCGACGAGCCGCGCACGGCGGTTCGTCGCGAGCTTGCCCCGGCCGCCGCGCAGCCCGTCGACGCCGATCTTGTCGAGCTTCTCGCAGACGTTGTCGAGCTTGCGGTTGAAGGTGGTCATGCTCCACCCGAGTCGCGCGGCCGCCTCGGCCGACTGGGCACCGCTGCGCGGCCCGCGGTCGGCTGCGACGAGCACGTTCTCGGCGAGCGCGACCACGAGCAGCCGCTGGCTCGAGGTGAGGGCGACGGGCAGGATGGTGGTGCCGCCGTCGGAGGTCTTCGCGGTGAGCGACGTGTTGTAGAAGTCCTCCTCGGCGTGCACGGTGAAGTCGTACGTCGTCGCATCCGGCGCTGAACATCACGTGCACGGTCTGGAACACGAGCGGCAGCTTCGCGCCGGGTGCGACCCACGCCTGCACGCTGCCCGTGGCGTCCGACACCGTCGCCGAGAGCAGCTGCCCGACGTTCGAGAGCCACCACAACCCGAACTCGGACGAGAGCGTCAGGAACGTGCGGTGCAGGTAGGGATTGTCGTCGATCGTGAGGTCGGACTCGCGGCCGATCGTGAACGGCTCCCCCGACTCGACGGTGTACCACTCGCCGCAGAACTCGACCTTCAGCGGCCTCATCGGCGTGCATCCCCTCACCGGCTCCGACGTCTTGCTGCCCCGCTGCACCTGCACGTCGATGCACACGCGCTCGGCCGCGCCGACTCCGGCGACCGTGATCGTCGGCCCGTCGGCCACCTCGGTCGTCCGCTGCCGTCGGCGCGCTGCCAACGGTAGCGGTCGCCGTCTTCGGCATCGGCGTGCGAGACGGCGAAGGCGACGCTCGTCCCGTCGGCGCTCGGACGCCGGGTTCGACGGTCGGCGCAGGCACGGTCGCGGCGATCACGATCGCGTTCTGGCCGGACGGCGCGGCGCACGCTGCGACCGGATCGTCTCGCCGAGCGAGCGAGCCCGAGAGGCCGCGACGCCGAGCCGATCACGGCCACCTCGACGACGCCGCCGCGATCGCCGATGACGGCGCCGCGCGAGCATCGGCCGGCGGTGGGCTCAGCGCGGTGGGCGACGACGGGCCGATGCGCCGGTCCCGGTCGCATCGACCGTGGTGCGGGCATCGGCGGGACGCCGACCGCGCGCGCCCGCGCGCGGAGCACGGTGCCCATCGACGGGGACCGGCTCGGCTGCCGCCCGCCAAGGTGGTTGGGCAGCGACCTGCTGGGGCGCGCGCACGCGTGCGATCGTCGTCCTCGCCGGCGGCCCGCGCGGCGATCGGCTCGGGCGCGGCCTGCGCCTCGACCGTGCGCACCGAGCGGGCGCGAGTGGCATCCCGCATCGCCGTCGGCGGCCTCCGCGCGCTCCGAGGCGAGGTTCGGCACCTCGATGCTAGTCGCCGCGTACCCGAGCTCGAGCTCGACGCGCTGCAAGGCGCGAGCGAACTCGATCGCGCTCGGGATAGCGGTCTTCGCGGCCGCTGCGGCCATGCCCTTGGCCAGCACGGAGGCGAGCGTGCGCGGCACGTCGGGGCGACCGATCGGCGTGATCGCGCCGCGCTCGATGCGCCCGATGAGGTCGAGCGACCCGTTCGGCCGGCCCTGGATCTCGAACGGCGTGCGACCGGCGAGCAGCGTGTACACGGTCGCGGCGAGCGAGAAGACGTCGCTGCGCCGGTCGGGCTTCGGGTCGTCCTCGAACATCTCGGGCGGCGACCACGGCATGCTCATGCCGACGGCCGACTGCGCCTGAAGAGGTCGATGAACCGTCAGTCGACGCCGTCACGGTGTGCACGGGCAGCTCGCCCTCCAGGTTCGACGAGATGCCGAAGTCGGTGAGGGCGGGCCATCCGTAGTCGTTGGTGAGCACGTTGGCGGGCTTGATGTCGCGGTGCAGGATGCCGGCGGCGTGCGCCGTGGCCACCGCGCCGGCCAGGCGGATGCCCGTGCGCAGCGCATCCTCGACCGCGAAGCGCTCGCGCTTGTAGCGGTCGGCGAGGCTCGGGCCGGAGCAGTACTCCATGACGAAGTACGGCCGCCCGTCGGCGGACACGTCGGCGTGGAAGATCGTGACGATGAACGGATGCGCCGACAGCTGCGCCATGAGGTTGGCCTCGGCCACGAACTGGGCGCGCGTGTCGCGGCCGAGCTCCTCGGTGAGCAGCACCTTCACGGCCACCTTGCGACGGGGCAGGCGCTGCTCGTAGAGGAACACGTCGGCGAACCCGCCCGAGCCGAGCAGCTGCAACGGTTTGTACCCGGGCAGGTCGGGCGGCGTGGAGGGAGCGCGGCGCATCACGCTCCGACCACCTCGACAGTCCAGCCGCCGCCGAGGTCCACGACGGTGCCCGTGAGCACCGGCGTGGGCTCACCGGCGCGGAGCTTCATCGGCGGCTTGCCCGGCGCCACCACGTGCGTGCCGTTCCGGGAGTGGAGGTCGGTGACCACCACGGTGTCGCCCTCGACCGCGACCCGCAGGTGGTTGCGCGAGATGTCGGGGTCGCCCGCCCCGATCGTGACCAGCCGGGGGATGCGCGTGCCGGAGAGCTGCGTCACGCTCGGGGCCCTGCCGAGCACGATCTCGTGTCCGATCGGCTCGACCGATCCATCGGGCATGCGAAGCCTCGCCGACGGCGCGGATGGAACGGCGGCGCCGTCGGTGGGCGCGTGCTCTGCAGCGCGGGACGCGCGTCCTGCGCGAAGCCGGTCCAGGTCGATGCTCGCGACCGTGAGCCCGTCGTGGTCGCCGTCGAACTCACCGGCGACCAGCCCCGAAGGAGGGGACGCCAGAGGCGTCGACGGTCCCGCGATGGTGTCCTCGACGGGGACGATGGTCTGTTCGGCGGGAGCCACGAGCGCCGGCGAGAGCGTCGGCGCCGTCCGAGCGAGCGTCGGCACGGCCGGTGGGAGCGTCGGCACCGCGGGAGCGAACGTCGGCGCCACGGGAGCGAGCGAGGCCGTCGGCGCACGCTGCCCCGAGACGACGGATGCCGCGTGCACCACCCCTTCGACCAGGGGCAGCTCGAGCGTGACATCCGCCCCCACGCCCGCTCCTGGGGCGACCGAGACCTCCACGAGGGCATCGGACCGGCCCGATTCGATCACCCGCTCCGCCCACGTGGACACGCCCGCGCCGGAGACGACGGCATCGCCGATGCGCACGACGACGCCGCCACGCGCGACGACTCGAGCGGAGTCGTCCGCCGGTGCGCGCACCACCAGCGCGAACGGCGGGGTCGTCGCGAGCCCGTTCGCCGTGAGGGCGTCGAGAACCCGTGACGTCGGGTCGGCGTCGGCGAGAGCATGCCCAGAGCGCCGCGACCTCCGCGGACACCGAGGAGGGGGCCAGGAGGATGACGCTGCCGCGCACGGCGGCGAGCCACGCGTTCGTCGGATCAGGGCGATACGTCGCCATGCTCGTCTCCCCCGTTCCGCGGCGTGGTGTCCTCGGCGCCTGGGGAGAGCGATCCAGTCCGGTCGCGTGTGGCCTCGTCGTCCTCGGTGTCGGAGCCGAGCTCGGATTCCACGACGACCACCGTGACGTTGTCGCGGCCGCCGTGCTCGAGGGCCGCGTCGACGAGCTCGCCGGCGAGCCCGATGGCGTGACCGGTGTCGCCGGCGAGGATGCGCGCGAGCTGCTCGTCGGGGACCTCCTTCGAGAGCCCGTCGGAGCAGATCGAGGAACACCTGCCGGCCTGTCGCCGGGATGAGCCACACGTCGGGCTCGACGACGTCGTCGGCACCGAGCGCGCGGGTGATGACGTTGCGCTCGGGATGGCGCTCGGCGTCCTCGGGGCGGATGAGGCCGGCATCCACGAGCTCCTGCACGGCCGAGTGGTCGACGCTGACCTGCTCGAGCGTGCGCCCGTCCCACGAGTAGACGCGCGAGTCGCCGATGTTGAAGACCATCCAGTGGAGCCCGCGCCCCCGCCGGCGTCGACGAGCGCGACGCCTGTCAGCGTGGTGCCGGCGACCGCCGTGCCCTCCTCGCCCTCGTCGCTGAGCGCGCGGACCGCCTCGTTCGAGCTGTGGATCGCGTCGAGCACCTGCTCGGGCGAGGTCGGCCGCCCAGGCTCGATGTGGCGGCGGAACGTCTCGACCACGGCGCGACTCGCCGCGTCGCCGCGGGCGTGCCCGCCCATGCCGTCGGCCACGATGAACACCGGTGCCTCGGCGAGGAAGGCATCTTCGTTCACGGTGCGCACGCGTCCGACGTCGGTCTGCGCGTCGTGGGCGATCGCCGCCGAACCGCGCGGGAGAGGGACGATGTCCTCACCGTCAGGGGACACGGTACTCCTCGTCGCAGCTCACCGCCGGGCCGCCCCGGGCCCGGGCGCCCCACCCGGGCGCGTCTCCCCACGCTAGCAAGTCCCGGCCTGCGTCGTGGACCGTTGTGCAGAACCGCGACTCCTGCCCAGGATCAGCGCTCGCGCTCGGGGGTATCGTCCGTGAAGTGGGGCACCTCCTCGAGGAGCTTCGCGCCGTGGCGCCTGGAGTCGATGTTGGCCTTGACGAGGCTCGCGATCGTGGCAACGGCCATCGCCGCGACGATCACCCCGAGCGAGGCCCACGTGGAGATCTCGGGCGCCCATTCCACAGGCTCGCCGCCGTTGATGAACGGCAGCTCGTTCACGTGCAGGGCGTGCAGGACGAGCTTCACGCCGATGAAGGCGAGGATGAACGCGATGCCGTACTTCAGGTACTCGAGGCGCTCGAGCAGGCCGCCGAGGAGGAAGTAGAGCTGGCGGAGGCCCATGAGCGCGAACACGTTGGCGGTGAACACGATGAACGCGCTCTGCGTGATGCCGAAGATCGCGGGAATCGAGTCGAGGGCGAACAGCAGGTCCGTCGTGCCGATCGCGATGAACACGATGAGGATCGGGGTGAACATGCGCGTGCCGTCGACGGTGGTGCGCAGCTTGACGCCGTCGTACTCGTCGGAGATGCGCACGCGCCGGCGGAGCATCCGGATGAGCCCGCTCTCGTTCTCCTCGGCGTTCTCCTCGCGGTGAAGGAACGCCTGCTGGATCGCCGTCCACACGAGCCAGGCGCCGAAGATGTAGAAGATCCAGCTGAAGTTCTCGATGAGCTGGGCGCCGAGCAGGATGAACACGCCGCGGAAGACGAGGGCGAGGATGATGCCCACCATGAGCACCTCCTGCTGCAGCTTCTTCGGCACCGCGAACCGGGCCATGATCACGACGAAGACGAACAGGTTGTCGATCGAGAGGCTGTACTCGGTCAACCAGCCGACGACGAACTGCCCGGCGTGCTCGGCGTCGCCGAGGAGCAGCATGAGCAGCGCGAAGACCAGCGCGAGTCCCACGTAGAAGAGGACCCAGAGCGTCGACTCGCGGAACGATGGGACATGGGGCCGCCTGAGCACGAGGAGCAGGTCGGCGACGAGGATCAGGGTCAGGATCACGAGGGATCCGATTTCGAACCATACGGGAAGCTCGAGCACAGGAGGCCTTTCGGGATTCGGGGTTGCAGACGGACCCGAAAGTCTCTCCCGAGCGCGTCATGCCGCGCTTTCACGACCGGAGCGGCTGCTCTGGCGCCCGTATTGACGATCGTGACCCAGGGCGTCTGCCCCGCGGGATACTCCCCTTCGCTCGCACGAGTCTACCGGATGCCCCGGCCACCAGCCCGACGTGAAGAACGGCACGAGGTCCGCGGATGCCGCGACTCGGCCGCCCCGACATGCGAAATGCCCTCGCTGATGCGAGGGCATTTCGGAGTGTCGTCGTGATGTCACAGCGTGACCCCAGCGGGATTTGAACCCGCGCTACCGCCGTGAGAGGGCGGCGTCCTAGGCCGCTAAACGATGGGGCCGAATCGACAACCTGACGAGTATGACACAGGCCCCGGGCCTCCGCAAAATCGAGGCCGCAGCGGCATCCGTCGGGCCGGTCAGGCGAACACGGAGACAGCGCCCGGCACGACCTCGACGTCGATGGGGAGCGCGCCGATGCGCTCCCCATCGGCGTAGGCGATGATCCCGTCGGCCTCGATCCTCACGCGACTCGCCTGCGCGAACTCGACGGCCGGGTGGGCTGTGTGCTCGCCCGCGAACACCTTCGGGAACACCCGGAGCAGGCCCGCACGCGACAGCGGGTGCACGATGAAGACGTCGAACACGCCGTCGGTCATGGCGGCGTGCGGCACGATGCGCATGCCGCCGCCGATCGACGAGTTGTTCGCGACCGACGCCAGCATGGCCCGCTGCTCGCGGCGAACTCCGTCGATCGTGATCGCGTACGTCCGCGGACGGAACGTCGCGAGTTCGCGCACGAGGGCGATCGTGTAGCGGCTCGCCCCGCGCGGCCACGTCATGCGGTTCGCGCGCTCGTTCACCAGGGCGTCGAACCCCGTCGAGACCACACTGACGAACCACGTGCGCAGCTCGCCATGGCGGATGATGCCGGCGTCGATCACACGCGGCTCCCGTCGGAGCGCGGTCACGAGCACGTCGGTGGCGGCCGCCGGATCGTCCCAGGGCAGGCCGAGCCCGCGCGCGAGGTCATTGCCGGTGCCCGCGGCGACGATCCCGAGCGGAACCCCCGTCTGTGCGACGAGGTTCACGCCGAGCGAGACCATGCCGTCACCGCCCACGACCACCAGCCCGTCGGTCCCCTGCGCGAACGCCGACTCGGCCTCGCGCCGCAGTAGTTCGAGGTTGGCCTCCCGCAGCATCGACACGTCGTACCCCTCGCGCAGCAGACGCTCCACCACCGCGGGGCCGACGGTGCGGTTGCGACCGAACGAAGCGGCGGGGTTGACGGCGACGAGGAGGCGCCGGGGGGCTCGGGTCATGGTGCCGATTCTGGCAGTCGGCGGGCTTGCGCGCCGACCAGCCCCCGTGTTGGCTCGAACCATGCGACTCACGAAGCTCGAACACGCAGCCCTGGTCATCGAGGACTCGGGCTCGAAGCTCTACGTCGACCCGGGCAAGTTCACGAGGCCCATCACGGATTCGGCCGGGGCCGTCGCCGTCGTCGTCACGCACGAGCACGACGACCACTGGACGCCCGAGCAGCTCCAGCGGATCATCGACGCCAGTCCCGATGTGCGCATCTTCGGTCCGGCGGGCGTCGTCGCCGCGGCATCCGGCTTCCCCGTCGAGGAGGTCGCCGCGGGTGACGAGGTCGCCGTGGGCCCGTTCAGGATGTTGTTCTTCGGCGGCCGGCATGCGCAGATCCATCCGTCCATCCCCGTCGTCGACAACGTCGGGGTGCTCGTGAACGAATCGCTCTACTACGCGGGCGACTCGTTCGCCGTGCCCGACGGCATCCCGATCGAGGTGCTCGCGGTGCCGGCTGCGGCTCCGTGGATGAAGATCAGCGAGGCGATGGACTACGTCATGGTGGTCGAGCCGCGGCGTGCGTTCGCGGCCCACGAGATGCTGCTGTCGCGGCCGGGCAAGGACCTCTCGAACATCAGGCTGGCGTGGGCCGCAGAGCAGGGCGGCGGCGAGTACCTGGCCCTCGAGCCGGGTGACTCCATCGATTTCTGACGCGGCGGATGCCACGAGGGATCGTGCCTGCAAGGCGACGGTTCCGATCAGTCGTCGTTGCCGTTGCCGTTGCCGTCGTTCCCGTTGCCGTCGTTCCCGTCGCCGCCGCCGTCCGCCCCGTCGCCGTTGCCGTTGCCGTCACCCGGGTCGTCGTCCGGGGACTCCCCATCGTTCGGCGGCGGCGGTGGCATCCCGCCCATCGTGAACGGATCTCCGCCGTACTTCGCGGCGGCCACCGACATCACGAACGGCCACATGCGGTGCCGCGCGGTGGCGGCCTCTCCGCTGCTGAACTTGATGCCACGCTGGTTCGCGTCGCCGTTGACGCTCACCACGGCGGCCACGGTCGCGACCTTCGAACTGGCCCCCACCATCCAGGTGTCCTTCGCGCCATCCGTCGTGCCCGTCTTGCCGATCAGTGGCACCTTCGGCACGGTGCCGGCATTCGACGCCTGTGCGGTGCCCGCCGTCATCACCTGCGACAACGCGTAGTGCATCACCGCCGACACGTCTGGCGACACGGACTGCGTGCAGGTCGATACCGGCGGCGGGATCTCCGCGCCGTCTCGCCCCACGATGCGGTCGATCGCGATCGGCGAGCACGTGACGCCGTTGTTCGCGATGCCGGCGAACGCGACAGCCAAGCTCAACGGCGCGACCTCATTCGTGCCGATCACGGACGCGGGGCCTTGGTCGAGTGGAGCGCCGTCGGCCCGGTGCATCCCGAACGACTCTGCGGTCTTGCGGATGTTGCAGAGATCGAGCCGCTTGGCCATCCCGATGAAGCCGGTATTGATCGACCCGATCGTCGACTCCAGGGCACTGTAGTTGCCGCCCGACTCGCCTGCGTCGTTCCTCGGGTTCCAGTTGCCGGGGTTCCGCGGTCCGAGGCAGCTGTCCTGGAAGACGCCCCAATGGCTCTTCCGCGCCGAATCGACGCGCTCGGCAAGCGAATGGCCGGCCTTCAGCCACTCGGCGAGGGTGAACACCTTGTACGAGGACCCGGGCTGGAAGCCGCGGGATCCGCCGTAGTCTTTGTCGGTGTTGTAGTTGATGCTCGTGAACTGCGGCCCCGACTCCAGCACCGCCGGGTCCTGGCTGTAGGTGCGGTTCTGCGCCATCGCGAGCACCCGGCCGGTGCCGACCTGGACGCTCGAGATGACCCCTCCGACGTCCCAGCCCGGATACGTCGGCGGCACGTGCTTCGCGACCGCCGTCTCGGCGGCGTTCTGCAGGTCGAGGTCGAGCGTGGTGTACACGTCATACCCGCCACGCCGGAAGTTGCGCATGCGGGTCTCGGCGTCCTCGCCGAAGACCGGGTCGTTCTGCAGGATGTTCTTCACGTAGTCGCAGAAGTAGGCGCTCCCGCCGGCGGTCTGGCATCCGGTGCTGGGCTCGTTGATCACCGGTTGGACGGGCGTCGCGACCGCAGCATCGAAGTCCGCCTGCGTGATCTTTCCCTGCTCCAGCATGCTCGTGAGGATGTAGTTGCGTCGGCCTGTGTTCTGGGCATAGCCGTTGGCGACGCCGTTGGTCACGCTGTCTGGCTTGTCCAGCTGGAACTTGACCGGATTGTTCACGATCGCCATGAGCGACGCAGCCTGCGCCAGCGACAGGTTCGCCGCAGTGGTGCTGTAGTAGTAGTTCGCGGCCGCCTCGATGCCGTACACGGTGCCGCCGAATCCGGCGATGTTCAGGTAACCCAGCAGGATCTCGTTCTTGGTGTACCGCTTCTCGACGCCGATCGCGAGGCGCATCTCCTTGAGCTTGCGGTCGATCGTGGTCTCGGTGACCTTGTCGTAGCATCCGAGGCGCTCCTGCTCGACGAGCGCGAAGCGCTGGTCAGGGGTCATCGCGGCGAGTTCTTCCTCGGTGAGTCCGTCGAGTGCCGTGGAATCCGCCATGCGCTCGCATTCCTGCACGCGAACGTTCTTGACGTACTGCTGGGCGATCGAGGAGCCGCCCTGGGTCTCCCCGCCACTCGCCGTGGTGACCGCCGCACGCATCGTGCCCTGCAGGTCGACGCCGCCGTGCTGGTAGAACCGTGGATCCTCGCCGGCGACTGCTGCGTCCTTCACGTACTGGCTGATCGACTCCCAGCCGACCTCGACCCGGTTCTGGTCGTAGAACGAGGCGAGCTGGACCACCGTGCCGTCCGAGCGCGTCGCATAGATGTTGCTCTTCTGGGAGAGTTCGCCGATCTCGAGGTAGCTCGGCAGGTTCTCGAACATCCCTATGGTTCCGGATGCCACGATCCCCACTCCCGCGATCGCCGGCGTCACCCCCGCCACGAGGAGTCCGGCGGCCGCCGAGCTCGCGACCACCAGCCCGACGAAGCCGCCCAGGATGCCCAGCGGCGTCCGCGTCTCGGCGAAATCGCGATTCCGCTTGTTCCGTTCGACCACGCAGTCACCTCCGACGCCCTGATACCTCACACGACGTGATGCCGGCCTCGGCAGGCATCAGGGCCGTTCGGTCTCGATCACCATGCAACCTCAGCATGCCGCCTGTGTCCAGCCTTCTATCGAGACCTCCGGTCCCGCATCGTCCACCGCGTAGGCCGGTTAGGCAGCTTCAGCGAGGAACGGCTCGTGGTGGTAGTCGCCCTGTTCGAGGACCGCGACCGTCGCCTCCGGCACCTCGACGAACACGCCCGGGAGGTCGGTGAGCGGCTCGGAGACCACTACTCGAGCCCTCTGTCCGAACTGGTCCAATCGTTCGGCGTCGGGATACATCTCCCGCAGGGCGCGCATGTCGGCGGAATGGTAGAGGGTGCGGGACCGCCCCTGCGTCGAGTAGCGGAACGCCCAGACCGTCGCGCCATCCGATACCGCGATGGTCCCCTGCATCGGGAAGCGGATGCCGTGTTCGCGGCCCACGGACTCGATCATCCGTACCGCGGCGGTGACGGCCTTTGACCGGGTCGTCGAGCATGCCCAACGTGATGGCGAGGTAGAAGATCACCTCCGAGTCCGTCGTGCCGTGGATGCTCGGGTACAGCGACGGGTCGACGGCGAACACCAGGTCGCGCTTCATCTTCGCGAAGTCCGAGAGGAACCCGTTGTGCATGAACAACCAGTTCTCGTACCGGAACGGATGGCAGTTCGTCTGCTGGATCGGCGGACCGCCCGCCGCCCGGACGTGGCTGAAGAACAGCGGGCTCTCGACGGCCCGGGTGAGCTCGCGGAGGTTCTCGTCGTGCCACGCCGGCTCGATGCTGTGGAACACCGCGGGAATGCTTCCGGCCACTGAACCGATCGGATACCAGCCGAAGCCGAAGCCGTCGCCGTTGACCGTCTCTGCGCCGAGCGGGGAGTTGAGCGACTGCTGCACGAGCGAGTGCTGGGGGTCGAGGATCAGCGTCGACGGTCGGAGCGGTTCACCGGAGTATGCGAGCCAACGGCACATGTCGTGTTTCCCCTCAGGTCATCGCGCCGATGCGACGTGCGACGCGTTGGCGCTGCAGGCGAAATCGTAGCGGCATCACGGCGGCCAGCAGTCGAATCGTGCCGTTCGTCACGCGGCCACTTCTGGGGCACCTGATGCCGCGCCGACGCGCGCGTACACGGCGTTGTCGGAAATGCGAAAGGCCCGGATCACCGGGCCTGCATCATTTCAATACTGCTGGGGTACCTGGACTCGAACCAAGAACAACTGAACCAGAATCAGCCGTGTTGCCAATTACACCATACCCCAATGGCCATGAGCGAAGCCCCGGGCCGACATGCAACTCTAGCCTACGCACTGCACCCCGGCCAAACTGAGCGGGCCTCGGTGATGGCCCGAGGATCGGGCCTGCCGAGACGTGCGACGACTCGGCTGACCGGGGTCAGGCGAGGCGTGCGGCGAGCCGCTCGATGCGATCGATCGAGTCGACCTTGCCGAGGATCTGCATCGACTCGAAGAGCGGCGGCGAGACGCGACGCCCCGAGATCGCGACGCGCACGGGGCCGAACGCGACGCGCGGCTTCAGGCCCATACCGTCGACGAGGGCGGCCCGCAGGGCCGCCTCGATCTGGTCGTGCGTCCACGCGTCGGCGGGCAGCCGGTCGAGCGCCTCGCGCGCGGCTGAGAGCACCTCGGGGGTGTCGCCGGGCAGCGTAGCGAGGGCGTCGAGCTCGATGTGGAGGCCCGCGGCATCCGTGAACAGGAATCCCAGCATGCCGGGAGCCTCGCCCAGCAGGGCGATGCGCTCCTGCACGAGCGGGGCGGCCTCGGCGAGCACCGCCTCCTGGGCGGGGGTGATGGGCGTCTCGACGACGCCGGCGGCCTGCAGGTAGGGCACGGTGCGCGCCGCGAAGTCGGCCGGCGCGAGCCGGCGGATGTGGTCGCCGTTGATCGCCTCGGCCTTCTTCAGGTCGAAGCGCGCCGGGTTCGGGTTGACGTTCACGACGTCGAACGTCTCGACGAGCTCCTCACGGCTGAAGACGTCGCGGTCGGCCGAGAAACCCCACCCGAGCAGGGCGAGGTAGTTCAGCAGGCCCTCGGGGATGAACCCGCGCTCGCGGTGGAGGAACAGGTTCGACTCGGGGTCGCGCTTGGAGAGCTTCTTGTTGCCCTCGCCCATCACGTAGGGCAGGTGGCCGAAGCGCGGCACGAAGGTGGTCACGCCGATGTCGATGAGCGCATGGTACAGGGCGATCTGCCGTGGGGTGGACGAGAGCAGGTCCTCGCCGCGCAGCACGTGCGTGATGCCCATCAACGCGTCGTCGACCGGGTTCACGAGCGTGTACAGGGGCGCGCCGTTGGGGCGCACCAGGACGAAGTCGGCGGTCGAGCCTGCCGGGAAGTCGATGCGACCGCGCACGAGGTCGTCGAACCCGAGGTCGACGTCGGGCACCCGCAGGCGCAGCGCAGGCTCACGGCCCTCCGCTCGGAACGCCTCGCGCTGCTCCTCGGTGAGGTCGCGATCGAAGTTGTCGTACCCGAGCTGCTTCGGCCGCCCCGCTGCCTCGTTTCGCGCGTCGATCTCCTCCGCGGTCGAGTAGCTCTCGTAGACGTGTCCCGAGGCCTTCAGGCGCTCCACGACCTCGGCATAGATCTCGCGGCGCTGCGACTGGCGGTAGGGGCCGTGAGGTCCGCCGACGCCCACGCCCTCGTCCCAGAACAGCCCGAGCCAGGTCAGTGCGTCGAGGAGCTGCTCGTAGCTCTCCTCGGTGTCGCGCGCGGCATCCGTGTCCTCGATGCGGAAGACGAAGGTGCCGCCGGTGTGCCGGGCATACGCCCAGTTGAAGAGCGCGCGTGCGCACGAGGCCGACGTGCGGAGTGCCGGTGGGCGACGGGCAGAACCGCACCCTGATGTCTGCTCCGGTCGCGGATGTGGTGGGGTGGGCTGTCTCGGACATACCCGTCCATGCTATCGACCGGGAGTCGCCCCGCGTTCGCCGTCATGGGTGCCGGAGGCCGCGAGCGACTCGAGTGCGGCGATGGCTGCGGCGACCGCGGGTACGCGCTCGCCGCCACGAGCCGTGACGAGGTGCAGCGACCGCACGTCGGCCCGCGCCGTCGGGCGCGTGATGATTCCCGGATGCCGCGGCGATGAGGCGAGCGCCAGCGCGGGCAGCAGCGCCACCCCGAGACCCTGGGCGACCATCCCCTCGACGGCCACGAAGTTGTCGGTCTCGAACGCGATCCGCGGCGTGAAGCCGGCCGCGCCGGCGAGCTCGAGCAGGTGGCCGCGGCAGCGGGGGCATCCGGCGATCCAGGGATCCTCGCCGAGTGCGGCGAGGTCGACGACGTCGGATGCCGCGGCCGGATGCCCGGTGGGCAGCACGAGCCGGATCGGCTCCTGGCCGTACGCCCGAACATCGAGGCCGCGTGCGCTGGCCTTGTGCGGGTCGTCGTGGTCGCCCGGATAGCTGAACGTGATGGCGAGGTCGGCGCTGTCGGCGCGCACCGCCGCAACCGCCTCGGGCGGCTCGGCCTCGACGTAGGTGACCGCAACCCCCGGATGGGCTGCGGCGAGCGCCGCGATGAGCCGCGGCACGAGCGTCGCCGACGCCGAAGGGAACGCGACCAGCCGCACGCGTCCGGCGCGCAGCCCACGGATCTCGCCGAGCTCGCCGGCTGCGGCCTCCAGCGCGGTCGCGACGGCGTTGGCATGCCTGGCGAGCACACGGCCCGACTGGGTGAGACGGATGCCGCGGCCGACGCGCTCCACGAGCGCGATGCCGGTGCGCTCCTCGAAGCGGCGCAGCTGCTGGCTCACTGCGGGCTGGCTGTAGCCGAGTGCCTCGGCCGCGGCAGTGAGCGAGCCGTGTTCGGCGACCTGGCGCACGACCCGCACGGTCTGCAGGTCGAGGGCGTCGGCGAGTCCCTCGATCGATGCCTCGGACATGCGACAAAGCATAACGCTGCGGCATGTGTGTGATCACATGCTTGCGGTTGTCGAATGGATGCCGCGGGCGGAGACTGGGGACATGTCGTCCTCCTCCTCCCTCCGCGAACGGTCCTCCCTCCGACACCGCTTCACCGCCGGCCGTGGCTACCTCGCCGCGTGCACCCTCGGCCTGCCCGCCGACGTGACCGTCGAGGCCCTGCGCCGCGACCTCGACCGGTGGGCGGCCGGCACGGCCGACGCCTACGAGTACACCGCGACGGTGGAGCGGGCGCGCGGGCATGCGGCGGCCCTCCTCGGCGTGGACTCGAGCCGGGTCGCCACCGGATCGCAGGTCTCTCCGTTCGTCGCCCTTGCCGCGGCATCCGCACCCGAGGGCGCGGAGGTGGTGTGCATCGAGGGCGACTTCTCGTCGGTGGTCGCGCCGTTCCTCGTGCGCGGCGACCTGCGGGTGCGTCAGGTCCCGATCGATGCGCTCGCTGATGCGATCGGACCGGACACCTGGATGGCGGCGTACTCGCTCGTGCAGTCCGCGACGGGCGAGGTCGCCGATGCGGCATCCGTCGCCGAGGCCGCCCGCGCCGTCGACGCGCGCGTGCTCGTCGACACGACGCAGGCGACCGGCTGGCTGCCGACGACCGACCTCGACGCCGACCTCGTGGTCTGCCATACCTACAAATGGCTCTGCTCGCCGCGTGGAGCGGCATTCGCGGCGTTCTCGGACCGCGCCGCCGCGGAGTTCCCGCCTCTGGCCGCCGGCTGGTACTCGGGAGCCGACCCTTGGGCGTCCTGCTACGGCCCTGGGCTGCACCTCGCCGACGATGCGAGCCGCTTCGACGTGTCGCCGGCGTGGCACGCGTGGGTCGGCGCCGAGGCGGCGCTCGGGTTCGCCGCGTCGCTCGACGCTGCCGACGTGCGCGACCACGCCGTCGGCCTGGCGAACGCCTTCCGCGAGCGCATCGGACTCGAGCCCTCGAACAGCGCGATCGTGGCCTGGCCCGACGCCGACGGCGCGCAACTGCAGGCCCTGTCGGCCAGGGGAATCACCGCCTCCGGTCGTGCCGGCCGCGCTCGCGTGGCGTTCCACCTCTGGAACGACGACGAGGACGTCGACCTCGCCGCGACGACGCTGGGCCGCTGAGCGGTCGGTGCTCGCGCTCGGTCCGCCGGGTACCGCGTCCGATCAGCGCGCGGCGCGTACCGGGTTCGACAGCGTGCCGAGCCCCGACACCGTGACCTCGACGGTGTCGCCGTCGACGATCGGGCCCACCCCCGAGGGCGTACCCGTGAGGATGACATCGCCGGGCAGCAGCGTGAACACGCTCGACGCGTACGCGACGATCGCTTCGATCGAGTGCACCATGTCGGCGAGCCGCCCCTCCTGGCGACGCTCGCCGTTGACGCTCGTCTCGATCGTGCCGTGCTCGAGATCGAGCTCGGTGTCGATCACGGGGCCGAGCGGGCAGAAGGTGTCGAAGCCCTTCGCTCGGGTCCACTGGCCGTCGCGCCGCTGCAGGTCGCGGGCGGTCACGTCGTTCGCGATCGTGTAGCCGAAGACGACCGCCGCGGCATCCGCCTCGGCCACGTGCCTGGCGATGCGACCGATGACGACCGCGAGCTCGCCCTCATGTTCAACCCGCTCGCTCTGCAGCGGCAGCACGATCGGATCGCCGGGGCCGATGACCGACGTGTTCGGCTTCAGGAAGAGGAGCGGCTCCGCGGGCGCCTCACCGCCCATCTCGGCCGCGTGCTCCCGGTAGTTCCTGCCGACCGCGACGACCTTCGAGCGTGGGATGACCGGTGCGAGCAGCTTCGCCTCGCCGAGCGGGACGCGCTCTCCCGTGGGCTCGTACCCGGCGAACATCGGATCGCCCTTCAGCACGACGAGCTCGTCCTCCTCGTCGTCGACGATGCCGAAGGAGATGGACTCGCCGTGCGAGAAGCGCGCGATCTTCATTCCGCCAGCCTATTGGGCGGGTTGAGGCTGCCGGTTGTCACGCGTCCAGCCGCGTCAGCCAGCCGTGGCGATCCTCGACGCGGCCGTACTGGATGCCCGTGAGCTCCTCGCGGAGCGACAGCGCGAGCTCAGTGGACCCCGGGTCCGAGTGCACGATCTCGAAATCCTCGGCGAGCAGGCGCCCGATCGGCGTGATCACGGCAGCCGTGCCGCACGCGAACGCGCCCACGATGTCGCCGGATGCCGCACCCTCGCGCCATTCGTCGATGGTCACCCTGCGGCTCTCGACCACGTGCCCGCGGTCCTTCGCGAGCTGGAGCACCGAGTCGCGTGTGATCCCCTCGAGGATCGATTCCGACTCGGGGGTCACGACGGTGCCGTCGCGGTAGACGAGCACGAGGTTCATGCCGCCGAGCTCCTCGAGGTACTTCCCCTCATCGAGGAACAGCACCTGCTGGCATCCGTGGTCGGCCGCTTCGGCCTGCGGCAGGAGGCTCGAGGCGTAGTTGCCGCCCGTCTTCGCGGCGCCGGTGCCGCCCTTCCCAGCGCGGGCGTACTTCGTGGAGAGCCAGATGGACACCGGCTGCACGCCGCCGTGGAAGTAGGCGCCGGCCGGGCTCGCGATGAGGTAGAACGCCACCTTCTTCGCCGGGCGCACGCCGAGGAACGCCTCCTTGGCGAACATGAACGGGCGCAGGTAGAGGCTCGTCTCGGGCGCCGTGGGCACCCAAGCCCCGTCGACCGCGATGAGCTGGCGCAGCGAGTCGATGAAGTACTCGCTCGGCAGCTCGGGCAGGGCGAGGCGCGCGGCCGAGCGCTGCATCCGGGCGGCGTTCTCGTAGGGGCGGAAGCTCCAGATCGACCCGTCGGCGTGACGGTAGGCCTTCAGGCCCTCGAAGATCTCCTGCGCGTAGTGCAGCACCGCCGCCGAAGGCTCGAGCTGGATCGGCCCGTACGGCGAGACGCGCGGCCGATGCCACCCGCCCTTCTCCGACCAGCACAGGTCGACCATGTGGTCGGTGAAGTGGTTGCCGAAGCCGGGGTCGGCCAGGATCGCCTCGCGCTCGGCGTCGCCCTTCGCCTCATCGTTGGCGGTGACGTTCCAGATGAGGCCTGCCGGCGACGGCGCCTGCAGGGTGAGGTTCGTGGTGGTCATCGTGTCCTCCTTCGGAAGGGAGTGGTCGGTGTGCGCCGATGCGGGCGACGATCGCGTCGCCGACCTCGGATGTCGAACGTCTCGCGGCGCCGCGCTCGGCGATGTCCGCGACGACCGCCCGCTTGACCGCCTCGGCCTGCTCCGAGCGACCCAGGTGGTCGAGGAGCAGGGCGACGGAGAGGATCGCGGCGGTGGGGTCGGCGATGCCCTTCCCGGCGATGTCGGGTGCCGAACCGTGGACCGGCTCGAACATGCTCGGGAACCGGCCCTCGGGATTGATGTTGCCCGAGGCCGCCAGTCCGATGCCGCCGCTGATCGCGCCGGCCAGATCGGTGAGGATGTCGCCGAAGAGGTTGTCCGTGACGATGACGTCGAATCTAGCAGGATCCGTGACGAGGAAGATGGTCGCGGCGTCGACGTGCAGGTAGTCGACCGCGACATCCGGATACTCGGCGGCGACGGCGTCGACCGTGCGCTTCCAGAGCGAACCCGCGAACACGAGCACGTTCGTCTTGTGCACGAGCGTGAGCTTCCTGCGGGGGCGAGCGGATGCCGCGGCGAACGCGTAGCGCACGACTCGCTCCACGCCGTACGCCGTGTTCACGGAGACCTCGTTCGCGACCTCGGCAGGCGTGCCGACGCGGATGGCGCCGCCGTTGCCCACGTACGGACCTTCGGTGCCCTCGCGGACGACGACGAAGTCGACCTCGCCGGGATCGGCGAGCGGGCTCACGACACCTGGATACAGTGCCGACGGACGCAGGTTGACGTAGTGGTCGAGTTCGAAGCGGAGCCGCAGCAGGAGCCCGCGCTCGATGTTCGCACCGGCGAGCCTCGGGTCTCCCGGCACGCCACCGACCGCGCCGAGCAGGATCGCGTCGTGCTCCTTGATCGCGGCGAGGTCGTCGTCGGTCAGCACGTCGCCGGTCTCGAGGTATCGCGCCGCGCCCAGCGAGAACGGCGTCTGCTCGAAGGCGACGTCGGTGCCGGCGGTGGCCGCGTCGAGCGCCCTGAGCGCCTCGGCGACGACCTCGGGACCTATGCCGTCGCCCGGAATCACCGCGAGCCTGACCGTGACTACCATGAATGCTCCCTCGTGCGCCAGCCCTCCCAGCGTACTGTCCGTGCCGGTGGCCGCTCGATACAGTGAGCCCCGGATGCCTCAGGACGAGGTATCCGGCCCATCGAGCAGCGGCACTCGAGCCGCCGGAGAGAAAGCAGGACCCACATGAGTATCGGTCTCGGTATTGTGCTCTTCGTCATCGGCGCGATCCTCGCATTCGCGCTCAACCTGTCGGTCGACTGGATCGACCTCCAGTTGGTCGGCTACATCCTCATGATCGCCGGAGCGGTCGTGGTCATCGTCGGCATCGTCCTCCTCGCCCGTCGTCGCCGGTCGGTCACGACGTCGCACACGAGCGTCGACCCCGCCACCGGAGACCGGGTCATGCGCAACGAGCACTCGACCCCCGAGGACCCCAGCGTGCTCTGAGGGCATCGGTCGAGCGGCTGCCGCCCCTCAGCAGGAGTGGCCGCCGCTCGTCGGTGATCGTTCACCGCAGTGGTCCGCGCGCGCTACGACTCGGTGATGTCGATCTCGACGAGGACCTCGGCGTCGATCGCCGTGCGCACGCGCTCGAGCACGTCCGCGGGAACGGGCGAGTCGACCGTCAGCACGCTGAGCGCCTGGCCGCCCGCCTCGCGGCGCGCGATCTGCATGCCCGCGATGTTGATGTCGGCGTCGCCGAACTCGCGACCGTAGATCGCCACGATGCCGGGGCGATCGGTGTACTCCATCACGATGTGCGTGGTGGCGATCGGCACCTCGATCTCGTAGCCGTTGATGCCGACGAGCTTCTCGATCTGCTTGGGTCCCGTGAGGGTGCCCGACACCGAGACCTGGCGTCCGTCGCCGAGTGCGCCGCTCAGGGTGATGACATTGCGATACTCGGGCGAGATCGTGTCGGTGATGAGCCGCACGTCGATGCCACGCTGCTCCGCGAGCAGCGGCGCGTTCACATACGACACGGTCTCACTCACGATGTTCGTGAAGATGCCCTTGAGGGCGGCCAGCTTGTACACGCTGACGTCGAACTCGACCAGCTCGCCGCGCACCTCCACGTCGAGGCTCGTGATCGCGGCGCCCGCGAGGCCCGCGAAGAGCTGGCCGAGCTTCTCGACGAGCGGGATGCCCGGGCGCACGTACGGGTCGATGATGCCGCCGGCGACGTTGACCGCGTCGGGGACGAGCTCGCCCGCGAGCGCGAGCCGCACCGACTTCGCGACCGACACGCCCGGCCTTCTCCTGGGCCTCGTCGGTCGACGCGCCGAGGTGCGGCGTGACGATGACGTTGGGCAGCGAGAGCAGCGGGGACTCGCGCGGCGGCTCCGAGACGAACACGTCGAGGCCGGCGCCGGCGATCCGGCGGGCCGCGAGCGCCTCGTAGAGCGCGTCCTCGTCGATGAGGCCGCCGCGCGCCACGTTGACCACGAACGCGGTCGGCTTCATCTTCGCGAGCTGCTCGGCGCCGATCATGCCGGTGGTCTCGGGCGTCTTCGGCATGTGGATCGTGATGAAGTCGCTGCGCTCCAGCAGTTCGTCGAGGCTCACGGTCTGCACGCCGAGCTGCTGCGCCCTGGCCGCCGTGATGTACGGGTCGTAGGCGATGACCTCGGTGCCGAACGCCTGGAGGCGTGCCGCGATGAGGGCGCCGATGCGGCCGAGGCCGATGATGCCGATGGTCTTCTCGTAGAGCTCGACCCCCGTGTAGTGCGATCGCTTCCACTCCCCCTGCGCCAGTGCGGAGTGCGCGGCGGGGATGTGGCGGGCGAGGCTCAGGATGTGGCCGACGGTGAGCTCCGCCGCCGAGATGATGTTCGAGGTCGGCGCGTTCACCACCATGACGCCGGCCGTCGTGGCCGCCTTGATGTCGACGTTGTCGAGCCCGACGCCGGCACGCGCGATGACCTGCAGCTTCGACGCGGCCGAGATCGCCTCGGCGTCGACCTTCGTGGCCGACCGCACGAGGATCGCGTTCGCGTCGGCGATCGCCTCGAGCAGCGCCGGACGGTCGGTGCCGTCGACATTGCGGATCTCGAAGTCGGGCCCCAGGGCATCGACGGTGGCGGGCGAGAGTTCTTCGGCGATCAGCACGACCGGCTTTGACACGAGCGATTCCTTCGGGGGCGAAGCGCGCACGTGGCGCTCTGATGTGCGGGTGGAGATGCGCCACACGCCGTGGGGGCGCTACCGCCTCACTCTAGTGGAGGGCGCATGCGGCATCCGTTCTGTGACGCCGGCGCCGTCACGGGCGAGCCGACCTCCTCAGGAGAAGTCCAAGCCACCGAGCTCGAAGAGTGCAGCGACGTCGAGCGTCAGCACCTGCACGACCGCATACCCGACGAGGAACAGCAGCGCCTGTGCGGCCGGGCCGCGGCGTCGCCCGAGCCAGTACGCGAGCCCGAATACGACCAACGGCATGAGGATCGCCGCCACGAGCAGCGCGATGCCCCATCCGCTGAGCGACACTCCGAGGGTGCTCGCCTGCATGTTCAGCCCGACCAGGTTGCCGACGGCCTCCCAGACGTCGTAGGCGTACAGCAGGCCGAACACGACGGTGATGATGGCGGCGAGCCAGAGCGGGGTGGCACGGTGCGCTGATACGACGTCGTCGTCGGCCTCGGGTGCGCTGTCGCTGTCGCCCACCGGAACGGATGCCTCGCTCATCTCAACCTCGCAGCAGGAACGGGACGGGCACGAGCACGACGGCCCCTGCGATGAGCCAGAGCAGGCGCGCGCGGCGACGACCGGCGGCGAGCCAGAGCACGGCGACGAACCACAGCGCCGGGGCGAGCACGGCGAACCAGCGGCCCAGCCCGAACATGAACTGCGCCACGGGATCTCCGAGCACGGGGGCGGGCGTCGTCGCCCAGATCAGCCAGGCGATCGAGTAGAGCAGGTAGACGCCACCGAGCACCCCGAGGACCACGAGCTCGGCCGAGCCGGCCTGGGCGGCGGCGGCCGCTGACCGCCGTTGCCCGGTCGTTGCCGTGGCGCCGGCGGTCGCGTCGCCCTGGGCCTCATCGGATGCCGCGGATGCCCCGGACTCGGGGGCGGCGGCGTCGCCGGTGACGTCAGCGGATGTCGGGGCATCCGTCGCCTGGGTGGCGTCGTTGATCCGACCGGGCGTGCCGACGGCCTTCGACCCGGGCGCGAGGGTGGGGTCGTCGTCGCCCGCCCACCGCAGTGCGTCGTCGTCGGGATCGCGGCTCATGCGACAAGACTAGCGATCGAGCGGCCGCTGATCGTCGATCGACGAGGGCCTCAATGGCCGGTGATCCGGAGGCGTCGCTCGGCCAGATCGCGGTACGAGTCACCGGCTACCGGTCCGCCGAGGCTGGCGCGGCGCTCAGCCACATCGCGGTAGGCGTCGCCGGTTGCCGGTCCGCCGGCGCCGACGCGGCGCTCCGCCTGATCGAGGTAGAGCCCGGCTCGTGCTTGCGCGACGTCACCGGACATCTCCGCCCGGCGCTCGGCGAGGTCGACGTACGCGGCGCGCTGCTCCGCGATCTGGGCGTCGGAGATCCGATCCGAATCGGGTTCCGTGATCTGCCGTTGCCCTGCGCACGAGGAGAGGGCGAGCCCGGCAGTGACCGCGATGAGCGCGGTGGCGATGATGCGCTGGGTGTTCTGCGTGGTGTTCATGACGGCAGGTTCACTTGTGCCGGTATGGTCCCGCGGATGGACCGGTATGGATCCGGTATGGGTACGTCACACTTTCGTTGACAACCGCCAGGGCCGCGCCCACACTGCAGGGGTGGAGATCCGAGTGCTCGGTGACCTCACGATCGACGGCGGGCGGCTCAGTCCGAAAGAGCGTTCCCTGCTCGCCGCCCTCGTCCTCCGGGCCGGCAATGTCGTCACACCGTCTGAGTTGGCCGACGCGGTGTGGGGCGACGAGCCGCCGAGCACCTGGCCGAAGCAGGTGCAGGCCTTCGTCGTCCAGATCCGCCGCGCGCTGGGCTCGACGTCCATCGCCACGACGCGCGGCGGCTACCGACTCGCGTCGATCCCTACTCGATCGATGCGGTGCGCTATGAGCAGCTCATCGAGAGCGCCGCGCATCCACCGCGCGAACGGCGACCCTGCGCGAGCCATCGACGTGCTCGAGCGAGCAGCGTCGCTCTGGAGCGGGATGCCGTACTCGGACCTCGGCGAGTGGCCGCCTGCGGTCGCGGAGGCAGAACGACTCGGCGAGATCAGGACGTCCGCCGAGGAGGACATGCAGGCGGCGAGGCTCGAGTCCGGCGAGCACCGCGCCGTCGTCCCGGACGCGGAGCGCCTGGTCAGGGCCGACCCCCTTCGCGAACGGCGGTGGGCGATCCTCACCACGGCGCTCTACCGCAGCGGCCGTCAGGCCGACGCCCTCGCCACCCTGCGGAGCGCGCGGGAGCGGCTGGCCGACGAGCTCGGCATCGAGCCCGGAGCAGAGCTCGTGGTGCTCGAATCAGCGATCCTGCACCAAGACGCCTCGCTCGACGCACCACCGGAGCCGCAGCTCACGAGCGCGGACTGCCCCTATCGGGGCCTGCAGCCGTTCGGCACGGACGACGCCGAGGAGTTCTTCGGGCGCGACGCCGACATCCAGGCGGCGCTGGCCCGGCTCGCCGGATCGCCGTTCCTCGCCGTCTCCGGGGCATCCGGGTGCGGGAAGTCCTCGCTGGTGCTGGCAGGCCTCGTCCCGGCACTCCGGGCTCGCGGTGACACCGTGGTCGTGCTCGGCTCGGGGGCGACGCCGATCGCCCGGCTCCGAGACGCACTGACCGGTCGAGGCCACGCCGACGTCGTCGTCATCGACCAGTTCGAGGAACTGTTCCATTCCGGTCTCCCGGACGCGCACGTGGCGGAGTTCTCGGCGCTGATCGCGACGGCCGTCGCAGTGGGACAGCGAGTGATCGTCGCGGTACGCGCCGACTTCCTCAGCTCATGCGCCGCCGAGCCGAGCATCGGACCGCTGTTCGCGTCGGGTGTCCACCTCGTCGCGCCGCTGGGTCCCGACGAGCTCCGCAGCGCCATCGAAGAGCCCGCCCGCCTTGCGGGCCTCCGTCTCGAGCCGGGGCTCGTCGAGCTGATCCTGCGAGATGCCGCGGGCGAACCGGGCGTGCTCCCCCACGTCTCGCACGCCCTCGTGGAGACCTGGCTGCGCCGTGAGGGCGCGACGCTCACGGTCGCCGGGTACGAGGATTCCGGCGGCATCTCGGGCGCGATCGCGCAAGTCGGCCGACCAGCTCTACCTGTCGCTCGATCCCGACGCGAGCGCGACGTGCCGCGCCACGTTCCTGCGTCTCGTCGAGATCAGCGCGGACGGGGCACCGATGCGCCGCCGCATCCCGATCACGCCGATGCGGCGAGGATGCGGCGCACGACCGAGTGCTCATGAGCCTCGCCCGCGCCCGCCTCGTAAGCGCAGAGGAGGACTCGCTCATCGTCGCGCACGAGTCGCTCGCGACAGCGTGGCCACGCCTCCGAGGCTGGCTCGAGGACGACGCCGAGGGTGCCCGCGCCATGAGCGCGCTCGCCGACGGCCGCGAACACCTGGGAGGCGGATGGGCGGCCCGATGAGGACCTGTACCGCGGGGCCCGCCTCAGCGCTGTCCTCGAATGGCGCGAGCGCGCCGACCCTGAGCTCACCGAGTCGGAGGCCGCCTTCCTCGAGGCATCCGCGACACAGGAGCGTGCGGCGTTCGACGAGATCGAGCACCGTGCCAAGCACGACCGCATGCAGAACCGTCGACTGCGCGTGCTGCTCATCTCGGCGGTCGCGCTCTTCGCCGTCGCCGTCACCGCCGGCGGCCTCGTTGCGATTGGTGCCCAGGAGACAGCGCGGGAGCGTACCTCGGCGCGGATCGAGGCGCTCACGAGCACCTCGCTCTCATTGCGGGACACCGAGCGTGATGTCGCCGAGCTTCTCGCCGCTGAGGCATACCGGCGCTGGCCTGATGACGCGCGAACACGATCCGCGCTGATGGGGATGCTGACGGGGTCGCACGGGCTGGTCGGAACGACGTTCCTGGCCGGACTCAGGGAGATGTCCGGCGTGCACATCCCGGGCACGCGTCAGGTCGCGGTCGCCCACGACCGTGACGCCGTGCAGGTCTTCGACATCGACAGCGGGGCCCTCGTTCGCACACTCGACATTCCGCGTGAGTTTGACACATTCGATAGCCGCATGGGGCCCGCCGTGAGCGGAGACGCGGGCCGGGTCGCCGTCGCCGAGCGGAGCTATCCCTTCACGGAGCCATATGTCAGCACGCTCGCCATTGCCGACCTCGCGACGGGTGATCGCCTGTTGGGACCGATCGAGTTCGATGTCACGATCAGCACCATCTCGATCAACCACGACGGGTCGATGGTGGCCGCGATCGACCAGACCGGCGCACTTCGACTCATCGCTGCGGCCGATGGAGCGACGCGACTCGTGTCAGGTCCGCCAACGCACCCGCACGAGGCGGATTCGGACAAGGCCGGGACCGCAAGGTTCGCTGAGGACGGGCAGCGGCTCTTCTACGGCAACGTCGAGGGCCAGCTCCTCGTCATCGACCCACGCTCGGCCGAAGTTATCCAGACGATCGCCATGCCGCCGGAGTCCGCGAATGTGTCCATGACTGTGCTCGGCACTGGAGAGGTGATCACGACCGGCGACCGGCGCATCGCGTTGGTCGATGTTGCAGCAGGGCGTACCCGCTGGGTTCAGCAGTTCGCAACATCGCTCGAGGAGCCGTGCCCGTGGGTGGCCGCGTCGGTGGCGATCGGAACCGTCTACTGCGGCGACCACTTCGGCCACATCGCCGAACGGAGCCTCGAGACCGGAGCCCCGACCGAGCGCACGTTCGAACCCCAGCTCGATCTCGTTGGCCCGCTCGCGGTGACCTCCGAAGGACGCGAGCTCGTCGCGGTCGGCCGCGGCGAGCCGGCGATCACCCGATGGATGCTCGACGGCTCGGGCGCGGCCACGCGCGTGCTGGCTCCGGGATGGTCGATGCTCGATCGTTACGACCCGGCCGACTCCCGCCTGCTCATCGCACGCGGAACGGGTCCTCCGCAGACGTTGGACAGCTTCGACGAGTTCGCGGTAGTCGATACGCGATCCGGCGAGTTCGTGATGCGGCTGCCCGTGCCCTCGTATGGCGTGACGTGGGCCGGCGCGGGCGTCCTCGTCGGTGAGATCGGCGGCCGCGGCGAGGGGCACACCGCGTTCGTCGAGGTGGAAAGCGGGAGGATGTATGAGGGGGATGGCCTCCCGCGGGGCATCATCGTGCGAACGGTCAGCACCGACGGCGGACGCATGTTCCTGGCAATCGAGGGCGACCGGATACTGGCCGCGGATCCCACCACCGGTCGTCTGCTGGACTGGAGGGTCCGCGTCGTCGGAGAGCCCCACGATATGACGACGAGTGCCGATTCCACCGAACTGCTCGTGACGACCTGGTCGGATACCGGCCCCCGAACGACGGTGTTCGACGCGGCGTCCGGCAAGCTTCTCCGCGAAGCTCCTGAGGGCATCGGCTCGCCGGCGTATACCGCCCGTGACGAGATCGTCGGGTCGACCTTCAACCGGATCACTCGCTTCGACGCTGAGGATTTCGAACCGCTCGGCTCCATCCCGGGAGTGCCCGGCGGCATCTTCACACTCAGCGTCAGCCCCGACGGCCGGACGCTGAGCGTGTACACCTTGAGCGAGACGCTCTCGATGTACGACCTCACCGAAGGCATCCGGCTTGGGGACCCGATCCAGGTCTCGAGCGTCGGCAACGTCGTTGTAGACCCCTACGCGCTCCCGCGCGCCCGAACCGTCTCTGGCATGTTCAGTCCCGATGGCACCGAGCTCGCTGCGAACATTCCTGCCGGCGTCGCGCTGTGGGACCTTCGGCCGTCGTCGCAGGCGGAGGCGGCCTGCCGCATGGCAGGACGCGACCTCACCGAAGACGAGTGGAAGGCCTACCTCGCAGATCTCGGCCCGTACCGGTCGACGTGCGGGTTCGGGTCGGCCGGGGCCGAGCCCGCTGGCTAGGGCGCGGGCAGGCAGCGACCCTCGATGCGGGGCTGCGCGACCCCGTACTCGAAGGCCACCTTCGCGAACTCGACCGAACCGACGTCGGCGCCGCCCACGATCGGCTCGACGTGGATCACCTCGGGCGTGCCGAGGCCCGCTCCGCCCAGGCCACGACGATGCGATCGGCGGCGGCGAGGTTGGCCTCGGTCACCGCCCGACCTGCTCGTCGTCGTCGTGTCCGGACGACGCCCATCGCGCCTCGGTGTCGATGCGCAGCATCATGCGGCCATCGCCGCGGTCGACCTCGCGGACGACCGCACCCGGCTGATCTCGCCAGATGGCCCCGGGGCCTACGGCCTCCAGCGTCGCGGCGGCGAGCGCGGCGAACTGCACTCGGCCCTCCTCGAGGCTCGGTGCGGGTGCCTGATTGCGCGGCTCCTCCCCGGGATACCCGGTGCCCGGCTCGACGACGGGCGGCGGCGGCTCTACGACCTGCTTCTGCGCCTCCTCCGCGGCATCCGACCACGCGACTGCACCACCACGCCGAGTATGACCACCACGAGCGAAGCCGCGAGCAGGCCGAACCCCGCCCACATCAGCGCGGTCGCGGTACGGCTGCGGAACGGGCGGACCGAGACGACGAGCGCCGCGAACCCGAGCATCCCGGCGACACCGAGCAGCCCGATGAGCCAGGGCATCCCACGAGCCTGCGCCGGGCTCCCGCCCCACCAGGAGGACCAGAAGCCCACGTAGACGACGAAGAGCCCGGCGAGCGCACCGAGGGCGAGTCCGAGCGAGAAGAGCAGCCGCACGAGCACCGGCCGCCGGTCATCCAGCGGATGCCGCAGCAGCCGCCGGTGCGCCGCCCACGACGCGCCGACCGCGGCGAGGACCCACAGCCACCACAGGTCGAGTGCACGAGCGCCGAAGACCGCCGCCAGCGCGAACAGGGGCGGAAGCGACAGCACGCCGGAGACGAGCGGAACGACCACGCGTTCCCGGACGACGGCCCACCCGAGTGCACGACCCACCCCGAGCGCGGCGCCCGCCGCGGCACCTCCCGCCGCGGCGGCAGGCGGGAGCACCAGCCACACCGGCGGCGCAAGGAAGAAGAACATCGGCGCGGCGAAGCCGACCAGCCACGCGAGCAACGCGGCGGCGGCTCCGAACGCGATGCTTCCGGCGGCGAGCTGTGCAGCTGCGAGGAGATGCCACCCGGCGGCGTCCTCCGCGATGCGGTCCGTGAAGGGCGGCGACGCCGTGGGCGTGGGAGTCATCGGACGGTTGACCCGGCCGACGGCGCGGAGCCGCCGGCCGCCGCGATAGCGGCGCGCACGACCCGCTCATCCGTGGCGTCGAACCCCACCCTTCGACCGTCTTCGCACGCAGATGCTGCCTGGCAAGATGGCCGGTCGGGACCTCACGCGCGACGAATGGATCGCCTATCTAGCCACACTCGGCCCCTACCGATCGACGTGCGGCCTCGGGGAGACTGAGCCGACCGGCTAGACGATACGTAAGGACTGCCCCTCGACCTGGGCCACCTAGCGCGCGACCTCGCCGTCCACGTAGTTCGTCGTCATTCGACGTGTTCCAGGCGAAGTGCCTGCGCAGCTCGCGCCGGTCGCCTCGATCGGGTGCTCCTCGCCCTTGGTGCGGAGTGCGAGGAACTCGGGCGCACCGGCATCCTGGTTGGCGATAAACCGCTTCGCGAAGGTGCCGTCCTGGACGTCAGCAAGCACAGCCTGCATGTTCTCCTTCACGCGAACGGGTCGCTTCGGAACGCGTTCGACCTGCCATCATCGTGTAGCAGACGTCCGGCCGTGGAGCCCGCGTGGATCGACGTCATTGATCGGTGCGGAAATAGTCGGCGGCGCCGAGGTCCCGGCTTCCGCCGCCGAGAGCGCGGTGCCCGCATTCGGAACGCCGTGCAGGCCTCGCGGGTCCACGTCGTTGATGACGGGCATCCGCGGGTCAGTCCGTGTGTGCGGCAGACTCGCCAGCGGCCCGTGCAGCCCGCGTGGATCGTTGTCGTTCGGGACCAGCTGCCGTGGCTCGACGGCAGCCGCGGGTTCCTCGACTGGCTCGACAGGTGCGCTCGCCTGGGAGGCGCATCCGGCGAGGGCGGCCGCGACGAGTGCCGCTGCCGCCGCGGAACGGGCGATTCGGGTGGTGTGTGTGGTGTCCATGGGCCGAGCGTGTCGCGCCGTGGTATCCGTCGGCGCCGGCTGCGGTATCCGTTCGGTATCCGTCCCCCCAATGGGTCGTTGACGCCCTCGATCGCGCGCGAGGACAATGCGGACCATGAGTGTCGGCGTCCTCGGGACGCTCGTCATCGACGGGGGTCCGGTCAGCCCGCGCGAGCGCGCGGTGCTCGCCGCGCTCGCACTCGAGGTGGGGCGGCCGCTCCCGCCCGAGCGGATCGCCGATGCGCTCTGGGGCGAAGAGGTTCCGGCGACCTGGGCGAAGCAGGTGCAGATCGCCATCGCCCGGCTCCGCCGTCACCCGGGCGTGCCGCCCATCACGACGACGCCGGACGGCTACCGGCTCGACCTGGCACCCGACGCCATCGACGCGCGACGGTTCGAGCGCCTGGTCGCGAACGGTCGACAGCACTCGGCGGATGGCGCGGCCGACCGGGCGACCGCGGTGTTCGAGGCGGCACTCCACTCCTGGCGTGGCGAGCCGTACGCGGACCTTCCCGACTGGGAGCCGGCCCGCGCGGAAGCCGCACGGCTGCTCGACCTGCGCGCGTCCGCTGAGGAGGATCTGCTCGCCGCGCGCCTCGGGCTGGGACATACCGCGAGCGTCGTCCCCGAGGCCGAGCGCCTGGTGCGCGATCGCCCGCTCCGCGAGCACCGGTGGGCGCTGCTGGCCCGCGCGCTCTACCGCTCCGGACGCCAGGCCGACGCGCTCGCCACGCTCCGCGATGCCCGCCGGCGACTCGACGAGGAGCTCGGCGTCGATCCGTCCGCCGAGCTCGCCGAACTCGAGACGGCCATCCTGCGCCACGACCCCGACCTCGATACCCCGGCCGCCATTGCTCGGCCCGACCTGCCATGCCCGTACCGCGGGCTCGCCGCGTTCGGAGCAGACGACGAAGAGGAGTTCTTCGGTCGGGACGCCGACGTCCGCGTGGGGCTCGCTCGGGTGGAACGCGGACGGTTCGTGGCCTTCACCGGGCCGTCGGGATGCGGCAAGTCCTCGCTCGTGCTCGCCGGGATCGTCCCGGCCCTGCGCCGGGACGGGCGGTCCGTGGATGTCACGAGCCCGCGCCGCGGCCTGCAGCCCTTCGTGGCAGGCACGCACCACGATCGAGACGTCCTCGTCGTCGACCAGTTCGAGGAACTCTTCACCGGGCTGGACGCCAATGCGACCGACGAGGCGGCCCGAGCCGTCGAGAGCATCCTCCTGTCGGGCGGCACCGTGCTCGTGACGGTGCGCAGCGACTTCCTCGACGCGTGCGCGCGACTGCCCCGGCTCGGTGCGCTGTTCACCGACGGCGTCCAGCTGGTGCCGCCGATGGGGCAGGAAGGGCTCCGGGCTGCGATCGAGGGGCCGTCCCGAGTCGCCGGGCTGCGCCTCGAGCCTGGCCTCACCGAGCTCATCCTCCGGGATGCCGCCGGGCGCCCCGGTGTGCTCCCCCATGTCTCGCACGCCCTCGTCGAGACCTGGGCGCGTCGCGAGGGAGCGACGCTCACGGTGCATGGGTACGAGGCCTCCGGCGGACTCGCCGCAGCCATCGCGCAGTCCGCCGATCGGCTCTACCAGCGGATGTCCCCCGCCGAGCGGGCCATCTGCCGCTCGACGATGTTGCGTCTCGTCGCGCTCGCACCCGACGGCACCCCCGTGCGCCGGAGCCTGCCGGTCAAGGGGTTGCACGACGACGGCGCACGCGATCGCGTGCTCGCGATGCTCGCGGCGGCGCGCCTCATCAGCACAGACGAGACGAGTGTCGAGGTTTCGCACGAGGCGCTCGCCGACGCCTGGCCGCGGCTGCGGAACTGGCTCGAGCACGACGCCGACGACCTGCGGACCATACACGCGCTGGCCCTCGCGGCGGAGGCCTGGGACGCGGGCGGGCGTGGCGACGAGGATTTGTATCGTGGCGCGCGGTTGGAGGCGGCGCTCGAGTGGCAGCGCGGCGGCGACCGGGATCTCACCGAGCACGAGTCGGCCTTCCTCGCAGCGTCATCGGCCCGCGAGACCTCCGAGCGCGAGGCGCTCGTCACGCAGGCCCGGCAGGAGCGGACTCAGAACCGCAGACTCCGCGCCCTCCTCGTCGGCGCGGCGGCGCTGATCGTCGCACTCGTCGGCGCTGGCAGTCTCGCGGCGGTCTCGGCGGATCAAGCGGAGCGGAGCCGCGCGGAGGCCAATGTGCAGGCGCTCGTCAGCACGGCCCTCGCGCTGCGGGATTCGGAGCGGGACGTCGCGGCCCTGCTCGCCGCGGAGGCCTTCCGGCGCTGGCCCGACGATCCACGCACGCGGGCCGGCCTGATGAGCGTCCTCACGGCCGCAGGCGGCTTCCTCGGCAACGCGTTCGTCGACGGCGCTCTGCGCACCTTCGGCGCCGTGATCCCCGAGACCCATCGGGCGTTCATCGTCGATGAGACCGGAGCCGCCTCCGTTCGCGACGTCGAGACCGGGGCGACGATCAGGTCAGTCGATTCCGGTCTCGATGTCCCCGAGCGCCCGCAGCCGTTCCCGGTCGTCGAGGCCAGCGCCGACGGCAGGGTCGGCGTCGTGCTCTGGCCCGCCGAGCTGGACCGGACGGCGACCTTCGGCTCCTCGGAGAACTCCTACTTCGTCCTCCCCGGCGTCTCGGAGAGCTCGGACCTCGTGGTCGTCGATCTCTCGACCGGCGAACGGCTGCTCGGGCCGATCCGCCTCGAGGTGGGAGCCGGTGCACTCGCCGTCCAGGCCGACGGCGCGAGAGTCGCCGTCGCCGCGGCGCTGGACGGTGCCGTCTCGGTCGTGGACGTGACGACTGGATCGGTGACCCCGGTGTCCGGGCAGGTCACCCAGCCGCTCGAGTACGCAGACAGCTACGCCGCAGCGCTCGCGTTCACCCCGGATGGCCGCTTGCTCGCGGGCCGGTCGACGAACGCGATCGAGGTGATCGACCCGGACGATGCCGTGGTGCTGACCCGATACCAGGTGCCGGAGGGATCCGCTCACGTGGCCATGGACGTGCTCCCCTCCGGCCTCGTGGTCGCCAGCGGAGATCGCGGGCTCGTCGCGCTGAACGCCGGAGATGGCGCGTCCGATGGTCGCGACCTCTGACCGCGCTCGGCCCGGCGTCGTGCAGTTGGATCACGGCCTCGGAGCTGGCCGGCCGAGTCTACTGCGGCGGTATGGTCGGCCGGATCGCCGTCTACGACCTGGAAGACGGCCAACGGGTCGGAACCGGCCTGGACGCACTGCTCGGCTCGGTCGGTCCGCTCGCGGTCGTCTCCGAGGGGGCCGAGCTGATCGCGCTCAGCCAATGGCAGCCGGCGATCTCGCGTTGGCGACTCGACGGCGGCGGCCTCGTCAACCGACTGATCGCGCCCGGATCGTTCCTCGCGGGCGGATACGCGCAGGACGGGCACGCGCTGCTCACCGCGGAGATCGAGGCCGTCTCCGACTGGACCGGCGTGCGCGAGCTCGTCTCGATCCGCGACCCCGCCACCGGCGCGGTGCTCGACACGTTCTCGGCTCCCGTGTCGGATCCGGCGTGGGTGGGCTCGGATGCGATCGTCGGCTGGTTCCCGGACGACGGTGCGATGCGACTGGTCGACGCGCACAGCGGCGAGGACATCGGGTCCCCGCTGCCAGGCCGCTCCTTCCGGAGCTGGACGACCCATGCCGGGACGCGCCTGTACCTCCTGTCCGAGGACGGCTGGATCATGCGGGTCGATCCAGCCACCGGCGAGCAGGTCGGCCAGCCGATCGTCGTCGATGGTGTCGTCGCGTGGCTCTCCGAGTCTCCCGACGGCCGCCGCATCGCGATCACCTCGGAGGACGACCCACGCGGTGCGGTCGTCACCATCGTCGACGCCGGGAGTGGAAGGATCATCCGCAGCGGGGCGCCTCAGGACCGGCCCACAGGTGCTGCTCGACGACGGATCACTGATCACCACCGATGACAACCGGCTGGAGGAGTTCGACGCGGAGACGTTCCGCCAGACCGGTACATTGCCCGGCACGGCCGGCGGACTCGGGATCCCGGTCACGAGCGACGACGGGCGCATGACGGTCATGTCGGCGGGCGACGGCGTCGTCCTGCTGTACGACCTGACCGACCGGCATCCGGCTCGCAGAGCCCTTCCAGGCGGTCTCACCCGACTACGTCGGCGGCTACCTGCGGCCTGACGGGCTCGAGCTCGCCATCTCGGATGCCGCGGGCGTCGTGATCTGGGACCTCGACCCCGACCACCAGTTCGACGCGGTCTGCCGGATCGCCGGTCGTGATCTCACGGCGGACGAATGGCGCAGTTATCTCGACGGGCTCGGCGAGCCGCGGAGCACCTGTGGCGCGTGACGCGAACGGCCCCGCCCCGGAGCATTCCGGAGCGGGGCCGTTCGTGATCTCGAGACGCGTCGCGCTTCGCGCGGCGCTCCTCGATCACCGGACGTCAGCGCGCGACCTCGCCGTCCACGTAGTCGTCGTCGTTCGACGTGTTCCACGCGAAGAGCCTGCGCAGCTCGCGGCCCGTCGCCTCGATCGGGTGCGCCTCGCCCTTGGCGCGGAGTGCGAGGAACTCGGGCGCACCGGCATCCTGGTCGGCGATGAACCGCTTCGCGAACGTGCCGTCCTGGATGTCCGCGAGCACGGCCTGCATGTTCTCCTTGACGTGCGGGTCGATGACGCGGGGGCCCGAGACGTAGTCGCCGTATTCGGCAGTGTCCGAGACCGACCAGCGCTGCTTGGCGATGCCGCCCTCCCACATCAGGTCGACGATGAGCTTCAGCTCGTGGAGCACCTCGAAGTACGCGACCTCGGGCTGGTAACCCGCCTCGGTGAGCGTCTCGAAGCCGTACTGCACGAGCTGGGAGACGCCGCCGCAGAGCACGGCCTGCTCGCCGAACAGGTCCGTCTCGGTCTCCTCGGTGAACGTCGTCTTGATGCCGCCGGCGCGAAGACCGCCGATGGCCTTCGCGTAGGAGAGCACGAGCGGCCAGGCGTTGCCCGAGGCATCCTTCTCGACGGCGACGATCACGGGAACGCCGCGGCCGGCCTCGTACTCGCGGCGCACCGTGTGGCCCGGCCCCTTCGGGGCGACCATGACCACGTCGACGCCCTCGGGCGCCTCGATGTAGCCGAAGCGGATGTTGAAGCCGTGGCCGAAGACGAGGGTCTTGCCCTCCGTGAGGTTGTCCTTGATCGACTCGGCGTAGATGTGACGCTGGTACTGGTCGGGCGCGAGGACGACGATGACGTCGGCGGATGCCGCCGCGTCGGCGACGCTCAGCACCTCGAAGCCGGCCTCCTCGGCCTTGGGCTTCGACTTCGAGTCCTCCTTGAGGCCGATGACGACCTCGACGCCCGAGTCGCGGAGGTTCTGCGCGTGCGCGTGGCCCTGCGAGCCGTAGCCGATGACCGCGACCTTCTTGCCCTGGATGAGCGAGAGGTCGGCGTCCTTGTCGTAGTAGATCTCAGCCATGTGCTGTTCTTTCTCCTTGTTGCGGATGATTCGGGTATCGAGACGCGCTCCGCGCTCCTCGACCCGCGGTTCTGGTCAGCTCTTGAAGACGCGCTCGGTGATGGACTTGCCGCCGCGGCCGATCGCGAGGAGCCCGGACTGGGCGATCTCCTTGATGCCGTAGGGCTCGAGCACCTTGAGCAGGGCCGTGGTCTTGCCGGAGTCGCCCGTGACCTCGATCACGAGGGCGTCGGTCGCCACGTCGACGACCCGGGCACGGAACAGGTTGACGGCCTCGAGCACCTGCGAGCGCGTCGCGTTGTCGACGCGCACCTTGATGAGCAGGTGCTCGCGCTGCACCGACTGGGTGGGGTCGAGCTCGACGATCTTGATGACGTTGATGAGCTTGTTGAGCTGCTTGGTCACCTGCTCGAGGGGGAGGTCCTCGACGTCGACGACGACCGTGATGCGCGAGAGCCCGTCGATCTCGGAGTGGCCGACCGCGAGCGACTCGATGTTGAAGCCGCGACGGGCGAAGAGCCCCGCGACGCGGGTGAGCAGGCCGGGCTTGTCCTCGACGAGGAGGGAGAGCACGTGGGTCGACATGGTCAGTCCTCCTCCTCGCTGAAGGCCGGCGAGTGATCGCGGGCGTACTGGATGTAGCTGTTCGACACGCCCTGCGGCACCATCGGCCACACCATCGCGTCGGCCGAGACGACGAAGTCGATGACGACCGGACGATCGTTGGTCTCGAGCGCGAGCTTGATCGCGGCGTCGACCTCCTCCTCCTTCGTGACCCGGATGCCGAGTGCACCGTACGCCTCGGCGAGCGCCACGAAGTCGGGGATGCGAACCGTGTCGTGCCCCGTCTGCAGGTCGGTGTTCGAGTAGCGGCCGTCGTAGAACAAGGTCTGCCACTGCCGCACCATGCCGAGGGACGAGTTGTTGATGACCGCCACCTTGATGGGGATGTCGTTCAGGGTGCAGGTGGCGAGCTCCTGGTTGGTCATCTGGAAGCATCCGTCGCCGTCGATCGCCCACACCACCCGATCGGGCTCGGCGACCTTCGCGCCCATCGCGGCGGGCACCGCGTAGCCCATGGTGCCGGCGCCACCGGAGTTCAGCCACGAGTTGGGGCGCTCGTACTTGATGAACTGGGCGGCCCACATCTGGTGCTGGCCGACCCCCGCGGCGTAGACGCCTTCGGGGCCGGTGAGCTCGCCGATGCGCTGGATGACGTACTGCGGCGCGAGGTGGCCGTCGGAGGGCTGCGTGAACCCGAGGGGGAACTCCGATCGCAGTCCGTCGAGAGTCGCCCACCACTCGTCGAGGTCGGGTGCGGCGTCGACGATGGCGTCGCGATAGGCGATGACCAGGTCGACCATCACGTCCTTGAGGTCCCCGACGATCGGCACGTCGGCCGTACGGATCTTCGAGATCTCGGCGGGGTCGATGTCGACGTGCACGACCTTCGCGTTCGGCGCGAACAGCGGCGCCTTGCCGGTGACCCGGTCGTCGAACCGCGCTCCGAGCGCCAGGAGCAGGTCGGCCTCCTGCAGGGCGATCACCGCAGGCACCGTGCCATGCATGCCGGGCATGCCGAGGTGCTGCCTGTGCGAGTCGGGGAACGCGCCGCGCGCCATGAGCGTGGTCACGACCGGCGTGCCGGTGACCTCGGCGAGCTCGAGCAGCTCTTCGGAGGCACCCGAACGGATGACCCCGCCGCCCACGTACAGCACCGGCCGCTTCGCCTCGGCGAGCAGCTGCGCCGCCGCGACGACCTGCTTGCCGTGCGCCTTCGTGATCGGGCGGTAGCCCGGCAGGTCCACCTTCGGAGGCCAGCGGAACGAGAACTTCGCCTGCTGCGCGTCCTTCGTGATGTCGACGAGCACCGGACCGGGTCGGCCGGTCGTGGCGATATGGTAGGCCGCCGCGATCGTCGCCGGGATGTCCTCGGCGCGCTTCACGAGGAAGGAGTGCTTGGTGATGGGCATCGTGATGCCGACGATGTCGGCCTCCTGGAAGGCATCCGTGCCCATGAGGTTCGAGAACACCTGGCCGGTGATCGCCAGGATCGGGACCGAGTCCATATGCGCGTCGGCGATGGCGGTGACCAGGTTCGTCGCGCCGGGGCCGGAGGTCGCGATCGCGACGCCGAGCTTCCCCGACGACGACGCGTAGCCCTCGGCCGCGTGCCCGGCGCCCTGCTCGTGGCGCACGAGGATGTGGCGGAGCTTGCGACTGTCGAGGAGCGGATCGTAGACGGGGAGGATCGCGCCGCCGGGAAGCCCGAAGACGTCGGTGATGCCGAGCATCTCGAGCGAGCGCACGACCGCCTCTGCCCCCGTCATCTCGACGGGCGCGCCTGGCGGCATGGGTGCGGGCGACGGCACGGGGATCGATTCCGTGGTCATTCGGTTCCTGTTCTGGTGGACGGTGTGCGGGAGCGCGGCACTCAGCCCGTCGTGGCGCCTTCGGCGGCTGAACGCACGAGCTTGGAGTACTTCGCGAGGACGCCACGGGTATAGCGCGGGGGAAGCGGAGCCCAGCCCTGACGGCGGGCGGCCAGCTCGGCATCGTCGACCAGTAGGTCGATGGAACGAGCTGCGATATCGACCCGTATCAGATCACCATCGCGCACGAAGGCGATGGGACCTGCGTCCACCGCTTCGGGTGCCAGATGGCCGATGCACAGGCCGGTTGTGCCGCCTGAGAATCGACCGTCCGTCAAGAGTAGTACATCTCTTCCGAGGCCCGCGCCCTTGATGGCCGCGGTGATGGCGAGCATCTCGCGCATCCCGGGCCCGCCCTTGGGGCCCTCGTAGCGGATGACGACGACGTCGCCGTGCTTGATCTCGCCCGCGGTGAGCGCGTCCATCGCGGCTCGCTCGCGCTCGAACACCCGCGCAGGCCCCTCGAACGTCGCCGCGTCGAATCCGGCGGTCTTCACGACCGCGCCCTCGGGCGCGAGCGAGCCGTGCAGGATGGTGAGCCCGCCCGTGGCGTGGATCGGGTTGTCGAGGGTGCGCAGCACCTCGCCGTCGAGCGGCGGGATGTCCATGGCGGCGAGGTTCTCGGCGAGCGTCCTGCCGGTCACCGTGAGGGCGTCGCCGTGCATGAGCCCCGCGTCGAGCAGCGCCTTCATGAGCACGGGCAGTCCGCCGCGTCGGTCGACGTCGTTCATGACGTACTTGCCGAAGGGCTTCAGGTCGCCGACGTGCGGCACCTTGGAGCCGATGCGGTTGAAGTCGTCGAGCGTGAGCTCGACGTCGGCCTCGCGCGCGATCGCGAGCAGGTGCAGCACGATGTTCGTGGAGCCGCCGAGCGCCATGCCCACGGCGATGGCGTTCTCGAACGCCTCCTTGGTGAGGATCTGCCGCGCGGTGATGCCCTGCTGCAACAGGTTCACGACGGCCTCGCCCGAGCGGTGCGCGTAGTAGTCGCGACGACGGTCGGCGGATGCCGGTGACGCCGACCCCGGGAGCGACAGCCCCAGCGCCTCTGCGACCGACGCCATGGTGTTGGCGGTGTACATGCCGCCGCACGCACCCTCGCCCGGGGCGAACGCGCACTCGATGCGCTTGGCGTCGGCCTCGCTCATCGTGCCGGCCCTGACCGCGCCCACGGCCTCGAACGAGTCGATGATCGTGATGTCCTTCTCGGTGCCGTCGGACAGGCGCACCCAGCCGGGCGCGATCGACCCGGCGTAGAGGAATACCGAGGCGAGGTCGAGTCGGGCCGCCGCCATGAGCATGCCGGGGATCGACTTGTCGCAGCCGGCGAGCAGCACCGAGCCGTCGAGCCGTTCCGCCTGCATGACCACCTCGACCGAATCGGCGATGACCTCGCGCGAGACGAGCGAGAAGTGCATGCCCTCGTGTCCCATCGAGATGCCGTCGGAGACCGACACGGTGCCGAACTGCAGCGGATACCCGCCGCCCCCGTGAACGCCCTCCTTCGCCGCCTGCGCGAGCCGGCCGAGCGACAGGTTGCAGGGCGTGATCTCGTTCCAGGAGCTCGCGATGCCGATCTGCGGCTTGTCCCAGTCCGCGTCGCCCATGCCGACCGCCCGGAGCATGCCGCGGCTCGTCATGGCCTCGATGCCGTCGGTGACCGTGCGACTACGCGGTTTGGGATCGAACTGCGACATGCATCCGAGTCTATGGCCAGCGCAGGGCGCCCCGACGCGCGGTGTCTCGCGCCTCGGCCAGGCGCTCGAGCAGCTCCGCGACATCCTCGGGACTGCGCACCCGGTAGGTCGCGATGGACTTGCCCTGACCCACCTTCACGCCCACGTCGTCGCCGTCGAGCGCGGCGAACGCGTCCTCGTCGGTGACGTCATCGCCGACGTAGATCGCGGCCGACGCCCCAACGTGCTGGCGGAGCCGGTTCAGCGACTCGCCCTTGTCGCTGGATCGCACCGCGAACTCGAGCACCGACTTGCCGGTGCGCACGGTGATGCCGATGAGCTCCGCCTCGACGCGGTCGCGCGCGGCGTGCTGGAGGGCCATGCCGGAGTTGGCGCTGAGCCGGCGCGTATGCAGTGCGAGGCCCGCCGGCTTGCGCTCGACCCAGGCGCCGTCGGCGGTCGAGGCGATCCCCTCGACGATGGAGGCGAGGCGTTCGAGCTTCGCGGTCTCGGAGTCGCGCAGGTCGATCGTCACGCCGGCCGGATCGAGCTGCAGCTCCACGCCGTGGGATCCGCTGAGCAGCGTGCCCTCGGGCATGGTGGCGACCTCGCCCAGGCTCTCGAGCGCCCGACCCGACAGGATCGCCACGCGCGTGTCCTCGGCGGCCGCGAGCCGCTCGATCGCGGCGAGTGCGCGGTCGGTGGACCGGGCGTCCTCGGGCCGGTCGACGAGCGGTGCCAGGGTGCCGTCGAAGTCGAGGGCGACGAGCAGCCGCTCGGCGGCGGCGAGGCGGTCGATCGCGGCCTGGAGCGGCTCGGCCACGCCGGGCGCGATGATGCCGGCTCCCGTGAGGGTCTCGAGGAATGACGCCGACCAGTTCGCCACGTCGTTCTCGCGAACGCGTCTGCGCAACGCTCGCATGCGGCGAGAACGCTCTCGACGCGGCATCTTCGGTGGCCTCGACCATGGCATCCTTCAGGCCCTCGATGTCGTGCGGGTTCACGAGCACGGCCTGCCGCAGCTCGTCGGATGCCCCGGTGAACTCGCTGAGCAGCAGGACCCCTTCGTCGTCGAACCGAGAGGCGACGTACTCCTTGGCGACGAGGTTCATGCCGTCGCGGAGCGCCGTCACGAGCATCACGTCGGCGGCGAGGTAGAGGGCGACCATCTCCTCGCGCGGGTATCCGTGATGCAGGTACGCGATCGCCTGGTGGTCGAGCGTCGAGTAGTCGCCGTTCAGGCGGCCGACGGCGAGCTCGATCTCGTCGCGCAGCTGCCGGTAGGTCTCGACGCGCTCGCGCGAGGGACTCGCGACCTGCACGAGGGTGACGTCCTCGACATTCACGCGTCCATCGCGCAGCAGTTCGCCGTACGCCTTCAGGCGGTGACGGATGCCCTTGGTGTAGTCCAGCCGGTCGACGCCGAGCATGATCGACTGGGGGTTGCCGAGGCTCTCGCGGATCTCGACTGCGCGGGCCTGCACCTCGGGTCGGCGGGCGATCTCCTCGAACCCGGCTGCGTCGATCGAGATCGGGAAATGCCGGGCGACGACGCGACGACTGCTGCCGCCCGGTCCTGGTACATCGATGATCGTGCCGTGGGTCGAGTACCCGAACAGGCGTCGCACGGCCCGCGCGAAGTTCCCGGCGTCGGCGGCGCGCTGGAAGCCGATGACGTCGGCGCCGAGCAGCCCGTCCAGGACCTGCCGCCGCCAGGGCAGCTGCGAGTAGATGCCGTACGCCGGGAACGGGATGTGATTGAAGAACCCGATGACCAGGTCGGGTCGGCTCTCGCGGAGCATCCTCGGCACGAGCTGCAGCTGGTAGTCGTGTACCCACACCACGGCGCCGTCGGATGCCGCGCGCGCGGCCGCCTCGGCGAATCGACGGTTGACCCGCACGTACGCCTCCCACCATTCGCGGTGGAACGACGGCGGCGCGATGACGTCGTGGTAGAGCGGCCAGAGCGTGTCGTTCGAGAAACCCTCGTAGTACTCCTCGAGCTCCGTCTCCGAGAGCGGCACCGGGATGATCGAGATGCCGCCGTGCTCGAACGGCTCGAACTCGCGATCGGCGACGCCCGCCCAGCCGACCCACGCGCCGTCGGAGGCGCGCATCACGGGCTCGAGGGCGGTGACGAGGCCGCCGGGCGAGCTCTTCCAGTGGGTCTCGCCGTCGGGACCCTCCTCGTAGTCCACCGGGAGCCGGTTGGAGACCACGACCATCTCGTAGACGTGGTCGACGTAGAGCTCGTCGCGTTCAGGGTCGGGGCGCATGTCTCGGATGTCCCTCCTCGGACTCTGTTCAGGCTAACAGGCGGGCCCTCCGCGTTCAGGGTGGGCGGCTAGACTGCGAGCCTGATGATCCGCGTCGGCATGAGCACGACCTGCGCGTACCCGCTCGGCCCCGAGCAGGCGTTCCGTCTCGCCAAGCTCGCGGGGTTCGACGGAATCGAGATCATGGTGTCGCAGGAGGAGACGACGCAGCAGGCCGGGGCGCTGATCGAGCTTTCGAGGCGGTACGCCCTGCCGATCCTGTCGATCCACGCGCCTGTGCTGCTGCTCACGCACTTCGTGTGGGGTCGCGACCCGCGGATCAAGCTCGCACGCACCGCCGAACTCGCCGCCGCCGTCGGTGCGAGCTCGGTGGTCGTGCATCCGCCGTTCCGCTGGCAGTCCGGCTATGCCGGCGGCTTCCTCGGGATCGTGCGCGAGTTCTCCGGCGAGTACGGCGTCGAGATCGCCGTCGAGAACATGTTCCCGTGGCGGGCGGGCGGGAGGAACCTCAAGGCGTACTCCCCCGGCTGGGATCCTCGCGTGATGGACTGCGACGCGGTCACCTTGGACTTCTCGCACGCGGCGCTCTCGGGCGTGGACAGCCTCCAGTTCGCCAACGACCTCGGCGATCGGCTGCGGCACGTGCACCTGTGCGACGGATCCGGCGCGATCGGCGACGGTCAGGTCTTCGACGAGCACCTGCTGCCCGGCCGCGGACGCGAACCGGTGGCCGAGGTCCTCGAGACGATCGCCGCGCGGCGCTGGGACGGCTCGATCGTGGCGGAGGTGAACACGCGCAAGGCGAAGTCCGAGCACGAGCGGCTCGAGCTCCTGCGCGAGACACTCGAGTTCGCCCGACGGCACACGCACCAGACGCGTCGCCGCCGCGCGATCACGCGGTCGCGCCGGGCGCTCGAGGCGATCCGGCCGGGCCACCGCCGCTGACATTTCGAAGCGGCTTCGGTGGCCCCTCGGTCCGCGAGGGCCTCACCCGAGCGCGCTCGCCGCGAACCCGATCGAGCGGATGCCGCGCCGGCGCCTCACGACGAGGGCAGTCCCGATCACGCCGAGGAGCCCGAACAGGGCAGTCACCGCCACGGCGCCGGCGACCGCCGCTCCTCCCGCGCCCGTCACGATCGCCTGCATGCCCTCAACGCCCCAGCTCAGGGGAAGGAACGGACTGATCGCCTGGAACGGAGCGCTGACGATCTCCAGCGGATACAACCCGCCGGATGCCACGACCTGGATGACGACGAGCAGGAGGGAGACGATCGTGCCGGCACGCGGGAGCCACGCGCCGAGGAAGGCGTGCACTCCGGTGAACGACAGCGCCATCAGCGCGGAGAAGGCGAACGTCTGCGGCAGGAGCGCCCAGTCGATCCCGAGCACGGTGTGCAGCAGCGCGACCACGCCCACGGTCTGCGCGAGCGCGACGACACTCGCGCGGGCCAGCGTACGACCGACGATTCCGGCAGTCGACGCCGTGCTGCGGAGCGTGTCGCGCCGGAACGGACGGTAGACGAGGAACAGCGCCATGGCGCCGAGCCAGAGCCCGATCGGTGCGAAGACGATGCCGATGACCTCGCCGATGCTCGTGATCTCGTGGTCGCGCTCCGACGTCAAGGTGACGGGCTGAGCCACCACGGCAGCCGTCTCGTCGGGGTCGATCTCGGCGAGAGGGGCCGCCTTCTCCGCGCCCTCCGCAAGACCGTCGGCGAGCGAATTCGCGCCGCCCGCGAGGTCCGAGGCGCCGCCTGCGGCGCCCGCTGCACCGTCGGCGAGCTCGGAGGCCCCGCTCGCGACACCGGCCGCGCCGCCCGCGAGCTCCGAAGCCCCGCCTGCGGCGCCTGCTGCACCGTCGGCGAGCTCGGAGGCCCCGCCTGCGGCTTCGGCGGCACCCCCAGCCAGCTGCTCGAGGCCCGTTGCGAGCTCGCCGACACCCCCGGCCACGCCGTAGCCTCCGTCGCGGAGGGCCGCGGAGCCGGATGACAGCTGTGCCGCACCGGCTGCGAGGCCCGAGATGCCGGTCTGGACGCCGTCGATGCCGGAACGCGTCTCGGCGGCGAGCTGCTGCCCACCGGTGGACAGCTGATCGAGCCGACCGAGGATGTCATCGATCTGGGCAGCCGCCTCGGGGATCTGCGGATTCTGCGCGATGACCTCCGCGTTGGCGGGATCCGCGAGGAACGCGTCGAGGCGCTCCACCACGGGGTCGACGTTGGTGTGGATCTGCTGGACGTCGCCCGTGATGCCACCGACGTACTGGTCCCACCCGTCGGAGAGCCCGTCGAGTTCCGCGGCTGTGGAGTCCAGCCCGCCGAGACCGCCTGCGATGCCGTCGACACCCGCGGTGTACCGCGCGACTCCGTCGGCATACGCCGTCGCGCCTCCCGCGGCCTCCCTGGCGCCCGCGGCGGATGCGCCGACCCCGGAAGAGAGGTCGCTGACTCCGCCGGCGTACGCCGCCATGCCGTCGGCGAGGTCGTCGACTCCTCCGGCGTAGGTCGTCGCACCGGCCGCGAATTCGCCGGCTCCGCCGGCGAAGCTCGACATCCCGCCGGAGAGTTGTCCGAGTCCTCCCGAGAGCGAGTCGGCGCCATCCGCGAGCGAGCCCGCACCGTCGGCCGCGTCGCTCATCCCCCCGGCCAGCTCGGCGATTCCGCCGTAGAGGCCCGCAAGGTACTGCTGGCTGATCTCACGGCCGAACGCCGTCGACATGGCCTGGCCGACCGAGTCGGCGACCGTCCCGGCGAGGTAGCCGTGGCTGTCGTCCGTGCGGATGTCGAGCTGCGCAACGGTGGGGTCGGGCTTCGAGAGCGACGTGACCGATCCCGAGAAGTCCTCGGGAATCGTGAGCACCGCGTAGACGTCGCCGTCGGCGAGCTTTTCAGCGGCCTCCTCGTCGTTGGAGATGGTCCAGTCGAATCCGGTCTCGCCGTCGCCCGTGAGCTCGGTCACGAGCAGGCGGCCGGCGAGCACGGGCTGCTCCTCGCCGTCGGGCCCGGTCGTCGTCACCATCTCGTCGTTGTTCACCACGACGGCGGGGATCGCGTCGAGCCGGTCGTCGGCGCCGCCGATCGCGCCCGCGGCGATACCGGCCACGGCCAGCGGAACCGCGATGACCGCCACGGCGAGCATGCCGGTGCGGACACGGCGCGCGCCGGGGGTCGACCCGAACATGCGGGCAAGGCCGGAGGTGCGGGCCGACGAGTCGGATGCTGCGGGGCGGGTCATCGGTGGGCCTCCTCGGGAAGCGGTGCGGGGTCGAAGGTGTGGGATCGGCGCACCGCGAGCGGCTCGTCCACCTCCGCAGGGCGCGAGGTCGAGCATGCGGATGCCGCGCCCCGCGAGCGGAGCGAGGACGGTGGGGGCATCGGGGTCGGGGCCGATCCCGACGATGAGTGCGACACCGGCGGGCACGAGCGCGGCAAGCGGTGCGCCCGCGTCGGCGACCACGTCGGGTTTGTTGCCGAGGTCGATGACGATGACACGGGGGCGTTCCGCGAGCGCCGCCGCAGCTGCGACGACCACGCGCTCGACCGCGCCGAGCGCGGCGAGGGGCGTCTCGGCCGTGATCGCGTCGTGGCGCCCGGTGGCGTCGGCGATGCGACGCACCCAGGCGGTGAGGTCTCCGCGCTTCGGCGCGAAGCGGAACCACGGGCCGGTAGCGGCGAGTCGTGCGCCGATCAGCTCGCCCACGGTGACGCCGCTCGCGGCATCCGTCGGGGCCTCGGCGATCGCGACCTCGCGGAGCACCGTGTTCGTTCCCGACGGGAGGGGCGATCCCAGCACGGCGAGGCGGCCGGACACGGGCGCGAGGCGACCCGCGAGCGTCGAGGCGACCACTCCGCGCTCGACCGCGTCGCCGCGCACGACGAGCACGCCCCCGGCGGGCAGCTCGAACGACACCGGGCCGATCGGCTGCTCGCGCAGGCCGAACACCGCGTCATCGACGTTCACCGCGGCAGGTCGGGACGCTGCCCAGGTCTCCTGCTCGAGGTGGGCGCGCAGGCCCTCGCCCTCGATGTCGGCGTCGGGCAGGCGCTTCGCGAGCCACTTCGGCAACCACCACGCGGCCTTCCCGGCGAGCGCCATGGCGGCCGGCACGAACGTCATGCGCACGAGGAACGCGTCGAAGACCACGCCGACAGCGAGTGCGAACGCGATGCCCTTGATGGCACCCGAGCCCTCGGGTACGAAGGCGAAGAAGACGAAGAACATGATGAGCGCGGCCGCGGTGACCACACGGGCCGCGTGCTGGAAGCCGTGCACGATCGACGAACGCGGATCGCGCGCCGAATTCTCCTTGAGGGAACGGATGTGCTCCTCGCGCATGCCGGACACGAGGAACACCTCGTAGTCCATCGCGAGTCCGAAGAGCACGGCCATGAGCAGGATCGGCAGGAAGCTCAGGATCGGCCCGGGCTCGATGTGCAACAGGTCGGCGAACCAGCCCCACTGGAAGATCGCCACCGTCACGCCGAGTGCGCCGAACGCCGACAACAGGAAGCCGAGGGCGGCCTTGACCGGCACGAACACCGACCGGAACACGATGAGCAGCAGCACGATCGACAGGCCGACGACGATGAGGGCGAACGGCACGAGCGCCCCGGACAGGCGGTTGGAGATGTCGATCGCCACCGCGGTGTAGCCGGTGACGGCGATCGGCGTGCCGTAATCCGCCTCGAGGTCGGGGGCGAGACCTCGGATCTCCTCGACGAGCGCCTTCGTCTCGGGGGTGTTCGGCGCGCTTTCCGGGACCACCTGGATGATCGCGGTGTCCGCCGTCGCGTTCGGCAGTCCCTGGCCGACGTACGCGACGTCGTCGAGCTCGCCGAGGCGCGCGCCGATGGCGTCGAGGTCGGCGAAGACGTCGGTGGTCTGCGTGATGTCGACGGTGACGATGAGCGGGCCGTTGTAGCCGGGCCCGAAGCCGTTCGGAGATGAGCTCGTTCGCATCGGCGTCGCTCGCCGCCGAGGTGTCGGATGCACCGCTCGGCAGGTTGAGGTCGAGGCTCGCCGCCGGGATCGCGGCGGCGCCGAGCAGGCCGACGACGACGAGCACGAACACGACCGGCGCCTTCAGCACCAGGTCGACCCAGCGGCGTCCAAGCGTGCGCTTCGAGCTGTCGTCGGCAGTGTTCGCGCGACGGTACGCCCGGCTGCCGGGCTTCGGCACGAGACGCCGGCCGGCGACACCGAGCAGGGCAGGCAGGAGCGTGACGGCGCCGATGACGGCGACCAGGACCGCGAACGCCGCGGCCACGCCCATGACGCTGAGGAACGGGATACCCACGACGAGCAGGCCGAGCAGCGCGATGATGACCGTGAGGCCCGCGAACACGACGGCGCCGCCCGCGGTGGCGACGGCCTCCGCCGCGCTCTCGCCGGGATCCTGCCCGCGTGCGAGCTGCGTACGGTGGCGCGACAGGATGAAGAGCGCATAGTCGATGCCGACGGCGAGTCCGATCATGACCGCGAGCATCGGCGCCGTGTTCGAGACGGGCGCGAACGCGGCGACGACCGAGATGCCGCCGAACGCGGCGCCGACGCCGACGAGCGCCGTGAGGAGCGGCATGCCCGCCGAGAGCAGCGACCCGAACGTGATCACGAGCACGACGCCCGCGAACATCACGCCGAGCAACTCGGTGGTCGTGAGGCCGAAGTCGGTGTCCTGGAACACCTCGCCGCCGAACGCGACGACGAGGCCCGCGTCGCGGGCGGTCTCACCCGTCGCGGTGACGTCATCGATCGAGGCATCCGTGACGTCGCTCGTCGGGCCGTCGAACTGCACCTGGATGTACGCGGTACGCGCGTCATCCGACACTTGGTTGCCTGCGTACTGGTCGAACGGACCGAGCACGCTCGCGACCCCGTCGACGCCTTCGAGCTCGCCCTCCATCGCGGTGATCGCCGAGCGGTACGGCTCGCCCTCGACGGATTCCCCGTCGGGCGCCTCGACCACGGCCTTCACGGATGCGCCGGCCGTCTGCGGGAACACCGCGGCGAGCTTGTCGATGGCCGCCTGGGACTCGGTGCCGGGGATCGTGTACGACTCCTCGAGCTGGCCGCCCAGGCCGATGCCGGCGCCGAGGAGGGCGGTCAGCGCGACCGCCCATGCGGCGATGACGAGCCACGCCCGCCGGAAGGCGAACCGTCCGATTCGGTGCAGGAAGAGGGCCACGGATCTCTCTCAGTCGGTGGTGGTGGCGGTGGCGCGCGGGTGCGGCCGGCGCGAGCAGTTCGGCGATCACCGAGCGCAGCGCGACCTCCATCTCGTCGTCGGGCAGGAGGTTCTCCTCGTCGACGAAGGAACGGGCCGCGGTGAGCAGGAACGCGGCGCCGCTGAGGGCGACGCCGAACCGGACCTGGTCGATCGCACTCTCGCGCTCATCGCCGATCGCCTCGGCGAGTCGCCGGACGGCGGCGTTGGCGCGGGCGATGATCGGCACCTGCGAGAGGCTCGGCCCCTGGATGATGAACATGTGCACCGCCTGCCGGTTGGCCATGAGCAGGTCGACGATGCGGTCGACGAGCCGCTTGCGACGATCCCGCCCTCGGCCCGCGAGGAACTCGTCGAGCACGATCTCGAACTCGGCGATGGCCGGCTCGATGGCGGCCCCCAGCAGTGCCTCCTTCGACGCGAAGTGGTAGAGCACGCTCGACTTCGAGTAGCCGGCGTGGTCGGCGATGTGCTGCAGCGAGGTGGCGGCGAATCCGACGGTCGCGAACTGCTCGAGCGCGACCTGCTTGAGCTCGTCGGCCGCGCGCACGCGTTGCGTCGGCTTGGGCATCCGGTGGCATGGGGATCACCGTAGTTGACCGATCGGTCAGCTTCTGCACGATCGGTCAGATTCACGGATGACTCCCAGACACGCGCCACGAACGGTAGCGTGGCGGGCATGCGCAAGTACCTCTTCAGCGGAGCAGTGATCGGTTCGCTCTTCGGCGCGATCAGCGTGATCAAGACCACGGCCTCTGGTCCGCGGGACTGGCGCCTGTTGCTCATGTGGATCGCGTGGGCGTGCAGCCTCGCCATCGCCATCGGCACGGTCGCCGACGAGTCGAAGCGAGCCGAACTCACCGAGTAGCATCGTCGGCGCGAGCCCTGACGTGTGTCGCCCCACCGCACTCGGCGGGCGGGCGCGGCGTGTCAACCGTGATCCACGGATCGAGGGCGGAGACTGGATTCAGAACAGCCGTACGTCCCGATCCGTGCGGCCCGAACACCATCGAGAGGGGCCACCGATGTTCCGCCGCTGGCGCCGAGCGAGGCTCGCCGCCCAAGCCCCTGCCCACGCCGCCGCACCGACGCCCCGCCTCACCGCGGCCGACCTGCGTGGCGAGCACCTCTTCGAACTGCTGAACGCGAAGCTCTCCGAGTTCATCGGTCCGAACGGCGCATGGTCGCTCGTGCGCCGCACCGACACCGACACCGACCACATCTTCCACGCGATGCTGACCCACCAGATCGCCGCCGAACTGACGCGCACCGTGCTCGATGAGCGCGATGCGGTGGCGGTCATCGTCCCCGCCGAGAACGAGCCGCTCGGCCTGACGTGGCAGCCCGCGCCGCTCGTCGTCTGGGCCGACCCGGTGGTCGTACCCGAGCCATCGGCCGATGCCGCGCTCGCTCCCCACGATCCGATCGATCACCGACCTCGAGGCCCGCGCGGCCTGACCGCCGCCGTTGCGCAGCGTCCGCCCGCGCCGTGGCATCCGCGTTCCAAAATCGCCGGCCGATTCTTGTACGGCCACCGCGAGCAGCCGCTCCGCGCCCCTCCTAGCGTGATTCGGAAGCCACCCGGCACACGCCAGTCACGACTCGAAGGGGAACCGATGACCGCCGCCCAGACTCCCGCAAAGCCGCACCGCGGTGCGCAACTCCGCCCGCGACCTCGCCCAGATCGCCGTCTTCGCCGCGCTCATCGCTGCCCTTACGCTGCCCGGCGCCATCCCGCTCGGCATTCGGCGTGCCGATCACGCTGCAGACGCTCGGCGTGATGCTCGCCGGCGCGATCCTCGGCTCGCGCAAGGGCACCCTGGCCGTGACGGTCTACGTCGCCCTCGGCCTCGTCGGCCTCCCGATCCTCGCCGGCGGCGCGGCCGGCCTCGGGGTGCTCGCCGGGCCCGACCGGCGGCTTCCTCCTCGGCTTCATCCTCGGCGCTTTCGTCATCGGCTGGATCGTCGAGCGGTTCGCGCCGCAGATCCACCTTCCGGGCGCTGCTCGTCGCGACGGTCGTGGGCGGCATGCTCGTCGTATACCTCGTCGGCATCCCGTGGTTCGCGGTCGTCGCCGGCATGCCGATCGGCGCCGCGATCGGCGCCAGCAGCCCCGTTCCTCTCGGCGACGTGGCGAAGGCCATCGTCGCCGCGGTCGTCGCCGCCGGCGTGCACCGCGCCTGGCCCGGACTGATCACGCCCCGACCGTGGCCGTGGGCGCGCCGCACGGCCCCGAGACGGCTCCGACCATCCCGCATGAGCGAGATCGTCTTCGACCACGTCACCCACCGCTACGACGGCGAGCCGGTGCTGCAGATGTGTCGCTGCGCCTCACCGAGCGCCGAATCGGCGTCATCGGGGCGAACGGCTCGGGCAAGTCGACGCTCGCGCGCATCGTCAACGGCCTCGTCACCCCGACCGCGGGCCGCGTGATCGTCGACGGACTCGACGTGGCACGCAACGGCCGCGAGGTGCGGCGCCGGTCGGATTCGTGTTCACGAATCCCGACAACCAGATCGTCATGCCGACGGTGCGCGAAGATGTCGCCTTCTCGTTGCGCCGCCTTCGGCTGGATGCAGCGGATGCCGCGGCCCGCGTCGACCGCGCACTCGATCGCTTCGGGCTCACCGAGCTCGCCGACCGCCCGGCGCACCGGCTGTCGGGCGGGCAGAAGCAGCTGCTCGCCCTCGCCGCGGTGCTCGTGATCGAGCCCGCCGTCGATCGTCGCCGACGAGCCCACGACGCTGCTCGACGCCCGCAACACGCGCTCGTCGAACGCCACTTCGCCGAGCTCGACGAACAGCTCATCGTCGTGACCCACCGGCTCGAAGTCGGTCGAGTCGTTCGATCGCGTGCTCGTGGTCGAGGGCGGCCGCATCGTCGCCGACGGACTCCCCCGCCGACGCGGTCGGCGCGTACCGGGCCTCCTCCCATGATCGGGCGTATCGTCGCGGGCTCGTCGCCGGTGCACCGGCTCGGCGCGGGCACGAAGCTCGTCGGGCTCGCGGCATCCGTCGTGGTCGCGGTCGCCCTGCTGCCCGAGTGGTGGATGCTCGCTCGTCGCGCTCGGGTCGTCGCTCGTCGGGTTCGTCGTGGCGGCGACCCCGCCCAGCGTGGCGGTGGCGCAGCTCGTGCCCGTGCTCTGGATCCTCGTGATCGCGGCGCCGCTCAACGCCCTGTTCTCGGGCTGGGAGTCCGCGCTCGTGATGTCGCTCCGCGTCGACGACGTGCGTGGCACTGGCGGCGCTCGTGACGCTGACGACGAGGGTCTCGGCGATCCTCGATGCCGTGCAGCGCCGCATTGCGCCCGTTCGGTCGCCGCGTCGACGCCGAGCGGGTGGGTATCGTGCTCGCGATGACCATTCGCGCGGTGCCGCTCATGACCGAGATCGTCGGCGCGGTGCTCGACGCTCGACAAGCCCGCGGGCGCCGAGCGCTCGCTTCGCGCGGTCGCCGTGCCGGTCGTCGTGCGCTCCCTGCAGACCTCCGACGCCATGGGCGAGGCGCTCATCGCGCGCGGTTTCGACGACTGACGACGTGGCGGTGCCGCCGCGCCCGGCCGCGCAGTCCATGTCGGCCCGTCCGGGCAGACTGGTCGTCGGCCGACGGAGGAGACCAGTACCGAATGATGGGCATCACGCACGCCACGAGCGGCGCCGCAGCATGGATCGCGATCACCGGCGCCATGCCGGTTGTGGGCCTCGGAGCGTATCCGCTCGACCCGGTAGGCGTGCTCGCCGGCGCCGCGGTGTGCGCCGGCGCGGCGCTCCTGCCCGATGCCGACCACCACAACGCGACCATCGCCCAGGCGGTGCCGGTCCTCGGCCGGGTGACCGCCGCCACCGTCGCGGCGCTTTCGGGCGGACACCGCCGCGGGGCGCACTCCCCGATCGGCGCGGCGATCGCTGTGGCGGGCGCGTGGGGGCTGACCCTGCTGACGGTCGCGACCGAGGATTCGGGCACGATCGCGATCGGCGCCGGCATCGGTGCCGCCGCGCTCACATGCTTCGGCCTCAAGGCGCGCGGCTTCGTCCGGACGTGGCCGACGGCGTGGGTGCTCGGCGCCCTGCTGGGCGTGTTCATCGTGACATCCGCTCCCGAGCAGGTGGCCTGGTTCCCGCTCGCAGTCATGATCGGATTCGTCGCCCACCTGATGGGCGACTTCCTCACCACGGGCGGACTGCCCGGCTTGCTCTGGCCGTGGGTTCCGCGACCGCCCGAACTCCTTCGACCCGTGCCGGTGCTGAACCGGATGTGGCTGCCGAACGGCCACGTGGCCCTCCCACTGCTCGGCGACACCGGGTCGACTCGCGAGACCATGTTCGGCTCGGTGCTCGGCACGTACTGCTTCGCCGGCTTCGCGCATGAGGGCCTCCGCATGATCGGTGTCGACCTGTTCGCGATGTGGTGAATCACCGACGCAGCACTCCGCGGCCCACCTGGGCGCGTGGGTTCACCTTCGGCAGAGACGCCGATTGCGCAGTCATGGACTCGCTGCGACGACAGCGACCGTGACAGGATCGCCCTGTGGCCGACCGACTGATGCTCCTCGACACCGCCTCGCTCTACTTCCGCGCCTTCTACGGGGTGCCCGACTCCCTCAAGCGGGCCGATGGCACGCCGGTCAATGCCGTGCGCGGGCTGCTCGACATCATCGCCCGTCTGGTCACGGACTTCGAGCCGACGCACCTCGTGGCCTGCTGGGACGACGACTGGCGCCCGCACTGGCGCGTCGAGCTCATCCCGAGCTACAAGGCGCACCGCGTCGCCGAGGTGGTGCCGGTGGGCCCCGACATCGAGGTGACGCCCGACCCGCTCGAGGCGCAGATACCGATGATCCGCGAGATGCTCGCCGCACTCGACATCACGGTCATCGGTGCCGCTCGCCACGAGGCCGACGACGTCATCGGCAGTCTCGCCACGCAGGCCGACAAGCCGGTCGACGTCGTGACCGGCGACCGCGACCTGTTCCAGCTCGTCGACGATGCACGTGAGGTGCGCGTCATCTACACGGCCCGTGGCATGAGCAAGCTCGAGGTCCTCACGGATGTCACGGTCGTCGGCAAGTACGGCGTGCTGCCGAGCCAGTACGCGGATTTCGCGGTGCTGCGCGGCGACGCTTCCGACGGGCTGCCCGGCGTCGCCGGCATCGGCGAGAAGACCGCGGCAAGCCTGCTGCAGCAGTACGGGGACCTCGACTCGCTCATCGCCGCAGCAGGCGACCCGGAGGGTCCGCTCTCGGCGACCATGCGCGTGCGCATCAACGGCGCCGCGGCCTACCTCGAGGTCGCGCCCACCGTCGTCGAGGTCGTGCGCGACCTCGAGCTCGGGACGTTCGACGCCGAACTGCGCCCGCTCGGCGCCGAGCGTGTCGTCGAGGTCGAGCGCCTCGCAGCGGAGTGGAACCTCGGAGGCTCGGCGCAACGGGTGCTGCAGGCCCTCGGCACGGAGTAGCTGTCCTCCGGCGTCAGGCGTGGAACGTGGCCGACACACTCGGCTGGGCGTCGACCTACGATGCCGAATACCTTGCGCTGACCAAGCTGCAGGGGGACGCGTTCATCACGCTCGACGAGGTCCTGGCACGGAGTGCCGAGCGCATCGTGACCGTGGCTTCGATCGAAGAACTGTTGACCATCGGCCGAGCATCGGGCTGAGCTGGCGCGGGTCGCGACCCGACTTCCCACCCGAACGAGCCTGCGGCATGAGAAAGCCCCGAACCTGGCGAGAGGTTCGGGGCTTCTGTGCACCCCCAGGGACTTGAACCCTGAACCCACTGATTAAGAGTCAGTTGCTCTGCCGATTGAGCTAGAGGTGCGTGATTCACGGATGCCTGGACAACCCGAACCGAAGGAACACGCTATCAGGAGAACAACCCCTCCGCCAATCGTGCGGATGCCGCGGCTCGTCGCGCGTGGGGCAGGCACCGCAACCCGCCCGATAGCCTGAACGGGTGCCCGCCGACTACGCCGAAGACCTCGATCTCGCCCTCGAACTCGCCGATCTCGCCGACACCGTCTCCCTCGGCCGCTTCCGTGCCGTCGACCTCGATGTGCACACCAAGCCCGACCGCACGCCGGTCACCGAGGCCGACCTCGCGGTGGAGCGCGTCATCCGCGACCGGCTCGCCGAGTCCCGCCCCTCCGACGCCATCCTCGGCGAGGAGTTCGGCACCGAGGGCGACTCGACCCGGCAGTGGATCATCGATCCGATCGACGGCACCGCGAACTTCCTGCGCGGCGTTCCGGTGTGGGGAACGCTCATCGCGCTCGCGGTCGAGGGCGTGCCGGTGGTCGGCGTCGCCTCCTCCCCCGCCATGGGCCGCCGCTGGTGGGCTGGGCGCGGGCTCGGCGCGTGGACGACCGCGTCGGCCGGCGAGCTCGGCGCGAGCGACAAGGGCGAGGCGGGCGACGCGGCGGATGCGGCATCCGCTCGATTCCCCGGTGCACGGCGCCTGCGCGTCTCAGGCGTCGAACGGCTCGCGGATGCCTCGCTCAGCTTCCAGAGCCTCGCCCAGTGGCGCGATGCGGGGTACCTCGACCGCCTGCTCGCGCTCTCCGAGCAGGTGTGGCGCGATCGCGCCTACGGCGACCTCTGGTCGTACGCCCTGCTCGCTGAGGGCCTCATCGACATCGCCGGCGAGTTCGACGTGCAGCCCTACGATCTCGCGGCGCTGATCCCGATCGTCGAGGAGGCGGGCGGGCGATTCACCTCGATCACGGGCGAGCCCGGTCCGTGGCACGGCAGCTCCCTCGCGACGAACGGGCGACTGCACGACGCCGTGCTCGCCGTGCTCGCCGAGCACCCAGGCCGTGCCGCCGCCGACGCCTTCACCGACGACGCCCGGAAGGCCTGACGCATGGAACTGTGCATCTTCACCGAGCCGCAGCAGGGCGCGAGCTACGACGACCAGCTCGCGCAGGCGAGCGCCACCGAGCGGCTGGGTTTCGACGGCTGGTTCCGCTCCGACCACTTCCTGCGCATGGGGCCCGGCGACCCTCTGCCGGGTCCGACGGATGCCTGGACCACCCTCGCGGCGCTCGCGCGCGAGACCCGGCGCATCCGGTTGGGGACCCTCGTCTCGTCGGCGACGTTCCGGCATCCATCGATCCTCGCGATCCAGGTGGCGCAGGTCGACGCCATGTCGGGCGGTCGTGTGGAGCTCGGGCTCGGCACCGGATGGTTCGCCGAGGAGCACCGGGCGTACGGCATCCCCTTCCCCGAGAAGCGGTTCGACCTCCTCGAGGAGCAGCTCGAGATCGTGACCGGCCTCTGGTCGACGCCGGTCGGCGAACTCTTCGACTTCGCCGGTCAGCACTACACGCTCGAGCAGGCGCCGGCGCTGCCGAAGCCGGTGCAGGATCCGGTGCCGGTCATCATCGGCGGCGCCGGCCCGCGGCGCACCCCGGCGCTCGCCGCGCGGTTCGCGACCGAGTTCAACATCGGGTTCCGCTCCGAGGACACGATCGCGTGGACCTTCGACGGCGTACGCCGCGCCTGCGAGGAGATCGGCCGCGACCCGGCGACGCTGCGGACGTCGGTCGCGCTGCCCACGGTCGTCGCGACCGACGACGCGGAGTACCTGCGCCGCCTCGCCGCGATCGGGGCGAACGCCGACACGTTCGCAGAGGTGAACATCGCCGGCACGCCCGAGGCCGCCGTCGAGAAGCTGCTGCGGCTGCGCGAGCTCGGGGCGGACCGGGTGTACCTCCAGCTCGTGGACCTGCGCGATCTCGAGCACGTCGAGCTCATCGCCGCTGAGGTGCTGCCGCACGTGCGGTGACCGTACCGACTCCCGACGGCTTGGGTGGTCTTCGACGCGCTGATCGACGTGTCACGGTCGAGGGACCGACTATCGACCGGCCTGCACGCACGCCGGTCAGCCCATGATCCCCTCCGTCCGCGTCGTCAGGGGAACTGCGCACAGGCTACTCCCGCGGCGGGCCCGCCGAAGGGTTCGTTTGCATACCGCCAAGCGACCTCGCGCAGAAACGGATCCGTTTGCGGGCGCATCTCGAGCGCAAGAGGATGATGGATCCATGCCCGCTGCCCACCGTCCCGGTCTTCGGGTCGACTCCGGACTCACGATCCCCGACTCTGAGCTGTCGTGGCGGTTCTCGCGGTCATCGGGTCCCGGCGGGCAAGGTGTGAACACTGCCGACTCCCGAGCGGAACTCGTGTGGGATGTGGCAGGCTCGGCCGTCCTCTCTCCGCTCCAGCGGGAGCGACTCCTCGAGCGTCTGAGCAGTCGCGTTGTCGACGGAGTACTGACGATCACAGCATCCGAGCACCGCGCGCAATTGCGCAACAGGAATGCTGCGCGGGCTCGGCTGGCCGCCGTCGTGGCCGACGCTCTGCGGCCGCCGTCGCCGTCGCGACGACCGACGCGTCCGAGTCGGGGTGCCAAGGAACGGCGCTTGGAAGCGAAGAAGCGGCGCACCGACGTCAAGCGACTGCGTCGCCCACCTCACGACTGACCACCGCGGTGGCACTCCTGAATGAAAGGACGCCGTCCACCTGAGCGGCCTTCGCCGGTTGGGATCCGTTTCCGGGGCCGTCCGCTGACGGACCCGCTTGCGGGACCGTTGCGTAGTATCGGCGCCAACGGTTTGATCGCACGAAGCAATCAACCCCGACGCATTGAGTCGTGTGGTGACGTCAATGTTCGGTTTCGTTGCCAGACGTGTGCGAAACCCTCTGTACGGGCCAGGTCACCGTAGTTCTTGAAGCCGCTCAAGCGGTTTCCTGCTGGGCGACCTCTCCCTGCTGCACAATCCGGATCGGGTTGCCGAAGGGGTCTCGAACGCCCATGTCAGTACCGTAGAAGTGGTCGGTGGGCTCCTGCGTGAAATCGGTGACGCCGCGCTCGCGGAGGGTGTCGTACATTGTGCGCGCGTCGTCGGTGATGAAGACGAGGCCACCCAGAGCACCCTTGGTGATCAACTCGCGGATTCGGTCTGCCGTCTCTTCGTCGTGTAGCGGCGGGCCGGGCTGCTCAAGTGAGATCTCGGTGGCTCCGTCGCCAGGGACGCGAACGGTCAGCCAGCGGTAGTCGCCCTGCTGGACGTCATTGCCCTTCTCAAGACCCAGCTTGTTGACGTAGAAATCGAGCGCCTCATCCTTGTTCAGGACGTAGATGGAAGCGACATTCAGTGCGGTAATCATCTTGTGCTCCGGCTCCGTTCTCGTGATAGGCCCGATCTTATGTAGCCGTGACTTGGGGTGGCTTATCCAAACGTGCTCTTCTGTGCTGGGCGCCCGGCGCTGATCCGAGGTCGCATGGCAGCAAGTTGGACACAGTGGGGCGCCACGATCGGTCCGTGCCCCTCCCGATACGCGCTCGGCGTCTCCCCGACGATCTCACGGAAGGTTCGGCTGAATGTCCCGACGCTGCTGAAGCCTACGTCGAAGCAGATGTCGGTCACGGTGCGGCCACTCTCGCGGAGCAGAAACATCGAACGCTCGACTCGGCGTCGCTGCAAGTAGCGGTGGGGTGACTCACCGAATACGGCGCGGAAGCAGCGACTGAAGTGGGCAGGCGAGATGTGGGCCACCGCCGCCACTGCGCGCACGTCGAGCGGCTCGGCGTAGGCCCGGTCCATCGCGTCGCGGGCACGCAACAGGCGCCGGTTGAGCTCTTCGGCTTCGCGGCTCACCCTCCAAGGCTAGGCGAAACGACACGAAAGCTCGGGTCTAGTTCAGCACCGACCAGAGCGCGTCGTGGAGTTGGCCCGGTTGGGCCCGTAGCCGCGGCGCACTGTGCAGAGCCATCTTGCTCCCAATCGCTGAGCCGTTGACGTCCTGGGCGACCCGCGAGGCGGCCTGAGCGGGCGTGAGGTCTGTGGTGTCGATCACCTCGGCCTCGTCATGCAGCCATGTGCGCAACGCCTCGGCATAGGGGGCGAGATACCTCATGCGGAATTGCGAGGGCCCAAGCACTGCATCTTCCTCAATGCGGCGACGGAGGGTGTTCTGGTCGGCATGGAGGACGAAGTGTCGCACCGGAATGGCGTGGTACGCGAGCCCGTCATTGATTTCTCGCCAGTACTGCTCGACCAGCACGGTCATCGGCATCACCAGCGTCGTCGTTGTCTTGCCCACGCCGTGGGTGCCGTTGAGCCAAACGATCACACGACGTGACGATACCGTGTCGGACGTTGCCTGGCAGTCGTATCGGGAACCGGCCTTCAGCTCGCCCGGCGGTAGCGGATGTGCGTGGCCAGCGGCGAATGCAGCACCTCGACGGGCTCCAACCCGAAGGACTCGACGCCGTCGAAGATCCGCTCGCCGGACCCGAGCAGGACTGGTGCGATGTCGAGCGTGAGCTCGTCGACGACCCCGGCGACAAGCGCCTGCCGAACGGTGGAGGCGCCGCCGGCAATGTCTACGCCATCGTCGCCGGCCGTCTCACGCGCCCGTGCGTAGGCGGCGTCGAAGCCATCGGTGACGAAGTAGAAGGTCGTCCCGCCCTCCATCTCGATCGGCTCGCGGGCGTGATGGGTGAGCACGAACACTGGTGCGTGATAAGGCGGCTCGGGCCCCCACCAGCCGCGCCAGTCCTCCTCCCACTCGCCGCGGATCGGCCCGAACATGTTGCGGCCCATCAGATAGGCGCCGCGCGGGCGCATCAGCCAGCCGGCCGCGATCTCGTCGGCCTCGTTGGCGCGCTCGTCGCCGATGTGCCAGCTGTGGAGCTCGATTCCGCGCTTGCCGAGCGGGTGCTCGCGACTCTGGTCCGGCCCGGCAACGAAACCGTCGAGCGAGATCGACATGTGGCAGGTGGTGTCTGGCATCCGCGACCCTTCGAAGGTGATTGCGATTGGCAGCAGTTGCCCGCAATCTACCCGAGGGCGATCGCAAACTGAAAGCACCAAACGTGGCATGCGACACGCATCCCCAGCGAGCCGCGCTCAGGCTGCCCCATCACGCGGCGGGTGGCGGTGATCGGCGACCGCTGATCGCCGCCAGTTCGCGGGAATCGAGCGCCTCCGCCCCAAGGATTGCGCACCGCCGTCAGGGATGCGGCCGAGCTTCTTCACATCCATGTGTCTTCGCGGCTTCGCGCCCGGCGGTTCATCTCCAGACGGAGACGATGACGGAGATCGCGAGTAGCTTGGCGAGCCACTCGCCCGCGTGGATCGCGGCGAGTCGCCAGTTCGTCCCTTCGTGTACGACCGAGCCGGCGAGGATCGGCAAGGGGAACGCCGCCCAGAGGACGGCCCCGAGCGCGAGCGCCCCCGCCAGGTCATCGATCCGGATCAGCGATGAGAGGCCGGCGACGGCACCGGCCACGAACAGGCTCCGCAGGACTTCGACGAGGATGACCCACACTGGCGTGCGTTCGGTGCCGGCATAGGCGTCGCTGAGAGCGGCGAGCCGCTTGCCGAAGGCGAGGTACCAGAGAGAGCTGAGGACGAAGGCCGTGGCCGTGGCGGCACCTACCGCCCAGACGTTGATGTCCATGATTCCTCCTTGCGAGAAGGCGCACGGGTGAACCGCAGGTACCAGATGATCATCAGGGCGCCCGCGGCCAGATACACGGAGTGAAGCGCCCAGATCGGGCCGACCGGGAGGCTGAACACGTAGAGGGAATGCACCGCGTTTCCCGCGTTGATGAGCACGAGGTTGCTCATGCTGTACGAACTCAGGTCCTTCGTGCGCATCGCCTTCCACAGCATCGGCAGGTAGCTCGCCACGAAGATGACGGTCGAGACCGTCCCCGCCACGATGGGGAGCGCCAAGAGGGACATGTCGATTCCTTCCGTGATGCGGCGGGCTGAGGGCGTCGCCGCTCACAAGTGGGTCGGAGCAGATCGCTCGATCTCGACAGGTTGGTCGAACAAGGGCGGCTTCCGGATCGATAGGCTGACGCCGCCGCATTCCGCTCGCGGCATCCGCTCCTCTCCCCGCGCATCCCCATCATCGACACACCTTGAAAGGCCCCACCGTGCTCGCTCGCCGCCCGCTCGCTCGCCTGCTCCTCGTCACCGCCGCCCTCACGGTGGCCCTCCCCCTCACCGGCTGCAGCGCCATCCGCGATCTGCTGCCGTTGCCCGCGCCGCAGCCGGAACGCGACGAGACCACGCAGGAGATCGTCGAAGCGGGCCAGGCCGACGTGTTCGCCCTTCGCGTGGGCGACTGCATGGACACTCCCGAGGGGGAAGTCGTGAGCGAGGTGCCCGTGGTACCGTGCACCGAGCCGCACGACGACGAGGTGTACTTCGACTTCCAGCTCGCCGACGGCGAGTTTCCCGGCGACGACGCCGTGACCGAGCAGTCCGACGCGGGCTGCCTCGAGCAGTTCCAGCCGTTCGTCGGCCTCGCCTACGACTCGTCGACGCTCGACTTCTACTCCTACCGTCCGACTGCGGAGAGCTGGGCGGAGGGCGACCGCGTGGTCTCGTGCGTCGTGTGGGACCCGGCTGGTACCGTGACCGGTACGCTGCAGGGCGCCGCCTACTGAACGAAGTCCAGGTCCCACACATGACGAAGGCCGCCCGATCCGGGCGGCCTTCACGTTTCGCCCGGCCCCGTCGAACGGCAGACTGAAGGGATGAGCCAAGGCTCGAGCTCCTGGGTGCTGCACGTCGACCTCGACCAGTTCATCGCTGCGGTCGAGGTGTTGCGCCACCCCGAACTCGCCGGCAAGCCGCTCATCGTCGGCGGCCGGGGTGATCCCATGGAACGGGCAGTGGTGTCGACCGCCTCCTACGAAGCCCGCGAGTTCGGCGTGGGCTCGGGCATGCCCCTGCGGATCGCGGCGCGGAAGGCGCCCGAGGCGATCATCCTGCCGGTCGACGCGGAGGCCTACACCGCGGCATCCGTGGCGGTCATGGCGACGTTGCGGGCACAGCCCGGCGCGACCGTGCAGGTGCTGGGCTGGGATGAGGCGTTCATCGGCGTTCGGACCGACGATCCCGAGTCCTACGCGCGGCACGTACAGCGGGACGTGTTCGAGCGCACGGAACTGCACTGCAGCATCGGGATCGGCGACACCCTCGTGCGTGCGAAGATCGCGACCGGGTTCGGCAAGCCGCGCGGGGTCTTCCGGCTGACGGGCGGCAATTGGCTGGAGGTCATGGGCGATCGGCCGACGATCGAGCTGTGGGGCGTGGGCACGAAGGTCTCCCGACGTCTTGCCGCGCACGGCATCTCGACCGTTTCGGAGCTGATCGCCGCCGACCCCGACGTCCTCGTGGCGGAGTTCGGCCCGAGGATGGGCCTCTGGTACGGCATGCTCGGTCGCGGCGAAGGCGGGCGGGTCGTCGACGACTCACCGTGGATTGCTCGCGGGCACAGCCGCGAGACCACCTTCCAGCGGGACCTCACGGAGCCCTCCGAGATCGACGAGGCCGTGCGCGACCTCGTCGCCAGAGTGCTCGAGGATGTCGCGGCCGAGGGTCGCCCCGTGATCGGACTGACCCTCAAGGTGCGCTACGCGCCGTTCATCACGAAGACGACCGGCAAGAAGATCGCCGCGACATCCGACCCCGACGTCGTGCTTGCGCGAGCGCTCGAACTCGCCGACCGGATCGACCCGGACCGTCCGATCAGGCTGCTCGGGCTACGGGCCGAGATGTCGATGCCCGACGAGGTCCGCGAGGGGCACACCCCGACCCGCAGCGGGTGGTGACCAACGCACCGAACTCGACGAGCTCAGTACTCACTGAAGCCGTCAGGGTCGAAGCTCGGGCAACCCGCCGCCATTCCGAGCGTCGGCCCAGAGGTCGATGCCTGAATCGACGGCGAACCGGTCGATCTCGGCGAGTTCCTCGCCGCTGAACTCGAGACGGTCGAGTGCGGCGACGTTCTCCTCGAGCTGGGAGACGCGGCTCGCACCGATGACGAGACTCGTCACCCGCTCGTCGCGCAGCGCCCACGAGAGCGCCAGTTGCGCGAGCGTCTGCCCGCGCCGCTCGGCGATCGCGGCGAGCCCACGGATGCGCTCGAGCGTCGCTTCGGCGAGCATGCCGCGATCGAGCGGCCCGTCGGAGGCCGCACGCGAGTCCCCCGGAATCCCGGCGAGGTACTTGTCGGTCAGCATGCCCTGGGCGAGCGGGGTGAACCCGATGACGCCGAACCCGAGCTCGCCGGCGGCATCCAGGAGTCCGTCGGCCTCGATCCAGCGGTTCAGCATCGAGTACGAGGGCTGGTGGATGACCAGGGGCGTGCCGAGCTCGGCCAGCATGCCGGCGATCTGCCGGCTCGCCTCGGCGCTGTACGACGAGATCCCCACGTACCGCGCCCGGCCCGAGCGCACGGCGTCGTGGAGCGCGCGGACGGTCTCGTCGAGCGGGGTGCCGGGGTCGGGACGGTGCGAGTAGAAGATGTCGACGTGGTCGAGCCCGAGCCGGCCGATCGACTGGTCGAGGGAGGCGAGAAGGTACTTCCGGCTGCCGCCGACGCCGTAGGGTCCGGGCCACATGTCCCAGCCCGCCTTCGTGGAGATCACGAGCTCGTCCCGGTACGGCGCGAGATCGGTGGCGAGGAGCCGCCCGAAGTTCGATTCCGCGGCCCCGTAGGGCGGTCCGTAATTGTTCGCGAGGTCGAAGTGCGTGATGCCGAGGTCGAAGGCCCGACGCACCATCGTGCGCTGTCCGTCGAACGGTCGGTCGTCGCCGAAGTTCTGCCAGAGTCCGAGCGAGAGCAGCGGCAGCTTCAGGCCTGATCGTCCAGAACGCCGGTAGGCCATGCGGTCGTAGCGGTCGGGGTCTGGCATGTACGGCATGTACCCCATGACAGGCTCCTTCGCAGACGGATGTCGCACCTCCGGCAGGCTACCGCGTAACCGTGTGCGCCTCAGGCGATCCTCGTGCGGATGCGCCACGCCGCGAGCGCCGTGAAGGCCACCGTCATCGCCACGAGCACCGCCACGACGTAGGGCGCCGTGACCTGCCAGTCGCCGACGGCCGCCGTGGTGCCGAACTCCGCCCCGAGACGCTCGACCGCCTGTGGATGGCCGCCTGCGAGGTCGGACAGGGTTCCGGCGGTGAATTCCTGGCGCATGAGCATCGCCGACTGCCCGAACGGGAGCACGTTGACGATCGTGCGGATCGCCTCCGGGAACACGCCGACCGGGATGATAGGCGCCGGCGATGAACCCGATGAACGTGCCGATGATCGCCGAGAGCGCCGCGAATGCCCCGGTCGAGTGCAGGAACGACGCGACGAAGGCCCACAGCGCCGAGAACGCGGCACAGGCGAGGACGATCCAGCCGACCACGCGGAGCACGGTCATCGGATCGAGCACGACCTGGTCGACCGCGAGGAGGTACACGAGGCTCGCGACCAGCACGATGGCCGTGAGCACCACCGCGATGGTCACGGTCGAGCCGAGGTAGCCGAGCACGAGCTGACCGCGTCGGATCGGCGACACCAGGAAGTCGCGGAACCGACCCGATCCCGAATCCTCGACGAAGACCGAGAGGGCGCCGAGCGGCGTGGTGATAGTCGTGAGCACGACGATGCCGGCGAACATCCAACTGTCGACGAAGGCGCGCACGTCCGCCTCGTCGGCCTGCGGGAAGGACGAGCCGATCGCGTCGACCTGCAGGTTGCCGAGGAAGAGCGTGTACAGGCCGAACAGGATGATCGCCGAGAGCAGGGAGAAGAAGACGTTGAGGCGGTCGCGGAAGAACAGGCGCAGGTTGCGCGACATGATCGTGCCGACGACGCCGAGCTCAGCCACGCGCATCAGCCGTGCTCCGCCCCATGGCCGGTGAGCGCGAGGAACACGTCGTCCATGCGCCCGTGCCGGAACTCGAAGTCGGCGACGTCGTCGCCGTGCGCGGCGAGGACATGCTGCGCCGTGGCGGCGTCGGACACCGCGACCTCTACCACGGCACCGTCGCCGGACTCCCGCGTGGCCGCGGGCACGAGACCGGATGCCGCGAGCAGCGCGGTGAGCGCCGCGCGGTCGTGCGTGGTGATCGTCAGCACGCTCGAGCTGTAGCGCGCTCGCAGGTCGGGCGGCGTGCCCTCGGCGACGATGCGGCCGTGGTCGATGATGCACACGCGGTCGGCCTGCTCGGTCTCCTCCATGTAGTGCGTCGTGAGGAATACGGTGAGCCCGGCGCTGCGGCGGAGCTCGCGGATCGTCGACCAGACGGTCGCGCGGCTCGCGGGGTCGAGTCCCTCGGTGGGTTCGTCGAGGAAGACGATCGACGGCGACGGCAGCAGGGCGCGAGCGATGTCGACACGGCGGCGCTGCCCGCCCGAGAGCTTCCCGTACGGGCGCTTCAGGAAGTCAACGATGCCGATGAGGGCGGCGAGCTCGTCGATGCGTGCGGCGATCGCCGCGCGGTCCGAGAGGTAGGCTCGCGCGCGCACGGCGAGGTTCTCCCGCACCGAGAGGGTCGCGTCGAGCACGGATTCCTGGAACACGACGCCGATCTCGCGGCGTACCGCGTCGCCGTTCTCGCGCACGTCGTGGCCTGCGACGGTGAGCTCACCGGCGTCGTAGGGCAGCACGGTCGTGAGGCATCCGATGGTCGTCGTCTTGCCTGCGCCGTTCGTCCCGAGGAAGGCGAAGAGACTGCCCGCCTCGACGTCGAACGAGATGTCGTCCACGGCGACGACATCCCGATAGCGCTTGGTCAGGCCACGCACGTTGATGACCACGTCGCCTCCCTGGACGGCCAGCTCCGATCAGATTCTCGCATCAGGGTAGGTGGGCGCCGGCCGACGACCGGGTAGGAAGCCCCGCGCGCCGCGGGGACGACGGGCACGTCGTGCGACAAAGGCTGATGTGGAAGTGCTGGGACCTTATTCGCCTGCTGCACGACGCCGTGCTCCACGCGCTGCAGAACCGAATCGATTGACACTCGCTTGAACCTGAGTAGTGTCTGTGCACGAGTCCCCTACAGGCTCATGCCCTGAGGTATCCGATGCTGCATATGAGGGGGAACATGTTCAAGAAGGCACTCGCGGCGGTCGGCCTGATCGCCGCATTCATTCTGATCCCCAGCACCGCGCAGGCGCTGGACTGTATCAATGTCTCGAAGCCCCCGGCGCCCTGCGGCGCCGTCTGCACCGACGGCCCCATCCTGGACGGCAACTGGGCTTGGCTGCCCAGCGTCTTCCCCGGCGCTCCTGAGGTCTGGGTATTCGTCCCGCCTGGCACTGTGGAGGACTTTCGGCCTCCCGGGCGAGAAGGGCAACTACCAGAACGGAGAGGGCTTTGCCCTCCTCGTGAACGCGATCTGCGACTCGCAGGGGTCGGTGCTCGTCAATCGTCAGACCGAGCACGGCATCCAGCTGATGGAGGGATGCGAGTAGGCTCGCCATTCGATCGGAATGGTGGTCGAACGCGGCTCCGACGCGTGATGCCACGCGCAGCACCCGGGTCCACTCCCCCCAGAACGGAGAAAACCCCCGGGTGACCGGGGGTTTTCTCGTCCGTGTGCGACAACGGCCGATGGTGGAGATGGGGGGAATTGAACCCCCGTCCATCGCTGTGATTCCACGCCTTCTCCGGGCGCATCCTGTGCAAGCGTTCTGCTCGGCCCCGACCTTTGCCACAGGCACCTAAGTCGACAGGCCCAGCCTGAAAGAGTCCCGCACGTCGCTCAGGCGACGACGCGCAGCAAGTTCCCTAGATGACGCCAGCAACCGGGGCGGGAACGAACCCGGGCTGACGGACTATCGGACTCGCTTAGGCAGCGAGGGCGAAGTCAGACTGCGTCTTATTGGCAGTTATTGTTTCGCAGGGAGCGTTCACGAGATAACCCTGCATCCTCGGCCCGCTTCTCGTGGGTTCGCAGGCGATGTCGAAACCGATCATCCCCATGTGACACCGCTCCGGTCGAAGCCGGATCGGCGAGCCGTTGTCGCACGCTGTGGAATTTCCAAACCCGCGTCGCACTGGCTTCGCGGCCTTTCAGAGTACAACAGCCACGAACGTCTTGTCATTCCTCGCAGCGGATGCCGCGGTCAACCGTGGCCGATTCGATCGTCATTGGTGCCGGACCCTCGGCAACAGTTCATCCGCTCGTAACCCATGGTCGATCAGTTGCCCGTAGCGTCCCCGGCATGGAAACTCCCGAGGCCGGCGCGCGCAGCGTGCCGTGGCCGGCGTATGGCGGCGCCCGCGGCGGCCGTCCGGGAGTCGCATGATCGGGCGGGTCGATCCGTTCATCGGCACCGAAGCCACCGACCTGCCCACGCCGACCGGCATCGCCGCGACGTGGTGGTGGCCGAAGCCGCAGGTGGGCAACACGCATCCGGGCGCCACGTATCCGCTTGGCATGGTGTCGGCATGCGGCTACTCGGGCGCCTACCCGACGGGATACGGTCGGTACGACCTCAGCACCGAGGGCGTGCCGACGACGATTCACGACGAGCCCGTGGCATCCGGATTCACGCACTTCCAGCAGTCGGGCACGGGCGCGATCCGCAAGTACTACAACTACTTCCGCGTGACGCCGATGCTCGAGCCGCTGGACGTGCTCGGCCGCAACTGGGACCCTCGTCGACGAGGCCGCCGAGCCCGGGTACTATGCCGCGACCCTCGCCTCCGGCATCCGGGCAGAGCTCACGGTCGGGCCGAAGAGCGCGGTGCATCGCTACACGTTCCCGCGGAACCGGAATGCCCGGGTGGTGATCGACTTCTCGCTGGGCGGGCTCGCCATCCCGTTCGGTGAGACCATTCCCCTTCGGGCGCACCTCGAGTCGATCGGGCCGGGCATCGCGCAGGGCGAGATCGTCGTGGAGGGCGCACCGCTCGCCGTCTACATCGAGTGCGACGCCAAGTCGTGGCGCCAGATGCTGTGGTACGACCGGCGTCTGATGCCGGGCGGAACGCGGCTCGCCTTCGATCACATCCGCCACACGACGCTCCGGCCGTTCGGCCTGATGTGGGCCGGCGCGAGCGATCCCGGAGACACCGTGGAGGTGCGCATCGGGTTCTCACTTCGAGGCGTCGAGCAGGCTCGCGAGAACCTGCGGCGCGACTGCGGCGCGGGTCCCGCCCGGTTCTCGCAGCGTCGCGAGCGCACGAAGAAGGCATGGCGGCAGCAGTTGAAGGCGATCGCGGTCGACACACCGTCGGCCGAGCGTGAGACGGTGTTCTCGACGGCGCTCTACCACTCGCTCATCAAGCCGTGCCTGGCACCGGAGGAGAGCCCGTTCTGGCCGTCCGACGGGCCGTTCGTCTTCGATCTCTGCACGATGTGGGACATCTATCGCACGCAATTGCCCCTCATCACGACCCTCCTGCCCGAGAAGGCGGTTGAACTCGCGAACGCGCTCCTCACGATCTGCGAGGAGGAGGGCAACTTCCCGATCGGGTACCGGATGGCACGCGGCAGCGACCGGTTCTCGCGGCAGGGCAGCGCGCTCGCCGAGACCTTCCTCGCCGACCTCTGCCAGCTCGGCCTGCCGGACATCGACTGGGAATGGGCCCTCGTGCACATGCACACCGACCTCCGCCGAACGTACGGCGAGGACTTCCTGCTGCGCGGGGTCGCCCACCCGATCAGCCACACGCTCGACATCGCGTACGGCTACTGGTGCACCGCCAAGGTCGCGGAACGCGTCGGCGACCGTGCCCTCGTCGAGGAGTTCACGACGCTCGCCTCCCGATGGGTGAACGCGTTCGACGACACCACCGGACTGCTCCAGGACTCGACCTTCTACGAGGGCAGCCGCTACAACTACTCGTTCCGGCTGCTCCACGACATGCGCAATCGCATCGGCCTGGCCGGCGGCGACGAGCACTTCGTGCGCATGCTCGACGCGTTCTTCGGGTTCGACGCCGAGCCCGTGCGCCAGCCGGGCGTGCGACCGAGCCTCGAGGAGATCGCGAACGGCTACGCGCTCGGCCGGTTCGAGGGCCTGAACAACGAGCCCGACATGGACGCACCATGGGCGTACCAGTACGCCGGGCGACCCGACCGCACCGCCGAGGTCGTGCACGCCGCCGTCCACAACCAGTTCGGAACCGGACGTGGGGGCCTGCCCGGCAACGACGACTCCGGCGGGCTGAGCTCCTGGTACGTCTGGGCCTCGCTCGGACTCTTCCCCGTGGCGGGCCAGAACCTCTTCCTCATCAACGCGCCCTCGTTCGCCGAGTCCGAGATCCGCGTCGGCGAGGGCGAACTCAGGATCGAGACCACCGGATTCACGGAGCCCCGCAGGGACGGCCCCGCCCAGTACGTGCAATCGGTCGCACTCAACGGTGATCGGCTCAACCGCACCTGGCTCCGCGGTGACGAGGTGCATCGCGGGGGCCGATTACTCGTCGAGCTCGGCCCGGAGCCGAGCGAATGGGGACGAATCGCGCGACCGCCGTCGGCGTCCGACGACTGACTCGCCGCAGGCCGTACGATGATCCCCGCAGCACGCCCGTATCGACCCTAAGGACGCGCCATGAACGCCAAGCCCCGCAACCGCCTCGTCATCGTCAATCGCGCCGACCCGGTGATCTGCGGCCACTCCGTCGAGGGTCGCAACCTCGCCGAGGCGGCCCTGGAACGCGGGTTCGACGAGGTTCGCATCGTGACCTGGCCCATCGAACGGCTCGAGGCCGCCGGTCTGCCGCTGAAGCCGCTCGATCGCATGCTGCCCTACAGCCCGGGCATCATCGTCGAGCGCCCCGAGCCCGTGGGCGACTACAAGGTGCCCGACGGCCGCTACCTCGCCGGCATCACCGGCCGCCTCATCGAGCTCTTCACCGATGGCGTGCCGACCGTGTGCCTCTCGCTCTACCTCAGCCCTCACACAGTCGCGGTCACCGACGCGCTCCGCGCCGCCTGGAGCACGGGACTGCCGGTGCGGGTCACCACGATCGCCGAGGCGGTGGGCTCGGATGTCACGAACGTCGTTCGCTCGTGCGTCGACGAGGGTCGCTTCGGGGCGGCAGCCCACATCCTCTCGAGCTACCTCGCCCAGGACCACTGCGTCGCAGTCTCGGAGTACACGCGTGACCTCATCGTCGCCTCGGCCGCCGAGATCGACGCGTTCCACGGCACGCACTTCGCGGAGCAGTGCGCGGAGCGCATCCGCATCTCGTATCCGGCGATCGACACCTCGCAGTACCTCGACCTCGACCCTGCCATGATCGACGGCGTACTGGCAGCCCGCGGCCTCGAGCGCGACGGTTACGTGCTCTTCCTCTCGCGGTTGACCAAGGCGAAGGGGGTCGACGACCTCATCGCCGGGTTCGAGCGCACCCCTGCGAACGAGCGCCTCAACCTCGTGATCGCCGGACGCGGACCCGCGTCGGACGCGCTGCGCGCGCTTGCCGCCGCATCGCCGATCGCGGACCGGATCGTGTTCCTCGACGACGTCGACGACGCCGAGAAGCCATACCTGATGGCCGGATGCGCCGCATACGTGCTGCCCAGCAAGCCCCGACCTGAGTTCGTCGAGACCTTCGGCATCGCCCTGGCCGAGCAGATGCTCGCGGGAGGCGGCGCGGTGATCACGACCGAGACGGGCGGCATCGGCGAGGCCGTGGGCGATCACGCGATCATCGTGCCGGTCGAGGACCCCGACGCGATCGCGGCGGCCATCGACGAGGCGCTCGCGCTTCATCCCGAGGAGCGCGCGGCTCGGGCAGCACGCGCGCGGGCGTACGCCATGCAGTTCGATCGCGGCGTCGTGTTCGAGCGGCTCTTCGATGGGGCGGGGGTGCTGCCGGCGCGCACCCCGGCGTGACCTTCTGCTCCGCGTCCAGCGGGTGCCCGAGGGTGGCGAGCATCCTGTGACATACTCCCCACATGCCGACCACGATCGCCGTCACCGGGCGCGCCGAGGAGCGCATCGCACCCGAGCTCGGTGCCGTCACGCTCTCCGTGGGAAGCTCGGGCGCCGCACGCGACGACGTGTATGCGCGCACGAGCGCCGCGCACGAGCGGCTGCTCGCCGAGGTGCGCGCGCTCGAGGCATCCGGTGCCCTCGACTCCTGGTCGGCGGGGCAGCTGCGGGTCTGGTCGTACCGCCCGTGGAACAGCGAGGGCAGGCAGCTGCCGGTCGTGCACCAGTCGAGCGCCGAGGTCGAGGTCGTGTTCACCGACCTCGCCCGGCTCGGGGAGTGGCTCGCCGACGCCGCGACGTCCGCAGACCTCACGATCGGCGGCATCGACTGGCGGCTGACGGATGCCACGCGCCGACGCGTGCAGGAGTCGACGCAGCGGGCGGCCGTCGCCGATGCCGTCGCCAAGGCGCGGGTCTATGCCTCCGCGCTCGGACTCGGCGCACCGACGCCCGTGGAGCTCGCCGACCACGGCATGCTCAGCGCGCAGCCGATCCGTTCGTCGCCGAAGGCGATGATGACGCTGGCGGCCGGCGACACGGGCGGCGGCGCCCCGGCGACCGAGTTCGCGCCGGCGGAGCTCGTGCTCGAGGCATCCGTCGACGCGCGCTTCACAGTCGAGGCGACGTGACGGGCACGGCATGGTCGGACCGGACCGGACCGGACCCGACCGGGCGGAGCCTGCGGGAGCGTCAGGCGTCGGCGTCGATGAGCAGGCGCTCGAGCGCGGCCAGATCGTGCAGCTCGAGCCCCGACGCGAGGAGGTACTCGCGCGTGGAGCCGTGGTCGCGCTCGAGCGTCTCGATCACGCCCTCGATGGCCTCACGCGGGCTGCCGCCCATCAGCACCCGGAGCTCGGGGCTGTCGGGGACGCCGTAGCGGCCGATGAGCTCCACCATCTCTTCCAGCCACTCGCCCGCGAGGTTCGCCTCGGTGCGAGCGTAGTCGTCGATCACGGCGCCGCGGTCGACGCCGACGGCGAGCAGCGCGAGGGCCACGACGATGCCCGTGCGGTCCTTGCCCGCGGTGCAGTGCACGACGACCGAGCGGTCGCCCGCGCTCGCGATCTCGCGCAGCGCGTCCACCACGACCGAGGCGTGCTGCGTGACGATGCGCTCGTAGAGGGCGTCGAGCGAGATGCCTCCCGCGCCCTGCGATGCGCCGGAACCCTCGAACACGGGCAGCCGCAGCACCTCGACGTCGAGGCCGTCGAGGTCGTCGGGCATGAATCGCGCCTCGTTCTCGTCGCGGAGGTCGATGACGATGCCGACGCCGAGCCCGCGAAGCTCTGCACGGCCCTCTTCGCCGAGCCGGTGCAGCCCGTCGGAGCGGAACAGCACGCCGTCGCGCACCCGCCCGGAGACCGCCGGCAGCCCGCCGACGTCGCGGAAATTGTAGGTGCCGGGAACCGGGATGCGGGTCGAGGTCTCCATCGCGATGAGCCTACCCCCGACCGGCGACACGTCGGCTGGGAGGGCGCCGGGAGGTCTCGTCGGCACCGGCCGCGGCATCCGCTCGAACCTGACTGGCTCGGCAGCCCCGATCAGTCGCCGAGGTTCCGCCGGCTCGACATCGCGCGATCGGCCTCGCGCTTGTCCTGCCGCTCGCGCAGCGCCTGCCGCTTGTCGTACTCGCGCTTGCCCTTCGCGACCGCGACCTCCACCTTGGCGCGGCCGTCGCTGAAGTAGATCTTCAGGGGGACGAGCGTGTAGCCGCCCTCCTTCGTCTTGTGGCTGATCTTCACGATCTCGTGCTTGTGCAGCAGCAGCTTGCGCTTGCGACGCGGCGCGTGATTGTTCCAGGTGCCCTCGGTGTACTCGGGGATGTGCACCGCGTCGAGCCACATCTCGCCACCGTCGATGAACGCGTAGCCGTCGACGAGGGATGCCCGCCCCTCACGCAGTGACTTCACCTCGGTGCCGGTCAGGACGATGCCGGCCTCGTAGGTGTCCTCGATCGTATAGTCGTGACGCGCCTTGCGGTTGGTCGCGACGACCTTCTCACCGCGTTCCCTGGGCACGACATGCTCCTTGTCATCGATTGAACGGCTCCGCGGATTCCCGGAGCAGCCGTTCAGTCTAGCGGATGCCGCGGCACCCGCTGCTCGTCGTCACACCCGCAGGTACCGCGTGATGGCGAAGCCCGCGGAGACCGCCGCGAGCAGTACGCCCACTGCGATGATCACCGGAACGACGATGAGCGCATCGGTGAGGTCGACGAACGTGAACGAGAGGTTCTGTGCGAGGTAGCCCTGCACGAAGAACTGCACGATCGCGACCACGGCGCCGGCCGCGAGCACCGACCCGATGAGCCCCGCGAAGACGCCCTCGAGCACGAACGGCGTCTGGATGAACCGGTTCGACGCCCCGACGAGCCGCATGATGCCCAGTTCCCGGCGACGCGAGAACGCCGAGAGTCGAATGGTCGTCGCGATGAGCAGCGCCGCTGCCACCAGCATGATCGCCGCAAGCGTGATGGCGGTGTAGCTCGCCGCGTTCAGCACGTCGAAGATCTGGTCGAGGTAGCGGCGCTGGTCGACGACCTGCTCGACGCCCGCGAGCCCGGCGAGGCTCTCGACGATGACCGCGGCCTGCGACGGGTCGACGAGGTTCACCCAGAACGTCTCGTTGAGCACCTCCGGCGTCACGTAGTCGGCGGCGGGCGTTCCCTCGAACTGCTCCTGGAAGTTCTGGTACGCCTGCTCGTGATCCTCGAAGTAGAACTCGTCGATGAACGGCGCGAGCGTGTCCGAGCCGAGCTGCGACTCGATGGCGGCCTTCTGCTCCTCGCCGGCCTCTCCGTCAGCACAGCCGGCTGCGGTCGACACCGACGTGCAGAGGTATACGGCCACCTGGGCCCGGTCGTACCAGTAGTTCTTCATCTGCGCGATCTGCAGTTGCAGCAGCGCGGCAGTACCCACGAAGGTGAGCGAGATGAACGTGACGAGCACGACCGACACGACCATCGTGGCGTTGCGGCGCAGTCCGTTCGCCGCCTCGGAGAGCACGAGTCCGACCCTCATGTCGTCGGACCCACTTCCTGCTGGTCGTCGCCTTCGCGTGGCCCGCCCGGGGCACGCAACCCCAGCCGCTCGGCCAGGGTCAGCTGCTCGGATGCCCCGCCGCCGGGCCTTCCCGGACGAACGGGTGCCGTCCGCCTCCGCTGCCGGCTCCTCGGCGCCGTCGCCGACCACGACCGGGACCGCGGTCGCCGCCGCGGTGATGGCCGCCGCGGCATCCGTCACCTCGTCGCGCTCCTCGGGCTCCACGTAGAGCGGCCGCTTCTGCTCCATGTCCTTCTTGCCGACCTTCGGGGCGGCGGCTCTCACCGGCTTCGGCCGCGAGGTGGAGGCAGCCCCCGCCTTCGCCGCCGGTGTCTTCGCAGCCGGTGTTCCCGAGGTCGGCGCCCTCGCGGTCTTCGCCTTCCCCGAGGCCGGTGCCTTCCCCGAGGCCGGTGCCTTCCCCGAGGCCGGACCGCCTTCCCCGCGGCGGGCGACGTCGCCGCCCTCGGCTTCGCCGACTTCCGCTCGGATACGGCGACGGCGGCCGCGACCGCGGTCGCATCCTCCTCGGCCGCCTCCTCGGCGGGGGGCGGTGTCGGTTCGCTCACCGCGACCGTCTCGTCGGCGGTCTCCTCCCCCGTGAGGGCGGCATCGACGTCGCCGAGCGTGGCGCCGTATCCGGCCACATGCTCGTCGCGCACGACGTCGCCTGCTGAGAGCTCGATGACCCGGCGTTGCATCTCGTCGACGATGCCCGCCTCGTGCGTGGCCATGACCACGGTCGTGCCGCCGGCGTTGATGCGTTCGAGCAACGCCATGATGCCGGCGCTCGTGACGGGGTCGAGATTGCCGGTGGGCTCGTCAGCGAGCAGGATCTGCGGCTTGTTCACGATCGCGCGGGCGATGGCCACGCGCTGCTGTTCGCCGCCGGAGAGTTCGTGGGGCATCCGCTTGCCCTTGCCGTCGAGGCCGACGAGCTTCAGCGTCTCGGGCACCGCGGACTGGATGTAGCCGCGCGACTTGCCGATGACCCGCAGCGTGAACGCGACGTTCTCGTAGACGTTCTTGTTCGGCAGCAGCCGGAAGTCCTGGAAGACCACGCCCAGGTCCCGGCGGAAGTACGGCACCTTGCGGCTCGAGATCGACCCGAGGTCCTGCCCGAGCACGTGGATCGTGCCCGTGGTCGGCTTCTCCTCCTTGAGGATCAGACGGAGGAAGCTCGACTTGCCCGAGCCTGAGGCGCCGACGAGGAACACGAACTCACCGCGGAGGATCTCCACCCTGACGTCGTTCAGGGCGGGCCTCGACTGACCCGGATAGGTCTTCGTGACGGAATCGAATCGGATCATGTCGGAACGAGCCTATTCAGGCCGATGGCGATCACGACAGCGACTCGCCCGAACTCTCAGGTTGCGGGCGCGCCGGCGCGGGTGAATTCGGGACCCACCGCGCAACCCCCTGCGGATCGCCCATCGCATCCGTATGTTTGAAGCAAGTATCCGACCACCACCGCGGGAGGAGCGATGACCGTTCCATTCATCGGCGTCGTCGCCGATCGCAAGGCCGCGAGTTCGGGCGCGTGGGTGGACATCCCCACCGACGGGATCCCCCATGGATACATCTCCGCGATCCATGAGGCGGGCGGTGCACCGCTCATGTTCCCGAGCGTCGATGTGCACGTCGACGAGCCCGAGCGGCTGATCGAGCTCGTCGACGGGCTCTTCCTACCGGGCGGGCGCGATCTCGATGCCGAACTGTACGCGAGCGTGGCGCATCCGTCGAACGACCCGCCGCTGCGGGTGCGCGACGAGCTGGAGATCGCGCTCGCCCAGCTCGCCCGCGAGCGCGGCATCCCGATCCTCGGTGCGTGCCGCGGGATGCAGGTGATCAACGTCGCGCTCGGCGGCACGCTCGTGCAGCACCTCGGCGATCACTTCGACCTCACGCCGCACCGAGTGAAGTACGGGACGCACACGTCGCATTCGGTGTCGATCGAGCCGGGCACGCTGCTCGCAACCATCACGCACGACGATGAGTTCGACATCGCATCCCATCATCATCAGGGCGTCGACCACCTGGGCGATGGTCTCGTGGTTTCCGCGAGCGCGCCGGACGGCGTGATCGAGGCCATCGAGGCGACCGAAGGAGCATTCTGCCTCGGCGTGCAGTGGCATCCCGAGGAGCGCCTCGACCCCGAGGGCATCACGATCATCCGGGCGTTCATCGATGCGGCGCGCACGAGGGCGCGAGCCAAGTTCGCCATGCGCTCGTGATCCCGGCGGATCCCGGTCGGCGGATCCCGATGGGTGGCGCGCCGCGGCTCAGTCCTGCTTCTGCTTGCGCCACTTGATGCCGGCGGCGATGAACCCGTCGAGGTCGCCGTCGAACACCGCAGACGGGTTGTTCACCTCGTAGTCGGTGCGCAGGTCCTTCACCATCTGGTAGGGCGCGAGTACGTAGGAGCGCATCTGGTCGCCCCAGCTCGCGGTGATGTTGCCCGCGAGCTCCTTCTTCTGGGCGGCCTCCTGCTCCTTTTGCAGGAGGAGCAGTCGCGACTTCAGCACGCGCATGGCGGCGGCACGGTTCTGGATCTGCGACTTCTCGTTCTGCATCGACACGACCGTGCCCGTGGGCAGGTGGGTGATGCGCACGGCGGAGTCGGTGGTATTGACGGACTGGCCGCCCGGCCCCGACGAGCGGAACACGTCGACCCGGATGTCGCCCTCGGGGATGTCGATCTCCTCGGTCTCCTCCATGAGCGGGATCACCTCGACGGCCGCGAAGCTGGTCTGGCGCTTGCCGGCAGCGCCGAAGGGGCTCATGCGCACCAGGCGATGCGTGCCCGCCTCGACCGACAGCGTGCCGAACGCGTAGGGTGCGTCGATCTCGAAGGTGGCCGACTTGATGCCGGCCTCCTCGGCGTAGCTCGTGTCCATGACGGTGGCGGAGTACCCGTGCTTCTCGGCCCAGCGCAGGTACATGCGCATCAGCATCTCGGCGAAGTCGGCGGCGTCCACGCCGCCTGCACCCGAGCGGATGGTGATGACGGCCGGGCGCGAGTCCCATTCACGATCGAGCAGGGTCTGCACCTCGAGCTCCCCGATGGTCTTCTGCAGCGCGGCGAGTTCCGCGCGCGCCTCGCCCGCTGTCTCCTCGTCGCCGGCTTCCTGCGCGAGCTCCACGAGCACCTCGAGGTCGTCGAGGCGGGAGTCGACGCTCTTCACGCGGGCGAGCTCGGACTGCCGGTGGCTGAGGGCGCTCGTCACCTTCTGCGCGTGCTCGGTGTCGTCCCAGAGGTCGGGGGCACCCGCCTGCTCGGAGAGTCGCGCGATCTCGATTTCGAGGGCGGCGACGTCGACGACGGCACGGATGTCGCGGAAGGTGGCGCGCAGCGCGGCGATCTCCTGCGTGAGGTCAAGATCCAACATGTCCTCCCCAGCCTAGCCGCGCGCCGGGTGTACGGGTGCCCGCAGCAGTGGCAGGAGGCATCCGCGTCCGATCAGCCGGGACCGGTCATCCGAGCCGGTCGAGTGCGGTCTCCGCCGCCTCGACGTCGTCGCGCGCGCGGTCCACGGCGATCGCGGCCTTCGCACGCACACGCTCCGCGTCACGCTCGTCGCGCTCCGCATCCGCGATCTCGGATCGCAGCTCCTTCAGGCGAGTCTCCAGGTCGTGCCGTTCGTCGCGCAGCTCGTCCGCGTTCCACTCGGCGGCGTGCAGCAGGTCCTCGGCCTCGGCGAGAGCCCGCTTCGCCGCCTCCTCGCGTTCGCGCGCCTCGCGCACATCGGCTTCGGCGCGTGCTCGCTCGGCACGGACGGCGGCATCGCGCTTCGCCGCCGCGGCATCCGTCTCGGTGTCCGCTCGCTCCTCGCTCGCGCGGGCCCGCTCTGGTGTGGATGCCGTTCGAGTCGTGCGCCGCTTCGCGGGCCGAGAGGATGCCTCCCCGGCGACCGCCCCGTCGAGGTCCACGTCCTCGAAGCCGACGGCTTGCAGGCTCCGCACGAGCCGGCCGGTGCGCAGCGCGTCGCCGGCACCCGCGTCGACGGTGCCCGCGATGAGAGTCTGCTCCACCTCGTCGAGCACGGCCCGGGAGGGCGGGCGCTCCGCGGCATCCGCGAGCCGACTCGCGTGCTGGAGCAGCCCGGCGACGAGCGCACGCCGTTCGGAGCCGAGGCCCGTGAGCGCCTTGCCGTCGCCTGCGCCCTGCGCATCGCGCAGGTCGGCGCCGAGGTCGAGCAGTTCGTCGACCGCGTCGGGTTGCTCGCGCACCAGCCGGTTGAGGATCCACGCAGCAGGCGACGGCTTGCGCAGCTCGCCGATGCGCCGGCCCAGCTCGCGATCGTCGGTCTTCGCCTCCTTGGCGCGGTCGTTGCGCGCGGCCGTGAACTCCTCGGGCACGAGGCTGTAGAGCTCGTCGGCCACGTCCGTGAGCTCGTCGGTCGCCATGGTCCATCTTGGCCCGCACACGCGGCCGATGTCTCGCCCCCCGGCGAGTCGACGACCGGTCGACGCCTGCGCGGTGCCTCAGCCGAAGATGTAGAAGCTCGCCGAGCAGCACGGCCTGGCTCGCGAACACGAACCCGCCCACGATGATGGCGGCGAGCGACACCCACGACGGACCGCTGCGGGGGTCGCGCTTGAACTGCCGACGACCGAGGAAGCCCAGCGTGATGCCGCCGGCTGCGGCGACCAGCGCCGGAACGGCCGGGAGCAGGAAGGACCCGACCGCCAGCAGGAGCCCGACGATCGCGTACAGCGACGTGCGTCGTCGCGGCTTCGCCGCCCGGTCGTCGCTGCGGTCGACACTCATGCCGGACGCCGCCAGGAGATCATGCCGGTCATGCATCCCAGTCAACCGCACGCCGCGCCGAATGCCTATGTGCGCCGCGGCGCGCGAGGTGCCGCGCAACGTGTTACCCGGGCGTGTCGGGTGCAGGTAGCAGCTCCCGGATGCCCGCGCGATGCACTTCACATCCAGTACTTGATCAGATACAGTATTGGTCATGATCCAAGACATCGGCGACAGCGAGGCGTTCACGGCCGACCTGCTCCGCGGGCATACCGACACGATCGTGCTCGGCGTGCTGCGACACCACGACAGCTACGGCTTCGAGATCTACAAGTCGATCCGCGAGGCCACGGGCGGCGCCTACGAGATCAAGGAGGCGACACTCTACGCGAGCTACCGCCGTCTCGTCCGCGACGGCCTCGCCGAGGCGTACTGGGGCGACGAGTCCCAGGGCGGCCGCCGCAAGTACTACCGCATCACCGATGCCGGACGCGCCGCGTTCCGCTCCAATGTCGCGAACTGGGTTGCGACCCGCGGCATCATCGACGACCTCCTGGGCACCGCATCGCCCGCACACACGAAAGGCAACCGAGCATGAACGCCACCGACCCCACCCGGCGCAGCACCGACCTCCACCGTCTCCTCGACCACGCGTTCGACGGCGTCGAGATGACCCCCGAGTCGCAAGACCTCAAGGAGGAGATCCGCGACAACCTCCTCTTCCGCGTCGCCGAGCTCGAGGCATCCGGGGTCGAGCCTTCGGATGCCGCGCGCCGCGCGATCTCCGAGCTCGGCGATGTGCGCGCCCTCGTCGACGGCAGCAGCGACACGCCCGGTACCGACGCGCCCACCCCGGTGCGAGCCGAGTCGGCCGCGGCCGTCGCACTCCGCCACAAGGTGCGGCCGAAGGCCGGTTTCGTCGTGCGCACCGTGCTGCTCTCGATCCTCGCCGCCTCGGCGCTCGTGCTGCTCGCACTCGGGCTCGTCGGCGTGCTGTCGATCGGCACCTGGGTGCTCGTAGGCCTCTGCGCGGTCTTCGGGGCCGCACTCGGCATCGTCACCGGCGATGCGCTCCGCCAGGAGACCACGGCGAATCATCCGCTGCCCACCGCTCGCGCCGTCGCGTTCGGCGCCTCGACCGGGCTGCTGCTCGCAGGACTCGCGTTCACCGCGGTCGTCATCGTGCGCCTCGAACTGGCGTGGATCATCCTCGGCGCCCTGCTCGTGGTCGCTGCGATCGGCGAGCTGAGCTACCTCGGCGCGACGCAGACCAACCGGCACAAGCCGTGGGTGCTCGAGCAGCAGCGCACGAGCGCATTCGCGAATCGGTTCGACGAGGATCCCGCGGCCGCAGCGCGGTTCGGCATCTACACGGCGGCGATCTGGACGGTCGCCTTCGTGGTCGCCATCGTGCTCGGCTTCACCGTCGGCTGGCTCTGGGCGCCCGTCGCCCTCGTGGGCGGGTTCGTCGTGATGCTGATCACGCTCGCACGGATGCTGTTCGGCGCCGCGTACAGCTCCTGACCCCACGGCGCGCCGCTCGTTCTGCCCGGGCGGCGCGCCCCCGCGTCGGCGCCTGCCGGCGCGCGCCTGTAGGCGCCGACGCCTAGACTGATCGGGGCACTCGCGGGAGTGGTGAAATCGGCAGACACGCAGGATTTAGGTTCCTGTGCCTTCGGGCGTGTGGGTTCAAGTCCCACCTTCCGCACTCGGGGGCGTCCGTATTCCACGGAGCGACTCGTGAAGGTCGACTGCTCCGTTCGGGTCGACGCTGGTCGGCGGTCCTGCGCTACGCCCGCCTGCGCTCAGCATCGACCGTCCGCGATCCCGGGTCCTGTTCCGTCGCCGCCCAGCTCGCGAGCAGCTTGAGTCGCTCCTCGCTCGCCGACGCCGGCTCGGCGGTGTAGGCGAACATCGTGAGCCCCGGGTCGGCCGGCAGCTCCATCGCCTCATAGGCGAGCTCGAGATCACCGACCACGGGATGGCGGAGACGCTTCACGCCCGTGCGGTGGAAGCGCACGTTGTGGTTCGCCCACTTCGTGCGGAACGCCTCGCTCCGCGCGGAGAGCTCGCCGATGAGCTCCATGAGGGTGCGATCATCGGCGTTACGGTCCGCGTGGGAACGCAGGATCGCGACGACGTCGTTGGCGCTCTGCTCCCAGTCGACGTGGAAGTCCCGCGCGCGGTGGTTCAGAAAGAGGAACCGGGCGTTGTTGGCCGGACGCACCGGGTCGGTGAACACCTCGGAGTACAGCGCGTACCCGAGCTGGTTCGCGGCGAGGAAGTCCATGCGCTCATTGCGGATCCAGGCGGGAGCGCCCGTCCAGGCGTCGAGCAGACGCTGCACGCTCGGACGAACATGCTGTGGCGAGGCCGCACGGCGGCGCGGGCTCGTGATCGCCCGCGCGGCCCGCGCAAGGTCGAAGAGCTGGGCAGTCTCGACTTCGTCGAGCTGGAGCGCGCGCGCGATCGAGCCGAGCACGTCGTCGGACACGCCGCTGACGTTGCCGCGCTCGATGCGCGCGTAGTAGTCGGAGCTCACGCCGGCGATCATCGCCACCTCTTCGCGACGCAACCCGGGGACCCGACGATGTCCGCTGTGGGCGACGAGGTTCGCCTGTTCGGGGCTGATCTTCGCCCGACGTGTGCGAAGGAAGTCGCGGATCTCCGCGCGATGATTCATGTCCCCAACCGTATGTCCCAAACCCTGCGAGAAAGGGCATTGCCGGTGCACGGCGCGCGGACCGCGGCATCCGCTGATCGACGGAGCCTGAGCTCGCGAGAGCGGCTCGTCAGGCCGGGGCTCGCGCCAGTCGCTCGTCAGGCCTGGACTGCGGCATCCGCTGATCTCAGGGCCACGGCTTGCGCCAGCCACCGTGGGCCGCGACGAGCGCCTCGGCCTCGGCGGGCCCCCACGTCCCAGGAGTGTACGGGTGCACCGGCGGCGGGTCGTCCAGCAGCGGCTGCATGATGCGCCACGCCTCCTCGACCGTGTCTTGCCGGTTGAAGCGCGCGCGTCGGCCCGTGATGGCGGCGAGGAGGAGGACCTCGTACGGGGTCGGCCCCTCGCCGCCCTTGGCCGCGAACTCCACATCGAACTCGACCGAGCCTGGCTTCGGGGCATCCGCTCGCTGCGCGGTGAGCACGATCCGCACGCCCGTGGAGGGATCGAGTTTGATCACGAACTGGTCGGGTTGGCTGTCCTCGTCGCGAAGGCCGAAGCCGAGGTTCGGCGACGGCTTGAACAGCATCCGCACCTCGGTGGACGTGACCGGCAAGAGCTTGCCGGTGCGGATGAAGAACGGAACCCCCGACCAGCGCCAGTTCTCGATCTCGAGTCGTAGCGCGCAGTAGGTCTCGGTGGTCGAGTCGGCGGCGACTCCGGGGATGTCGCGGTACCCGTTGAACTGGCCGCGCACGTAGTACTGCACGTCGGCGTCGCGCGTGGCGCGGAAGAGCCCCGTCTGCATTTCCTTGATCGTCTCGGTGTCGCCGTGGGAGGGCGCCTCCATGGCGACCGCGGCGAGGACCAGCATGATGTGGTTCACCACGACGTCCCGCAGGGCGCCGACCGGATCGTAGAAGCTGCCGCGCGCCTCCAGGCCGAACTCCTCGGCCATCGTGATCTGCACGCAGTCGATGTAATTGCGGTTCCACACCGGCTCGAGCATCGTGTTGCCGAAGCGCAGGTAGAGGATCTGCTCGAGGCCCATCTTCCCCAGGTAGTGGTCGATCCTGTAGAGCTGCGACTCGGCGACGTACTGGTGCAGCTCGGCGTCGAGCGCCCGCGCCGACGCCAGGTCGTGGCCGAATGGCTTCTCGACCACGACACGCCCCCGCTTGATGAGCCCTGCGTCGAAGAGGCCCTTCACGACCGTGGTGAACAGGTCGGGCGGCGTCTCGAGGTAGAACACCGGCGTGCTCGCGCCACTGATGGCCTCACCGACGCGCGCGTAGGTCGCGGCATCCGTGAAGTCGCCCTGGACGTACCTCAGCTTGGCGGCGAAACGCTCGAACACGACGTCGTCGAGCGGTTCCCCGGTGTCGACGATGGACGTGCGAGCGCGTTCCACGAGGTCGTCGAGTGTCCAGTCGTCGAACGCCACGCCGACGACCGGGCACGTCAGCACACCGCGCTTCTCAAGCCGGTACAGCGAATGGAACGTCATCACGCGCGCGAGGTCGCCCGTGATCCCGAAGATGACGAGGACATCGCCGCTCGCGTCGGTCGCGCCCCCGACCATCGTCATCGCTACTGCCGGCGCCCCGTGGTGAGCACAGGATCCACGTACCCCGACCCGTGATCGAGCTGGTAGTCGAGGTTCACGGCTGCGTTGATCAGCGCGAGGTGGCTGAACGCCTGCGGGAAGTTGCCGAGCTGCTCCCCAGTCAGCCCGATCTCCTCGGCGTAGAGCCCGACGTGGTTGGCGTAGGTCAGCATCTTCTCGAACACGAGCTCCGCCTCAACGAGGCGCCCCGAGCGTGCGAGCGCGTCGACGTACCAGAAGGAGCACAGCGTGAAGGTGCCCTCGGAGCCCTGCAGCCCGTCGGGCGACGCGCTCGGATTGTAGCGGTACACGAGGCTGTCGGAGACGAGCTCCTCGTCCATCTCGTCGAGCGTCGAGAGCCACCTCGGGTCGCGCGGGGCGACGAACCCCAGGAGGGGCATGAGGAGCAGGGACGCGTCGAGCACGTCGTCGTCGTAGTGCTGCACGAACGCACCGCGCTCGGGATGCCATCCCCTCGCCATGATCTGCTCGTAGATCGCGTCGCGCTGTTGGATCCAGCGCTCGATCGAGGCGGGTCGGCCACGGAGTTGGGCGAGCCGGATGCCTCGGTCGAGCGCCACCCAGCACATGAAGCGCCCGTACGTGAAGTCCTTCCGGCCGCCGCGCGTCTCCCAGATGCCCTCCTCGGGGGTGTCCCAGTTGTCGCACACCCAATCGAGCATCTGAGCGACCTGTGTCCAGCCGACGTGCGGGAGCTGAAGGCCGTGCGTATCGGCGAGGTAGATCCCGTGCATCGCCTCGCCGTAGATGTCGAGCTGGAGCTGGTCGGCGGCGCCGTTGCCGACGCGCGCCGGATACGAACCCCGATAGCCGGCGAGGTGGTCGAGGGTTTCCTCGACAAGGTCGGACGAGCCGTCGACGCGGTACATGATCTTCAGCGGTCCGGAACCCGTGCCGACGCTCTCGTGGATGCGTTCCATCAACCAGGCGCCGTACGCCTCCGCCTCCTCGGTGTAGCCGAGGCCGAGGAGCGAGTAGACCGAGAACGAGGCATCGCGGATCCACGTGTAGCGGTAGTCCCAGTTCCGCTCGCCGCCCACCTGCTCGGGCAGGCCGGCCGTAGGGGCGGCGACGAGTGCTCCGGTCGGGGCGTACGTCATCAGCTTGAGGGTCATCGCCGACCGGGCGACCACCTCGCGCCAGCGCCCCCGGTACGTCGAGCGGCCGTTCCAGTCTCGCCAGTAGCGACTCGTGTCCCTGAACATCTCGATGAGCTCTTCGGGCGCCATCTGGCGCGGCGGTGCCCCGCCGGACTCGAACATCACCCCGGTGGTGTCGCCTGCGTTGAGGGTCCCGGTGATCCTGAGGCCGCTTTCGAGGAGCTCGATCCGTCCGGCCCGTTCGTCATCGTGCATCACGAACCCGCCGACCCGGTGCACGGTGAGCGACTGGTCGCCCGCCGTGAACAACACGCCGGCACCCTCGACGGCGTGCATCGTGTGCGGCGTTCTGCCGTAGTCGAACCGGGGCTGGATCTCGCCCTCGAAGCGCATCTTGCCGCGCACCACGCGGATCATGCGCACCAGCCGGTGATTGTCGGTGGCCTCCCCCTCGGCGATGGGCATGAAGTCGGTCACCTCGCCGACGCCCTCCTCGGTCAGGAACCGCGTGATGAGGATGGCGGTGTTCGGCAGGTACAGCTGGCGCGTCACGTAGCTGTCGGTCATCGGCCGCACCCGGCAGTAGCCGCCGCGCTCGGCGTCCAGCAGCGATCCGAACACGCTGGGCGAGTCGAAACGTGGAAGGCACCACCAGTCGATCGTGCCGTCAATGGCCACAAGTGCGGCGGTCTGCAGGTCGCCGATCAGTCCGTGGTCTGCGATGTCCGGGTACTCAGCCATTGCGTCCCCCAATCCCCGGAACCATCGTGTCACGGGACGTAGTCCTCCGGGTAGCGCGATCTGCGTGAACTCGTTCGGGGCGCTAGTGGGATCTACCCGCGTCAGTGGAACACCGATCTCGCGGTCACGGTCACCTCGATCGGCACGGCCATGGGCACGAGGTCGGTGTGGATCGGCGCCCGCCAGACCGACCGCAGCGTGATCGTGGCGCTGCGCCCGTCGTCGGATGCCGCGCGCACGAGTACCACGTCGTCGAGGTCGGATGCCGCCACCGCGAGGTACTCCCCGGCCGCACGTCGCACTGCGGCTTCGTCGAGCTCGAACGCGAGCCGGTCGCCGTCGACCCGCACCGAGTCGAGCGCCCACGCCTCGGCGGCGGCGAGCGCGGCACCGTCGGCGACGGTGAACAGCCGTTTGCGCTCGAGGTAGAGCGTGGTCGCCGACGCGACCACGAGCACGATGGAGATCCCGAGCACGCCGTAGAGGATCGTGAGCAGCAGCGTCGACCCGCGCTCGTCGACCTCGAGCCCTGCCCTCTTCCACGGCATCATGGCGCGGCACCCGCGAACCGCGACACGGTCTGGGTCGCGCTCGCCTCGACGGGCACGCTGCCGATCGTCGTGAGCGACAGCACATCCGGTACGAGCGGCAATTCCACGAGCGCGACCACCGAGACGCTCACGCGTCCGCCGGGCTCGAGGCACCGCGCGCGATCGCATGAGACATCCACGGATGCCGCCGCGGGGTCGATCCCGTAGTCGGCGAGCGCGACGCGCACCGCGCGCTCCACCGCGACATCCGATGCCGCCTGATCGGCGGCCGTCACGGCGACGCGGGCCGCCTGGCGTGCGGCACCTTCGACGCCCAGCGCCCCCGCCTGCACCGACGCGACCGCGAGCACGAGATAGACGAGGGGCACCAACAGGATGATGCCGACCGTGAGGAACTCGAGCGACGCGGAACCTCGATCGGGAGCGAGCGAGGCGAGGTGGAGCGGGCGGCGGAGCCGTCGCCCCCCGGATGCCCTGAATGTCAGTCGAGCGTCTCGATGGCCGCATGGCCCGACACCTCCAGTCCCCGCGGCGGGCCGAGGAGTCCGACCACCGGAATGGTGGCGCGGACGGTGACCTCGATCACCGGCACACCGCCGACCGACGTCCGTCCGGCCGTGACGTCACGCGCATAGTCGGCGGAGATCGCGGCGCTGATCAGGTCCCTCGTGCGCGCGACGCCGTCACTCGCCGACGATCCCGCGAGCGAGCCGTGACGTGCTCCTTCGGCCGCCGCGTCGAGCAGCGTGTTGCGCACGTGGAGGGCGAGCGCGAGCTGCACCACCGCGAGCGCGAGGACCGTGAGCAGCACGCCCACGAGCGTGAACTCCGCCACTGCCGAGCCGCGGTCATCCCGCAGGAGCGACGCGACGAACCGTCGCCGCCATCGGCGCGAAGCCGTTGGATCGTCGGTCAGAATCCGAGGACGCGGTTGATCGCCTGGTCGAACACGCCGCTGAGCGCCGGACCGGCGAGTCCCCAGATCACGATCACGAGTCCGGCCGTCATGAGCGTGATGAGCACCCACCCCGGTACGTCGCCGCGTTCGTCGCGCAGACGCTCCATCATTGCCTCTCGCACGGTCAGTCCTTTCGTCGGAGCACTCGGGAGTGCGTGGTTGCGGTGTCGTGCAGCGTGGCGACATCAGAACCCGGTCTGCAGCACGAGATAACCCGGGAACAGGGCGAAGGCCACCGTCACCGGCAGGATCAGGAAGACGAGCGGCACGAGCATCGCGATCTCTTTGCGCCCGGCGAGCTCGATGATCGTGCGCTTGGCCTCATCGCGTGCGTCACCGGCTTGGGCACGCAGCACCGACGCGAGCGGCGCGCCGCGTTCGAGCGCGCCGAGGACCTGGTCGATCGCCCGCGACAGCGCAGGGTGATCAAGGCCATCGCGCAACTCGGCCAGTGCCCGCCCCAGAGGCACGCCGGTGCCGACCTCCGCGACCAGGCGCGAGAACTCGGACGGGAGTTCCCCTGAGCCGGCGTCCGTGACACGTCGGATCGCGTCGAGCATCCCCTCGCCCGCCGTGAGGCTGAGGGTGAGGAACTCGAGCACGGTGGGCAGCTCTGACGAGATCCGGGCGAGACGGCGGCGAGCACGGCGCTGGAGCATCCAGTCGCAGAGCACGGCTCCCAGCGCGGCAGCCGCGAGCGGCATCGCGAGACGCACGACGACCGGGAGGGTCGTGAATGCGGGCGCCAGCAGCGCCAAGGCTGAGGCAAGCACGAACGCGGCGGCCGCCCACGCGAGTTGCTCGCCCCGGAATCGCTCGACGGTGGCCGTCGATCCCGCTTGGCGCAGGCGCCTGGCGATCGTGTCGTTGCCGCCGAGCCACTCGGAGATGACGCCACGGAGCCAGCGGACGGCAGGTGTCACCATCAGCCCGAACACCGGAGTGGGATCCGCGGGACGCCGGGCAAGCATCGCGCGGGCCGCGGGCGAGAGATCGGCGACGTACGGGGCGACCCGTTCGATCAAGCGAGGACGACCGATGCGCGGCACCGTAGAGCTGATGAGCCAGAGGCCGAGACCGAGCACGACTCCAAGGATCATGGCGATCGGCCCGATCGAACTCAACGACAGCGCGGCGGGGTTCAACGGAGCCATCGGCGCTCCTCGGGCAGGCGACCGAGTGCGATCATCACGCGATACGCCACGAACGTGACGAGGACCCCGACCAGGATGAGCAAGCTCCCTGCGGTCGAGTCGTACGCGACGAGCGTCTCATGGCGTGAGGCGAGTACGAGGAGCAGCAGCCACGGTGCGGCGACGCCGAGCCGGGCGGCGTTGCGGATCCATGATTGGCGCGCGACGACCTCGGCTCGCAGCGCCGCATCCTCGCGAAGGTACGTGGCGAGGCCCCTCAGCACCGCGGTGAGGTCGCTTCCCCCCACCTCGCGAGCCATGCGAAGCGTCTCGAGGATCCGGTCGGCCGTCGGATCTGCGAGTGAGCGACTTCAGACGGTCGATGCACAGCGAGAAGTTGCCGCTCCGGCGGTAGTCGGCCTCGAAATCGGCGAACTCCGAGCGCGTCGCCGCGGGACCGAGATCGGCGAGTGCCGAAACGCTGTCCGGCAGCGACATGCCCGCTCGTACGGATGCGACGAGGTGATCGACGACATCGGGCCAGACCGACCGATTCGCGGCCCGCCTGCGCGCGGCGCGCGCCGATACGAGCATGGGGACGAGCGCACCGCCCAACACCGCCGCCACGACGGTCAGCACCGGGATCTGGAAGACGGCCTGCGCGAGCGCGCCGCCCAGAAGTGCGAGCACGACGCACACGACGGCCACGACCGGCAGCGGCACGCTGCCGAGTCCGGCGAGTGCCAGCGCGTCGCGGGCCGTGTCGAACGGGCTCCGGGTCGGGGCCGTCGCCGGCCGCGCGGGCCACAGCAGGGGCGAGAGCATCAGGAGTACGCCGAGCCCGAGCGCGCCGCCGAGGATGAGGCTCATGCGTCGCTCCGGCCGAGCACGATCTCGGGGTCGAGTCCCGCCGCGACGTACTTCTCCGATCGCATCGGAAGCGTCCCGGTCGGCTCGAGTTCGCCGCCCTGACGACGGAAGATCGACTCGACCTCGACCGCGGCATCCGTCGCCGTGCCTGTGGAAGCGACGATCTCGACAACCCGCCGGGTACCATGACGATCGATGCCGAGGTGCACCACGAGGTCGACGCAACTCGCCACCGTGGGCACCACGAATGACGAGTCGATGTTGCGGCCCGCGAGCAGCGGCAGTGTGCACAGCTTGATGAGCGCATCGACAGCGGAGTTGGCGTGGATCGTGGACATGCCGGGCACGCCGGAGTTGAGGGCGATCAGCAGGTCGAGGCTCTCGGCCTCGCGCACCTCGCCGACGACCAGGCGATCGGGTCGCATGCGCAGGGCCTCCTTGATGAGCCGGCGCAGCGTGATCTCGCCCGTCCCCTCGAGGCTCGACTGGCGGCATTGCATCGCGACGAGGTCGCGGACGTCGAGGTCGAGCTCGAAGGTCTCCTCCACGGTCACGACCCGGTCATCGGTGCGCGCCGCGGACACGAGAGCGTTCAGCATCGTGGTCTTGCCCGTGTGAGTTGCTCCCGACACGAGGATGTTGGCACCGGCGAGCACGCTCATACGGAGGAATTCCGCGGCCTGCCGCGTGAGCGAGCCGAGCTCGACGAGCTGCGAGAGCGACCGGATGCGCCGTTGGAACTTGCGGATGTTCACCGCCCAGTGGGCGCGCGTGACATCGGGGATCACGACGTGCAGGCGCGACCCGTCGGGCAGGGAGGCGTCGACGAAGGGCGACGAGAGGTCGACGCGCCGGCCCGAGTGCTGCAGCATCCGCTCGACGAGCTCGCGCACCTCGCGATCGGACAGCACGACCGTGGTGAGTTCGGCCACGCCGTCGCGCGCGACGAACACCCGAGTCGGCGCGTTGATCCAGATCTCCTCGACCATGGGATCGTCGAAGAACGGCTGCAGCGGCCCGTACCCGGTGATCGACGCGACCACGTCGCGAGCCGTGCCGACCTCGTCGGTGAGCTGCGCATGCGCCCCCGCAAGCGCCCGCTCGCTGTACCGGCGGACCTCCTCGTGCGCGTACCGCGCGGCCACCGCGCCATCGGTGGCGAGGTCGACGCCCTCGCGCAGCACCCTCATGCGCACGCGCTCGGCGATCGTGCGCACGGGGTCGGTCATGGCCCCAATACTGGAGTGCCGCGGATGCCGCGCCGTCGACTTATCCACAGCACCCGCCGGCCTCCTTCCACACCCTGGCCATGGCCGCAAGCCCATGAGAGATCGGCCGCGTCGGCGTACCGTCATGTACAACCCTCGAAGGGGTCGATGACAAACCCTCTCGAAGGAGCGAACTCGATGAGCAGTCCGTCCACCCTCGTCGCCGACCGCTACCGGCTGGTCAAGCTGCTCGGCACAGGCGGGATGGGGATCGTATGGCAGGCGTGGGACGAGCGCCTGCAGCGGGCGGTGGCGCTCAAGATGCTGCGCACGCAACCGGAACTCACCGACAGCGAGCGCGAGATCGCGACAGATCGCGCGATGCGCGAGGCGCGCATCACCGCGGGCCTCCACCATCCGCACGCGGTCACGGTCTTCGATGTCGTGGAGCACGAGGGCCAGCCCTGCATCGTGATGCAACTGGTCGAGTCGACGCCGTTGTCGGTCCTGCTGCGCGAGCACGGCACGCTCACGCCCCGCGAAACAGCACGATTCGGGGCGCACGTGAGCTCCGCCTTGGCCGCGGCCCACAAGATGCGGATCGTGCATCGCGACGTGAAGCCGGGCAACATCCTCATCACGGAGGACGGTTCGGCGATGATCAGCGACTTCGGGATCTCGCACGCACTCGGAGACGCGACGATCACCGCAACCGGCATCATCCACGGCACCCCCGCCTACCTCGCGCCCGAGGTGGCACGTGGGCAGCAGTCGAGCTTCGCGTCGGATGTGTTCTCCCTCGGGTCGACGCTGTACACGATGCTGGAGGGTGCCCCGCCGTTCGGTGCGGACGACAACGCGATCGCACTGCTGCACAAGGTTGCGCGCGCTCGCTACCCCGCGCCGAAGCACGCCGGAGCGCTCGCGCCGCTGCTCCGACAGATGCTGGCGACCGATCCCAAGCGCCGGCCCAGCATGCAGTCCATCGCGTCCCGGCTGTCCGCGATGCACGAGAGTACCGAAGCCGCCGCGGCATCCGACCTGCCCACCGTGCCGCTCGGGCGTGCCGCCGCCGTCGATGCCGTCGATCGCGTGCCGGCGGATGCCACGCCGCAACGCCCCGTCGGCACCACAGCCGCGACGGAGCGGCTGGACGAGACCGCGTACGAAACATCCGCAGCGGACGCACCCACCGCCGAGACGGAGCGCGAGGCGGGAGCCGGAGCAGCCCCTTCCTTGGCATGGCTCCTGCAGGCCTCGCCGGCCCACCCGCCGACCCCTCCGCCGATCGCCCCGCCGGGTCCGGATGCCGAGCCTCGCCGGCGTCGCCGTGCCGGCGCGGCGGTGGGCATCCTGCTTCTGGTGGGCATCCTCGTGGTCGGCGGTGCGATCTTCTTGGGTGCGCTTGGCCAGGATACGGGGAACGCGGGTGACCCCGACACCGGTCAGGAGCCGACCACTGCAGCAACGCCGGCTGACGAGATGCCGTCTCCCGAGGTCCAGTCTCCGGATGCCCAACCTGCACCCGTCGTCCCGTCCCCTTCACGCCCGCCAGACGAGGATGCGCAGGAGCCGCAGCCGCCGGGTGCCGAGCAACGAGTCGTCGATGCCATCACGTCCTATTACGCGCTCATGCCCGGCGACCTGAACAGCGCCTGGCCGCTGATGACCCCCGACTACCAGGTGAATCACGTCGGAGGTCGTGGTGCGTACGACGCGTTCTGGGGCCAGATCACCGATGTGGCGATCACCGACGTGAGCGCTTCGGCGCCCGACCAAGGCCAGGCGACTCTGACCTACACCTTCGATGATGGGCGGATGGTGCAGGAGGTGACGGCGTATCGGCTGGTGGAGGACGGAGGGGTGCTCAAGATCGCTGCGACCACTGTGCTCAGCAGCGTGGAACTGTGACACGCGCTGGCTTCCCACCCGACCGCGATGTCGATCTTCCGGATCGGACCTGAGGGCCCATCCGGATCGCACCCGGAGGTGCGCGACGGCTCACGGCCCAGGCGGCCCTGCCCGTAGCCGGTCACGGGCATAGTCCGCGACCTCGTCGGCGGGGACCGCCCAGTCGGGCGCCCTCGACCGCGTTCCCCAGTCAGCCCGCGTAGTCGGAGACGTGCGGCCCCACGGCATCCGTGTCGATGCCGAACGCCGCGGCGGCGCCGAGCAGACCCTGGGCGCGGGCGATGCGCGGCAGGTCGCTTCCGTCGCGGATGCCGCACCGGTCGAGCTGGTCGAGCACGTCGAGCGCCCACGCCAGCTCGTCGCCCGAGGGGCTGAGCGCCGCGTTCACGGCAACGACCTGTTCCTTGCGCAGGCAGAGCCGGCCGGTCATCCCCACGGATGCCGCGTGCCGCGACGCCTCTGCGAGCACCGCCGGGTCGCGGCTCACCGTCGGCCCGTCGATCGGGCCCGGCAGCCCGGCAGCACGACTGGCGGTGACGAGGCGCGAGCGCGCGAAGAGCAGTGCGAGCGGGTCGTCGGCCGCGCCCGTGTCGCGGCGGAAGTCGCCGCTGCCGAAGGCGAGCCGCACCACGCCGGGCGCCTCCGCGATCTCCAGCGCCGCCTCGACGCCACGCGCGCTCTCGACGAGCGCGACCATCGGGAGAGCGCCGTCGAGCGCGTCGGCGGTGCATCGCGCATGCTCGGGCGACTCGACCTTGGCCAGCACCACGCCGGTCACGAGGTCGGCGCCGCCGCGCAGCAGCGCGACATCCGTGCGCCACTCGTCGGAGGCCGCATCGCCGATGCGCACCCACGGCCGCTCCCCCACCTCGGCGAGCGCGACCAGCGCGCGGCGGGCGCGTGCCTTGTCGTCGGGCGCGACCCCGTCTTCGAGGTCGACCACGACCACGTCGGCAGCGGATGCCGCGACGCGCCCCGCGAGGTCGTCGACCGTCCCCGGCATGAGCAGCCACGACCGGGCGAGCCCGGCGGGCACCGCGGATGCGGCACCCACCGGGACGCTCGAGGTCACGGCCTGGTCAGCGGCCACGGCCCTGGGCCGCCTTCTCGTCGTCGAGATCCCCGACGATCGCCTCGAGCGCGGCGGTTGACGGACGCTCCTCGCGCACGACCTCCACCTTCTCATCGGGCGAGAGGTGGTCGTCGACGCTCATCGTCGTCTCGTCGAACGGCCGGTCGCCGGCGAGCACGGCGCGCAGCTGCTGGCGGTCGAGCTGCTTCGTCCACGTGCCCACGAGCAGGGTCGCGACGGCGTTGCCGGTGAAGTTGGTGAGCGCACGCGCCTCCGACATGAACCGGTCGATGCCCACGATCACGCCCACGCCGTCGACGAGGTCGGGGCGGTGCGCCTGCAGGCCGCCCGCGAGCGTCGCGAGCCCCGCGCCGGTCACGCCGGCGGCGCCCTTGGAGGCCACCATCATGAACACCAGCAGGCCGATCTGCTCGCCGAGCGAGAAGGGCGTGCCCATGGCGCTCGCGATGAACAGCGACGCCATCGTGAGGTAGATCGCCGTGCCGTCGAGGTTGAACGAGTAGCCCGTGGGGATCGTGATGCCGGCGACCGGCTTCGAGACGCCCGCGTGCTCCATCTTCGCGATGAGGCGTGGCAGCACCACCTCGCTCGACGACGTCGACACGATGAGCAGGTACTCCCGGCCGAGGTACCTCATCATGCGGAAGATGTTGACCCGCGCCACGGCCCAGAGCAGCGACCCGAGCACTCCGAAGATGAACACGGCGCAGGTGATGTAGAACGCGACCATGAGCGTGCCGAGGGAGATGATCGCGGCGACACCTGTGTTGCCGACGACTGCCGCGATCGCGCCGAACGCGCCGATCGGGGCGACCCACATGATCATCGCGAGGATGCGGAACACCAGCGCCTGGATCTGGCGGATCGCGCCGAGGATCGGCGTGCCCTTCGGGCCCATCTTCTGGAGCGCGAAGCCCACCAGCAGCGCGACGAACAGCACCTGCAGGATATTGCCGTCGACGAGCGACGACAGCAGCGACGTCGGGATGATGCCGAGGATGAACTCGTTCGTCGTCTTCGGCTCCAGCGTGCTCGTGTCGTACGAGGAGCCCGCGATGTTGAGGCCCTCGCCCGGGTGGATGAGGTTGCCGACCACGAGACCGATGCCGAGCGCGAACGTCGACATCACCATGAAGTACAGCAGCGCGAGCCCGCCGACCTTGCCGACCGTCGCGGCCTTCGCGATCGATCCGACGCCGAGCACGATCGTGCAGAAGATGATCGGTGCGATCATCATCTTGATGAGCAGCGACGAACGCGTCGCCGATGGGCTTCAGCCCCACGGCGAAGTCGGGGGCGACGAGGCCGACCGTGATGCCGGCGAGCACCGCGACGATCACCGCGATGTAGAGGTAGTGCGAGGAGTCGATCCTCCGCCGGGGCTTCGTGCCCGAGGTTTGAGACTGGAGCGCCATTGCCGTCCCTTCCTTCCTTGGTCGGTCATCGCCGGTCGGCGACGAATCGGGGAACTACCGGCAGGGTGCATCGACGGATGCCGCGGTATCCGTTTGCGTTCATACTGTTCGCGCCGAACGACGCAACGCGTGTCTAGAGTGATCACCGAGCAGCGTTGCGAGGTGACCATGATGCGGTGGATTCGGGAATGGAGCATCGCCGCCAAGCTCTTCGCGCTGCAGCTCGTCATGATCGTGGCGCTCGCGACGATCGCGGTGGTGTGGATCTGGGCCGACGCACGCGCCGACGTCGAGCGGGACGCCGCCGCGAAGAGCCTCGCCGTGGCCGAGACCCTCGCGGCAGACCCGTACGTGACGACGTCGCTCGGCACGTCCGACCCATCAGCGCGGCTGCAGCCCTACGCGCTCGAGGTGACGCGCGAGGCGGGCGTGGACTTCATCACGATCCTGGCGCCCGACCGAACGCGGTACACCCACCCCAACCCCGAGGAGATCGGCCGGCCGTTCCTCGGCAACATCGATCGCGCCCTCGCGGGCGAGGCATTCACCGAGACGTTCACGGGGACGCTCGGCCCGTCTGTGAGAGCCGTCGTGCCGGTCGTCGCCGACGGAGGCAGGGACGACCGCACAGCCGGCGAGGTGACCGCGCTCGTCGCGGTCGGCGTCACCGTGTCGAACACGGAGGTGGCGCTGGGCGGGCGCATCACCACCGTCATCCTGGCCGCGCTCGCGATGATCGCCATCGGCGCGCTCGGCGCATGGTTGCTGAGCCGCTACCTGCGGCGGGTCACGTGGGGTCGCGGCGCCGACGAGATGAGCCGCATGTTCTCGTACTACGAGGGCGTGCTGCACTCCATCGGCGAGGGGCTCGTGCTGCAGGACCGGTCGAACGCCGTGGTGCTCTACAACGACCGCGCGGCCGAGCTGCTCGGGCTGCCTCGGCGCACCGTCGGTCGGGCGGATGTCGCGGTGCCGCTCGCCGACCTCGACCTGCCGCCCGCCCTGGCCGAGGTGCTAGGCCGCGACGGCGCCGTGGTCGACGAGATCACCATCACGCCGACGCACGTGCTCGTGATCGACCGCGAGGTCATCGTCTCGCGGAATGGCGGGCGCGAACGACGCCGCGGCAACGGCCGCGGCGCCCGACGCATCGGCACGGTCACGACGATCCGCGATCACACCGAGCTGCAGGAACTCACCGGCGAGCTCGCGACCATGACCACCCTCTCCGACGCCCTGCGCTCCCAGGCGCATGAGTACGCCAACCGGCTGCACACGATCATCGCGCTCATCGAGCTCGACCGGCCGGCGGATGCCGCGGCGCTCGCGAGCTCCGAGCTCGCCCTCAGCCAGGCCCTCGCCGACCGCCTGCTGTCGGCGGTCGAGGAGCCCGTGCTGCTCGCGCTGCTGCTCGGCAAGGCCGCGCAGGCGAGCGAGCGCGGCGTCGCGTTCGAGATCGACCTGCCCGACCGGCTCGGGGTCACCTCCGTGCAGGCACGCGAACTCATCACCATCGTCGGCAACCTCATCGACAACGCGCTCGACGCGGCGGCGACGACCCCGTCGCCCCGGGTCGACGTGTCGGTGCATGCGACATCCGACACCCTACGCATCGCCGTGCGCGACAGCGGCAGCGGACCCCGCGACGGTGACCGCGTGTTCGACCTCGGGGTGAGTACGAAGCACGCGGCGGGGCACGGGATCGGGCTCGCCCTCGTGCGGCAGGCGGTCACCCGTCTGGGTGGCCGAATCCGGCTGACGGGCTCGACGTTCGAGGTGACCCTGCCGGTCGCACGCCCGGTCGAGCCGCCTGTGGGGGTGGGCGCGGATGCCTGAGGACATCCGCGTGCTCGTGGTGGAAGACGACCCGATCACCGCCGAGGCGCACGCCGCCTACGTCTCGCGCGTCGACGGCTTCACGCCGGCCGGCATCGCGCACACCGGGCACGAGGCGATCCGGATGCTGCGCGACGCCGTCGGGGGCCGCGTCGCGCCGATCGAGCTCATCCTGCTCGACGTGAACCTGCCCGACACGACCGGCATCGAGCTCTGCCGCTCGTTGCGCGCCGCCGGCATCGAGCTGGACGTCATCGCGGTGACCGCGGTGCGCGACGCCGCCGTGGTGCGGTCGGCCGTGTCGCTCGGCATCGTCCTGTACCTGATCAAGCCGTTCACGTTCGCCGCGTTCACCGAGAAACTCAGCGCCTACCGCGACTACCGCGCCCGCGTCGGCTCCGCCGTGGTCACCGACCAGCAGGAGGTGGATGCCTCGTTCGCGGCCCTTCGCACGTCGTCCCGCGCCGACCTGCCGAAGGGGCTCACGCGCGAGACGCTCGACCTCGTGCGAGCGGCCGTGCGGGATGGTCCCGCCGGTGCGATGTCGGCGACCGAGCTCGCCGCCGCACTCGACCTGTCGCGCGTGACCGCCCGGCGTTACCTCGAGCACCTCGCCGACACCGGGGTCGTCGATCGCGCCGGTCGCTACGGCACCCCGGGCCGCCCCGAGGTCGAGTACCGGCGTCGCTGAACGATTCCCCGCGTTTTGCGCAGACTCACACCCGACCGCGATGCCGATCTTCCGGATCGGACCTGAGGGGCCCATCCTCCCGATCGGACATGAGCGCCGTCCCGGATCGCACCCGGAGGCGCGCGCGACGGCTCACGGCCCAGGCGGCCCCGCCCGCAGCCGGTCACGGGCATAGTCCGCGACCTCGTCGGCGGGGACCGCCCAGTCGGCCTCGAGCCACCACGTGACGCCCGCCTCGGCCCAGGAACGCACGACCGCGGCATCCGCCACCCTGTCGGTGCCGCTCGTGGTGCCTTCCTGCGTGATGTCGAAGGGCCGGTCGGCGAGGCCGAGCCGCTCGCGCTCGGCGTGGATCCAGGCGATCGCCTCGGCGGCGATCTCGGGCGTGTAGGTGCGCTGCTGCACGACCGGGTCCACGCCTTCGGCGGCGCCCGGCGGCGCGTAGTTCGGGAGCCATCCGTCGTAACGCGCGACACGTCGCATCGACTTCATGCGCGGCCAGACGCCCACGACCCACGTGGTGATGCGCGGCTGCTGCACGGCGGCCGGCGGCAGCATCGTGTCGGTGCGCTTGGCCCGGTAGTGCGCGCCCTCGTACTCGAACGGCTCGGCCCGCCAGAGGTGCTGCATCAGCTCGAGGCTCTCGTCGAGCAGCTCGGCCCGCACCTTGCGGCCGGGGTCGTCTTCGAAGATCCAGAAGCGCTCCTCGAACTCGGCCGGGACGCCGAGCCCGGTCGAGAGGATGACGCGCCCGTTCGAGAGCCGGTCGACAGTCATGGTCTGGCCGGCGAGCTCCCACGGGCGGCGGCGCGGCACGGGCGTGAGCATGGTGCCCAGGCGGATGCGCTCGGTGACCATGGCGGCGGCCGCGAGCGTGGCCCACGGGTCGGTGGCCCAGATGCCCTCCCAGACGAAGAAGGCGTCCCACCCGGATGCCTCGGCGAGCGGCGCGAGCTCCACGGCCAGGTTCGGATCGGTTCCCGGGAAGATGAACCCGTGCTTCATGCGGCCGACGCTATCGGCACCCGCCGACAGCCGCCGACCGCCCGCGCGTCAGGGCGTCGACACCGGGGCATCCCACGAAGCGAGGCATGCCGGGGCTGGGGTCGGGCGTCATCCGGGCGGATGATTCGGACGCACACGCACGCCGCGCGCAACATCCGCTGGGTAGACTGCAACGACACGACGCCGCCTGCTGGCCCGGCATCCGCCGCGTCCGACGACCGGAGCCCCCTTCATGATCCACACCGCACTCATCCCCTGGCTCGACCCCGAGACGATCATCTCGACGGCCGGCCCCTGGGCACTCGCGGTCATCTGCTTCATCGTGTTCGCCGAGACGGGCCTGCTCGTCGGGTTCCTCCTGCCGGGCGACACGCTCCTCGTCATCGCGGGGATCCTCACGTTCGGCGGCGTCATCCAGATCGACATCTGGTGGGTGTGCCTCGCGATCGCCGTGGCCGCCTTCCTCGGCGGGGAGGTCGGCTATCTCATCGGCCACAGGTTCGGGCCGAGGGTGTTCGAACGCAAGGAATCGGGCATCTTCAGCATCAGGAACGTCGAACGCACGAACGCCTTCTTCGCCCGGTTCGGCGGGCTCGCCGTCATCCTCGCGCGCTTCGTGCCGATCGTGCGCACCTTCGCGCCGGTCGCGGCAGGCGTCGGCCACATGGACTATCGCAAGTACACGTTGTACAACGCCATCGGCGCCTTCATCTGGGGCGCCGGCCTGACGTACTTCGGCTTCCTGCTCGGCTACATCCCGCCGATCAAGGAGTTCGTGCAGGAGTACATCGACCTCATCCTCCTCGCCGCCGTCGTGCTCACGCTCATCCCCACGCTCTGGCACTACTTCCAGTCGGCGCACAAGGCGAAGAAGGCGGCGCAAGCGGGCGAGGACGTGGTCACCGACCACGAGGAGGCCGAGGAGCTCGTGCTCGACCCCGACGTGTTCGACGGGCCGCCGCACGTCGATGGCGACGACCACCGCCCCGAGCAGCGTTAGGAGCCGGTCGACCGTAGGCAAGCCCTGCCCGCGCCCTCCCTCAGCGAGCGCTGCGGGGTTACACTCGGCGGCATGAGCTTCCTCTACGAGGAGAAAGCTTCATCCTCCCCGTTCGTCGACGTCGTCTGGCACACGGTCGACCTGAGCGATGGCACCTACCTCGCGTCGGCCGACGCATGCTGGGACATGATCTTCACGCGCACCGGGCCCGTCGAGGAACCCTCCGGCACGGGGTCGCGCGTGCTGCTGAGCGGCCCGTCGTCGCGACCGACGCCAGTGCCGTACCGCGCGGGCAACCGCAACGTTGGCGTCCGCTTCATGCAGGGCACGTACTTCACCCACGTCGTCCCGAGCTCGATGTTCGACCGCACCATCCGACTGCGAATGCCCGACCCCGGGCACTTCGAGCTCGGCGGCCGTACCTGGCCCATGCCCGACTATGCCGGTATCGACGAGCTGCTCGCGGGACTCGGCGACCACGGGCTCCTCGCCCATGACGAGGTCATCGAGGCGACACTGCACGGCGACGACCCTCCCGTCTCCTCCCGCACGGTCGAGCGCCACTTCACCCGCATCACGGGCCGCAGCCCGCGGCAGGTGCGGCAGATCGCCCGCGCCCGCCAAGCCGTTGCACGGCTGCGCGCAGGCGATGCGATCGCGGATGTCGCGTACGAGCTCGGCTACGCCGACCAGTCGCACCTCACGCGCGACGTGAAGCGCCTCACCGGGTACACGCCCGCGGAGTCGAAGCGTCGCGACGAGCCTGTCTGACGGCGCCGCGCCGACCGCCGGAAGTGTCGCTTGGGTTCAAGACAGCGCCCGCGGCATCCGGTTCACTCGTCGCGTTCGCACGACGAAGAGGACGGAACCGACATGGACCTGAGGCCCTACACGATCGCGATCTCCGACGACGATCTGGCCGACCTGCGCGCCCGACTGGAGCGCACCCGATGGCCCGCCGCGCTCGTTGACGACTGGAGCCGGGGCACCCCGGTGCCCTACGCGCAGCGGCTCGCCGACTACTGGCTCACGGCCTACGACTGGCGCGCCGCCGAGGCGCAGCTCAACCGGCTGCCGCAGTTCATCACCGAGGTCGACGGCCAGCCGATCCACGGGCTGCACGTTCGCTCGACGGATGACGCCGCGGTGCCGCTGCTGCTCGTGCACGGCTACCCGTCGTCGTTCGTGGAGTTCGCCCGCATCGCACCGGTGCTCGCCGAACGCCCTGGCGTGACCTCGGGCGTGGGACCCGCACCGACGTTCCACGTGGTCGCCCCGTCGATCCCGGGCTTCGGGTTCTCGACACCACTCACGAGCCCCGGCTGGGACATCGCCCGCACCGCCCGCGCGTTCGACGAGATCATGCTGGCGTTCGGGTACGACCGTTACGCCGTGTTCGGTGAGGACGTGGGGGCCGGCATCTCCGAGCAGCTCTGCCTCGACGCCGGCGAGCGGGTGCTCGGCTCCATCGCCGCGACCGATCCCGGCGCGATCGCCACCGCGTACACGCCTCCCACCGACCACCTGACGGCAGAGGAGCGCGAGCGCCACGAACGCCTCAAGGACGCCCGCACCGAGGATTTCGGCTACCTGGCGCTGCAGACGACCAGGCCGCTCAGCGTCGCCTACGGGCTCACCGATTCCCCGATCGCGCAGGCGACGTGGATCGTCGAGAAGTTCCAGGAGTGGACCGACCCCGAGCGGACCATGCCCGAGGACGCCGTCGATCTCGACGACCTGCTCACCCTGATCAGCGTGTCGTGGTTCGGCCGCAACGGTGACGGCGCTGCGAACATGCTCTACGAGGCTGCGCACGCGCAGGTCGCGTGGGGACGCCACCACGACCGTCCGCAGGGCATGGTCGCGTTCGGCGAGGAGCCGCTCATGCGCCGCATCCTCGATCCCGACGGACATCTCGCATTCTGGAACGAGCACCCGCGGGGCGGGCACTTCCCGGCGATGGAGGCGCGTGACGACCTCGTCGGCGACATCCGCGCGTACTACGCGCGACTGCTCGCCGTGTAGCCGAAACAGGCCGCGGCCGCGCCGGAGTCTCGGTCGGTCGCGGCATCCGGCTCACCCCGGGTCACGGATGCTGCGGCTGCTCCTGCTCGGCGCGGCCCGCGGGCTCCAGCTGGAACGTGGAGTGCTCGACGTCGAAGTGGGCGGAGAGGCATCCGCCGAGCTCATCGAGGAGGGCGCCCGTCCGGCCCGATGCGAACACCTCGGACTCCACCTCCACGTGGGCGCTGAACACCGGCGAGCCCGAGGTGATCTGCCAGACGTGCACGTCGTGCACGGCCACGACGCCCGCAGTGCCGAGCAGGTGATCGCGGATCTCGGCGACGTCGGTGTCGGCGGGGGCCGATTCGAACAGCACATGCATGACGTCGCGCAGCAGCGACAGCGCGCGCGGCACGATGAGCGCGGCGATCAGGATCGACGCGAGGGCGTCGGCCGCCTCGTAGCCGGTGAACAGGATCACCAGGGCCGCCGCGATCACGAGCACCGAGCCGATGAGGTCGCCCAGCACCTCGAGGTACGCACCGCGCACGTTGATCGAGTCCCCCGCGCCGCCGCGCAGCACGAGCAACGCGGCGACGTTCGCGGCGAGGCCCAGCAGGGCGACGACGAGCATGGGAACGCCCTGCACCTCGTGCGCCTCCCCCGCCGAGCCCGTGACCAGCCGTCCGACTGCCGCGACGGCCACCGAGACTGCGACGACGATGAGGATCACGCCGTTCACGAGCGCGCCGAGCACCTCGGCGCGCCGGTACCCGTAGGTCTGACGGTCGGTCGCAGGACGTGCTGCGACCATCGCGGCGACGAGCGCCACCACGAGAGCGATGAGGTCGCTCGCCATGTGCCCGGCGTCGGCGAGCAGCGCGAGCGAGCCGCTCACGATGCCGCCGATCACCTGCACCACGAGGAACGCGCCGATGATCGCGATCGCCACCCAGAGCCGGGTGCGGTTCGCGGTCGCCCCGTGGGCGTGCGTGTGGTCGTGGGAGTGCGTCATCTCCCTTCCAGCGTAGGCGCGGATGCCGCGGCCGCCGGTGATGGGAATGAGTCGCGTTCTCGGCGGCCGGGCGTTCAGGGGCCGATGCCCCGATGCCGCTCGGATGCCCCGATGCCCCCGGATGCCGCCGATGCCCCGATGCCCCGATGCCCCGGGCTCAACCGAGCCCCGTGCGGAACCCCTCCCGCCAGCTGGCGTATCGGGGCTCCCAGCCGAGCTCGCGCTTCGCCTTCGCGTTCGACGAGCCGCGCACCTTCGTCATGAGCGACACGCCGTGCTCGCCGACGAGCGGCCTGGCCACCCACGCCGGCACGCGCATCGGCGGCTTCGCCCCGACGCAGCGGGCGAGCTCTGGCAGCCACTCCGACACGGGCGCCGGGTCGTCGTCGACGATGTTGTAGACGTCGGACGAACCGCGCGTGAGCGCCGCCGCGGTGGCGGATGCCGCGTCCTCGACGTGGCAGAACGACCACACCCCCGTCCCGCCGCCCACGAGCGGCAGCCGCCGTGTCCGAACCATGGCGAGCAGCTCGCCGCCTCGACCGATCGCGTTCCCTGGCCCGTACAAGCTGCCATAGCGCAGCGCGAGGCCCCCGGCATCCGTCGTCACCCGCTCGACGTAGCGGATCGCCGCCAGCGTCAGCCGCGAGGCCGGCGTCGGCGACGGATCGAGCGGATCCTCCTCGGTCTTCACGGGCCCGCCCGTGCGCTCGTTGGGCCAGCCGGTGAAGCTCTGTGCGATGAATCGGCTGACGCCCGCCTCGGCGCCGGCGGCCAGCAGATGATCGGTGCCGCGAGTGCGCAGCGCGTTCGTGACCGCGAACACCTCGTCGAAGTGCTTCAGGTCGGCGGCCGCCCCGGCGAGCGCAGTGAGCTGGTGCACGATCGCATCGGGCTGCGTCTCGAGCACGGCACGGCGCACGGATGCCGAGTCCAGCCCGTCCATGGCCACCCCCGTCGCGCCCGCCTGCTCGATCGCGCCGAGGTGCTCGGGCCTGCGCGACGTGCCGACCACCTCGTGCCCGGCCGCGACGAGCTGCGGCACCAACCTGGATCCCACGGCGCCAGAGGCACCCGCGATGAAGACTCGCATGTCGTTTCATCCCTTCCAGTCACCCCCTTCGACGAACGGGCGCGGCCCTCTGTGACACCTGGTGCGGTCTCGTGTGCAATGCTCGGAGCATGCCCGCCTCGACCGCGGACCCCGGCCGACTCCGGCCGCTCATGTTCTCGATCGCCTACCGCATGCTCGGCAGCGTCACGGAGGCGGAGGACGTCGTGCAGGACGCCTACTTGCGCATGCACGAGCGCCTGCTCGCCGGTGACACGATCGAACGACCGGAGGCCTACGCCTCGACCGTCGCGACGCGCCTGGCGATCGACGCGCTGCGCTCGGCCCGGCGCACGCGCGAGGTCTACGCCGGCACCTGGCTTCCCGAGCCGCTGCCCGACGATGACGCCGATCCCGCGCACCGGATCGAACGCGACGAGACGCTGTCCTTCGCATTCCTCGCCGTGCTCGAGCGGCTCGGCCCCGTCGAGCGCGCCGTGTTCCTGCTGCGCGAGGTGTTCGAGCTCGACTACGCCGACATCGCAGCGATCGTCGATCGCGACGAGGCCGCGTGCCGTCAGATCATGCACCGCGCCCGCGCCCGCATCGCCGACGGCCGGCCGCGCTTCGAGGCGGATGCCGCGCGCGACGCTGCCCTCGTCGACACCTTCTTCGCGGCGCTCAATGCCGGCGACGTCGACGCCCTCGCGAATGTGCTCGCCGACGACGTCGTGTTCTACGGCGACGGCGGAGGCAAGGCGCCGGCGATCCTGCATCCGATTTCGGGCGCGGTCGCCGTGGCGCGCTTCCTCGCCGGGCTCGTGCGGCGCGGCGCGGGCCTGCACACGCGGCTCGAGCGCACCGCCGCGAACGGAGAGGCCGCCCTGCGCGTCAGCGGCCAGGACGGCGGGACGCTCAGCGTGCTGATGCTGCACGTCGACGGCGGTCGCGTGTCGGTGGTGGGCAACCAGCTGAATCCCGACAAGCTCCGCCACCTCGGTCCGGTCGGCGACCTGAACGCCCTGGTCGCGGGCGGAGGATCCGGCGGAGGCGGAGGGGACGGCTGAACCAGGCGTCCGCCGCGCTAGCCCAGGCGGGCGGCGACGCGCTCGAGCTCGGGCAGCAGTTCGACGAACGCACGGGCCCGGTGGCTCTGCGCGTCCTTCTGCTCGGGCCGGAGCTCGGCGGCAGTGACCTCGAGGCCCTCGGGCTCGAAGATCGGGTCGTAGCCGAAGCCGTGGGAGCCACGCGGTTCGTACGCGAGCGAGCCGCGCCAGCGCCCTTCGGCGGTGAACTCGTGGCCGCCCGCGAGCACCGATTCCGGCACTACGAGCGCGATCGTGCAGTGGAACTCGGCGCCGCGGTTGGGGCGGCGGATGTCGGCGAGCTGGTCGAGCAGCAGCCGCACGTTCGCCTGTTCGCCGGCGGACTGTCCCGCCCAGCGCGCGGAGAAGATCCCGGGCGCCGCGCCGAGCACGTCGACCACCAGGCCGGAGTCGTCCGCGAGGGCGATGCGTCCGGTGTGCTCGGCGGCGATGCGCGCCTTGATGGACGCGTTCTCAGCGAAGGTCACGCCGTCCTCGACGGGCTCGGGCCCGTCGTACGGGAGGACGACGGCCTGCGGCATCCGCTCGCCGATGATGCGCTGGAACTCGCGAACCTTCTTCGCGTTGTGGCTCGCGAGCACGATCTCCAGGCTCATGCGCCGGCCGCCTCGGCCCCGGCTGCGAGCGCCGCGACCTGGAGCCGCGTGAGCTCCGCGTTGCCCGCGAGCGCGAGATCGAGCAGGGCATCGAGCTCGCGACGGTCGAACGGCGCCGCCTCGGCGGTGCCCTGCACCTCGACGAAGAGGCCGCGGCCCGTGGCGACGACGTTCATGTCGGTCTCGGCACGGACGTCCTCGACGTACGCGAGATCGAGCATCGGCGTGCCGTCGATGATGCCGACCGAGACGGCGGACACCGTGTCGATGAGCGGCTTCGCGCGCTGGCCGATGAACTTCTGCTCGCGCGCCCACTCGACCGCGTCGGCGAGTGCCAGGTAGGCGCCGGTGATCGCCGCCGTGCGCGTGCCGCCGTCGGCCTGCAGCACGTCGCAGTCGATCTGGATGGTGTTCTCGCCGAGGCCCTTCGTGTCGACGACGGCACGCAGGCTCCGGCCGATGAGCCGGCTGATCTCGTGCGTGCGCCCGCCGACACGACCCTTCACCGACTCGCGATCGTTGCGCGTATTCGTGGAACGCGGAAGCATGGCGTACTCGGCGGTCACCCAGCCTCGACCCTTGCCGGTCATCCAGCGGGGCACGCCGTTCGTGAACGAGGCCGTGCAGAGCACCTTCGTGCCGCCGAACGAGATGAGCGCGCTGCCCTCGGCGTGGGCGCTCCATCCGCGCTCGATCGTCACGGGTCGCAGCTCGTCGGGCGCGCGGCCGTCGGCGCGAACCTGGTTCGCCGCGGTATTCGAAACCTGTGGGTCGGATGCCTCGGTCATGCGTTCTCCTGTCGAAGCCGTGCGTGCTGGGGAAGGGTGAGTGCGCCCGTCTCGACGAGCTCGACGCTCGGGATCTCGGGCGCGATGAGTCGGTGGGCGAGATCGAGGAACGCGCTCGTGGACCCACCCGTGGCCTCGTAGCGGTAGGTGGGCGGAGTCGACGCGTGGCGCTCCATGCCGTTGGAGACCAGCACGCGATAGACGTCGTTGGCCGTCTCGACATCGCTGGAGACGAGGGTGACGTGCTCCCCCATGACGTACGAGATCGCGCCCTTCAGGAACGGGTAGTGCGTGCAGCCGAGCACGAGCGTGTCGACCTCCGCCTCGCGCAGCGGCGCGAGGTACCCCTCGGCCACCGAGAGCAGTTCGTTCCCGCTCGTGACGCCGGCCTCGACGAACTCGACGAAGCGGGGACACGCCGCCGACACGAGCTCGAGGTGGGGCGCGGCGGCGAACGCGTCGTCGTAGGCGCGCGACTGCACGGTGCCGGCCGTGCCGATGACGCCGACGCGGCCGTTGCGCGTGACGGCGACCGCGCGGCGGACCGCCGGCTGGATCACCTCGACGACCGGCACGTCGTAGCGCTCGCGCGCGTCGCGCAGCATCGCCGAGGAGGCGGTGTTGCAGGCGATGACGAGCATCTTCACGCCTTGGACCACGAGGTCGTCGAGCACGGCGAGCGCGTACCGGCGCACGTCGGCGATCTTCTTCGGTCCGTAGGGCGAGTGCTCGAGGTCGCCGACGTAGAGGATCGACTCGTGGGGCAGCTGGTCCTTCACGGCACGGGCGACCGTGAGACCTCCCACACCGGAGTCGAAGATCCCGATCGGTGCGTCAGTCACGACATCCAAGCTTACGGTGAGCCGGATGCCTCGCGGCGCGCCCGCAACCCCCGGTTGCCACAGTGTCTCGGCACCGCCCGCCACCCTGGGGTGGGCCCACCGCCTCACGGGACGCCCGCCACCCCGCGGCTAGGCTGACCGTGTGACCGGGTCAGCTGCGCTCTTCACCGACCGATACGAGCTCACGATGGTGGATGCCGCGCTGCGCGACGGCACTGCCCACCGCGAGAGCCTCTTCGAGGCGTTCGCACGCAAGCTTCCCGACGGGCGGCGGTACGGCATCGTCGCAGGCACCGGCCGGCTCCTCGGGTTGATCGACCGATTCCGCTTCGAGGATGCCGAGCTCGAGTGGCTCCGCGAGCACGAGGTGGTGCGTGCGGCCACCCTCGACTGGCTGGCCGACTACCGGTTCCGGGGCGACATCTGGGGCTACCGCGAGGGCGAGGCGTACTTCCCCGGCTCGCCGCTCCTCACGATCCAGGCCACGTTCGCCGAGTCGGTCATGCTCGAGACGCTCGTGCTGTCGACCCTCAACTACGACTCCTCGGTGGCGAGCGCGGCCGCACGCATGGTGTCAGTGGCCCTCGGCCGGCCGATCGCCGAGATGGGCTCGCGCCGCACGAGCGAGCGTGCCGCGATCGCCGCGGCGCGGGCTGCCTACATCGCGGGCTTCGACGCGACCTCCAACCTGGAGGCAGGTCGAGCGTGGGGCATCCCGACCATGGGCACGGCAGCGCACGCGTTCACCCTCCTGCACGACTCGGAGGAGGCGGCCTTCCGGGCGCAGGTCGACGCGTTCGGTCCCAAGACCACGCTGCTCATCGACACCTACGACATCTCGCAGGGCGTCGAGACGGCCGTGCGCGTCGCGGGCACGCAGCTCGGCGCCGTTCGCATCGACTCCGGCGACCTGCCCGCCATCGTCGCCAAGGTGCGTGAGCAGCTCGACTCCCTCGGGGCCGTCGACACGAGGATCACGGTGACGAGTGACCTCGACGAGTTCACGATCGCGGCCCTCTCGGCTGCGCCGGCCGATTCCTACGGCGTGGGCACTGCGGTCGTCACCGGCTCGGGGCATCCGGCCGCCGGCATGGTCTACAAGCTCGTGGCGCGCCGCGACGACTCCGGGGAGTGGGTCGCCGTCGCCAAGGCGTCGACCCGGAAGCTGAGCGTCGGCGGGCGCAAGAACGCCGCGCGACGGCTCGATTCGACGCACACCGCCCGCGAGGAGCTCGTGTTCATCGGCGACGGTCCTGACGGCGAGGCGGAGTTCGAACCGGGGAGCCGGCTCCGCCCGCTCATGGTGAAGCTCATGACCGATGGCGTCGCGAACCCGGCGTTCCTCGGCGCGGAGGGTACCCTCGCAGCGCGCGCGCACCGCGCCGAGGCCATGCAGGAACTGCCGATCGAGGCCTTCCGACTCGGGCGTGGCGAGCCTGTGATCCCTACCACGTACCGCTGAGGCGGTTCCGGCGGTGCGCGCTCGTCACTCCGCCTTCATCCGCTCGTAGATCTCCCTGCAGGTGGGGCATACGGGGAACTTGTCGGGGTCGCGCCCCGGGATCCACTTCTTGCCGCAGAGCGCCTTCACGGGCTTGCCGGTGATGGCCGACTCGAGGATCTGCTCCTTCTTCACGTAGTGCGAGAACCGTTCGTGGTCACCCGGCTCGATCGCCTCCTCCTCGAGGAGCTTCTCGAGTTCCCGGTCGAGCACGGAGGTGCCTCCGCCGGGGGCATCGGGGTCGGCGATGCTCGCGCGCACAGGATCGATCATGCGCTCGATTCTACGCGCGGATGCCGCAGTGCCGGCCGGTCGAGCCGATGCCGCGTGCCCGGTCACTACGCGCGCTGCGCGGCACCGACGATCTCAGGCCCGCGTCGGTCGAACATCCGGCCACCGACGGCGATGCCGAACGCCAGCGCGGCGACGCCGAATCCCACGCCCGCTGCGAACGCCGCGACGTGCCACACCGGATCGCCGAAGAGCCCGAGTCCAGCGAACGCGATGGCCGGCGCCGCCACGAGCAGCGAGCCGAACATGGTGATCGACTGGACGAGGGCGGTGACCGTACCGGTGGACTGCGGCTGCTGGAACGGGCTGTCACCGGGCTTGACGGCCGGATACGGGAACCGGGCCGACGTGATCGAGCCGATGCCGAGACCTCCGAGGAGCAGCGCCGTGCTCACGCCCACGACCGAGGGCAGCAGTCGCCAGTCGTCGAGCAGGAACACCGTGACGGCACTGCCGAGGCCGATCACGAGCACGCCGGCGATGAGCACCGGCACGAGTCGTCCGGCGCGGTCGGCAGTGCCGCGAACCCCGGAGGCGACGTGCTGCCAGACCGCCGTGCTGTCGAAGGCAGTGTCGTTGTGCAGCGACCATCCCAGCAGCAGGCAGATGAGGGGGACGGGAATCAGCGCGGCGTACGTGAGGGGGATGCCGGCGATGCCGAGGGCCACGACCACGATCACGGGCACGATCGGCACCGTGATGATCGACACCCAGTAGCGGGGGTCGCGGACCCAGTACGTGAGGCTGCGGGCGGCGACCGCACCTGTGGCGCCGTGCGGCATCCGATCGAACCAGCCGAGCCCCCGGTAGCTCTTCGCGGAGGCCTCACGGCTGGGCATCACCAGCAATTTGACGACGAGCGCCTGCCACGCGAGCCAGATCGCCCAGAGGGTGAGCGCGGCAAGCACGAACTTCAGAATGGCGATGCCCCAATCGCCCGCGGCGGCATCGCCGGGGGCAGCGAACGCGGCGCCGAGCGGGGTCCAGCCGAGCACGCCGGCCAGCGATTCGAGCACGCGGAGGCCCGAGTTCGCCCAATCGACGGTCGCGAGCACCACGATCACGGGCGAGAGCAGCACGATGAGCAGCACGCCGAGCACGCCGCTCACATCGCGAGCACGCCGTGTGGCCAGCAGCCCGGAAGCGAGACCGGTCGCGACTCGCGCGAGGAGCACACACGTGGCGAATGCGAGCGCCGCGGAGAGCAGCGCGATGACGGTCTCGCCGACGCCGCGCGACCAGGTGACGACGGTGCCCGCCAGCACGATCGCGAGCGCGAACGCGGGGATCCCGATCATCGCCGCGACCGCGAGGCCGATCGCGAGGGTTCGGTCGGGCAGTCCGAACAGCGCGAACCGCCTGGGATCCATCGTGTCGTCGACCCCGAACACGAGCGGAACGACGACGAATCCCACGACCGTCGCGGACCCGGCCACGATGAACACGTCGCGGATCAACTCCACGTCGTCGACGAAACGCAGGCCGACGAGGGTCAGGAACAGCAGTCCCGCGATCCCGGCGCCGTAGATGATCCCGAGCACGATGCCGACGACCTGCCACGGGCTGCGTCGGAAGATGTTGCCGAGCAGGCGCAGTTTCAGTCGGGGAAACTGTGCAACCATTCCATCCCTTCCGCTGCCTTGCGCCCGCCTGCCAGCTCGACGAAGCGCTCCTCGAGGGTCTGGCCCGCCCGCACCTCATCGAGGCTGCCGGATGCCAGGACCCGGCCGGCGACGATGATCGCCGCCGAGTCGCAGACGCGCTCGATGAGATCCATCCCGTGGCTCGAGAGCACCACGGTGCCCCCGCTCGCCACGAAGCGCTCGAGGATGTCGGTGAGGTTCGCAGCCGAGACCGGATCGACGGACTCGAACGGCTCGTCGAGCACGAGGACCCGCGGTGCATGGATCATGGCGCACGCGAGCGCGATCTTCTTGGTCATGCCGGCGGAGTAGTCCGCCACCAGGCGCTCCACGGCATCTTCGAGCCCGAACGCCGCGATGAGATCCGCGCTGCGCTCTCGCACGGTGCGATTGTCGAGGCCGCGCAGCGCGCCGGCGTAGTAGAGCAACTGCGCGCCGGTGAGGCGATCGAAGATACGCAGCCGATCAGGCAGCGCGCCCGTGATTCGCTTGGCCGTACGGGGGTCCGCCCACACGTCGATGCCGTGGATGCGCACGGTGCCTGCGTCGGGACGCAGCAGGCCGGTGACCATCGACAGGGTCGTGGTCTTGCCTGCGCCATTGGGCCCGACGAGGCCGAAGAACGAGCCGGCACGCACCTCGAGCGAAATGGCGTCCACGGCCGTGTTGTCACCGAAGCGTTTGACGAGCCCCTCGATCGCGAGCACCCGTGGCGCTTCCGCCCCGGGGGCCGCTCTGGCGACCCGAAGCGTGCGCTGCTTGCGCTGCTCGGGCCTGCGAGACGCCGGAAGGACGGCCACCCCCCGATCGCTGGTCGTTGCGTCGGATGCCTCGGATGCCTCGGGCGCGCGCTCGGTGGCTACGGGCGGCGCCTCGACCGAGGTCTGCGCCTCGACCGAGGTCGGTGCGTCGACCGAGGTCGGTGCGTCGACGGGGGTCGGTGCGTCGACAGGGATCGGTGCGTCGACAGGGATCGGTGCGTCGACAAGGATCGGCGCGTCGACGGGGATCGGTGCGTCGACCGGCGCAGGCTGGGCGGTGGGCTCGATGAGATCCTCGGACACGTCGACGACCGCTGCATCGGCGATGGCCTCATCGAGAGTGATCGTGGCGACCGGCCGATCGACTGGAGCACCGACCTCGGGCTCGACGAAGGTCTTCGCCTCGACAGCGCTTTCCGCGTCGACGACCGCGTCCGGTGCAACATCGTCCGCCTTGGGCTCGACGACCGCGTCCACCGCGACATCGTCGAGGAGGGCCGCATCGGAGAAGATCTCATCGGGAAAGGCCTCGTCGGAGAAGGCATGATCGAGCGTGATCGTGGCGACCGGTGCCTCCGCTGGAGGACCCACCTCGGGCTCGGCCACGGCGTCCTCCTCGACTTGCCCGGGCTCCACGACCGCGTCCACCGCGACATCGTCCACCCCGGGCTCGACGACCGCGTCCACCGTCCGCTCCGACGCGTCCACCGCACGTCCACCCCGGCTCGACGATCGCGTCCACCGCGACGCCGTCCACCCCGGACTCGACGACCTCGTTCACCGCGACCTCGTAGCGTTCCAACGCGATCCGTGTCGGCACGATCCGCCTCAGCTCGATCCACCGTGACACGGTCCGCTTCGATGGCGGCCACTTCGACGACACCCGCATCAGCGAGCGCCTCAACCAGCGTGGCGGTAACGACCCGTGCGTCCACCGGAGTATCCGCCTCAGGCTCGATGACCGGGTCCACCGTCGTCTCGGCGACCGTCTCGTCCTCCGCGACCGGAGCAGACATTTCGGACGCCGCAGCAGGCGATGCCTCTGACGGTGCGCTGGGTTTGGAGGCGTCCGAGACCGCAGGCCCGGCAATGGCGTCGTCGGCGACCGCCGCCGCGGCGGCCACAGCGGCGGTTCGCGTGGCGGCACTCGCGCCCCGGCCTCGCTCCGCCGTCGGCTCGCGAGTGGTCTCTTCGAGCCCGGTCGGCGATGCCGGCCGCTCACGAGTGGTCTCGTCCACCTCGGCCGGCGACACCGGCAGCCACGAGTGGTCTCGTCCACCTCGGCCGGCGACACCGGCAGCTCGCGAGTGGTCTCGTCATCCTCGGTCAGCGACACCGGCAGCACGAGAGTGATCTCGTCATCCTCGGTCAGCGATACCGGCAGCACGAGCGTGGTCTCGTCGACCTCGGTCGGCGACGCCGGCCGCTCCGAGTGGTCTCGTCGACCTCGGCCGACGACACCGGCAGCAGGAGAGTGGTCTCGTCGACCTCGGTCGGCGATGGTTCGGGCATCGGCAGCTGAGCCGTCGACTCGGGCATCGACCCTGAGTCCGGCACTGGCTCGCTCATGGCCTCGGTCGCTCCAGACTGCGACGTCGGGGACTGGGTCGGTTCGGGCTTTCGGCTCGCGCGCTCGGCGGCCGTCGTCTCGGTCGCGAGCAGTGCCGCGACGCGCTGCGTCTGCCGTTTCGTGGTCGCTGCCGCGGCTGCCCGGCTCCGCGCCGCCGACGTGCTCGATACCGCAGACGCCCGCGCCGCGCCCGAGGTCTTCGCTGCCTCGCCACGCGTGGTCGCCGCCTTGGACGACGCGGCTCGCGACGCGTCGTTCCGCTTCGATGCCGGCTGCTCCGCATCCGCCTCGGGCGCCGTCTCGGCTCCGGCGGATGCATCCGCGGGGCCGGCTCGCTTGGGGCGCGGCGTGCGGGGCTTCTCGGTAGGTTTCGACGCAGCGGGCTCCTCCGCCTCACCGTCACCACCCGCCGCCGACGGCGATGCTGCAGTCCCCCACGAACCCCGGTCCGCGGCTGTCCAGGGCGCACGCGGCGCGGTCGATGTCCCCCGATCGGCAGACACCCCCGTGCCCGTGCCTTCGGGAGCTTCGTCGTCATGATCTGAGCGCGAAACGGAAGTCACGCAGACAACCTACCAACCACGACGCGCCGCACGCAGGTACGATGGCCTTGAGGGGCGGGGAACCTGTGCGTTCCCTGAGCGTCGGATCACGATCCCACTACGGACCGCAGGCGCGCGAAGCGGCGGGAGAACCGACTCGATACGCTGGTATCTCGACATGACGGCGTGTCCAAATGTGAACTTTCGGATGAACATCGAGCGAACACTCGGCGAGCGAGGGGCGTGCGGCATCCGACCACCGAAGGAGATGCAGTGACCACCCAGATCGTGATCCTCGCGGCCGGCATCGGGAGCCGCCTCGGGCGATCGCTTCCCAAGCCCTTGACCGAGCTCAGCGACGGCCGCACCATCATGCGCCAGCAATTCGACAACATCGAGCACGCATTCGGCGCAGATGCCCACGTCACGATCGTCGTCGGCTACAAGCTCGAGCACATCATCGAGGCGTTCCCGCACGCATCCTTCGTCTACAACGAGGAATACGACCAGACCAACACCTCGAAGAGCCTCATGCGCGCCCTCGCGGCGTCGCAAGCCGGCGGCGTGCTGTGGATGAACGGCGACGTGGTGTTCGACCCGCGCATCCTCGACCGCGCGCTGCCCTTCATCGCCCGCGACCAGTCCTTCGTGACGGTCAACACCGCCAAGGTGTCCGACGAAGAGGTGAAGTACACCACGAGCGCCGAGGGCTACATCAGGGAGCTCTCCAAGGTCGTCAAGGGCGGGCTCGGCGAGGCCGTCGGCATCAACTACGTGTCCAGCCGCGACAAGGCCACCCTCCTCGCCCACCTCGCGCGCGTGGCCGACCAGGACTACTTCGAGCGCGGCATCGAGCTCGCCATCGAGAAGAACGGCATGCTCGTCGAGCCGATGGACATCTCCGACCTCTACGCCGTCGAGGTGGACTTCGCCGAGGACCTGGAGCGCGCGAACCACTTCGTGTGACCCGCCGTACCACGGCTCTGAAGAGCGGATGCCTCGCGGCATCCGCTCTTGGCATCTCAGGCCGACTGCGCGACGCCCGCCCTCGCCAGCCGCGCCGCGACCAGGCGGCCGACCCACGTGAAGAACACGGGGCTCACCACCCAGAGCGGCAGGGCGATCGCCCACGCCCACCACGCGTAGTACTCCGCCCCGAGGGCGATGAACACGGCCACTGCCAGCACGAGGCCCGCGAAGCCGGACGACACGTAGAACAGCCACGGATCCCACCGGCGGTAGCGCGTGACGAGGAACGGCAATTCGATGAGTGCACCCACGAGCAACCCGGTTCCGATGTAACGCCAGATCCACCACGGTGCGAACGCCGTCCCGACGACCCCTGCGATGACACCTGCGAGCACCGCCGTGCCAGGCCGTTTGAGCAACGAGAGCGCCACGACGCTCGGGAGGAAGTGGGTGCCCACCGTGATGCCGTAGAACAGGGGTCCGAACGCCGCGAACGCGGCTGCGAGGTATCCGGATGCCCCGGCCACGAGTCCGCCGCCCACGCCGATCGCGGCGCAGCTCAACAGGACTCGGGTACTGGTGCGGTGCACGACGCTCCTTCCGACCGGGCGCAGCACGCGCCGACCGCCTGCTTCAAACCTACTGGTGCGGGGGCATCTACGATGAGATCGTGAGCTACGCCGACACGCATCCGTACCAGCGGTCGAAATGGGCACGGTATCGGCACTCGCTCTGGCTCCTCACGACACGCGACCTCAAGGTGCGCTACTCGACCTCAGCGCTCGGCTACCTCTGGTCGGTGCTCGATCCGCTCGTCATGGCGGGCATCTACTGGTTCGTGTTCACGCAGGTCTTCCAGAGGCCCGTCGGCACCGAACCGTACATCGTGTTCCTGCTCTCGGCCCTGCTTCCGTGGATGTGGTTCAACGGCGCGATCTCCGACTCGACCAGGGCCTTCCTGAAGGATGCGAAGCTCGTGCGCTCCACCAAGATCCAGCGCACGATCTGGGTGACCCGCATCGTGCTCTCGAAGGGCATCGAGTTCCTGCTCTCGCTGCCGGTTCTGGTCTTCTTCGCCATCGTGTCCCGTGCGGCGGTCGGGTGGGAACTGGCCCTCTTTCCACTCGCCGTCCTGTTGCAGGCGATCCTCACCGTGGGCGTTGCGCTCATCGTCGCGCCGCTCGTCGTGTTCTTCCGCGACCTCGAGCGCGCGGTGAAGCTCGTGCTGCGATTCCTGTTCTATGCGTCGCCGATCATCTATGGTGTCTCGAACCTGCCGAGCTCGCTGCACGTGTGGGCGGCGTTCAACCCGCTGACGGGCATCTTCGGCCTCTATCGCGCGGCCTTCTTCCCCCATGAGCTCGACTGGTTCAACGTCGCCGTGGCCGCCGGGATGTCGCTCGCCCTGTTCGGTGTGGGGCTCCTCGTCTTCCGCGGCAGCGTGCGCCAGGTGTTGAAGGAGATCTGATGACGGATGCCACGACTGCTGCGGTCGCCGCCGAGCTGACTTCTGCGATCCGTGTCGAGGGTCTCGGCATCCGGTTCCGGCGTAACCGTCGTGGTCGCCGCTCGTTCAAGGACCTGCTGGCCGGACGCCGCCGGCGTACCCGCCCCGACGAGTTCTGGGCGCTGCGGAACGTGTCGATCGACGTGCGTCCCGGCGAGGCGATCGGCGTCGTGGGCCGCAACGGGCAGGGCAAGTCGACGCTGCTCAAGCTCGTGGCGGGCGTCATGATCGCCGACGAGGGCACAGTCGAGGTCACGGGCGGGGTTGCTCCGCTCATCGAGATCACGGGCGGCTTCGTCGACGATCTCTCCGTGCGCGACAACGTGTATCTCACTGCGGGGCTGCACGGCATGACGCGGCGACAGATCGACGCGAAGTTCGACGAGATCATCGAATTCGCGGATATCGGCGACTTCCTCGACACCCCGTACAAGCACCTCTCGAGCGGCATGAAGGTCCGCATCGCGTTCGCCGTCATCTCCCAACTCGAGGAGCCGATCCTCCTCGTCGACGAGGTGCTCGCCGTCGGGGACAAGGCGTTCCGCGAGAAGTGCTACCGCCGCATCGAGGAACTCCTCGCCGGCGGGCGCACGCTGTTCTTCGTCTCGCACAACGAACGCGACCTTCGCCGCTTCTGCACGCGCGGCCTCTACCTCGACAAGGGCGCACTGGTGCTCGACGCGTCGATCGACGAGGTCCTCGAGCGCTACGACGCCGACCACGGCGCCGCCTGACACCTCTGCGACCGCCTCGCGAAGTCGGGGGCGCACCAGACCTCCGACGCACGTATACCGCATCCCTGCGCGGCTGGCGAGCCCATGCCGCCATCAGGCGCCTCCACGGCTTCGCCGCATATCATCGTTCCACCATGGCCGAACGCGTGCACAAGATCACCTCGATGAGCGCCGAGACTCTGCGCGAGGGACGCCCGGATGCTCCAGCGGGCTCCGACGGCGACCTGGGTCGCGCCCACGGCGTGGAGCGCGGCATCGACGTCGTGCTCGCCGTCCAGCGCCCGATCGTCGTGGCGCACCTGCGCGGCATCCGTCGCCGGTTCCCGAATGCCACGCCCGAACAGCTGGTGCGGATCCTCGAGCGCCGTTACCTCGCTGCGGTGACCACGGGTGGCGCGGCCGTCGGCGCCACGGCGGTGATCCCGGGCATCGGCACGGGGGTGACCCTCGCGCTGTCCGGCGTCGAGACGGCGGGGTTCCTCGAGGCCACCGCGCTGTTCGCCCAGTCGGTCGCCGAGGTGCACGGCATCGCCGTCGACAACCCCGACCGTGCTCGTGCGCTCGTGATGACGCTCATGCTCGGCCGCGAGGGCGTCGACCTCGTGCGTCAGCTCGCAGGCCAGGCGACCGGGCGGGGCGTCGCCCGTAATGCGTATTGGGGCGAACTCATCACCAACAGCCTCCCCAAGGCGCTCATGGGTACGGTCGTCGACCGCTTGCGCGGCATCTTCATCAAGCACTTCGCAGTACGCGGCGGCGCGGGCATCATCGGCAAGGCGATCCCCTTCGGCATCGGCGCGGCGATCGGCGGTGCGGGCAACCACATCCTCGGCCGCAGGGTGCTGCAGCAGTCCCGGCTCGCATTCGGCGCGCCGCCGCCGTTGCTGCCCGCCGAGCTCGAGCCGCGCCAGGGCGACGGCCTCCTGCGCACCACGACGTCACGGATGACCCGCGCCGGCGCCGCGGTGGGCGGGTTCGCCGTCACCACGAGCCGGGGGCTGCGGGCAGCCGCGTCCCGTGCCGGACGCAGCATCACCCGGTCGAGCCGGGGCGCAGACGCAGGGCGCTGCAGCGCGACGCCGCAGACGCCGGCGCCGGGGCTGCACACGCCGAGGCATCCGACCGATCCGACCACGACGCGAAGGCCCGCTAGACACGGCTAGGCGCCGAGCGCCTCCGCCTCGTCCTCCTCGGCCTCCTCGAACTCGTCGATCTCGCCGTCGCCGGCATGCAGAACGGCGAATCGCTCCCATTCGGCCATGAGCTGGTCGACCGCTGCGTGGAACCGCGCCGTCGGGACGCCAGGGGTGGTGTCGCCGAAGTAGTGTTCGACCCATCCGACGAGCCTGTCCAGCGCGGCCTTGTCGTGCGTGACCTCGTCGACGCGGGCGACCATCGTCGCGGCATCCGACGCCGCGAGCCACTCGCAGGCCTGGAGATAGCCGCCGGTGTCGATCTGCGCCTCGCGGTCCACGGGGCGGGTGACGAGCAGCGGCTTGCCGGCGGCGAGACGGTCGTAGACCATGGCCGAGATGTCGACGACCGCGACATCCGCCGCCGCGAGCTGCCAGCCGAGGGACGGGCCGTCGTCGTACACGTGCCGTGCAGACGGGTCGCCGGCGTTCGCGGCGGCGATGGCCGCGATGATCTCGCGGTTCGCGGCGCCGTACGCAGAGTCCAGCACACCGGCACGCGGGTGCGGGCGGTAGATCACGCGATGCCGCCCGGTGGCGAGCAGCCCGCGCACGAGCTGCACGCCGTGCGAGACGATCGACCCGTAGGCGGCGGCGGCGCGGTCACCCTCCCAGGTGGGTGCGTAGAGCACGACCTCGCGATCGTCGGGCGTGTACGGGAGCGGAACCCCGTCGAGGTAGTGATCGGCCTGTGGGCGCCCGATCGGGATGGCGCGCTTGTCGAAGTCGTAGTCCCAGAGCACCTTCTCGAGCCGCGCCCTGGCGGCATCGCCCGCGATGAGGGAGTAGTCGTAGGCCTTGAACTGGTTCGTGGTCATGTACATCTTGTCGGACTCGCCGTGGTTGATGAACACGTGCCAGCGACGTCCGTAGCGCATCATCTGGAAGTTCTTCGCGTTCTGGTTCACATAGAACACGACGTGCAGGTCCTGGTCCTGGATGACCTGCTCGAGGTCCACCACACGTCGCACGTAGGCGACCGGCAAGGGCGACTCCTCGAGGAGCTCGAGGGCTGAGCCCGAGGCACGGCTGAGGATGAGCACCGGATACTGCTTCGAGAGCTCCACGAGGGGCTTGTACCACTGGCGCAGCTGGTAGAGGTTCACCCTGCCGTCGGCGAAGTAGACGCCGATGCGGTATCGGTGGGCCTCGAGCGGCGGCCGCTCGGCGAGCTTCGCCAGCAGCTCGCGCTGGGCACGCCGCGACGACCAGATATCCCTGGCCAGCCTGACGGCGCTGCCCGCATCTCTCCGAAGACCCATCTTTCTAGGCTATCGAAGGCCACCGGGCGCTCAGACCACGGGTGGCCGCCCGGCGAGGGTCATGCGCCACACCGTGCGCCACCGCATGGGGCGCCGCTCGCCCGGGTCGTCGCGCCATCCGGCCCGCCACCCGGCGAACCAGGCCTTCAGCGCCGCGGGATGGCGCGCCCAGCGCAACACCTGGATCGCCGTCCACGAGCCGACGTACAGCGGCACCAGCACTGCGGGGAGGTTGCGCCTGGCGAGCCACACCCGGTTCCTCGCGTTCAGCCGGAAGTAGTAGGCATGTCGCGCCGGATCGATCACCGGATGCCCCGCCTCGAGGTCGCCCGCGTACCACGCGACGTGGTCGGTGTCCCACACCCGCCACGCCAGCTCGATGCCCTCGTGCGCGTAGAAGAACGGATCCGCCCAGCCGCCGGTCGCATCGAACACGGAGCGTGGCATGAGCACCGCACCCTCCCAGCACGAGAACACGTTGCTCGACCGCGCCGGGTCCCCCTTGCGGATGCGCGGGATCCACCGCCGCGGCGAGACACGGCCGGTGGGGTCGACGACGCGGGGCTGCACGAGGCCGATCTCCGGCCGCTCGGCCAGCAGGCGGCTTCCGGCGGCGAGGAACCCCGTATCCGGGAGGAACGCGTCGTCGTCGAGGAAGAACAGCACGTCTCCGTCCACCTCGGGCACCCCCCGGTTGCGTCCGGCGGGGATGCCGAGGTTCTCGGGGAGGTGCAGCGTCTTCACGCCCGAGGGAAGCGCCGGGTCGGCGGTGGCCGGGTCCCAGCCGTTCCCCACGCACACCACGTCGACCTCGACCCCCGTCTGGTCCAGCACGCTCCGGATGCCGCGGACGAGCTCGTCGGGACGCGATCCCATCGTGAGCACGACGACACCGATGCGAGGCCGCCCGACTGCGATCCCGATCCCCTCGTCAGGCTCGGACACGGTTCGACGCCATGATCGCGACGAAGTGCCCCACGAGCGACAGCACCGCGAGCAGCAGCAGCCCGGCCACCACGACTCGGTCGACGAGCGGCTGCCCGACGAACAGGCCCACGATCGCCGCGGCGAGCGCGATCAGCGTCAGTTCCACTGAGTGGTACAGGCGGTGGAACGGCACGAATCGCGCGGCCTTGCGCAACTTCGCGATGAGGCCGCCGCGCGGCGCGGTCTCGCCGTGGGTGTCGGCGAGCCTCGGCAGCCCCGCGTTGGCGCGTGCCACGTGCACCATGTCGTTCAGCGCCTTGTTCAGCACGATCACGAGGGCGAGGAGCGCACCGATCGTGGTCCACAGGAAGTCGGCGGGGAACTCGAGTGGATACGCGGCGGCCCGGATGCCGAGAGCGAGCGCGATGAGCGCCTCGGTCGTGTAGTGGCCGACCTTGTCGAGGAAGACGCCGGCGGGCGAAGAGGTGCGGCGCCAGCGGGCGACCTCGCCATCGCAGCAGTCGACGAGCATCTGCAGCTGACCGAGCACGACCGCGAGGAGGGCGCCCCACACGCCCGGGATGAGCAGGGCCGCGGCGGTCGACCAGCCGACGAGGATCATGAGCACCGTCACCCCGTTCGCGGAGATCGGGGTCTTCAGCAGCAGCCAGGTGAGGTACGGCGAGAGCCGTCGCAGGTATGCCGACGCCGTCCAGTGCTCGGCGTTACGTCGGCCACGCACCTCGGGCGGTTGGGTGACCGCTCGCAGCTCGGCGATGCTCGTGGGCCTGGCGTGGGCCTGACCGGCTTGTGACATCCGCGTCACCTTCCCGTGTGCTCGGCGATGTTGCTCGTCAGCGAGAGGTATCCGAGCACGAAGCCCACTCCCCACGAGATGTGAATGCAGGGCAAGACTACGAGGAACCGCCAGGCGACCGCAGGGCCGCACCCCCGGGCGTAGGCGAGCGTGGCCGCGACCACGAAGCCCAGGTACGCCGCGGGCACGAGGAAGCCGAGGAGCAGCCACGGCGCCACGCCGAGCGCCAGCTGCACGAGGCCAGCCACGCCCGCGAGGGTGCCGAGGGCGACTCCCAGCACCATGAGCGGCGGGACGAAGTAGCGGATGCCGTTGGCGGCCGGGTAGCGGCGCGCCAGCTCACCGCGCCACAGCCCGGTCGAGAACATCTGCCGCGCGAGGCGCTCGAGGGTCGACCGCGGACGGTAGGTGACCGCGAGCTCGGGGGTGAACCAGACCGTGCCGCCGGACTGGCGGAGTCGCCGGTTCAGCTCCCAGTCCTGGCCTCGCTTGATGGTCTCGTCGAACAGCCCGACCCGCTCGAGCGCGCTGCGGCGGAAGACGCCGAGGTACACGGTCTCGGCCGGGCCGGCGGTCCCGCCGACATGGAACGCGGACCCGCCGAGCCCCACCTTGGTCGTATAGGCGAGCGCGACCGCCTGTTCGAAAGCGGTCTCTCCATGCGCGTCCATGATGCCGCCGACGTTGTCGGCGCCGGTGCGCTCGAGCACGCCGACGGCGACGCGGGCATAGTCGGCCGGCAGCATCGAGTGCGAGTCGACGCGCACGACCACGGGATACCGGGCAGCGCGGATACCGATGTTGAGGCCGGCCGGGGTCGAGCCCACCTCGTTGTCGAGCACGCGCACCCGCGCGTCACGCGCGGCGAGATCAGCGACCAGTTCGCCGGTGCCGTCGATCGAGGGTCCGAGTGCGATGAGCACCTCGACCGGACCCGCGTAGTCCTGCGCGAGGATCGACTCCACCGCCTCTCGCACGTGCGACACGTCGTTCAGCACTGGCATGACATAGGAGATGCCGACGAGCGGCGACGGTGTCGCCTGCTGGGGCTGCTCGGGCATGTTCCTCACTCGCTCGGGTCGATCGAGCCTAACAGGAGGCGTTGGGGGGCACGCTCAGGGGCCGGGGTCCGCAGGACCCCGGCCCCCGTCCGATGCGTGGTCAGCCCTCGAACGTGCCGAGCGTGACGCTCGCGGTCTGCGACTCGCCATCACGCGTGAACGTGAGTTCTGCCGTGGCGCCGCCCGGGAGGGCGCGCACCTGCGCGGTGAGGTCGGTCTGGTCGGTGATCGGCACTCCGTTGAACTCGGTGACGACATCGCCCTGCTGAAGGCCCGCCTGCTCCGCGGCACCTCCGGCGCTCACCTCGGAGATGAGGGCGCCCACGATGTCGCTCTCACCGTCGGCCTCCGCCGAGGTGACCGTCGCGCCCAGCAGGCCGTGCGTGGCGGTGCCGTTCTCGATGATCTCGTTCGCGACGCGTTCGGCGAGGTTCGACGGCACCGCGAAGCCCACGCCGATGTTGCCCCCCTCGGCGCTCGCGCCGCCGGTCGACAGGATCGCGACGTTCACGCCGATGAGTCTGCCCTCGGAGTCGAGCAGCGGGCCACCCGAGTTGCCGGGGTTGATCGCGGCATCCGTCTGGATGACCGGCAGCGAGACCTGGCCGGATGCCGTCGGCTGCTGCGACTGGCCGCCGTCGGGGTCGGGCAGGTCGAAGAAGAAGTCGAACGGGCCCTGCTCGGAGCCGTCGCCCTGGTCGCCCTGCGAGTCATCGGGGGTCTCGGGCGCGGCCGAGGAGGCCACGTCGATCGACCGGTTCAGCGCACTGACGATGCCGTTGGTCACGGTGCCGGCGAGGCCCAGCGGCGCGCCGATCGCGATCGCCGTGTCGCCGACGTTGAGGTCGTCGGAGTCGGCGAACTCGAGCGGCGTGAGGCCCGAGGCGTCCACGAGCTTGATGACCGCGAGGTCCGAGAGCGGGTCGGTGCCGACGAGCTCGGCGTCGTAGAGGCGTCCGTCGTCGGTCTTGACCTGGATGGTCGGATCCCCGGTGGCGCCGTCGAGGGTCACCACGTGCGTGTTGGTCAGCACGTGGCCGTCCTCCGAGAGGATGATGCCCGAGCCAGTTCCACCGGCCTGGCTTCCGCTGACCGAGATGGTCACGACGCTCGGGCTCGCCTTCGCCGCGACGGCCGTGATCTGGTTCACCGAGTCGGTGTCGTTCACGACGATGTTCTGGGCGCTGTCGGCGCTGTCGTTCGAGCTGGGAGCCTCGTTGCTCGTGATCAGGGCGGTGATGCCTGCACCCGAGGCGCCGCCGAGGAGGGCGGCGGCCACGATCGCGGCTGCGACGCCGAGCCCGACTCGGCGCGGCTTGGGCGCCGGCTCCGCCTCGGCGGGGCGAGCGCCGCCGAATGCCGGGGGCACCTGGCCGGTGAAGGGCTGCGTGGGCGCCGTCGGCTGAGCGGATCCCGCCGCGGCACCGGACGACGGTGCAGTGGATTCCGGCGCACGGGTCGCCGGGGCGGGCGCCGAAGTCGCTGCCGCGGGGGTCGGTGTCGTCGCGTCCCGGTCGGATACCTCGTCGGCGTGCTGGGGCACGGCGGACGTCTCGGTCACATCGCCCTCGCGGGCCTCCCCGGTGGGGCCGTCAGTGGTGTCGGTCATGGTCTGCTCCCTTCCAAAGCGATGCCAGCATCCCGCCGGAAGCTATGTACGGCATCGGCGAAGTCTGTGATCCGGCTATCCCCACGCAGTGAGTCATCCGAACGCGGATGCCGCCGCCGGAATCGCCCTGCGACAGCGTAGCCGCCCCAGCCTGACGTACGGTGAAAACGTGAGCGACTTCTCCCCCGACCCGGGTCTCCGGCCCTGGCAGCGTACGGCGTCCGGGGCCGGCCTCCTGGCCCCGGACGGTGGCATCGCCGCCACGATCTTCGCCGAGATGAGTGCGCTCGCCGCGCGCACCGGCGCGATCAACCTCGGGCAGGGCTTCCCCGACGAGGACGGGCCGACCGAGGTGCTCGAGGCGGCACGGCAGGCGATCGCGGACGGTGTCAACCAGTACCCGCCTGGCATCGGCATGCCGGTGCTGCGCGAGGCGATCGCTGCGCACCAGCGCAGGTTCTACGGCGTCGATCTCGATGCGGCATCCGAGGTGCTCGTCACCGCCGGCGCCACCGAGGCGCTTGCGGCGACCATCCTCGCGCTCGTCGACACGGGCGACGAGGTGGTGACCTTCGAGCCGTACTACGACGCGTATGCGGCACTCATCGCTCGCGCGGGCGGGGTGCATCGCACGGTGCCGCTGCGGTTCCCCGACTGGAATCCCGAACCCCACGAGCTCGAGGCCGCCGTCACCGACCGCACCCGGATCATCCTCGTGAACTCGCCGCACAACCCCACGGGCACCGTGCTGGGCGCCGACACCCTCGAGCACATCGTGCGGCTCGCCCAGCGCCATGACGCGATCATCGTCACCGACGAGGTCTACGAGCACCTCACGTTCGGCGTGCCGCACACGCCGATCGCGACGATTCCCGGCGCCCGCGAGCGCACGATCTCCATCTCGTCGGGCGGCAAGACCTTCAGCACCACGGGGTGGAAGATCGGCTGGCTCACGGCACCCGCACCGCTCGTGACGAGCGTGCTGGCGGTGAAGCAGTACCTCACGTTCGTGAACGGAGCGCCGTTCCAGCCGGCGATCGCCCTCGGCCTCGGCCTGCCCGATCGGGTGTTCACGGATGCCGCGGCCGAGCTCCGCGGCAAGCGCGACCTGCTCGCCTCGGGACTGGATGCGGCGGGCTTCACGGTCTCGCTGCCCGACGCGGGCTACTTCGTCGTCGCGGATGCCGCCCCACTCGGGTACCGCGATGGCGCCGCGCTCTGCCGCGAGCTGCCCGGGCGGGCCGGCGTGGTGGGCGTTCCGGTGTCGGCGTTCGCGCATCCCGATCGCCAGGACGCCTACCGCAGCCTCGTGCGGTTCGCCTTCTGCAAGCGGCGCGACGTGCTCGAGGAGGCGTCGGCGCGGCTCGCACGGCTCACGGTGGGCTGAGACGCTCCGTCACCTCGAACCGGCGCAGCACGAGCGACGGGTTCACGCGTCGCACGGCGACGATGCGCTCGCGGGACATCCAGGCCACTGCGACATCCGTGGCCTCGCCGACGGTCACGAGCTCCACCCCCATCGGGTCGACGATCATGCTGTTGCCGGCACCGACCGGCGGGGCATGGTCGGCCGCGGCCACGTACATCGTGTTCTCGAGTGCGCGCGCGGTCGTGAGGACCCGCCAGTGCGCCTCCTTGAGCGGCCCGCGCACCCACTCGGCCGGCATGCACACCACGTCGGCGCCGGCGTCGACGATGCGCCGGGTCACCTCGGGGAACCGGGCGTCATAGCAGGTCTGCAGGCCGAAGCGCAGGCCGCCGGCCTCGAAGAGCTCGGGCTCGGAGATCTCGCCCGGCGCGATCCATTCGGACTCGTTCTGCCCGAACGCGTCGTACAGGTGCAGCTTGCGGTACCGCGCGACGACGCCCTCGTCGGGTGCGACGGCGACGACCGTGTTGCCGACTCGCCGGCCATCCCCCTCGAGAAGCTCGATCATTCCGGCGACCAGGTGCACCCCGAGGCGCGACGCGAGCGCAGCCAGGTGCCCGGTGAACGGTCCCTCCACAGGCTCGGCGGCGGCCAGCCAGTCCGCGCCCGGCTCGGGCGTGAAGTAGCTCGAGTACTCCGGGAAGACCACGAGCCGAGCTCCGCGGGCGACCGCCAGCTCAGCGAGCCTGGTGATCTCGGCGAGGTTCGCCGCACGGTCGGCGCCCGGAGCGAACTGCGCGACCGCGACGCCGAACCCGGCGGTGGCGGGCTCCACGGACTCCATGCCGACAGCCTAAGCGTCGCTGAGCCGGTCCCGCGCCCGGGATTCGAAGTCAACCTGCCCGGCCGCCTCGCCCTCAATGCCGACCCGATGTTGATCGTCGACGACGAACGGCAGTTCGCGGCCATCGAGGAGAATGAGCGGATCGGAGTCAGATCCAAGGGATGTTTCGGAAGGTCCGGGGCGGAGTCAGACACAACCCCGCCCCGAACCTGTATCCACGCCTCGCCTACGGCGCGGCCGGGAACGCCCCGTAAGAGGCGGTCTTCGTTTCGGTGACCAATTCACCATTCACAACACCGGTGACCTTGACAGTCGCCTCACCCGCCGGCACGGAGCCGAGCTTGGAGTTGATCGACACACTCACCGACGTACCTGGCTGGACGCTCTTGAACGCCTTGTTCCCATAAACGGTCGTGATCACCACATCCACCGGAACCGAGTCCTCGTTCGTCGCCACAACCGACAGGTAGACCTTGCCACCCAACTTCTTCGGCGTCGCCTGAACACCGAGCTCGAGTCGCGGACCGCCGACGGCGGCGGCGATCGTCACCCGCGCGGTGTCGCCGATGCCGCTGACCTTGTCCACCACGGTCACCTCATAGTCGCCCGATGAAAGGCCTCCGACCTCGAGTTTCACTGTTGCTCCAGCGCCCACGGCAACGCTGTTCCCGTATACGCTTCGCGAGCTCCCGACCGGCGCGAGCACGACCCGCGCGAACATCTCGCGAGCGGTGGGGTTCGACACCGACACCTCTGCGACGCCGTCGTGACGACCATCGGTGTCCGGCGAGACGGCCTTGACGTTCACGGCGGGGGCCGTGATCTGAGCACCGACCAGGAAGTCCCGGAACGCCGCCGTCGACGCCGCTCCCGAAACGCCCCCACGCGGCACGTGGACGATTCCGGCATCGATCGCCTTGTCTGCACCTGAAGCGAAGAACCCAGTCTTGGTGGCGATCACCGTGAAAGTCCGTCCGCCGTCGATGGAGTAGGACGCCTCCAGCGTGGTGCCCCCCGTTCGGGCGAGCTTGAGCGTTACTGGGACGGGGATCGTCTGCGCCACGTTCCAAGCCGTGGTCTCCCCCGCTTCGATCGGGTACCAGTTCTGGCCGCCGTTCTCCACCGTGAAACGCACTCCTCGGGTGGGCGTCAGCACGAGCGCAGCCTGACCACTGGACGCGCCCGAACCGTTCGCGCTGCCATCGCTACCAGCGGTCGAGACAGCCAGGTCGTCGCGGATGATGATGCCGGACTTCGTGAAGTCACTCACTCCCTCCTGGCCGGTGACAGTTACCTGCACCGAGTCGTCGCGACCAAGCACGTCTTCGAGATAGAGGGCGTTGTAAGAGTCGGTCTTGGGCGCGTTCTCACCGCTGATGTCGGCGGCACGTCCCTTCACAATCGCCAGCTGTGACCCTTCGACTCCCATCGACTGAGCGGTCGCGCCACCGAGGCTGGCGGACTTCCACGGGGCGGGACGTGAGTCGAACACGCCCGCGGGCATCACGATGGAGGTCGTCACAGCGGCGGAACCGTCGTCGCCGACTGTCGTCACGGTGTAGGTCGCCGCAGCCAGCCCCGTGAATTGCGTGACGCCTTCGGCGCCCGCCCCGATCGTAAGCCGGTCGCTCGACACCGTTTGTCCGTCCGACCCCGCGACGGTCACCGTGTATGCGGCAGAACCTGTGGTTGGGTTGCGCACGGACGCGGTAGCGACACCGGTGCTCAGCCCGGGGACTGCGCCGCTGTCGATGTCGACCTGGACCTCGGGAGAGGCGGGCACTTCATCGCGGACGACGATGCGCAACTCGGTGCGCACAGCGCTGGTCGCGTTGGCAGCCTCGACTTCGACGGTGAACGTGCCCTCAGCGGTCGGGGTTCCCGTAATCGCTCCGTCCAACGCGAGTGCCAACCCGCCGGGCAGAGCGCCGCCGACCACCTTGAAGGTGGGGGCGCCGGACGCCGTGAGCTGGAAGGAGTAGGCCTGCCCCGTGAAGGCGACGGGCGCGTCAACGTTCGTAAACACCGGCGCACGGGTGTCACTGACATACGTGAGGTCGGAGAATATCGCCGTCGTCGTCGTCAAAGGCGCCGACGAGCTCATCGAGGACCAACGATCCGCACTGCTGTGCACGACGCCTGCATCCAAGGGCCCGCTCTCGGCTCCCACGAGCGGCACCGAAGCAGGGATGTCGGTGAAGCTCGCCCCGTCAGTGGAGTACGCGGCGGTAAGCGTCGAACCGGATCGGCTCAATCGTAGCCACACCGGGCCGTTGGGAATGCGCGCCTGACCCACCTGGGTGTCCATGACGCCATCGCCGGTCTTGTTGTACCGGAAGGCGACCCAGCCCGGCTCGGTGATGAACATGGCGTATCCGGTCGACTTCTCGGCAACGTCATGGTCCGCGAGCTTGCTGAGGTCGTTTCGTACTGCCACCCCCGTGCGGTAGAAGGAGCCGCCGACACTTTCGACCTTGGCCGTCACCGATCCCCCGTCGGCAAGTGCGTCAGGTTTGAAGACGGTTCCGTACTCGTCACCGGAGTAGCCGATGTCCCGTCCGGAGGCCTGCAGAGCGATCCGGTTCCCGCTCTGGACCGCCTGGGGTGCGATGTATGAGTCGAAGCCCGCCACCGTCAGCGCGGAATCTACCGCGCCGCCCAGCACCACCGGCAGCGACTTGTGTGTCGTCCCCGCGCTTGTACCCTCGACCTCGCCGCGTGTCGCCGTCAGAGCCGCGCGGATCGTCGCTTGAGTCAGGGGGCTCGTGCCCGAAACCCGCCATGTCGCCACCGCCTGCTCACCCGGCGCGAGAGCGTCGGGGGCGGGCGTGATCGGCGAGAGACGAACGGTGCTGGGCGCCGAGACGCTCAACGAAACGTCGGTCAGCGGCGTCGAACCGAGGTTCGCGGTCGTGACTGCGAGCACCTGGGCGCCGTCGCCGTCACGCGTGATCGACAAGTCGACACCTCGTGACTCACCGTGCCAGTCACCTGCGCGTCGGTACTGAGGCTGCACGCCCGCGTTGGCGATCACCTGCTGAGCAGCCAAGGGCAGCTCGCTGATCCCGATGGCCGAGTCGGTGCTCACACGGTTGTCGAGGTAGCCGGCCTGCGTGGCGGGATCGCACCAGCCGGAGTTCCAGCAAACGGGCCCTTGAGTACCGGTTCCTCCCAGCGACCACGTGGACTCGATGCGATTGTCGCGGGTGTTGTCATTGCCGATCCACGCGTTCGCGAACATCCACGCTCCCCCCGAGGTGAGGACGTTGTTCTTAGCGGTGAGGTAGCGAGTGGCCTCATCGAGGTAGAGCTTGACACCCCGCTCACCCATCACATAGTTGTTGTCCCACACGCTTCCCGGCGTGGATCCGAGGTTGTAGAGGATTCCCCCGTCGGAGCCTTCCTTCTTGAAGTCCCACACGGCATTGTGTCCAAGCCGCACATTCTTGTTGTTCGTGGGGTCGTCGGCCGCGTATCGAGTGGTGAACATATAGGTTCCGCGGGTCTGGTATGCCGGATTGCCTCCATTGTCGAACATTCCCCAGCCGAACCCGGTGTCGATCGCGTCGTACGGGCCACCGGACAATTCGTTGTGGATGACCTCCGCGGTGTCCCAGTAGGTCACGAGGATCGCTGAGGCGTCGAAGAAGTCCTTTCCGATGTCGTGGAAGCGGCTGTTGGCGATGGTCAAGCGCGCGTTCTCATTCCCGGGGCTCGGGTGGTGCGCCTCTTCCTGCACGCCGCCGGCCACGATAGCCGCCGAGGCGAGGTCGAAGAACGAGCTGTCGACGACGGAGATGTCCTGAGCGCCGTAGCCGAGACCACTGCGATTAGCCCCCGGCTCATTGCCGATTCCTAAAGCGGTCGCTCCGAGGTGCGCGAACGTCATCCCCTCGAATGAGATGCCCTGCGCCTGAGCGATCTGCACGGCGGCGGGCGACTGGTCGAAGTCATTGCGCCAGGCCTCGAACACCTTGCAGTCGTTGGGGTAGGTAGGGATGGCGCAATTCGTCTTGGCGGCACCAGGGTTCGCCGCGTTCCACGCGGTCAGCTGCTCACTGTTCAGAGGCAGATTGGGGTAGTCGCGAAGGTTGATGAGGCGGTGATGATCGGAGGCGGGAACCGCCGACCCGTCATCTTTGAAGCGGAACACTCCGGCATCGTCGAGCTCGATGATCCGCACGAGCGGCGGCTGCGTACCGCCGTCGTACTCGCGATCGTCGGTCGTCGGAAGGTCGCCCGTCACCGGATCGCGCAGCGCATAGAGTCGTCCGGTGATGAAGGTACCGTTCTGTTGGTTGGCGAAGCCTTCATTGGTGCCAGGCTGAAGCCAGCTCGCGTGCTCGAACGACATACCCCGGAAGGTGAGGTTGGTCACCTTGGCGCCGGTGTCGTCACCGCTGATGCTCACGAGCGACTCGACCAAAGGCGCCACAATGCTCAGCGAGTTCGGGTCGATGCCATCGGCGGGCTTGTAGTACAGCTTCTTGGCAGGGAGGTCGAAGTACCACTCGTTCGACTCGTCGAGCAATGCGAGCGCGTTCGTGATCCAGTGGATGCTGTGGTCGTAGTTGGGCAGCGGCTTGTCGACGGTGTCCCAACCCCAGGTGTTGTTGTCCCAGGCTGGCTGTTGCATCGACACGGTGTTTCCCGAAACCGACAGGAACGGCGAGTAGCGGTCGGTGAACGAAGCGCGCGCCCGCAGCTCGACGCGGCTCTGGTTCTCCGGGGGGAGCGCAGAAAGCGCACTCCATGCCGAACCCAGTGTCGATGCGTAGCTGGTGCCGATAGAGAACCCGCTGCGCGTCCAGGTCACCTGACGCGGGTCGATGCGCATCCGGGCGCGGACGGCCTCGGCATCATCGACATAGAGCTGACGGAAGTCGAAATCCGTGTCGAGTGATGCCTCCCAGATCCCACTCTTGCCGGTATCCGTCCAATCACTCACTTCGCGCCCACCGGAGATCACCGGGCTCGCGCCGGGAGCGGCCTCCCAGGTCACCGAGTGCCCGTTCTTACCTCCATCGTCGACGCCGAACTCGAGCGGCTGATCGATCGTGTAAACGCCGCCACCGACGATCACCCGAACATCACTGTCGGAGTTGAACGAGCGCACAGCCTCCTGCGCACGCGGGAGCGACGCGAATGCCGCGCCCACGCTTGTTCCCGACGCGGTGTCGTCTCCGTCCGAGCTGACATAGAAGTCCACGGTGGACACCGCCTCCTCCGCCGCGGCGGGCGACATGCCGATGAAGCCAATGGTGAGGCCGAGGGTAGCGATCGTCGTCGTGGCTAGGCGCGTGTGCTGCGTCGGTTTCATGTGCTCTCCTTTGAGTGGTCCTAAGACGTCATACCTACGATGTCTTATCTTCTCGGGAGACGTCAATGGCGGAACCTACTGATGTCCAGGCAGCCCGAAATCGCCGCTCGACAACTCCGAACCAGCGCGGGCGTCGGGTCGTCTGCGACGTCTCCACCGACTACCTGCTCGGCCGGGCGTCGCTCGCCGCTGCCATCGCCGTGAACACGAAACGCCCGGCCTCCGAAGAGACCGGGCGTTCCGGGCGTTCTGACGAACACAGCGTTGCGGGGGCAGGATTTGAACCTACGACCTCTGGGTTATGAGCCCAGCGAGCTACCGAACTGCTCCACCCCGCGGCACAAGAGATAACACTAGCATGGGCCGCATCCGCGGTCCAATCGAGGCCGGCTCGATCAGGCCCTCGGCGCGGCCGCGACGAGCTCGTACGAGAGGGGCAGCCACCGCTCGGCCGGCCAGGAGAACATCCCCTCGCCGACCGGCACCGTGACGGGGAAGATCTGCCATGGCACCTCGTAGTGCTCGACGAACTGCTCGATCTCGAGCCCCGCCGCCCGTAATGCCGCCATGACCTCGCTGAGCGGATGCATCCACTCCCACGTCTTCGCGTTCGTGAGCCTCGCGGCCGGGTCGGCGTAGTCCCTGGGATCCTCGAATTCGATCGCGTCGTGCTTCCCGTACGGGAAGGCGAACGCCGGCAGGCCCCGCGTTCCCTCCGCCCCGTCGAAGACGAATGCCGCCGGATGTCCGTCGGCGAAGTAGAGGTGCCCGCCGGGCTTGATGAACCATGCGACGATGCGCGCCCACTCCGCGACATCCGGAAGCCATCCGATCGTGCCCCACGTGGTGAAGACCAGGTCGAACGACTCGGGCTCGGGGATCATGCGGCGGGCCTCATAGAGGTTCGCCTCCACGAATCGCGCGCGGTCGCCGAGCGCGAGTTCCGCGGCCATCCGACGCGCCTCCTCGATGGCAGGGGGTGAGAAATCGAGCCCCACGACCGTCGCTCCGCGGTTCGCCAATGAGAGCGTGTCGGAGCCGAAGTGGCACTGGAGGTGCAGCACGCGCACCCCGTCGAGACCGTGCGGGTACAGTCGTTCGACGCCGGGCCGGACGATCCGGTCGAGCACGTCGCCGCCGGCACGAAGAGGCCCCCGGTCGTAGAACTCCGACGCCACGTGCACCGGCACGCGCTCATTCCAGTTCGCGCGGTTGTCGTCGAGCCAGTCGCCGCCGCTCAGCTCGACGCCCACGTCACTCGCCCTGCGTCAGCACGAGGAGCTGCGCGACGAGCTCGGCGAGCTTCGCATCGGCGACGCCGTACGCGGCCCAGTCGCCCTCGGCCAGTGCGGCCTGCTTGTCCTTCACGGCCTGTGCGGCCTGGTTCAGCAGCGCCTGCACCTCATCGCTCGGCGTCGCCGGCGTCGTGGGCTCGCCGCCCTCGGTAGGTGTGGCGGGCTCGGCCCCCGGCTCGACCTCGACGTCACCCGCTGCGGCGCCCGAGTCTCCGCCGAACAGCACGTCCAACGCGGCGTCCAGCGTGTCCTGGAACGCGATCTGGTCGCCGAACGCGACGAGCACCTTCTGCAGCAGCGGATAGCTCGTGTTGCCGGTCGATCGTACGTACACGGGTTGCACGTAGAGCAGGCCGCCGCCCACCGGGACGGTGAGGAGGTTGCCGTTGATCACCTCGGACTGGCCCTGCTTCAGGATGTTCAGCTGCGCCGAGACGCTCGGATCGCCGTTGAAGCTGTTCTGGACCTGCCCGGGACCGGGGACGTTGTCGTCCTCGGGGAGCGTGAGCAGCCTCAGCGTGCCGTAGCCCTCAGACGCGCTCGCCATCGGTCGACCCGGCGTTGGAGTCCACCGCCAGGTACCCGCGCAGCACGTTGCGGCTCTGCTCGCCGCGGGCCTCGGGGATGAACGTCGAGTACAGCGAGTACGACGGCACATCCTGCCCGGGCATCTGCATGGTCAGGTAGTACGGCGGCTGCAGTTCCGTGGAATTGGCGCGGGCCGTCGGGTCGTTCGGCGTGGTCCACGCGTCCTCACGCGAGTAGAACGACGTCGGATCGGTCACGTGGTAGCGGCCGAGGACGGCGCGTTGCATCTTGAAGAGGTCGGCCGGGTACCGCACGTGGCTGAGGAGTGCGCCGGACATCTCGCTCATCGGCTCGATCGACGCCGGGAAGATCTTCTGCCACGTCTGGAGGATCGGGTCCTCGTCGTCCCAGGCGTAGAGCGTCACGGAGCCGTCGTAGGCATCGACCGTGGCCTTCACCGAGTTGCGGATGTAGTTGACCTCGTCGAACGGCAGCGCCTGCGGCAGACCTTCGCTGTCGGCGATGGCCTCGCTCATGCTGACCTTGTGCGAGTACGGGTACTGGTCGGTGAGGGTGTAGCCGTCGACGATCCAGACGACCCGGCCATTGACGACCGACGGGTAGGTGTCGGAGTCGAGCGTGAGGTACGGCGCGACCTTGTGCACACGCTCGATCGGGTCGCGGTCGTAGAGGATCTGCGACTCGTCGTTCACCGCCTCCGAGAGGAAGATCTGCTCGGATTGGAACTTCAACGCGAAGATGAGCTTCGTGAAGACGTTGTCGAGCTTCGGGCCGCCGTCGCCCTTGAACGTCGTCTCGGTCTGTTGCTCGCTGTCCCCGCCCGCCGGATAGTCGAGCTCGACCGGATCGTCGCCGTCGGGCGCGCCGACGATCGAGTACTCGGGCGAGTCCTCGCCGAAGTACACGCGCGGCTCGAACTCGCCGAGCACGCCCGTCGACGGGATGCCCGACTGCAGGAAGACCGGCTGGCCGTCGACCGACCGCTGATTGCCCGCCGCGGCAACCAGTCCGTAGCCGTGGGTGTAGACGATGTGCGAGTTGAACCATGTCTCGGCATCGCCGAGGCCCTCGAGCGCGAGATCGCGCACCGCCACCACGGTGTCCTGCGTCGTGCCGTCGATGTCGTAGCGGTCGACGTCGAGCGCGCTGGGGAACTGGTAGTACTGGCGGAACTGCTGGAGCTGCTGGTACGCGGGGCTGATGACGAGCGGGTCCATGAGCCGGATGTTGGCCGTGGTCGCGGCATCCGACCGCAGCGCACCCGGCTCGGCATCCGTCACAGCCGAGTAGCGGATCGTCTCGATGTCGGCGACGCCGTACGCGTCGCGCGTCCCCTCGATGCCGTGCTCGATGTAGGGCGCCTCGAGCGAGCGAGCGTCGGGGTCGACCTGGAAGCGCTGGATGACCCACGGGTACAGGGAGCCGATGATCAGGCTCGAGACGATGAGGAGCGCGATGCCCACGAGCGGAAGGCGCCACCGGCCGACGAGCGCCGTCACGAAGAAGAGGATGGCGACGCCGACCGCGGCCGCCGCGAGGATCTGGCGGCCCGGGATCACCGCGTTCACGTCGGTGTACGCGGCACCGGTGATCAGCGAACCCGACTCGGTGACTGTGGCGTACTGGTCGAACCAGATGCTGATGCCCTGCAGTAGGAGGTAGATGCCGGCCGTCACCGCGATCTGGATGCGAGCCGACTTCGAGATCACGACCTCGCGACCGCTCACCCGGATGGAGCCGTACAGGTAGTTCGTCGCGATCACGAGCAGGAGCGACAGCAGCACCACGGCCGAAGCGAAGCCCACGATCGAGCGGTAGAACGGCAATTCGAACACGTAGAAGCCGACGTCGAACCCGAACAGCGGGTCGTCGGTTCCGAAGGGGGTGCGGTTCAGCCACATGAGGGTGAGCTCCCAGCGGCTGGACGTGGACACACCGGCGAAGATGCCGAGCACCACGGGAATTCCGTACATCGCGAGGCGACGGAGCGGCTCGAACACCTCTTGGTAACGGTCGAGCTGGGAGTTCAGTTTCGCGTACACCGGACGCGTGCGATAGGCGATCTGGATGGAGGCCCAGACCGGCACCGCCATCGCGATGAAGCCGATCAGGAAGAGCAGGACGCGGGCGATCCATTCCGTCGTGAGCACGTCCAGGTAGCCGAGCTGGTCGAACCAGAGCACGTCGGCGTAGAGCCCGACGAACACGAAGAAGGCGATGATCAGGAGAGCGACCACCCCGATCGTGATGGCGATCGGCGCGCGGCGCCGCGGAATCCTCGGTTGTTGCGTCTGTGCTGACACTCTCGGCCTCGTGTTCGGTCGCTGTGGGATCGAACTCCATCCTAGGGTCGCGATGCTTGGAAACGGCTGTTCAGGGGGCGGGGCAGGAGCCGAATCCGGCAGTGTCCCCGCCGTCGCCGATCGTCTCGACGATCGCGCGCGCCTCGTCGAGCGTCGACACGGCGAACACGGCCATGCCGTCGGGGACATGTCCCGTGACCTCGTCGCAGTTGGACTCGGGCGTGAGGAACCACTCGGCCCCGGCCTCGTCGGCACCCCAGAGCTTCTGACGGACACCGCCGATGCCGCCGACCGCCCCCGCCGAGTCGATCGTGCCGGTGCCGGCCACGATCTCGCCGCCCGTCATCCCGTCGGGCGTCAGCTTGTCGACGATGCCGAGCGCGAACATCATGCCCGCACTCGGGCCTCCCACGTTGTCGAGCTGCAGCTCGACGTCGATCGGGAACTCGTAGTGCATGCGCACGCCCACGCCGAGCACCACGGCGCCGTCGCGCTCGACCGGAGTGATGCCGACGGTCTGCTCGACCCCGTCCCGCACGATCGACAGGCTCGCGGGGGCCGCCGCGCCGTTCTCTCGCACCGCCGTGCGCAGTTCGTCGACGGAGTGGACCTCCGTGCCGTTCACTGCGACGACCACGTCGCCCTCCTCGAGCACGCCCGTCGCCGGCGAATCGTCGAGGATGCCGGCCACCGTCACCTCCCGAGGGAACTCGTAGTCGAGCTCGACGAGCGCCGCGGCGATCGCGTCCTGCTGGGAGTCGACCATCGCCGCCTCGTTCTGGGCGTCGCGGTCGGCGTCGCTGATGCCCGGCGGGAAGATCGCCTCGACCGGCACCGCAGAGCTGGTGGGGTCGAACCACGCGCCGAGCACCTCGAGCCAATTGGGCGTCTGGCCGGGCCGCCCCAGCACGCTCACCGTGAGGAGGTCGAGCTCGCCGTCGGTGGGGAAGGTCTCCTCGTCGGGGATCTCGATGAGCGGCACCTCCTCGCCGTCGTGTTCCGCGACGCCGAGGGTGTCGTACACCGGGCCCGGCTTCTCGATCACGTACGGCGACGGGAGCACCGCGAACACCACGCCGATCACGACCGCCACGCCGAGCGCGCCCCAGCCGATGCGCTCCAGGCGGGAGCGGCCGACTGGGCGTCCGCTGGGGCGCGATGGCGTGTCGTCATGGAAGAGGGCCATGCATGATTCCTTCCGGGCGAGACGAGTCGCCGAGCGCGAGCGCCGGGAGTCGGCGTTGTTCGCGAAGGGCGGACACCCGGGAGGCCCAGCCTAGGCCATTTCCCAGACACGCGCCCGTGGGCCGGGACTACGGTTGAAGTGACGACTGGAGGTGGCGCACGTGCCCGATCGAGACGACGAGCCTGGCGACCGGAGCCCGGAGGACGAGTTCCGCGAGATGCTCCGCGAGCTCCTCTCGGGGGCGGGCGGCATCGATCCGTCGCGGCTCGCGGGCGCTGCCGGGCTGCCGAACGATCCGGCGAGCCTCGCCGCGATCTTCGGCCAACTTCAGCAGGCCATGAACCGCGCGGGCGACGGCATCGACTGGAACGTCGCCCTCCGCCAGGGCGAAGAGCGCGCGGCATCCGGCCAACGCCAGATCACCGCCGAGGAGCGCGCCCGCCTCGACCAGGCGCTCCAGGTCGCCTCCCTCTGGCTCGACGAAGCGGTCGACTTCTCGGCCCTGCCCGACACGCCCGAGCTGCTCACCCGCCGATCGTGGGTGACCGCCACGATGCCCGTGTGGTCGCAGCTCGCCGAGCCCGTCGCGCTCAGCATCTCCGATTCCCTCACGCGGGTCATGAGCGAACAGGCGCCCGAGGAGTTGCGCTCGATGATCCAATCGGCGAGCCGCATGATGCGCGGCATCGGCGGTGCCCTGTTCGCGATGCAGCTCGGCCAGGTCGTCGGACAGCTCGCGACCGAGGTCGTGTCGGGCGGCGACATCGGGATCCCCCTGCAGAGCGACGGACGGGCCGCGCTGCTGCCGCAGAACGTCGCCGAGTTCGGCGAGGGGCTCGATATCCCCACGGACCAGGTCGAGCTCTACCTGAGCGTGCGGGAGCTCGCCCACGCCCGGTTGTTCCGCCACGCGCGCTGGCTGCGCCTGCACCTGATCAGCGCGATCACCGCGTTCGCGCGCGGCATCGACATCGACACCGAGCGCCTCGAGGAGCTCGCCGAGGGGTTCGACCCGTCGAACACCGACGAGCTGCGCGACGCGGTCGTGAACGGCGCGCTCATCCGCCCCAAGAGCGACGCGCAGGAGGCCGCGCTCGGTCGTCTCGAGACCATGCTCGCGCTCGTCGAGGGCTGGGTCGATGCGGTCACGGCGGATGCCACGGCGCGCCTGCCGCGCTCCGATGCCATCGCGGAGTCGATCAGGCGCCGACGCGCCTCGGGCGGCCCGGCCGAGTCTGCGCTCGCAACGCTCGTGGGGCTCGAGGTTCGTCCCCGTCGACTTCGCGAGGCCGCCGCGATGTGGCGCGCTGTCACCAACGCCATCGGCGTCGAGGCGCGGGACGCGCTGTGGGCGCACCCCGACCTGTTGCCCACCGCGGCCGACCTCGACGACCCCAGCGCACTGATCGCGCGGCTCACCGGAGCCACCACCGCCGAGTCGGAGGCCGACGAGGAGTTCGACCAGGCGCTCGCGCAGCTCCTTCGCGGAGAGACCCCCACGGCGCCCGGCGAGGACGGCGAGGAACCGAAGGCCTGAGTCCGGCGCCCGCCAGCCGGGTTCGCCTGTGGACGGATGCCGCGGCGCAGCCGCCGTGTCCGGCATGCTCTCGCCATGGTCCCGCGCATCGACCCCGCACTTCCGCTCGTGTGGCGCACGCCCTCCGACCTCCAGCTCGGCGCGACCTCCCCGCGGGTCGTGCTGCAGGGCGCCGATGACCTCGCGACCGGGCTCATCGCCGCATTGCGGCACGGCGCGAGCCTCGAGACGCTGACGACGATCGGCGTGGGACTCGGCGGCAGTACCGACCGGGTGCGCCGACTGCTGGCCGCGCTCGAACCCGCGTTCGAGTCCGTGTCCGCGGCGGGTGGGCCTTCGGGCACGGGCGGCAAGCGCGGGTCGGGTTGTACGGTCGCACTCGACGCCGACGGGAAGCTCGGCGACCGGCTCGCCGCCGACCTCGGGGCGCTCGGCTTCGCCGTCGTCGACGCCAGGGACGACCTCGACAGCCCCGACCTCGCCGTGCTGTGCGCCGACTGGGTCGTTCCACCTGCCCGCCATCTCCCGTGGCTCCGCCGCGACGTGCCGCACCTGCCCGTCGTCTTCGACGACACGGGCGTACGCGTGGGCCCGCTCGTCGTGCCGGGTGAGGGACCCTGCCTGCGATGCCTCGACCTCGCGCGCCGTGATGCCGATGCAGCGTGGCCGGTGATCGCCGCCCAGCTCGCCGGCCGCGCCGCGCCGACCCGCACGCCGCGCACCGTGATCGAGGCGGCGGCGTTGACGGTTGCCGTGGTCGACGACCGGCTGGTGCACGGATCGTCCGCCCTCGTGCGCGAGTCCCTGACGATCAGCCGCGAGCGGCCGGCCGCCCTGCCTCGGAGACGCTCGCACGAGCCGCACCCCGAGTGCGGCTGCCGAGCTCCCGGAGGAAGCGCGACGGTTCCCGTTCGCCTCGCCGCGCGCCGCCGACCCGCGGCCAGCTCAGCGTCAGCCGGCGCCGTGCCCGCGTGATGCCGACATAGAGCAGGCGGCGCTCCTCGTCGACGGCGTCGAACCCCTTCGCGTACGAGATCGGGAGCACGCCCTCGGCGAGGCCGACGATGTGCACCTCATCCCACTCGAGCCCCTTCGCGGAGTGCAGTGTCGCGAGCGTCACAGCCGAGACCGTCGGTTCGTGCTGCGCCTCTGCACGGGCTCGGAGGTCGTCCGCGAAGGCACGGAAGGTCGTGCCTTCCGGTGCGTCGTCCACGAGCCGGGCGATCGCGTTGAGCGACTCCCACCGCGCCCGAACCGCCCCGGGTCCATCGGGGGCTCGCACGGTCCAGCCGAGCGAGCGGAGCACGTCGCTCACGGACTTGAAGAGCGGCTCCCCCGAGATCGTGAGCGCCGCCGCCCGGATGGCGTGCACGGCCTCGCGCACCTCGGGCCTGTCGAAGAAGCGCGCCGCCCCGCGTACGCGGGAGCCGACGCCGACCTCGTCGAGCGCGCGCTCCAGCATCGCGGACTGCGAGTTCACGCGCATCAGCACGGCGATCGTCTCGGGCGGAACGCCGGCGTCGATGCGATCCCGGACGAGGGTGGCCACGCCTCGAGCCTCGGCGAGCTCGTCGGGGTAGTCGAGCACGACCGGCTCGACGCCGTGAGGCACCGCCGGCGCGGCATCCGAGCCCATCGCGCCGTCGGCCGCCACGGCCTCGAGTCGGAGCGCGCCTGCACGCCCGCGCATGAGGCGGTTCGCCACTCCGATGATCTCGGCCGTCGAACGGTAGTTGCGCTCGAGCCGAACGAGAGTCGCGTCCTCGTAGCGGTGCTCGAAGCCGAGCAGGTACTCGGGCGTCGCGCCTGCGAAGGAGTAGATCGTCTGGCTCGCGTCGCCGACGACGCAGATGTCGCGCCGGCCGCCGAGCCACAGGTCGAGCAGCTGCTGCTGCGCGGGCGAGACGTCCTGGTACTCGTCGACGACGAAGTGGCGGTAGCTCTCCCGCACGTGCATCGCGACAGACGGCTCCGACTCGATCATTCCCGCGGTCGCGAGCAGCACGTCCTCGAAGTCGAGCATCCGCCGCTCGTCCTTCAGCTGCTCGTAACCCGCGATGAGGGCGAGCATCTGCTCGCCGGTGAGCTCGCCCGGCGCGCCGCGCGTGGCCAGCCGCCGTTCGTAGTCCTCGATGCCGAGCGCGCTCACCTTTCGCCACTCGATCTCGGCCGCGACGTCCCGGAGGGTGGGCACGTCGACGCGCAGCCGGAGCCGTTCGGCGGCCTCACCGAGCAGCCGCCCCTTGTACTCGAGCACCCGCGGCGCCGACCCGCCGACGACGAGCGGCCAGAAGTGGTTGAGCTGCGCAAGCGCGGCGGCGTGGAACGTCCGCGCATGCACCCCGCCCGCGCCGAGGGTGCGCAGCCGTGCCCGCAGCTCTGCCGCGGCGCGCGCCGTGAACGTGAGGGCCATGATCCGAGCCGGATCGTACGCGCCGGAGGCCACGCCGTAGGCGACGCGATGCGTGATCGCACGGGTCTTGCCCGTGCCCGCGCCGGCCAGGACGCACACCGGGCCGATCAGGGCCTCGGCGACGACGCGCTGTTCGTCGTCGAGTGCCGCGAGGAGGGGGTCGGATGCCGCGCTCATCGGCTCGACCACGGCTGCGACTCGGGGACCGGACCGCCGTACCAGCGCTCGAGGAGCCACCGTGCGATCGAGGTGCCACCGGGCAGGGCGATCGCAGCAACCGCGTCGGCGAGATCGTGCCGCGAGAACCATCGCAGCTCCAGGATCTCGACGCCGTCGGGGGCTGCCGTCGAGGGCGCGTCGTCGGCGGCGACTCGCGCGGTGAAGCCGAGCATGAGGCTCGCGGGGAACGGCCACGGCTGCGAGCCGCCGTAGGCGACGCGATCGACGTGCAGGCCGGCCTCCTCGCCGACCTCGCGGACGACGGCCGCCTCGAGCGACTCGCCCGGCTCGACGAATCCGGCGAGGAGTGAGAACCGATGCTGCTCCCAGAGGGCGTTCGAACCGAGGAGGACGCGGTCGTCGTCGTCGGTCACCAGCACGATGACCGCAGGGTCGGTGCGCGGGAACAGCAGGTTGCCCTCGCGGTCGCACCGCCGTGCCCATCCCGCCTGGACGACGGTGGTCGGTGCGCCGCAGCGGGGGCAGAACGGCGACACGGCGTGCCAGTTGGCGAGCGCGAGCGCCTCCGTGAAGAGTCCGGCGTCACGGTCGTCGAGCACGGGCGCCGCCGCGCGCAGGCCCGCCCATCGCGCCGGTTCCGGCTCGACGAGTGCCGCGGCATCCGCATCGAACACGCGCAGCTCGATGGGAGTGCCGTGCGGGAGACCGTGCGAGCCGGATGCCGGGTCGCCGCCGACGCCGGAGTCGGCCGCCGCAGCGGCGGCGCCAGCGCCGGCGCCGGTCGCGATCGTGCGTCCCAGGTAACAGCGCAGCATGGCGGCGGGGAGCTCGGCGGGACGGAGGAACTGCAGTGACGGCGCCGACCCCTCGACTCGTTCGGCGAGGAGCGCACGATCGCGATGCAGGGCGATGACCCGTGCGGCGGGGTCGGCGTCGAACCGCTCCGCGAAGTCGTCGGCGGCGCGGGCGTCGCCGTCGCGGTCGAGCGCGGCACGCGCGAGCGGCGGGGCTGTCGGTTCGCGCACCGGGCCACCTCTCTGCGCATCAGGGCGGAGTCGGCGGGAAGGCGTGGCGGTCGCCCGCGCGGCGGATTCGCCCGCTTAAGCTGTGTGCCATGGCCAGACCCTCTCTCACTCTAGCCGCGTTGGCCACGGCGGCGGTGCCCGGCCTGGAGGTGCGAGCGGCCCGGGCGCACACGCGCCGCGGCCACGGGGGCTACGACGCCGTCGAGCTGCACTCCGTCGACGGCCGCCGCCTCGTCATCCGTGCGCCCCGCTCGCAGAACGCTGAGACCGAGCAATCCGCAGACCTCGTCGCGATCAGGGCGATGACGCCCGGCATCCGTGCCCGCCTGCCCTTCGGCGTGCCCGGCTTCGTCGGCCAGGCGCCCATCGACGGAACCCGCGCGATCGTCACCGAGTTCCTTCCCGGGGCGGTGCGAACCGCCGACGAGCTGACGGAGTACCCCGCACTCGCCATCGCGGTCGGAAGCGCCATCGCGGCCGTGCACATGCTCCCGAGCGGGTTCATCGGCGACGCGGGCCTGCCCAAGGAGAGCGCAGATGACGCTCGCGACGGCGTGCTCGAGCTCATCGGCCGCACCGCCGATTCGGGGCACCTGCCCGCGGCGATCCTTCGACGGTGGGAACGAGCCACCGATGACGAGTCGCTCTGGCGGTTCCGCCCGACGGTGATCAACGGATCGATCACCGCGGACTCGATTCTCGTCGAGGGCGATGTCGTGACCGCCATCGTCGGCTGGTCGGCGCTCGCGGTCGGCGATCCCGCTCGCGACCTGCACTGGCTCCTCACCGCCCGCGGTGCGTCCGCCGAGGCGGCACTCGGCGCGTACATCGCCGGCCGGGGCGGTGATACGGACGCGTACCTCCCGCAGCGCGCACTGCTGTACGGCGAGCTGGAGCTCGCGCGCTGGCTGCTGCACGGCATCGAGCAGCACGACCGCACGGTCGTCGACGACGCAGTGTCGCTGCTCGACGGCCTCGCAGCCAGCGTGCACGACCGCTCGAGCGAGCCGCTGTCGCCCGAGACCGGCCCGGTCCTCACGGTCGGCGACGTGGAGCGTCTGCTGGATGACACCCCGCGCGATCGTCTGTCCCGCGAGGGCGGCGCCACGCTGCTCACCGACGGCTACGACTTCTCGGACTTCGAGCGACGCGCGGCCGGCGAGCGTCCCGTGGCTCCCATGAACGTCACGGCCCCCATCCCGCTCGACCTCAGCGACTGGGGCGACGCGGCGCCCACCGCGGGTGACCCAGCTCAGTCCACCGACGGGAGGATCGACGCCGGGGACGCCACCGACGCCCACGACCGCCGCAGATCCGCCTCGTCGTAGAGCCGGTCGGGTCGGATGACGCGGTCGTCCTCGACGTAGTAGAACACCGCGTCGACGGTCTCGGGTGCGACGCCCGCCCACGTCGCGTAGGCGAGTCGGTACAGGGCGAGCTGCGTCTGCTTCAGCTCGAGGTCGCGCGCGTCGCGGGGCGCCCTGCCGGTCTTCCAATCGACGACCTGGTACCGGATGCCGCGGGCGGCGAGCTCACTGCCCTGTGGAATGTCGTAGACGGCGTCGAGCTTGCAGACGAACACGTGCTCGTCGATCGGCAGGTGGAGCTCGAGCTCGACCGCGATGGGCTTCCGGCCGCCCCACTCGGAGGCCTCGAAGGTCGCCTGGAGGGCGCGGACCCGTTCGCGTGCGGCATCCGGCGATGGGTCGCGGGTCGCGGCATCCGACGACCGGCCGTCGTCGAGCCCGGCGTCGAGCCCGGCGTCGGCGAACGAGGCATCCAGCCACGCCTCGTCGATCGCCGCGGCCTCGCCCTCGCCCGTCGCGCGGTGCTCGACCCAGCGCGTGGAACAGGGTGCCGATGCGGGTCGCGCGATACGGGCGCTGCGGCATGGGGCGCCTGAGCTGCTCGGCCACGGCCGCGGGGTCGTCGACGTAGTCCTTGAACCGCGAGGCGGGCACGCGCGCCGGTATCGGCGGTCTCGGCGGCGCCTCGAGGCGGCGCCGTCGTTCCTCGAGCAGGAGCCGAAGCTCATCGGCGAGCCGCGGCCCGATGCCCGTCCCGGTCGCGCGATCTGCGGCGGCCCTCACGGCCTCGGCCGCCGCACGGACCGGTGCGCGGCGCGCTCCGAGTGGGTCGAGCGGCCAGCGCTGCCGCACGGTGGCGTCGGCGCGCGGATTCTCGGCGTCGCTCGGGACCGCGGGAAGCGATGAAGCGTCGACGATGCCGGCCTGCGCGAGCTCGCGGAGGAACGGGCTCGGCTCGCGCGGCGATTTCTGCGACGACCACCACGATCCCGTGAGCAGGAGATCGGCACGCGTGCGCGTGAGTGCGACGTAGGCGAGCCGGCGCTCTTCCTCGGCGTGTCGCTCGCGGTTCTCGGCCCCGAACGCGCGCACCGCCTCGTCGAACTCTGCCTGGCTCTGCACGCCGCGCCATTGCAACTCCGGGAGCTCGTCGCGATCGCCCCTGAAGTCGTTGGGCAACGCCCCGAACGAGAGCCAGCCCTTCGTCGTGCGGAGCTTGGACGGCAACTCCTCGTCGACGAGGCGGGGAATGGCCACGACGTCCCATTCGAGGCCCTTCGAGCCATGGATCGACAGGACCTGCACGGCCCCCGGCTCGGGTTCGTCCTGTCGAGGCGCGAGCCGATCACGCTGCTCGGCCTCGGTGAGCCAGCCGAGGAACGCGCCGAGGGTCGGATGCTCCGCGACGTCGGCGAACCCCGCGAGCAGCTCGTCGAACGCCTCGAGGCTCGGCGCGCCGAGCGGCTGCGCCGCGTTGGCGGCGACCTCGATGTCGAGCAGCAGCTCCTGCTGCACGAGGTGCACGAGATCGACCAGGCCGAGACCGACCCGGCGCCGGAGCGACTGGAGCTGTGCTCCGGCCCGGCGCATTCGGCCGAGGCCGATCTCGGTGAACGCGCGCAGTGCCGAGTGCCCGTCGGGCGCGGTGAGCAGGAAGTCGAGCGCGTCGACGATCGACGGGGATTCGTCGGGCGCGATGGAGGATCGCAGCCCCTTCCGAACGTCGTCGTCGAGGCGCCGGCTGCCGAGGTCGCGATCGGCCAGCCAGCGCGCGAGCCCGTTGAGCGCGGCCAGGTCGGCCGGGCCGATGCGCCACCGGGCCCCGCCGAGCACCCGGATGAGCTCGGATCCCGCGGTCGGATCGTGCAGCACCCGCAACACGCACACGAGGTCGGCGATCACCGGCTGGTCGAGCAGGCCTGCGATGCCGAGCACGTGGGCCGGCACGCCGTGGGCGCGCAGTGCCGCGGTGAACACGCCGACGCTGGCGAGCGTGCGGCAGAGCAGGGCCCCGGTGCGCGCGGTGCCGGTGCCGAGACGTGCGACGAACCAGCGCGCCACCACGTCGGCCTCCTGCTCGATCGTCTCGGCCCAGGCCGCATCGACCCGCCCCGCACGAGCGAACGGGGACTGCGCCAGCGGCGCCTTGGCGATGCCTGCGTCGAGCGGCGCGATGATGGTGTTGGCGGCATCGAGCACGATGCCGGGATTGCGCCAGCTCGTCGAGAGATCGTAGACGCCCGCGTCATCCGTCTCGGTGAAATCCCGCGAGAAGCGGGAGAGGTTCGCGGCGCTCGCCCCGCGCCATCCGTAGATCGACTGGTCGGGGTCCCCGACGGCCATGACCGGATGCCCGCGGAAGAGCGTCGCGAGCAGCCTCGTCTGCACGACGCTCGTGTCCTGGTATTCATCGAGGAGCACCGTGCGGGCGCGTTCGCGATGCGCAGCGACGACGTCTGGATGCCGCTCGCAGATCGAGAGGGCGAGCGAGACCTGATCGGAGAACTCGACGTAGCCGCGCTCGCGCTTCGCTGCGGCATAGGCGTCGGCAAGGTCGAGGAGCGGCGGCAGCGCGCCGACGACGCCGAGGGCGTCCGTGAACGTCGCGAAGTCGGTGCGCTTGCGCGGCGCCTCGATCGGGAGCCCGTCCATGGCGAGGAAGTCACGGGCGAAGGCACGGACATCGCGGCTGTCGGCGACGTTCTCGGCGAGCGCGCGGCTGAGCTCGAGCACGGCGCCGGTGACGCGATCGAGGGATGCGTCGAGCTCGACGAGTCGCGGGTCGGCCGAGGCGGCCGTGACCGACCTGGCGAGCAGCCAGGCGGATGCCTCGCCCAGCACCGAGGCGTCGGGCTCGCGGCCGATGAGCATCGCGTGCTCGCGGTAGATCGAGCTCGCGAAGGCGTTGTACGTGCCGACGGCCGCCGATTCGAGGGGATCGACCTCGACCTGCGCGATGCCCTCGGCGATGAGCTGGCCGACCCGCTCCCGGACGCGATCCGCGAGTTCGCCGGCCGCCTTGCGGGTGAAGGTGAGGCCGAGCACCTCGGGCACCGCGACGTGTCCGTTGGCGAGCAGCCACACGACTCGGTTCGCCATCGTCTCGGTCTTGCCGCTGCCGGCACCGGCCACGACGATGCTCGCGCCGTGCGGGTCGGCCTCGATCACCGCCCGCTGCTCAGCGGTGGGTGCGTGGAGCCCGAGCCGGAGGGCGATCTCGGCTGCGCTGATCGATACGCTCATGCGGACACCGCCGGAACGAGGTGCACGCGATACTGCCACGCCCCGAACCGGGAGCGGAAGCCGAGCTCGCCGGGTCCCTCGAACTCGCCGGCTGCCATCGCGCGGGCGACCGCGGCGAGCCGCTCGCGGAACGCCGCCTCCGCCTCGTCGTCGAACGGCTGCTGGGCGCGCTCGGTGAAGGCGACGCCTCCCACCGGCCTGGCGACGTACACCAGCTTGGCGCCGCCCAGCGCTCCACCGTTCGGCACCGCGCCGGCGCGTGCGGCCAGCTGGTACGCGGCGAGCTGCGGATGCTGCGCCGTCTCGGCGGCGGTGGGCGGCGTGCGACCCGTCTTCAGGTCGACGATCACGGTCGTCCCGTCGGGCGAGGCCTCGACGCGGTCGATGGTGCCGCTCAACCGGACGCGATCGACGTCGACCGTGAATCGCCCCTCGGCGCCGAGCAGCAGCTTGCCGTCGTCGGCGAAGTTCGCGAGGTAGTCGGCTGCGCCCTCGGTCATGCGTCGTGCGCCCCGACGCTCGCGCTCCGCCGCCCATCCCGCCTCGAAGCGGAGGTCCTGCCAGCGCTCCTCCACAGCGGCCCAGAGGGTCTCGACGCTCGTGTCGGCGTCGGCGCGGGCGCCGGCCTCCTCGACCACGGCATGCACGAGCGTGCCGATGGACGCCGCGATGCCCGACGAAGGCGAGGCGACGTGGTCGATGAACCAGCCGAGCGGCGATTCCTCGGCGCGATCGATCTGCGAGGGCGAGACCACCACGGTGGCCTCGGGGTCTGCGTCGAGGTCGACGAGCGGCGCGGTCGTGGACGGCTCCGCGAGCCCGTACCAGTCGTCGGGGTGCGCGCCGGGCACGCCTTCCTCGGCGAGCAGGGCGAGCGCGGCAGCGGCCTCGGGATCCGCCGACTCGACGAGCTCCCGACGGAGTGCACCCACGAGTCCGCGCAGGTGCAGGGGGCGGCGGCGGGTTCGGATCCGCTCTGGCGCGTAGCCCATGAGCATCGAGGGCTGCTCGTCGTCGTTGGCGGTGCAACTCAGCACGAGCTGGCGCCGCGCGCGAGAGGCCGCGAGGGCGAAGAGGCGCAACTCGTCGCCCCGCACCGACGAACGTGCCTCGGACACCGTCTCGGGCGCGGGCAGCGGTTCCCCCGCCCGCGCCGCCTGCACCACGCGAGGCAGGAGGCCGGCGTGCAGCAGGGTGCCGCGCGGCCGCAGGTTCGGCCAGACGCCGTCCTGGAGGCCCGCGATCGCGACGACGTCGAACTCGCGGCCGATGAGCGCCGGGGGCGTGGTCACGAGCACGGTCTCGGCGCTGCGCCTGGGCGCGAGCGAATCCTCGGGCAGTTCGCTGGCCAGCACCTCCTCGACGAAGCGCATGGCCGGTGCGTCGGGCTCGCGCTCGACGTGGCGGGTCGCGGCCGCGAAGAGCGCGACCGCGGCGTCGAGCGCACGGTTGGCCTCCTCGGCGAGCACGCCCGTGCCGCGAGCCTGCACGCCCCACTCGGCGGCCAGCCCGCTGCCGTCCCAGAGGGTCCAGAGGACGTCCTCGATCGTGCCACCCCCGAGGCCGCCGCCCGCGCCGCGGCGAGCAGCTTCGCGAGTCGCGCGGCTCGGCGGCCGGGTGCCGCGTCGATCGTCTCGAACCCGCCGGGCGCGGACAGCGCGTCGATCAGGAGCTCGTCGCCCGAGCGCGTGCCGCCGGCTGCGAGCTCCTCGTGTCGCAGTGCGAGCCGCAGTCGGCGCAGCCCGACGCCGTCGAGGCGCCCGAGCGGCCCCGTGAGCAGGGAGATCGCGAGCTCGGCCGTGAGCGCCTCACGGCCCAGCACGAGCGAGGCGGCGGCGAGCAGCGCCGCGGCAGCGGGTGCGTCGCGGAGGGCCGTGCGCGCGGCGTCGCCGGCTGTCGGCACGTCGGCGAGCGCGAGCCCGCGCTCGAAGGCGGGCACGTCGGCGCCGGAGCGCACGACGACGGCCATGGACGACCACGGCACGCCGCCGAGGAGGTGCCGCTCGCGCAGGAGCCCGGCGAGAGCCTGGCACTCGGCCGCGTGCGACGGCGCCTCGATGCCGAGCACCGGCGCGAGCGGTTCGGAATCGCGTGCGTCGGCCCCGGCGCCGGCTTCGGCCAGGGCGCCGACCGATGCGCCGGCATGGGTATCGGCCTCGGCGCCGGCAGCTGCACCTGCGAACGACGCCCGCCGATGCGTGCCGCCGAGGGCGGTGCCGATGTGGTCCGTCACCGAGCGCACGAGCTCCCGGATGGCGGGCCTGCCCCGATGCACCTCGACGAGGTCGATGCGTCGCACCGGCGCACCGTCGAGCACGGTGGCGAGCGAGCCGAGCAGCTCGGGTCGGCCGCCTCGGAACCCGTTGCTCGCGACGTCGGGATCGCCGAACGCGACGATCGCCACCCCACGCGCCGCGAATGCCCCGAGCAGCGCGGCGGTCGCCTCCGTGGCCTCCTGGGCGTCGTCGACGACGAGGAGACGGAGCCCGCGGAGCGGGCCGAGCGCTGCGGATGCCGCGGGGTCGACCGAGCTTCGCCGCACGATCGCCGCGGCGAAGGCGCCCAGCTCGGCGGAGTCGAACTGCGTGGGCCGAATCTGCTCCTTCACCTCGGAGTACTCGGCGAGGAAGGCCGCCGCGGCCACCCACTCGGGCCGGCCGGCGCGTTCGCCGAGACGCGCCAGTGCGCCTGCGTCCACGCCGTGCTCGACCGCGCGCATCATGACGTCGCGCACCTCGGACCGGAAGCCGCGCAGCACCCGCACCTCGGGCGTGAGCGGGTCGGGCCATCGGGGCCCGAAACCGTCGCGGATGCCGCCCTCGATGAGCTCTGCGACGATCTGGTCGTGCTCGGAGCCGGTGAGCAGGGTCACCTGCCGACCGGTGTACGAGCGGACGAGCTGGAACGCCACGGAGGTCGCCGTGCGGGCGACCGGGCCGCGCGTGGTGACACCGAGCCGCACCGCGAGCTCGTCGCGCAGCGCGGTGGCCGAGGCCCGCGTGGCGGACAGCACGAGCACCTCGTCGGCGGTGAAGCCGAGGCGTGCGACGCGGTCGGCCACGAGTTCGACGACGAGCCGCGTCTTGCCGGTGCCCGGTGCCCCGAACACCGCCGCGTGCTCGCCGTCGACGAGGGACGCGACGGGGTGCAGGAGGGTCGCGGTGCCGGGCATGCCCTGAACGGTAACGGGTTCCGCCGACAGTGAACGCGTACGGTCCGGCGCGGCCCGTGTCGTAGGGTTTCAGCAACAGCAGAAAGGCGCACCGTGGACGTTCGCATCGGCATCCAGAACTCCCCCCGTGAACTCTCATTCGAGACTTCGCAATCGTCGGCGGAGGTGGAGGAGGCCGTCGCGGCGGCCGTTGCCGGGCAGTCTGCACACCTGAAGCTGGCCGACGACAAGGGCACGGTCTACGTCGTGCCGTCGGCGGCGCTCGCCTACGTCGAGATCGGCTCCGAGGAGTCGCGCCGCGTCGGGTTCGTCGCCTGAGTCATGGAGCTCCTGTTCGTCGTGCTCGGCGGGGCGATCCTCGGACTCGCGGCGCGGTACTCCCTCCCCCGCCGGCACGCCTACGGCAGTGCGCTCGTCCCGGCCATCGGCGCTGGCGTCGCCGCCGTCGTGTGGGTGGGCCTCACCTGGCTCGGCTGGCCATGGGACGGCGCCTGGATCTGGGTGGTCTCGCTGGTTGCGGCAGGCCTCGCGTCCGCGGCATCCGTGCTCCTCATCGGCCCGCGGCGTGATCGCAGCGACGCCGCGCTCTTCGAGCGGCTGGCACGCCCCGGCGCCGGCGTTCGCAGGGCGTGACCGCGGTCCCATCCAGCGGATGCCGCTACGGGCATCGATCGCCCGATGCCGCGTCGCGGCTCAGGCGGTGAGACCGAGGGCGTCCATGCGGCGCGTGTGGCCGGCGATGAGCTCGGTGAACACCGGCTCGACGTCCTCGCCGGTTCCATCCTGCGCCTCGGAGGCGCGCAGCGCGGACCGCGCGAGCAGCAGCGTGTCGCCCACGAGGCTGCGCCCCCACAGCGCGAGGCGGTCGGCGAGCGCCGGCTCCGTCGCGATCGCAGCGCGCAGCTCGGACTCGAGCACCACGGCGGAGCCCTCCTCGTCGAGGATCGCCCGCACGCGCGAGCCGAGTTCCACGGGCAGGCCCTCGGCGAGGCGCGAGAAGTAGCTGTCGAGCATGCCGGATGTGACGTGGATCCCGAGCAGCAGCTCGTACCAGTCGGCTCCGGTCGTCGCCTGCCGGAATCGATCGACCGCGGGCCTGAACGGCGCCATGACGTCGCTGGGCTCGACGTCGAGTCTGCGGAGCTCTGCGATGAGGGCGTGGTGCTTGCGCAGGGCGACCCCAGCAGCAGCGCTCAGTCCTTCCTTCGACGGAAGCGTCGGCGCGGTCGCCACGGCCTTCGCGAGGCCCTCGAAGAACTCGAGCTGGATGTAGGCCGCCTCACCGAGGAACGGCACCGGCTCGGGCACCAGCTCCGTGAAGTCGACCTTCGCGAGCGTGGTGGGCGCGACCCGGGGTCGCAGACGCGGCGTCTCGGGGCGGGGCCCTCGCCGATTCGTCCTGAACACCACGGACCCAGCCTATCCGAGGCTCTCAGGAACACTCCGGTAGGCTGGAGTGGCACGCGGGCGATGGACCCGCGGCCGTGCGCCTGAGGTCAAGCAGGGCGCATCCCCTTCTCGCAAGACCGACAGGCAGATTTTTGACGACATTCAGTGAACTCGGCGTCGCGCCCGACATGGTCGACGCCCTCGCCCGGAAGGGCATCGTCGATGCCTTCCCGATCCAGGAGCAGACCATTCCGCTCGCCCTCTCGGGCCAGGACATCATCGGCCAGGCCAAGACCGGCACCGGCAAGACCCTCGGCTTCGGCCTCCCCCTCATCCAGCGGCTGGGCGACGCCCCCGAGCCCGGCGTCACGGCACTCGTCGTGGTGCCCACCCGCGAGCTCGCCGTGCAGGTGACGGAAGACCTCGAGCTGGCCGCATCGAACCGCCCCACGACGGTCGTCTCGATCTACGGCGGCAAGGCCTACGAGGGCCAGATCGATCAGCTCAAGGCCGGCGCGCAGATCGTCGTGGGCACTCCCGGGCGCCTCCTCGACCTCGTCGGCCAGCGCATCCTCTCGCTGCAGCACGTGAAGGAGATGGTGCTCGACGAGGCCGACAAGATGCTCGACCTCGGGTTCCTCGCCGACATCGAGAAGCTGTTCGCGCAGACCCCCGCCGTGCGCCACACGATGCTGTTCTCGGCCACCATGCCGGGCCCCATCGTCGCGCTCGCCCGCCGCTTCATGACGAGGCCCATCCACATCCGCGCGAACGACCCCGACGAGGGCCTCACGCAGGCGAACATCAAGCACCTCATCTACCGGGCGCACTCGCTCGACAAGGACGAGGTGATCTCGCGCATCCTGCAGGCCGAGGGTCGCGGCAGGACCGTCATCTTCACGCGCACCAAGCGCGCGGCGGCAAAGCTCGTCGAAGAGCTCAACGACCGAGGCTTCAACGCGGCGGCGGTGCACGGCGACCTCAACCAGGATCAGCGCGAGCGCGCCATGGCCTCCTTCAAGGCCGGCCGGAAGGACGTGCTCATCGCCACGGATGTCGCGGCGCGCGGCATCGACGTCGACGACGTGACGCACGTCATCAACCACACCATCCCCGAAGACGAGAAGACCTACCTGCACCGTGCCGGCCGCACCGGCCGCGCGGGCAAGACGGGCATCGCCGTGACGTTCGTCGACTGGGACGACCTGCACAAGTGGGCGCTCATCGACCGCGCCCTCGAGTTCGGCCAGCCCGAGCCGACTGAGACCTACTCGTCGAGCCCGCACCTCTACTCCGACCTCGACATCCCCGAGGGGACGAAGGGCCGCCTGAAGGCCGCGCCGAGCGCCGCACCGACCCGGTCGAGCACCGCAGGCCGCAGCGAGGGGCGCGCCGAGGGCGAGGCCGAGCGGGCGCCGCGATCCCGATCACGCCGGCGCACGCGCGGCGGTCAGCCGTCCGGCGAGCAGGGCCAGGCGCCCGAGGGCCGAGTCGGCCGGCGCCGCGTCGAAGGAGCCCGGCACCGGCACGCACGACGGCAAGGGCCGCGAGCACCACGACGGCAATGCGGCGCCCAGACGCCGCCGCCGCCGTGGTCCACGCCCCGAGGGCGCTGCGCCGCAGGCGTGACCGCGCGGCATCCGTGAACCCGGTCGCAGGCCGCGTGACGGATGCCGCTACGGCGTGACGGGCGCTGAACCCCGCCCCTCGGCGATGATGCGCTCGACGACCTCGGGCGACGTACGGCACTCGCCGAGCCGGTTGGGCTTGCCCGTGCCGTGGTAGTCGCTCGACCCTGTGACCGCGAGCCCGAACCGGCTCGCGAGTTCCCGCAAGCGCGGCTTCGCGTCGTCGCGGTTCTCGGGGTGCTCGACCTCGAGCCCGAACAACCCCGCGTCCGCGAGCCGGGCGAGCCGCTCGGGCGGGATCACCCGCTCGGCGCCGCGCGTGCCCGGGTGCGCGAGCACCGGCACCCCGCCGGCGGCCCGGACGAGCCGCACGCCGGTCAGCGGATCGGGCGCGTAATGCGGCTGCGCATACCCCGAACGCGGGTGCAGGATGCCGGCGAACGCCGCCGACCGCGTCGACACGTGTCCCCGCGCCACGAGTGCGTCCGCGATGTGCGGACGCCCGATCGTCGCCCCCTCCGTCGTCTGGGCGAGCACGTCGTCCCAGCTCAGGTCGTAGTCCCGGCCGATGCGACGCACGATCTCCTCGGCCCGGGTGAAGCGCGACTCGCGGATGCGCGCCGTCTCGGCGATGAGACCCTCGTCGAGCGGATCGATGAGGTAGGCGAGGAGGTGGACGCTCATGAACCCCTCGCGCGTCGACAGCTCCATGCCCGGGATCAGCACCACGCCGGTCTCGGGCACCGCAGCCGCCGCCTCGGCCCAGCCGCTCGTGGAGTCGTGGTCGGTGAGCGCGATGCCCCACAGGCCGGCGGCCGCCGCCTCCGCCATGAGCACGGCCGGCGGCTCGGTGCCGTCCGAGACCGTCGAGTGCGTGTGCAGGTCGGCCTCGCCGGCGACGACGGGGGCAGCGGACATCCCTTCATGCTAGTCGCGGCATCCGTCGCGGCATCCTCGCCGGCGACTCCCAGCCCATCGGCGGCGACGGCTCGGCCGCCGCACGGGCGACTCGCCTAGGGTGGACGCAATGTTCCCCCGCATTCTCGGCTGGATCCTCGTGCTCGGCACCGTCGTCGTGGCCGCCGTGCTGCTGTGGCCGCAGGGGTTCGGGCTCCAGAACCAGTGGGTGACCGCGCACGTCGTGGCGCTTCGCGGTGCGGCGGCAGTGCTCGGGGCCATCGCCGCGGTGGCGCTCGCCGTCATGGCGATCCCGCGCCAGACTCGCACGGTCGGCCTCGCGCTGGCGGTCGTGATGGCGCTCTTCGCGGCGGGCAACGTGGCCGTGATCGCGGCGCGCGGCACCGGCGGGTCGGATGCCGCGGGCGACGCGTCATCCGTCACCGTGCTGAGCTGGAACACCCTCGGTGAGGTGCCCGATGCCGCGACGATCGCCGACCTCGCGCTCGAGGAGGGCGCCGACGTGGTCGTGCTGCCCGAGACCACGGGGCCGCTCGGTGAGGAGGTCGCGATCGCGATGCGCGACGGGGGCAGCCCGATGTGGGTGCACACCGTCGCATTCGACGAGGTCGCCAAGGCGCGCTCGACGACGATCCTCATCTCGCCGGACCTCGGCGACTACGAGGTCGTCTCGGCGGTCGTGCCCGGGCCGCCTGGGAACACGAACACGCTGCCCTCGATCGTGGCCGAGCCGGTGGACGGCGACGGACCGCGCATCGTCGCCGTGCATGCGGTGGCGCCGATCCGGTGGGAGTTGCGCAACTGGCGCAGCGACCTCGACTGGCTCGCCGAGCAGTGCGCCGGCGAGAACGTCATCATGGCCGGCGACTTCAACGCCACGGTCGACCACTTCGCGGGGCGGGGTGTCGACGGGGGCGACCTCGGTCGGTGCCGGGATGCCGCGATGCAGGCCGACGCCGGCGGACTCGGCACGTGGCCGACCGACGTGCCCGAGTTGCTCGGCAGTCCGATCGACCACGTGCTCGCAACACCGGGCTGGGAGGTCGACGCCTTCCGCGTCGTCGGGGAGCTCGACGGCGCCGGAAGCGACCACCGGCCGATCGTCGCCACGCTCTCGCCGGCGGGCTGAGCGCAGCACGACGGCAGCCTGTCGGGAACGCGCTGCGACGGCGGCCGGCCGGAACGCGCGCGACCGGCATCCGCCATCTCGTCGGTGCGAGAATGGACGGCATGGCCGACACGAGCGACACCAGGACCTCCATCGCACCCCCCGCTTCCGAGGAGACCGCCCCCGAGGAGACCGGTCGCAATGTGAACCGCTCGACCACGCCGGGGTCCGAGCGCTTCAAGGAGTCCATCGCCACCGGCTGGGCCGATCGCGATGAGACACTGCCTCCGGCACGCGAGCAGGCGGCGTTCGCCGCAGCGCGGCGCGAACGGGTGTCGGCCGCGTTCACGGGCGTTCGGCTCATCGTGCCGGCAGGCGACATGAAGCAGCGGTCGAACGACACCGAGTACCCCTACCGCGCGCATTCCGCGTTCGCGCACCTCACGGGCTGGGGCTCCGACTCCGAGCCGGGCGCCGTGCTCGTGTTCGAGCCCGACGGCGACGGCCACGCCACCACCGTCTACTTCCGAGAGCGTGCCGGCCGGGACTCCGAGGAGTTCTACGCGAACCCGGCGATCGGCGAGTTCTGGATCGGCGCGCGTCCGTCGCTGGCACACGTCGCGGCCGATCTCGCGATCGAGACCCGCGGCATCACGGACTTCGAACACGTCCTTTCCTCGCTCGACACGTCGACGCTCGTGTTGCGCGAGGCGGACCCCGCCATCACCGAGCACGTCGACAAAGCCCGCAAGCGCTACGCCGCCGAGGAGGCCCTGTCGACCAACGCGTCGGATGCCCCGTTCTCGATCGAGGTCCGCGCCGAGCACGAGCCCGACGCCGAGCTCGCCCGCGTGCTCTCGGAGCTCCGGCTCGTGAAGGACGCGTACGAGATCGGGCAGATGCGCGCGGCGATCGACGCGACGCAGCTCGGCTTCACCGAAGTGCTCGAGGAGCTCCCGCGCATCACCGCGGAGGTGCGTGGCGAACGCGTGATCGAGGGCGTCTTCGCCACTCGGGCCCGGCTCTCGGGCAACGATGTGGGTTACGGCTCGATCGCGGCGGCGGGACCCCACGCCACGATCCTGCACTGGACCCGCAACGACGGGCCCGTGGTGGCGGGCGATCTCGTGCTGCTCGACGCCGGCGTCGAGCTGGACAGCTACTACACCGCCGACATCACTCGAACCTTCCCGGTGAACGGCACCTTCTCCGAGGTGCAGCGCCTGGTCTACGAGGCCGTGCTCGAGGCAGCGGATGCCGCGTTCATGGTCGTGCGACCGGGAGCGATCTTCCGCGAGGTGCACGCGGCCGCGATGGCGGTCGTCGCCCGGAAGACGGCGGAGTGGGGCTTCCTCCCGGTCTCGGCGGAGGAGTCGCTCGAGCCCGACAACCAGTTCCACCGCCGCTACATGGTGCACGGCACGAGCCACCACCTCGGGCTCGACGTGCACGACTGCGCGCAGGCACGGCGCTCGATGTACCTGGACGGCGTGCTCGAGCCGGGCATGATCTTCACCATCGAGCCCGGCCTCTACTTCCAGCCCGACGACCTCTCGGTGCCCGCGGAATTCCGCGGGATCGGCGTTCGCATCGAGGATGACATCCTTGTCACCGCCGACGGTGCGGAGAACCTCTCGGCGGCCATCCCGCGCACGGCCGACGCGGTCGAGGCGTGGGTGCGGGGCGCGCTCGCCGCCTGACAGGTGCTCCACGCAGAGCCCCGGTCGGCCCTGGCCTGCCGGCACAGAGGCGTTATGGAACCGTGCTCCGGCGCAGGCCCGGGTCGTCGGCGCATCGATAGTCTCCGAGACATGACCCGAACGCTCGGCGCAGCAGCACTGCTCGCCGCCCTCCCCGCCGTGCTCGTCCTCACCGGTTGCGTCGGGGGCGCCGAGGCCGACGCCGGAGCGAGCAGCCCGGCATCGAACACCGCAGCCCCGGCGGAGCCAGGGCTCGGACCGACGCCCACCGGCGACACCGCAGGCGTCGCCATTCGTTCCCGTCGACCCGGCGGACTACGACCTTGCAGACTCCCCGATCGTGGCGTCCTGGGGAGGGATGGACCCCGGAATCGCCTTCGAGTTCGACTCGCCGTCGGGAAACCTCCACTGCGGGATCTACGACATGACCTCCTCCGCTGACTCCCCCTACGTTCCCTTCCTGTACGGATGCCGATCGATGAGAAGGAATGGTCGTTCCCGGACGAGAGCCCAAATGACTTCTGTTACGGGATGGAGGTCCGCTGCGGTTGGGGGATCGAGTCCGCCGGCGGCGAGACACCGCGGCCTCTCGCCAAGAGCGATTCGACCTACTCGCAGCATCCCGACGACTGGGTTCTCCCCGACGGAGCCTCCATCTCCGCCGGCCCGATCACGTGCGAGTCGACGGAATCCGGCATCACCTGTCGCGACGACGACCGCTCCCACGGATTCGCCATCTCGGAGACGCGCAACGACCTCTGGTGACGCTCAGCCGGCGGATGTCGCACGCCGCTGCGCGCGCCGCGCACGCCACCACGCCCAGAACCGCGCGAGCTGGCGCTTCGTGAACGCGGCGAGGCGCTTCGCCCACGCGAACTCCGTGCCGAGGATCGCGAGTCCCAGGAACACGACGAGCCAGCCCGGCCCGGGCAGCGGCACGAGCAGCAGGCCAGCCGACGGCGATCGAACCCCCGAGCACGCCGACGAGCACGCGATAGGTGCGTCGCAGTGCCGGGCGCCGTTCGATGCCGCGACGGATGCCGCGGAGCATGCGCCGGACCGGCCGATCCGGCCGCTCGACCGCGGAGATCTCGAGGCCGAATTCCTGCTGCGTGACCATGCCAGACACGATATAACGCAGCGCTCAAGGTGCGCCGCGACTCTGGCGGGCCCGGACTACACGGGGCTACATTGGGCAGCAGTGCCGAACGCACCGCCGAACGCTGGAGGATCCATGCCGTCCCGTCGTCGCCACACACTCCTCGCCCTCGGATCGGCGGTCGCCGCGATCGCCGTGATGGGCGCGCCCGCCGTCGCCGTCGCCGCGCCCGGCGATCCCGGCACTCCGAGGTACGGGGCCGGCTCCGACGGCGCCGGCGACCCGTACTTCCCCCTGGCCGGCAACGGCGGCATCGACGTCCTCCACTACGACCTCGACCTCGACTACACGCCCGCTCCCCCCGAGCCCGCACCCATGGAGGGTCGCCTCGACGGCGTTGCCACGATCGACCTCGTCGCGACCCAGGACCTCGAGCGGTTCAATCTCGATCTCCGTGGGCTCACGGCGTCGTCGGTCACCGTCGACGGCAAACCGGCGTCTATCGAGCAGACCGAGAACGAACTGGTCATCACTCCGCGCCCCAAGCTCAAGTCGGGCGCAGAGGTCGAGGTCGTCGTGACGTACGGGGGCACGACGATCGAGCCGACCGACATCGAGGGCGCGCTGTACGGCTGGGTGACCACCCGCGACGGCGCGATGGTCGTGAGTGAGCCCGACGGTTCGGCGACCTGGTTCCCCGCGAACGACCACCCGACCGACAAGTCATCGTTCAGCTTCGAGGTCACGGTGCCCGAGGGCCTCGTGGCCGTCGCGAACGGCCTGCTGACCGGCTCGAGCACGGCCGACGGCACGACCACGTGGACGTGGGACGCACCCGACCCGATGGCGGCGTACCTGGCCACCGCGAGCGTCGGCAACTTCACGCTCGACCAGTACACGGCCCCGAACGGCACCCCGATCATCGACGCACTCGACCAGGACGTCCCGGCGGCGAACTACGCGGATCTCGCGCTCACCGGCGAGATGCTCGTGTTCTTCGAGGGGCTGTACGGGCCGTACCCGTTCAACTCGTACGGTGCGATCGTCGACGACGACTCCGTCGGCTACGCGCTCGAGACGCAGACGCGCTCCTTCTTCTCGCGTAGGGCCCGGGAGGGCACCATCGCGCATGAGCTCGCCCACCAATGGATGGGTGACGAGGTGAGCACCTACCGCTGGGCGGACATCTGGCTCAACGAAGGCTGGGCCACCTACTCGGAGTGGATGTGGAACGAGCACCGCGGTCGGGAAACCGCACAGGAGGCCTTCGACGCCTATTACGCCGATCCAGAGACGGTCTGGGACACGGTGGTCGCGGATCCCGGTCCGTTCGGACTCTTCCTGAGCCCCGTGTACGACCGGGGAGCCGCAACCCTGCATGCCCTGCGCGTGAAGATCGGTGACGACGCGTTCTTCGAGCTGGCGCAGACGTGGGTGGAGCGATTCGGTGGCGGCGCGGCGAGCACGCAGGACTTCACCGATCTCGCCGAGGAGGTCTCGGGACAGGATCTCGATGAGTTCTTCGAGGTATGGCTCTACACCCCCGAGCAGCCGGTCAGCTGGTAGCAGCGAAGCTCAGGGAACGGCGAGTCTTCTCGCTCAGCGCTCCGACGAAGCCGCCCCGGCGCCGTCGTCGGAGCCCGGGTCGCCGGATGCCGCGGCATCCGTCGACTGAGCAGCATCCTCGCCCTCGACGGGCGCGTACTCGCCGTAGCGGGGGCGCTCGCGGGCCGGCGTGCCGGCCGCCGACCCGGCGGACGTGGCATCAGGCATGCGGCGCGCGGCATCCGTCGCCTCGCCGTAGCTGACGGGATGCGTCGGCGTCGGTGTCGTCGTCGGGACCTGCGCAGGGGTCGACGCACCCACGCTGAGCACGGAGCGAGCGCGCTCGACGTGCGCCGGCTCGGCGATGATCGCGTAACGCGTCGCGAGCACCTGCGCGACTGACGTGAAGTCCCGTCGTCGGCGGTTCAGGGAGTATGAGACGACGCTGAAGATACTGCCGAAGCCGGCGCCGATGAGGATCGCGGCGCCCAGGATGCCGAGCGACGCGCCCGTGGGGGCGAAGATGAAGAAGAGCAGCCCCAGGAACGTGCCGAACCAGGCGCCGGACAGCGCCCCTGCGCCGGCCGCGCGGCCCCAGCTCAATCTCCCGGTGATGCGCTCCACGCTCGTGAGGTCGGTGCCGACGATCGCGAGCTCCTTCACGGGGAAGGATTCCTTCGCGAGCTTGTCGACGGCCGATTGCGCCTCGGCGTAGGTCTCGAAGCTCGCCACGGTCTCACCCTTGGGCAGGGTCGGGTACTCGCTCGCCATTCGGCGGCCGAACGGGGATTGGTTGCTCACCCGGCCATTCTCCCACGCTGGCCGCTGGGCGGACCGACAGGCCGCGATCCCAGCTCCGGGGGCTAAGTTGGTTAGCGTGAGTGCCACCAGGGTCTTCGTCGCCCGACTCGCCGGCTGCCCGGTCTTCGACCCCGCCGGCGACCGGGTGGGCAAGGCGCGCGACGTCCTCGTCGTGTACCGCAAGGACGACCCGCCGCGCGTGGTCGGCCTCATCGTGGAGATCCCCGGCAAGCGGCGGGTGTTCCTCGGGATCGGCCGGGTGACGTCCATCGGCGGCGGGCAGATCATCACCACGGGGCTCATCAACCTGCGGCGCTTCGAGCAGCGCGGCGGCGAGGTCCGGGTGATCGCCGAGATGCTCGGCCGCAAGGTCGTCTTCAACGACGGCTCCGGCGAGGCCACCATCGAGGATGTCGCGATCGAGGAGCGGGACCCGGGAGAGTGGGAGGTCGACCAGCTCTTCGTGCGACGTCCGAAGGGCGCATCGCCGTTCTCGAAGGGCCAGCCCGCCTATGTCACGTGGCGCGAGGTGCGCGAGCTGACGGCGAGCGGCGAGGCGCAATCCGCTGAGCAGCTCATCGCCACCTACTCCGAGCTGAAGCCCGCCGACCTCGCGAACACGCTCCTCGACCTGCCGTCCCAACGTCGTCAGGAGGTCGCCGAGGAACTCTCCGACGACCGCCTGGCGGACGCGCTGGAGGAGATGCCCGAATCCGACCAGGTCGAGATCCTCGCGCGCCTCGGCGACGAGCGCGCCGCCGACGTGCTCGACCACATGCAGCCCGACGATGCCGCCGACCTCATCGCGCAGCTGCCCGGCGAGCGCGGCGAGCACCTCCTCGAGCTCATGGAGCCCGAAGAGGCCGACGACGTGCGGTTCCTCCTCTCCTATGGGCCCGACACGGCCGGCGGACTCATGACCACCGAGCCGATCATCGTCTCGGCCGACGCCACCGTCGCCGAGGGCCTCGCGCTCATCCGTCGCCACGACCTGCCGCCCGCACTCGGCGCGGCGGTCTGCGTCACCCTGCCCCCGTACGAACCCCCCACGGGCAGGTTCCTCGGCATGGTGCACTTCCAGCGGATGCTCCGGTATCCGCCGCACGAACGCCTCGGCACGCTCATCGACCAGGGCCTCGAACCCGTGACCGCCGACACCTCCGCTGCTGAAGTGAGCCGTATCCTGGCGAGCTACAACCTCGTGTCGGTGCCGGTGATCGACGAGAAGCGTCGACTCGTCGGGGTGGTGACGATTGACGACGTGCTCGACTACCTCCTGCCCGATGACTGGCGAAGTCATCCCGACGAGACCGAAGTGGGGCGCCGCGCAGCAGCGCGTGCCCAGCTGACGACCGGAAGCATCCCGATCCAGCACGGAAGGAGGGCAGGAGATGGCACGCGCTGACGTCGAGGACCGCCGCTTCGACACCCCGAAGGGCATGCGCCGATCCGCACCGTTCCGCGGATCAGGCGACAACGACCGGTTCGGCCGCTTCACCGAGTGGATCGCGCGCGCCATGGGAACCCCGGGCTTCCTGCTCGGGCTCTCGGTGTTCGCGATCGGCTGGATGGCGTGGAACACGTTCGCACCCGAGGAGCTGCGATTCGATTCGATCGCCATCGGATTCACCGCGCTGACGCTCGTGCTCTCGCTGCAGGCGTCGTACGCCGCACCGCTCATCCTGCTCGCCCAGAACCGGCAGGACGACCGCGACCGCGTGCAGATCGAGCAGGACCGCCAGCGCGCCGAGCGCAATCTCGCCGACACGGAGTATCTCGCACGCGAGGTCGTGGCGCTGAGGCTCGCCGTGGGCGACCTCGCCTCGAAGGACTTCATCCGCGCGGAGCTTCGCACGATGCTCGAGGAGCTCGAGCGCAAGGACGAGGAGGAACGGCAGCATGCCGCGACCTGAGCCGGTGGCGCCCGGGCGGGATCCGGACGCCTCGGCGGATGCGCTCGCGTCGTCGGTGCGAGCCGCGCTCGCGTCCGTGATCGACCCCGAGATCCGCAAGCCGATCACCGAGCTCGACATGGTGGAGTCGGTGGTCGCCGGCGACGACGGGCGAGTGCAGGTCGGCATCCGCCTGACGATCGTCGGATGCCCCGCCTCCGACCGCATCGAACGCGACGTGCGCCAAGCCGCCGAGACCATCGCGGGACCGGGCAACGCGGACGTGACCCTGTCGGTGATGACCTCCGAGCAGCGAGCCGCGCTCACCGAGCGCCTCCGCGGCGGGCGCGCCGCCCGTGGCAATCCGTTCGGCCCGGGCACCCTCACGCGCGTCATCGCGATCACGAGCGGCAAGGGCGGGGTGGGCAAGTCGACGATCACCGCGAACCTGGCGGTGGCGCTTGCGGCCCGGGGCCTGTCGGTCGGACTCGTCGACGCCGACGTGCACGGGTTCTCGATCCCCGGGCTCCTCGGCCTCGTCGACGAGCACGGCAATGCGGCCCGCCCGACGCGGGTCGACGACATGATCCTCCCGCCCGTCGCGTACGGCGTGAAGGCCATCTCGATCGGCATGTTCGTCGAGCCGTCAGAGCCCGGTGGCCGCGCGTCGTCCGTCGCCGTCGCCTGGCGGGGGCCGATGCTGCATCGAACCATCTCCCAATTCCTCACCGACGTGTACTTCGGCGACCTCGACGTGCTGCTCGTCGACCTGCCGCCCGGCACCGGCGATGTCGCGATCTCGCTCGGCCAGCTGCTGCCGAACGCGGAGGTCGTCGTGGTCACCACGCCCCAGCCCGCCGCGGCCGACGTCGCCGAGCGGTCGGGCGTGGTCGCCCGCCAGACGGGACAGCGGATCGTCGGCGTCGTCGAGAACATGGCGGGCTTCGCCGGGCCCGACGGGCTCGTCGAGCTGTTCGGTGCGGGCGGCGGCGCCCTCGTCGCCGAGCGTCTCTCCGAGGGCCAACCCGCGCCCGTGCCGCTGCTCGCGAGTGTGCCGCTCAGCATCGCCCTGCGTCAGGGCGGCGATGCGGGCACGCCCGTGGTCGTCTCGGAGCCCGACGATCCGGCGGCGCGCGCGATCGAGGACGTCGCCGCGCGGCTCGCCGCGCTGCCCCGCGAGCTCGGCGGTCGCCGGCTCGACGTCTCCGTGCGGTGACCGGGCGTGAGCCGGATGCCGCGCGCCCGCCTCACTCGCTCCGCCGTGGTCGCTGCCCTCGCGGCCGCACCGCTCGCATTCGTCGCATGCGCCGCGCCCGCGGCGACGCCGTCGGAACCGCCGGAGGGACTCTCCGTCGCTGTCCAGCAGGGCCGGCTCGACGTCGTCGCCGGCCGCCTCGTCGTGCGCTTCGAGAACTCCGGTGACGAAGCCATCACGGTCGAGCGGTTCACCGTGTCGACGCCGACGCTCGCCGAGCTCGAACGCACGAAGCCGTTCGAGCTCGCCGCCGGCGACGCCATCGCGATCCGGCTCGACCTGCCCCCGAGCATCTGCGACGCCGAGGCCGGTCCGGTGCACGTACAGCTCGATGCCCGCACGGGTTCGAGCGAGGCCGGCTCGGGCGCGACCACTGCCGTCGAACTCACCGCCGCCGACCCGTTCGACACGATCGCCCGCGTGAACGCCGCCGATTGCCTCGCCGAGTCCGTCGCGGACGTCGCGGCGATCCTGATGCCCGAGCACCTGCGCTCCACCGGGACCGGCGCCGATCGGCGTGCGTTCGTCGACGTCGCGATCGAGCCCGCGGCATCCCTTCGACAAGCTCAGGACGCGCCGGCGACGGCACCATGCGCATCGAGCGGGTCTCCGGCACCACGCTCCTGAACGCGGAGGGCGGCGTCGACTGGCCCCTCGGGATCGAGGTGGCGGCGGGCGACGAACCGTCGACCATCAGCCTGGCCGTGCGCCCGGCCCGGTGCGACGCTCATGCCATCGCCGACGACAAGCGCGGCACGATCCTGCCGTTCGAGATCGCGACGGGCGACGGGCGCGCCGGTCGCCTCGACGTTCCGGCGGGCCCCGCCCTCAAAGCCGAGTTGTACGCCTACTACGCGGAACGCTGCAGTCTCGATCTCTCGAGCGGTTGAGCCGTGGGCAGGGCGAACGCCGCGCGGACGCCGACTGCGACGCCCCCGCGGCGAAGTGGGTCAGCTGTCCTAGACTGTGCCTCATGCCCGCCACCACGGCCACCCCAGACCTGTTCCGCAGCCTCGCCGACGACGTCGTCGCCGCGGGCCCGGACACCGTCGCCGTTCGCACGCCGTCGACCGGCGAGATCCTGCACGAGCTTCCGCGCTCGAGCCCCGACGACGTGCGCGATGCCGTCGCCCGGGCCCGGCTGGCGCAGCTCGCCTGGGCCCGCGCGGGCTTCGCCGCGCGAAAGCGCGTGCTGCTTCGCGCGCACGACCTGCTGCTCGACCGCAGCGACCTGCTGCTCGACCTCGTGCAGCTCGAAAGCGGCAAGACCCGCGGGCAGGGCTTGGAGGAGCTCTACGAGTCCGCGTCGCTGACCCGCTACAACGCCCTCTCGGCGCACCGCGTCCTGCGCGGCAGCACCCGACGAGCAGGCGTGCCGCTGGCCATGGCGACCCGCGTGCGGTATCGGGCGAAGGGTGTGGTCGGCGTCATCACCCCGTGGAACTATGCCCTCAGCCTCACCGCGATGGACGTCATTCCCGCGCTCGCCGCCGGATGCGCCGTGGTGCAGAAGGCCGACGACCAGGGCGCGCTGACCATCCTCGCGCTCCGGCGCGCCTTCATCGACGCGGGCGTGCCCGAGTCGCTCTGGGCGGTCGTCACGGGTCCCGGGAGCGAGGTGGGTGAGGCGCTCACCGACGCGGTCGACTACATCTGCTTCACCGGCTCCACCGCGGTCGGTCGCCGGATCGCCGAGAAGGCCGGCCGCCGACTTGTGGGCGCCTCCCTCGAGCTCGGCGGCAAGAATGCCATGGTCGTGCTCGACGATGTGGATCCCGAACAGGCCGCAGCGGATGCCGCCTACGCGTGCTTCTCGGCGATGGGCCAGTTGTGCGTCTCGATGGAGCGCATCTACGTGCACCGCGCCGTCGCCGGCCCGTTCACGAAGGCGCTCGTCGACCGACTGGGATCGGCGACGCTCGGCTCATCGCTCGAGTACGGGCCCGACTTCGGCTCGCTCGCGACCGCACGTCAGCTCGAGCGCATCGAGGCGCACCTCGACGACGCGCTCGCGAAGGGCGCGACGGTCATGGTCGGCGGCCGTCGTCGGCCGGAGCTGGGCCCCTGGTTCTTCGAACCGACGGTGCTCACGGGGGTCACCCAGGACATGCAGGTGTACGCCGACGAGACCTTCGGCGCGCTCGCCTCGCTCTACGTGGTCGACAGCGACGAGGAGGCGATCATGGCCGCCAACGCGAGCGACTACGGGCTGAACGCGTCGGTGCTCACGCGCTCGCGGCGACGCGGACGCCGTGTCGCCGACGCTCTGGAGGCCGGCAGCGTCAACATCAACGAGGGCTACCGCGGCTCGTTCGGTTCGGTCGATGCCCCTATGGGCGGTGTCAAGGCGTCGGGCCTCGGCCGCCGCAACGGACCCGAGGGGCTGCTGCGGTTCGTCGATCCCGTCACGGTGTCGGAGGCCACCGGGATCGTGCCGTTGCCTCGCACCGGCCGGGACTTCGCGTCGGTGGCCGGGCCATTCCTGCTCCTCGCCCGCGCGCTGCGGATCATGCGCCGTCGCTGACCCGCCCGCCCGATCGGGAAGGAGCCCGATCGGGAACGGGCGATCCTACGTCGACTCGGAATCGAACGGCGCCGTCTCGCCTGCGGCGAGGACCTCGCGCCTTCGCTTGTGCTGCAGGTACGCGGAGTTCTCGTTGACCGCCGCGCGTGCCACGACAGGCTTCACCGGCTCTGCGAACGGGTCGACGTCGGCGAGAGCGTCGCGGATGATGCGGCGCGGGTTGTATTGGCGCGGATCGAGTTTCTTCCAGTCGACGTCGTCGAAGTCCGGACCCATCTCGTCGCGCACGCGGTCCTTCGCCCCGTTGGCCATGTCGCGCAGTGAGCGCACCAGTCGCCCGAGCTGGGCGGCGTAATGCGGCAGGCGCTCGGGTCCGAGCAGGAAGACAGCGATCACCCCGATGATGAGGAGCTTCTCGAACGTCAGACCGAACACCACTACAGGATAGTCGGCGGCGGGGCATGCGGACGCCACCTCCACGAGGCCCTTAGGCTTGGGGTCCAGAGATTCACCGGGAGCCGCACGTGTCCGATCGAGACCTGAACTGGAAATACGTCGATGAGGCCGTCGTCGAGTCCGAGGCGGTCGTGAGGGCCCGGCAGCAGTCGATCGAGCTCGGCATCCAACCCGTGTCGCCCGCAGTGGGTGCGCAGCTCGCCGTGATCGCCGCGGCCGCGCGGGCCGAATCCATCATCGAGGTCGGTACGGGCGTGGGCGTCTCGGGGCTCTGGATGCTGCAGACGGTGCGTGATGCGATGCTCACCTCGATCGACACCGAGAACGAGTACCAGCAGCATGCGCGCGAGCACTTCGCCGATGCCGGCATCGCGCCCGCGCGAGTCCGGCTCATCGCGGGTCGCGCCAGCGAAGTGCTTCCGCGGATGAACGAGAGCTCCTACGACGTCGTCGTCATCGACGCGGATGCCACGTCGGTGATCGAGTACGTCGAGCACGGGCTGAGGCTCGCCAAGCCCGGCGGATCGGTGCTCGTGGCCCGGGCGCTCTGGAAGGGACGCGTGGCCGACCCGGCGCGCCGTGACGACGCCGCCACGGCCTTCCGCGAGCTCATCACCGAACTCGCTCGGTCGTCGGCGGTTGCAACGGCCGTCTCCCCTGCGGGAGACGGCCTGCTGCAGATCGTGAAGCTGGGAGCGTGACTCAGGCGTGGTTCACGACGCCGCCGAGGACGTCGTAGAGCTCCTTGGCCTCAGCGTCGTTCACCGAGACGACGAGGCGGCCACCACCCTCGAGCGGCACCCGCACGATGATGAGGCGACCTTCCTTCACAGCCTCCATTGGCCCGTCTCCGGTGCGTGGCTTCATGGCCGCCATTGAGCTACCCCTTTCGTGGCTGACCCCTCCATTATCGGGCATCCCGAGTGGCGCTGGGAAATCGCGGGGCGTCTGTGGACAACGCTTCCTGCGCCGCACCTGCGCGCGACGGGGCATCCGGAACGCTCGAATGCAGCCCTCATCAGGGCTCCATCCGGCCCGATCACGGCGGCGTCCAATCGTAGCCATCGACGCGCCAGCAGATCATCAGCCACCCCACCTGCAGCGCCAGGAACAGCACGACCAACCCCCACCGGTACCATCGCTGCCGAGGCACGGCGAATGCCCCGAGCAAGGGGAAGAGCGGCGCGAGGATGCGGAAGATGCTGGACTGCGGGAAGAACACCGCGAACAGGTACAGCGCGTAGCTCAACGACCAGAACCGGATGTCGACGCCGAGCCGGCCGACCGCGGGCGACGCGAGGAACAGCACGAACGCGAGGATGAGGGCGATCACCGCCACCGTGCCCAGCGGTTGGCCGAGCCACCAGTCTCCCGCCTGGAACCATGGCGTGAACGGCACGAGCTCGCGGTAGCCGATATACACCGAACGCCATGCGAGCTCCGTGTCGGTATAGGCCTGCGGGTCGCCGGTCGCCGCCCAGGCGACGCCGATCCATGCGAAGCCGGCGAGTCCCGAGAACACGGCAGCGGATGCCGCGAGCACGCGATCACGCACAGGGAACGGCTCCCGACCGCGCCGGAACCATCGCCACGCCCAGTGCAGTGCCAGCGCCAGCGCGAACGCGAGCGCCCCTGGACGGGTGAACGACCACACCGCGATCACGGGGAAGAGCCATCCGTACCGCCGATCCACGAGCAGCAGCAGGGCGAGCGCCAGCAGGAGGAAGCCGAGCGACTCCGCGTATCCGAACTGCATGATCGGCGACACGGGCGCGACACAGAAGAGGACCACCGCGAACAGCGCCCGGTCGGGCTCGAGGAACCGCGACATGAGGCGGTGGAACACGAGCGCCGCGCCCAGGCCGGCGGTGAGCGAGACGAGCACCGCCGCCGCGTCCCACGTGAGCCCCGTGAACGTCATGGCCCGCACGATGATCGGGTACACCGGCATGAAGGCCCATGTGTTCTGCTGGACGTGACCGGTGGCGTCGCGTGGCAGCTCATCGGGATATCCGGCCAGGCCGAGGAGTGGCATCCATGCCGGCATCTGGGTTGCCGATCCGGCCGGCGCCGGGATGGCCTGGACGCCGATGATCTCGTACCAGAGCGCGTCCCACAGGTTGGAGTACTCGAGGAGCGTCGGTTTCGCGCTCGTCCACGAGTTCGCCGCCTGGACGTTCGCGAGCGCCATGACGAACACGGTCGTCACCGCGCGCGCGGAGGCATACACGATCGTCACCTTCGCCCACCACGGCAGGATGCGCCATCGGACGCGGAGCGAGCGACGGGTCGCGCGGAACGGGTCGCGCTCCCGCTCGACCGGCGTCGAGGTCATCGCCATCGACCTCACGCAGCCCCGGTGAGCCAGGCGCGCAACGCGCGCTCGCAGGAGAGGATCTGGTCGGTCGCCACTCGCTCATCGTCGGCGTGCGCCTTGAGCGGGTCGCCCGGCCCGAAGTTCACCGCGGGGATGCCGAGGGCGCTGAAGCGGGCGACATCCGTCCAGCCGTACTTCGGGCGCGCCTCGCCGCCGACGGCACGCACGAACTGCTGCGCGAGCGGCGCGTCGAGGCCCGGGCGCGCACCCTCGGCCTCGTCGACGACGGTCAGCTCGTACTCCGGGAAGATGCCGCGCACGACCTCGATCGCCTCGGCGGCGGTACGGTGCGGTGCGAAGCGGTAGTTGACGTGCAGCATCGCCTCGTCGGGGATCACGTTGCCGGCGACGCCGCCCGAGATGCCGACCGCGTTGAGGCCCTCGCGGTACGCGAGCCCGTCGACCTCGACGGTCGCCGCTTCGTAGGCGGCGAGCCGCTCGAGCGCAGGCGCGAGCCTGTGGATCGCGTTCTCGCCCACCCAGCTTCGCGCCGAGTGCGCCCGGAGGCCGTAGGCACGGAGTTCCACCCGCAAGTTGCCGTTGCAGCCGCCCTCCACCTGGCCGTTGGTCGGCTCGCCGAGGATCGCGAAGTCGCCGGTGAACAGGTCGGGGCGATGCCGGGCGAGCCTGCCGAGGCCGTTGAGCTCGGCCGAGACCTCCTCGTGGTCGTACCACATCCACGTGAGGTCGACGGCGGGATCGGCCAGCTCCAGCGCGAGCTTCAGCTGGACGGCGACGCCCGCCTTCATGTCCACGGTGCCCCGGCCCCACAGGTACGGCTGGCCGTCGATCGTCTCGAAGCGGGTGGGCAGGTTCTCGTTGATCGGCACGGTGTCGAGGTGCCCCGCGATCACCACGCGACGCTCGCGCCCGAGGTCGGTTCGCGCGACGACGGTGTCACCGTCGCGGATGATCTCCAGGTGCGGGGCATCCGCAAGGGCTTCCGCGATCAGGTCGGCGAGCCGGGTCTCGTGGCCCGAGACGCTCGGCATGTCGCAGATCGCCTGCGTGATCGCCACCGAGTCGGTGGTCAGGTCGAGGACTGGCCCGGGCGTGGCGGAAGGCGGCATGCCTCGAGTCTACGGATGGGCCGCCGCAGACAGCGTCAGGGATGCGCGGTCGCGGACGCCGCGAGCGCGGGCCCGCGGATCCGGATGCCGCGTGCTCCGGCCCCGCCGATACGCTGGAAGCATGCCCACCGCGGACAGCGCCTTTCCCCCTGCCCGCCCGGCCTGGGGTCACGGCCTGGCGACGGTCGCCGACGACGGCACCGTGCTCGATACGTGGTTCCCCGCGCCGGCACTCGGCCCGGCCGACGCATCCGCCGTGCCGATCGAGCTCTCGACGCTTTCGGGGCGCGATGCACGTCGCGCGGTGTCGGTCGAGCCCGTGACCGTCACGATCGACCTCGACGCGCCGCCCGCCGGCACCTCCGACGCGTACCTGCGGCTGCACCTGCTCTCGCACCTGCTGGTGCGGCCGAACGAGCCGAACCTCGACGGCGTGTTCGCGCATCTCCCCACGGTCGTGTGGACGAACGCCGGCCCGGTGCATCCGGCCGACTTCGACAGGTTGCGGCCCGCGCTCCAGCGCGCGGGCATCCACGCCACCGGCGTCGACAAGTTCCCGCGCCTCCTCGACTACGTCACCCCCGACCGGGTGCGCATCGCGGATGCCTCGCGCGTGCGCCTCGGCGCCCACCTCGCCCCCGGGACCACCGTGATGCACGAGGGATTCGTGAACTTCAACGCCGGCACGCTCGGGACCTCCATGGTCGAGGGCAGGGTGTCGCAGGGGGTCGTCGTGGGTGACGGCACGGACATCGGCGGCGGTGCCTCCATCATGGGCACGCTCTCCGGCGGCGGGACGCAGCGAATCGCGATCGGCGAGCGCGCCCTGCTCGGCGCGAATTCCGGAATCGGCATCTCGATCGGCGATGACTCCATCGTGGAGGCGGGCCTCTACGTCACTGCGGGAACGAAGGTCGTCGTGCTGGGCGGCGCGGGCGAGGCCGGGCGCACCGTGAAGGCCGTCGAGCTCTCGGGGGTCCCGAACCTGCTGTTCCGCCGCAACTCGCTGAACGGGCAGGTCGAGGTGCTTTCCCGCAGCGGCGACGGCGTCGCGCTCAACGCCGCGCTGCACGCCTGATGCCTCGCCCCCGGTGGACTACAGTGGTGGGCCCGGGCCACCGCCGTCCGGCCGTGGTCATGCGCCGCACGAAGGAGTGACGTGGGTACCGATGCACCGAGAACCCGTGGGCACCGCGGCCTCACCTTCCTGACGGCCCTGCTCATCTCGGTGCTCGTGCTCGGTGTCGCGGCGGCCGGCTTCGGCTGGTGGACGGTGCAGCGCTCCTTCCCCGTGACGGACGGGCGCGTCGACGTCCGCGGGCTGAATGCCCCGGTGACGGTGTACCGCGACGACGCCGGCATCCCGCAGCTCGTGGCGGAGACGGACCACGACCTGTTCTTCGCACAGGGATACGTGCACGCACAGGACCGGTTCTGGGAGATGGACTTCCGTCGCCACGTCACCGCGGGCCGTCTGGCGGAGCTGTTCGGTGAGTCGCAGGTCGCCACGGACGCGTTCGTCCGGACGCTGGACTGGCGCGGCGTCGCTGAGCAGGAGTACACGCACCTCGATGATGCGTCGCGGGCCCTCTACGACGCCTACGCCAAGGGGGTGAACGCGTACCTCGAGGAGCGCGGCGGCGCCGACCTGTCCCTCGAATACGCCGTGCTCGGCGTGCAGAACCCCGGCTACTCCCCCGAACCGTGGACGCCGGTCGACTCCATCGCCTGGCTCAAGGCGATGGCATGGGACCTCCGCTCGAACCTCGCTGAGGAGATCGACCGGGCACTGCTCTCGACCATGCTCTCGCCCGACGAGGTCGCACGCCTGCACCCGGGCTACGCGTGGGATTCGATGCCCACCATCGTCCAGGGCCCGCCGGGTGCCGTTCCGGCCGCCGCATCCGTCGAGCCGCTGCCGCACGAGGCGGGCGACGCGGGCGAGGCGGGTGAGGCGGGCCAGGCGGGCGACGCCGCATCCGGCCCTGGGTCGGGCGACCCGATTCCCGGCGCCGCCGCATCGGCGCTGGCCTCGCTCGCATCCCTCATCGACGACATGCCCGAACTGCTCGGGCCCGAGGGCGGTGATCTCGGGTCGAACTCGTGGGTGGTCTCCGGCTCCCTCACCGAGTCCGGGATGCCGCTGCTCGCCAACGACCCGCACCTCGGCCCCGCGATGCCGTCGATCTGGACGCAGATGGGCCTGCACTGCGCCGAGCTCCGAGAGGACTGCGCGTACCACGTCAGCGGCTACACCTTCTCGGGCCTGCCCGGCGTGGTCATCGGCCACAACGAGCGCATCGCATGGGGATTCACGAACCTCCGTCCCGACGTCGCGGACCTCTTCCTCGAGCGTGTCGACGGCGACACGTACGAGCTCGACGGCCGGGCGGTACCGCTCACCCTCCGGGAGGAGACGATCGAGGTCGCGGGCGCGGACCCTGTGACGATCACCGTGCGTTCCACGGCTCGTGGACCGATCGTGACCGACATCGGCTCGGACTTCGAGGCGGTCGCCGCGGGATATCCCACCGCGTCGGGACAGCCCGATGGCGCATACGCCGTCTCGCTGCAGTGGACGGCTCTCACGCCCGGCACGACGGCGAGCGCGATCTTCCCGCTCAATCGGGCTCGGGATTGGAACGAGTTCCGCGCGGCCGCGGCACTCTTCGACGTGCCCGCACAGAACATGGTCTACGCCGACGTCGACGGCAACATCGGCTATCAGGCGCCGGGCTCGATTCCCGTTCGCCTCGCCGGTGACGGCACCGTACCCGATGCCCGGATGGATGAGCGCCAACGGATGGTCGGGCACGATTCCGTTCGAGCAGCTGCCGTCCGTGCTGAATCCCGCGCGCGGCTACCTCGTCACCGCGAACAATGCCGTCAGCATCGATGGGCCGGCGATCACGCAGGACTGGGACCTCGGCTACCGCGCCGCAGGCATCGAGCGGATGCTGCAGGAGCACGTCGCCTCCGGCGAGAAGCTTCGCGTCGATGACGTCGCCCAGATGCAACTGGATACCGCCGACGCCAACGCTGCGACACTGCTGCCGGTGATCGCCTCGCTGTCACTCGAGGGCGACGCGGCCCGCGGCGCAGCGCTGCTCGACGGATGGGACGGTCACGCCGACGTCGGGAGCGCCCAGTCCGCGTACTTCGCGGTGTTCTGGCGGAACCTCCTCACCGACATGTTCGGCGGTCTGCCCGACCAGACCCGGCCGGCGGGCGGCGCACGATGGTACAGCGTCGTCCACTCGCTCCTCGCGGAGCCCGAGTCGCGCTGGTGGACGAACGACGCGGAGGGCGTCAGCGGCCGCGACGCGATGCTCGCCCACGCGCTCGAAAGGGCGTGGCGCGAGGCATCCGACCGGATGGGCCGTGATCCCGACGGCTGGCGTTGGGGAAGGCTGCACACGCTCACCCTGACGAACCAGAGCTTCGGCGAATCGGGCATCGGCCCGATGGAGTGGCTCTTCAACCGAGGCCCGTACGAGCTCGGCGGCGGCTCGTCGATCGTGAACGCGATCGGCTGGGATGCATCCGTCGGCTACGGCGTCGACTGGGTGCCGTCGATGCGCATGGTCGTCGACCTGGGCGACCACGACGCCTCGCGATGGGTGAACCTCACCGGTGCATCGGGCCATGCCTTCCACCCGCACTACGCTGATCAGGCGCCGCTCTGGCAGCGCGGTGAGACACTGGCCTGGGCCTTCACGCTCGAGGCGGTGCAGGACGCCGCGCGCGACTCCCTCCAGCTACGAGCCGTGCCGGGCTGAGCGCCTGAGGCCAGCGCGGGCGCTCAGGCCGACGGGTAGGTGCGTTCGGGCTCGCCCACGTAGAGCTGTTGCGGACGCCCGATCTTCGACTGCGGGTCGAGGTTCATCTCGCGCCAGTGCGCCATCCAGCCGGGCAGGCGCCCGATCGCGAACAGCACCGTGAACATACGCGTCGGGAAGCCCATCGCCTTGTAGATCACGCCGGTGTAGAAGTCGACGTTCGGGTACAGCCTGCGCTCCTTGAAGTAGTCGTCTTCGAGGGCGAGCTGCTCGAGCTCGATCGCGAGGTCGAGCAGCGGGTCGTTCACGCCGAGACCGGCGAGCACGGCGTTGGCCGACTCCTTCACGAGCCTCGCGCGCGGGTCGTAGTTCTTGTAGACGCGGTGGCCGAAGCCCATGAGCTTCACGCCGTCCTCCTTGCGCTTGACGCGCTCGACGAACTTCGCGACGCCCTCGCCCGAGTCGCGGATGCGGGCCAGCATCTGCAGCACGGCCTCGTTCGCGCCGCCGTGCAGCGGGCCTGAGAGTGCCTGGATGCCGGCCGAGATCGATGCGTACAGGTTCGCCCCGGTCGAGCCGACCATGCGCACGGTCGATGTGGACGCGTTCTGCTCATGGTCCTCGTGGAGGATGAGGAGCCTGTCGAGCGCCTTCGAGAGCACCGGGTCGATCGTGTACGGCTCGGCCATGTTGCCGAAGTTCAAGCGCAGGAAGTTGTCGACGAAGTTCAGTGAGTTGTCGGGATAGAGGAAGGCCTGCCCGATGCTCTTCTTGTGGGCGTACGCCGCGATGACGGGCAGCTTCGCCAGCAGGCGCACCATCGTGAGCTCGACGTGGTGGGCCTCATGCGGGTCGGACGAGTCCTCGTAATAGGTGGACAGCGCCGAGACGGCGCTCGAGAGCACCGACATGGGGTGCGCCGTGTGCGGGAGCGCCGAGAAGAACCGCTTGAGATCCTCGTGGAGGAGCGTGTGCCGCCGGATCTTCTCGTCGAACGCGGCGAGCTCGTCGGCGCTCGGCAGCGAGCCATAGATGAGGAGCCAGGCCACCTCGAGGTACGTGGAGTTCTCGGCCAGCTGCTCGATCGGGTAGCCGCGGTAGCGGAGGATGCCCTGCTCGCCGTCGATGTAGGTGATCTCCGACCGGGTCGACGCGGTGTTCACGAATCCGTAGTCGAGCGCGGTGTAGCCGGTCTGCCGGGTGAGGGAAGACAGGTCGATGCTCGAATGACCGTCGACTGCCGGGCGGATCGGGAACTCGGCGACGCCGCCCGGGAAGGTCAGGGTGGCGGCTTCGGGTTCCTCCCCGTTCGCCTGGTTCACGACGTCGTTCACGGCGCCTCCTGTGATCGTCACTTTCGCGGTCACCTGCTTTCCGGTCCGGGGCCGGGGTCGGCCGCGGCCCGAATACAGCCTAGACGTGCTCACGGCACACTGTTGCACCCGCCAAGACAACGGGCCTTGCGTTGGCGGCATGCACAGTCCGACCGCTCAGGATGCGTCGGTCCGCCCCGGAAGGGCGGCGGTTTCATGGAGGCGTTCCGCGGCCGCCGCGATCCGGTCGTCGCTCGCGGTGAGCGAGAGGCGCACGTGCTCGGGGAAGTGCACGCCGTAGAAGTGGCCCGGACCGCCGAGGATGCCCAGGCCCGCGAGCCGGTCGAGGCTGTCCCAGGCGTCGCGCCCCTCGGTGGCCCAGAGATAGAGACCGGCCTCGCTGCGATCGATGCGGAAGCCCGCCGCCTCGAGCGCCGGCTTCAGGATGCCGCGGCGAGCGCGGTAGCGCCCCTTCTGCTCCGCGACGTGGGCCTCATCGCCGAGCGCGGCGACCATCGCCTGCTGGAGCGGCTGGGGGAGCATGAGACCGGCATGCTTGCGCACGGTCGTCAGCCGACCGATGAGGGTGCTGCATCCGGCCACGAATGCCGCCCGGTATCCGGCCATGTTCGACTGCTTCGAGAGCGAGTAGATCACGAGCGTGTCACGCCGGTCCCCGCCGGTCACGTCGGGGTGGAGGAGGCTCGGGGTGGGCTCATCGCTCCAGCGCCCCTCCCAGCCCAGCTCGGCGTAGCACTCGTCGCCCACGATCACGGCGCCCAGCTCGCGGGCGCGGTCGCGCGCCCGGCGGAGCTCATCGACGGCGAGCACCCGCCCGTCGGGATTGCCCGGGCTGTTCAGCCACACGAGCCGCGTGCTCTCGGGCCAGTCCTCCGGGTCATCCGAGGCCATGGCGGTGGCGCCGACGAGCACGGCCCCCATGCCATAGCTCGGGTACGCGGCCCGCGGATGCACGATCACGTCGCCCTCGCCGAGTCCGAGCAGGAAGGGCAGGAGCGCGACGAGCTCCTTCGAGCCGATGGTCGGCAGCACGTTCACCTCGGTGAGGCCGGTGACGCCCCGGCGCCGCTCGAACCAGCTGACGATCCCGGCACGGAGCTCGGGCGTGCCGATCGTCGCCGGGTAGGCGTGCGCATCGGTGGCGAGCGAGAGCGCATCTCGCACGACGGCGGGGGTCGGGTCGACGGGCGAGCCGATCGAGAGGTCGACGAGGCCGCCTGGGTGCGCTGCCGCCCGCTCGAGGTACGGACCCATCAGGTCCCACGGGTAGTCGGGCAGCTCCCCGCGCCCCATGCTCAGTGGGCCTGCGGCGGCAGGGCGGCGATGATCGGATGATCCTTCGCGATCACGCCGACCTTCGCGGCGCCGCCGGGCGATCCGATCTCGTCGAAGAACTCCACGTTGGCCTTGTAGTAGTCAGCCCACTCCTCGGGGAGGTCGTCCTCGTAGTAGATGGCCTCGACGGGGCACACGGGCTCGCAGGCGCCGCAGTCGACGCATTCGTCGGGGTGGATGTAGAGCGAGCGTTCACCCTCGTAGATGCAGTCGACGGGGCATTCGTCGATGCACGCGCGGTCCTTGACGTCGACACACGGCAGGGCGATGACATAGGTCACGGTGGCTCGCTGTCCCTTCGGAGACTGGAATACCAGTCTATGCGCCACCGTCGGCGGCCGAGCGACGCAGCGGTATCTTCGGCCACGCGACGACGAGCACCGCGATGAGCGCAGGACAAACTGCCCAGATCGTCCCCAGGACGTCGCCCGTCACCAGCACCGATCCGCCACGTCCGGGCAGTGTGAGCAGTGAGACGACGCCGATGATGCCGACCGCGGCGGCGGCGGCCGTCCAGCGGCCGCCTGCGACGATCCGGATGCCGAGGAGCAGCGCGAGCACGCCCGCGAGCGCCGCGACGAGCCCCCACGGAATGACGACATCGCCGATACGGAGGGCGTGGCGGTGGCCCACTGTCGCGACGGCGCCGTAGATCACCCCGATCACCGCAGCGAGGACGTACGTGCCGGCCCGGGCCGTCGGCGACGCGACGCGCTCGTCGCTCACTGCTGCGGAGTCACCGTGTACGAGACCGACTTGCCCTGGCCGATCAGCAGCACGCTGTACTCACCGTTCGAATAGCCTGCGGCGCCTCCGCCGTCGCCTGAGATGTTCCCGTCATCGGCGAAGCCCGCTGCCTCGAGCGCGGCCGTGGCGTCGGCCATCGGGTCGGCCGACGTCGACGTGACCACGATGGTCCAGCCCGGCGCATCAGCCGAGCCGCTCGCGCCGCCCGCGACGTCGCCCTCGATCACCGGCACCGACTCGGGGAAGTCCTCCGGCAGCTCGCCGAGGCTGACGTCGCCGCCGGTGGCGCTCTCGATCGCTTCCTCGACGCCCTGGTTGACGAGGTCTCCAGGGTTGCCGAAGCAGCCCGTCAGGAGCGACGCGGTGAGGCCGGCGATCGCAACGGCGATCGCGGCGCGGGTCATGGTCGGCGTGATCGGCATGGCGAACTCCTCGGGTGGCGGTGCCGGACGTGTGGTGGCTGCCGGACTTGTGGCGCTGATGGTGCGAAGCGCGGTGGCCTGCCGGGCACGCGACATCCGTGGCAGCCCCTTCGCGTCGGAGTCTATCGGGCCATGCTGCGTCCCGCCCATGCCGTAGCGTGGTTCGGGGCGCGGCGCCCGCCCGCCGGAAGGGATCGAAGACGATGTCGGATGCTGCAGGCACCACCGCCGGGACGGAACAGGCGGTGCGCGTCGAGCGCGATGGTTCGGTGGCGATCGTGACGATCGACCGGCCCAAGGCACTCAACGCCCTCTCCCCCGATGTGCTCGATGCGCTGATCGACGCATTCGCTGAGCTCGCCACGAATCGGGGAGCGCTGGCCGGCGTGCTGCTCGTCGGCACCGGCGGACGGGCGTTCGTCGCGGGCGCCGACATCCGGGCGATGGCCGAGCTCACGCCGACCGAGGCTGCCGAGGTTGCTCGCCGCGGTCACGCGGTGGCGGCAACGATCGAGGCGCTGCCCCTGCCTGTCATCGCGTGCGTCGACGGATTCGCGCTCGGGGGCGGGCTCGAGCTGGCGCTGGCCTGCGACTTCATCTACGCCACCACGGCATCCCAGTTCGGCCAGCCCGAGGTGAAGCTCGGCCTCGTTCCTGGCTTCGGCGGCACGGTGCGCCTTCCGCGCCTGGTCGGGCCGGCGCTCGCCAAGGAGCTCATCTACACCGGTCGTCAGCTCGGCATCGACGAGGCCGTCGCTTCCGGACTGGTCACCCGCCGTTTCCCCGACCGGACGGCGCTCATGGCGGGTGCACGGGAGACGGTCGAGTTGATCGCGACGAACTCGGCGGCAGCGGTCGCGCTGGCCAAGCGGGTGCTGGTCGCGGCTGCCGGCACGCCGACCGAGACGGCGACCGGACTGGAGATCGAGGGCTTCCAGGACGCGTTCCGAACGCGGGACATGCGGGAAGGCGTCGCCGCATTCATCGAGAAGCGCGAGCCCCGCTTCGGCGGCGACTGACCCCCGCGGGCGCGACGAGGCCGCGCCCGCGGCACGATCGGTCAGCCGACGTGCTGGCTCAGCCGACGTGCTGGCTCAGCCGACGTGCTGGCTCAGCCGACGTGCTGGCTCAGCCAGGCGAATCCGTCGAACCGCACGCCGTCGGCGCCGAACATCTCGAGGTGCAGGTGCGGGCCGGTCGACTGGCCGGTCGTGCCGACCAAGCCGAGCTGCTGGCCGGCGGTCACGGACTGGCCGACCGCGACGGCGAGCGAGCCGTACTGCATGTGGGCATATGAGCTCGTGACGAGCTCACCGCCGACGTTGTGCTGCACCTCGACGTTCACGCCGAGCCCGCCGCCGTTCTCGGTGGCCAGTACGACCACGCCGTCGGCGACGGACATGACGGGCGTGCCGTCGCCCGGGTTGAAGTCGACGCCGTCATGGAAGGTCGAGCAACCTGCGCAGGGCGCCGCTCGCGGGCCGAACCCCGACGCGCGGCGCTCGTGGTCGACGACGGGCCAGACCACGACGTCGCGATCGACGACCGGCACGCCGCCGCCGTTCGCGCCGCCCTCGGTGACGATGGGCGGGGGCGCGGGCGCGGCCTCGGTGACGATGGGCGGGGGCGGGGGCGCGACCTCGACGACGTACTGTCCGGCGGCCAGGGGCTCCATCTTGGCCTCGCTCGCGACCTCGATGGTCTGCGGCGGTGGTGGTGCGATCGAGTCCTCCACGGGGGGTGCGTACACGGAGGCACGCGGCTCGGCTTCGGTCGCCGTGATCGCGAGCGCGGGGACGCTCGTGGCGACCATCATGCCGCCGACGAACGTCATCCCCACCACGACGGAAAGGGCGGGCCGCATCGTGCGGCTGCTGCGGAGGGCCGAGCGGGCAGACGATGCGAAACTCCGGGCCGCCTGCGTCGTGCAGGAAGCAGGGGTTCGGTTCGTGTGGGGACGGAGGAGGGTAAGGGACTTGGGGGCGGCGCGACGGCCTTGCTTGGGGGAATTCATGCAGTGCGTTACGTATCCGAATCGGGGGTCTGGGGGAACAACCCGGGCCACGCTACGGCAGGGAGTCTGGGAGGTCCCTCCGTTCCAGCTCCATGATCCCCGAGAAGCGGAAACGCGCTTCGAACGTGCTACGGCATCACCAATCGAGCGGATGCCTCGTGCACGTGCACGCGGCATCCGCTCGAATTCGCGGCGAGTCGGCTGGGCTACGCCTGCTTCTTCAGGCGCGACGCGGAACGTGCCCGAGCCGTCTGGTCGAGCTCGACCTTGCGGATGCGCACCTTCTCCGGCGTGACCTCGACGCACTCGTCCTCGCGCGCGAACTCCAGGCACTCTTCCAGGGTGAGCTGCCGCGACGGCGTCATCGACTCGAAGGTGTCGGCCGTCGACGAGCGCATGTTCGTGAGCTTCTTCTCCTTCGTGATGTTCACGTCCATGTCGTCGTTGCGTGAGTTCTCGCCGATGACCATGCCCTCGTAGACCTCCTCGGTGGGGTTCACGAAGAAGGTCATGCGCTCCTGCAGCGCGATGATCGCGAACGGGGTCACCACGCCGGCGCGGTCGGCGACGATCGAGCCGTTGCTGCGAGTGGTGATGGTGCCCGCCCACTCGTCGTAGCCGTGTGAGATCGCGTTGGCGATGCCGGTTCCGCGCGTGATGGTGAGGAACTCGGTGCGGAAGCCGATGAGGCCGCGGCTCGGCACGATGAACTCCATGCGCACCCACCCGGTGCCGTGATTCGCCATGTTGTCCATGCGGCCCTTGCGAGCGGCGAGCAGCTGCGTGATCGCGCCGAGGTACTCCTCGGGTGCGTCGATCGTGAGGTGCTCGTAGGGCTCGTGGATCTTGCCGTCGACGCTCCGCGTGACGACCTGCGGCTTGCCGACGGTGAGCTCGAAGCCCTCCCGGCGCATCTGCTCGACGAGGATCGCGAGCGCGAGCTCGCCGCGACCCTGCACCTCCCAGGCGTCGGGGCGTCCGATGTCGAACACCTTCAGCGACACATTGCCGATGAGCTCGCGGTCGAGCCTGTCTTTCACCATGCGGGCGGTGAGCTTGTGGCCCTTCACCTTGCCGACGAGCGGGGACGTGTTCGTGCCGATCGTCATCGAGATGGCCGGGTCGTCGACGTGGATCGCGGGCAGCGGCCGGACGTCCTCGGAGTCGGCGAGGGTCTCGCCGATCGTGATCTCCTCGATGCCTGCGACCGCGATGATGTCGCCTGGGCCCGCCTCCTCGGCGGGATAGCGGTCGAGCGCCTTGGTCTTCAACAGCTCGGTGATGCGCACGTTCGAGTGCGAGCCGTCGTGGCGCACCCACGCGACGGTCTGACCCTTGCGGATCGTGCCGTTGAAGACGCGCAGCAGGGCGAGCCGGCCGAGGAACGGCGAGGCATCCAGGTTCGTCACCCATGCCTGCAGCGGCGCGTCGTCGTCGTAGGTCGGCGCCGGGATGTGCTGCAGGATCGCCTCGAAGAGCGGCTCGAGGTCGTCGCTGTCGGGCAGGCTTCCGTTCGCGGGCTTCGTGGCAGACGCACGACCGGCCTTGCCCGAGGCGTACACCACGGGCACGTCGAGGATCGCGTCGAGGTCGAGGTCCGGCACGTCGTCGGCGAGGTCGCTCGCGAGCCCGAGCAGCAGGTCCTGGCTCTCGGCGACGACCTCGTCGATCCGAGCGTCGGGCCGGTCGGTCTTGTTCACGAGCAGGATCACGGGCAGCCGCGCCTCGAGCGCCTTCCGCAGCACGAATCGGGTCTGCGGCAGCGGGCCCTCGCTCGCGTCGACGAGGAGGACGACGCCGTCGACCATCGACAGGCCGCGCTCGACCTCTCCGCCGAAGTCGGCGTGCCCGGGCGTGTCGATGACGTTGATGGTCACCGGGCCGGATGCCGCGTGCGCGCCGTCGTACTCGATGGCCGTGTTCTTCGCGAGGATCGTGATGCCCTTCTCGCGCTCGAGCTCGTTGGAGTCCATCGCCCGCTCGTCGACGTGGGCGTGCTCGGCGAAGGAGTGGGTCTGCTTGAGCATGGCGTCGACGAGCGTCGTCTTGCCGTGGTCGACGTGGGCGACGATCGCCACGTTCCGGAGGTCTGTACGCGTGGCGGTCGCCATATGTCTCTAGTCCTTGGTCTGCTGTTTCGCGAGTCGGCGCGCTTCGCGGCGAGCACGCTGCTCGACGGGATCAGGCACGGGAACGGCACTGATGAGGCGCTGGGTATAGGGGTCTTCGGGCGCACGGAGAATCTGGTCGCGGGAGCCCTGCTCGACGAGTTTACCCCGATGCATCACCGCGATCCTGTGAGCGAGCGCGTCGACGACCGCGAGATCGTGGCTGATGAACAGGCACGCGAACTGCAGCCGGGACTGCAGTTCCTGCAGGAGCTCGAGGAATCGCGCCTGCACCGACACGTCGAGCGCGCTGGTCGGCTCGTCGGCGATCAGCAGGTCGGGGCTGAGCGCGAGCGCTCGCGCGATGCCGACGCGCTGCTTCTGGCCACCCGACAGCTCATGGGGGAAGCGGTTGACGTAACTCGTCGGCAGCTCCACCTGATCGAGCAGCGCCCGCACCCTGCGATCGAGCTCCGCCCCCTTGGCTTCGCCCGCGAGGAGGATCGGCTCCCCGATGGATTCCCCGATGGGCATACGGGGGTTGAGACTCGACGCCGGGTCCTGGAAGACGATCCCGGCCTTGCGACGGAGCGGGCGCAGCTCCTTGCCCTTCGCGGTCGAGATGTCGACGCCGCAGGAGATCAGCTTCCCCTCGGCGATGGGGAGGAGGCCGACGGCAGCCCTCCCGAGCGTCGTCTTGCCCGACCCGGATTCGCCCACCAGGCCGACGACCTCGCCGGGGAACACCTCGAGGTCCACGTCTTCGACGGCGCGGAACGCGGGAAGCCGACCGCGCTTCGGGTACTCGATCGCGACCCGCTCGAAGCTGAGCACAGGCATCACGTGTTCTTCGCGCGCCTCGACGAGCCGCTCGGTCACCTCCACCTCGCCGCGACCGAGATGCGGCACCGCGGCGAGCAGTTGCCTGGTGTACGGATGCTGCGGACGATTGAAGACCTCGTCGATGGAACCGACCTCGACGACGAGTCCGTTGCGCATGACGAGCACCCGGTCGGCGAGGTCCGCCACCACGCCCATGTCGTGCGTGATGAGGACGATCGCCGAGTCGAGGCGATGGTGCAGGTCGCGGAGCAGGTCGAGGATCTCGGCCTGGACGGTGACGTCGAGCGCCGTCGTAGGTTCATCTGCGATGAGGAGCACCGGATCGCACGAGATCGACTGCGCGATCATGGCGCGCTGGCGCTGCCCGCCCGAGAGCTGGTGCGGGTACTTGTGGTACGCCGTCTCGGGATCGGGCAGCTCCACCATGCGGAGCAGATCGACAGCGCGTTCCTTCGCCTCCTGCGGCGAGAGCGCGAAGTGCGAGCGGAGCGCCTCGCTGATCTGGAACCCGACGGTGTAGACGGGGTTGAGCGCGGTCATCGGCTCCTGGAAGATCGTCGCGATCTGGTTGCCGCGCACCCTGCGGAGCACGGCGTCGTCCACTCCGTTGAGCTCCGTGCCGAGGAGCTTCATCGATCCGGAGATCTTCGCGTTCTGCGGGAGGAGTCCGAGCAGCGCCATCGTGCTCGTCGACTTGCCGGATCCCGATTCGCCGACGATCGCGAGCACCTCGCCGCGGCGGACGACGTAGCTCATGCCGATGGCTGCAGGATGGAACTCCCCGTCCACCCAGAAGTCGACGCCGAGGTCGGTCACCTCCAGCACGATCTCGCCGTCCCCACCTGTGACTTCGGATGACTCGTCGGCGTACTCGGCGTCGAGGTCGAGGTCGGTGTCAGTCATGGTCGTGTTTCCCATCTGCAAAGCTGTTGTGGTGCTGGTCGAGTCGTTTCACTACCGCCCCCTCTGGGGCCGCATCCTCGCTGTCGCCGTCGCCGCCGTGAGCGTCACCGGCACAGGCGCATTCATCGCGAACGCCGACTGGGCGGGGCTCGCGTACAGCGTGTGGTTCTTCGCGCTGTTCGCCTTCGCCGCGTGGGCGATGTTCTGGCGTCCCGAACTGGCCGTCGAGCCGCACGGAATCCGCGTCGTCAACGTGTTCAGCACCGTGGATGTCGCATGGCCGGCCATCGAACGGGTGGATACGCGTTTCGCCCTGACCCTGCATACGACCGACGGCAGGATCCCGGTGTGGACGGCGCCCGCCCCCGGCCTGCGCGGCGCCGTCGGCGTTCGCCACGACGACCTGCGCCATCTCTCCGAGTCGACGTACGGCGCGGAGCGCACCGCGCGACCGGGCGATTCGATCGGAACGCCATCGGGGCAGGCGTCGTACCTCATCCGTACTCGCTGGGAAGACCTGCGGGACCGCGGCATGCTCGACCGGGGTGTGGAGGCCGGCTCGGTGCGTACGACCCGGCACGTCACGACGATCACCGTCACAGGAGTTCTGGTGGCCGCCTGCATGGTGAGCCTCGGGCTGCAGCTCATGGCCTGACGGAGTCCTTTTCCGACACGACACGTCCCGGCCCTAGCGCGCCGACTTCGCGGCAGCACGCGCCGCGCGAGCCGATTGCTGCGCTGCCGCACGGGCGAACGCTCGCTTCGACGGCATCCGCTTCTGGCGCGGGTCGAACGCATCGCGGAGGCCGTCGCCGATGAAGTTGATGCACGAGCGCGATCGCGATGATGAACAGGCCCGGCCACCAGAACAGCCATGGCCTCGTCGAGAATGCGGCCCGATTCTCGGCGACGATGAGGCCGAGCGACGTGTCAGGCGACTTCACCCCGAACCCGATGAAGCTCAGTGCCGTCTCACCGAGGATCGCGCCCGCCATGAGCAGGGTCGCCGCCACGATGATCACTCCGACCGCGTTCGGCAGGATGTGCCGGAAGATGATGCGCGCGTCGCTCGCTCCCGACACGCGGGCCGCGTCGACGAACTCCCGCTCCCGGAGCGAGAGGAACTCGCTCCGCACGAGGCGGGCGAGGCTCGTCCAGGCGAACAGGCCGAGCCCGACGCCGAGGAGGGCTGCGCCGAGGTTGCCGATCATGTTTCCGATGACGGCGCCGACGACGATGAACGGGATGGTGATGATGACATCCGTGAAGCGCATGAGTGCCGAGTCCGTCCAGCCGCGGTAGTAGCCGGCCAGCGCACCGATGACGACACCGACGGCGGTTCCGATCACGCCGACGATGACCATGATCATCAGCGACTGCTGGGCGCCGCGCATGACGATCGCGAACACGTCCCGCCCGATCTCGTCCTGGCCGAACGGGTGTTCGCCGAAGCCGAAGCCGGGACCGGGCACGAGATTCATGGTCGGTGCTCCGCCATTGACGATCGGCAGCGGCGTCCTCCAGTTGTAGGGCCACCATCCGGCGATGTGGATGTCGCCGACGTGGATGCCGACCGAGGTGAACGCGAGCAGCACGATGAACGTGAGCATGACGATCGAGGCGACGGCCGCCCGGTGTCGGAAGAACCGCTTCCGCACGATCTGGCCCTGGCTGAGCCCACGCGTCTCGCGCTGCTCGATCGGGCTCTGTTCGGGGGTCACGCCGCCGGCGGAGTGATTCTGCGAGGGGTCGACGGTGGCGATTTCAAGGTCGGTCATCAGGACACCCGGATCCTCGGGTCGAGAGCTGCGTAGAGCAGATCGGCGATCAGGTTGAAGACGACGGCGATCACGCCGGTCACCACGAAGAACGCCATCACGGGGTTCGGGTCGTGGGCTGCGAGGCCCCGCTGGAAGAGCTGGCCCATCCCGACCCAGCCGAACACGTACTCGGTGATGACGGCACCGCCGATGAGCGCGCCGATGTCGAGCGCGACGATGGTCATGATGGGGATGAGCGCGTTGCGCAGGGCATGGCGGACGACGACCGTGCGCTGCGTGAGGCCCTTGGACCGCGCCGTGCGGATGTAGTCCTGGTTCATCACCTCGAGCAGGCTCGCTCGCGTATACCGCGTGATGCCGGCGAACGAGATGAGGACGATCGCGATCGTCGGCAGGAGCAGGTGGGTGAACGTGTCGATGCCCTGGATCCAGAAGTTGCCGCCGAGGTTCGGCGTCTGCGATCCGATCGTCGCGATGGGGCGGCCGTCGATCCGGTTGGCGTTCACGTAGGTGCTCCACCAGACCAGGTAGCCGTCAAGGGCCGTGACGGCCGAGACGACGAAGGCGACGAGTGCCGAGGTGCGTACCGACGCCCAGCGGTCCATGGTGTCGGAGAGGTAGCCGACCACGCCGCCGATGACCACCGCCAGCACGGCCATGCCGAGGTAGAGCGGCCAGGTCATCTGCGGGAAGAGCAGGTACACGCAGGGGTAGTAGAGCGCGATCCCGATGCCCGCGGTGATGAGCGCCCCGCGGAGCGCTGCACGGTGCTTCAGCCCCATCGAGATCGCCGTCACGATGAACGCCGCCGCGACGCCGGTCAGGGCCACGCCGACGATGCCGATCGAGGGGTTGGAGAACCAGCCGGTAAGGCTGCAATAGCCGAGCAGCGCCACGGTCGATCCGGCGCCGATGCCGAACGTCGACAGTCGCCGACGCCAGTTGCCGGCCACCAGCGACATCCAGATCAGCCCTGAGATCGCGGCGATGACGATGAGCGCCGGAATGGTGACGACGGGATCCGCCAGCCAGTCGTTGAACCCGATGGCGACGTACTGCTTCAGGAGCACCGCGACCCAGAACACCGGCAGCGAGAAGAAGAGGAAGGCGAAGAACGTGGTCGTGTAATCGAACCCGCTGTACTGGCGCAGCGCCGTCACGATGCCGACGATGAGGCCGAACACGATGGCCACGATCTGGGCCACGGTCACGAGCTGGAGGGTCGCCCCGATCGCCTGCTGGAGGAGCGTGGCTACCGGAAGGTTCTGGATCGACTGGCCGAAGTCCCCGAACGGAATGCCCTTGAGCCAGATGAAGTACCGCAGCACGGGTGGCACGTCGAGATTGAGGAGTCTGGTGCGCGCCTCCATGAGCTCAGCCTTGTTCGGGGCGCTGCTGTCCCTGAGGTCCTGGAGTGGATCTCCCGACGCCGCGGTCAGGAGGTACATCACGAATGTCGCGGCGAGAAGCACGAAGAAGGAGGCGATGAGCCGCCTCACCACGAATGAAGCCATCGAAGGCTACCTGTCTTTCTGGAGAGCAATCGTCCACACGCGACCCGGCTCAGGATCGAGCCGGGCCGCGTGTGGACGACCTGTGGCATCCGGGTGCCGGGACCTCGCGGTCCCGGCACCCGGTTGGAACTGTTCAGGACGTCGAACGACTACTCGGCGTCAGTGACCTTCCAGTCCCAGATGTTCCAGAAGATGGTCGGCGCAATGATCGACGGGTCCACTCCGGTGATGGAGTTGTCGAAGGCCGTCACGCTCGGGAACTGGAAGATGGTGACTCCGTAGAAGTCCTCCCAGAGCAGCTTGTCGATCTCCTTCTGGAGCTCGATCTGGGCCTCGGGGTCGAACTCGCCGTTGATCTCCTTGATCGCCGCGTCCACGTCCGCGTTCGAGTAGAAGGTCAGGTTGTTGATGCCACCGGTCTCGAACGTCGGAGTGGAGTTCGTCACCCCGAGCGTCGTCGACTGCCAGCCGAAGAGGGAGGCGTCGTACGCGCCCGGCGTGCCGAGCAGGCCACCCCATTCCTCGCTGCCACAGTCCGTGACGTTGAAGCCGGCCTGCGCCGCCGACGCCTGGATGAGCTGGAACTCGTTCACCCGGCGCGGGTTGCTCGAGGCGTAGAGGAGGCACACCTCGGGATTCGTGACACCGGCCTCCGCGATGAGGGCCTTGGCGCCCTCGATGTCGACGTCGGCGTAGGCGGAGGACCCGTTGTCGGCGACTGACTCGTCATAGCCCGCGGCGCCCGGAACGAACAACTGCGAATCGCGGATGATCGCGTCGTCGCCGATGACCGGCTTGATGAGCTTGTCGACGATCTCGGCGCGCGGGATGACCTTCATGAACGCCTCACGCAGGCGCGGATCGTTGAAGGTGCCGCTCTTCGACTGGTCGAACTGCAGGTCGACGTGCTCGTAGGTGCCCTCGAGCCCCGTGAGGACCGTGGCGTCCTCCACCGCGTCGAGCGCCGACACGATGTCGGCGGTCGCCTGTGGCGAGATGACGTCGACCTCGCCGTTCTCCAGCGCCTGGACGGCGGCCAGCGGGTCGGGGATGAACCGGACGGTGACCTCTTCGATCGTCGGGGCGTTCTCGCCCGTGTACTCCGGGTTGGCCGTCAGCGTGATGTACTGGTCGGCCTCGAAGTCCGTGATGACGTAGGGTCCGGTCGCGAGGTAGCGGTCCTCATCGTCCGGGAGCTCCGTGAAGTTGAAGCCCGAGTTCCAGTCCGCAGAGATCTTCGCGAGGGCTTCGGCGTCTTCGTCCTGGATCGCGGCGAGCACGGCCTCCTTCGCGGCCTCGGGGTCCTTCGCACCGAGCGCGTACTTGCCGACGACGTGGGCGGGCAGCGGCGAGGGGAGCGCGGTCTCCCAGTCGACGTAGGGGGCGGTGTACTCCATCGTGATGGAGCGCCCGTCATCGCTGACCTCGGGAACGTCGTGCACGAGCCCGAGGCCCGAGTCGGCTTGGGCGCCCGAGTCGAAGTAGACGACATCCGTCGGGAACGCGTCGGTGAACTCGCCCGTGTCGGGGTCGGTGAACTCACCCGGGTCGAAGTCGGGCGTGTCGAGCGCCCGAGAGAGCGCAGCCCAGTCGAGCAGGAGATCCGCAGCGTCGACCGGCGTGCCATCCGACCACTTCACGCCCTCGGAGATGGTGTACTTCACGGTCAGCGGATCCTCGGAGACCATCTCGTAGGTGCCGAATGACGTGTTCTGCACGAGCTCGGGGGTGTTGTCGTAGTACCAGAACCCATCGAGGGTCATGTACCCGATGTTGTTGTTGGCCGTGGCGTTGCCGAACGACGTGTTGCCGTTGTACGAGTAGAACGCCTGGTTCCACGCGACGGTGACCGAAGTACCCTCGTCGAGTCCGGAGTCCGCCGTGGTCGGCGTGCATCCTGACAAGACGAGAGCACCGACACCGACGGCTGCTGTGACCGCCGCGAATCGAGTGATTCTCAATGTTCCTCCTGTGCGAAGAGCACGGCGTGGCGCCACGAAATCGGCGATGCCGTGCGGGTTATGCACTGACCCTAGGAGAAGGAGACATCGCACACACAAGCGCCGGCGGAACTTTTACGTGTTGGTAACTTGGAGGCGCGAAGTCCAACGATTGCGCAACGATAGTGCGCGCACCACGCCGTCCGAGCAATGATCCGGCAGAAATCAGAGCAATCTTCACGTTCTGCGCAGCGTCGTCCGCCGACGCCGGGAACGCGAACGCCCGGACTCCGGGTGACCGGAGGCCGGGCGTTCGAGGAAGGCAGCCGGCTACGCGCCGAGCTTGATGCCCGCTCCTGGAATGGCCGCCAGGAGATCGCGGGTGTACTGCTCCTTGGGGTCGTCGAACACCTCGTCGGTCGTCGCCGCCTCCACGATCTTGCCGCGCTGCATCACGGACACGTGGTCGGCGATGACACGCACCACGGCGAGGTCGTGGGTGATGAACAGGTAGGTCAGCCCGAGCTCCCCCTGCAGGTCGGCGAGCAGGCGCAGGATCTGCGCCTGCACGAGCACGTCGAGTGCGGAGACCGCCTCGTCGAGGATGACGATCTCGGGCTTCAGCGCGAGCGCACGCGCGATCGCGATGCGCTGGCGCTGACCGCCGGAGAGCTCGTTCGGGTAGCGGCTGATGAGCGTTCGCGGCAGCGAGACCTGGTCGAGCAACTCGAACACACGCTGGCGACGAGTAGCCCTGGTGCCGAAGCTTGTGGGTGTACAACGGCTCCGCGATGGTGTTGCCGATGTTCCGCAGCGGGTTCAGCGAGCCGTACGGGTCCTGGAAGACCGGCTGCATCCGGCTGCGGAGCTCGAAGAGCTCCTTGCCGCTGACGCTCGCGAGGTCCTTGCCGCCGACCACGATCTTGCCACTCGTCGCTTCCTCGAGCTTCAGCAGCATCTTGGCGACGGTCGACTTGCCGGAACCCGACTCGCCGACGAGCGCCATGGTGGTGCCCTTCGCGATCTGGAACGACACGTCGTCGACCGCCGTGAAGTTCGCCCGAGCCGACGGATCTTGAAGACCTTGGTGAGGTTCTCGACGATGATCGCGGGCGGGGCGGATGCCGCAGCCTCGAGCGCCTCGGCGCGAGCCTCGGCCGTGGCGATCAAGTCGATCTCGTCGCCCGCGGCTTCCGATGCGTCCTCGGCCATCGACGACTCGGCGGCCGCGATGCTGCCGCTCGCCTGGATGCGGCGCGAGGCGAGGCTCGGCGCCGCGGCCACGAGGCGCTGCGTGTAGGGGTGCTGCGGGTTCTGCAGGATCTCCGCCGACGGGCCCGACTCGACGATCTTGCCCTTGTACATGACGACGAGCTGCTCGGCGCGTTCGGCTGCCAGGCCGAGGTCGTGCGTGATGAACAGCAGGGTCGTGCCCAGCTCGCGGGTGAGCGACTCGAGGTGATCGAGGATCACGCGCTGCACCGTGACATCGAGCGCCGAGGTGGGCTCGTCGGCGATGAGCAGCTGCGGGTCTGCAGCGAGGCCCATGCCGATGAGCACGCGCTGGCGCATGCCGCCCGAGAACTGGTGCGGGAACTGCTTCAGGCGACGGTCGGCGTCTTGGAGGCCGGCCTGCTTCAGCACCTCGATGGCGCGCTTCTTGACTTCCTTGCGGCCGGTGGCGATGCCGTTCGCCTTGATGGCCTCCTCGACCTGGTAGCCGATCGACCACACGGGGTTGAGGTTCGACATCGGATCCTGCGGGACGAAGCCGATCTTGCGACCGCGGATCGCCTCCATCTCCTTCTGCGACGCCTTGGCAATGTCCTGACCGTCGAGAAGGATCTGGCCGCCGGTGATCTGTCCGGTGCCCGGAAGCAGGTTGATGATCGCGTGCGCGGTCGTCGACTTGCCGGAGCCGGACTCGCCCACGATCGCGAGGCTCTGCCCACGGTAGAGCGTGATGTTCGCGCCGTCGACGGCCTTGACCACGCCGTCCTGGGTGCGGAATCCGACCTCGAGGTCCTTGATCTCCAGGAGCGGCCGCTCCCCGCGATCGACGGCGGCCTGCTGTACATCAGTGGTGTTCACGATCTCGGTCATCGCTGCGCCCTCGCCTTCGGGTCGAGCGCGTCGCGCACGACCTCGCCGAGCATGATGAAGCTCAGCACGGTGACGGACAGCGCGATCGACGGCAGGATCAGCGTCTGCGGCGCCGTACGGAGATCGGTCTGCGCCTGGCTGATGTCATTGCCCCACGACATGGTGCTCGACGGAAGGCCGACACCGAGGAACGAGAGCGTCGCCTCCGCGACGATCGCCGATGCGAGCGAGATCGTCGTGATGACGATCACCGGAGCGATCGAGTTGGGCAGCACGTGACGCAGCAGGACGCGGAACCGCGAGACGCCGAGCGCGGTGGCCGCCGTCACGAAGTCGGAGTTCTTCACCCGCAGGATCTCGGCTCTCATCACGCGGGCTGTCGCCGGCCACGCGAAGATGCCGATGGCGAGCGAGATCACCCACACGTTCGCGTACTGCGAGAGCACCGACATGATGACCACGGCGGCGAGGATGTAGGGGATCGAGAAGAAGATGTCGCCGACGCGCGAGAGCACCGAGTCGATCCAGCCACCGTAGAAGCCGGCGAGGGCGCCGAAGACGATGCCGAGCACAGCGATGAGCACGGTCACGATGATGCCGACCGAGAGCGACGTCGACGTACCGTGGATGATGCGCGAGTAGATGTCGCAGCCCTGCTTCGTGAACCCGAGCGGGTGCCCCTCGGTCGGACCGCCGTTGCTGTTCGCGAGCTGGCAGTCGTTGTTCGGCGGCACCTGCGTGAACAGGCCGGGGAACAGCGCGACGATCACGACGAGCAGGATCAGCGCGGACGAGATCCAGAACATCGGGCGCTTGCGGACGTCGTGCCACGCGTCGACCCAGAGGTTCGAGGGCTTGCCCTCGGTCTTGACCGTGTCGATCGCGACAAGCGGTGTCTCATCGATGCGGCGCGACGTAGTGCTGCTGGTCGGGTCTGGTGTTCGTGTTACTTGGCATAGCGGATCCTCGGGTCGAGAACGGCGTACAGCAGATCCACCAGCAGGTTCACCACGAGATAGATCAGCACCATGACGGTCACGAAGGAGACGACGGTGGGTCCTTCTCCGCGGATGATCGCCTGGTAGAGGGTTCGGCCGACGCCGGGCACGTTGAAGATGCCCTCGGTGACCGTCGCGCCGACCATCAGCACGCCGAAGTCGACGGCGAGATAGGTGACGACGGGAATGAGCGAGTTGCGCAGGATGTGCACCGGCACGATGCGATTGCGGGACAGCCCCTTCGCCGCGGCGGTGCGGACGAAGTCCTGCGTGTCCGTCTCGATGACCGACGCCCTCGTCAGTCGGCATGATCTGGGCGAAGCTGCCCGTCGCCAGGACGAGCGCCGGCAGTATCAGGTCCTGGATCGGAGCGCCGGGGCCGACCGTGGTCCTGAACCATCCGAGTTGGATGGCGAAGATGTACTGCGCGACGAAGGCGACGACGAAGATCGGCAGCGAGATGAAGATGAGGCTCACGACGAGCGCGCTGGCGTCGAAGATGCCGCCCTTGCGGAGTCCGGAGATGAGGCCGACGGTGATGCCGCCGACCATCAGGAAGAAGGTCGCGATGAGCGCGAGGGTGAGCGTCACGGGGAACGTCTCGGCGAGGATCTCGGTGACCGGCGACGCCGGAGAAGGACGTGCCGAGGTCGCCGCGGAAGATGCCGCCGAGGAAGTATGAGGTACTGGACGATGAACGGCTGGTCGAGGTGATACCGCTCGCGCAGCTGCTCGACCACCGCCGGAGGCGGGGTCTTCTCGCCGAAGAGGGCGATGATCGGGTCGCCGGGCATGGCGAAGACCATGAAGTAGATCAGGAAGGTGGTGCCGAGCAGTACGGGAATCGACTGCAGCAGTCGGCGCACGATATAGCCGGCCATGGATCAGGCCCCGCTCTTCGTGGATGTTGACATGTTGAAGAACCTCACCGTTTGCGAGTTCGTCCACACGATGCTACGCCGATCGGCTGAGCATCGGGGATACGTGGGAGTGGGGCGGCAGCCGATTCGGCTGCCGCCCCACGGGCGCCTCAGAGTCTAACCCCGAGGCGCCCCGGAACGAGAATTACTCGCTCTTGGTGACCTCGTGCAGGATCGGCCAGCTGTCCCAGCCGAACTCCACGTTGTCGACCTGTCTCGCCCCAGGCGCCCATGGCGTTCGTGTACCAGAGCGGGATGGCCGGGAGGTCCTCGAAGAGGATCTCCTGGGCCTGCTGGAACTTCTCGATGCCCGCCTCGACCTCGGTCGCGGAGAGAACCCTCGTCGAGCAGCGCGTCGAACTCGGGGTTCGAGTAGTCGCCGTCGTTCGAGCCGGCGTCGGTGCCGTAGATCGGCCCGAGGCCGTTGAACATCGACGGGTAGTCGAACTGCCATCCGGTGCGGAACGGCGTCTGGATCGCGCGCTCGGTGACCGAGGTGCGGAGCTCCGCGAAGGTGGGGACCGGCGCACCGGCCGCCTCGATGCCGAGGTTGTTCTTGAGCTGGTTCGCCACCGCGTCGACCCAGCCCTGGTTCGGGCCGTCGGCGTTGTAGGCGATCTCGAACGTGCCGCGACCACGGGGCGATCGCGTCGGCCTGCGCCCAGAGGTCCTTCGCCAGGTCGGCGTCGAACTCGAGGACCTCGGCGCCCGGGATCTCCTCGGAGTAGCCGTCGATGACGGGCGACGTGAAGTCCTTGGCCGGGGTGCGCGTGCCGTTGAAGATCACGTCGGTGATCTCCTCGCGGTCGATCGCGTGCGAGAGCGCAGCACGGCGGAGCTTGCCCTCGTCGCCGCTCCAGTGCGCGAGGCGCTCGGGGATCGTGATCGTGGCGTTCGCCGCTGCGGGCTGGTTCACCGAACGACCCTCGAACTCCGTCTCGAATGTCTCGAGCGCGCTGTCGGGGATGTCCTGGAGGACATCCAGGTTGCCGCCCTGCAGGTCGGCGTACGCGGCATCCACGCTGGCGTAGAGGATCATGTCGATGCCGCCGTTCTGCGCCTCGCGGGGACCGTCGTAGTCCTCGTTCTTCACGAGGTCGATGCGCTCGTCGTGCTGCCAGGCGCCCTCGCCGTCGAGCATGTACGGGCCGTTGCCGATCGGGTTCTCGCCGAACGCCTCGAGGTCCTCCCACGCCGACTCGGGCACCGGGAAGTACGCCGTGTAGCCGAGGCGGAGCGGGAAGTCCGACTCCGGCTGCTTGAGCGTCACGGTGAAGGTCAGGTCGTCGACGACCTCGAGACCCGACAGCTCCGCGACGTTCTCGTCGTAGCTGAAGCCCTCGATGCTCTCGAAGAAGTAGCTCGAGAGCTGCGCGTTGTCGAGCGCAGCACCGTAGTTCCACGCCGTGACGAAGGACTCCGCGTCCACCGGGTCGCCGTTCGTGAAGGTCAGGCCCTCGCGGATCTTGATCGTGTAGGTCTGCGCGTCATCGGTCTCGATCGACTCGGCGACATCGTTGTGCACGGCGCCCTCGGCGTCGTAGTACACGAGGCCCGCGAAGATGTTCTGAATGACCAGTCCGCCGCCGACCTCGTTGGTGTTGGTCGGGACCAGCGGGTTCTGGGGCTCGGTGTTGTTGACCGTGATGACCGCCGTCGAGCTTCCCCTCTTCGGTCGCCTCGGGCGAGCCGCTCGTGCAGCCGGACAGCGTCAGTGCGCCGGCCGCTGCAAGAGCAATGGCGGCAACGCCGATTCTCTTGATCTTCAATGTTCCTCCTGTGAGATGTGCGTCGACAGCACGGCTTCTGGCCGCGCTGGAGCGCTGGTAGATCCGAGACTATGGAGCGCCTCCCGAGGAATCAAACTCCCGAGGAAACCGTTATCGACAAGCAATGAAGGGAAACGACCGGGCGGAAATCCGTCATTCGCACGCAGGATTCTTGCATCCCGAGGCCGCGTGCGAGGATGACCGCATGTCGACTGCACGTCGCCTTCGAGTCGAGGTCGTCATCGTCCTGGGCCTCTCGCTCGGGGCATCCGCCGTCTACTCGATCGTGTCCCTCATCGCCAAGCTCACCGAGGAGCGGGCGCTCGGCGACCAGTCGGTCGCGCTCAACCCGTCACGTTCCAGCCGGGAATGGCTCGACTTCACCTACCAGTTCCTCGACGTCTTCTTCGGACTGTTCGCGGTCGCGCTCGTGCTCTACCTGCTCTGGGTGCCGGGCCGGAGCCCGTTCCGCCGCATCGGCCTCGACCTGACGCGTCCCGGTCGCGACGCGGCATCCGGCCTGCTGCTCGTCGCGATCATCGGCGTGCCGGGGCTCGCCCTGTACGCGATCGGCCGCGCGCTCGGCATCACGGTCGCCGTGGAGACCTCACCGGCGGACTGGTTCTGGTGGACGGTGCCGATCCTCGTGCTCCGCGCCCTCGAGGCGGCACTCGACCGAGGAGGTCATCGTCGTCGGCTACCTCTTCACGCGGTTCCGTGAACTCGGGGTCGGGCCGTGGACGACGATCGTGTCGAGCGCGCTGCTGCGCGGCAGCTACCACCTCTACCAGGGCTTCGGGCCGTTCGTCGGCAACGCCGCGATGGGCATCGTGTTCGGCTGGGCCTACACGCGCTGGGGTCGCACGATGCCCCTCGTGATCGCGCACTGGATCATCGACATCGTGTCGTTCGTCGGTTACCCGCTCGCGGTGGGCTGGTGGCCGGAGCTCTTCGCGCGCGCCCGCCTGAGCGCCGGCCGGCACGCCGCCTTCCTGCAGGCGAGACGTCGTCGACGGATGCCGCATGCGTGGCCCCTGCGGCACGTGCTCGCTCCGCGCAAGCGCCACGACCGTGGCGGGCATCGGCGGCAGCGCCTCCTCAGGCGGCTCCACGCGGAGATCGGAGTCCGTGCCGCGGACCCGCGCCATCTCGAGCCAGCTGCGCCGGCTCGGCGTGCAGACGACGGAGAATCCCTCGTCCGAAGAAGCCCGCCGCTCGAGAAGTCGGTGACCGACTGCGCTCGGCGGAGCGCGGCGGCCGTGCCCGGGTCGCGACGCTCCAGCAGCCTCGCTCGTTGTCTCGAGCCCGAAACCACGACCGGCCAGCATCGCGCTGCCGGTGACCATCCCACGAAGCCGATCGTGGCGAGTATGGCGATGAGATCGACGGAGATCATGCGCACCCCCAATATGCGAGTGAACCTCAGTGTACTCCCGGGGCGGTCTCGAGTGACCGCCCGGTGCCGCTTCTCTCTGCCCCGTCGACCATGGTGTCGCGCAGCCGCTCGATGCTGCGCGTTGGGGGAACGGGACCATGAGCCTTGCTCTTGCCCTCGCCGCGGATGCGACCTGCCTCGAGAACGATTCGCACCTCCGAGGCGGAGATCCGCGAGGACGGGCGCCTCGGATGCCGTTCAGCGCCGTCGAGGCATCCGCTCGCCGAGTACACCGAGCGCGGCGTCGCGCGCATCGCAGCCCGCCAGCGTTGACCCGCTCGCCGATCGGAGCGGATCTCCAGCGAGCCGCGATGTCGTCGAGATCCGAGCGGCCGTTCCCGCGACGCACCGCGAGCCGGCGGCGACGGGAGCCCGGCGTCGCGCGCCAGCTGGACACCTCGCTGCGGTCGCCATCGCGGTCGACCACGACGAGCGCATACGGCCGGCCCTCCGCCGGTGCGTCGGATGCCCCATCGCCCGCGTAGCGGCAGTCCAGCTCGATCCTGGTGCCCCACGCGACCGGGGTGAGCGTGGCATCCGCGACGAGCGGCACGTCGGCGACGGACTCGAACGCGAGCGACTGCCGGCATCCGTGCGCAGGAACGTCGAGCGGCACCGCGATCGCGACGAGCACCAGCACGGCCGCGGCCGCGGCCGCCACGAGCCACGCCCTGGCCCGCCGCGCGCGGCGACGGCGATCCTCCCGCCGCACCGCAGCGAGCAGATCGTCACGCAGGACCGGAGCGGACGCGGCATCCGGGTCCTCGACGAACGCGACGGCACGCTCGGGACTCAGCCGCGCGAGCAGCCCGGGCATCGGGGCGAGCTCGGCGACCGAGCGGCGGCAGGTCTCGCAGGCCTCGAGGTGCTCCTCGTAGTCGCGACGTTCCGCCGGCGAGAGGGCGCCGAGCACGTAGGCGGAGTCCCAGTCGGCGTAGCGAGCGTGATCCGCGTTCATCGCGTCACCCCCTTCTCCTGCAGTGCAAGGCGCAGGGCGCGGAGCCCGTAGTGCAGTCGCGACTTGACGGTCCCCTCGGGGATGCCGAGGCGCCGGGCGACCTCCGCTACGGTGCATCCGCCGTAGTACGCGTGCACGATCACGGCACGATGCTCGACGCTCAAGGTCATGAGCGCCTCCTCCACCAGCAGGCTCTCGAACAGGACATCGGTCGCGTCGTCCTGCGCGCGTTCGGGTGGGTCGGCCGCCACGATCTCGTGGCGGCGGCGGGCGCTGCGCGCCTGGTCGATCACCAGGTTGCGGGCGACCGTGAACATCCACGACCTGGTCGACGACGGCTCTTGGGCGAGGATGCGCGGACTGCGCCACGCGCGCAACAGCGTCTCCTGCACGATGTCGTCCGCCCCAGCCGGGTCACCGGTGAGGTGCACGACGTAGCGCCACACCGACGCGCCGTGCGCGTCGTACAGCGCGACGAGCCGGCTGTCGTCGTCGGGCGGCATCCGTCACCTCCTGCCCTTCACAACGAGACGGCGGCGGGAACTGTTCACCGCGACTTCGTGCGAACCCGGCCCGGGTGCGAAGGCGGTGATGACAACTACGCGAACGCCTCGACCGGCGGGCAGGCGCACACGAGGTTGCGGTCGCCGTAGGCCTGGTCGATGCGGCGCACCGGCGCCCAGTACTTGTTCCGCACGAGCGAGTGCACCGGGTAGACCGCCTGCTCCCGAGTGTACGGGTGCGTCCAATCGCCCGCGACGACCGACTCGGCCGTGTGCGGCGCGTTGCGCAGCGGGTTGTCGTCGGCCGGCCACTCGCCGCGGCCCACCGCGTCGGCCTCGGCCCTGATCGCGATCATCGCCTCGACGAAGCGGTCGAGCTCGGCGAGGTCCTCCGACTCGGTCGGCTCCACCATGAGCGTGCCCGCCACGGGGAACGACATCGTCGGCGCGTGGAAGCCGTAGTCGATGAGCCGCTTGGCGACGTCGTCGACGGTCACGCCGGTCGCCGCCGTGAGCGGGCGCAGGTCGAGGATGCACTCGTGCGCCACCAGCCCGTTGTCGCCCGTGTAGAGCACCGGGTAGTGGTCGCGCAGGCGGGCAGCGACGTAGTTCGCCGCGAGCACGGCGGTGGCGGTCGCCTGCTTCAGCCCCTCCGAGCCCATCATGCGCACGTACGCCCACGAGATCGGCAGGATCGACGGGCTGCCGTAGGGCGCGGCCGACACCGGTCCGCCGTCGTGGGTGACGCCGCCCGCGTGGTCGGCGCGCTGCGCGAGCGGATGCCCCGGCAGGTACGGCGCGAGGTGCGCCTTCGCCGCGACCGGCCCGACGCCAGGGCCCCCGCCGCCGTGCGGGATGCAGAAGGTCTTGTGCAGGTTGAGATGCGACACGTCGCCGCCGAAGTCGCCGAACCGCGCGTACCCGAGCAGGGCGTTGAGGTTCGCGCCGTCGATGTACACCTGACCGCCGGCGTCGTGCACCGCCTGCGTGATCTGCTTCACCTCGTGCTCGTAGACGCCGTGCGTCGACGGGTAGGTGATCATGAGCGCGGCGATGCGGTCGGCGTGCTGGTCGATCTTGAGACGCAGGTCGTCGACGTCGACGTTGCCGAGCTCGTCGCACGCGACGACCACCACGCGCATGCCGGCGAGCACCGCCGATGCCGCGTTCGTGCCGTGGGCGCTGGAGGGAATGAGGCAGATGTCGCGGTCGAGGTCGCCGTTCGCGCGGTGGTAGCCGCGGATCGCGAGCAGGCCGGCGAGCTCGCCCTGGCTGCCCGCGTTCGGCTGCAGCGACACGGTGTCGTAGCCCGTGACCTCGGCGAGCCACGATTCGAGCTGCTCGATGAGTCCGAGAGTGCCCACGGCATCGGCCTCGGGAGCGAACGGGTGGAGGTTCGCGAACTCGGGCCACGTGATCGACTGCATCTCGGTGGCGGCATTCAGCTTCATCGTGCACGAGCCGAGCGGGATCATGCCGCGGTCCAGCGCGTAGTCGCGGTCGGCGAGCTGCTTGAGGTACCGCATCATCTGGGTCTCGGACTGGTGCGTGTTGAACACCGGATGCTCGAGGTAGGGGCTCGTGCGTCGCAGGCCCTCGGGCAGGCTCGCGGGCAGCTCGCGCAGCGACACCGGCACGTCGATGCGCGGGTCGAAGCCGAACGCCGCGACGACGCGCGAGAGCTCGTCGGCGGTGGTCGTCTCGTCGAGGGCGACGTGCACGGTGGCATCGTCGGCTTCCCAGAGGTCGAGGCCGAGCTCGCGGCCACGCGCCACCACGTCCCTCGCGAGACCGGGCACGTGCACCCGGATGGTGTCGAAGTACGCATCGTGGGCGAGCGTCAGCCCGTACGAGCTGAGCGCGTCGGCGAGCGCCTTCGCCTTCGCCGCAGTCGTCACCGCGATGTGCCGGATGCCGCGGGGCCCGTGGTACACCGCGTACATGGACGCCATGACGGCGAGGAGCACCTGCGCGGTGCAGATGTTCGAGGTCGCCTTCTCGCGGCGGATGTGCTGCTCGCGCGCCTGGAGGCTGAGCCGGTACGCGGGGTGGCCCGCCGCGTCCTGCGAGACGCCCACGAGGCGGCCCGGGAGCTGTCGCTCGAGGCCCTTGCGCACGGCCATGTAGCCCGCGTGCGGGCCACCGAAGCCCATCGGCACGCCGAAGCGCTGGGATGTCCCGACCGCGACATCCGCCCCGAGCTCGCCGGGACTCGTGAGGAGCGCCATCGCGAGCAGGTCTGCGGCTGCGACCACGAGTGCGCCCTGCTCCTTCGACGCGGCGATGACGGATGCCGGATTCCACACCCGGCCCGAAGCACCCGGGTACTGCACGAAGAGGCCGAAGTGCTCGCCGAGGGCGGCGACATCCGTCTGCTCATCGAGATCGGCGACGACGAGCTCGATGCCCACCGCCTCGGCGCGGGACGCGAGCAGTGCTTGCGTCTGGGGCAGCGCGTCGGCGTCGACCACGAAGCGGTTGGACGCGGACTTCGAGGCGCGGCGGGCGAGGAGCATCCCCTCGACGACCGCGGTGCCCTCGTCGAGCATCGACGCATTCGCGATGTCGAGCCCGGTGAGGTCGGCGACCATCGTCTGGAAGTTGATGAGCGCCTCCAGGCGGCCCTGCGAGATCTCGGGCTGGTACGGCGTGTAGGCCGTGTACCAGCTGGGGTTCTCGAGCACGTTGCGCTGGATCACCGCCGGCGTGATCGTGCCGGAGTACCCGAGCCCGATCATCGAGGTGCGCACCGTGTTCTGTGCGGCGCGCGCGGCGAGCTCGGCGAGCGCCTCGCGCTCGGTCGCGGCCGGCGGGATCGCCGAGTCGAGCACCTCCCCCATGCGGATCGCCGTGGGCACCGCCGCCGCCATGAGCGCGTCGAGCGAGTCGTAGCCGAGGGCGGCGAGCATCCACTCGTGGTCGCGCGGCGTGGTGCCGATGTGGCGACGGCCGAAGGCGTCGGCGTCGAATGCCGAGGAGGTGGTGGGCATGTGTGTGTTCCTTCGTCTCTGTGTGCTGGTCGAGGAGCCGCGCAGCGGCGTCTCGAGACCTGCAGTGCTACGGGTTTCGAGACGCGGACATGCGCCCGCTCCTCAACCCGCACTCCCGCTCACTCGCCGGTGAGTGCCCTGTACTCGTCGCGGCTGAGCAGCTTGGGCAGGTTCGCTGCGGTGACCTTGATGAGCCAGCCCTCTCCGAACGGGTCGCTGTTCACGAGCTCGGGCGAGTCGATGACCGCCTGGTTCGTCTCGACGACCTCGCCGTCGACGGGCGCGAAGAGTTCGCCCACCGACTTGGTCGACTCGATCTCGCCGACGACATCGCCCGCGGTGATCCTCGAGCCGGAGGCGGGCAGGTCGACGTAGACGACGTCGCCGAGCTTCTCGGCGGCGTAGTCGGTGATGCCGACCGTCACGGTGTCGCCGTCGACGCGCACCCACTCGTGCTCTTCGGTGTACTGCAGGACGTTCTCGTCGGTCATGGGTCTCTCCTCGCGGTGGGCGGTGCGTGCGGTCGGGCGTGGTTCGGTCGGGGCGTGCGTTCGTGCCTGCGCTCTGCGGGTGTGTTCAGCTCGCGTGCTTGTAGAACGGGAGCGCGACCACGGATGCCTCGACCCGCGTGCCGCGGACGTCGACGTAGAGCGTGCGGCCGACCTCGGCGGCATCCGGGGCGACGAACGCCATCGCGACGGGGTGGCCGAGCGTGGGCGAGAGCGCGCCGCTGGTCACGACGCCGACGCGTACGGCGTCCTCGCCCTCGCCGTCGTAGACCTCGTAGCCGGCGCGGGGCGCGCGGCGGCCCTCCGCTGCGAGACCGACGAGCACCGGGGCATCCGGAGCGGGGCCGCGCTCGACGGCCGCACGGCCGACGAATTCGCCTTCCTTCGAGAGCGCGACGACGCGCCCGAGGCCGGCCTGCACCGGCAGGATGTCGCGGCCGAGCTCGTGCCCGTAGAGCGGCATGCCCGCCTCGAGGCGGAGCGTGTCCCGGCTCGCGAGGCCGCAGGGGACGACCCGCGGACCGCCCGTCTCGCGGAGGGCCTCCCACAGTGCGGGCGCGCGATCGGGGGCCACGTAGAGCTCGAAGCCGTCCTCGCCGGTGTAGCCGGTGCGCGCCACCAGCACGGGTTCGCCGTCGTACTCGGCCGCGATGGCGCGGTAGTACCTGAGATCCTGGAGCGCGGTGACGAAGCCCTCCTCGTCGTTGCCCGGCCCCTGGATCCCGAATCCCGGCGTCTGCTGCAGGACCTCGACGGCGTCCGGACCCTGCAACGCGATGAGCGCGATGTCGTCGCTCTCGTCGAACACCTCGGTGTCGAACGGCGCAGTGCGGTCGCGGAGCTCGTCCGTGACGACCTCGCGGTTCGCGGCGTTGGCCACGACCATGTAGCGGTCCTCGCCCGTGCGGTAGACGACGAGGTCGTCGAGGACGCCGCCGTCTCGGTCGAGGAGCAGGCTGTACTTGGCCTGGCCTTGCGCGATCGCCGAGAGCTTGCCGGCGAGCGCATAATCGAGCGCGTCGGCAGCTTCGGGCCCCACGACGATGATCTCACCCATGTGCGAGAGGTCGAAGATACCGGCGTGCGTGCGTACGGCGTGGTGCTCGGCGAGGTCGCTCGAGTACCGGACGGGCATCTGCCAGCCGGCGAAGTCGGTGAACGACGCGCCCGCAGCGCGATGCACCGCATCGAGAGGGCTTCGACGTTCGGTGGTGCCGGATTCGGTGGTGCCGGTGTCGGTCACGAGTTCTCCAGAGTCGCATGAGCGGTCGGCGGATGCCGCTGGGAACTCCCCCTCTGTCATGGGCCTGAGAGTTTCACGCGAGACTCGCGCTTTCACCTTCGGCGGCTTCGGACGTCGCGGGGATCTCGATGCGCGACGCCTTCGGCGACGCTACTCGATCTGCTCCGCGCTCCGCGCGGAGCACTTTTCAGAGCGGCCTCGTCATCGCGGTGTGCGACCTGAGAGATTGGCGGGGAGGCTTGCTCCTTCGGTGCCGGCCAGTGATGCGTTGACAGAACTGCCCGGCTCTCCCGCGATGCGTCGATGGCCCGGTATGAGGTTGTACCGCCGATCCTAGCAGCGGCACGGCCACGTGGGCCGTCCACGGGATTCGCGTTCGTGTCAATTTGACTGTAAGCTGTCCTGAACGACTTCGAGTCACGCCGACTCTAAGGAAGGAGACAGCGGATGTCGCAGCACGACCCCGGCGCCCAGGCGCGGCTCGCGGTCTCGACCGTGATCTTCGCGCTCAGCCCCGACGAGGGCGCCGCCGCCCCGAGCCTCCGCATTCCGCTCGTGCGCCGGCTCCGCGAGCCGGGCGCCGGTCGCTGGGCCCTCCCGGGCGGCTGGCTCCCGGTCGACGAGGGCCTCGACGAGGCGGCCGCGCGCACGCTCGCCGAGACCACCGGGCTGGCCCCGCGCTACCTCGAGCAGCTCTACACGTTCGGCGCGCCCGACCGGTCTCCCGACGAACGCGTGGTGTCCGTCGTGTACTGGGCGCTCGTGCACTCCGACGAGGTCGAGCGCGCCGTCGCCGACGAGAACGTCCGCTGGTACGACGAGGACGACCTGCCCGAGCTCGCCTTCGACCACCGCGAGATCATCGACTACGCGCTGTGGCGGCTGCGCACCAAGCTCCAGTACTCGCGCATCGCCCACGCGCTGCTCGGCGAGACCTTCACGATGGCCGAACTCCGCGGCGTGCACGAGGCCGTGCTGCGCCGCCGCCTCGACCCGGCCAACTTCCGCCGCACCATCGAGGCCTCGGGGACCCTCGTCGACACGGGCGAACGGCTCGCGGGCACTCCGCACCGGCCGCCCGCCCTGTACCGCTTCTTCGACAACGACGCCTCGCCCGCGACGAGCGCGGCGAGTCACCCCCGCACCATGCAGAGGACGAACCCATGACCATCGCACCACCCCCGGCCCGCGACGCCGCCGCGACGCGAGCCGCGGCATCCGTCGACCGCACCATCCGGCTCATCGCGACCGGCTCGACGCAGGGCGCGAACTGCTCGCCCGACCTCGCGAAGGGCCCGTGGGAGTTCGACCGCGGACCCGCCGGCTACGGCCCCGGCTCGTCGATGGGCGACGTCATCCCGACCGGCTCCCCGCGCCAGGGTGCGCTGCCCGCCGAGTACCGCGAGGCATCCGACGCGGAGCTCGGCGAGCGCATCCGTGCCGCGAAGGCGACCCTCGGCGACCGCGTCGTCGTGCTCGGCCACTTCTACCAGCGTGACGAGGTCATCGAGCACGCCGACTTCACCGGCGACTCGTTCCAGCTCGCGAACGCCGCCAAGGCGCGACCGGATGCCGAGGCCATCGTGTTCTGCGGCGTGCACTTCATGGCCGAGACCGCCGACCTGCTCTCCGGCGCCGACCAATCGGTGATCCTGCCCAACCTCGCCGCGGGCTGCTCGATGGCCGACATGGCCGACGAGTCGAGCGTCGAGGAGTGCTGGGAGCAGCTCGCGGAGGTCTACGGCGACCTCGGCGCGCCCGACTCCGACGGCCGCGTGCCGGTGATCCCGGTGACGTACATGAACTCGTCGGCCGCGCTCAAGGGCTTCGTGGGTCGCAACGGCGGCATCGTCTGCACCTCGTCGAACGCGCGGACGGTGCTCGAGTGGGCGTTCGAGCGCGGGCAGCGAGTGCTCTTCTTCCCCGACCAGCACCTCGGGCGGAACACGGCGAAGTCCATGGGTGTGCCGCTCGAGCAGATGCCCCTGTGGAACCCGCGCAAGCCGCTCGGCGGCAGCACGCGCTGCCGAACTCGACGACGCCCGCGTCATCCTCTGGCACGGCTTCTGCTCGGTGCATCGGCGGTTCACCGTCGACCAGATCGCCGCCGCGCGTGCGACGCATCCCGGTGTGCGGGTCATCGTGCACCCCGAGTGCCCGATGCCCGTCGTCGATGCAGCGGATGCCTCGGGCTCGACCGACTTCATCGTGAAGGCCATCCAGGCCGCCCCTCCCGGCTCGACCTTCGCGATCGGCACGGAGATCAACCTCGTGCAGCGCCTCGCGGCGGAGTACCCGCAGCACACGATCTTCTGCCTCGACCCCGTGGTGTGCCCGTGCTCGACGATGTACCGCATCCACCCGGGGTACCTGGCGTGGGTGCTCGAGGAGCTCGTCGCGGGCCGTGTGGTCAACCGCATCACGGTGCCCGACGCGGTCGCGGACGCGGCCCGTGTCGCGCTCGAGCGGATGCTCGCGGCGAAGCCGCCCGCGTCTCGCGGCGGCGGGAGCCTGACATGGCACGCGTGCTGGTGGTCGGTGGCGGCATCGCCGGACTGTGGACCGCCGTGAAGGCGGCCGACGCCGGGCACTCGGTCGAGCTCGTCACGAAGACCGTGCTCGCCGACGGGAACACCCGGCACGCGCAGGGCGGCATCGCCGCCGCGCTCTTCCCCGACGACTCCGTCGAACGCCATTACGCCGACACGATCGCCGCGGGCGCGGGCCTCTCCGACCCGGCGGCCGTCCGCGTGCTGTGCGATGAGGGTCCGGCGCGAGTGCGCGACCTCATCCGCTTCGGCGTGGCCTTCGACCGGGGCGAATCGGGGCTCGAACGGGGGCTCGAGGCGGCGCACTCGCGCGCCCGCGTCCTGCACGCCGGCGGCGACGCGACGGGGGCGGCGATCGAGTCCGCGCTCGTCGCGACGGTGCGGCGGCGTGCGGTGCACGTCCACGAGGCCACGATGCTCGCCGACCTGCTCGTCGAGGGGGGCGGGGTGGTCGGGGCGCGGCTGCTCGCGGCATCCGGGCTCCTCGTCGAGGTGGAGGCCGAGGCGGTCGTGCTCGCCACGGGCGGCAGTGGATGCCTCTACCGCCATACGACGAACCCCGACGTCGCCACGGGCGACGGTGTGGCCGCCGCACACCGCGCGGGCGCTGCCGTCGCCGACCTCGAGTTCGTGCAGTTCCACCCCACGGCGCTCGCCGCGCCGGGCACGCCGCTGATCTCCGAGGCGGTGCGCGGTGAAGGGGCGGTGCTCGTCGACGCCGGCGGAGAGCGGTTCATGCTCGACGTCGATCCCCGCGCAGAGCTCGCGCCGCGGGACGTGGTCGCCCGTGCGGTCTGGCACCGCATGGCGGAACAGGGCGGGCGGCCCGTCTTCCTCGACGCCACCGCGCTCGGCGCCGGGTTCCTCGCCCAGCGCTTCCCGGGACTCGACGCGGCCTGCCGTGCGGCCGGGTACGACTGGTCGGCCGCGCCCGTGCCGATCACGCCCGCCGCGCACTACGCGATGGGCGGGGTGGTCACCGACCTCGACGGGCGCTCGTCCCTGCCCGGGCTCTTCGCCGTCGGCGAGACCGCACGCACCGGCGTGCACGGCGCCAACCGGCTCGCGTCCAACTCGCTGCTCGAGGCCGCCGTCTTCGCGGACCGCGCGGCGCACGCGATCGGCGCCTCGGTCAGCGGGTCGAGGAGCCGTGACGCGGCGTCTCGACATCGCGTCGCCGAGACGCCGGGTTTCGAGACGGGCGCTACGCGCCCTCCTCAACCCGCAGACGGCACGTTCGAGACGGGTGCTACGCGCCCTCCTCAACCCGCAGACGGCACGTTCGAGACAAGCGCTTCGCGCCCTCCTCGACCAGCCGACGGCACGTCGTTCGACCGCGGCGAGCTGCAGGCGCTCATGTGGGCGCGCGCCGGCCTCCAACGCGACGAGGCCGGTCTCGCCGAGGCATCCGCTCGGCTCGAGAGCTGGCGCGCACCCGAGCCGATCGACCGCGCAAGTGCGGAGGATCGCAACCTGCTCGACCTCGCGAGGCTGACGATCGCCGCCGCCCGGGCCCGCCGCGACAGCGTGGGCGCCCACTTCCGGTCGGATGCCCCGAGTGCCTCGACCGAGGCATCCGTCGTTCGTGGACCGGAACGGGAGGCCGCCTGATGGCCGACCGCCGCGAGATCGACCGCCTCGTCGGCGCCGCGCTCGACGAGGACGCGCCGTGGGGCGACCTCACGTCCGAGACGCTCATTCCCGAGGACGCCATGGCGGCAGCCGAGCTCGTCGCTCGCGAACCCGGCGTGCTGAGCGGCATCGAGCTGTACGCGGCTGCGTTCCGGCTCGTCGACCCGCGGATCATCGTCGAGCCGCTCGCCGCCGACGGCGACGCGTTCGACGCGGGCGCCGTGCTGGCACGCGTCCAGGGTCCGGCCCGAGGCATCCTGACCGCGGAGCGCGTCGGCCTGAACCTCGTGCAGCGCATGTCGGGCGTCGCCACCCTCACCGCGAGGTACGTGGCCGCGGTGGCCGGCAGCGGCGCACGCATCGTCGACACCCGCAAGACGACGCCGGGGCTGCGCAGCTTCGAGCGGAAGGCCGTGCGCGACGGCGGCGGCCGCAACCACCGCCGCTCGCTCTCGGACGCCGTCATGGCCAAGGACAACCACCTCGCCGTGCTCACGGCCGACGGCCAGGACCTCGCAGCCGCGCTGCGCGCCGCGCGCGACCGGATGCCGCACACCGCCCACCTCGAGGTCGAGGTCGACCGGCTCGACCAGATCGATGCGGTGATGGCCGGCGGGGCCGACACGATCATGCTCGACAACTTCTCGCTCGACGACCTGCGTGCCGGTGTCGAGCGGATCGCGGGCCGGGCCGTGGTCGAGGCATCCGGCGGCGTCTCGCTCGACACCGTGGGCGCCATCGCGGCGACCGGCGTCGACATCATCTCGGTCGGGGCGCTGACGCACTCGGCGCGGGCACTCGACCTCGGGCTCGACGTGGTGGTCTCGCCGGCCGCGAAGGGGGAGCGATGATCTTCCTCGACCACGCTGCCACCACACCCGTGCGCCGGGAGGCGCTCGAGGCGATGTGGCCCTTCCTCACGGGCGCGTTCGGCAACCCGTCGAGCCACCACGGACTCGGCGACGAGGCCGCCCGGGCTCTCGCCGACGCGCGTGCGGAGGTCGCCGCCGTCGTCGGATGCCGCCCCGGCGACGTCGTGTTCACGAGCGGCGGCACGGAGGCCGACAACCTCGCGATCAAGGGCATCGCCCTCGCCAACCCACGTGGACGGCACCTCGTCATCTCGCCGATCGAACACGAGGCGGTGCTCGAGTCCGCCTCACACCTCGCGCGCGTGCACGGCTTCGCTGTCGATGAGGTGGCGGTCGACTCCGGAGGGCTCGTGACGCCCGAGGCTCTCGCGCGCGTCATCCGACCCGATACGACCCTGGTGTCGGTGCAGCTCGCGAACAACGAGGTCGGCACCGTGCAGCCGGTCGCCGAGCTCGCGTCGATCGCCCACGCGGCGGGCGCGACGATGCATTCCGACGCCGTGCAGGCCGCGGGCTGGCTCCCGCTCTCGCTCGACGGGCTCGGCGTCGACGCGCTCTCGCTCGCCGGACACAAGGTCGGCGCACCGAAGGGCACCGGGGCGCTGATCGTGCGGGGGCGGATCCCTCTCGAGCCCGTGCTGCACGGCGGCGGCCAGGAGCGCGGTCGGCGATCAGGCACCGAGAACGTTGCGGGCGCCGTGGCGTTCGCCACCGCATTGCGCCTCGCAGAGGCTGAGCGAGCGGATGCCGCGGCACGGGTCGGCGCCCTCGGCGCCGAGCTCATCGCGCGCGTGACGGCGGAGGTACCGGGCGCCGTGCTGACCGGCGACCCCGTGCACCGGCTGCCCGGGACGGTCTCGTTCGTCTTCCCGGGAACCAGCGGCGAGGCCGTGCTCCTCCAACTCGAGCGCGACGGCGTGATCTGCTCGAGCGGCTCCGCATGCGCCGCCGGCAGCGACGAGCCGTCGCACGTGCTCACCGCGATCGGCGTGCCGGCCGAGCTCGCGCAGACCGCGGTGCGGTTCACGCTCGGCGCAGCGACCACGGATGCGGAGGTGTCGGATGCCGCGGCGGCCGTCGCCCGGGCAGTGTCGGTGGTGCGGGATATCGTGAAGCCATGACCGATCCGACCGCCATTCCCGCCGACGACGACGCCGAGCGCACGGCCGACGCCGAAGGCACGACCGACGACTCCACTGGCGACGATCAGGCGGCCGACGAGGAGCGAGTCGACGACGCGGTCGCTCCCGAGGAGGAGCTCCTCGAGGGCTGGCTTCCCGACGCAACGCCGACCGAGGGGCCCGCGCCCGCACCGTAGTCCGCACTCACGCTCGCCTGCCCAGGCGCCTTCGCCCGCGCTCCGCGACCCGCGACCCGATTCTCCTGCGTCCGCCACCCCGATTGCATACGTTCCGATCGATCCGCCGAATCGGGAATAGCACTTCGCCGCGCGGGTTTCCTCTTTCATCCAGGCACCTTTCCCCGGCGCAGCTTCGCGCCAACATCGATTGGATTCCGTTCCGTGACCGAACGCGCCGTATCCGACCTCGCCCAGGGCGAGCCCGCCGAGCTCGGCGAGCACGATGCCCCCGACCTGAATGTCCATCACTCCGACACCGAGGCTTTGCATGGGGCGCGCAACAACCGGGTGATCTGGCTCCTGCTCGCTTCCGCCTTCGTCGTGATCCTCAACGAGACGATCATGGGCGTGGCGATCCCCCACCTCGTCACCGACCTCGACATCACCATCTCAGCGGCGCAGTGGCTCACCACCGCCTTCATGCTCACGATGGCCGTCGTCATCCCGATCACGGGATTCCTGCTGCAGCGGTTCGCCACACGGCCGATCTTCATCGCCGCGATGTCCCTGTTCTCGGCGGGCACGCTGATCGCGGCGCTGGCGCCCGGCTTTCCGGTGCTGCTGCTCGCGCGCGTCGTGCAGGCGAGCGGCACCGCCATCATGATGCCGCTGCTCATGACCACCCTCATGACACTCGTCGCCCCGTCCGACCGAGGCCGGTTCATGGGCCGGGTGTCCACCGTCATCTCGGTGGCCCCGGCCATCGGCCCGACGATCTCGGGCCTGATCCTGAGCTACCTGTCGTGGCGGTTCATGTTCTGGCTGGTGCTCCCCATCGCGCTCGTCATGCTCTTCATCGGCATCCGCCGCGTCGAGAACGTCAGCGAACCGCGCGTCATCCCCATCGACGTCTTCTCGGTGGTGCTCTCGGCCTTCGGATTCGGCGGGCTGGTCTACGGACTCAGTCTCGTCGGCGGCGTCGTGAGCGGATTCGAGAACCCGGCGGCGATGTGGATCTCGCTCGGGGTCGGCATCGCGGGGATCGGCGCGTTCATCTGGCGCCAGCTCCGCCTCCAGCGGCGCGATCGAGCCCTCCTCGATCTGCGTACGTTCCGTTCACGCAACTTCGCCATCTCGGTCGCCCTCATGGTCGTGGTGATGGCCTCGCTCTTCGGGACCATCATCGTGCTGCCGATCTACCTGCAGGACGTGCTCCATCTCGAGCCGCTCTTCACGGGCCTGTTGCTGCTGCCGGGCGGGCTCGTCATGGGTCTGCTCGGACCGACGGTCGGCCGGCTGTTCGACCGCTTCGGGCCGACCCCCCTGCTCGTACCGGCCAGCATCCTGGTGAGCGCCGTGCTGTGGTCGCTCACGATGGTCACCGAGCAGACGTCGCCGTGGCTGCTGCTCGTGGCGCACATCGCGCTCTCCATCGGTCTCGCGTTCATGTTCACGCCCCTCTTCACGTCGGCGCTCGGCTCGGTCGAGCCTCGGCAGTACTCGCATGGTTCGGCCATCGTCGGCACCGTGCAGCAGGTTGCGGGTGCGGCAGGCACGGCGCTCTTCGTGACGGTGATGGCCGCGGGTACCGCCTCCATCGCGGCTACCGGCGTGGCCGCGGAGGCGGCGCAGGCCTCGGGCATCCGCGACGCGTTCCTGGTCGGCGCGATCCTCTCGCTCACCGCGATCGTGGGTGCGTTCCTCGTCCGCAAGCCCGCCGACATGACGGCCCGAGCCCAGGACGCGCTCGTCGAGCACTGACGCGCCTCTGGCGCAGTGGGATGCTTCATCCGCACGCGACGACGAAGGGCCCGGCGCTCGCCGGGCCCTTCGTCATGCTCCGGCCCGGTCTCGGCCTCGGCCTCGGCCCCGGCCCCGGCCTCGCCGTGCCGTCAGCCGCAATTCGGGCGGCACGCGCGCTGCGAGAGCGCGTCCACCAGCACGGTGCTCAGGTCCTCGGGCCTCGACGCGGAGTACGCGGCGCCCTTGGTCGCCTGGGCGATGCGCTGCATCGCCGCGAGGTCCGTGTCGGGGCCGAAGCCGATCATGATGACGGGCACCGGTTTCGTCGGATCGTCGATCTTGGCGAGCTCGGCGAGGAGCGTGTCGAGATCGATGCCGTTCTCGTCCTCGTTCTTGCCGTCCGTGATGAGCAGCACGGAGTTGACCTTGTCGGGGTCGTACGATTCGCGCGCCCGCTTCACTGCAGCGAGCGTCGTGTCGTAGAGGCCGGTCGCACCACCGAGCCTCGCCGGCAACGACTGGATGATCCCGGCGATCTGCTGCTTGTGGGCGAGGTCCGCGAGAGGGGCGATGGGGGCGAGGTCCTCGTAGTCCAGGTCGCCGTTGCGGGTTGTCGAGAACACCCAGACGCCGAGCTCGACCTCGCCCGAGAACTTCTCCATGGCACCGACCGCCGCCTGCTGGAAGATGTCGATGCGCCGAAGTCCGTTCTCGGCCGGCTCCGTCATCGAGCCCGACACGTCGATGACGGCGAGCATGCGCGATCGCAGGGTCAGTACGCCCCACGCACGCAGGATCTCGAGCTGCGCGGCGCTGTCGAGCTCTGCCACCGCAGCGGCCGGTCCGTCCGCCGCGAGACCGGTTATGTTGAGCGAGCCCGACCCGTCGGGTCCGCGGAACCCATCGGCCGCGAGGCGCTCGGTTGCGCCGCGAGCCGCCTCCGCGAAGGCCGTGAGGAGGTCGGCGTGGGGCTCGGCGGCATCCGCGACGCGATCGGCGGTGGCTGCCTCGCCGTCGGCGGCCCCGGCACGGCGGTTGCCGCCTCGCCGTCGGCGGCCCCGGCAACGGCGGTTGCCGCCTCGCCGTCGGCGGGCCCGGCAGCGTCATCACCCTGGCCGGGGTTCTCATGCACGCGCACGAACGGGTAGTCGACGAGCACGGTGCCGTCGGAGGGGTACGCGGCGACGAGTCCCTCGGCCGGATCGTCGAGGTTGTAGGCGGCGACATGCACCTCGGTCGTGATCACGACGCTCGGCTGCTGCGACGCCGCGAGGGCGCCGAACGCCGCGCTCGTCGACGCGGGAATCGACTTGCCGAGCTCGATCATCGCCCCCGCGAACTGGCGGGGGTCCTCTGCGGACGAGTGCCCGCGAAGGGCGAGCAGCCCCGCCAGGCTTGCGGACGACGCCTCGGGATCGGGCAGGATCGTGTCGAGGCCGCCGCCCAGCACTCGCGACCACGTGACCGGTTCGGTCGCGACGGACGCCGCGTTGGTGGATGCGGCCGCGAACACCACGGGCGTCGCCGCGATCGGCTCACCGACCTCGACTTCGGGCGGCGCCTGCCCGAGTGAGGCTGCGGTCGCCGACATGCGGTCGATCCAGAGGCTCGACTCGGGAACCCACGCGTCTGCGTCGACGCTGCCCGACGCGAGCATCGCGGCGGTGTCCGCTGAATCCTGCGGAGTGATCTCGGTTTCGACGCATCCATCGGATGCCGCATCGAAATCCTTCGCGATATCGGCCAGCGCCGGGGCGATGGAGGTGTCGGCGACGACGACGAGTTGCTCGACCTCGGTACAGCCGGCCTCGGCGGACGCGAACAGCGGGTTCAGGTGTCCGCCGACCCAGAGGTAGATGCCGGATCCGACGATGCCGACGACGACGACGGCTGCGACGATCGAAAGGATGAGCGCGCGCCCCGGCCTCTTCGCCGGCGCCTTGATCGTATGACGCCCCAACGGACACTCCAAGCCCGTCGGCGCCGGTAGCGCCGCCGAATCCTTTGCTGAACGGGTTCCCCCGTCCAGGGGGAAGGATTCCACTCAGCATAAGCGACCGGCCGGGATACGCGAATTTCGCTCGGGATCGGGGACACGCGGGTCGGATGACCCCCAGTCATCCGACCCGCTCCCCCGCCCTGACGCGACCCCTCTGTCGTCGCCAGGCGTCTTGTGTTCCCTCATCCGACGGTTCGGCTCGGCAGCCCACCTGGACCACCGTTCCTGCCTTCGGATTTCCCACGTTAGGCGTGAGCCTCCTCGGGATACAGGGGCTTGACGAAGCAAGGACCGCACGATAGTTATGGCACGACAGCCCGATGGCACGACGGCCCATGGATGGCACGACGGCCCGATGGCCGACGATGGAACACTTCACCGATCGACGCGATGCCGGCCAGCGGCTCGCGAGGGCGCTCACCGGCCGTGAGTTCGACCGCCCGGTGGTGCTCGGACTGCCACGCGGCGGCGTGCCGGTAGCCGCGGAACTCGCTCGGGTGCTCGGTGCGCCGCTCGATGTGCTCGTCGTGCGCAAGCTCGGTCTACCTCGCCAGCCGGAGGTGGCGATGGGCGCGATCGGCGAGCGCGGGGCGCGAGTGCTGAACGAGGACGTGTTGCACCACAGCGCGGTGACCGCTCGCGAACTGGAGGCCGTCGAGCGCCGAGAGCGCGCCGAGCTCGAAGCACGGGTGCACAGGTTCAGGGGCGACGCATTCCCGGTCGACCTCACCGGGCGCACAGCCGTCATCGTCGACGACGGCGTCGCCACAGGCGCGACCGCGCGGGTTGCGTCGCTCGTCGCGCGAGAGCTCGGAGCGGCATCCGTCGTGCTCGCGATTCCGGTTGCCGCACCCGACAGCCTGGCCGAGCTCGAGGCGATGCCCGAGATCGACGAGGTGGTCTGCCTCTTCGCGCCGCCGGGCTTCATGGCCGTCGGCATGCACTACCTCGACTTCTCCCAGACCTCGGATGCCGAGGTGCAGGAGATCCTGGAAGCGGCTCGGTCGGGCAGCGACGGAACCGCCACGGATGCCGCAGCCGAGCCCGGCACCAACCTGGGATCGAAGTGAGCGGCATCAGGCGTGCGATGGGCGACGGCCGATCACGACGGTGGCGGCCAACCCGTCGTCGCGCAGGATGCGGGCGTCGAGTCCGCCCGCCCTCACGAGTGCGGCCGTGACCGCGGCCTGGCGCCGGCTCGTCTCGATGAGGAGGTGGCCGCCGGGCGCGAGCCACTCGCCGGCGGATGCCGCGACCCGCCGATGGATGTCGAGCCCGTCGGGTCCGCCGTCGAGCGCGATACGGGCCTCATGGTCGCGGGCCTCCGGCGGCATCAGCGCGATGTCGGCGGTCGGCACGTACGGCGCGTTGACCGTGAGCACGTCCACCCGGCCCCGAACGCCGTCGGGCAACGCGTCGAAGAGGTCGCCTTCCATGACGCGGGCGCCGAGGCGCTCGAGATTCCTCCGTGCGGCGCGCGCAGCGGCAGGGTCGAGGTCGACGGCGACGAGCTCCACCTGCCCGACCGCCGCCACGACGGCGGCCCCGATCGCGCCGACGCCGCAGCAGAGGTCGACCACGACCGGGATCCGACCACGCTCGGCCACCGTCTGCGCCACGCGCGTCGCCTCGGTCGCCACCAGCTCGGTGCGTCGGCGCGGCACGAACACCCCCGGCTCGACGACGAGACGCAGCCCTGCGAACTCCGCCCATCCGAGCACCTGCTCGAGCGGCTCACCTGCGACCCGGCGAGCGACCAGGCGATCGAGGTCGGACCCGGCATCCGGCGCTCCTTCGACCGCCTCCTCGAGGAGCACCGCCTCGTCCTCGGCGAACACGCAGCCGGCCGCGCGCAGGCGGGCGACGAGTCCGGGATCGGGATGCATCCTCGCATGGTAGACCCCCACATCGGGGTGGACTCAGGAAGCGAGCCGCTCGGGCGGCCGCGTCATCATGCCGCACGCCGGGCTGTTTGGCAAGGCATTGCCGCCGTTCGTCTCAGGCGGTTTGCTGAGTCGCATCCGACCTGAGGAGGCGGTCCCCCGTGGAAACCAGCACCATCATCTGGATCATCGTCGCCATCGTCGTCGTCATCGCGATCATCGTGGTCGCCTTGCTGATGACCGACCGACGGCGCCGAGAGGCGCGACTGGAGTCCGAGCGCCGGAAGGCGGCCGAACTCAGGCAGAACGCGTACGAGTCGGATGTCGCACGCCGCGAACGCGAGGCGGACGCGGCACGCGCCGAGGCCGCGGCGAAGCAGGCCGAAGCCGACGCGATGCAGGCCAAGGTGGAGTCGGAGCGGCTCGCTCGGGAGAGCGCGGCACACCAGGCCGACGCCCAGCAACTGCGCACCGAGACCGATGAGCGCCTGCGCAAGGCCGACGAGGTCGATCCCGACGTCGTTCGCGACGAGAGCGCGGCCCGCACCGACACGGCGAAGGCACGCGCAGACGACCGCATCGACGTGCATGACGAGCACGTGGCTCGCGCCGACGATCGCGCCGCTGTGCACGACGAGCACTCCACGGCGCGCGACGACCGCGTGGCGGACGACGAGCGGGCGGCGGCCCATCGCGACGAGACGGCGCGCGACGAGCGCGTGGCGCTCGACGAGGAGGCCGCAGCACGCGAGCAGCGCCGCGACACCGAGACCGGTCGCCGCATCTAGGCGATCCATGGCGAGCGGGCGGCGGGAAAGGACGTCCCACCGTCCGTTCGCATGTCGGGCGTCGCCCGACCCGGCGGGTCCGGCCGCCTCGCGCTCGATGTGCACGCGAACATCGTCGGCGAGCCCGTCGACCGGGCCTTCGGTCTCGATCCCCGGCACGACGCGCCCAGCGGGACGAGCCGACGTGGGGCGCCTACTTGAGCAGTCGCGACAGCACCCGGTCGGCGAGCGGCTTGCCGCCCGTCTGGCACGTCGGGCAGTACTGGAAGGTCGAGTCGGCGAAGATCACCTCGCGCACCGTGTCGCCGCACACGGGGCACGCCTGGCCCGTGCGCCCGTGCACCTGCATGCGGATGCGCTTGGAGTCCTTCAGTTCTTCGGGCGGGCGGCCGGCCGCAGCAGCGATCGCCTCGGAGAGCGTGTCGCGCAGCGCCCTGTACAGCCGCTCGACGTCGTCGGGCTTGAGCTTGGCCGCGAGCGCGTAAGGCGACATCCGCGCGTTGTGGAGGATCTCGTCGGAGTACGCGTTGCCGACGCCCGCGAAGACGGATTGGTCGCGCAGCAGGCCCTTCACTTGAGTGCGTCGCCCGGCGAGGCTGGCGGCGAAATCGTCGAGGGTGAAATCGGGTGCGGTCGGGTCGGGACCGAGCCGGGCGATGCCGGGCACCTCTGACGGATCGCGCACGACGTAGACCGCGAGCGACTTCTTCGTGCCGGCTTCGGTGAGGTCGAATCCGGAGCCGTCGTCGAGGCGCACCCGCAGCGCGATGGGCGACTTGCCCGGCCTGATGATCGTCTTCGGCAGTTCGTCGTACCACCGCAGCCACCCGGCACGCGCCAGGTGGAAGACGAGGTGCAGGCCCCCGGCATCCAGGTCGACGAACTTGCCGCGCCGCGTGGCACCCTCGATCGTGCGACCGACGAGCTCCTGGAGGGGCGGGTCGAACGTCTTCAGGGCGGAGATCGCCGCGACCGTCGCGGATGCCACGGCATGTCCGACCGCGCGCTCGCGGAGGAATCCCACCAGCGCGTCGACCTCGGGCAACTCGGGCACCCGACCATGCTCTCACCGACCGCGGACATCGTGGCAGGGTCGCGCACCCTACGTCAACCTGTGGACCCGATCTCGGCGCGGCGCGTGCTGCGCATCTTCCCCGACGTTCCGCTCACCGTGGAGCTCATCGAACATGCCTATGCCGGCGAGTCGTCGGCGAAGCATCCATCGCGGTATCCGGATGCTGCAGAGCGCCGCCGCGCCGAGGACTGGGCGCAGACGCTCACGGCGGCTCGCGATGCGCTCCTCGCCGAGGCGAGAGCCAACCCGGCCGCGATCGCGGATGCCGCGGCCGACCCTGCCCGCAGGCGCCGACGTTCGCCCGGCGTGATCATCGGCATCGTCGCCGGCGCGACGGCATCGGTGGCGCTCGTCACCTTCGCGACCATCGGCGCGGTGAACCTCGCGACGACGATCGCGACGACGGCACGCGAGGCCATCGAGTCCGGGGCCGCAGGCCCCTCGGCGAAGCGACCCCGGCGTGACCCCGGTGAACCCGCTGATTCCGGCGAACCCGCTGATTCCGGCGAATCGAGCGACGCATGGGTCGAGCGGTACCAGTCGGGGGAGACGTTCTTCGCCTTCCCGGCCGCGCTCGAGCTCTATGGCGACAACCGGTACGGCGATGAGTGCCCCACCGACTACGAGCAGGGATGTTGGCAGGCCGCACTGTTCACGGAGGCGGACTGCGACACGCTGCAAGTGCAACTCGGATTCGCGAACGACGTGGAAGCGGTCTTCCCCGAGTACTTCGAGACGGTCGAGAAGCAGGACGTCATCGGCTACGAGGCCACGATCGTCGTCTTCGGCCATGACGACTACGGGTACGGCTGGATCAACCAGGTCACGTGCCTTGACGCCACGCGCTGAACCGACGTTGCAACGGGGCAGCGCCGAAAGCCCCGGCAACGCTATCGTCGTGCCATGATCATCGACGACAGCGACATCCGAATGCACCACCTCGATGCCGAGGGGGAGCCGATCTCGACACCCGACGACGCTTCCGATCTGGTCGGCACTGCGTGGTCGCACCGGGCGAACCTCATCGTCGTGCCGGTCGAACGGCTCGACCCGAAGTTCTTCCGCCTCAGCACTGGGATAGCCGGCGAGATCACGCAGAAGCTCGTGAACTACCGCCTGCGGCTCGCGGTCATCGGCAACATCTCGGGACACCTCGCCAAGAGCGAATCCCTCCGCGACTTCGTCTGGGAATCGAACCGCGGCGACCACATCTGGTTCCTCGAAGATGAGCGGGCACTCGACACGAAACTCGCCGATCGCGCTGCGCGACTGTCCGGGCGGTGATGGTCGGGCCCTGAGCAGGGCGCGAACCGGCGCATCCGCTGAATGCAGGCTGATCCGGCGCTGAACGCCCCTGAAGCGCCGCTGAACGCCGTTGGCGCGGTCGCCCGAGCAGGTGCACTCGTGGAAGGGCGCGCACTCCGCGACCTCCTCGAACAGGTCGGCGCCGCGGGAATCGAGGCCTACGATGTCCACGATGCATCTGCGGATGCTCCGCATCCTCGCTCCATGCGCCGCATGCGTCTTTGCGCTGTCGGCGTGCACGGCGGGCGCGCCGCCCGCGTCCTCGTCCCTCCCCCAGGGCGACGATCCCGTCTCGCTCGACCCCGCCGACTTCACGACCGAAATCGACAACCCGTACTGGCCCATGGAACCCGGCACCCGGTGGTCCTACCTCGAACTCGACCCCGAAGGCGGCGAACTCACGGTCGATGTCACCGTGACGAGCGAGACGAAGGCGATCGCCAACGGCATCGACGCACGCGTCGTTCGTGACACGGTCTACCGCGACGGCGAGATCATCGAGGACACGTTCGACTGGTACGCCCAGGACGCCGCCGGCGCGATCTGGTACCTCGGCGAGGACACGGCCGAGTTCGAGGGCGGCGAGATCGTTTCGCGCGACGGTTCGTTCGAAGCCGGCGTCGACGGCGCGCTGCCCGGCGTCGCGATACCCGCCGATCCCGAGCCGGGCATGACGTACCGGCAGGAGTACTACGCCGGCGAGGCCGAGGACAACGGTGCTGTGCTGAGCGTCGACGAACTCGTCGAGGTGCCACATGGTGCCTTCAAGGACGCGCTGCTCACACGCGACACGAATGCGCTCGAACCGGATGTCGCGGAGCTGAAGTTCTACGCTCCCGGCGTGGGTCCCGTGCTGACCCTCGACATCGCGGGGGGCGCCGGACGAGAGGAGCTCGTGAGCGTCACGACTGTGCCCGACGGCGTCGGAACCGGCCCGCTCGGCTCACCCGACTGAGCGCCTCGACTCCAACCAGTCACCGGTATCCGATGGCACCCGCCCGGTCTAGGCTCGATCGGGTGCGCCACACCGTTCTCGCCGACGGGATCCTGCTCCGGCCGGTCGAGCCGCGCGATGCCGAGCCGCTCGCCGACGCGTATCGCCGGAACCGCGAACACCTCGCGCCGTGGGAGCCGACGCGCGACGAGCACTTCTTCACCACCCGCTGGCATCGCGACGAGATCGCCCTGCTGCTCGACCAGTTCGACGCGGGACGCAAGATCCCGCTCGTGCTCGCCGACGGCGACGAGGTCGTGGGGCGCGTGAACGTCAACGGCATCATGCGCGGCGCCTTCCAGAGCGCGAGCCTCGGCTACTGGGTGGATGCCGCCTACGGAGGCCGTGGGCTTGCGACATCCGCCGTGCTGGCCGTGGTCGGCCTGTCGATCGACGATCTCGGACTTCACCGACTCGAGGCGAGCACCTTGCCGCACAACCACCGTTCGCAGCGCGTGCTCGAGCGCGCGGGCTTCGAGGTCATCGGCGTCGCGCCGCGCTACCTCCAGATCGCGGGCACGTGGCAGGAGCACCGCCTGTACCAGCGGATCCTGCACGACTGAGCGCGCAGCCTTGGCCGGTGACGCGGCTGGTGCCATATTCTGCGAGTCATGGGCCGTGAGGACAGCCGAGACGTCGCGCTCGTCCTGTGCCGACCCGACGGCGAGCTGCTCGGAACGACGGAGGTCTTCGAGGTTCCGTGGCCCTACCCACAGGACGTCGGGGCGCTCGTGGCGTCGGCCCGCTCGCAGCTCGGTATCGCCGCAACGGTCTTGAGGGTGCTCGAGACCACCCCACGACCCGACGGCGATCGCGATCTTGTCACGTACCTGGCCGAAGTCGACGGGTCGATCTCCACGCCGCTCGCGCCGACAGCACTCCTTGCGTCTTCCGAGGAAGCCGTCGCGGCTCCCGAACCGTTCCGGATGCCGTGGGCCGAGCCGGGAGGCCCAGGGAGGCACCTCGCGTGGGCGGCCGGTCGACTCGATGCGGCCGGCATCCGAAGCACGGGCGATGCCCAGCAGATGAAGACCTGGAACCTCTCGAGCGTGTGGCGGCTCCCGACCGATCGGGGAGACGTGTGGCTGAAGGCCGTCCCGCCGTTCTTCGCTCACGAGGGCGCCGTCATCGAACGGCTGTCACGACATTCCGTGCCGCACCTGCTCGCCCGCGGCGACGGGATCGTGCTGCTCGCCCAGGTGCCGGGCGCCGACCTGTACGAGCCGACGTCCACGCAGGCGCTCGTCATGATCGACCTACTGCTCGCCATCCAGCTCGACTCGGTCGATCACCTCGACGAGCTCGTCGCACTCGGGCTCCCCGACTGGCGGCTTCCCGCGCTTGCCGACGGAGCCGCCCGAGTCCTCGGCGCGTCGTCCGACCGGCTCGAGTCCGGCGAACACAGAGCTGTCCGGGACCTCATCGACGGACTCGACGAGCGCCACCGCCGCCTGCAGGATGCGGCCTTCCCGACACGCTCGTGCATGGCGACTTCCATGGCGGGAACTTCCGCGGCACGGCACTCGAGATGACGCTCCTCGACTGGGGCGACTCTGGCGTAGGACATCCGCTGTTCGATATGGCGGCATTCACCCAGCGGATGCCGCCGGCGCTCAGCCGGCTCGCACGTGAGCACTGGATCACGGCCCTGAACGAGAGCTTCCCCGGGGCGGACGCGCGGTCGGCTGCGCGCCTCCTGGCCCCAGTCGCGGCACTTCGGCAGGCCATGATCTACCAGTACTTCCTCGAGAACATCGAGCCGGCCGAGCGGTTCTACCATCGGGACGACCCCGCATACTGGCTCCAACGCACGGCCGCTCTGCTCACTGCCCCGTCGGAGTAAGGCCTGCACAACGGCCGTACACGTCACGCAGCGGCGCCGTCGGGCTGCCGCGTGCCTCATCCTCGAGCCGGAAGCCGACCTTGAGGGTGACCTGGAAGTGTGCGACGCCGCCCTCCTCGACCTCGCCACGCACCGACACCACCTCGAACCAGTCGACGTGGCGCAGGGTCTTCGTCGCGCGCGAGATGGCATTGCGGATCGCAGTGTCGATGCTGTCGGGGGACGTCCCGACGATCTCGGAAACCCGGTAGACGTGATCGCTCATGGTCGGCTCCCCACCCCCGCGCCGTCGCGGGATGCCTCGACCCTACTCGGCGGCGTGCGGCGCCGCGTCGGTTCGAGTGGCGGATGCCGCGGGTCAGTCGGACTCGAAGTCGAGCATCGAGTCGGCGACGGCGATGACTGACCACGTACCACCCTCGGCATCGGTGAACTCGTAGGCCGGAACGACGAGCACGCTTCCATCGGGTTGCCACTGGCTCGCGAGGCCGAGGCGCGCGCTGACGATCTCGACCTCGTTCACGGGCCAGGAGAGCGACATTCCCGCCGTCGGGGTCGCGGGCGGCTCGGTCGGAGGCACCCACTCCTCGGCTGCGATGGTCGGCTGCTCACGCAGTGCGATCGGCATGTTCGTCATCTGGGCGCCGAACCGCGGGTCCGAGAGGCGATCGAAGCCCTCCTGCTCGCTGACGACGGCGTAGTCGCCCAGGGCGACGATGTCGGCGAGAGCGCCGGAAACGCTGAACACCCCGGCCGCCGTGAGCTCCAACGACCACGCCTGGTCGATGCGCTGCCCGTCGACGACCGGCCATGCCTGGGCCGTCCGCGTGACCGCCCCCTCCCACGTCTCGGAGGTGAACTCGAACGCTTCCGGATCACGTCCCACCGACGCGATGATCGAGCGCAGGGCGTCGATCGCGGCGTCTTCGGTGGGAAGCGCGTCTTCGCTGGGAACATCGGCCGTCGGCTCGCACGGCGCGGCGACATCCTTGCCCACTTCGACGCACTGCCACGGATTGATCAGCGGGTTCGAATAGTAGAAGCTGAGCGTGCCGTCGAGACCCACGAAGAGGTACGGGGCGGTGCCATCCTGCGGCCCCACCGTCCAAGCGCCGTCCTTCAGCTCGGGCGATCCCTCGATGCCGAGCGCGCGCGGCGAGCGCGGCGATGGTGTCGGCGTTCGAGGCGGCGCGCGCGTCGAACGCGTACGCAAGCGCGGTGCCATCGGTCGTCGCGAGACCGGACGAGCTGAAGCTGTTGCGGCCATATCCGTAGGGAACCATCATGTCGGCGGCCCCCGGCCCCGACATGATCTGGCGATCGATCGCGGGAGCCTCGGGTCCGCCGCCCTGCGATGCGCCCTCCTGGGTCGCGCCGGTCTGCAGCGAGATGGGCGGGGCAGCGCCGTCGGCGGGATTCGTCGCCCCGCCCGTCGAGCGCCGAGCCGTATCCGGCACCGCCGACGATCGCGATCGACGCGGCGACCGCGGCGACGGGCAGCCAGCGAAGGCGCGGCGGGCACGCTCGGCGTGAGATCGATGACGGGCACCGGCTCGGCGGGCGAATCGGCCGTCGACTTGGCCACCGGCTCATCCGTTACTCGAGCGACGACCTCGTCGGCGAACCCCGCGCGGGGCTCGACCTCGGCCGCAGGGTCGGCGGCGCGCAGTCGCGCGACCGGGTCGAGCTCGTTGTCGTCGTTCATGTCGATCACCCTCCGTGAGTGCGGTTCACCTACGGATATGTGCGGCGCGCCCCGAACCTTGCACGCGGCGCCTAGAACGACGTCCGTTCTCCCCACGCCTCCCGCAGCCGCTTGCGGGCTCGGGAGAGCGCGGCATCCGCTCCGGAGCGGGAGATGCCGAGCACCTCCGCCAGTTCGTCTCCGTCGAGGCCCTCCCACGCGTGCAGGAGCAGGATCTGCCGGTCGCGTTCCCCCACGCTCGCGAGCGCGCCGCGGAGTTCGGCGTCGAACAGCGCGCTCAATTCGGGGTCGTCGCCGACGCGCACCGCGCCCGTCTCGGGCACCTCCTCGACCGGGAGGTCGATGCGCTTGCGGCGATGGTTGGCGAGCGTGAATCCCGCCGTGCGGTAGAGCCACGGCAGCACGGCCTCGGGTGGCACGTCATCGCGGCGACGCCATGCCGTCGCGAAGACGTCGGCGGCGAGGTCCTCGGCGTCCTGGCGAGGACCTCGCCGGGCGAAGTAACGGACGAGAGCGGTCGAGTGCTCGCGGACGATCGCGGTGAACCATGCCACGTCCGCGCTCATCACGGGCGAGTCGGGCACCGCCACCCCCTCGGTCACGTCGGCGGCTGCGGCGGTGCTGGCGATCTCCACGCCATGATTGTGTCGCGTCCGCCGCGACTCTTGCACGAGATGTCGCGAATCCCTTGCCCAGACCCCGTGGCGAACGCGACATGGGGCATCGAGAATGACGCACATGACTCTGAATCCGGCGGGTGGACAGCGTTCCGCAGCGCTCGCAGTGATCTCGCGCGTCGGGCGCACACTGCCGTCATTCTCCGCAGAGCAGCAGATGGAGTCCGGCTATCTCACCTGGGGCTTGAGTGGCGAGGGCCGGAAGGAGATCTACGCGCGAGATGAAGCGCTAGCCCCGAACGAACTGGACAGCTACACGTTGAAGCGGAACTCGACCAGACCTCGGTTCACGCCAGGTCTTCGAAGGAGTCCTCGCCTGGCCGCCACACCATCCAGCTGCCGTCGTCAAACCCATCGAGCATTGCGATCTCTGGGCCTACCAGTTCCTCGGCCGCCGGGTGCAGAATCAACCGACCAAACGCAAAGGAGATCACAATCCCCTGACCAGTCTGCTCAGTGGTGCCGGTGACCTCCTCAAGGATGAAGGCGCGTAAGCCGTCTCCGTAGCCGGAGTCACGCTCAGCGAGCACGGCCCCGCCGCGCTCGACCCTCGGGTACACGTCACAGTTCAGCGCGATATTGCCGCGACCTCCAGGATCACCGTCGAACCAGAAAATTAGCGTGGTCCATGGAGAACACGACAGCGTTGAGCCGCCTGCCAACCAATCGCGCGAGCAACTCGTTCGGCGCGTAGACCATTGCGCTCCTTCTGCCCAGGGGTTGCCTGAAAGCGGAACTCGACCACGTTCCTTGCCAACCTCACGCTCACACCGCCGCCCACCGTTTCAGTCGACGCAGATACCGTCGACGTTCGTCGAGGCTTCGGTCGGAAAGAAGCAAGATACCGTGCCAGCCGCCACCCGTTGCGATTGGGGTGAGAATCGTCCAGCGTCGACGACCTCGTTCGTCCTGCCAGTAAATCGTCGGCCAATCGAGTTCGGTTTCGACCATACGAATCGCGCGCCGATCGATGCGTCGGGTCCAGAACAATCCGACAACTGAGACGGCGAGCGTGTCGTACTCGACGCATGCCCGACGGACCCGAAGCCACCATCTCGCTGAAGCGACCACAGTCATCAGCCCGAACCCGACCAGAACCCACAGTGAGATATCGGCGCCCATCGCCATGAGGATGACCCCAACCACCGCCGTGGCAGCACTGCCGAGGCGCTGGCCCACCCGCCAAGTTCGATCCGGCTGGTGACGGCTGCCGTTGGGGCGTGTCACTACACGTTGAAGCGGAACTCGACCACGTCGCCGTCCTGCATGACGTAGTCCTTGCCCTCCATGCGGGCCCTGCCGCGTGCGCGGGCCACGGCGACCGAGCCGGCGTCGACGAGGTCGGCGAACGAGATGACCTCCGCCTTGATGAAACCGCGCTCGAAGTCGGTGTGGATGACGCCCGCCGCCTGCGGTGCCTTCCAGCCCTTGTGGATCGTCCAGGCGCGCGACTCCTTGGGGCCCGCGGTGAGATACGTCTGCAGGCCGAGCGTGTCGAAGCCGACGCGGGCGAGCTGGTCGAGGCCCGACTCGTCCTGTCCGGTCGAGGCGAGCAGCTCCGCGGCATCCGCCGGGTCGAGGTCGATGAGCTCGGACTCGATCTTGGCGTCGAGGAAGATCGCCTCGGCGGGCGCGACGAGCGCCGCGAGCTCGGCCTTGCGCGCGGCATCCGTCAGCACCGCCTCATCGACGTTGAAGACATAGATGAAGGGCTTCGCGGTCAGCAGTCCGAGCTCCCTGATGGGCCCGAGGTCGACGGATGCCGCGGAGAGCGGCGTGCCCTTCTGCAACTCCGCCTGCGCGGCCTTCGCCGCCTCCAGCACCGACGGATCGAGCTTCTTGCCCTTGACCTCCTTCTCGAAGCGGGGGATGGCCCGCTCCAAGGTCTCGAGGTCGGCGAGCATCAGTTCGGTGTTGATGGTCTCCATGTCGGCCCTGGGATCGATCGTGCCCTCGATGTGCGCGACGTCGGAGTCGTCGAACCCGCGCACGACCTGGGCGATCGCATCGGCCTCGCGAATGTGCGCGAGGAACTTGTTGCCGAGGCCCTCGCCCTCTGATGCGCCGCGCACGATGCCGGCGATGTCGACGAACGACACGGTCGCGGGCAGGATGCGCTCGGAGCCGAAGATGCCGGCGAGGGTCTCAAGGCGAGGGTCGGGCAGGTTCACCATGCCGATGTTCGGTTCGATCGTCGCGAAGGGGTAGTTCGCCGCGAGCACCTGGTTCTTGGTCAGGGCATTGAAGAGGGTCGACTTGCCGACATTCGGGAGACCGACGATTCCGATGGTGAGAGCCACAGGGGTCTATCGTACCGGCAGGCCGTTCGCGGCATCCGCGTCGGCCGACGCTGGCGCCCGCCGACGCTGCGGCCGTATGCTGCGCCTCAGAGGATGTTGAGCGTCGCTCATGGTTCCCGGGGTCGGTGGCAGTCGAGGGGGAAGCTGCATGTGCGTCAGGTGCAGGCGAGCGTGCGGATGCCGCGGGCAGGGGGCATGGCGATGAGCCCGGCGTTCCTCGGTGCGCGGGGCGCGATACGCGCGCTCAGCGCGTGGGACACCGCAGGCTGGACGCCGCCCACGACCGGACGCGAACTCACGAGGGCGATGCTCATCGGGACCGGCGGCGACGCGCCCGTGCTCGTGCTTGCGATCACCTACGACGTCGATCCGAGGCGCCTGATCGTGTTCGTGCAGTTCGACGACTTCGTCTGTGCCTTTCGGCCGACGGGCCACGACCTCGACGCGCTCGAGGTTGCGCTGCCGTTCCGGCTCGGAACCCGGCTCGCGCTCGCCGTCGTCGTGGAGTGCACGACCGAGGGCGAGGCGGAGGAGCTCGCCCGGCGATACGAGGCCGTGCGAGCCGACCTCGAGGCGGCGGCGCCCGAGGAGCCGCACGAGACCGAGGAGCCGCAGGCCGAGGAGCCGCAGGCCGAGGAGCCGCACGAGGCCGAGGAGCCGCAGGCCGAGGAGCCGCGCGTACCCGGGGCGGCGCCATCACCGGAGGGGGCCGAGCCGCCGCCGGTGATGCGGTCGGCGCCGCCGCCCCCTCCCCCGCCACCGGCCCCGTCGTTTCCCGCGCCGTCGCTCCCCACTGGACCGGCCCCGCCGTCGGCCCCGGTACCGGCGCCATCGGCCCCAGCGCCCCAACCACAGCCAACGCTCCCGCCAGGGGAGGAATCCGCCGAGCGCCCCGCCCTCGCCCACGTGCACGCCGAGATGCCGCGGCGAGTCGCCGTCGACACGGACGTCGAGGTGCGGTTCCGCCTGAGCCGGCGCCGGCTCGAGGCATCCGCTGGAACGAGTCACGCCGCGCAGGCGATCCGGGTCGACCCTGAACGCGACCTCACCGTGACGATCGCGCTGCGTGGGTTCCGCCTCGTGGATGACCAGCCCGAGACGATCTCCACCCGCCTCCCGCGCTCGGCTGAGGAGGTGGCCGAGCACCGGTTCCGCCTGGTCGCACCACTGCAGGGACGCGGCGAGGTCTCGCTCGTCGTGCGGCAGGACGCCGACCTCCCCCTCGCGACCCTGCGGCTCACCGCCGAGATCGTGCCCGCCGGCAGGTCGGTCGAGCCGGTGGCGACGGCCGAGGTGACCGCCGACGTCGTCGCGCCAGACCCCGACCTCGTCGTGCTCCCGAGCATCCGTGTCGACGAATCCATCGTCGGCAACGACTCGACCCTGCGCATCCGAGTGGCGATCGCCGGGGAGGCACGCGAGTGCACGACCCGCCTCGCCGACAAAGCCGCATACATCTCGCGGACGTACCGGAGGATCTCCGGGATCAGGTCGGAGCTCGGCGACCTGCCCGACCGTGACGAACGGGCCCGACACGGCCTGCGACGCCTGCGAGCGCTCGGCATGGGCCTCGCCCGCAGCCTCTTCGACGACGAGGTGCTCGCCCTCCTCTGGAACGCTGCGAACGCGGCATCCGACGAACCCGGCGGGCTGGGTGCACTCGACGGCCTCATCGTGCAGACGTCGGGCGAACTCGACCTGCCCTGGGAGATCGTGCACCTCGTACCTCCGGCGCGTTCGCGCGACGACGGGAAGCCGAGGTTCCTGAGCTCCTACGGGCTCACCCGCTGGGTCTACGACACGCCGCACCCGACCGAGCTCCACGTGGCTCGCGAGCGCGTGCGCTACGTCTGTCCCGACTACGTCGAGCAGCGCCTCCGCCTCACGCACAGCACGGAGGAGCGGCACTTCCTCGAGCACCGATTCGCGGCGAAGACGATAGATCCCGACGACGCCGACGGCATGGCAGGGCTCATGCACGACGGCTTCGACCTCCTCCACTTCGCGGGTCACGGCCGGTGGAGCGACGGCTCGCCGCAGCTGCAGGAGCTCCTGCTCTCGACGTTCCGCGAGGACGAGGACGTGCCTCGGGCGCGCTACTCCGACGACCGGCTCCGCCACGACCTGCCCGACCGAGGCGCCACGGACGCCGCGGACACGGGCCCGTTCGTCTTCCTGAACGCGTGCGACATCGGCCGTCTGCCGTCGGGTCCCGCCTCGCTGGGCGGGTTCCCCGAGGCGTTCCTGCGCGGGGGTGCGGCCGCGTTCGTCGGATGCTCCTGGGCCGTCGGCGACGACCCCGCGTCCACGTTCGTGGAGGCCTTCTACCTCGCACTCGCCGACGACGACGCAACGGTCGCCGATGCGGCGCGGATCGCGCGCCGCGCCGCACGCGACGATGCCGACCTGTCCGAGCTCGCCTACGCCGTGTACGCGCACCCGCGCGCCCGCATCCGCCTCGATCCACCCGCACCGGAGGGACCGCCGTCATGACCACCGTCCGCCCGCCGAGCCCATCAGCTCCGCCGCCCAGCACCGCGCCCGAAGCCCCGCGCGGCGGCCCGACGCTGAGTGCGGCTGCGCTCGCCGGGCTGCGGCCGCACGTCATCAGCCTCGAGGACGGGAAGCTCGCCACGGGCTTCCCCGTCGAGGCGAGGACCGTGAAGGACTTCCGCACGACCGCGGGCGACATCGATGCGATCTTCACGACGCATCTCCCGGCGTTCGTCGCCGAGCAGGCGCCAGGTCCCGTGCCGATCGTGCTCTTCGCGCACGGCGGGCTGGTCGACAAGGAGTCGGGCTTCGCCATCGCCGAGCGGCAGGTCGCGTGGTGGAAGGAGAACGGCGTCTACCCCATCCACTTCATCTGGGAGACGGGCCTCGGCACGTCGCTCTGGGATGCCCTGCGTCGGTGGGCGTCGGGCGGACGGCGCGGCTGGGTCGACGAGGCGAAGGACGGCTTCCTGGAGGTCACGGCACGGCTCCTCGGCGGCGGCGGGATCTGGAACGACATGAAGGTCGACGCCGCCGCGGCATCCGTGAAGGGTGGCGGCGGACGCCACTTCGTGCGGGAGCTCGGCACCTGGATGAACGAGCACCCCGGCGAGGTCGAGGTGCACGCCGTCGGCCACAGCGCGGGCTCGATCTTCCACTCGCACCTGCTGCCGACGGCCCTCGAGGCGGATGTTCCCGAGATCGTGTCCCTCAGCCTGCTCGCGCCGGCCGTGCGAATCGACACCTTCTCGAAGCTCGTCATGCCGCACGCGAGGAGTGGCAAGATCGGGCGCCTCGCGATCTTCACGATGGACGACGACGCCGAGCGCGACGACACCTGCCTGCGCATCTACAACAAGTCCCTGCTCTACCTGGTCTCGGCGTCGTTCGAGCCGCGGAAGGCCACGCCGATCCTCGGCATGGCCAGGTTCCTCACCCGCGACGTCGACCTCGCGGACTTCTTCTCGGGGGCATCCGCCAGCGGCGATCTCGTGCTCGCCCCGCACGCGGTCGGCCTGCGGGCGGCGAGCGCCGCGACGTCGCACGGCGAGTTCGACGACGACGCCCCGACGATGGAGAGCGTCGCTCGGAGGGTGGCGGGCGTCACCGACGTGACGCCGTTCCCGAAGGGAGGGGCGCGCACGGTCTCCCCGTGGCCGGAGTACGAGGACGTCCCGCCGGGGCCTGTCGGATCCCGCGCGATTGCCGGTACCGCCGCCGGTCTCGGCGCGCGCCGGGCGCTCTGCATCGGCATCGACGCGTACCCCGACGAGGGCGACCGCCTGCGGGGCGCGGTCGCCGACGCCCGCTCGTGGGCCGAGGCGTTCCGAGGCGCCGGCTTCGACGTGACCGAGCTGACGGATGCCGCGGCCACCCGTGACGCGATCCTCCGAGGCATCCTCGAACTCGTGAGCACGGCCGCACCGGGCGACGTGCTGGCCCTGCAGTACTCGGGCCACGGCACGTACGTGCCCGACCTCGACGCCGACGAGGACGATGGCGACGTCGCCAAGGACGAGGCGCTGTGCCCGGTCGACTTCCGCACGCAGGGTCGGCTCATCATCGACGACGACCTCGCGCGCATCTGGGACGTGATCCCCGAGGGTGTGAGCTTCACGGCGTTCTTCGACAGCTGCCACTCGGGCTCGGCGAACCGGGCGCCGCGCGTCGACCTCACGCCGGTCGGCGACTCCCTGCCACGTGCCGTCGAGCTGACCCGCGAGGACGAGGCCGCATACCGCGCAGATCGCGGCGTCGGGACGGGGTCGGCCGAGCCCGATCCCGTGCTGGCTGCCGCCATCGCGAGCGTGCTCGCCTCGGAGGTGGTCACGCCGTCCGCGCCGCGGAGCGCCGGCGTGCGCCGCGAGGTGCTCTTCAGCGCGTGCCGGGCGACCGAGGTCGCATGGGAGTCGGGCGGGCAGGGCGACTTCACGCGGGCCGCGCTGCCGCTGCTCGAATCGGGCACGGGCACCGTGTCGAACCGGGCGTTCGTGCGCTCGGTGGTCGAGGTGTTCGGACCGAACCGCCGGCAGACGCCGGAGTTCCACGGCGAGGAGGTGCTGAGCGGGCGGATCCTGCTCGGCACGGCGAGCGTGTCGACCGTCGACGACGGTTCCGGGAGCACCGGAATGCCGAGTGAGGGGAAGGCCGCCGTCCATGGCGATGGCGCGGCATCCGACCGAGAGCACGCCGCGATCGTCGCGATCCTGCGCGCGACCGCCGACCTCCTGGACGGCTGAGGGAGCAGTCGCCCGCAACGGCCCCGTCGGGGTCGCCGAAGGCGGTCAGCCGAGCCGCGACCGGAAGCAGCGCGTGACGTACGGCACCGCGAGCTCCTCGGCGCCCGCGACGTCGGGATGCGTCTCGAGCAGCGTCTCGAGGGCCGCGATCGTGGCGGCCTGTTCCGACCGCGTCGCCGTGATGAAGTAGCTGCGCGACCGTACGAGGTCGAGGAAGCGGGCCCGTGACATCCGCTCGCTCCACTTCACCGCGTGCTCCTCGATCTCGCCGAAGGGCGGGCCGACCTTCACGTAGCCCTCGAACGTCGCGCTCGCGTCGTGCCGCTCGTGCATGATCTCGCCGGCCTGTCGCAGCCAGTCGACCGTCGTGTCGCGGCTGTTCCATACGAGCCCGAGCACGCCGCCAGGGCGCAGCACGCGCGCGATCTCGGGGATCGCGCGGTCGGGCTCGAACCAGTGCCACGCCTGCCCGGCGACCACGGCGTCGACCGAGTCGTCCTCGATCGGGATGTCCTCCGCAGTGCCGAGGATCCGCGGCACGCCGGGCACGGCGACCTCGAGCTCCTCGAGCATCTCCTCCACGGGGTCGACGGCGATCACGTCACGGTCGAGCGCGAGGAGCGCCTCGGTGAGCTTCCCGGTGCCGGCGCCGAGGTCGAGCACGCGCACGGCGTCGCCGACGAGCCACGCGATCGCCTCGACCGGGTAGCCCGGCCGAGCCCGGTGGTACACGGATGCCGCCGCGCCGAACGACCGCGCGCTCCGCACGGTCTCGGGGTCGGACGGGTCGACCACGAGGCCGGGTTCGTCGGGCGCGGCCATGTCTGCCGTCCCGTTCATTGCGAGATCGTCATGCGCTCGAGCGTCTCGCCATCGGGGGTGAGGCGGAACCTGAACGTCGACCGGCCGTTGAACCCGCCACCGCTGACGTCGACGATCACGATCACCTCGCTGTCGTCCTCGCCCTCGCGTATGTCGAGGATCGAGAACGTCTGCCGCATGCCGATGGACTCGCGGCGGCTCCACGCCTCGATCTGCACGTGCCCACGGAACTTTCGGCCCCACTCGTCGATCACACCGTCATCGGCGAAGGCTGCGACGAAGCGGTCGAGGTCACGATCGTTCGTGGCGGCGAGAGCTTCACGCACGGGTGCCGGCAGGTCGGTCATCTGTTCCTCCCTCGCGGCGCACGCTCCACCGCGGCGCTCCCGCTGACATTCCACGCCCTGCCCGCGGCATCCGTCAACCGCTTGGAAGGCGATCGCCGACGCGCCCGGCGACGCGCCCGGGCGCATCGGAGCCTCATGCGACGATGCTCCCGTGCCAGTGGACTTCACCGCGATCGACTTCGAAACCGCCAATTCCTCGAGCGCGTCGGCCTGCTCGGTCGGGCTGGTGAAGGTACGAGACGGCCGCGTGGTCGATCGCGTGCACCGGTACATCCGGCCGCCGTTCCCGCACGACGAGTTCTCGGAGTGGAACATCCGCATCCACGGCATCACACGTGAGATGGTGGCGGATGCCGCGGGCTGGGCCGAGCACCTTCCCATGCTGCGCGAGTTCGCCGAAGACGACGTGCTCGTCGCGCACAACGCCGGATTCGACCTCGGCGTGATCGCGAAGACGTCGGTGGCCGTGGGGCTGGAGGTGCCCGACTTCAGGTACCTGTGCAGCCTCCAGGTCGCCCGCAGGACGTACCACCTCGACTCGTATCGCCTGCCCGTCGCGGCCATGGCCGCCGGCTTCGAGGACTTCTCGCACCACGACGCGCTCGCCGACGCCGAAGCCTGTGCCGCAATCGTCGTGCACGCCGCCAAGCGCCATGAGGCCGACGACGTCGAGCGGCTGGCGCACGTCACGCGCGTGCAGCTCGGCGCCATCGGCCGGGTCGCCGTCGTGGAGCAGCGCGCCGTGCACGGTCCGATGGCGTTGCAGTAGCGGACCCGCGGCTGCCGACCGAGTGACGCACCCGGCGGTCGAGTAGCGCCGCGCGGAGCGCGACGCGTCTCGAGACCCCGCCCCGCCGCACCGGCTCCGCGCCGATGTCCGGGGCCGCTGCCACACTGTCGCCATGGACCTCCTCGCCCTCCTCATCGGCCTCCTCGTCGGCGCACTGCTCGGCGCACTCGGCGCCGTCGCCTGGTCTGCCCGGCGCGGGGCAGCACCCGTCACCGACGATCCGGCGCTCGTCGAGGCGCGGCACCAGACGCAACTGGCCGAGGTCCGGGCGGCCGAGGAGGCGGCGAAGTCGCTCCTGCGTGAGGAGCTCGCCGCCACACAGGCCACCGCCGAGGCGCTCCGCGAGCAGATCCTCCTGGCCCAGCATCAGCAGCGTGAGCTCATCGAGCAGCACCGCGCCGAGCAGCAGGCGCGCGAGGCGCGCGAGCAGGCCGAGAGCCGGGTGCTCCAGGCACTCGCGCCCGTCAAGCAGTCGCTCACCGAGATGCAGTCGAAGGTCACGCAGCTGGAGTCCCAGCGCAGCCTCCAGCACGGCGAGCTGACGCAGCAGCTGAAGTCCGCCGCCGAGTCCGAGGAACGCCTGCGGTCGACCGCCGAGGCCCTCGCGTCCGCACTCCGGTCGAACAGCACGCGGGGGGTCTGGGGTGAGACGCAGCTGCGCAGCGTCGTCGAGGCCGCGGGCCTGCTCGAGCGCGTCGACTTCGACGTGCAGTCGAGCATCTCGAGCGACTCGGGTCACGGCCGGCCCGACATGGTGGTCCGCCTGCCGGGCGGCAAGTCGATCGCGGTTGATGCGAAGGTGCCCTTCAACGCGTACCTCGAGGCCAGCCAGATCCCGGCGACGGCGAGCGGGGCGGATGCCGCGCGGCGTGGCGACTTCATGAAGCAGCACGTGCAGGCAGTGCGCGCGCACATCACCGCGCTCGGCTCGAAGGGGTATTGGAACGGCTTGGACGCCTCTCCCGAGCTCGTCATCGCCTTCATCCCGAGCGAGTCGCTCGTCTCCGCCGCGCTCGAGGCCGACCCGAGCATCATGGAGTTCGCGTTCTCGAAGCGGGTGGCGCTCGCCTCCCCGGTCACGCTGTGGTCGGTGCTGAAGACCGTCGCGTTCTCGTGGCAGCAGGACGTGCTGACCAACGAGGCGAAGACGCTCTTCGATCTGAGCCGCGAGCTCTACTCCCGGCTCGCGACCACGGCCGGCCACATCGAGAAGCTCGGCCGCACGATCGAGCGCAGCGTCAAGGACTACAACGCCTTCGTCGGCTCGCTCGAGCGCCAGGTGCTGCCCACCGCACGCAAGCTCGGCGCGCTCGATGAATCGAAGGTGCTCGCGCCGCTGCAGGGCATCGAGGAGGCGCCCCGCGAGCTCACCGCGTACGAGCTCGTGTCGGGTGCCGGCGCCGACCTGGACCCCGAGATCCGCCGTCAGCTCGAGACGCCCGACAGCGTCACGCTCGACTGACCAGCCGACCGCGCGCTCCTTCAGCCCACCAGCACGCTGAGCACGTTTCCGGCCTAGCCGGGCTCGGGGTCGACCTCGCGCCTCGGCTCGGGCCGCAGGTGCGGCTCGTCGACGGGCGGCTCGAAGCCGGCCGCCGCCTCTGCGCCCGTCACCGTCGTGCCGTCGGGCACTGCGTCGAGCGGGTGCGCGAGCTCGTCCTGGCCGAGACGGGCGAACGCGAGGGTCGCCAGCGCGAGGAGCGGTGGCACGAGGCCCGCGATGAGGAACGCGGGTGCGAGCCCGATCACCTCGCCCACCGGGCCGGCAACCGCCATCGAGATGGGCATGAGTGCCAGCGACACGAAGAAGTCGAGGCTCGAGACCCTCCCCAGCATCGAGGGCGGCACACGACGCTGCAGGAGCGTGCCCCACAGGACCTGTGCTCCGTCGAAGAGCACGCCGACGATGAAGAGTGCGAACACCATGACCCAGAGCCACGACGTGAGGCCGATGATCGCGAGCGGCACGCAGCCGAAGCCCCACGCGAGGATCATCAGCGTGAGGTACCGTCGCGGCATCCGTCGCGATGCGACCGCGAGCGAGCCCACGGCCCCGCCGACGCCGAACGCGGCGAGCACCAGCGCGAAGGCGCCGGCTCCGCCGCCGGTCTGGTCCTTCACGGCGAACGGCAGCAGCACCTCGATCGGTCCCATGATGAGGAAGACGAGGACGACCGCGAACACCAGGGTGGCGAACAGCCAGCGCGTCTGGATCAGGTAGACGAACCCCTCGCGCAGGTCGAGGAAGGTCTGCCGCAGCGGATGCGCGACCACCTCGCCGGGGTCGCGACGCACTGCCGTCGTGCGCATGACCGCGAGCACGAGCGCCGCAACCGCCTGGAGTCCTGCGACGACCGCGAAGGCGAGCCACGGCGCCTGTACGGCGATGAGTACACCGGCGAGTGCTGGGCCAGCCGCTTGCATCACCGCTGGACGCAGCACACCCTCGATGCCGTTCGCGGCCAGCAGCTGCTCGGCCGGCAGGATCGCGGGCAGCCATGCCGAGTACGCGGGATAGAAGAAGCCGTCGGCCAATCCGAGCACGAAGGACAGCGCCGCGATGTGCCACACCTCGATGACGCCGGTCGCTGCGAGCACCGCGGCCACCGCGAACGCGGTACCGCGCACCAGTTCGACGACGAAGAGGATGCGCCGCTGCGGGATGCGGTCGGCGGCCACGCCGCCGAAGAGCACCGCCACCACGAGGCCGAGGCTTGAGGCCACCGCCACGTAGGACAGGTCGATCGGCGAGCCGCCCAGCTCCACCACCTGCCACACCGCCGCGACGATCCACGCTCCGGCCGAGAGCAGCGAGGCGGCGAGCGCCACCACGAGCAGTCGGTACTGGCCGGACCTGAACGGGCGGAGCGCGCGCGGCGTCCTCGTGGCGTCGGTCACCGGACCATTGTCGCGTGCCCCGCGGACATTCGCCCGCGGCATCCGGTCATCGTTCCGACTCGTCCAGCCACTTCTCGATGAGGTGGTCGGCAGTGATCCGTCGGATCGTGCCCGACTTCCCACGCAGCACGACGCTCTCGGTGCGGATGATGGGTCCCTTGCGACGCACGCCGTCGACGAGTTCGCCGTCGGTCACTCCCGTCGCGACGAAGAAGGTGTTGTCACTGCGCACGAGGTCATCGAGCTCGTAGACGCGATCGAACTCGAGCCCGTCGGCCTCGCCGCGCTCGCGCTCGGCGTCGTCCGTCGGCGCGAGAATGCCCTGCATGAACCCGCCGAGCGCCTTGATGGCGCACGCTGTCGTGATGCCCTCGGGACTTCCGCCGATGCCGACGCACATGTCGATGCGCGACTCGTAGCGCGCCGCATTGATGCCGCCGGCCACGTCACCGTCGCTGATGAGGCGGGTGCCGGCGCCCGCGGCCCGGATGTCGGCGATGAGCTGCTCGTGACGTGGGCGATTGAGCACCGCGACCCGGAGCTCGCCGACGTCCTTGCGCTTGGCGGCGGCGAGCGCGCGCAGGTTCTCGCCGATGGGCCGGCGGATGTCGACCACACCGATGCCCGAGGCATCCGTGACGATCTTGTCCATGTAGAACACGGATGACGCGTCGAGCATGGTGCCCCGATCGGCGACCGCGATCACCGACAGCGCGTTCTGGCGGCCGGCGGCCGTCAGCGACGTCCCATCGATGGGGTCGACCGCGATGTCGCACGAGGGGCCCCGGCCATTGCCGACCCGCTCGCCGTTGAAGAGCATCGGCGCCTCGTCCTTCTCGCCCTCGCCGATGACCACGACGCCGTCGAAATTGACGGTGCCGAGGAACGCGCGCATGGCATCGACGGCGGCTCCGTCGGCGGCGAGCTTGTCGCCGCGCCCGATCCACGGATACGAACGGATCGCGGCCGCCTCGGTTGCTCGCACGAGCTCGAGGGCGATGTTGCGATCGGGGTGCAGCAGGTGGGTTGTCGTGTCACTACTCACCATTGAGGGGTCCTCCAAGAACGGATCTGTGTCGACGCCCGAACTTCGCCGGCGGCGGCGGCCGTCGTTTCGAGCCTATCGATCGGCCTTCTCGAGGCACGCCGGTTCGAGACGATTCGGCGCGAAAGATCGTACGATCTTTCCACTCGGTGCGATCATCGGGAGTATGAGCGCGCGCGAGCAGCTCGAAGCCGGCTCAGCCGCCATGGCGATGGGCGATTGGGCGGCGGCTCGGGAGGAGTTCAAGTCCGCGTGGGCCGGAGCCGAGTCAGCGGATGCGCTCGATGGCCTCGGCCGTGCCCTGTGGTGGCTCGATGATCCGCGGGGCGCACTCGAACTGCGCGCCCGCGCCTTCGCATTGCTCCGTCACGAGCAGCGCGACGCAGAGGCTGCCGCTGTCGCGATCTGGCTCGCTCGCCAATACCGAAGCCTGTATCGGCGGGACGAAATGGCCGACGGCTGGCTCTCGCGCGCGAGGTCGCTGCTCTCCGGGCTGCCCGACGACCGCGGCCTGCACGGGTGGCTCGTCCTCGCCGAATCGGAGATCGGGCGGCCGCATCCGCGATCGGCGGAGAAGGCCGGTTCGGCGGTGACGATAGCTCGCGAGCGGGGTGATCGTGACCTCGAGATCGTGGCGCTGAGCCGGCTGGGTGCCTGCAGGGTCAGCGGTGGAACCGTGGCGCCCGGCCTGAATGACCTGCACGAGGCGATGGCGGCCGCCACCTCCGGCGAAGGCCACGATGTCCAGTACGTCGGCGAGGCACTGTGCACTCTCCTGGAGGTTGCCGGTCTCGTCGGCGATCGCGGGATGGTCGAACCTTGGGCGAGGTTCCTGGCGGACTACCGCTCGTCCTACGCCTTCGGGCCCCTGCTCCCCTTCGAGACGGCGTCGGCCACCGACCTCATCTCCGCGTTCTGCACCGGATGCTGCGGAGGCGTCTACCTGGTGACGGGGCGTCTCGACGCGGCCGAACAGCAGCTCGAGCGCGCGGTCGCTGAACTGACAACGACCGGACTGCGGCCACGTTGCCTCCACCCGATCGCCGACCTCGTGGACCTTCGGGTCCTGCAAGGTCGCCTGCAGGAGGCCGAGGCGCTGCTCGCCGGGTTCGAGGACGACATCGACTGCGTTCCCGCCGTCGCTGCGCTCGACCTGGCCCTGGGGCAGCCCGGCCGGGCAGTGGACCGCCTGCGCACCACGCTCGAGCTGCTCCAAGAGACTCCGGTCCTTACCCTTCCGCTCAGGGTCCGGCTCGTCGACGCCGCGCTCGAAGCCGGCGATGTCGCGCTTGCCGGTTCCTCGAGCCGACGGATCGAGGAACTTGCGGCTCTGACCGGGACGATCCTCCACGCCGCACACCGCGACCACGCGCTGGGAAAGGTCGCCCTCGCGATGGGCGGGAGCGAGGCCACCGAACTGCTGAGGTCCGCCTGCATCGGTTTCGCCCGCGCGAGCGCGTCCCTGCCCGCCTCCAGGGCTCGCATCCTCCTGGCGCGATCACTCGTCGACCGGGATCGGGGCCTCGCCATTGCGGAAGCCCGCAGTGCGATCCAGGCCTTCGACCGGATGGGGGCGGCATTGGAAGCCGACCGAGCATCCGCCTTCCTGCGCGAACTCGGAGTCAGGGGTCGCACCGGACCGCGAGACGTCGGAGTGCTCAGCCGTCGGGAGCAGGAAGTGCTGCGGTTGGTCGCCGAGGGGCTGTCGAATGGGGAGATCGGCTCGAGGCTCTTCATCAGCACGAAGACCGCGGGCAACCATGTCAGCAGCATCCTCACCAAGCTGGGGCTCCGCAGCCGCACGGAGGCAGCGGCGTTCGCCGTGCTCAACGTGCCGCACCCACAGATCGGCGCCTCCGCTGGGCGGACGTAACACCACCGCCACCCGGCACGGGCCTCGAAGTTCGGCACGGGCGTCAGAATAGGGAACCCTCCCCATGCACGCGCGTCGGATCGGAGCGATTCTCGAAGCATCAGAGTTCGGCATTCGAAGGAGGACACCATGGAAACCACACAGAAGGACGTCGTACGACGCTTCTACGAGATCATCGGCAGCGGCCGGCCCGAGGACTTGGACGAGGTGTGTGACGCCGACCTTCGGGGCCATGCCGGAGCCGGCTCGGACCTCGACGACCTCAAGAGCTCGACTGCAGGCTTCCTGACAGCGTTCCCCGACCTGACACCCGACGTGCGGTACCTCGTGCAGGAGGATGACCTCGTCAGCGCGTGGCTGTCGTACACGGGCACGCACCAGGCCGACTTCGCGGGCGTCCCGGCCAGCGGGCGGAAAGTCAGGTTCGCGGCATGGGACCTGCTGGCGGTCCGCGACGGCAAGATCGTCGAGATCACGCAGTACTGCGACATCTTCATGATCATGTCCCAGATCGGCGCCCTGCCCACCGTGACACCGGTGTGAGGAGGTGTTGACAATGACCCGCATCTTGATTCGCGGCCTGCTCGTCGCCACTGTTGCGGCCGGCGCTCTCGCAGTCGCCGCTCCGGCCCACGCGACGCCGAATTGCGTCGCCCAGTCCACCCAGTCCGAGCACGACCTCTACGGAACCGCGTGGGGTCACGACGTGGTGGCGTTCCTCGCGAGCCACCCCGAAGTGCTGCAGGAGTTCGGTTTCCGCTCGTTCGGCGAGCTGGCACGGTTCGCCGCCAGCCAGGATCCCGAGGCGTGCCCTCCAGACCTGTGACCGAGCGGCACGCGATGGAGCCGGCCGCGACTGCTCCAACCTGGTCCGATCCCCCATGAGCGCTCCCCGCCACCTCGCTAGACTCGGATTGCGAACCCACTGTCAGCCCGCAAAGGAGCACCATGCCGATTGCAACCCCGGAGCAGTACGCCGAGATGCTCGACACCGCCAAGGCGAGGGGCTTCGCCTACCCGGCGATCAATGTCTCCTCCTCGCAGACGCTCAACGCGGTGCTTCAGGGCTACACGGAGGCGGGCTCCGACGGCATCATCCAGGTGACCACGGGCGGCGCCGACTACTTCGCGGGCCACACCGTGAAGGCGCGCGCCGCCGGCGCCCTCGCCTTCGCGAGGTTCGCCCACGAGGTGGCCAAGTCCTACCCGATCACGGTCGCCCTGCACACCGACCACTGCCCGAAGAACGCGCTCGACGACTTCGTGATGCCGCTCATCGCCGCCTCCGAGGAGGAGGTGAAGGCGGGCCGCGACCCGATCTTCCAGTCGCACATGTGGGACGGCTCCGCGGTGCCGCTCGCCGAGAACCTCGAGATCGCCAAGGACATGCTGAAGCGCACGAAGGCGATCAACGCCATCCTCGAGGTCGAGATCGGCGTCGTCGGCGGCGAGGAGGACGGTGTCAGCCACGACATCAACCAGCATCTCTACACGACGCTCGATGACGCGATCGCGATGGTCGAGGCGCTCGGCCGCGGCGAGAACGGTCGCTATATGGCGGCGCTCACGTTCGGCAACGTGCACGGCGTGTACGCCCCGGGCAATGTCAAGTTGAGGCCCGAACTCCTGAAGGAGATCCAGGACGGCCTCGCTGAGAAGTACGGCACCGGCCCGAAACCGCTCGACCTCGTCTTCCACGGCGGGTCGGGTTCGTCCGACGAGGACATCGCCGCGGCGGTCAGGAACGGCGTCGTGAAGATGAACATCGACACCGACACCCAGTACGCGTTCACCCGCTCGATCGCGGGCTACATGTTCCAGAACTACGACGGCGTGCTGCGGGTCGACGGCGGGGTCGGCAACAAGAAGCAGTACGACCCACGCGCGTGGGGCAAGGTCGCCGAGTCGGCGATGGCCGCACGCGCCGTCGAGGCGACCCGCCAGCTCGGCTCCGCCGGCCACTCGATCAGCGCCTAGGTTCCGGATGTCTGAGCAGCACGCCACGGGAACCCCCGACGAGCCGGTCGAACGACCGACTTCCGACGCGGCGGCGGCGGCGCCGGCTCCGTCCGCGCCGCGGGACGAACGTCCGCGCCCACGCTACGGCGAGTATGCACCCGAGGGATGGACGTGGACGCCGCCCGCTGACGGGCACGTGCCCGCGCCCGTCACTCCTGTTGTTCCGGCGGCACCGGCAGCGCCCCAGCAGGGCTTCCTCTCGGACGCCAGCCTGTCCGCGGCATCCGGGCGCCTGGCTCGCCCCGACCGACCGGCCGACCGCGTGGCGACGATCCTGCTGCTGGTGATCGGCGTGTTGGGCGCCTGGCTCTCGGTGGGCGTCCTGCAGGCGCTGCCGCAGTCCATGCAGTTGCTGCATACGCAGGAGGGCATCGAGGCCTACACGCCCGGACCCGAGATCCCGGGACTCATCCTCGCAGGCTCGATCGTCCAAGTCGTGCTGTGGGTCGTCACCGCCATCGGGTCGATCGCGCTCATGCGCGCCCGACGGCCCTCGTTCTGGGTGCCGCTCGTGGGTGGCGTCGTGGCGGCGATCGCGTTGTTCGTGTTCATCCTCGTCGTCATCACCGGCGACCCGGTGCTGCTCGACCACATGACGACCACCGCCGTCTGACGCACAGTGGCGCCGCCCCCATCAGCCACCGACACCTGTCTCCTGGCAAGCGTCGGTCGCCCGGCGGAGGTTCCCGCCGGGCGACTGACGCGCCCACACTCAGTCGAGCGGGGTGAAGGTGTTCGCGATCACGTGCCCGGCGACGGTGTGGCCGAGGGCGTTCCCGTCGGTCATCGCCTTGCGGAAGTGGAATCCGAGCCAGATCCTCGCATCCATCGTCTCGTCATCGAGTTCGCTCGTCGTCGCGAAATGCCGGTCGGGGCGGCCCATCACGGTCGACGGCACGTCGATGTCGATCGCGTCGGCACCGAACAGGTGGCCGAACACCTCCGACGCGGAGCCGGTCGCGCATGCGTGACCGCTGGTGTAGTCGGGGTACGGCGGGTTCTCCCTGAACGCCTTCCACGTCGGGTCCGCCGTGGTCGCGTCGTTCCCGTCCGCGTCCGCCTCGTGGATGGCCGTGATCGGGCGCCAGTACGCCTCGTCGAACTTCGCCCTCCAGCAGGAGATCTGCGTGTCGCCCATCGACGTGCCCAGCAGCGCGAACGCACGAGCGGTCTCGCCGATGTCGTACCCGCGCTGCGCGGTCTCGGCGCGCATGACCGCGTTGTACTGCGCCACCGGGTTCACGTTCCAGAACAGGGCGGTGGCACTCTCGTCATCCGTGCGGGTCGATCCGTTCAGGGCGCCCTTCTCCTTCACCTCGTTGAAGTCGACGGCGTAGGCGGCCGAGTCGACGGGGTCGGGGCCCGCCGGTGCGAACTGCGTGGCCGAGTCGATCACGAGGGGGTCGACGAAGCCGAGCCAGGACACCGCGAACGGCAGGAGGAGGTCGGGGGTGGGCCTCCAGATGCCGATGTCGGGTTCTGCGAGGAACGGATGCGGGTCTCCGCGCCCGTCGTCCTCTCGCAAGGCGATGATCGCCGCCGCCGCGTCCTCGCCGACGCGGGTGCCGTGCACGAGGCCGACCCCGTTCGGCACGTCGGCAAGGAATGACGAATAGTCGGCGTCGAGGTTGGCCGCCGAGTTCGGGAAGAAGTGCTTCAGCACGTGGTGGGCCGCCGTCGCCGCCGCCACCTCGGGCGAGGCATGCGCGTGGGCGCGGGGTTGTTCGGCGTACGGCTCGAATCCACCCTCGATCGCGGCGACTGCGTCGTGCATCGCGATCGAGGCGAATGCGAAGTACAGCGAGGAGGCCGGCACGGGCGTCGCGTTCTCCGCGAAGATCGTGCGCGCCGCGATGAAGTTCCACTCCCTGATCACGCCGGGGTCTCGTCCGACGTCGGGCACGGCCTGGCTCGGTGCCGCGATGACCGCGGGGACCAGGAGGCATGCGAACGCGGCGACCGCGGCCGTGATGAGTCTGGCAGGCTTGAGAGACATCGGTTCCTCCAACTGACATACGGGCGTTTCGCAGGGAACGGCAAGCCGGATGACGTGTAGGGACGAGGATTCAGGCAATGCCCGGACGGTCGCATCATCGCCCGGTGCCGCGGTGCGCACAAGTCCCCGTCTGAGGGACATCGCCCCAGTTCACGATCCCAGGAGCGCCGGAGCATCGAGTGCGATGTCTCAGCAGGGCGAATGCCTCAGTCGGCGGCGCGCGCGCGACCGCCGAGCGCCCGCTCCTCGCGGTTGCCGGCGAGGTCGCGGCGGAGCTCCTTCGGCAGCGAGAACATGAGGTCCTCCTCGGCCGTCTTCACCTCGGCCACGTCACCGTAGCCGGCGTCGGCGAGCGCTTCGAGCAATTCGTGTACGAGCTCCTCGGGCACGGATGCCCCGCTGGTCACCCCGACCGTCCCGACACCGTCGAGCCACTCCTGTTTGACCTCGCTGGCGTAGTCGACGCGGTACGCGGCCTTGGCTCCGTACTCCAGGGCGACCTCGACGAGGCGCACGCTGTTGGAGCTGTTGGCCGAGCCTACGACGATCACGAGGTCGGCGTCCTGTGCGACCTTCTTGATCGCGACCTGGCGGTTCTGGGTGGCATAGCAGATGTCGTCGCTCGGCGGGTCCTGCAGGTTCGGGAACCGCTCGCGCAGGCGCCGCACCGTCTCCATGGTCTCGTCGACCGACAACGTCGTCTGCGAGAGCCAGACCACCTTGTCGGGGTCGCGCACGTCGATGTTCGGCACGTCGTTGGGGCTGTTCACGAGCGTGACGTGGTCGGGCGCCTCGCCCGCCGTGCCCTCGACCTCCTCGTGGCCCTCGTGGCCGATGAGCAGGATCTCGTAGTCGTCACGCGCGAACCGCACCGCCTCGCGGTGCACCTTGGTCACCAACGGGCAGGTGGCGTCGATCGCGCGCAGGCCTCGGTCGGCGGCGGCATTCACGACCGCGGGCGACACCCCGTGTGCGCTGAACACGATGTGCGCGCCCTCCGGCACCTCGTCGACCTCGTCGACGAAGATCGCGCCCTGCTGCTCGAGCTGGGTGACCACGTGGATGTTGTGCACGATCTGCTTGCGCACGTACACCGGCGCGCCGTAGTGCTCGAGCGCCTTCTCGACGGCGATCACCGCGCGATCGACGCCGGCGCAGTATCCGCGCGGCGCCGCGAGCAGCACCCGCTTGTGTCCGGGGACGGGGATATCCTTGAGCCGGCCGCGCACGCCCGGCACCCTGGGCATGCCGAGGCCGATTCGCGGGGCATCCGTGGTGCTCGTCACGGTGTCCATCCTACGCGGGGGACACTGAGCGAACGACGGACCGCGAAGCGGGCGAGGAACAGGAGAGACGATGACGGATGCACCGGCCACACGTGAGCACCCGTGGCCGGTCGCGCTCCTCTCCGGCAAGCTCAAGGACTACCTCGACCGCCTCGGCACCGTGTGGGTCGAGGGTGAGATCACGCAGTGGGGCCTCTCGGGCGGCAACGTGTACGGCAAGCTGAAGGATCTCGAGGCGGACGCGACCATCTCGTTCACGATGTGGTCGTCGGTGCGCGCCCGTCTGTCGGAGCAGTTCAAGCAGGGCGATCACGCAGTGCTGCTCGTGAAGCCGACGTGGTGGGTCAAGGGCGGCTCGCTCTCGATGCAGGTCTACGACATGAAGCACGTTGGCCTCGGCGACCTGCTCGAGCGGCTCGAACGGCTGCGGGCGCAGCTCGCGCGCCGAGGGCCTGTTCGACGCCAGCCGGAAGAAGCGCCTGCCCTTCCTGCCTTCGGTCGTGGGCCTCGTGACCGGCCGTGACAGCGACGCCGAACAGGATGTGCTGCGCAACGCGCGCCTGCGATGGCCCGCCGTCGAGTTCCGCACGGCGTACGCGTCGGTGCAGGGCGATCGCACCGCGCCCGAGGTGGTCGCGGCGATCCGGCGCCTCGACGCCGATCCCCGGGTCGAGGTGATCATCGTCGCGCGTGGCGGCGGCGACTTCCAGAACCTGCTGGGCTTCAGCGACGAGCGGGTCGTGCGGGCCGCGGCCGCGGCATCCACCCCCATCGTCTCGGCGATCGGCCACGAGGCCGACCGGCCGCTGCTCGACGAGGTCGCCGACCTGCGCGCCTCCACACCGACGGATGCCGCGAAGCGCGTCGTGCCCGACGTCGCCGAGGAGCTCGCCCGGGTCGACCAGGCGCGAGGGCGCCTTCGCCTGCGCCTCTCCTCGATCCTCGGCCGGGAGGTCGACCGGATCGGCCACCTCCGCGCACGGCCGGCGCTCGCCGACGCCGGGTGGATCATCGATCGCCGCGCCGAGGAGCTCACGCGGTGGGTCGCACGCGGCTCGGAACTCGTCGAGCGCTGCATCGAGAAGCAGACCTCGCGCATCGGCGAGCTCCGCGGACACCTTCGCGCCCTCTCGCCGCAGGCGACCCTCGACCGCGGCTACGCGATCGTGCAAGGGCCCGACGGGCACGTGGTGCGTGCGCCCGATGCAGCACCTGAGGGTTCGGAGCTCACGCTGACGCTCGCCGAGGGCGTGCTGGGGGCGGTGTCCACCGGTGCCGTCCGCCGCGAGGGCGCCGAATAGAATGGGTGCCATGCCCCCCACCACCGATGTCGCCGCTCTCAGCTACGAGCAGGCGCGCGACGAGCTCGTGCAGGTCGTCGCCGAGCTCGAGCAGGGCTCCGCGACGCTCGAGCAGTCGCTCGCACTGTGGGAGCGCGGTGAGGCGCTCGCCGCCCGGTGCGAGGAATGGCTCATCGGCGCGAAGGCGCGCCTCGACGCGGCGCGCGCCGGGGCCGTACGCGGTGCAGCCGCGGCATCCGACGAGCTGGGCACGCGCTGATGGCGCAGGAGCGACCCCCGCGCGTCGTCGCCGAGCTGGGGCGGCCTGAGACGCCTGAGGAGACGGCGGCCCGCAAGGCCGAGAACTCCCGGAACTACCGACAGCGGCAGACCGTCCAGAACCTCGTCTTCGCGCTGGGCGCGAGCCTGCTCGTCGTACTCGTGATCGTGCTGCTCGTCCCACGCAGCGACGCGCCGATCGAACGCGACGTCGACGTCGCCGCCGTCGCGGAAGAGGCGGAGGCCGTCGGCGACGACCCGCTGGCCGTGCCCGAGCTTCCCGAGGGATGGCGTGCCAACGCCGCCGAGCTCCGCACGTCGACCGTGGACCAGGTCACCGCGTGGTACGCCGGTTACCTCACTCCGAGCAACGAGTACATCGGCATGTACCAGGGCCTCGACGCGAACCCCACGTGGATCGCCGAGCTGTTGGCGCGCACACTCGCATCCGGAACCACGACGATCGACGGCGTCGAATGGACGGTGTACGACAATCGCGACACGGACAACGATGTCGGCAACGCCCGCTACGGGCTCGTGACCGAGGCGGGCGACAGCACCTTCGTGCTCCTCGGCACCGGCACGCCCGAGGAGTTCGAGACCATGGCCACGGCGCTCGTGCCTGCCATCGACGCCCAACGCTGAGAGGAGCCGCGGTGAGCGAGCACGTGGCGACCGAACGCCCCGCCACGCCGGCCGCCACGTGGCGCGAGCTGCGCCGCGGCAACGAACGCTTCGTGGCCGGCGAGCCGTTGCATCCGCGACAGGACGTCGAGCATCGCACGTCGCTCGCGCGCGCGCAGCGACCACTCGTCGCGATCTTCGGATGCAGCGACTCCCGCCTCTCCGCCGAGATCATCTTCGACGTGGGCATCGGCGATGCCTTCGTGGTGCGCAACGCCGGCCAGGTCATCTCCGACTCGGTGCTCGGATCGCTGGAGTATGCGGTCGGCGTGCTCGGCGTGCCGCTCATCCTCGTGCTCGGGCACGACGAGTGCGGGGCGGTGAGCGCGGCGATCGATTCGCTGGCGGCCGACGCGACGCCCCTGCCTCCGCACATCGCGAGGGTCGTCGACCGCATCGTTCCGGCCGTGCGCCGGGTCGCGGGTGGCGACCAGGACGCCCCGATCGCGCCCGACGACGTCGACGCGGGCTTCGTGGGCCGCGAGCACCTGCGGGACACCGTCGCCGAGCTCCTCGAAAGCTCCGAGATGATCAGCGAGGCGATCGCGACGGGTACGCTGGCTATCGTCGGCGCGAACTACCGCCTGGTGGAAGGGCGCGTCGAAACCGACGTCGTCGTCGGTCGCATCTGACCGCCGCACGCGCGGCATTCGCCGGAACGGCACCCTGCCCGATGCCCGGCACGTAACCGAAGGGGAAACACACCGTGGTGGACAACGCCGCCGACTATCGCATCGAGCACGACACGATGGGCGAGGTGCGCGTGCCCGCATCCGCGCTCTACCGGGCACAGACACAGCGCGCCGTCGAGAACTTCCCCATCTCGGGCTCGGGCCTCGAGGTGCAGCAACTCCAGGCGCTCGCTCGCATCAAGAAGGCCGCCGCGCAGGCGAACGCCCGCCTCGGCGTGCTCGATCCCGCCATCGCGAACGCCATCGAGGAGGCGGCCGACGAGGTGATCGAGGGCAAGCACGACATGATCGAGCACTTCCCCGTCGACGTGTACCAGACCGGCTCCGGCACGTCGTCGAACATGAACATGAACGAGGTGCTCGCCACCATCGCGACCGGGAAACTCGGGTCGCCGGTGCACCCGAACGACCACGTGAACGCCTCGCAGTCGTCGAACGACGTCTTCCCCACCTCGGTGCACATCGCCGTGACCGCCGCCCTCATCGACGACCTGATCCCCGCGCTCGACCACCTCGCGGTCGCCCTCGAGGCGAAGGCCGAGACTGGGCGGATGTCGTCAAGGCGGGCCGCACGCACCTCATGGACGCCACGCCCGTGACCCTCGGCCAGGAGTTCGGCGGCTACGCCCGGCAGGTGCGGCTCGGCATCGAGCGCGTGCGCTCGGCGCTCCCCCGCGTCGCCGAGGTCCCGCTCGGCGGCACGGCGGTGGGCACCGGCATCAACACGCCCGCCGGCTTCCCGCAGCTGGTCATCGAGCTCCTGCAGCAGGAGACGGAGCTGCCGATCACCGAGGCGGTCGACCACTTCGAGGCGCAGGCGAATCGCGACGGCCTCGTCGACGCATCCGGTGCCCTCCGCACGATCGCCGTGAGCCTCACGAAGATCGCGAACGACCTGCGCTGGATGGGCTCCGGTCCCAACACCGGCCTCGGCGAGCTGCGGATCCCCGACCTGCAGCCGGGCTCGTCGATCATGCCCGGCAAGGTCAACCCCGTCATCCCCGAGGCCGTGCTCATGGTTGCCGCCCGTGTCATCGGCAACGACGCCACGATCGCGTGGGCCGGGGCATCCGGCGCCTTCGAGCTCAACGTGCAGATCCCCGTGATGGGCACGGCGTTGCTCGAATCGATCCGCCTGCTCTCCAATTCGGTTCGGGTGCTCGCCGACAAGACAATCGACGGGCTCGAGGCCAACATCGAGCGCACCGCCGCCCTCGCCGGCATGTCCCCGTCGATCGTCACGCCGCTCAACAAGCTCATCGGCTACGAGGCCGCCGCGAAGATCGCCAAGCACTCCGTGACCAAGGGGATCACGGTGCGCGAGGCCGTGCTCGACCTCGGCCATGTCGAGCGCGGCGAGCTCACCGAGGAGCAGCTCGACGCCGCCCTCGACCTGCTCTCGATGACCCGCCCGCCGGAAGCCTGAGCCGGCCCGATCAGACCCGAACGCCCGTCACGCGTTCGCGTGGCGGGCGTTCCGCGTCGGTGGCGACGCGTCTCCTCACGGGCGTAGGTTGGCGATATGGATCACGGAGGCACCGCCATCACGACCGTCGACGAGCTCGAGGAGCTCGTCGGACTTCCGCTCGCCCCGGCCCGCGACAAGGTGCGCAGCCGGCTGCACGATCTCGACCGGCAGTGGCTGGCCGCCTCCCCGCTCTGCTTCGTCGCGACGACGGATGCCGCGGGCAACGCCGACGTGTCGCCGAAGGGCGACCCGCCCGGGTTCGCGGTCGCGCTCGACGACTCGACCATCGCGATCCCCGAGCGGCCGGGCAACCGGCGCGCCGACGGGTTCCACAACCTGCTCGAGAACCCGCACGTCGGTCTCATCTTCGTGATCCCGGGGCGCGGCGACACGCTGCGCGTCAACGGTCGCGGCCGGCTGTTGCGCGACGTGCCGTATGCCGAGCGGATGCGGGTGCGGGGTCACGAGCCGCAGCTCGTGCTCGAGGTCGCCGTCGACGAGGTGTTCTTCCACTGCTCGAAGGCGTTCCTGCGCTCGAAGGCGTGGAACCCCGATGCCTGGAACGCCGCCGCGGCACCGCGGCGCGCGGTCATCGCGCACACCCTCGAGCGTCGCGACGAGTCGGTCGCCGCGCTCGACGAGTACTACGGCCCGTCGTATGGGGAGAAGATCTACGGCTGACGCGGCCTGGTGCCCGATGCGTCGTCAGGATGCCACGTAGGCCAGGATGTCCGGCACCGCGTCGGTCAGGGCGGGGTACTGCCGGTGCACCCCCGGCACCGGCTCGGGGCGGTTGACGCACCACACCGTCATCCCGGCGGCCAGGCCTGCGGCGGCACCCGACGGTGAGTCCTCGATGACGAGGCAGTCGGCGGATGCCACGCCAAGCCACGTGGCGGCGAACCGGTACGGGTCGGGGTTCGGCTTGCCGCGCAGGGTCGACGCATTGTCGACGATCACAGCCGGCACCGGGAGGCCCACGCGCTCGAACCGCCGAATGACCCGACGCCGGGCGTTCGACGTGACGAGCGCCCAGCGGTCTCCGGCGAGCGCCGCGAGCAACCCGGCCGCGCCATCTATCGCCCGCACCTCGCCCTGCGCGGCATCCTCATCCTCGAGTTCGTCGAAGCGGGCCGCTGCGACCCGGGGGTCCCGCCCCGGCAGCACCTCGGCGGCGGTCTGCAACGCCACCTCGTAGACCGCCTCAGCGTCAAGCCCGAACTCGCCCGCCCACTGCGCCCAGATCCGCCGCTGACCCGCGATCGCATCGACCAGCGTGCCGTCGACGTCGAAGAGCACCGCGCGCGCATCCGTCATGGTCCCAGCGTGGCATGGAGCGGGCGGCGTCCAGAAATCCAGCCCTCGGAGGGCCCCGCCGCGTGCGAGGGCGTTGCGCCGAGGCATCCGCCCTCGCACGACCGATCACGTCAGCTCCGCCCCGTCCAGCATCTCCGAGACGAGGGCTGCGATCGCCGAGCGCTCCGAGCGGGTGAGGGTGATGTGGGCGAAGAGCGGATGCCCCTTCAGCGTCTCGATCACGCTCGCGATGCCGTCGTGGCGCCCTACGCGCAGGTTGTCGCGCTGGGCCACGTCGTGAGTGAGCACCACGCGGGAGTTCTGGCCGATGCGGCTGAGCACCGTGAGCAGCACGTTCCGCTCCAGCGATTGCGCCTCGTCGACGATCACGAAGGCGTCGTGCAGCGAGCGGCCGCGGATGTGGGTGAGCGGCAGCACCTCGAGGATGCCGCGGTCGACGACCTCCTCGAGCACGTTGTCGGAGACGACCGAGCCGAGCGTGTCGAAGACGGCCTGACCCCACGGGTTCATCTTCTCGCCCTGATCGCCCGGCAGGTAGCCGAGCTCCTGCCCGCCGACCGCGTAGAGGGGACGGAACACCATGATCTTCTTGTGCTGCTGGCGCTCGAGCACCAGCTCGAGCCCGGCGCACAGCGCGAGCGCCGACTTTCCGGTTCCCGCGCGCCCACCGAGCGAGAGGATGCCGATCTCAGGGTCGAGCAGCAGATCGATCGCGAGGCGCTGCTCGGCGGACCGTCCGTGCACGCCGAACACCTCGCGGTCACCGCGCACCAGCCGCACCCCGCGCTCGCCGACGACCCGTCCGAGGGCTGAGCCTCGCTCGGAGTGGATGACGAGCCCGGTGTTCACGGGCTTGCCTTCCACGTCGACGGTCTCGATGGACTCGTGCTCGTAGAGCCTGGCCATGTCGTTGGAGCCGAGCGAGAGTTCGGACATGCCCGTCCAGCCCGAATCGGGTGCGAGCTCGGCGCGGTACTCCTCGGCATCGAGACCGATCGACGCAGCCTTGACGCGCAGCGGCAGGTCCTTCGAGACCACGGTGACCGCGACCCCGTCGTTCGCGAGGTTCGCAGCGCACGCGAGGATGCGCGAGTCGTTGTCGCCCAGCTGCAGCCCGCTCGGCAGCACCGACGGGCTCGAGTGGTTGAGCTCGACGCGCAGCGATCCGCCGTCGCCGACCGGGATCGGGAAGTCGAGCCGCTCGTGCTCGATGCGGAGCCCGTCGAGGATTCGCAGCGACTGGCGCGCGAAGTACCCGATCTCGGGATCGTTCCGCTTCGCCTCGAGCTCCGTGATGACGACGACTGGAAGGACCACTGCGTGCTCGGCGAACCGGAACAGCGCCCGGGGATCCGAGAGGAGCACCGAGGTGTCGAGCACGTACGTCCGTTCGGACTGATCGGCGCCCGTGGGCGCCGAGGCATCCGGCCGCTGCTTGCGACCCCAGGATTGACCGACGGACTTGGAGGTTTCGAGTGAGGCCACGACCGCTCCTGCCCCGAGCTTTTCCGCTCGGCTACCCGCGCCGGCCGGCGATCCTCCCACGAGCGGTTCACGAGCCGACTCGACCAGGCACCCTGCCTGATGTCTCAGAACCTACGACGGCAGGGGCGATTCTGTCGCTGTGACACGGTAAAACGTCATCAGCCGTTAAATCTTCGAGCGCATGCCGCCGCATGCGAGCGGATGGCGCAACAAACGAGCGCATGCCGCCGCATGCGAGCGGATGCCGCCCCACCCGGTCAGTACGACGCCGCCGTGCCGTACGACACGAACGCCGCCCGCAGCATCTCGAGCGTCTCCTCGCTCGTCGCGGCGTGCACGCTGAGCCGCACCTGTCCGTCGCGCGTGGTCGCCGTGACTCCGTGGTTGTGCAGCGACGCCGTGAGGTACGTGACTTGGCCGGCAGGCGGTTCGAGCACGACGATGCCGGCTCGCTCCTGTTCGTCGCGCGAGCTCACCACTGCTATCGCGAACTCGTCGGCGAGGTCGATCACCTCGCTCACGTGCTCGGCGACCAACTTGTTGATCGGGCCCACGCCGACCTGTGCGATCTCCTCGAGTGCGGCGGAGAGCCGTGCCTCGGCGACCGGGTCGGGATTCGGACACCCGGTATGCACGGGCATCGGGAGCCGGCGAGGGCACCTCGCCCCAGGGCTCCGGCTCCTCGGTGCCGGTGAATCCCGAGAACACTGGGGTGAGACGTTCGAGCGCGCGCGCCGACAGCGCCATGATGCCGGTGCCCCATCCGGCTCGGCACCACTTCTGCCCACCCGAGAGCACGACGTCGGCGACCTCCCACGGCGCGTCGACGATGCCGAAGCCCTGGATGGCGTCGACGATGAGCAACCGGTCGCCGATCACCTGCCGGATGCCCTCGATATCGCAGAGGTATCCGGTGCGCGCATCGACCAGGCTGACCGCGACCGCCGCCATGTTGGTCTCGAGCTGCTCCCGGATCTGCCCTGGCGTCACCTTGCCATGGTCGGTCTCGAGCCACACGGGCTGCACGGAGTGCAGCGCCTCCTGTGCGCGCACCGCGGCGATCGGAAGACTCGGGAACTCCCCGGGCGAGAGCAGCACGCTCCCCGTCAGCCCGAACAGGGCGTGCATGACGCCCTGCGAGGTGTTCGGCTGGAACACGATCGCCTCGACGGGGAACCCGGTGAGGTCGGATGCCGCGGCGCGCACTCTCGCGTCCTGCTCGCGGAACACGTCGAGGCTGCCGTATCGAGCGCGCTGGAGCACCTGGGTGAGCGCGAGGGCCTCCTCGGCCGCAGGAGTCGAGAGCGGGCCGACCCGCCCGTAGTCGAGGTAGCCGGGCTCCTCGGTGAACCCCTCGAGGTATGCGTCGATCGTCACGTGCGTCCCCTTCTCCGAGCCATATCATGGCAGAAGCCGGGTCCACGGGGCAGCGCAGTCAGCCGCCGAACCGCCGATGCCTGCTCACGTAGTCGCGCAGCGCGCGCAGGAAGTCCACTTTGCGGAGGTCGGGACCGAGCGCCTCGACGAAGTAGAACTCGCTGTGGGCCGCCTGCCACAACATGAAGTCGCTCAGCCGTTGCTCGCCCGACGTGCGGATCACGAGGTCGGGATCGGGCTGCCCGCCGGTGTAGAGGTGCTCGCCGATGAGGTCGGGCGTGAGTCGCTCTGCGAGGTCCTCGAGACTGCGCCCCTCGGCGTGGTGCGACGCCACGATCGAGCGCATCGCGTCGGTGATCTCCTTGCGCCCCCCGTAACCGACCGCGAGGTTCACGTGCATGCCGCGCTTGCCGGCGGTACGCTGCTCGGCAGCGTCGAGGGCCACGACGAGCGACTCGGGGAGTCCGGCATCCGACCCCACGTGCTGCACCCGCCAATCACGGTAGTGCGAGAGCTCCTCGGCGAGCTCGGCGATGATCTCGATGAGGTCGGCGAGCTCGGCACTCGGCCGGTTGCCGAGGTTGTCGCTCGAGAGCAGGTAGAGGGTGACGACCCTGATGCCGAGATCGTCGCACCACTCGAGGAACTCGCTCATCTTCGCCGCCCCGGCGCGGTGTCCGTGAGCGGCGGACTCGTAGCCGAGCTGCTTCGCCCAACGACGGTTGCCGTCGATGATCATCGCCACATGATGGGGAAGGGCCGTGGGATCGAGGCTGCGCCGGAGCCTGTTCTGGTAGAGGCGGTAGAGGATGCCGCGACCGAGGGGCGGATCGCTGGTCTTCACGGCACTACGCTACCCCTCTGCTGCCCCGGCGCACTCACAGCCGACGAGACCGTCGACGGCCTACGCTGAGACCATGACCCCCAAGCGCCGCCACGATTCCGCCGACCCCGCGGACGAACTCACGCGTCCGGTCGCTCCGGATGACACGGCGGATGTCGCGATCACCCGTGACGCCCACGGGTCCGACCTGCCGAACATCCCAATCCTCGACGACTCGCTGACGCCTACCGCCGAGGTGAAGCCGACCTGGCGCGGTTGGATCCATGCGGGCACGTTCCCACTGACGATCGCGGCGGGCGTCGTGCTCATCGTGCTCGCCGAGGGCGCCGCCGCCAAGTGGGCCTCGGCGGTCTTCATGCTCACGTCGATACTGCTGTTCGGCAACTCGGCCCTCTACCACCGCTTCGACTGGGAACCCCGCACCAAGGTGATTCTCAAGCGCATCGACCACGCGAACATCTTCCTGCTCATCGCGGGCACGTACACGCCGCTGTCGATCCTGGCGCTGCCGCCCGAGAAGGGCTGGGTCCTGCTCTCGATCGTCTGGGCGGGTGCACTGCTCGGCATCGGCTTCCGCGTGTTCTGGATCACGGCGCCGCGCTGGCTGTACGTGCCGATCTACCTGGTGCTCGGCTGGGCCGCGGTCATGTACCTCGGCGATCTGCTCGCTGCGAGCGTCGCGATGATGGTGCTCGTGATCGTGGGCGGGCTGCTCTATACGATCGGCGCGATCGTCTACGCCCTGAAGAAGCCGAACCCGTGGCCGGGCACCTTCGGGTTCCACGAGATCTTCCACGCATGCACGGTGCTCGCGTTCATGTGCCACTGGACCGCGACCCTCATCATCGCGATGAACCCGGTGTACCACGTCGGCTGACCGCGAACGTCGCGGGTCTACCGCTTCGGCGGCGCGTCGTCGTCGTCGGATGCCGCGGGCTCGCCGGTCGAGGCGGAACCCGGCTCGGGCGTGATGCCTGCGGCATCCGCGGCATCCGGGGCACCCGCGGCGCCGGGGGCATCCGCCGCTCGGGTGGCATCCGGGGCATCCGCGGCTTCCGGTGCGGCATAGGTGCTCTCGAGCTCATGCAGTTCCTGCTCGCGGCGCTCCGCCTCGAGCTGTTCGCGCACCTCCGCGCGGTAGTTCACCCGACGGATGCGGCGCACCATGTCGAGCACGAGCAGCACGACGATCACCATCACGAGGAAGGTCAGGACGAATCCCCACACTCCCGGGGTGACCGTGTCGGGGTCGAACTCCTCCTCGTTGGCCCGGACGAGGAACGGCGTCGCCGCAATGATCACGGACGCGCTCCGGCGGTGGAACGGGCGGGCACGACGAACATCGGGTTCCCTTCGGGGCGATTAGGCTGGATACCAAGCCTAGACGATCGAACGGAAGGAGCCGGGCCGGTGGCCGAGCAGCAGACCGATGTGCTCGCCGCGCGCTACGGCCGCACGCGCACCGATCGCACACGCAACCGGCTGATCGTGATCGGCGCCGCCGTGGCGTTCGCGATCGTGCTCGTCGCGTGGGTCGTCTGGGCGGGCCTCGACGGCCAGACGCCCACCGTGCAGGCCACTGACACGGCCCACCGGCTCCTGAACGAGCAACGCGCGGTCGAGGTCAGCTGGACCCTCTCGGTACCGCCCGGCAATGCGACGGCGTGCATCGTGCAGGCGCTCGACGAGGACTTCACGGTGGTCGGCTGGCGGGTCGTCGAGATCCCTGCATCGGAGCAGCATCTGCGCACCTTCACTGAGACGGTACGGGTTGCGCGCACGGCGAACACGGGTTTGATTTCGAGCTGCTGGCTCACCTAATATGGGGGATTCGCCCCGGGAGACCTCGGGGCGTCATGTCTATCTCAGGAGTGCACCATGGCGCAGGACGCCACTGTCACCTGGCTCACGCAGGAGGCATTCGACCGGCTCGCAGCCGAGCTCGCGGAGCTCTCCACGCGCGGGCGCGAGGAGATCGCCAAGCGCATCGAGGCCGCGCGGGAGGAAGGCGACCTCAAGGAGAACGGCGGGTACCACGCCGCGAAGGACGAGCAGGGCAAGCAGGAGGCCCGCATCCGCCAGCTCAAGGAGCTGCTGCGCACCGCCCAGGTCGGCGAGGCGCCCACGTCGTCGGGCATCGTCGAGCCCGGCACCGTGATCACCGCAGTCATCGCTGGCGACGAGGAGACGTTCCTCATCGGCAGCCGCGAGATCGGCGGCGATTCCGAGCTCGACGTGTTCAGCGAGCAGTCGCCGCTCGGTGCCGCGATCATGGGCCTCGAGGTCGGCGACTCCACGAGCTACACGACCCCGAACGGCCGGGAGATCTCGGTGAAGGTCACCGGAGTCGAGACCTGGAGCGGCAGGTAGCGCGTCAGTCCATCGAGGTCGAAGCCTAGTCGACCTCGACCTTGGGGTCGTACCCTGCGCGCCGCAGAGTCTCCACCACCGCGGCACGATGCTCGGTTCCCCGGATCTCGACCGAGAGTCGCAGTTCGACCTCCGAGATCTGCAGGCCCGACCCGTGGCGCGTGTGGAGCACCTCGATGACGTTCGCGTTGGCTGCAGCGAGCAGTTCGGCCACTCGCGCGAGCTGGCCCGGCCGATCGGGCAGCCCCACGCTGATCGTGAGGTAGCGGTCGGATGCCGCGAGCCCGTGCGCCATGACACGCTGCATGAGCAGCGGATCGATGTTGCCACCCGAGAGCACCACGACGACGGGACCGGCGGACTGCACCGCGCCCGTCATGATCGCCGCGACGGCGACGGCTCCGGCCGGCTCGACGACGAGTTTCGCGCGCTCCAGGAGCACCAGAAGGGCGCGTGCGATGTCGTCCTCCGAGACGGTGACGATCTCGTCGACCGTCTCGCGGATGATGGCGAAGTTCAGCTCCCCCGGGCGGTAGACGGCGATGCCGTCTGCGATCGTCGGCACGACGGGCACCCCGCGCGGCTCGCCCGCCGCGAGCGAGGCGACGTACGGAGCTGCGTTCTCGGCCTGCACCCCGATGACGCGCAGCGGTCGGCCCTCCCGGGCTGCCTGCTGCTTCGCCGCACTCGCGATGCCGGCGGCGAGGCCGCCGCCGCCGACGGGCACGACGATGGTGGTGGCATCCGGTGCCTGCTCGAGGATCTCGAGGCCGAGCGTTCCCTGGCCGGCGATGACCTCGGGATGGTCGAACGGCGGGATGACGACCGCGCCGGTCTCGGCGGCGAAGGCGGCGGCCGCTTCCATGGTCTCGCCGATCGAGTCGCCGCTGAGCACGACGTCGGCGCCGTAGGCGCGGGTCGCGTCGAGCTTCGGCAGGGCGACACCGACCGGCATGAAGATGGTGGCCCGGATGCCGAGCTCCCGCGCCGCGTACGCCACGCCCTGTGCATGGTTGCCGGCAGATGCCGCGACCACACCGAGGGCACGCTCGTCGTCGCTCAGGGCGGCCATGCAGTGATAGGCGCCGCGCAGCTTGTAGGAGCCTGTGCGCTGGAGATTCTCGCACTTGAGGTACACGGGCGCACCCAGGCGATCGGCGAGGAATCGCGACGACTCCATCGGCGTGCGCCGGGCGACGCTCGACACGATCACCCTCGCGTGCTCGAACTCTGCGAGGCCGGGTCCCGGGATGGTCGTGATCACGCGTTCATTCTCCTCGCTGATAACCCGGTCGCTGCGGCACGGTGCGCCAGAGCGGCGACGGGGTCTCCTCGGTCACCGGGGGCGCCGGCTCGTCCCTCCACGACCCGCCGGAGATGTATTGGATCATCACGTTGAGCACGGCCGCGACCGGCACGGCGAAGAGCGCGCCAGGGATGCCGGCCAGGAGCGATCCGGTGGCCACGGCGACCACGACACCGAGCGGATGCACCTTCACGGCCGTGCCCATGATGAGCGGCTGCAGCACGTGGCCCTCGACCTGCTGCACCAGCAAGACGATGGCGAGCATGATGAGCGCGATCACCGGGCCGTTGTAGACCAGCGCGACGAACACGGCGAGCGCGCCGGTGACCACGGCACCGACGATCGGGATGAAGGAGCCGAGGAAGACCAGGATCGCAATGGGTACGGCCAGCGGAACTCCGAGCAGGAACGCCCCGAGGCCGATGCCGATCGCGTCGATGGTGGCGACGAGGATCTGCACCTTCACGAAGTTCTCCAGCGTTGCCCAGCCGGCCCGGCCCGCGCCGTCGACGGCGGCCTGCGCACGCCTTGGGAACGTGCGGACGACCCAGCGCCAGATGCCGCGGCCGTCGATGAGGATGAACAGCGTCGCGAAGAGCGCGAGGAGCATGCCGGTGATGAAGTGTCCGAGCGTGCTCCCCACCGTCAGGGCTCCGCTCAGCAGCACGCTGCCGTCCTGCTGCGCCGAGCCGATCACCTGCTCCACGAAGGCGTTGAGCTGCTGTTCCGTGATATTGAACGGGCCTTCGAGGAGCCAGGCGCGGAATTCCTCCCACGCCACGACCGTCTGCGCGGCGAGCTCGTCGGAACCTCGCACGATCTGCGAGATGCCGAGCGTGAGCAGGCCGCCGACGAACGTCAGCGCCGAGAGCATCGCAACCGTGACAGCGAGCCACTTCGGCCAGCGATGGCGCTGCAGGAACTCCGAGAACGGAACGAGGAGCGCGCCGAGCAGCAGCGCGACGAGGAGCGGGATGATGATCAGGCGCAGCTGGATGATGAGGAAGATGACCACTGCGATCACGCCGGCGACGAGGAGGAGCCGCCATGACCACTCCGCCGCGATCCGCATGCCGAACGGAACGGATGCGCTGGCGGCGCGATCGGCTGCGGACACATTCGTGGGCGCAGACTCGGGCGCGACCGCAGATGTGGGCGACGGGGTCACCGGCTCCGCGGACCGACTCCGCCTGGCCGGTCTGCTCCGACCCTGCTCGTTGGACTCCGCCATCGCTCCAGTCTAGGCGCGCCGCATACGCGGCATGGCATGGGACTCCCCGTTGTCGGTGGCCACCGATAGGGTCGGAAGACCATGGTCGACTCGGTCAGCCCCGCCCTCGCACGGCGCATCGCGCTCGTCGCGCAGGGTTTCGGGCGACCCGCTTCGACCCCGCCCGGCCTGCGGCAGGTGGGCGGCGCCGTCGACCGGATGGGCCTCCTGCAGATCGACTCGGTCAACGTGTTCGAGCGCAGCCATTATCTTCCGGCCTTCAGTCGCCTCGGAGCGTACGATCGTGCGCTCCTCGATCGGCTCACCTCGGGGCGCCGCGGCCGCATGGTCGAATACTGGGCGCACCAGGCGGCGTTCATCCCTCGCGAGCTGTGGCCGCTGTTCGAGTTCCGTCGCGAGGAGTACCGCCGCAGCGGCAGCGAGTGGGGCGGGTGGCTCGTCGAGAACCGTTCGCTCGCGGACTGGCTGCGCAGCGAGCTCGCCGCCAACGGGCCGATGCCGGCGAGCGCCATCGAGCACGATGCCAACGAGCGACGTGGGCCGTGGTGGGGCTGGTCCGACGTCAAGCGCACCCTGGAGTGGATGTTCCGGGTGGGCGAGGTCGTCTGCGTCGAGCGGCGCCGGTTCGAGCGGGTCTACGCCCTGCCCGAGCAGGCGCTCGCCTCCGAGTTGCTCGGCGAGCCGCCCGCCGAGGCCGATGCCGTGCGCGAGCTCATCAACCGAGCGGCATCCGCTCTCGGCATCGCGACCGAGGCCGATCTGGCCGACTACTGGCGCATGAAGCGCCCGCAGGTTCGATCCGCGATCCGCGACCTCGAGGATGCCGGCGAGCTCCTGCCGGTCGAGGTTCCGGGATGGGCGACCGGGAGCCGGCCGACGCCGACGTGGCTGCATCGCGACGCCCGCAAGCCGCGGCGACTCGCGGCCGCGGCGGTGCTCTCGCCCTTCGACCCCGTGGTGTGGTTCCGGCCTCGCACCGAGCGGCTGTTCGGCTTCCACTACCGGATCGAGATCTACACCCCCGAGCCCGACCGGAAGTTCGGCTACTACTCCCTTCCCGTGCTCCTCGACGACGAGGTCGTCGGGCGCGTCGACCTCAAGAGCGATCGCAAGGCCCGAGTGCTGCGCGTGCAGTCGGCGTGGTCCGAGCCGGGCGCACCGACCGATACGGCCGAGCGGCTGCTCCCGGTGCTGTGGCGGGCGGCGGCGTGGCAGGGACTCGACGACGTCGACGTCGTCGACCGCGGCGACCTCGCGCCGGCGCTCCGCGCCGAGCTCGCTGCGGCCTGACCGCACGATACGACTAGAACGCGCCGCCCATCGCCTCGAGCCGCTTGACGCGCTCGGGAATCGGCGGGTGGGTGGCGAAGAGCCGGTCGATGACACCGGGGCGCAGCGGGTCGGCGATCCACAGGTGTGCCATCGACGAGTTCTGCCGTCGCATCGGCCGTCCGTACGCCTCGAGCTTCTCGAGGGCGCGCGCGAGGGCATCGGGATGCCGCGTGGTCATCGCGCCCGTGGCATCCGCGAGATACTCGCGCTGCCGTGAGACCGCGAGCTGCACGAGGCTCGCAACGAGCGGCGCGATGAGCATCGCGACGAGCCCGACGATCAGCATGACCGGGTTCTGGTTGTTGTTGCGACCCCCGAAGAACGTCATGCGCAGGAACATGTCGGAGATGAAGCCGATGGCCACGACGAGCCCGAACACGATCATCGAGAGGCGGATGTCGTAGTTGCGCACGTGCCCGAGTTCATGCGCCATGACGCCTTCGAGCTCGGCGTCGTCCATGATCTCGAGCAGGCCGGTGGTCGCGGCGACGATCGCGTGGTCCGGGTCGCGGCCAGTGGCGAACGCGTTCGGCGCCGGGTCGGAGATGATGTACACCTTCGGCATCGGCGAGCCCGTCGTGATCGACAGGTTCTCCACCGTGCGCCAGAGGCGAGGGTTGTCGGCCTTGCTGCGCAGCTGGACTGCGCCTGACATCCCGACGGCCTGCTTGTCGGCCGTGAAGTACTGGATCAGCGCGTACGCGCCCGCGATGACGACGGTCACGATGACGATCGTGATGTCCTGGTAGACCCACGCAGCCAGCCAGCCGAGCCCGCCGACGATGACCACGAAGAACAGGATGATGAAGAAGGTGTTGCGCTTGTTCCTGGCGATCGCTCGGTACAACGCCGGCCCTTAGAACTGCACGCGCGGCGGCTCGGCGATCGCCGCTGGTTCCGTGACCTCGAAGAACAGGCGCTCGCGGAAGCCCAGGCTGCGCACGAACAGGGTGTTGGGGAACACCTTGATCTTCGTGTTCAGCTCGCGCACGCCGCCGTTGTAGAAACGTCGCGACGCCTGGATCTTGTCCTCGGTGTCGACGAGCTCCGCCTGCAGCTGTAGGAAGTTCTGACTCGCCTGCAACTGCGGGTACGCCTCGGCGACCGCGAAGATCGACTTCAGCGCCTGCTGCATGTGATTCTCGGCGACGGATGCCTCGGCGGGTCCCTGTGCCTGCAGCGTCTCGGCGCGCGCCCGCGTCACGTTCTCGAACACCGCCTTCTCGTGCGCCGCATAGCCCTTGACGGCCTCGATCAGATTGGGGATGAGGTCGGCTCGGCGCTTGAGCTGCACCGTGATGTCGCTCCACGCCTCGTCGACCCGGACGTTGAGCGTCACGAGAGAGTTGTACGTCGCCCAGAGGTAGATGCCGATGATCGCCGCGAGCGCGAGGACGATGATGACGGGAATGAGCCATTCCATGGCGCGGACTCCTTGCGCGTTGGCGACGAAACCGGGGTTGCCCTCATCCTATCGATCGGCCGGTCGGGCCAGCTGTGCTTCCCATGAGACTCGAAGGGAAGTGCCGGGCGCCTCCGGGCGTAGGCTCAGCCTGTGGAGCAGCCTGCAGAGCCCCGTCGCCGCGGCCGGCCCCGCGGGGCGAACCGCGACGACACGAAGGCCCGCATCATCGACGCCGCGACCGCGGAGTTCGGCGAGAGGGGGTACGAGGGCGCGTCGATCCGTTCCATCGCGCGTCGGGCGGGGGTCGATCCGTCGCTCGTGCACCACTACTTCGATGACAAGTCCGCGCTCGCGGCGGCGGTCGTGGCCGTCCCGCTGCGGCCCGACCGCATCGTTCGGGGCGCGCTCGAGGGACCGGTGGAAGAGCTCGGCGCGCGGCTGCTGCGGGGGGTCCTGGCCGCCTGGGACAACCCGTCCGTCCGTCCGGCGGCGGTTGCGGCCCTCCGGTCCGCGCTCGGCCACGGACCGGTCGCCCGGATGCTCCGCGAGTTCCTGCGGCGCGAGATCATGCAGCGCCTGGCGACGAGCCTCGGCGGTGCGGCAGATGCGGAGTTGCGCGCCGAGCTCGCGGCATCCCAGGTGGTGGGCATCATCATGGTGCGCTACGTGCTCGCGTTCGAGCCCGTCGCCTCGCTCTCCGACGACGAGATCGTCGCGCGGGTCGCGCCCGCGATCCAGTGGCACCTCACCGGCGCGAGTCCGGTGCTTGACAGTGTCCCGCGGCGCGGCGCAGAATTCAGCACATGATGAATAACGCGGATGCCTCGGCACCGCCGGCCGTGGTGGTCAGCAACCTCCACGTGCGCCGCGGACGCATCCCCGTGCTGAACGGGCTCTCGCTCACGGTTCCGAAGGGGCGCATCGTCGGGCTCCTGGGTCCGAGCGGGTGCGGAAAGACGACCCTGATGCGCTCGATCGTCGGTGTACAGATCGTCGAGTCGGGCACGATCGACGTCTTGGGCCGCCCCGCAGGCACATCGCAGCTTCGAAACCGCGTCGCCTACATGACGCAGCAGACGAGCGTCTACGACGACCTCACGGTGCGTCAGAATCTCGCGTACTTCCGTAAGGTGCTCGGCGCACCGGCATCCGATGTCGAGGCGGTCATCGCCCGCACCGATCTCGGCTCGGTCGCCGACCGGCTCGTCGGCTCGCTCTCCAGCGGCCAGCGCAGTCGCGTGTCGCTCGCTGCGGCACTCCTCGGCGCCCCTGAGGTGCTCGTGCTCGACGAGCCGACCGTGGGGCTCGATCCGGTCCTCCGTGTGGAGCTCTGGGACCTGTTCCACCGGCTGGCCCGCGATGGCGCGACCCTGCTCGTCTCGAGTCACGTGATGGACGAGGCCAGGCGATGCGATCGCCTCCTGCTCATGCGGGATGGCGAACTGCTCGCCGACGACACCGTGCCCGGCGTGCTCGAGGCCACCGGCACCGACGACGTCGAGGAGGCGTTCCTGCGACTGATCGAGCGCGGCGAGCCCGACCTGCGGCCGGAGCCCGGGGCGGGGGCGGCACGATGACGCTCACCCGCACGTTCGCGACGGCGGGTCGGGTGCTCACCCAGATCCGCCACGACCCGCGCACCATCGTGATGCTGCTCGTCGTGCCGAGCCTGCTCATCGGCCTCGTCGCGTGGATATTCACGGACACCGACGTCTTCGCCACCATCGGGCCGGCGATGCTCGCGCTCTTCCCGTTCATCGTGATGTTCCTCGTCACGAGCATCGCCACCCTCCGGGAGCGACGCAGCGGCACGCTCGAGCGGCTGTTCTCGATGCCGCTCGGCAAGGGTGATTTCATCCTCGGCTACGCCCTCGCGTTCGGCTTCCTCGCGATCTTCCAGACCGCGATCGCGGTCTCGTTCGCGGTGTGGGTGTGCGGCCTCGAGATCGAGGGGTCGCTGTGGCTGCTGTTCGCCACCGCGATCTGCGATGCGCTGCTCGGCACGGCGCTCGGCCTGCTGGCGAGCGCCTTCGCGCGCACCGAGTTCCAGGTCGTGCAGTTCCTGCCGGTGTTCGTCTTCCCGCAGATACTTCTCGGTGGCATCTTCCTGCCCACCGACCAGCTGCCCGAGGCGCTCGAGGCGATCAGCGAATGGCTCCCGCTCACGTACGCTATCGACGCCCTCAACGCCGTCGCGACCGGCGACGAGGACGCGGAGTGGATCGCGTCGAAGCTCCTCGTGGTCGGTGCGTGGATCATCGGTTCCATCGTGCTCGGCTCCATCACCTTGCGCCGACGCACGCCCTGACGCCGGATTCGTGCGTCGTTCCGTTGCTTCTGCGTGCTCCTCTCGACGCGATGCCGGTTGCGGCATTCGCCCCTCGTTCACGCCCCGGCCGCGCCATAGGACCGAGCCGGCGGCATCCGCTCCTCCCCCGTGCGTCCGAGCACCCGCTCCAGGTACGGGTTGGCGAACCGGCGCTCGGGGTCGAGCTCGTCGCGCACCCGAAGGAAGTCGTCGAAGCGCGGGTACACCTCGCGGAGGGTCTCGGCCGTCTGCGTGTGCAGCTTGCCCCAGTGCGGCCGACCGCCGAAGCCTCGCATGATCTCCTCGACCGCCGTGAAGTACTCGCGCGGATCCTCGCGGAAGTACCGGTGCACGGCGATGTAGCCGGTCTCCCGCCCGTAGGCGGTCGAGAGCCAGTTGTCGTCGGATGCCGCGGAGCGCACCTCGATCGGGAAGCTGATGCGCCATCCCCTCCGCTCGATGAGCGCGCGCACCTCCCGCATGGCGTCGGGCACCGCCTCGAGCGGGATCGCGTACTCCATCTCGCCGGAACCGCACTGATCGGTGCGTGGTGAACACCCTGGGCGAGAAGTCGGTGAATTCGCGGTCGGGCGAGAGCGATTGGACCACGCGCGCCAACGGCGGTGTTGTGGCAGGCACAACGCGGCCGAGCGCGCAGATGCCCCTGAACACGCCGTTCGCGAGGAACTCGTCGTCGATCCAGCGGGACACCGGTCCGATGGGCTTGCGTGGCGCGTCGCCGGGCAGGCGGGTGTTCGTCTTCGTCAGCGCGGTCCGGGTGTGCGGGAACCAGTAGACGTCGAAGTGGTCCTCCGCCCGCACCAGGTCGAGCCACGCGTCGAAGACCTCGTCGAAGGGCGCGCTCCGTTCCACCGCGTGGAGCACGAACCGCGGCACGAGCTGCAGGGTAACCTCGACGAGCACGCCGAGCGCGCCGAGGCCGAGGCGCACCGCTGGGAGCAGTTCGGGCCGCTCTGTCTCGCTCACGGTGACGAGCTGGCCCGTCCCCGTGACGAGCCTCGCAGCGACGATCTGCGTCGCGAGTCCGCCGAACCCGAGGCCGGTGCCATGCGTGCCCGTCGAGGTGGCACCCGCGATGGTCTGGCGGTCGATGTCGCCCATGTTCGGCATCGCCAGCCCGTAGGGCGCGAGCAACGCGGGCAACTGGTACAGGCGCGTGCCGGCGGCGAGCGTGACCCGGCCGGTCGCGACATCCGCGTCGACGACGCCCGTCAGGTCGGCTGAGGTCGAGTTGCACGCCCGGTGCCACCGCGATGCCGGTGAAGCTGTGTCCCGAGCCGATGGGCTTGATGCGCAGGCCGGATGCCGCCGCCGCCGCCACTGCCCGCTGCACCGCCTCGGCCGTGGCGGGCCGCTCGACACGCAGCGGTCGCACGGCCTCGGTTCGACCCCAATTGCGCCACGTTTCCCCGCTCGCCGTCATAGGAACGCCTTCCCCTCTCCTCGGTACGTCGGCACCGCGTCGACCACCTCGTCGCCGTCCACCACGGCGAACTCGTTCAGGTGCTCGGAGAGTTCGCCCGACTTGGTGTGCCGGAACCACACCCGATCGCCCGCGCGGAGGCTCCGCGCGGCGCGACCCGTGACCGGCGTCTGCACCTCGCCCGCCGACTCCCGCGGGAGCATCGTGAGACCCTCGGGCCACACGATCCGCGGCACGCGGTCGGCGGCGGGCGGCCCCGACGCGATCCATCCGCCGCCGAGGACGGTGGCGTGGTCGGGGCTCGGCGATCGCACCACATCGAGGGCGAACGCCGCCGCCGGGGCGGGCGTGAAGTGGGCGTAGCCGTCGAAGAGATGGCCGCCGAACAGGCCGGAGCCTGCGGCGATCTCGGTGACCGAGGCATCCGCCGCGCGTCGCCTCGATCGAGCCGGTGCCGCCGCCGTTCACGAACTCGAGCTCGGCGTGCTCTCGCACTGCCGCCACGGCCCGGGCCCGCCGCTCGACGAGCTCGGGCATCGAACGGGCCTGCATCCAGCGATTCACCGCGCCGTCGACGGGCCGGCCGGCGGGCCGGTTGACGACGCCCGCGATCTGCGCCTCGTACGCCATCATGCCGACGAGTCGGAAGCCGGGTCGACCCGCGATGTACGCAGCCAGCGCTCCAGCGTCGGCGGGCTCGTGCACGGGCGAGCGACGGACGCCGAGGTGCCCGAGCACCGGGACGGCCCACGAGGCATCGAGCTCGAGGCACACGCGGAGCTCCTCACGCCTGGCGGGCGGCAGCACCTCGTCGATGAGGTCGAGCTGCTGCGGCGAGTCGACCATCAGCGTGATGCGGCTCGCGAGGGCGGCGTCACTGCCCAGTCGTCGGATGCCGCCGCGCTCCGCCGTGGGGTAACCCACCACGAGGTCGTCCACCGTGTCGGCGAGCCACAGCGCCTCGGCGAGCGTGTACGCGAGCACGCCGTGGTAGCCGGGCTGCTCGAGGAGGGCCTCGATCACGCTGCGCACCCGCACCGACTTCGAGGCGATGCGGATGGGCGTGCCCTCGGCGCGGCGGGTCATGTCGCGGGCGTTGTGCCGGAGGGCGCCGAGGTGGATCGTGCCGACCGGCGCGTCGAGGTGGCGGGTGGCGGCGGTGAGCGCCGGCCAGTACGTCGCGGGATCGAGCCAGTCCGGGACATCCGTCGCCGGGTCGCCGAACCGCAGGTCGAGAGCCATCACCGCACGCTCCGGACTCGCATGACCGTCAGCGCCCCGCCGAGGGCGCAGAGTGCGCTCAGCACGAACACGAGGGTGAACGACCCCGTCGCGAGCACGGCGAGCCCGCCGAGCAACGGGCCGAGGGACTGGGGCACTGCGGAGGCGATGTTCATGATGCCGAGGTCCTTGCCGCGCGTCGCCGGGTCGGGAAGCACCTGGGTCGCGAGCGCCTGGTCGACCGAGAGGAAGCAGCCGTAGCCGAGCCCGAGGAGTCCGGCGCCGATCATCGCGACCGTGAGGTCGGGCACGAACGCGAGCAGCACTGCGGCGAGGCCCTGCAGGCCGGCGGCCACGAAGACGAAGACGCGTCGGCGGCCGAGGCGGTCGGAGAGCCTGCCGAGCAGGAGCGAGGCGAGGATCACGAACACCATGTAGATCAGCGTGAGGACGATGAGGTCCTCCTCGGCATTCGGGTCCTCGAGGCCGAACATGAGGAAGTAGAGCAGCAGGCTCGTGCCGAGCGCGTTCCCGACCGAGACGAGCACGCGGCTCGCGAGGGTCCAGCCGAAGTCGGGGTGTCGTCGCGGGCTGATCCAGAGGCTCGCGATCACGCTGCGCGCCGTCACCCGAGCGCGTTCCCCCGGTGCGAGCGGCTCGTCGTGCAACCGGAGGAAGGGCAGTGCAAGCACCAGCAGTGCGACCGCGAGAACGGCGTAACCGGCCACCGTGCCGGGCACGAGCATCGTCACGACCACGAGGCCGACGATGATGCCCACCGCCTGCGGCGCCGACATCCAGCCCGAGACGAAGCCGCGCTGGCGCACGGGGACCTGATCGGAGATCGTCGCGGTGAGCGCGGCGGTCATGACGCAGAACGCGATCGATGCCACGACCCAGGCCAGGCCGATCGCCCACACCTCGGTCTGGAAGCCGAGCGCCACGAGCGAGAGGGCGAACGCCAGCGCGCCCCCGGCGATCCACGGCCGCCGGCGGCCGAAACGCGAGGTGGTGCGATCGGACAGGGCACCCGTGAGCGGGTAGGCGACGATCACGAACAGCGCCGTGATGCCCGAGATGACGCCGAACGCCATCACGCTGTCGACCCAGTCCTCGGGATGCAGCTGCGCATCGATCTGGGCGGGCAGCAGCAGCTGCACCGGCGTGAGCTGCGCCATCCAGATGCCGAACCAGATCGAGGCGAACGCGGCGATCCAGCCGGCGCCGACGGGCCGGGTGGGCTCGCCGAGCGCGGCGGTGGCGGGAGCGGGCGTGGCGCCGGAGGCTTCGTCGAGGTTCGTCATCTGGGCTCGGCCATTCTCGAGAGGGCGTCGGCAGCCGCACGCGCGACCGCCCGGGCAGTGGCGTCATCGCGGTCGACGAGCCAGGTGAGGGTCAATCCATCGATGAAGGCCACGAGCACCCGCGCCACCTCCGGCACGGGTACGCGCCAGCCGACGTCGGCGACGTCTGCAGCGAGCTCGAGCGAGCGCTCCGCGAACTCGGCGTACCGCGCATACTGCGCGACGGCGAACGGATGCCGCTCGGGCGAGCGCAGTGCGTACTGGGTGAGTTCGAGCATCGCCTGCTCGTACTCGGGGTCGGCCTTGAGGTGCTCGAAGTAGCCGAGGATGCCCGACTCGAGGAGCGCGGCGAGGCTCTGTCCAGGCGTGAGATCGGGGACGACCGCCTGCTGTTCGCGCGCGACGACGGTGGTGATGAGCTCGTCGACGAGCTCGTCGCGGGAGTCGAACGCGTAGTGGAAGCTGGCCAGCGACATCCCGGCCTCGGCGACGATCGCGCGCGTGGTGGCGGCGGCGAGGCCCTCACGGGACACCACCCGCAGTGCAGCCTCGATGAGCGCAGTGCGACGCTCGGATGCGGGGATGCGGGCCATCTGGCTCCTCTCGACCTCCGACGTCGATGAAGTGGGACAGTCGTCCCAGTCGCACCAGTATGCACGAGAACGGCCCTCTCGCACACCTGCAAGCGGCTACGCTCACAGCATGCGCCTCGGGGTTCTCGACGTGGGTTCCAACACGGTGCACCTGCTGGTCGTCGACGCCCATCCCGGTGCCCGTCCGGTCCCGACCGCATCGCAGAAGTGGGTCCTGCGGCTCATGCGGTACCTCGAGCCCGACGGCGCCATCAGCGACATCGGGATCGCGGCGATCCTCGTCGCCGTCGCCGACGCGGTCGACGCCGCCCGCGAGGAGGGAATCGAGGAGCTCCTCGCGTTCGCGACCTCCGCTATCCGCGAGGCGTCGAACGGCGATGACGTGCTCGCCCGCGTGGCGCAGGAGACCGGCGTCGAGCTGCAGGTGCTCTCGGGCGACGACGAGGCGCGGCTCACCTTTCTCGCCGTTCGCCGTTGGTACGGCTGGTCGGCCAGGCGAGTACTTCTCTTCGACATCGGCGGCGGTTCGCTCGAGATCGCCCAGGGCGTCGACGAGGGGCCGGATGTCGCGCGCTCGCTCCCCCTCGGCGCAGGCCGCTCGACCGTCGCGTTCCTCCCCGACGACCCGCCCTCGTCCGCGCAGGTCGCGAACCTCCGCGGGCATGCGAGGGCCGTGCTCGCCGACGCGATGGGGGCGTTCCGCGACCTCCCGGCGCCCGACCACGTCGTGGGATCGTCGAAGACGATCCGCTCGCTCGCGAGGCTCGCCGGCACGATCGAGGAAGGGGTGGGATCCACCGAGCGCAACGTGCTCAGCCGGCGCGGCCTCGATGACTGGACGCCACGCCTCGCCAAGATCCCGGCGGATGCGCGGCCCGCCCTGCCCGGCATCACCGTCGACCGCACCTTCCAGATCGTCGCGGGCGCCGTCGTGCTCTCCGAGGCCATGCGAGCCTTCCGCGTCAACGAGCTCGAGGTGTCGCCGTGGGCGCTCCGCGAGGGACTCATCCTGCGGCGGCTCGACCGCCTGTCGTGACCGGGACCGCAGGTCGCGACTGGGACATTCCACAGCCCGAGCGGCTCCGGAACGCGACCGGCTCCGGGGCGCTACAGTGAGACGGCCCCTGACGAGCGCGCCAACGCTCACCGGGGGCCTCACCCACCCCGATCGCTACTGCCGATGGAAGGGCTGACGTGCAGCCTACTCGCGTGACCACGCTCCGGCTCGCCCTCGGATGCATCCTCGCGGTCCTCGCCGCTGCCGCCATGTACATCTCGTGGGGCGCGCTCTACGACACCGCGATGGCGGTCGGCGGGATGTCGCCCGACCACGCCGTCGTGTTTCCCTTCATCATCGACGTCGCCACCATCGCGGCCATGCTCATCGTCTTGTTCGGGAAGGCCCGGACATGGGTCGCGTGGGTCACGTTCATCGTCTTCGGTGCGATCACCGTCGCCGGCAACGCCGCCCACGTGGTGACGGTCGACCCGTCCCGTCTCGCGATGGGCCTGGGCGTGGCCATCTTCGTGAACTCCATCCCGGGTATCGCACTGCTCATGGTCACCCACCTCGCCGCGGTCACCGTGTTCGGCGCCGTTCGCGACGCGCGCGCGACGGACACCGTTCCGCTGCCTGCCGTACGAGCCGGCCACCGCCATGCCGGCCGCCGTCCCGATGCTCGCCGTCCACCCTGCCACAGCCGAGCCCGCGGCCCTCGCCGCCCAGTCCACCCGCACGGTTGCCGCTCGCCCGCGGACCTCGCCCGCCAACGGACCGAAGCGGGGCGCATGGGGCGTCGAGCACCGCGACCAGGTCGTCGCGCTCGCGGCCCAGGATCTCACCATCCCGCAGATCGTCGAGCGCACGGGCATCCCGCGTTCCACCGTCGGGCGGTGGCTCACACCCGCTACCACGTAGCAGCAGCCGTGGGGTTCCGCCCCGAGATCCGCCTCGGGCGTCAAGCCGGAACGGCGCCGTAGCCGCACAGGCAGAATCGTCGGCCGCCCGCAAGCCCGTGGACTGGCGACAGCGGATGTGCGAAGTTCGAGCCATGAGCCCTCCCACGCACGAGGTTCAGGTCCGTCTCGGCATCGAGGTCGAAGACGACTCCCTCCTCCTCAGCCACCTGCCCGACGAACCCGAAGCCTCAGAGGACATCGGACGAGCGATCGTCTTGGCGCTCACCACCGCCTTCGATTCTCACGCGGTGCGCGACGAGCTCTCCGCCTACGGGCTCGCTGTTCGTCGAGGGGAGGTTCGGCTGTTCACCCAACAGGTCGCAACGGTCATGCCGGGGTCCGGACTGGATCATCCTGTGGCGCAAGCGGCCGATCCGCTCATGTAAGGCAGTGGACGGCTGGATGTCCGCGAGCTCCTGGATTCGCGGCTGGAGCTGTCACCCACACGACGAAATCAGCCCAGCGTGAGCCCCTCGGAGAATGGCGTGTCACGTAGCGCCTTGGGCGCCACAGGACGCCCGAGGGCACGATAGTCCCACCCGGCGGCGCGGTACGCGTCGGCATCGAGTGCGTCCCGTCCGTCGACGATACGGCGGTGCTCACGAGCGCGCCGAGCGTTCGGGGTCCGCTTGGCGGAACTGGTCCCACTCGGTCAGCAGCGCGACGACATCCGCGTCGGCGAGCTGCCTCAGCCATGCGAGTCGGCGTAGTCGAGGTCGGGGTAGGCACGGCGGGCGTTCTCGTTCGCCTCCGGGTCGTAGACCTGACGACTTCCGCGCCCTCCTGGTGGAGCATCCGCGCGACGTCGAGCGCCGGGCGCGTCGCGGATGTCGTCGGAGTTGGGCTTGAACGCCGCGCCCAGGCAGCGACCCGGACCCCGTCCAGCTCGCCGCCGGCCAGCTCGCGGACCAGGTCGACGGTGCGCTGCCGACGCCGGTTGTTGATCGCGTCGACCTCGCGCAGGAACGCCACCGCCTGCCCGACGCCGAGCTCCTCGGCGCGGTGCATGAAGGCGCGGATGTCCTTGGGCAGGCAGCCGCCGCCGAAGCCGAGGCCGGGCTTGAGGAACCGGCCGCCGATCCGGTCGTCGTAGGCCAGCGCCTTGGCGAGCAGGTCTGCACGTCGGCGCCGGTCGCCTCGCAGACCTCCGCCATCGCGTTGATGTAGGAGATCTTGGTGGCCAGGAACGAGTTCGCGGCGACCTTGACCAGCTCGGCGGTCGGCAGGTCGGTGACCACCACGGGTGCGCCTGCGTCGAGGATCGGGGCGAACGCGGCCGCGAGCTGCTCGCTCGGCCCACGCCGACGCGACGCCGAAGACCAGTCGGTCGGGATGCAGGGTGTCCTCGACGGCGAAGCCCTCGCGCAGGAACTCCGGGTTCCACGCCAGCTCGACCTCGCTCCCGGCCGGCGGACGTCGTCCTGGACGATCTGCCGGTGAGCCGGGCGGCGGTGCCGACCGGCACCGTCGACTTGCCGACGACCAGGCGCCTTCGCTGGTGATTCGCGTCGCGAGGTCGCGTCGAACGCGCGCTCCACGTAGGTGAGGTCCGCGGCGTGCGAGCCCGTCCGCCTGCGGGCGTGCCGACGCAGATGAAGTGGACGTCGCCGAACTGCCGCGGCCTCGTCGAAGTCGGTGGTGAACCGAGATCCGGCCCGTGTCCAGGGCCTTCGGCGAGCATCTCGGGCAGGCCGGGCTCGAAGAACGGCACCTCGCCCGCGGCAGCCGTCGATCTTCGCTCGGTCGATGTCGACGCCGAGCACCTCGTAGCCGAGGACGGCCATGCAGATCGCGTGGGTGGCGCCCAGGTAGCCGGTGCCGATGACGGTGATGCGCGGATGCTCCACGACGCATCGGGGATCGATGGTTTCGCTCGGTGGTCATGCCGCGTTCCTCCAGGTGTCTCGTGTCTCGTCGTTCTCGTCGGTCACGTCGTTCACCTCGTGCTGATCGCGCACGTCGGTCTCATCGCGCTGAGCGCGCGTGTGCCGGCGCATGTTCGCTGCGAACGCGCGCCTCAGTCGCGACAATCGACGTTGGTGAGCTCGGCTCTCGGCCCGGTGACCGTGTTGTCGCAGCTGCCACGACGTTGTCGCCGCTCGGGCTCAGGGAGAAGCCGCACCCCGTCTGCGCTCAGGTTCGCCGTGTTCTCGCGGAAGACGTTGCCGTTGCCCCAGCCGTCGAGGATCTCGTGGGTCTGGAAGCCGTCGGCGGGAGATCCCGTGCCGGTGTTGCCCTGGATCAGCCAGTTGTTGCCCTTGACGTCGACCCAGGAGTCGGCTTCCGCCATCGCCGCTCCGTCGAACGTGTTGCCGACGAGGACACCGCCGGTCGTGCCTTCCTTGATGTCGACGGTCTCGGACGTGGTGTCGCGTGATCGTGTTGCCTTCGACGACGTTGCGGTCGCTGCGCGTCGGGCTCGCAGTCGGTGATGTCGCACCAGTTGCTCTCGGCGGTGCCGATGTAGACGCCCTCGCCGAACTTCGGCTTGCGCGAGTCCGGTGTCGCTGATGGTGTTGTCGAGCACGAGGTTGTCGGTGCTGCCGTTGCGCAGGTGGATCGCCTCGTCGCCGGTCCCGTGACACGGTGAGGCCCTGGATGACCGGCCGGTCGTGCCGTCGGCCATCACGCCCTTCTGCCCGTTGCTGACCGTGAAGCCCGGAGCACGCCAGTGCTTGGCCCCGTCGAGGTGGAAGACGTAGCCGCCCTCGATGGCGCCGCCGTCGAGCACGCTCTCTCGAGTGCCGCACAGGGTGATCGGGTCATCCGGCCGACCATCCGCGGTCATCACGAACTCGCCTTCGTACCGTCCGGGCGCGAGCCCGATCACGTCGCCTGGGTGCGCGTCGTCCAGTGCAGCCTGGAGATCCTCGCCCGTTGCCACGTTCACCGTCGGTTCCGGGCACGTCGCGTCAGTTGCCTGGGCGGTCGCCGAAGTGTCGTCGTCTTCGTCGTCGTGCGACGGCGGCGCCGGAGCGGAGCCGGGCCTATCGCCGTCAGCTCCAGCCTCGTCGTGCTGGCTGACCGCCAAGGCGATGGTCACAGCGCCCACGATGAGCACCGCGAGACCCACGAGCGCGATCACGATCACGATCACCAGACGCCGGCGCGGCGAACTGTGCGACGGTGGCGGATTGGTGCGAGCGGTGTCGCTCATCAATTCCTGCCTTTCAGCTTGTCGACGGAGACGATGCCCGGCGTGAGTTCCGTGAGCGGTCGGCGATCCGAGTACGGGTGACGTGAATTTCGCATTCGACGGCCGGACATCGCCGTGAACAGGAGCAGCACTGCCAGGCTCACCCAGACGAGCGTGAGCGGCTGGGCGATCGTGTGCACCACCGAGCTCGGCGTGACCTGCTTCTGCCACTGCTCCGTGTCGTTGCCTGCGACGTACCCGCCGACCGCGTCGTCATGAATCGGCGTGCGACCGTACCCGGCAATCGTGTTCCCAATGACACGGACCCCCGTCGCCTTACCGACCAGCGTGACGGCATGGTTGGAGACATCCGTGAACGTGTTGTCCTCGATCGCCGCGGAGGCGTCAGCGATCTGTACGCCCGTGTCCACCGATTCGAGCCGGTTGTCGTGGACGGTGGTCTGGTCGACGCCACCGCGAATGGAGATCGACTGACGTCCCTGTTCCCTCATCGTGTTGTTCGACACATCGACTCCGGATGCCCCACCGTCGAGCGCGATGCCGACGACGTTGGCGGTGATGTCGGAGTCTGCAATCGTGATGGACTGTCCACCATTCACCTGGATGCCGTAACGCGAGTTGTCGGCGACGATGCTGTCGTTCACATGCACATCGCCGTATTCACTCACGGGCGTGCCGCCTGCCGTCGGCCGATCGGCGAGCGGACGGCAATCCACGGAGATCCCGTTCCGGCCGTTGCCGGACGAAGTCACGGCCGTCATGGTGATCGCCGAGCTGGATGGTTCAACCACGATGCCGTCGACGGCATTGCCGGTCGACCGGCTGGATTCGATCGTGCTTTCGGTCACATGGCGATGCATGACGATCCCGTCAACGAGGCTGTCGCTGACACTGACGCCACGGATCGCAAGCTTTGTCGCCAGCGAGACGAACAGGCCGAAGGCGTTTCGGCTCACCGTCACATCGCTGATCGCCCCCGTGATGGGGCCCGGGGCAGGTTCCTCGTCGGCGACCAGCTCGGAGAGTTCCTCCCCGCTGAGCGTCGGCGCGCCACCGACTGGAGTCTGTGGGTCGCCTATCGCGGATTGCGGGTCGCGACTCTCGACTCCGGTCAGGGAAAGCCCCCCGGTCTCGCCGCTCCAGAAGCCCAGATCGGTGAAGCCTGCGTGCCGAAGGTCGACCGTACCTCCGATGACCCGGATGTACGCTCGCCCATCGGTGGTGTCGGTATCAGGAGTTCCCGTCGCGGGATCGTGGCTCACGAACGCCACCGGCGCCCCAGCGGTACCGACCGCCTTGAACGCGCCGCCGATCGCGATGATGGAGACGAACGCCTCACGATCACTGAGCATCCTGATCGTCGTCGGGCCGCCCGAGTTCAGGTCGAGCGTGGCCCCCCCGAGGGCGACGAGGTTCTCGGACAGGAGGAAGGACCCGTCCGGCTGCGCCACGAACGTCTTCGGCGCGAGTTCCTGTAGATCTGCGAGGGTGTACGGCTCGAGTCTGGCTGGCAGCACCAGCGTGGACGCCGGTGCCGTCGGAACCCGATATGGCCCGTCGAACGCAATCGACCTGCCACGATACCGAACTTCCGACGGTGCTCACGAGGTCGATGCGTTCCTGTTCGGCGGTCACCAGAGCGGCCTCGCCGTTCGGGTCACCCGGGTACGGTCGGCCCTGGGGGCCGTCGGCGGCGATCCCGTTCGCGCGCTCGGGCTCGGCAGGACCGAACTCCTGGACGACGAGGGCCGCACCGACGGCCCCTGCGATGATCACGACACCGAGCGCGAGCGTGGCGAGAAGTCTGCGGAGCATGCTCATGCGGCCACCTCCTCATCGATCGCTCGCCGAGCACCGATCGGGGCGGCCTTCGCCTTTCCGACCAGCGACGTCGATGCCTGCCCGTCGCCGCCGACCTGACCCGCGCGTCGGGTCAACCAGCCCTGCTTGTTCATCGTGACGAACGCGTAGAAGCTTGATCGGCAGCGCGATGAAGATCACCGTGAGTGCAAGCACGCGGCAGGAAGACGAGGTCCCGGCGGGTGCCGGCGGAGGTGCGAGAATGCCGCGGATGCCTCGGCCGAGCAGCAACCATGCGGCGGCCAGCTGCGATGCCCGATCGGCGTCAGCTCCAGCCGGGCGAAGATGAGGTAGCCGAGGGTCATCCCCATCGTCACCGGCGTGAGCAGGATCTGCAGCACGGTCACCTTGGTGACGAACGGCACCCGCCACAGCCAGCCCTTCGCAATCGCGGTCAGGTAGCAGCGGTAGGAGTTCCGGCTCCACCGGACCCGCTGCTTGACGAACGCCGTGAACGAGTGCCGGGGAACATCGAGAGCGCGCGGGCGATCGACTGGTGCACGGTCTTGTAGCCCGAGGCCAGGACCAGCCAGGTGAGCCGGCCGTCGTCGCCGGCGACGCATCGGCGACCGAGGAAGAACTCGTTCTCGAGGTTCTCGAGCACCGGCAGGACGGCCGTGCGCCGGTAGGCCGCGGTGCGACCGGAGACGCACGGCACCGCGCCCGCCCGTCCCATCGCCGGAACGTAGTCGTAGTACCGCAGGTTGACCAGCCAGTCGGCGATCCGCCGCCAGACGCTGGTGTCGCGCTGGTACACGTTCTGCTGGGTGCCGACGCCACCGACGTCGGGATCGATGAACGGCATCTGCACGTTGCGGAGCAGCCCGTCGCTGCCAACGGGTGTCGGAGTCGGTGAGGACGAGCAGCTCGTACCGCGCCAGCCGGATCCCGACGCCGAGCGCCGAGCGCTTGCCGACGTGATGGAACAGGACGGGCTTGACCCGCTGGATCGCCCAAGGCGGTGATCCGGTCATAGGCCTCGAGGTCCGCGACGTCCAGGACGATGATGATCTCGTCGGGATCCTGCGAGCGCCAGGTGTCGAGGCACTGCATGAGGATGTCGGGATCCTCGTGGAACGACGGGACGACGACCGACGTGGTCGCCCGGTGATCGTTGTGAATCGGTCGTGCCCGCCGAGATAGGGCGAAGCGATAGATCCATAGCCCCCATACGATCGTCCCAGCGATCGCGACCGGGAAGTACGGCGCGATGGTCGTGAAGAGGTCCTCGATCGCACTCCAGTCGATCGCGGCGAGGACATTCTCGACGGCCGAGACGAGGCCTTCGAGGAACGACGAAACAGATGCGTTCTCATCGGGTGGTGCGATGTCGCTCGTGAGGTGCTGGGTCATCGGGATTCCTGCTCTCCGGGTCGAAACGGGACGGACCAGTTGGCTGATCCGCACGGTGGTCACCTTTGAACCGAGTCTCGGTGTCGCACGATTGGGCGAGTGCGCTCCAAGCAGGTCCCTACGGTAGTGGAACCGGTCCGCCGCCCCACGGGGGTTTACTCGCTCTGTCCGACCCCATAGGGTTACGCGCACGAGGTGGCCGGCCAGCCCGGCACTGGACGGAATCCTGCGACATCCGGCAACGCCCACGACTGCCATGGAACGTGATCGCTCGAGCCACCCGGGGTCTGAAACGGCCAGTCCACGGGTGTGCGTAAACGCCCGTCTAATCAGGGAATTTCATGGACGCTTGCCTGACATCGGACGCGGAAGAGATGAAGCCACCGGCCAGCGGTGCGCTTCCAGGTCGACGCTGAACGAGCACGTTCCGGAGCGAAGCAGGCAGGCACCGTGCTGACGCACGACGAGGCTCGACCTCACGAAATGACGCCGTCCAACACCTGTGAACGCACTGGCACACGCCACAAAGCCCTCTGAGAAACGGAGACTTTTTGCCGCATCGATGGCGCCGATCGTCATGAGTACGCCGATGAGAGTCCATGAGCTCGGCGCGATTCGCCTCGGCGCCTTCGACGACGACGATGTCGCCCGAGTCGTCAGGCACGAGCCGGGCTCGTCGAGCGGTTCGTCAGCAGGTGTCTAGGACCAGCCCGATGCCAGGCGACTTCATCCTTCCGCGACTCACGCCCATGACCTCCTCCATACGGCCGCACGGCCGCGAGGGCTTGGCGAACAGCGCCGATGCTCGATGTGTGTACCGTGCTGATCGACGACGATCTCGACGGCGTCTCAACACGCTCTGGATCAGGCTCGATCGCTGGGTTGTTGCCAAAACGTTGGCACTGACGGATCCGTCATTGGCCTCCATGCCCTGATTCCGACAGATCACGCGGAACGCGCGGGGC